>JAYFMW010000013.1:0-88081 GCA_042408215.1 Microcoleus sp. | reverse complement strand
AATCTGATAATATCATCGTTCGGTAATGAAGGTGGAATCAAACTATTGGCGTATTCTATCAGTTCCTGTCCTAGCGGAGTATTGCGCCATTCTTTTGCAGGATTGATGACGGATGAAAGCGGCGGTGCGTTCCCGGTGGCCCCAATTACCGTGAAGATTAGGTCATTGTAGTCGCTGTCAGAGTTAGCGGCTGACATATCTTCCATCGCAAAAGTGTTCCCCGTTCCGGTTGTGTCGGCGATCGGCAACACGTAAGATGTATCGTTGGGATTGGCTGTGGAGATACTGAATAAGGGGCGGTTTTCGGGGAACCAATTTCCCGAATATGAGGATTGGAGGGATGACTGTACTGTAGCATTGGGGACTAACATGACGGCAAAGGTGTCGCCTGGGGTCATATTGAAAGTTTTTATACCCTGATATTCGCCGCTGTCCCAGTCCCCATCGAAGGGCATCGCACCGGTGAATTTTGCGGATTCTGTAGAGTCGCTAATTACAATGTGTCCGTCGGTGGAATTGCTTAAAACTCTACGGAATGCTTCGGCAATGAATTCTGGAGTTCCTGGTGTAAATGCTTCCATTCCGGCTAGGCTGAAAATTCCGAGTTCGCCTTCAAAGGAGCCGCCGTCAAATACATAGTCAAATCTGACTTTTCCTTGGTTATCTACAAGGAAAGTACCGGGGATTGGTAAATTGGCTGTTGTTGTTATTGATAAATTTCTTGGGGGATTGATATTGCTTTGGAAGTTGCCTGCACCCTGTGTTGAAGAAGATTGACTGTTTGCAATATCGTCCGAAAATTGAGCAGGTTCTTCTACCTCTAACGGCTGCCAACCGCTCGATACATCTGCGGGTTTTGGCGCAATTTCGGTAGCAGAATATGTGGGCTGGGCGACGGTAGTTTCTGTGGGAGTTGAATTGCTATTATAAGTGTTTGAATTTGGTGAGGGTGGGGATTTAAGAGTTGAGGGTGAAACGCTGGTTTCGACTGAGGCTATCAGTGCCGTACCTGCTGCTGTTTCTGATGGAGTTGAGAAAAGTGTCTGTATAGAAAAATCGGTTTGTACGCTAGAGTTTGAGTTGGAAATTAGCGGGTCGGGTTCGAGAGAATTAACGACAATTGCCGGGGAGTTTTCAGTCTCTAATTCTGCTGCTGTGAAGGTGACAGCGATGTCCGTAGCAATTGTATCCGCAGTGAATTCTGCAAGAGCGAAATCGTCTGTTTTTGGTAGCAATTGTTGGCTGGCAAATTCGTCTGTTATTTCAGCAACAGGGAGTTCGCGTTCAACCGTATCATCCGCTTCGGGTGTGGCAACAATTGACTCGGTTTTTGTCACCAATTGTTTGGTTTCAAATTCGGCTGTTATTTCAGGGAAGGTGGTGTCATATTCAATTAAATCGGCAACGTTTTCTGTAGCAATAATCTCAGCGGTTGTTGTGGGAAATTGTTCGGTTTCAAATTCGGCTGCGGCTTCGGTAACATCTCGGTCATTTTCCTGGGTGCCAACAGCCTTTTCTGCGGGAATAACCTCAGAAATTTTTGTCGGCAATTGTGACGCAGCATTAGAAAGATTGTCATCGGTTTCTCTTGGCAATTCTTCGCCAAAATTATCGGCAATCTCAGATGTTTTTGCAGGAGGCTGTGACGCGATGGGAGTGGGAATTAGCAGAGTTTCAGCGGTTGGTGGGGAAGCAGCATTATTTACAGCATAGTCGGCTTGAGCCGGCAATTTAGGAATGCGATTAGTTGCAGTTGTGTCGGTTTTAATTAATTCAGCATCTGCTGACTCGCTGACAATTGATTCTGCTGATACTGGCCGTTCTATTTCCGAATTTAATTCATTAGGGCTAACACTTGGTGTCTCTAGGGGAGAGGCTGTTTGTTCTATTTGTTGCGATTCTTGACTATCTGATTTGCCAACTGTTGATGTTTCTGTTGGTGGTGATTCTTGGCTGTCTGATTTTCCAAATGTTGATGTTGCTGTTGGTTGCGCTTCTTCAGTATCAGATTTGCCAAATGTTGATGTTTCTGTTGGTTGCAATTCTTGAGTATCAGATTTGCCAACTGTTGATGTTTCTGTTGGTTGCGATTCTTCAGTATCGGATTTGCCAACTGTTGATGTTTCTGTTGGTGGCGATTCTTGGCTGTCTGAGTTAGCAACTGTTGCTGCTGTTGGTGGCGATTCTTGGCTGTCTGAGTTAGCAACTGTTGCTGCTGTTGGCTGAGGTTTTTGTTGGTCGTTATCAGCAGTTATCGATGGTGTTTCTCCCTGGGATTTATCGCCGGAATTGGTAACAGTTGATTCTGCGGTAAACTTCGGCTCGGATTTATCCGATTCACCCTTCAGTTTTTGAACTAACTGGGAGTGAATTGATGCTGAGAAGGGGTCAACTAATTGACTGAGGGGAACGATTTTGGATGTAGCGCCCGTGACACGGAATGTGATATCATCGTAATCGATATCGCTTCCTTGAATCAGCCCCATGTCTTCCATGACAAAGAGTTTGCCTTCTCCTGTAATGTCGGCAATTTGACCGATACTGAAGCTGTCGCTGGGATTGTCTGTAGCTATTGAAAATAGGGGTTTTTTGTCGCCGCCGATTGCGGGGTTGTCGTATACTTGTTGTACGGTGTCGTTGGGTACTAGCATGAAGAAGAATTTGTCCCCAGGCGTCATGGCAAATGTTTTTGTGCCGAGGTATTGCCCGGAATTGAGGTTTTCTGAGCAGTTAGGATCGGTGTAATATGCTCCTTCTAAATCGTCAGAAATTGCGATGTAGCCCTTTGTCGAGTTGCTTAAAGCTCGACTTGCTGCTTCAAAGATGAAGGCAAGGGAACCGGGAACGAATTTTTCCATTCCGAGTAGGCTGACGATGGCTAGTTGTCCGCTATACCAGCCGCCGTCGGATGTGAATTGTATGCCGATTATTCCTTTTTCATCGACAGTGAATGCGTTTGAGTCAAAGTTGATGTTGGTTGGGGGAGTTGAGGTTCGATCTGGTTCTGGGGTTGAGGTTTTATTGGGTTCTAGATTAGTGGCTGTATCTAAGTTTTTGGTGGTGGAGATTTCGGTAGGTGAGGTTTTGTTGGGTTCTGATTTGTCAGGAGTTGATGCAGTCGCAACTGAGGTTTTGTTGGATTCTGATTTATCAGTCGTTGATACAGTTGCAGGTGATGTTTGATTTGGTTCTGATTTGTCAATCGTTGATACAGTTGCAGGTGATGTTCGATCTGGTTCTGAGTTTTCAGCGGCTGATGCAGTTGGAGGTGATGTTCGATCTGGTTCTGATTTATCAGTCGTTGATGTAGTTACGGGTGATGTTCGATCTGGTTCTGATCGATCGGTCGTTGATGTAGTTACGGGTGATGTTCGATCTAGTTCAGGGTTTTCAGCGGCTGACGCAGTTGCGGGTGATGTTGTATTTGCTCCTGAATTGTCAGACGTTGATGCAGTTGCAGGTGATATTTTGTTTGGTGATGACTCGAAGAAGAGTGTAGTCCCTGATGATAAGGACGTTTGGTGTTCTTCGGGTTTTGAAGTCGTTTCAGCGGTAGCGGGTAATGGCGTTTTGTCCGAAGCTTTTTCGCTCGTTGTGTAGGCAGTTACATCCGGTAATTTTGGGCTGTTTTCTTGGTCGGATTTGGCAACTGCGGCTGCGGGTAATTGTGTTGAGTTTTCAGCAGGTAATTCATCCCTCGCAGCGGTTGTAGTTGCTGTGGTTTTATTGAATTCTGAGTTGCTGATTGAGGAGTCGATTGCAGGTGCGTTTAGAGCGGGTTTATTAAAATCAGAAGTATCGTTATTTGAGGCAATTCGATTTGGGTTGGTTAGGGGGTCTGCTAAGTCGGAGTCGAGTTTACCAATTAGGGGGTCAACTTCAGAATTTGTGGTATCCCTGAGAGTGCTGTTAGTTATCAGAGGGCTGGTGTTGGCAGAAGATATGCTGTTCAGATCGGAGGCTTTATTAATAATAAAAGCATCAGTTTCTGTTCGACTGAATTCGGATGCGGGTTCGCTTGCTGGTTCTATTAAGTTTAAGTTAAGTTGTTCGGATTCGGATGATTCTGCCGAAGCTTGATATAATAAAGGTTTTGAGGTTTGAATTCCCGGCAGCAGAGGGGGCTTTGTCGGGGCAAGTCCGGGAATTAAGGATTCCTGTTTTTCTATTAAAGGTTCTCCAATCGGGTCTGTTAAAGGCACTCGCTTGCACTCCTGATTTGAGGGTTAAATAATAGTTTTGGTAAGCTTGGATGCGTCACTTATCTTTTTGAGGAGATGCGAGTTGCAATTATGTTACCCGCTTTGGTCGAGTCGCCTGTTTGAATGGAGTTATAAGGCTCTTCCGTACTCCTTAAACGACTGTAGCCCGCGAAGCTATTGTTACTCGCTTTCGCTATTTATTGAGTCCTAGACTCAATTTATTCAGTCCTCGGCTCAATTTATTCAGTCCTCGATTCAACGGGTCAATTTTGACACTATCTGTAGTGGTAAGGCGGGGAGCGGCGCATCATACAAGTAGAGTCTATGCGTCCAGGACTATTATTATTGATTGTTTTGCTTGATGTTCGAGCTCTCAAACTGTCTGTTGTAGGATTAACAGTCAAGGTAGGGGTTGCAAAATTTGTGCTTTTGCTACTTTTTTGGGGAAAACGCAATCGAAATGGCTTTGTTAAAGTCATGGCTGCACCCTTGATTTTTAATTGATTGATTTGGCGTTGAGCAAATTCGAGGAATCTTTACTTACGCTTACTCCTACGACTGCGCTTAACTTGTTGCTCATCCTTATTATCGGCTAGACTAGATTATAAATATATTAGTTACAATACTGAACTTTATAGTTTTTGCTGCTGCAACTCAGAAGAAATTTCTGTATATTTACTGAGAGTTGTTTGACTTATGTTAAGTCTTTATAAAAGTAACGGTTTTCATGCGGGAAAATACTTAAATCAGGCAGGAAAATACTTAAATTAACGAATCCACTCCAAGCTTCCTAAGCGCCCGTTTCCTCTTGCTCGGCAGCACCGCTTGGAAAGTCATTCACTGCTCGGACACCCTACCCACTTCGGGCAAATCCAGCAGTGGCGGCGGTGTCAGCAACCTGACTCTCAACTAGAGCGAATTTTCGACCCGGGAGCGATCGCTCAAAAAGAGGCATCCTCGGTTTGTGGAGAGCCCGCTCGCGAAGAATGCAGCATACACGCGTAAAACGATAGCGATACCTTGAATCCCGCACGCTAATCGCTATTTTGATAGGCTTGAAAAAACTGTAGCGTAAAACTTTACGATTATCAATTGCTGAGAGTTTGGAGAAAATCGAGCCGGGAAATACCGTTGCTGTTGGTACAGTTGCAGGCATTTTAGAATCAACTGATTCCCTCGGCAATTTGCCGGCCGGCGACTTATAGTTTAAGAAAAATTCCTCCGGGTCATTCGCTGGCGATCGCTTAAGAGAGGAAAGGCTGATTGTTTCTGCAACTGATGCTGCGTTGAGGCGGTATGCAGCGGATAATTTAGTAACGCTTTCTCCCAACAATCCTGTTCTTTATAAATATTTTATAGAACCCATTTGACATCTTTTAACGATCGCCCGCACAAGGAGATCGAGTCGGTGTGGGCGATCGAGCCAGAGGCGGGCGATCGAGTCGCAGCAGGCGATCGAATCACACCGGGCTCTCGGGTTGTAGGTTCCCCCCCAGCAGAATTGAGGTAAAATTACCATCAAAATACTCAGATTCAGATGATGCCTTATTCTACTAATCTCACAGATGCCGAATGGGAATTTTTGTCACCCTTACTCTATCAAATATTGCCCCAAAAAAAGATAACTCGCCCACCTAACTGGACTCCCAGGGAAATTTTAAATGGTATCTTCTACCAACTCAAGAATGGTTGCAATTGGGCCGATCTACCAAAAGATTTACCTCCCTACTCAACTGTATACTGGTATTACAAACAGTGGCGCTCGCAAGGAGGGATTGAAAAATTGATGGAAGTCTTACATTGTCAAGTACGATCGCAGGTTAAAAAAAACCGAAGTGGACTACGTTAATCATTATTGACTCACAAGCCGTGAAAAATACGTGTAATGCCAGTATTGCATCGAAAGGGTATTGTTTTTATAAATCTACCAATGGTATTAAAAGGCATCTAGCTGTTGACACGCTTGGTTTTCCCTTCTTTACTCATTGTACAAAAGCCAATGTATCAGATGATGCGGGTTTGATTGAAATGTTGAGTAAAAACATCGATTATTTCAAGTCTAAACCTGTTAATATTCCCCAAATCACTATTTTGCACGGGCGACGGTTATCACCCTGAACGTCTGACTATTGAGTTCAAGAAAATTTCTCCACAAATTCTGACCAAAATTAAGTTTGAACTTTCAGAAAAACCTTCAAAACCACAAAAAGAAGCCGAGGAAAAATCGGGATTTGTTCCGGTTAGGGCAAGGTGGGTGATTGAACGGTCAAATAGTTGGATGGAAAGATGCAAAATACTCGTTAAGAACTTCGAGAGAACTTTAGCTAATGCAACTGCCAAGATGAATCTTTGTTTTATTAGGTTGATGGTTAAAAGGCTTGCGGTCTAAAAGATGTCAAATGGGTTCTATAGATGACAGTTAACGAAGCCACCCTTTTTTTAGACTCTGTTCTTCAACCAGAACACCTCAACGATATTCAAGAGCTAGTATTGCGGCAGTCTTGGGAAAGACGCTCTTATCCAGAAATTGCCAAGACGGCTGGTTACAATGCAGAGTACATCAAACTCGTTGGCTTCCAGTTATGGCAACTCCTCAGTGGAGTATTTGGGGAAAAGGTAACAAAAAGTAACGTTCAGTCAGTCCTGCGGTGAAAGGCACAGCAGGTGCAAGTAGTAGCACCATCAAACAGTACGTCTAATGACAATAGAAATACTCAATCCGATCGAAGTGACACTACTACTCACTGGGTAACTGTTAAAGGATCGACTGCCAATAGATGTCAAGATTGGGGAGAGGCGATCGATGTCTGTGATTTCTATGGATGTGCAGAAGAACTAGCTGCTATACAAATACTAGACAAGTCTAGACATTTATTTCTTACTTCAACGGGAGCATGGGAGCGGTTATCCCTCAGTAAGCTTTCACGTTTTAGCCAAGCGCGATAAATTAATTGCGGCATTCAGATCTCTGTCCATCGAATGACCGCAACTTCCACAGTTGTAAGTTCTTTCTTTTAGTGGCATATCTTGAATATGCCCACAATTTGAACAGGTTTTGCTTGACGGGAACCAACGCGTCGCAACAATTATTTCACAGTCAAACTTTTTAGCTTTATATTCTAGTTGACGCTTGAATTCATGGAATCCACAATCAGCTATAACTTGAGCTAGTTTGTGATTAGCCAACATCCCAGAAATTTTTAAATCTTCTACTACTATCCTTGCGTGGTTTTTGCATAAGTAAGTAGTGATTTGATGAAGAGTATTCTTCCTGAGATTTGCTACCTTTGCGTGATGTTTTGCTAGCTGGATTTTGGCTTGATGCCTATTGTTGGAACCTTTGGTCTTTCTCGACAACTCCTTTGACAATCTCTTAAGTTTTGCGAGATGTGTCTTATAGTGCCTTGGGTTGGGAAACACTACGCCAGTAGAAAGCGTGGCTAATTCTTTGATGCCTAAATCTACCCCCACTACAGGGTGTTCTTTAATTGTTGGTTCATATTCTTGCTCGTAGGCAAAAGCCATAAACCAACTGTCAGCAGTACGCGAGATAGTGATTGACTTACAAGTCGTGTGAGGCAATCCCTCGTAGGTTTTTACCCAGCCGATTGTCGGTAATTTAACTGATATCCCTCCAACTGGGATAGGTTGCCCCGCCCGCATCAATAGTGAAAGAATCATGATGCCCTTTCTTCTTAAATCTAGGAGAGCCGCCCTTTCCGGTAAAAAATCTCGAAAAGGCGTCACCTAAGTTGTCGAATGCGTATTGAGTTATCTTCTGGCAGATTCCTTTCTCCTTTATCCATGTAAACTCAGGCTTTACATGGTTGTTGAAGAATTTCTTCAGAAGGTACTTATTAGGCTTTAATCCATCTTGATAAAGCTCTCCCCAAGTAGCCAAGCCCCAGTTATAAGTAAAGCGAGCTATTCCAGCGTGCTTACTCATTATAATTGCTTGACTTTTATTTAGTTTGAGCTTTGTTTTGATGGAGAGAAGCATTGTTCGACCTCAACACTGTATTTCTTGATCGTCTAATTCTGACAGATTTTGTTGAGGTCTGTCAATAGCGTTGTTTAAGTTCTCTTTGATTTCCTTGGAGTAATTTCGCAGTCCATATAGGCGACAGGAGAAGCAGTGAATTATAGCCATTAAATCTGCCACTAATTCCTGTTGAGGGGAGAATGACTTCTATGGGTTTAAGTCCGTTAGCTATTAAAAGGTCATCCTCTGTATAAAAGCGATGACCTGACAAGGTGTGTTTGGCGGGTAACTTCCCAGTAGCGTCCCAGCGCTGAAGGGTTTTTACTGAAAGTCCAAGTTTTCCTGCAAACTCGTGAGGTTTAAACAGTGCTTACACCTAGGGATTTGTCAATAAGTGTACTACTTTGTCTATTTAATTGCTAGCTAAGTACCATCTCTGTTAGAACAGTGGCTCGTGCGCGATCGCAGCCGTCTAGTGATGGTGTTGGGTATGGGCGGCATCGGCAAAACGGCGATTTCTGTCAAGATACTGAAACATATTCAGGAGCATTTTGATTATGTTATCTGGCGAAGTCTCCGCAACGCTCCACCCATCCTCGACCTTCTAGCAGATTTGATTCAATTCTCTCGAAACACAAGGAAACCGTTTTTTCGGATACTGTAGACGGCAGAATCTCGCAGCTAGTTGGATATTTACGAGCCGATCGCTGTCTTTTGGTTCTCGATAATGCCGAGTCAATTTTGCGATCGGGCGATCGCATGGGTGGCTATCGAGAAGGGTTTGACACTCTCAGGGCTGAAGCCACTGAGATTCTGCGGACAGAGCGGATTTGGGTAACATCCAAATTCTAACTCTCGCTACGGTCGTCAAGCACCGTCTACCCAGTCGGTCAAGGTTTACACCCAACTTACTGGCTACTTTTCTCAGGATATTGGCGGAACCATTTAAGTCTGCATTCATCACTGTTCCATCGACAGACCGATACAATCCACGCTTAATTCGCTTTCCAGATGCTTTCCACCCTTCCGGTTTTTCACCATATTTGGGCAGGGAGTCTCCATCTAAAAAACTAGCTTTGGACCTATACGCTTCTTCGGTTTCTGTAAACTTAATACCGTGCAAGTCACACAGTTGATTTAATCGGTCTTTCAGCTTTCCCAAAGGCATTTGAACAAACTTTTGATTGTTCTTTTTGCCCATATTGACATGGGATTTGAAACCTTGATTCCCACCACAAATAATATTCCCGACGCTGTATTTCAAGCAATGGCTGACAATCAACTTCGCAGCCTTATTGATGCCATCACGCATTTGGTGATTGCGTTTGCGAGTTACGCGGTCTAGCCAGTTATCCCAATAGCCTTCAGGCTTTCCTTCTTTTCTGGTTGCGACTTTTTTATTCCACAATTGATTCATCGCTTTCATGGCACGAGCATCAATTAAGAAGGAGTTTCCTAGTGTATCGACACAAGCTGCTAAATTGTCAGCAGTCCCCAAGTCAATTGATAATGCTTGGCCAAGATCCAGATTATGTTGTTCTTTTTCAACCTCCTAGGATATCTCAAGGTAAAAAACTCCATTCTTAGGGAGAATCGTCAACTATTTCACTCTCTAAAAATCCAGATTTGACCAATAATTTCAAAGGTGGTACAAGCCCCCGGATTTATCCGTGGAATCAATCCAAAATCCCAAATCTAAAATCCTCAAGCCCCCGCATTTATACGTGGGGTAAATCTCAAATCTCAAATCTAAAATCTCAAATCGATTGACGACATAGGCAGAAAGAATTCGTCAACTCCAAACCATCGCTTTACCGTCAATCCCAACGAGAATCTCAACTGATTGCCGATAAGTTTAGGCCTTAAACCTCCAGAATTAGGATAAGCTACTTTGAACAACTTAGACCCTTTCAGGTATCCCGGCGGCTTGGGTTTAAAATGCAATTGACCTTTGAGATACAAATCTCTTAATTCTTTGAAAGATTTAAAAGCTTCTGTGACTGACATCAATGTTTGCTGCATTGGTGTGGATGGCAAGGACTTAGCAACCATTGACTTTGAAATTGATGGTTCAAAGGACAAGTCAAACTTTCCAGTCAACATTTTTCCGGTTTGAAAAAAAGTCTGACGAGCCAAATAAACACCACTGTTATATAGCTTGCCTGATTGTTGACAGAGATACTCCAACAACGCTTTAAGTTCCTGATTGGGCGACAGCAATACTTGCTGAACTCCCATTGCTTTTTTGGTTTTAGTCACCTCTATTTTCCCGAAGATTGGTTGATTTGTCTAGCTTAGGCGACTAGAGTGGATACGTCAAGCTAGATCGACAAAATATTTATGTTGCCACTACCTGAATACAAAACCCACAACCACGTCAAGTTCTTACTTAACTACCACTTCGTCTTTATCCCTAAGCGCCGCAAGAAAGTTCTAATCGGGAACGTGGCAACTAGAACCCGCCAAATATTTCTGGAACTGTCAATTGAAAAAGGTTGGGACATTCTGGCGCTACTTCTAGCGCCAGACCATGTACATCTGTTTGTAGCTGTTAAGCCAACGGATACCCCTGCGTTAGTCGTTAAATTATTTAAGGGTCGTTCTAGCCGTTATTTGCGGGCAGAGTTCCCGCAACTAAAAAAGCTGCCATCTTTATGGACGAGCAGCTATTTTGTGAGTACGGCAGGTAATATTAGTAGTGAAGTGGTAAAAAAATATATAGAAGATCCACATCACTCGGCCAACTAAAGAAAGAACACGGGGACTGAAGTCCCCCGCGCCGCTTCCCTAGGAAGGACTAAAGTCTCGCTCGTTTCCCGCATCCCGCATTAATTCTTATGAGGGTTATGGTCAACTCCTTAGCTGTCTCGCAGAAACCCCCCATAAAAGTACCCTTGTGTTAACCAGTCGGGAGAAGCCGAAAGAACTAGCAGCACAGGAAGGCGAAACTTTACCCGTTCGCTCATTACAACTGCCTGGTTTATCCTCATGAGCAGGACAGAAAATTTTTCAAGTCAAGGGTGATTTTTCAGGGTCTGAATCACAATGGAAAGCTCTGATTGAACACTATGCTGGGAATCCCTTGGCATTAAAAATGCTAGCTCCTGTTATTCGAGATTTATTGGATAGCAGTCTTTCTAATTTCCGAGAATTATTAAACCAAGCTACGTGAGTCTTTCATGATATTCGCAATCTCTTAGACCGACAGTTTAATCGCCTATCTGCTTGAGAAAAAGAGCTGATGTACTGGTTAGCTATCAATCGAGAGCCAGTCTCATTTTGAGAATTGCAGAAAGATTTAGTAAGGGAACTCTCGCCAACTGAACTCCTCGAAACTTTTGCTTCTCTTGTAAGGCGATCGCTCATTAAAAAAACCACAGGTGGCTTTACTCAACAACCCGTAGTCATGGAATACATGACAGAACAGTTAATCGAACAGATATGCCAAGAAATAATTACTACTCAAATTGACCTTTTCAAGAGCCATGCTCTCCTCAAAGCCCAAGCAAAAGACTATGTGAGGGATACTCAATCTCGCCTGATTCTCAACCCCATTGCCAATCGGCCGATCTCCTGTTTTGAAACCCAGCGATCGCTAGAAAATCAGCTCAATCTCATTCTGACATTTCTGCGAGGAAAGCCAGCACGGGAAACGGGATATGTGGCTGGGAATGTTATTAATCTGCTGCGGCATATACAGACAGATTTAAGCAGTTGGGATTTTTCTAATTTAACGGTTTGGCAAGCTTATTTACCAGATGTAAATTTACATCAAATAAACTTTGCTGGTGCTGATTTAGCTACTTCTGTTTTTGCTGAAAACTTGGGTAGTGGTTTGTCAATTGCCTTTAGTCCAGATGGAAAACTGCTAGCGATGGGCGATACAAATGATGAGATTCACTTATGGCAAGTCCCAGAAGCTAGGCTACTGATGAGGAGTAAAGGACAAGCCAGTTTAGTTAACCGATTTGAGAGATGAGTTTCACTTTCAGCCGACCCCCTGCTGCTGTTATTGTCTCCGGTGACATACTCCCTTGACTTAGGCATGGACAGGGCTGGGTGAGCATTGCCCACCTTACCCTTTTTTTAACTGTTAACTGTCAAGGATTAACTATTTTCAAACCACCTCTGTCGAAACTTGCATGGCCGGCTGTGGCTGGAATTGGAACAGCGAATAAACCACATTGCGGCGAATATCTGTCATCATATCCAAAAACAGCTCGTAACCTTCAGTTTTGTACTCGATTAACGGGTCTTTTTGGCCGTAACCACGCAGCCCGACAGACTCGCGCAAAGCATCCATTTGTTGCAAATGTTCCCGCCACAAAGTATCAATTTGCTGCAAAATAAAGAACCGCTCCGCATCTCGCATCAATTCAGCTCGGATTGCATTAACTTCCGATTCTTTCATATCGTAAGCATTGCGGACTTGTTCGTGCAGGAAAGTTTTAATTTCCTCAACTGACAAATCTTCTAGTTGATCCGGTGTCATGTCAGCCAGCAAATAAACAAATTCCTTCACCTTGCTGACAAGTTTGTCGAGTTCCCACTCTTCCGAAGGTAAATCGGGATTGATGTATGCTCCCACAATGTCGTCCATTGTCTGTTCGGCATACTTAATCACCTGTTCTTTGGAGTCCAAACCTTCCAATACCCGACGGCGTTCGGCATAGATTGCTCGACGTTGATTGTTCATCACTTCGTCGTATTCAAACACCTGTTTGCGGATGTCGTAATAGTAGGTTTCGACTTTTTTCTGAGCGCCTTCGAGGGAACGAGTTAGCATTCCTGATTCGATCGGCATATCTTCCTCAACACCAAAAGCCTTCATCAAACCGGCCACCCGTTCGCCGCCGAAAATCCTGAGCAAATTGTCTTCCAAACTCAAGAAAAACCGAGTAGAACCGGGGTCGCCTTGGCGTCCCGCGCGGCCGCGCAACTGATTGTCAATCCGGCGCGATTCGTGGCGTTCTGTACCGATGACGTGGAGCCCTCCCAAGCTCACCACTTCATTGTGTTCAGTGCTCGTAAAAGCCTCGTATTCGTGGCGAATTTGCTTGTAAGCCTCGCGCAATTTTGTAATTACTTCGTCATTGGTCGGTGCTTTTTCTGAAGCTACAGCTATCTTATCATCGGCTTCCAATTCCGAGAGCGATCGCTCGCCGTATTCCTTGACAGCCAACTCCACCGCCGCCTTCAACATTTGCTCGGTTTCCTTCGAGATCTGCGTCGGGAAAATCTGGGGCGAAGCCTTCCAAGATTTCTTTTTCTTCGTAGTCGGAGCAAAACCTTGAGCTGCGGGGCGACCGCCAATACCAGGGACTTGGGCCAGGATAAACCCATCTTCATCGTCGGGGCGGACGATGCGGGGCATAAAATACTCGCGCAACTTCAGGCGGCCCATGTACTCGGAATTACCGCCCAAAATAATGTCAGTACCGCGGCCGGCCATGTTAGTGGCGATCGTCACAGCACCCTTGCGTCCAGCTTGAGCGATAATTTCCGACTCCCGCTCCACATTTTCCGGTTTAGCATTGAGCAAGTTGTGAGGAATTTTCAGTTCCTGTAGCAGCCTTGAGAGCAACTCGGATTTTTCCACACTCGTAGTACCCACGAGCACCGGGCGGCCTTGGTTGTGCATTTCGGCGCATTCTTGGGCGATCGCATTCCACTTACCATTTTCCGCCTTGTAAACCATATCCGAGAGGTCTTGGCGGCTGGGAATCCGGTTGGTCGGAATCAGCGTCACTTCCAGATTGTAAATCTTGCCAAACTCCGCCTCTTCCGTCTTCGCCGTCCCCGTCATCCCCGACAGCTTCGGATAAAGCAAAAAGAAATTCTGATAAGTAATAGTCGCCAGCGTCTGAGTTTCCGGCTGAATTTCCGCCCGTTCCTTAGCCTCGATCGCCTGGTGCAAACCGTCACTCCATCGCCTTCCCGGCATCACCCGCCCGGTAAACTCGTCAACAATCACCACTTCGTTGTCGAGATTAACGATGTAGTTAATATCCTTAATAAACAATTCCTTCGCCTTAATCGCATTAAAAATGTAATGCGCCCAAGGGTCAGCCGGGTCGTATAAATCCGTAACTCCCAACAACCGCTCAGCTTCTGCAAACCCTTCATCGGTCAATAGCACATTCCGAGCCTTTTCGTCAACCTCGTAATGTTCTTCATTTTCCTTGATCAGGGAAGCGGCCACCTCAGCCGCCCGCAGATACTTCTCGCTAGGGCGTTCCACCTGGCCGGAAATAATCAAAGGCGTCCGGGCTTCATCAATCAGCACCGAGTCAACCTCGTCTATCACGCAGAAATTAAAAGGACGCTGCACGACATCTTCCATGACAGTAGCCATGTTGTCCCGCAAATAGTCAAAGCCCACTTCGCTGTTCGTGGCGTAGGTAATATCGCAGTTATAATTTTTCTGGCGTTCCACCGGATCCATGCCCTGCTGAATCAGTCCCACAGTCAATCCCAGGAAGCGGTGCACTTGTCCCATCCATTCCGCATCCCGTCTCGCGAGGTAGTCGTTGACGGTGATGATGTGTACCCCTTTGCCCTTGAGGGCGTTGAGGTAAGCCGGCAGTGTGGCTACGAGAGTTTTGCCTTCACCGGTTTTCATTTCGGCAATTTGGCCTTTGTGCAGGATGATGCCGCCGAGGAGTTGGACATCAAAGTGGCGCATTCCTAAAACCCGCTGTCCCGCTTCCCGCACCACTGCAAAAGCTTCTGGCAAGATTTCGTCTAGGATCTCTTTCTCTTCGTTGAGAGATTTAGCTTTGGCCAGACGTTCTTGAAACTCAGCGGTTTTGCCTCTGAGTTGGTCGTCAGTCAGGGCGTGGATTTCTTCTTCTAAGATTGCGATATCTGTTACCCAAGGCTGAAATTTCTTAAGCTTACGTGCGTTGGGGTCGCCGAGTAGATTTTTAAACATGGCAGGAGAGGCAGATTTTTAATAATTAGCTTTAGTTTGCAGCATTAGGGGCTGTAGTGTTAGCCACAACGTTTACCTTTCCCGATTGTAGCAACCATTGACCCTGCTAAGCAGTCGAAGGAGTCCTTGGGGGCGATCGATCCGTTGGGAAGGGGATTTGGGATTTTCCATTGAAGAATTGACTTCTCTAGCCCGCTCCTGATTAAGCCTAGATTTTCGTAGGGGGCTAAGCATTTAGGCGACAATGTGCCTGTGTTATGGAGTTGCCGGATCGTCATTTCCACCAAGCAGCGTGCTTATCAGTCAATATTTTGCAGTTAGGTACAGAAATATCTCCCCCTTCCCAACTTTGTCGGCTCGTAGGTTGAAAATCTTGCAAGATATTTAGAATAAGACCATGATTGGGCGAGCGATACCTTTTGGACTTTTTGAAATAACCACCTGCGGACATCTCCTCACCCTCTGAACTATACCAGTCTGATTCCTCCACCCAGAGTTGATACTCGTCAAAGTGAACAGCCGCTACGTTCAGACCATGAAGCCAGTAGTAAACCCGACCATAATAGGCAGCGTGCAACCATTTTTCCCACTGCTTTGGTGCATACCTTTCAGCTTCGAGAGCGTCGCCGAAAACTGGCAGCCAAAGAACATAGATGCCTAAGCGATTATATTCTTTCGTCCGATAAATTATTTTGCTCATGGTCAAGCTGCTAACCTGAACCTCGATAGCAACCTTGACCGTGTAGCTCTCAAAGTAAATGTCGGGAACAACCTTGCCTAAATCTTTTTCCAACTCGCAAGCAATCACGCTTTTATCTTGATTCAAGCAGTCAAAAATAGTCTGCTTGCATACCCGATGAAACTCAGATTCACCTTGCCCATACTGACAAGCCACTGGAGGCTTGTGAGCAAAATGATGCACCTTGACCAGACCTTTGCGGAGGATAGTTTCACTCTGGCATTTGGGACAGAAGAAGGAACCATCCTGCTTTTGCGACTCTCGCGCCACAACTTTTTGTCCGTCGCTAGATCGAATCGAAGTAATCATCTCGTTTAGGTTGAAAAAAATATCGCCTAGCATTAAACATTTTGAGTTTGTTTTTGTTCTGTTTCTAGTAACTGCATCAATTGCGCTGCTGCACTATTAGAGGTATGCACGGAATACATGATTTCAGCAGATTCATTGCCCATGACAATTCCTTCTTCTTTTGCCAATTCTGCTATTAAAAACAGCATCATTTGAAATTTATCAGCACGGGAAAAGTGCCGAAGTTGGGCTAATAATTCAAGATTTGACATAAAACATTGAATTCGTTTTTCCATTTTACCACGACCTTGAGATTTAAACCACTCCACAACAGCAGTGTCAATCCCTAATTTCTGAACAGGCTTTCCGGCCTGTTCCACAAGAGCTTCTTTTTTTTGTTGCCTTAATTTTAGCAACAGGCTTTCCGGCCTGTTGCACAAGAGCTTCATGTCTAATTTCAGCAACAGGCTTTCCGGCCTGTTCCACAAAGAGTCAATTTGATTGTGGAACAGGCAAGATGCCTGTTCTTGAGAATGGTACAAGATGTGAGATTAACCCTACTTTTCAACAGGCCTGGGCACTTCGTAAGTCAAAAAGTCATAGGCCATTTTTGTATTCGGAAAAATAGCCTGGGCTTCCTTGAGCAAATCATCCAGGACGATCGCATTTCCCGGAGCATAACGCGGGCTAAAATGCGTCATAATTAACTGTTTCGCCCCAGCAATCAAAGCAACTTGAGCCGCCATTGTCGAAGTTGAATGCAGGCGATCGAAGGCCATTTGAGCATCTTGATGAGCAAAAGTAGCTTCATGCACCAACAAGTCCGCATCCTTCGCCAATTCCACCGCCCCGTCACAAAAAACCGTATCAGTACAGTAAACAAACTTCCGCCCGACTTGATCCGGGCCACAAAAATCAGTACCTTTAAACTCCCGCCCATCCGATAACTTGACCGTCTTTCCTTGTTTTAATTGACCGTAAATCGGCCCCGACGGAATACCTACAGCCTTCGCTTTTTCGACGTCAAAATGTCCCGGACGGTCTTTCTCAGTTATGCGATAGCCAAAAGCAGTAACTCGATGCTTTAAAGGGGCGCAGCTCACAATATATTCGTCATCTTCATAGATGACTCCCTCGTGACTTTTGTGGACTTTAACTGGGTATGAAAAATGCGTTTGAGAATAGCGAACACCAGCTTGCAAATATTCTTCAAGTCCCGGAGGCCCATAAAGATCGATGCGCTTGACATTGCCGGCTAAACCGCAGCTAGCCAGCAAACCCATTAAGCCGAAAATGTGGTCGCCATGCAGGTGAGTGATGAATATGCGGCTCAGTTGGCTGACTTTGAGCTCGCTGCGGAGGAATTGGTGCTGGGTTCCTTCGCCGCAGTCAAATAGCCAGAGTTCGGCTCGCTGGGGCAAGCGGAGGGCGATGCTGGAAACGTTGCGCGATCGCGTGGGTACGCCTGAGCTAGTTCCGAGAAATGTAATCTGCAAGACTCAAGTCACCTCAATTAAACTGTTAAAAATATGTTAAATATATCCAGAGAGAGGCCGATCGACCTTCCCGGAAATAGTCACAGACAGGAATCGAGATCAATCACCGTCCCTGCAAGCATCTGCTCGCTGCTTAACTCAATTCTAACGTTTTCTTTCTACCCTTCTCCTTTAAAATTTTAAAACTTGTACAGCACAGGAGGAAATTTATCAAATGCAGCCTGGAGTGTTCTTTGCTTCCCTTCTTTCTACCTTGGGAAAACGCTATTTTTGGATTTCGCTGGTGTTTTGGCTGGTAATGGTGGCCCCAGCACAGGCGGCGCTGATCTTGCGAGTTGCAGTCCAAGAAGGGGCCGATCGGGTAAAAGTTGGCAGCTCTACTAAAGCTGCAATCCGCGATGGTAGTGGCCGTAATTTGGGCGAACTAACCGCAAACAGCGCCCAGTCTGCCCAATTTCGATCGGGAAAAGTCGCGATCGGCTCCTGGGCGGCCAATCAAATTTGGATCGAGCCGATCGGGAACGGTTATGTTTGGATTGGCGATCGATGGTATCGGGGCCGCACGCTGATACTTCCCCAAAAATCAGGGTTGACAGCGGTCAACTACGTCGATATCGAACAGTATCTCTACAGCGTTCTCGGTGCCGAAATGAGTGGCAATTGGCCTCAAGAGGCTTTGAAAGCCCAAGCAGTCGCCGCCCGTTCCTACGCTCTCCACCAGCGCCTCAAAAGCGAAACCGACCTTTACGATGTAGACAATACTCAATCTTCCCAGGTTTACAAAGGACTGCAAACAGAATCTTCGGGCACTTACTCCGCAGTGGATGCCACCGCCGGCCAAGTTCTTACCTACAACAGTCAAATAATATTGGCGGTTTTCCACTCTGCTTCAGGCGGACATACTGAGAATGTTGAGGATGTTTGGACGGAACCGCTACCTTACCTGCGGGCTGTTCCAGACTTCGATCAAGGCGCGCCGGTTTATCAGTGGAAAGAAACTTTTACACGGGATCAAATGAGCAACAAAATTTCTGGTGTCGGAAATGTGATCTCGATGAAGCCTGAACGCACTACTGCTTACGGGAGCGTGATTACGATGAAAGTAGTCGGAGATGGCGGTTCTAGAGTAATGAGCGGCGCGGATCTGCGTCGAGTTCTAAATTTGAGGAGCACCCGCTTTACCGTGATTCCTCAATACGGGGGGATTTTTAGTGCGAGGAATGGCGGGCAGCCTCCTACGGGTTTTCAAGTTGCTGGTAAAGGTTTCGGTCACGCTGTGGGCATGAGTCAGTGGGGGGCGTACAATTTGGCAAGGCAGGGATATGGCTACCAGCAGATTTTGTTGCACTATTACCGGGGCGCTTCTTTAGCGAGAATTGCAGTTCAGTAATTGGTACGAATTTGTTATTTGTTATTGGTTATTTGTTATTTGTTATTGGTTATTTTTTGTTGTTATTTGTTATTGGTTATTTTTTGTTGGTTATTGGTTATTGGTTATTGGTTATTGGTTATTGGTTATTGGTTATTGGTTATTATAACCAACAACTAACAACCCCAAAAACACAAATAACCACCAACCACCCACAAATAACCACCCACAAATAACCACCAACTACTAACTACTAACTACTAACTACTAACTACTAACTACTAACTACTAACTACTAACTACTAACTACTAACTACTAACTACTAACTACTGACTCAATTAAGGATTGCTATGCAAAAGTGGGAGTATTTATTGGTGGATGCGAATATGTATCCTTTTGGAAACAAGCTGATTAGTTTATATGTCAACGGTGAAGAAAAACGAGATTGGAAACAAGGAGTGCTGCATCTATTTGTCAATGAATTGGGGGAAGAGGGGTGGGAACTTGTGGCTCTCCGCCATGACTCGAAGTACGACCAAAATTCTTTGATTTTTAAACGTCCTAAGATTGTTAAAAGAACTAGAAAAACACCAGATTCTGACTCCCACAAAAAATGATATTTGTAGCCACGAATTCTAATCTCCGGTGGTTAAAACCGCGACTACACAAACAAAGTCCACCTCCGTGGACTAATCAGAAAGTCGGAAACGGCATTGCCGTTTCCCTACCAAAAAATAATGATGGTATCGCATTTTGGAAGGATGAAAATATTGCTGTAACTGCATTTCCCTTCTTCCTTCTTCCCGGTTCAGCCAGCGTAGTCGAAGGGCCTTCTTCCTTCTTCCTTCTGATATATTACAAATTGTCCGATCGCCCAATCCGCTTTTGCCATTCGGCATCTATTTTAGCTGACTGTTCTAGTTCTTGTTCAGTTAATTCTGTTTCTGTGGTATAAGCTAAATCTTCTCCACTCAAAACGTTTTCTGCTGCAAATTCGCGAGCATAGGCAAGTTTTTGGAGCAAATTAGCATCGGGTTCGTTTAATAAGATTGCTCGCTGCTGTCGCTCTTGATTGCGGGCTTCGATGCTGCTATTTTTCCACTGAATCCAGAAGTAGCGAATTAGGGGAATTGTCAGAAATCCCACGCCGTAGAGCAGCAGCAGTGGATAAATACCGCTGACTAAACCAATAAATCCACCGCCGATCGCACTTTTAGCTAATAAATTGCCCAAAACTAATGCACCTACCAAATTGACTGCTCCCAAGCCTGCTGCGAGCATGATTTGTCCTGAACTGGCTTGGCTAAAACGCCAGAGCATTTCTCGCAAATAAGCTGCTACTGGTTCAGCATTTCTCTCGGTGGCTGTGGTTTGCAATTGCGGGAAGTGGTAGACTATTTGCCCTTCGGGACTGACTTCGGGACGGCCGTCAAAACGGGCGAGGGCTGGTAACATATACTCTTCGTATTCTAAGGCGTATCCCTGTCCGAGTTGGTCGAGATAGGGGGCTATTTGTTCGGCGGCGACGGCACCTTTGTTGTTGCGAATAGCGGCGGCAATGTTGCTCCACTTGCGCTCTTCTAAATTGTAATTGGGATTGCCGTCTCCAAATAGAAATGAGAACACTGATTCCAGAAAGTTCATTTCGGGTTTTTGGCCGGCTAATCGCGATCGCCTTTGGTAGGAAGGTTCGTCGTGATTCCAGTAAAATAGCCAGATTAAGTCGTTCCAGAAGTAGGGAAAGAAGAAAAAGCCTCCGCCCTTGTCGTCCCCAGAGCCGCCGCCGCCATTATTGTTGTCGCTACCGCTAGAGAGTAAAATCGCGATCGCCACAAATATTAATAGCAGGGAGGCTACTAAAACTATGCCAAAAGATATCCGAATCAGGTAAAATAGGATACGCCAGATTTTTTGCCACCATTCCTGCAACTGCAATCGCCAGAATTTGTTCCGCAAAATATCTGGAAAGTTGTTGGGAAATAGGTAAGCAATGTCGCCGGATTCTGCTACTTGTAGGTGGCCGCCTGCTTCGGAGGCGAGGGTTAACAGTTCTCGCTGGGCAAAATTGACATCTAGTCCAGCTTTTGCCGCCACGTCTCCAACCGTAACGCGGTAGCCAAGTTCTTTGACGGCTTGCATAACCTTGGGATTTGGAGCCATGTCTTTCTCTTTGTGAAAATTACTATATTTTTTTATTATAGTTTGTGGGAATTCGAGGTGGTTTTAAAACGCAGGTTTATTGCTTTTTTTGAAGCTGGCCTTGACTTTTGGGCAAAATATTGCTATTATTAGCCGATCGGCTTTTGAGTGTTGGCTGAACTTTGACAACTTAATAAAACTTTAAATAGCTTAAAAAAATATGTTTTTTTGCAAGTTTTGTGAGAGTTATCTAAAATAGATAGGACTTGCCCGTGTTGTCAGGTTTGCAGTTGTGTCTCACAAGTCTTTTGGGCGTACTCAGCGCAACTATCAACCCAAACTGTTCGTAAGTATTAATAGGAAAACTTTACAGGCTAATTTTTGAGATTAGCCACTAACCCAAAGAATCGCATATGCCAAGAACTCAACGCAACGATAACTTTATTGACAAAAGTTTCACGGTAATGGCTGATATCATCCTCAAGATTATGCCAGCCAAGAAGCAAGCGAAGGAAGCTTTTGCTTATTACCGGGATGGTATGTCGGCTCAAGCAGATGGCGAATATGCTGAAGCAATGGATAATTATGAGGAAGCTCTGAAGCTGGAAGAAGATCCTTACGATCGCAGTTATGTCTTGTACAATATGGCGCTGATCCATACTAGCAACGGCGAACACGATAAAGCTTTGGAGTATTACAGCCAAGCTCTCGAACTTAATCCCAGAATGCCACAAGCCCTGAATAATATTGCTGTGATTTATCACTATCAAGGAGAAAAGGAAAAGGAATCTGGGAATGTGGAAGTGGCGGAAGGGCTGTTTAATAAGGCTGCGGATTATTGGAAGGAGGCTATTCGCTTAGCGCCTAACAATTACATTGAGGTGCAAAATTGGCTGAAAACCACAGGTCGATCGCAGATTGATGTGTATTTCTAAATATTGATGGGAATCGGGCATGGGGAATGGGGAATGGGGAATGGGTAATCGGTAATCGGTAATAGTTAGTAGTTAGTAGTTTTTTTAATAACCCATGTCCACCTTCCAATTCCCAATTCCCAATTCCCAATTCCCAATTCCCAATTCCCCATTCCCAATTCCCAATTCCCCATTCCCAATTCCCCATTCCCAATTCCCAATTCCCAATTCCCAATTCCCAATTCCCAATTCCCAATTCCCAATTCCCCATTCCCAATTCCCCATTCCCAATTTTTATGATTGACAAAGAAGAAGTTCGGAAAGTAGCAAATTTAGCGAGATTGGAATTAACGCCTGAAGAAGAAGAGCAGTTTACTGGTCAACTTAACGGTATTTTGGATTATTTCGAGCAGTTGAGTGAACTGGATACGAGTAAGGTGCAGCCGACAACGCGGGCGATCGATGTTAGTAATGTCATGCGATCGGACGATTTGCAACCCTTTGCTAAGGGAGAAAGTATTTTGGAGGGAGCTCCCGATCGCGATGGGGAGTTTTTCAAAGTGCCTAAAATTATGTAATACCAAATAATCAGGTAGGGACACGGCACTGCCGTCTCCTAATTTGGAGGACACGGCAATGCCGTTTCCCTACCCCGATTAATCGCTCCTACAGCGACTAATGGTGCATCAGAATTGTATCGACCCTATTTGTTGAGAATCTTGAACCTGACGCACCCTACCAGCACTAAAATTTAAAACAATGCAACAATCTCGCGTTTTCTCTCTGTCGATCTTCACGATCGCAGTTTCCTTGTTTTCATTTACGAGTATAAAAGCTGAAGCTTTACCACAAAATAGATCTGGGATCGCGCAAGCTGAGAGTGACTCTTATAGATCGTGCTAAATTCTCACTGCAAAAGATGCTGCTAATTCCCGTTCTGGTTCCATACCAACTGTAGGCGGCATTGAACGATTCGCTACCTGCTCGATTAGTCGTAAGTGTTGCGGCAACATTTTAGCTAAACTGTAGCGTTCTAATGCTGTTTCACGGGCCCTGACGCGAACTTCTGCCATGCGGGTAGGATGGTCTAAAACTTCATCAATGCGATCGGCTACTTGTTTAGGCGAGAAGTAATCGACTAACAAACCGTTTTCTCCGTCGCGAATCACTTCTCTGACTGGGCCTGTGTCGGAACCGATGACTAAACATCCCGTTGATAGAGATTCAATCATTGACCAAGATAGCACAAAAGGTCTGGTTAAATAAACGTGGACATCCGATGCTTGAATTACTTTTAAATACAGTCCGTAAGGTAGTGGCCCGACAAAGTGAACTCGCGACAAATCTAGCGGTACTTTTTTGAGCATATAGTCTTTGTAAGACTCGCCATTAGGTAAAGAACGACCATAACAAACTCTTTCTGAACCAACAACTACTACGTGACAATTGGGGCGGCGTTCTTGTACATAGGCGATGGATTCAATAAACTCTGGAAATCCTCGGTAAGGTTCCATTCCTCGCGATACATAGGTGACAATTTCATCAACGCCGGACAAGTCTAAGTTAGGCAAAACCAGTTTAGCACCGGGGTCTGGTTTGAAGTAGTCTGTATCTACGCCGTCGTGGAGTGTGGAGAGTTTTTGTTGTAATTCTGGCGGAAATTGCGATCGCTGCCAATAAGTGGGCGACAAACCCCAATCGCAAGAGTATAAATCTATCAGAATCGGCGCATTTTTGATTCTAATTCTGGCCATATCGTCAACTGTTAAAGGTTCCGCTGGGTCGAAATCTGCGTCGGAACCGATCGAGTGATAAAACCACTCGAAATAACACAAAAGCGGCGTATTTGGAAAAGCTTCTTTGACAAACAATGTTGGCCCCCAACCGGAATGACCGCAGATCACATCGGGTACAAAACCATCGGCTTTGAGTTGTTCAGCCATTCTAAATACGGCTTGTCCGTAGATGACGGCACTTTCTAAGGGGCGAACGTATTGGTGAGTCTGCGCGTTGGGCTCGCGGCTGGGTGTAAATGCTGCTTTGCGAACACCGGGAATGTTCCATTCTGGGCGCTCGTTTTTAGTTCCAAAAACTATCTGGTTTTTTGGATCTGCGCCTAAAGCAGTGATAATGTGCCGGTATTGGGCGGGGAAGTTTGGATGGAGAAATAGTGCTTTCATTGACTGTTGGCGGTACGACTGTTGACTGTTTCCGTGCCCTGAGCGTTTCCCCTGAGCGAAGCCGAAGGGTAGTCGAAGGGTCTGTTAACTGTTATTAGTTGTCTGTTATTAGTTGTCTGTTATTAGTTGTCTGTTATTAGTTGTCTGTTATTAGTTGTCTGTTATTAGTTGTCTGTTGACTGTTATTATTGGTTATTAGTTATTTGTTAGCTGCCAATAACTAATAACCAATAATAACAACTAATGACTAACAACTAATGACTAATGACTAATAACTGGGTGCTTTGCAGATCCAGACGCAATCTCGCGGTACTGAAGATGTGTTTTTCAGGATGATTTCATAGTTTAAATGGTTGAGAAATTGTTCCATAATTGTATCAGTCATCACTGAGAATGCGGTGCCATCTCTGCATCCCAACAAGTTTTTATCCCACTCGCTGGCGAATTTTTGCCAACCTAATTCGCTGAGAATATTCCCGTGGTGAAAAACGCAAATGCGATCGCCCCGCAGCAGTTTCGGAATTCGAGTTAGGTAGTTGAATATATCCACCGGCTCTACGTGCACCATTGTATCGTAACAAAAGCAGACATCAGCAGATTCTGGGGCGATACCATCTAATGTTAACCCGTCGAGTTTGACGTAAGAAACGCGATGGTCGCCCAAGCGCGATCGGGTTGCTTGTAGCATTTGACTGGAAATGTCAGCACAAATTAGGCGATCGCCATATTTAAGCAACAACGAACCGGTTTTTCCACCGCCGATCCCAATTTCCAAAACTGTATGTTCTGGTTTGATATACGGTGCGATAAATTCCTGTTCTATCAGTGCTTCATATTCTGCTAGCGAATTAGCCGCACCCGCACCTTTTCCGATCCATTCATCGCCAATATGGGCGAGTTTGGGATTAGTTTTTTGCCACTGTTGGGCGTAACTGTCCCACGCACTTTCGTAATCTACTTTAGGCGGTATTATTTCCATTGTTTTTTATGTCTCAGAATACACAAACAAAAGTCGCTTGATAGTCCTCCCGGCTGCTCCATTAAGATTGTTTCAATCTCAAGCAATAACTTGATTATTGTTTCACTCTTGGGTTCTCCGTCTGAAAGTCGATCGTGATCTAAGAAAGGGTAAAGTTCGTGAAGCAACCCCCCACCGGCGGGATTCAAGACTTCCACATCAAAGTAGAATTCTAAAAACGGAAGTATCAGCTTTGACCGGACTGCTTCTGAAGAATCTCTCGCCAATACTTCCTCAATACTTGGACTCGAAAATTTTTCAGTTGTTCCCGACTTTAGCGTGTCGTGAAAACATTCGTAAATGCGATTAATCAAATCCTCTTGATTTTGATTATATATATTGTAGCAATCTCCTATGTATTCATTGACAATAAAATATCCATCGGGTTTTAAACATTTCCGAACAATTGACAAACATCGTTCTAGTTCTCTGACGTGATGCAGGGAACCAGAGCAAAAAATTACATCGTACTTTTTACTATCATCAATCGTAAATAAATTAAAGTCATCTTGATAAAAATTAATATCTACTCCCGCTGCTGTGGCATCTTTTCTGGCAATTTCTAAAGAGTTTTCGGAAAAGTCAAAGGCATCAATTTGACTGGCAAATCCTAATTTAGCCATCAAAATCTCGTGATTCCCGACACCGCAACCAATAGATAAAAGGCGATCGAACCGTCGCTTTTTGAAATATTTATTTACTAACCAGGTTAGCCAGTAACCTTGAGTCTTACCACCTGACAGCCGATAGTTTATAGTTTTTTCTATAATCGGATTAGACAACCAGTAACCCTGCTTCCCAATGGCGGCTGTTGGGTTAGTCTCCCAGTAATTTTTAGCTGTTAATTCATTTGAGGTGCTCTCTTCCACGAGGGTCGAAATTTTACTCCATACTTTTTTACCATTTAATCTTGAACGATTACTTTTTATTAGTAAAATAAGCTTCTCTAAAAATTTGACCATAACCTTGAGTCATTTCTGCAAAAGTATTCAATGACTCTAACACATATTTAGCATTATCTGCTAACAAATCCCGCAAAGATTCATCCTCCAATAAAGTATTCAATGCAGCCGCTAACTCCTCCGGGCGATCGGGAGTGTAAAATAAACCGTTAATTCCCGGCTTCACCTGTTCTATAATCCCAAAAACAGGCGTTGTAATAATTGGCAAATCGCAAGCCATCGCCTCTAAAATCACTCTGGGAAAACTTTCGATCCGAGAAGTGCAAACAAAAATATCTGCGGCTTGGTAATATTTTCCAGTCTCCGGTGTTTCCGGGACAACTGTCACCCTTTGCTGCAATTTTTCTGGCAATTCGCCCACCAAATCGGCTAATTGATTGCTGTAAATACTCGGTCGATCGCCCACAATAAAACACTTAATTTTACTGTGCCATTTTTCCGGCAAAAGTGACAGCGCCTTGACTAAATCCTGCTGGCCTTTTCTTTCGCATACTGTTCCCAGCAACAAAATTACCACATCTTCCTGCTCAACACCAAGACTATTTCTAGCCAATTCAGGATTGTCCGAATTGTCCAATCGACTCAAATCTAAGCCATTATGAATCACTGTAAAATTGTGGTGGCTATTCAGAGGTAAATATCTGTCTCGCGTTGCATCCGCCACAAAAATCACCTTGTAAGGAAAGCGAAAACACTCTAAAGCTCTCGCCGCAATCTCCGCACCAAATCTGTTAAAATAAGTTTGCCAAGGTTCGCTTTCATGGACGTTCCACACTGTAGGAATTCCGATTTGCTGCGCCGCATCAACCACAAAGAAATTCTCTAAAGTATTAGCATAAATGGCATCTATTTTAAATTTTTTAATTTCCTGACTAAAATTATCGATCGCCTCATCATAAGCATCACGCTGGTAGATATGTTCGAGAGGATTATCGTGAATAATTACCTCAATCCCCTGCTGTTCGTAAGCCTGTCGCAGTGGCCCATCAGAAACGCAAAATGCGATCGGCTTAATACTTCCCTCAGCCGCCAACTTCACCGCAATTTCGTACTGATGCAGTGGCGCCCCCGTGAAATCCAGCGAATTGCTGCACATCAAAAGTTTGATAGGATAAATATGATTTTTTGCTGATATCAAAGAACCAAAATCATCAAATTTTAGTTCTTCCTTCTTCCATCCATCCGTTACATCCGTTACATCCGTTACAGAATCCGTTGCCGAACTTCCCTCTTCCTTCATAAAAACCCGTCGAGGTTGAATATGAAAATACTCATCTTCTAGAGACAAGTGAGGACTGTAAAAACCATCATTTTTCCCAGCATACTTGCGCCGAAATGCTGCTACTTCTCTCGGATTGTCATTAAAACCTCTAGAAGCTCCCTCTTTGTGTAACAGTTCCGCATCGGGACAATATACACAGCGGTAGCCCTTTTCTAACAGTCGGTATCCATAATCAGCATCATTGTAAGCAACAGCAAAATTCTGCTCATCAAAACCGCCAAATTCTAAGAACAATTGACGCGGAGTCAGCATACAAGCAGCAGTAACAGCCGAGTAATTTCGCGTCACCATCGCCTGAGAAAGATAGCCTCGGTTATCACTATTCATCAACTTAAAAGCGTGACCAGCCAAACCATGATGGAGCCCGTGAATTATGCCCGCGTGCTGAATTCTGTTGTCAGGATATAACAGTCTCGCGCCGACAGCACCCACGCCGTAAATTTGAGCATATCCCACCATCTGACTCAGCCAGCGGGGGTTGATTATCTCAGTATCATTGTTCAAAAACAAGATATATTGGCTGTCACATTGTTCGACGGCGCGGTTATTAATTGCTGCATAACTAAACTTGCCTTTCTTATTTTTGATTGGCAAAACTTGGCAATTTAATTTATTGAAATATTCCAGCGCTTTCGGGTCGTCGCTTTCGTTATCGATGACAAGAATTTGATAATTTTTGTAGGTGGTAGCCTCCAGAGAATCCAGACAGGATTTTAGCAATTGTTCTTGGTTCTTAGTAGGAATAATAATTGTCACTGACGGCCCGGTGTCGGGGAAATCCTGAGCAAATATTCCCAAATTTTCTTGAATTGCCCAGGAATGCTGAGCGACATTTCCGTTGATTTTTTGGCGGTTTAATGCATCTTGAATAGCTTTTTGACCTGCTGCAAAACTTGCAGGTTTCGCCGCTCCAGATATGGCGGTGGAACCGGGTGCAGTGCGCCAGTGATACAGTACGAGGGGCAGGTGTGCGACGTGGCGAGAAATTTCGGTTGCTCTCAAGGCAAAATCGTAATCTTGCGAGCCTTCAAAACCTAGTCGCATACCGCCTACTTGTTCAAATATCTGCTTTTTGACAGCGCACAAATGACCTAGATACATATAGGAAAGTAGCAGTTCTGGCGACCATTCTGGTTTGAATTGCGGGGAAAATCGGCGGCCTTTGGTGTCAATTTTATCGTCGTCGGAGTAGAGAAAATCGGTGGTGGGATGGGTGGCAAAATATAAGGCAACTTCTCCTAATGCGTCGGGAGTTAGTTCGTCGTCGTTGTCCAAAAATAGGATGATATCGCCTGTTGCAAGTTCTGTGGCGCTGTTGGTGGCGGCACTGATGTTGCCGTTTTCTTTCCGAAAGGTAATCTGAATTCGACTGTCTTTTGTTGCCCAGTTTTTTAAGGTTTCAATGACTTTTAAATCGGTGCTGCAATCGTCGGCAATACAAAGTTCCCAGTTTTGATAAACTTGATTGAAAACGCTGGCGATCGCACTTGACAAAAACTCTACTTGCGGGTTGTAAACTGGCATCACTACCGAAATTTTGGGCAGTGCTTCCTGACAAGATTCTAAACGAGAAATCAAGTAATTGCGCGATCGCTCATTCCACTGATTCACCGACAGCCAAGCATCATACCTATCAATCGGCTGCGGCACAACAAAACCCACAGGCGGCAGCAAATCCCCTGGGGAAATAAACTGTTTTTGCTGCCGGTAAATCGTCTGAAACTGGCGCAGCACTTTCACAATTTCCCAGGGCATGGGAAAAATTCGACCTAGACGCTGTTTTCTTTCCTTCGCGCGCTGCTGAATTGCAGCCGTAAACCTTGATAACTCCTCAAATTTGTCAGCACTTCGCTGCCAGATATCATAGCGCCGCACGGTCAATATTTTCGGCGCTTGAAAATACAAAGTTTCCCCAGTTTCCAACTCTGCTTGCAGAGAAACTTGCCATTCGCCCGGAGGCAAATCGACAAGGACTTCAAACCCGCTTTCGGTACTGTTAACCCAGTCGGGAAACACTTCGCCGACATCTTTTCGGCGCAAACCGTAAGCGCATTCTACAGAAGTATCGCCGCACAAAACATTCAATTTAGTAATTTGGCGATCGTGGTGACAACACCAACCTGCAAACAAAATTTGACCCTGATGCTGTTCCCACACTACCGGTACATCCAAGGAGGCTTGAATCGTGGAAACCAACAGCGGATAAATTGCCAAAATATGCCATTTACCTTGACTATTTTGCACCTCAAGCAGCACTTCGTGTCGTCCAGGTGGCGCTACCAACTCTATTGTGAAACCAGAATTTTTGGCAGCAATAATATTAGAGTAAGCTAGCGCTATATCGCTTCTTTCTATCCCGTAAACTCCCACAAAACTCTGATTTTGAATTCTCGCACGCACTGCTTTTATAGATTTTTTACTGTTGAAAACCCAGCCAACTATTAGCAGGTTAGAATCACAAACTTGCCAAGTAGTTGGTCGATCCAAAGAAAAAATAAATCTCGGCAAAATGTCGCGGAATCGGCGTTGCAATTCAAACCAGTTCTCCCGGATTTGCCACCAATCAGAAGACTTAAGTGCAGCAAGTTCTGCCCGGATTAATTCATTTTCCTGCCGCGATTGTTCTAAAATTTCCAGAGTTTCACTGAATTTTTCCTGAGTTTCACTTTGTGATTTTTTGAACCGCATTAGTTCAGTTAAGTTGGCCTGCAATCTAAATTCTTTTTCTTCAATTTGTACCTGACTCTGCCCTAATTCTGCTTCTAATTCCAAGAGTTTCGCCAAAGCTATTTGAAATTGGGATTCTTGACCGGCCAGCTTTACCTGAGTTTGGCCTAATTCTGTTTCCAATCCCAGGAGTTTTATCGCAGCTTCTTGAAGATGTGATTCTTTGCCGGCAAGCAGTACCTGAGTTTGACCTAACTCTGCTTCTAATCCCAATACTTTCGCCAAAGCTTCTTGAAATTGCGATTCTTGGCCGGCAAGCAGTACCTGGGTTTGCCCTAATTCTGTTTCTAATCCGAGCAGTTTGACTAAAGCTTCTTGAAATTGCGATTCTTGGCCGGCCAACTGTATCTGGGTTTGCCCCAATTCTGTTTCTAATCCGAGCAGTTTTGCCTGAGCTTGTTTAAATTGTGATTGCCACTGTTGGATATCGGATTTGCTATTTTTCTGCTGTTTTTCCAGCACTCTAATTTTTAGCCAATCTTCAAAAGGCCAAAGGGGAGATGTTGGTAAATCAATCACTTGAGCCGACGATAAATTTGATGTTTCGCTCAATTTATCAGCTTTTGTTTCCAATATTTCGTACAGTTCTAAAGCTTCGGGAAAATATTGTTTAATCAGGCTAGGCTTGTGAGTTTTTTTGCTCTCATTTACTAAGAGAGATTTGTCAAAATTTTCGGCGGGTATTGCACCTAAATTAACATTAAATTTTTGGTTGACTTGATTGATGAAAAGTTCGGGATTATTGCCGATCGCGTAAACGTTGGCTAGCAGACAGCGATCGGGAAAACCTTCGTAAAGCTCTAGGACTTGCTGATTGTAGTGAATCCACATTTTTACGGCCATTTCGGGATTGTTCAGCAAGCTGACATCGGTTCCCCGACGGTACAGGGAATCGACTACTTCCCAGGGCGATCGATAAACGCAGATAAAATTAGCTTGGGGTAACAGAGTTAACCAAAAATTCCCAAAAAGTGCTGTTCGCGGGTCTTTCCAACCCCAGTATTTGTCTGTTTGTTGATTTTCTGTGATTAATTTTTTGGCGATTTCTACAAATTCTGCTGCTACGGAAATTGTTTTTTCTAAAGTACAGCCGAGTTCATCTATGCCTTGCGATCGCAAAACACTTTTGTGAAATTCCACAAAATCAACATTCTCGAAATGACCCTTAACATTTCCGTCGGCCGGGCCCACTAACTTGTTGCCAATATCAACCCCAACTTTCTGAAACAAAGAAGCTGTTAAAGATGTACCAGAACGGTGCATTCCAGTTACAATAAAAACCGATGATTTGCTGTCATTTGTATTCACAATCTCTCTCCCTTCTCCCTCGCCCTAATTCCCAAACCAATTTTACTCGACCTTTACTCTCCCGCTAAGCCAAAAGCCCGCCTGACTTTAAACCAAGCGGTTCTCAGTTGCCAAAACTTGCTGCTTTCCATTGCCAGAATTCGATTGTGCGATCGCTCCACTTCTTTCTTAACATTAGCTAGCCGATGTTGAGTGTCTTCCAACTGCCTTTCAACAGATATTACATTACTTTGAGTTTGCTCCAACTGCGATCGAGTTTTTACTAATTCCTTTTGAGTTTCTTGCAGCTGAGTTTGAGTAAGCACTAAATTATTTTGAGTTTGCTCCAGTTCAATTTTAGCGGAAGCTAGCTGAGTCTCAACCAAGCTGAGCTGAGCTTGAGTAGACCCCAACAAATACTGCGACTGCTTTTGACTTAAAAGCGATTTCACAGTGCAGTTTTCAAGAATCCATTCCCAACCAAAGTTATTGACTGCTTTGATCGTTAACACATCCTGCTGAGAAATAGTGTTTTTAGCTAAATAACAATTCCAACCTGACTTCAAAGTCGCATCATTTTGCAAATATTTAGCGACATCCAGCCGAGTGTAAAAAGGCTCAGTTCTCTGGACAACTTCACCATTTACTAGCACTTGCACCTCATCAATTCGACCGTCCTGATTTACATCAGCGGCCCATCCTTCCAGATACAAATTATCCTTGGTCGTCAAAGCAGCAACATCAACATATCCTTCCGGGTGGTGACTGAATTTTAAACTAGAAAATTCTTGATGCAGTTGATTTGTCACCACATACAAATCTTGAAATCTGCATATTCCTTTTTCCAGACGATGCACAAATGCTTTGCCACCGCTAACTCTATCGACCATTTCTCTCACAAACTTCTCAGTGACATAAGTTGTGCCGTATTCTTCCTTGTCTAAAGACTGACTTTCGCTATCGGCACTAAACAAAATTCCTGTTGTCGGCATTTCTACGTGAGGTAGCCGCAAACTTTCATCGTGAACGCTGAACATCAAAATACCGTTAGGAGTCAACAAATCGTACAAATTTTGCAGCCAATTTGTAAAGGTTCTTTCCGGCATATGGCTGAAAAAAGAATTAGCCAAAATGCAGTCAAACTTCCGGTCAATTAGATAATTTTCAGGATTTTTAGTTGAGACAATACCGTGAACGCCCAAGTATTCGCTTTGAAACTTAACAGCATTAGCATAAATATCAGAAACCCAAACTCGTTCCGGCGGCATTTCCTGAATCAAAAACCGGGTAAATCGACCGTAACCGCAGGCAAAATCTAGAAAAGACGGCACATTTTCAAAACTACCAAAATGCCAATCTACAATTTGTTTGACGGTATCCAGAATGCGACGACCGAGGGAATAATAGCGCACCAAAGCCCGATCGCTGTCATCTTTGACATTGCTCAGACTAAACAAATACATTTCATCATCTTCGCAAATATGCAGCTTAAAATCTTCAGGAAACTTAGCTCGATCTCGAATCAATGCTTGAATCGCAGGATTTTCCACCAAATCTACATTAATATTGCTCATTATTTTCACAGGATTTCTAAATAACCTCGGTGGATGTCTGTTTAACCATAGCATCAGAATCGATCACAGTTAAACACGGTTCTATCAGCAAGTCAACGATGCCGTTACCGCAGGATTCAGTACAAGACTGAACTCTAAACATTGCCACATCAACACAGCGATCGAGATAAGTCAAATCTTCATCTACCGTTCCCACAACCCCCGCATTCAAAAAATAAACCCCTGGATTTAGCAAACATTTAAACTGAAACTTTACTACAATTGTCGTTCCCGCTTCCACATACTTAACTGACTGAGTAGAAGCCTTCAAAGAAGCACCAGACAACTCAAAACCGCTAATGGTTTTAATCAACATTCCAAACCTAACTTTGGAAGTAGACAAGGAGAAAGTGACCGAGTAAGTGTAAATATAATCTTGACGCCCAATCAAGTGATTTACCACATTTCCCTTCAGCGTCGTGATGCGGGGATGAAGAATTTCCGCCCCCCTAGACGGATACCTCACCGTATTCGATGGTATCATTCCTGGATCGTAAAACTCGTCGTAATATTCCTTAAGTTTTGGTAGGGATTGCTCTTGTTTAACTTCCCCATTTGTGCTTGCTAAAGTAACATCCTGAAAATCATCTTCAGATTCCTGCTTGGTCAGCTTATTCAATACTCGAAGGTCTTCTTTCAACTCCAAAACTTTATCTGGATCGGCATAAATCAACTTTTGATATTTAGAAATTACCACCTTCGGCGTGTGAGCGAGCAGCAATTCACCGCCATCCATTAAAATCGCCGATGTACAAAGTTGCACCACAGAAGTAGCAGCGTGAGAAACAAATAAAATCGTTCCCCCACCTTCTTGAATTGACTGCAAACGGGCAAAACACTTACGCTGAAAAGCTTCGTCACCGACAGAAAGTGCCTCATCAACCACCAGAATATCCGGCTCAACGCTAGTCGCAACTGCAAAAGCCAGCCTGACAAACATACCGCTAGAATAAGTCTTGACCGGCTGTTCTATGAAATCTCCAATATCAGCAAAAGCAGCTATTTCGTCAAATTTTTCTGCGGTTTCTTTTTGATTGAATCCCAGTATTTGAGCGTTAAAAAACACATTTTGCCGCCCGGTGAATTCCGGGTTAAAACCGCTTCCGAGTTCCAACAAAGCCGAGACTCGCCCTTTCACCTCGACGCTTCCTGCGGTAGGTGTTAGCGTCCCCACAATTATTTGCAGGAGAGTGCTTTTTCCCGAACCGTTGCGGCCGACAATTCCCAGAGTTTGTCCCTGAGAAATTTCCAGGTTGATGTCTTGCAGAGCCCAAAATTCGTCAGCAAGTTTTTTGCTGGGATAAATCATTTCCTTTAAGCGGTCTCCTGGACGATCGTACCGCTTAAAGCATTTGGAAACATTTTTTAGTGAAATTACAGTTTCTGTCATCCGATTTTAGATTTTAGATTTTAGATTTTAGATTTTAGATTGACTTGAGATCTAAAACAAATTTACAGCAGATCTAAAACCAATTTACAGCACGTCTTTTAGATTTTAGATTTTAGATTTTAGATTTTAGATTGACTTGAGATCTAAAACAAATTTACAGCAGATCTAAAACCAATTTACAGCACGTCTTTTAGATTTTAGATTTTAGATTTTAGATTGACTTGAGATCTAAAACAAATTTACAGCAGATCTAAAACCAATTTACAGCACGTCAGCAAAAGCGGGACGCAAACGCCGGTAAACCGCAAAACCTCCACAAAATATAGCAGCAGAAATTAGTGTGGCTACACCCCATTCGCCCCAGTGTTTCACTTCTCCAAGCAGTATGAGCTCGCGATAAACTTCTGAGATTGCTGCCATTGGATTCAGCCAAAATATCCACACTCGCCACTGTTCGGGAATGACTGATGCTGGATAGACGATCGGCGTTAAATAAAACCAAAAATTTAGAATAACACCTAAAGTTTGAGGAATATCTCGCAAAAACACCGTCAACCCCGCAGTCAAATATCCCAAGCCCGCAGCGATCAGCAACTGAGGCACCCACACCAGCGGCAGCAAGCACAATGTAGCGTTGAGCTTGTGGGACGACACTGCGACTATGACAATCAAAGCTGCTAGACCGAGAGAACTTTCAATAAAAGCTGTCAAAATCGGCACTAACGGGAGTAAACCGAGGGGAAATACCACTTTTTTCACTAAATTTGGCTGCCCTACTACGGATACTCCCGACTTAATTAAACCGCTGGTAAAGGCACTCCAAGGCAGCAAACCTGCAAACAGCCAGACTCCAAAGGTAATGTCGCTGTTTTCTGGGAAGCCTGCAAGGTTGAGTTTTACCTTGAGGACGATCGAGAATACATACGTGTAAATCAGCAATTGCGATAGCTGATTCAGCAGCGGCCACAAGTTGCCCAGAATTGAGCCTTTGTATTGAGCTTCTAAGTCCCGGCGCACTAATGTTGCCAGTAGATTGAGCTTCGCCCGCCGCCCGCCACTAACCATTCGGGATTTTTGGGCAACTCCTTTTACCGATCTCAGCAATTTTTTCGCCCTCGTTCGCTACCTTCACACCTAAATCAACTCAAGCTGCTTGACCGCAGATGGTTGCTAAACCGCAATTATTCCACAGCCTCGCCGCTTTGATCAAGGTTTTGTCGGCCAGCCGCACCCAGAGGGACTCTTTTTGAACCGAATATCAGGCACTATTCTGAGGAACGGGCTCTTCGGCCCGTTCCACAAAGAGTGAATTTTATTGTGGGGTGGGCTCTCCTAGGGCGTGTTTTCAAACCTAGAGATCCCCCCCAGCCCCCCTTAAAAAGGGGGGAGAAAGAGCTTGAAAGTCACCCCCTACTCACACCCTACTCCCTTTTTAAGGCAGGGCTGTTTCATTCTCGGAAAAACCGCGATTTTGTAGGGGTAGTGCGACCCCTACTCCCCGTGCCTACCCCCCCCACCAACCATCAAATCAGCGTTTCAGACCTCTGGGCGGGCACTCTTGGCACCGCCCCTACAAGAGAATGAAACCGCCCTGCTTTTTAAGGGGGATTTAGGGGGTTCTGAATCTGATGGAGAAGTTTGAAGACACGCCCTAGCCCGCCCGTGAAAAGCTGATTGAAAATGCTGCAAGATGTAAGTTTAAACAAAAAATTCCTTCTTCCAACTTCGGTCTTCCTGACTTCCGTTACATCCGTTACATCCCGTACATCCGTTGCCCAACTTCCTTGATTATTCGATCGCCCCCCGCAATGCCGAACCGATCGCCACTTTTTGCTCCCCATCGTAGCCCCACCGCTGGAAAAACGCCTCGTATTCGCCCTCTCCATTCCTTAAACTTTCCAGCATTTGCTCCGCTAGAGTTTGACAAGCAGGCATTTGCAGAGTTTGAATTAGATGGCGAGATCGCGCCAGCACCCTCCCAGAGTCCGCCGCCATCTTCGACAACATACTCTCCCTTTGGTGGCGCGAATGATGCACAACCATTGCCGCCGACATCGCCAGATTTTTCACCAGCAGTTCTGCTACGATCTCAGGATCCTCGCGCAGTGCATCCAGCACGCCTGGGGATGGTTGATCTGCCATTGGTCGATCGTCCGTCAGATAAGTGACAAAAAACCCCCTAGCACCGTTCTGTGTCTTCACCAGAGAAGCCACAGCTTGCTCTATCTCGGTCTCTGAAAGTCGATCGTCCTCAATTTCCGACAATAAAGATTGAGTCAGCGCGATCGCCCCCTCAAAAGTTATACTTTCCGATGCTAATAAATCAGATGGAATACTCATAGCCAACTCAATAATTATCAAGACTATTCTAATAATTGTAAACAATTTCCGATGGCAGATCGCATATAGATATGGCAATTATCTCCTCCAAACAACAACCACCCGACCCAAATTTACCCGAAGACATTGCCCCAGCGCCCCCCCAAAAAATAAAAAATAAAGCCGTCAAACCCCAGCCGGAATCTCTGGTAGAACCCCAAGAGTTACCAGACGAAATCATCAGCAAACAAGACGACAAAATTCGGCCCCAGCGATTAGCTGAATACATCGGTCAAAAAGACTTGAGAGAAGTTTTGGCGATCGCAATTCAAGCCGCCAAATCCCGAAACGAACCCCTCGATCACCTGTTACTTTACGGGCCACCCGGGTTAGGCAAAACCACAATGTCGCTAATTCTAGCAACAGAAATGGAAGTTGACTGCAAAATCACCACAGCCCCAGCCCTAGAAAAACCCCGCGATATTGTCGGATTGCTAATCAGCCTCAAAGCAGGCGACGTGCTGTTTATTGACGAAATTCACCGTTTATCCAAAGTTACAGAAGAAATCCTCTATCCGGCGATGGAAGACTGCCGCTTAGATATTATGATCGGTCAAGGTAAAAGTGCAAAAATCCGCAGCATTCCCCTCAAACCGTTTACCTTAGTAGGAGCCACCACAAAAGTTGGGTCCCTGACATCTCCCTTGCGCGATCGATTCGGCTTAATCCAAAGATTGCGCTACTACGAAATAGACGAACTTAGTCTAATTGTCCAAAGAACAGCCCAAGTTCTCGACACTAAAATTACCCCAGAAGGAGCCACAGAAATTGCCCGCAGATCTCGCGGCACACCCCGCATTGCTAACCGCTTGCTGCGGCGAGTTAGAGACTACAGCGAAGTCAAAAATTTAAAGCCAATTAATGCCGAAGTTGCCTCACTTGCCCTCGAATTGTTCAACGTCGATCCCCTAGGTCTAGATTGGACAGATCGGCGGATTTTGACAGCAATGATTGAGAACTTTAACGGTGGCCCAGTGGGATTAGAAACCCTCGCCGCTGCCACAGGAGAAGACACTCAAACCATTGAGGAAGTCTACGAACCATACTTAATGCAAATCGGATTTTTGCAGCGGACAAATCGGGGCAGACTGGTAACGGCTGCTGCTAGAAAACACTTAGGTTTTATTGAATAAAATAAGTAAAAAATGGTCTTAAAATTATGTTTAAAAACCCAAAATCCACTGGTTTTTTTACTGTTCCCTGGTTTTTACTAGGGGCGAATTCCCCATTCCCCATTCCCCATTCCCCATTCCCCGTTTCTTATGTTACTATCCCTCAGAATTCAAAACTTTGCCCTAATTGACTGCCTTGACCTAGAATTTGGACCGAGTTTGAACGTATTTACAGGCGAAACTGGTGCTGGTAAATCGATTATCCTAGATGCGATCGATGCAGTCTTGGGCGGCAAGGTCGATCGCCGATCGATTCGCACAGGAGCAGCGCGGGCAATATTAGAAGCTACCTTTGAATTGAACAAAGCTGCCGCCGATTGGCTCAGCGGGCAAGACATCGAACCCATAGATGGAAATTTAGCAGTTTGCAGCCGGGAAATTACTGCATCTAGCGGTACTCTGCGTAGTCGATCGCGTTTGAACGGAATTCTCGTCAATCGGCCGTTAATGGAGCAACTGCGCGATCGACTCGTCGAAATTACCGCCCAAGGCCAAACCGTCCAACTCGGACAAGAAACCCTCCAGCGAGAATGGCTCGATCTCTACGGCGGCAAAACTATCACCGCAGCGCGATCGAATGTCACCGCAGCATGGCTGGTCGCCAGCTCTGCCAAAACAGCCCTCAACCGCAGGCGTCAGTCAGAACAGCAGCGGCTCCAAAGACTCGATTTATTAGAGTACCAAGTCCGAGAACTAGGCGAAGCCCACCTCGCAGACGCCGGCGAATTGGAACACCTAGAACAAGAATCCATCAGGCTTAGTCACATCGTCGAGTTGCAGCAGCAGAGTTACCGAGTTTTCCAAGCCCTTTATCAAAACGAGGGCGACACCACATCTGCCGCCGACTTGTTGAGCAAAGCCGAGGTAATTTTACATGATCTGGCAGTCTACGATGTCCAGTTGCAACCAATCCTCGAAATGGTAACAGATGCCTTAGCTCAAGCCACAGAAGCCAGCAGGCAAATTAGCAGCTACGGCGAACAATTAGAAGCAGATCCGCAAAGACTCGAAGAAGTAGAAGATCGAATTCGGGAACTTAAACAAATCTGTCGCAAATACGGGCCACTAAAAGAGTCGATAGCCTACTACCAAAGCATCCAAAACGAATTAAACGAACTTTTAGAAGGCGGGGAGTCAATCGAAGCCTTAGAACTCGCATATCAAGCCTCTATTGAGCAATTAAAAGACGCTTGCAGCCACCTCAGCACCCTCCGGCGCGAAGCAGCTCTCAACCTCGAAACGCACCTAGTCGCAGAACTCAAGCCCCTAGCGATGGAAAAAGTGCAATTTCAAGTCGAAATCAGAGCCAGTACCCCTACAGCCACAGGTGCAGACTACATCGCCTTTTGTTTCAGTCCCAATCCGGGGGAACCCCTGCAACCGATGAGTGCGATCGCCTCCGGGGGAGAAATGACCCGCTTTCTGCTCGCTATCAAAGCCTGTTTTTCTCAAATAGACGGCGCCGCCACCCTGATCTTCGACGAAATCGATGCCGGAGTCTCCGGGAAAGTCGCCAGTGCGATCGCGGGGAAACTCTACCAACTCTCAGACAAACACCAAGTTCTCTGCGTCACCCACCAACCCTTAATTGCTGCAATGGCCGACTGTCACTTTCGCGTCAACAAACAAACCATCGAAGCACGAGACGGCCAACAGGAAGACGCAGCCCATAACCAACCTTCCGAACGCACAGTCGTGCGAGTTGCTACCCTCAACAGCCAGTTGGAGCGGCGCGAAGAACTGGCCCAACTTGCTAGCGGTCGATCGGAAACAGAAGCCATCGCCTTTGCTGAATCCCTGCTCGTTCAAGCAGCCTCCCTGCGCCAAACGGCTCGACGTACCCCAAACTCTGAGCCTGTCCTTGACAATTAAGCAATTGGGTTGCTTCGATTTGAGTTTTGAGATTTTAGATGGGAAGATGGGAGGATTGGTTGATTGAAGAAAGCGACCCCGTCCTGAGTCTGCGAAGGAATAAATCCGGGGGCTTGTACCCTGGATGCTTTCGGTCAAATGGGAACTCCGAAGGGCTGTGGGGGTCACTCCTCAAATCTCAAATCTCAAATCTCAAATCGATTAACTCGATCGAGGGGTGAGATGCGGACTTTGGATAGTCCCAGGTTACACTAACAATAGCGACCGCTATTTTTACTAAAAATACTTGTAGATCACTGAGGAAATTGACAAACTACTTCTCAGGTCAGCGGCCTCGAAGCCGCAACTCAATAATTTATTGCTGCTATGACTTAAGCAAAAACAGCGCTTTTCTGCCACTTTAAGCTGTGTAACGCGATCGCCACCTGCGATCGAATCCCAAATTTGCCGTCCCAACTACTGTTACAGCAGCCAAATTGACAGAAATTCAACTTAAAAACCACAATTGTAGAAAGCAGCACACATAATTAGCAAGTGGCGATGTCACAATTTCAGCTAGTCCAAACAACCCCTTACGCTTAAGATTCTGTAAAGGTCTATGAATTTTGCATCTTCCAATCTGTCAGCTATGGAAAACGTGATAGATGTCTCTGTTGTCGGTCAAAATCGTCAGCAACAGCACGAACACCATCCCTCTAGCAGTAGTCAAATTGTCAAAAGCGAAGGAAACTTCTCCAGTTTCCTCGCACCCCTAAACAAGGATAGTTTTAAAGGAGTTGCTAAGGACGTAGAGAACAAACTGAGGGTTGTCAATCAAACCTTGGGAATGCTCGACAACCTCCTAGACAGCCAGGGGTTTGACGCCATTCTTAACGAAATGTTGCAGTCGATCACCCTCAAAACCGGGGAATTGCTCAATGCCGATCGCAGCACCATATTTTTATTAGACGACGAAAAAAATGAACTCTGGGCCATTGTCGCTAAAGACGAAAATGGCAACAACCTAGAACTCAGATTTCCCGCCAATGTCGGCATTGCTGGAGAAGTAGCCACGAACAGAACAGTCGTTAACATTCCTTATGATTTTTATAACGACCCCCGCTCGACTAACGCCAAAAAAACTGACGAAAGAACAGGATATCGCACCTATACAATGCTGGCGATGCCCCTGATCAACGAAGACACGCAAGAGTTAGTAGCAGTCGTTCAACTCATTAATAAACTCAAGCCGAATCACCAAAATTACGGTCATTTAGACGAACAGATTGACAAGGAAGGATTTACTAGAGAAGACGAACAAATCTTTACAGAATTCGCGCCGTCGATTCGCCTAATTCTAGAGTCTTCCAAATCTTTCTACGCAGCAACTCAAAGACAGCGGGCTGCGACAGCCCTGATGAACGCCGTCAACGCTCTTTCTCAGAGCAGTCTAGACTTAGAAGATACCCTCAAGCGGGTGATGGCTCAGGCTCAAGAACTGATGAATGCCGATCGCAGCACCTTGTGGCTGATCGATGAAGATCGAAATCAACTCTGGACAAAAATCCCGATCGCAGGTCAACTTCAAGAAATTCGCATACCCAGAACAGCGGGTTTTGCAGGTATTGTTGCCCAATCCGGCGAACCACTGCTGATTCCCTTTGACCTGTACCACGACCCCCGCGCCGCAACTTCCAAAGAAACCGACAAAAAAAGTGGCTACCGTACTTGCAGTATGCTCTGTATGCCAGTGTTTAATGCAGACCACAAATTGATTGGAGTTACTCAATTAATCAATAAAAAAAGACAGGGAGAATTCCCCCCCTACAACCCAGAACACTGGCCAGAGTCCCCCGAACAGTGGAAAGCGAGTTTCAATCGCAGCGATATGGAATTTATGCAGGCGTTTAATATCCAAGCAGGAGTCGCCCTGCAAAACGCTAAACTATTTGCCGAAGTCAAGCAGCAAGAACAAAGACAAAAAGATATGCTGCACGCGCTAACTAATGGCGTGATCTCTACCGATAAAAAAGGGAATATAGTAGCGACCAATCCTAGTGCTAAGCAATTACTGGGTGTCAGCGATGCCGAATTAGCCGAAGGTCAATCTTTGCGGGAGTTAATTAAGTTAGAAAAAGGCGATTTTGCCAAATGGTTCGATCTTGCTTTGTCTCCCGAATCCGAGCAAGACCGCCAGCAATATTACCCCGACCAAGTATTGATCGCCTTAGAAGGAGAAGCGCAGAGTATTAATCTCTCGATCAACTCAATGACCGATGCTACTGACCCTAGTAAGGTCAACGGCGCATTAGTCGTCATGGAAGATATCAGCAGCGCCAAGCAAGTCAAAAACTTGATGTACCGCTACATGACCCCAGAAGTAGCCGAAGCGTTGTTGGCTTCAGGGGATACAGGATTGGGAGGTAAGCGCAAAAACGTTTCGGTGCTGTTCTCCGATATTCGCAGCTATACCACACTTACGGAAAAATTGCAAGCCGAAGAAGTGGTGGTCATGCTCAACCAATACTTTGAAGTGATGGTAGATGTCGTATTCAAGTACGGCGGTACACTCGATAAATACATCGGCGATGCTCTGATGGCAGTTTTTGGCTCTCCAGCCCCCCTAGAAGATCATGGCTGGTGCGCGATGCAAACCGCAGTGGAAATGCGGGAAAAACTGGCAGAATTCAATGACGATCGCATTGCTAATGGCGAATTGCCGATCGGCATTGGGATGGGCGTCCATTCCGACGAAGTTGTCAGTGGCAATATTGGCTCGAGCAAACGGATGGAACTGACTTCGATCGGAGATGGGGTAAATCTCGCCTCTCGCTTAGAAAGCGCCAGCAAGCAGTACGGCACTGACTTAATCATCAGCGACAACACATACAGAGAATACAAAGATCGACTCTACGTGCGGGAACTCGACTTCATTACTGTCAAAGGCAAAAGCGAACCCGTCATCGTTTACGAACTCGTCGGCATCCGGGAAGGTTTTTCGTCAATTGGCAAGCCCCTAACCCCAAAACAGCAACAGATTATCGAAAATTACAGCCAGGGGCGCGAACATTACAAGACACCAGTGACCCAAAGACTTTCAGAAGCAGAGATGATAGAATTATTAACCAAGGTCAAGCAGATGCCGGAGGCAGAGCTGAAAAAACTTTCCTACACTGTCGAGCAACAGTTGGAATATCAGCTCAAAAAGCTGTTACATCAACTGAAACAACTGTCCGAGTACGATCCGAAAAACCTGTCCGAAGCAGACAAACTCATAGTGCTGTTGCAGCCAGAAATCAAACTGCTGAAACTTGAAGGCATCAAAAACCTCTCCGAGGATGAAGCCAAACTCTTGCTAAAATCTAAGGTCAGAAAGTTATCAGCAGCCGACATTCAGGACTTGCAAGAGGGCGAAGTCAAGAAGCTCTTGGAAGCAGACATCAACTCCTCCTCAAATCCCAAAATCAAGAGGCTGAAAGCCTCAGAGATCAGGCAGCTATTGCAGGCAAAAATTAAAAGTCGGGCCTCGGAGGAAGTTGTAGAAATGTTAGATGATGAATTTGAAAATCTGGGACTCGATCAGGTCAAAAAGCTGCTGAGCGAAGTTAAGAAAGCCTTAGAACCCAAAGCCAAGCAAGCTTTTACAGATGCTGAACGCGAATTTAAGGCCGTTTTGCAAATAGATCCCAAAAACAAGGCTGCTAAATTGCACGTCGATCGCTGTATGTTATTTCAGCATCAGTTTTCAGACGTACTCAACTGGGATGGTGTGTGGAACCTGACCGAAAAATAGCAACCGCCTGTGGCAAGCGATCCTAGACGCGGGGGAACGGTTAATGGCGATCGCCCGAAGGAGCTGAGTCTCCCTCGATCGCAATTAACCTGAAGATCCGATCGAGGCAATTGTAAATAAGCTCCAACAGGTATGATTGTTAGATAACCGGATTTGAACTCCCTGGTGAGACGCCTGCGTTTCACCCTACCTGTTTCGTTCGCCCTACCTACCGCAACAAACTTAGCACTTCTACTATTTTGTTGCGCTTAAAAATAGTTAGGACTTACGGCTGCGTTACCCGGTTTCTGAGAAAAATCTTGGAGAAAGGCGAAGAAACATCCGCTCAAAAAACGGGTGTCTGAACCCGCCCGCGTAAGTGTTAATAGCGTTAGGAGCTTCCTCAAAAGAGCTTCCTTCGCAGATAGTCAATGTTCCAGTCTTAGATATAGAAAACTACTACCGTCAGTTATGAATAATTGGAATTCGGAATTGGGAGATATTGAGTGGGTAGATCAGGTTTACCAACTATTGCTGGAGATTGCTCGTAGCTCCCTGTCAGATATCCCCAGAATCCCGGAAAACATCACTGTCAAGGCTATCCCTCTGATCCAGAAGATACAAAGCATTCAACAAAAACCTGACGGACTCCTGTTCAAATCCGGTTCCTTTTCAGTAAACGATCGCCAATGGGTCGATCGAGTTTGCCAACTATTGGTAGAACTGACCGGCGCGTATTTGTCCGAACAGCCCAAAATGCCGGAAAACCTTGCAGGCCGAGCTTTAGCCCTCGCCGATCGCGCCCAAAAAATTAAAGAAGAAATCGAAGAAAATGCAGCCCAAAGCCCAGCAGATGAAGATGACAACCCCTTACAGTCTCCAGAAGCGCTGCTTTCCCTCTTGCACCACAGTTTAAAAACAGAGCGTGCCAAAAGCTACAGCCCCGATGCTCCCGAATGGCTGCAAGTCTTGAGCTTGATCGACGTAGTGCAGTCTATTTACAAGCAAATCCAACGTTAAATTTAAGCTTCAATCAGAGGCATTCTGGTGCGCGATCGCACTAAGTAGGTAAGGGCCAAAAAACAATAATATCCGATCGGGAATTGTAGATACCGTAGGGTGCGTCGCCATCGACAATCTGCAACTAAAATCGCTTTTCTGGCTGCGACGCACCATACCCGATACCGTATCGACAATCTGCAACTAAAATCGCTTTTCTGGCTGCGACGCACCATACCCGATACCGTAGGGTGCGTCGCCATCGACAATCTGCAACTAAAATCGCTTTTCTAACAGCGACGCACCATACCCGATACCGTATCGACAATCTGCAACTAAAATCGCTTTTCTGACAGCGACGCACCATACCCGATACCGTATCGACAATCTGCAACTAAAATCGCTTTTCTGGCTGCGACGCACCATACCCGATACCGTAGGGTGCGTCGCCATCGACAATCTGCAACTAAAATCGCTTTTCTGGCTGCGACGCACCCTACAAGGGCGGGTTTTACCAAAAATCTCGGCCGCTGAACCAATCGTCTCGCAAACCCGCCCCCACTTGGGCGGTAAATCGATTAAACCAGCACAGAGAATTGCATTTTTGTCAACTACACTAGGTTTAATCGCTTCTAGGGTAGGTGAACATGAGCGGACAAAACATCGGTGATTTGTCACAAGAAATATTAGCCGATCGCTATCAGTGCGATCGGCGACTCGGCAAGCAAGCAGGACGGCAAACCTTACTCGCCCGCGACTTAAAAACCCAACAGCAAGTAGTCGTCAAACTGCTCTCATTTAGCAGCGACTTCAACTGGGAAGACTTAAAACTCTTCCAGCGAGAAGTCGAAACCTTAAAATCCCTATCTCATCCCGCAATTCCCCAATATCTAGACTCCTTTGAAATCGACACTCCCAGCCGCAAAGGATTCGCCCTAGTTCAGACTTACATCGAAGCCAAATCCCTACAAGAATATCTCTCAGACGGCCGCACATTCAGCGAAAGCGAAGTCAAACAATTAGCCACAGCATTATTAGACATCCTCGCCTATCTACACCAGCGACAGCCCCCGGTGATTCACCGCGACATTAAACCCAGCAATATTTTACTCAAAAATCGATCGGGTAACAGCGTCGGCGAAGTCTACCTAGTCGATTTCGGTGCAGTTCAAACCCTAGCAACCCAACAGGGAAAAACAGTTACAGTTGTCGGAACCTACGGCTATATGCCGCCAGAACAATTTGGCGGGAGAGCAGTTCCCGCTTCCGATTTATACAGCTTGGGAGCAACATTAATAGGCTTAATTACCAAGCAGCATCCTGCCGATTTACCACAGAAAGATTTGCAGATCGAATTCGAGCAATTCACCCAACTAAGCCCCGGTTTTACTAATTGGCTGAAGTGGATGACGCATCCGAGTTTAGAAAGCCGTCCCGCCTCAGCCCAAATAGCAAAAGAAGTTCTAGAAAAACCGCAGGAAATCAATAAATATTCCCAGACATTGAGACAGGGAAAAACCGTGAGTACCTTGAGCTTGTTCTGGAGTGCGAGCCGCAACAGCAGTTTGAGAGGAGGTCTAGCTTTAGGAGCTTGTGCAGCAATTTACGGCACCTTTATTGAGCCAGGTCTGGGGACAATTGTCGGGGGATACGTGGGCTGGTCACTCGGCTTGATGCTGGGGTTGGGGAACGGAATAATCGTAGGAATTGTGACCCGCTTGTGGTTTTTTCCCCTAACTAATCCCAAGCTTCATCGACAGGTTTTAACTGCAATTAGTATCGTACTCTATACCTCGACAAGCATCGTCTTCTTGGGGATGAGAATGCCTTTGATTGAGATAGGTGATGATGATGCCACTAATTATATGATCTTTGTGCTTGCACAGTCGCTAATTATAGGACTGTCAATGGGGGCAACTAGCAGGTATATGGCCCGGCTGTATCAAAAAGCAAGTGGACTGTAATGTGACATACTCCCACATCAAGCCTCGTGGTGCTATGATGTGGGCTTCTTTGTAGCCCGATTAAGGGTATACAAAATTTCCTTTGTGGTACTTTTATCCATAGTTCCTACTAGAGAAAGATTCCCACTACGGCGTTTTATACTGGGGAAAATGTCCAACCCCAGTCTTTTTAGGTTGATCGCAGCATTAAGATCACGATCTACCATCAAAGAAATTTGCTCATCCCAATAATCTCGAATATTACAATCAGTGAAAATAATTTCATTCCGATAACAGAGAACCATTGAGGTATAAGCAGGTTTTTGTGAAACGACGACTGATCCAGCTTTTGCGGCTATGTATTCCAGTGTCTTGAAAAATTGACCAAACGCAGCATCCAACCAAGATTTATTCAACCCTGATTTGGCTGATTGACCATTGGGAAGATAATTCCCATTATCATCTTGCTTAACTTTATTTCTCTTGGTTAAGCCTTTAAGATTGAGTTCTTCACAAAAGAAAAACCTGGCTCCCGTTCTTATTAACTTATGAGCAGTTTTATAATGGAAGTCTTTACGAGACCGAGCAATCTTTTGATGTTGCTTTGCTTCTTTTTTTGCCAATTTACGTCTTGATTTAGAACCTCGTTTCCGCTGATTTCGTTTCTGAGAAATACGGTCTAGTTTCGCTTGATTCTTGCGAAGTGGCTTCAAAGAAGGTAATTTCTCGCCTTCGGAAGTAGCCAGATACACATCTTCATGTAACACCGCATCCAAACCCATTGAGTTATCCCAAGTGGGAATAACTTTATCAGGTGTGAATTGAGGTACAGAGATGTCTTCAAGGATTAATTGAATAAACCAACCATCAGCTTTTTTCGTAACACTAGCTTGTTTGATGGTAAATCCATTTGGGATGGGACGGTGCATCCGAACTTTCACAACTCCCAGTTTCGGTAATCGAATATACATCCAATTCTGGCGAATCAGTTTAATCCAATTATTACTCGCAGTAGCAAAAGTCATCGTTCGGTAGTCTGCCTCTGTTTTAAATCTGGGCCTGCCCGATTTTTTACCCTGACTATCACCTACGATAAATCGTTCAAAAGCTTTATCTACACGCTTACAAACATCTTGAAGTAGGGTTGAATCTACCTGCTTAAAGTCTAACAACTCGCCACTATAAAAAATCTTTACCAAATCTTGTTTGAGAATTGGTAACTGTTGTTTTTGTGAGTAGTAGTTAGGCTTTTCTCTGGGAGCAGAAATACTGGTTATTAATGGACACGCATTGAGCGCAGTACGATTCATTTCCCACCAATCAAAGCGATCGCCCAATTGACGATTATACCAATAACGACAAATTCTGAGCCATTGGTTTAGGGTTTGCTTTTGGTTAGTGTTGGGATTGAATTGGTACTGGTATGTCGTTTTCATTAGTATCACAGCCCGAAAACACCGATTAGTGTTATTTTAGCCGAAGACGTTATTCGGTGTCAAGTATATGAACTCAACTTTTATCCATAAAGCTAGAGGGGTGTCCGATCTTAAGTGTCACTTAGTGTTGACCACTAAATATAGACGGAAAGTTATGACAGATCCTATGTTGGTAAGACTTGAGGAGATTTTTCATTCCTTAATGGAAAAATGGGAGGGGAAATTGATAGAGTTCAATGGCGAACGAGATCATGTTCATTTGCTTCTCCAGTACACACCACAAACTGAGCCAAGTAAACTCATAAACAATCTTAAAACTGTATCCAGTCGATATTTACGAAAAGAATTTGCATCTGAGGTGAACAAGATTTACTGGAAAGATGTTTTTTGGACAAATGGTTATTTCATCGCGTCCTGCGGTGGCGTAACTGTTGAACAATTAAAAAAATATATCGAAGAGCAAGATAGACCTGTTGAATAAAGACTTTTCGCTTTTTCTTTTGGCTCTTCCACGCCTTTCATCCCACACTAACCTCAGCGGTATAGTGTGGGGATTCCCGGCTATTTAGCTAAAATTGACGGAGAAAGTCCTAGAGGTAATTCTGTCATTAGTCGCGTAGCGAAGAATCCCAGATAGTCCTGACCTCCGAAGAATGTCTGTCATACTGAACAAAACGCAATAATTCTGTCATTAGTCGCGTAGCGAGGAATCCCAGACAGTCCTGGCCTCCGAAGAGTGTCTGTTATACTGAACGAAACGCAGTGTAGTGAAGCATCTGTGAGATTCTTCGCTCCGCTCAGAATGACAAAATGTAAAAAAACATGACTGCGAAAGTATTAGCAGAACGCTACGAAGTGCAGCGGCAATTGGGAAAACAAACTGGCCGCCAAACACTGCTGGCTCGTGACTTACAAACTCAAGAATTAGTTGCGATCAAACAGCTATTTCTCGGCAGCGATTTTGAATGGCAAGACCTTAAGCTATTTGAACGGGAAGCGGAAACTTTAAAAGCACTCGATCATCCAGCAATTCCTCGCTACATCGACTATCTGGAAATTGACGAACCAGACAATAAAGGATTTGCCCTGGTACAGACTTATGTAGATGGGAAAACTTTGGAATCACATTTGACAGCAGGGCGTACTTTTAGCGAAATTGAGGTGAAAGAATTAGCTAAATCGCTGTTAGAAATTTTGATTTATTTGCACGAAAAAAATCCGCCAGTTATTCACCGCGATATTAAACCCAGCAATATTTTACTGCACAGCAGATCCGGTAACACTGTCGGACAAGTTTATTTAGTTGATTTTGGTTCGGTGCAGAACCAAGCTGCAAAATTTGGCGGCACAATTACAGTAGTGGGAACTTACGGATATATGGCACCGGAACAATTTGGCGGGCGATCATTTCCGGCTTCTGACCTCTACGGTTTAGGTGCAACTTTAATTTATTTGGTAACGGGTTTGCATCCTACGGAACTGTCGCAGCAGGATTTGAGAATTCAATTTGCCGATCGGGTAACGCAGCTAAATCCTAATTTAATTGATTGGCTGGAGTGGATGACAGAACCGAGTTTGGAAAAACGGTTATCTTCGGCTGGGGAAGCATGGCGAGCGCTCAAAAATCCCCGCCATATCAACAAAAGTCCTAGGGTGGTGCAGCGGCAAGGCAGCGATATTAAACTCATAAAAAATTCGGAGTTTATAGAAATTGTAATTCCGCCGCCGGGAATCGGTTTTGGTTTAATTGCCCTGCTTTCGGCTGCGGTACCTGCGAGTATTGTCTCATTAGGGAGGGATTCGTTTTTCCCCTATAAGTTAGGGATAAATGACCAATTTTTGACAATAATATCAGGAAGTTTCTTAGGTGCGGTAGGAGTAATGTTTCTCTTTGCACTATTTCGGGAATTGCGTCTCAGAATCGATCGGCAGCAAATCTCCTATAGCTGTCATCTGCTAGGGTTGAGATGGAATCATTCCCGGCCAGCTCCCAGACAGGACATTTGCCAGTTGGAAATTACACGAATTAAACCTGCGCTGGCCGACCATCAACTGAAAATTAGGAAAATTGACGTGAAAATTGACTGGAAAATTTACGGGAAAGTTGATCAGATGATTATTCAAGCCGGCAACCAAAAATATAGAATAGCAGTGAAGCAGGGACTAAGTGAATCAGAAATCGAGTGGTTAGCAACAGAACTTAGCCAGTGGTTGGGATTGAAAATTAAAACAACTTTGTCGCTCAATTTATTTGTTGGCGATTCATTCTTGTACTAACCTTTTCAGGTATAGCGTCCGCCCCCTCGCCAAGTCTGAGGTGGACGAGTCCCTCTTCCCCGCTTTCTCTCAATCTTGTGCAGCATCGATCCCGATCGCCCGTAAAATGCTATCAAAGGGATTTGGCAAGTAGCACTCATCCCAATCATCTGTTAACTTGGAGATATTCTTGTGGACTTATCGCTAATTCCGGCACAGCCGAAACCAGGACTGCTCAACGTCCTCATCGAAATTACCGCCGGTAGCAAAAACAAGTACGAATTTGATAAAGACTTACAAGCCTTTGCTCTCGATCGAGTGCTCTATGCCTCAGTGCAATACCCTTGCGACTATGGCTTCATACCCAATACCTTAGCCGATGACGGCGACCCCCTTGATGGCATGGTGATGATGGACGAGCCCACATTTCCAGGGTGCGTGATCGCGGCTCGTCCGATCGGAATGCTAGAAATGATCGATGGAGGCGATCGCGACGAGAAGCTGTTGTGCGTGCCCGACAAAGACCCCCGCTACGCTCACTATAAATCCCTCAAAGACGTAGCACCCCACCGCTTGGATGAAATAGCCGAATTTTTTAGAACCTACAAAAATTTGGAGAAAAAAGTGACAGAAATTCTGGGTTGGCAAGATGTCGATCTAGTAATGCCGTTAGTGGAAAAGTGCATCGCAGCCCATCACAAATAAGCCCCTAGGGCCTGTTGTCTTGCCCCGGAGAACCCCCCTAACCCCCCTTAATCAGGGGAGTAGGGGAGTAGGGGGTGTGGGACAGGCTTCAACCTCCCCCTTTTTAAGGGGGATTTAGGGGTATCTAAATCTGATTGCAAAGGCAAGAAAACACGCCCTAGCCAGCACTCCTCGACTGCAACCAGACAAAAAAAGCACTCGGCCGAACTTAACGCGACCACTGCACGTCTAGGAATCCTGTGGAGGAGTCGATCGCAGCCGAAACGTTAAATCACTCCAAAATGCTCAGTCACAGGCTGGTAGAGCCCAGAAGGCACTCTTGCGGTCAGGTTAAAAAAAATATTAGTTGAGCGAGTAGAGGCTAAATTCTGCCTTCAGAGGACTGACTTCTACCTTTAAGGAAATTTAACCGGAAAATTTACTGCGATCGCCTCAAATCAAGGCTATCTTAATCTAAATGGATTGCTCAGAACACAAAAAATATGCAACCGCAAACAGGGTGGAGAGAATGCTCTCTCAAGTCCGAAATCAAAAAACTAAGAACTAAAAACTAAAATCTCAATTCCAAACTTCCGGCGCGTAAAGCTAAAAAAGATGCCAGATTCCCAACACTCCCCCGCCAGTGCACAGCCTTCCGATCGCAAAGCCACTATGGAAAATAGCCCTTTGACCGAGTTTGTCGTTCAGTTTTGGGGCGTGCGGGGTAGCATCGCCACCCCCGGCACCAAAACAATTCGCTACGGAGGGAACACCTCCTGTGTAGAAATGCGATTGGGCAAACAACGCCTGATCTTTGACGGTGGTACGGGCCTGCGAGTTCTGGGCCTAAACTTGCTGCGAGCAATGCCAGTCGAAGCCCATATGTTTTTCAGCCACACCCACTGGGATCACATTCAAGGGTTTCCGTTCTTTACTCCAGCCTTTATCCCGGGGAACTGCTTTCACATTTACGGAGCGATCGCCCCCAACGGCACTACAATTAAAAAGCGTCTGGCCGACCAAATGCTTCATCCCAATTTTCCCGTCCCCATCCAAGTGATGCAGTCTGACCTCAAATTTAACGACTTGACTCCGGGGGATATTGTCGAACTCGACGATGTGAAGATTGAAACCGCTTTGCTCAATCATCCAAATACGGCGATCGGATATCGTGTTACCTGGCAAGGACACACAGCCGTCTACTGCACCGATACAGAACACTTTCCCGATCGCTTGGACGAAAACGTCGTCCACCTAGCTCGCGACGCCGACGTGCTGATTTACGACGCCAATTACACCAACGAAGAATATTATGACTTCAAATCCCCGAAAGTCGGCTGGGGACACTCAACTTGGGAAGCAGGAGTAGAAATAGCAAAAGCTGCTAGAGTCAAAAAAGTTGTGATGTTTCACCACGATCCGAGCCATAACGACGATTTTCTCGATCGAGTAGAAGCAGACGTGCAGTCAGTTTTCGCCAATAGCTGCTTAGCCCGCGAAGGCATGAGCATACCAGTGATTTAGGAAAAAATCAATTTAGCATGATGAAACAAGCAAAACCCCGCCATCGTCGCCCAGGAGGCTGGCGGGGATTTTACTCAACTTTGCTGCTGTTGGTAGTTGTCTGCTGTAGCGGCGGATGGGTTGCAGCTCAGACGGCTTATTCTCGCACCCCGGCGCGACTCGCTCAGGTGTCTGCGATCGAAGATACTGGAACTGTCGATCGAATTCCCGATCGCTACCAACTCGGACAGCAACTATACCTAGAAAACTGCGCCACCTGCCACATTGGTTTGCCGCCACAAGTCTTACCAACAGAAACATGGCGCAGGTTGCTACAAGATTCCCAACACTACGGACAAACCATAAAACTCCTCGTAGATCCACCGCGCCTGCTAGTCTGGAACTACCTGCAAACTTTCTCTCGTCCCCAAACGAAAGAAGAAGAACTGGCTTATAGAGTCGCGAGTTCTCGCTATTTCAAAGCTCTACATCCCAAAGTCAAAATGTCACAACCCGCAAATATCAGCAGTTGCGTGACTTGTCATCCCGGTGCATCTCAATACAATTTCCGCAAGCTTACCGCCGAGTGGGAAAACTCTCCGTAGGGAAGGAAGGAAAAACATTAGTTTCTCCTGATTGATATAAATTCCTCTATTCATGGGAATTACTCATTCCTCTCAGATATCTCTCTGTGTTCTCTGCGTCCTCTGTGGTTAAATCATTCCGATTCAACCGGAAACGATATGATTCCTTCATTCGACCAAAGGAAACCCTTGAGCATTTGGCATTTTCTTTTGTTTCTTCTTGTTCTAATAAACTCATTAATTTCTGAGCAGCATCACCATAATCATAAGGCGACCAAACACGATAAGCCGCGCCATTATCCAATGGTTTTAACATTTCTTATTTCGCCAATTCAGCCATTAAAAACTGCATCATTTGAAACTTCTCAGCACAGGATAACTGCCGAAGTTGGGCTAATAATTCAGGATTTGACATAAAACAACCTTGAATTCATTTTTATATTTTACCACAACCTTGAAATTTAAACCACTTCCAAACATCTTTCTAAATCTTTATCTGCGTTCATCAGCGCTTATCTGCTCCCCATCTGCGGTGAAAAATAAAACCCAAACTCAACAGGCAAAAACAGTTCGGAAAAAATAATTTCAATCTCAGGAAAAGCTAGCATTCTCATCACAGCATTATCTGCAATAACTATCTCAGATTGATAGCCTCCCGGTGCAGGATTACGGTAAATATATGCTTCGCGCGCAGCTACATCTAAAATCCAATATTCAGCGATATTTGCTCTAGCATAAATCAGGTTTTTTTCCCGGCGGTCAATTTGTAATGTCGAGTAGGAAACCTCAATTAACAGCAAGATTTCGCTAGGGTTTGGGTGACGATCGCCATAACCGCCCGGAGCGATACGAACAACAGCTATATCTGGTTCCGGTTCCGAAGTCGCTAAGGTAATTGGCAACTGAACGCGAATTTATGCTAAATCTCTTAGCAGGTGTTGTAGATATCGATCGCTGCGCTGGGCAGATGAGGAGATTTCAGACTTGGTGTTTGTAAATATTTCACGGATTGCTTTTAATTACTCGATAGAACGTAGTCTTACCAGGGTAATCGTCAAAAGCACCTTCAAAGCTCGCATCAGATAACCACTCAAATCGAGTGGTAAAAGGGGAGTTGGATAGAATGAGAGTACATTTATCGTTTGCACAAATTCCGATATGCCAAAGCCCTTTGTCATAGTCCGTACCATTAGCAACCGCGATGTCACCGCGTCTTGTATGACCTTGTTCTACCCGATGCCCGATTCCACCATCTAGAGCCTCAACAACGGATGGAACATAGAGAGGATTTTGGCCAATTTGATAGTTCAATGCTTTCTTCACAGCCATATTAACCATCCAAGCGCAGGCAAGTTTTCCATTACTGGTATGAGGTTCGTATTGACTACTTCTACCTAATAAATCAGGTGAGATCGCAGCCTGGAATATCTTCTCTGGAATGGCTAACTTTACAGGAATAGGTTGGTTTAAAGTCTGACCAGGTTGTTGAGATTGAATTATCGCAAGGAGACGACGATATTCTGTATCTGATGCTGTCAATATTGTTGTGTTTGCTTTGTAAGCATCGTATGTAGCTTTAGCCCATCGCGCAGTTGGTTTTCCTACAATAGCTATGACTAATAGAACTCCGACAGTAACTAAAAACTCAACACTAGGCTTAATTTTTTTCGGGCTAAGGCTCATATGGAATATGCTCTAAAATACCAACTCAACAGGCAAAAACAGTTCGGAAAAAATAATTTCAATCTCAGGAAAAGCTAGCATTCTCATCACAGCATTATCTGCAATAACTATCTCAGATTGATAGCCTCCCGGTGCAGGATTACGGTAAATATATGCTTCGCGCGCAGCTACATCTAAAATCCAATATTCAGCGATATTTGCTCTAGCATAAATCAGGTTTTTTTCCCGGCGGTCAATTTGTAATGTCGAGTAGGAAACCTCAATTAACAGCAAGATTTCGCTAGGGTTTGGGTGACGATCGCCATAACCGCCCGGAGCGATACGAACAACAGCTATATCTGGTTCCGGTTCCGAAGTCGCTAAAGTAATTGGCAACTGAACGCGAATTTATGCTAAATCTCTTAGCAGGTGTTGTAGATACAGCGGAAACCGCTGTTATGAGGTACACCCACTTATCGTTCAATCCTCGTAGGGACACGGCTCTTGGAGTGTCCCTACCGTGTTTCATAACAGCGGGAACTGCTGTATCGATCGCTGCGCTGGGTTGTACCAGCATGGATTGGTGTTTGAAGAATCATTTCAACAATTCTCCCATCTAGCAGTTCAATGCGATCGTCCTCATTGAGAATACCAGCCTCAATCATCCGGTGATATTCTTCGACTGTCCAGATTTTCTCTTTTGTTGCTGTCATAATCTTTTAGGGTACGGTAAAACATTAAGACTTAATTTCCTTGTCAATTTTACTACAACCTTGAGATTTAAACCACTCCAAAACATCTTTCTAAGTCTTTATCTGCGTTCATCAGCGCCGATCAGATCCCCATCTGCGGTTAAATTTAAAACACAAATTGTCTTACCTGAAAAAGTACCCGATCGCGTTCCCTCTCAGTCTCATTAGTTATAATAAGATTTAGAAGTTTCTAGTGCCACTCAAATGACTCCTCAACTACAAACTCAGCCACCGCTAACGAAACAACCAGAAAAAGTCCTGTATCCAGATAGCGATGGACAGCCTATGTCAGATAACACGCTCCAATTTGCTTGGATTGTCAAACTAAAAGAAGGATGCGAAGCCTTATTTAAAGATAATCCAACTGTATTCGTAGCCGGCGATTTACTCTGGTATCCCGTCGAAGGCGACAATAAGACGAGGCGCGCCCCTGATGCTATGGTGGTATTTGGCAGACCCAAGGGATATCGAGGGTCTTACCAGCAATGGCTAGAAGATAATATCGCTCCACAAGTCGTCTTTGAGATTTTGTCCCCCGGAAATACTTTATCGGAAATGGCGCTGAAGTTGCAGTTTTATAGCCGCTTTGGTGTAGAAGAATATTACCTCTACGATCCCGATCGTAACGATCTAACTGGATGGCAAAAAGACGACACAGGACTAACAGTAATTGAATGCTTGGATGGGTGGATCAGTCCACGTCTAGGAGTCCGGTTTGTGTTTGCAGAACCAGAGTTAGAGGTGATTCGTCCCGATGGAAAGCGGTTTTTGTCTTATGTAGAGTTAATGGAACAGCGCGATGAAATCGAACAACAGCGCGATCGCATGGCTGCAAAACTGAAAGAGTTGGGTATCGATCCAACTCAGCTTTAAGTTATAGCAATTCCGGTTGTACTCAGACATGATAGAGGACACGGCAATGCCCATAGGTGTCAACTTAAGGTCAAACCCAGTCATAGACTGTTGTTTGACTATTAAATCTAGATCCCCCCTAGCCCCCCTTAAGAAGGGGGGGACAGGAGTCTTCTCAAAGTCCCCCTTCTTAAGGGGGATTTAGGGGGATCTAGACTTGGCTATGAACGAGAGATACCAAGGGTTTCAGGCTTAAGTTGACACCTATGGGCACGCTTGAGTCTCCTAATTTCAGGTAACAAGTCTGCTTACCCAAAATAATACTGTAGGGAAACAGCATTGCCGTCTCCCTACCCAAAATAATACTGTAGGGAAACAGCATTGCCGTCTCCCTACCCAAAATAATACTGTAGGGAAACGGCATTGCCCATAGGTGTCAACTTAAGGTCAAACCCAGTCATAGACTGTTGTTTGACTATTAAATCTAGATCCCCCCTAGCCCCCCTTAAGAAGGGGGGGACAGGAGTCTTCTCTTTCGTCACCCCCTACTCCCCTTCTTAAGGGGGATTTAGGGGGATCTAGACTTGGCTATGAACGAGAGATACCAAGGGTTTCAGGCTTAAGTTGACACCTATGGGCACGCTTGAGTCTCCTAATTTCAGGTAACAAGTCTGCCTACCCAAAATAATACTGTAGGGAAACAGCATTGCCGTCTCCCTACCCAAAATAATACTGTAGGGAAACAGCATTGCCGTCTCCCTACCCAAAATAATACTGTAGGGAAACGGCATTGCCCATAGGTGTCAACTTAAGGTCAAACCCAGTCATAGACTGTTGTTTGACTATTAAATCTAGATCCCCCCTAGCCCCCCTTAAGAAGGGGGGGACAGGAGTCTTCTCAAAGTCCCCCTTCTTAAGGGGGATTTAGGGGGATCTAGACTTGGCTATGAACGAGAGATACCAAGGGTTTCAGGCTTAAGTTGACACCAATGGGCACGCTTGAGTCTCCTAATTTCAGGTAACAAGTCTGCCTACCCAAAATAATACTGTAGGGAAACAGCATTGCCGTGTCCCTACCCAAAATAATACTGTAGGGAAACAGCATTGCCGTCTCCCTACCCAAAATAATACTGTAGGGAAACGGCATTGCCCATAGGTGTCAACTTAAGGTCAAACCCAGTCATAGACTGTTGTTTGACTATTAAATCTAGATCCCCCCTAGCCCCCCTTAAGAAGGGGGGGACAGGAGTCTTTTCAAAGTCCCCCTTCTTAAGGGGGATTTAGGGGGATCTAGACTCGGCTATGAACGAGAGATACAAAGGCTTTCAGGCTTAAGTTGACACCAATGGGCACGCTTGAGTCTCCCTACCCAAAATAATATTGTAGGGAAACGGCAATGCCGTCTCCTGACTTCGGGTAACAAGTAATCAACTCAAAACGATCAACCCGTATTCCGCATCCCCGCAGCAATTCCATTAATTGTCAGCAGAGCACCCCGCAACAATTCGCCCTTGCTGTAACGCGAGTGAATTACCCCCGGAACTCCGCCGCCACCGTGCTGCCGCAAGCGTTTCAGCAGCGAAACCTGCAACAAACCCAGAGGCACAATCGTCGCATTTCGCAACTGCACGGAACGCTGCAATGACGGATCTCCGTCCAACAAACGTTGGTGTCCGGCAATAGTTAAAACCAAACCGCGAATCAGGTGATATTCCGCAGAAATTTGCTCAAACAAAGCATTAAAACGTACTCGATCGGCAGGAAGAGATAGCTCTCTGACGTAGTGTTCTGCAATCTGCAAATCCACTTTAGATAAAGTCATTTCCACCTTAGAAATCACCATTCTAAAAAACGGCCATTTCAAGTAGAAATACTGCAAAAGTTTCAGGTTTTCTTCTGGTTCCTCTAGCAAAAACTCTTGCAAAGCTGTGCCGACACCGTACCAAGAAGGTAGCAAAAAGCGGCTTTGAGTCCAGCTAAACACCCACGGAATTGCCCGCAAACCGCTGATGTCTTTCTTGCCGCCGCGGCGGGCTGGGCGAGAACTAATTTGCAACTGACTGATTTCTTGAATCGGGGTAACATGATGGAAGAAATCGACTAAATCTGGCTGTTCGTAGATTAAGTGGCGGTAGTGCGATCGCGACTTAGCCGCCAACTCCTCCATAATCTCATTCCAAGGGTCGATGCCATCAAAACCCGTGTGCAGCAAACTAGCTTGAATTACCGCTGCCGCCACAGTTTCTAAATTGTAAAGCGCCAACTCCGGCAAAGAATATTTAGAAGCCAAAACTTCGCCTTGTTCGGTAATCTTAATTCGCCCGTTAATACTCTTTCCGGGTTGAGCCAAAATTGCCTTGTAAGCAGGCCCGCCGCCGCGCCCTACGGAACCGCCCCGGCCGTGAAAAATTCGCAATTCCACACCGTGCTTTTCCGCCACCACTTGCAAAGCCTTTTGAGCTTTTTGAATTTCCCAGTTGCTGCTGAGGAAACCAGAATCTTTATTGCTGTCAGAATAGCCCAGCATCACCTCTTGTAAGGAAACGGAAGGGGAATGCTCGGACAGTTCCTGAGCCTTCGCAGCAGCGTAACCTCCAGCTAGTAAAGCGCGATAAAGCGGCAGTTCAAATACCTGCTGCATCACGGACGGCGCTTTTTTCAAATCTTCCACTGTTTCAAACAGAGGGACTACTTGAACGCTGCTAATCCCTGTGGATGGATCGTAAAGTCCGGCTTCTTTTGCTAATAGTAAAACCGCCAGCAAATCGCTGACATCGTGACTCATGCTGATCACGTAAGTTTCGCAAATTTCCGGGCCAAACTCCTGGTGCATTTGCCGCAATACTCGGAAGGTATTGATCGTCTCGCAAGTTTTTTCAGAAAAGGGCAATTCTGCTGGAATTAAAGGGCGACGGGTTTGCAGTTCAGTTGCGAGCCAAAGAGCTCGCTCCGATTCCGTCATTTGATTGTAAGGCTTTGGCAAAATTTGCAAGTATTCAGCAACTTCGCTCAAAGCATCGGAGTGTACTGTTGATTCTTGGCGGAGATCTAGGTAAGCCAAATTAAACCCGTAAATTTCTACTTGACAAAGCAGATTTTCCAAGTCTCGACAACTCAAACCAGTTTCGACTAAATTGCGCTCGATCAACCGCAACTCCTCCAAAAAGTCAGCGCCCGATCGATAAAGCCCCGACATTCCGGGATGTTCTGACAAAGCCTCCCGCTCCCGCTGTAACTCGTCTCCTTTGTAGAGCCGCCAATTCCGATCGCGCGTATTTTCCAGCCGCTGGAGTACGTAAGCCAGCTTCAGGCGGTAAGGTTCTTGGCGGTAGCGAATCGCCCACAGATCGTAAACTTCGGGGAATTCTGATTTATCGCGATCGAGAGATTCCAGCAATTCCGGGAGCACATCGCTCCAGTGTAGCGACAGACTCAACAGATCGTTGAGGCGCTTCACCGCGCCGATGTACTTACATAGCACCAAATGGCGCTGATAGCAAGCGGTTTGCCAAGTCACCTTGGGAGTCACTGAAGGATTACCATCCCTGTCCGATCCCACCCAAGAACCGAATTTGCAAAAATTGTAACTCGGTGGTTTCAGATAAGGGTAAGAAGCGTGGAGTGCTTGCTTGAGGCGGTGGTAGAGTTCGGGAATCGCATCAAATAGCACTTCATCAAAGTAGTGCAGAGTGTACTCCACCTCGTCAAGCACAGTCGGCTTGAACTGGTGCAGTTCGTCTGTGCGCCACCACAGGCGAATTTCTTCCATCAGTTGCTCTTGGAGGGCCGCAGCTTCCCAGGAAGACACCGAGTAGGGACTTTGAGAGTCTGTCTCAACCACCGGAAATTTCTCGTCTACTTGATCTAGTTGTTGGAGAATCTTCGCCATCCGCCGCTGTTTGGTGCGGATGGTGTGGCGGACTATTTCCGTGGGGTGGGCTGTAAATACTAAGCGGATGTCCAACTGATCGATTAAGCGCTGGATTTGCTGGCTAGGTACGTTCAAGCGCAGCAGCATCGGGAACAGTTGGTGAAAAGTGCCGGCATCTTGGGCGATCGTCTCGCTGCTGTTTGTCGTTCCCGGAGCCGTCCCAGACGGGCCTGGGCCTTCTCTGTGTCGCGGGCGATCGGGCGCATCCATTGCGTGTCCCGGTAACTTAGAAAACGTCCGCCCCCCTGCGCTGCTGCTACCAGCATAAGCTAACTGTTGGTCTCGCTGTTCGTAGTGCTGTTCGACAATATTGATTAACTGAAAATACAGTGCAAAAGCCCGTGCGGCGCGAATTGCGGCGTTGAGGTCGAGCTTTTCGATTAGCTGCAAGACGTTGGATTCCCGAAAGTGAGTGGCCTGTCCCTCGGCGGAATTGACCGATCGCATTTGCTGAAGCAAGTCTACCAATTCCTGCCCGCACTCTTGTCGCAGCACCGATTCCCACAAGTCCTCTACTATTTTGAGGCGATTGCGCAGAAACAGGTCTGATTTTGAGTGGGGAGAAGAATGGGAAATAGATGTTGGATTAATAGCCTGTTCTGAAGACGGTCGGACTGAACTCATCGGGCCTGTTCCTCAATAGCTGCTGGTGTCTAGAAAATTGTATGGTTTAGTCTTACCAAAAACACTTTTTTTTGCGGTCAAATATGAGACAACGTGAAAAACTTTTTTTTGCAGTCAAATATGAGACAACGCGAACTACCCGACTCTCACCGAAGTGGATTTGGCGCGGGACTTCCCGGCTGAAGTGTTAATTTTACTTAGGGAGCAGTAAAGGTTTCTGCTTTCTAATGCTGTGAGTGGGGAAATTTGAGAACCGGGAGACGGGAACCCCGAAACACTTCCTCGCTTTCAATGCCGATCGAGCTAACCAACTCGGCAGCAGATGATGCCACCAGCAACCCGCCCAGCAGCGGTAAGGCGGCTAAGCTCAAGAAAATATCTGAGGAAATTGGCAAATTTCGACTGTTAGGTGTGGGAGTTTTTGGCAAATCTTGGTTTTCCGACGGCATAAATCCCTCCTGGGGTTTTCTGTTACCCCAGTTTACAGGTTAACGAAATACTGTAAGTATAGTAACTGGCTGTCCTCTTCCTTGAGACGACTCTTCAATTCTTTAATCTAAAATCTCAAATCAGAAATCTAAAATCGGTAGTCCCATGTTGAATGCGAACGGGAGTATATTGGCAGACAATCGATCGCCCGCGTCGCAGTGGGCGCAGGAAGCTTTGGGGCTGCCCGAAGTTCAGGTACAGGTGCGGTTGCGGGGAAATCACCTGCACATTCTGTGCGAAGCAATGTACTGTCCGTCTCAAGAATTGGTGACGGCTAGATTTACATCGGCCCTAGAACAGACTGATTTCACGAAACTACTGCCGCCCGATCGACCGAAAATTTATCAGTTGTTTTTGTGCGGGCGCAAACTCGGTGCGCGACAAAATGACTGGACTGTGCGGCTCGATTGCAGCAGCAAGAGGATCTCGGACGAGGGCGAGCCGGAAATTTCCCCGCCCACTGCGACAGAGCCCCCATCCGGGCCCCCGGCGGTGGTTGGTGAGCGTAGTCGAACCATGCCGGCGACTCCCCCTGACGAACCGCCGACAAAAGCTAAAAGAGGTGGCTTTTTCGGCAAATTCCAGCATCAAAACCAGAAACTCAAAAACACCCCTCAGACAGTAGAAACTTCGTTCAGTGCGCCACAGGTGCGCGAAGAACTCGAATTTGACAGCGACTGTCTGCCCATTGCCGAGCGCATTTCATACCCAGAAGTTTTTGAAACTTCTCCGATCACGATCGACACCTCGGCAAGTTCAGCATCCAGTCCCCCCGTGGATTGGAACTCGCCAGAAACAGCCCCGCAACAGAGGTTTCCTGGGGGGGTGGCGACATTGGCCAAATCTGCCCTCTTGGGCGACAACGACAACGATCGCGGCCCAACTCTGGCAGTTTCCGCTGAAAGTTTGGCTCGCCTGGGCTATCCAGATGCGATCGCCAGCTATCTGAGCGAAATCCTCGGCCCGATGGGAGTTGCGGTGAAAGTTAGCGTTCGCGAACAAGAACTCAAAAGCAGCCCGGAAACTCTGCAACTGCATGAGTCGGCCAATGTCAAATCCAAGGAGCGACGGCTGCTAGTGCTGTGCGAGTCAGCTTACAGCCCCGATCCCTCCCTGTTGGCAGAACCGATCGCTCTTCGGCTGCGGAAGCTAAAACTAGAGAATTTCCGGGATGCGGTGATTGGTAGCCAAGTGAGCGGCGAAGCTAGGCCAGACTGGCTGCTGCGGGTAGACTTGACGACGCCGGACCAAATTTTGAAGGAATGGGCCCGCTGGGGAGATGTCCAGGCGATCGCCAAATTGCTCAATCAACACTTAGCCCCGTCAAAGGTGGAAGTGCGGGCAACCCTCAAGGAAGCAACCCTACACCTGTTTTGCAGCAAGGTTTCCCGAAAAGGGCAACAGCCGAAAGGGCAAGAATACCCCAATCAGCAGAAAACTACCGACGCGATCGCCCCAATGCTTGCCTCCTTCGCGCCCCAAGGCATCCGCGCGGCTACTCTCTACGGCGTAGAACCAGTCACCGACAGCAAAGCTGAGCCGGAGAAGCCGGTCTGGATCGAATGGGTGGACTTGCCGGCCGCCCACCACCCAGACTTAGCACCACACCCCAGAACGCTAGCGGCAAGTGGCGATCGGTCGGCCTTGACTTTTTTAATCAACAGGTTGCTCAATCCCAATCTCAACCGCAAGCTGGAAACAGGGGGGATTCAGGCTGTCGTGCTGCACAAAGGCGACGTCTTACACGTCATGACAGAAGCTCTGACTTGCCCTTCTCAGTCGAAGGTGGGGCCGCCGGTGGCTAAATTCTTGCGACAGCTACAAATTGCGGGAGTGGCTGGGGTGCGGGTCTACGGCCGTCGCGCCGGTCAGGGTCTCTTTGATAAAAAACTGTCAAAGAGGCCCCTGTGGCGCTACGGGCTGGATCTGGGAACGGCGGTTGGTGAGGAATCAGCCCTGGTGGCGACCCCGGTTGACTCGAACCGGGCTGTCTTTGAAACAGAACCGGTGCCGGAGTTTGCGCCGTCGCCGGAGGATGTAAATTTTGTGGGTTTGGCCGAAAACTTGCTGTTGAATCCTGATGTCCTCGCCGAGGACTGGCGACGAGGCTTCAAAATCCGGCTCCCGGGCTACAAGCTGGGCGAGGAATTGGTTCTTGCTGTGGTGCAATCGCTTGTGGCCACGGGTATGTTTGTACCTAACGACGGTTTGTTAACTTCTGTGGCGGGGGCTGGGGGTGCCAGAGCCGATCGCGCGGCGAGAATTGCCTTGATTTGGGCGATCGCGGGCTGTCTGCTAACTTTCAATACCGATTGGCTGCTGGGTTTACTCCTAGAGTCTGGTACTGTCAGTCAAACTGCTAGCGCTCCGACCACCGACAGCAGCCAGTCAAACCAAAATCCCTCCCCCGTCCTGATGCCACTAATCGCTGAGGATGCGAAGGCTCAGGGCGATGTGAGCGCCCAACTGTCGAACTCCGAATCTCTGGGAGCCGTTGCTCCGTCTCAGGAGGTGAATTTGCCTCGAATTCCTTTACAACCGTCGCCGTTGGCAAATCGGGAAGAGGCTTTTAATGGCTCTGGATTTACTAAGCCTGGAAATACTAGCGTTCCTCTAACCGAGGTTTCTGCTACACCTGTTTACCCGACTTTGAGGAGCGAGCAGCTTGATGAGCAGATAGCGCGCTATCAAGAGTACATTGGCAAGTACAAAAAACCGCCGGATATCTTAATTGTGGGTAGTTCGAGGGCGCTGCGGGGAATTGACCCGGCGGCTCTGGAAACGGCTTTGGCTGTTCAGGGCTATCCAGGGCTGAAAGCATACAATTTTGGGGTCAACGGGGCGACGCTGCAAGTTGTAGATTCGCTCGTCCGCCGGATTTTGCCACCGCAACAAATGCCCAGATTGCTCGTCCTCGCTGACGGGGCTAGGGCTCTCAATAGTGGGCGGCCGGATCTCACTTTTAGTGCGATCGCTTCTTCCGAAGGTTACAGGCAATTAGCCCGTGGTAGTTTTCTGATCCGCACCAATCAATTAGAGGGCGAGGTATCGAATCCGGCGACAAATAATCCGGTGGCGGCTGCAACTGCAATAGCACAAAGTTTCCAGCAAAGTCAAGCAAATGTGCAGAATTTTTTGAGTGAAAAGTTGGTGGAGAATTCTGCAACTTACAGAAATCGCGATCGGCTCAAGGGGTTTTTGCGATCGCTAGCGAATCCATCAGCAGCAGTAGAAACCGATCGCCCTCAAATCAATGCTGACAGCAAACAAACAACCGAAAACGCCCAGCCAACTACTCAGGGATCGAAAGAACTCGGTCAGTTTCAACCGAATGGCTTTTTGCCAGTAGACGTGCGTTTCAATCCCGATAGTTACTTCAATCAGCACGCGAAAGTATCTGGTTATTACGATTCCGACTATCAAGACTTTAAATTGATCGGGGAACAAACTGTAGCTCTCAAAAATCTCCTCGAATTTACTAGGGTTCGCAACATCAATCTCGTGTTTGTGAATATGCCTCTAACGGTCGATTATTTAGACCCAGTGCGGACAGCTTACGAACAGGAATTCCGGCAACATATGCAACAAATGGCAGCTCAAACCGACTTAATTTTCCGAGATCATAGTTTATTGTGGCCGGAGGCGCGAGCATCTTTTTCCGACCCCAGCCACCTCAACCGCTACGGGGCGATCGCAGTTTCTAAGCGGTTAGCTGAAGATCCGATGATTCCCTGGCCAGCCAAGAAATAGTTGATCGTAATGAGTTATGGCGATTTTTAGTTACATAAGTTACAAATAGTAATGGGTAATTGGTAATTGGGAATTGGGCATTGGGAATTGGGCATTGGGAATTGGGCATTGGGAATTGGGCATTGGGAATTGGGCATTGGGAATGGGTAATTGGGAATGGGTAATTGGTACTAATAACCCATCACCAATCACCCATGACCAATCACCCATCATACCAATTTAAGGTGAAGTTGCACATATCTCGATCCCCCTCGCATCCCCCTTAAGAAGGGAGTAGGGTGTGAGTAGGGGTTGACTTTGATCGGAATCTTGTTCCCCCCTTATTAAGGGGGGTTAGGGGGGATCAGATTCTATGCAGCCTCATAAAAAATTGGTATCACCCATCACCCATCACCCATCACCAATTCCCCATCACCCATCACTAACAACTAATAACTAATAACTTCTTCCTTCCCGTGGCTGGAGACTAAACATGAAAAAATTGATCTTTCCTGAAACTAGCAAAAATCCACAGATAAAAAATCCCAAAAAACATCTGCCTTTGGTATTTTTTATATTATCTCTAGCATTTTTTCTGTTCAGTTTGTATCAAGGTTTATTTTTACCCTATGCTTTATCAGCTCCGCCGCCGGGGAAGGAACAAAGAGGAGAACAGCAAGCTCTGCAACCCTTCGATGAGGTTGTCAAAGACGCGCAAAAGTTGGAGGGGATGTTCACCCTTTACCATAATAAAGCAACAGATAAAGTTTATCTGGAAATTCAACCGCAACAACTTACCAAAAAGTTCCTGTGTTTTGTGACTTTGGCTTCAGGTTTAGGAGAAGCAGGATTTTTGAGCGGAATGCCATTCGGAGATTTCTTATTTCAACTGCGGCGCGTCCAAAATAACGTACAGTTTGTGATTCCTAATATAAATTTTCGCACAAGTCCGGGCGACCCGCAAGCAGGTTCGGTAGAACGGGGATTTAGTGAATCGGTTCTGTATTCTTTGCCGCTCAAAAGTATTCATCCACAAAGGCAAACTCTGCTGATAGATTTGGGTGATTTGCTGATGAGCGAACAGCGAGATTTGCCAGGATTAAAATCGTTTTTGCCGATGATTTTGGGTGCGCCTTACTCGATAGATGCTGACAAGTCTTATTTTCAAGAAGTTAAAGCCTTTCCGCTGAATGTGGAGATTGCTTCTGTCTACGGTTTTTCAAGCGAAAATGACAGTTCAGTCAACTATTTACCCTCGGTTCCTGACAGTCGGGCTTTTAATCTTCGCATTCACTACAGTTTCTCGGAAGTGCCGCTGAATAACGGCTATCGCCCCAGATTGGCGGACGAGCGAGTGGGCTATTTCCTGACAGCATATAAGGACTTTTCTGACAAGAGCAGACGGGAGCCTTTTGTCCGCTATATCAATCGCTGGCATTTGCAAAAACAAATCCCCACGGCCCCGCTTTCGCCGCCAGTGCAGCCCATCGTCTTTTGGATTGAAAACAATGTGCCTCTGGAATACCGAAATGCCATTCGTGAAGGCATTTTGATGTGGAACAAAGCCTTTGAAAAGGCGGGATTTACTGAGGCAATTCAGGTTAAACAAATGCCGGATAATGCGAAATGGGACCCGGCTGATGTGCGCTACAATACTATTCGCTGGTCGAGTTCTTTTGAGCCTCAGTTTGCCGGTATCGGCCCATCTCGCACTAACCCGCTGACTGGGGAAATTTTGGATGCAGATGTTCTCTTGGATGCTAATATTGTCCGGCAAATCAAACAGGGCTATCGGTCTTTGGTGGAACAAAATCGATCGGTTGCTAGGAGTTTTCAAGGGCGAAATGGCTCTAACACCAATCCTTGTCAGTTCGGGATGTATTCTCGCTATTTGAAATTGCTGGAAAATGGGAATTCAGAAACTGGAAAAAAGGAAAATTCTCCTGGTGTAATTGCTGATGATTTGCCGACTTTGGTGGAAAGATACCAACAGCAAAAGCGCTCGCCTGTGTCGCGGTTGATGTCGGATTCGGATCTGTGCTTTGGGTTGGAATCGAGCCAACAATTTGCGATGGGCGCAATGTCGATGTCTCTGTTAGGAGCGACACCTAATAGTTCGGAAATTGAAAATTTTGTGAATCAATATATCCGATTTTTGACGGCTCATGAAGTCGGTCATACTTTGGGTTTGAGACACAATTTTCACGGTAGTACGATGCTGCAACCGGAGGATTTGAACAATACTCAGTTAACTCGCACCCAAGGTTTGGTGGCGTCGGTGATGGATTATGTGCCGATTAATTTGGCTGCGCCGGGAACTGTACAGGGCGATTATTATCCAATGATTGTGGGGCCTTATGATGATTGGGCGATCGAGTATGGTTACAAGGTGCTTGGTGCTGTCAATCCTAGTAGCGAATTGCCAATGCTACAGCAAATTGCCAGCCGCGCTGCGGAACCGCAATTAGCTTACGCGCCGGATGAGGATACTTTTGCGAGTCTCGATCCCGCTGCGAATATCTTCGATCTTAGTGCCAATATGCTCCGCTATTCGCAATCACAATTGGATAATTCTAGGGCGATGTGGAAGCGTTTGGAAAGCCGAATTCCGGTTGGGGAAGATGGTTACAATGAACTTCGGGTGATGTTTGATTCGGTGTTCTGGTATTATTTTCAGCAGGTGATGAATGCTACTTTGTATGTGGGGGGACAGTCGTTTAGCCGGATTCGCCCTGGCGATCCGCAGGGGAAATTGCCGTTTGTCCCGATCGCACTTAGTCAGCAGCGATCGGCTTTAGCAACCCTGGATAAGTACGTTTTTGCGCCGGATGCGTTTAGTTTTGCGCCCCAGTTGCTGAATAAATTGGCGCCTGAGCGCTGGGAGCACTGGGGAAGTTCAGCTTTGATATTTCCTTTAGATTATCCGATCGGCGATCGGATTACTTTTTTGCAGCGGTTTGTATTGCGGGTTTTGCTCTCTCCTGAGCGTTTGGCGAGGCTGCGGGATGCCGAGTTAAAATCTTCGCCGGAAACAGCTTTAAGGTTGCCGGAAGTGTTGGATACTGTGCAAAAAAATGTTTGGCAAGAGGTTTTACAACCGACAAATAAAAAGATGGAGATTTCGACTTTTAGGCGATCGTTGCAGCGGGAACATTTGGCAATTTTGATCGGTATGGTGCTGCGAAAAACGAGTGTTCCTGAAGATGCGCGGAGTTTGGCTTGGTACGAGTTGCGGCAGTTGCGGGAGGGTTTGAGCAAGAGTATTCGGAATTTGGATCGGAGTGCGGATGCTTATACGCTGGCTCATTTGGAGGAAACGCGCGATCGCATTTCTAAGGTTTTGAATTCGCAGATTCAGTCGAATTAATTTTATATAGCCTTTCTCAGAAAGATGAGGTACGACTGGGCATAGGGCATGGGGCATGGGGCATAGGGCATAGGGTTCCGTGGGCATACCTCACTTTTTTGAGAACCGCTATAGTTAGGTTCTCGTCGCAGTAATCCTGTGACGATTGCCTGATTCAAGTCAGCATCAGCTTGGTAGCGCACATTCACGATCGCACCTGCTGTCTTGCTGCTTTAGCTGCCATCAGTTTGTTGTACAAAGCTGGATCGCTGGTTTGTAGAGGTTGAGGCATGGCATCAAATGCAGCTGCTTCGGCGGCTAGGTAAGCGTCGATTTCAGCGCGGTTGGCTAGATAAAAGGCGATCGCGCCATAAACCTGTTCCAGTGTCAGTAGTGGGAAAGACTGAACAATACTTTCGGGCGATAATCCTTGTTGGAAAGCATAGGCGATCGAGTCAAGAGAAATCCGAGTTCCTTTAACCCAATAGGCATCATTCCGATACTCTATGTAAGTTTTAACTGCTACAACTGGCATACATTTTTTTAGACTCTAACTAATTCTTATTGTAGACGGACTCGATTGTGTCGAGAAAACTGGCGATCGCCATTTCGATCACGGCTGCGATCGGATATTCAATTTCCGCAGCACGCGCAATTAGAGCCGCTTGAATTCGTTCTGGCAAGCGTCTTAAAATGACTTCGGCATCAGCAGGAGAAAGTTGTTCTTGAAGTTTGGCTTGCATGACATTCACCTTTGGGTTGGAATTTGATAGATACATTCAAGCCACTACCCAACTCAGATTTAGCGGTCTAACGTTGCCAATCACCCGCCGCAAATTACCTCAGACTGCCACCGACAGGATCTCGACGGTCGGGTGCATTGGCGTTGTTCGAGTGCGCGCATCTCTTGCCGTATTTTGATGCTACCGCAAAAAAGCGCGTAACTTTTCAAGTTCATCACCCTGTAAACACTTAGCAAAAGAACGGTGGGTCCGAGCATTTGGATGGGGGAGAAAAGCAAAAAATCTTTCACGATTCCCTATCTCAACGAACTCGGATATTGAATTTGCTGTAGAGATCTTGAATTGGCTTTGAATCACTTGCTTTGCGCGTGCCCCCAGTACCACTATCACTTTTGCTCTTGCTAGTTCTAAAACTCTCAACAAGTAGGCTTCCACACATTGCTCCTGTGATTCTTCTACACCAGTTTCGGCACGAGACTTACAATGCACTATCTCGGTAAGCGCATAATCAATGCCTGGACTAACGTTCCGTTGAAGTAGCTCAATCGCACGTTGTCTAACCGCTGCCCAAAATCGAGTAGAGCGACTATATTTCCCGTCTTTTAGCAAGGATTTTGTACCATCAACGATCCAGTGCTTACGTCCTCCTCCAAAACGGTAATTGAAATAATCGTGTACTTCGCTACATGACCAATCCCAAGTTGGGTAATCTTCATCAGAGCCAATTGATGGATTTGAACTCAGGAAGAGAATGGGTGCTTGCTCTATCTGTCCACTCCAAGGTTCAGGCACTTGAAATTTTTCTAACCCAATTGCATTTTGAGAGTCAACAATTTTACGACATGGATTTTCAACAGAAAGATCTTCTTGACACTCTCGTGCATGGGGACAATGAACAATTTCACTTAGCAGAGTTTTTTCAGACATTCCCGAAATATATCAACTGATTACGAGTTTACGAAAATCTAGCAGTCGAACTTATAATTGTATCGCAGTTGCGGTACAATACCCAATAGAAGAGAAAAATACCGCCGATCGATCGCTGATGTATGTCACCAAAAGTGGCACTAATTCACATAGCAATTGCTGCCGTTCGATGAAAATTCAACCAAATTGTCATGCGGCTAAAACGGGATGGTCGAGCTTGCGGACTGCATACAGAAGCGCAGCTTTAATATCCTCAACTTCCAAGTCTGGCAATTCTTCCAGAATTTGCTCAAAACTCAAACCCGCAGCTAGCAACTCTAGGATATCGATGACTCGAATCCGCATTCCCCGGATGCAGGGACCGCCACATTGTCTTGGGTTCACTGTGATTCTGTCAAACAGATAAGCAACGGATGCTGGCATTGTTTGAAACCTTTGTCTATAGCTTACCTCATTTCTCGCCCCAAATTCACACCGCGATATAATTCTGCGATCGCTATGCTGTAATAGAGATCAGTCCCTTCAAACTTCCATAGTTTATGACCACAGCAGTATCTATTGACATTGGTACGCTCATTACACGCACTCCCGGACTGCATGGTGGATGTCCCCACATCCTCGGTAAAGGCGTTACCGTTCGCCGGATTGTCACCTGGTACAAGCGAGGATTGAATGCTGAAGAGATTTGCGATCGCATTTCTCATCTCACCCTCGCCGAAGTCTACGCCGCACTCACCTACTATCATGCCAACACCGCAGAAATTGAAACTGATTTGATCCATCAAGCAGCAGAAGCCAAGCGTCTAGAAGCTTTGTACACCAACTTTGGTAAAGAAGCATGAGTGAGATTAGGCTTTACCTAGATGAAGATTCCCAAGATCAGTCCCTACTACGGGCATTACGAGCACGTCAAGTAGATGTAACCACCGTCAACGAAACTCAAACAGAAGGGTTAATCGACGAAGAACAACTTCGGCTAGCTGCTACTCAAAATAGAGTGCTGTACAGTCACAATATTGGAGACTTCTGTCAGTTACATACTGAGTTTCTGATCAGAGAGGAATCTCATGCTGGCATTGCGCTGCTTTCACAAGACTATTCTGTCGGTGAGCAAGTTAAAGTAATTATGGAACTAACTGCTAATAAGACAGCAGAGGAAATGGTGAACCAGTTAGAGTTTTTGGGTAAATATTTGAAAAATAGCTAAATACCCAGAGCCCCGACTTCTTGAAGAAATCGGGGCTCTAACAGAAAACTACATCACAACTGCACTAATTAAAGTGTGCACATTTTGTACAACAGCAGTAGTAAAATTATGAGTCGCAGGCAAACTATCAACCACGATTCCAGCGCACAATAGCATCAGATACAGAATAGAGTATTTAAACAGCGATCGCGCCGCATTCTTATCCTCTGGAGTCTGCAACAGCAACCAAGCTTTTTGGGCAAAAATAGCACCCAGGAAAATCGCAGTACCAGCATACACCCCGCCCGCTAAATTCAGCGGATAAACTAGCAGCAAAGTTGCCGGAAGCATCAATAACGTGTAAATCCAAATTTGGCGGGATGTCTCTTCGTCGCCCTCAATTACCGGCAACATCGGCACGCCTACTCCCTCGTATTCGTCGCGAATCATCATTGCTAATGCCCAAAAATGCGGCGGCGTCCATAGGAAGATAATCCCAAACAGCGTCCACGCACCCCAACTCAAATCTCCCGTCACCGCAGCCCAGCCAACTAGCGGCGGAATCGCCCCTGCTGCACCGCCAATGACGATGTTTTGCACGCTGTGACGCTTCAGCCAATGGGTGTAAATTAGGACGTAGAAAACGATGCCTGACATGGCTAGCAATGCTGCTAATAAGTTGGCAACAACTGTCAGTAATGTAAAGGAGATTATCGCTAGGGCGATCGCAAAAATCAAAGCATCCCGTTTCTTGACACGCCCGGAAGGAATCGGCCGCCAGCGGGTGCGCTCCATAATATAATCGATGTCGCTGTCATAAATGCAATTAATTGTATTAGCCGACGCGGAAGCTAAAGCGCCTCCAGTGATAGTTGCGAATAGCAATAGCGGATCGACTTCTCCTTTGGCGGCCATCCACATTCCTGCTGATGTGGTGATTAGCAGCAGCAGAATAATTCTGGGTTTTGTGAGTTGGTAGTAACTTTTTGCCACTTGCGAAAAGTTTTCGTGATGGCGAGGGCTATTGTTTGTAAGAACTTCTTGCATCGGTGATTAGTTGTTAGTGGTTAGTTGTCACTTGTGGTCATTTTTCATGGGCTGTAGGGGCGGGTTTTACGAGAGATATTTCTTGTAGGTGAAAAGATTAATAAACCCGCCCATCTTAGTCCGCAGAGGCGGACTTTGTTTGTGTAGTAGCGGTTTCAACCGCCGATTAATTAACGCGCCCATCTCAAGCTGATAAAACCCGATCGCGCCAAGCCAAAACACTAAAGGCTACCAAGGTTCCCAGCAAAGCAGCGCCGACTGCTTGGTGGGCGACTGTCAGCGGTTCTACCTGAAGGTGCAGCCGGAAAGTTGCTAATCCCAAAACTAATTGAGCAATCAGACAAACACTAGCTAAATTCCCTAATTTTCGCAAGTTTGAACTTAGTGCTGGTTGCCGCCAAGCCATGATTGCTACTGCTAAAGTGGCTGCGGTAGCTGGTACTACGCCAATGATGTGGCTGTTCATTACCGAGCACAATTCTGAGGAACCAAAACATTGATGCAGCGCCCATCTAGAGCCTACCAATGCTCCTAGCAAACTTTGCAGGTAAACTAACAATGCTGCGAGGGAACTTACCCAAGCCAATTTGCCGACATTTCCTGTAGCTTCGTAGGGAGTCAGCATGAAACCGATGACTAGGAGGGCGCTGAAAAACAGTAAAGCTGTTCCCAAGTGAGCGGTAACTATGTCAAATCTGAGCAGTTGTGTTACTGTCAAGCCGCCCAATACGCCTTGAAAAACGATTAAGAATACCGCCCCAGCGCTCGCCCAAGGGAGCCATTTTGGGACGCGGCTACGATAAAACAAAGATAGTCCTAAAAGTGCGATCGCGCTTAAGCCAATTGCTGCGGCATCCAAACGGTGAAACCACTCCAGAAATACCTGCAAATTCATTTGCGCTGCGGGTATTAATTGACCGTAGCACAGCGGCCAGTCGGGGCAAGCGAGCCCCGCATTCATCACCCGCGTGGCGCTACCTACAGCCATTAACAGCCAGGTTGCGATCGCAATTTTCCACACTAAGCCGCGGACAAGATCTTTTGGCTGCCACTGCACTTCTGCTGTGGCGTTTGGCTGATTTAAAACTGAGTTTGCCATGAACTTTACCTTAGCCTTTGTTATCGATCGAACTTACTTAGTTAAATAGCGAGCTTTTACTTTTGCTGAGCTTAGTCCAGCCTAGCGCTCTTTTTCTGTGACAAACAGTCATATTTACTACTTTAGCCGCCTTCCTATCCGATTACTTTCTCTTGAGAAATTTTTCAACTTGCCTCATAATATTACAAAAAACTTCTGTTATTTTGCTAAACTTAAAAAAAGCTTAATCTTTCCCCCCAACCCTTGATACTTAACAAATCCCCAACCGTCGAGCTTTGGGGTCAAAAATAAAGATATAATTAAGAAAACCTATTTATCTAAGAATTGTGATAAGTGAAACAAAAAATAAAAATCAAAAACTAAACAGCATAAAAAAACTTAAAAAATAGCATCAGAAACCAACTAAATTTAGCTGATTGTTCTACCCTAGTAGGGGTAGGACGGCTAGTAAAACCGCAGTCAACAAATTAAACAAGCCGTAAGCCAGCGACTCCTCAGTCCAGGCGTCGCAGCCCTTACTCAAGGAGTTCAAGGATGGAAAAAGAAACAGGAAAAATACCGGCTTCGCTGTTGACCCTAGTTGGTGGCATCGCGATCGCAGCTATCAGCTTCTGGTATGGTCAAAACAACAACCTAATGCCAGAGCAAGCCTCAGAACAAGCACCACTGCTAGACAATTTTTTTAATCTGATGACGACGATCGCCACAGCCCTATTTATAGTGGTAGAAGGCGCGATCGTCTACTTTGCGGTCAAATTTCGCTACCGCCCCGGAGACGAAACCGATGGCATACCCGTTAGCGAAAACTTTGCCTTAGAAATCTTCTGGACGGCAATACCCGCAATTCTAGTGATCGGCGTCGGTATCTACAGCGTCGAAGTTTTTAGAGATATGGGAGGCTTCGATCCGGGCGGAAGTCAGGTGATGGCTCACGTTCACAACTCCACCCACGCCAGTCATAAAATGCCGAAAGGCAGTGCAATGGCCGCTCCCCTCATCGCCGACTCCGAAGGTATGGGAGCAGAAATGGCAGGAGAAATGGGTGGCACACCAACGGCAAAATACGGTTTTGGTGCCAAACCCTCGGAGATAGGCAAATTTGCAGGCGTCACAGTCAACGTCACCGGGATGCAGTACGCCTGGATATTTAACTATCCCGACAGCGGAGTCACCTCTGGAGAACTCCACGTACCCACGGGTAAATCGGTTCAACTCAACCTTTCCGCCGTTGACGTGATCCACTCCTTCTGGGTCCCCCAATTCCGGCTCAAACAAGATGCGATTCCCGGAATCCCCACGGAATTGCGGTTCGTCGCCACTAAACCCGGTGACTATCCCGTCTTTTGTGCGGAACTTTGCGGTGGCTACCACGGCGCAATGCGAACTCGCGTGATCGTTCACACTCCTGAAGAATACGACAATTGGCTCAAAGAAAGTCAGATTGCTCAAGAGCTAGATGTCGATCGAGCCGTTGCAGTTAATCCGGCTAACTTGTCAGAATCAGAATTTCTAGCTCCTTACGTTAGCGAAATGGGAATTAAACCCGAAATCGTCGCTCAACTCCAACCGACTAGGAAGTGACATACCCGACACTCATTTTGTAAACAAATAGAGTGCGGGCTTCCTCTTTCAACGGGAGAGCCTTGTTAGAGCCATCTCTAAGCTGGTCTTATCCTCCCTCCGTAGGTTTTACTCACCCGAAGGTGGTACTAACTAGCAAGATAATTACTTATCTTCGAGGCAGACTCCCTGTGTCCCAAGGAGTAGAATTGTTGATTTTTTCACCCATCCATCAGCTCTTTTACGGCTGAGCGGGATATTGGGGCTACCAATAAGAAACTGATAGGTGGTGTCTAGCCTTTATACAACGGAAAGTTCGCCCACCACGGCTACTCTTATCATCCCCGCTTAGTTCGATCCTATCATGGATTCGCTATCGCTCAAGCGGAGCGGTGCGCTGAGCCCTTCGACTACGCTCAGGATAAACTCCGTCGAAGTGTCGAAGGGCTTTCTTCCTTCTTCCTTCTTCCTTCTAATTAAAATTCCCAACATATCAAATGGCACAAGCGCAACTTCCAGTAAATACCCCGCCAGACATGAAAGGCGATACTTACTCGCACCATCCAACGGCGTGGAAATGGTATGACTACTTTACTTTCAACGTTGACCACAAAGTAATTGGTATTCAATACCTGGTAACAGCCTTTATTTTCTACCTGATCGGCGGATTAATGGCGATGGCGATGCGGGCGGAACTCTACACCCCCGATTCCGACTTTATGGACCCGAACCTCTACAACGCTTTCCTGACCAACCACGGGACGATCATGATTTTCCTGTGGATCGTGCCAGCGGCGATCGGCGGATTCGGCAACTTTTTAGTACCGCTGATGCTTGGTGCTAGAGACATGGCGTTTCCGAAGCTCAACGCGATCGCCTTTTGGGTGAATCCCCCCGCCGGAATCATACTGATTAGCAGCTTCTTCTTCGGAGGAGCTCAATCTGGTTGGACATCCTATCCGCCGCTGAGCGTGATTACAGCCAACACGGCTCAATCAATGTGGATTTTGTCGATCGTCCTAGCAGGAACATCCTCAATTTTGGGTTCGCTCAACTTTGTTGTCACCATCCTCAAAATGAAAGTACCCAGCATGAAATGGGATCAACTTCCCCTATTCTGTTGGGCAATTTTGGCAACTTCCATGCTGGCACTGGTATCAACCCCAGTATTAGCAGTGGGATTAACCTTGCTGCTGTTTGACATCAACTTCGGCACCTCATTCTACAAACCAGACCAAGGCGGCAACGTCGTTATTTACCAACACTTATTCTGGTTTTATTCCCACCCGGCAGTTTATTTGATGATTCTGCCCATCTTCGGGATCATGTCCGAAGTGATCCCAGTTCACGCGCGCAAACCGATTTTTGGCTATAAGGCGATCGCCTATTCCAGCTTAGCCATCTGCTTAGTCGGACTGTTCGTTTGGGTACACCATATGTTCACCAGCGGCACACCTCCCTGGATGCGGATGTTCTTCACCATTTCCACCCTGATTGTGGCCGTTCCCACTGGTGTCAAGATTTTCGGCTGGACGGCTACCCTGTGGGGCGGTAAAATCCGCTACACGAGTGCGATGTTGTTTGCGATCGGCTTATTGATGATGTTCGTCTTCGGCGGCTTGACCGGAGTCACCTTAGGCACTGCGCCCTTCGATGTCCACGTACACGACAGCTACTACGTCGTCGGCCACTTCCACTACGTCCTCTTTGGCGGTTCAGTCTTCGGCCTTTACGCCGGAATTTACCACTGGTTCCCCAAAATCACCGGCCGGATGTACAACGAAACCTGGGGCCGCATTCACTTCGTCCTCACCTTCATCGGCACCAACTTAACCTTCCTACCCATGCACCAATTGGGCCTGCAAGGAATGCCCCGCCGGATTGCCATGTATGACCCGCAATTCGAGTCCCTGAACAAGATTTGCACCTACGGTTCAATTCTGCTCGGATTTTCGGTAATTCCCTTCTTCATCAACATCATTTGGAGTTGGATGTACGGCCCCAAAACCAGCAGCAACCCTTGGAACGCCTTGACTTTGGAATGGACAACCGCTTCGCCACCCATCATTGAAAACTGGGAAGTATTGCCCGTTGTCACTCACGGCCCCTACGACTACGGTATGAATAATTCCATTCCGAACATAGATCATTTGGGCATCCTGATTCCGACAGGTAATAAAAAAGCTGAATCTTCTACCTCTGTTTTGGTGGCTGAGTCTGAACCGGATGCTACCAAGAAAGCTGACGACGATCGCGGTTCGAGTCAGAATGGTCATTAATTAGTCAGTTGTCATACCAGTTTTTTATGAGGCCCCGTAGAATCTGATCCCCCCTAACCCCCCTTAATAAGGGGGGAACAAGATTCTGCTCAAAGTCCCCCTTATTAAGGGGGATGCGAGGGGGATCGAGATATATGCAACGACCCATTAAATTGGTATCAGTTGAGAGTTGTCAGTTGAGAGTTGTCAGTTGAGAGTTGTCAGTTGAGAGTTGTCAGTTGAGAGTTGTCAGTTGAGAGTTGTCAGTTGAGAGTTGTCAGTTGAGAGTTGACAGTTGATAGTTGTCATTGGTAAGTAATATCATTTCCGTTTGATTCGGACTTGTATGATGTTAAATTTTGTAGGGGCGGGTTCACCCAAAATAATTGCCCACGATCGACAATCTCATAAACCCGCCCCCGCCCATACAAGTCCGATGCTACCGGACATAATATCAGCCCACCTAAAACAACAGAATAGCCAGATCCCCAACTTCTTTGAGAAGTCGGGGCTCTAAAACAAGAGAGTTTTACGTTTTCAATAAAGGAGAATTATGCAAGGTTCAACAATTGACAACCCAGAAAGTGTAATCAACTCGTCAGTGCCCCCAGTAGCAGCAGCGAGTGCAATCGAACATCACGAAGAACACCAAGATTTGCGACTGTTCGGACTCGTGACTTTTCTAATTTCTGAATCCCTCATGTTTGGAGGGCTGTTTGCTACTTACTTATTATTGCGAGGTGGTGCCGAATCTTGGCCACCGGAAGGCACAGAAGTAGAATTATTGTTGCCGACAATCAACACAATTATTCTGGTTTCCAGCAGTTTCGTGATTCACTTGGGTGACACTGCGGTGAAAAAGAATGATATCAAAGGAATGCGGCTGTGGTACGCCATTACTGCTGTGATGGGAATTGTTTTCTTAGGAGGTCAAGTTTACGAGTACATGACCTTGGGTTACGGTTTGACTGAGAATGTGTTTGCTAACTGTTTCTATGTGATGACCGGTTTCCACGGTTTCCACGTTTTTCTTGGCGTATGCTTGATTTTGGGTGTGATTTGGCGGAGTCGCCGCGAGGGTCACTACTCAAATGTTAAGCACACTGGCATCGAAATGGCAGAAATTTACTGGCACTTCGTAGACATTATTTGGATTGTGTTGTTCTTGCTGATTTACGTCCTCACTCTTTTCTAAGGTCCCAGTAGATTCAGCAGAAAACCCCCATACGTGGGGGTTTCTTATTCTCTTATTTCAGAACCTCTTTCAGAACCCCGACTTCTTAAAGCCTGCGGGGTTCTGAGTATAATGTAAAAATATGATGACTATTGTGCAGCCATGTCTCAAAGAAACGAAACAGTTATTCTAGTTTTATAAAAGAATACCCTGAAAACCCTGCGACTTTAGTCCAGGGATGAAAGGGCGTGGCAGGATTTATCCTGCCTGTTCGTAAGTTTCAATATAACATAATGTTTAACCGTCCCCGGACAAATACTTCTAGCAATTGAGACCAAGGTAAAGATTTGTTTAGGATTAATTAACTTGTTAATTCACGATCTATACTAAACCTAGTATCATAACAGCCAGTAAGTTAAATGTACGCAGTACAAAAAGATGTTTGGCATTTAAAAGGACTCGACAAAACCATTGTCGAACAACTCTTGAGATGGTCAAATAATCTGTTCAATGTCGGCACCTATGAAAGTCGGCAACAATACTTTAAGAACCAAAGCGCAGTTAAATATCCAGATTTGTATAAAATAGCCAAGACCAACGAAAATTATGGGTTGCTATACTCTCAAGTTGCCCAACAATCTCTTAAATCTGTCGCAGAATCTTTTACTTCTTTCCGAGCCTTAGAGAAGTTGGCAAATCAAGGAGAAATCCATCAAAAACCGAGACTACCAAGGTACAGAACCAAAGGGGGAATGTACCCCGTTTCATATCCCGGTCAAGCATTAAAGGTAATTGGAAATAAAGTCAGATTACCCCTAGGGAAAAAAGGAAAAGAATACTTTGGGAAAGATGCGATTTGGGTTCCGCTACCTGAACGTATCAAGAATTGCCAGATCGAAGAACTCAGGTTAATCCCTAGAAATGGTGAGGTCTGGGTCGAATATGTCCACGAATCCCTGACTGAACAAGCCCCTAGTTGCAGCTTGGAAGTGACAGGGGTTCTGGGAATAGATCATGGCATCAATAACTGGTTAACTTGTGTCTCTAGCAATGGTAAACCTTTCATCATTGATGGACATAGACTCAAGTCTTGGAACCAATGGTTTAACAAAGAAAAAGCGAGAGTTCAATCAGAACACGCAATACATAAATTGCCCAAAGGTTTCTCGTCAAAAAGATTGCAGCAGTTGTCGGAAATTCGCACTAGAAGGATGAGAGATGCTGTCAACAAAGCAGTTAGAACCATCGTAGATTATTGCGAAAATAACCAAATCAATGTCTTAGTCTTTGGCTGGAACAAGGCACAGAAGCAAGAGGTTAATATGGGGGTCGTAACTAATCAGAATTTTGTCCAAATACCCACAGCTAAAGTCAAAGATAGACTACAACAAGAGTGCGACTTAAGGGGATGGCGATTTGTCGAACAAGACGAATCTTACACCTCAAAATCAAGTTTTTTAGACCGAGACATTTTGCCAGTAAAAGTCGGTGAAAAACCTGACAATTGGCAACCATCGGGTAAAAGAATCAAAAGAGGATTGTACTGTTCTAGCGCTGGGTTGTTAATCAATGCAGATGTTAACGGTGCAGCTAATATCATTAGAAAGTCAAAAGTAGCCATAGACTCAATTCTTGAGCGAGTGGGTAGAGGGTTGCTGACTAATCCTTTGAGAATTAAACTTTGGGCGGATTCATCCCCCAAAGTTTGTCCTTAAGAATCCCCGTGTCTTTAGACCGGGGAGTGTCAAACGGCTAAAATACTGCAAATTGGTGGAGCGGGAGCAACAAATATGGTGCTAGCAATTCCTTGGCACATTCTGGCAGATCCGCAGTCAAACTTTCCTCAAACATCCAAACAACTTTGGAATGCTGAAGTAAGTTGGCGCACAGCTTTAACCTACGATGCGGCGATAGCTTTAATTGCCGGTTTACGGCTTAATCCGACTCGTTCCGGGATTCAACAAGCTCTCTCAGCGTCGGATTTTTCGGCAACGGGGGCTTCTGGTGCGATTCGATTTTTGCCTTCGGGCGATCGCAATCGAGCCGTTCAGTTAGTAACTGTTAAACCGGGAAATCGCACCAGTTACGGTTACGATTTTGTGCCGATATCTGGTTTGTAAACTATTTGCCTTTTCTGAACAGGTAAGATGCTTGTTCCACAATAAAATTCATCTCTTGTGGAACAGGCATCTTGCCTGTTCTTGAGAATAGTGTAATATCAAATAAGAACAAGTTTGGATGGTGAATCCTATGACTTATCAAGTATTGTCTCCGGCGATTGCTGACTCTTTACCAGAACAGCGCGTGGTGCTGGAGGGGGTGAGTTGGCAACAGTATGAATTATTGTTAGCCACTTTGGGCGATGATTTTCCAGCTTTGCGGTTGAGCTATTTGGAAGGAATGTTAGAAATTATGAGTACCTCCCCTCTGCATGAAGAACTCAAAAAAATGATTGGGATGCTGATGGAAGCGTATTTTCAGGATACACGTACCCGCTTTCATGCGATCGGTTCGGCGACGTTTCGCAAGGTTGCTAAGCAGCGCGGATTGGAGCCTGATGAGTGCTATTGCTTAGGGCAGAAAAAGGAGTTTCCAGATTTGGCGATCGAGGTAGTGCTGAGTAGTGGCATGGTGGATAAGTTGGAGATTTACCGGGGGCTGGGAGTGACGGAAGTGTGGGTGTGGGAGGCTGGGCGATTTACGATTCGTCATCTGCGGGCGGATGGCTATGAGTGCCTTGCTAGGAGTGAGTTGTTGCCAGAATGTGACATTGAGTTGTTAGCCAATTATGTGAAACCAGAGGAACAGTTTGATGCGGTGATGGCTTTTCGGGAGGAATTGAAGATGCGATCGTATAACGAACAGCAGGAATGATTTTGGGCGATCTAGCCGTTCAGTTAGTAACTGTTAAACCGGGAAATCGCACAAGTTTCGGTTAGGATTTTGTGCCGATTATATGATGTTCGGTCATATCACCATTCATCCTTTTGTAATGAGGACTTTAGTCCTCTTTCTGGCTTTTAGTCAATCAGGACTAAAGTCCTGACTACAAACCATTATGTGTCGCTAAACTTGCGAAACTGCGATCGCCCTAACTTGTCGATTCCGCTCAAAAATCGCCGGCGGCTTAAGCTGAGTACAAAATTTAGTAGATAGACCTCACCGATCGTGTTTAGATTATTTAATATTTTCACAATTTCATGATAACGGTAGTTTGTTGACAAATCAAATAGGATTGCTATATCAAACTATAGCAATCCGTATCGCAGACAAATTAGACGACTTTGACATCTAACTAAAGGTAGTTGACACTCCCCGGTCTGAAGACGCGGGGATTCTTAAGGACAAACATTGGGGGATGAATCCGCCCAAAGTTTAATTCTTAAAGGGTAAGTCAGATACCCACTACCCACACAGCGAGTGGCTGAGTCTATGGCTACTTTTTTGCCTAACGGCTTGCAACTGTCGGGTTTTTCACCAACTAAGTTTCAACAACTTGATCAAACCAAAATCAGTTTGTCAAGATGGGGCAGGCAGGATAAATCCTGCAACGCCCTTTCATCCCTGGACTAAAGTCGCAGGGTTTTCAGGGTATTTCTTATAAATTTTAAATAAGTTTGAAAAAGTAGGGGCCTCTTCGATAACACGTAAAAAAATCTCAAAAAAATCTCGATCGCTCCCCTCAATTGATAGATCCAGAAAATTCTGACGAATCACCCAAGGATGACGGCGATGGCGATCGGTAATTGCTGAATACCCGGTAACAGAGCCTGACGGTAACTGAGCATACCTGACGGTAACTGAGCGTACCTGACGGTAACTGAGCGTAGTCGAAGTGCACAAAAACCCAACAGTCAAAAAACTAATCAGAAAGTTCTAATTGCGATATAGCATAGCGGGCCACGGTCAAACTAACTCTAGCTTGTTCAATTTCCGACAATTCAGTCCAAGGTCTTCTAGTAGCCATGACAACTTCCACCCCGAAGGAATCAGCCTCACGCATTGCATAAGCCTCATGACGCGCCAACACCTGCAAATCTTCCTCAGCCCACTGAGGCAAAATATTTAATACACACTCTACCATTTGGTCAGCTAAAGATTGACACTTAACAGTTGCTTTTTGGACGCTTTGAGCGATGCTAGCCAGAAAATCTTGAGGAACCAGAGCAAATTTCTCACACAAAGACTTTTGCAGAGTAGTCGCTAACCAAACTTGTTCTAATTGCGCGAACAATATTTGTGACTTCTGAGCAATATCGCTGTCGCTGAAGGAATCAAACAGCGCAAATTCTTGCTCCTTCGCTGTCAAATAAGATTCTGATTCAAGCTGTGCAGGATTCCAGGGGTAAGCAATATCAGTCTGAACAATTGTGGCGAGAAGTTCCATCTCAGCCTGAGTTTGAGAGTCGCGAAAATATTGAGAATCAGTAGATTGGGTAGCCATGATGTCATACCTAAATGAGAAAGGAAAATACAGAACGGGGACTTCGATCAGAGGGAGTTGCGAGTAGCGAGTGGTGAATCACTCTGTTAACTCCCGACTTGAGGCTCAACGCCCAAAACTTTTCTGTCACTATTCGGTAGCAGAGCGCAGTCGAAGTCGCCAAAAATTAGCTACACCAGCACCTTAATTAGTTCCGCAATCAGTTTAACTGTAGTCCGAAGTTTTGGCCACCTCAATGGTAAACTCAAAAATCTGACCTTGAGAACTGCCAAATTTGAGCTGAGTGCCCGATCGCAGCAGCACTTCTTGGTGGTGAACTCTCTGCCATCCGTCAGGGCCTAAAACTAGAGTCCCATAACGAGAAAAATCGCGCAGGAAGTAGCTAGGTTCACTTTCGTTATCCCTGATACTGTTACGGCAGAAAATTTCTGCGTGTTTTTGAGAAACCCACTGTTCTCGAATCACTACATCATTTTCTTCCCAGCGTCCGACTCGAACCATACCAGCGCGAATTGGCCAAACCTGATTTGTCGTTGAACTGCGGGAATTGCCATGATGGCGATCGCACCCCCGCAAATAAGCACAGGAGGGCAAACGTCCCAGCCAAGTAGAAGAATTTACAGGCAATTCAGTTTTAATATCATCTACAGGCTGAGTCAGTTGCCCGTCGAACTCCGGGTGCATATACAGCACCGGCAGTGTCCAAGCAGGTTGATTGAACTTGTAAAGCGTCAGTAGCTGCTGTCTGGCGATCGCCACAGCCCGGTCGATGGACATCCTTCCAGCCAAAGCTTGGGCGAAAGTTTGGATAAAACTCAAGGCCTCGCGATCGGCGATCGAGTCCCGCATCCCCAACACCGCCGGCACCCCGTGATGGATCAACACCTCTGCCAAACTGCTGCGGGCGATCGCGTGTTTCTGGCCACCGCTGGCATCAACCATCTCCACAGCCGGCTGAGCCCCCCAACAGGCATTGAATACTGCCAGAGTCACCCGACAGCGGACTAGCACTTGAGCCAGTTCAGTACCATTAATCGTGGTGTCCGGCCCCAAAAACAACAAACCACCGTCGGGGTCTGGTATCCCGTGGCCCGCGTAAAACAAGATGTTATAGGCTTGTGTTTCCAGACGAGAAATTAGTTCGGCCCTTTTCGGTTCGATCAAAGTATCGACCCGAGTCGGAACACTGATGTCGAAGTATTTGCCACTGTCGTCGGTTTTATTGGCATTTTCCAGAACACTAGCCAAAGCCAGTGCTTCTGCTTCCAACTGCAACTGACGATTATTCACCTTGGAAAATTGAGAATTCGCCACCAAGCTTGATTCTCCTTCTCCCAAAACCAGCAAAATATTTAGGGATTCGGCTGGATGCAGCGGCCCCAAAGGCTCAACATTGCTGGTAGTGCGGCTAAACAGCAGTTGCTGCGACAAAGAAATGGCCGGTTGACCAGCTTGAGGCTGCATAATTTCCCAAGGCAAAGCAATTAAATAGGGTTCCCGCAAGTCGAGTCGCACTCGCAGGGGTTGATTTTGCCCGATCGCGATCCCTTTACTTTCTTGGAGACTACCTTGAATCGGCCCTTCAAACAGCCACTGCCAAAGATTAATCCCCAAATGCTGCATGAGGCGACTGCTGTAGCTGGGGGGTGGCGACGGCGGATTTTGCTCCCCCCTGTCACCCCGCCCCCCTTCACCGAGGTGGAGGGGCACTGGGGGCGCCGATGGAGGTAGCTGTAGCGAGTTATGGGTGGGTTTTTCCGTTTCTGACCGTATCTTCTGGCTGTTTTCCAGAGTTGAGAAACAGCCGTCAGGATTTAGGGGCAAAACGTGAATTGTCCCGGAGGGGGAGAACATTTCCTGCCAAGCTTGCCACGCTTGGGATAGGGTGTCCGGCCACATACAATCATGGTGAACGTAGCCGCTGGGATAGGGGGCTTGTAGAACCCAGGTGGCAAAATGGTTTGCCCCAGCGGTTCTCAGGCGAGCGATCGCTATACTGAGGCAAGGACTTTCAGGGCGCGCCATTCACAACTACCAACTCTGGATATAAGGGTCGATCGAGTTTCTCTATTAGTAGTTTATCTGTTTTGCGACTGATAGAGTTGTCAGTTTTGAGTCAGTAGTTATTTGTCAGTTGTCAGTAGTTATTTGTTAGGTGCTACCAATGCTATAAGGCCCCATGCCCCATGCCCCATGCCCCATGCCCTATGCCCTATGCCCAATCCAGAAATTTGTCTAAATTCGGTATATCTACCCAAGTTCCCGTAGCATTTGACTCCTGGGTCAAATCCATCAACAACTGGGAGTAAACCCCTTCCCTCAGCGACGGTATCAAAGATTCCCCCGATAAAATTGCTTCTACCCACCTATCTACTACTCGAATAAACGCTGCAATTCTCCCATCTGGATAAACGCGAGGAAACTCCAATCTTTGAGGAATTTTGATTTCAGCTAAAGGTTCTCCTCCTTGGGAACCCCACAGGCGAAATCCATGTACATAATCTTGCTGATTGTCACTTCCCAAAACTAATGTGCCATTACTCCCGTAAATTTCCATCCAGTGTCCCCGCCCTTGATAGGTAACAGAACTCAAGCAAACTTGACAAGGCGTTCCGCCTGCTAATTCCAACATCAACATACAAGAATCATCTGCATCTACTGGTTTTAATTTTCCCGACTCATTCGGATCGGGGCGCGCTGAAATTCCTGTAATCAATTGCCCAGACAGCCTCTGCGGCGGGCCGAACAGCCAGTTAATATAATCAAAAACATGGGAACCTGTCGCGCCCAAAACTCCGCCCCCTTGATCTTTTTGTGCGTACCAATTCCAAGGGCGATTAGCATCAGCGCGACTAGACACCAGCCAGTCAATTTTAATTAAACGCTTTTCTCCCACATATCCTGCTGCTAATAATTCGGCTAGCATTTGCCAAGCAGGAATGAATCGATATTCAAAATCCATTGTGGTTATTACTCTCGATTCCCCATTTTGTGAAGGGGATTGAGATTCGCCGTTCGCCAATCGGTAAAGTTCCTTAGCTTCTTTTACTGTTAGGGTTGTCGGTTTTTCTAGCAATAAATGCTTGCCTGCTTGTAACACTGTTTTTGCCATTTCAAAATGCAAAAATGGCGGTGTGGAAATGCTGACGCCCGCTACTTCAGGGATGGCGACTAGATCTGCGATCGAGTTGCAAGCATAGGGAATATTGTGGGCGGAGGCGATCGCCTGAGCTTTGTCCAAATTCCGGTGGTAAACTGCCACAACTTCTGTGCGGTGATGTGCCTGGAATCCGGGAATATGAACTTTTTGACCGAAACCTGTACCGACTACTGCAACGCCAATTTTAGACATAATTTAATATTTGGGCATAGGGAATGGGGAATTGGGCATCGGGCATTGGGAATTGGGCATTGCTAATTAGTAGTAAATAACCAGTAACCAATAACTAATAACTAATGACTACTGACTACCGACTAATGACTACTGACTAATGACTACTGACTACTGACTACTGACTAACGACCCATTCAATTACTTGTTTGCCCAAAATAACGCCATTAAACAAGTCAATTTCTCTGATCCCTGTAGGGCTGGTGACATTGACTTCGGTGAGATAACCGCCTATGATATCAATGCCAACAAAGTACAATCCGTCCCGTTGCAGGACAGGTGCTAATTGAGCACAAATTTGCAGTTCGCGATACCCAAGTTCCCGTAGCATTTGACTCCTGGGTCAAATCCATCAACAACTGGGAGTAAACCCCTTCCCTCAGCGACGGTATCAAAGATTCCCCCGATAAAATTGCTTCTACCCACCTATCTACTACTCGAATAAACGCTGCAATTCTCCCATCTGGATAAACGCGAGGAAACTCCAATCTTTGAGGAATTTTGATTTCAGCTAAAGGTTCTCCTCCTTGGGAACCCCACAGGCGAAATCCATGTACATAATCTTGCTGATTGTCACTTCCCAAAACTAATGTGCCATTACTCCCGTAAATTTCCATCCAGTGTCCCCGCCCTTGATAGGTAACAGAACTCAAGCAAACTTGACAAGGCGTTCCGCCTGCTAATTCCAACATCAACATACAAGAATCATCTGCATCTACTGGTTTTAATTTTCCCGACTCATTCGGATCGGGGCGCGCTGAAATTCCTGTAATCAATTGCCCAGACAGCCTCTGCGGCGGGCCGAACAGCCAGTTAATATAATCAAAAACATGGGAACCTGTCGCGCCCAAAACTCCGCCCCCTTGATCTTTTTGTGCGTACCAATTCCAAGGGCGATTAGCATCAGCGCGACTAGACACCAGCCAGTCAATTTTAATTAAACGCTTTTCTCCCACATATCCTGCTGCTAATAATTCGGCTAGCATTTGCCAAGCAGGAATGAATCGATATTCAAAATCCATTGTGGTTATTACTCTCGATTCCCCATTTTGTGAAGGGGATTGAGATTCGCCGTTCGCCAATCGGTAAAGTTCCTTAGCTTCTTTTACTGTTAGGGTTGTCGGTTTTTCTAGCAATAAATGCTTGCCTGCTTGTAACACTGTTTTTGCCATTTCAAAATGCAAAAATGGCGGTGTGGAAATGCTGACGCCCGCTACTTCAGGGATGGCGACTAGATCTGCGATCGAGTTGCAAGCATAGGGAATATTGTGGGCGGAGGCGATCGCCTGAGCTTTGTCCAAATTCCGGTGGTAAACTGCCACAACTTCTGTGCGGTGATGTGCCTGGAATCCGGGAATATGAACTTTTTGACCGAAACCTGTACCGACTACTGCAACGCCAATTTTAGACATAATTTAATATTTGGGCATAGGGAATGGGGAATTGGGCATCGGGCATTGGGAATTGGGCATTGCTAATTAGTAGTAAATAACCAGTAACCAATAACTAATAACTAATGACTACTGACTACCGACTAATGACTACTGACTAATGACTACTGACTACTGACTACTGACTAACGACCCATTCAATTACTTGTTTGCCCAAAATAACGCCATTAAACAAGTCAATTTCTCTGATCCCTGTAGGGCTGGTGACATTGACTTCGGTGAGATAACCGCCTATGATATCAATGCCAACAAAGTACAATCCGTCCCGTTGCAGGACAGGTGCTAATTGAGCACAAATTTGCAGTTCGCGATCG
>JAYFMW010000012.1:0-92247 GCA_042408215.1 Microcoleus sp. | reverse complement strand
CATCGTCACCTTTTCCTCCGAAGAAGGTGTTGTTGTCGCTGTTGCCGATTAAGGTGTCGTTGCCTTTGTTGCCGTAGACGGGGCTGTTGGCGTCGATCGCCACAATCACGTCATTGCTGCTGCTGCCGAGAGTTTCCGATGCTGAGCCTGTCGGTGCGGGTGCGTTTGTGACTGTGAGTGCGATCGGCAGTGCGATCGTCTGAGGCGGTGTGGGAGTGAAAGGCGGTGTGGGTGTCGTCACCGGAGGTGTGGGTGTTGTCACCGGTGTGGGTGTTGTCACCGGTAGAGGTATCGGTATCGGTGTGGCTGCGATCGGTGTGGGTGTTGTTACCACTGGTGTGGGAGTTGTTACCACTGGTGTGGGAGTCGTAACCGGTGTTGGCGTGGGTGCAGCCGTAGCCTCAGTGAGATTAGCAGCCAGAATCGCGTTACCAGCGAGGTTGCCCACATTTTCGATAAAGCCAACACCTTCGACAGTCGCCGATGCACCGAAGAAGTCGGAAATTACAACGTCATCCGTAGCCCGTGCAATTCCGTCTTTGTTGATGTCAATCAGTAAACTCGTGCCTTGTCGAGTCAAGCCTGTATTTCCCGATGACAAAGACAGCGACAGCGTAGGGCTGGTACTGATATTACCGGTAAAATCAGTGAAGTCTAAGCGATCGATCCCACCTGTATCCTGAATTTGCAGTTGATTCTGCCCGTTATCCCGCAACAAATAGCGATCGCCACCTGCACCGCCTCGCAGCACACTGCCACCGCCAAAGTCAGTCTGGAGCGTATCATCGCCAGCACCCCCTTCCAAGGTGCTATTACCACCACCACTGAGATAGTCATTGCCATCTCCTCCTAAGACGAGGCTCTTGAAGCTACCCGATAGGTTGTCATTGCCCGCACCACCATCTAAGGTACTGGGGCCACTGGCACCGAGCGTGTCATCTCCATCGCCACCAGCCAGACTATCATTGCCAAAACCTCCATTCAGAATGTCATTGCCGATACCTCCATCCAGGGTGTCATCGCCGTTGTCGCCAAGGAGGCTGTCATTACCCCCACCCCCACTGAGGCTGTTGTTTCCTGCACCGCCTAGCAAGGTGTCATTGCCATCTAAGCCACTGATGGTGTCATTGCCATCTAAGCCTGCGATGTTGTCATCGACTGATGTGCCTGTGAGGTTATCGTTGCCAGGTGTACCACTGGTTGCACTGCTTCCGGGTGCAGCCGTAGCCTCAGTCAGATTAGCAGCCAGAATCGCGCTACCAGCGAGGTTGCCCACAGTTTCGATAAAGCCAACACCTTCGACAGTCGCCGATGCACCGAAGAAGTCGGAAATTACAATGTCATCCGTAGCCCGTGCAATTCCGTCTTTGTTGATGTCAATCAGTAAACTCGTGCCTTGTCGAGTCAAGCCTGTATTTCCCGATGACAACGACAGCGACAGCGTAGGGCTGGTACTGATATTACCGGTAAAATCAGTGAAGTCTAGGCGATCGATCCCACCTGTATCCTGAATTTGCAGTTGATTCTGCCGGTTATCCCGCAACAAATAGCGATCGCCACCTGCACCGCCTCGCAGCACACTGCCACCGCCAAAGTCAGTCTGGAGCGTATCATCGCCAGCACCCCCTTCCAAGGTGCTATTACCACCACCACTGAGATAGTCATTGCCATCTCCTCCTAAGACGAGGCTCTTGAAGCTACCCGATAGGTTGTCATTGCCCGCACCACCATCTAAGGTACTGGGGCCACTGGCACCGAGCGTGTCATCTCCATCGCCACCAGCCAGACTATCATTGCCAAAACCTCCATTCAGAATGTCATTGCCGATACCTCCATCCAGGGTGTCATCGCCGTTGTCGCCAAGGAGGCTGTCATTACCCCCACCCCCACTGAGGCTGTTGTTTCCTGCACCGCCTAGCAAGGTGTCATTGCCATCTAAGCCACTGATGGTGTCATTGCCATCTAAGCCTGCGATGTTGTCATCGACTGATGTGCCTGTGAGGTTATCGTTGCCAGGTGTACCACTGGTTGCACTGCTTCCGGGTGCAGCCGTAGCCTCAGTCAGGTTAGCAGCCAGAATCGCGCTACCAGCGAGGTTGCCCACAGTTTCGATAAAGCCAACACCTTCGACAGTCGCCGATGCACCGAAAAAGTCGGAAATTACAATGTCATCCGTAGCCCGTGCAATTCCGTCTTTGTTGATGTCAATCAGTAAACTCGTGCCTTGTCGAGTCAAGCCTGTAGTTCCCGATGACAGCGACAGCGACAGCGTAGGGCTGGTACTGATATACCGGTAAAATCAGTGAAGTCTAGGCGATCGATCCCACCTGTATCCTGAATTTGCAGTGGATTCTGCCGGTCATCGCGCAACAAATAGCGATCGCCACCTGCACCGCCTCGCAGCACACTGCCACCGCCAAAGTCAGTCTGGAGCGTATCATCGCCAGCACCCCCTTCCAAGGTGCTATTACCACCACCACTGAGATAGTCATTGCCATCTCCTCCTAAGACGAGGCTCTTGAAGCTACCCGATAGGTTGTCATTGCCCGCACCACCATCTAAGGTACTGGGGCCACTGGCACCGAGCGTGTCATCTCCATCGCCACCAGCCAGACTATCATTGCCAAAACCTCCATTCAGAATGTCATTGCCGATACCTCCATCCAGGGTGTCATCGCCGTTGTCGCCAAGGAGGCTGTCATTACCCCCACCCCCACTGAGGCTGTTGTTTCCTGCACCGCCTAGCAAGGTGTCGTTGCCATCTAAGCCACTGATGGTGTCATTGCCATCTAAGCCTGCGATGTTGTCATCGACTGATGTGCCGATGAGATTGTCGTTTGTGAATGTACCAGTCAATACTGCCAATGTTTTTTTCCTGATGAGTGTAAACAGGCGGGGGCTAATTTTACTTAGCCGATTCCCCCCTACTTATCTCTCAGGTATTTGTCGCAAAAATTATGCAAATTTTCCAAAAAACTTTTATAAAAAAACTTTTTTTTTATTTTCAACTAAAGATGCTATAATTACTAGCTCAAAATATTGCGTATTTGAAACCGATCGTACTACGCATCAAAATCCAAGAAACCGGGTTTTTTGCCCGTTTCTGTGGGCTGTAACGCAGTATCTCGAAAAAAACCCGGTTTCTGACTACCCACCAAGAAACCGGGTTTTTTGCCAGTTTCTGTGGGCTGTAACGCAGTATCTCGAAAAAACCCGGTTTCTAACTACCCACCAAGAAACCGGGTTTTTTGCCAGTTTCTGTGGGCTGTAGCGCAGTATCTCGAAAAAAACCCGGTTTCTGATTACCCAAAACCTTCTAACGTCAAACCCTGACAGAGACTGTTGTTTGACGATTAGGCCCAGATCCCCCCTAACCCCCCTTAAGAAGGGGGGGACAAGATTCCGATCAAAGTCAACCCTTCTTAAGGGGAGTAGGGGAGTAGGGGGTGTGGGACAAGAGTCTTCTCAAAGTCCCCCTTCTTAAGGGGGATTTAGGGGGATCTAGACTCAGGGTAAAAACGATATTTCTCAGGGGTTCCAGGCTTAAGTTGACACTCCTTGGGCTGTGCCGTTTCCCTACTGACCAAAGAAACCGGGTTTTTCACCAAATCTCGCGGTTTCACAGTCTAGATCCCCCCTAACCCCCCTTAAGAAGGGGGGGACAAGATTCCGATCAAAGTCCCCCCTTCTTAAGGGGAGTAGGGGAGTAGGGGGTGTGGGACAAGAGTCTTCTCAAAGTCCCCCTTCTTAAGGGGGATTTAGGGGGATCTAGACTCAGGGTAAAAACCAGATTTCTCAGGGCTTTCAGGCTTAAGTTGACACCTATGGGCACTATGGGCACTACCCCGAAAAATTTATCTGAATGATTTAGGATTGCTATATGATGCAAAAAAACCCCCCGGTGGTTGAGCTAAGTCGAAACCCTAACTACCCAAAATCCAAGAAACCGGGTTTTTTGCCCGTTTCTGTGGGCTGTAACGCAGTATCTCGAAAAAAACCCCCGGTGGTTGAGCGAAGTCGAAACCTTCTAACGTCAAACCCTGACAGAGACTGTTGTTTGACGATTAGGCCCAGATCCCCCCTAGCCCCCCTTAAGAAGGGGGGGACAAGATTCCGATCAAAGTCCCCCCTTCTTAAGGGGAGTAGGGGAGTAGGGGGTGGGACAAGATTCCGATCAAAGTCCCCCTTCTTAAGGGGGATTTAGGGGGATCTAGACTCAGGTAAAAACGATATTTATCAAGGGTTCCAGTCTTAAGTTGACACCTATGGGCACTATGGGCACTACCCCTACAAATTTATCTGAATGATTTAGGATTGCTATATGATGCGAAAAAACCCCCCGGTGGTTGAGCTAAGTCGAAACCCCAAGAAACCGGGTTTTTTGCCAGTTTTTGCGGGCTGTAGCGAAGTATCTCGAAAAAAACCCCGGTGGTTGAGCGAAGTCGAAACCCTGACTACCCAAAACCTTCTAACGTCAAACCCTGACAGAGACTGTTGTTTGACGATTAGGCCCAGATCCCCCCGGCGCCCCCCTTAAGAAGGGGGGGACAAGATTCCGATCAAAGTCCCCCCTTCTTAAGGGGAGTAGGGGAGTAGGGGGTGGGACAAGATTCCGATCAAAGTCCCCCTTCTTAAGGGGGATTTAGGGGGATCTAGACTCAGGTAAAAACGATATTTATCAAGGGTTCCAGGCTTAAGTTGACACCTATGGGCACTATGGGCACTACCCCGAAAAATTTATCTGAATGATTTAGGATTGCTATATGATGCAAAAAACCCGGTTTCTGGGTTCCCATGCGTAAGTCCTATTTAATCCTAAATAATGAGCCAACAAATGCTAAACAGCGGCACAAATTCTCCCGTGCTAATTATTACTGGAATGCACAGATCTGGAACTTCTCTCACTGCGGCCTTCCTACAGAAAATAGGTCTTGACTTAGGAGACAATCTCCTGAAAGGCAACTATTGGAATCCCAAAGGTTACTTTGAAGACATTGATTTTGTAGAATTTCAACGAACAGTTTTGCAAACTTGCTCTCAGTCAGACGAAACAGGTTTTCCCGATTGGGGTTGGACAGAAAGCGAAAAGCTAGACTCGCAAAAACTTAACAACTACAAAGAGCCTGGGAAACAATTAGTCAAATCTCGCTCCAACCACTCAGAACTTTGGGGTTGGAAAGATCCGCGCACCAGTTTAATGTTAGATTTCTGGAATGAAATCATCCCCAATGCTTGCTATCTATTTGTCTATCGCTATCCTTGGGATGTCACCGATTCAATCCTGCGGTTGAACATCCCATTTTTCTCACAAAATCCAGAATCTTGTTTAAAGATATGGAAATTTTATAATCGCCACATCTTAGAATTTTATAAAAGCCATAACAATCAATGTCTGCTCGTGAATTTGAATACTTTGCTAACATCTCCCGGCAAAGTGTTAGAATTATTAAAAACCAAGCTCAATCTCCCTCTGAAATCCTCAGACAAAGAAGAACAAGATATCAAAAACACTTTGATGTCAGTTTACAACCCTCAACTGCTGAGCAACTTGCACCTCAACCATCCCCTAATTCAAGTGCTCAATCTCACATCTGGCGGATGTTTTGAAATGCTAAATCAGCTAGATTTAGCCGCCGACTTGCCTAGTCCATTGTCGAGCTTATCCTTGCCACGAAATGGCGGAACCCTAGAGCGTTTATCCCTCCGACTGCATCAGGAAACTATCAAAGTTCAGCTCAATTTAGAATCACCTCAATTTCTGACTTGGCTGTCCGGTTGTATTCATCAATATCATAGCACATCCCATGAATCTGCCTTAACAGATTTGCGTCAAGCCCGCCATAAAATAGCAGCATTTTGGCTGTCAGCACCACCAGATAAACTGCAAAGTAGCTATTCGGGCTATGCGGGAAAAGCCCAGAAAATGCTATTAGCAAGCGGCATGAGAGACGAGCCTATGACTGATGTCGAACAGCGGGAAGTCGAGGAGTTATCTCAATACATTGCTAAAGGATTTGAAGCCCCAGAAGCTATCCAATATTTGCTAGCAGCGATGCTGTATCAGCGGGCAGATCAGTTGCCGTTGCAGTATGGTAGAACTGCTGTTCCCCAGTGGTTTTTTAATGATTTGCTGGAGTTTATGCTCTACTTCCCCAGTTATTTTCAAGAAGTTGGAGAAGTCGAGAACTATTGCAGCTATATGCAGCAATTAGTTGACTTAGTTCACAGTCGGGTTTTCAGCAATCCCGACTCCGAGATTTGGCAAAATCTGGCGCTAATTTTTGCAGACACCGTTAACTTTGTCCCTCTCTATTTTAGCACAACTAACTTGAAAGATGTCTATACCAAGCGATCGGATATTCTCGAATTTATCCTAAAAGCCAGGGGACATCAGATTGATTTCAGCTTTGAAAAACGCCCCGCTAACAGAGGCAAAATTCGCCTCGGCATTCTCAAATCAAATTTCGCGCCCATTTCAGAAACTTTTACGACTATCCCGGCTTTTGAGCATTTAGACAGAGAGAAATTTGAGATTATTTTATATGTCCTCAATGCGAGCGATCGCCCTTTGGATGTATACTGTCAAAGTCGGGCAGACAAACTGGTGAAGTTGCCACAGGAACTTAGCAGTCAAGTCGAGACAATTCGCGCCGATGACCTGGATATTTTGTTCGTAGGGTCGATCGTCACCAATGCCGCTCAAAACATCATTTTACTAGCTTTGCACCGCCTAGCGCGATTACAGACCACGTATTTTGCATCTCCTGTAACTACAGGCATCCGCAACATAGATTATTACATTTCCGGCAATTTGACAGAACCTTTACAAGCAGCGCAATCACAATATCGCGAACAGTTAGTCATGCTTGACGGAACAGGATTCTGCTTCAATTATAGCATCCAAAAAGCAGAAGCAAGTATTAAGTTTGATCGAAAAAGATTAGGGATTTCCGAAACAGCAGTTGTATTTATATCCGGCGCTAATACATTCAAGATTATTCCCGAACTCAGGGAAACTTGGACCAAGATTATCGCAGCCGTGCCCAATTCCGTCCTAGTTTTATATCCCTTCGGCAATACCTGGTCTGGTGATTACGTCAAACAGCCCTTCATCAATAAAATGTATGCTATATTTAATAAGTACGGTATCGCTCGCAACCGTTTAATTTTATTAAATACCTTGGCGAACCGCGAGGATGTAAAAGCAGTGTTACAACTGGCTGATATCTATCTAGATTCCTATCCCTACGCCGGTGCAAACTCGACGGTAGATCCGTTAGAAGTTGGATTACCGACTGTGGTGAGGGAGGGCAATAATTTGCGTTCCCGACAAGGGGCTGCAATCCTGAGAGACATCCAGTTGTTTGATTTAATTACTGACAGCGAAGAGTCTTATATTAAGTTGAGTGTCGCACTCGGAATTAATGGGGAATTGCGAAAGGAAAAGCGCGATGAAATCGAGCTAAAGATGCAGCAGCAACCGAGGTTTCTGGATAGTCGCGCTTACTCGGCTGCTTTGGGTTCGGTATTTGAAAAAATGCTCATAGTCAATCAACTTTAGAGCTCAATTTCGGCGGTGGAAACCGCAATTACAAAAACTTTATTCCACGCAACGCCAGACTAACAGATAAAAGGAGTATTTAAGCTAGATTTAGTATTAGTTGTCTTGAGACGACTTGAGATTTGAGGCTGGGGTTGAAACCCCGGCCGGAATGCGGGTTTAACGTTAAGTTGTCACCAATGAGTTGGGGCGCTTCCCCTAGAAAAACCCGGATTTATAAAGAATACCCTGAAAACCCTGTGACTTTAGTCCAGGGATGAAAGGGCGTTGCAGGATTTATCCAGCCAGCCCTCTTTATGCAAGACACAAACCACATTCTGTTACCAGAAAAATGTGGGATGGATACACAGACGCAGGTCTGGGAAGCAAATGCCTACCACAAGTAGCCATAGACTCAGCAATGGGCGAGTGGGTAGTGGGTTATTGACAAACCCTTTAAGCATCAAGATTTGGGTGGATTCATCCCCCAAAGTTTGTCCTTAAGAATCCCCGTGTCTTTAGACCGGGGAGTGTCAACCCAGCGTCTATACCAAAAACAAACGACTTAGTTAAATATTTAACTAAGTCGTTTTGTAGCAAAGCTTGTAGAACAAGATTCAACGGAGAGGGAGGGATTCGAACCCTCGTTAAGTTGCCCTAAACACACTTTCCAGGCGTGCGCCTTCAACCGCTCGGCCACCTCTCCAAATTTGAATTTGGTCTTTTTAGCCACATCTCAACTATCTTAGCAGAACAATTCTGATTTGGGAAGGCCTAACGGCATAAATTTACTGTTTAATATGAGTAGGGTTTGACATACCTCCCCGTCTATCAAGTCCGAGGATTCCTTGACGCTTCATAGCAACGCGCTCCGCAAGCGGTAGTCTTACCGTCGCTCCACGTCCGTTTAGAGTCTCCCAATGCCCTGTGGCGACTATCTGTATTCTAGCAAAAAGCCGTCCTAGAAGGACGGGGCTTGTATCCCAGTTTTTTGGTCAAACGGGCTGGAAAAATCGAGCGAGCGCAGGGCGAAGACTAGGCTCAAACCCATTCCCAACAAGGATTTCACCCCCCAAACTCATCTCAAATCTCAAATCTAAAATCTAAAATCCCATGACTCGCTCTTACACAATTACAATTCACAACAGACAAACGGGCGATCGCCACACAGTGCGAGTCCCCGAAAACCGCTACATCCTCCAAAACGCCGAAAACCAAGGAGTAGTGTTGCCCTTCTCCTGTCGCAACGGTGCCTGTACCGCCTGTGCGGTGCGCGTGATATCAGGCGAACTGCACCAACCAGAAGCAATGGGACTCTCTCTCGAACTGCAAAAACAGGGTTATGCGTTGCTGTGTGTCAGTTACCCCCGTTCTAACGTCGAAGTAGAGACGCAAGACGAAGACGAAGTGTACGAACTCCAATTTGGCCGCTACTTCGGCAAAGGTAAAGTGCGCGCCGGTTTACCCATAGAGGAAGATTGATCGGGAAAATCGACAAGGGAGAATGGAAAATCGAAAACTTTCATTCTTCATACCCAATGCCCAGTGCCCCATTCCCAATGTTACTTTATAGATTATTAGCGATCGCCCTTACCCTACTTTTAATTAGCTGCCAAAAACCCGAACTTCCCCAAGGCACTCTCGTCAAAGTAGGCCGGACTGTCAGCGGGCAAACAGTCGAAATAACCAGCATATCCGACAATATTGCACTATTAGAACAAATCAGGTTGATTGGGATTGAAGTGCCGGATTTAAAACAGCAGCCTTGGGGAGAACTGGCTAAACAAAAACTAGAACAGCTAATTGGGGGGAAACAGGTATTGTTAGAATCAGATGTTGAAAAGAAAGATAGGTTCGATCGCAAATTAGCTTATTTGTGGCAAGATAACATCCTGCTCAACGAACTGCTAGTCAAAGAAGGTTATGCTTTAGCAGCAGTGCGATCGCCCAATACCAAATACCAGCAGCGACTTGTCAATGCTCAAGAATGGGCGAGACTAATGGGTAAAGGCATTTGGAATCCCAAACAGCCCCTGCGCCAAACTCCGGCAGAATTTCGCCAGCAAAATCGGAAATAGTTATTAGTCATTGGTCATTAGTCATTGGTCATTAGTCATTAGTCATTAGTCATTAGTCATTAGTCATTAGTCATTAGTCATTGGTCATTAGTCATTGGTCATTAGTCATTAGTCATTGGTCATTAGTTATTAGTCATTGGTCATTAGTCATTGGTCATTAGTCATTGGTCATTAGTCATTAGTCATTGGTCATTAGTCATTAGTCATTGGTCATTAGTCATTAGTCATTAGTCATTAGTCATTAGTCATTAGTCATTGGTCATTGGTCATTAGTCATTGGTCATTAGTCATTGGTCATTGGTCATTGGTCATTAGTCATTGGTCATTAGTCATTGGTCATTAGTTATTAGTCATTGGTCATTAGTCATTGGTCATTAGTCATTAGTCATTAGTCATTAGTCATTGGTCATTAGTCATTAGTCATTGGTCATTAGTCATTAGTCATTAGTCATTGGTCATTAGTTATTAGTCATTGGTCATTAGTTATTAGTCATTGGTCATTGGTCATTAGTTATTAGTCATTGGTCATTAGTTATTAGTCATTGGTCATTAGTCATTGGTCATTAGTCATTAGTCATTGGTCATTAGTCATTAGCGGGAGTCATTCCTTATTGGTTATTCGTTATTTAGGGGTTTAAAACCCCGGCCTTTAGGCGGAATGTTTTTAGGGTGGAGTATAAATCCCCATCCTAAAAACCTCGCGCTTCATCTGTCAACTGCCTGCCCTGAGCGTAGTCGAAGGGTCAACTGTCAACTGTCAACTGTTTAAGGTAATTCACCGGCGAGCTGCTCGGATTGCGAGCTACAAGCTCCCACTGTACTTACTACAAACCAATTTTCTTATGGTAATTCACCTGAGATGATATAATGACTAACAACTAATGACTAATGACTAATAACTAATAACTAATGACTAATAACCAATGACCAATAACCAACTCCAAAACTTCTTAGAAATAGCCACCGAAGCCGCCCTAGCCGCCGGTTCCGTCCTGCAATCTTTCTGCGGAAAATTAGAAGAAATTCAAGAAAAAGGCCGATCGGGCGATTTAGTTACAGAAGCCGACAAAGCCTCAGAAGCCGTCATTTTAGAAATTCTGGGTCGCCATGTACCCGACCACGGCATCCTTGCCGAAGAATCTGGTAAATTAGGGAATGCCAGCAGCAAATACCTGTGGGCGATCGATCCTTTAGATGGCACCACCAATTATGCTCATCAATATCCCTGGGCCGCCGTGTCGATCGGACTTTTAATCGAAGGTATACCACAAATTGGCGTAATTTTCGATCCATTTCATAACGAATTGTTTCGCGCAGCTAAAGGATTGGGGGCTACTCGCAACCGACAGCCGATCGCAGTTTCCCAAATCTCAGAATTGAGCAAAAGCTTGTTAGTCACCGGCTTTGCATACGATCGGCGCGAAACAACCGACAATAACTATGCGGAATTCTGCCACCTCACCCACCTCACCCAAGGCGTGCGCCGCAGCGGTTCGGCATCCCTCGACCTCGCACAGGTCGCCTGCGGCCGCGTAGACGGATACTGGGAACGGGGACTCGCCCCTTGGGATGTAGCAGCCGGTGTACTCATCGTCTCCGAAGCCGGAGGTCAAGTGACAGCTTATGACAAAAGTGCCTTTGAGATTAACTCCGGTCGAGTTTTGGCGACAAACGGCCGCATTCACGCCCCCCTCAGCGACGCTTTGCTAAATGTTCCCCCCTTATCCTCTTGGGGGAGCATCACCCGCGAGTCGGATGGGGGGTAGTACGGGGGGTGCAACCCCGCTTTAGGACGCTACATTAATGAATAGTGAAATGCCATGCAAGGGAGAGTCAATGTTATGTCTTTTGAAATGACCAAAGGGCTGTTTAAGTTTGATTTTATAGATCAGCACGCAATTTTGGGGGTTCCCTTGGATGCCGAGTTTAGCGACATCCGCAAGCGGTACATGAAAATAGCCCGTCGCTTGCACTCGGATACTTGCCCCTTTGAAAACCCAGCCGATAAAGAGTGGGCTAACCAATTTTTGTCGAAAGTGGTTAATCCAGCCTACAACAAATTCTCGAAAGAAAGCGATCGCAAAGAATATAACCTGCTAATAGCAGCCATCAGCAAGCGCGTCGCTAAAGAACAGCCGAAAATGCCGGACAGCGAAGCAGCCAAACAATTAGCTAGCGCCAAAGATTTGCAAGAAGCTTACAAAACAGCAGTTAACCAACTCGCCGACAAGCAGTACGAATCAGTTGACCAAGCCCCAGACGTAATCAATCAAATTAGCGAACTTAACATGATTTACCTGCTGCGAAAAGAGCGGATGACCAGTGGTGTGCAGCCAACCCAGCCGCCGGAAAAACCCGCAACCCCAGCCACAAAAGCGACAACAGCAGCAGCCCAACCAGCCGCAGCCACTTCTGCTCCTCCTCCGTCGCCACCCAAATCCCAAGACTCGCTGGTGGAACAATCTTGCCGCCGTGCTCAAGGATTCATGGACAGCAAAAATTATGCCAAAGCAACTTTAGAGTTGAGGGAAGCCCAAAAGCGCGAGCCGAAAAATAGCAAGTGTCATGCTATGTTGGCCATGTGTTATTTTCAACAAGGTAAAGCAACAATGGCAAAGCTTGAAATGCAAAAAGCTTTGGCATCAAATCCTGAAGAACCGATGGCTTTGGATGTTAAGAAAAAGCTGGAACAGCCGGCTTCCGGGGCAAAAGGCAAAAAGGGTGACGACAAACCAGGTGGCTTTTTTGCAAGTTTGTTTAGCGGCGGTAAGAAGAAATGAGGAGTTGAATGAGGAGTGTTGACTGTTGAGTTATGAAGGAAAAAATCTTCATAACTCATCATTCGCTATTCCAAACTTGCTTTCTTGTTTCTGACTACTGACTACTGACTACTGATTACTGACTACTGACTACTGATTACTGACTACTGACTACTGACTACTGACTACTGACTACTGACTACTGACTACTGACTTCTAACTTATGGTTCATCATCCCCCATCGGGTGCAAGAGATTTATTGCCCCTTGACGTAGCTCAAAAAATTTCGATCGAACGCCGTTTGCAGCAGGTGTTTCACCGCTGGGGCTATCACCGGATTATTACTTCGACTCTAGAAAGGCTGGAGACATTGATGGCTGGAGGTGCGATCGACCGATCGACCTTGATTCAATTGCAAGATGCAGTCGATGGAGAATTGGGCTTGCGCCCAGAATTGACAGCCTCGATCGCCCGGGCGACTGTGATGCGGCTGGCCGGGACTCCCTGGCAGCCCCAGCGTCTCTACTACAACGCTAACGTCTTCCGCAAAGGCCCAGATACCGGCTCAGGCGGGCAACAGGAGTTCTATCAAGCAGGGGTAGAGTTGCTTGGCGTGGGGGGAACGGTTGCGGATGCGGAAGTGCTCCTACTGCTGTCTGAGTGCTTGCAGAGTTTAGAAATTGATGACTGGCACTTGGTGCTGGGAGAAGCGGGCTTGACTGCAACTTTGCTGGAACCGTTTCCGCCCAATGTGCGCTCCCAAGTTCGCTTAGCGATCGCCAATCTCGATCGAGTTGGCTTGGAAAATTTACCGCTGTCTGCCGAATTGCGATCGAGAGCTCTAGTTTTATTTGACTTGCGCGGCCGCCCAGAAGATGTGTTTCCCATTGTGGCTAATCTGGATTTAGATTTGTCGCAGCAAGCAGCCTTAAATAATCTCAAATCGGCGATCGAATTGCTGTATCAATGTCAATCAAAAATCCCGAATCTGAAATCCCGCATCCACCTCGACTTGAGTTTGATTCAAACCTTTGACTACTACACAGGAATTGTGTTTGAAGTTGTCAGCAGTTCCCAGACAGGACAGCGAGTTTTAGGACAAGGGGGACGGTACGATCGACTATTGGGATTGTTCGATCCAAAAGGGCAAAATTCACCCGGCATCGGATTTTGTCTGAATATTGAAGATTTGCACCAAATTTTGCTAACCGAGGGTCTCATGGCCTCAGAGACCCCAGCCAGCGACTATTTGGTTGTGCCTCAAACCCCTGAAGCTGCGGCGGCCGCTTTTGTGTACGCGAGAAAACTCCGAGAGTCTGGCGATCTAGTGCGGGTAGAAATAGATTTGGAGAGTCGGGAGACTTTGGAGGAGGCGCGGGAATATGCTCGCGATCGACGCATTCCTCAAATTGCCTGGGTGAATGCCGAAGGATTCCCGACAATTGAAACAGTAAATTAAGGGAATTGGGAATTGGGAATTGGGCATAGGGCATAGGGCATAGGGCATAGGGCATTGGGAATTGGGAATTGGGAATTGGGAATTGGTAGTTGGTAATTTATGATATTATGTATCCTGCTGATTGAGAGCAGGTGTTGCCAATTGCTAATTCCTAATTCCCGATCTAAAATCTTTTGAGAGAACACTATGGCACACACTATTGTTACTAATACCTGTGAAGGCGTTGCCGATTGCGTCGGCGCTTGTCCGGTGGCTTGCATTCACCCAGGCGAGGGCAAAAATGTCAAGGGTACTGATTGGTTTTGGATAGATTTTGATACCTGCATTGACTGTGGGATTTGTTTGCAGGTGTGTCCTGTCGAAGGTGCGATCGTCGCCGATGAGCGGCCAGAGTTACAGCAAACTCCCACTTGATTGAATTGACTCTTTTCTTCCTTTGTGTCCTGCGCGTCTTCGCGGTTCGTTACATTTATATAGGGACTTTTTTTTGAACCGCAGAGGGCGCAGAGGACACAGAGAGGAATGGTGAGAAAGATCGAACAAATCTCAGGTTTAGATATTGTACAGGTAATTAATTATAAGCTCTGGCTCTTCCCTGCTCTTTTTTCCTTCCTTTCCTTCGTGTCTTCGCGGTTCGTTACATTTATATAGGGACTTTTTTTTGAACCGCAGAGGGCGCAGAGGACACAGAGAGGAATGGTGAGAAAGATCGAACAAATCTCAGGTTTAGATATTGTACAGGTAATTAATTATAAACTCTTCCTCTTCTCTTCTCTTCTCTTCCTTTGTGTCCTTCGTGTCTTCGCGGTTCGTTGTTTTTTAGAGAATAGAAAATCCCGATCGCACTTGACAATAAAACCTACAATAAAATCCAATGCAATCGATCGCACTTTCTGACTCTCACCTTTTATCCATCCGCAGCCACGCCGAAAATACTTACCCTGAAGAGTGCTGCGGTTTATTACTCGGTCAAGTTACAGGCGATGTTAAAACTTTAGTAGAAGTTTTCCCAACTAAAAATGCTTGGAGTGCGGAAGCTGAAGATCATTGCCCGGAACAAAAAGTATTGACAAAACAACGTAGATATGCTATATCACCAGCAGATATGCTCAAGGGAATGAAAGATGGGCGCGATCGCAATTTAGAAATTATCGGCATCTACCATTCTCACCCAAACTCTGCTGCGGTGCCCTCGGAGTGCGATCGAACCCTAGCCTGGCCGCAATACTCCTACATTATTGTCTCGGTTCGACAAGGCTGTTCAGAAGACCTCCGCAGTTGGAGTCTTGACTCAGACAGCAACTTCCAAGCAGAGGAAATTCTCATAGTAGAACCGACCCAGATTAAGAAATAATTAGTAAAAATCAAAAACACGTAAAACTGCAAAAGATTCAGATAGGATATAATTCAAAAATGCCACTATACAGAATATCATGCTAAATCCTAATCTGGACGAGATCCAGCTCAACAAAGAAGAATACGAACGCTACTCTCGCCACCTCATCCTGCCAGAAGTGGGATTGGACGGCCAGAAGCGGCTGAAAGCTGCCAGCGTACTCTGCATCGGTACGGGAGGGCTCGGTTCGCCGCTGCTGCTGTATTTGGCCGCCGCAGGTGTTGGTCGCATTGGCATTGTAGACTTTGATATTGTTGACACTTCCAACTTGCAGCGGCAGATAATTCACGGAACATCTTGGGTAGGTAAACCGAAGATTGAATCTGCGAAAAATCGGATTTTAGAAATCAATCCTTTGTGTCAAGTTGACTTGTACGAAACTCGTGTCAGTTCCGAAAATGCGATCGCAATTGCCACTCCTTACGACATCGTAATCGACGGTACCGACAACTTCCCGACTCGCTATTTGATGAACGACGTTTGCGTGCTTTTAAATAAGCCCAACGTCTACGGTTCTATCTTCCGATTTGAAGGCCAAGCAACAGTTTTTAACTACGAAGGCGGCCCGAATTACCGCGATTTGTACCCAGAACCCCCGCCTCCTGGTATGGTACCTTCCTGTGCAGAAGGCGGCGTTTTAGGCGTATTACCTGGAGTAATTGGCTGCATTCAAGCAACGGAAGCTATCAAAATTATTTTGGGTCAAGGCACTACTTTGAGCGGCAGACTGCTGCTTTATAATGCCTTAGATATGACGTTCCGGCAGTTGAAATTGCGGCCGAATCCAGTGCGCCCCGTAATTGAAAAGTTAATCGATTACGAACAATTCTGCGGAATTCCTCAAGCAAAAGCACAGGAAGCAAATCAGCAAATGCAAATTGCTGAGATGACTGTGATCGAACTTAAGGAGTTAATCGATAGCGGTGCGAAGAATTTTCTACTGCTAGATGTTCGGAATCCCAATGAGTATGAAATTGGTCAAATTCCTGGATCGGTATTGGTGCCGTTGCCGGATATTGAAAACGGCAATGGTGTTGAGAAAGTCAAGGAATTGTTGAATGGTCACCAGTTGATTGCACATTGCAAAATGGGCGGGCGTTCGGCGAAGGCTTTGGGCATTTTGAAGGAAGCTGGAATTGAGGGGATTAATGTTAAGGGCGGAATTACTGCTTGGAGTCAACAAGTAGACCCGTCAGTACCTCAATATTAAGCAGTAGGGACAAAGGCTTTCGCCCATTGGTGTCAACAACCAGCCTGAAACCCCTGAGAAATCTCGCTGTTACCTGAGTCTAGATCCCCCTAAATCCCCCTTAAGAAGGGGGACTTTGAGAAGACTCCTGTCCCCCCCTTCTTAAGGGGGGTTAGGGGGGATCTGGCCTTAATCGTCAAACAGTAGTCTGTGACAGGGTTTGGCCTTAAGTTGACACCAATGGGCATTGCCGTGTCCCCTAGGGGGTTCTGTATTTAGTTTGGGAGTTTGACATACCTCCCCGTCTATCAAGTCCGAGGATTCCTTGACGCTTCATAGCAACGCGCTCCGCAAGCGGTAGTCTTACCGTCGCTCCACGTCCGTTTAGAGTCTCCCAAGGCCCGCTCGGCGACTATCTGTATTCTAGCAAAAAGCCGTCCTAGAAGGACGGGGCTTGTATCCCAGTTTTTTGGTCAATTAATTTATCAGGAAATTGGGTTTAAAACCCCGTCCTTTTAGGACGGCTTTAATTGTAAACCTTTGTGACGATTAAAGCCAATCTTGTGCTGAAAGATATATCATAAGGCAGGAGGTAAGGCGATGCTAGTTTTTGAGTTCAAAGCTTACGGAAAATCCAGTCAGATTGCAGCAGTAAATGAAGCGATTCGTACAGCACAATTTGTCCGCAATAGCTGTTTGCGCTATTGGATGGACAACAAAAAAATAGATAAGTACGATTTAAACAAATATTGTGCTGTATTGGCTCATAACTTCCCGTTTGCCGACGAACTTAACTCTCAAGCTAGACAAGCTAGCGCTGAACGAGCCTGGTCTGCTATCTCCCGATTTTACGAGAACTGCAAGAAAGGGATTCCAGGTAAAAAGGGGTATCCACAGTTCCAGAAAGACTGTCGCTCAGTTGAGTATAAATCAACTGGTTGGAAACTTGCAGAAGATCGTAAAACCATAAACTTCACCGACAAAAAAGGGATTGGTAAACTCAAATTAAAGGGAACACGGGATTTGCATTTCTATCAAATCACCCAAATCAAACGGGTAAGATTGGTAAAACGTGCAGACGGCGTGTATGTCCAATTTTGTGTCGATGTCAATCGAAAGGAAAACACAGAGCATAAGAGGAAATACCATCGGATTAGACGTAGGATTGAAAGAATATTACACCGATTCTAACGGAGTGATGGTTGAAAATCCGAGATTCCTCCGAAAAGGTGAAAAAGTTCTCAGACGTTCTCATCGTCGGGTATCTAGGAAGGTAAAAGGTTCAAAAAATAGAGGCAAAGCTAGACAGATTTTAGGAAAACGCCATCTCAAAATAAGTCGGCAACGCAAAGACCACGCTGTGAAACTTGCAAGGTGCGTAGTTCAGTCTAACGACTTGATAGCTTACGAAGATTTGAGAATTAAAAATATGGTGAAAAATCATTGTTTAGCTAAGTCTATTAACGATGCTTCTTGGTATCAGTTCCGTATCTGGCTGGAATACTTTGGCAAAGTATTTGAAAGAGTTACGGTTGCGGTAAATCCGCAATACACTAGCCAAGAATGCTCTAGCTGCGGTGCAATTGTGAAGAAAACGCTATCCACTAGGACGCACGTTTGTAAGTGCGGTTGTGTAATGGATAGAGATTTTAACGCAGCTAGAAATATCCTGAGTCGAGGATTGGGTACGGTAGGGCATACCGGAACCCTTGCATTAAATGCAAGCAACGCTTTGGGAGAATTGACCTCTACTCTGGTTGGAGAAATCCTGTCTGAGCAAGTTGGCTCTATGAACAAAGAATCCCCACGCCTTTAGGCTGGGGAGTGTCAATGAATCAAACAAAGCCGTCCTAAAAGGCGATGCACTGAGCGAAACCGAAGTGATGGATTTCAAGAATATTCAAGGGACGCTAAAGCATCCCGTGTCGCTTTTCCTCCCTAGGCTCAAGCCGCTGGGTTTCCAAACTTCCGCGAGGTATTTATGAGCAAACAGGCAATTCTGTGGCAAATTCAATCTTTTTTAAAGTTTTTGCTGATTCACTTGATTAAGAACCAAGTAGAACAGCGATTAACTGGTTCTTGGGCAAGTTCGATTCGCAATTCAATCCGAGAAATTAAAAAAGTAAATATTAAAGATCATAAAACGTCTTATTATGTGAATCCCGATGAATGGGAGTGTTTGATAGAGGAAGAGGTGATTGAGGATGCGATCGCAGATGCTGCTGAGGAAGTGTTTAATGGTGATCGCAGTCAATTTGAACTTGCAGAGATGATGGATAGAAACCTGATTATCGAGTTTCAATCCCTGATAGGGATTTAGGTTAATTGCGGCAATTAGTCCGCCGGGTTTGTAGCGATGAAAATTGAAGTTTCAATCCCTGATAGGGATTTAGGTTAATTGCGGCGATTCTACAAAAATCACGGATGCACCTGTTCTTAGTTTCAATCCCTGATAGGGATTTAGGTTAATTGCGGCGTAGGTGCGAGTAATGGATACTTGCAGGCATTTTGGTTTCAATCCCTGATAGGGTTTTAGGTTAATTGCGGCACGAGTGTCGGGAGGTCGGCAGCAGTGGCAATTTCGTTTCAATCCCTGATAGGGTTTTAGGTTAATTGCGGCTTGATTAATGACTTGCTTAATGTAATCGGTATCCCATTACGTTTCAATCCCTGATAGGGTTTTAGGTTAATTGCGGCTTCGAGATGGCTTTGATCCAAATGAAGCAGAAGAGTTTCAATCCCTGATAGGGTTTTAGGTTAATTGCGGCCCCCTGTGAATTCATGAGTTCTCAGTCGTGCCGGGAGTTTCAATCCCTGATAGGGTTTTAGGTTAATTGCGGCCCTGCATTGCTAAACCTTGAGGTGTCTCTACCTGCATTGCTAGTTTCAATCCCTGATAGGGATTTAGGTTAATTGCGGCAATTTAACAATAAATTCTTAATATGTGATTTTAGGTTTCAATCCCTGATAGGGATTTAGGTTAATTGCGGCCACTAAACTCACTCCCCAGGCGTTCAAGTCTCCTGTTTCAATCCCTGATAGGGATTTAGGTTAATTGCGGCGCAATAATTGCGGTAGGTTCACAAGGTAAGTACCGGTTTCAATCCCTGATAGGGATTTAGGTTAATTGCGGCACGAAGTTGCCCAAGTCGCCCTACAGCGGAAATTGTTTCAATCCCTGATAGGGATTTAGGTTAATTGCGGCCAATCACCTCCATAACTTTCATTTCACGGGGCGTCGTTTCAATCCCTGATAGGGATTTAGGTTAATTGCGGCGATGCGGATATCCCGGCTGAGATCGCCCGTGACACAGAGTTTCAATCCCTGATAGGGATTTAGGTTAATTGCGGCAGCTGGGCGTACAGACCCGTCGCGTCGCAGGCTACTAGTTTCAATCCCTGATAGGGATTTAGGTTAATTGCGGCACAGCTTCCGTAGCGGTACCAGTAGCACTTGTATTGTTTCAATCCCTGATAGGGATTTAGGTTAATTGCGGCATCGCTCAAACATTTGTCGTGAGGCTGCTTTCGCGTTTCAATCCCTGATAGGGATTTAGGTTAATTGCGGCGAGAAGGAAATTGAGCGGCGATACAAACTTAGAGAGTTTCAATCCCTGATAGGGATTTAGGTTAATTGCGGCAATTTGAGCCTCTAACTATTGTGGCTGAGGAATTCACAGTTTCAATCCCTGATAGGGATTTAGGTTAATTGCGGCTCTTCTTGTGCAGGGCCTAAAGCGGCCAATTCTGCGGTTTCAATCCCTGATAGGGATTTAGGTTAATTGCGGCTAGGAATTCCGGGGCTACTACCTCCCCATTTTGTATCGTTTCAATCCCTGATAGGGATTTAGGTTAATTGCGGCGCACGCTGTTGGTTTGAGCAATGGGCAATCACTTCCAGTTTCAATCCCTGATAGGGATTTAGGTTAATTGCGGCTAAAATATCCGACTGTAGATCAGAGAGCTTGAGTAATTGTTTCAATCCCTGATAGGGATTTAGGTTAATTGCGGCAAATGGCTAAAAGCCCTAGCTAAGTCCAATCCCGGTTTCAATCCCTGATAGGGATTTAGGTTAATTGCGGCCCAGCCCCAGAAAGTCCCGACAACAACCACTTTATGTTTCAATCCCTGATAGGGATTTAGGTTAATTGCGGCGAGAAGGAAATTGAGCGGCGATACAAACTTAGAGAGTTTCAATCCCTGATAGGGATTTAGGTTAATTGCGGCAATTTGAGCCTCTAACTATTGTGGCTGAGGAATTCACAGTTTCAATCCCTGATAGGGATTTAGGTTAATTGCGGCCGAAGGTCAATTATTCCAATTGGTACATTTAATCGTTTCAATCCCTGATAGGGATTTAGGTTAATTGCGGCGCTTGAAATTCTTTTTACTGAACTTGGGCATCGATCCGTTTCAATCCCTGATAGGGATTTAGGTTAATTGCGGCTTCGAGGCAATAATTACCTACCCGATTGGGGTGCCTCCGACCAGTTTCAATCCCTGATAGGGATTTAGGTTAATTGCGGCAAAAAGAAAGTGTGCCGTCGTTGGCATTTTCAACTTTGTTTCAATCCCTGATAGGGATTTAGGTTAATTGCGGCACCCCGCGATCGTAACGAGTAATCAAATGAACCAGTTTCAATCCCTGATAGGGATTTAGGTTAATTGCGGCTTGCATTTTGGGGAAAGTAGAGCACGATGGCTGTTTAGTTTCAATCCCTGATAGGGATTTAGGTTAATTGCGGCTCACGAACGCCGGGAAGTGGCTCTTGATCCCACGGGTCGCCGTTTCAATCCCTGATAGGGATTTAGGTTAATTGCGGCGGCGGGGTCGCCGCAGGGTATAAGTCTTTGAACGTTTCAATCCCTGATAGGGATTTAGGTTAATTGCGGCAATTACCACCTGAATTGGTAAGTCAAGCAAATAGGTTTCAATCCCTGATAGGGATTTAGGTTAATTGCGGCATTAACCAGGCTAGAAGCGTCTTTCCATGTACTGAGTGTTTCAATCCCTGATAGGGATTTAGGTTAATTGCGGCCGCGGTAGTGAGAGGTCACTGGGAAGCTAAAAACGTTTCAATCCCTGATAGGGATTTAGGTTAATTGCGGCAGTCGCATCCTGGGATAGATTGCTGCGCTTGCAATTCACCACGTTTCAATCCCTGATAGGGATTTAGGTTAATTGCGGCCAGCCCTATGATCGCGATCAGCAATTAGAGGATGGTTTCAATCCCTGATAGGGATTTAGGTTAATTGCGGCATTTTATATACTCCGGGCTCTGCGACAGTTTTAGGGTTTCAATCCCTGATAGGGATTTAGGTTAATTGCGGCTAGGGAGTATCCAACCAAGATTTACGCAAGGCGGTGCCGTAAGTTTCAATCCCTGATAGGGATTTAGGTTAATTGCGGCCCATCCCATTGCCAGTGGTAGCATTGGCTTCAGCGTTTCAATCCCTGATAGGGATTTAGGTTAATTGCGGCATTGCCAGATTAGGGAATTCAGATCCGAGGTATATGTTTCAATCCCTGATAGGGATTTAGGTTAATTGCGGCGAAAATTCTTATCATCGCAAGGCTCAAGCAACTCAAGCTCGTTTCAATCCCTGATAGGGATTTAGGTTAATTGCGGCGAAAGTACCGCGCTAGCTCTTAGTACGGAGATGGTAAGTTTCAATCCCTGATAGGGATTTAGGTTAATTGCGGCAAAAACAAAAAGTACACTTTAAATAAATGCCTACGTTTCAATCCCTGATAGGGATTTAGGTTAATTGCGGCTCAGCACGAGAAACGGCTGAAGAGTTTGGTATCACCTTAGTTTCAATCCCTGATAGGGATTTAGGTTAATTGCGGCTTGAGCAAAAAGCCTGAGATATTGTCCCGTATTTTGAGTTTCAATCCCTGATAGGGATTTAGGTTAATTGCGGCAAAAGGTCAAGTTAATTGCAAAATTATTCTTACGCCAGTTTCAATCCCTGATAGGGATTTAGGTTAATTGCGGCATCTGGCTTCCACTTGTCCCTGTACCGAGTTGTTCCGCGTTTCAATCCCTGATAGGGATTTAGGTTAATTGCGGCGCGAGAAAGGTCTATTCCCAAGAATTTTTGACGGGCTAGTTTCAATCCCTGATAGGGATTTAGGTTAATTGCGGCGATGCACTCAAGCATCTTAATTTCATCTTTGTTTCAATCCCTGATAGGGATTTAGGTTAATTGCGGCACCGAATCACGCTCGAACTAGCTAGTTTCAATCCCTGATAGGGATTTAGGTTAATTGCGGCAATCATCAAAGGATGATTCCTTTGTAATGACGGAGTTTCAATCCCTGATAGGGATTTAGGTTAATTGCGGCAGAAAGAGTCTAGGTAGATGGCGATACGATCGTCAACATCGGTTTCAATCCCTGATAGGGATTTAGGTTAATTGCGGCATTGAATTTTATTGATGGCCACTGATGGCAAATAATCGTTTCAATCCCTGATAGGGATTTAGGTTAATTGCGGCCTTTAGCAATTGCTTAATGTATATCCAGTACATCGTTTCAATCCCTGATAGGGATTTAGGTTAATTGCGGCCTTGGGCAAACGTTCAGGGATTTCTCTGGTTTGCCCCATGTTTCAATCCCTGATAGGGATTTAGGTTAATTGCGGCCCAACTTATCCGATCCGGGCGGTGTATCAACTCCCATGTTTCAATCCCTGATAGGGATTTAGGTTAATTGCGGCCGCCCGTTCCAGAAGCCTTGCTGTATTTGGTTTTCAAGGTTCAGTTCCGTGAATCTAAAACAAAAGTACCATTTCAGCCTTCGACTTGTCAATACCCAATTTTTCATACTGCCCTCAAACCCTTATCACACATACATTTCAGCGATTCCGTGAATCGTTTTTTGGGTTTAAGTGCCTCAAACCCTTGTAGCACATACATTATAGCCAAAAAATTTAACACCTCGATTTTTACACCTACCCATTCACGGATTTTCAACCCAAAAACAAACCCCAACCGATCACCACTTCCCCAAAGCCCCCCAAACAGTACCCGAAACCACTCCCCAAATCGCCCCCAAACCCGAACCCACGATCGCACCAGCCACAGACGCCAACTCCACCGGCAACCCAACCCCAACAGCCGGAACAATCGCCGACAAGCCCGCACCCAAAATAGCACCCGCGATCGCCCCCAAGAAACTTCCCCAAATCGCCCCCAAAGCCCCACCCCTCACACCCGACGGCTGAAACGAAATCGGCAACTTCGGCGCAAACCCGCAAAAACCCAAGAAAGCCCCAGAAACCATACCACCCAGAGAACCCACCCCCGCCGCCACGATCGCCACTCCCAGCAACAAACCCGCCAACTGATCGGCCGATCGCGCCACCCCACTATATTGTTGCCACAACACCAACCCAGCCCCCAAACAAACCCCCGCCAAAGTCCCCAAAAACGCCCCCCAGACAGCCCCCAAAAACGCTCCCCGACGGCCCCAAACCCTCCCAAACGGCAGCGCCAGAGGAGGCTGAAAAACCGCCCAAACCAGGCCCCAAACCGTACCCACCCCCACGCCAGACAAAATTGCTTGTCCGATCGCCAAATTGTGATTAATCGCCCCAAACACCCCACCGCCCAGCGCCGCCAAAAAGAAAGCCCCCCAAACAGCCCCCACCAAAACTCCCCCCCACTTCCGCCAAACCTGATTGGGCGACAAAGTAAAAATGCCCCAGATCATCCCAAAAAAACTCCCCCAAATCGAACCCACAAAAATCGCCCCCAAAATCGCCCCACCGCCCTCAGTCAAAGCCCAAAACACCCCCGCCACCGCAGCCAAACACAAACCGCCCCAAACACTACCCCAAGCAGTATCCTGAACTATCCGCTCAACCTTAGTCAACGGTATCGCAGGGGCCACCCGAGTCCGAGAAGACATCGGCAGAGGTAGTAGCGGCGGCTGATACTGCCCTAGCTGGCGCGGTAGCCCCGTTGCCGGCTGCTGCCTCCGCGCCACGGGCTCCCGTACAGGGGGTTGTGGTTGTGGCTTTTTACGCTGCTTTTTCATGGGCTGCAAGTGCAATCCACCGCGCACTGCTTCCCGCGACGGGAAAGGATCGCGCCCTTTCAGGAGTTTGGCTCGATCGCACCAGGGACAACGACTGAGATGATTACCGTATTTATGCTGACTATTTTTGCTGCAAGTAATCAAAGCATCTTCGGCTTCCCGAATCGCATTCACCCAGGTTTTGGCATCCGGGCGCGCCGCCGGATTGCCGTGCCCATCCTCAAAACAGCGGAGAAACATCTGTCGCAGTCGGGGATGCAGCATTTCCAAAGGTGGCGCCGCGGGCATGGGGCGATAGGGAATCGGTTTGGTGCCAGAGGGGAAATGGCCCGATCGAATTCTCGCTTCTAAGGGCGGCGGTTCATCGCTACCGAGATAAACTCCCGAAAAAGGGTGCGTACCTTCCATCAGCAATTGAAAAATTAGTACCGCTAAACCGAACAAATCATGTTCCGGGGCTCTGTCGAGATCCCGAAAAGTTAGTCCCTGCAATTCCGGCGGCGTAAACTCCGGCTTCCCCACGGGACACCGATAAACGTAACCTGTATAGGGATCGCGTACTTGAAAGGAATCTGTATCTACTAGCGTGATTAAAGCTGTGTCGGTGACGAGGATATTTGACTCATTCACGTCCCCAATGACGTAACCCCGCCCATGCAGGGCGTTGACGGCGGCTGCGAGATTTCGGGCGGTGCGGTGCAGGTAAAGATAGTTAAATAGGGGTTTTTGTTCGCGGCGGGTTTTCGGGGTGTAGAAAGTGTGAATCGGCAAAACTTTGGTGACGCGCGGCATCACAAAGCCGACGATTTTTTCTCGCCCGCCGATGGTATGCAGCAAATCGAGAGGCCAAGCAATGGAGGCGTGTCCGGGTTCGGCGATCGGCGCATCCGGTGGCATACTGAACATGACTGTGAGTTTGTCGCCGTCTTCGTCTGTCGGTCTGTGGTAAATTTTTGCTACTAGGGACGGGTCTTGGGCGATCGGGTAGATGCGACCTTCACCCCCACTGGCGATCGCGGTGTTAGTGTCGATCGCGATCAGTTGTCCGCTAAATTGGCGCTGCAACTGCATAGAATTCGGTTAGGGTATGGGGGATTGAGATTCAATCGATTTTAGATGTTAGATGTTAGATTTTAGATTTACTCGCTCCGCACCATTGTGAAGAAAAGGCTTTCTGGCCTGTTCCATAATAATTCAATTTTAATGTGGGGTGAGCATCCAGCCCGCCCTTCAAAAGACTTAACAAGCAATAGGCCTGTTCCACAATGTTTTTTGTCAAAGAGAATTTTGCAGTTGCGCTCACAATTGATTGGGATCGATGCCCATTTCTCGGAGTCTTGATTCTCAAGCTTGCGATCGCGATCGTTCTTGTTCCAGCAGCGTTTCTGCCTGTTCAGCCCGCGCCTCAGCTTGCCGCCGCAGTCGATCGAGTTCCACAAAACTCATAAACGGTTCTTGGTTAGGCCCGAACATTTGGAGCTCTGTTTCTGATAATTGAAACCGCACTCCCAGTCTCGGACTTACCCAACCGTCTATTTGTTCTAAAGCTTCTAATTGTTCCTCAACCCGCAGCCATCCTGTCAGTTCTAATGTTTGCGGATCGTACAAATAGTATTCTTCCACACCGTAGCGTTCGTAAAATGTGAATTTTTGAATCATCCAGCCGACCCGATTTCCATCCCCAATTTCCAACACAACTTGCGGCGGAATATCATCTTCATTCCACTGTTGGTAGGAACCTCGATATGCTTTTGGTCTACCAAAAACTACCATCACATCTGGTGCTTGAGAAAGTTTGTTATTTCCTGCAACTGGATACCATAGCAAGTCGCAGGATACGCAAACATTCGGGTCATCTGCAAACAGCAATTCTAAGTTTTCTTTAATCCAAACGATTAATCGAAACTGCTCTGTATTGTCTGACATCGGTGCGCCGTTGCGATCGGGGTAGACGAGCTTTGATTTGTCGGGAGATTGCAGTTGTGTCACCATTGCTTTTTTCCCACATTTTTTGAGGAATTGATTTTATTTTAGTTGATTTCCTGTTTCCTCTACCAGTTCTTCAACTGTGGTTTTGATGAAATTATCCACTAGCCAGTCCCGGGTGCGCGAGAAATTGCTTCCCAATTCTAGGTACTGACTGCCTAATTTTGCCTGAAAGTCTTTGGGGAAAATATCTTGGCTCACTAAGATATTTTTCCAATCTGTTAGCTGGCTGGCGTTGTGTGAGGGAAAGCGGTGGTACAGATAGTCGATCGCGATCGCATCGAGAATGTCTGCACCGAGGCTTCCCCGCCGTTTAACAGCACTTTCCGGCGAGATTTGTGGGGACTCGATTAGATAACTCTTCTGACTAATATTCTGACTAACGGCTTTTTCTATAAAACGCTGAATCAGCCATTCGCCCGCAGGAACAAAATCGCGATCGCACTCTAAGTAAATCGCCCCAAACACCGCCTCAAAAGTCTCGCCCATAAATCTCTTGTACTCGCTTTTATCTGTTTCTTTCGCACTAGTACCGTGCAAGCTGAGTTGCTTGAAGTTCAAGCTGATTGCAAATTCAGAGAGTTTTTTCTTGTCTACTAACCGAGATTTTAAGGTAGAGATACAATCTCGTTCGAGCCGAGGATATTTGCGGTACAGGTAATCGGTAACAACCGCACCAAAAATCGCGCTACCCAAGAGAGCAAGCCTTTTGTACTTGACATCTTGCCCAACTGACGAGTCGAAAGAGGCTCCGCGACAATCGTTGGTATCGCAACGGTGAGTCAAGGCTATTTCCAGCAATTTTGTTTTCTGGAAGTCAGGAAAGCCGATCGCTACTTTGACGGCTTCAACGTCTACACTTCTAATTGTGTCAAACTCTAAGTTGGCTTGTTTACCCCATTTTTCCAACCAATCTCCACCCACATCCTCCACATACAAATCGACAAAATCTAGCCCGTGATTCATCCAGCCATCCTGCATTTTTCTGGCTGCTGCCAGTTTTTCAAATACTTTTACTAAATTCTCTTGAACGGCGCTGGTACCTTTGGCTGTCATAGTATTCATTTTGATGTAATTTGATTTTATCTCAACAAATTCACAAAAATTCAATCCAATCTCTATTTACTTCATTCCCAATTAGCTCGTGATTTCACAAAACCGATTTCTGTGGCAAATCTTCCCGTTGCTTTGTTCAAATTTTCTAGACACACAGCTTTTAGATGCCTAGGGTACCCAGGAACCGAAAAACCTGTTGAAGTCGAAATAATCAATGTAGTAGAGCATCCTACAGGTTGATTTAACTGTGACACTTGGCTTTCGTCCTATTAGTTAAAACTTTCTAGACACACTGCTTTGGAGAGTTGAACTGTTATCAGTAGCAGATCTGGTGAATTTACGGGAACTTTAGGTAACGACCTGCTGGCAAATTATCGCTATTATATAATGCAATGTTAACTAATTGATTCAGGAAATTTGCATCACTTCCATCGTAACTTAAAAATAATCCTCTGTCAATCCCCCAAGCTTGCAAACTCTGTTGCCACTTATGATATTTTTCAACAGAAAACTTATCCGAAAGAGTAGTGACTTGAATGCAGAGCGGCTGCTGTTGACGGTGACTAACGATGGAGTCAGTTGCCATAGAAAGATCGGCAATATAGCGCTGTATAAAAGAAGTATCTTCACGCTGCTGAATGTGAGTCGCGAGCGATCGCAGAAGGCGATCGTCAGCAGGATAAAAATCTCCTGCCATCAGTTTTTTTTTCCAAATATGAAATTTGCGATCGGTTTCGCTCAGCCATTTAGGAAATAGATAGCTATACCAGTATCTTTCCGCAGGAGTCATTAACTCAAACGCAGCTTGTTGTGCTGCATCGGAAGGTAGAGATTTGACAGCCAACCAAACTTCAGAATCACTGACAAGCTGTAGTAGAAAAGCCATCACAAATTTCTTATTAGTTAGCGCACCAGGTTTAACATCTTTTACCCAGCGATAGATTTCATCCAATCTGATCGCCAAACTGGGATCTACTGGATATGCTTCGCTAATTAGGGAGTTGAGCTGATCCTTAATCTCTTGTGCTTGCAAATGACGACCTACTGATACAAAGCGACGCGAAACTGTTTACACCTCGATTTTATTATAGAACCGCGCGAAATTTTCACTACTTATTTAATAGTTGCTGCCGTTTCCCGCAAACGCAGGTACAGGAGAACAAAGTAAACACTCATCAATGGCCCGACCAAAAATCCCAGCACCGTACTCGCAACATGAGCTGCTAATGATTTCGCTGTCGGATCGATTAATAAGACAACCAATGTTACTGGCAACAAAAAAACGATAAAATTCAGCAAACCCGATCGAAATACTAACCACCAGCGTCCTTTAGTTAATTCCCAACTGCTGCTAACACTGTCTAGCGCCGAACTGTTATCAATGGCGGTTCCATACCATGAGAAGGTTAAGCGAAACATTACATAATACCCTGGAATGATTAGTACAATGAGGCCAGCCATCACCAGCAATGCATACATAATGTAGCTCAAAATGAGATTAAATAAATTTTTGTTTGCTTGTTTAAAAGCTGTTCCAACAGTTACTTTATTTCCTGTTAAGCTGCGATAATTGTATAAAATTCCGGCTCCAGAACAGAGAGGCACTACCAAGAAACAGTAGATAATATTCAAGGCAATACCAGCCGAACCTAGCTTGGCAAAAATGTTCAGCAAGCCTAGGATCAAACTCGGACTTGCTATCATCAAAAGCGGTATGTATACAGAACCAATAGCAGCAAAGGTTTCCCGCAATAAATTTCTCGCACTAATCCGTTGAGTTGCGATCATCGTTTTGGTACTCCGAGATTTTTCAAGGCTGATTTGAACAAGATATTAGACTTTAACAAAAATCAGAATGTGGAATTTTTCACCGCATATCAATGCAGATAGACGCAGATGGAGCTTCAGTTTTGCAAGATGTCTCTTCTCAATTTTGGTGTACTTCCTAACTAGAAAAACTTGCCAACAATAATGTTAAGTCATCATCGGTGCGTTCGGAAACCCGGGGCGATCGCAAAAATGATTCTAACTGTTGTTTCGCTTCCACTTCGTCTTGAAAATCGCGAGAAAATCGAAACAAAGGCGCAAAAAATGGGCCGTGGGGTGTTCCTTCGGGGATTTTGAGAGCTAGCATTTGCAGCCCGTCGGAAAACACAGCCAAGTGCGCCATTTTTTCCCGGTGTACCTGAAATTGGGCTGTTTCCACGGCATTCGGCGAAATCAAAAAAATAGTTTCATTGATGTATTCGCCGCAGGGAGGTATAGTCAGGGCGATCGCATTTCCTGCACTATCACCTGCTACCGCTGCACCATCACCAATTTGAGCAACTGCGATTAATTCTGGTGTAGCCACAACCGCAATCAAAGTGCAGGCTAAATCTCTACTGGCTACTTCCCGCACGGCTGCTTCTGCTTCCACAGCCGCCCGCGCGACTTGCAGTGTTGCTGTCAGGAATACGTACCATTCATCGTCAGTTTGAGGCAGCATTTTTTGTTGCTGACAAATCGTTTCTACAGCGGCTTCTACAGCAATTTTAGCGCCTACTTCTGCGAGGGTTGCAGAACCCGCACCATCGGCAACTGCTGCGGCCAAAACACCATTCGGCAACAGCCGCCATTGATGGGCATCTTGACAAGGTTGCGAGCGCTTTTCGTGACTCGTACCCATCACTGATGCCGCTATAACTTGCCAATTAGTCAATAGTCCAGAGTCATTAGTCATTAGTTATTAGTTATTGGTTATTGGTTATTGGTTATTGGTTATTGGTTATTGGTTATTGGTTATTGGTTATTGGTTATTGGTTATTGGTCATTGGTTATTGGTCATTAGTTATTAGTTATTAGTTATTGGTTCTTGGTTATTAGTTATTAGTTATTGGTCATTAGTTAGTCATTCGTCTGCATTCATGGATTTAAAGTCACTCGATCAAAGTTTATTGCTAATGACTAATGACTAATGACTAATGACTAATGACTCATGACTAATGACTAATGACTAATGACTAATGACTAATGACTCATGACTAATGACTAATGACTAATGACTAATAACTGATAACTAAACTGTTCCCCATCCCGGAGGTGGTAAAGCCACTTGTTCGTCAATTTTCGAGTGAGAAACTCGCTGCATACTAGCTGACAGCCAAATAAACATCTCCCTAAAGTCTAATCCTCTCAATTTTACAGGCGTGCGCTCAACAATTTGCGAGAGACGGGCGATATTAGCACCTTCGACTCCCACCGCAAAAAAAGCGACGCGCTTGTTAGTTTCTTCCTCTTTAATCCGCTGTGATGCTATTTCTACAACATCGTCTGATTCGCCTTGAGGTTCGCCGTCAGTAATCATAAATACCCACGGCCGATAATAAGTAATACCATTATTGCGATATTCTGATTTGCGGGCGGCGATGAGATCTAGTGCTTGCTGAATACCTCCACCCATATGAGTTTGTCCTTGTGCTATCAGCAGCGGCGTCTCGAATTGATCGGCCGTTACAAAATCTTGCACGACTTTGATCTGGTTGTCAAAGGAAATAATCGCGACTTCGACTCGCTTTTTTGCCAGTTCGTCTCTAATCAGATCATCTCTAAAAGTTTGCAGCCCCTGATTCAAGGCATCAATGGGGGCACCTTGCATCGAGCCGGAGGTGTCCAACAAAAGGACGCAGGGACAACGCGGCTCTGGGTTTTCGGCAAATTCTACGGCTTCGTCTAGTCTCATGGTTCGCGATTGACCTGGGAGTGGCTTGATTTTTAGGTTTGCTACTTTCTAGCCTAGCAAGTTAGCCACCTATGGAACTGCAATTGCTATGGCGATCGCATTCTACCATAAGTGTAAAATATGAGTGTCAAATATGAGTGTCAAATATCAGAAGGGCGATCGAGCTTTTCCTGAGCCGCACTCATCCGCACTCATCTGTGTTCATCTGCGGTCAAAAAAAGCAATTCACTACGGGCTGTGCTAATATAGACTAATAGTATTCCTGCCAAATAATGGGAAATCTTATGATTGCAACAGTCACCAAAAAATTGACCTTTGACCAATTCCTTGTAGAATGTCCAGAAGATGGACTCTATGAACTGGTAGACGGAGAGATTGTCGAGATGAATGCCACAAGAAATCATGATGATGTTGCTGATTTTACGTCTGACTCATTTAAGGATGAAATTAAACGGCTAAACTTAAATTATGTCGTCAGGCTCACTACAGCTATCAGAACTGTAACTAAAGCCGGAATCGAACAAGGGCGGAGACCGGATGTCAGCGTAATCGATCGCGATTTGTGGCGCTCGAACCGTTCTGCTTATGCTGCTTTGCGGGAACCAATTCAATTGGCAGTGGAAGTAACATCAACAAATTGGGATGACGATTATATTGACAAATTGGACGAGTATCAGCGCCTCGGAATTCCCGAGTATTGGATTGTCGATTATTTAGCAATTGGCAGCAGAGATTTCCTGGGAAATCCGAAAGTTCCGACTGTATTTGTTTACCTTTTGGATGCAGACGGCAATTATCAAAAAACTGCCTTTAAAGGCAGTGAACGAATTGTGTCGCGGACTTTTCCAGAATTAATGCTGACAGCAGAACAGGTGATGAATGTTTAAATTAGGTTAATTGAGCTAACTCTGATATGATCTATAAAAACTCACTGAAATTATGAAATCTATTTCTGAAGAAAAACCTGTTAGTCCTTGGAATTATAAACCTTGGTGGTGTCAGCCTTGGTCGATCCTTTTAACAGGAATTAGCCTGATTTGCGGGAGTTGGTTTTTCTTGAAAACTGTTTGGATTACTGTTTTAGTGGCGATACCGTTATTGGCTTGGATGGGTTTTTTCTTGTTGGTTTGGCCGAGATTGATGCTGTCTAGCGGAATTTTAGACTCTCAGCAAAACAAGTAATATCAAATCCTCTCTTCATCGGAATAGTAAATTTGAGTTAACTGTTAACTGTTAACTGTTAACTGTTAACTGTTAACTGTTAACTGTTAACTGTCAACCGTCAACCGTCAACCGTCAACCGTCAACCGTCAACAATCACCTGACGGTGCAACCGGAATTGATATAAATCTCGTTTACAGCCAAGTTTCGATCGCCCTAACCCCCCTGATTCAGCTATGGCTTACTGACATCTTTCTGAACAAAGGCGAGACTGCTTCAGCCGTCGGAGACGGCGGGCGATCGCTCCGGGGGAGTATTATTGACAACATGAACCGAATCAAGTAATCCGAGAATGACAGTAACAGAGGCGAGTCAGGAACGATGACTCAAAAACTGTCGCTTTTTTTGAAGATTGCGGTGCAACTAGGACAAGCTTTGATATATGTACACAAACACGACCTTATTCATAAAGATATTAAACCAGCCAATATTATTATTAACCCGATTAGCGGAATTGTTAAACTGACTGATTATACCATTGCTTCCCGCGTCAGTCAAGAAACTGGGGCACCGCTGAATCCCGACCAAAGCCAAGGAACCCAGGCTTATATGTCGCCGGAACAAACAGGGAGAATGAACCGCACCCTCCACTACCTGAGCGACTTCTATGCTCTCGGCGTTACTTTTTATGAAATGCTGGCGGGACAGTTGCCTTTTCAAAGCAATTACCCTCTTGAGTTCGTTTACGGTGATCTGGCTAAGCAACCTGTATCCGTGCAGCAATTCAATCCTGAAATACCGGACGCGATCGCAAAACTTGTCGCGAAAATGATGGCAAAAAATCCCGAATACCGTTATCATAGTGTCCAGGGACTGTTGGCAGATTTGCAGCAATGTTTTGACAAATTTCTAACTACAGGTAAGATGGTCGCCGATCTAGAAAACATGAATTATTGGGCCGAGAATACCCCGGTAAATTTTCAGTACAAGGACGATTTGGCAGCAGCCGAACGCTGTCGGATGTTGGGACAAACTTATGAAGCGATGGAATTGTACGATCGGGCAATTCAAGGAGCCGTCGAAAACGGTTGCATCGAAGCAGAAGCATTAGTCAATGAAATCGCTGCTAAATTCTATCTAGAAATCGGCAAGAAAAAGATTGCCAAAGCGTACATGACTGATGCTTATTTCAGTTACGCTCGCTCCGTCGATACTGCCAAAGCAAAACATTTGAAACAACAATATCCTGAGCTGATATTCGCCACCCAAAATAAAGCAGATTATTCCGAACAAGCGGCTGCAAGTAGCATCGCACAGGTAACAAGCTGCACAACAACCAGCAGCAGGATTCTAGATTTAGTCGCGATCGTGAAAGCGTCAGTCGCCATCCAGAGCGAAATTACTTCAGATAATTTACCCCGCACTCTTCTGCACATCCTTCTAGAAAGTGCAGGCGCTGAAAAGGGCTGTCTGATTTTGAAAAAGTCCGATCGCCTATTTATTGAAGCCATTGATTGCGGTCAAGATTTTGGTGAGATTGTCCTGGAATCTACACCCGTTGAAACCAGCGAAGACGTGCCAATTTCGCTAATAAATGACGTCGCCATAACTCAAAAGCCTGTAGTTGTCAACAATCTCGCTGCTGAAGAAAATTACCAAACCGATCCTTACATCCAACGCCAGCAACCCAAGTCGGCGGTGTGCGCTCCAATTTTTTATCAAGGTAAGTTAATCGGCATCTTTTATCTCGAAAACAATCTAACAATAGGTGCTTTCACGATCGCCCGCTTGGAATTGCTGCAACTCCTCACATCCCAGGCGGCCATCGCCATCAAGAATGCCCGTCTTTATGCTCGCGAACAACAAAACTCCAAGCAGTTGCAGCAATCTTTACTTGAACTGCAACAAACTCAAGTTCAACTGGCACACCAAAAAGAACAATATCGCAGCATTTTTGAATCCGTCACCGATGGCCTTTATATCAACGATTTGGATACGGGAGAAATCGTTGAAGTCAATCCAGCAGTGCTTCGCATCTACGGCTATTCCTATGACGAATTTGTCCGCTTAGCCCCTACCGATTACGTTCATCCTGACAGTTTGTCCCTGTTCGCATCCTCTCTCGAAACTCTGCGGACGAACAAACCTTTCCAATGTCAAGTTATCAATATACGCAAAGATGGTACCATTTTCGATTTGGAAATTTTCGCAACGACTTGTACTTACAATGGCCGGCGTCACGGATTGGCAATTTTGCGGGATATTAGCGATCGCAAACAAGCCGAGTCAGCCTTGCGGCAACAAGAATCGCAGTACCGCAGCGTTTTTGAAGCAGCCAATGACGGGCTAACAATCTGCGACTTGGAAACCAACAAATTTATCGACACGAATTCAGCGAATAGCCGGATGTACGGCTACCAAGCCCAGGAATGGTTAAATCTGGAACCGACAGATTACATACATCCAGACTCGCTACATTTATTTGGCGAATTCATCGAAGTTATTCAAGCGGGTGAGGATTTCTGTTGCGAAGCAGTTATCATCCGCAAAGACGGGACTCTGCTTGACGTTGAGGTAAAAGCAACTCCATACATCTACAATGGCAAACCCCACGCATTGTCCATTGTGCGAGATATCAGCGATCGCAAACAAGTTGAAAATGCCTTGCGGAAGTCGGAAACCCAACTTGCAGAGCAACAAGAAACCCTGAAAGCAATTCTCAATGCTGCTCCGATTTGGATTTGGATGAGCAATCTCAAAAATCAGATTCAGTTCGTGAACAAAACCTTCTGCGAAAATGTGGGAATTCCGGCAATTCGTTTTATCGAATCAGAACATTACCGAGACTTTTTAGGCGACGAAATAGCAGCCAACTGCCAAGCTTCAGACAGTGCCTGCCTAGCTCAAGAAACGCCGCATTTTTCTGTAGAATTGCTGCCATTTGTGGACGGAAAAATTCACAATGTGGAAGTGACAAAAACCAAAATTAAAGATCCGCAAGGCAACGCGATCGGGATTATTGGTTTAGGCGTTGATGCTACGGAACGGACGCTGGCAAAAGTAATGGCGCAAGCACAGAACGAACATTTAGAAAATGCTTTGCAAGACCTGCGAAAAGCTCAAACTCAATTAATCCAAAGTGAAAAAATGTCTGCCCTGGGGAATTTAGTTGCCGGAGTTGCCCACGAAATTAACAATCCGATCGGCTTTCTCAATGGTAGTATCACCAATATAGAAGAATACATAGAATACATTTTCAAACATTTGGAATGCTATCAGCGCTGCTATCCCGAACCGTTACCAGCCATAGAGGAGAGTGCAGAAAATATTGAGTTGGAGTTTTTAACCGAAGATTTGCCGAAGATATTTAGCTCGATGAAAGTGGCGATCGATCGCATTCGCAATATCAGCACTAGCCTGCGTACTTTCTCAAGGGCTGATTACGATCGCAAAGTGGCCTGCAACATCCATGAAGGCATAGACAGCACGTTGCTAATTTTGAAATATCGCCTCAAAGCAAATGAACAGCGCCCGGAAATTAAAATCATCAAAAAATACGGCGACTTGCCGCTAATACAATGTTTCCCCGGACAACTTAATCAGGTATTTATGAATCTGGTGGCCAATGCGATCGATGCCCTAGAAGAATCAAATCAAGGACTGAGTTTTGCGGAACTGAAAGCCAAGCCTAATACGATTACTGTCGGGACTGAAATTAGTGATGATTGTCAAAGTATCGTAATTAAAATTAAAGACAATGGGCAAGGAATACCAGAAGTAGTGAAAGCGCGAGTTTTTGACGACTTATTTACGACTAAAGGAGTCGGGAAAGGTACGGGGTTAGGATTGTCGATTAGCCGACAAATTGTGGGAGAAACCCACGGCGGAACATTGATTTGTGATTCGGTATTAGGAGAAGGGACGGAATTTACGATCGCCCTTCCGATCGAGTAAGTTAGGATACGGCAAAGCCGTTTCCCTACCCCAAAATAATCCATCTGACTCGCCGGCAACTCTGGATACGGCACCGTGCCCTTCTTCCTGTCAACAATCGCCTAAAACCTTTGAGAAATCTCGCGTGTAGCATAGTCTAGATCCCCCTAAATCCCCCTTAAGAAGGGGAGTAGGGGGTGACTTTGAGAAGACTCCTGTCCCCCCCCTTAAGAAGGGGGACTTTGATCGGAATCTTGTCCCCCCCTTCTTAAGGGGGGCTAGGGGGGATCTGGCCTTAATAGTCAAACAGCAGTCTCTGACTGGGTTTGACGTTAAGCTGACACCAATGGGCAAAGCCCTTTCCCTACCCCAAAATAATCCATCTGACTCGCCGGCAACTCTGGATACGGCACCGTGCCCTTCTTCCTGTCAACAATCGCCTAAAACCTTTGAGAAATCTCGGTTGTAGCATAGTCTAGATCCCCCTAAATCCCCCTTAAGAAGGGGGACTTTGAGAAGACTCCTGTCCCCCCCCTTAAGAAGGGGGACTTTGATCGGACTCTTGTCCCCCCCTTCTTAAGGGGGGCTAGGGGGGATCTGGCCTTAATAATCAAACAGCAGTCTCTGACTGGGTTTGACGTTAAGCTGACACCAATGGGCAAAGCCCTTTCCCTACCCTAAAATAATCCATCTGACTCGCCGGCAACTCTGGATACGGCACCGTGCCCTTCTTCCTGTCAACAATCGCCTAAAACCTTTGAGAAATCTCGCGTGTAGCATAGTCTAGATCCCCCTCGCATCCCCCTTAAGAAGGGAGTAGGGTGTGAGTAGGGGGTGACTTTGAGAAGACTCCTGTCCCCCCCCTTAAGAAGGGAGTAGGGTGTGAGTAGGGGGTGACTTTGAGAAGACTCCTGTCCCCCCCTTCTTAAGGGGGGCTAGGGGGGATCTAGATTTAATAGTCAAACAGCAGTCTCTGACAGGGTTTGAGCTTAAGTTGACACCAATGGGCAAAGCCCTTTCCCTACCCTAAAATAATCCATCTGACTCGCCGGCAACTCTGGATACGGCACCGTGCCCTTCTTCCTGTCAACAATCGCCTAAAACCTTTGAGAAATCTCGCTTGTAGCATAGTCTAGATCCCCCTAAATCCCCCTTAAGAAGGGGGACTTTGAGAAGACTCCTGTCCCCCCCCTTAAGAAGGGAGTAGGGGTTGAGTAGGGGGGACGAAAGAGAAGACTCTTGTCCCCCCCTGGTTGTTGGGGAGTAGGGGGTGAGTAGGGGGTGACGAAAGATCGGACTCCTGTCCCCCCCTTCTTAAGGGGAGTAGGGGTTGAGTAGGGGTTGAGTAGGGGGGACGAAAGAGAAGAATCTTGTCCCCCCCTTCTTAAGGGGAGTAGGGGTTGAGTAGGGGGGACGAAAGAGAAGAATCTTGTCCCCCCCTTCTTAAGGGGGAGTAGGGGGCAAGAATGCGGGGGGATCTAGATTTAATAGTCAAACAGTAGTCTCTAACTGGGTTTGATGTTAAGTTGACACCAATGGACAGGGCGCCGTGCCCCGATCTGATTTCCGGTTTTTTAAGTTTAAATTCGCCCAGCCAAAGAAGCCACGATCCGTGCCAATTGAGCTGACAGAACCGGTTTAGCGACATGCATCTGAAAACCCGCGACGATCGCCCTTCGCAGATCGTCATCTCTAGCATAGGCGGTGAGGGCGGCGGCAGGAATTTGTCCCCCAGCCTCGGCACCCAGTGCCCGAATCTGACGAATTAGCGAATAACCGTCTTGCTCCGGCATTCCGATATCAGACAACAGCACATCATATTGCTCAGGATTTGCCCTCAACAGGTCGAGGGCCTCAGTTGTGGATGCAACTGCGTGAGCTTCAACTCCATACTGCTCCAGCATTGTTGTGAATAACAGACGCATATCTAATTCGTCATCCACAACCAGAACTTTTATACCAGCCAAGGATGGAATGTCAACCGGCTCAGGGGGTTCTTTTGGGGAATCTACTGCTTCTAAAAGTCTCTGGGTCGAACTTTCTTCTATGTCTTTTGGTAGCGGCAACCTGACGGTAAACGTTGATCCTTGTCCTTCACCAGAACTTGATGCCTCCACAGTACCGCCGTGCAGCTCTACTAAATGACGGACTATGGAGAGTCCTAGCCCTAATCCAGAGTCTCTGCGAGAGTAGCTACTATCCGCCTGACGGAAGCGATCGAACACATAGGGGAGAAAATCAGCGCCAATGCCCTTACCAGTATCGCTAATTTGGATTTGAGCCATGCCATCAATGTAGTCTAATGTGATGTCAATTCTTCCTCCGGCTGGGGTGAATTTAATCGCGTTTGAAAGTAAATTCCACAGCACCTGTTGTAAGCGGTTTGGATCGCCCAACAGGGTTTGTTTTAAAGGACTTAGCCTGGATTCAATTTGAAGATTTTTGGCTGATGCTGCCAAACGAACCACCCCGATCGCATTTTCCATCAGAGGATTCAGCTCAATTTCAGAAGGGTTGAGCTGAAACTGGCCTGTGGTAATCCGCGAAATGTCTAAGATGTCTTCGATGAGCTGGTTTTGTGCTTTGGCGCTGCGCTCGATCGTTTTTAGCGCGTGATCGGTTTGAGCCGCGTCAAATTTTTGCATCCGCAGCAACTGTGCCCAGCCAATCATCGCATTGAGCGGCGTCCGCAGTTCGTGAGAGAGGATGGACAAAAACTCATCTTTGGCGCGGTTGGCGGCCTCTGCCGCCACACGAGCCGATTGTTCTTGGATCAGGAAGCAGCGCTCTGTCTCCAACCGTTTTTGCTCGGTGATATCCTCGATCGCCAACAGAATCATCTGAGTCTCGCCGATCGGAGGCATTTTGCGGGCATTGAGCACCATTATTTTATGCCCAATCTGCTCAAAGTCATGCTCGACCTCAAAATCTTGAAACTCCCCCCGGCCTGCCAGAATTGCTTCTAGGAGCGATCGCAAGGACTGAATATTCCACTGTCCATTACCCAGTTCGAAGATCGAGCGGTGCTCTGTTTGGATGGGCTGAACCTGAAACTTTTGGTAGAAAGCATGATTGGCGCCGATCGCCCGCAGGTTTAGATCTAGCACTAGCAATGGTTCCCGCACGGTTTCCACGATGGTTTCGGCGTAAATTTTGGCTTCCATCAACTGCTGGGTGCTCTGTTTGAGTTGGTCGATATCCACCAACAACACCACAGCCCCGTCAATCTTGTTGTCGATCGTCCGATAGGGTCGAATCCGCAAATCATACCAATGACCGTCTCGATCTTGAACCTCCTGAACTTTCCAATGGAGCGTGCGAATCACCTCTAAAATCTGTTGCTCTAAGTCCGGCAAATTCAACTTGTGGGTGATGTCACTCAAAGAGCGCCCGACATCGGTATAAATCAAGTTGAAGATGCCTTCGACTGCGGGAGTAAACCGGCGGATACGCAGGTCGCTGGACACCATCAGGATGGGAATATTGATGCTGCTGAGCAGATTCTGTAAATCGTTACTGACATTAGTTGATTCAACATTGCGCCGTTGCAGTTCCTCATTAATCGTGTTCAGTTCTTCATTGGTTGCTTGAATCTCTTCTTGAGCAGTTTCCAATTCCTCATTCATGCTTTGCAACTCTTCGTTGCTCGACAAAATCTCCTCGTTGGCTGCTCTCAAATCTTGGTTAGCGGCTTGATGCTCCTGGACGATCGATTCCAGGTGCTCTTTTGTCGTTTTCAGTTCCTGTTGGAGCCTCGCCATCTCCTGACTTTGACCCGTTTGCGACTCGGAGTTGACACTACCATCGTCCGCAGCCTCCAAAGAAGCAGGTCGTGGCGGTTCGTCTTGAAACAAAACTAAAAAATGGTCTTTTGACACAGCGCCTGCTTGGAATGGAATCACATTGATTCTGACGAGCCGAATGCTTTCGCCTTCTGTAATTTGCAAGCCAGTACGTTCAACAGCCAAATGCTGCTGTTTTGCTTGTTGAATTGCAGTGCGTAGTGCGAGGCGCAATCCTTCTTTTGCCATTTTCAGCAGGTTAAAGCTCGCCTTACCGGGAGCCGGTTCTAGGTAGGCGCTCGTCTGTCCTCGAAATTGCAGAATCTCGCTGACGCTGTTAATCACGACACCGACTGGGGCGTATTGATTTAAAACGATTCGATCGGCCTCTTTCTCCATTTCGATGTCGTTCAAGGTTTCGGTCACCATTGGTGCAGAGTTGATGACTGTCAGAGGATAGTTGCTGGCCGTTAAATCAATCCTGAGCCGATGGGATAGCTCTTTTTTGGTATAAAGTTTGTGCTTTTTGTCGAAGAGCGTAAACAATTCTGAACAATCACCGATCGTTTCCGAAGAACCTAACAGCAAAAAGCCCCCGGACACAAGCCCATAGTGGAATATTGGGAGCAGCTTTTTCTGCAACTGGGTTCCCAGATAGATCAGCACATTCCGACAGCTAATCAAATCCATCCGGGAAAACGGCGGATCGCTAATCAGGTTTTGTCTAGCAAAGACACAGAGTTCGCGCACCTGCTTACCGATTTGGTATCCGCCCTCGACTTGAACAAAGAACCGATGCAGACGTTCGGGTGAAACATCCGCGACTTGGCTAGCTGTATAAAATCCGGTGCGGGCCTTGGCGATCGCAGTCTCACAGATGTCTGTCGCATAAATCTGAATTGGCAGATGAGTAGCTCGTTCTGCTAAAAACTCTAGCAAGCAGATGGCGATCGAGTAAGCTTCTTCGCCCGTGGAACAGCCAGCAATCCAAATTCGGATCGGTGTTTGCGACAATTTATCTTTGACGATTTCGGGAAAAACCTTGCTGCTTAATGCTTCAAAGCTTTCGGAGTCACGGAAAAAGCTGGTGACATGAATTAAGACATCGTGATACAACGCCGTTACTTCTGTCGGATTGTTTTGGAGATATTGGGCATATTCTTCGATCCGTTCCAGCTTATACAGCAACATCCGTCGCTGTATCCGTCGCTTCAAGGTGGTTTGCTTGTAGTGGGTAAAGTCAACTCCTGTAGCCACGCGCAGCAAACTGTAGATCGTGGCGATCGCCTCTTTATTTTCGATCGCCAGCGAGGAGGCGATCGATTTTTTCCCAGGCGGTTCCCGATCCCTTCCACTTCCAGGCCCCTGAGCCCTTCCACTTCCAGGCCCCTGAGCGGAGTCGTTGGGCCGATCGACAATGTAGGGATGACGGCTGATTTCGGCGATCTTCTGGGCAATTTTTTGCGGGGTCAAGATGAAGTCTACCTGACCAGTAGCCACCGCAGTATTCGGCATATTGCTGACTTGTGCCGATGCTTCAGATTGGGCAAAAGTAATACCGCCTGCGGCCTTAATCGCTGCTAATCCTCGGGAACCATCGCCGTCGGCCCCGGACAGAACGACGCCGATGGCTTTGTTCCCCCGTTCTGTGGCGAGGGAAACCAGAAAAGTATCGACGGACATAAATATCCCGCTTCCTCTGCTGCGAGGCGTTAGCTTCAGCACCCCTCGATCGATAGTCATGCCGACATTCGGGGGGATGACGTATACTTGATTCGGTGCTACAGCCATCCCATCTGCCACCTCATGCACAGCCATCTGGGTCGATCGAGCCAGAATCACACTCAACATACTTTCCTGATCTGGCGACATATGCTGAATTATCGCAAACGCCATGCCTGTATCGATCGGCAAATGGCTCAGTAATTGGGTAAAGGCTTCCAATCCTCCCGCAGAGGCTCCAATCCCGACGACGGGAAATAATTCGTCTCGATCGTTTTGTAGCTTTCCCTCGGCTTCCAGAGCGGCTTTGGGTTGGGATTTCTGGGAAGACTTTTGAGGATTCATGTTTTTTTCTTGCAGACACCTACGTGGCGCTTGCCTCTATCTTGCAACATTTTACCAGAAAGTCAAGGATGAGCTATCTAGCTCCCGATCCAGCTAGGAGGCGCTCTGTCGAAATGTTGTGCGATTTATAAGAAATACCCTGAAAACCCTGTGACTTTAGTCCAGGGATGAAAGGGCGTGGCAGGATTTATCCTGCCTGTTCGTAAGTTTCAATATAACATAATGTTTAACCGTCCCCGGACAAATCCTTCTAGCAATTGAGACCAAGGTAAAGATTTGTTTAGGATTAATTAACTTGTTAATTCACGATCTATACTAAACCTGGTGTCACAATAGCCAGTAAGTTAAATGTACGCAGTACAAAAAGATGTTTGGCATTTAAAAGGACTCGACAAAACCATTGTCGAACAACTCTTGAGATGGTCAAATAATCTGTTTAATGTCGGAACTTACGAAAGTCGGCAACGATACTTTAAGAACCCAAGCGTAGTTAAATATCCAGATTTGTATAAAATAGCCAAAACCAACGAAAATTACGGGTTGCTATACTCTCAAGTTGCCCAACAATCTCTTAAATCTGTCGCAGAATCTTTTACTTCTTTCCGAGCCTTAGAGAAGTTGGCAAATCAAGGAGAAATCCATCAAAAACCGAGACTACCAAAGTATAGAACTAAAGGAGGAATGTACCCTGTTTCATATCCCGGTCAAGCATTAAAGGTAATTGGAAATAAAGTCAGATTACCCCTGGGGAAAAAAGGAAAAGAATACTTTGGGAAAGATGCGCTTTGGGTTCCGCTACCTGAACGGATCAAGAATTGCCAGATCGAAGAACTCAGGTTAATCCCTAGAAATGGTGCGGTATGGGTCGAATACGTCTACGAATCTCTGACTGAACAAGCTCCTAGTTGTAGCCTGGAAGTAACAGGGGTTTTGGGAATAGATCACGGCATCAATAACTGGTTAACTTGTGTCTCTAGCAATGGTAAACCTTTCATTATTGATGGACATAGACTCAAGTCTTGGAACCAATGGTTTAACAAAGAAAAAGCGAGAGTTCAATCAGAACACGCAATACATAAATTACCCAAAGGTTTCTCGTCAAAAAGATTACAACAGTTGTCGGAAACTCGCACTAGAAGGATGAGAGATGCTGTCAACAAAGCAGTGAGAACCATCGTAGATTATTGCGAAGATCGCCAAATCAATGTCTTAGTCTTTGGCTGGAACAAGGGACAGAAACAAGATGTTAATATGGGGGTCGTGACTAATCAGAACTTTGTCCAAATACCCACTGCTAAAGTCAAAGAAAGGCTCCAACAAGAATGCGACTTAAAGGGGTGGCGATTTGTCGAACAAGATGAATCTTACACATCAAAAGCAAGTTTTTTAGACCGAGATATTTTGCCAGTAAAAGTCGGTGAAAAACCTGACAATTGGCAACCATCGGGTAAAAGAATCAAAAGAGGATTGTACTGTTCTAGCGCTGGGTTGTTAATCAATGCAGATGTTAACGGTGCTGCTAATATCATTAGAAAGTCAAAAGTAGCCATAGACTCAATTCTTGAGCGAGTGGGTAGGGGGTTTCTGACTAACCCTTTGAGAATTAAGCTTTGGGCGGATTCATCCCCCAAAGTTTGTCCTTAAGAATCCCCGTGTCTTTAGACCGGGGAGTGTCAATTGGAACGAAATCTGCCACAATTGGTAAGTAACAAGAATTCATTTTAACAGAAGTTTCAGCCACTATACTAATAAGTGTAGATTGGCGTCAGGAAAATGCCAATGGTAAAAAAAAATCGCAGTCCAGTTAGTTCAGATTCAGTAAGCAAGGTCAAAGTCGGACTTTCGCTGACACCCTATAGTGCCGATCGATTGAATGCGATCGCTCGAAAGCTCGACATATCCAGGTCGGAACTCCTAGAACGCTTAGCAAAAGGCGCTCTGGATATTTCTAGGGACAAGACGGAAGTTACTGTCACTTGGAAAAAAAGTCAAGGGAGTGCAGTCGAGGTCGCCGAGGTTCCAGAAGAAACAGCCTCCGAAAGCGCAGTTAATGGCGCTGAAACGGCCGAAACTCAATTGGAACAGCCAAATCCGCTGCAAGCAAGTTACGAATCTTTACAGCAACTGTTGACGGAACGGGAAAGTGCGATCGCCCAATTGAATGCTCAATTGGCCGACAAGCAAACTCTGGAAAGCCAATTGCACGAAAGTGTAAGTAAGTCAAGTTACGAAACTTTACAGCAACAGTTGACAGAACGGGAAAATTCCCTCAATTCTTGGCTGGCTCAATCAGCCCAAGAAAAGCAAAATCTGGAACAGCAATTGCACGAAAGTGTAAGTAAGTCAAGTTACGAAACTTTACAGCAACAGTTGTCGGAACGGGAAAGTGCGATCGCCCAATTGCATTCTCAATTAGCCGAAAAACAAAATCTGGAACAGCAATTACAGCAACAGTTGTCGGAACGGGAAAATTCCCTCAATTCTTGGCTGGCTCAATCAGCCCAAGAAAAGCAAAATCTGGAACAGCAATTGCACGAAAGTGTAAGTAAGTCAAGTTACGAAACTTTACAGCAACAGTTGTCGGAACGGGAAAGTGCGATCGACCAATTGCATTCTCAATTAGCCGAAAAACAAAATCTCGAACAGCAATTACAGCAACAGTTGTCGGAACGGGAAAATTCCCTCAATTCTTGGCTGGCTCAATCAGCCCAAGAAAAGCAAAATCTGGAACAGCAATTGCACGAAAGTGTAAGTAAGTCAAGTTACGAAACTTTACAGCAACAGTTGTCGGAACGGGAAAGTGCGATCGCCCAATTGCATTCTCAATTGGCCGAAAAGCAAAATCTCGAACAGCAATTGCATCAACAGTTGTCGGAACGGGAAAATTCCCTCAATTCTTTGCTGGCTCAATCAGCCCAAGAAAAGCAAAATCTGGAAAGCCAATTGCACGAAAGTGTAAGAAGTTACGAAAGTTTACAGCAACAGTTGTCGGAACGGGAAAGTGCGATCGACCAATTGCATTCTCAATTGGCTCAAGAAAAACAAAATCTCGAACACCAATTGCACGAAAGTGTAAGAAGTTACGAAACTTTACAGCAACAGTTGACGGAACGGGAAAGTGCGATCGCCCAATTGCATTCTCAATTAGCTGAAAAGCAAAATCTCGAACAGCAATTACAGCAACAGTTGTCGGAACGGGAAAGTGCGCTCAATTCTTTGCTGGCTCAATCAGCCCAAGAAAAGCAAACTCTGGAACAGCAATTGCACGAAAGTGTAAGTAAGTCAAGTTACGAAACTTTACAGCAACAGTTGTCGGAACGGGAAAGTGCGCTCAATTCTTTGCTGGCTCAATCAGCCCAAGAAAAGCAAAATCTGGAACAGCAATTGCACGAAAGTGTAAGTAAGTCAAGTTACGAAACTTTACAGCAACAGTTGACAGAACGGGAAAGTGCGATCGACCATTTCCAAGTTCAACTAACCAAGTTGCAAGATATAGAGCATCAATTGAGCCAGAGTGCAGCCAAACAGCGAAATTATGACGCTTTGCAGCAACAGTCTCAAGAACAGCTAAGAACCATCAAAGCTTTACAAGACAAGCTAGCTCAACAGCAAGCAGTTGCTGGGATTGGAGAAGCTTATCTCAACAAGTGGCGCCGTCACTGATTCTAAATCAGCAGCAGGAGCGATCGCGCGATCGCTATTCAGATCCCCGACTTCTTAAAGAAGTCGGGGATCTAACACCGATCGCGTTTTACGTTTTGTTGCGAAATCTGAGCATAATATTAAGAAATATTACAATAAATCAATTATGGCAAGCGATCGCACACCTCAGAGCAAATCCCGCGTCACCGTCATCGGAGCCGGAATCGGCGGTTTGACAGCAGCCGCCTTGCTAGCTCGCAGAGGATACCAGGTGCTAGTCTTAGATCAGGCGATCGTCCCCGGCGGCTGCGCTTCCACCTTCAAGCGCAAAGGCTTTACCTTCGATGTCGGTGCCACCCAAGTAGCAGGATTGGAGCCCGGAGGCATTCACCACCGCATCTTCTCAGAATTAGATATAGAGCTTCCTGCAGCCACACCCTGCGATCGGGCCTGTGCAGTATTTTTGCCAGGAGAAACCGCACCCATTAGCGTCTGGCGAAATCCCCAAAAGTGGCAACAAGAAAGACAAAAACAGTTTCCCGGAAGCGAACCTTTTTGGCAATTATTATCTACATTATTCCAAGCTAGCTGGAAATTTCAAGGGCGCGATCCAGTTTTACCGCCCAGAAACTTCTGGGATTTCTGGCAATTAATTAAAGCTGTTCGCCCCGATACTCTGATTACTTTACCTTTCACTTTTATGACAGTGGGAGATGCTTTGCGGCTTTGTGGATTGGGCGATAATTTGCGCTTGAGAACTTTTCTGGATTTGCAGTTAAAATTGTATTCTCAAGTAGACACCGAAGAAACAGCGCTACTTTACGCGGCGACGGCTTTGGGGGTTTCCCAAGAGCCACAAGGATTGTATCATCTGCAAGGGAGTATGCAGGTATTGAGCGATCGACTCGTAGATGCGATCGAACGAGATGGCGGCAAACTTTTACTCCGTCACACCGTTGAAAGCATTGTCACAGCCAACGGTAAAGCGATCGGTACAGTGATTCGCAATCAAAAAACCGGCGAAGTTTGGACAGAAACCGCCGATGATATTGTCGCCAACGTCACCGCACAAAATCTAGTTAAATTGTTAGAAACTGATTCAATAACATCACAAGAATCCGCAGATTTATCGGACAAATCCGTTACAAAATCACCGGATGCTAAATTGCCCTATCAAATGAATGGCTACAAATATCGAGTCGATAAATTGCCGCCTGCATCCGGCGCTTTTGTGATATATTTAGGAGTGAAAGAAAGCGCAATTCCGGCAAATTGTCCGCCTCATCTTCAGTTTCTCTATGACTACGACGGCGAGATAGGCGAGAATAATTCATTGTTTGTTTCTGTCAGTCATCCGGGAGATGGTAGAGCACCAGCGGGAATGGCGACTGTCATTGCTTCTTCCTTTACTGATACTCGAATGTGGTGGAATTGTACGGATTATGAAGGGTTGAAGCAACAATATACCGCAGGGGCGATCGCCCGTTTGAGCGAATATTTCGATTTAACACCAGGGGCGATCGTCCATCAAGAATCAGCTACACCCCGCACCTTTGCGCGTTATACAGCGAGAGATAGAGGCGTTGTGGGCGGCATCGGCCAGCGAGTACCAACCTTCGGGCCCTTCGGCTTTGCTAATCGCACACCCATTCAAAACCTCTGGTTGGTGGGCGACTCCACCCATCCCGGAGAAGGAACCGCCGGCGTTTCCTATTCTGCTTTAACAGTCGTGCGCCAAATGGAAGCAGCCTCTAAAATCTAAGTAAATATCCTAGGGTGCGTCGCCATCAGTCATCTACTGGGAAACCTAAAAAATCTGATAGCGACGCACCCTACAAGTAAATATCCTAGGGTGCGTCGCCATCAGTCATCTACTGGGAAACCTAAAAAATCTGATAGCGACGCACCCTACAAGTAAATATCCTAGGGTGCGTCGCCATCAGTCATCTACTGGGAAACCTGAAAAATCTGATAGCGACGCACCTATCGTAGTAAATATCGTAGGGTGCGTCGCCATCAGTCATCTACTGGGAAACCTGAAAAATCTGATAGCGACGCACCCTAAAAGATCTCTCGTTACTAATATAAATCAGCTAAAATTATGGAAAGATATTCACACTTACTCTCAATGAATTTATTTGTTTGGGCCCTAGGAATTCTCCTCGCACTAACGACAGTAGGCATCGCCTTATACCTCATTACACCTCGCAGTTATCAATCATCTAACTCCGTAGCCAACTCCTACGACGAATGGACAGAAGACGGTATTTTGGAATTTTACTGGGGCGAACATATCCACTTAGGTCATTATGGTTCCCCACCCCAACGGAAAGATTTTCTCGTTGCTAAATCTGACTTCGTACATGAAATGGTCAGTTGGGGTGGTTTAGATAAATTGCCCCCTGGTACTACCGTCTTAGATGTTGGGTGTGGAATTGGCGGTAGCAGCCGCATTTTGGCACGGGATTACGGCTTTGCAGTCACAGCTATTACTATTAGTCCCCAACAAGTCCAACGCGCCCAGCAGTTAACTTCTCAGGAACTTGATTTGCAGTTTCTGGTGGATGATGCTATGGCGCTTTCTTTTCCTGATGGTAGTTTTGATGTAGTTTGGTCGATCGAAGCTGGCCCCCATATGCCGGACAAAGCCATTTTTGCCCGTGAGTTGATGAGAGTGCTCAAGCCCGGTGGAGTCCTGGTTTTAGCTGACTGGAATCAAAGGGACGATCGGCAAAAACCGCTCAATTTTTGGGAGAAACCAGTCATGCAGCAATTGCTGGATCAATGGTCACATCCCGCGTTTTCAAGCATCGAGGGCTTTTCCGAACTTTTGGAAGCAACCGAATTCGTCGAGGGAAAAGTAGTCACAGCAGATTGGACGGAACAAACAATTCCTTCTTGGTTAGATTCTATCTGGCAAGGAGTCGCTAGACCAGCAGGATTAGTGCGTTTTGGTTTATCAGGTTTCATTAAATCTTTGCGAGAAGTACCAACTCTTTTACTGATGCGATTAGCATTCGGTGCCGGTCTTTGCCGGTTCGGGATGTTCCGCGCTGTACGGACTAATTCGTCGCGACAATTAACAGAGACAGTGACAGCCAAAGCTGCTCAAGTCTGATAGCCTTACTTCAAAGCCCAAAAAACAATACAGCGGTTCCAAACCGCTGTAAAAACATGATTCATCATAAATAATGACTACCAATACCAACACACAAGAACAGTTCATCTCCATTCTAACCGCTAGTATTGAGAGCCAAGAGTTTGTTAGATTGACTTTGGGAAAGTATCGAGGCAAAGAAGATTTTTTAAATAAACTTGTTGCTAGAATTATCAAAATAAAATCTGGCATCAAATTATCTTTGACCTACTGCTATAAAACCAAAGAAATCGCAACTAATCACTCTATACCGGATGGCATTAATCTAGTCAATACCTTGATTGGCAACGATTTTATGAGTAGCAGATTATTCACCATAAAACAAGATATTCAACTTGAATATGGCAATAATCAGAAACTAAGACTCTCTTTTATTAAGCCCACTTTTCCTGACTATGCTAGCACAATTCCGCAGGAACACGATCGCAAAAAGCAACGATGGATTGCATCTGAAAATAATGCCTATCTTACAGCATTAGGCATTACAAATAAGCAGGGTAACGTCGTGAAAACGATGGAAGATAAGTTCAGGCAGATCGATAAGTTTGTTGAAATTGTGGATGGCTTACTTGAATCATCAGGATTGGCAGCAATAAATCAGTTATCTGTCGTTGATATGGGTTCAGGTAAGGGATACTTGACCTTTGCAATGTATGATTTTTTGAACAATATTCTGAATAAGCAAGCATCAGTTATTGGGATAGAAAGCAGAACAAATTTAGTAGCATTTTGTAATTCTGTTGCCGAATCGGTGAATTTTGAAAATTTACATTTCGAGCCGGGAAATATCAAGAGTTACAGCGCCGAAAAAACAGATGTGACCATAGCGCTCCATGCGTGCGATACTGCAACAGATGATGCAATTTATCAAGGAATAAAGTCTCATTCTTCTTTAATTATCCTAGCGCCATGCTGCCACAAGCAAGTTAGGAAAGAAATGGCTCCCACTACGAGTTTGAAGGATATCCTGAAGTTTGGAATTTTGCTAGAGAGACAATCAGAAATAGTGACTGATGGATTAAGAGCGCTCCTACTTGAATTATCTGGCTACGAGGCTAAGGTTTTTGAGTTTATATCTTCTGAGCATACAAGTAAAAATATCATGATTGTAGGAATTAAAACTAATCGGAATATAGATAAAACTCAGATTCTTGCACAAATTAAAGAAATCAAGAGTCTTTACGGAATAAAGTTTCATTACTTGGAAACTTTACTATTTCCGAACCTGTTACTTTCTCCTGATCTAGCTGATCTTATTAAGACTTAGCTCCTGGAGGGCACGGAGCGGTTTCCCTACCGTAAAATAATCATGAGTAGGGAAACGGCACTGCCGTGTCCTGATGGTATGAATTAAGAAAAAAACCTCAGTCTTTACGTGAAGACTGAGGTCTGATAGCGACAGGTTTTAACCTGTCAACTATACTCTGTTACTACTTAACAGATACCTTTGCGCCCACAGCTTCAAGCTGTTTCTTCAATTCTTCAGCAGCTTCCTTAGCAAGAGCTTCCTTCACTGCTTTCGGTGCGGCTTCTACCAAATCTTTTGCTTCCTTCAAGCCCAAACCGGTAATCGCCCGGACTTCCTTCAGAATTGCGATTTTCTTGTCAGCAGGAACTTCTTCCAACATGACAGTAAACTCGGTTTGCACTTCTACTTCTTCAACAGCGGCAGCAGCACCAGCCATCATCATCATGCCACCCACAGGAGCCGCAGCGCTGACACCGAAAGCTTCTTCGATTTGCTTCACCAATTCAGATGCTTCGAGCAAAGTCAAAGACTTAAGTTTTTCCAAGATTTCATCAGTTGCAGTAGACATTTGTTGAACTCCTAATTCGATTTTAGATTGTGGATTTTGAATTTGCGATCGCTCATTCATCATTAGTTTCTCGTCTCCCGTCTTCAGTCTGTTGCTCAGCACTAATGACTGATGACTAATGACTGATGACTAATGACTGATGACTAATGACTAATGACTGATGACTAAGCAGATACGCTTTCTGCTTCTGCTTCTGCTTCTGCTTCTACTTCTGCTTCTACTGAATCGCCGTTTTGGTCTTTTTCAGCATAAGCTTTGAGACCACGAGCGATCGAAGTAGGAACTTGACTGATACCCACAGCCAGCTTGGTAGCCACACCGTTGATAGCACCAGCAATTTGAGCCATGAGTTGTTCTTTCGACGGCAGATCCGCTAAGGCCTTAACATCAGCTTCTTTCAGCACCCGTCCTTCCATCACGCCGCCGCGAAGTTCAGTCTTTTTAGAGACTTTTTGGAATTCTTGGTAAGCTTTAATCGCGCCGCCGATATCTTCTTGCACGAACAGAAACGCCGACGTACCAGTCAGTAATTCCTGCATCGGCTGCCAGGTTTCGTTACCTTCAACAGCAATTCGCATCAGCGTGTTTTTTGCCACTTGGCAACTGCTGCCTTTCGGGCGCAAACGCCGGCGCAAATCTGTGATTTCAGCAACAGTTAAACCTTTGTAGTCGATCGCGATTACCAATTGAGATTCGCTCAAGGTTTGCTTGAGATCTGCAATAATCTCATTTTTTACTGCTAAACTTTTGCCCATACTTATTTCACCTCCTTTAAGGATGATCGAAAACTGACCATCAAAAACCCCGACCTTCGAGCCGGGGCAGAGAATTAAAAGTTAAGAATTCAGAATTAAAAATCGAAAATTTTTAATCTTTAGTCTTGAGTTTTTAGTTCTTCAGCCTCGGCAGGAAATTAAGCGCGATCGGCACCTGCGGTCTTCAGCTTATTGATTTTGAATTAGGCTATGACGAGCAGACAGAAATTAGTATTCTTTCTAGCCAGCATCAAGTTTGGTATCACGCAGGACGCTGACATCGACTTCGATCGACGGGCCCATTGTTGCGGATACATACAAACTGCGCCAGTAGCGACCTTTAGCACCAGAAGGACGGTTGCGATCGACAGTTTCTTGCAAAGCATGAAGGTTGACCAGCAAATCTTCCGCTGAGAAAGCTGCCTTGCCAAACATAACATGAACGATGCCAGTTTTGTCGGCACGGAATTCCATCTTACCACCTTTAAACTCACCGATCGCCTGAGCAACATCAGCCGTCACCGTGCCACCTTTCGGAGAAGGCATCAAACCGCGAGGTCCCAGCAACCGACCCAATTTTGCCACCAACGGCATCACATCTGGGGTAGCAATCAGGCAATCAAAGTCCATCATGCCCTTCTGAATTTGCTCGATTAACTCTTCAGAACCAGCAAGATCAGCGCCAGCATTCAAGGCTTCTTTAACTTTTTCGCCCTTAGCAATCACCGCAATTCTGACTACTTGACCAGTTCCTTTTGGTAACGACACAGTTGTCCGCAACTGCTGGTCAGTATATTTTGGGTCAATTCCCAAACGGATGTGAGCTTCAGCCGACTCAGCAAACTTAGCTGTAGCTGTTTCTTTCAAAAGTTGCAGAGCTTCCAAAGGTAGATAAGCTCTATCTTCAACCTTCTTTTGAAGTTCTTGCAGTCTGCGCGATATTTTCTTTGCCATTTTGATCTTTTGGGGTCTGTCGATTTTCGATTTGAGATTTTGGATTTTAGATTGAAGAATTGAACCTAGTCGGTTGTTTCCCATCTAAAATACTTGCGATTCCTAGCGAAGCTTTGCTTCTCCCCCTGAATCGATCGATTTTGGATTTTGGATTTTGGATTGAAAATCAGCAATTTTGGATTAGCTATTTGGAACTTGGACTAGAAATTAAGAATTGTGAATCAGAAAAAACTTTTCCCTTTTCCCTCTTCCCTCTTCCCTCTTCCTTCTTTTTACCCTGGGCGGAGCCGAAGGGAGCCGAAGGGCCATCCATCCGTTAAATCCGTGGAGCGAATCCGTTGCCGAACTTCCTTCTTCCTCAATCCGCGATCGCCACGCCCATATTTTTAGCCGTTCCTGCCACAATTCTCATGGCAGCCTCAACATCATTAGCATTGAGGTCAGGCATTTTCGTTTCCGCAATTTCTCGCAACTGAGCCTGGGTAATCGACCCTGCTTGCTTACGGTTCGGTTCCCCGGAACCTTTAGCAATGCCAGCCGCTTTTTGAATCAACACCGACGCCGGCGGGGTTTTGAGAATAAACGTAAAACTCCGGTCTTCAAAAACCGAAATTTCTACCGGAACCACCAGACCCGCTTGGTCTGCGGTTCTAGCATTGTACTCCTTGCAAAACATCATAATATTGACGCCGTGCTGACCCAAGGCCGGGCCGATCGGAGGAGCTGGGTTGGCTTTTCCCGCCGTAATCGCCAACTTAATTACTGCAACAACTTTCTTTGCCATTAGTTAGTTCTGTTTCTGAACCTGATTGAACTCCAATTCTACAGGCGTATCGCGCCCAAAAATCGAGAGTAAAACTTTGAGCTTGTTCCGTTCCGGGCTAACTTCAATCACATCACCTTCAAAATCCTTAAACGGCCCGGAAAGTACCACAATGTGGTCTCCTACTGCCATCGATACTTTGACAATCGGTTCTGATTCCTGAGCGTTTCTGAAGATCCGTTCTACTTCTGAGTGACTCAGCGGTAGCGGTTTGACGTGACCTCGCCCGCGCCCGTAGCGGCGTTTCTGCTCTGCCCCGACAAAATTAATTACATTCGGGGTATTTTTGATCACCTGCCACGTATCCTCATCCATGAACATTCGGATCAGTACGTAGCCAGGAAATATTTTTTCGTCTGATTGACGCCTAGAACCGTCTTTACCGACTTTGAGCCCCGGAGTTTGTGGAATTTCCACTTGCACGATGCGATCGGCAACATCCAAAGTTTGAATCCGCTGTTGCAAATTTGCCTTCACCCGCTTCTCGCAGCCGGAAGCTACCTGAACAGCGTACCAGCGAGCATTGATCTCCGGTACTTCTGGCGAGCCTTTCCCTGCGGTAGGTTCTGTGGAATACTCGGATTCTTCTGATCCAAAAGTCATGACCCAAACACCTTGGCCGCGCCCCAGTTAAAGAAGTTATCCACCAAGTAGATTAGGCTTGCTGAGAGGATTACCATCAAAAGCACGGCCAAAGACTCGCTGATTAGCTGCTGACGACTTGGCCAAACCACCTTATCCAGTTCTTCCCTCGTTTCCTTCAAAAAACCCGCCGGGTCAAACCCAGGCTCGGCTATTTCTTGAGTTTGTTGAGCTTCGTCTTTTTTCGCCACAATTGAATCCCCCTTGCGATTTAAGATTTGAGATTTGAGATTTGAGATTGTGTGAGTGGCGAGCGGGGCTCAGATTTTTTGACACTAACCACTCCGGCGCAATTCTAAATCTTAAATCCAAAGCAACCACTTTACAAGCCCAACCCATCCGAGTGTCAACAAGCGATCGACGGTACTGATCATCAAGATACCGAGAATCGAGATGCCACATCGAGAATTTGTTGGTGGCTTCTCTTTGACAAAAAATTGAACCATCCCCAAAAACTAATTATACCCGAAAGCTTGCGGTTTTGGCTGCTGTGGGCCAATAATCCGGGCGCTTTCGGGCAGAATTTAAGTTTTGGTGATTCAGCGCGCCCTGGAGGACTTGAACCCCCGACATCAGGTTTTGGAGACCTGCGTTCTACCAACTGAACTAAGAGCGCACAGGTGAGGTTGCAAAGAGTTGCTTAACCTCTAGATTTCTATTCTAACACAGTGCGCTCGTAAATAGGAAATTTTTTTGGGAAATTTCTCAATTTCCAATTTCCCCATGAGGCATAGCCTGGGTGCATTCCTACAGAGCTCGATCGAACCGCTGTTTGACGCGGGTGGCTTTGCCAATCCGATCGCGCAGGTAGTACAGTTTTGCTCTGCGGACTTTCCCGCGTCGCATCACTTGGATAGTGGCAATGCGGGGCGAGTGAATCAAAAACACCCGTTCCACACCGACGCCCTGAAACACACGGCGAACAGTGATAGTTTCATTAATTCCGCCGTTACGCATGGCAATCACAGTGCCTTCGTAGGGCTGAACCCGTTCTTTGTTGCCCTCTTTAATTTTCACACCGACTCGCACAGTGTCGCCGACGTAAATTTCGGGGAGCACTTTGCTGAGTTCTACCTTGACTCTCTCTATTTCTTCCGTCTCAAGAGAGCGGATTATTTCTGCGCCTTTCATAACTAAACTCGGTAAGTGGGAAACTCAGAGTCTTTAGACCTGAGAGGGAAACGACCCTTCGACTACGAGGAAGGGCATCGCACGTGCGGTTTTAACCGCCTTGAATGTTTTCTCCATTACACGAGGATTGCTGGATTCGGTGTGATGAGTGTAATGCAATGAAAGTGGGACTCGGCTACGCGAGGGTGCATCGCAATTCTCACTTCAAATCTCACAATCCTGTACGCATAACGGTTTGCTCAATTGAGCCTCCCTCAGAGGGGTAATGTTCGCTTCGACCTGGTTATCTGGGCTTGCGCCGGCTTGCAAAACTGTTTCAGTGACCTTAAAACTGTTTAATCACAAGCGACAGAACGGGGAACTAGCGTCGCATTCCGAGGTGTCGTGACCGATCCTTTTTTGCTAACGTTTGCTAACAAATACATAAGTTGAGCTCAGTTCTCAACTAAGGCGTATCAACCAATGCCCGTAGAAATCTCTACAAGCACTTGTACTATGAGCGTTCAGCTTGGTTTTCCCGTGACCGCATTTAGCCAATCTTGATTTTATTTGCTTTGATACTGTAGAGGCAACTTATTTAGATAGAGGTTGCTTACTACCAAGGTTTTTCACCTAAATCCGAGTGGCTAAATTCATTCTACAGTGCCATAAAGACCTCGGGCAAATGTAAGTGATTGTTAGCAAATGTCAGAAAAAGTCTTACTGTTAATCAACCCTTGGGACGACTACCTATTACTAGGTTGTCTGTTGAAATACTCACCGCCCGGTCGGTGCGGTGATTCTTGACGCTTCACCGACTGATGCTACCGGAGTAGTCTTACTCTGTCTCTGCGCCCGTTTAGAGTCGTGGCGATTCCCCATCCCGACTTTTCTCAATTTTAGCTTAAAGTCGTCCTAGAAGGACGGGGCTTGTATCCCTGTTTCTTGGTCAGTATGGCTTGCTTGATTAATCTTACAAGCCCAGTCTATGAGAGGGCTGGGTTACTGACGGGATTTACTAAAACTCACAATCTCTTATCATATATCGAACTGCCCGTTTTATGTCAAAAAAAATTTATGTTAAATACCTCTGGGGGCGAATTTCTGCAACTGGCGGCGATTGCTGCACTTGCCTTGTACGTCGCTGCCAATTTGGGGGCTAACGATGTCGCTAACTCGATGGGAACATCCGTAGGCTCAAAAGCGCTAACGCTGCGGCAGGCAATAATTGTTGCAGGCATACTGGAGTTTGCGGGTGCGGTGCTGTTTGGCAAAGGAGTTTCCGAAACTCTGGCAACAGGAGTGGTGAATGCAGAAGCCTTCGCAGCCCAGCCACAAGTATTTTTAATTGGGATGGTGTCAGTGCTGATAGCTTGCGGCTTGTGGCTGCAAATCGCTACTCGTCGGGGTTTGCCGGTTTCTTCGTCCCATGCGGTTGTAGGCGCGATCGCGGGTTTTAGCTGGGTGGCCGCCGGAATTGGTGCTGTTGACTGGCCAACTATCGGCACTATTTCCCTAACTTGGCTGGCGACACCGGTAGCGAGTGGTGCTGTGGCCTCCCTATTTTACAGTTTAGTAAAGTATTCGATTCTCGATCGACCTGATCCTTTAGATCAAATGCGCGAGTGGATACCTTGGCTGAGTGCAGCAGTGCTGAGCATATTTGGGATCATTGTACTGCCCTCTGTTGTTGATGTCGCCTTCGTGCAGACAGGAGCGATCGCCCTTGTACAGGATAGATTAGGGTGGAATATTCCGGTTCACGATATTGTGATTGGCATTGGGGGTATTGGGGCGATCGTCCTTACCCAAATTAGCTGGAAAAAATTAGCAGATGCTTCACAAAGTTCAGCAGGGGAGAAGGAAGAAGGAAGAGGGAAGAAGGAAGAAGGAAGAAAGCCCTTCGACTTCGCTCAGGGTACAAACAAGGAAGAAGGAATAGGTACAAACTCTCCCACTCCCCCCCTCTCCCACTCTCCCACTCTCCCACTCTCTCCCACTCCCCCCCTCTCCCACTCTCCCACTCTCCCACTCTCTCCCACTCCCCCCCTCTCCCACTCTCCCACTCTCCCACTCCCCCACTCTCTCATCGAGCAACAAATGGCGCGATTTCAAGTCATAAGTGCCTGTTTTGTGGCATTTGCCCACGGTTCCAACGACGTCGGTAATGCCGTTGCTCCCCTCGCTGCGATCGCCTATATCCGCCGCACAGGTTCCTTTCCCCAATCAGATTTCAGCGTTCCCCTGTGGATTTTAGTGCTCGGAGGTGTGGGAATTGTCGTCGGTTTGTCCATCTGGGGCAAAAATGTAATTGCTACAGTCGGCGAAGGCATAATTGAACTGCAACCCAGTGGCGGATTTTGCGCTGAATTAGCCACCGCTGCTACTGTCTTGCTAGCATCCCGCTTGGGTTTGCCAGTTTCGACATCCCACGCTTTAGTCGGTGCAGTTGTCGGAGTCGGAATTGTCAAAGGTTGGAAATCTGTAGGTTTTCAAACTTTGCTCTCCATTGGTTCGGCTTGGCTAGTGACAATTCCGATCGCCGCAGGTTTGGCTGCTACCATCTTCAGCATCGCCCGATCGATTTTATAGGACTGACTCCGCTTGCCGTCGCTCCGAACTCACCCCGGATTATTTAATTTTGTAAAGTTCGAGGGCGCGCTACTTGCGCTGAGCATAGGGCTTAAACGCTCAACAGTCAACAGTTAACAGTTAACAGTTAACAGTTAACAGTTAACAGTCAACAGTTAACAGTCAACAGTCAACAGCTTCGAGTGGTGCGACGTGACGCTTTAGTATGATTTCTAGTTGCACAAAGTGTTCTTGGGGCGATCGCAATTTTTTCACATCTCGAACTATCGCGACTACTATTGATGAAACAGTGCCAGCCATCTTTTAGATAAAATCACTGGAACTTGGGAGCGAATTTGCCACAATACTTAAGAACACTGAACGTGCAGTTTAAATTAGAGGTTATAGGCTAATGGCGCAACGGAACGTATACTCGTCAAAAGACGAGCCAGAGGATGCACAATCAGCAGAAGAAGTCCTCCACGCGGTGATTCAGGAATTGGACGCTTTGCATCAAAATGTCAAAGGCCAGTTAAATCAGGACATTACACGGCTGCAAAGTGAAAAAAATCACCTGATTGAAGATATTGAAGGCCTCAGAGAACAATATCGCCAATTACAGTCTCAGCAAGCAGAATCTCTTTCTGGGCGATACATTCAGCAGCAGCAATTGTGGCTGAAACAGTTGGCCCAAGTTTTGGCTCACAATTTGCAAGATTTGTTGGTGCAGCGGTTCAACGAACTTAGCGCTAATTCGGGACATTCTCTCAGCAGCCCTATTCCCAGTGGCGAATTCCCGATCCCGATGCCGCCGAGCAACTACGATGAACGGGCTTCTGAGTTGCTGGCGGCGCTGGATCAGAGGCTCGATCGCAGTTTTCAGATGCTGGAACAAGATTTGAGCAGCTATGAAAGCGAGCTTTCCGTGCGGCTCAATAATATGCAAACCCTTGAGCGACAAGGGGAAGAGCTGTTACAGAGTCTGGTAAACCGCATCAGGGAAGAACTCGAAGAAGAAGAATATCTAGACAATCCTTTTGATGTAGAGGATTCCTATCCAGAGCCAATCACTAATTCTGTACGTCCACAAATTCTGCCACCAACACCTGTAGATGCGCCACGGGAAGCTGTGCCACAGCCTTATTCAGCGCCTGCTGCAACGGTTAAAGCATCTTCTCACGTAAAGACAGGTTTGGTGCTGGCTTTGTCTTCGGCGGTGGTATTGTCGCTGTTTAATGTTTGTTTGAGAATTCTGATTAAAAGCAGAAATCCTCGGATGGTTTTTGGCTTGTTTGAAATTCCGGGGGTGGTGACTCCGGGGTTTGGCAATTCTTTGTTGATTTTGTTGATGCGGCTGATCGTGGTGATGGCTTTGATGCCAATATTGGCGACTTTTCTGTATCCTTCTGTTTGGAAAGATATCAGGCGATTGTTTCAGTCGCGCGATCGAGCTTTGTGGAGTAAGGTTTTAGGAAGCGCGTTTTTTCTGTTTTTGTCTCAGGTTTTGATCTATTTGGCGATCGGCAATATTCCAGCGGGGATTGCGATTACCATTTTCTTTATTTATCCGATCGTCACTGTACTCGGTTCTTGGATTTTGTTTGGTGCTCGCCCCAGCACAGTCGGCATATTCGCGATTTGTGGCATTACCGCAGGGCTAATTTTGGCTGGCTGGCCCAGTTTTGCAGCTCCCGCGACTGGTGGCGGGAATGTGGGAGTGGGAGTGACGGCGGCACTTGGTTCTGGGATTACTTTTGCAGGTTATGTATTGCTGACGCAAATGGCCGCTGGTAAGCTGCACCCGATTCCTTTTAGTTTAGTCAATTTCGCCGCGATTTTTGTGTTTTCTGCCCTGAGTTTGTGGGTGCCACTCTCGGAAAATTTTGCTCCTAATATCGACCAAAATGTTTGGCCTGGTTTGATTGTTGGGGGGGTAATTTTAGGGGTACTGACGCTGTTTAGCTATCTGTTGAATAATTTTGCGATCCGGTTTGCCGGGGCGGCGTTAGCGTCAGTAATTGGCACTTTGGGGCCGGCGATGACGGGACTTTTTGGGTTTGTAATTATTAATGAGAAGTTGCAGCCTTTGGCAATTGTCGGCATGGCTGTGGTGACATTGAGCGTTGCTGCTATGAGTGTGGAACGGATACTGGCTCCTCAAAAGAAAGCTGGTTGAGGCAATCACAGTTGACAGTTGACAGTTGACTGTTGACTGTTGACTGTTGACAGTTGACTGTTGACAGTTGACTGTTGACAGTTGACAGTTGACAGTTGACAGTGAGTGGAACAACTGAAAATTGCGCTGATATATCGAAGATACATATAGCCCTTCTCTGTTCGATGAGGTACGCTTGGGCATAGGGCATAGGGCATAGGGCATCGGGTATCGATCGGCTTGTACCTCATGGGGTTTTCAACCGCTATATGGTGGCCACTTGACTCGACTTGACCAGGACGATGAAGCGCGGATTTGATATGACCTGTTTGTTGACTCTAATGGAGCGCTCATAGTTACAGGTTTTCTAGGCAAATATTACACTTGCCTCGGGCAACCATTTTGTAAGGTGTGACCCTTACCGGAGGTACTAATACGCCCTGTATTCCCTCAGCTTCATCGTTGGGAAATGCTTTTTTGACAATGTTAGCACTGCCATTCACATCCGCATTGATCGGTCTGCCATCACCAGCACGAAACAAACCTCGCTTAATTCGTTTACCTTTGTACTCTGAATGCTTGACACAAGGTTCATTATCTAAAAAAGAACACTTTGAAGTGTAACTTTCTTCAATAACCTTCACAACTATTCCTGCTAATTGCGCTTTATAAGTTAGCATTTCAATAAACCTTGCATGAGGTATTGCTACGAAGTTCTGATTATTCCGCTTGCCGAGATTTATTCCCTGTTTCCAGTTATCGTTTTTACCAATCACCAGTGTCCCGATTCGGTTAGCTGCCAGATGATTGATGATGAATCGACTTGCATTATGCAGGTAATTATCTACTTTTACATTACGCTTGTGAGTTAATTGTTCAATTTTGATTGATGTCTTTTTCTCCCCCTTCAAGTAGGACTGCACGTCTGCTTTCTTTTTGTGAGAGTAGGCATTGATTGATTTGAGCGGTTTGCCATTTATTATCAGCGGGACAAACCCTTTTTGATTGGATGTAATTGTCGCTAAGTTATTTAGGCCAATATCAATCCCCGCTATCCCTTCAACACCTGATAATGATTGAGTTACATCCTTGGGTTCATAAACTACCTCCATCGAGTAATGGTAAGTTTTTGGAACGATTCTGACTTGATTTAATTCGCTAACTTTAGTAGTCAGAAATATGTCGGTCAAAGAGAGATTGATGATTCCTTTCTTGAGCCATTCTTTACTGATGGCTTGAGCGGTGTAAGTCAGGACATTTCTGCCTAATGTTTTGTGTTTGTATCTGGGTATTTTGGGTCTGGCTTTGAATTTATCTGGATGGAGGTTATATTCCTTGGTAGCTGCAAAAAATGATTTCCAGCTTTCATATAATCTCAATAATACTTGCTGAGATACTTTGGCTGGTAATCCTAGATAGTCAGTCGTTCCCTGACATAGTTTCTGTATTTTGTAATAGTCGAGGTATTCTCCTGAGCTGATAAATTTTTGTCGAATCAGGTAGTTAGCGTAGTTGAAAAGATTCTTAGAAAGAAAGCACAAATTATCTAGCTGCTTGTATAGCCAGTGGTTTCGATCGATAATGTGCTTTTCAACTAGCTGCATTGTTTTGCCGTCATTTTTTACTATACTATACTATACATGGCTATTAATGGCTATAAAGTCAATGAAGTTTTACAATACTCGTCACCCTCCCTGGGGACGAGTGTGAGTGTTGCGGTATCATTCAAGATATTACTATATAATGATATCATTTATCAAAGAAGTCTAGATTAAAATCAATTCACTCCTGCTTATGTCTCAGATCCCGATTTCGGCTCTCGCTCAGGTTGCTGACTACTTCAAGGTTTTATCGGAGCTTAGTCGGCTGCAAGTGCTGTGTGCGCTCAAGAGTGGTGCTAAAAATGTCACTGAAATCATTGAAGAAACAGGGCTGGGGCAAGCCAATGTTTCCAAGCACCTCAAGATTTTGACCCAGGCTGGCATCGTTCAACGGCAGCCGCAGGGAGTCAGTGTTTACTATCAAATCACTGACCCGATGATTTTTGATTTATGCGAACTTGTGTGCGAGAGTCTCGAAACTCGATTGCAAGAACAGTCACAACAGTTAAAAAAGCTCGACAGATTGCGTCAAATCTAACCGCGCTTAGTCGGCTGCAAGTGCTGTGTGGGCTCAAGAGGGGTGCTAAAAATGTCACTAAACCTAACTATCTGCACGCTTATAATTCATCACCAAATCCAACCGTGATAAAGAACTTGTGGCTGATTCCCGCACATAGGAATCCACCGATTGATCGTTGGCAAATGTGGTGAGAACTTCTACACAACGTCGATCGCCCACAGAAGCAAGAGCACTCACGATCGCCACCTGTACCGCCACATTATCCGTTGTATTCAGCGACTCCACCAAAATCTCAAAGGCAGACGAACCCATCTGTCCCAAGGCCATCACGGCTGCAATATGCACCACAGGATTAGCATCATCGATCGCCTTTTTTAATCCTTGCAAACCCACTTCTGGGAAAGGCAAATCTGGATAATTAATCGCAATTTGTGCCAATACCTTCGCCGCACTCCCTCGCACAGTCACATTTTCACTGTTTAACAATGCGTCCACCACCGGTGATACCGCATCCTCACCGATCGCACCCAAGGCTTTCACCGCCGCCCGACGATAGGTGACATCTCGATCATCTAAAATTTCCACCAGTCGAGAAATTGTATTTTCATCGCGGGAATCAGCAATTTCAAACATCGCCCGATCGCGCAGATGAGGATTCGGGTGTTTTAGTTGTTCAAACAAAGCATCTGTTGTCATGGTTTTTGTGGTTTTAGATATGTTAATTAAGCTGAATTAACAGGACTTACGCAAAATACCAAAGAAACCGGGTTTTTCACTCCTAGTTAAAGGCTGGGATGCAGTATTTATCTAAAAAAACCCGGTTTCTGAGCTGTAGGGACACGGAACTGCCGTGTCCCTACAGCTATAATTCTCAGGTAGGGACACGGCAGTGCCGTGTCCCTACTATAGTTGGGATGTTACAGAAGTATGAGCATCTATTTTAGCTTGAACCAACCAATCTTGGTCAGCCGCAGCGGTTTCATAACCGCTGACATCACCAAGTTTTTCCAGGGCCATTAATGCAGCATACTTCAAATCCCAGATTTTCGTTTCCAGACAAGCTTTCAATGCTGGAATGGCACGTTGTTCTCCGAGTTCCCCCAGGGCGATCGCCGCCGCCGCACGGGATTTCTGAAACTGGGGTTGGGAGTGATGCAAAGCTTCCAATAACAAATCGTAGGCTGGATCATGTTTTAACCAACCAAACAATTTTACCACATGAAAATGCGCTCCATAGTCATTATTTGCTTCTTCTGCAAAGGTGGCAAACAGGGCGGCTGGTGCATCGTCTGAGTAATGTTCGAGAATTGTTTTAGCTGCTAAATAGCAACGTCCAAAATCTGTTTCGTATAATTGGCGAATCAAAAACGGTAAGTCGGGTAATTTTTCATAACTATGTACTAAATCTAAATCTGCTGGATAGTCTCTTAAGGTTTGTTCCAAATGGGGTTGAATGGTGGCAAAGGTCACGGATTTCTCGGCAATTCCTGCTGATGCTAGCATCCTAATTCCTCTCAGCCGAAAGACTAAAGATACGGGACATCTGGCAATATTGGGAATGGCATCGTAGTAACGCGCATCTATCAAATCTTGGATGGATAATCTGCGCCCTAGGACATTTTTGTGTTGCAACATGGCGACTACTTTGCCCATTTGAGAAAAGTCTCTGGTTAAGCGACAAATTGCGGCGATCGCAGCACTAGCAGTCGGCGGGTCAAGATCATCGACAAATCTGCGAATTCTGGCTACGGCTGGCTGATAATCTAATTTAGTCAGGGTGTGGATAATTACCCGGTAAGTTTGTGCTGGTTTATCCAGCAATTGAGCAACTTCTGCTAAAATTTCGGCATCTTGAGTGCCAATTTCGCCGATCGCCCAAACCGCATTTTCCACAGTGTAACAGTCATCATCGGCCAGACAGGTGCGAATCACCGGCAATGCTAGCACAGCTTGCAGTCTTCCCAAGGTTTCCACTGACTTGCGGCGCACAATCCGGTTTTCCAGCACCGGATCAGTTTGTTGTACTGCTCGGATCAGTGCTGCGATCGATCGATCTGTGGAGAAATTGATCAAGTGGGAAGCGGCTATGTAGCGGGAGTCCTCTTCGCCGATTTCAGCTTGGGGCGTATCTAAAAGGGCGATCGCCTGGTCTTCCGTTAAATTAAAAAAACTAAAAAAGCGTTTATCCATAAAATTAGCTGCAATCACTATAGAAGAAGAAAGGCACTACACGGATTATGATTTAACCGCAGAGAACGCAGAGAACACAGAGTCCGAGAATAGAGAGAGAGGAATAATTCCGATGAAGAGAGGATTCGATATGAGTCAGATGTTGAGGGTAGAAACTATGCCCGATGCCCGATGCCCGATGCCCGATGCCCAGAAACATTTAATTTACCTAAGAAACAGGATATGCCTATTCAAACAAAATAACAAGCCCAGGAATTCTTTACCCTTACCTTACCTAAATCGGTAAAGCAACGAGCCAAGAGTTCCTAGACTTGTCGGGTAGAAACTACCCAGTCACGACATCACAAACCTGCTAATTAATTAGGACAGGGAGTTGATGGCGTAGTCAAGAAGAGCATTGTACTCAGTCAAAGCTTGAGCAGACAAATCGCGAGGAGCGCAACCGCGATTGCGAGCAAAGCTTAATGCTTCAACGTAAGGAGCAGTAGGCAAGCTCAAAGCGCGATAAACTTCGCGTTGACCGGCAATACCCCATTCATCAAGAGGGCCTGTGCCGCCAACAACTAAGCAGTATTGGATCAAGCGCAGGTAGTGCTTGATGTCACGATGGCATTTTGCTTTGAAAGTATCGGTGGAATTAGCTTCACCAGCGTTGTTCAGGTAAGGATACTTCTTGATGCAAGCATCATAAGCTTCTTTAGCAACTGCGTCGAGGTTGTTGCCCAGCTTTTCAGCAGCTTCTAAACGAGCAGCAGAGCGTTGGATAGAACCTTGAACTGATTCTAAATCTGAGGTGCTAGGGAAGCGGCCTGCTGCATCAGCAGAGGCGATAGCGGTGGTGAGAACTGATTTCATTTCCTAAATCTCCTAAAGTGATTTTGACAGTGAGCGTAGTTTCAATTTTGCTGAGCGAATTGCGATTAGCAATGGACTAGCTCAGTGCAGAAATGATGCGGTCGAAGTAGCTGGAAGCTTCGGCAACCAAGCTAGCGCAACGATCTTCGACTACGATAGATCCCATTTTCCGCAACTTAGCACCAGCAAATTTTTCGCTGGGGTTGTCTTGGATGTGAGCAGCGGCTTGAGCTTTCATAATTTGAACGGCACGCACGGTGGAGGTGGTGGGCACGCCCAAAGCTGCGTAGGTTTCTTTCAAACCATTCAAGCAACGGTCATCAAGAACTGAAGCATCACCAGCCAACAAAGCGTAGGTGACATAGCGCAGAATGATTTCTGCATCGCGCAAGCAAGCAGCCATGCGACGGTTAGGATAGCAATTACCACCAGCTTGAATCAAGCCTTGGTTTTCGCAGATCATACCGGCAACAGCGTCAGAAACCATACAGCTAGCGTTGCTGGCGATCGCGTTTACAGCATCCAAGCGTCGGTTGCCGCTGGCAACGAAAGCTCTGAGGGCAGCAATATCACCGACGGTGGAGGTGCTGGCATCTGCTGAAACTACAGCTCTTGAAAAAGCGTCAAGCATTGAGTTCTCCTTAACTTAGACGAAAAATTGTTTCTGATCTCAGTTTGTCAACTTGGTGACTAACTTAATGGTTTTGAATATATCTCTGGGGTGTTCCCTCTGTCTCATTCCTGAGAAACAAAGTAACAATTTGTTACTTTTGTGGCTAAAAGCACTTTTTTTCGTGGACAGGGGCGCAAAAAGTGGAGTTCTGAAGACAAGAATATTTTGGCTCTTGCCCCTGTACAATGTTTTCCATGAACAATATTAAGCAGTTTGTTGAAAATTCTCTAGGACGGTGGCGATCGCAGCGCAGCGTCCATCATTTGACTTTCAGACACTTTGAAGCTGTGCAGTCAGTCATTGATATCGTTGCTATCTCACCGGACGATCGGGCAGTAATCGAACTCTGCCAATTGTATAAGGTTGACCCATCCCAAGCACTAATGCCTTTTCAAATGAGTTGGGAGGGTGAGTCAGATTGGGATGAGAATTCTGAGGTTAAGGGGAGTTGTATTTTTGTACCAATCCCCGATCCAAATGCGCCTAATCGTGGTAAGTTATTACGAGATCAAGGTTATGCTGAAACTATTGCCGCAGCAGGTGACTATCACATCACAGAAGATGGAACTTTTGTGCTGTTGACTAGCTACGAACGCGCCGCAGCGGAAGAAAAAATCTGGTTTGCTAATCCTAATTTACGGTTTCGTGTTTCCCTAATTAAAACCAGTGGAGGAAGTGGGGTAGTAACGGCATCATTTTCCTCAGAGATTCGTTCGCTTTCAGGGAATTAGTGAATTGCTAATTGCTAATTTCTATCCAACTTTATTCTACCTTCTTCTTAGCTTATGAATTTAGTTAAAAGCAATGATTTAATCACTTTAGCTCATTGGATGGCAGGGGATTTTAGTAACTACAAACAATCCTCTAAAAATCCACAACAATTCGCCCATATTCGGATTTTTTTTCGTCCCTTACCCTTGGAATTTTTCAATGCCATTGGCTTTTATTCCGAACAAGTTTATGACCATGACCTCTGGACTCCCTATCGTCAAGGAGTCCACAGATTAATTGACCAGGGAGATCGGATTTATATTGAAAATTATAGTCTCAACGATCCAGTGCAATACGCCGGCGCAGCACGGGAATTAAGCATTCTCAAAACAATTAAACCAGATTGTATTCAAAGACGATCCAATTGCTCAATGGTTTTCAAACGAGACGGAGAAATGTTTCGAGGTAGTGTAGAACCTGGAAACCTTTGTCTCATCGAAAAAAGAGGTTGTTCAACCTACCTAGTCAGTGATGTGGAGATTACCGAAACAACTTGGAGTAGTCTCGATCAAGGTCTGGATGTGAATACTCATCAACAGGTTTGGGGTTCGGCTTTTGGCTCTCTACAGTTTGAAAAGCGTCAAAGTTTTGCCGCCGAGTTACCGCAAATGTAAGTGGTTTCAAAACATTGATCGTAACTAGGGGGCGATCGGCTGTTTGCGGCGATCGCCCACCCTAGATTCTTCTAGTAAGTTGAACAAAAATTCATCCTTTCAGCGATCGGTTTTCAGCCAGAAACCCAGTTTCTCCGATCGTCAGCGAGTAAGTCCCAAAATAATACGAAATGTTAAATTATGTAAATTTTTTTAATCTAACATCGAATTATGGTATATTTTCACATAACACAATTGTGGAGATTTTTTCAATGGTTTTTGGACCTGCATCTCGACTTGGAGTCAGTTTATTTGAAGAAACACCCTGTTTAGAACTGATTCCAGGACGTTCACAAGAAGAAGTAGAAACCATAATTCGTGCCGTTTACCGGCACGTTTTGGGTAATGCCTACGTCATGGAAAGTGAACGAGCCATAATTCCTGAATCCCAATTCAAACGTGGTGAACTCAGTGTACGCGGATTTGTCCGCGCTCTGGCAAAATCAGACGCCTATCGTTCTCGCTTCTTCGATACTTGTCCTCGCTATCGGTTCATTGAACTGAATTTCAAACATCTTCTCGGTCGCGCTCCCGATGGCCTAGAAGAAATGAGAACACATAGCACTATCTTAGATACCGAAGGCTTCGAGGCAGAAATAGATTCCTACCTCGACAGCGATGAATACCAAAACGCCTACGGGGAAAATATCGTTCCCTTTTACCGAGGTTACAAAACCCAACCAGGAAAAAACATGGTTGGGTTTACACATATGTTTGCTCTCTTGCGCGGCCCATCCAGCAGCGATTTGAAGGGCAGCATTTCTGGAAAAGCCCCCGTTCTGAATAAATTCGTTATTCAAGAAACCCCTCTACCAATCGTTCCTCCTTCAGGTGGCACAGTTGGAGACGGTTGGGCATTCCAAGAGTACGCTATGAATGCACGCAGCCGTGCTGGATTAGGTGCACAAGCAGAAGGCAAAGTTTATCGCATTACTGTTACCGGATATCGTTCTTCAGGAACAACTGTGATCAACAAAGTCTCCAAATTCCGTCGTAGCAATCAAGTATATCTTGTACCGTTCGATCGGCTCTCACAAGAATATCAACGCATCCACAAACAAGGCGGCATAATTTCCAGCATTACTGCTGTCAACTAACAACCGCTCAAACTTCTGCCTTAACAACTTGGGGAATTATCTCCCTGAGCGTGTTTTTCACAATCCCTAATTCCCTGTTTTGAAGCGTTATTTAGTCTTAGGAGAAAGTCAATGAGTGTGGTTTTAGATGCGCCAGTAGAACTATGGTCTACTAGCAGCTCCGATGATAAACAGGCCGTAATTCGCGCCGTTTACAAGCAAGTGTTGGGTAATCCTCATGTGATGGAAAGCGAACGCCTGACTGTCGCAGAATCACAATTGTGCGATGGCGGGATGACTGTACGGGAATTTGTCCGTGCTGTAGCTAAATCCGACTTCTATCGTAGTCGGTATTTTGAATCCTGCGCTCCTTACCGCTTTGTCGAGCTCAACTTCAAACATTTGTTAGGTCGCGCTCCCTTAGACCAAGCGGAACTATCTGAGCATATTTGCACCTGTATCGAAAAAGGCTACGATGCAGAAATTGATTCCTACCTCGACAGTCAAGAATATCAGGACAAATTTGGCGAAAATACAGTCCCTAATTATCAAGGGGCAAAAAGTCAAGTCGGACAAAAGCAAGTCGGCTACAATCGCACCCTTTCCCTGTATCAAGGTTATGCGGGAGTTGACAGTGCTTTTACCGCTTCTCGCTTAGTTGATTTTGTAGCTGGTAATAGCGGCAACAAAATTACTTTACCAACAACCGGCGGTCGGATCAGCGCTTACAAAGATGCCACCGAAAAGACCTTCAAGATTGTAGTTAAAGGCGCTAAATTTGATAGCCCTCGCCGACTAAGTAACACTGAATATCTGGTTTCCGGTGCGAAGATGACTCCGCAAATTCAGCGCATTCATCGTGCTGGCGGCAAAATTGTCAGCATCACAGAAGTTGCTTGAGGCCTAGAGTTATTAGCGGATAGAGAAGTAAAGATTTGCTTCTCTATCCCTCTCGGAAACAATCGCGATTTTTATCTGATCCCCATTGCAAAATTATGAAAGCGATCGCGATATAAACCGATAGTGTTTATCTGTCTCTATAACAGATACGTTCGCGAATGTCAAGCTATTTCAACCAACAGTAACATCTTTTGACAGTCTCAATCAAACTTTAATTAACGTTAGGAAAAAACCATGTCCAGTTGAACAGCAGCTTTCGTCAGTGACCCCGTAGAACTGCGCTCCAATGCAACGGAAGACGATTTACAAGTCGTCATTCGTGCCGCTTACCGACAGGTGTTATACCAGTTTTTTATGAGGCCCCGTAGAATCTGATCCCCCCTAACCCCCCTTAATAAGGGGGGAACAAGATTCTGCTCAAAGTCAACCCCTACTCACACCCTACTCCCTTATTAAGGGGGATTTAGGGGGATCGAGATATATGCAACGACCCATTAAATTGGTGTTAGGAAATGCTCACATGATGGAAAGTCAGCGTCTCACCAGTGCCGAATCTTTGCTTCGCAATGGTGATATTACGGTGCGTGAGTTTGTCAGACAAGAGGCAAAATCAGACCTATATCAGTCTCTCTTTTTTCACACCAATTCTGCCTATCGGTTCATCGAGTTAAACTGCAAGCATTTGCTTGGTCGCGCTCCTTTAGAACAGACGGAGATTTCCGATCGCGTCCAAATTTGTAACGGTCAAGGCTATGAAGCCGAAATCGATTATTATATCGATAGTGACGATTATAGCCAGAACTTTGGCGAGAATATTGTGCCTTATCCTCGGAGCATTCGCAGCCAAACTGGTATCCAGAATGTCGGGTTTAATCGGATGCTTTCTTTGCTGGGAGGAGCAGCTACTAGCGATAGCAGTAATCAAGCTCAATTAGTTGCTACGGTTGCGAGCAATCGGCCTCAGAAAATCAAACTTTTTAGCATTGGTACCAGTGGAGCATCTAGCACAACTGGTAAACGTTTTCGGATTACTGCTACTAAGTCTGGTGGCGCTAAGGTCAGAGTGAGCAAGATCAGCTATGAAGTCAGCTATGCTCAAATGTCTCAGCAAATTAAAAATATCCAGAAAATGGGAGGCAAAATTCTCAGTATTACTGAAGTTGGCTAAATCGACTTAGACTTGACCTTTGTCTTCATTTAAGTTTGGTATCTCCTGCTTTCTCTAGAGCGAGTTTATTATTCGCTCTTTTTCTATGTAAAACTTGAAAATAAAAATAAATCACTCGGTTTTCAAGCTGAGTATCTGAAAGATGCTACCCCCAATAGCTTGTAAAAAAATGCAGGCTTGGATCAGAAGTCGTCACCTAATTTTTTCCGGTCAATTGCTAATTTTTGAAACTTTAGACTATCCAGCAGTTGAGCGATTTGAGGAATGTGTTAACAGTCTAGGAGGGTGCTTAATTTCTGTTGAACCAGCCAAACGACTTTGGATGGGAAATCATCGACAAGTGATTCTCTATCAGGCTAAAGCCAGTTTGCATACACCTCACCATGAACTGCGACAATATTGGTTCAAGTACGGCTGTTTTCAGACTCGATTCGATCAAAGAGCTTAGCTATAACAACCGCCCAGGTTATTAAGTGTTAAAATATCTTTGGTTATTTGCACAATTAGGAACTTTTTGGTTAAAATAAAGAAAAATTCTACTTGGTTGTGGTTATGGACATTCACGAAATCGAAACATCTCTGGAAAATCCTGATTTTCAGTATCGACTTAAGGCGATCGCGGCTCTCAAGGATTATACACCAGAGATTGCCGTTCCCTTGCTCAAGGCGAAACTCAATGACCCGGAGTTTTTAGTACGTTCCTTTGTCAGCCGGGCATTTGGGACACAACAAACCGCCGAATCCTTCGCCGCTTTACTGCAAATTATGAAGTTTGATAATACGCCGAATGTGCGAGCCGAGGCTGCTAATTCTCTTTCGCTTTTTGGTCGATGTGCTGCATCTCATTTAGTCTTGACTTTTGTACAGGATGACCACTGGTTAGTGCGTCGTAGTATTCTGGCTGCTTTGGTTGATATGGAGTGCGAAAGCGAACTCTTTGAGGTCTGTATGGAAGCCTTAGCAGCCGAAGATATGACCACCCAGGAAGCGGCTGTGGATGCACTTGGTACATTAGCCGGAACTAATCAGGAACAGGCTGCACTTTCTCAGTTATTAATGCTGGCTAATTCTGAGTATGAAGGTATGCGTCAGCACGTCGCATCTGCTTTGCAACATTTTGACGATCCCCAGGCTAAGGAAATCTTAAGTCAACTTCGGCAAGACTCAAATCATCGAGTCGTTGCTGCTGCTTTAGAAAATCTGCTTTAGACAATAAACAGTAGGGAATCTGATACTGTTTAGTTGATTAAGCTTGACTAAATTGTTTTAACCCAGTGATTAAATGGTCAAAACAGAGACTCAATAAATCCCGGTCTTCAGAATTAAATTGCTGCAAGCTAACGTTTTTCAACTGTTCTAGTCCACAGAGCATCGCCGCAACAGGAACCCGCAATTCTTGATAGAGTAGCTCCATGTTTTTGAGTCCTTCTTGGCTAGTAAATTGATGACTGTTACCTGCAATTCCATAGGTGATACAGCGTAGGAACTGCCAAAAATCTCGCCAACAGGCTTCAGCACGTTCGGGAGGATAAAGGTCATTACCAGGCTCAGTGATATTGGGAAAGTCGGCTAATACCTTTTTCCTCGCATCAGCAACAAGATTAGGAGCTTGCTCTCGCAATAATCTGGCTTTTTCTAGCATGAAAGAGAGATTAGGCTCAAGATTTTTAATGCGTTCTAAATCCTCATCTGTGAGATATCGACTTTGATTGTCAGCCTCTTGAAAAATGGCAATTACTTCATCTGAATATAATTTTTTCCAAGTGGCAAAACTGACAATTCTGGCTTTGGGAATTAATTGCTTTGCTCTTTCACTTAATTGCATAATCATTAAATTACACTCACATAATTTACTAGGATAGACTAAAATTATGAGAAAGTTTGTTAAGATTTATTACAATTACAGCAGTTTAATGATGGTTGGTACAGGGTTTTGCTTGGGGAATGCTGAGCGCACCACAGAGTTTTGTAACGAAATATTACTTTGTTTGTCAAAAACAGAGACAAGACTTAAGGCAATCCCTTATGATCGCGTTTTGAGGGAAAGATTGAAGGAGCTAGATTTTCATCTATGTTTAAGCCGTTTCAGGAATTCTTAGAAAAAGAACTGTTTGGACGTTTTGCTCTAGAGAGTCGTCCCATTCCCTCTGGGTTGGAATCGGTGGTGAGTGAAAGAGGCAAAAATCCCGCCACGATTCAAAGTTGGTGCTATCAATGTCCCGAATTGCGAAAGATTCGCTACACCTACATTGATGCTGGAGAAACGGCACAAATTTTCAATAGTGTCATTTATCCGAATTATAATTACGATCTGCCCTTACTAGGAATTGATTTTTTAGCCTTTGGACAGAAGAAAATCTTGGTGGTCTTGGATTTTCAACCTTTATTCCGCGATCGAGCCTATATAGACAAATATATCGAGCCCATGAGCGCAATTAGGGATAAATACAAGGATTTGACTCAAGACTTAGAAATGAAGTTTTACGATGCGAATCAGTATTTTTCCAAGAACTTGCTATTTGCTAAAACTGATGCAGAAACGGTTGTAACTCGTTTGTTGCCAGCCTATCAAGAATATGTCCAGTTGTATTGGCAAATGCTAGAGCAAGCCTCCCCGCTTAACACTCCAGAAGAGATTCAGCGGATTGCGAAGGCACAGAAAGATTACGATCAGTATAGTGCGGAACGCGATCCAGCATCAGGGCTATTCGGCAGCTATTTTGGCCATGAATGGTCAGAGCGATTTCTGTACGAGTTTTTGTTTGAAGATGCTGTTCCCTTAGCAGTTCCAGCGGGAGTAAGATAAGTTAAAAATGACTCTTTATCAGCCTTTCTTAGATTACGCTATCCCACTGCTAACTGAACGACTTGACTTGGCTCCCTATCCCATTCCCGCAGGTTTTGAACGGAAAGAATCTCTAACTGGGAAGGGGAAAAAAGAGCAGTTGGTTGTGACGACAAGTCATGCTTTTAAGTCCTCAAAATTACGGCAAATTCGGGCGGCTCATGTTCAGGGCGGTGATGCTCTTCAGGTACTTAATTTTGTGATTTTCCCCCAGTTAAATTATGACTTGCCCTTTTTTGGGGCGGACTTAGTAACCTTGCCGGGGGGACATTTAATTGCTTTGGATATGCAGCCTCTTTTTCACGAGGCGGCTTATCAGAAGCAATACTCAGAGCCAATTTTGCCGATTTTTAACAACTATCAAAAGGAGTTGCCTTGGGGGGGGGATTTTCCCGACGAAGCAAAACCTTTCTTTTCACCTGCCTTTCTTTGGACTCGTCCCAAGGAAACAGAGGCTGTGCAAACTACGGTCTTTGAAGCTTTTAAGGATTATCTTCAAGCTTATCTCGATTTTGTTGAGCAAGCGCAACCTGTCACAGATAGTCAGCGACTGGGAGAGATTCTTGAGGCCCAGCGACGTTATATGAGTTATCGTGCTGCAAAAGATCCCGCTAGAGGAATGTTTACGCGGTTCTATGGTGAGGAGTGGACTGAGGAATATATTCACGGTTTTCTGTTCGATTTGGAACGCCAAATTCCCGAAGTTCAACAATCAGTGTAAATTTATCCTAGCTGATAGCCAAGACTCTGAGCCGTGTTGTTACGAGTAAAAGCATTCCAAGTTCCTAATTCTTTGGGATTGCGACTACAAAGCATGGCTTTCATGTCTTGGGTCAGTCCTTGTGCTAGGGTAAAATCAGCGCCAGCAATACTTTTTAATTGCTCTAAATTTGCCCCGGTTAAGTCAGCCCCTCGTAAATCCGCTCCTTGTAATTCGACTCCAATTAAGATAGCATTCCGTAAATAAGCACCAGTCAGAAAGGCATTCTGAAGACTCGCCCCACTTAAAGCGGCTCCCTCTAAATTAGCCCCAGTTAAATCGGCTCCACTGAGATAAGCACCTCGCAGATTACAGCCGTGTAAATCTGCACCTCTGAGGTAAGCTGTATTCAGAAAAGCTCCACTGAGATTGGCTTGGGGGCCAATAGCTCCAGATTTTTTGTAATTCAATCCTTCTGGCCAAAGGGTATGAGCATCATATTGAGCTAATTTAAATTTAGCCTCTTGTAGCTTGGCATCGACTAGATTACAACCCTGTAAATCTGCACGAAAAAGATAGCTTTCTTGTAAATTCGCTCCACTCAAATTGGCATCTCTGAGATTGGCCCTTCGTAAATCAACCCCTTTGAGATTGGCCCCTTGCAAATTGCTTTGACTAAGGTTGGCCCCAATCAAGTTTGCTCCACTGAAATCAATACCAGATAAATCCATCTGGCTGAGGTTGATTCCCTGGAGGTTGGTTTGAGCTAGACTTTTGCCTTGCTGAATGGTTGGCAAGATTTCTGTTGCAGAAAGGGGTTCGGAGAGGAAAGATGAGTGTTGACGAGGTGACATTATATTTTTCTGAAAATTTATTGATCTAGTTGCTCAAAATTGTCCTGTGTCATTTATCCTAGAATTTGAAGGATTCCAGACTGACGTTTGTTTATTTTTCTTAACCAAAATCAGATCTGATTCCCAGTTCGGCTAAGCTCAGGTCAAAGCCTAAATCTCCGTTTTTCAATGAGATTTGTCTCAATCCCTCTGATTCCTCTCGTTAAGTTGACACAGAAATGCTGCTAACACCACCTATGACTATGATGGATTTCTTTCGCAAGAGTGAGGGCGTTTGGTTTACTCAGCGAACAGTCCATAATTTTGATACTGCTGGGGCTGATGAGTCGGGAGAATCCAATGTCATCGTTGACGTTTTGTCAACAGATGATCCCAGAATTTTAGACGTTTGTCAACAGCAGAATGTCGATCCCGCTTTAGTTAGTGGGGGATGCAGTTTTATGTGGCAGGATAATTTAGATGATACAGTCCCGAACCAAAACTATGCTGCTATTCTTGTAGATGTGCCTAATCCTAGTAATCCGAGAACGGGCAAGTTTCTGCGAAATCGAGGCTATGTTGAAGGTATTCCGGTCATCGGTGTTTACCATTTTGCGGATGATGGGGTGTTGACTATTGAGACGGAATATGAGACTAATCAAGGACAGGAACGCTGTTGGTTTATTAACGATCATTTTCGGGTACGGGTGATGACTGTGCAGATGAGCAATGGGGTTAAACAAATGGCATACTGTTCTGAGCGTCGTTGTGTTTCTCACTCTGTTTTAGAAGAGATGATTGAACACAATCGCTTGAGAGTTTCTGGGGCGGCTGCGCTGTCATGTTAAAGCGATTTAGGGTTGGGCGGGGCGGGTTTATGAGATGATTGGTCTGGGGCAATTATTGTTTGTAAAACCCGCCCCTAGGGGAATTTGATTTCTTTAACTAGATGCGATCGCCTACTTTTTTTACCTGTTATCAAACTATCAAAACTATGTCTGAAAACGAAGAATTTACACCATCTGATATTGATGTATCTGCCGAAGATTTAACAGAAAATTCAACTCAGACAGATGCTGAAGAATTGGTGGAAGTGATTGCCGAATTTGAGCGGTATCGGGAACGTTTGGTGAGTGAGACGATCGCCGCAGCACAAAAGGCTAAGCTACCCCAGAAAGCGGCCCTGGCTAAAATTGAGCCGGAACTGGCTCAAATTGATGCTGGACTTGAGAGTCTCCGCACTCAATTGGCTGCTATAAATACTAATAATTAGGTGACAATTATGGTCAATGCTAGTGCTCAATCTCAGGACGATCCAGTTTTATTGGCTCATGGGAAAACAGATGCTTTGCTTCGGGAAGTTACTGAACAAATAGATTTAGATACTTTCGATGCTGATGATTCCAATCTGTTGAAGCGGTTAGTTGAATCTTTGGGAGATTCGCGGGGGATGACTCGACTCCGTTGCGCGGAAACTCTGGCTGAAATTGGTGAAGCGGCGACTCCTTTTTTGTTGGATGGTTTGGCTAATCATGTTAATCCGGTTGTGCGGCGTGCTGCTGCTAAAACTCTGACTTTGATTGCCGATCCGACGGCGGTTCCTCATTTAATTCATGCTTTGTTGAACGATCGGGATACGGTGGTTAAGGGTTCATCAATTGGGGCGTTGGCGAGGATTGGGGAGCCGTCTGTAAGGTCGTTATTGGATATTTTAGCATCAACGGATTTGCCGGAGAGTACGATCGGTCATGCAGCTTGGGCGTTGGCGTTTATTGGGGCGGGGGCGAAGGAGTATTTGTATCAGGCGATCGCCTCTGATTCGTCTGTGGTGCGTGGTGCGGTGGTTGGTGCGATCGCCAAAGTTGCACAGGAAGAACCGAAGGCGGAATTATTCGAGATTTTGGTTAAGTCTCTGACTGATGTTGATGTTGATGTGCGTTGTGAAGCGGCGGCGGCTTTAGGAAATCTGGCTTATCAACCGGCAATTCCTAATCTGATTGAGTTGCTGGATAGTAGTGATGGGGAAACTCGCAGGGCGGCGGCTTTGTCTTTGATGAAAGTGGGCGATCGGGCTGCGATCGAACCGCTACAAACTGCATTAGCCAAGGAATCGGAAGCGGCTATTCAAGGTGTGATTAAGTTGGCAATTTCTCAAATTAAGTAACTAAAAACATGACTGAATCTGGAACCGGGCGGATGTTGCTTTCTCATAATTTTGATATGCCAGAAGGTGTTTTTCCGCCCTTGAGTCGGGAAGATTTGACTTTGGTATTTGCTGAGGGTTTAAGTCAATATCCTCAGATTAAATGTCGTCAATTAAATCATGCTCATTGGATGGTAGAAGTTTTATTTTCTACTGATGATTTTGCTCCGCCTCAAGTTGGGGAATTTTGCGCTCAAGCTTTGGTGGATCGGCGCATGAGTCAAGGGAAAGCCGATGATTCTTTTCCTGATATTCTGATTTTAGCGGGGTTGAAGAAGACTCCGCCATTGAGTAGCGATGCTGAGGCGCTGCAACCTGGACAATGGGGGGTTGATGTGGTGGAAACTCAGTCAGCAGATAATTTTTTGATGGCGATGGGCTGGGAGGAGAAAACGGCGGGGAAAAGTATTGAGGATGTTTTTAAGGTTGAAAGGAGAAAGGGGTAAAAGGCTGAGTTAACCCTGCCACCATATCTTTTTGATTGATACTGTTGAAACAAAAACCAAAAGTCACTCGATACTTAGTCTGCCATTTTTCAACTTTCCTCATCATCTTGTCCTGGTAAATCTAAAGCAATCATTAAAGCGCGATTAAGTTCGGCAATTTTTGCCTCTGAAAGCTTTCCCAGCATTTGCAAAAGTCTAGTTTTTGCCAATACCCGCACTTGATCCGCTTTAACAATTGAATCCCTTTCTAATCCTCCATCAGGAGCTTTAATCAAAACCTGAGATGGAAAAATGCGCTTGTTTTGTTGATAAGTGGTACAGGGAACTGCCAAAACGACTGGACTACTAGAATTAATTGCATCGCGACTGACTATAATCACCGGACGATTTCCCCCTTGTTCAGAACCTTCAACAGGATCGAGACGAGCTATATAAACCTCTCCTCTTTTCATTCTTGAGACTCCGCCAATTTAAAGGCCTCCCAAGAAGCTGTAGCAAATTCAGCCTCCATTTGTAAAACTTCAGCTTGATATTCTGGATCCCTTGCCATTTCTGCTAGTGCTGCATCAATTTCTGCTCGCTTCAGCGCGGCTAATTCTCGACGAATAGCCCGCATAATAAATTCATCACGACTTTTCGCTTTTCCTTGGTTTACTGCTTTATCAGTCGCTTCTAGTAAATTAGCAGGGAGACGGATTTTTGCTTCAATTGTAGGATTAGACATGAAAATCACTCCTAAATGAAACCTGAATGTTCTCTAGATATCTATCTTAACTCTTTTTTCTCAAAATAGTCATGGATTAAGCGATCGAGGATGTTTTTAAGGTTGAAAGGAGAAATGGAGCAAGGCTTCAAGGTTGTTTGGAAAGTTGGATATAAGTCCCGAAGCGCTGATTTTGAAGTTTACCAGACTATTATCTATCTCCCTCCGATCAAAAGATTGAATTGAAGGTAATGTGGGGAACTGATTTTCAGCATATTTTCTGGACAGTCATGGTTATCAGTTATTGACTCCCGTGTTGGTTTCTTATGAATATTGATATTTCTGATAGTGACGAATCGATAGACATAAGCATCAAGGAATTGCTTTGCAGACCAAAATTCTTTGCCAATTTTCTGACAATACGCGACAAAACACTGTGCACCTTTAAGTTGCTGAATAATTTTCCATTCTGGGCTTGTTGTAGCTTTTGCCTTCATCTCAATACAGAGGATAACTTTTTTCTTACCAGTATCAGCAATGATGACAAAATCTGCACGTTTGCATTCACCTTTTGAACCAGAAAATATCGCTTCAGGTGATGTAAAAGCATCTGCCTTTATGATAATAACTTGATCGTCATTGGGCATTCCATGAATTGTCACAAAGCAGTTGGGGAGATCGGGTTCTCTGAGTGTCACCTTCTTTTTACCGTAGCTATCTTCCACCAATGGAACTGTAGCACTTTCCTGAATCATCTCTTTGAGGATAGCAATATCAGACATTACTCCTCACCCCAGACAATTGCTTCCTGAATCCGGTTCATAGTCTCAATAGTTGCATCAAAACTGCGGGCTTCAATACCCATCTCTGGATCAATATCGGCTGGTGTCAGGGTTTGACATTTAGTTTTTCTTGTCTTCCCTTCTAAAAGGATTGATGCCTCTTCCGCAATATAAACTTTAATTTTTTCAGACGATATCAGTTCTTCTTTCCGATAACCTTCTTCTTCAGCAATTCGCTTCAGATGAGGTTGATCGTGGTTAAGCATAATCAAAGTATTCAGTTCTTTAATAATGTAATCGCTATGGGTAGTTATAAACACTTTAATACCTATATTTACCAATCTGGCAAATAGCCGTGCAACGCGGCGCTGGTTTTCAGGATGTAGATTCAATTCTGGTTCATCTACCATCAATAAATCGCCAATCTGAGCCTCATGTTTCAGGTAAAAACCGATATCTAATAGAGAACGCACAGCACTAGAACTTTGATCCATAGAAAGCTTAATCCGTTTACCCTTCGGCACATAATAAAGCTGATCGTTTCGAGTAACAGTGTACTCACCACCGATGATGTCAGCAAAATCTGCCAATATATCGGGATGGTTTTCAGCAATGAAACTGGTTGTTTTAACAATGCTTTCAAGTTGTCTGGTAAAATCTACATTCGTCTTGATCGGCAGGGCATAATCTTGATAAACCTTGAATAAAAGCTCCATTGGATTGATCTTATTGTTGGCTTGACCCATTTCCTCAAGCAAGCGATTGCGGGCAAAATTCAACTCTTTGCGAAAAATAGCTGCACCAGTTCGTTCTGCACTAGCGATGAAAGGTCGAGGGATAAGATTAGCAAAAATAATGTCTTTTAGTGTATCAGTAATGGTGGATCTAAGTATCTCGTTGGGGATTTTAATCTTTTCTTTCTCCACTAGCAGGGTGACAACTAATTCTGTACTATCTTCACTTTTGATCAGCGAGAATATTTCGGCATTTGCAGATCCTATTGTTCGCTCAAATCTGTCTGCAAAAATAATATTTTTTATATCTATACTTACCTGAAATTTTGTGTCTTTAAATAGTTCAGCCGGTGCTGCAAAAATCTGAGGTAATCGCTGTGTATAAGCATGACAACCTTTAGCAACAATCTGTTTAACCTGCTTGACATATTCTTGTAGATCAAGGCGAATTACTCCGTCAGTAAGAAGTTGCTGAATTTTATCGTCTTTGATTTCGATCAGAAATATCCGTTGCCAAGTAAACAAAAAGCCAAATAGTGCATAAGTAGCATAGGTTTTACCGGTATTATTGCCACCACAAATAATTGTTAGGTCGCCAAGGGTGAATTCGGCTTGCTTTAAAACACCAAGATTTCTGACTTTGACTTTCATAAATATTTTGCTAAAATGACAACTTACAATTGAATTTTACAGTATTATAAACACTAATCATACTGCAAATTTCCGCATTGTCAACTCCTAATGCTGAACCGGAATACAAATCTCAAACTTAGTCCCTTTTTCTGGTGTTGAAAAAAAACTGAGCGTCCCACCATGTTTTTCAGTAATAATCTGATAACTAATCGCCATTCCCATTCCGGTTCCTTTCCCTACAGGCTTTGTTGTAAAAAATGGATTGAATATCTGTGTTTGAATTGATTCTGGAATTCCATTGCCATTATCTTCGATCGCAATTTTCACCAAGAGCGAATCTACCACCGAGGTACGAATTGTAATACAACATGGGTGCTTCTCGATCGAACAAGCTACCCGTTTGGTATTTAGTTCTTCCAGTGCATCAATTGCGTTTGCCAAAATGTTCATAAATACTTGGTTAAGTTGTCCGGGATAACACTCAACTAAGGGTAAATCGCCATAGTCTCGAATGACTTCGATCTCTGGATGTTCGGGCCCTGCTTTGAGGCGATGTTGCAAAATCAACAGCGTGCTATCAATTCCTTCATGGATATTAACTTCTTTAAATTCGGATTCATCCATGCGGGAAAAATTGCGGAGTGACAACACAATCTGGCGAATGCGATCCGTGCCGATTCTCATTGAACTCAGGATTTTAGGTAAGTCATCTTGCAAAAAATCCAGGTCAATTTTTTCGGCTTCTGTCTCAATTTCGGCGATCGGGTTTGGATAATACTTTTGATATAGGTCTACTAAATTCAATAGGCTGTCAGCATAGTATTGTACATGAATTAGATTGCCATGAATGAAGCCGACCGGATTATTAATTTCATGGGCAACTCCCGCCACTAATTGCCCCAAGGATGAGATTTTTTCACTCTGAATCAGTTGGGCTTGCGTCTGTTTTAAATTCTCAATGGTCAGCTCAAGCTGCTGAGATTTGTCTCGTTCTCTGGCTTCGCTATCGCGTAATGTGGCTTCTATCTGTTTCCGTTGAGCTATTTCGGCGGTGAGTTGCTCGTGGACTTCTAATTGTCGGAATACTTCATCAAATGTGGTAGCTAAATACTGAATCTCGTTAGCTGGAATCGTCTTGGGCATAGGAAAGATGCCGGTCTTTTTGCTTTGAGAAACTGCTTCATTCAAGTCCTGTAAGGGTTGCAATACATTCTGCTGAAGGAGTATCCCCATCATTAACAAAATGGTGATGATGCCAACTAGCAATAACCAAGTTGAGGTAATGAAGGTTTTGTCAGCGGCTTGCTGCATTTGGCTGAGATCGATCAACGCGATCGCCACTCCCCGTCGTTGAGATGTGCCAAACAAGGTACTCCTAAAAGGCAGAATTTGGGCGATCGCAGGCTTGCCATTTAGTACGATATTGTGGCTGACTTCAACGCCGGCCGTCGCCGCTTCATCAATTGGTTCTGCGAGTTGTGGATAGATGGAAGTGTATGGCTGATGAGTCGCATTCTGAGGGCTGCGGGCGATCGCTATGACCGATGGATCGAGAATCGCAATTTCCACCACACCAGGCATCGTGGCAAAATTTTGTACAACTCGTCGCAAAATGCTTTTATTCTCCAACTCTAGTAAGCCTTCTGTGGAAAACTCTAGCGATTGTGTAATTGATTGAGCCCGGTTATAAACTTGCGTTTCTAAGTCAGACTGCATCAGCCGATAGTTGAGTCCGAGGGTTGCCAGTCCAACTGTAGTAATAGACAACCCAACACTAACCAGCAAACGTTGCGACAATCTCTTCGATAACATCTGGGGAGGCAGCCATTTGCTCATAATTTCCACTCCTCGATCGCTGTAGTTACGAGCTCAGTATTAATCTCCACATCCTGACGTGGCATCCGTCCAGCACGGGGGTCAGATTTTAATAGTTCAGCCATTTGAGCGATCGCCTCTGGTAAGCGACCAGATTTAAACATCTGTTGCTGCATAGCGATGTCACCCTTTTTGAGACCGGCATAATCTTGAGCAAAAGCCTCACCATTCTGTCCCAGCTTTTGAGCAACCTTTTGAAACACGACCTTCGGCTTTGTTTCCACAGCACTCATAAGATCAAACCAAGCCATAATAAATTGCTTTAATTCAGCTTTCTTGGTGCGAATAATAGTTGTTCTAGAAGCCAATGTATCAATGACCAAAGTATCAACTTCCTGAGTGGTGTAAATGATATTCCCCTTGATAGATTGAGCAGTTTCTCCTAGAAGTGGTTGCCAGATCACGGCTGCATCTAAACGTTTATTCTGCATCAAATCAACCGCCATTTCGTTGGAAATATCCTCAACCTTGACCTCTGCGGGTTTAATCTGGTGCAACTTGAGGGCTTCCAATAAAATCAGATGATTCACTGTTCCCAGTTTAGCTCCGACTCTTTTACCGCGCAATTCTTCCACTGACTTAATTGCCGGTTGAGCAACAATGCCGTCAGCCCCGCGAGAAATATTTGTTACCATCACCACCGCAGGCTTGTCACTCTCCGAATCAGACTGCATCACATCCCACAAAGAGGCGAAATTAGCGTCTAGAGTACCGCGCAGCATGGCGCGAGTTGCATCTTGTTGATTTTCAAACCGAATGAGTTGCACGTCCAATCCGCGCTGTTTGAATAATCCGGCTTCCTGAGCATAGAGCACAATATCAAATCCTGCCCAAGTGGCGATTCCGACGCGCAGGGGAGCTAGTTGCTGTGGTGCCTGGTTACAGGCATTTACAATTAGGCTAACTCCTAGTGTCAAAATGAAAAGGATACTGAGCGATCGCCATTGGGTTAAGGTTAACCACAATCTATGCAATAATTGTCTAGTCCCAGTCTGAGCTTTGCCAGTCATCTATACAGCCTCAACGTTCTTATTGGTCGATAATAGCAAGAATTTTTCGGGATGTCGTTCCCTGAAAAAACGCCCAAAACAAATGCTCAAATCGAACTATTCTCCTGGCTTATATTTCATCATTAAATCCCACCGAGATCAAGAGATTGTCGCTGATTCCCGCAGATCAGAATCCACGGCTTCATCATTTGCAAATATCGCGAAACGAGAGCAGCCGGATGAGAATGCTTCCCAGCCTCAACGAATTCCCCCAAACCCATTTTACAACTGGATTTGGGGGTTTTATTCCTAGGTTTTTTGCCGATAAGATCCCGATGGAATCAAAACTTGCGAACTGCGAGTGCACGCTCATTGAAGATCGATCGACCTCATGGTAATTTTGAAGTATTGGGTATGGCGATCGAAGCATGATAAGTTCCTGAAAATTCTAAACTCCACCTTCTATGACCTCGATACAGTCGGCGTACAAAGGGCTTGTTAGACATCACCACGACTGTAAAAACTCTTCAACGGTCAATTCAATGTCACCTGCAATCTGCCGTAGCAATCTGGGAGAAATATCGCGACCTTTATGAAATGGAACAGTCGTTCCTCGACCATCTTCATGACGAAACTGCTTGTGCGATCCCTTCTGACGAACCTCCACAAACCCAAGATTTTCTAAGATGCGAACAATCTCTTGGGGCTTCAAAACAGGAATATTGCTCATCACCTACGCAACTACAATTTGCTGAGTACCAACAAAGTCTGCATTGAAGGCTAGATTTTCATCTTCCAACAGCATCTCGATCACTTCACGCAGGTTCGCTTGTAGCTCGTCTAAAGTTTCTCCTTGAGAATGCGCTCCAGGGAAACCGGGAACATAACCTACATACAAAGCAGTTTCATAGTCTTTTTCAACAACCGCAGTGAACGTTCTCATAAAGTTAAATTCAAACAGCTTGATTTTTAAGCAAAACGCAACTGTTTTAAGTATAGCATATCTGTCTCATAAAAAAGAACAATTAAGACTCAAAACTAAGAGAGCGATTTCACCGAATTGAAAGGCTGCTATTGCAGATCTTCCTCCGTAATCCCAGCATCTTTGAGAAGACTTCTTAAGGTTCCAGTAGGTAAGTCTCGATTTCCATGCACAGGAATAGAGAGAATAACTGCCACCTCCTCTTTTGTGTAGATATGATGGCTACCAGTGATTCTTTTTAGCTCTCAACCATGTCGCTCAATGATTTTGCAAAGTGCTTTGCCAGAAACAGATTTCATAGAGATAACTCAATTAACTGTTGATCGGGCGCAAGTTCATTTTGTTGGCTGGCGACTTCCAGCCAACCCTGAACAGCATCTTCAAGCATCTCTAATAATTGTTCGTAACTCTCTCCCCATGTGTGACAACCTGGAAGTGCTGGAACTGAGCCACACCATAGGCCATCTTCTTGCCAGATAATCGCCTTAATCTTCATGAGCCATCTCTAATAGCTATCTGCTTAGGATTTTAGCGCATCGCTTCAAAACTTGCGAGGGACCCGCAATTTTGAAATATTGGGTATTGCGAGGGAAGGATTAAGGCAGAGTTGAGCCGTTGACTTACTTAATATTTTAACAGTAAGCAGAGCAACACTGCTAGAAATGACATCAGCGTTCATCTGTGTTTATCTGTTGACATCTGCGGTGAAAAACTCCCAATCTAACTAATTTGCTTTCATCAGTATATAGAAAACCCCCAAACCCTATTTTTAAAATTGGTTTGGGGGTTTTCTTCCTAAATCCAGTTCAAATTACAACCTACTCAGCTCGATCGCAGGTGCCCTCAAAGACACAGTTTTCGCATCTCCAACTTTCGCCAGAGAAGGGACAGAATCCCGCAATCTTGCAGTCAACTGAACAGTAGTCGCATCATAAACCTGAGTCAGCATTTTCGGATACAAACCAATGCCAATAATCGGTATCAACAGCGCAGCAATAATAAACACTTCTCGCGGTTCCGCATCCACCAATTCCTCGTGTTCCACCAATTCCTTATTCTCAGGCCCGTAGAAGATTTCACGCAGCATAGAAAGCAGATAAATCGGAGTCAAAATCACCCCGAAAGCAGCGAGACATATCACGCAAACCTTAAACACCGGATTGTAAGCATCGCTGGTTGCAAAACCCACAAACACCATCAATTCTGCTACAAAACCGCTCATTCCCGGCAAAGCCAAAGAAGCCATAGAACAAGCAGTCCACATGGCGAAAACCTTACGCATTTTCTGCCCAACACCGCCCATTTCGTCCAGCATGAGCGTGTGAGTGCGATCGTAAGTACAACCCACCATAAAGAACAAACTCGCCCCAATTAAACCGTGGGAAACCATTTGCAGCATTGCACCGCTAACACCCAAATCGGTAAACGAAGCTATCCCAATCAGCACAAAGCCCATGTGCGAAATCGAAGAATAGGCAATTTTCCGCTTCAAATTGCGCTGAGCAAAAGAAGTTAAGGCGGCGTAAACAATATTTACTACACCCAAAATTACTAACAGCGGTGCGAAGGTAGCGTGAGCATCAGGGAGCATTCCCGCATTCATTCTGAGCAAAGCGTAGCCGCCCATTTTTAGCAGAATTCCTGCTAGCAACATATGGGCGGGTGCGGTGGCTTCGCCGTGAGCGTCAGGGAGCCAAGTGTGCAGGGGAAAAATCGGCAGTTTGACGCCGTAAGCTATCAAGAAACCTGCGTACAGTAGCAATTCTATATTGGGGGCGAAGTCTTTAAGTGCGATCGCCCGCATATCAAAAGTCACCGTATCGCCATAAAACGCCATCGTCAGCGCACCAACCAAAATAAACAGCGAACCGCCCGCCGTGTAAAGGATAAACTTAGTTGCTGCGTAGAGCCGTTTTTTGCCACCCCAGATGGACAAAATTAGGTAAATCGGCACTAATTCCAATTCCCAAACCAGGAAAAACAGCAACATATCCTGCACGGCAAAAACAGCTATTTGGCCGCCGTACATTATCAACATCAAAAAGTAAAATAGCTTCGGTTTAAAAGTAACCGGCCAAGCCGCTAAAGTAGCTAGGGTAGTGATAAAACCCGTCAGCAAAATCAGTGGCATCGACAAACCGTCAGCACCCACAGACCAATTCAAATCCAGTTGCTGCACCCAAGTATAACTTTCTACCAGTTGCAGTCCCGGATTGCTGAAGTCGTACTGAGTGTAAAAAGCATAAACAAGCAGAGCAAAATCAATCAAACCGACAATCAAAGCATACCACCGCACCGTCTTGCCATCCTTATCGGGAATCAAAGGGATCAGCAAAGACGCAGCAATGGGAAACAGGATTGTTGTGGTTAACCAGGGAAAGTTAGCTGTATCCATTGCGTTTTAAAATTAGCCATCAGTTATTAGGTTTAAACATATTATGGCAATTATGCTCTAAATTTTATACTTTCTTTATACTAAACGTAATTTTTGCAATAATTGCTACGAATGATGCGATCGCATAATTCGAGTTGAATCAAAAATTTATTTCTCTTGGCTAATTGTCAATTCTGAGTTATTAAGCTAATGTCTGTTCTTAAAATATTTTATGGTGGGACATGACAATACTTTTAATCGTGTCAACTTAACTCTAAAAACCTTTGTATCTCTTGTCGATCGCTGAGTTCAGATCCCCCTAAATCCCCCTTAAGAAGGGGGACTTTGAGAGAAAACTCTTATTCCATCAGGGGGACTTTGAGAGAATACTCTTTTTCCCCCCTTATTAAGGGGGGTTAGGGGGGATCTAGTGATTGTGAGGTGCGTCGCCATGAGATTGTCGCTGTGCGTTGAATTAGTCGATCGCGACGCACCCTACAGAAACTTACAAGGGAGGAGACAGCATTGCCGTTTCCCTACAGATTTAACTGACTCCAGAAACGATCGCAAAACCCAGAACTGCGACAAACACAATCAGGGCATAAAATTGAGCGCGACCGCTCTCAATGTATTTCAGTCCTTCGCCTGTTACCAGGGCGAGAAAACCGGTTAAATTAACCACACCATCGACGACTCGTAAATCGACTTCCATGACTTGTCGCGCTAAACGGCGACTGCCTTTGACGAAGAGAAATTCGTTGATGTCGTCGAGATACCACTTGTTGAGGGAGAATTCGTACAGTGGTTTGATTTTTTGAGCGATCGCCCCAGCATCAATTTTCCGGCTCAAATACATCAGAGAAGCCAAAGTAATGCCCAGCAAAGCAATACCTACAGAGCTGCCACCCATGATTAGAAATTCCGTCAAATCGAACTCGGCGGCGTGTTCCAATACTTCTTCCAGAGACTCCCCAGGCGCATGAACAAACTGCTCGAAATAATTGGCAAAGGGCGTACCGACAAAACCAATTAACACAGAAGGTATTGCCAAAACCACTAACGGTAAAGCCATTGTCAGAGGAGATTCGTGAGGGAAATGGTCATGTTCGTCGTGACTTTCGCCAGTGGCGGCTAATTCCTTAACATTCATCGCCCCAGGGCCGAATACCAAACCTGGTTGCAGAAGTTGCTGTTTGATGGCGTTGTCATTCCCCCGGAATTCGCCCTCAAAGGTGCTGAAATACATCCGAAACATATAAAACGCGGTCATCCCAGCCGTCACCCAGCTCACAGCCCACAGAGCGGGATTTGCTGCGAAAGCTTGGGCGAGAATTTCGTCTTTTGACCAAAAACCAGCAAAGGGCGGAATACCGCAGATTGCTAAATTTCCGATCAAAAAGCAAGTTGCGGTAATCGGCATATATTTCCGCAAGCCGCCCATGACTCTCATGTCTTGAGCGATCGCAGGGTTGTGGCCGACAACTGCTTCCATACCGTGAATGACTGAACCAGAACAGAGGAACAGCATCGCTTTGAAGTAAGCGTGTGTCATCAAGTGGAAAAGTCCGGCACTGTAGGCACCGACACCCATTGCCATTACCATATAGCCCAGTTGGGAGATGGTGGAGTAGGCTAGGCCTTTTTTGATGTCATTTTGGGTAATGGCGATCGAAGCCCCCATAAATGCCGTAAAACAGCCTGTACAGGCGATCAAATTCATGACTGCCGGCAACCCTTCAAACACCGGGTACATCCGAGCAATCAGAAATACGCCGGCGGCTACCATTGTCGCGGCGTGGATTAGAGCCGAAATCGGTGTCGGGCCTTCCATTGCGTCTGGTAGCCAGACGTGGAGGGGGAATTGAGACGATTTGGCTGCGGGGCCCAAAAATATGAGAACGCCGAAGATTGTCGCTAGAGTGGCGCTGATGGCGCCGGATTCGACTGCATGGTGCAGGCGATCGCCCATCACGTCAAATTCAAAGCTGCCGGTGGCCCAGTAAATGCCGAGGATGCCCAGCAGGAGGCCGAAGTCGCCGACGCGGTTGGTGACGAAGGCTTTTTGGCAGGCGTCAGCAGCGGGTTTGCGATCGTACCAAAAGCCGATTAGCAGGTAGGAACACATCCCCACGAGTTCCCAAAAAATATAAATCTGAATTATGTTTGGGCTGACTACTAGACCTAACATCGACGAGCTGAAGATGCTCAGATAGGCGTAAAAGCGCACGTACCCGTCATCGTGGGCCATGTAGCCGTCGGTGTAAATCATCACCAAAAAGGCGACCGTAGTGACGATCGCCAACATGACCGATGTCAGGGGGTCGATGATGTAGCCCATGCTCAGGGAGAAGTCGCCAGCAGAAGCCCACTCAATAATTTTGGTGTAGGGTGCGTGACCTTGAAGTTGACTCCAAAGCAATGCGAAGGAGAGTACCATTGACCCTCCCAGCAGGGAGACGATGACGATCGAACATCCTTCCCGGATCTTGTTGGTGGCTTGATTAAATGTAATTAAGCCAAGACCGACTAGCATTGCGCCTGCCAGTGGCAGGACTGGAATCAGCCAAGCGTATTGATAAAGCAGTTCCATGACTGATGAAGTTTAAAGTTTCTACTAGATTGACAAAACTGTGAACAATTGTGACACACCCTTGCACGACTGGGCATAAATAGCTGGTAAAAGTATAGTCATCTATTACAGTGCCATGGGAGGCGTTGAATCCCTCCCCTTTCGCTTTCACTTCGAGCGGATTGACCCGCCTCGGCTGAACTACGCAGCTCTCTATCCCATTGCACAAGGCATTTGGGATTGCTTTTCGCATAATATTGTAAGACCCATTAACGTCGGCATTAATTAATTGACCGCAGGATGTTTTGTACAATCCTCTCTTAATTCGTTGGCCACTGAATGTGACATCCAGGGCACCAATACTCCCGTATACAGGAATTGGATCTAAATTTAGGAAACTGGATTGAGAAGTATATGATTCTTCCTGCACCATCACTCTTATTCCCACCAATTCAGCTTTGTATTTCAACATCTCAATAAATCGAGCATGAGGAATAGTTACGAAGTTCTGATTTGTCTGCTTCCCTAAGTTAATCTCGTTTTTCCATTGTCGGTTTTTTCCAATCACTAGCGTCCCGAGCTTTCGTTCTCTTAAAATATTGATGATGGAACGACTGGCCTGGTGTAAGTAATTCTCGATTTTTTGGTTTCTACAACGAGTCAAACGCTGAATCCTACGCGATGTTTTGCGACTCTCTTTCAATTGAGATTGTAGATGTGCTTTACGCTTGTTGTAAAACTGATTAATTGATTTTAATGGTCGCCCGTTAATCAGTAAAGGGACAAAGCCCGGCTGATTTGAAGTTAGCGCCACTAAATTATTCAATCCTAAATCAATACTAGCTACTAATTCTTTCTGATTTTCATCAATGGTGGACTCCGGCTCATTATAAATTACCTCGATTACATAAGAATCACATTTTGGAACCAGTCTAACTTGACAAATTTGCTCTGGTTTTACCAGGGTCTTAATCAAGATATTAGTCCCGGAAAGCTTGAGCATTCCTTTTTTGAGTTGCTTGCTACTAATCGCCTGAATCGTATAGACGAGAATATTCCGACCCTTAACTTGATCTTTGTACTTGGGCAACTTTGGGCTACCAGTAAATTTTGTTGGCTCAATATTGTAAGCTTTAACGGCTTCAAAAAAAGCTTGCCAATTCTTGTCCAATATCATCAAGATTTGTTGACTTACCTTGGCTGGTAAGTCCTTGTATGCTTGATGAGACTTCATCAAACGGTTCATTTCGTTGTAATTAATATAACCCCATCCATAGACAAAACTCTGACGAATAACGTAGTTAGCGACGTTGTATAGATTTTTGGATTTAAAGGCTAATCCGTCAATTTCAACAAAACGATTTTCGGTGGATTTAATGATATGTCTTTCTGCTAGTTGCATTCAGACTCTCCATTTTTTAACAATCGCAATAATTATCTCAGTTGAGCCTTCTGACTATATGATACTACCCTTGCTTACTACTGCTTACAAACTTAATAAAGTTTTATAATACTTGAGAACTGCTGAATATTTTCGGGTTTGATGGGAGGGAGTTCGACCGATCGCAGCAGCAAGAAGGAACAAGCCAGAAGGAAGAAGGAAGAAGCAATAAAATCAATGGTTTCAGCAATTGAAAACGTCTTAACCGCCGAGAATGTTGCTATACATAGGGCGATCGAAATCTATTTTGTTTCCCGATACAAGGCAGAAAACTGGGGAATTCCCCAGTTTTCAAAATTCAAAACTCAAAACTCACCCACTACCATCCGTTATCTGTTGCAAATTTCCTGGGGTTGCAGCCGTTGAGTTTGAGCCGACACCGCAGAGGCGAGCATCCAGGAGTCTAGAGTCCGCCGCAGTTCCTCACGCCCTTGATATTGTTCAAATCTCAATCGAGCTTTGTCCCCCTCAAACAAAATCAGTGTTGGCAGACTTGTCAGGCGGTAAGTGTGGGCCAACTTAAAATTTTGGTCAGCATTAACACCTACCAGCTTGACTTTACCAGCCCAATCTGATTGAAATGTGATTAGTGTCGGGTCGATCGCGCGGCACAAACCGCACCAAGGCGCCCAAAAATGAACTAAAACGGGGGTAGATGCTTGAAACACCTCTTGTGCAAAAGTGCGTTCGCTAACGGACAACACCATGATCCCTCAAAAATTAATAATTTTTTTCTATCCTAGGGATCATGCTACCAGTCTATGCTCCCCGTAGCACGCATCAAAAATGGATGAATTTTCCACAGCAATCCGGTAAAAATTGCTACTCCCAGATAAGAAGGCCGCAGAAACTCTAGCAAATCAAGGGTTTGACGCTTTTGGAGGATGGCCAGAAATGGCAAAATTGATGTGCGAGATTTGATGGTTTCAAAGGATTCTCCAAAACGAGCCTGAAGTCGCCTGTCGCCGTGCCACACTCCGAACAGGTGGTGGACTACCAAACCAATGGAAGTGACAAGGGTAAAGCTAGTACCAATCCACAGGGTGTGGGCTATGCACCAAATCACCTGTCCCACCATTTGCGGGTGGCGGGTGATGCGAATGATGCCAGTTTCGTAGAGGTGAACTTGGGGCTTTTGGACTGCGGCAATTTCTAGGAGGTTGAAAGTTGCTGGGTACAGAAACAGGAAGGAAATTGCCGACAGTATCCAAACTACGGGTTTGACTGCGGGTACGCCTTGTAGCTGCCAAAGCTGTACGCCGTCGTAGCGGTGGTTGAAAAAGTAGACAATCAGAATGACTGCTAGCGGCAAACTGACAAGGGCAAATAAAACGCGGTAAAGTCTCGCCCCGATTAGCTTTTCACCTTTTGGCCGGAGGGCAGCCAAACCGCTGTGGGCGGATCGCAAAACCGAGTAAAAGTCCCAGAATAATTAAGTGGGAGTTGAGCGCCAAGTCGATCGTCATTGTAAATATTAAGAAAAGTTATTGATTCGTGGCCAAATTGTGTCACAAAGTATCTATGGGAGCATTCAGCGGTTATCAGTCATCAGTCATTAGTCATTAGTCATCAGTCATTAGTCATTAGTCATTAGCGCTCGGCCAATTCGCAGCTACAGACAAATGACCACTGCTTTCTTGACAACTGCCCGCTGCCCACTGCTTTCTTGACAATTGCCCGCTGCCCACTGCTTTCCTGACAACGGACAACGGACAACTACCAAATGACAACTGACAATTAGATATATGTCTGACCTTCCTTTCACTTTAGACCAGTTACGCATTCTCAAGGCGATCGCTTCTGAAGGCAGCTTCAAACGCGCCGCTGACAGCCTCTATGTATCCCAGCCAGCAGTTAGCTTGCAGGTGCAAAACTTAGAGAGACAGTTGGACGTACCGTTGTTCGATCGGGGGGGGCGCAGAGCTCAACTCACC
>JAYFMW010000011.1:0-90031 GCA_042408215.1 Microcoleus sp. | reverse complement strand
GTCCCATCTTCCCCTTTTGTTAATGAGAATTTATTAGAATCGCCCCCAGGGATTGCTTCGGCACTGTTGATTAAATGTACCAATTGGAATAATTGACCTTCTATCGTAGTGGCATTTATGGTTGCCGCAGTACCAGGTGTGATTATGGCCATGATGTCGCAGTCGGTACCATTGTGTTATATAAGGTGCTGCTTTTAGTCCGTCAGTCAGATTAATGTCGCCAATACTGAGCTTACTGGATTAACCTGAATCTAACTTCAGTTTTGATTTTCGCACAACCGCTTGTAAGACGGCTTTTTGCACGCATACTAAAACTATATCAGAATATTTTACACTATACTTAATCGAGAACAATACTATTATGTCCTCTAAAGAAACTACCATTAAAGCCACGGATTTAGCGCTCACCCCAGAAGAACCCTCACTGCTTTTTGTCCAGCGTGAACTCATACGCACCAATGGGATAGACTTTGAGCAATGGTGGGATGAATTCAAAATGGGTTTTCCGAATGGAAAACGAGATAAAGATACGAATTTCAAAGCGGGTCTCTGGAATCAACCAAAATACGTAAACATAACACCAACTACCAGTACAAGTGGTGCTATGACGATTGAGTATTGGCCAGAAAAAGACCAACCTAAAAACAGCTATCTATTGTCGGGTACGTGTAGTGATTTGAGATCCGGCATCATGGCTATCACAAGAGAAAAAGCAGTGCTTGATTCAGTTTCTAATAAGGGTAGCAAGCCATTACTACGCGGCTACCCCTGTATCAAGCTATTTTTTAAAGGTGATAACACAAAAGGGGTGAAACAAATTCGGTGTGTAGGTTTCACCGACAATACTAAAATAGCAAAGGCCAGTGAAAATATTAAATTACTTAAAGAGGCCGATATAAATCGTTGGGCTACTAAAATAAAAACTATTTTTGGAGATTCGGAGTACATATGGCAAAAAGGGCGATCGGTCCTTAGCTATTCGGGTATGGTAGCGCGGTTGCAAGGTGTTGAAGGATACGCCTATGTGAAAACACAAAAAGGTGGAATTGCGTTGTTTACAGCTATGCTAGGCATTTTCGATCAAGTACCTGATGGGGATGGCTTTAATTTTAGTGAAAAAATCAATTTCAGTCAGGTTAGTCAAAACGAAAAAAGACCTGTAGGGGATTGTAAATTTGTAGGGGCTGAATTATATCTGGGCTCACTGCAAAAATCAATACCAATCGTTAAGGACAATGTGGTATTGAAAGTAAGTATATAATTGCAAGTAATTTTTCTACCTGTTCTGTTAGGATGATATTTGTTTAAGATTGGTAGGTAAATTTGTGCAAACCTAATGGGTTTGGACAGAGACAAGCCATTTTGAAGTGTGGGAATTTTATCTTTTGTCGGATATAGTAAAAATGTCAACCAAAGCAAATAGGTAGATCATCATGGCTGCACCAGCAACATTAACTGCGACAACGTTAGAAGGACAACTACTTCAGCTCATTGAATTCGTAACTAACGCGCAACTCATCGCTATCAACTCTGCCGCACCGGGAGTAACTGTCCGCAGAATTATTACTTCCAATACTACCGACGATATGAGCGGAACAAAAATTGTAAACTTATCGTTGCCAGTTCTGGTTAATACAAATACTACGGGTATTGCTACGGAAGCTGTGGAAGTATATTAATGTTTTTAAAAGGGTAGCTACATTGATTGCTGCCCTTTTAGAAACAAATTTAAATCATTAAGGAGGTAAATAAGTATGCCAACAGCAGACCTACTCCCAATAGCTGAAGACGAAATTAAAGAGGCTAAGGGAAAGAAAGGAATTCAGTCAATTACAGTATCCGCGACAGTTGACCCTACTTCTTACACACAATTCAAAGTACGAGAAGACTTGATCGCACATTTTGGGATTTCACCAGTCGCTAAGAGTATCGTAGATAGTGACCAACTGTTTGTTGCGAAAAAGAAAACCAAAACCGCTAGTACGGCGAAAAGCCCTGTCACGATTAGCAGTGGTGGGGGGGGTAGCATGAGCAGTGGTACATCCAAGATTATTGGGAGAGCAATTAAGATACCAACAGGAGGCGGTTATTCCCGCAAAGGTAAAGGTGGAGATAAAGTCATCAATGAAGTTACTATTCGAGTACCTTCTTGCATGAGCTTACTTGCAATTGCTCTTTGGATTAATTCAGCATTTACAGGAACGACCAAAAAGCCTAGTTATTTCAAAACTCCAGCAGGGACAAGAGTGATTCTTGACAGTTCGTTTGAAAACAAAGCCAAATTGGCAAACAAGAAAAACGAGTGATGAATCATAGGAATCGGTTCTGGCGATAACTCAAGTATTATCGCCCGCCGATTCCAACAAGGCGGATTAACCTCTTTTTGCTAGAACAACACCCACTGCTGTCAAACTTTAAAGTAGCAATCAAAACGTAGAATGTAGGGAAAACTATCTAAATGATTAACCTATCTAAATCTTTATTTGAAGCCATTCTCACAATCGGTAGTTTATTAGTGCTAGGAGTCTCCGGTGCTTTTGCAGTTGCGACCATTCGCTCGCAACTGACTATAGCGAAAATACAACTAGATATGAAAGAGACTCAAATAGAATTTGCCAGAAAAATTCAACGAAATATAGACAATAATCTGATTCAGATAGGAATATTAAAACGCGAAATGAGAAACGTAAAGAATGTATTAAAACGTAACAAAACTTTCAAAGACCCAGAAGAATTTTTCAAGGAAAATATTCCCTCTGATCCAAATTTGTGATGGATAAATATAGCTACAGATTTGCGGTAGTCAGTCTTTGTGTAGCAATTATGTTGCTTACTATAAGTGTTCTTATTTTGTTAGCCCAAGGCAAGGATGTCCCTGGTCAATTGGCGACAATAATTGGAGGGATGACAACAGGATTAGGATTTCTACTCGTACCAACTCCACGCGGAGGGAATTAAAATGCACAAACTATTTTTTACGATGAATCTCAATTTCTCTACTGAGTTGCTTTATGGGAATCTTCTGCTAAGTTATCCCGATGGCACCGCGATCAACTATTTGGCTACCTCTGGCTGTACTAATTGGCAGCAGCCAGAGGATGTGTGGGCGCGGGGGCGGGGCCCGATTCCGGCCGGTGAGTACCAAGTCTCAAATGAGCCTTATTGGCTAGAGACTAGGGGAGTTGAGGGGCTGTTTTATCACATTACACCTGACCCTGTAGGCTCAGGCGATCGCGTTCGCGGGGAGCTCGGTTTGCATTTTGATGCTAATGTACCGGGTTCTTCTGGCTGTATCGTGCTTCGCAATGAGTCGGGATGGAAGCGCTTGTGCGATCGGCTTGCTTCTATCCCACAAAAGTTTATCCCTTTATCTGTCGAGTACACCTAGTTATTGCTGGGGATTCATTATAGATCCACAACCAAAAATTTGGATAGCGAAATTACTAGCAGATGAGTGCGGCATTTTTCCTACCCCCATGAAAGTGCGATCGCCCGCTCTCCTCCCCAAAAAGCGCTCCGCCCCAGCATTCATCAGCGCCCGATCGCCCGAAACCAGGAAAAGTTTTGAGATTTTTGATCGGTAATCAGAGAAGTTCCCTTCTAGATTTAATTTTCTTAATTTAAATTTACACAAATCTCATTTTGAAATCTGTATAGATCTATAATTTGCTTGATTACCGCTGGCTTTCACCCCCATCACAGCATTCAGATTTTATGAGTTTACGCTCAAGAACTACCGAAAAAAATTAATGTGAATTTAAACTTTGATTTAGATAAAAATGGTATAAAATGCAATTGTTTACTTGCCAAACATGGAGTAAAAATAAACAGTATCACAAGTAACAAAGTAATATCCCGCGTCAGTTACAATAACGATCGCATTTCCAGTCCTGGACGCACCGACTCTCAGAAACCGGGTTTTTTGCCGAATCTGCGGGCTGCAACAAAGTGTTTTCGTAAAAAACCCGGTTTCTCGGCCCCCATGCGTCCAGTCAATAAATAACCAAAACTCAGGATTGAATCGCTGATGATGCTAGAAACGACCGAAATCCCGCAATTAAAACCGCTTTCCGACTCGGAACTCGGCAAAATGAACGCTTACTGGCGGGCGACTAACTACCTTTCCGTCGGACAAATCTATCTTTTCGACAATCCGCTACTCCAAGAACCCCTCAGCATCGAACACGTCAAACCCAGACTCCTGGGACATTGGGGCACCACTCCAGGCCTCAACTTCATCTACGTTCACCTCAACCGCCTCATCAAATCCCAAGACTTAAACGCTATCTACATCGCAGGCCCCGGACACGGCGGGCCGGGCTTGGTGGCCAACACTTACTTGGAAGGAACTTACACCGAATATTACCCGAATATTTCCCAAGATTCCGAGGGAATGAAACGGCTGTTCAAACAGTTTTCCTTTCCCGGCGGTATCCCCAGCCACGTCGCCCCGGAAACTCCGGGATCGATTCATGAAGGCGGGGAACTTGGCTACGCTCTCGTCCATGCTTTCGGGGCGGCTTTCGATAACCCCGATTTAATCGTTGCAGCAGTCGTCGGTGACGGGGAAGCAGAAACTGGCCCGCTGGCTACTAGCTGGCATTCTAACAAGTTTCTTAACCCGGTTCGCGACGGGGCTGTATTGCCGATTTTGCACCTGAATGGCTACAAAATTGCCAATCCTACCCTGTTGGCCCGCATTCCGCGCGAGGAATTGGAAAGTTTGATGGTCGGTTACGGCTACAAACCTTATTGGGTGGAAGGTTCAGACCCGGAAACGATGCACCAGTTGATGGCTGCAACGATGGATACGGTCATTGGCGAAATTAAGGCGATTCAGGAGGAAGCCCGGACTAATGGCTATTCCCAGCGCCCTCAGTGGCCGATGATTGTGCTCAAGAGTCCCAAGGGTTGGACGGGGCCCAAGGAGGTTGATGGGAAGAAAACTGAGGGTTCTTGGCGATCGCACCAAGTCCCGTTTTCGGAAATGGTTGGTAAGCCGGAGCACGTCAAACTCCTCGAAGATTGGATGAAGAGTTATAAGCCGGAAGAACTCTTTGACGAAAACGGTAAGTTAATTCCCGAATTAGCAGAACTCGCGCCCAAGGGCGATCGACGCATGGGGGCAAATCCGCACGCTAACGGCGGCATCTTGCTAAAAGACTTGAAAATGCCAAATTTTGAGGATTACGCCGTAGACGTGCCAAAACCAGGGACTGTGATGGCCGAAGCCACCCGCGTCACTGGTCGCTTTTTGCGGGATGTGATGAAACTCAATCAGGAAAACGCCAATTTCCGCATTGTCGGGCCTGACGAAACCGCATCAAACCGCCTCGATCCGGTGTTTGAGGTGACAGACCGGGTGTGGACGGGCGAGATTATCCCCGAGGACGATCGCATCTCTCCCGATGGCCGCGTGATGGAAATCCTCAGCGAACATATGTGTCAGGGATGGCTGGAAGGCTATTTGCTGACGGGACGCCACGGCTTTTTCTCCTGCTACGAGGCGTTTATCCACATCATCGACTCGATGTTTAACCAACACGCCAAGTGGTTGAAAATTACTCGTCATATTCCTTGGCGGAGACCGATCGCATCTCTCAACTACCTGTTAACTTCTCACGTTTGGCGGCAAGACCACAACGGTTTTTCTCACCAAGATCCAGGTTTTATCGACCACGTAATTAACAAGAAAGCGGAAGTCGTGCGGATTTATTTGCCGCCCGATGCGAACACTTTGCTGTCAGTAACTGACCACTGTCTCCGCAGTCGCCACTATGTGAATGTGATTATTGCTGGGAAGCAGCCGGCATTGCAATATCTGGACATGGATGCTGCGATTAAACACTGCACAGCGGGCATCGGTATTTGGGAGTGGGCTAGCAATGACAAAGGTTACGAACCCGATTTAGTGATGGCTTGTGCGGGAGATGTTCCGACTCTGGAAACTTTGGCGGCTGTTGACCTTTTGCGCCAATATTTCCCCGATTTGAAAGTGCGGGTGGTGAATGTGGTGGATTTGATGACGCTGCAACCTGCTAGCGAACATCCCCACGGTTTGTCTGACAAGGATTTTGATGCTTTGTTCACGACAGATAAGCCAGTAATCTTTGCTTTTCACGGCTATCCTTGGCTGATTCACCGGTTGACTTATCGCCGGACAAATCACTCGAATATTCACGTTCGCGGTTACAAGGAAGAGGGAACGACTACCACGCCGTTTGATATGGTGGTGATTAACGATCTCGATCGCTTCCACTTGGTTGGAGATGCGATCGATCGCGTGCCGAAACTCGGTTATGCTGCGGCTTATGGGAAACAAGCTATCCGTGACAAGTTGATCGAGCACCGGCAGTATATCAACAAACACGGCGATGATATGCCGGCAATCCGCGACTGGAAGTGGCCGCATGGGGGCGAAGTTTAGTCTGGAAATGACCCAGGAAACGCAAGCTCCGGCGGTAGGAGAACAGAGTGTGCGATCGGGTGTTCCGGGGTAATAGGTTCGTAGTCAGGACTTTAGTCTTTCTTCAGCTAGATTGATGGGGACTTTAGTCCTTCCATTTTTTCCCTAAGTCCTGTTAGAATGAATCAGATCAATTCCGGTTAGATCGGAATTATTTAACCGCAGAGAACGCAGAGAACACAGAGGAAGATCAGAGAGAGATGAATAATTCTGATGCTAATAAGATAGAATTAATTTGAGCATAAATCAACCGTGACTTAGGATTTGTACATTCAAAAGAGGTGGGAATGCTTAAATAAATAGAAATTACTCATCTCTCTCTCTTCTCTAACTCTGCGCCCTCTGCGCCCTCTGTGGTTAAAAAAAAATCCTGTTCGCTAAGCAAATAAGATATTTATATGAGCTTAAAAATCTATTTCCTGCGACACGGTGAAACAGTTTACAGCAAAACAGGCTGTTTCTGCGGCGACCTCGACCCAGAATTAACGCCAGAAGGTGCTATCATGGCAGAACAATTTGCCGCAACTTACGCAAAATTGCCCTGGAATGCTGTTTATCTCAGTCCGATGAAACGCACAATTGCTACTGCAAAACCTTTGTGCGATTCTCTGGGAATTGAAATGCAGCTTCGCGACGGACTCAAGGAAATTAAGTACGGGAACTGGGAAGGTAAAACACTAGAATCAGTCCAACAAGAATACCCTGAAGATTATATTAACTGGCTGACTGAACCTGCTTGGAATGCACCTAATGGCGGCGAAACTTCTGTGCAAATTGCGAGTCGGGCTTCTTTAGTTATTGCGGAAATTGGGGAAAAATACAAGAGCGGAAATGTCCTGGTTGTCTCGCACAAAGCTACTATTCGGATTATTTTGTGCAGTCTGTTGGGGATTGATTTGGGGCGTTATCGCGATCGCATTAGTGCCCTAGCAGCTTCTGTCAGTATTGTCAAGTTTGATGTTCGCGGCCCGCTGCTGGAGGTTTTGGGCGATCGATCGTACATGGATGAAACCCTCCGCAATTTACCCGGCACCTGAAATTGCGGGTAAGGTGCGGGGGCACACCCTACAGTCTGAAACTAAATCGCGCCTATGTAAGACAATCCTAAAATCGTACCTGCTCCCAAAATATGACCAAAGGCAGTGGTTCCCAAAACTGCACCCACGCCAAAACCGCCGAACAGATTCGATGAGGGCATCGCTGGCCCTGTGCTAGGATTTTGGATGGTTAATTTGCCGAAAGCAATAGCTAAAATATTGCACACAATCATAATCACAGCAATGGTGGGGCTCCATTCTACGGTTCTGGGGACAACGGCAAGTAAAATTGGTGTAAACATCGATCGGCTCCTGAAAATTTACTAAATGAAAATCTGAACAGAAGATATAGCAAAAAAATGCAACTGTTAGCTACACATTGCATTAATAGTTAACTTTTCGACATTTTTCTTAATATATTTGGCTGTAGCTCAAGTTTTCTTGGTCCGCGCTTGAGTGGACTTCGTTTGTATAGTAGCGATTTCAATCGCCGAATGCTCAATCGCCGATCGCTCTACAAACAGTTTTTGGAGAATTTAAACCTTTACCTGAGTTGAGTTGGCGATGAAAATATTGGTGTTAAATGCGGGTTCTAGCACTCTAAAGAGCTGTCTTTACGAGTTAAACGATGTCCTGCCCGATCGCCCTCCGCAACCCCTCTGGTCAGCTCAAATAGACTGGACTCACCAGCAGGGTATAGCAGAGTTGCAAGTCAAAACAGCTACAGGCGATCGGCTTGAGGAAGAATTTGCATCGGAGTCTCGCACAGATGCTATTTCTCGAATGCTGGAGACTCTTTGGAAGGGAAAAACTCAAACCATTAATGATTTAACCGAGATTGATATTGTCGGCCACCGCGTCGTACACGGCGGGCAAGAATATCGGCAAAGTACGTTAATTTCGCCGGATGTTAAAGAGGCGATCGCCCGTTTATCTGTTTTTGCCCCCGTACACAATCCCGTCAACCTCGAAGGCATCGAGGCGATCGAGAATATCCTCCCAAATGTGCCGCAAATAGCAGTTTTTGATACAGCTTTTCACGCACAATTAGCGCCCGCCGCTTTTGTTTATCCCGGCCCCTACGAATGGCTCGAAAATGGGATTCGCCGCTACGGTTTTCACGGGATTAGCCATCAATATTGCGCGCGTCAGGCTGCCGATATTCTGGGTCGAGATTTGTCAGATTTGCGGTTGATTAGCTGTCATTTGGGCAACGGGTGTTCTCTGGCGGCTATTCGCGGTGGTGTGAGTGTTGACACCACGATGGGATTTACGCCTTTGGAAGGTTTGATGATGGGAAGTCGATCGGGTTCGATCGATCCAGGCATTCTCATTCATCTGTTAAAACAATCCGATTTTACTGCTGAGAAACTTGATGATCTTCTCAATCGAAATTCTGGTTTGAAAGGGATTTCTGGGGTGTCTAGCGATATGCGGCTGCTTGTTCAGGCGATCGCCCAAGGTAATCAGAGAGCTCAACTTGCTTTGGATATTTACATTCACCGTTTGCGCGCCGGAATTGGTGCGATGCTGGCGAGTTTGGGAGGGTTGGATGCTTTGATTTTTACGGCGGGAGTTGGGGAAAATTCGCCTGTTGTGCGGGCTGCTGCTTGCGAAGCTTTTGGATTTATGGGTTTACAATTGGATGGGGAGAAGAATCAACATTCACTGGTCGATCGAGATATTGCGGCGGTTGATTCGGCGGTGAGGGTTTTGGTGATTCACACCCAGGAAGATTGGGAAATTGCGCGGGAATGCTGGAAAATCGCGTTCTGTTCCGGTTAAGCGATCGCTCTTTTAGGCTACTTGAAAACGAGCGATCGCTTTGAGGGTTGGTAATATAGCAGTTTTCAATCGGATGAAATACAACAGACGGCTGTAGGGACACAGCACTGTCTATTGGTGACAACTTAACTTCTAACCCAGTCACAGACTGCTGTTTAACTATTAAATCTAGATCCCCCCTAGCCCCCCTTAAGAAGGGGGGAACAAGAACTTGCTCTTTCGTCACCCCCTACTCACACCCTACTCCCTTCTTAAGGGGGATGCGAGGGGGATCTAGACTAGGGTAAAAACGCGATTTCTCAAGGATTTTAGTCTTAAGTTGTCACCAATGGGCACGCTTGAGTGTCCCTACCGAACATCTGTACTTCACTCAACTGAGAAATGCTATAGATAGAAAAGGGCGATCGAGACTTGGAGCTCAACATCGCGATCGAGGATTTCAGTCTTCATTTGACACCAATGTAGACTGACAGCGTTCCCAATAAATTTTAGCAACGCAATCGCCCTGATTCTGATGCCAACACTCTGCAAACAGCCGCCCCGCCTCAGCGAACTTTCCTTCCGAGTAAATCGCCAAAGCTTCCGCAAACAATTGCAGCGTGGCTAACTTACCCTCTTTGATTTCTGGGCGATCGCAATCAAACACCTCATAAACCGTCACCGCTTCGGATTTTCCCTTGACTTTTACCGTGTCGAGGCTGCGGATTGCGTACTTCGATGGATTTTCTAACCGCAAGAAAGTTTCCTGGGTGATTAACAGCGACACCCCATAATTTTTGGTCAAACTTTCCACGCGAGAAGCTAAATTAACTGCATCGCTAATTACCGTACCATCCATGCGATTTGGTCCGCCCACTGTTCCCAGCATCAAAGAACCCGTATTAATCCCAATTCCAATCTTAATCGGTGCATAACCAGAATTAGCGCGATTTTGATTGTATTCAAGAAGACGATTGAGCATGGCAATTCCCGCGTTTACGGCATTATTCGCATCGCCGCTAAACAGCGCCATAATCGCATCGCCAATATATTTATCAATAAACCCATTATTTTGATTAATGACGGGTTCCATGCGACTGAGATAGGAATTGATAAATCTGAAATTATCCTCCGGTGTCATACTTTCTGAAAGCGTGGTGAAGTCGCGAATATCGGAAAACAACACCGACATTTCCAACTGCACTTGGTCGCCCAATTCCACATCAATGATGCTTGATTTATCTAAAAATTTGAGGAATTGACTGGGGACGAAACGCTCGTAAGCTTTATTGAGTTGAGCCAGCCTCTTCTCACTTTCGCGTACTTCTGTATAAAGCTTAGAATTTTGAATCGAAATAGCCGCCTGTCCAGATAATACTTTTAATAGTTCCACTCTTTCTGGCGTAAAAGCTCCGGCTGTCAGATTGTTTTCTAGGTAAACAATACTGACAATTTGAGATTGATTAATCAGCGGTACGCATAAGATTGATTTTGGCTGATGCTTTTGGATATAGGAATCGTTAGTAAATTGTCCCTCTTTCACAGCGTCATCCAGTACCACACTTTCTTGAGTGCGAGCCACATAATTGACAATTGCGGAGGAAAGTTCTTGACAATTCTCAACTAAGATTGACTGTAAGACGGTGACGCTCGCGCCATCAGTTGTCCCTTCAGCTTCAATTAACAGTTGTTCCTGGCTTGACAAAATCAGATAGCCCCTTTGCGCCCCTGCATTTTCAATCAAAATTTTCATCAAGCTAGACAGTAGCTTATCCAGCAATATTTCGCCGGAAATCGCCTGAGAAGCTTTCATGACTGCGGTGATATCTACGCGATTACCCGAACCAGTGGTCGTCAATGATGCAGTAGTTTTAGTGTTTTTAGTTCCGGCTTGAATTGCCTTCAATAACTGGGGATATCGCGTTTCTAAATCCTTTACCTTAGCAGTGGCTCCCCATTGGACATAACAATAATAGGCATCAATCATATAGATTTCGGCCAATTTTTCTTTGCTCCATTCTAGATAGAAATTAGCTGCTAGTTCATTGGCTAGGGCTTCTTCGTTGAGAAATTGATTTTCTTGAGCGAGGGAGATAGCGCGATCGTACAAGTCTATCGCCTCAACTTTATTGCCGAAAATCCGCTGCTTTTCTGCCTCCACTAAATACCATTTATGCAGATAATTCATGGGAGCATTTTGCGCCCATTGGTGCAGAGTGCTTTGATGGGTTTCCACCTGGATTAGAATTTCTGCTTGCTCAATTTCTGGGTGAGTGGGAAAGAGTGCTAAGTGCGTCAGGGCGGCGTAGAAATGGAAAATGGGGAAAAAAATCAATCCCGATACTGACATCAAATACGGCTTGACTTGGGCAATGTGGCTTAGGGCCGCCGGATAATTGCCAAAGAAGTAAGCAAGCATCAGTTTATATGCGTAGACAATAGCAATCATAGTGAAGTTATTGTCCTGATGATGTTTAGGAATCATCACTGTTTCATTGTAGGCAGTTCCGATTAGAGAATCCGGTGTACTCACAGTTTCCCTCAAGTTTTTCGTCGTCTGCCACGTCATATCCAAAAGGGTCTGGGCAGAATATTGCTTCACTTGAGCGAACGCAGCACTGTAATCTGCCAGTTCGGCTTCCCAAGTATCTATTTCTACCCCACCAAACAAATTGCTCTCAAAGCAAACGGTTAGGTTGTAGCCAGCATATAGAAAATCCCCAGTTTCCATGCCAGCCATATAGCCATCTTTACTGATTGGTATCGTTGCCCTGAGACCTTCTTGGTGATGCTGAATCCAGCTACTAAATACAGCCAGAATTTGGGACTTAAATTCCGGTGCATTAAACCGATCGAGTAAATTCAGTGCCAATTTACCAAAGCCATAGCCAGTTTTGACATCTCCCAAAAAAGAACACAGCACCACACCGTGAATCAAATACCCCACCGTCGAGGCGGGTGCATTCCCAAATTGAAGTGATAAACTCACCATCGTGGAGCTAAGTAGGGGCGTTAAACTCGGCGTGGCTTGAATAATCGGTGACCATAATATTCCTAATAGTTGGCATGGCTGCTTGAATCTGAAGATCGGTCATCACAGGCAAGTTAAGCAGTTCCTCAATCCTTCTGTCTTGGAGTTGTCTAGCAAGGCTCTGTAGCGCTCGATCTATCTTGACCTGATCCAGCTTCGCTAGGGAGTTCAACTCCCAATTGCGCCAGTGCATCTCTGCCTACTGCGATCGCCTCCAACATCTTGCTCTGGGCTGTCTGGGCTGTCATTAAAATTTCGTAAATTTTAACTTTGTCTAAAATTGTTTGGGCTGCTTGCAAAACCTCTGCTGCTATCTGCTCCATACCATCAAAGTCAGCATTCAAATAGGCAACTTCGACAGCAGCAACATAAAGATTTAATGTCAATTCATATTGACTTTGCCAACAGTTATCTGTCAGTAACTCTATCCCTATTTCCAAATAAACTTTTGCCGCAGCGTAGGCAGTAGAATTTCTAGCTTTCTGTCCAGCTTTTAAGTTAAGTTGTGCTAAGGCCTCCCTCTCTTTCGCTTGGGCGATCAACTCCTGGCCTAGATTCAAATGCTCGACAATATCAAACAGTTTTTCCTCTCTTTCCATCTCCGAGGAACTTTGTAGCAGCAATTGTCCTATTTTGAGATGAGTGGCTGGTTTTTGGTCGTTGGGAATCAATGAATAAGCCGCTTGCTGGACGCGATCGTGTAGAAACCGATAAGTGGGATTGCTAATAGAATCAGTCTTGAATTGAGCCTCTGTTGGAATAAAACATTTATAATTTTCCTGAATCGGTAAAATCAGTTCTTCCTGCAAAGAGTTCCACAGTGCTGATGCCGTTTTTTCTGGTAATTCTTCACTGACAACTGCCAATGTATCTAAATCAAACTGCGCTCCAATACAAGCCGCCAACTTAAGAACATCCTGAGTTTCTTGGGGCAACTTCTGCAATTGCGCCGCCATAAACTCCACTACATCCGAGGCGTGAGTCAGTCTAGCTTGAGCAATATCGCACTGCCAATGCCCTTTACTTCCCCCCTTACTAAGGGGGGAATGCCTTTTACTTCCCCCCTTACTAAGGGGGGACTGAGGGGGGTCAAAAGTAATCAGCCCATCATCATACAATGCCTTCAGGAATTGAGTCGAGAAAAAGGGATTACCCTGAGTTTTTTGAGCAACTAATTCTGTCAACGGTTGAGCCAAAGATAAATCGCAATTCAGCGTATCTGCCACCAACTGATTCAGATCTGCTAAACTCAATGGTTGTAACATAATAGTATGCACCACCGCCCCAGACTTAATAATCTCATCTACCGTCAACATAAACGGATGAGTAGGCGATACTTCATTATCCCGATAAGCACCCAAAACTAACAGATGCCCCCTATCCTCCATTAATAGTTGTAGCAACTTCAAAGATGCCGAATCGGCCCACTGCAAATCATCCAAAAACATCACTAAGGGATGTTCGGCGGTGGTAAATACTTGCACAAATTTCTGCATCAGCAAATTGAAGCGATTTTGGGCAGCAGTACCCGATAATTCTATTGCTGGATGTTGAGCGCCAAGGATGCGTTCTAATTCAGGAATCACCTCAATTAAGACTTGCCCACTCTCGCCTACTGCGTTGAGAATCTTGGTTTTCCATATTTGTAATTTGGCATCGGATTCTGATAATAATTGCCCCATCAAATCTCGAAATGCTTGTACAAATGCACTGAAGGGAATATTGCGCTGAAATTGGTCGTATTTGCCTTTAATAAAATAGCCCTGTTGTCTGGCGATCGGCTTATGGACTTCGTTCACTACTGCGGTTTTCCCAATCCCAGAGCAGCCAGCGACTAGCATCAGTTCACTGCCGGATAAATGCGATACCCCCCCTAGGGCGGGCACGGGGGCACCGCCCCTACTCAGGGGGGAATCGGATGAAGCCCCCTTTAATAAGGGGGGTTGGGGGGCTCGTCCTGATGCAACTCTTTCAAAAGCTGCTAAGAGATTAGAAACTTCATTTTCCCTGCCGTAGAGCTTTTCTGGGATCGAGAAACGGTCTGTAATATCCCGCTTTCCCAAGGCAAACTTTTCAAGGTTACCCGTTGCTTGTAATTGAACGAGACAATTTTCTAGATCGTGCTTCAATCCTAATGCTGTTTGATAGCGGTTTTCGGCATTCTTCGCCATCAGTTTACTGACTATTTGGGAGAGAATTAGGGGAATTTTTGGCTCGATTTCCTGCGGGGTAACTGGCTGTCTGGCAATGTGGCAGTGAACCAACTCTAAAGCATCTTCTGTTTCAAAAGGCAGTTTTCCTGTCAGCAATTCGTAAAATGTGACACCAAGCGAGTAAAAATCAGCCCGGTAATCGAGAGTACGATTCATTCTCCCGGTTTGTTCTGGTGAGATGTAAGCAAGGGTTCCTTCCAGAATGCCGGGGTTTTTCAGAGTCGGTGTTTCCCTGCTTAGCTGAGTGGAAATGCCAAAGTCAATAATTTTTAATTGTTCCGTTTCCGGGTTGTAAACAATATTTGAGGGGTTAATATCTTTATGAATAATATTAGCGGCGTGAATTTGCCCTAAAGTTTCAGTGGTGGCGATCGCAATTTGCAGAAACTCCTTGAGGCTAAACTTGCGCTGCTGCATCAATATTTTCAAGGATTCGCCGCCAAAGTCCTCCAGAAACATCACGAGGGTGTTTTGGTATTTTTGCAAGTCATAAACTTGCACGACACCCGCCTCTTTCAGAGCTCTGGTGATGCGGTATTCGGTGCGGTAGCGCACTAATTCTTGAGGTGTGGGGTAACTGTCTTTGAGAAGTTTGAGGATAATCGGCTGGTTATCTGCTTCCCGAACAGCCCGGTAAATTAGAGAGTTGACACTTTCGTAAAGAAGAGTCTGAACGGCAACGCCTGGAATGGAGAGCATATTTATATTTTGGTAAAAATTAACAATTCAGAATGCACCAGCTTTGTGTCAATAATAGCGCGTTAGAAGGTAAAAAATATGGTTTTTTAACTAATGTTTAGTTGTTCGGCAGATCGTGGCTTTCAATCCCTCGTTTCTGCCGGCTTTACCAACCACTTCGCTGCCGGAAGAACCGCAAATTCAAGTGCTGCCACCCGCTGCTCGCAAAAGAGAAAATGGGAAAAAGCAGACCGCCAATCATCAAACCCCTCGGCAAATTGCCACTGAACTAATAGAAGAAGAGGAATGTCGATCTAGCCTTTCTCAGGTTTCTGGAGGTGCTCATGGGCATAGGGCATAGGGCATAGGGCATAGATGTTTCCTTTTCAGAGAAGTGAATTGCCAATTGCTTCCTGTACCTCACTTCATTCATAAAACCGCTATATCTCTTCACCAAGGACTACCAATCATCACAAAAGCCGACCAATAATAAGGATGCACAAACTTTATATCCGCAAACTTTTGCAGCGACTCCGGTAACTCTACCCCTGCACCCCGACTCGTACCCCGCAATCTGCCGCCCTCCAAACGCACTTGTCCCCGCAACATTGCAATTTGCGCTTGTCGCAAAGCCGCCGCCTTAATTGGCGCTGTTCTCAATTGGTGGTAAAATTCGCTCATCAACCCCAAAGTACCTTCATCAGAAACGTACCACAAACTCGCCACAGCCGTTTGTACGCCCGATTGCACCGCTAATCCCCCAAAACCCAACTCCGCTTTCTCATCTCCTACCGCAGTGCGGCAAGCGCTCAATACTAACAAATTAACCTGGGGGTTGTTCAATCTCAAATCCCGCAATTGATTTAGTTGTAGCCGGCTGTTCCAGAATTGAATAAAAGAATTCTTTGCCGCCCCCGGCCGAAATTCGCCGTGAGTAGCTAAGTGAATAATCCCAAAAGGCCGACTTTCACGCTGCCGCCTCAAATTCTCCAAAGTAAAACCATCATTCAAAAAACTAATTCCCGGCCAATCTCGCGAAATAGATGCGATTTCAGCAGGCACCGCCGGCAAAGGTGCCAATTCAGAAAATTGCGACGCACCCATTGCTAAAACTTGAACGTTCCTGACATCTATGTAGCGAGTATCGGTTAAAGTGACACTGGGCATGAGATTGACACTGTAATTTTCAATCAAAAATTGCTTTCCGTCGTGCAAAGCAGCAAAGGGAAAACCCCGCAAACCTGCATCCGCAATGAAGGAGATTGTATCAATTTTTCGCTCTTTGAGAGTTGGTTCTAAAGGGCCAATTATCCACTGATAAAGTTGCTTGGCATAGGGCAGGTAACTGGTAGTTTTCCGCGCTCCCGGTTTGGTAAGTTCCTCCCTGAATTTAGTGACAAGTTTCATGAGCTGTTCTCGGTTTGCTTCCGGCACTTTTTGGTAAACGACTGAACCGGAAGCTGCGATCAAAACTAAGTCTAATTGTTCGGGGCGCGAAAACAGATAAATTATGCTGGGTTGGGTGCCTGTTTCTGCGGAAATGCCTGCTAACTTTGTTTGGATTTCCTCTTTAGATATCAATTCCTCGCTGAAGTTTCTACCGAAATATTCACTGAATTCTCCGCTCAAGGATTTGTCTAGCAGAGATAAAGCTTCGGATATTTTGCCACCGTCCAAGTTTCTGCCGATGTTGGTGCGAAATGTTGAATTAAAGACTGAATCTCTGGCATTTGAACCAATCAGATTTCTGATGACTCTGGGAGACTGAATTCTTTCTTTGGGAATCCTTTCTGGGGTTTTTCCTAGATCTCTCGATATCCTGTTTTGGTTTTGAAGCTGTTCTGGTGTCAACGGTTGGTTGGGTGAGGGGAAAAGCGAGCCCACTCTATTTGATGGTTGTATATTAATTAATGATGTTGGCGCAGTTGGTAAATTGGGAATATTTGGCAAATTTGAATTATCTAAAAAACTTGGATTATTTGGCAAAGTTGGATTATTTGGCGTTAGTTGGTTAGTAGTCACGATCGCACTATTACCTTGAGTATAGGAATTTATGAAAGATTGCCCCTGAGTAATAATACCCTGAGCATCGCTGGCGATCGCCCCAGTAGTGCCGTTAACCATCGCATCTCCCACCGCAAAAGGTATCGGCGGATTCACATCGCCGCCGCCGTGGCGAATAGTAATCAAACCGGGCTGATTTCCGCCAACAGTCGAGATGCTAACGGGAGTGCCGTTTTGGTTGAAAGTAGTATCAGTTACTCGAACTAAACCGGGAGTTTCTATATTAACGTTACCGCCCGGAGCATTTATGGATGCAATGCCGATCTCATTTTGAGCCTTAAGAGTGACTGTCGGAATGCGATCGACTCCCACTGGATTGACATTTATTCGCCCAATTTTGATGGCGTTTCCCGCTAAAATTCCGACTGTTTCGGAAGCACTTATATTGCCACTGATGACAGTTCCCCTGCCGCTGTTAACATCAACTGCAACTCCTAGCAAATTCCCTGAATTCACATTGCCAGAAGCGGTTAAATTGACATTGCCTGTTGCATTAATGTTGGCAATTTCCAGAGTCCCCTTAGTGCTGACATTCACTCCCACCCCCTGCAAATTTCCGGCAATAATATCAGTCGGAGCTATTAAGTTGATATTGCCAGTGGCGGCGGTATTGGCAGTTTGAATTGTGCCAAATATGCTATTGACATTAACTCCAACTCCCTGCAAATTTCCAGTATTTACATTGCCATAAGCTCTGAAATTAATCTTGCCAGTGGCGGCGGTATTGGGAGTTTGAATAATCCCAAAAATGCTATTTAGATCAACTCCTACTCCCTGCAAATTCCCAGTCTTTATATTGCCAGAAGCTATTAAATTAATATTGCCAATTGATGTAGTATTGCCGATCGCAATATTTCCCCCATCGCTTTTGACATCAACTGCCGCCGCCTGCAAATTCCCGATGTTTAAGTCGCTGGATGCTTTCAAAGCAATGCTGGCGGCGGGAGCATTGATGGATGTCACAGAAATATTAGTTTGGGCATCCATATTGACTGTCGGAGTTGGATTTACCCCAACAGGATTAACAGTTACAGCCCCTGTGTTAATTAGCTGTCTGGCTAAAATCCTGACATCTCCGGTAGTAGCGATCGCCCCCGCGATCGCACTCCCCGTATTGCTGCTAGCATTAACAGTTGTAGCCTTGAGAGTGCCTACCGTTAAGTCCCTAGAAGCTGTCAAACTGATATTTTCAGTTGCTGTAATATCGACTGGTGAAGTATTAGGGACTATAAAATTAGGATCGCTCAAAACTCCCAGAGCCCCGGAGTTACTAGCAATATCAACTTTAGTTCCCTGCAAATTCCCAAAATTCACATTGCCAAAAGCTCTGATTTCGATCGCCCCAGAATTCCCAGCATCGATCGCCCCCGTGACTATATTACCCCCACTGCTGTTCAGACTAACATTACCATTTACATCAGCACGGGAAATGTCATTTGTCAATAAAATATTGTCACCAGCCTGAATATTAATTGTCGAACTAGACGTTAATCTGCCACCAACTACAACACCCCCTTCCCTGCTTTCGATCTGAATTTGTCCACCATTAATATCTCTAGTTGCGACAGTTCCCGGTGCCGACAAAATCACCGGCCCACCAGCATAAATATTGTCCACAACAATCAAATTATTCGAGAAAATAGGTGCTGCATTAAATATTGCATCTTGACCTAAAGGAGTAGTTTGATTGTCACCCAAAGTATCCGTAGGAGCATTAGGAACATTAGGAGTATTTGTCAGATTGAGCACTCCAGCCCGCAAAATCAGAGCCGGAGTCCTGGTTAAAATAGCAATATCTGAATCCGCACTAACATTTCCAATATCGAGAGTAGTATCCGGGCCAGTAATTGTAATATCCTGGGCCACAATACTTCCCTTCGCCTCCACTTTCAGCGAAACACCCGTATAATCTCCAAAAATAACATCCCCCTCCGAACTAATAATCGGGTCAAATAAACTCACAAAATTTCCCGGCATTCCTGACAGATTCCGAACCGAAAAATTGCCTCCAGAAACAAAGTGAGCGTCCCCAGAAATCACGCCATTGCTAACTAAACTCAAAGCCCCGCCCGCCTGAAATTGGGGAGCCAGAGGCAAAGCACCGATCGCGTTTTGAGTGAGAATATCTATAGTGCGATCGCCCTGAAGGTATAAATTACCCCCAGCCCTCGCCAAAAACGGATTCGCCGCACTGTCACGCACTCGCACAGCATTTCCCGCTGTCAAAGTCAAGTTCCCAGTTGTGTATAATTGAACGCGATCTAACGTGAGATTATTCGCCGCCGATATTCGAGCATTTCCCGCCAGTAAATCAGAAATTGGAGTAAGATTGCTCCTAGCGATCGCCACATCCCCAGAATTCACCTGCAAACCAGAGCCCACAAGCAGCACAGTACCATCACCCGCCACAGCAACACCAGTCGCATGAGAAGTACCAGCACCAGTCAGCAACTGCGGCAAAGAAACAGGATTTGCAACCAATTGAGCATTCCCCAAACTGCCACCAATTCCAATTTCCAAACTCAACAAATGCCCCGGTTGACTAATGCGAATCGCATTTCCACTTCCCACACTAGCAACAGTAATGTTTCCTCCCGGTGCCGACAAATTCCCCGTACTAATCACAGTACCGCCCAACAAAGCCAAACTTTGGCCCGGTACCACAGCCAAATTACCAGCATTAACAATACTTCCCGGTTGAGCAGCACCAAAATAAAAAGCATTAGGCGTGCCAACTAACGTGCTAAAATTATTTATACCCGCAGCATTAAACCAATTAGAACCAAAACCGACACCAGTAGCAGTAGTCGCAGTGAAAGCCCCCGGCACATTCAAGCTCGCGTTTGGACCAAACACAATCCCCGCAGGATTAATTAAAAAAAGATTAGAATTGCCACCAGTGACAGTAATTAAACCATTAATTAGCGAAGCATCCCCGCCAGAAATGCGGCCTAATATATTGTGAATAGCCGGATTAGTCAGAAAATTAGCAACCTGACCTTGATTGAGACCGAACCTCTGAAAACTGTGAAAAAGATTCGCCCCGTCCCCCGACAAACTGCCACCACCAATATCGTAGCGGTTGTCAGTGCGGGTAACATTAGTCCCAGTACCGTCCGCCGCAGGGACGACAGGTTGTGCTTCGGCGAAAGTATTAAAAATTAACAAAGAAAACGGACAAATAAATAGCCAGACCTTTTTAATTTTTAAGTTGGTATTTTTCATAGGAGCTAAGCTCGATCGCAATTCCCTTAAATTATCGCATCCGCAAACAACATACCCTAAAAAATAGATTAACCCGCCCATGACAATTCCTCAAATCAAAAGCTTGTATACAGACGGCGCTTGTTCCGGGAACCCCGGCCCAGGCGGCTGGGGCGCAGTAGTTTGCTTCGCCGACGGCAACTGTCACGAACTCGGAGGTGCAGACCCCCAAAGCACCAACAACCGCATGGAAATGCAGGCTGCCGTCGCTGCGCTGGAATTTTTTGCCAATTCTGGTCAAACCGAGCCAGTCACCCTTTACACCGACAGTGAGTACGTCAAAAACGGTATCACCAAATGGATTCAAGGCTGGAAAAACAAAGGGTGGAAAACCTCGACCGGCAAAGATGTCGTCAACCAAGACCTCTGGCACCTGCTAGACAAGCTGAATTCCCGACAAGTCAAGTGGGAACACGTCCGCGGCCACTCCGGCGACTTCTACAACGATAGATGCGACGAAATCGCCCGCAGCTTTTCCCACAGTCTCACCCCCGAACTGCAACAGCACAAAGCAACAGCAGACGGGGCCAGGGCGAGCACAGGGGCAGGCACGGGGGCACTGCCCCTACACTCTGGAAACACAAATGTTTTAGAAGAAACGGAAACAACTGGTAACAAAACGATAGAATCCTATGTCATAACTTCTGACCTTCTCATCTCCGATGCTGCCATGATGGATTCAAATGCCGATAACCTGGAGAACTTACCCCGCGAGGTGAGGGTTCATGAACTCCGAAACCTGATCGAAACCTTGCACATAGCCGATGAAGTTGCCACCAAAGGCTATTTGATCACAAGTTCTGAACTGGCTGATTTGATGGATGTAAATGCCAGTGCTGTCACCAGTCGCGGCGACAACTGGGTTTGGCGAAATTGGGTTGTTTCGCGGGTGCGCCGCGAGGGAAATCAAATTCTCTGGCAATTAGAGAGAATAGACCACGTTAGTACGGTTGATTAGTTATTAGTTATTAGTCATTAGTCAGTTAGCAGTTGGCAGTATTTTTATAAAATTATGCTTTCTGCTTTCTGCCCAAAGTAAGCCTTCAATCTTCTTCCTTCTTCCTTCTGCCTTCTTCCTTCTTCCCGGTTCAGCCAGCGTAGTCGAAGAGCCTTCTTCCTTCTTCCTTCTGCATTCTCCTTACCTAGTCTTTGGCTCATCATTCTAATAAAATAGACTCAAAAAATCTCTCTTCTTCTAAGTCCTTTTATGAACAAACTTGCGTAAACACGCAATATTATTTGCGCTTATTCCCCTATCAACCAGAAGACTTGAATGACAGCATAAAACTATCAACTTTACAAAAAGGTCTGAATTATGAAAAAGGTAATGGTTACACTCATCTCTCTAGGGACCCTTGGGCTAGGGATTGCTGTTTCCCTCCCAGCCAATGCCGCTCAGCCTACGAACGAACCAACAAAAGTTGCGCCTCAATCCCCGCAGCGCCATGAATACCGCGTCCAGTATCATCGCCGTAATCTACAAAAATGGGTAAATGCTGGAACTTTTCGCGATCGTGCATCGGCCCAAAAAGAGGTTCAAAAACTAGAGCATTCAGGTTATAAAGCTAGAATTGTAACTCTGTAGACTTACAGAAATGAGGGAAAAAAAAGGCGAGTAGCACTCGCCTTTCCCCTCCCTCACGTTGATCTCGATCGGGCTATGCCGATCGAGCAATCAAACAAAACAATAGTTATGGCGACCAAACTATGAGTGCTCAAACACAACGCTTTCTTGTAATTGAGGATCACCCTGAAGTCGGTCAAAATAATTGTGATTTTTTGAGGATGATCGACCCTCAGTGTTCCTGCATTATTCAGGAAACCCCTGAAGAGGGGATTGAGCAACTCAAGCAAGAGAACATAGATTTAGTAGTAGTTGACTTACAATTTGGGACTTTGACAGGCGAGGAGTCAGCCAAGCCAGGTTTAGCGCTACTAAACCACATTTTTGAGCATCACCCTCTGTTAAATGTTCTCGTCTATACCAGCGAACCAAGCTATTTAAGGCAAGTCCTGAAGCAAATATTTGAACATCAAGGGGGATTTGCTGTCGTTAATAAAATGGAAAGACGGAATGCTTTTCTAGAAGGAGGTCGTAGTGCTTTAGCTGGACAGTTTGACACTCCTCGGCTATCAGGCACGAGGATTCTTGGTTCAGTCAGTCGGCTTGCCCGTTGATGCTACCACCAACGAGTAGAGATCGTTCTGTCCCCAAGCGTTAATTCCGGTGTGCCCCACCGTATTTAAATTAATTCCAGCACGGGCTTTCAATCCTTTTGCCAGAATATTCAGAGCTGCATTGTGGTCACGGTCTAATACCGCCCCACATCCGCAAATATGGGTTCTAGTTGATAGCGTTTTCTTAACACGATTCCCACAACTTGAACAATCTTGAGAAGTGTACTGAGGAGCAACAGCAATTACTGTTGTACCGTACACTTTACCAAAGTATTGCAACCATTCAGCAAACTGTGACCAAGCTGCATCGCTAATTGATTTAGCAAGCTTATGGTTTTTTACCATGTTCCGCACCTGAAGATATTCGTAGGCTACGAAATCGTTAGATTTCGCTACGCACAACGCCGTCTTGATGGCGAAGTCTTTACGCTGCCGACTGACTTTTAGGTGTTTCTTTCCTAACTTGTTAATTGCCTTCTTACGATTACTAGAACCTTTATTTTTCCGAGACACTCGTTTCTGTGTTCGTTTTAAAGCTTTTTCACTTTTACGGAGATGTCGAGGATTTGGAACCGTTGCCCCGGTACTATCGGTGTAGAAATGGTTTAAACCTACATCTATTCCAATAGCTTTGCCAGTAGTAATAGATGCCTCTGTCCGTTCTACGTTGATACAAAACTGAGCGTAATAGCCGTCGGCACGACGAACTATCCTGATTCGTTTGATTTGACCAGGCGCATAAAAGTGCAAATCTCGACTACCGATTAACTTGAACTTTCCAGCAACGAAGCCGTCTTTAAACGTCAAACATCTTTTGTCGTTAGAAAGCGCCCAACCGGATTGTTTGTACTCTACTGAACGGGTGTGTTTCTTAAACTGTGGGTATCCTTTTTTCCCTGGTTTTTTGGCTTGGCAATTAGCAAAAAAACGCCCTATAGCAAAAATAGCACGTTCCGCCGAAGCTTGACGTGCCGTTGAGTTAAGTTTGCCTGCCCATTCAAACTCTTTCGCCATGATGGCGCATTGTTTGTATAGATCGACTAGCTTAACTCCTTGATTGTCGATCCAGTGTCTAAGAGTTTTATTTCGGACAAATTGAGCTGTGCGGATCATTTCGTCTATGACCCGATATTGCTGCGATTTGCCTTTTAATTTCAACTCTAGTACAATCATGCTATTATTCTATCGTTTTTGCAGAGGATTGTATTCACAAAGTGCATATATTTAAGAATTGTTTACACTTTGTAGAAATTAAAGCCGTCCTAGAAGGACGGGGCTTTAGACCCATGTTTTTGGTAAGATTCCTCGTAATTTAATGAACGAAATGCCATTGACCGATCGGGATAGAACGGTACTGGACTTGTTATGTAACCAAGCCCTTACAGATCAGGCAATTGCCGATCGGATGCATATATCCCTCAAAACAGCTCAGAACTACGTCCAGAGTCTCAAAGCAAAACTGAATTCTGACAGTGTTCATTAGACATTTCCTTTATTTATTTGTTCGGTGCCTTGGTTAGCGTTCGCTCAATTTGTTTGGGTCTGGTTTTCTTATTTAGGGGTAATAATGGCTGGATGAGTTCCCACTCTTTATCGGTTAAGCTGCGGTCGTACCACATTTTTTTCTGATCTTAGCCGATCATCAGAGAGCCAAATTTAGGGAGATTAGACTTAAGAAAAATTTGCTTGAATGGGGCGATTTTTGAGTAAAATTATACCCCGAACCCGGACGGGCAGGATGCCCATCCCACAAAATAAACCTAAAACGATCTCGCCCGCGCTCTCTTATACCCGACTTCTCAAAGAAGTCGGGTATCTGCGTATAATGATTATTCATACTTGCGGCCGCGCCACTGAGTAGGCTGATTAATAGCCGAAATGAGAATCCGCAAAAATGCTAAAGGATCGGCTAAGGGAGAAAGCCAAAATAGCCATTTACCCGATGCGTTTGTTCGATCGTAAGAAGGTGCGATCGCCAAACACAAAGCCGATCGCACTGCAACCAAAAATACATTCAACCCCAACAGCAAACCGTAGGGAAACACCGCCACAGGCGATCGCCAACCAAACAGCAAATAACCCAATAAAATCAGCACCGGCAAACCTTGAACTGCAAACAACAGCCACAAGTCGCCCCAGATTTGAGCGCGAGAAGCGGCATCTTTCAAATCGAGCGATCGCCCCCACTCATTCCAAGTCTCGATCGCCCCCTCATACATCCGCACCTGCAACACCTTCGCCCCGTCCAAAAAGCCCACCTTAAAACCCTTAGCAGCAGCATACCGAGCCAGAGTCACATCATCGCAAAAGGAACCCCTAGCGGACTCGTAGCCGTCCAATTCCACCAAAACCTCGCGCCGACACAAAAAACATTGACCGTTCGCCATCACCAATTCCGGCACATCTCCACCAGTCCCGGTCGGTCCGAACCGATAAACCAATGTCATCAACAGCGCTGGTTGCAGCCAAAATTCCCCTGGATACTTGAGAATAAACTGCGGCGATAGTGAGATTAAATCATAATTTCCAGCCGTCGCGGTTTTGAGCAAACTTGCAATCAAACCCGGATGGGGCACAGTATCGGCATCTATCCCCAAAATCCACTCGCACTTCTGGGAACTTGCCAAAAAACCTGTGTGTAAAGCCCAGGGACGCCCCACCCAACCGGCCGGCAGCGGATCATCGTTAATTACGCGAAACCGGGGGTCTTTTTCTGCTGCGGTTTTGACTAAATCTGCGGTTCCGTCAACGGAATAACTATCAACGACAATAACTTCGCGGAGTTCGTAACTTTGGCGGGTTAATCCATCTAAACAAGGCGAAATGCGATCGGCTTCATTCAACGTCGGGACAACGACTGTACACGCACCCAACAAATCCAGCGTCGGCGATGCCGGTTCCAGCGGCGGGATGCGCGAGGGGCCTTTAATCAAGCGCGACATCAGAATTGCCGCGGCGGGTAATTGTAGCAGCAGGAAGATGTCTGTTAGGAGATAGGGCATAGGGCATCGGGCATAGGGCATAGGGCGAAGCGAAGCGGAGGGATGACGCATAGGAACCAGTTTCTTTGGTATTGATGCGTCAGTCCTGCATCACAAATATATAGGATTTACGCAACTGATTGATTGAAAAACCCGGTTTCTGGTAGAAACCGGGTTTTTTAACTAGATCAAAAATTCCTGTAAATTTTCGGTAACAACCCCATGATTGCTCACCATCGGCTTACTTAGGTGAAGCACCAACGGGCTGAGGTGGAATTTCCGTCTTGAGAGCAGATTTATCCAGAGACGGTGGAATTGTTTCTGTGACATTGCTGACTGCCGGTTTCGCGATCGCACTTAAGACGATCGCCGGAACAACACCCAGAAGCACAGCTAACAGTGTCGGGAACCAGAACCGAGAATCCAAAGAAGTTACAGTGATAATTGCTCCGAAAGCAAAGTTTACCAAATAAACAATTAAGGGCAAACTCATGGACGATCGCTCCAAATGAATCGGAGTTTTTCTCCAGAAAAAAGCTGCGGAGGACATAAACAGCGCCCCCGTACCCATCCACCCCGCCAAATTGCGGTAAGGCATCCCGAAGAAAGCTCCAAGTTCCTCAAACTCCCAAAAAGGCACAGAAGTCTGACTCATCGCCGGATCTAGTACAAAATCCCACGCTGTCAGTAACAAAGCACCAAGGGCGATCGCCCCTAGTTGGCGCACCCAGTTGAGCGATCCCTTACCTGCACTCAATCCAGCGCGAGCAATCACATAAGAAACCAGTCCCAGATAAAACCACGACAGCGGGATTGTAAACGGCACCAGCCCTGCAATTTTGTAGCCCAAACCGCTCAAATAGTGATAGTGGCCAAAGGGAAAACCCGTACTCGTTCCCAACAACTCGCTACTCAAAGATAAAAACACAGAAGGCAGCAAAAATGTCAGAGTTGCACCTAAGCCCAATGTCCGAAAGGCATAGAGAGCAACCGCAGCAGCACCAAAAATGATATAAACTACTCCACCGCCAGCCATCCCCCACTGGAACAGAGTTTGCCCAGCCGGAGGCAAGCTCATCACCAATTCGGGACGGGGTAAAACTATCAGCAACCCAGCCAATCCAAAAGCCATCGACAAGACGTGAGCAATCAGGCAAAAGCGCTCAGCAATCAAAAGTTGCTTCATAGAAATCCTCAGAAAAATATCAGATGCGTAAAGCACTCTTAACAGTTTACAATTTTTAACAAAAAACCAAGCATTTAAGTCAGTTGTCAATAAAACCCGATCGAAGTCTCGATCCCCCCCTAGCCCCCCTTCCTAAAAAAAGGGGGGGACAAGAGCATTCTCTTTCGTCACCCCCTACTCCCCTGATTAAGGGGGATGGGAGGCTGGGCTGTTTCATTCTCAGGAAAATCGCGATTTTGTAGGGGTAGTGCTACCCCTACTCCCCGTGCCTACCCCCCACAGACCATCGAATGGGCGTTTCAGGCATCGGGGCTCTTCACGAGGGATTACCCCGGAGCGAGAATGAAACAGCCCTGGGGTGGGAGGGGGATCGAGACTTCGATACAAATGAAAGAGACAGAGGGTTTCTGTTTTAAGTTGACACCAATTGTCATTAATCCTGCTAGAGCTAATCTGCCCAATTTCATTTGGTCTTCTCCTATGCCGATAGAGTGGGTAAAGTTGTTAATTATTTGGGTAGACATATCGACGCACCCACCAGTGTGTGGCAAACGTAAAGGCATCAGACAAGATTTAAAAACCTACCCCTGGACTGGGGGAAAGTATACGCCCAAAACACTTTTGAGGAGATATGACTACACACATTTTTGTGCAAACGTAGTCAGCGAAAGGAACCCTAGAAATAGGGATATTAAGACTGAAATGTCTTAACAATCCTCGGGCCTGTATGCCGAGGAGTGTCAAAGACTCAATTGCAGCAATAAGAGCATAGCTTATGAAATATTTGGGATTTTGCTAACAGTTTTCTTGTGGCCACAAGCTTCGCTGGTTTGGACGGCTTTTGGGGTGTGTGTCGCTACCTGCGGATTAGAGTTTCTTCAACTGTGGCAACCTCCGTTTTTACAAGCAGCTAGAGCTACTTTACCGGGACGACTGGTATTGGGAAACTCATTTACTTGGTCGGATTTTCCATCCTATTTTGCAGGTAGTTTTTTGGGTTGGGTGTGGGTGCGGTGGCTGACTAGATTGAACTTTATAGCAGAAGGAAGAAGGCAGAAGGCAGAAGGCAGAAGGCAGAGGTAATTCCGGGCAAGGGTTTCAGCAGTAAAAAGGACACAGCAGTGCTGTGTCCCTACAAATACTATGTTTAAAATCCTCGGTCTGACTGAGACTTTTTACTCAACCAATCCTTGCCCAATCTGATTGTCACATCGGATTGCAAAGAACCCGTACTCTCAACCAGCACTTCCCCAAAACCCAAAGACTGGCGAATCGCTTGAGCACCTTTAACATCGCCATCTTGAGCCACTAGAGTAGTTACCTCCAACGGTTCTGGCCAATCCTTATAAACCTGAACATTCCGATAGCCAGCCCGAGTCAAAGTCTTGACAAAATCTTCAACAGCAGCTTGGTCGCCCGTACTATCTTGAATAGACACCTTCAGAAAAGTCGCATCAGCATTCTCAATTTGCCAAGTATTTTGGCCGAAGTCAAAATGTTCTGCCACCAGAGTTTCGATCGCACTTTGATCGGGCAACCAGTAACTAGCCTTGTAATCCTTGGGATCGCTGAACTTGCCCGGAACCATCAACATCTGCACGCTAGAACGATCGGTTTGAGTAGCAAAACCAGCCAAAGCTACCAATTCCTCAATGCTTAAATTTGTGTCAAGGTGAGACTGAATCACCGACAAAATCTTCGGCAGTCGGGACAGCAAGCCTACATTAACTTCCTGTTCCACAAAAGCCCGCATCAACAATTGTTGCCGCTGCACCCGCCCGATGTCACCCAAATCGTCATGGCGGTAAAGCAAATATTGCACGATTTGTTCGCCGTCCAGATGCTGCTTGCCAGCCTTTAAATCTATATATAAATGCTGGCTTTCATCGGTATACTTCATGTCTTTAGGGACATTCATCGTGATGCCGCCAAGGGCATCGACCAAGCTTTTTATGCCTTGAATATTAACTGTGACATAGCGGTCAATTCCCACACCACCAAGGAGTCCACTGACTGACTTGGCTGACGAAGCCGGGCCGCCGTAGTAATTGGCTTCGTTGATTTTGACCAGGCCCCTGCCTTCAACATAAGTGCGGGTATCTCGCGGAATAGAAAGCACGCTTAACTTTTTATTTTGAGGGTCGAACCTAACCAGCAGCATGGTATCGGTTAACCCCTTAAAGGAGTTTTGCCACACATCGTATCCCTGAGCCTTGTCGGGATGGCCGTCGATGTCTGAACTCAGAACCTTAAGTCCTAAAACTAAAATATTAACTGGGCGGGTGAGCTCTGGCATTTTCATGCTGAGCTTCGCCATATCGCCTTGAGAAAACACCGCCGCTTCTTCAGGGCTCAACTTCTGCTGCTGAAGCGGGGTTGTCGAAAGCGACACGGCTAGCAGCGCTCCGGCGGTGGCTGAGAGCATGGCTACTCCTGCTAAGCCAAAACCAAATCCCAACCAACGGCCTCGATGAGGCTGGGCCGATTTTCTGGTTGAGGGATGAGTAGCTGGTTGTTTGGTAGGGTCTTGATTAGGAATTTTTTGAGCTGGCACTGGCTTCCTCACACACAATAAGAATAAAAAAAGATCGTGGCAATTTGTAGTATCTACCTGAAGACGCAATCAATCAATACGCTAAGGGTTCTTAAGATACAGTTCACAAAAAACCGGGCAATGCTTGACATTACCGGACTTTTTGCGTGGTTTTTCATACAGGTGAAACCCGCACAGGTGAAACTGCCAACACCTCTAAACGGTTGCTGCACCCCTGAAACGGTGAGTTTCCGCTTACTTTTCTAATCATATTTAATGCTGCATTCACATCAGCATTAATCAGCGTTCCACGCACTGACCGAAACAACCCGCGAAACACTCTCTTACCCTGGTAAGACTCTTGCTTACCGACAGGCTCTAAATCCAAAAAGCTGCACTTACTTGTATAAGATGCTTCTGTAACTGTTACCTTGATACCCACTAACTCAGCTTTGTAGGTCATCATTTCTATCAGCTTGGCATGAGGAATTGAACAAAAGGTCTGATTCGTTTTTTTCCCTAACTCTAAATTTTCTTTCCACTCCACATTTTTGCCAATTACTAACTGCCCTATTTCCTCGTCCACCAAGCGCTTGACAATTAAACTGCTGGTTTGATGAAGGTAGTTTTCTACTCGCTTGTTTCGCTTCAAGGTGATTTGCTGAATTTGGCGCGTGGTATATTTCCCTTTTTCAAGTTGCGACTGTAAAAAGGCTCGGCGCTTATTGAAACCTTGATTGATAGATTTGAGATGTTTTCCATCATAGAGAGTTGGAGTAAATGTCGGCTTATTCGTGGCAAAACCCACGAGGCGATCGATACCTAAATCTATACCTGCTATGAGTTTGGGGTTTAAATCCACAAGGGTAACAGGCTTTTCGTAAACAACCTCAAATATGTAGTTTGCGGTTTTTGGAACTCTCCTTACCTCTATGACATCTTGTGCTTTGGTGGCAATTATGATGTCGGTTTGAGATAAATGAAGTCGCCCGTTATTTTTCTTTTTACCTCTTTGTCCAAGGGATTGGTTATCGTAAATTAACAAGTTCCGTCCGCAGGTTTTATGTTTGTATTTGGGGATTTTGGGGCGGGCTGAAAATAGATGGCTCTCCCGGTAATAAGCCCCGAGGGTTTTTTGCCAAGCTGACCAATCGTGAATCACTTGTTTGATCGCTTGATTGCTAACTTTGGCTGGTAAGGATTTATAGTCATTTGTGGATTTTACGCTCGCATATAACTGTTTTAGATTTAAACCCGCTCCCACCCTCTCCCCCGAATTAAAAAAGTGTTGCCTCATCCAATATTTACCATGCTTGTAGAGATTTTTTGACAGGAAGGATAAGTCATCAAACCGTCGATCAAACTGATGCTGTCTGTCTATGTAATGTCTTTCAACAACCATCTTTTTTTGGGTATAAAAGTTTATGGGGCTTGTGTCCGGTAATGTACGGTAAAATCCAGGGATAATCCGATCTAGTTTAACACCTAAATTACCCTAATTTAGGATAAATGTTTGCCGATCAATTGTTCGGCTACGCGACTAATTCCGGGCAACCAGAGCGGTTGACGTTGACCGAGGCGAACCATCAGTCCTAGAGCAACAATGAAATAGCTGGTTGTCAACAGGCTACTCATTAATAACAGGGGAAGTGTCCAAGATTCCGTAGAAATGGCTCCAGCTTCTAAAAGAATATGTCCTAAAAGCCAACTAACAGCAAGGGCTATTGCCAAGCGGCTGATGGCTTTGCGTTCGGGGCTGCCTTGACGGCGGTAAAGTGTCCACAGGGAGGGAAAAAAACCGATGACTGGAATCATTAATACAAACAGACTTGCACGATCGAGGTCAGGATTTTCTAGCGGATCTGTATTTTTCATAATTAATCGCTCAAAACTCAAAATTCCGATAAAAGGGCTGTTTTTGGACAAAATTTGTCGGTTCTGGGCAAAATTTCTGGGCAAAATTTCTGGGCAAAATTTCTGGGCAAAATTTTCAGGCCGGGCCAGTACCAGGCTGGTTTTGCACAAAATTTGTCGGTTCTGGGCAAAATTTCTGGGCCGGGCTGGCCCCTACTAACTGATTATTCACAACTTTTCGGGCCCGATCGCCGCATTTTGATAGACTGGATACAGCACAGGAGACAGGAGAACAGACTTAGCCATGACCAAATCCCAAAAACCGATCGTTATTGCTCCATCCATATTATCAGCCGATTTTAGCCGTCTCGGAGCAGAGATTCAAGCTGTCGATCAAGCTGGGGCTGACTGGATTCACGTAGATGTGATGGATGGTCGCTTTGTTCCTAATATTACGATCGGACCGCTGATTGTTGAGGCAATTCGTCCTGTTACTAGCAAAATCATCGATGTCCACTTGATGATTGTGGAACCGGAGAAGTATGTTGAGGACTTCGCGAAGGCTGGTGCTGACATTATTTCGGTTCACGCCGAGCACAATGCTTCGCCTCACTTGCACCGCACTCTCGGTCAAATTCGGGAATTGGGCAAGCAGGCTGGTGTGGTTCTCAATCCTTCGACACCGCTGGAGTTGATTGAGTACGTGCTGGAACTTTGCGATTTGGTGCTGATTATGAGTGTCAATCCGGGCTTTGGGGGTCAAAGTTTTATTCCGACTGTGTTGCCGAAAATTCGCAAGTTGCGCCAAATGTGCGATGAGAAGGGTCTTGATCCTTGGATTGAGGTGGATGGCGGTTTGAAGGTGGATAATACTTGGCAGGTTCTGGAAGCCGGCGCAAATGCGATCGTGGCTGGTTCTGCTGTGTTTAAGGCGAAGGATTACGCAGGTGCGATCGAGGGTATCCGCCACAGCAAGCGCCCGACTCCTGAGTTGGCGGCAGTTTAATCAGAGATTTTTTGAGTTGTTCTCGTTCCCAGCCCTCCAGGCTGGGAAGGCAGCTCAGGGAGGCTCTGCCTCTTCATGATGTGAGACTATTTAGAGACAGAGGCGAGAATATTTTCCATCTCGGCCAGCTCGATCGCCCCTGAGAAGGTTTTGCCGTTCATGATAAAGAATGGAGTGCCTTCTATTCCCAATGATTGAGCGAGTTGCAAGTCTTTTTGAATGGCTGCTTCGGCGCTCTGGCTGTTGCGATCGGTGTTGAATTTATCTAATTTGAGATTGAGTTTTTGGGCGATCGCTGGGTACAAGTCTTCACCTAACTGTTTTTGTCCCTCGAACAACGCGCTGTAATATTCCCAGAATTTGCCCTGCTGTCCGGCAGCCCAGGCTGCTTTAGCTGCTGGTAGGGCTTGAGGGTGAATTGAAGTTAAGGGAAAATGTTTGTAGGCTAAAGTAACTTGGTCTTGGTGTTTGGCCATAAACTGCTTGACTGTATCGTGAGCCCGCGCACAAAACGGACATTGAAAATCGGAAAATTCTAACAGTACAATCTGTTGCGAGGCGGCACCTGTTGTGGGAGAATCGCCGATCGCCGATTTGGGACTGCTTTTCATCTGATCGAAAAATGATTGTCGCGCAGCTTTGAGAGCATCTTGCTGTTGCTGCTGGTACGCTTGTACCGACTCTAAAATTGCTTGCGGGTTTTCGCGGATAATCTGCAAGACTTGCTCTTTTAACTTGGGATCGACTGGATTACCACCGGCTGACTGGGCGGGCGAACAACCGATGAATACGAGACAAACTGACAGCAGTGCAGCCAAGCAGAAGGCTGGCTGGCTGCGAACTTTTCGCCAAATAGAGGATATGTTCATCTTTTTTTCCTAATTCAAGGCAACACTTAATCCTACATTTAATCCTGCGGAGTGTCAGGTGTAATTGCCAGGTTATGTCACCGCAGCTATTTTTATGTCTGAGCAATAATTGGCAATTGGTAATTGGTAATTGGGAATTGGTAATTGGCTTTATTGACACGAACAGTGACGATCAGAATAATTCAGGCCTAGAATATCGTTTCTGGTTGTACCGGAATGATTTAACCTTTCTAGAACACAGAGGACACAGAGGGAGAGAATAGAGATCTGAATAATTCCGATGCTACCGGATTTGATAGAAGCTGGTGATTTGGTATAAAATACTAAAGGGCGATCGACTTGCGATCGCCCTTTATTTCCTGTCTACAGGATGAGCTTTGAGAATTGTCTGAAAACAAGACTATTTGCGGTTGCTGAGCCACTTATACCAATTTAATGGGTCGTTGCATATATCTCGATCCCCCTCGCATCCCCCTTAATCAGGGAGTAGGGTGTGAGTAGGGGTTGACGAAAGAGCAGAATCTTGTTCCCCCCTTATTAAGGGGGGTTAGGGGGGATCAGATTCTACGGGGCCTCATAAAAAATTGGTATTAGCAGCAACTATTCCCAAAATACCCGCCACAACTGGATTTCCCAAAAACTTCATCAAACCCGGCTGTTCGGCTAATACTTCTCGGAAAATATCCGGGTGATTGTGATAGGTGAACGAGGCTAATTTGGTAACATCGTCAGCATTCATGTGGCTAGCGTGGTGAGTAGAAAGTCCTAGCTGCTGTGACAAGGTGCGATCGTTCAATTCTCTTTTGGTCAAATGCTTGAGAAATTCCTGGGCCACGTCATCGCGTTCGTTCGGTTTAATTTTGGCGATCGCATGAGTGCAATTCCGGTTCCAATTGAGCCGGCGACAGACTGTCATGATTCAGAGAACGACCAAATAATTGTTTGCGCTGAGCCGGCGAAGTTCGCCCTTGCAAAATCATCAAAGTTTTCCTATGCTTCGGCGGATGTCTCTGGCATCATTTCTCGATCGCCACTTGCCAAATCGCTCATGATGTGACGCTTGTAACGATCGCTGCTACTCATCGTAATTATTTGCCAATCTAGACCACATTTGCGTCTCAAAGTCAATTTTTTTTAGCCAATAATAGCGACATATTAAACCGCAGATTGTCGAGGGATTCAACTTGACAATCCGCTCAAGAGGGGAGGGATTCAAGACCTCCCAAGTCATGTATTACATGACTATACTTTTACCAAGTGTTAGGCTCGGTCTATTTGGTCTTTGATGGCATCTTTTACGTCTTCGACTGCGTGGCTAGCTTCAGCTTGTTTTTGCTTGGCTTTACCTTGAGCTTTATCCTTGGGGTCGCCAGTCACATTGCCTAGAGCTTCTTGAGCAGCGCCTTCGATGTTTTTGCCAGTTGCCTTGACCCGATTTTCAATACTCATGGGTTGCTCCTTTTCTGTATCTTGTTTTACACTTTCTACTTAAACTAATCATATTGCTCAAATGCTTTATTTGCACTCTGCCTGTAGGTATAAAGTAGTTATTAGTTATTAGTCGTTAGTCCTAGTCGTTAGGAATAGGCTTCGGGATTTATAAGTGAGATTTGAGATTTGAGATTGAAGAATTGAAGAATTGAAGAATCAGCATTGAAAAGGGGGTGTGAGCAATACCAAATCTTGCCCACACCCCCTGCTGAAAATCTGCATGATAGTTTAATCTACCTTGTGATGACATTCTTCGTCTATTTTGTGCTGAAGTTCTTCTTTTAACTGTTCGACAGCACGCATAGTTTGAGCATCATTTTGTTTCTGCTGACCGAGGGCTTTTTCCGTTTCCTCGGCGAGTAATTCCTCTTTGGATTTTGGGAGCGTGACTTCACAGCCGCTGACGGTGATGGGGGGGGTTTTTTGAATATTCATTCTTCATTCATCCTTGGGTTTAAATTATTTAGTTGAAAGATTGCCACCGGCAAGTTAACTCTACACTAATCATAAAAAAAAATCCTTGGGAAGTCCATCTGCCGAAAGGGAGATTAGGGAAAGGGTTTCTGGCTTTAGAAAACTCAGGGTGTCAAGACATTGCGGTTCTAGAACCTCGCTCGCAGTCTAGGCTGAAGGCAAGCTCTGGAAAATGCGGAATTTGAGTTTTCCAGTTAAAATCAATAGAGGGGACCAATTGCAAAGTTTTATTGCAGTCGGGTTAAATAATCTGCTAAAAAAGAGTTAGGATCGGAGGCTACTCCCTGCCGGATTGAATTAAAATTTGTAGGCTAGTAAAAAGAATCTAAAACCCTATGGGAGCAAGGAGCAGTACCCCCCTCGAAGTAGAATTCAGGGCGAGTGAGCCGATAAAAATAGGCGTGTTGCATTCGCTGACTGGCACGATGTCTATCAGCGAAATTTCTGTTAAAGACGCGACGCTGTTGGCTGTTGAGGAAATTAATGCTACCGGAGGAGTGCTCGGATGCCCCCTAGAGGTAGTGATGGAAGATGGGGCAAGCGATTTGCAGACTTTTGCTCAAAAAGCTAAGCAATTGCTCACAGAAGCTCAGGTGGCGGTAGTATTTGGTTGCTGGACTTCGGCTAGCCGCAAGGCTGTGCTTCCAGTGTTCGAGAATCTGAATGGGTTGCTGTTTTATCCGGTGCAGTATGAGGGATTAGAGCAGTCTCCCAATATTTTCTACACTGGGGCTGCTCCTAATCAACAAATTATCCCTTGTGTGGATTACTTGCTGGCACTGTCGAAGCGGAAAATTTTCTTGCTGGGTTCGGATTATATTTTTCCCCGCACGGCGAATCTGATTGTGAAAGCTCAACTGGTGGCAAAAGGGGGAGAGTTGGCGGGGGAAGTGTATCTGCCTTTGGGTTCGAGGGATGTTGATGAAGCGATCGCCCAGATCCTAGCAGTTAAGCCGGATGCAATTCTGAATACTCTCAACGGCGATAGCAATGTGGCTTTTTTCCTTCATCTGCGATCGGCTGGCTTGACGGCTGACAAGTTGCCGGTGATGTCGGTCAGCGTAGCAGAGGAAGAGGTGCGGGCGATCGGACCGGAAAATATTGCCGGACATTTGGTAGTTTGGAACTATTTCCAAACGGTGGATATACCAGAAAATCAGAAATTTGTCAAGGCTTATAAAGCTAAATATGGGAAAAATCGAGTGACGGATGACCCGATCGAAGCGGCTTATTTGGGCGTTTACCTGTGGAAGCAAGCAGTAGAAAAAGCGGGTTCAACAGAAGTTGCCAAAGTCAGGGCGGCTGCTAAAAATATCGAGTTTGCGGCGCCTTCAGGTCAAGTTAAAATAGATGCCGAAACGCAGCATACCTGGAAAACAGTGCGAATTGGTAAGGTGAGGTCAGACGGTCAAATTGAGGAGATTTGGAATTCTGGCGAACCGGTACAGCCAGATCCTTTTCTCAAAAACTATCCTTGGGCGGCGGCACTTGCTCCGAGGCGGCTCTCGGTGGGAACTCGGGCGTCTTTGATTGGGCTGTTTGTGATTTTGGTACTGATCGCTTGGATGGCCGTAGGGGCTGGGTGGATCGGTGCTGTGGAGATGAAAAACTATTTGTTGGGAATACAATCTGCTGGGGCCCCGGCTGGGAGGGTTCCTGACGAAGCAATTGCAGTGCTGGTGCAGCAGACTCTGGCGGTGGTGAGTCGCACTCAGCGTTGGCTGATGGCTGCTTGGGTTTTGAGTTCGATCGCCGGAATAGTTGCTTTGGTGTCGGTGTCGTCAATTATTCGGAATCTCGGCTTGCTCAGGGAAGCTGCGGAATTAATGGCGAGCGGGGATTTGACGGCTCGATCGCCTGTTGTGTCTAATGATGCGATCGGCGTGCTTTCCTATACTCTCAATACAATGGCACTGCAAATTAGCAGTTTGCTCAAGGGTTTGGAAGTGCGGCGTCAGCAGCTAGAGGAACGTAGCCTTGAATTGGAAGTCGCTAAGGAGGCTGCGGAGGCTGCGAACCGGGCGAAAAGTACATTTTTGGCAAATATGACTCATGAGTTGCGGACGCCTTTAAATGCGATTATCGGCTACAGTGAGCTACTGCAAGAAGAGGCCCTGGAACTAGAGCAAGAAGAGTTTGTGATGGATTTGACCAGCATTAATATTGCAGGTAAGCAGTTGCTGAATATTATTAGCGATATTCTCGATATTTCTAAGATTGAAGCCGGAAAGATGACTCTTTGTTTGGAGACTTTCCCCATCTCGAACTTGCTCTCTGAGGTGGTAACGACTGTTCAACCCCTGATCGCGAAAAATGGCAACATTCTTAGCATCCACTGTGACAGCAATCTCGGCACAATGTACGCTGATGCTGGGAAAGTACGACAAGCGCTGCTGAATTTGGCGAGCAATGCTGCTAAGTTTACTTCTCGCGGCAAAATTACGATTAGTGTTTGGCTGGAGAAAGAGGCGGTTTTGCAGATAGACAATTCGGACTCCTCGCCTCGCGATCGCTCTGGGTGTCAAAGGCCCTCGATCGTCTTTCAAGTCACCGACAGCGGGATTGGGATGACTGAGGATCAGGTGTTGAGGCTGTTCGGGGCCTTCGCACAGGCGGATGATTCCACCACCCGCAGGTACGGCGGTACTGGTTTGGGGCTGACAATTAGTCGCAAGTTTTGTCAGATGATGGGCGGAGACATTAGTGTTGACAGCGAGTTTGAGAAGGGTTCTACTTTTACGATCCGATTACCGATTGAGGTTAAAAGCAAGAAAGAAGCTGGGCGATCGACAGAAATGACAGAATTTCAGAATGAGTCTTCTCTTGATTCGGAGACAGGTGTAGCGGTGGAGCGAGTCAGTGAAGCCGAAATGCGATCGGCTGCGTCGCTGTTACCTGATGCTGCGATCGTCTTGGTGATTGACGATGACCCGGATGCACGGGAGCTGATCGCCCGCTGCTTGTCCAAACAGGGATTTCGGGTGCATTCTTCGGCTAGCGGTGAAGCGGGGCTGCTGTTGGCGTCTGAGTTGCGGCCCGATGCAATTACTCTAGATGTGATGATGCCGAGTATGGATGGCTGGGCGGTGCTGTCTGCTTTGAAAGCCGATCCAGATTTGGCTGATATTCCGGTGATTATGACGACTTTTTTGGACGACCAAAATCAGGGTTGGGAATTGGGAGCGGCGGAGTATTTGAGAAAGCCTTTGGATTACAAGCGATTTGTGGCTTTGTTGAGTAAATATCAGAAACCGAGAAATTAGTTATTAGTCATTAGTCATTAGTCATTGGTCATTAGTCATTGGTCATTAGTCATTAGTCATTAGTCATTAGTCATTAGTCATTAGTCATTAGGTCATTAGTCATTGGTCATTAGTCATTGGTCATTAGTCATTAGTCATTAGTCATTAGTCATTAGTCATTAGTCATTAGTCATTAGTCATTAGTCATTTTAGCCATGCCCAATGTCCAATGCCCGTACAGGTTTTATCAGCAATTAACCGGACTTAATATCATTAGTCATTAGTCAAATTGCCAGTTAGCAATTGTGTATTAGCTGATGAATACTGAATCCTAACTAATGACTGCTGACTAATGACTAATGACTATAGTCATTAGTCAAATTGCCAGTTAGCAATTGTGTATTAGCTGATGAATCCTGAATCCTAACTAATGACTGCTGACTAATGACTAATGACTATAGTCATTAGTCAAATTGCCAGTTAGCAATTGTGTATTAGCTGATGAATCCTGAATCCTAACTAATGACTGCTGACTAATGACTAATGACTATAGTCATTAGTCAAATTGCCAGTTAGCAATTGTGTATTAGCTGATGAATACTGAATCCTAACTAATGACTGCTGACTAATGACTAATGACTAATGACTACTTAATCTAAGAAGCCCATTAAAGTCCAAGTGTCATCAATTTCGTTGGAAGCAATTGGGCGATTCCCACCCATTGTCGAGTAAACTTCGTCAATGTGAAGAGTGCTGACGGCGATTGGCCGCGCACCCGACATACTGAACATTTCGCTGACTTGCATAGCGCTGGTGCCGATCGGGCGTCTCCCCAATGTCGCCACTACTTCAAAGTTGCTCGCTTCCACGGGGCGGTTACCTACAATACCGTAGGTTTCGCTGATGTGCAGGGTGCTAGTGCCGATCGGGCGATTCCCCGATATCGAGACAATCTGGCTCACGGTAAAGTCGTTTGGGCCAACAGGGCGGTTGGGTAAGCCAGCCGGCAGATAGAGTTGAATTCCTGCTTGTTTGGTGTCGGTGGCTACTGCCGCTTCGCTCTTGGAAGCTGCTTTACCGCGCTGGGCGATCGCATTACCTTTACCTTTGGGGCTGAGAGTCATAATTTTTTCCTGTTGAATTATTGGGCTTTTGATTGCTGGGTTCGGAAAGCGTCGGACTGGGACAACTGCTTTTCTGGGCTTTCTGCTTTCTATTTTGGTCAATTATTAAAATAATATGATAAAGTCTAACAACTTTCTCAACTAAATTGCATAGGAGTTGTATTTTTGTTAAAATTCCTAGGTAATAGCTACATTTTCCTATGGTAACTGCGGCAGCATCTTTTCAATTGCAAGCGCCCTTCGAGCCTACAGGCGACCAACCGGTAGCGATCGCCCAACTCGTCAAAAGCATCCAAGCGGGCGATCGATTTCAAACCTTACTAGGGGCCACAGGTACCGGCAAAACCTTTTCCATTGCAGCGGTGATTGAAAAGATCGGCAAGCCCACCTTAGTGCTCGCCCACAACAAAACCCTCGCCGCTCAACTGTGCAACGAACTGCGTAATTTTTTCCCCAACAATGCTGTCGAATATTTTGTCAGTTATTACGACTATTATCAACCTGAAGCATACATTGCCGTCAGCGATACTTACATTGAAAAAACGGCAGCAATTAATGAAGAAATTGATATGCTGCGACACTCAGCCACGCGATCGCTCTTTGAACGCCGCGACGTAATTGTCGTAGCATCCATTAGCTGCATCTACGGTTTAGGAATGCCAGCAGAATACCTGAAAGCCGCTATTCCTTTGCGAGTAGGAATGGAAATCAATCAGCGGCAAGTTTTGCGAGATTTAGTTAACATCCAATACAGCCGCAATGACATAGATTTAGGGAGAGGCAAATTTCGAGTCAAAGGCGATGTTTTAGAAATTGGCCCCGCTTATGAAGATAGAATTATTCGCATTGAATTCTTCGGCGATGAAATAGATGCCATCCGCTACGTTGACCCGGTGACAGGTAAAACAATTCAAAAAGTAGAAGCTTTAAATATTTATCCAGCCCGCCACTTTGTCACACCAGAAGACAGATTAGAAGAAGCTTGCACCGCCATAGAACAAGAACTAGAAGCGCGACTGGAAGAATTAGAAAAAAGCGGAAAACTATTAGAAGCACAACGACAAGAACAGCGCACCCGCTACGATTTGGAAATGCTGCGCGAGGTAGGATACTGCAACGGAGTCGAGAATTATTCCCGCCACTTAGCAGGCAGAAATGCCGGGGAACCGCCGGAATGTTTGATTGATTATTTCCCCAAAGATTGGATGTTGGTGATCGATGAATCCCACGTCACAGTCCCGCAAATTCGGGGAATGTATAATGGCGACCAAGCGCGCAAAAAAGTATTAATTGAACATGGATTTCGCTTGCCGAGTGCGGCGGATAATCGCCCTTTGAAAGCAGAGGAATTTTGGGAAAAAGCTAATCAGTGCATTTTTGTGTCTGCAACGCCTGGAGATTGGGAAATTGAAAATTCGGGCGGCAGAGTTGCCGAACAGGTTATCCGCCCGACAGGAGTGGTCGATCCGGCTATATTTGTGCGTCCGACGGCAGGACAAATTGACGATTTGTTGGGTGAAATCAAAGAAAGAGTTAGTCTGAACGAGCGAGTTTTGGTGACGACTTTAACGAAGCGGATGGCGGAAGATTTAACCGAATATTTGCAGGAGAGGGCAATTAGAGTGCGGTATTTGCACTCGGAAATCCAGTCGATTCAACGCATCGAAATTATCCAAGATTTGCAGGATGGAAAGTTTGATGTATTGATTGGGGTGAATTTGTTGCGGGAAGGTTTGGATTTGCCGGAGGTGTCTCTAGTTGTAATTTTGGATGCGGATAAAGAGGGGTTTTTGCGATCGGGACGTTCGTTGATTCAAACGATTGGAAGGGCGGCGCGGCACGTTCAGGGACAGGCTATTTTGTACGCGGATAATATGACGGATAGTATGGTTAGGGCGATCGATGAAACCGATCGCCGTCGGGGAATCCAGCTAGCGTATAATAAGATGCACGGGATTACGCCGCAGCCGATCGCCAAAAAGCGATCGAGTAATGCGATTTTGGCATTTTTGGATGTGTCGCGCAAGCTGAATTCTCAGCAGTTGGAGGAGGTTTACGAACACGCAAACGAGTTATCTTTGGATGAGATTCCTGAGTTGATTGGGCGGTTGGAGGCGCAGATGAAGGAGGCGGCGAAGAAGTTGGAGTTTGAGGAGGCGGGTAAATTGCGCGATCGCATCAAGCATTTGCGGGATAAGTTATTGGGACATTAAACCCGGCGGTTGAAACCGCGTCTACACGAACAAAACCCGCCTGCGCGGGTTGAAGAATGAAGAAAAACAGGGGGCTCCAGAAACCGGGTTTTTGCGAAAATACTTCGTTGTGGCGAGTAAATTCGCTAAAAACCCGGTTTCTTTGTCGGAGTGCGTAAATCCCGATCGACGTTTTGATGAATTTACCTACATCCCTGTTTAATATTCCTCATCAAAAGAGTCTTCAATCGAAAGACAATCTGGCGAAAGGGGATCTACTCGTTGTCGCAGTTCAAGGTTCTCATCCTTCAATGAATCTACTTCTTGTTGTAGTTCAAGATTTTCATCTTGTAAATCATCTTGCTCCTGTTGCATTTCTTCGATCGTTTCATCCTTTTCCTGAAGCAGACTGCGGATACACTCTGCCCAAGCGGGGTTTAACTCCGCCAAAGCAGAGAGGGCGATCGCAGTCAGGCTATGCTTGGCATACCACTGTCCGTCTTGTGGGTTATAATTGTGGAACATATATTTGAAAAGTTGGGTTTACTTGTGTTGGTCTGACGTTCAGAGGTCAAATCAACTGAGCTACCTAGCTAAAACGAGGGCATTGTCTGAATTGGTAGTTCAGGCGGGCCTTTTTCGTATCAGGTAGGATTCGGCATTGCAATCGAAATAAAGATGATGTTCTAATATTAACATTAACGCCTCAATAATTAGGCATCAGAACAATAGAACATATTTCATATTTTAAAGGTATTCTGATGAATCTGTCAAGATTAGATATACTTCAATTATATTTATTTTGCCGTTATATAAATTAAACAAGTTTCTACAGAATTAGTGGGTAAGTCCTATTCAAAATTTCCAATATTGGGAATTCCTGTAGGTAAATCAGGACTTATGCACTCCGATCGAAGAAACCGGGTTTTTACCAAGTCTTCGGGATGGAAGAAAGTATTTTGGCAAAAACCCGGTTTCTAGAGCTCGATGCGTAAGTTTTATTTTCAATGTTGAAAATTCCCAGCTATGGGAATTCCTGACTTGAAAAATTGTTGAGTTCGGGATGCTATGGCCACGATCACCCCTCTGCGTCAAGAACGATCGCCCAAAACATCCCTCTTTCATCCGCGTTCATCCGCGTGCATCTGCGGTTAAAATATTCATTAACCACAAAAAGGGCGATCGCCCAAAACACCACCAAAACCAACTACTTACCTAATACCACAGCATCGGTACAGCTAGCAAAAGCCGGACTAATAAATTCCTCCTTCTCGAACAACGGATGTAACCCTTATCTACAGCATGGGAACTCAGAAACCCGGTTTTTCGCGATCGTACCTCGTTACAGCCCGCAGATTCAGTAAACACTTCGACACTTCGGCTTCGCTCAGTACAACACTTCGCGAGCGTGCTTTGGCGGAGTGCGTAAGTTCTGTCTATGTAATTTTCGGATGTTAAAGTGGTAAATTGGGCGAAGTGAAACGTAGGGTTCGTTACCTCAACCCAACCTACTAATAAACTTACGGTGTCGGATTCGGATACTTAGCGTGCACCGCATCGATTTCCGCTATAATATCCCGATCCAAATTCACCTCCAAACTACCGAGATTTTCCTCCAATTGTTCGAGGCTGGTTGCACCAATAATCGTGCTCGTAACAAACCAGCGCGATCGCACATAAGCCAAAGCCATCTGCGCCGGACTTATCCCATGTTTCCCAGCAATCTCCAAATAAGCTTTCACCGCATCATTCAGATTAGTTTTATCATAACGCTGACCGAATCCCGCAAACAAAGCCAGCCGCGAATTTTCAGGAATTCCATTCAAGTATTTACCCGTTAAAATCCCAAAACCCAAAGGACTGTAAGCCATCAATCCCACATTCTTAAAGCGGCAAGTTTCCGCTAAATTCATGTGAAACGTCCGATTGCTCAAACTGAAAGCATTCTGAATAGAAACCACTTTCGGCAAGCCATGTTTTTGGGCCAATTCGCAAAACTCGCAAACTCCCCAAGGAGTCTCATTGCTTAAACCCAAATAGCGGATTTTGCCAGCTTTAATCAAGTCAGAAAATACCTCTAATTGTTCCTGAATAGGTACGGTTTCGTGTTCTTGAGCGATGTCGTAATCCGGTGCACCAAATAGCGGCACATAGCGATCGGGCCAGTGGATCTGATACAGGTCGATGTAGTCTGTTTGCAGGCGTTTGAGGCTGTCATTCAGTGCTTTTTCCACATTTGGGCGATCGATCTGATTTTTCCCTTCCCGAATCCACTTTAATCGAGAACTTCGCCCAGCCACTTTAGTCGCTATAATGACTTTATCCCGTTGTTGCTTGACCAACCATTCGCCAATATATTCCTCTGTTTTCCCCTGAGTTTTTGGATTTCCAGGGACAGGATACATTTCTGCTGTATCAATAAAATTGACACCTCTATCTATGGCAAAATCGAGTTGTTGAGCCGCTTCTTCCACGGTATTTTGCTGGCCGTAAGTCATCGTACCCAAACAGAGTTCAGATACTGACAAGTCGCTATCGCCGAGTTTTTTGTATTCCATGAGCTTGATTGAATAAAAATCATCTGATTCTATTTTAGCGGAAGATTTTAATCTCGTTGACAATTCACGAAAAATGCGATCGGGTTTCTCCTCTCTTCCTCTTTTCCTCTGCGCTCTCTGCGCCCTCTGCGGTAAAAAAAATAACAAAATTAGCAGCGAGTTTGATTATAATTGATCGGGTTCGTATTTTCAACCTGAGATTGAAAATTTTAATGTTAAGATAAATAATTGCTATCCCAATTATTTATGAATAGCCATCTACCCAAAATTCCCTTTGTAGACATCTCCCTGCAACACCAACCAATCCAAACTCAAATAGAACAAGCAATTGGAGAAATCATCCAGCAAGGAGACTTTATTTTAGGTCAAGCATTGGCAGAATTTGAAACAGCATTTGCCACAGCTTGTGGTGTACAATATGGTATAGGAGTAGCCTGTGGAACAGATGCGATCGCCCTCGGACTCCAAGCTTGTGGGATTCAGCCAGGGGACGAAATTATCATCCCAGCCAACACCTTTATCGCCACCATAATTGGCGTGATGCAAGCGAAGGCTACACCTATTCTCGTAGATTGTGACCCTGACACCGCCCTGATTGACCTCACAGCAGCCGAAACAGCTATTACCTCAAAAACTAAAGCAATTATTCCGGTGCATTTATACGGTCAAATGGTGTCGCCTATCAAACTTTTAGACCTTGCCAACCGCCACAATTTAATCATCTTTGAAGATGCCGCCCAAGCCCATCTAGCTTCCAGAGAAGGATACCGTGCAGGTTCCTTTGGCAAAGCAGCAGCATTCAGCTTTTATCCTAGCAAAAATCTCGGCTCATTTGGCGATGGCGGGATGTTAATTACCAACGATGCAAAGGTAGCACAAACAATGCGAACGTTACGCAATTACGGAGCACCAAGCAAATATTTACACACTGAAATCGGCACCAACAGTCGCCTCGATAATTTGCAAGCCGCCGTACTCAACGTTAAATTGCCGTATTTAGAAACATGGAATCGCGGACGCAATTTAGCCGCCCAACACTACAATACTTTACTAGAACCCCTCAAACACAAAGGCATAGTACCGATCGCCAACCACAGTAGCAGCGGTCACATTTATCACCTCTATGTGATTCAAGTTACTGAGAAAAGCTCCATTAACCGCAATACCCTGCAAGCAAAACTCGGCGAAAATGGCATTCAAACAGGCATTCACTATCCCGTACCTTGTCACTTGCAACCAGCCTACCAAAACTTAGGCAATCCAGGGGACTTTCCCCATACAGAAACTCTGTGCCAACAGATTTTATCATTGCCAATGTATCCCGGATTGAGTAATACTCAGATTGAGCAGGTGGTAAAGGCGATCGAATTATCAATTAATAGCTAATTCTTCGCAAAAGTTAAAGTGAGGATGTCTCAATCAGTAGAAATTCCGTTCTCAAAGCTTTTGAGTTGCAAATTACAGCACTTTTCAGGTAAGCCCTTGTAGGGACACTCAAGCGTGCCCATAGGTGTCAACTTAAGCCTAAAACCCATAATAAATGTCGCTTTTAGGCGAAGTCTAGATCCCCCTAAATCCCCCTTAAGAAGGGGGACTTAAAGAGGCTTCCTGTTCCCCCCTTCTTAAGGGGGAGTAGGGGGCAAGCTAAGGGGGGATCTGGCCTTAATAGTCAAACAGCAGACTGATACTACGTTTGACCTTAAGTTGACACCAATGGGCAATGCCGTGTCCCTAGGGGGATCGTTCTGGGGTGTACTTCATAAACCTGCAATCTGCTGTAAAAACTGTTTAACTCAAAACTCAAAACTCAAAACGTTTAAAACCATGAACATCCAGCGCAAAATTCGCATTCTCAAGCGATACCTCCTGGGGGAAAGTATTACGGTACTCCTAGTGCTGCTTTACGCCCCCCTGCTAGTACACTGGTATGACGGCTGGTTAAACAAAAACATCAGCATCGAACACGAATATTTCAGCCACGGAATAATTGGTTTGCCCTACGCGGCTTATATAGCTTGGACGCACCTAAATAGCTGGCGTAAGTTGCCCAACTCCCCCCATCCTTTAGGAGGCTTTTTACTGGTACTAGCGACGCTTTTTTATCTGAGTAGATTGAGCGATTTGGTGAATTTATCCCTACCAGTAATGCTAGCCAGTATTTGCTTGTGTTTAAAAGGAATCCCTGGTTTTAAATTGCAGGGGATGCCACTTTTATTCGTATTGCTGGCTTCACCAAACCACATTCCTTACTTAATAGAACCCTACGCCTTACCGTTGCAGCACTTCATTGCTGAAACATCAGGCTTAATATTAATCAAAGCAGGTCTTAACGTGAGAGTCGAAGAAATGTATCTCTACGTAAACGATCGCATTGTAGAAGTTGCGCCCCACTGTGCAGGCCTAAAAATGCTGTTTACCAGTCTGTACGTCAGCTTAATGCTGCTGGACTGGACTGGAGTTTGGACTTCCTACAAAAGAAGCATTCTATTTCTAGGGAGTACATCTATCATTAGCATCAGTTCAAATATCCTCCGCAATACTTTACTAACTTACTTTCACGGCACCCAAAAAGAGGGGCTTTTTACTTGGCTACACGCAGGATGGGGCGGAGATTTGTATTCTGCTGGTATACTAGGTTTATTGGTACTTCTGATCGACGGCATGGAAAAATATTTCCCAAGCCAGTCTGGGAATTAAAAAAATGATTTCAGCACGCAAGCTACTGAGGCGATACCAATTCTCTAAAATTATCGTAATTGTGTTTTTACTGGTACTTGTTGGGGCCGTAGCAATTCCGGGCTATGGGACAGGAAGGTGGCCTTGGACAAACCCGCCACCTGTTACAAACCTCAAGCAACTGAAAACTTTACTTCAAAATGGGTTGACACTTCCCGGCTGGGAGGTAATCCGCGTTCGGAATAACGTACAAATTGGCGGTCACAGGTGGTTAGTTCAAGAAATTAAAGAAATTCAACATCCTGAAACAATTGCGATTTTATTAATGTTGCCTCAAAATGGCCCAAAAGACCAGCCCCAGGTAGAATGGCTCGATATCGATGGATTTCATCGGTGGCAAAGAGATGCCGATCGCCCTTTGAGGTTTACAGTTGAATTAGCGCCTGAATTAGCAAAAATACCCAACCAGCCACCGCCCACCGTTGAAGCCCAGTTTTTCCGAAGCTGGACTCCCCAACAAACCTTTGCCGTTGTACAGTGGTACGCTTGGCCGAACGGCGGTTCTCCAGCCCCCAGTCGCTGGTTTTGGGAAGACAGCATCGCAAGGTTGTCGAACCGCCGCGCCTCCTGGGTAGCTGTCAATATCATTGTTCCTCTTCAACCAGACGCTGACCTTAAGATAGCTGAACCAATCCTCGAATCTCTTGGCGAAATTGTCCAGGCTAAATTAATGGCAGAAACTTTCTGATGTTGAGGGAATCAGGAAGAGGGAAGTTCGGCAACGGATTCTGTAACGGATTTAACGGATTTAACGGATGTAACGGATGTCAGGAAGAGGGAATCAGGAAGAGGGAATCAGGAATCAGGAAGAGGGAATCAGGAAGAGGGAATCAGGAATCAGGAAGAGGGAATCAGGAATCAGTCGAATAAAATAGTGACAATGCCAACAAATTATGAACCAGAAATCATTCCTGGACGCAAGTTTTAAATTTTTACGCGCATCTGTAGTCGTAAGGTGCGGTGTGCAAAGAACCCTACAATTAGAGTCGGTGCGTAAGTCATAAAATGCTACAATTACCCCAATAAAAAATGATTTAATTGAGAATTCAAGATCTACATTTTAAGTTGAGAGTTGCAGAAATGAAAGTTAAAGACCAGCGAACTGTTGAAAATATTAGGATTTTTTATCCCCTCAAAAATGGGAGAAAATCCACCAGTAAAAATTGTGTTGCTTTTTCCCTGGTAGGTCTTTACTCAACTGTTTGGACTCTATCTTTTACTGCTATATTTTGGGGTTTCAACGAGAAAGTTTTTCCTCAAAAGACTTTAGCCCAACCTGTGATTCCCAGTTCCGAACTGCTGATACCGCCCCCAAAACTCCCCGTACCGCCTCCACCAGGGTCACAGGTATGGCCGGCCCGATCGATCAATCCAGAATTCCGCAATCGACCTTATCGACTTGGACCTGGAGACCAGATTGCGATTCAAGTTCAGCGCTTCCCAGAGCTAAATTTTACAGGTGCTATCAGCCCCGAAGGTATAGTTGTACTACCGCTGATTGGAACAGTAAATTTGCGCGGCCTCACCGTCGAAGAAGCACAGCAGCGCCTCCGCGAACGCTTCGCCCAATTTATCAAAAATCCGCAAGTCTTCGCCTCCCTGCTAGTTCAGCGCCCCGTAGTCGTGACGGTGACGGGAGAAGTGGCCAGACCCGGTTTTTATCCCCTACAAACTCCCCAACTCCCTGCCGCCCTAGCAGCAGCCAGCGGTACTACTCCTACGGCCCAACTGCGGGCGGTGCGGGTGCGGCGGACACTGCCCTCCGGCGCTGTTGCTGAGCAAATTGTTGACATTTTGACACCGCTGCAAACTGGGATTTCTCCCCCGGATTTGCGCTTAGAGGACGGAGATGCGATCGTTGTGCCTTATCAACAGGCTACGCCCGATCGCAAATCGGATCAAGATTTAGCATCCAGGTATAGCCTAGCTGCGGCCACTACCGCCGTCCAAGTCACTGTCACCGGAGAAGTCAGCAAACCGGGTTTTTACACACTTGCGGCTGGTACTGGTCGAATTTCTGCGGCTTTGGTGGCTGCGGGGGGAGTAACGGGAAAAGCTGATTTGCGGGCGGTACGGGTGCGGCGGACGCTGGTAAACGGCCAGTCTGTGGAGGAACCCATCGACCTTTACACTCCCGCTAGCCTTTGCTAGGGACTTGTTTGATTTCCCCCTAGCTTCTGGAGATGCGATTATTATTCCAGAACTGGATACTACTAGCAAAAACCTAGACTACGACAAGACTCTGGTTTCGCGCTCTACTCTGATTAAACCTCGGATCTACGTTCGAGTTTTGAGTTACGCTAGTGGTGGTTTGACCTCTTTCTACATAGAAAATGGCAGTACATTTTTGGATGCTCTCAACAACTTACCTGTGAATGTTGCTGATTTGCGGCACATTGCCCTAATTCGGTTCGACCAAAAGCAAGGTAGAGCTATCAACCAGAAATTAGATGCCAAAGCCGCTCTGGAGGGAAATGTTTCTCAGAACCCAATGCTGCAAGATAATGATGTGATTGTTATTGGTCGGAATCTCGTCGAGCGGATTGGTTATGCAGTTAATAGTTTTACTCGACCGTTCCGCGATATTTTGGGGTTTATTTTGTTCTTTGAGCAGTTGAGAAATGGGGTGACAAATCTGTTCGGACCTACTCCTTCTGGCAAGTAGTTATTAGTGATTTGTTCTGGGTTATTAGTTGATTGGTTATTGGTTCTTGGTTATTGGTTATTGGTTATTGGTTATTGGTTATTGGTTGATTGGTTATTGGTTATTGGTTATTGGTTATTGGTTATTGGTTATTGGTTATTGGTTATTGGTTATGATGTACTTAAAGTCAGCGATTAACAGTCAACGATTAACAGTCAACAGTCAACAGTCAACAGTCAACGATTAACAGTCAACAGTCAACAGTCAACAGTCAACAGTCAACAGTCAACAGTCAACAGTCAACAGTCAATAATCTAAAATCTAAAATCTAAAATCTAAAATCTTTATGACTTTATCAGTTGTTAAACGTTATTTAATTGCTTTCGACCAATATAAGTTGGTGGGCTTGGCTACTCTTGCTGTTACTGTCGGCGTGTCGGGAGTAGTGGCTATGCAGCCAACTCAGCCGCCGGTTTACGTCGCCGCAGGCACGCTGAGCTACCGCCGCCCAGCGGTAATTTTTTCATCTACTACTACTAAAATTCAACAGGAAGGACAAGAAATAACTAAAGATATGCTGCTCGATAAAAAGGTAATTGAAGCAGCAGCGACAAAACTAAAAATCTCTGCCAAAAAGCTGGCTGATGATGTGAAAGTAAAGATGCCGAGTAAGAATAATGACCCCAGCGCTTTGATTCAAGTATTATACAAAAATGCCGATCGCAAAAAAGCAGAAGCCGTAGTAGAGGCACTGATGAGAGAAATGGTGGAGCGCAGCCAAACAATTAATACTTCTAGACTGCGTGAGACGATCGCCCAAATTAACCAGCGTTTGCCAAAAGTAACTCAGGAACTCAGAGAGACAGAAGAAAAACTTGAAGCCTACGAAAAACGAGAAGGAACCTCTATTTTAGCAGCTCAGAGCGGTGCTTTGCCGCAAGCGATTGCCAGCAGCGAACAGCAGCAACGGCAACTGCGATTGCAGTTGGGAGGAATTGAAGCTCAAATTAACAGCTTGCAGGATCGCTTGGGATTGAATGTGGATCAAGCTTACGTCGCTCAAGCACTCTCTGCCGATCCAATTATTGCACAATTGCGAGTGCAACTATTTTCGATCGAATCTCAGCTCAAAATTCTCCGCAGTGACTTGCAGGAAGAACACCCGAAAATTGTCGAATTGCTCAAACAAAAACAGGCTTTTGAGCAACAGTTGCAGCAGCGGCAATCTGAGGTGCTCGGCGGTAACGGGGTGGCGGCTCCCCTCAGAAGCGCCGATCGCATTCGGGTAGATTCTGCTTTAGATCCGGCCAGACAGCAGTTAGCCCAAAATTTGATTTCTTTGCAAACCCAGCGGGAAATGGTGCAACAGCAACTCAAAGGAGTTGAGAAAACCGAACAAGCATTGCGCCGGGAACACGCAGCAATTCCCAACAAGCAATTGGAACAAGCGCGGTTGGCGCAGCAAGTAGCGCTCAAAAAATCTTTCTACGATAGAATGCAGTCGGCTTTGGTAGACGCTGAAATGGGGGTAGTGGAGACGACAGGTAGTTTGACCATCGCCCAACTTCCAAAAACTGATGACGTGGAATCAAACAAGAGAGGTTTGCCGGTGATGCTGGCGGTGGGGGGATTTGTGGGAGTGCTGTTGGGCGGCGGGTTGATATTTTTGCTGGGGATGCTCAACGGCAGGTTTTACAGTTGGGAAGAAGTGCGGGCGGCTTTGGTGGAAAAGGAGGTGCCGATATTGGGTGTGTTACCGGAAGTGTTGGTGTTTGACTACGGGGAAGAGATGCCGATCGCCCTGGATGCCAATTCTCCCTATTTGGAATTTTACGAGCGGCTACGCACTAATTTACGTCGGATTGGGGACAAACCGGTCAAGGTGGTGTTGCTGACTTCGGCGGCTGATTCCGAGGGGAAAACATTTAGTGCTTACAATTTGGCAATTGCGTCGGCTCGATCGGGTAAACGGACTTTGTTAATTGAAGCAGATTTGCGATCGGCTTCTCAGGTTGAATCTTTGAGAATCGCCGCCGATCCTCTGGCGGCGGTGGAACCTTTGCACTATTACAGCAATATCAGCGAGTGCGTCCGTTTGGTTCCCGACGTAGAAAACCTATACGTCGTAGCGAGTCCGGGCTTTTTGCGACAGGCGTCTGCTGTGCTCGAATCGAGCGAAATGCGGAGGCTGTTCGAGGATGTTCGCAATCGGTTTGATTTTGTGGTTGTGGATTCTCCGGCGTTGAGCGAATGCAATGACGCGCTGACTTTGGAACCTTATACTGACGGTATGATTTTGGTGGCGCGGCCTGGTTACACTCTATCTAGTATGTTGTCCGAAGCGGCCGATCAGTTGCTGGAATCCGATGAGGACGAGTCCCATAAATCGGGGCCGCGGCTGTTGGGAGCGATTATTAATGGTGCTGACATTGCGGTGAAGTTTCGCAACGATCTTGATGAATTGGAGATGCCTTTAAGTGCGATCGCCGAGGGGTCTCTCGAAGTGCGATCGCGTCGATTACCTCAGCAGTCAAAGCCCAAAAATAAAGCAATAAATAGTAAATCTGTTCCCTAATTTACTCTTTGTGAAAATTGTAGGGACACTCCAGGAGCCCATAGGTGTCAACTTAAGGTCAAACCCAGTCATAGACTGTTGTTTGACTATTAAATCTAGATCCCCCCTAGCCCCCCTTAAGAAGGGGGGGACAGGAGTCTTTTCAAAGTCCCCCTTCTTAAGGGGGATTTAGGGGGATCTAGACTTAGGTAAAAGCGAGATATACCAAGGGTTTCAGGCTTAAGTTGACACTAATGGGCACGCTTGAGTGTCCTGATTTTTGCTGACCGGCTAATTGAGGAGACGGCAATGCCGTTTCCCTACCCAAAATAATATTGTAGGGACACGGCAGGTGCAATTGGTGTCAACTTAAGGCCAAACCCTGTCACAGACTACTGTTTGACGATTAAGGCCAGATCCCCCCTAACCCCCCTTAGGTCGGGGGGGACAGGAGTCCGATCAAAGTCACCCCCTACTCCCTTCTTAAGGGGGATTTAGGGGGATCTAGACTCAGGTAAAAACCAGATTTCTCAGGGCTTTCAGGCTTAAGTTGACACCAATGGGCAGGTGCAGTCTCCTAATTTCGGCTAATAATAATTCCGAAACAACTTTTGAGTGAATATTGGCGTTAATTAGTAACGTTTGTATTTGTGAAGGCACACTATATGTATGTAGTGTGCCTGCCTAAGTCCTGAGAAACTACCAACACTATTCCTTAGATTCCGGGCGTTTCTGGTGTTTTTTCTGGATAAACTGTTCCAAATCGGCGATCGCATCTTCAAAATCCGACAAATTAATTTTCGCAGGTTTAGCCTTCTGCGGCGGACTAGAAGGCAAGGGTTGAGGCGGTGGAGATTTAGGCTGCGCTGGTTGACTGCTGCTGGCTTCTATATAATCGAACAATTCATCAAGGGACTCAAAAAATGATTGAGCCGAGGCCCGGCGTGAATCTTTCTGGTCGTCGTCTTCCATCATAAACCACTCCATAAGACCGTAAAAATTGCAAGCAAACTCTGCGAGCTCCCAAAGCTTACAGATATTAGACCCAAAAACCTGATTAAAAGCAACAAGCGGAGCCAAAAAAGGGAATAACCGAATGCAGAAGTCCCACCAGACAATGCTCGCCCCTAAACCCTACTTAGCTTAACGCCCGCCTACTTGAGAATTTATACATAGCAAACCCCAAACCATCGACTCTAAAAAATCTCAGTTACTGGTTAAATTTGTCTAATTCATCCTAGTCTAGTCGAAAATAAGGATCGGGACTTATGCCAGGATCGCACCTATTCCAGGATTGCGATCGCCATGTACCAGCTTGAAATGACGGAAATACGGTATTTTTGCTTAAGTCCTCAGATGAGAAATAACACTAGGAGAATCAGGTGACTCAGGGATTTGATTACGATTTAGCAATTATCGGCGCCGGCGTCGGCGGACACGGGGCGGCCATCCACGCCGTTAGCTGCGGGCTGAAAGTGGCAATAATCGAAGCGGGCGACATGGGGGGAACTTGCGTCAACCGGGGCTGTATTCCCTCTAAGGCGCTGCTGGCGGCTTCGGGGCGGGTGCGGGATTTGCGGAATGCTCACCACCTTAAGACTTTGGGGATTCAGTTGGGGAGTGTGGATTTCGATCGAGGAGCGATCGCCAATCATGCTAACACCATTGTCAGCAAACTGCGTGGCGACTTGACCAACAGCCTCAAACGTTTGAATGTCGATATCATCCAAGGCTGGGGTAAAATCGCCGGTTCTCAAAAAATTACCATCGAAACCGACAAAGGCGAGAAAACGATTACGGCCAAGGATATTATTCTCGCTCCCGGTTCAATTCCTTTTGTCCCTCCGGGGATAGAAATTGACGGCAAAACTGTGTTTACTAGCGACGATGCTGTCAGATTGGAATCCCTACCGAAGTGGATCGCAATTATTGGTAGCGGCTATATCGGTTTGGAATTTTCCGATATTTACACTGCATTGGGCTGTGAAATCACGATGATTGAGGCATTAGATCAATTAATGCCAACTTTTGACCCAGATATTGCTAAGTTAGCAGAACGGGTGTTAATTACACCTCGCGATATTGAAACGAAAGTGGGTGTTTTGGCGAAGAAGATTACTCCTGGTTCGCCGGTAATTATTGAATTAGCTGATTTCAAAACTAAGGAAATTGTCGAAGTTTTGGAAGTAGATGCTTGTTTGGTAGCGACTGGCCGAGTTCCTGTCAGTAAGAATTTGGGCTTAGAAACTGCGGGTGTGGAAACGATGCGTGGTTATATCCCGGTTAACGATAAGATGCAGGTTTTGGCTGGGGGAGAACCGGTCAAGCATTTGTGGGCGATCGGCGATGTTAATGGCAAGATGATGTTAGCTCATTCTGCGTCTGCTCAGGGTATTGCTGCGGTGGAAAATATCTGCGGGCGCGATCGGGAAATTGACTATTTGAGCATCCCGGCGGCGGCGTTTACTCACCCGGAAATTAGCTATGTGGGGATGACGGAACCGGCGGCTAAGGAGTTAGGAAAAGCTGAAGGGTTTGAGGTAGCTTCTGTCAAGAGTTATTTTAAGGGAAATTCTAAGGCTATTGCTGAAGGGGAAACTGATGGTATGGCTAAGGTGATTTACCGGAAGGATACGGGGGAGTTGTTGGGAGTTCACATTTTCGGTTTGCACGCTTCGGATTTGATTCAGGAGGCGGCAAATGCGATCGCGCAACGGGATTCTGTTCATACTTTAGCATTCCGAGTGCACACTCACCCGACGCTTTCGGAAGTGTTGGATGAGGCGTTTAAGCGGGCGGCTGGGGCGGGTAGTCATTAATTTGTAGGGGCGGTGTTCCCATTGGTGTCAAATTAAGTCTAAACCCTTGATCAATCTCGTTTGTAGTCGAGTCTCGATCCCCCTAAATCCCCCTTAAGAAGGGGGACTTTGAAATCCATTTCACCCCTTTTTAAGAGGGGCTTTGAATGCTCTTGTCCCACCCCCTAATCCCCTTGTTAAGGGGGGTTAGGGGGGATCTAGAGGCTATCCGATTGACGTGTTTGCGGTAAAGTGCCGATCGCATTTTCAGCTAATTCGAGAAATTGCTCACCGCAGTTAATTTGCTCCGCAGCTTGCTCGACAGTGACAGTATCAAGTCCCCCGTAATCCCCACTATTTCGCAAGTCTTGAGCATCGATTAAAAATCTGTGAAACTCAACAGGAACTCTTCCTGTACGGGCAAATTCTCGACCGAAAGCTCCAATCACTGCGGCATGACTGGAAAATGACATTTCTTCGCCATCTAAAAAGGCCTCAGCAATGTAAAACATGGCATAATAAGCGCGAGATGTGGCATAGTCTGGGAAACCATTATTTAGTAATAGCTTTGCCGCCGATAGACTTTGACGAGCTTTCAGTAGTAAGTCTAATTGTTCTGGTTTCATAAAGCTATTCCCTCTTTACGAATATTCCTCAATAAAGGCCCGTTGTAGTGCGTAAATCGCTGTTCATCCATAAACAGACAGCTAATGACTTCATCATTTTGGAGTGACAAATCGGCTCGAATGTGACTGGTTTTTTTAATTTCTTCGCCTGGATTGACTTGCCCTTTGAGGACGACTAAAATATCTATATCTGAGTCGGGGCGTGCGTCGCCTCGCGCTTGGGAACCGTAGAGTACCATTGTGACAAGGCGGCTGTCGTAAAGTTGCTCGAAGTGCGATCGGAGTTGCATCAGTATGTTCTTAAGTTTATCGTTAATGCTCATATTTGTTGTAAGTGATTTAAGGGCGATCGTACTTTGACTAATTCAATTAAAATGAGATATTTGTCAGGAACCACTGTTAAGAATTACCTCAGCAATGTCTTGGCGTGTAGCACCAAAAGTAAGCAAGGTGCGAATCAGCAGATCGATGGAAGCGGAAGGATCGCCAGCTTCCATTTTAGCAACTCTTGACTGGCTAGACTTAATTTTCTGGGCAAGATCGTGTTGGGTCATCTGTTGGTTAATCCGGTTTTGTTTGATGGCTTTACTCAGTGCAAGTTTCATTTCTATGAAGGCTGTTTCTTCTGGTGAAAGTCCGAGAAATTCCTCTACTGTCCCGATTGTCCATCCTGCTGCTTCTAAGCGTTGGCGTTTAGCTGTGTCCATAAAATACCTTCCTGATATCAATTTAAATTTGGTCGTATTGCTTCAAGCGCTTTTTACATTTTTCAATTATAGAATCCGGTGTTTTGTTTGTGGTTTTGTTAAATACATCCACTATAATAATAGCATCTACATCAATTCGATAAATGATGCGCCAATCCTTGTTTGTCTCTGAATCTGCTAGACGGATCTCGTGACAATGAGCTCCGATGCTTGGCATAGGGCGAGAGAATGGCATGGAGAGGCTTTCGCCATCCTGTAGCTTTCGCAGCAGAAATCCGGCTTGAATACGCGCATCAGTAGAAAATGGCGGTGTTTTTACTTCCCCACTAAGCCAGACAAGGGGTTTGCTTTCCGAATCTACCATCTATATTTTAGGTTTTTTTAAATTATATGTCAAATCAGACATATTAAGTGAAAGTGCGATCGACATTCGCGATCGCACTTTCAGCAGCCAAGTCAATTCTCATAAATACCAGAGCAACATAGCCTGTGCCGAGCATTTTCAGGTCATGGATTTAAAAGACTATTGGAGTTGAGCTGCTTCAACTATAGCCTTGACCATATTAATAGCTTCCTTAAACTGCAACACAGGGAGAAAAATGATTAATTTGGCTTCCTAGAGGGTGTCTTCTCCTCCTTGCTTTTGACGGAAATATTCGCGGATCGCGTTAATACCTTTTTCCGCAATTTCAAGTGGGGGCTCTTTGAGGGGGTTGTCCCTTAAATCAAGTCTGGCTGAAGCGATTGGTGAGACGGCCGATAGATTCTGGCACGCTCGTCAGTTTGTTGTTGCTTAAATCAAGTGCGGATAAATTGGTGAGACGGCCGATAGATTTTGGCACGCTCGTCAGTTCGTTGTTCCCAATTAAATCAAGTACGGATAAATTGGTGAGACGGCCGATAGTTTCTGGTACGCTCGTCAGTTCGTTGATGCCTAAATCAAGTACGGATAAATTGGTGAGACGGGTGATAGATTCTGGTACGCTCGTCAGTTGGTTCTCACTTAAATTAAGTTGGGATAAATTGGTGAGACGGCCGATAGATTCTGGTACGCTCGTCAGTTCGTTGTAACGTAAATTAAGTACGGATAAATTGGTGAGACTGGTGATAGATTCTGGTACGCTCGTCAGTTGGTTGGAACTTAAATCAAGTTCGGATAAATTGGTGAGACGGGCGATAGATTCTGGTACGCTCGTCAGTTGATTGGAACTTAAATCAAGTGCGGATAAATTGGTGAGACGGGTGATAGATTCTGGTACGCTTGTCAGTTGGTTTTCACTTAAATCAAGTGTGGATAAATTGGTGAGACGGCCGATAGATTCTGGTACGCTCGTCAGTTGGTTGTTACCTAAATCAAGATAGGATAAATTGGTGAGACGGGTGATAGGTTCTGGTACGCTCGTCAGTTGGTTGTAACTTAAACCAAGATAGGATAAATTGGTGAGACGGGTGATAGATTCTGGTACGCTCCTTAGTGGGTTGGAACTTAAATCAAGATAGGATAAATTGGTGAGACGGGTGATAGATTCTGGTACGCTCCTTAGTGGGTTGGAACTTAAATCAAGATAGGATAAATTGGTGAGACGGGTGATAAATTCTGGTACGCTCTTCAGTTGGTTGTAACTTAAATTAAGTTGGGATAAATTGGTGAGACTGGTGATAGATTCTGGTACGCTCTTCAGTTGGTTGTCACCTAAATTAAGTTGGGATAAATTGGTGAGACGGCCGATAGATTCTGGTACGCTCGTCAGTTGGTTGTGATTTAAATTAAGTTCGGATAAATTGGTGAGACGGGTGATAGATTCTGATACGCTCGTCAGTTGGTTGTAACGTAAATTAAGTTGGGATAAATTGGTAAGACGGGTGATAGATTCTGGTACGCTTGTCAGTTGGTTGATATTTAAAATCAACGTTTTCAGCCATTTCAACTCAAACACCTCGGTCGGAATTTCGGTTAATGAACAATCGCTCAAATCTAATTCAGTGAGGCGTTGTTTCTTGACTTGTTGAATTTTTTGGCGAATTTCGTCAGGAGTCATTTTTCTGTTACCCATTACCCGTTAGTAGATATTTTGAGATGGCGTTAAATCGCTAATCTGGCTAGATTCCAAATTCAAGCAAATTAGCCACCAATTATTGTGTCCTTTGACGTTCCGGCTTTGCTGCTTGTGCGCTCCACAGCCACAAATTAGCTAACTTAAAGTAGATTTTAGGTTGATTGAGTATACATCTAAAAATCAGAGGGCGGACACGGGATACCGCTGCAACACCAACCAGTTTTTTTTGTAATTCATTTACCAGGACACCGCTGTATTCCACTCGCGCCAGAGCTTTTGCTGAGTTTAACACATATGTTGCAGCTTGCCAATACCGCTTCTTATCCCAATTCTCAAAAGTTATACAGCAGTAGTCACTCAAGAAACCGGGTTTTTAGCAAGGTTAAAGGTACTCACGCAAAAATTTGGGAAAAAACCCGGTTTCTGCCTCAATGCTATAAATAAAGACTTCTAATCACCCGATCGCCCTTATAATATTCTTAGTATTGGGAAGCCAAAAACCATGTCACTCACACAAACCCAAGTAACCTATACTGAAGCTCAGGCCAATCTCGATCAACTGTGCGAACAAGTCATCAGCGATCGCGATGCCATCATCATCACCCGCAAAGACGGCGAAAACGTAGCCTTAATTGCCGCTGACGAGTTGGCAAGCTTATTGGAGACATTGCACCTGCTGCGATCGCCCAAAAATGCCGATCGCTTATTGAGTGCTCTGAAACAGGCAAAAGCCAGAACGGCCAAACCTCTTTGTTAATCCACTTAGGCCAAGCGTAGTCCAACAATTGTATCATAATCAAATTCAATCTAATTTGTCAATTCATCGCTAAATGCACGTTATCAGTCGAAAAAAATTAAGAGACTACTGCCAAAATCATGCTGATTCCTGCGAAGCCCTCGATGATTGGTACAAGATTGCTAGTCAAGCCAATTGGACTAAGCTTATTGAAGTTCAAACTATTTATCCTCAAGCTGAAGCAGTTGGAAATTTTACAATTTTCAACATCAAAGGAAATAAATATCGCTTAATCGTAAGTCTTAACTATCAAAAGCAGATTGTTTATATCAAGTACATTTTGACTCATGCAGAATATGACAAAGACAACTGGAAAAATGATCCTTACTTTTGACTCCGACAAGTACAGCAGCCTGCTATCTCAATATCAACCTCGAATCATCAAAAATGAAGATGAAAACGAGATATTTTTGGAAATCGTTGAAAATTTGCTCTCTCGGAACCATCTAACTCCCGAAGAAGATACTCTCCTAGAACTATTAGTCAAATTAATTGAAGATTTTGAAGAAAAATCTTATCAAATAAATGCTTCAACTCCCCACTCAAGACTTCTTCATTTGATGGACGCTAGAAGTCTAGAACCAGCGGATTTAGTGGGAATTATGGATACAATTGAGATAGTAACTCAAATCATTAATAACCAACTAGAAATTACCCCAAAACAAGCTGAGGCTTTGGGAAAGTTTTTTCATGTCAATCCGAGTTTGTTTCTGTTCAATTAATCGTAATAGAGACTTCTATTATATAATAGATTGAAACTTGTGCGATCGCCCTTTATCCCCTTAATCCCCCCTATCATGCTCCAAATCCGCCGCCGTCCCCCCAGCACCTCCGTCTCCGTACTCTACCTCAGCTACAAAATCGCCGTACCCGACGCCGAACCCCAGCACATCCTCGAAGAAATCGTCTGGGAAAAAGAAACAGAAGTAGCCCAAAAGCGCGATCGCACCCCCTTAGCACGATCTTCACAAAAAACTCCCCTTCGCACCACCAACCCGCGACTTTCTCAGCGCCCTAAAAAACGGCAAAACCAAACCCGCCATCATCGCCGAAGTCAAAAAAGCTTCCCCAAGTAAAGGCGTAATTCGTGAAGATTTCGATCCAGTGGCGATCGCCAAATCCTACCAAGAAAACGGCGCAACTTGCATCTCCGTACTCACCGACGAAAAATTCTTTCAAGGCAGCTTTGAAAACCTCAGCAACATCCGTTCAGCCGTGGATTTACCCCTGCTTTGCAAAGAGTTTATCATCTATCCCTACCAAATCTATCTCGCCCGCATTCACGGCGCGGATGCCGTACTTTTAATCGCAGCCATTCTGTCTGACAAAGACTTACAATACTTTGTGAAAATTGTCAAGACATTAGGCATGACAGCCTTAATCGAAGTTCACACTCAAGCAGAACTCGATCGCGTATTAACCCTAGAAGGCGTAAACCTGATCGGCATCAACAACCGCAACCTAGCAGACTTTTCCGTCAGCCTAGAAACCACCAGCCAACTATTAGCCTCCCGCCAAACCGAAATCCAAGCAAAAGGCATCCTCACCGTCAGCGAGTCAGGCATCCACACCCCCGACGACCTCGCTCAAGTTGCCAATGCCGGGGCCGGTGCCGTCCTGATTGGCGAATCCCTAGTCAAACAGCCAGATCCGGGCGCAGCTTTAGCCTCCCTTGCCGCCAACATCGCCACTCCCCATCCATTAGTGACAACTTAACAGAACCAAAAATGATAGTGAGATGTGGCATCAGAATTACTCATCTCTCTCTGCTCTTCCTCTGCGGTCTCTGCGGTCTCTGCGGTTAAATCATTCCGAAATAACCGTAAACGATATGAAACGCCAGACAGCTTGACAAATAGCCCTGAATTCTGATAAGAGTTGATAGAGAAAAAGCAGAAAACAGGCATTTATCGTTCACCTGTGATGCCCCTGATGCGACTTGCAATGGGGTGTCGGTTCACCGAGGTATGTCATCTTTCATGGATCCAATTCCCCTTCCGTCGTACATTCACTACGAATTGCTACTTCAATTGTTGGAACGCAAAACGATGTTTGCTGTCAGTCAAAAATCACCGCAGCAAGCACAAGTTCACCAACTGATCGTTACTTTGCGGAAAGCCCTGGCCCTTCAGAAACAGTTAGAACAAAGTTGCGAGCGATCGAACTTAGCAGTAGAACACCGCTGGTCTCTAAATGAAACTAACCCTATATGAGCTAAAAATTAAAAAACTTAGGGTGCGGATTCGGCAATTGAGCTTTTTGATTTATTGTATATAACTCCCACCGAAATAGTTAGGACAACATCATGGAAAACAAATTAATGCTGATGATTCCCGGCCCCACGCCGGTGCCCGAAGCGGCTTTGCTGGCGATGGCCAAACACCCGATGGGCCACCGCAGCAAGGAATTCGATGCCATTTTTGCAGAATGTACCGAAAACCTGAAATGGTTGCACCAAACAAAGAGTGACGTCCTGAGTTTAACCGTTTCCGGTACCGGCGCGATGGAAGCTGGGATTATTAATTTCTTGAGTGCGGGCGATCGCGTTTTAGTCGGCACCAATGGTAAATTTGGTGAACGTTGGGCCGAAGTCGCAGAAGCTTACGGTTTAAATGTCGAAATCGTCAAAGCCGAGTGGGGCCAACCTTTAGACCCCGAAAACTTCCGCGAAAAACTCGAAGCAGACACAGACAAGCAAATCAAAGCTGTCATCATCACCCACTCCGAAACCTCCACCGGCGTCCTCAATGACCTCGAAACCATCAACCGCCACGTTAAAGCCCACGGTGAAGCTTTAATTATGGTCGATGCTGTCACCAGTTTAGGGGCTGCCAATGTTCCGATGGATGCTTGGGGAATTGATGTGATTGCTTCTGGTTCTCAGAAAGCTTACATGATTCCCCCTGGTTTGGGTTTTGTCGCCGTCAGTCCTAAAGCTTGGGAAGCTTACAAGACTGCGAAATTGCCCCGCTATTACTTAGATTTGGGCAAATATCGCAAAGACGCGGCCAAAAATACAACTCCTTTTACTCCACCGGTCAATATGTTTTTTGGACTGCAAGTTACTTTGCAGATGATGAAAGCAGAAGGGCTAGAAAATGTCTTCGCGCGGCACAAACGGTTGATGACAACTACTCGCGCCGCTGTCACAGCTTTAGGTTTGCCCTTATTTGCTGCCGATGATTGCGCCAGCCCTGCGATTACTTCAGTGATGCCGCCCGCCGAAGTAGATGCACAAAAGGTGCGGACTTTGATGAAAAAGAGATTTGACATTGCGCTAGCCGACGGACAAGACCATTTGAAGGGCAAAATCTTCCGCATTGGTCATTTGGGCTTTGTGTGCGATCGGGATATTCTAGCAGCAATTTCTTCCTTAGAAGTGGTGCTGCTAGAATTGGGTTACGAAGGCTTTACTCCCGGTGCCGGCGTTGCCGCTGCTGCGAAACTTTTAGCTGAATCTTAATCCAAGTTGTTAAAGGATTTTGGGTTTTAGATTTTAGATAAAATATAAAATCTAAAATCCTTTTAATATGCTTGGGCTAACCAATCAAAGATTTTATCCAATTGTTCTAGCGTCACCAAACCGTACTGCCACAATACCATTGGCAAGGAATTCGGGTCGCGATCGCGTTGCCGCTGTTCGTTAGCGCCAACACGTTCAGCGACATCAATTGACGCACGAGAAATCGCCAAATCTTCTTGTAAAAATCGAATTAATCTTGTGTATGTAGCGGGTGCCATGAATTTTGCCTCCAAGTGTAGGACACCATTTTCTGATGCGAACCTGATGTTTTTGATGAGTAATAAGCCAGTTTTAAATCTGTCTTGTAGCCGTTGATATCTTAGTCCTGGACGCAAAAAACCCGGTTTCTCCGAAAAATCGTTGATTTATCCGAGAGCTCTTGACGCAGAAACCGGGTTTTTGGACCCAATCTGTCTTGTTACCGTTGATATCTGTTAAAACAGTATTTGCCGTTGAAAATGCGAAGTTTTTTGCTGAGCGCCCATCTCAAGCCAACCTTTCCCAAAAAGTGAAAGGTTTTGGATTTTTTTCGCTAGGGGATCCCAGGATGTGCGATCGAACCTAAACTGAGCACCTCGGCATCTTTGCAGCACGAATCTGAAAAAAAATCTGCTACTTCAAACTACTAAAACAGTTTCAGAGTTTAACTTCATCTGCCAAAATGTAGAATCCGCAAATCTACTTCCCAAAAAATAGGTGAGCTCTGGCGATCGAACCTGAACCGGCTACCTGAAGTTAACTTTGCTAGTGAATTTTGCTCGTAGCATTGAGCTTCGGAGCAGTTTAGTAGATTTAGCTGGATTAAAAGAAGTTCCAGAGAATTTCTTTTTCTGCTGCGAGCCTCTGAGGCTGAGCATCGTCTCTCAGAATGAGCAGCGAGTCGCTGACTCGTCTCTCACACCTAGGACTAAAAATCTACAGTTTCGGCAAACAAGCTCAAGCCCAGACTGACTAAGATTGACATCGTAGCAAATCTTTTGGTATTTGTACTGACTTAATTATTAATAATTTAACAGATTTAATCAAGTTTTGTAAAGTTTCTAAATTTTTCCCATACTTTCACAGTCCTCGACGCAGAAACCGGGTTTTTTTACGGAAATACTGCGTTTGACGCTTTAACACTCGTGAAAAACCCGGTTTCTTTGGTATTCGTCCAGGACTGTTGGGTCAAAAAAACTCGATCGCAATGCGATCGCCCACTTTGAGGCCGAGTTCAGCAGCTCGCCCGCTGCGGAGTTCGATGACTCGATCGACAATAGTATTGGGGCCGTAGGTGGGACAAGGATCAGCAGTACAAGGAGGTGCTCCGGCTTCGATCGCTGTCACCACTCCATCCCGCAGAAAAATCATATCCAGAGAAATCTGGCAATTTTTCATCCAAAAATTGACCCACCGCGCAGGTTTGAACTCAAACAGCATTCCTCTGTCATCGGGCAAAGAAGTTCTGTACATTAAACCCATAGACTGTTGTTCGGGGGTTTTAGCGACTTCAAGTTCGATCGGGCGATCGGCTATCCGAGCTCTAGCAGAAATCGGCAAAACTTGACTTAATGAAGTCGGTGTCGGAGACTGCGAGACTAAAATACCAGGATCAATATTACTTGCAACAGGCAAAGTCGGCGAACATCCCAACAAAAATATACTTAGCCCAATACCGAGCAAATTAGCAAAATAACTCATATTGATTTGAGATTTGAGATTTTAGATTGGGAATGGGGAATTGGGAATGGGGAAAATCTTTCTTCTTCCTTCTTCTGTCAATCCGTTACATCCGAAGAAAGCGAATCCGTTGCCGAACTTCCTTCTGACTTACATCCGTTACATCCGTTACATCCGTTACAGAATCCGTTGCCGAACTTCATGCTTCCCGCATCACATAACCAACACCGCGCACCGTTTGAATCAAACGCTTTTCGCCCTCATCTTCAATCTTGAGTCGCAAATAGCGAATGTAAACCTCAATCACATTTGACTCACCGAGAAAGTCGTAACCCCAAACATTTTCCAGAATTTGTTCGCGAGTCAAAACTTCGCGGGGATGTTCCATCAAATATTTTAACAATTCGTATTCTTTCATAGTCAGGTCGATCGCCCGTCCGTTGCGTAGGGCTCGCCTAGAGGCCAAATCCAACACTAAATCGCCAAACCTCAATTGGTGATTGCTGCTAGTATCGGGCTGCAAATACAAGCGCACCAACTGCAAAAACTCGATCGTGCGATAGGGCTTGAGAAAATAATCGTCCGCGCCAGCTTCCAGACAAGCCACGCGATCGTCCACTGTATCACGACTCATCAACAGCAGCACGGGCACTCGACTCCCAACACTCCTGATGTGAGAACATAGAGACAGCCCCGACTCTCCCCCCAACATTCTGTCAATTACAATCAAAGCTGGTTGTAGTTCATGGGCTAAATGTTGACCTGTGGCGATATTAGAAGCCACTATCGGTTCGTAGCCCGAAGATTTCAAGTCCATACTCAAGTGTTCGGCGAGAACTTCGTCTGTTTCAACCAGCAGGACACAGGGATTGCGATCGAGAGTGAGTGCAGCCATTAAATTGACCCAATGTAGATCATACCTGTTGTAGCACGTTATTTGTGATTGATTATTTTAGTCCTGGACGCACGTCGAGGCCAGAAACCGGGTTTCTTTGTAGATCTCTAGTTGAGAAAGCCAAGATTTTTCAGAGAAACCCGGTTTCTTTGGGCGCACGTCGAGGCCAGAAACCGGGTTTCTTTGTAGATCTCTAGTTGAGAAAGCCAAGATTTTTCAGAGAAACCCGGTTTCTTTGGGCGCACGTCGAGGCCAGAAACCGGGTTTCTTTGTAGATCTCTAGTTGAGAAAGCCAAGATTTTTCAGAGAAACCCGGTTTCTTTGGGCGCACGTCGAGGCCAGAAACCGGGTTTCTGCTTAGAGACTGTTGGTGAAAACCAGAGATCTCTCAGAAACCCGGTTTCTCCTTGGCGACAACCACAGAAACCGGGTTTCTTCTGAGAGATTTTCGGTGAAAACCAGAGATTGATAGAAACCCGGTTTCTCCTTGGCGACAACCACAGAAACCGGGTTTCTTCTGAGAGATTTTCGGTGAAAACCAGAGATTGATAGAAACCCGGTTTCTCCTTGGCGACAACCACAGAAACCGGGTTTCTTCTGAGAGATTTTCGGTGAAAACCAGAGATTGATAGAAACCCGGTTTCTCCTTGGCGACAACCACAGAAACCGGGTTTCTTCTGAGAGATTTTCGGTGAAAACCAGAGATTGATAGAAACCCGGTTTCTCCTTGGCGACAACCACAGAAACCGGGTTTCTTCTGAGAGATTTTCGGTGAAAACCAGAGATTGATAGAAACCCGGTTTCTCCTTGGCGACAACCACAGAAACCGGGTTTCTTCTGAGAGACTGTTGGTGAAAACCAGAGATTGATAGAAACCCGGTTTCTGACTCTGAGTCGGTACTCAATCTTTGATTTTCAATTCCCAATTCCCAATTACCTATTCCCAATTCCCAATTCCCAATTACCTGTTCCCAATTACCTGTTCCCACTCCTCTTGGGAGTTGCAAGTGCAACAGTTCCATATACCGAAATTCCTGACTGCTTTAATATTTTAATTGCCGACTTGACAGTAGTACCGCTAGTATAAATATCATCGACTAACAACACCCGATCGCGCGGCAGTCGGCGGCGAAAATCCTTACCCAAAATTAAAGCATCTTTCATCTCAGCTTGCCGCTCCTGCGCTGAAAGCTCAAACAGCGGCTGCGTATATTTTACCCGCTCTAAACCGTGCCGCTGCAAAGGCAAACCAGTTAACTCGCAAAAACTTTGGGCCAAAAGTTCCGCCTGGTTAAATCCCCGCTGTTTCAGCTTTTCCTTGTGCAGCGGAATAGGTACAACGGTTAATTTGTCAATAGCCAATTCGGGATAATTCAGCCAAGCTTCGGCCAGCCAGCCGCCAAGAGGTTTCCCTAATTGGGGATTGTTCTCATATTTGAAAGCTGCGATCGCCCGTTTGAGAGCCCCGCCGTACTCCCCCCACACAAAAACAGCCCGATCGGCATCCCAAAATTGACCCGGTGTGGCTAACTGACAGCGCTGAAGTTGCTTGCGGCAGTAGGGACAAAACTCTTCGGTGGCGGGTCGCTGACAAAGAGGACAGTTAGACTTAAGAAATAGATTGAGAAAAGATTTGACTAATCCCGTCCATTGGCGCTTATTCATTCTAAAATTGCAGTAAGTGATTAGTGAGAAATATTATTAATTTTAATCAGTTTGCTCGCAAGCCTAACAGCGTGAAAAATCTCTACTGGCTAGACAAAATTCAACCTTTAGACAGAGATGCAGTAGGAGAAAAAGCATTTTACTTGAGCTGCTTGATGCAGAAAAGTCATCCTGTCATACCGGGTTTTGTTGTGCCGGCTCAAACATTTTGGCAGTTTTTAGAGTCCATCGACTGGTTAGAACCGCTGTTTACTGACTTACCCAACTCCTCGCTGCACTTGAATGTCGATGAGCCCAGACAACTGCAAGCCATAGCCCGCAGCATCCGTCGCCAAATCGCAGCCGCCAAACTACCCGATTCATTGCTCTCGGTCCTGGAGTCGGCTGTATCTCAACTAAACTCCAAAGCCTTAATTTTTCGCCCTGACCTGACTTCCCGAAACCCAAACACAGCGGGAATGCTGGAAGCTCAGGCTGTATGGGCCGAAACAGAGGCGATCGCAGCCGGGCTGAAACGGGCTTGGGCAGAACTGTTTAAAGCCCAAAGTTTATTTTACTGGCAACGGTGTGGCCTGAAAATACAGCAAATTAATCCGGCAGTTTTGGTGCAGCCTCTTCAACGTGCGATCGCCGCCGGTTCGCTACAAACTAAAAGCGGTGAAGCCTGGGAAATTCAAGCCACCTGCGGTTTGGGAATGTCGATCGCCAGGGGGGAAACAATCCCCGATTACTATCAAGTGCAGCAGTCAACAAGCACGGTAAAATTCCAGCGGTTGGGTTACAAAACATTAGCTTACAATCTAAAGTTAGCCGATCGCAAGTCGAAAAAAAAACCTATTAAAGAAAACAATGACGATGTTTTAATTCCTAATTGTCCCTTTCCAATTATCAATTTTGCTGGCTGTTGTTTGGAAGTGGATTTATTGGGCGAGTCAGCGCAAAAAAAGTACGCTTTAGAGAAACCATACTTGGAAAAATTAATTGAGTTGAGCAAAAAGGCGATCGCAGAATTCGACTCAGACTTAATTCTGGAGTGGACGCTCAGCCAGAGAGCAGACAGTGATGAACCAGACTTTTATTTTACTCAAGTTCGTCCTTTGAAAAAGCAAAAAGTCCCGCCGATATCTGAAAGTCCGATCGCGCTTCCTGCTACAATGCCACAGGATAGCTCGATCGCCCTAGCCCGAAGTCCTGCCGTACTTAGAGGTTTGGCTGCGGCATCAGGAAAAGCTCAAGCAATTGCCCAAGTTATGACTAATTCCCCCGAAAACTCGGAATTTGTAGCTGGGGGAATTTTGGTAGCGCGGGAAATCCATCCTCATTGGCTACCTTGGTTGAAAGTTGCTGCTGGGGTTGTTGCCGAACAAGGAGGTATGACTTGTCACGGGGCGATTTTAGCCAGAGAATTAGGTATTCCGGCAGTTGTGGGAATTGCCGGGGCGACTTTGGCGATCGAGACTGGCGATTCGGTTTTTGTAGACGGCGACAGCGGCGAAGTTTTTGCGTTTTCTCAACCTTTAATGCTCAATACTGCCAGAGAATCAGGGGCTTCTAACATTGGCAGACATGGAGAAACACTAAACAGTCAAGATTTGTCGATTACAGCAGCACAAATGTCGATCGCCCATCACCAATTCCCAACTTTAGATCGCTCTTCTAATCCCGCTCCTAAATCTCGGCTGTCCGAGTCTGGTCAAGATTTTTGGGGTGCGCCAACGGCGACTCAACTGCTAGTTAATATTAGCCAAACCGGATCGATTGAGCGGATCAAAAATCTGCCAATTGACGGCATCGGATTGCTGCGATCGGAATTAATGGCAATAGATGTTTTGGAGGGTCAAAATCCAAAACTTTGGTTGCAAAACGGCCGTGAATCGGAATTTGTCGATCGCATGGCTACCCAGTTAAGTTTATTTGCTGCTGCTGTCTTCCCCCGTCCAATATTTTATCGCTCTCTGGATTTGCGGGAATCTGGGATTGATGGCAGTTTTACTTATAACTGTGAACCAGAGTTATTTGATTGGGAACTAACTGTACTTAAAAGAGTCTGCGAGTCAGGCTATACAAATATTAATTTAATTTTGCCTTTCGTGCGCTCAGTTGAAGAGTTTGTCTTCTGTCGCCAACGTTTAGAAACGGTTTGGAAACAGCGGCCTGCTGAGTTTCAACTGTGGATCATGGCTGAGGTTCCGTCGGTTTTATTTTTATTACCAGATTACGTGAAAGCAGGGGTACAGGGAATTTCGATCGGCACTAATGATTTAACCCAATTGCTGTTAGGAGTTAACCGCAACTCCCCAGATCTGGCTAGTGCTTTCAGTGGGCGCGATCGACCGATGATGAAGGCGATCGAACAATTAATCTTTCAGGCTAAGGCTGCTGGAATTCCTTGCTCTATCTGTGGCGATGCTCCAGCCTTGTATCCAGAGATGATTGAATCCCTGGTGCTGTGGGGGATTTCGTCGATTTCGGTGCATATCGATGCTGTGGAACAGACTTACAGGGCGATCGCTCGTGCTGAACAACGTTTGCTCCTAGAAGCCGCTCGCTCGATTCTTAAAAATCATAATTAAAAACACGAGCTTTCAAAGTTAGTATCATATCGTTTCCGGTTGCATCGGAATGATTTAACCACAGAGGCCACAGAGAACGCAGAGGGAGATAAGAGAAATGAATAATTCCGATGCTATCGGAAGTGATATCAATTCTCTAAAGTCTTGCAACAATGATCAGTGTGGGTTTGTTTACGCTCACCCGCTCGTGTAAGGTGCGTCGATCAAAGATTGTGGATATTCTTTAAGATTTAAGGGTGGCGACGCACCCTACAGATACTTGAGGCTGGGGTTTCAACCCCAGCCGGACTTCTTGACTACTGGGCCAATCCAACTAATTTAGCGCTCAAATCCCACATCCGATCGCCTTTTTCGTCATCCCTAGCCTGGGGAGAAACCTTCTGCACAAAAGACTGACCATCTTTTTTCTGACGGTTTCCCCAACTCCAGTAAGCTCCAGATTGCTTGTATTCAGCATCGGCCACCACCATCGCCAATCTTTCCCCCGCCAACTCCTGGGAAACATAACCTCCCGTGATATTTTTCTGGAACAACGGGAAAATTTTCTGGAATAGGGGATAGTGATTGCGGAAAAGCGGCGTGTCAGCAACGCATCCCGGATAAAGCGACGTGAAAGTAATCCCGGTGGATTCGTGAAAGCGCCTGTGCAATTCCCGCATAGTCAGCACATTGCAAACTTTGCTGTCCTTGTAAGCCTTAACAGGCTCAAACTTCTTCCCATCAACCATCGAAACAGGCTCTTTAAAACCAGCTTCAAAGCCTTCAAACTTGCCCAAATCCGGCCGTGGCGGAATCTTCCCACCCAACTCATCTGGATTGTGAGTCACGGTTCCCAAAATCACCATCCTCGCATCCGTATAGTAGGAAGGCTTCATATTCTCCATCATCAGGTTGCACAGGAGGAAATGACCCAGGTGATTGGTAGTCATCGTCAACTCAAATCCCTCTGGGCTACGCAGGGGTTCCTTAATCAAAGGCATATAGATGGCGGCGTTACACACCAAAGCGTCCAAAGGCCTCCCACTAGCCTTAAATTCCCTAGCAAACCGTCGCACGCTCTCCAAATCGCCTAAGTCTATCTGCATGATGGAGTAGCTACCCTGGGGGATTTCTAACTCTTGGGCTGCATCTCCCGCCTTTCGCACATCCCGACAGGCCATGACTACGTGCCATCCCTTGTCCGCAAGGGCTTTCGCGCCGTACAAACCGACGCCGGAGGAGGCACCGGTGATGATAACTGTTGACTTGTGATTTTGTGCCATTATTTCAAAACTGCTGCGATCGCGATTGTTGACACTCTCAGGGCTAAAGCCACTGAGATTCTGCGGACAGAGTAAAACTCTCGCTACGACCGTCAAACGCCGTCTACCTAGTCACTCTAAGTCAAGCTTAGGTTTCTAGCTACTTTTATTTTTTCCAATGCTTTCAGAATCCATCACTAAGCCAAGACGCGGTACGCTCCGCAACCTGCCTTTATTTGCTCTTTCCTGTCATACTGCGCCAGGACTTAAACCTAACCGTTGTTTCATAGGAGCCGGGATTTCTCCGATACTAGGATGCTTCAACACGTAGATGTTTTTTGTTCTTACTCACGATCTAATTTTAACACAAATACCACTGCGACTGAAGTCGCTCGTGCCGCTTCCCTAGGAAGGGCTAAAGCCACTGAGTTTCCCGCATCCCGTATTAATTTTTATGATTTTTAGACTCTCAAACTACTAAGCTCTTGACTTGGATGTTTTGAAATGTCCTACGCTTATAGGATAGAAGGAAATGTTCTCGATCTCAACTACAACAGCTCTCTTATCTCCCTCTGCGTTCTCTGTGGCCTCTGTGGTTAAATCACCTGACGATGCAACCGGAAACGATATCATCCATCTAATCTGAGGCTCAGGAAACAGCTTGAGATTCCTCATAGGTAGGGAAGTCAACATAACCTTCTGGGCCAAAAGAATACCAGGCCCGCATTTCAGCAGGCGGATTCAGCGGCCAGCCATGAGTGAAACGCTCTACCAAATCGGGATTGCCGATCAAATCTCGACCAAAGGCGATTAAGTCGGCAACTCCCCTGCTAATGGCGGTTTCGGCCAGTTCTTGGGTATATCCGCAGTTCCCGATTAGGGTACCTCCAAACACCTCACGAAACTCTGCTAACATCATCGGCGTTCCGAATTCATGAAAACCCAAAGCTAAACCATCCACCAGGTGAAGATAAGCTAAGTTATAGGTATTTAACTGCCCTGCGATATACAGAAAACTTTCCCGATAATCGGGAGAACCCATGTCATTGTAAACACCGTTGGGAGAAAGTCGCACTCCCACTCTGTTTGCCGGAAATACTGTGATAATTGCTTCTACAATTTCCTTAAGAAAACGGTAGCGGTTTTCCACTCCACCGCCATAGGAATCAGTTCGATGATTGGTTTTGGTTTGCAGGAATGTGTCAATTAGATAGCCATTAGCCGCGTGAATTTCTACACCGTCAAAACCTGCATTTTTTGCCCGTTCTGCGGCCTGGCGATAGTCTTCTACAACACTGGGAATTTCATCGGTTTCTAGAGCGCGAGGAGTTTCGTAGGGTTGTTTTCCTAAAGGCGTATGAAGTCCTTCTCCATTGATTTTGATCGCAGAGGCTGCAACTGGCAATTGACTGTTTTCATGAAAACTACTGTGGGAAGCTCGCCCGCAGTGCCAAAGCTGCATAAAAATCGGTGTTTCGCGAGTTTTCACCGCAGTTACAATCTGTTTCCAAGCTTCAAGCTGCTCATCTGAATAAATACCGGGGGTATTTAGCCAGCCAATGGCTTGGGTAGAAATCACTGTGGCTTCGGTAATGATTAAACCCGCAGAAGCCCGCTGAGCGTAATACTCTGCCATCAGGGAGTTGGGCATCCGTGCTTCACCGGCTCTGCTTCGTGTCAAGGGTGCGAGAACTACCCGGTTTTTTAGGGGTAAATCTCCGAGTTTGAAGGGGCTTAGCAGGGCTGGTGATGCTGTTTTGGTATTCATGGTTTTGGTATTTTGTCAACAGAAGAATCAGGGCAATTGGCGATCTATCGCTTCTTAGAATAACTTGAATCGATCGATCGCAATGATAACGGCATCACATATTCGCGAGCAATTCAGAACCTGCGTAATTTTGAGCCAAATCAAAAGGGCGTGTCTGCCTTTAGGTGTAGCCTTTCTCCCAACTGCGGATGCTCAAAGGAAATTTCCCTTGCGTGTAAGTGTAACCGCATTGCATCGCCACTACATCCGTAAAGCCGATCGCCCAAAATCGGTATTCCCAATCCTCTCACATCCGCTGCATGAACTCTCAATTGGTGGGTACGCCCGGTTAATGGCAAAAACTCGACGCGATCGCAATTTATTTCTCTCCCAATCACCTGAAACTCTGTCACACTGGGTTTTCCACGCTCAAAATTGACTTGCTGGTAAGGTCGATTTTCGGGATCGCCCCAAAGTGGAAGTGCGATCGACCCAACTTTAATATTTACCACACCGGAAAGCACTGCTTCATAAACCTTGCGAACCAGCCGTTTTTCAAATTGTAAACTCAACTTTTTATGGGTTTCTTTGTCCTTAGCTAATAGCAAAATTCCCGATGTTTCCCCATCTAAACGATGCACCGCAGTAATGTCTAAGCCATCTGCTAATAAATTTCGCAACCGACTCAGAACGCTATCTTGATTTGACAAATAACGACCTGGAACTGACAGTAACCCTGAAGGTTTATTGACTGCAATCAACCATGTATCTTCATAAATAATCGGTAGCATTTTCCTGCGATCGGGAACAGGAAAGATGCCCGTTTCACCATCAAAGTTATTACTTTTGGGGTGGGCTTCTCGCCCGCCTTCCATCTCGTTACTAGGCTCTGCTGATTGGTGACAACTTAAGACTGAAACCAATAAAGATCGCTTTTCGTCGAGTCTAGATCCCCCTAAATCCCCCTGCTTAAGGGGGACTTTGAGAAGATTTCTTGTCCCCCCCTTATTAAGGGGGGTTAGGGGGGATCTAGACTTCAATACAAACAAGGGAGACAGCCGACTTATCTCATTTCCAGGCTCTGCCTGGGAATCCAGATCGAGAGGCTCATTCTCGCAATCATTAACATCATTAGAAACCAGCGGATTTTGAGATAATCCTGATAGCAAAAAACCCATCAATGGCTGACATCGATCGGCACAAGCACCATAAAACTCTCCCTGAACTTTGTCCCCCGATGATGGCCCCCACCAAAACTCAGCCATTCCCAGCGGTTTGAGATTATGTAAAGCCGCACAGTGGAGCAATTTTGGCGCACAACAGTCGCCGGTTCCTGTTGGTATCGAACCGCTGGGCATTAATTGCTGGAGCGATCGCGATTTACCCAAAAAATTCACCAGAGTATAAGCCTCGTGCATCTGGGTTTGAAGTTCGCGAGACAGTTCTTTTCGCTTTTGTTTCAGTTCCCGAATTCCTGCATCCGCAGCTTCAATTAATTGTTTAAGCGGCTGCAATTTTTCATCCCGGTTCCGCTTAAATTGCCTGCGTTCAATTCCCAACAATCGACTTTCTTGATTAAGTTGTTCGAGAGCTATTTCCAGTGTTTCTCCGGTCAGAGTTTTGGATAGTAACTGGCGTTTTTTATCTCGTTGTTGCTGGCAATTTCGGTGTCGATCGCCCAAAGCCTGTAATTCCAATTCAAACTCCCGCAATAGCCTCTCATATTCGGGCCGCTGGGGAAGTTGCTTCAGCGCCATCAGTTCCTGTTTCATCGACTCCAATTCGACCAAGGTGCGGGCTTCCTCAAACGCCACTCGATCGCGTCCGGGAATGGGCATTACCCAGCCGGAAACGGTGCTAGAACCGTTCAAAAGCCCAGAAAATGCTTTGAGTACCATTTTCTCCCCGCCCTGGGTTTCAACTAGCAAAACACCATACATTTTACCCTCGCGAGCATAGCAATCATCGGCAGCCAGGTACTGCATCAAACCGCGGGCGATCGCCTCTGACATTCCGGTGCGAGGTAATCTCAAGATTTCGCCACTTTGAGGACAACGACCTTGATACCAATAATTGGGGTCAGATTCGATCGACCCCCAATTTTCGGTAAAATCTAAAAGCGCGTGCAAAACCAACATTTGAAATTTGATTTTAAATCTGTCTTCAGACAGATTTTTCTATTCCATGACTGCATCTTACTCTACAATACGCAAATCGGGAGCGGTGCATGATTAAATAGGATCAAGTTAAGTGCAAATTAGGGGTGGCACGACCGCTCAGAGCTGCTAAATTAGTCTCAAACAAGTTGCTAATTCAGAAAAACACAGGTTAAAATGTAAGATCCTAAAGCTTCTGAACCCACCAAAATTTTTATGTGCAAGGCCTATGCCAGACCTCTCGACTCCGCCCACAGAAAACTCCCCTGAACACTCCTCAAATCCTCAACCAGCTCTGCTGCCACCGATTTTCAGAATTTTTGTGGCATTTCCAGATTACGATCGAGGTAATAGATTGTACGCATCGGGAAGATACGAAGCGGCAGCGGATTGCTACGGCAAAGCGGTGCAAATTAAGCCGGACTGGGCCAGCGCTTGGCTGAAGCTGGGCAAGGCTTACAAGCAATTGCACTCCTACGCCGAAGCGGTAGAGAGCGCCGATCGAGCTATTGCTATTAACGAGGATGAATATTGGGCTTGGATGCTGCGCGGCACTGCTCTATTAAGTTTACAAAATTGTTTCGAGGCGATCGCCAGTTTTGACAACGCAATTGAAATCAACCCGGACAAGCACGAAGCATGGTATCAGCGGGGCCGAGCTCAGGAAGAATTGCAGCAGTGGGACGATGCCGCCAACTCTTATAAAAAAGCCACCCAAATTCATCCCAATTTGCCCACAATGTGGTACCGCCTTGGCAACTCGCTGCTACAAGTGCAGCGCTACGCTGAGGCTGTCGCTGCTTACGAACGGGCTGTTAAACTTGCGCCCGGAAACTGGGAAGCTTGGCTGAACCGAGGTTTGGCTCTGATGAAGGCAGAACGCTATCCTGAAGCTGTCACTTCTTACGATCGCGCCCTACAACTGCAACCAGACAATTGTCTGGCTTGGTTCAATCGGGGCATTGCATCGGCGAAACTACACCGATATGCAGAAGCGGTGAGGGCTTACGATCGGGTACTTCAACTGCAACCCAACGACTACGAAGCTTGGTTTTATAAAGGCATGGCTCTCAAACACCAGCAGCGCTATGCAGCGATTGCTTGTTTCGATCGAGCAATTCAAATTAATCAGTTTTATCCAGAAGTATGGATCGGTCGCGGTCAAACTCTGTCAGAATCAGAAGATTATGAAGGGGCGATCGCAGCTTTTGACAAAGCAATTCAAATTAATCCAAATTTCCCCGAAGCTTGGCTAGGTAGAGGCATCGCCCTAGCAGGATTGGAACGCTACAAAGATGCTATTATCGCCTACAGCAATGCCCTGCAAATTCAAGGTAATTTTCTAGAAGCTTGGAACTTGCGAGGAGAAGCTCTCGAACAATTGCAACAGTACGAAGAGGCGATCGCCTGTTATGACAAAGTAATTTCTCTGAGTTCTGAATCACAAATTTCATCAAAAGTCGGTTTACAGCAAGGGGCGGCGCTGGAAAAATTAGAGCGCTACCAAGAAGCAGTCGCAGCTTACAACCAAGTAATTAAAATCGTCCCCGATAATTTTGAAGCTTGGTTAAAACGCGGCAATGCTCTCTTAAATTTACAGCAGTACGAACCAGCTCTCGCATCATACGATCGGGCAATTACTATCTGGCCAGACAACTATCAAGCCTGGACGGATCGGGGCATTGTGCTCGGAAAAATGGCACGCTATTCCGAGGCTGTTACAGCTTTTGACAGGGTGATTCAACTCAAGCCGGACAACTGCGAAGCTTGGTTGCAGCGGGGCGACATTTTGCAAAAATTGCAGCGGAATCAAGATGCAATTAGCTCCTATGGAGTTGCTCTAGAAATTAAACCCGATTACTACGAAGCTCTAATAAGTCGAGAAGAATTAAGGCTGAAGGGGAAGGGGTAATTGGGAATTGGGCTCTAGCGTTGCTCCGGGATGGGGCCTGGGGCCTGGGGCCTGGGGCCTTATAGCATGGGGCCTTATAGCATTGCTCCCTCGATGGGGCTTGGGAATTAATTAATGATGGAATTATTGATGGGAATTAGAGATTGGTAATTAGACAAAGCTAATGAGGTAATAGGAAGAAGCCAGCAGCAAGCAGCAAGCAGCAAGCAGCCAGCAGCCAGCAGCCAGCAGCAAGATTTTTCCAATTCTCCCCCTCGGACACTCCCCCACTCGGACACTCGGACACTCGGATACTCGGACACTCCCCTCTCCCCCTCGGACACTCCCCCACTCGGACACTCCCCTACTCCCCCACTCCCCTACTCCCCCACTCTCTCCATCTCAAATTTAAAAATCTGACAGCCAATAGCTGATTCTGCTGGCTTCATGTTATAGTAAGAGTTCAAGAATTAAATTCGGTTGCGTAGTTTGTTGGTGTTTATTTACAAGCGTCTCTCCGAATCTAACTCTCTGCACCCTAATGATTCTGGAGATTTTATGTCGATTTACGTGGGTAATCTTTCTTATGAGGTCTCTTCAGATGACCTCAGTCAAGTATTTGCCGAATACGGTACTGTAAGCCGCGTCCAAGTGCCAGTGGACAGGGAAACAGGCAGGATGCGGGGTTTTGCTTTCGTCGAAATGGCAAGTGAGGCAGAAGAAGCAGCTGCGATCGCAGCTCTAGACGGTGCTGAGTGGATGGGCCGCGACTTGAAAGTCAACAAAGCCAAACCTCGTGAAAACAACAACAAACGCTCTGCAGGCGGCGGCGGCGGCTGGGGCGACAACAATCGCTCTTCACGACGCTACTAAGCTTTGAAACTGAAAATTTGAGTTTCGGTAGTTAACGGCTGGTGCGAATGCTGCTTTTTTTTGCGGGTTGTTCGATCCACACCGAAGATAAAACTCCCAAACCTCAGACTCAGTTTAGCCCCCTTCTGATAGGGGGCTTTGTTTTTGCTGGAAATCCTTGTAAACTATAGCAAAAGGAAGAAGTCAGAAGTCAGAAGTCAGAAGTCAGAAGTCAGAAGGGAAATGCCATAAAATCAATAATTTTAAGATGTCCTAATGATCTACAGCACGGCGGAACTCATTAACATCCTCGAAACAGAACGTCAAGCTTGCTTGCACGGGCGACGTCTCAACTTGACTGAAACCTCTTCTACAGGAAATCCCGTGATCGATCGCTTTCTCAAATCAGAGGGCGTGCAGAAGTTCACTGCTTATCAAAATTTTAAGGCCGCCGTGCACGAATATCAGCGGGAACATCAAGTTTCTGGGATTGTTTGGCGGGAAATGGCGCTTAAAGGCTATAGTCTGCGCTATCCAGCAGTGGATGAGCAATTAATCGCTTTACCAGTTGATTTGATGACGCTGAAATCGGCCAAGATTTCCATGCTGGAATTCTGGCGGCAAGTAACTGTGGGGATGGATTTGTATTTGAGTGTTAACACGGGCAAAGATTTTCGGCAAATCGAGCCGGTTGACGTGGAGGCGATCGCCCAGCGCACAGAATGGGCTAATCTTTGGAAGTGGGAAAAGTTGGATTTTTTAGAAATATTGCTGCAATTGGGCTGGGGGAAGCCGGAGGAGGCTTATTACAAACGGGGATGGCCGACGTCGGGAAGCGAGTACATTCATGCTGTGAAACCCGGACAGAAACCGATTTGTTAATTTGTTAATTGGTTATTTGTTATTCGTTATTTGTTACTCGTTATAGCGATTTTTAATTATTTGAACGAACCGCGAAGACGCGAAGAGCGCGAAGGAAGAACTGCATCCCCTTCTTTCTCTTCTTTCGCGTCAGACGCGACGCAAGCGGTTCATTTAATCTTACACTGACATCTGACAAAGCATCAAGCCAAACCACTGCTTTGGATCGGTCCAAACTTGCACCGGCATTAAACCGCGGCTCGCCAGTTCTTCTTGCACAGTATTGAGATTGAACTTGCGGGAAATTTCACTTCTGATGGTTTCTCCCGCTGCAAATTCCACCGTTAAATTCAGGGCGCGCAACTTCACTGTTTGCGCTTTTTTACTTTTCAAGTGCATTTCAATTTGACATTCAAATTGATTGTAAAATGCCCAATGCTCGAACTGCTCTAAGTCGAAAGTTCCCTCATACTTCCGATTCAAATGCCTGAGCATATTCAAGTTAAATGCAGCGGTCACTCCTTGACTGTCGTCATAGGCAGGCTCTAAAATATCCTTGGATTTGTCTAGGTCAATTCCTAACAAAAAATACTCTCCGGGCTGCAATGCACCGACAATTTGCGAAAAGAATACCTCGCATTCTTGAGGGTTGAGATTGCCGAGGGTACTGCCTAAAAAGCAAATCATTCTAGTTGGCAACGGCGATGGTGCAATTTTAGCTAAGGCTAATTCGTAGGTGCTGACAATTCCGTGAATCTGAAGCGATGGATAGTCTGCTAACAGTTGACAAGCGCTGCTTTCTAGGATAGTGGGACTGATGTCGATCGGCAAATAGTGCAGGGGATATTCGAGTTGATTGTACGCATCTAGGAGGATGCGGGTTTTGGTGGAACTGCCGCTGCCGAGTTCGACAATTTCGCATTTCCCCGTTAAATGGGCGATCGCCCCCGCACATCCTTGCAAAATCGCCGTCTCAGTGCGTGTCACGTAATATTCCGGTAACTGACAAATCAACTCGAACAGATTCGAGCCGCGATCGTCGTAGAAATACTTTGGAGGTAAGGATTTGGGGTTTTGAGTCAACCCGCTAACTACATCGCTACCAGCATTAATTTCTGCTGGAGTCGGTGCCGCAGCACTCACCAGTCGCTCTAAGTGTAAGCGATTTTCCTTCGTTGAGGCTGAGTTTGTCGTGTCAGACAGTCTTGAGGATTTCATAAAGTAATGTTCAGATACACAAAGGGGTACAGCACGAGCCAATTTGCCAGATCTCGCACTCAAGCCAGATTTTTGATGCCGATCCCGTTCTGTATTGTCTCATCAGATGGCGATCGCTCCCAAATTAAAAATTCACAAATGCTGTTAGATCCCCGACTTCTTAAAGAAGTCGGGGAGCAGGGTGTTGTGTTTTTTTAGGTAGGTCTACTTACCAATTACCAAAAATCATTGAGCGCAGCGAAAACCGGCGATAATTTGCCGCACCCCTGGATAATACCAATTGCGAAAACTAGCCCGCAATGTTTGAGGATGAGTCGCCCAACTGCCGCCTTTTAAAACTCGGTGTTCTCCATCGAAATAAGCTTGAGAATATCCCCTATAAGGATAGCTTTCAAATCCCGGATAAGCGTCAAAGATTGAAGCCGTCCACTCCCAAACATTCCCCAACATATCGCAGCAACCCACAGCACTGGCTCCGGTTGGAAATCGATCAATTGGCGCTGTATTTCCGATATGATTACCGTGATTACACAGGCTTAAATTTGGTGGTTCTTCTCCCCAAGGATAGGTGCGCTGAGTTTGATTTTCAGCATCCCAACTAGCCGCTTTTTCCCATTCGGATTCCGTGGGCAGCCGCTGGCCGATGAAATTGCAATAAGCTTCGGCTTCGTACCAACTGACACCGCAGACTGGGTGATTGTTAAAAGCGGGATTGTCTGACCAGTAAAGGGGCTGATCGACTAAATTAGATTGCAGCCATGTCCAACCGTCTGCTGACCACCACTGAGGGTTTTGATAGCCGTCAGATTCCATGAAATTTCGGTATTGACTGCAAGTTACTGGATAGCGGTCGATCGAGTATTTTTCCTGATAGCATAGGTGGCGCGATCGCTCGTTATCCAAAGCTTCAACCCCATCGCTTCCCATGTAAAATTCCCCGGCAGGAATTTCAATGACTGAGGAATTGGGCATTGGGAATTGGGCCTTGGGGATTGGGAATTGGGAATTGGGAATTGGGCCTTGGGAATTGGGCATTAATATTATTCCCTCTTCCTGATTTCCCCTTCCTGATTCCTGATTCCTTCCCGGCGTTACATCCGTTAAATCCGTGGAGCGAATCCGTTGCCGAACTTCCTGATTCCTGATTCCTTCCCGGCGTTACATCCGTTAAATCCGTGGAGCGAATCCGTTGCCGAACTTCCTGATTCCTGATTCCTTCCCGGCGTTACATCCGTTAAATCCGTGGAGCGAATCCGTTGCCGAACTTCCTGATTCCTGATTCCTTCCCGGCGTTACATCCGTTAAATCCGTGGAGCGAATCCGTTGCCGAACTTCCTGATTCCTGATTCCTTCCCGGCGTTACATCCGTTAAATCCGTGGAGCGAATCCGTTGCCGAACTTCCTGATTCCTGATTCCTTCCCGGCGTTACATCCGTTAAATCCGTGGAGCGAATCCGTTGCCGAACTTCCTGATTCCTGATTCCTTCCCGGCGTTACATCCGTTAAATCCGTGGAGCGAATCCGTTGCCGAACTTCCTGATTCCTGATTCCTTCCCGGCGTTACATCCGTTAAATCCGTGGAGCGAATCCGTTGCCGAACTTCCTGATTCCTGATTCCTTCCCGGCGTTACATCCGTTAAATCCGTGGAGCGAATCCGTTGCCGAACTTCCTGATTCCTGATTCCTTCTGCCTTCTTCCTTCTCCTGCATCTGTAACACAAAAGCAACAGTTTCACAGTGCTGGCTTTCATGCTGAATAATAAACTGCCAGAGGCGTTGTTGTTGCTCGATTGGCGCTATTTCCAAATAATCTAATATCTTTTTTCTCACCGCATCGAGATAGCATTCAACTTCGGCTATTGTCGGCAAATAAACCCGTTCTTTTTTAGGCAAAATATCAGCAGCAAACAGCTTCTGATACTCAGGAAATACTGGTTTAAATCCACCAGAGCGCTGCAACAGCCATAAATCTTCTGTATAAGCAATGTGACCTAAATGCCAGCCAACCGGACTGAAATCAGGATGGGCTTGGCGACAGAAAGTTTCGTAATTGATGCCTGAAAATAGCTGGAAAGTGCCGCGACGGCACTGTTGCAAATCGTGATAAATTGCCTCTCTACAAGATTGGATAGATTTTGATTTCACCGTCTTCTCCCGTACTGATAATGCTTTGGGCTGGGCACGAGTGCCAATTGCCGACAAATAAAGGTTCAGAAGCTATAATGACAGCTTTTGGGAAATTTGGATCGTCTTGTAGCCAATAAAGGGAAGGAGGAGCTTTTTTGGAAGCAAAGCGAGAGGCTACTAGCTGGTGTCCGTCGCAGATCATGATATTAGCTGAAAATTCTACTTGCTCGAAGTTTGCTAGCTCTGCTAAAGTTTTTAGTGCGTTTCGCAAAGCAGCTTCTAAAGTAAGATTTGCAGCGGCGAATTCATTGACAAATAAACCAAAAATATGCTCTGAATCTGTAGTGCCATTAATTAACTGATAGGTGCGATCGCTAAATAGAGCGCGAATTTGTCTGTAAAGAGTTTGGCGAAAGTTTTGCACAAAGCCGTTGTGGACAAACAGAATGCGATCGAACCCAAAGGGCTGACAGTTGCTCAAATCTACTGCTTGTCCCGAAGTTGCACTGCGAACATAGGCTAGAGCACATCCCGATTCAACATATCGACTGATACTTGGAAGGTTGATGTCGCTCCAAATTGGCTGGATATTTTTATAAGTAAACGGGTCAGTATCTGGGTTTCGGTGATACCAACCAAGGCCAAAACCATCAGCATTGAGTACACCGGAAGTCATTTCGCGGGGTTGGTAACTCTGCACTATGAGCGAATGTTCCGGCTTGTACAGAATAGAATCGAGTAAAATGGGATCGCCAAGGTAGCCCAGCAAACGGCACATAAAATTTTTCCAGCAAATTGATTAGAATTAAGACTTACGCAATCTCGACGCTTTGTCTAAGTTTTGAGATGCTTCGCTTCTCTCAGAATCACAGAATAAGGTTTGAGATTCGTCGCTTCTCTCAGAATCACAGAATAAGGTTTGATACCAATTTAATGGGTCGTTGCATATATCTCGATCCCCCTCGCATCCCCCTTAATAAGGGAGTAGGGTGTGAGTAGGGGTTGACGAAAGAGCAGAATCTTGTTCCCCCCTTATTAAGGGGGGTTAGGGGGGATCAGATTCTACGGGGCCTCATAAAAAACTGGTATGAGATGCTTCGCTTCTCTCAGAATGACAGAATTAGGTTATTCGTGCGTAAGTCCTAAGAATTTTAGTGACAAATTAAGCGATCGCCACAACAAGCAAGATACCTGTTGCACAAAAAGTAAGTTTTCTTGTGGGGAGTAGGGGTTGGGCAGGAGATACCGCCCGGATTTCTGTAGGGGCGGTACCTGTGAGTGCCCGCCCGGATTTCTAGGGTAAAATGAATTAGAACCCCAGCAGCACAAGGAGACTCTTGAATGTTCCTCGACGAACTCATCCCAATGGTCAAAGAATTGATCCAACAGCCGATCGCATTCACGGGCGGATTTTTTTCGGGTTTACTTCGACTCAACCTTAACGACGATCCAGTTAAAAGCTGGATCGACGAGCAAGCTGGTTCAAGTTCCTACACTCCGAGCCCGACGTCCGCCAACAACGGTAAAAGCACGGGGCCTCAGTCTATCTCGATCGACTAAAGTGCAACAAGAGGGCATCTTTTCAAACCTTTCTAGGCGTTGAAATGCCCCCAGAGACTAATCTAGAGTTTGTAGTGAGGACGACAGTCCTCTGTTAAAGCTTTTAGCGAATAAGGACTAAAGTCCTTACTACAAACGAATTGTATACAGATTAGAAAGAGTAGATTCGCCCCTTCTCATCAATATAAACTGCACGGTCTTGCCTAGTGCGTCCATCAGATGTGGTGATGCGAATTGTCACCGTGTTTTTCTGACGGTCAACACTATAGTCGTATTTCAAAGTTGTGCTTCCCCCTTTAACGTTAATCGGAATATTAGCAAGATCGCCCGTGCGGTTGCTGACGCGAACAATGACGTTTTTTTGAGTTCCGACAGGCAAGGATGATAAACTGACACCAGACTGACCATATTCTAAGTTTAATCCTGTTTCGTTTAATAGCCTGAGCGTAATGTTGCGAGTATTGTCAACCTGTGCTTCCGGTTGCCAGAATCCAGGTTTGCGTCCGCCGTCTGTGGCTGGTTGAGACAAGACTGGATGGGGAGCCAGAAAGCCGATCGCGGCAATTATTGCTGCGGTTGTAATAATTCTTGATTTCACTGTCTCTGCCTCCGGGTAAAATGTTTCTGATACTGCTATCGTGACATAGCTTGTAAAAGTATAGTCATCTATTACAGTGCCATGGGAGGCGTTGAATCCCTCCCCTTTCGCTTTTACTTCGAGCGGATTAACCCTTCTCAAGCTGAACTACGCAGCTCTCTATCCCATTGCACAAGGCATTTGGGATTGCTTTTCGCATAATATTGTAAGACCCATTAACATCGGCATTAATTAATTGACCGCTCGATGTTTTGTACAATCCTCTCTTAATTCGTTGGCCACTAAATGTGACATCCAGGACGCCAATACTCCCGTATACAGGAATTGGATCTAAATTTAGGAAACTGGATTGAGAAGTATATGATTCTTCCTGCACCATCACTTTTATTCCAACCAATACAGCCTTATATTCCAACATCTCAATTAATCGAGCATGAGGAACAGTTACGAAGTTCTGATTAGTTTGTTTCCCCAAATTAATCTCGTTTTTCCATTGTACATTTTTTCCTATTACCAGAGTCCCAATCTTTCGTTCTCTTAAAAGATTGATGATGGAACGACTAGAGGAGTGCAAGTAATTATCGATTTTTTGGTTCCTACAACGAGTCAATCGCTGAATTCTACACGATGTTTTGCGACTCTCTTTCAATCGAGATTGTAGATGTGCTTTACGCTTGTTGTAAAACTGATTAATTGATTTTAATGGTCGTCCGTTAATCAGTAAAGGGACAAATACCGGCTGATTTGAAGTTAACGCCACTAAATTATTTAGCCCTAAATCGATACTAGCAATTGCTTCTTTCGGACTTGGTTCGACGGTAGACTCCGGATCATTATAAATTACCTCAATTACATAAGAATCACACTTAGGAACTAACCTAACTTGACAAAGTTGTTCGGACTTTACCAGGGTCTTAATCAAGATATTAGTACCGGAAAGCTTAATAATTCCTTTCTTAAGTTGCTTGCTACTAATCGCCTGAATCGTATAGACGAGAATATTCCGACCCTTGACTTTATCTTTGTACTTGGGCAACTTTGGGCGACCAGTAAATTTTGTTGGCTCAATATTGTAAGCTTTGACTGCTGCAAAAAAAGCTTGCCAATTCTTGTCCAATATCATCAAGATTTGTTGACTTACCTTGGCTGGTAAGTCCTTGTATGCTTGATGAGACTTCATCAAACTGTTCATTTCGTTGTAATTGATATAACCCCATCCATAGACAAAACTCTGACGAATAACGTAGTTAGCGACGTTGTAGAGATTTTTGGATTTAAAGGCTAATCCGTCAATTTCAACAAAACGATTCTCGGTGGATTTAATGATATGCCTCTCTACTAGTTGCATTCTGACTCTCCATTTTTTAACAATCGCAATAATTATCTCAGTTGAGCCTTCTGACTATATGATACTACCATTGCTTGCTACTGCTTACAAACTTAATAAAGTTTTATAATACTCCCACACTGAGTGAGTACACAGAGCGTGTGGGCTTCTTTGTAGCCAGATTCAGGGTTTAATCAGATTACCCAAGAAATGATGGACGTTACTAGAGAGAAAAGTCTGAAAGGCAAACAAGAAGCTTGGGAAACCTTAAAACAGAAGGATTCACGGGATTATCAGATGAGGATGTTCCGAGCCAACTATCTGCTCATGTTAGAAGAGAAGTTGCGGTATCAACGATCTTGAGTCGGTGTAGTGCAAACAGAAACACTTAAAACCGCAAACAAGTCAATTTTGAAACCAGAAAATACCAACTGACATTGGATAAGCTTTAAAAAAAGTGCAGGAGTGATTCGACTTTTGTGGAAAGGACTGCGATCGAGAATGGGCTAATCGCCCACAGGTAAACTGAGTGTGAATGCTGTTTGACCAAGTATGGCAGCATCTAGTTTGATATCGCCGCCGTGGGCCCGTGCAATTTCCCGTGCTAGGCTTAGTCCCAATCCCGATCCTTCGATTTTTTTGGTTTGAGTGGAGTCGCCACGATGGAAGCGCTCGAAAATGCGATCGCGCTCGCGAAAACAAATATCTTGAGAACTATTGACAATTTTCACAATTACTGTTTTTCCATGACAGTTAGCCTGTAACCTGAGCCAACCATCTGGCAAATTATATTTAATCGCATTACCCACCAGATTTTGCAAAACCTGCACCAGCAAATCCCGATCGCCCTTGATATATAAACTAGGAGAAATTGCCATTTGTACTTCTAAATCTGGTGCCAGCAGTTCCATATCTTCGGCAATTTCAGCTAACAGAGCCGACATATTCACCTCAACCCAATTTAAGCTCATGCGTCCGGCATCTGCTAGGGAAAGCAGTAAAAGTTTACGGGTAATTTCAGTCAATCGGCGCACTTCATCCAATAAATTACTCACAGTTTGCTGTATCTCCGAACCCGGTTCTGCTTGATGCAAAGCCCGTTCTAGTTGGCCTTGCAAAATTGCCAGCGGTGTCTTTAGTTCATGGGCTGCATCTCCACTAAATCGAGAAGCTTGCTGAAAACTCCGTTCGAGACGTTCTAACATCTGATTGAACACAAAAATTAATTCTACAAACTCTATATCTGTTGAACCGACTGGGACACGATGATCGAGCCCTTGTACAGTGACATTGCCGATCGCCGTAGTGAGTCGCCCAATGGGATAGAGTATACTCCGCGATATCACCCACGCTCCACCGGTTACGAGTAAAAGCACTACGGGAATAGCAATGAGAAAGATATTACCAATCGATGCCATTTCTAGATCGATCGCCTGTAAGTTAACGGCGATCGCTGCTTGAGTCCGAGGAGAATGAATAGCACCCACACGCCAAACAGCCTTGCTAGCACGCCTTGTTGCTAGCAAGGGCTGGAAAACAGGAGGAAAATGGGGCCGATCGTGTTGAGGTGGTCGATCGCGCGGAGGTCTTCGTTCTGTCGGTGAGAATGAATCAGGGCGAGCGGGATGTGGTGGAGCGAGTGGAGCGAGTAGAGCGAGTGGATTGGGTGGAGGTGGTGGAGGTGGTGGATGGAGAGGTTCTAATTCAAAAGGTATTCTATCAGGATGGGGAGGGGGTTGGGGCAGCGATCGCCATAGTGAATCTGCATCAAATCCATCTTGCCACTCCCTCGATTGGTAGAGCAAATTACCATCTCTGTCTGTCACCAGCAAAGCCACGGTGGTTTCCCCATTCATGCCCAAAACTAATGACAAAGAATTAGTATAAGTATCCCATTCGGGCGATCGCTCGCGGGTAGCTTGGATTAACTGAGTTTCTATTTCAGCATCAAGACGCTTTACCTTAGCATCGTAAATCAACCACCACGAAACAATACTAAAGCCCATCAGAGAAATACTTGCCAGAACAGCAGATAATAGAGTAATCCGAAAGCGAAAAGATTGCAGTTTCATGATGGGGAATCTGGTTTGCGAAACCGATAGCCAACGCCGCGCACGCTCTCAACCCATCCCGTACCGCCGATCGGTTCAATTTTCTTGCGAATGCGTTGAATACATACATCTACCACATTCGTATTCGGATTAAAATCATAGCCCCAGATATGTTCGAGGATTTGCGTGCGGGTGAGTACCCTACCGGGCGATCGCATCAGATATTCCAACAGATTAAACTCGCGGGTGGTAAGTTCTACTGCATGAGAATCGCAGGTAACTTCTCGGAGAATGCGATCGAGCTTAACTGGGCCAACACTGAGAATATTTTGGCGATCGCCAGAAGCCCGTCGCACCACAGCATAAATCCGAGCAATTAACTCCTCAACAAAAAACGGTTTAGCCAAATAGTCATCAGCACCGAGATGTAACCCTTCAATGCGATCGTCTAGTTCATTACGAGCCGTTAATAAAATCACAGGTACATTGCGTCCAGCCTTTCGCAGATGTTTAAGAATAGATAATCCATCTTTTCCCGGCAATACAATATCCAGGACGATCGCATCGTACTGATTATCCATCGCCCGCCCATAACCATCATTGCCATTATCGCAATAATCCACAACAAAGCCTTGTTCTTTCAAACCCATACAAACAAAATTGGCGATTTTTTCTTCATCTTCAACGTATAGAACATTCATAGATTTAGATGGAGTTGGGCATTGGGCATTGGGCATCGGGCATTGGGCATTGGGCATTGGGCATTGGGCATTGGTAGCTCATCACAAATAACAAATAACAAATAACTACTGACCAATTCCGTTGTGATTATAGCGCGATATTTGATTGAACTAAATTACAAAACTGTAATCTATCCGCAGAGTTGCAGGTCATGTTGTGGGAGTTTAATGTAGCTGTCAACATTTTTGGAGCGGCGATCGTAAATATCATGAAAATTGATTCACTACTCGGATTACCTGCTACAGCCTTGCTGCTGGGATTGAGCAGCTTGAGTTTTCCCCGGACTACAGTTAGTTCTAACTTATATATTGCACAATTCTCAAGAACAAGCAAGATGCCCGTTCCACAAGAAGAAAATTTACTTTTTGTGGAACAAGCATCTTGCTTGTTGCTGACAGAGGTGCAAGATCTCAGTTCTAATACTCTACTAGCCCAGAGCCAACCCAAACCCAGTCAAGAGCGCAGACATCCGCCCCGTATAGATTTAGCTGCTGCGGCTAAAAAATTAGGAGTCACCGAAGCCCAGTTAATCGAAGCTTTGGGGCTACCCGCCAAACCGCCCGCACCACCAACTCAAAATAATCGCCCGCCCAGCCCACCGCCCCCTCCTCCTTTAGATATTCCCGGTGCTGCGAAAAAGTTGGGTGTTACCGAAGCACAGTTGATTAAATTTTTGGGCATTCCACCGCGTCCACCTGGCGATCGTAATCTACCCCAAAATTCGGAAAAACGCTAATTTCTCTAGATTACAAAACTGTAATCCTAACACAGAGATAAATGTCATGTTCAACCAGTTTAATGATTGTAGCGACTAAAGCAAAGGGCGATCGAGAATTCATTCCTTTAGCCTGACAACTAATTCAAACTTAGAAAACCAATCCGGGTAATTACACCATGCAATCACTATTTCCTAACTCAATCAATGCACCGGGCAATTCTGCTCAACCTCCCCAAAACCAAGGCGCACCGGGCAATTCTGCTCAACCTCCCCAAAACCAGGGCGCACCGGGCAATTCTGCTCAACCTCCCCAAAACCAGGGCGCACCGGGCAATTCTGCTCAACCTCCCCAAAACCAAGGCGCACCGGGCAATCAAAACCAGGGCGGAATGGGTAATCTTCAAGGTCAAAACCCAGGCGGAATGGGCAATCAAAACCAAGGCGGAATGGGTAATCTTCAAGGTCAAAACCAAGGCGCACCGGGCAATCAAAACCAAGGCGCACCGGGCAATCAAAACCAAGGCGCACCGGGCAATCAAAACCAGGGCGGCATGGGTAATCTTCTAGGTCAAATCCAAGGCGGAATGGGTAATCTTCTAGGTCAAAACCAAGGCGCACCGGGCAATCAAAACCAAGGCGCACCGGGCAATCAAAACCAGGGCGGAATGGGTAATCTTCTAGGTCAAAACCAGGGCGCACCGGGCAATCAAAACCAAGGCGCACCGGGCAATCAAAACCAAGGCGCACCGGGCAATCAAAACCAGGGCGGAATGGGTAATCTTCTAGGTCAAAACCAAGGCGCACCGGGTAATCAAAACCAGGGCGCACCGGGTAATCAAAACCAGGGCGCACCGGGTAATCAAAACCAAGGCGGAATGGGTAATCTTCTAGGTCAAATCCAAGGCGGAATGGGTAATCTTCTAGGTCAAAACCAAGGCGCACCGGGCAATCAAAACCAAGGCGCACCGGGTAATCAAAACCAAGGCGCACCGGGTAATCAAAACCAAGGCGCACCGGGTAATCTTCTAGGTCAAAACCAAGGCGGAATGGGCAATCCTCCACCTCAAAACCAAGGCGCACCGGGCAATCAAAACCAGGGCGGAATGGGTAATCTTATAGATCAAAACCAAGGCGCACCGGGCAATCAAAACCAGGGCGCACCGGGTAATCAAAACCAAGGCGGAATGGGTAATCTTCTAGGTCAAATCCAAGGCGGAATGGGCAATCCTCCTCAAAACCAAGGCGCACCGGGCAATCAAAACCAGGGCGCACCGGGTAATCAAAACCAAGGCGGAATGGGTAATCTTCTAGGTCAAAACCAAGGCGGAATGGGCAATCCTCCACCTCAAAACCAAGGCGCACCGGGCAATCAAAACCAAGGCGCACCGGGCAATCAAAACCAGGGCGCACCGGGCAATCAAAACCAAGGCGGAATGGGTAATCTTCTAGGTCAAATCCAAGGCGGAATGGGTAATCTTCAAAACCAAGGCGCACCGGGCAATCAA
>JAYFMW010000010.1:0-175962 GCA_042408215.1 Microcoleus sp. | reverse complement strand
GACTAATGACTAATGACCAATGACTAATGACCAATCACTAATGACCAATCACTAATGACTAATGACCAATGACTAATGACCAATGACTAATGACCAATGACCAATCACTAATGACTAATGACCAATCACTAATGACTAATGACCAATGACTAATGACCAATGACTAATGACTAATGACCAATGACTAATGACCAATGACTAATGACCAATCACTAATGACCAATGACTAATGACCAATCACTAATGACCAATCACTAATGACCAATCACTAATGACCAATGACTAATGACCAATCACTAATGACTGTTGACTAATGACTAATGACTAATGACTAATGACTAATGACTAATGACTAATGACTAATGACTAATGACTAATTTTTTAACTGGATCTGACCGAAAAGTTGTAGGGCCGATCGCCAAACCAAATAGCCTTGCTCGTTGAGGTGCAAGCCGTCAGTGCTCAGTTCGGTTAGCAAGTTGCCCTCAGCATCGGTAAACATCGGGTACAAATCCAAATACAAAGCATTTTCTGTATTAGCGATTTCTCTCAGTCGCCGATTAATCTCGCGAATCCGACTGTTAGGAATAGCCAGCAGCCGATCGCGCCCTTCCCAAGTAGCTTGTTCGCCGCTGTGTGGCAAAATCGACTGCACTACCACTTGGGCCTTGGGGTGAGCCCACCGCAAATCGCGAATAATCTGTCGCTGGTTGTCTAAAATCCCTTCGTCGCTTGCTCCCTTCAGCAAATCGTTAATCCCGATCATCACAAACACTGAATCCGGCTGAGTGCGATCGAATAACTGTAAGCGCTTCAGCAAACCCACCGACGTCTCTCCCGAAATCCCCTGATTCAGCCAAATTCGATCGACCGGCAACAGCTTCGCCGGAAACCACATACTCAGCGAATCCCCAGCCAACACAGTCAGCCTTGAGGGTCGATGAGCCGCTGTGGCGACCGCTTCCCGGCCCAACTGAGTCACCCACTGCTGGTAACTCCACTTGTGTCGCTGTCCCGCAACGGGCTGATCTGAGACAGACTTTGCAGAGCTCGGCTGGCTAATTAGTTCCTCAATCGTCGCAGGAGTCTGAGCAGCACTGGCTGGGGAGCTTTCTGATAAGTTTTGTCCCCGCAGCATTAGTTGAGTAACTGTTACTATCAGCACTCCGTTTGTCACCAGAGATAGCCAAGCCCAAAACGGCACAATTTTCGATCGTTCCCTCGCGAATATGGGTCTATGAGCCCTACGTCCGCTAAATCCTCCAAACTTGTCCATAAACTCAGGCGACTTGCAGACACCACAACGAATAATTGGCACGCATGACTGCATCAAATTTTACCGCTCAATTTTCGCCTCAATTCTTTCAGAATCAAGCACTGTGATGCGTTTGGCAAGGGCGGCGATGCAGAACTTTGCTTTTTCGGAATACTCTACCACAAAAAATCTGTGTCCCAAAGTTTCTTGCTCAAATAGGACTAAAGCCAAGTGTCACAGTTAAAGGCCACGCTATAGCGATGGCCCTACGCGACGTTGAAGTTTTCGATTTCAACAGGTTTGGATGATCTGACGCACCCTAGGAATGTGTCATACCAATTTAATAGGTCGTTGCACATATCCCGATCCCCCTAAATCCTTAAAAAGGGAGTAGGGTGTGAGTAGGGGTTGACTCTGAATTCTTGCTCCCCCTTTTTAAGGGGGCTGGGGGGATCGGATTCTATGCAGCCTCATAAAAAATTGGTATCAGGGGCTTTAGTCCTGTTCACCTCTAAAGTTTAGTCGTTCCCCCAGCACCAAAACTGCCGTAGCCACCAGGCTCAGCTCTATTGCCCAGGTTAGTTTCTTTGACAAAACCGCTGTAGGCTTCCATCCCGTGTTCTCCGATATCTAAACCTTCTGCCTCCTCTACTGGACTAACTCGGATGCCAAGCAAAACCTTGAGTGCATACCAAAAAATCGTACTCAGCAGCACGGTCATCCCGCCTACAGAAATAATCCCGATCAACTGCGGTATTAGTTGATCGAAACCTCCCCCTACAAGCAATCCCGCTTTCGGGCCTGCGGTATAAATTCCAGTCGTCGGGCCATCAGCAAACAAGCCAACTGCTAGAGTTCCCCAGATGCCACAGACTAGGTGCACCGAGGTTGCCCCTACAGGGTCGTCAATTTTCAAGTTGTCAAAGAAAGTTACGGCAAAAACTACCAAAATGCCGGCGACAATGCCGATAATTGCAGCATTCGGCACGTTGACCCAAGCGCAGCTAGCTGTTACCCCAACTAAGCCGGCCAGGATGCCATTGATAATCATCGAAAGGTCTGGTTTGCCTAGGTACAACCAAGCCGTAAGAGTTGCAGCAACGCCCCCGAAGGCGCCGGCGGTGTTGGTGGCGATCGCAATGTGGGCGATCGCATTGGGATCGACTGCCATTGTCGAACCCGGATTGAAGCCGAACCAACCAAGCCACAGAATCAAACAGCCCAAGGTGGCAATGCTCATATTGTGTCCAGGCATCGCCACAGTATCGCCGTTACGGTACTTGCCAATCCGCGGCCCCAAAAATGCCGCTCCCATCAAAGCAGCCCAACCGCCTACAGAGTGAACCACTGTCGAACCGGCAAAATCGTAGAAACCTACTTTTGCCAGCCAGCCGCCGCCCCAAATCCAGTGTCCGGTAATTGGGTAAGCAATGCCTACTAGCAACAAGCTGAAAACTAAGAAATCAAGGAATTTAATTCGCTCTGCAACGGCTCCAGAAACGATCGTGGCAGTAGTTCCGGCAAAAACTAATTGGAAAAAGAATTTAGCATTAAGAGGTACTCCCGTCCAATTTAGGGCGCTGAAAATACCTTTGTAAGCCTCTCCTGTGGCGGGACTATTGTCAGTGACATTCCACAGGAAAAATCCGCCGCTCGATCCTACGAAACCGTTGCCGTCGCTGAACATCAAGGCAAAGCCGATCGCCCAATATGCGATCGTAGACAGCGCAAAAACAATCAAGTTTTTTGCTAGCACATTGACTGCATTTTTCTGGCGGCAAAAACCGGTTTCCAACATCCCGAAACCTGCGTTCATAAAGAACACTAGCATCCCGGCCACCATCACCCACATGGTATCCATGCCCACTTTGAGGCTGGCTAATTGTTCCTCGGTGGTTGGTGCGGCCGCAGGGGTTTGGGCTACCGCCGCATATCCCCACACCAAGACGATCGTTGCAGCTAAAGGTATGCAAGCTTGCCAACTGGGACTCAGCCGCCCGATCGCTATTTGTAATTTCTTGAACCTGTTGACTTTAGTCAAAAAGTTTGCTGCTGGCTTATTTAAAGACGATCGCCTGACTGTTTTCGAGTTTTTCTTTCCGAAGTTCATCTGTCTTCCCCCTTGGATACTCCCACTGTACCTGTACCCAGGTCAGTGGCGAGAGGAAAAGGGGGGCAAGGTTTATGCTGCATACGAATAACCATCCTTTCTGTGAACAACTGAACAATATTTGTGACTAATTCCCGATACCAATTCGGATGCGGAAATATTGAATGAACCACTCGTTCTAACGGCAACACGTCCAACGTATTTACCAATTTTCTTGCCGGAGGTTACAATCGCTTTAACGATATCCCCCGTTTGAAAACCTTTGACAAATTTAAACCTGGGAACATAGCGAGATGGAAATCCAAACTTGTCGGTACGACACATTTGACGTGTCCCATGTCCAGTCGCTTTAATTAACAATGGCTTGTTTGTCAAGATTTCCAACGAATCAACGTTCCCAACACAAGCTGCATCTAACCAGTGAGTTTTACCTAAATTCAATCGAGTGCGGTTGAACTTTGTTAGACCACCACTACCAGTAGAAACAGGTAAACCAGTTTCTTTTAGTCGGTTAAACAATGCCCAACGAGTTGAATTAACTGCTGTTGCATCTTTTAACGGACGATGAGCTTGAGATAGAATCTGCTTCAAAATCTCTGGCTTTTTAGAGAGGAATTGCTCAATACCTTGAGTACCTTTCTTTTTATTGCAAGCATCGCAAGCAAGGCAAAAATTAGAAATGCGATTAGATCCGCCTTTGGCTTTAGGATGAATATGTTCGACTTGTAATGGTGTATTTGTAACACCACAGTAAGCACACTTTCTATCCCACTTGTTTAGCAAGTATTCCCGAACTTCATAGCCACACAAAACACCTTGCTGGTACTCGATTCCAGAAATTTCTGGATTTTCTAATTGTTGTAAGTCAAACCGTACAAGTTCTTGAATAATAGAAGCAATGGGGGCGAGCTTCATCAATCTAGTTACCCAGGTTAGGGTTGTTTCGACGCGATGTTGCAAGCTGGGAGCCAACCACCCTTTAGGGCGAGTCCTATTTAGGAACCTCGCTTGACGATAACGAGTGTGACGATTTCTCCTACTTCTACGCAATGAACGGCGAGAAGCCAAACTGGCTTTGATTGTTTGACCTCGGTGAGTTAATTCTGCACCAAAAATTACGTTCTCTCCTTGTACTAATGCGATTCCACTGGTTCGAGAACCCGGATCTATTTTAAGAGTGATTGGTTTTTGGGTTGCTGTCACCTCTACTTTGAGAATTAGTGTGAATGGATACCTTTTGAAAACAGCAGCTTTGCCATTGTTTAGCAATTTACGAGCCATTCCTGGTCGGATTGGATTGAGCGGTCGTTTTCTGGTATCAAGTACAAAAACAAAATTAGACATTTCAGTCCTCCCTTGCGGGGTAATGCTTGCTTCGTCAATGTTTAAGGTCGGTAACTATTAAAAGCACTGGCTTAACCCTTACACCTGTTTAACTTTTAATTTCTAGAGCAGAAAACTAGCACGCATTTTCTGGTAGGTACTTTAACGCTGACCTTAAACGTAGTGGGCGAACCACTCAGACTGGTCAACTTGGCTTTTTCAAGCCCCCACTAGATCGGTACTCCGATTAGTGGTGGGTGGTTGACTTTAGTTACTGTTACCCTCTTCACAACAAATCAGCTCAACCATAATCCGAAAATTTTTCAATTGTACTACAAAATTTTCTCGGTTATTTGTTCTGATCGAGATAGTTATGATATCCTAGTTCTTCTAGGCGAGTTTGTTTTGCCATTACAGATTCGGACAAGCTTTGACGGTATTGCAGGACTCGCTCTAATAATTCTGGCTGGTAAACTGCTAAGATCTGAACTGCCAACAAGCCAGCGTTTTTGGAATTGCCGATCGCTACTGTTGCTACCGGTATCCCCGCAGGCATTTGGACGATCGAATACAAAGAATCTATTCCTTGCAGGTGACGGCTCGGTACTGGTACACCAATCACCGGTAAAGGTGTTAAAGATGCTACCATACCAGGTAGGTGCGCGGCTCCCCCCGCACCTGCGATAATCACTTTTAAGCCGCGTTGGTGCGCGGTTTGGGCATATTCTACCATGCGCTGAGGAGTGCGGTGGGCTGAGACGATCGCAACTTCGCAAGGTATGTTGAATTCTTCGCAAACTGCGATCGCATCTTTCATTGTGGGCAAATCGGAATCGCTACCCATGATAATTCCAACAGTCGGTTGATTCATATAATTTTGAGATGTGAGGTTTCCGATCAATGCTAATTTTAAATCATGGCGTTAACTCAAATTTAGCTATTTTGTAGCAAAACTGACGATCGAAAGCAATTTGGCCACAAGCCGCCATCAGAGCCCAGGCGCTGAAATCAAAAAGCTTCCCATCCCGATCGCAAGCCCCCGGATTTATCCATAACAGCAAATCTAAAATCTAAAATCTAAAATCTAAAATCGGATGACTGAAGCCACAAACCCAACTTTCTCCCCTACAGATATTCTCAATGCAAAGCTCCCCGGTTGCAAGGACTTGCAGATGCTGGCTGTTGACGAAACTGGCATCATTCAAGAAGTTTGCTCAATGGACAAAATATTTAAACGGGTTTCTCCTCCAGATTTGCAAGTGCTGGATGTAGCAGGCGATTGGCTTTCTCTCGGCGGAGTTGACTTGCAGATTAACGGGGCGCTAGGTTTGGCTTTTCCCGATTTAGAAAGCAAGCATCTGGAATCTTTGCCCAAAATTAGTCAATTTTTATGGAATCAGGGAGTTGATGCTTTTTTGCCGACTTTGGTGACAACTTCACTAGATAAGTTTAGACGATCGCTCTCAACTTTTGCTAATTTTATCCACACTACAAAAACTGCTACTTCCCCAACCAATCAACTCAAAACAGCGGAAATTCTCGGCGTTCACCTCGAAGGCCCTTTTCTCAACCCGCAGAAGCGAGGAGCTCACCCAGTTGAGTTTTTATTACCACTAACTATAGAAAATGTCAAGTTAGTTTTAGGAGATTGTGCCGAGATTGTCAAAATAATTACTTTAGCGCCGGAGTTAGACAGCACTGGCGAAGTAATTCCCTATTTGCAAAGTTTGGGAATTACAGTTAGTCTCGGACACTCCCAAGCGACAGCAGAGCAAGCGCAGCAAGCATTTGACCAGGGAGCCTCGATGGTAACTCACGCCTTTAATGCTATGCCGAGTTTACACCACCGAGAACCGGGTTTGTTGGGAGCGGCCATTGTTTCTCCTGGTGTTAAGTGCGGTTTAATTGCTGACGGAAAGCACGTTTCTCCGACAATGATGGATTTTTTGCTGCGTGCTGGTAGATACGAAACAGGTGTTTTTTTAGTTAGCGATGCTTTAGCTCCTTTGGGTTTGCCTGATGGTGTTTATCCTTGGGATTCTCGCCAAATTGAGGTCAGGAAAGGTACGGCTTGGGTAAGATTAGATTATCACTCGCCTCTGGAATCTGCTACTTTGGCTGGTACGACGCTGCCACTGTTGGCGGGAGTCCAGAATTTGGTGAGGTGGGGGATTTGTGATCTGGAAAGTGCGATCGCCCTGGCTACTGATTCTCCTAGAAAGGCGATCGGACTTTCGGGAATTGTCGGCAAATCTGCCACTCAGTTATTGCGCTGGAATTTGGATGAACCGACAAAAGAATTAACTTGGCATCGCTTGTTTTAAGTTATTGGTTATTGGTTATTAGTTATTGGTTATTAGTTATTTGCGGTACCCTGAGCGTAGTCGAAGGGTCGAAGGGTCGAAGGGTTATTAGTTATTTGCGGTACCCTGAGCGTAGTCGAAGGGTCGAAGGGTCGAAGGGTTATTAGTTATTTGTGATTGGTTATTTTTTGGTGCCAATTCCCAATGCCCAATTCCCAATTCCCAATTCCCAATTCCCAATTCCCAATGCCCAATTCCCAATGCCCAATGCCCAATTCCCAATTCCCAATTCCCAATTCCCAATGCCTAATTCCCAATTCCCAATTCCCAATTCCCAATGCCCAATGCCCAATTCCCAATTCCCAATTCCCAATTCCCAATTACGACCCCGAAGCATTATAATACCTAACTGTTGGCAATAACTCAGCAGCAGGCATAAAGATGAATTTGGCAAATGACAAGGATATTGTCAAACAGTATTTTAACTCGACGGGCTTCGATCGCTGGCAGCGCATTTACGGCGACGGGAAAGTCAATAAAGTTCAGCTAGATATTCGCACCGGGCACCAGCAAACGGTAGATACAGTCATCGCATGGCTGCAAGCTGACGGCAATTTGCCGGGGCTCTCTGTCTGCGATGCCGGCTGCGGTGTGGGCTCTCTCAGCATTCCTCTGGCTGAGGCTGGGGCCATTGTTTGCGCTAGCGATATCTCTGAAAAGATGGTAGCAGAAGCCTATGAGCGATCGACAGCCATTCCGGGTAAGCTCTACAACGTCTCTTTCACAGCCCAAGATTTGGAAAAGCTGAGTGGCAAATTTCACACGGTGATTTGTCTGGACGTGCTGATCCACTATCCTCAGAGTAAGGCTGCGGAAATGATCGCTCACCTAAGTTCGATCGCCCAATCCCGACTAATTCTCAGTTTTGCTCCCAAAACCTTAGCACTTACCGCGCTCAAGAAAGTTGGCGAACTTTTCCCCGGTCCGAGCAAAACAACTCGCGCTTATCAGCACCGGGAAGCTGATATTATCAAAATCCTAGAAAGCAACGGTTTTGTTGTTCAAAGAACAGCCATGACTAGCACGAGTTTTTACTATTCGCGCTTGCTGGAAGCTGTGAGGAAATAGGGTCAAAATATCGGCAAATTCTGCGGCTAGTTTAGATCATTTATTGGCCGGTTTGGGGCGGGTTTAGATAATTTGTCGATCGCCCTCAAAGATTTAGGCTCACCCGCCCCTACAAAATATTCCTATAAATTTGTTGGGGCGGGTTTTACCAATAAATTATGGCACCTACAGATAATTCTTGTAAACCCGCCCGCACCCAACCAATAACGGCGGGTTTAGATAATTTGTCGATCGCTCTCAAAGATTTAGGCTCACCCGCCCCTACATGATAAGATTCTAACAAATTTGTAGGGGCGGGTTTTACCAATAAATTATGGCACCCACAGATAATTCTTGTAAACCCGCCCGCACCCAACCAATAACCCCGAAAAACCATCCCGGGCTAACCATAAAATTAATAGGACTTACGCAAAGCCTATATGTTATGAGTCAAGCGAAGCGAAGCATCGAGCGAGCTCCTTCGCAACGCTCAGGATGACAGAAATACGTTATTTGTTGGCCGGGTTGGGGCGGGTTTAGATAATTTGTCGCTCGCTCTCAAAGATTTAGGCTCACCCGCCTACATGGTAAAATTGCGGACAAATTTGTAGGGGCGGGTTTACCAATAAATTATGGCACCTACAGATAATTCTTGTAAACCCGCCCGCACCCAACTTTATTGATTTTACTACGGGCGATCGCCCCAGTTGTGCTTCACTGTTTGCGGCTTTGGGAGCGATCGTGTAAATGTTTGTTACAAAAGCTGGAAATATGCGTAAAAACAGACGGCTATTTCCGAAATGTATATAGAGGCTGAAATTTATTAGGGTGTAAGAAGCTATGAAGTTTATATCAGAGGATGCAGCAGGCGATCGGGCTCGCAAAGCAGGCGACAGCGACAGCAACAGCAAAGCTAAGTTAAATCAGAAGGTGGAAACAGATACGTCATCAGCGCCAGAAAGCAGAGAGAATCCGATTAATCAGGTTTTTGGTAAAATCGAGGACATTTTGTATGAAACTTGGAAAGAAACAGGGTTTGGACAGGTGATTATTGAGAGTGAGAGGAGAGAACATGGTAAAGGTAAAATTCAAGTGACTGTGAAAGGTTCTACTTTTTATCGGTATCACATTTCTGAGGAAGATGTTCGGGAGTGGAATTCAAAGGAATAGGTGCGATCGGGCTATCTCCTGATCCCGCTACCTCGCCTGGGTAATGAAACAGGGACTTATGTCCTTTTGGTTTTGTTACTACAAACCTGGTCAAATTGCGGACAAATTTGTAGGGGCGGGTTTTACCAACCATAGCCTAAAATCAATCATCTCATAAACCCGCCCCTACACAACGGTAAATCGTCATCTACCTCTTTCAAAATACAAGGGGCGAGTTCACCGATCGATTCTGTTACCTACAGATCGTCTTTATAAACCCGCCCCCACCCAACCATAAAACTTAATACAAAAATGCTCGGTGGGATCTTGACAGGTTGAATTAAATGGTGTAGCTTATTCTTAATTGTCGGGAAGTACACCCGCAAGCATATATCCTGTACGGCTGCGATGGCCGACAGTCAAATTTCTAACAATTGAATATTCGTAAGAAAACCTAGTTCGAGACGGATGTGAGGTTCGCGGGGCTGGGGAAGTGGTGATAACGCATTGAATGTGCGATCTTCCTTATTCCTTTAATGGGTGAGCGCGACCGCGGTGGAGTTTTTTAGTCAAATTTTGAGCGAAAAAAAAATTGCCAAATTTGCATAATTATCCGCCCAAAAAGCCGAATAACTAAATAGAGCTAATCAAAAGATTTTGTCCCTCGACAGTTTGGGTTAGCTGGCTCTCATATTCCATAATAATTCGATCGCCCTTATTCCTTTAATTAGCAAAGGCGATCGCAGGAGAGCTTTTTTGTCAAAATTCGATCGCCCCTATTCCTTTAATGGAAAAAGAGCGAACAACCAATAATTTAGTCAAACAATCAACAATTCCCTTATTATCCAAGGAGTCAAATTATGCCGACTGAAAATAACGCGATAACACCCGTACAAATAGATTTAACCGCCCTGGGTTATCAAGTTCTCGCACAACCCCAAGAAGTCGCACCCGGATTAACTTTAATTGCCACAGGTCCAGACCCCTCAATGGCGAAAAGCAACGTTCCCTCTAACGTTGATGCCGCGATCGCAACCAGAGCAAACCAACTTTTGCCAGGAGGCGGGTTAAACCTAAATGCAACTGGTCAAGGCGTTAATGTAGGAGTTTGGGATCAGGGGCCCGTTCTCAGTACCCACCAAGAACTTACTGGTCGTGTCACAAATCTCGATGCAGGAACTCCCTCTAATCATGCCACTCATGTCGCGGGAACAATTGGCGCAACAGGTGTTCAAGGCGCGGCTAAAGGCATGGCTCCAAATGCTCAAATACGCTCCCGTGACTGGAGTAACGATCTAGCTGAGTTAGCTGCTGATGCCAAAAATATCACCCTTTCTAACCACTCTTATGGTCAAACAACGGGATGGAATGGTCTAGTTTCTGTTAATGGAGTAGCAACCGATCTTTGGACAGAAGATCGATCAAAATTTTCCGAAGACCCAGATTTTGGACGCTATAGCGCGGATGCTCAACAACTCGATCAGACTCTTTATAACAACAAAAATCTGTTGAGTGTTTGGGCTGCTGGAAATGAGCGAGATGATAAGTTCACAGGTGCGAATGGCAACAAATATGTTGCTTATTTATCTGCTCCTCCCGGTGGTGCAGCCCCTGGTTTCTACTTAATAGACCCAGTTGCTAGTGGTTTAACCGCACCGGGAGCCGACGGCAATGCAGGCACTGGTTACGATGCCTTAGCCACACAGCAAACGGCTAAAAACTCTTTAGTTGTTGGTGCTATTGGTGATGCCACTTGGAGTGGTACGGGTGCGATTAAAGGCGGAGCAATGTTGCCTTTCTCCAGTTGGGGAATGACAGACGATGGGCGAGTTAAAGTCGATCTGGTCGCAAATGGGGAAGATGTTTATTCATCCATAGGTACTGGTAACGATAAATATGCTTCTGACAGTGGCACATCAATGGCGGCCCCAAATCTAACAGGGACAATGGCTCTGGTGTATCAGAATCACAGGGAGATTGCTGCTGCAAATTTCCCCGCCTATCGTGTCCAAAATATTAACGGCGCATTCCAGCAGCGCTTCCAAGACGTCACCAAGCCCCTTAGTTCCACAATGAAAGCCTTGGGGATTCATACCGCGAAAGATTTAGGCAATACTGGTCCTGATTATCAATATGGTTGGGGTCTTCTCGATGGTCAAAAAGCAGCCACATTCTTAGGTGATCTCAAAGCAGAAAACAAACGCGATTTATTGAAGGAAGCGACTTATACAGGTACTCCTTGGAACGCTAAGATCAACTCAAATGGAGCCAATAAAGATGGAATCAAAGTCACACTAGCTTGGACAGATCCCGCCCCCACCAATTTACCTGCAAGAACGCTAGATAATCCTGCTTCGGTTTTAGTCAATGACTTAAACCTGTCCTTAAAAGGGCCTGATGGGACTATTTATCGTCCGTGGGTACTCGATCCTAATAATCCTTCTGCCGCTGCTTCAAAAGGGGTTAATAATCGCGATAATGTGGAACAGATTTTTATTCCACCCAATAGCCCAGCAGGTGACTATACCGTAGTTGTAGAGGGTCCAGCTAATACCAATCAAGATTTTTCCCTCTTTGCTACCTCGGTTCCTCAAATTCCGCCCGGTAACGCATGGGGTGATGTGCATTTTAACACTTTTGATGGAAAAGCTTATGACTTTCAAGGAGCTGGGGAGTTTGTTTTAACGCGCTCTACTGTGGATGATTGGCAAATTCAAACCCGCCAAGAACTTTGGCCTGCAAATCCTCGCGTATCTGTTAACAAAGCTTTTTCTACTACAATGGATAGCTACGGGGTTGTGTTCGATACAAAGTTTGCTCCTAACCAAAGAATCAAAATTGACGGTCAGAGCCAAACCTTAAACAGTGGTCAAAGCCTAAATGTTGGCCAAAGCCGAATCACTCGTAGCGGAAGTCAATACACCTTCACCTATGCAGGACCAGATCGGACACTCTCTACTTCTGACGACGATGTAGTAACTGTTTTGGATTGGGATCTTGGTTTGAATATATACGTCAAGCCTGCCGATTACCGAGCCGACCAGGTTGAAGGGCTTTTAGGCAATGCAGATGGCGTGATTAACAACGACTTCACCCTGCAAGGTGGCAAAAGTTTAGGTGCTAATCCGTCTTGGGCTGATATACATGGACAATTTAGTGATAGCTGGCGCATTACTCAAGATGAATCTCTGTTTGGCACACCTACAACGCCAAAACCAGCCACCCCTCCCACTGAAGTCTCCCTGGAGACTTTAGATCCCGCAATCCGTGATGCTGCTATCAAAAAAGCGACAGAAGCAGGTATTCCCGCCGGTCCATTCCGTGATGGTGCTGCTTTAGACTTTGCTCTAACGGGAGATCAATCATTCATCGATGCAGCTAAACGATTTGTTGACGGTTTACCTGAGTCAGCAAAAACCGTAACTCAATTTCCCCCTGCTAGTCCCATTGATCCTGCGGCTCTAGTTGATCCCGTTAATCCGGTTAATACCGTTGAAGCAACCCCATTAGCCGCGATCTCTTTAGCCGTATCTCCCAGTGAAGTAGCAGAAGATGGAACGGCTAACCTAGTTTACACCTTCACGCGCACGGGAGACGTTACCACTCCATTAACGGTTAACTATAGCGTTGCGGGTAGTGCGATCTTTGGGACAGATTACACTCAAACGGGTACGGATGTTTTCACCGAATCCACAGGAACCATTACTTTTGCTGAAGGTGCAACTACGGCGACTGTAACGCTCGATCCTACTACAGACACTGAAGTGGAAGGTAATGAAAATGTAGCGATTGCTTTAGTAGGCGGCAATGATTACACTATTGCCACAACCGAAACCTTGACGGGAACTATTACTGAGGCTACCACTGGTGATGATAATCCCACTGGTGACGATAATCCCACTGGTGACACGAAGAAGCCCGGTGTCTTCACCGTCGGTCCTAGCGGTCAAATCAACCTTGATTTTATCAACGATAGCGGTCTATATCAAGGTGAAATGGCAATTTTCAGCCTAGAAGGGATGGAAAACCTCACTCCTGGTAGCACTGAATACATCCAAGAAGCAGCCCGTCGCGCTAACAGTAAATCGGAATTAGGTTATGTCGCGATTTCCGATCGCTTTGAAGGTGCTAAATTTAACCCCAGTGTCGGTGAAACACCTAACCGCAACTTTGGCGACTATCTCGGTTTCAAAACTTTTACCCTGAAACCAAATAGTCAATTTGCCATGATGTTAGTTCCCAATGGTACAGTAGAAGAACTCGCTAATAACCCTGGTTTAACAGGCGATCGCCTTCCCCTATTTTCCACTGGTCCTAACCCTGAACAACTCGTCGATCTTACCGGAAAAGGTAATACTTTTGTCTGGGAAGATTTAGATGTAAAAAATAGTCCTTGGCGCGACTTTGACTATAACGATATCATCTTCCAAATCAACGGCGCAACAGTTAGTAAAATAGCTGGTGTTGATGAATTTATCAATCCCCAATTAGATTGGCGCAATTCTCCAGAAGGGAAAGCCCTATTTGATTACGCTAACAGTAATCCGATGACCAAACCGATCGATGAAAATATACCTTTTACTGGAGACATACCTAAGACTGATCGAACCTTCCAAGGCTCTGTTAATGATGGCAAAGTCACCGATGCTACCGTATTTTTTGACTCGAATAAAAACGGTGCCATTGACACTAATGAACCAGCCGCCAAGACTGATGAAACCGGAATTTTTGCCCTTGAGGTTAATCTCGACAAATTCGACACTAATAATAGTGGTGATATCGAACCATCAGAAGGAAATTTAGTCGCTATTGGTGGGACAGACCAAACGACCGGAAAACCAGTAGAAACTCCTTTGAGTGCCCCCGTTGACTCCGTAGGAATTAACCCGTTAACTACGTTGGTAACAGAAATACTCGATCGCACTCCTGCTACTAATCCTGAAGATGAAACTAAGGCAAAACAAGACGCAGAAGAGCAGGTAAAACAAACATTAGGTTTACCCACGACGAGTGAGTTAACCACACCCGATCCAACGTTAGCCGATAAGGGGATAGTTCCCGCCGCCACAGTGGAAACTATCAAAAAATCTACCCAGGTAGAAAATGCGATCGAACAAACCGCGAATTTGATTGATGAGGCTACTACCACGCCTAAATCAACCATTGTTGAGGAAGCCGTAAAAGCGATCGGCGATCAAATAGAGAGTAACACCAACGTTAACTTTAGCGATCGACAACAAGTCAAAGAGTTAATAGTCGCAACTGCTACCGCAACAAAGGCGATCGATCCTAGTCTCGATCTAAACACTATCACCGAGAAAGCTACTGAGACAGCCCACACGATCGCTCAAACTAACCTAGATGTAGCAGCTAATACAGCGACTTTACCTCAAACACAGGCAAATGGAGACGCGATCGTCACTCCCACACCCGTTGCTGAAACACCGACCGTTCTGGAAACACCGACCGTTGTGAAAACACCGACCGTTGTGGAAACACCGACAGTTGTGAAAACACCGACCGTTGCCGAAACACCGATAACCGTTGCTGAAACACCCAAACCTGCGTCCGTTGTGGAAACACCGACAGTTGTGAAAACACCGACCGTTGCCGAAACACCGACAACCGTTGCTGAAACACCCAAACCTGCGTCCGTTGTGGAAACACCGACCGTTCTGGAAACACCGACCGTTCTGGAAACACCGACCGTTGTGAAAACACCGACAGTTGTGGAAACACCGACAGTTGTGAAAACACCGACCGTTGCCGAAACACCGATAACCGTTGCTGAAACACCCAAACCTGCGTCCGTTGTGGAAACACCGACAACCGTTGTGGAAACACCGACCGTTGCCGAAACACCGATAACCGTTGCTGAAACACCCAAACCTGCGTCCGTTGTGGAAACACCGACCGTTGTGAAAACACCGACCGTTGTCGCAACACCGACAACCATTGTGGAAACACCGACACCAGATCAGACACCGAACCCGGTCAGCATACCGAGTATGCAGATCATGATCCCATCTCCTAACACTACCAACACTTCTGTTGATGTTATTAATCCCATCACTAAAGGTCTCGATGACAGTGAAGATTTTGAAGGGAGTAATAACAATGATATCGTCTATGCTCAAGGTGGCAACGATAACATCTTTGGCAAAATGGGTAAAGATGAACTATTCGGGAACCAAGGCGACGATTACATTGATGGTGGTAACGATGATGACATACTATATGGTGGTAAAGGTAATGATAACATCATCGGTGGCGAAGGTAACGACCAAATTTGGGGTAATAACAATAATGACATACTGATTGGTGGTGAAGGTAACAACATCATCTATGGTGGCAAAGGAAATGACCAAATTTGGGGCGGCTTTGGTAACGATGAACTGTCAGGCGATATCGGTGACGACAGCATCAATGGTGAAGCGGGTAAAGATACCTTACTGGGCTATGAAGGCGACGATCACCTCTTAGGCGGTGATGACGATGACCTCTTGATAGGCGGCGCGGGTAATAATACCCTTGTTGGTGGCAATGGTAATGATATCTTTGTTTTAAGTAATAATGGTATCGCGACTGTTCTTGACTTTACCAAGGGTGATTTATTCAAATTACCAGAGGGAATAACAGCTAATAATATTAGCTTTATTCAAGGTAATAATTCCTTAGAAGTCAAGCAAGGAAATCAGACTTTAGCTGTCTTAAACGGAATCACAAAAGCCATCGATTTTACCACTTTTATTTAGGGTAATTCCTTGAACTCTAAAGAATGATTGAAACCCGGCTTTTGCCCGTTTTAATGTCTCACTAATAATTTGAAGCTGATCGAACTTTCATCAAAAAAAGTTCGATCAGCTTAATTTTTTATCTCTATTGGCTGAAAAATATTTCTGAGCTTGACATGACTTACGCGCGAACAACTAAGTAAATCTTCCTAAACCACCCCCATTAATCGTGAAAATTTGCCAGGGTAGGGGGCTGGTTTCGATAATCTGTCGGTAATTGTCAAAGATTCGGGTGAAAGAACCCCTACAGGATTAATCAATTGCAGGGGCTCTTTCGCCAGCCCTATTCAATTCTCACCGATCAGATTCCTAAACCCGCCCCCCAATGCGCGATCGCTCTGACAATAGTAATATTTGATTGGTTGACCGACCAGGCTATTATTGGGTAATAATATTGGTAATTACCCATTCGCAATATTATGTATATAGACTGTTCAGGCGCAGGAACAATGAAGTCGGACAAATGCGCGATCGCCCTTCTTTCCTCCACATTTATCTGCGGTAAAAAAAGAGCGATCGCCTGATAAACCAGCCCCACAGGCATGGTACAATGTTGGATAAAACTCATTAGTCCTGGACGCAAAAAGCCGGTTTATTAACGTAATTGCGTCATTTTATCTTGAAGAAAATCGCGAGAAACCGGTTTTTTTCGGCTGATAGTGCGTCCAGGACTGTTCATGCTAAAATATTCAATAAAATCTGTAGGGGCGGGTTCACCGATGAATCTTGCCACCCACAGAGCATCTTCATAAACCCGCCCCCACCCAACCAATAACCCGATCGCCTTTCCCCACCCAACCGTAAAATTAAATAAAATTCAATTAATCATTAAAATATGTCAACACTAATCCTCACCCGAATCTTCCTCGCAACCGCGGCCCTCTTCGGAGGTTTATCCGTCGCCGGTGGCGCCTTTGCTTCTCACGCTTTAAAAGCTCAATTGACCGATCGCGCTTTAGAAATCTTTGAGACAGGCGCACGCTATCAAATGTATCACGCCCTAGCCCTATTACTCGTGGCATTACTCTTGAGCCGTACCCTGGAGTCTCAAACCTTTTTCGCAGTTGCTGGATGGGCTTTTATTGTCGGTACAGTTATCTTTTCAGGTAGTTTGTACGCCCTCAGTCTGACTAACATCAAATGGCTGGGCGCAATTACTCCCTTGGGAGGAGTTGCTTATCTTGTCGGTTGGGGATGTTTAACCATTGCAGCTTGGAGTTTTAAATAAAAAGTTGCAATTACCAATTTCCAATGCCCAATGCCCAATGCCCCATTCCCAATGCCCCATTCCCAATGCCCCATTCCCCATTCCCCATGCCCAATGCCCCATTCCCAATGCCCCATTCCCCATTCCCCATTCCCCATTCCCCATTCCCCATTCCCCATTCCCCATTCCCAATGCCCCATTCCCCATTCCCAATTCCCTAATTGTCAAACACATCACTAGAAAACATCTCTGTCACAGTACGCAAATAAGGTAAAAATACCATTAAATCTTCCCCATCAAGGCGATCGGATATTTCCCCAAATAAAATCAGCAGCATATCCTGCACTAACTCCCAACTTACATGAAGTTTCGGATACAACATCACACACATTGGAAACAATTCTTGCTGTACCGGGCGAAAGCTACTTTCCAAAACGCACCAGCACAAATAACTTTGAAAAATCTCAATATCCCGAATCCCAGAAGTTTTTACCTCGGAATCTGTCAAATACCCACTGCTGCTGCGGTATCCTTGATGTTTTGAAATAACCCGATCGTACACTTCACTAGCAATCTGAGTGGTGTGTGGCAACAAGTGTACAACCGCTAATAGGGCTTTTGAATTCGAGGCCAGATTCGCAGCAGCGAGGTGAATCTCACCGTAGGGAATGTGCAGGTAGTCGTCTACAATTTTTAAGTAGGGTGCAAATTGCGGAAGCTCTGACTCCGAAAGACATCCTAACAAGATTTTTTTGGTGTATTGAAACTCCAATGTCACAAATCCGAGAACTAACGCATCGACTTGCGAATATTTCCGCCTCACCTCAATAATAGATCTTCCCACCACCACTGACAAGCGGAAAACCGATTCTCCATCGCCGTAAGCGTCTATTGCTTTACGATACAAGTTCCGAGTGTCGGCTATAATTTCTGAAGGATTAATTAACCTCGGATCGATTCCCTGACACTCTATTTGTTCTCCTAAAATAGCCTCTACTCTATTCCAAGCTATCTCGCTAGCTACTTTCAGTGTATCGGTCAATTTGTCAACTATTTTGGCTCGATTTGCCTCAAAATTTATTGAGTCTGGATTTTGGGGGATGAGGCGCAGCCTTTGGTTTTTCCCAGCCCCCACTACACTGTAATATTTTTTTGCCCAGCTAACTGCTAAGGAATTAGCGCTAACGCCGTCTGAATTAGCCTCAGAGAGTTTGTGACTGTCTAATCCGGCGATACCCTGTGACAGTAGAGTTTGCCGATGTTTATTTTTGTCGGCGGCAGATAAATCGTTTAAATCTACCTGTGAAAGATTAGTCATCTGAAACCTCGTTTTTTTGTACAGCAGCAGGCGATCGATTCTCCAAATTTTTCAATTGGTTAACTACAATTATTTACGCGATCTCTATGACAAACATCCGCCATTGTGCTTAAGTCGATAGGCCAAATGGCTGTAATACAAATCACATTGCTAGCAAACGCAACACTGTTTTGACTACCGTGCAGATATCTTTGTCTCAGGACTTACCCAGAAAGACTCAAGAAACCGGGTTTCTCAAGGAAAATTTAACTTTTTAATTCTTCAATTAAGTATAAAAAATGCTCATACAGCAAGCTTTTTAGCCCCCTGTATCTTAAGTTTAATTAGGTGGATTTACTTATCGAATAAATTTCAAATCTTAAATCTCAAATTCTGAGGATTCTATTTGTGATAAAACATTAACATATTTTACCCGATTCTTTTATAAAGAAAGAGTTAAATTATGGATTAAGATAAGATTTATGTTAATCACAGACCGATCGTTGCAATTTTGTTGATTGTCTGATTTTGTGCAGGGATCAGTCAATAAGGCTCCGTAGCAGCTTATAGTTTTACCAAAAAGCTGGGTCTAAAGCCCCGTCCTTATAGGACGGCTTTAATTTCTCCAGAACTCTGTTATAGTCTTTATATTCACTCACTCGACGTAAATGTTAGTATTTGAAGCCAAGCTAGAAGGGAAAAGCGAGCAGTACGAACGGCTAGACGAAGCCATTCGTACTGCTCGCTTCATTCGTAATAGCTGCATCAGGTACTGGATGGATACCCCAGGGGTAGGTCGCTACGACTTAAGCGCTTATTGCGTAGTTCTTGCCAAAGAATTTCCTTGGGCCAGTAAACTCAACTCAATGGCAAGGCAAGCTTCTGCTGAAAGAGCTTGGTCAGCGATTGCACGATTCTTTGACAACTGCAAGAAGGCAAAACCAGGAAAGAAAGGTTTTCCGCGCTTCAAAAAGCATGAAACGCACGGTTCTGTTGAATACAAGACCTGTGGGTGGAAGCTTTCTGAAGACCGACGAAATATAACTTTCACTGATGGATTTAAAGCCGGAATTTTTCAATTATGGGGAAATCGTGACCTACATTTCTATCAGCTAAGTCAAGTTAAACGAGTGCGCGTAGTTCGTCGAGCCGATGGCTACTACGTGCAATTTTGTATTGACGCTGAACGAAACGAAAAGCGGGAGCCGACCGGAAAAACAATCGGTTTGGATGTAGGGCTAACTCATTTCTACACAGACTCTGACGGTAATACCGTAGAGAACCCGCGCCATCTAAGAAAGTCCGAAAGATCGTTAAAAAAGCTTAATCGTAGACTTTCTCGAACGCAGAAAGGTTCTAAAAATAGAGCTAAGGCTCGAAATCGTTTAAGTAGAAAACACCTCAAGGTAAGCAGGCGGCGTAAAGACTTTGCTGTGAAATTAGCAAGGTGCGTAGTCCAGTCTAACGACTTGGTAGCCTATGAAGACTTGCAGGTGCGTAACATGGTCAAAAACAAAAAGCTATCCAAGTCGATATCAGATGCGGCTTGGACAGCTTTTAGAAATTGGATTGAATATTTTGGCAAAGTGTTTGGGGTGGCAACTGTTGCAGTACCGCCACACTATACAAGTCAAAATTGTTCTAGTTGTGGGAAAGTGGCGAAAAAGTCATTAAGTCAAAGAACACATATTTGTCCACATTGTGGATTCGTTTTAGACCGAGATTGGAACGCCGCTCGCAACATATTAGAACTTGGATTGCGTACCGTGGGGCACACGGAAACCTCAAACGCCTCTGGAGATATCGACAAGAGTTTGAATGAGGAAACTCTTTTAAATAAGTCGGATCGCCGAAAGAGGAAGCCTAAACAGTGATGTTTAGAATCACCGTGGCTTCAGCCCGGTGAGAATGTCAACTAGGTACTGGCTTGGTACGAAAAGTACAAGGCCGATACGCCTCGACAGCATAGGCTTCTAGTACGATTGATTACATCTAAAATCAAAAGGAGTGGCGAAAATGAGCACCAGCAGCAATTCAACAGAAATCAAGTTCGGAACCGACGGGTGGCGCGGACTTATCGCCCATGACTTTACTTTTGCTAACGTGCGTAAAGTAACGCGGGCGATCGCCAGTTATCTCGAAACCGCTTACACAAAAGACCGCCCAGTTCTAGTATCATACGATACCCGCTTTCTGGCAGACGAATTCGCCCGCACCTCCGCTGAGATCCTCGCAGATTTGGGATGGACAGTCATGGTGGTCGATCGAGATTGCCCCACACCAGTCATCGCCTACAGCGCCAAGCATTTAAACTCCGCCGGAGCCCTGATGTTCACGGCTTCACACAATCCCGCACCTTACTGCGGCATCAAATACATCCCCGACTACGCGGGCCCGGCTACCCCGGAAATCACTGATACAATTGTAGCAAATATTGCTGGTGCTTCTGATGCCCCAGCGATCGGCAGCCACAACGATCGAATCTCTAGTTTTGATCCGAAACCCGAATATCTCAAGTTTCTCTATACCTTGATCGATGTAGAGCGGATTCGATCGGCTAAATTGAAGGTCAAGTACGATGCCCTCTATTCCACTTCTCGCGGCTATCTCGACCTGGTTTTGGAACACTGCGGCTGCGATTTGGAGAGTTTTCACACCTACCGCGACGTGCTGTTTGGCGGCGGAATGCCCGAGCCCAAGGGCGAACAATTGGTTGAGTTGGTAGAAGCTGTTAAGAAAGATGCAGCGGATTTGGGCTTGGCGACGGATGGCGACAGCGATCGCTTTGGTATTGTTGACGAGTTGGGAAATGTCTTGACTCCAAATACTGTGCTGTTGCTGCTGGCGCGTCACTTAGTCAAGAATAAAGGCTTAACAGGGGCGATCGTCCGTACCGTCGCCACTACCCACTTGCTGGACAATATGGCCGCCAAATACGGCTTGAAAATCTACGAAACCGCAGTCGGCTTTAAATACATCGGCGAAAAAATGCGAGAAACAGCCGTACTCATCGGCGGCGAAGAATCCGGCGGTTTGAGCGTTTTAGGTCACATCCCCGAAAAAGATGGGATTTTGGCTGATATGCTGGTCGCAGAGGCGATCGCCTACGAAGGCAAACCCCTTTCTCAGCTAGTCGAAGAAGCCATCCGCGAAGCCGACGGCCCCCTGTACAACCAACGTCTTGACTTGCACCTCGAAGACGCCCACAAAGCAGCCGTTTTAGCATCTTTTACCAACAACCCGCCCTCGGAAGTAGCTGGTATTGGCGTGAAGGAAATCGGCCGCAAAGACGGAATCAAGCTCTATCTTGAAGACGGTGGCTGGATACTTTTGAGGCCTTCAGGGACTGAACCTTTGATGCGCGTTTACATGGAAACAAATTCAGTGGAAAAAGAAGCCAAAATCGCCGCACACATGAAACAGGTAATTGCTCAATTAGAACCTGTGTGAACTCCCACTCTTTTCAACACCCAGGCTTGCCCCTTGAGTTAGAAAATGTCAAGATTTAGGCAGCCAAAATTATAAGGTGTGCACTGCACACCTTATACCAAATAAATTCCGATCTACACTCCCTTTCTTTTCTTTCTTTCTTTCTTTCTTTCTTTCTTTTCTTTTCTTTTCTTTTCTTTGTGTCCTTCGCGTCTTCGCGGTTTATTTAAAAAATCAAAAAACTATATATTTGTAATACAATTGGATTCCTGGCAGTTGGGCAATTTTTGTTTTTATGAATTAAAAAAAATCCTCAAAATTTTGGATATTTCCTTGACTTTTCCTAACTTCTTGTGGTATGCTACCTAATAATGGGATATTTGCTAAAATAATATTTTGACACAGATTTCGATTATGAAGCAACTATATCAGATTAATCATTGATTTGTCAACCCCTTTTATGAAAACAATTCCTTTGCTCGCCATTAGTTTTTTACTAGCAATTTTGGTCAGTGCGATCGGCATTCTCTCAGTCCAGAACGCCACGCCAGTATCCCTAAACTTTACCTTGTTCCAATCCATACCAATGCCCGTAGGAGTAGTCTTAGCCATCAGCCTTAGTGCGGGATTGATCGGAGGTGCAATTCTTCAACCGCTATGGATACTTTCTGCTTCACAGCCAGTTATTGACACTCCCCGGTCTGAAGACACGGGGATTCTTAAGGACAAACTTTGGGGGATGAATCCGCCCAAAGTTTAATTCTCAAAGGATTAGTCAGCAACCCACTACCCACTCGCTCAATAATTGAGTCTATGGCTACTTTTGATTTTCTAATGATATTAGCAGCACCGTTAACATCTGCATTGATTAACAACCCAGCGCTAGAACGGTACAATCCTCTTTTGATTCTTTTACCCGATGGTTGCCAATTGTCAGGTTTTTCACCGACTTTTACTGGCAAAATGTCTCGGTCTAAAAAACTTGATTTTGAGGTGTAAGATTCGTCTTGTTCGCAAAATCGCCATCCCCTTAAGTCGCACTCTTGTTGTAGTCTATCTTTGACTTTAGCTGTGGGTATTTGGACAAAGTTCTGATTAGTCACTCCCCCCATATTAACTTCTTGCTTCTGTCCTTTATTCCAACCAAAGACTAAGACATTTATTTGGTTATTTTCGCAATAATCTATAATACTTCTAACTGCTTTGTTGACAGCATCTCTCATCCTTCTAGTGCAAATTTCCGACAACTGCTGCAATCTTTTTGACGAGAAACCTTTGGGTAATTTATGTATTGTGTATTCTGATTGAACTCTCGCTTTTTCTTTGTTAAACCATTGGTTCCAAGACTTGAGTCTAAGTCCATCAATGATCAAAGGTTTACCATTGCTAGAGACACAAGTTAACCAGTTATTGATGCCGTGATCGATGCCCAGAATCCCTGTCACTTCCAAGCAGCAACTAGGGGCTTGTTCAGTCAGAGATTCGTAGACATATTCGACCCATACCGCACCATTCCTAGGGATCAACCTGAGTTCTTTGATCTGGCAATTCTTGATCCGTTCAGGTAGCGGAACCCAAAGCGCATCTTTCCCAAAGTATTCTTTTCCTTTTTTACCCAGGGGTAATCTGATTTTATTTTCAATCACCTTTAAGGCTTGACCGGGATATGAAACGGGGTACATTCCCCCTTTGGTTCTGTACCTTGGTAGTCTCGGTTTTTGATGGATTTCTCCTTGATTTGCCAACTTCTCTAAAGCTCGGAAAGAAGTAAAAGATTCCGCAACAGATTTAAGAGATTGCTGGGCAACTTGAGAGTATAGCAACCCATAATTTTCGTTGGTTTTAGCTATTTTATACAAATCTGGATATTTAACTACGCTTTGGTTTTTCAAGTATTGTTGCCGACTTTCGTAAGTTCCGACATTAAACAGATTATTTGACCATCTTAGTAGTTGTTCGACAATAGTTTTGTCGAGTCCTTTTAAATGCCAAACATCTTTTTGTACTGCGTACATTGAAATTACTGGCTATGGTGACACTAGGTTTAGTATAGAGCGTGAATTAACAAGTTAATTAATCCTCAACAAATCTTTACCTTGGTCTCAATTGCTAGAAGGATTTGTCCGGGGACGGTTAAACATTATGTTATATTGAAACTTACGAACAGGCAGGATAAATCCTGCCACGCCCTTTCATCCCTGGACTAAAGTCACAGGGTTTTCAGGGTATTTATTATAAAGAGTAAACTTGACCGTCAATCAACATCCTCGTAATTCCCTTAGCTTGCAAATAAGGCGCAGCTTTTTCCAGCATCTTGCCATCAGGAACCTTCACAACCCTTTGATGGTGAGTCGCAAATCGCCCAGCAACTCGGTGGTTATCAAAAACTGGCAGAGTTTTCTCCCGAGTTTCGAGCGCCGGAATTTGACCCAGTTCGCCAAAATCTTTCAGAGGTCTAGTGATTAACTCCCCAGCCCGATCGACTACCAAATAGCAAATTTTCGGAAGAGACGCTTGGCTTAATGGCAAAACTTGAATCAGCGTTTGCGCCCCAAGCTCGCTCGTCGATTCACCGGACGATCGCACACCCAGCAGACTTCCTTCAAACAGAGAGTCTTCATCCTCCAAATCCTCCCCGTCAAAATCATCTAAATCATCCTCATCTTCGTCCTCATCCTCGTCCTCATCTTCATCCTCACCCTCGTCGAAATCGCTAAAATCTTCACCAGCCAGCAGTCCTTCTTCTGGCAGCATTGCCTTTAATTCCCCACTCACAGCAACGTAATCACCGCCATTAGCAAGATTAAGTCCCTCGGCTTCTGCTGTGTCAGAAACATCCAAATCTGACTGTAGAGCTCCTCGAACTTCCTTCTGGGCAACTGGTTGAGCAGCCGATAAAAAACGCTGCCGGATTGTCGGTCTCGAATTTGCGACTGACGACGGCCCAACAGGGACTGACTGGGAGACTGGGGCATATACAGCATCAAGCTCCGAGTCAGTTACTGAGGACTCAACAGTCCGGGCCCTAGGTAGAGCAACACTGGTGCGATCGGGCAAACGCTTTTGTTTTTGCTGGACACAAGATTCGTATTCCGGCTCCGATAAAGCACTCTGAAGGAGGCGCCTCACCGTAGAACTACTTACCCCGTAGCGCTTTGCCAGAGTAATAGTATTCTCGTCCGACTGTCGGTACAGCCTGATGATTTCGCGTCGATCAGAATTCGAGAGTTTTGTGGGCGTCATGCCAAGTTTTCCAGCAAAAAGACCTGTCCAAGCGCAGGCTAACCGTCAACGAACTGTGAATTTCGATTGTGAATTTGCATCTGAGAAATGTTGGCTAGGGCTACAAAGCTGTTGCATCCCAAGGGCTTGCCAGCAATCCTCAATCTCAAATCCTTGTTTCAGCGCGCCGACTGCGCCTGCTCTGCCGTGAACGGGTTGAGATGTCATGTTCCAAGACAGCTCCTATTCCGAACAAAATGGCGCTGAAAACAAAAAAGACTTCCAACAAATTGCCACTTTGGTAAGTACCATCCCCTTGAGTATCTCGCCACTTAAAGTACATATCCGCGATGTACAGCGAAAAAGTTGCAGCCGCAATCATCCGCCAAGATTGGGAAAAACGTCCTCCCCAAAAAGCCAGCAGCAGTGCAGTAGCAATAATCAGCAGAAAAACGTCCCCCACGATGTAAAACAGATTGATGGCGTAGGCATAGGGTGACAGTTGCTTGTCTAGCGCCAAAACCCATCCAGGAGCTTTAGTTTCTTCTGCTTCTGCTGCTTCTGGTGCCGACTTAGCCACAGGCGGGGTCGATCCTTTTCCCTTTGAGGTCGGCGAGTCCTTCAAACCAGGGGCTTTCGCTGTTTCTTTAGTTGAGTCCGGTGCAGTTTCTGTCACTACTTCCTGAGTCGATGCCGGAGCCAGTCCTAGCTTTACCCTCCAAAAGTCAGGTGCCACCACCCAGAGCGCGATCGCAATCCCGAAGGCAGCTATTGCCGATAACAGACCCCACTGCCAAATTTCTAGATTCAGCCGCTTGGAGGTAACAGCCACAACCATGCCCCCGATCAGTACCACATAGCTGCCCAGATAAAACGCATCTGCTGGGGACACGTCCGGATCCATCCCGAAGTAGAGTTCCCAAATGCCAAATATCACGCCGGCGATAAAGTAGAACAGCATCCCCAGACCAATGCCCAGCCAGACGTTGCGCCCGCTGACCATTTGAGGGCTTTGCCAGTTTCTGAAACAAACTAGGGCAGCTCCGAAGTATGCCCCGCATTCAAAAACATAAGTGCCGATCGAGTACCAAAGCGGTAGACCCTCTCCAGGGACGGGGACGCTGAACAGCAAAAAAAACAGCAGCGCCATGACCGCCCAGACAATGCCGACAATGACTAGGGTCTGAGCTGACAATAAAGATGGAGATGTAGATGACTTTTCTGAAGTGCTACTCATAGGGATTCCAAGAGACCTAACTAGCAGTTCAATTGCCAGAAAGTAGGTGGCATCCAAACCAACTTAACAATTTGGTTGCAAATACCAGTTGGCCATCCAACCAGCCGATCGCGTACCTCCTACAGTCATGACAATTGTCTAAGCCCAATTGTCTAAGCAATTGTCAAAGATTTTTTATGATGCGATCCACAACTTGTTGAGGGCTGATTGTTTGAGCCAATCTAGAAACTGATTACGCTCCTGTGCTGGCATATCTTCCAGCACGTCGCTCACTCCCTCAGCGAAGCCGGTATTGCCAAAATATGATTTGCCCAAACGGTGCAGTTCTTGCAACAATGTCTTGAGATGCTGCTCTTGCCAAGGGGGTAGATTCAGACCTTTTAAGGGACTAACGGTTAGCCAATTTTTGATGGCATCAGGGGAGTCTGCCTGGGGGAAGTTTCCCTGCTGAAATACCTTGGCGATATCTTTCTGAAACGATGTGGCTTGTCTTGCGCCTAGGAGGTCTTCTACATCGAAGTAAACAGCTTGGAGCAGCAGCAGACAACCCTGTGCGAACAGCGGTGCTTTGGCACAGGCCGTACCTGTCGGTTCTTCGCCGACAAGCTGGTCTAAACGAACTTTGCCCCAGACGCTATATCTATCCGGCTCTTCTAGCAGCACGCAGGCTTTGCCTTTGTTGTCGGTTAAGTCCCGCCACAAGGCTCTGGCGTCTTCTGCTTGTTTGCCGTTGAAGGCGTTGATTAGGCGGAATGTCTGCCCCTGATAATTGAGAATGGGGATTTGCTGATCCCGTTTTGGGTGTTGAAAATTGGTGATTTCAACATCCTGCCGTTTCAGAATAAACATGACACTGCGATTTGACTCCTGTCATGGCCGAGGTGCTGTGCTTGTAATTGTAATCTCTAAACAAGTAATTCTATTGGTGGACTATTTGGACTAGGTTATTTTTGAGCTGCGATCGCGCTCACCTTTACACCTTACCCTAGTTCACGTCCTATGATCTGGTTTTTATAGAAGTGGGAGGGGAACCCGCAACACCCACCCGCGACCGCCGTGGGAGGTAGTGAGACCTCCCCCGTGGCGGGTTCGCCACAGAGTCAACATTTTATCCTTCCCTTGAGATATCTGATTAGTTCTCTCAGGACATCTGTTTGATTTCTGGCAGACTTTCACAGTATTGTTTCAATAGATCTTTTTCTTGGGTGACGCGAAAAGTAATCAATATTTCTGGTTTTGACACTATCAAACTACCTCAATTTGTGGTATTTTGATACTGTATCAAATAGCCAACCACTGAAACACCTTGCCGCGGAAAGGCACCCTGAACCTTGACAAGAGCATCTATGCGGTTCTACTTCATTGTTCTGGACTCCTCCTACCAGTAGGTAAAAGATTCATAGGGGCAGGGGCGATCGGCATTTTGGAGTAAACTCGCTCCAACTCTTCGACAACATCTAACAGGACTTGCAGCAGCCCGCTTTGGAGGGTCAACTACCCAGAGAGTAACTTTTCTCAAAAGTTTACTTGCTCGATCGCACACTGTACCGATACAATAATGTTGTTAGCAAATTTTTAGCTGACGTCTGAATTTTTGAGTTGGGTGCGTAACTCAGGTGGATAGAGTAGCTGCCTTCTAAGCAGCGAGTCGCAGGTTCGAGTCCTGCCGTACCCGTTACAGAAAACCTAATAGCATCAATGCTTTGAGCCGTTCTTTACCGCAAAGTAGAGAGCGGCTCAAACCTTGTTTGTTGTGCATTTGTTGTGCATTTGTTGTGCAATTGTTGTGCAAGACAATTGCACAACACTGCCTATCTGAGTCATGCGGTATCCCGGTATCCTTTAGGTAGACACGGGTCAACTCTCCGAGCCTAGTATGTCCAAAACCGCCTCTATATCCGCCAAGTCCGCCCGCGACTTTTTGCGCCGCGTCCTCAACTGGTTGAGTAAGTCACTTGGTTCTGGAAAATCTGCGACGGCCAGAACAGATTTTTGAATCTCAGGGCGATCGTCAAGCTCTTCCCGTAGCTCTTCCCATTTAGTTCTCTCTGTCTGGACCTGCGATCGCAATTTCTGCACTTCCTCTCTGAGGTTGTTGGTAACACGAGTGCTGCTCTCTAGGAGTTTGGCGTAGTCAGTTTTGAGGGATTCATTCTCTACCATCAAGTTACCTATAGCAGTCGGTAACTCAATCGGGTTATTCGGGTTACATAATTCCTCATCAGACCTTCCCAGCAGTGTTTCTGTCAAGGCTTCTAGAGTTTTTTGCAAGGCCTGCACTTGTAGCTCTAAAGCAGCGAGTCGCAGGTTCGAGTCCTGCCGTACCCGTTACAGAAAACTATACACCACAAGGGTTTTAACCAATTACCTAGGTAGCGATTTAGCAACAGCCTATGTCTTTGACGATGATTAGACGATGATTTGACTATGATTTGTCGCTCCAACACAAATCATACTCAAACCTCTACCAACAAAGCCCCCGATCGCCCACGCTGAGCTGTACTTCCTCATTTCCCCTCTGCGATCGGGTTACTATGCATGAGTATCTGAGTATTTCCTGCATCGCTTTTGGGTCAGTCAAAGCAGATGCCATATCATAAAAATACTATTATGTCAATAGTTAAATCAACTCAAGTTAAAACAGCCACATCCGGTTGTCAGCCCAGGAGCATCGAGGGGTTATCCTTAGTAATCAGGCTAGTTTCCTTTCATGTTTGGATATGTTCGCAGCAACTTTCTCTTCGACAACATCTCATATTGCCAGGAATTTAATGCTATTGTTCGACCACAGCGCGATCGACCTTCACAAACCCGTATTAGCACAAGCCACAGGAATGTCAACTCCTGCTTCATCGGAAAATACGGCAACAATCGCACTTGTACTGGTGGCTGTGGGAATTCTGGGTTGGGGATTTTATCGCGCCAGACCTTTTGGCAAACTGGGAATTTTGGCTTGGTTGCAGTCAGTTGTGCTCCTCAGTCCCTGGCTGCTGTTCTTTAGTTTGTTCTCTGCTGGGATTTACCTAAATCTGGTGGCGGTATTGTTGATGCTGGTGGCATCAACAGGATTGTACATCTATCTGGGTAGGGAACTGCGATCGGCCGCAGTCGATGCAGAGTTGCGCTCGCCCCCCGATACTACTGAGATCAAGTCCCCAAGCGATGGGAATTCTGCCCCTGAGTCCCAGCCGACACCGCCCAGAGAACCAGTTAAAATCGTAACATCGTCCCAGGCAACTAATCAATTAGAAATAATTCCGGTTCCCGCCGAAGACTTAAAAGCAATTCAAGGTATCTTTGGCATCGATACTTTCTTTGCAACAGAAACTATTCCCTATCAAGATGGGTTGATTTTCAAAGGAAATCTGCGGGGAGATCCAGAACTAGTACACTCGCGGTTGTCGGCAAGTTTACAAGCAAGATTGGGCGATCGCTACCGACTATTTTTAGTAGAAAATCAGGACGACAAGCCGGTAGCGATCATCTTACCCAGCGAAAACGACCCGCAGCCAACTACCGTATCTCAAAAAATCCTATCCGTAGTGCTGCTACTGGCCACCTTTGCTACTACATTGGAAACCGGTGGATTGCTCCGGGGTTTCGACTTCTTTAGCTCGCCGGCTAGATATCTAGAAGTGCTGCCAATCGCAGCAGGCATTTGGGCCGTTTTAGGCTCTCGTGAAATTGCTCGCCGAGTGCTGGCAAGTCGGTACAATGTTGGCTTGAGTTGGCCGTTTTTTATACCAACTTGGCAAATAGGTTCTTTTGGGGCGATCGACCGTTTTGAGTCCCTGCTACCCAACCGCAAAGTGCTATTTGACATCTCCATCGCCGGGCCCGCTGCCGGGGGAATAGTTGCTCTGTCGATGCTGGTACTGGGTTTGCTACTTTCTCACACCGGCAGTTTGTTTCAAATTCCCGCAGAAATTTTTAAGGGTTCAGTTTTGGTGGGAACTTTGGCAAAAGTGGTTTTGGGTTCGGCTTTGCAGCAGCAATTGGTAGACGTTCATCCTCTGGTGGTGATCGGGTGGTTGGGTTTGGTAATCACGGCGATTAATTTGATGCCGGCCGGACAGTTAGACGGGGGTAGAATTCTGCAAGCAATCTACGGCCGGAAAACAGCTAATCTGGCGACTTTGGCGACTTTTGCAGTGTTAGCGATCGCTTCTTTAGTTAATCCTTTGGCTCTGTATTGGGCGATCGTAATTCTGATTTTACAGCGGAATTTGGAGCGGCCGACGCTCAACGAGCTAACTGAACCTGACGACGCTCGCGCAGCTTTGGGTTTGTTGGCTTTGTTTTTGATGATTGCTATACTGTTGCCGTTGACTCCAGCTTTAGCTGGGCGTTTAGGCATTGGAAACTAATCATCAGGCTAGTTACCACTAGGGTGCGCTTCAGCGCACCCTAAATTCTGATCGATTGACCTAATGGAAAGCTCGCAATTTGTTTAAACTTAATGTATCGAGTAAAAATCACTTATCTGAGCATCTAAGGTAAAGTTATGGCTAATCAACTTCCTCCTGTATTGGTAACTTTTGATGCAGATGTTTTGATGGCTGGCAGAACCCAAGTATGGCAAGAATATGCCAAAGTGGGAAGTTGCTATCTCCCAGAAGTAGTATATGACGAAATAGATTATTTGACAGGGAAAGCAGTAGAAAAATCTCAAGAGCAAGTGGCTAGGGAGTTTATGCGCTTTTTTGCCGACAGTGGCTGGATCATAACTGATGCTCAAGAAACGCACCGAGCGCTGGAACCTTCTATTAAAAATCAAAGCAAACAAGCAATGCTCGTGGTGGCGACTGCTCAATGCGTTTACGGTTTGGCTCAGGAACGCCCAGACGCACTCGTAGTTTTTGTTTCCAACAGCCAGCCACTGCTGAAGCGGATGGCTTCTGTGGGGGCTGCGAATCTCTGCGGAATTACCGGGGCGATGCTGTTAAATTGGGCTAGGAAGGTGGAACGTCCGGCCGCGGCAACTCAGCAATTGCAAAGTTTGATGCGAACCCTCGCGGAACGCAAATCGACTCAGCCCAATCGCAGCAGCATTGAGGATGATGCTGTTAGCAAAACGGGGACTTCTACTAGCAGGTTAACGGGGACGCGCGACGGTTCTGAAATGAAGCCGGTCAGCAATTTTAGTAAAACTAATAAAACGGCTTTTCCTGGGAGTCGCAGTTCGAGTTCGCGCCCGAAAAAGCCGCCTCGCAGTCGGGAGGAACCGCCGGAAATGCTGCCGGCTGTATATCGCATGAAACACTTTACTCCTCCCAAAAAAAGGGGCGACAATTGGATTTCTCACACGCTAAATTTTTTGGGAGCATTATTTTTCTTGACGGTAGCGGTGGGTATTATGTGGCGGGTGTTGGATGTTAAAGGTTTTAGAAAGACTTTTGTTCCGGCTTTACCGCAGCCGGTGCAACAATTTGTTAAGTCGATCGATCCTCGATAAATCATACCGATCTGACCGCTTCGGAAATTGAGATTTTTTGACCGCAGATGTAGGCAGATGTACGCTGATTAACGCAGATGTAGTGATGTTTGAATAATGCTGAACTGGAACGATATCTTTAGTGGATTGGGATTAGTTTTGGCTGGTTTTGCTTATGCTTCAGTCAGTTTTACCCTGATTTCCTACTGTCCATTTTGGGTGACAGCAATTATGTTCATTTTTACTGTAGCTATTGACTGGCTGCTGTCATCATTTTTGCCAACTAAGTGGATTGTTGCGACTGCATTTGCTTCGCAGATGGCAACTTTAGGATTCCTAGGCAATGTTTTGCCAGGAGATGGAATTTTCGTGGCTACTTTCTGGTGGTTGGCAACTTTGATGGTAGCAATTGTTAGTCATTATACAACTTTTTCACAAGCAAAAAATTTGCTATTTTTGGGTATTTGTACGGTATTTTTTACAGCTTCAATTTATTTTTGATTGGTTTGGGCTATCTTTTGGGAGGCAAAAATTTGTTTGAGGGTTCTGCTACGGAGACGCTACCGCTGTTTAATCAAAGGGTGGAAATTCGTACCGATCATCCCAAACAATTGTATTTGAATGGAAAAACAGGCAGGCTCAAACAGATTAATTTTTATCACGTAATTGTCCAACTGGATTCTGGAGAAGAAGAGAGGGTTTGGTGGCAGGATGTAAAGGCTGCTCCTGTACTGAAACCGGGTTTCTTTGTAGATCTCTAGTTGAGAATCTTGGATTTTTCAGAGAAACCCGGTTTCTTTGCGTCCAGGACTATTAATGATGTAACTAAACTTGATATAATATCAATTCCGGTGGCATCCTGAACACATGGGGGGGCGGGTTTACGAGATACTTAGTTTTAAACATAGATGGTTGGTAAAACCCGCCCCTACGTCCGCGCAAATTATACAAGAACGAATCAACCAGACATGATATAAATTATCGATTCAAAGCCGGTGCCGTTCCTTCTACAGGTCGAACAATCGCGGGTTTATTGGTAGCTTGAGGCTGAAAAAGTGCTTTGAGCGCCTCGTCGAGATTTTCTGCCATGACAATCCGGTTTTCGTAGGCAACAATGACTCTTATTAAAGTGGGCAAACTATTGCGATCGGCTTCTAAGTACAGAGGTTCAACGTACAGTAACGATTGTTCAATTGGAATTACCAATAAATTTCCTTGAATTGCTTTTGAACCCTGGCGATTCCAGAGAGATATTTGTTCGGAAATGACTGGTTCTTGGTTAATTAAAGCTTCTATTTGTTCTGGGCCATAAACTAATCGCTGTTTGGGAAACTGGTACAGCAGCAATTTTCCGTAATCATCGTCATCGGATCTACCTGCTAACCAAGCAATTAGATTATTCCGACTTACAGGGGTAAATGGAAGCAACAAAATAAACTCTTCTGAGGTTTCTGTTGGCAGTTTTGTAATCAAATAGTACGGTTCCACAGGCTGCTGTTCGTTGCCGTAAATTTCCTTGGGAATTCGCCACAAATCTTCCCGATTATAAAATACTTGGGGGTCTTCCATGTGATAAGTTAGCAAGCGTTCGGATTGAATGCTCAATAAATCTACTGGATACCTAATATGTTTGCGGAGAGCCGGAGGCATTTGTTCAAGGGGTTTGAACAGTCCGGGAAAGATCGCAATCCAACTGTTGATTATCGGGTCGGATGGGTTGGCAACGTAGAAGTCAACGGAGCCGTTGTAGGCATCTATGACGACTTTTACTGAGTTGCGGATGTAGTTAAATTTATTTTTTCCTGGGTCGGAATACGGGTAGCGATCGCTCGTAGTATAGGCATCTATAATCCAGTAAAGATAGTTGGGAGAACTATGAGTTACGGAGGGTAAATGCTGAATATTATTGGCAGTTTTATCCCGTTCTTTTTCTATTAAATCGCCTGGACTGAGATGGGCGTTAGCTACTACTAAGTATGGATCTGAATCGTAGCGCAAAAAAGGAGCGATCGCTCGCACTCTTTTGTGGATATTGCGGCGGTACAGTAACTTAGTTTCTGGCGTAAAATTGCGGGTGAGCGCCATTTGCCAATTTTTGAGATAATTAGCAAATAACCAGCGCTTCCACATAGAGCCGATCGCAATTCCGCCTTTACCGTTGTATGTATTGTAAACATTCTCTTCGCCGCTGGGATAGTCGAATTCTTTAACTTTTGTCGATGTCATCACGTCGGTATTGGTGACTTCGCCGTAATAAATGCGCGGATTTCCGATCGGAATACTGGCCCGAATGCGATCGCTAGTTATTTCTAAAGCACTTTCGCCAGAGCCCGCATCAACTCCAATATCTTTAACAAAATAATCGGGCAAACCGCCGGCACCGATAGTATTTACAGGAGAAAGAGTAAAGCCATAACCGTGAGTGTAAACCAGGTGTTCGTTTACCCATGTTTGAGCTTCCCTCGCAACTGCTGTGTAGTCTAATTCTCGCGCTGCGAGAATCACTTGCTGGCTTTGGGTATCTCCCTGTTTTGCAAATTCGTTGTTAATTGTGTAGCGATCGATATCGGCATCTAAGAATTTATAATAAGGTCTAATTTGTTGTAATTGCCGGTTGGTTTGTAGCAGTGGTCGCTTGTCCCACAGGCGGATATTACTGATAGTAAGCTGATTTTTTTCCAAGTCTGCATAGGTAAGTTTGCCTGCTGGATCGAAGGTTTTTACTTCTATTTTTTTGAGGTCGAATGCTTGTTTGGTAAAGGCGATGCTGCGTTCGATGTAGGGCCGTTCCCGCGCTAGTTCGTTCGGTTCAACAATCAGGCTATGGACAATTTTTGGCAGTAGCCATCCTAAGCAAATATTGAAAATTAAAAAGCCAAAAATAATCTGGTTTAAGTTGTGGTTTTTCAGTTTTAAATTCAAAACTGGCCACAGCGTCAAAAGTGCGTGAAGCGAAGCTATCCCGAAGGGAATCGCCACCGCTAAAATACTCAAAAATCCATAGGAGGGCAGCCGCACTGTCACGTCAGCATAATTAGCCCCGTAAGTAACGTCTCCCCGTGAGTACAGCAATTCGTAACGGGCTAGCCAATAGTGGAATGCGGAGGCTAGCATCAAAGCTGCACCCAAGGCATACAAGTGCCGCTGCTGCGATCGGGAAAACCCCAAAAATATCCCTTGACTCAAGCTGTTTCCCGAAAGTACATATGTTAAAGTGCCTGATACTAAGCCGTACAAAAATATAACTGTCAGCCATAATGCTAGCAACTCTAAAATTGGCAAAACAAATATATAAAAACTGATATCTTGACTAAAAATAGGATCGTTTATGTTAAAATTAAGATGGTGAAAATATGGCAATACTTTTGTCCAGACGACTGGCGGCAATTAGCCCGATCGCCAAACTGAGAAAAAGGGCGATCGCCCGCAGCCAAAAATCCGGCTTAATTGTCACAGCTAACATCAGCCCCAGCATTACGCCAAACTGCCACCAATTAGAAAATAGCTGCACGGCTATGGGCCCAATTGACTCCAATCCCAACTGAATTGGTGGCGCTATACTGAAATCGGCGAGGCCGCCCGCAGCTAACAGCCCCAAGTGAATTACCATGAAACCTGCGATCGAACTCAATCCGAATAACAACAACAGCAGCCAGGGAAAAGCAAGTTGAGGTTTAGCCACAGATAATTGGTAATTATTCCCCGTTTTTTTCAGATTTACTGAAGCGAATAATCCCCCCGAAATCGGCGATTTGGTTTCCTCAGTGGGATGTTTGAGGCTGTGGGCTAAAGCCAAATTTCCCATCAAAAAAACAGCAGAAATAGCAGTGGGAATTACCCCCAGCAACCCTTGAGTTTTCAGCCTCAACAGCAAAACCTGAAGATATCCAACTTCCTGAAACCAGAGAATTTCTGCCACAGCGCGGGAGACTAACTCTAAAACTAGCCACAGCCCCGCCACCAGTAAAATTACTTGATAAATTCGCCTGTTCAAAGTCATAATATTAAACCGATCGCAACTATCAATATCTGCCGAAGTTCATCTGCGTTAATCTGCGTGCATCTGCGGTTGATAATTCCTTTTTGAATTATAGCGGTTCTCAAGAAAGTGAGGTATGCCCTATGGGAAATAATTACGAATTACGAATTACGAGTTGACTTTTTGAAGTGCTAAATTCGTAATTCGTAATTGATTAATTCGTAATTGATTATGCCCTATGCACCTTAATGGCACCTCCTGTTACTGAGAAAGGCTATCTACGTTACTGTCAATAACTGCTCGGCCCTAAAAAAGAAGGATTACCTATTGACTTTGGTGGATTTTTCATGGTATATTTTAGATAATGGGAGTGGTGGCAAAAATTTTATTTTTGCCACCACTCCCATTATTAGATTGTACTTCATTAAATGCTCAAAGTCAAGCATTTAACCCTAAAAAAAATGGCGTTTTTTTTTATTTCAATCAAGAAAAATTGCCACAGCCAAGAAAAATAATTCCCAGGCTCAGCCTGGGAAAAATCTCAAAAAATCAACTAGCTATACTGCTGATTGACATCCACATCCAAATTAAACAGCAATTGCAAAGTCTGCATTGCTTGTCGCCTCGCGTCAATGTCTTGTTGAGCGCGCAACTGCACCATCGGATCGTGCAAAATTTTATTCACAATCCCTCTTGTTAAAGATTCAATCACATCTTGATGTTTCTCAGAAAACTCAGAGCCCAGACGTGATAAAGCTTTTTCTAATTCTTGTTCGCGAATCAATTCTATCTTATCCCGCAAACAGCTAATAGTGGGAACAGTTTCCAGACTGCGCCACCAGACATCAAAAGCCTCTACTTCCTGTTCTAGCAAGCCCTCAGCTTCCATTGCCATTTGGCGGCGGGTTTCGTGATTTTGAGCGACCACTGCTTTTAAGTCGTCCACATTAAACGACTTCACATTAGCGAGTTCCTTCACATCTGAATCGACGTTGCGCGGCACAGAAATGTCCACCAACATCAAAGGGCGATCGGGTTCTAAAACAGTTGCTAATTTAGCTTTATTTAACAGCGGATCGGTAGCAGCCGTACTGGTAAAAACCAAGTCAGAACTAGCAATTACTGGCATCATTTCCGAGAGCAGATGCAAGTGTAATTGAGCATCTTTAAAAATACTTGCCAACTCCTCAGCACCGCGCATCGATCGATTGACGATCGCAATATGGCTAGCTCCTTTGGAAAGCAAATGCTGCACCAAAAGTCGGGACATTTTGCCAGCACCGATAATCGCAATTCGGCTGCTTGCTAAATGCTGACCTTTGAGTTGAGCCAGTTCCGCCGCCGCCGAAGAAATCGAAACTGCACCGGTACCGATGCTAGTTTCTGTCCGAACTCGTTTCCCTGCTGTCAGAGCTTGCTTGAGCAAGCGCTCCAAAATTCTGCCGACACCTTTATACTGCTGAGCGAGTTTGTGAGTTTGTTTGACCTGAGCTAAAATTTGCCCTTCTCCGAGCACCAAACTGTCGAGGCCAGAAGCAACTCGCATCAGGTGCATCACCGCATCTTCGTGCAGCAAAATGAACAGGTGAGGTCGCAAAGACTGCAAAGGAACTTTACTACATTCGGAAAGGAATTGATTGACTTCCCGCACACCAGGTTCTGACTCGCTGGTAACAATATAAATTTCTAAGCGGTTGCAAGTGCTGAGAATAGCAACCTCTTGAATATGGGGGTAGCTACGCAATTGGGCGATCGCCCCTTCAATCTTCTGCTCTGGAATGCTCAGTTTTTCGCGAACTTCAACCGGCGCTGTTTTGTGGCTAAGACCTACGACTGCAATATTCATGTTTGTCATTTGTCACTATTTATTTTTACTTGTCAACAGTCACCTGTTATTAGTTATTAGTTTATCGCTAATTGCTAATAACTGGTGACAGTCAACAGCCAACAGCCAACCATCAACTGTCAACAGCCAACAGTTAACTGTTAATTAATGACTAATTCAATTGCAGAGATTTCGGCTGCTCAAACATATGGATTGTATCCACAAACCGAGCAGTTTTCGACTGAGAAGAAATTACCAAACTTTCAGTACGAGCGCCGCCACCAAAGAAGCGAACTCCATCCATCAGCGTTCCGGGAGTAATTCCGCAAGCCGCAAACAGAACTGTTTCCCCAGATGCCAATTCTTCAGCATTGTAAATCTTGTCTGGGTCTGTGATGCCCATTTCTTTAAGTCGAGCGAGATTGCTCTCTTTACTTTCACCGATCAAACCAGTTTTCACAACAGCCGGATCGTAAATCAACTGCCCTTGGAAGTGACCGCCCAAACAGCGCATTGCTGCTGCTGAAATCACACCTTCGGGTGCTGCACCAATACCCATCAGTGCGTGGATATTAGAACCAGAAAACGCACAAGAAATCGCTGCTGAAACGTCGCCGTCGCTGATCAGTCGAACTCTTGCTCCCGCTTGCCGAATTTCATTAATTAAATCTTTGTGCCGGGGGCGATCCATCACCACCACCACCAAATCCTCAACACTGCGGCCGAGGCAATCAGAGATAATGTGTAGGTTTTGGGTTGGCGTCTTGCGAATATCTACATGATTTTTGGCAGCCGCAGGAGCAGCCAATTTGTTCATGTAGAAATCGGGAGCAGCAAACAAACCGCCTTTTTCAGAGATTGCCAAAACTGCCATCGAACCGTTTTGACCGTAAGCAACCAGGTTAGTACCTTCGCAGGGGTCAACAGCGATGTCAATTTCGATCAATTCATCTAGGTTGCAAAAATCTTTGGCATCTTCGCGAGTACAAATACCTACTTGTTCCCCGATGTAAAGCATGGGTGCGTCATCGCGCTCGCCTTCGCCGATCACGATGCGGCCGCGCATATGAATTTTGTTCATCCGCTCCCGCATGGCTTCTACAGCCACTCTGTCGGCTTCATCTTTCTCGCCTTTGCCCATCAATCGAGCTGAGGCGATGGCGGCCTGCTCAACTACTTCGATAATCTCTAAACCGATTACATTGTCCACAAACTATATCCTCCCAACTGAGTCCTGCGTGCCTGGTGCTTTTTTGCACTCCCAGCCATCAAGTTTATCAGAGGCGGGGATCTGTGCGAGCTCGATCAGTCGCTCAGTTTGTGTTAACTTTTGCTTCTTTGAGCCTGGGGCTGCAAAACTTGGTCAAACAAGCTCAAGGATTGAGTCCTCGAATGCTTGGATTCTACAAGGGCGATCGACTTGTTTGAGGCAAGTCGCCAGACAGAGTGCGGTTAAATCGGTTAAAATTCGTCAGATCATTATTCCAGATCGCAAGAAACCTTTCTCTCGTCCCAAGTTCGGGGAAAACTAGAGTTGGACTAAATAGCAAAAAAGTTTACTAAAGTTAGTCATACTTAACTTGACTGGTTAACCATTCTGGGTGGTATAATTACATAAGTGCCGAAAACCAAGGCTTAATTATCTGGTTTGTAAACCACAGTTTTGTCAAAACTGACCAGCCTGTTACAAGGTCGAACGGGAGTCCGCGTTTCCTTAAATTGGTTGAAAATATTGGATGACTCATGGCTAAAAGCTTCAACTAAAATTAATTCGATTAGGGCGATGCTCCACCCGAATTAACGCCTGTGGACAACAAGGAGCCGACTCCCTTGGGTGAAGCAGGAAGCAGACCCGACCGGAGCAATCCCGATTGAATAGTGAGACTTAAATAAGTTTAGCCAAGTTTTGTGTAGCAGTTGATCGTGTTGGAGCAATAGGAAATGATGATGAAAGCCCAAGATATTATGACCACAGAAGTGGTCACCATTCGCGGTTCAGCAACGGTAGCTGAAGCGGTGGCGATGATGAACGACCTGTGTTTGCGCGCGTTGATTGTGGAACGCCGCCACGAACAAGATGCCTATGGCATTGTGACTGAAACGGATATTGTCTATAAAGTAGCAGCCTACGGAGTAGACCCGAAAAAAGTCCGCGTCTTCGAGATTATGACCAAACCGTGCATTACGGTGAATCCTGACTTGGGTGTGGAATACGTGGCTAGATTGTTCGCGAATACCCGCATCCGACGGGCTCCGGTGATTAAGGACAAGCTGGTCGGCATTATTTCGGTAACGGATATCTTGACAAAAAGCGATTTTCTTGAGAAGCCGAAGAGTCTTGTATTTGAGGAAGAAATTGAAAAGGCGATCGCAGAGGCTAGGACTATTTGTGCCGAAAAAGGAGTTACTTCCAAAGAGTGCGCGGTAGCTTGGGATATTGTAGAGGAAATGCAGGCTGAGGCTTCTCACCAGCGATCGCAGAAGCTTGAAAAAACTGCTTTTGATGAGTATTGCGAGGAAAATCCTGACGCAGCCGAAGCCCGGATGTACGACAGCTAAGTTAGTTATTAGTCATTAGTTATTAGTTATTAGTCATTAGTTATTGGTGATTAGTTGCTAGCTGTTAGCTGATGTTATTTTTCCGCCAGCTTTATGCCACAGTTATTAGTTTTTAGCTGCTGACTCATAACTAATGACTGCTGACTCATAACTAATGACTGCGTTTATTCAATTGCTTGAATGCACTGGCGGCTTTATTTGGTTGGATTGTTGACCGATCGCACTTACGGGATTTGCTGTCATTGCTGCTGAAGCATAGGGCTGGCGTAACCGCTACTCATCAGTTTTTCCTGAAGAGATAGTCGATCGAACAGTTTCTAGCTGAGACTTAGCTGTTGCGGGCGATCGCCTATCTTAAGTCAGAGATGTGCTTAAGTACATCGCACAGCAGAAAATGTTTGTAATGAGCTCTTGCTTTTTTTTTCGGTATTTTTGTCTCAGTTTAGTCAATTGCTGTAGAGCTAGCGAATATATTCTTTTAAGATGCTGTTGCGGTTGAGATGGTGCAACTTTCGTAAAGCCTTAGCCTCAATTTGCCGAATCCGCTCGCGGGTAACATTAAATCTATTGCCGATTTCCTCTAGACTCTTCTCGCGGCCATTATCCAAGCCGTAACGCAGTCGCAGCACGTCACGTTCTCGGGGGCTGAGAGTATCTAAAACACTTTCCAAATCTTCGCGGAGCAAATTTTTCGATACTTGGTCTTCTGGTGTTTCCCCATCGAATTCAATCAACTCTCCCAATGTAGAACCTTCCTCCTCACCCATTCTAGTATCTAAAGAAATGATAGGCAGAGCCGATTGAATAACCAAGCGCACTTTTGCAGTTGTCATTTCCAAACGATTGGCGATTTCTTCCATCTTGGGAATGGGACCAAATTCTTGAGAAAGCAGCTTGGTAGTTTGCTTAACCTCGGAAATTGTACGCCACAAATGAACTGGTAGCCGGATGGTGCGGGAATGGTTGTCGATCGCCAGCATAATTGCCTGAAGAATCCACCAATTCGCGTAGGTGGAAAACCTGTGGCCCTTCCTGCAATCAAACTTTTCTACAGCCTTGATTAAACCCAGATTTCCCTCCTGAATCAAGTCTAAGAAATCCAGCCCTCTATTTTGATATTTTTTAGCGATTGAGACTACCAGCCACAAGTTAGACTCTACCATTTTGTCTTTAGCTTTTCGGCTGCCCTCTAATTCTAATTCAGCAATTTTACGAGCTAGTTCAATCTCTTCGTCAGCTTTGAGCATGGGAATTCGACCGATTTCTTGCAGGTAAACGCGAAGCGAATCTTGCCACAGAGAATCTTCTTTAAATTTGATGCTGTCAGGAATAGTTTGATGCCAAGCTTCATGAAATTCGTCAAAGTTGCTAAAGCCGTGATTTTTATACAACTGTGCTAAGGAAAGATCGAAGAGCATTTTTAAATGAGAGTTTGTCGGAATGGCGAATGGGATATCTTTAAGATGTTTGACTTTTCCTAATACATCTTCAGATTCATTTTGTTTGTTGGCGCGGCGGTTTATCATGGAGAAAGTCAGAGTTTCTCCATGCTGAAAGAGAACGATCGCAGGCATCGGTAAAAGTTGATTAATCTCGCGGATAATCCCGTCAAGTTGTTCTATAGTGTACGCGCTCCTCCGCAGTGCGATCGCGAAAAACAAGTAGGAAGTAAAAAAGGCACTCTCACCACTGCTACTATCAAATTCGACAAACTGATCGTTATCTGCAATTTCTGTCCCGGTAAACTGGAAGAGAAAATCAACCGACAGCCATTCCTCTAAGAGAGCTTTTTGGGAGTTGAGCTTTTGATCTATGTCAAAAGTCGCAATAAAGTTATCCGAAGTATTGGGATAAAATTGACTCGTTCTGTCACTGCGGTAGCCAAGAGCAAAGAACAAATTCCGGGCGTTATCGGCTAGTTTTCCCTTGGCAAAACTATTTAAAGCTTGATTAATAGATGCTTTGGCTTGTTGTTCCCTGACGCTCATTTAATCACCAACCAAGTAATCAGTTCAAAATCCGTTGTTGCTTTAACCTGATGCGCTTGTTCAACCAACACAGCACGGCGGCTAGACAGCAGATTGTCGATGAGCCGCTTGTTGTAAATACCTGCAATTGAATCAACCGCCCGCTTAAGCAAATCGTTATACAAATTCATATCAAATCCATTATTAGTTTCTCGATCGAACAAGTTGCACAACTCTTCATAGGGAACAGTACATCCCGCGCACAGCAACTGGTATATTTCAAGTATTTGTTTGGGTTGAGCAAAATTTAATCGCACTTCCTGATTTTCTCCCACGTAAACTACAAAATATGGTTGCAGCAGATTGACAGTTTTATTATCAAGAGAATCGCCTTTCTGTTTGAGGCAAAAATTTACGCCGGGAGCAATGATCGGGTACTCCGAGTTAGTTGGAACTATTGCATAGAGTCCTAAAGGAGCATCTTGGAGTAGTTTGCGGTTGCTCTCAATGTATTTGGCTAGTTCCATTCGGAAATCATCGAGACTGAATTCCGTTAGGGCGACACTTTCGGTGAAATCTTCGATATCCAGCACCTCGTCTTTCAATCGCAGCAACTGCTTGTCGCGGTATTTCAAATCACTCTCAATCAATTCTTGAATCTCAAGAGCCTCCAGCAGGTTATCTTCAAATGTACCAGCAATATCCGCTAATGCCATCCGTGCTTCTACTCGATTTTTCAGATTGATGTACCGATCCAAGTCCTCTGTCGGCCAAAAATTGATTAATTGTACGGTATGGTTGGGGCTGCCAATGCGATCGCACCTACCGAACCGCTGAATAATTCGGACTGGGTTCCAGTGTATGTCGTAGTTAATCAGATAATCGCAATCTTGTAAATTTTGCCCTTCTGAAATACAATCTGTGGCAATTAATAGGTCAATCTCGCCGTCTTGTGGCATAGATGGAATTTGAGCGCGTTTCTTGGCGAAAGGCGAAAAATTTGTCAGGACGCGATTGAACTCATTTTTGCCAAAGGTAGTCTTATTTTTCGCCGAACCACCAGTCACCAAAGCTAGGTTAATTTTCAATTCTAATGTTGCCCATTCCCGCAATCCTTCGTAGAGATAAACTGCCGTATCTGCAAAGGCAGTAAAGACTAAAACCTTGCGATTTGGTTGGCCATGCTTGTTAGTCGTAGGATGCTTGACTTTCTCGGCGATTAGTGCTTTTAACTCAGCTAACTTGGCATCCCGTTCAACAGAAATGCTTTGGGCATAATTGTAAATTTTTTTAAGCTGTTCCTTGTCGCATTTCAGGTCTTTTAACCACGTTTTGACATCGAGGTGCGCCATTTGAAATATCAGCTCTTGACCTACTTGCATGGCATCTTGCAACTCTTCATCGTCGAAGTCTTCAATCATTAAATCGCTGAAAATAACTGTCTGGTTAGCCTCGCGAGATTGCTGAAATTGCTGAAAGTTTTGAATTTTTTTCTCTAGATATTCAATTTTGTTAATTGTGCGTTCCATTGTCAGCGAAAAGGAACGAATGGAGCTTTCTAAGCGTTTCAGGAAATTGACTTTCATCATACCAATTAAACACCGTTCGCGATCGCTCTGTCTGAAATTTCGCCCTGTTTTATTTTCATACACTGAACGGTATGGCGACAGGACATATTTTGAAGGGTTGAATAGCGAGAGTTGATATTTAGAAATTTCGCTGTTAAGCTGTTCGTAGGACATGAACTCACCCTCTAGGTCAATGTCAGGAAATACGGAGATGGGTTTGAGCCGTTCTGGAAAGCCGCCTAATTGGGCGATCGCATCTTTATAGTATTTTTGAATGTGCTTGCGCGATCGGGCGATCGTCAATTGGTCAAGCAGTTTGAAGAAAGCAGAACTTAGTTCTTCCAGGAGTTCGCTAGTTTTGCGATCGCGACTTTTCTTAGCCCACTTGGTAAATTTCCGCTGAGCATCAGCTAGTGTATCGCGCAGACTAGCAATTCCCAGCGATTCGCTAAACGCAGCATCGCGACCTTCTGTGATAAAATAAAGTTGATTCCGCAAATCCTTTAAATCATTGTTAACCGGAGTTGCTGATAAGAGTAGCACCTGAGTTTTGACACCGCTCTTGATAATATCATCCATCAGCCTTTCGTAACGACTCTTTCTAATTAGATTGCCAAATTCGTCCCGTTTACTCTTGATGTTGTTGCGGAAATTGTGGGATTCGTCAATAACTACCAAGTCATAGTTTCCCCACTTAATCGTTGCTAAATTAATGTCCCCAGAGTAACCAGAGTCACGACTCAAGTCGGTGTGAGATAGGACTGCATAGTTAAAGCCGTCTTTAAGAAAAGGATTCAGTTCGCTATTGTTCTGTGCTAGATATACAGTCCAATTCTCGCGGAGTTTTTTGGGACAAAGAACCAAAACTTTTTGATTGCGAAGTTCAAAATATTTAATCACCGCTAGAGCTTCAAATGTTTTACCTAAACCAACGCTGTCAGCAATAATACACCCGTTATATCGTCGGATTTTATTGATAGCGGCCTTAACTCCGTCTTTTTGAAATTCAAATAGAGATTTCCAGATTTCTGTATCAAATAGGTGTAGCTGTTCGCTGAGAATATCGCTTTTTTCTAGGTCATCTAGAAAAGTCTCGAAGATATGAAACAGAGTTTTGTAGTAGATAAATTCAGGAGAATTATTCTGGTAAAGTTGCTCTAGGTACAGGAGCACGTCTTGTTTGACATCTTCGACCAGTTCGGCATCATTCCAGAGTTCATCAAACCAGGCTTTAATGTCGTGGCTATCTCGTTTACTATCTACTTCTAAATTGAGTTCAATATTGTTGTTTTTCCTGCCTAATCCCAGTCCCCGCATGGTAAAATTAGAACTGCCCATAATAGCATTTTCGCTTCCGTTATGAGCAATGTGATACATTTTGCCGTGCAGTAAATTAGATTGCTTGACCGACCGTATCTGCACTTTTTTCTCAATCCATTCTGCACATTCTTTCGCAACCCGTTTTTGCTGCAACCGATTCTGTAGCTGCAAGCCCTCATCCTCAATTTGGAATGCCTTTTTATCGGTTTTACTGGGGTCAAGGGACTTGATGAAGCGCGGTTCGCCAAACAGGAATTTCAAGTTTTTAATGCCTAGAAGTTGTTCCTTCAAGGCATCAAATGCATAAATTGTAAAGTAAGCAGAAACAATTGACAAGGTTGAGTTTTCCTCAACCTTGGCTTTCAAAAAATCGCCCACAGTTTCGCGGTGGCGGTTGTCTCTAATTGCTGACTTTGGGAGAGAATAATTATGCTGTGACATAGGCTATATTTGTTCGCTTGTTGCACTTGGCTATATGTTATATCGTTTCCGGTTGCATCGGAATGATTTAACCGCAGAGGGCGCAGAGGGCGCAGAGGGAGAGAAGAGAGAGATGAATAATTCCGATGCTACCGGATTTGATATTACATCTTGCAGCATTCTTAGGAACAGGCAAGATGCCTGTTCCACAACACACAGGATTTACGGAACAGGCAAGATGCCTGTTCCACAACACACAGGATTTACGCACTCTAGACGCTGTTGCAAAGCTTTGAGATTCTTCGTTTCACTCAGAATGACAGAATTACGTTCAAATGCGTCCAGGACTGAACATATACTAATCTTGTGCCATTCATCCCCGCAAACGCCCTGACCTGAGAATACTAATAATTAACCACAAACCCAAAAAACTCGCAGCTGCAAACAAACTATTGCTCAAAAAAGATAACTGAGCAGTTTGAGCATTAGCAGAAACAATTGCCGCTCCCACAATCAGGGAACCAACTACAATACTAAAAGAAAGTCGGTTCGCAGAATCATCCAAACTGCGACGCAGCGGATCGAGGTCTTTGAGAGTTAAATTCCATTTCAAAGTTTCCGAAGTAACTCTGTCTAACAGCACTTCTAATTGCCGGGGAGATTGCAAAGACAGACTTTTAATATCTAGGGCTGTTCTCAACAAAGCTTGCAGCGGATCATCTCCCAATAACTGACGCCGAAACAAATCAGTCATTAAAGGTTTAATCTGATCTAAAATGTTCAGTCTGGGGTTGAAAGCGCGGGCTACTCCTTCTAAATTAGCCATCGTTTTGGTAAATAGACCCAAATTGCTCGGCAGTCTGATTTTATTCTCGCGGGATACTTGCAGAATCTCGTAAAACACTTCCGAAAAATTGATTTGTGACAAGCTCAAATTGTAATATTTGCGGAGTAGTCGCGAGTAATCATTTTCTAGCTGAGATAGACTGTCTGGCTGGGCAGATTCTGCCATTTGTACGGTTAACTGACTGCACCGCTGAGCGTCTAAATCGACAATTGCTAATAGTAATTCTGTCAAATTTTGCTGAGTGCGCGGGTCGAGGCGACCGACTAGACCGCAGTCTAATAGGGCTAAGCGACCGTCATTGAGATAAAATATATTGCCTGGATGGGGGTCGGCGTGAAAGAAGCCGGTGATGAAAAACTGCTGAAAGAATACTCGACAAAGAAGTGTGCTGACTGCTTGACGTTCTGCTTCTATATTTCCTTGGTAAGCAGTGCCTTGCAAATCTCCTAATAGAATGGGTATGCCGTTGAGCCATTCCATTACCATGAGTTTTTTTGTAGTCAGGTTCCAGTGAATTTCTGGGACTACGATTTGTTTGGCATCGAACCAGCGGCTTGTTGATAAGTCGCGCCGCAATTCGTCGGTGTATGTGGCTTCTTGAATGAAGTCGAGTTCTGCTCTTAATGCTGTGCCAAATTCTTCTGCTAGGGCGATGATATCGTATTGTTGACCGAAGTCTGTGAGGCTGACGAGTTCTGCTAAACCTTTGAGGACGGCGATATCTTGTTCGATGATGATATCAATACCTGGACGCTGAACTTTGAGGGCGACTTGGCGGCCGTCTTTTAGTGTGGCTTTGTGGGTTTGGGCGATCGAGCCGGCGGCGACTGCTTTAGGATTAAGTTTGGAGAAGGTTTCTTCGATCGACTGTTTGAGTTCCTTGCGGATGATTGCTTCTACTTCTGACCACGGTACGGGCGGCACATCCGCTTGTAGAGAGGAGAGGGTGTCGATGTAGGCGGCGGGTAAAAGGTCGGGACGGGTGCTGAGCAATTGGCCCAATTTGATGTAAACGGGGCCTAATTCGACGAGGATGTTGCGGAGAACTGCTGGGGTTGGGAGACTGGGTGCGTCGGTTTTGCTGCCGGTGAGAAGGCTTTTCATGTAGTCCCAACCGTTGCGGAAGACGACCTCTAGGATTTCTCCTTGGCGAGAAGTGGTTTGAACTAGGCTGAACACGGGGCCTCCGGGTCGATCGGGTTTGAGGAATATAACTACTAGGATAGCGCTGTTGACCTTCATCAATTGGGTCACAAGCCCCCGGATTCATCCGTGGGGTCAATTCTCCAATCTAAAATCTCAAATCTAAAATCGATTGACCAGTGTCTTGGGGAATAACTCACGGGGAGGGGCGATTCCCTGCGGCATATTTTAAAGATTTAGTATTTTTGCTCGTCTAACCTTTCTCAAGACAGATGTCAAGCTGTACAATACCCAAAAGGGTAAAAAAAAGGTAGCAAAAATGAGTTGGAGCTGCGACGGCGAACCCAAAAATAGTCCAGACCAATATAACGGTACTGGCCCCCACCCACCCTGTGACAACAACGGGTCAATCTGCATGATGTGCGGCTTGCCGAAAGAGGCTATGGTTCCTACAGGAAATGGGGGTTCAGGACGTGAATTGCCAATCAAAAAAATTCTGATGGCTGTAGCAGGAGTATTAGTCGTCGGTGGTGGCGGATTTGGTTTGTACAAAGCGTTTTCAGACAAAACGCCAGAGTATTCCGGGTCAACGGGTGGAGGCACACCTTCTTTTAGTCCCACAACAACTATTGCTCCATCAGGTGAATTCCTCAGCTCTAAAGCAGTCAACGCCGCGCTGATTAGTCAAGGGGAAAAAATTCTGCTAACAGGCGGCAAAGCTGATGCTGAAAAACAAGCTGGGGCTGCTGCATTTGTAGGCAAAAATTGGGATGATGCGATCGCCAAGTATCAACAAGCTGCGAAAACCGACCCCAACGACCCAGAAACTAAAATTTACCTCAACAATGCGACGGCTCAAAAAACAGGAAATCCCCTAACAATAGCCGTAGTAGTTCCCATCAGTGCCAGTGCTGATGCAGCTAAAGAAGTGCTTCGAGGAGCAGCTTTATATCAAGAGCAATTCAACAAAAGTCCAACGGTTCCCGGTCGATTATTAGAAATTGTAATTGTTAATGACGAAGTTGGCAAAACTGTGTCGATCGCCCAAGACTTGGTTAACTCTCCCAGCGTTTTGGGAGTTTTGGGACACGGCATTGACAGCGGTGCTCAAGATGCTATCAAAACCTATGAAACCGCAGGATTAGCAGCAATTTCGCCTGTCAGTTCCAGCGTTTCTATCGACTCTTCCAACAAAGCGACCTTGAAACTAACCAAGTTGCTGGAAAAAACCGATGAGATGCTGAAAACTTACCTCCAAAAACTTGGGGAAACAGTCGCCAATTATGCTAATAAAACTCACTCGCCAGCCGCGATCGCAATTTTCTACAACTCCGACAGCGTTTACAGCAAGCAACTCAAGGAACTATTAGTCCTGGAAGTGCCAAAAGCTAGCGGCAAAATTGTCAAAGAAGTTGACATCAAAGCTGGTGCAACTTTTGATGCCAAATCTGCTGTCGCTGATGCGAGCAAAGCGGGAGCAAATGTGGTATTTATGGCGATGAGCAAAGACCAAGTAGAACAGGCGATCGCGATCGCCCAAGCCAACAAAGATACATCCCCACCTTTAGCATTAATGGGAGGCAGTGAACTGTATAATCCTACTACTTTAATCAAAGGAGGAGATGCAATTAAAGATTTAGTGCTAGCCGTTCCTTGGAGGTGGGAAAAAGACGATCCTTTTTCCAAACAAGCCTCCGAGATGTGGAAAGGACGAGTCAGTTGGCGAACTGCAACTGCTTTCGATGCCACCCAAGCTTTAACAGCAGCAATCAGCAGCAATCCTACCCGCGAGGGAACAGTCAAGTTCCTCACCCAAGGAACTCTGATATCGGGAACTGCTAAGGAATTTGACCTGTTCAAAGAGATTCCCTTAGTGACAACTGTCGAAGGTAAAGACGGCCCTCCGGGGTCTAAATATCAGTTCGATGCTGTTAAATAGTTTGCCAATTAAGTTAAAACTACTATAGGTCGATCGGTGATTAGAAATCAACGCCCGCTGTGGCAAAATCCTTTATTTCAGAGACCATTAATTGTGCTGTGCTTCTGTTTAATTGCTGCTGCACTGTTTGGCATATTCGGGTTGGGTAGACCAAATATTGCCGTGGCGATCGCCCTCGATTTAAGCAGCAGCACCTACCAGCCGCAAGCCTTCAATGCTCCGGGTACAATTATGCAGCAAGAAGTAGCCGCAGTGAAAGCCTATTTAGAGGTAAATTCTAAATTAGGAACAAACCCAAATACAATTCAAGTCTTTGGGATTGGCGGCGGCAAAGCTCCAGCATTAACCAGTAACTTTAGTTCAGATACCAAAAAGGTAGAAGCAGAATTAGTCCGAGCTTTGCAAGACCCCAATCTGCCTAAATCTATCCAACCAGAACCTCCCCAAGACAGCCTAGATGTTCCTATTCGGCAGGCATTAAATGCTTTTAAAACCGTGCCAAATAGCTGTCGCGAAATTGTGATTGTTAGCGATGCTGGCATTGAACTTTCCCCGCAAAGTGTCAGCGAAGCCGCAGCTCAAAAAGTTAAAATCAATGGCATTACCTTCGGAGGTAAAAGTTTCGAGCCGCTAAAACAAGCTACTTTAGAAACAGGAGGAATTTATATTTCCGGTGCCGATGTTAATCTCAATACTTCATTTACAGAAAAAATATTTCCCAAGCTCAATAGTAACATTAAATGGGTGATTTTTTGGTTGGGTGCTGCTTGGATTGCTTTGATGTGGACGCTGACGATGCCGCTCGATCGGTGGTTGTTTCAAGGCACTATGAAGATGAACATGACTGTAGCAGGTCAGGCGGCTTTGGGAAATGCTTTTTTCTGGACTGCAAGTACGCCTAGCATTATCTGGAAATTAGTTGGTTTGCCAATTTTTGGTGATGGTTGTTAAGCCTCAAATCAACGATAAATGTCGCTTTTATTCGAGTCTCGATCCCCCTAAATCCCCCTTAAGAAGGGGGACTTTGAATGCTCCGGTTCCCCCCTTGTAGGGGCGGTGCCCCCGTGCCCGCCCTCTTGGTTAGGGGGGATCGAGAGGAATGTAGAAAGAAGACAATAAGCTGGTACTACGTTTGACATTAAGCTGACAGCAAGGTTAATTAAAAACAAAAAGGAGGAGTCTTATGGCTACTGTTGATGAAAAAAGTATGGTTCCTACTGTTTTAATCGGAGTAGGAGGAACGGGTAATGAAGTGCTGGCAAGAGTGCGCCGTTTAGTAGAAGAAACTTATGGGAGTTTGAAGAATTTTCCGATTATTAGTTTTCTGGTAATTGACACAGACAAAGAATACAAACTAAATAATCCTGGTGCGGGTGGAACTCCATTTAAGGACAACGAGAAATACTTTGCTAAAGTCAGCGGTAATGAAGTTGAAAATATCATGTCCAACATGGACAACTTCCCCTGGATTGAAGCTTGGTTTCCCAATGAATTAGAGCGAAATATGACGGCTTTAGAAGCGGGAGCCGGACAGATTCGTGCCTGCGGTCGATTTGCATTTTTTCACAACTATCATAAGATTAAACAAGCATTTAATTCAGCGTGCGATCGCGTAAAAGGTCACGACACTTTTATGCTGGACAAATATAACGTCAAGGTAAACAGTAACTCCGTAAACGTGTTTATCACCGGCTCAATTTCTGGCGGTACCGGCAGCGGGATGCTCATCGATATCGGCTATGCTGTCCGCAAGTGGCTACAAGGACAGTCAAGTCCTACCACTACAGCCATTGTGCCGATGCCTAATGCTTTTGCTGGTATCAATGTAGGCGATCGGGTTTTAGCTAACGGCTACGCAGCCCTAATGGAATTGAGCTATTTCTCCGACTACCGTACAGAGTATTCAGTGCAGTATAGTGCTGGTTTAATCGATGAAATCCGCGACAAAAGACCTGCTTTTGACTTCACTTATTTAGTCGGAACTAAAAACGGTGAAACTGAATTTCCCCTCGACCAAATTCGGGAAATGATCGGTCAGAATATCTTTCTGGACTTGACCTCAGATTTTGCTCCCCACAAGCGATCGATCCGAGATAATATTAAAGGTTCTTGGGCCCAAGCAGACCCTGGTGGCCGCGGCTATTCCAAACAATTTATGAGTTTTGGGCTGTCCACAATTGAAATTCCCATCGCCCAGATTCGCACATCTTTATCCAATCGGCTAGCGGCGGATTTTGTGAGTTGGTGGCTGAACGAATCTGTGGTATTAGTTCCCAATTTGTTGGAGGTTGTACAAAGTGACCTCAAGCGGATTCGGCTGACAGAAATGGAAATGTTGACAGATTTGAGTGCTGCGGGCGATAAGTCTTATTTAGCAGAACTTTCCAACTGGGTAAACAGTATCCGTAATGAAATTAATGCAGATAACAAACTGCAATCCACTCAACAAGGATTCTTGGGTATTTTCGGATCGGAAAAAGGCAAAATTCTAGAATTTGTCAATTACTTGCAGAAAAAAGTTGAGGAATATCGCAACGATCACCTGCGTGAAATGAGTCCCGACGAGCGACTACATGGCGATTACTTGCAAAAAATGTATGACAACCGCAACCGGATTATCAAAGAAGGACGCAAAACCCTAGAAGCTGAGTTTTATACGATTCTTGAAGACCGCAACAAAGGGCCGAAATTTGCTGATGCTTTTATCACCACAGTGCGACAGATTTTTCAAAATGCTGTGGAAAAGTTTCGCCGGGAAGCCGAAAAAGTTTGGGAGCCAAATGAGGTTCGTTTCCAGCAACAATACCAAAAGGGTTTGGAAGATATTAGACACTCCCAAGAGCAGTTTGGTTTGAGCAAACAAGACATTATGGAAAAGTATTGTGCTACGGCTATCAGCGGGTTAGAGGGGAGTTTGATTGCAATTATTCAGCGCAAATCGAGATCCTTGGGATTGGAAGTAATTGTCAGGCTGCAAGAGCATTTAACAGAGTTAGAAAGCCGTTTGGCTCGCTTAAATCAAAAGTTGCGCCAAAATCGTGATGACTTTCAAAAAGCAGCAGACCAACAAGCAAGTAGTGCTGATGTGTTGGTAATTAATGGTATCAAATTGTTTGACCGTCAACAGCTAAATGATTTGTACCGAGATGCGATCGAGCAATTAGCAGGTGCTTCTGAAGGTGCGAAAAGCAAGTATGAATTGGGGATGGACGGAACTTGCAGCAATTTGTCGAAGCAAGTGCTCGCAGAAGCTAGTCCGATGTGGAAACAAAACCGGGAGGCGGATGAGGTGATGCGACTGTTTGATTTGCCGCAATTGCAGGATGTGCAAGATCCAGATTTCAAGGAAATTATTGATGAAAAAACGCGGTTAGTCATCAATAATGCACCTAACAGCAGTCGCTTGAAGCGAGATTTGGCAGCCTGTGATGGACTGTACAAAATGTTTAAAAATGATGAAACAGACATCCGCAGTCAATTGGCGATCGCCTACAATAAATCTAAACCCCTAATTTTGCTTTCCGAGCCGATAATGAGGGGCAAAGATGCGGGCTTTACGCCAGCACTCAATACCAAAGCAGCCCTGGTTGGTGGGCGTAACAGCACTGAAGCAGCCGCCATCAAATTAATTCCTTTGATCCGAGAACGGGTGGGTAGTAGCGATGCAATTACCCCGCTGGGAGAAGCGGAACGCCACCGGATTGTTTTTGTGCAAGAAGTTGGCGGTTTTTCGCTGCGCTGTATTGAAGGAATGCGGGAATTGCAACAATCTTATCAAGATTGGAAAGGCCAATCAATCCAAGCAAAAAGAGCACAAGCACGGGGAGAAAGCAAAGATGCTCCTATCCCAGTTCATATTCAAAAAGAAGCGCCTTTTTGGGATGTATTTCCAGAGGATGAGAAAATTTTAAAATTGGTAGTGCAAGCACGAGCATTACGGGTTTTGCGACCAGAAGAAAACCGCAATACGAAGGAAAAAGCGATCCGCTACACGGTAAAAACTGTGCTGGGTCAAGAGAATGTAGATCTTGCTTCTAGCTGGGAAGAAACGGTGCAAGTTTTGGCAGTTGTGGCCTGTCGTCCTGATAAGGAAGAGATTCAAAAACAGGTGACTGCAATCCTGAATGGGGCGGAAACAGTGCCACAAAAACAACAGTTATACGGTCAATTGACAGCATATCTTGATGTGCGGGAGACGGAATTAGATAAAGAAGGAGGAAAAGATAGTCCTGTTTATAAACGAGAGGTCAAGATTATTCAAGAGGTGATAGAAACTTACAAGTTTTTGCCACCGGGGGCTGGTAGTTTAAATCCAACTTCGCCTCTAGCAAATGAAACCGGAGTCACTCAGAAATTGGACGGAATTTATACTACTACTACTGTCATTAATCCTCCTGGCGGTGTTTCGCCAGCGCCAATTCAACCGCCGACAGTACCTCAGCAAGATTTTGTGTTTTGTACTAGCTGCGGCCACAAAAATCCAACTAGCTCGAAATTCTGTGCTAAGTGCGGTACGCGGCTAACTCAAGTTGGTTAAAGGTTTTTGTAGTCTACTCGTTCCTAGGCTGTGCTCATTGGTGACAACTTAAGTTCAAACCCATCCACAGACTGCTGCTTAACTATTAAACTTAGATCCCCCCTAGCCCCCCTTAAGAAGGGGGGAACCGGAGTCTTCTCTTTCCTCACCCCCTACTCACACCCTACTCCCTTCTTAAGGGGGATTTAGGGGGATCTAGGCTCGGCATATAAACGAGATTTATCAAGGGTTTTAGTCTTAAGTTGTCACCAATGGGCACAGCCTAGGAACCAGTTACAAGAGGTTAATCAAGAGAGTGATATTACCAGAACTATCGGCTGGAACTTTGATTAAAAACCGCTACCTAATTGACCACATTCTGGGTCAAGGTGGATTTGGTCGCACTTATTTAGCGTTAGATAATCAACAAGGAAATAACTGCGTTCTCAAGGAGTTTGCTCCTAGAAATACTAATCCAGAGGAATTGCGAAAAGCTAGGGAATTATTTGAGCGAGAAGCCAAGATTTTATCCAAGCTAAATCACCGCCAAATCCCAGAGTTTATGGATTGGTTTGAGGAAAATAGCCGCTTGTTTATTGTTCAGGAATTTGTCAACGGTCAAACTTACGGAGATTTACGGAAAGGTCAAACATTTTCTGAAAAAGATATCGTTGAATGGCTACGGGAACTTCTGGAAGTCCTCCAATATATTCACGGAAAAGGGATTATTCACCGAGATATTTCGCCGGATAATATCATGCTGCCAAATGGTAAACCAAAACCGGTGCTGATTGATTTCGGGGTGGTTAAATATGCGGAAACACAGCTCGCAACTGGCGGTGGTGTTGCTAATTCTCACCAACCTACCCAGGTGGGAAAAGCAGCTTATTGTCCATCGGAACAGTTGCGGGGTGGCGAGTGTTACCCGAATAGCGATTTGTATGCTTTGGCTGTGACGGCGATCGTCTTGTTAACTGGTAAAGAACCAAATAGTTTGATTAATTATGATGCGGAGTGGGAGTGGCGATCGCACGCGAATGTCAGCGACACAGTGGCTGGGATACTTGATAGGATGTTGGAGAAAAAACCGAGCGATCGCTATCAGTCAGCGAGAGAAGTATTAAATGCTCTCGATAATAGCCAAACACAAAGAAAAACTATTATGAGTTCATCAAAAACTGAAGTGAGTTCCGATCCTGGACTACCTCCGACTCAACTTTCTACTGAGAGTCAAAATCCCGTCAATCCATACCAGCCTGTAAATTATCATCGAAATCCACAGCTTCCAATCCCCGATCGTACATCTCGATGGAAAACGATCGCCCTGATTGTCCTACCAACTCTGCTGCTAGTAGGTGGGATTGTTAGTCTGGAGTCGCCTCGCATCGGTTTTTTATGCGGGATTCTGAACAACTGTGCTGCGGATAAACCCTTTAACGAAAGTTACAACAGCGCGGTCAAACAGGCTGCTGACGCCCGTGTTTTAGGGCAAAATGCTCAAACAGACCAAGAGTTGCAGACGGCTCGCGATCGCCTGAAAAACGCGATCGACCAACTATCAAGTATTCCGCCAACGGCCAAAGTCTACCCCGACGCCCAAAAGCTGTTACCTTCCTATCAAAGCGAGTTGACGGCGATGGAAGCGCATTTGACCAGAGAACAACAAGCTCAGAAGCAATTAGAAGAAGCTCTGGCGATCGCAGCCAATGCGCGAAAAGAAACCGAATTATCAAAACAGAAAGCTGCGTGGACTCAAGCAGCAGACAAACTCAAAGCAATTGCTCCCGATTCCTTCGTTGCTGACCAAGTGAAAGCTCGTTTAGCAGAGTGCGATCGTCAAATTCAAGACATTGAAATTTCCATCCGCCAAGCCCCCAGCCCCCAACCAACACCAGCTCCTGACGACCTTTTTAGACCCCCATCTGATAGTAGCGAGCCGGCAGCAACGCCACAACCCTCGCCCTCTCTCCCCAATGCCCCAACTCCTAAACTGGAACCCCTGTTCTAATCTCGAATCTAGGTAATATCAAGTACGGTTGTTTCGGAATGATTAAACCGCAGAGACCACAGAGGGCACAGAGTAAGAGAAGAGAGAGATGAATAATTTCGATACCAACTGATTTGATATGAGGGCGGGTTTATTTAACCTGTTTGCACCCCCCTTGGCTATTGGTGAACCCTTCGGCTACGCTCAGGGCATCGCCCGCCCCTACAGGTTTTTGACGGTGGTACAAGATGTTACGTTCAAGAATTATCATACTTTAGTTCGTTCTGTTCTTTTCTAAATCTTTAAGTTTTCTTTTGAAGTTTTGGTTTATAATTACACTCAACAGGTAGATATAAAAAAATAGTCAGCGGACAGGGATAGCAGGTTGAATCAGGATGTTGGCTGCGAGTCAGTTATCCATTCTCAAACCCATTGCGACTTGTCACCTTGAGTTAATATCCACCTAATCAGAATCAGCAATCATTTCTATCCAACAAATCCATCAAATAAATCAGGAATAAAATTGCCAATGAAACTTCAGTCACTGATATCGCTAATTACTGGAAGTGCGATCGCACTTGCTACAACTATTGTCCCTAGCAGTCCGACTCCCGCCCAAACCGCAAGCTCTTTTATCTGTGGCCAAAGTGGAGGTCAGCCAGCAACTATTTTGCAAAGACCAGAAGGCGGCAATGTCACAGTAATTAAGTGGGTTTCTAATAGTTTCTCAGAGTCTGGATTCGATGCTGAGCGCCGATGCGAACTGGTATCTGGCAGATTTCAACAGTATCACAAAGCCGGAATGCTCAAATACCTGACAACAGGAGTTATCAACCGACAACCTGTAGTTTGCGTTTCCCAGACCAAGGGCGGCGACTGTGCCAGCGACTTGCCAAACAACGGCTTGTTATTTACAATTAAACCGGGCAGCGATGCGCGAGATACATTAAAACGACTGGTGAATTTGCGCGAGCGAGCTAGCGCAAATTCACTCAACGAAAACGCGCCTTCTCGCCGAGTTTATGTCGAAATGAACGATCGACTTTACATCGACATGGGCGAATATCTCCAAACCCAACCCGCAGAATCTGCATCCCCGCAGCCTGTGGAATCTGATGCTAGCAACCCACTTTTTTAAGATGAGTTTTGGGTGGTATGGCAGTTTTTCATCGGATGAAATATGGTAGGGACACGGCAGTGCCCATAGGTGTCAACTTAAGGTCAAACCCAGTCAGAGACTGTTGTTTGACTATTAAATCTAGATCCCCCCTAGCCCCCCTTCCCAAGGGGGGGACAAGAGTCTTCTCAAAGTCCCCCTTCTTAAGGGGGATTTAGGGGGATCTAGACTCAGGTAAAAACCAGATTTCTCAGGGCTTTCAGGCTTAAGTTGACACCAATGGGCAGTGCCCTGCCCTACGGGGATATTAATAGTACCTATAAACCTGCCATCTGCTGTATTTCTCAAATATCCTGAAATATGAGAGAGTTGTTTAGGGCAAAGGAGGTGATTTGTGAAACTTAAAGTATTAAATTCAATTCCCACAACATTAGCATTTACTTTGGGAATCACAATTAGTTTGAGTAGTGTCAGCTACGCTCAAGAATTAAGTTTTTTTTGCGGTACAATTAATGAGGAGCCAGCAATCATAGCTCAAACAGCCCAGGGCAATATACCAGTAATTAGGTGGGTGTCCGAGGATTTCCAAGTTTTAGGAATTAATTCTCGTTCGCAATGCGAAAACATGGCAGAGAAATTGCAGAAAGATTGCGTTCAACCTACTGATAGCAGCCAGCCAAGAGCTTTTTGCACCATCATTCAAGGTGGTAGTTTCTCTGCGGAAAAGGTGCTAAATCCTGAATTAGGAAGTGATTTGTATGAGCAATTGCCACCTCTTTGGGGTTCGGACATTCAACTCTCACAATCCCATGAAAAAGTGCCAATATTTCCTGTTTATATTCATTGGCTAAACGGGTTTCCCCCAACAGTCGCAGTTCCAGGCGATCGAAATATTTTCGCGACTCCCGCATCTCCCAGCAGCATCAAAGGCGAACCTGAGCCTGAGCGTCCTTTGTGGTGAAAATTATCTGGATAAATATAGCGGTTTTCAATCGGATGAAATACAGCAGACGGCTGTAGGGACACTCCAAGAGCCGTGTCCCTACCAGACTCTGAGAAATGCTATAAGTCGCTCAAGCACAAAAAATATTCCTTCAGATTAGGCATGGAGAATCATATGACAATTAGGTTTAAATACGGACTTTCAGCAGCCCTGATCGGTGCAACAATTGCGATCGTACAAAGTCAAAATGCTGTAGCACAAACAGCAGAACAAGTCAATAAAATTGCTGAGCAAATTACAGTATTAATCGAAGGAAAAAATCAGGGTTCAGGGATAATTATTGCTAGGGAAGGAAGTACCTATTATGTGCTGACTGCGAAACACGTAATGGTGGGTGGGGGTGAATCAAAGATTGTCGCGCCCGATCGCACTTCCTACCGAGTGGACAGCAATAACATTATCCAATTACCGGGAGTCGATTTGGCGATCGTGCCCTTTGTCAGCGACCGCATTTACGAGATAGCACAATTGGGAGATTCTAAAACAGCTACCGTAGGAGAACAAATCTACGTTTCCGGCTGGCCAAAGCCAGGGGAAACTATTACAAGACAGATCCGTCAGATGACAGCAGGACAAATTTCAGCTCGCGAACGGGTAAATGACGGCTATGAATTAATCTATACAAACCCAACTCGTCAGGGAATGAGCGGAGGGCCAATTCTCGATATTCGTGGCCGTGTGATTGGCATTCACGGACGTACAGAGGGGAGTACAGAAGATACAATCACGAAAGCGTGGGTGAACTTGGGAATTCCTATCAACACCTTTGTCGAACTCGCTCCTAAAGCTTACGCCGAACAAGGCAAAGAAAAACTCAAACGGCAAAATTATCAAGGGGCGATCGCAGACTTCAGCCAAGGACTGCGATTCAATCAAAACTCCGCCGATGTTTTCAACGGTTTAGCTTACGCCAATTTCGCTCAAAAAAATTATAGAGCAGCTCTAGAAAATGCCATCAAAGCTATCCAAAACAATCCCCAATTAGCCGAAGCTCACCGCGTTCGTGGTGCTAGCAACGCTCAATTGGGAAATCATAAAGAAGCGATCGCCGATTTCGATCGAGCTATCCAAATCAATTCTACCTTTGCAGATGCCTACGGCCTGCGGGGCGTCAGCCGAGCTCAAATCAAAGACTACATAGGAGCCAACACCGACATAGCCCAAGCCATCCGCCTAGCTCCCAACAGCAGCGTTGGGTACAACCGTCGCAGCGAAGTGCGCCGCATAGTCGGGGACAGCGAAGGAGCCAATGAGGACGCTCAAAAAGCAGCATCCCTGGATGGAGCATCGGGGAATGAAGACGGCTTCCAACAGGCGCTCAACGGCGGACTGGGAATATCTTTACCGAGAAACCCAGTTGATAGAGTGGAGCCACAGCGGCCAGCCCCGACTATTGCTCAAACAAGTCCAGCACCCAATAACTCCCTAGAAGCAAAGCAACCAAGGCCCACACCAGCGCCAAAACCAGAGCCGCGCAGTCAGCCAGCACCTCAAGCGGTGCGACAGGCTACATCGCCAGGAGCGGAATCAGCACTTCAAGCCTTAATTCGCGCCCAGCAAACCTTCCGCACGCGCAATGGTGCATTTACCGGTACTATCAGTTTGCTGCAACGCTCTTTTAACATTCAACTTCCGATGGCGAAGTTCAACTTTGCGATTCACACCACTACTAGGGGAGCATTTCACTATGCTATTCCTCTGAACCCCAACCAGAAAGCCTATGTGGGAGCGGTGTTTTTGACGGAAACTGCTAATAATAACAATCCTGTCACAGTATCGATCGTCTGCGAAACCGATGAAGCCAGCAACATCCGCCCGCCAGATCCACTATACGTGCAGGGTAAGCCGATTTGCCGTCCGGGTACTTCGCCGGTGGATGCGAGAAATATGCAGTCAGGAACTCCTGAGTCTCTCATCAATAACCCGCCTGTTTCCGAAAAGGAATGGTAGCTTTTGAATGCAGAAAACTAGAGATTTAGAAGGTAGAATTCAAAAAAATTATTGTTTCTACCTTTAAGTTTTTAACTCAGTCCTGAACCCACGGTCAAAAACCCGGTTTCTGCCTTCGTATCTCTCGCATATATCGACGTTTTTTCCGAGAAACCGGTTTTTTTTTGCCGTCCTATAACTGTTAATTTTGAACACAAGGAGTTGTGATAATGATTGAAAAACACAAGCTATTGAGATCGATTTTTGCCGCTGGATCGATCGCATTTGCTGTAAGTGCGATCGGGACTTATGCTAGCGCTCAAACCACCCTTCAAACCAGAGCATTTGTCTGCGGTACGAGCAACGGCGCTCCCACCACCATTGCTCGGACTAATCGGGGTGACGTACCTGTGATTCGGTGGACTTCCGATCGTTTCCGCGATGCGGGCTACAGTCCAGAACGGCGCTGTATTGAAGTATCTGCAAGATTTCAGCAATACTTCCGAAATCAAAAACTGAACTACCTGACTACTGGTATGATGAACAACCAGCAAGTAGTTTGTGTTGCCGATCGCGAAGGAGGTAATTGCATTGGATTGCTATTCACTCTCAAAGGAGGTAGCGATCCAACTCAAGTATTAAACAGTCTACTGGCGGTGCGCGTCCGCGCTTCTGGGCCGCTCAATGAAAGCACGTCTCGTGTTTATATAGATATGAGCGAATATCTCGAACAGGCTGCTGTAGAAAGTCAGCCGAATTCGCAGTCTGATACTCCTGTTTGGTAAGACTCATACCAATTTTTTGTGAGGCTCCATAGAATTTCATCCCCCCTAACCCCCCTTAATAAGGGGGGGACAAGATTCTTCTCAAAGTCAACCCCTACTCCCCTTATTCAGGGGGATTTAGGGGGATTGGAATATGTGCAACGACCTATTAAATTGGTATTAGATCGTTGACCGTTGTATCGGAATGATTTAACCGCAGAGAACACAGAGGACACAGAGGGAGAGAATAGAGATCTGAATAATTCTGATGCTACCGGATTTGATATTACCTAAATTATGTAACTTTGATGAATTGGGTTTCCCTAGTATTTTTTAGTTGTACTGCTGGTGTGTTGACGGTCCTAGCAGTTCAAGTACACAGTCGAGGTTTCTCTGCCGCAGAAATTGTCCGCACAGAGTTACCACAGCAACCTCAAGGATCGACATTTCAACTCAGCAAGCCACCTATGAAGTCGCCAGCGACTCAACCGCTGAATTTGCCCGCGAAACCCCTAAAACCATTGTCAGGGGAGAACCAGAAACAACCGCTTCCCCAGAGGGCGGAAGATTTAGCCAAAACAGCGATGTTTCAGAAAGCTCGTTCCATTACTGTGAAAGTGTTTTCGGGAGATAATTGGGGATCGGGGATTATCATTCAGCGGGAAGAACAAGTTTATACTGCGATTACAAACGACCACGTATTGCAGTCAGGAGAAACCTATCGCATCCAAACTCCAGACGGTAAAATTCACTCTGCTACCCGATTTTTGCCAACTCAATTTGCGGGTAAAGATTTAGCACTTTTGCAGTTTAGCAGTACCAAATCCGACTATAAAATAGGTATATTGGGAAGTTCTTCAGCGCTTAAAGAAGGGGACAAAGTATATGCTGCCGGGTTTCCTTTTGAGGCTAACAAATCAGATTCAGCAGGATGGAAATTTACTCACGGACGAGTATCGCTCATACCTGAAAAATCCCTCGAAGATGGCTATCAACTGGGTTATGACAATCAGATTGAAAAAGGGATGAGCGGTGGCCCGGTGCTGAATTTGGCCGGTGAGGTGGTAGCTGTCAATGGAATGCACGCTTATCCGCTTTGGGGAGATCCTTATGTGTTTCAGGATGGCTCGAAACCTTGTGAACCAATGCGGGAGTTAATGGTGCGATCGAGTTGGGGAATTCCCATCGAAAAGTTTTTGCAATCAGCACCGCAGTTTTCGACTAAAATGGCAGAGAAACAGCCTAAAAATATCAGTTTAAAGCCACCATCTCAGTTGTTGGCTCAGGGGGCTGGGACATCGAGTTTAACGGTTTCCCAACCTGCTTGTAACACTGCTAAGCTGATGCGGCAACAGGCGGCGGCGGCCAAAAGTTGCACTCAGCTTTAGTCTGCTCTTTATTGCTTAGTCCGCGCACTTTCAACCACCGAGATATTACCCAAAATGAGGACACGCAGTGCCGTTTCCCTACAATTAATATCAAATCCACTCTTCATCGGAATTATTCATCTCTCTTATCTCCCTCTGTGTTCTCTGCGTTCTCTGCGGTTAAACCATTCCGATGCAACCGGAAACGATATAATTCGCGATCGTTTTGGGGTAGGGAAACGGCATCGCCGTGTCCTCCGTTGCTTACAGCAAATCTTTCAACTTCTCATCTTCTCCCAACACCTTGATTACCTGTTTAATCTCCTGCGTCCTGTCTTTTTTGACAATCAAAGTCACATTTCCATCTCTGACAACTACGACATCTTCTAAACCAATGGTGACAATTACTTCATTCTCATCCGCTGCATAAAAAATAGCGCCCTTCGTATCAATTCCGATGTGTTTTGCTAATTCCACATTCGGCTTGTCTCCTTGCAGCAAACGGGCGATCGCATTCCAATCACCCAAATCGTCCCAACTAAAGCCTACAGGCAAAACACAGGCTTTTTCCGTCTTTTCCATCAGCGCGTAATCGATGCTAATTTTCGGCAATTGCGAGTAAGCCTGGGCGCCTTTTGCCTCCAAAGCTGCCATCATTTCCGGTACATAATTTCGCAATTCTGTCAAGACTGTTCCGACTCGAAATACGAATATTCCGCCGTTCCAACTAAATTTGCCGCTGGCTACAAAATCCTCAGCCGTGGCGCGATCGGGCTTTTCTGTAAACCGGGCGACGCGATAGGCCGGAAAACCGCCAAAACTGCCAATTTCCTCGCCTTGTTCGATGTAGCCGTAGCCAGTGGAAGCGTAACTCGGTTTGACTCCTAAAGTGGCGATCGCACTTTTCTCGATCGCCAACTGGGCCGCCGCAGCCAAAGTCTTCTCAAACTCCTCCGGTTCCCCAATCCAGTGATCCGCCGGGAAAAACCCGACAACCGCATCCTCACCGTAACGTTTCGCAATTTCGATCGCACTCCAAGCCACCGCCGGCGCAGTATCCCGGCCCTCCGGTTCCGCCAGCAAATTCTCAGGAGGTAGCAGCGGCAACTGTTCGCGCACTCCCGCAGCCAACATTTCGGATGTCACTACCCACAAATCGTCCCAACCGCCACCTAATGTTAACAGGCGATCGGCTGTGACTTGCAGCAAACTTTTGCCGCTACCATCGAGACTCAAAAACTGTTTGGGGCGATGTTTGCGACTGAGTGGCCAGAAGCGTTCGCCTTTACCGCCGGCGAGAATCACGGGAATTAAGGTTTTGGTCATGGTTTGAAGTTTAACGGTTCAAATCTATTTTGCCTGACAGCTTATAATTATTGATATGAGGTTTTGCTGTCTGGGGGTGCCTGGCGCGATCGAACTAGATTTTTTTGTAAAATTGCGTCTGTTGCTAGGTGTAAAAATCGAGGGGTTAATTTTTGGGGCTGTAATGCAATTGCTGTAAGGGTTTGATGCCGATTCCGGGAATACAGGGCAGACGCAAATGCTGAAGCCCTTGTCTGACAAGGGTTTGAAGATAAAAGTCAAAATAGGATATTGACAGGTGGAGGCTGAAATGGTATTTTTAGTTTATGCAGACGCAAACGAACCTCGAAAACCAAATACAGCAACGGTTTCAAACACCGGCGGCCGGAAAACACCTAAAACCCTATCAGGGATTGAAACGCGGAGTTTACAGAATTCCGAGCGCCAACTTGCAGCCGGAAAACACCTAAAACCCTATCAGGGATTGAAACCGGATGACTCCCGCCGGGAGTAATGGGGCTAGCGCCGGAAAACACCTAAAACCCTATCAGGGATTGAAACAGAATCCGTGCGCGCCTTAGACCGAACATTAAAGGCCGGAAAACACCTAAAACCCTATCAGGGATTGAAACTTTGTATGACTGTTTTTGCAGCTGGGCTTGCGCGCCGGAAAACACCTAAAACCCTATCAGGGATTGAAACCTTGCGGCCGCACCGATCGCCCCCACGATCAACCGCCGGAAAACACCTAAAACCCTATCAGGGATTGAAACACCTTTAACAGCCGAGTGTTGCACTCAGTGCCCAAGCCGGAAAACACCTAAAACCCTATCAGGGATTGAAACTCAAATCCTGTCTTGCTTGCACTCAAACAGGAAGGCCGGAAAACACCTAAAACCCTATCAGGGATTGAAACTGACAAGCGTATTTAGTTGGGCTACCCCGTTGTTGTGCCGGAAAACACCTAAAACCCTATCAGGGATTGAAACAGATTTTTATCCTCATGAAATTTCTTGCCTGCATGCCGGAAAACACCTAAAACCCTATCAGGGATTGAAACACTTGGTCATTGAATGGTAATGAAGTTGCCACCGCGCCGGAAAACACCTAAAACCCTATCAGGGATTGAAACTTCCAATGAAATAGACTCTGATTACAAATCGACGCCGGAAAACACCTAAAACCCTATCAGGGATTGAAACTGACGCGCTCTCCAAATATTGCAGCGAGTTTTTTGCCGGAAAACACCTAAAACCCTATCAGGGATTGAAACGCCAGCACTACTTCAAGGTAGGAAAGGATTCAGCCGGAAAACACCTAAAACCCTATCAGGGATTGAAACCCAACCCTTAGCGTCGTCGCGACTCTTAATTAAGCCGGAAAACACCTAAAACCCTATCAGGGATTGAAACTGATTGAATCTGGTGGCATTGTGATGGGTTTGCGCCGGAAAACACCTAAAACCCTATCAGGGATTGAAACAATCTCTCTGTATAAGGCTTGATTCTAGAGTACAAGCCGGAAAACACCTAAAACCCTATCAGGGATTGAAACCGGCAGTAGCATTTCCGGCGGTCGGTTTCAGCAAGCCGGAAAACACCTAAAACCCTATCAGGGATTGAAACAAAACCATTGACGGCGATAATATGGCCAAAACGGGCCGGAAAACACCTAAAACCCTATCAGGGATTGAAACTCATTCCAGTCTCCTGTATTATTTTTGCGATCGAGCCGGAAAACACCTAAAACCCTATCAGGGATTGAAACAACCTCGGATTGCTTCTGCCACCGCCCAATACAATGCCGGAAAACACCTAAAACCCTATCAGGGATTGAAACTTACGATTGTAACCATTCAAAAAAGAGGACAAATACTCTGCCGGAAAACACCTAAAACCCTATCAGGGATTGAAACTAGCTATTTTTGCGACAAGTGTAGGCGTTCAATCAGCCGGAAAACACCTAAAACCCTATCAGGGATTGAAACATGCAGTCCGGCGGGTACAGGCACATTTTTTTCTAAGCCGGAAAACACCTAAAACCCTATCAGGGATTGAAACAGTTATGGATGGTATGCAATTGTTTGTCCACTAATGGCCGGAAAACACCTAAAACCCTATCAGGGATTGAAACGTATCCCTACCCAGCAAAGTATTTGCCGGCAAATGCCGGAAAACACCTAAAACCCTATCAGGGATTGAAACGGAGAAGGAGTTGGTGGTTTAGGTTCACAAACATTTGCCGGAAAACACCTAAAACCCTATCAGGGATTGAAACCGGTAACGGTTGCTGGAGACCCAACGGGGGTTGCGCCGGAAAACACCTAAAACCCTATCAGGGATTGAAACTTGTGGGGATGGGGCAATTTTTGGATCTACTCTGGCCGGAAAACACCTAAAACCCTATCAGGGATTGAAACGATACAGTGCTATTCTTGAGGGTGGTTTTTTTAGATTGCCGGAAAACACCTAAAACCCTATCAGGGATTGAAACCATTGGTTTATGCTATGGTAGTATTGTCCTATTTGCCGGAAAACACCTAAAACCCTATCAGGGATTGAAACCCGAGCTAAAACCCAGCAGAATAGAGGAAAACTTGCCGGAAAACACCTAAAACCCTATCAGGGATTGAAACCTTCAAGTAGCAGGCTTGAAGAACTAGCGGTAAAGCCGGAAAACACCTAAAACCCTATCAGGGATTGAAACAACAGATAGTTAGTATCCTGGTATCGTGCTATGAGCCGGAAAACACCTAAAACCCTATCAGGGATTGAAACACTCCATTTCAGCCTGTGCAAAGTATCAGCAACGGCTGCCGGAAAACACCTAAAACCCTATCAGGGATTGAAACTATTCTGAACCTCAATTTAGGCACGGGATCCACTAGCCGGAAAACACCTAAAACCCTATCAGGGATTGAAACGCGTATATGGAACGCAGACAAGTCTTGCGACTCGCCGGAAAACACCTAAAACCCTATCAGGGATTGAAACATTGTTTGACATAAGCTGATTGCGGCTATTCGCGGCCGGAAAACACCTAAAACCCTATCAGGGATTGAAACACTAAATTGAGCAGAGTTTGCGAGTCACTGAGGGCCGGAAAACACCTAAAACCCTATCAGGGATTGAAACCGTGCTCCGAAGAGTCCAAGCAGATCATGGTCAAATGCCGGAAAACACCTAAAACCCTATCAGGGATTGAAACGCCGGTAAGAAGCGCCAAGCTCGGCATACTTCGCAGGCCGGAAAACACCTAAAACCCTATCAGGGATTGAAACTTTGCCCGAATTGTAGCCCTGAGCGCCATCGTTCGCGGCCGGAAAACACCTAAAACCCTATCAGGGATTGAAACTCTCTGGCGATCTTTTTTACCGACCACTTGGTCAGGCCGGAAAACACCTAAAACCCTATCAGGGATTGAAACTAGTGTCCCTGGGATAACACCTACTCCAGAGGCGATCGCCGGAAAACACCTAAAACCCTATCAGGGATTGAAACCGGTGAGGATTTCTAGGCGATCGTACTGCTTGGGCCGGAAAACACCTAAAACCCTATCAGGGATTGAAACTAAATCTGAAAGAGGCTAGATTTTCTGAGCTCCAATCGCCGGAAAACACCTAAAACCCTATCAGGGATTGAAACAAACTGCGGGTAATGCTGTGACCGGATTTACCGGCCGGAAAACACCTAAAACCCTATCAGGGATTGAAACGTCTAAAAGCCTTGCGGGGCGACGAGTCTATGCGGTGCCGGAAAACACCTAAAACCCTATCAGGGATTGAAACTTCAACAACCAAATCACCGTTATCCCTATTCAGCCGGAAAACACCTAAAACCCTATCAGGGATTGAAACGGAGGTACTTGGCTGCACCCAAAGCTCTCTACGCGCCGGAAAACACCTAAAACCCTATCAGGGATTGAAACTAATCTTTAATAGCTTTCTGATATTCATTAAGAGCGCCGGAAAACACCTAAAACCCTATCAGGGATTGAAACGCATCCAGTTCAGCGGCCGCTGACTGATCTGAATTATCAGAATCACGCCGGAAAACACCTAAAACCCTATCAGGGATTGAAACCCACCAAAAGCTCATCTCTTAAGGCTTTCACCAGGCCGGAAAACACCTAAAACCCTATCAGGGATTGAAACGTAATGGTGACGCGATAAGTCTGCACGAATCGCCGGAAAACACCTAAAACCCTATCAGGGATTGAAACATATTCAGACATAATGTTATTTACTGCAATCGTGCCGGAAAACACCTAAAACCCTATCAGGGATTGAAACAGCTAAAAAACTTGAGGAAGGTTACAACACTTGCCGGAAAACACCTAAAACCCTATCAGGGATTGAAACCCAAACTATTCCAGGATATTCTCAGGTCTGATGTGCCGGAAAACACCTAAAACCCTATCAGGGATTGAAACTCATATCTCGATCGCCAAACAGAGATGCTGACCGCCGGAAAACACCTAAAACCCTATCAGGGATTGAAACCCGCGGTCGCGTTTTTGAGGCTTTTATGTCCCGCTGCGCCGGAAAACACCTAAAACCCTATCAGGGATTGAAACTAAAGCCCATCCTTGAGAAGAAGCTACAGATTTGCCGGAAAACACCTAAAACCCTATCAGGGATTGAAACCATCGATTCTACCACGCGCGCATCAGCCACGACAAGCCGGAAAACACCTAAAACCCTATCAGGGATTGAAACACAAGACGACTTGCCGAACTCAGCGGCAACGTAGCCGGAAAACACCTAAAACCCTATCAGGGATTGAAACGATATGCAGTAGCTTATTCGGCAAAGTTCTGATTGACGCCGGAAAACACCTAAAACCCTATCAGGGATTGAAACTTCGAGGCTTTTATGTCCCGCTGCAACTCCACGCGCCGGAAAACACCTAAAACCCTATCAGGGATTGAAACGCTGCATTATTCGAGGTTGTGTAAGTCGTTGCCGGTGCCGCCGGAAAACACCTAAAACCCTATCAGGGATTGAAACGTCGCCCGCCTCGGTTTGCCGGTGTTTGTTGGGTGTGCCGGAAAACACCTAAAACCCTATCAGGGATTGAAACATGATTATTTGAGCAGAATGTGAAAGCATGGTGCCGGAAAACACCTAAAACCCTATCAGGGATTGAAACGCAGCAAATGCCTCAAGTAACGATCACTTTCTGGGCCGGAAAACACCTAAAACCCTATCAGGGATTGAAACGCGCAAGGTCCCACTTCCTGTGGCACGTATTCCAAGCCGGAAAACACCTAAAACCCTATCAGGGATTGAAACTTCATAAATTGTTAGCGATTTTACCGTTGCTGGCCGGAAAACACCTAAAACCCTATCAGGGATTGAAACCAATATACAGCAACAGGCTACGAAGGAAGCGTCGCCGGAAAACACCTAAAACCCTATCAGGGATTGAAACCGATCTGGCGATGCGCAACTAAGCTCATCCAGCCGGAAAACACCTAAAACCCTATCAGGGATTGAAACTGCTTCTTCTTCCCGCGCGTTTTGCGGCTCTGGTGCCGGAAAACACCTAAAACCCTATCAGGGATTGAAACCACTTATGGGGAACAGTGTACGACGCGATCGCAGGGGATAGGCTAACTAAGCGCCGGGGTTTTCCTATAAACCACTTATGGGGAACAGTGTACGACGCGATCGCAGGCCGGAAAACACCTAAAACCCTATCAGGGATTGAAACAATTGCATCAATTGGAACTAATTCAGGATGGCGAGCCGGAAAACACCTAAAACCCTATCAGGGATTGAAACTCCGCGATTGCTCACGGTGGGCGATCGCTTTCTCGGCCGGAAAACACCTAAAACCCTATCAGGGATTGAAACAAGGTGCAGCAAGGATTCCAACTGGTGGACTGGCCGGAAAACACCTAAAACCCTATCAGGGATTGAAACCGGATGTAGAGCCACTACTACAAGGAATTTCGTGCCGGAAAACACCTAAAACCCTATCAGGGATTGAAACTCGCTGGCTGCGAAGCAAATGGGTCACAGCCTCGCGCCGGAAAACACCTAAAACCCTATCAGGGATTGAAACTGGTGTCGCACTCGCACCGATGGGATTTATGGTTACGCCGGAAAACACCTAAAACCCTATCAGGGATTGAAACTTTAGATCGGAATGGAATTTCGAGGGTTTATGATGCTGATGCCGGAAAACACCTAAAACCCTATCAGGGATTGAAACTTTACCCCCCCGAATCACCGCTAGCTGTAGCTATCTCATTTTTCCCCAAACCTCGATCGCCCAACCTCGGAAAATGCCTCCCCAAAGTATCGCGTTGCGCGCTTCCCTCGTCAAAATCAAAGATTATTGGTGTCAACTTAAGACTAAAACCCTTAAGAAAATCTGGATTATAGGCGACTGCGAGATCCCCCTAAATCCCCCTTAAGAAGGGAGTAGGGGGTGACTTTGAGTAAGTTCTTGTCCCACCCCCTACTCCCCTTAAGAAGGGGGGCTAGGGGGGATCTAAGTTTAATAGTCAAACAGCAATCTGTGGCTGGGTTTGAGCTGGTTGTTGACACCAATGGGCCGTGTCCTGTCCTCTTATTGCAACAGTTTACTTCGATAATTCGATATTAAGTTCGTTCACAACACGGCGTTTTAGCGGGAGAGATTTTTCTCTAGGTAGCAAGTCAAATACTTTCCGAAAGGCATCATCTACCTGTTCAAAAGCCACTTGTCCTTTAGCATCAAAAACTACTTTTCCTGATTGGTCAAGAATCACAGTTTGAGGTACAAAACCTTTGTAGTAATGACTCGGATCGGTAATTTCTGGTGAGGGTTGGGGAGGCAGGGAATCGATGGATACAGGCATAAAATCGGCTTCGCGGCCGTAAAATTCCTGAAGTTGAGAGACGACGATCGCGAATTGCTTGCAGTCGCTGCTATCGTCTGTATAAAACACTAGCAATGCAGGTTTTTTGCGTTGAAAAGAATCTGTGAGTTTGACTTTGGGAGGGACTAGGGAACCGTTGCCGGCGTAGAGAGCATAAATTGTACCGTCGAAGCGATCGTCCGTGAGACTTGCGAAGGCTGGTGGTGTGCCGATTAGCAGGATGAAGCTAAGTGCGATCGTCACAGTTAAAAGACTAGCAGACAAGATTCGCCGCAGCAAGCGTTGGCCAGAAGCAGCAGTAGCAATTAAATTTTGGGTATCGGAAAATATCATAGGTTATTGGCGGTTGCTGTAAAGTGGCGAAAAAGCGTGCAAAACATGATTAAGTTTATCAGCAATGTCGGCAAATGCTGGTGAGTAGGTTAAATTGGTTTTTGACAAACTATTTTAATCTGCTTTTAGTTGCGATCGACAGTAAGCACTATGGTAGGGACACTCAAGGGTGCATAAGGAGTGTCAACAATCGCCTGAAAGCCTTGGTATCTCTCGTTTTTACCTGAGTCCAGATCCCCCTAAATCCCCCTTAAGAAGGGGGACTTTAAGAATACTCCTGTCCCCCCCTTCTTAAGGGGGGCTAGGGGGGATCTAGATTTAATGGTCAAACAGCAATCTGTGACTGGGTTTAACGTTAAGTTGACACCAATGGACTCTTGGAGTGTCCCTACAGATATCCTGTACAATCCACCGGATTTGATATCAACTGATAACTGGTGACTGACTGCTAGAAACTGACTGCTAGAAACTGACAACTAGGAACTGACAAAAAATGATTGCTTTGCTTGATGTACTCCTCGCCCAAACGCCCGCTGCTGATGTTTCTGGGCCTGCTCAAATTAATGTGTTTGAGGCGATTGTTTTAGGCATTGTCCAAGGATTAACAGAATTTTTGCCCATCAGCAGCAGCGCTCATTTGAAAGTCGTGCCGATCGCCCTATGGGGCCACGATCCCGGCGTTGCTTATGTTGCTGTAATTCAATTGGGCAGCATTGTGGCAGTGCTGTTATATTTTTGGAAAGACTTGACAACTATAACTATTGGTGCATTTAAAGCTATTACCAGCAAAGACTACGATTCCCAAGAGTTTCGGATGGCCCTGGGGATTGGTTTGGGGACAATACCGATTATCTTTTTTGGACTGTTAATCAAGATATTGGTTAAAGACTTTGACAACTCGCCGCTGCGGAGTTTGGGGGCGATCGCCACTGCTTCCATCGTCATGTCGTTGCTGTTAGCAATAGCGGAAAAAACTGGCAAGCATAAACGGGAGTACGAAAAATTAGATGTCAAAGATGGTATTATAATGGGATTAGCTCAAGCAATGGCAATAATTCCCGGTGTTTCGCGATCGGGTTCTACGCTAACAGCAGGATTGTTCATGGGATTGGAAAGAGCAGCGGCGGCGCGGTTTTCTTTCTTGTTAGGAATTCCGGCAATTACTCTGGCTGGTTTAGTGGAATTGAAGGGTGCTTTGGGAGAAGGATTAGGCGAAGGTGCTGTTGTAGCTTTGATAGTGGGAACAATTTCAGCGTTTATATTTTCCTATGCTTCCATCGCGTGGCTGCTGAAGTTTCTGCAAACTCAGAATACGTGGATTTTTGTGTGGTATAGGCTGGCATTTGGTGTGGCGATTTGGACTGCGATCGCAGGTGGGGTATTGCAAAGTCAACCTAATTAAAGGTAAAACGCTTTTCTGTTAGATCCCCGAGTTTCGATCCCCCTCGCATCCCCCTTAAGAAGGGAGTAGGGTGTGAGTAGGGGTTGACTTTGAATGCTCCGGTTCCCCCCTTTTTAAGGGGGGCTAGGGGGGATCTCCGGGTTTAAAAACACACCCTAGCCATGAGGATTTATAATGCTCGAAGATAGCGATCGCCAAAATGCACAATTAGCGCTAATTCTGTTAGTACCTGCTGCTAGCATTGGTGTAGCAATGTCCTTATTTATTGCTCCCGGAATTGTGGGAACAATAGTATCAGTATTGTGCGGGGTTTGGTTGCTAGGGCTATCCATCGCGTGGTCTGTTTGGGGAGATCGCTACCAACTGCATTTATCCCAACCGAAGCATCAAGAATTGTTAGCAGGCACGGTTTTGGGACTGTTAATGTTCGGCATTATTCTGGGTACATACTGGCTTTTCGGTGAGCACTGGATCGATGGGATTGATGCCAAATCAAAGGTGCAACAAATGGGGCTGAGCAATCCCACTATTTTCTGGATAGTCCAAGCATATTTTGTACTAATCAACTCGTTTATTGAAGAATATATTTGGCGCTGGTTTGTCTACAGAAAGTGCGAGATTCTCATACCTGGAACCGGAGCGATATTTCTGAGCGCGCTGTTGTTTACGCTCCATCATATCATTGTTTTAGCAGCTTATACCGACTGGCGCGGGGTGATTTTAGGCTCCTTAGCTGTATTCCTAGCCGGGGTAATTTGGTCCTGGTGTTATCTCACCTATCGTTCGCTTTTGCCGAGTTACATCAGTCACGCGATCGCCGATTTTGCCCTCTCAATTATTGCTTGGAAAACAATCTTTTCAATATAATTTTGTCATTATAGTTTTGTCATTATGAGCGCAGCGAAGCATCTCTGAAACAGTCTTGGACGCAGAACCTCCATAGGTAGGGTGCCGCCCACAAGCCCTTACTACTACAGACAGTGTAAAACTTAAAAACTTGCGTAATTCCTGCCTAAAGAGCGATCGACATCGGCTCCATTAAAGTCAGTCTTGGACGCACTCCCACCAAAGAAACCGGGTTTTTTACCGAATCTGCGGGATCGAAGGAAATATTTTCGTAAAAAAACCCCGGTTTCTGGCTCCCCATCGTAAGTCCTAAAAGTGTTAAAATATCAATGTTTTAGGATAATCTTAAATCCTAATATTTTACCTCACGAGGGGATGTCCTATCTTTGAGTTTCTGTTGTCAGGAACCCCGCTCTTAAGAGACGGGGCTTGTAAGAGTAATCAAACAAGCCATTCTGACCAGCCTAAGACTTTAGAGGTCTACGTTATTTGAGTCACGACACCCCGGAATGCGAAGCTAGTTCCCCGCTCTGTCGCTGAAGGTTAAACAGTTCTAAGGTCACTGGAACAGTGCTTTCGGCCGGCACAAGCTCTTATAACATTGACCGACAAGCTAACCTTACCCCGAAAGGGAGGCTACTTCGGTAGCAAATCACTATGCGTACAGGGCTGCGAAATTTGAGGTGGTAACTGTCCCACCAAAAGTACATTACAAAAGTACACCAAATTAAACAGCCCCAAGGCGGTAGTGAAATCGTAAAGCCGTCCTAAAAGGACGGGGTTTCAACCCATTTTTCTGATGAATGTTTTACTCCTCTATCCTCTCTTTCCCAAAAGCTTTTGGTCGTTTGAGAAAACCCTAGCATTACTCGATCGCAAAGCCATGCTACCCCCGCTAGGATTGGTAACAGTAGCCGCTATTTTACCCCAAGCATGGGAATTCAAGTTAGTCGATCGCAATGTAAGTTCAGTGACAGAAGCTGACTGGGATTGGGCAGAATTGGTGATTCTGTCTGCGATGATCGTCCAAAAGGAAGATTTATTAGCTCAGATTCAGGAAGCAAAACGGCGGGGTAAACGAGTTGCTGTGGGCGGCCCCTATCCTACCGCTTTACCCAACGAAGTGACAGATGTTGGCACAGATTATTTGATTCTAGATGAGGGTGAAATTACTTTACCAATGTTTGTGGATGCGATCGCCCGAGGTGAACAATCTGGCATATTCCGCGCCAACGGCGAAAGGCCAGATGTTACCACCACCCCGATTCCTCGATTTGATTTGCTGCAATTTGATGCTTATGCCGAAATGTCGGTACAATTTTCGCGGGGATGTCCTTTCCAGTGCGAATTCTGTGACATCATTGTCCTCTACGGCCGCAAACCGCGCACCAAAGCACCAGAACAATTGCTCAATGAACTCAACCGCCTTTATGAGTTAGGCTGGCGGCGCAGCATTTTCATGGTTGATGATAATTTTATCGGGAATAAACGCAATGTCAAACTGTTTCTAAAAGAGCTCCTACCCTGGATGGTAGAGCATCAATATCCTTTCTCCTTTGCGACGGAAGCATCTGTCGATATAGCACAGGATCAAGAATTAATGGATATGATGGTGCAATGCAATTTTGGTGCTGTATTTCTGGGAATTGAAACACCAGATGAAGAGAGTTTAAAGCTGACTCAAAAACATCAAAACACGCGAGATTCTCTCGGCGATGCCGTACTAGCAATTACCCGATCGGGCTTGCGAGTAATGGCTGGTTTCATCATCGGCTTTGATGGCGAGAAAACAGGTGCTGGGGCGAGAATTGTCAAGTTTGTCGAGCAAACTTCAATTCCGACTGCACTGTTTAGTATGCTGCAAGCCTTGCCGGATACAGCACTCTGGCATCGACTGGCAAAGGAAGGGCGGCTTCGCAGTAAATCTGCTAATATCAACCAAACTACGTTGATGAATTTTGTCCCGACTCGCCCGCTAGAAGAAATTGCCCGCGAATTTGTCGAGGCATTCGACGAATTGTACGATCCAGAAAAATTTCTCGATCGCGCTTATCGACACTACCGTATTCTGGGCGAAGCGACTTATCCAAATAAAGGGAAAAGGGCAAATAAACCGATCGATTGGATCGTGATTCGTGCCTTTTTGACTATCTGTTGGCGGCAGGGTTTCATCCGCAAAACTCGTTGGCAGTTTTGGCGCAATCTCTGGAATATGTGCCGATACAATTTAGGTGGGGTGAGTAGTTATCTGGCGGTATGCGCGCAAATCGAGCACTTTGTGGAGTATCGCGATATTGTGAGGCGAGAAATTGAGGAGCAAGTCGCACTGTTTTTGCAGGAGAAAATCGCGCTCGAAGATGAGGTGAAAGTCGAAGTGGTTGTGTAGTTTTGTACGATCGCGCCTTTGAGAATGTTGGGGGCGATCGTACTTTTAGTTTTTTTGACAAAAATACCCTACCAAATTGAGATAGTCTCAACCTAGCCGTTAAAGATGACAGGTTTCCCGAACTAAACTAAACTATCAATAGTTCCGCCAGCACACTACTGCTAGCCAACATAAATATCATGCAAGGAAAAACACTCGAAGGACGCTACTACATCATAAAACACTTGGGAGGCGGTGGCTTCGGTCAGACTTACCTGGCTGAAGATCAAAGGCGATCGGGTAATCTTCGGTGTGTCGTGAAGCAACTCAAGCCCCAATCTACCGATCCACAAACTCTAAGTATAGCTAGACGTTTATTTAAAACAGAAACAGACACCCTCCACAATCTAGGCACTTATCGTCAGATTCCCGAACTTTTGGATCACTTTGAGGAAAATCAGGAATTTTATTTAGTTCAGGAGTTGATTGAGGGGATAGATTTAAGTAAAGAAATTACCCCTGGCCAGCGGCTTAGCGAGTCGGAAGTTGTGGCTATTTTGCAGGAGATAATCGAAATATTGGTGTTTGTTCAGCAGCACAAAGTCATCCACCGGGATATTAAACCTGCTAATTTAATGAGGCGCAATTCCGATCGCAAAATATTCTTAATTGACTTTGGGGCGGTCAAACAAATTAGCACTCACATAGTTAACACCACAGGGCAAATACCGCCGACTATTGGCATCGGTACAAATGGTTATACGCCAGCGGAACAAAACAACGGACATCCTAACTTTGGCAGCGATATCTATGCTGTGGGAATGACTGGGATTGAATGGCTGACGGGCGTACTTCCTCACGAGTTGCCAAAGGATGCTAATGGTGAAATTGTTTGGCGCGATCGGGCTCAAGTTAGCGATGGTTTTGCTAATATTTTAAACAAAATGGTGCGCTATCATTTTCGCGATCGCTACCAGTCAGCCGCAGAGGTGTTGCAAGCTTTCAACAATTTGAGGAGAATTCGACCATCTTCTACTGTAGTATCATCTCCTAACTTATTGACATTAATGAGTAACTGGACACGAGATCATAAAATTGGTTTGGCGGGGCTTTGTTTGGCTGCCATATTTGGTGTAGCAGCATTATTGACACCAGAAATTAGAAAAATGGTGGGATTGGAGGCTGCGGATAATCTGGCAAGTTATGACAATACAGCCCAAGGCATTAAAATCAAATATCCCGATAATTGGGACAAACAAGAAGAGTCTAACCCCATTACTAAAGAGGTGGTTCAATTTATTTCATCGAAAGAAAACGAGGGCGATAAATTTCAAGAACGGCTGATTGTGACAGTTGAACCTACGACGAATAATAAAACCCTTGATGAATATACGAAGTTATCTAAAGAAGAAATACTGAAGTTAGATAAAAATGCTAAGATAGCTCAAGAGGGTGCATCTACTCTGGCAGGCAAAAATGGGTATAGAGTTGTTTATACAACCAAAGACGGGAATCGAGAGTTGAAAAAGTTGAATATTTGGACGATGAAACATGACAAGGCTTATTTGATTACCTATGAGGCGGAAGCGGGGAAGTACGAGCAGTTTTTGCCGGTTGTTGAGAAGATGATTAAGTCGCTGGAAGTTCAAGACAGCAAATAAATTTATTGAGGCAGTTGTCAGATTATGGTGAGATTGGACGCGAAAGTTACAGAATTAGGACTTACGCATGAGGGTTCAGAAACCGGGTTTTTACGAAAATACTTCGTTGTTACCCACAGATTCGGTAAAAAACCCGGTTTCTTTGAGAGTTTTGGGGGCTCAGAAACCGGGTTTTTACGAAAATACTTCGTTGTTACCCACAGATTCGGTAAAAAACCCGGTTTCTTTGAGAGTTTTGGGGGCTCAGAAACCGGGTTTTTCCGAAAATACTTGGTTGTTACTCGCAGATTCGGTAAAAAACCCGGTTTCTTTGGTCGTTGCAAAGTCTGTATGTAATTTGTACTAGCGGACTGTCAAAGTGTATCGGCCTCCTTCGCCTTTTTTATAAGCATTGACAATCACGCGATAGCGACCGCTGGCGGGTAAGGTGACGGTGAGGCCAGAATTGGAACTTGATTTGCTGATGTCGTCATTTTTTGCTAACAGTTTTCCATCAGGGCTAAAAATGGCGACGTAAGTATCAAAATCACGGCTTTCTAAGGTAATTGTAACTGATTGACCAGCACGACCTTGAAAGGTATGTTGCTCGTACAGACTTCCGTCAGAGGGAAGGGCAGAGGATTTACCAGGTATTAATGATCTATTAGCGGTTAGTAATGCGCTGGATCTTTGGGAATTTGTTGCAGTTTACTGAAGTTTCCTAAGAGTGTTAAGGACTTTTTGATAGCTTTCTCGATCTCCTTGCTGTTGAAATAATTCTGCTGCTTTTTGCAAGTCTTGAATTGTACCCTGCTTGTCTCCTAAGCCATAGCGGGCTCCACCGCGGAGCGCGTAGACACCAGCATTGTTAGGGTCAATTTTCAGGGCTTGGTTGCAATCGGCAATCGCGCCCTGCTTGTCTCCTAATTTGAGGCGGACCGCAGCCCGGCTGCCGTAGGCATCAACAGAGTTAGGGTTAATTTTCAGGGCTTGGTTAAAATCGGCGATCGCTCCCTGCTTATCTCCTAAGTCATCGCGGGCATTTCCTCGACCGATGTAGGCATTCGCAAAGTTAGGGTTAATTTTCAGGGCTTGGTTGAAATCGGCGATCGCTCGCTGCTTATCTCCTAAAACATAGCGTACGACACCCCTGTTATTGTAGGCTAGGAAAAAATTAGGATTAACTCGCAAAGCTTCATTGTAATCGGCTATAGCACCCTGCTTATCTCCTAAGTTAGAGCGGGCAGCTCCCCGGTTAGTGTAGGCATAGGCATCGTTAGGATTAATTTGCAAAGCTTGGTTGTAATCGGCGATCGCACCTTGGCTGTCTCCTAAATTATAGCGGGTAGCACCCCGAGTGAAGTAGGCCTTGGCATAATTAGGATTAATTCGTAAAGCTTGGTCGTAAGCCGCCAAAGCACCCTGATAATCTCCTTTTTCATACTTATCCCCACCCTGAATATAAAAATCATCAGCTTTCGGCCCAGTCGCCACAGGCGCACTCGGAACCTTCACCCCTAAATCCACTTGAGACGAAGCCAACAATCTCAAACTCGTATTAATCGGAATCCCCAGATTAAAACCAGTCTTCGCAATTTGAATATCCTGATTAATACTGCTAGATTCCGCCGCCCTCGTATCCGCCCTCCCGTGAATTCCCACCACCTCACCATTCTCATTCAACACCGGCCCCCCGCTCATTCCCGGCAGCGTATTGTTACTATACACCAACGCATAACCATCTTCTAAAGGTCGAGAAGCATTAGCAGTAATCCGCCCATCGGTGAAATTGTAAATCGAAGTATTAATCGCCGCTGAAGTCTTCGGAAACCCTGCCACATAAGCCGCTTTCCCTTCTGTCGCCAAATCCGAGTCACCAATCTTCGCCACACTGTAGGTTTGACTGCTGGTAAACTCGACAACAGCCAAGTCAATATTTGGCAGTTTTTTCACGCTGCTATAATTGAGCAAATAGCGCTGATTATCAGGCGTGACAATCTCATATTTAGCTTGAGGATCTTTGAAAACATGACGGGCTGTGAGCACGGTGTAAGTGTTGCCATTCCGTTTGATGATGATTCCAGAACCGGGATTTTTACTGTCAATCAGGACTGTGATTGATTTAGCTATTTTGCCAACTTCATCAGCAGATATTGCGAAAACTGCGGTTGGTTGGGCGATGACAATAGTTGCAATTGTACCGATTAAGGCGATGGGAATTTTGTTAGAGAAGTTCATTGATTTTATTGGTGAATGGAAGAGATGAGTTGAGCTTAATTTAATTTGTACTTTCGGAAATCTCGTTGGTATCGAGGGTTCGATCCCCCTAAATCCCCCTTAAGAAGGGGGACTTTGAGTTTTCCTGGGTTTCTATCGTTTGTGTCCAAGTTTCGATCTCCCTAAATCCCCCTTAAGAAGGGGAGTAGGGGGTGACTTTGAGTTTTCTTGGGTTTCGTCGTTTGTATCGAAGTTTCGATCCCCCTAAATCCCCCTTAAGAAGGGGAGTAGGGGGTGACTTTGAGTTTTCTTGGGTTTCTCTCGTTTGTATCGAAGTTTCGATCCCCCTAAATCCCCCTTAAGAAGGGGAGTAGGGGGTGACTTTGAGTTTTTTGTGTTTTTATCGTTTTTATCCAGGGTTCGATCGCCCTAAATCCCCCTTAAGAAGGGGAGTAGGGGGTGACTTTGAGTTTTTTGTGTTTTTATCGTTTTTATCCAGGGTTCGATCGCCCTAAATCCCCCTTAAGAAGGGGAGTAGGGGGTGACTTTGAGTTTTTTGTGTTTTTATCGTTTTTATCCAGGGTTCGATCGCCCTAAATCCCCCTTAAGAAGGGGAGTAGGGGGTGACTTTGAATGCTCTCTTGTCCCCCCCTTCTTAAGGGGGGCTAGGGGGGATCTCCGGGTTTCAAAACACGCGCTAGGGGAATCGATCGCCCATAATGAATACAAATCGCCTAGGGAGAAATAGGAGAAACATTTTCCTCAACCGGTGTCTCCTCCAGATATCTATCCACATCAACAGAACCAGGCCCAGTTTCAGATAGTACATATCCAGAAGCCAACCCGCGACGATCCATCAATTTTTTCAAAGTAGCATCAGCATCACTCCCCCGCTTGAGAGTGAATAGCAAAGTCCTATTCGTACAAGCATCGTCTTTGTTAACAGCAGCACATACCACAGGTTCTCCGTTCAGAGTCCCAGTGTTAATATATTTGAGAGTACCGTTGTCGTAGTTGCGCTGAAATCTTCGACCCACCTCTTCGCAGCGTTTTTGAGCAGTCCACGGTGGCGGAAAATAGTTGTTAGAAGTCCAGCGGACGAGGGGCACATTCCCCCGTGGGGTGCGAACCAAGGTGACAGGCTGTCTGTTGAGAGTAGCGCAAAAAAAGCTATTATTTCCCGCACGGCTGGGTTGACAAAATAGCGCACTCGTGCTAGCAGAAATAACTAACCCTGTCAGGAGTCCCGTCAAGATTTTGAATTTCATAAATAGAAATTTTTGATATATTCTGTCACAGCTCAGCTAAATTCGCAACCTGGAACTTATCCTGATGCTAAGGGCGATCGAGCTTAGCAGACTGCTATGCTGAAGAGAGAAAACTAACACTGCCATCAATCTCAAAATGCTACTTGTTCCTACGGCTGAACTAATTCCGCTTGTGGCTGATGCAAACGGTGCGATCCGCGTTAGCAGAACCCGCGTCACCCTAGATACAGTTATTACAGCTTTTCTTGAAGGAGCGACAGCAGAAGAAATCCGGGAACAGTACCCGTCTCTTCAACTTTCCGATATTTATTTTGCGATCGGCTACTACTTGCGACACCAATCCGAAGTTGACACTTATCTGATGGAACGTCAACGTCTTGCCGCAGAAGTTCAGCAGGAAGCAGAAAGGCGTTTTAACCCAGTTGGAATACGCGATCGCTTATTAGCAAGACGCAACCAAAAAGGGTAGTTTTATATGCTGCGATTCTTGGCATACGAGAACTTTAACAATCAGATTGTCCGGGGTATTCTGCGGCGGAATCCCGACGTTGATATTGTCCGCGTTCAAGATATGGGGTTGATCGAAGCAGACGACCCAAAAGTCTTAGAATGGGCCGCGCTGCAAGGGCGCGTCGTACTAACTCACGATGTAGCAACGATGACAAACTTCGCCTACGAGCGAATGCAAGCAGGCCTTGCGATGCCTGGGTTATTTGAAGTCAGCCGCCTTGTTGCAGTAGGTTTGGCGATCGAGGAAATTTTGCTAATTGCTGAGTGCAGTCTGGAAGGAGAATGGGAAGGACAAGTGCGATTTTTACCTTTACGCTAACGAGCTTAGCAAACTATGTCAATACCGAAAAAAGGAACCAGAAAAATAATTGTTGATGGGGAACCTTTCCTCTGGCTAATCCGAAGACAAGCTACTTATACGCAAGAAAACTGCGGGAATCTTCATATTGCTGTCGAACACGCTGAAAAACCAGGCTCGGTGTTAGTTATCCTCACCGATCGACCTCATCCTCAAGGTTGGGGTCCAACTAACGAAGTGAAACCAGTAACACCCTCTGATGCAGCACAATGGATACAACAAGCAGTGCAGCTTGGATGGCAGCCTCAGCTACCAGGAATAACTTTTGAGGTGCGGATTGCAGGAGGGCGTGCAGAGAAAATATATTAGAGTGGGGAGTATCAATCAGCTCAAAATAAGTGTAGCAGACTACCAGTAATAACCAATAACCCATAACCCATAACCCATAACCCATAACCCATAACCCATAACTATGAGCGAATTATCAACAAGTCCAGCCCTCATCACCAAAGTCATCCCCGACAGCATCTGCGCCGAAATCGGATTTGAAGCCGGTGACTCAATCGTCGCCATCAACGGCCAAAAACCCCGCGACTTGATCGACTATCAATTCCTGTGCGCCGATGAATTTCTCGAACTAGAAGTATTAGACACCAAAGGCAAAACCCACAAGTTAGAAATAGAAAAAGAGTCCGACGAAGACTTAGGTTTAGAATTTGAAACCGCTCTTTTTGACGGGCTAATTCAGTGCAACAATCGCTGTCCTTTCTGCTTCATTGACCAACAGCCACCGGGAAAGCGCGAAACTCTCTATCTCAAGGACGATGACTATCGGCTAAGTTTTCTCTATGGTAGCTATCTCACTCTCACAAATCTGACTCAAAAAGAGTGGGACAGAATCGAACAAATGCGGCTTTCTCCTCTCTATGTTTCCGTGCACGCTACGGAACCGGAAGTGCGAATTCGGTTGCTGAAAAATCTGCGGGCTGGGAAGATTTTAGAACAAATCAAATGGTTTCAAGAACGCCGCCTACAAATTCACGCTCAAGTTGTTGTTTGTCCAGGTATTAATGACGGCGAACATTTAGAACGCACTTTGTTAGATTTGGCAAAGTTTCATACAGGAAATATCCCCGCCGTCGCATCGGTAGCTGTAGTACCAGTGGGTTTAACTCGCTTTCGCCCAGCGGAAGATGAACTAATCGCAGTCACACCGGAAAAAGCGCGGGAAGTAATCGCGCAAGTGCAGAAAATTCAAGTATTATTAACGGGTAAACCGGCCGGAGAAAAGAAACGGAAAAAACAGAGTTCAAAATCGCGTTGTATTTGGCTGGCTGATGAATGGTTTTTAATCGCAGGTTTAGATTTGCCGATCGCCTCCGACTATGAAGATTATCCCCAAATTGGTAACGGTGTGGGTTCGATTCGCCAATTTATCCAACAGTTTGAAACGGCTTTCGCTAAACTGCAACCGACGCAGGTTAATCCGCCGAAAAAATTAATTTGGGTGGTGGGAAATGCTGTGGAAAAAGCTTTTGAGCCGATCGCCCATAAACTCAATCAAATACCCGGCTTAGAAGTTAAGATGGTAGCATTGTCCAGTCGCTATTGGGGACAGAATATTACTGTCACTGGTTTGCTGACTGGACAAGACTTGCTCGAAGCTTTGCAGGGACTAGACTTGGGAGATGGCATCTTGCTGCCCTCGGTGATGCTAAAACAGGGGGAACCGCGTTTTTTGGATGACATGACCCTCTTTGAGCTCGCTAGCCTCCTGAAAACGGATATTTTCCCGGTTAGTGGAGTGGAGGAACTAATCTCAGTGGCGATCGGTCGCGTGAATGCTGAGGTGCGATCGTGAATTTTCAGTCAAGGATTCAATTCAAAAGTCCCAAAAGAGAGTTATTCTGACCTGGGACACCTGAGTTTAGACTGGAAATTAGAGACTTCACTCTTGCTTAAAAATTGTCTCTAGAATTGCAGAATAATTTAAAATTTATGCGTGTTTTTCGTCAAATCGTGGTATTGGGAGTAGGTGCTGCAATTACTTTGGGCAATGTGGGACAGAGTGCTTCAGCACAGCCTCCGGTTCAGTCCCAGGAGAGTTCGGCCGAAAGTAATCAGCTCCCTGTTGGGCAGAATGTTAAATTAGACCCGCAAACAGCGCCAGAACAAGCATCAGAGTCGATCGCACTTTCCCCCTCAAGTCAGTCTCAGCAAAACTCCGCGACAGGTAATCCGCCGCAACAAAGCTCTAATGCCGAAACTGCTCAAAAATCGCAACCAGTAGTTGCAGTTGAAAGTGCGAAACCAGCACCAACTTCGATCGCCCAGCGCGCACCTTCCCCCAAGAGCCCCAACATCATTCCAGTTCCAATTTCCCCACCAGCTACTAGGGGTACGCCGATCGAAAGTTTTCCGCCCAATCCTCCCAACAGCACTTTAGAAACCAAGCCACCGAGAACCCTGGAACCTAACCCGAATCCGCTGTTGTTCCCGACTCAACCAAATGATGTCAGGATCGAGGAAACTCAGGCAATTACCTTACAACAGGCGGTGGACCAGGCGCGTCGCAACAGCCCAACTTTGCAAATTGCCGATCTGCAATTGCAACAGACACGATCGGTCCTGCGGGAACAACAAGCAGCTTTGTATCCAGACCTCAATTTTCAAATGGACGCGAGCCGCTCTGTGAGCGCCGGCGGAGAACTAGGAGTGCGGGCTCAGCAGCGCAACCTCAACTTTCAGGCCAGCCAAACCGGACAGCCAGCCACCCAAGCAGGCCCAAATTTGGGCAGTAACAGTCTCAACAGCACTTTGCAGTTGAGCTACGACGTTGATTTGTTCGGCCGCCGGCTCGCTAACATCCGCGCCGCCAGGGAACAGTTGCGCTTTCGGGAACTCGACGTAGAACGCCAAGCCGAGCAACTCCGCTTTGATGTGACTGATGCTTACTACAACCTGCAAGATGCAGACGGACAAGTTGCTATCCGCCAAGCTTCGGTGAGAAATGCTCAGCAAAGTTTGCGGGATGCGGAAGCCTTGGAACGGGCTGGGGTGGGAACCCGGTTTGCAGTGTTACAGGCTCAGGCAAATTTGGCTAATGAACAGCAGCAGCTCGCAAATGCCCGCCGCGACCAGCGAATCCGCCAGCGTCAGTTGGCTGAAGAATTGAACGTCAGTCAGTCGTCGAATTTGACGGCGGGAGACCCGGTGGAGCAAGCGGGCTCTTGGAAGATGTCTCTGGAAGAGAGTATCGTGCAGGCTTTTAAGAATCGTGCTGAGTTGGAACAGCAGTTGGTACAGAGGGATATTAGTAAGCAGCAGCGCCGATCGATTTTGGCCGGGCGTTTGCCTCAACTGAGTGTTTCCGGTAGTTACAATGTGCTGGGGCAAGACCCTGATGATCCTAACCCCTTTGCTGCTCGCGGCTGGGCGGACGGCTATGCGATCCGGGCGAGTCTGACTTGGAGTATCTTTGACGGCGGTGCGGCGAAGGCGAGGGTGAAACAGCGGGATGCTGATATTGCGATCGCCGAAAGTCGCTTTGACCAACTCCGCAACCAGGTGCGCCGGGAAGTGGAACAAGCTTATTTTGGCTTGGAGTCGAGTTTTGAGAATATCGAAACTTCTGAGGCGGGAGTTTTGCAGTCGAGGGAAGCTTTGCGTTTGGCCAGACTTCGCTTTCAAGCTGGTGTGGGCACTCAGACGGATGTGATTCAGGCGGAAACGGATTTGACTAGGGCTGAAAGAAACCGACTTTTGGCAATTATTGGTTACAACCGATCGCTGGCGTCTCTCCAGCGGGCTGTGAGCAATCTTCCTAGTAACAATCTATCTAGGACTCCTTGAGATTGGGGCGATCGTCCTTTGATTGTCAGGAAAATGGGCGATCGGGTATTAAATGTCCGACACATTAGTTAATATTCTGTAATAGAGAATCATGTCAACTGTGTTAAGGAACGGGCAATGGCTAATATCAAGTTTGTGAAGGAAAATCAGGAAGTCATTGCAGCAGACGGAGCCAATTTGAGGCTCAAAGCTCTAGAAAACCGCATCGACTTGTACACTTTTTCGGGAAAGATGATGAATTGCGGGGGCTACGGTCAATGTGGCACTTGCATTGTGGAAATTGTCGAGGGAAGCGAAAATCTTTCGCCCCGCACTGACTTTGAGAACCGCAAGCTCAAGAAAAAGCCCGAAAACTATCGGTTGGCTTGTCAATCTTTGGTCAATGGCCCGGTGAGCGTCAAGACTAAGCCCTAACGGAAGGAAGAAGGAAGAGGGAAGTTCGGCAACGGATTCTGTAACGGATTTAACGGATTTAACGGATTTAACGGATTTAACGGATGTCAGGAAGAGGGAAGAAGCAAGAGGGAAGAAGCAAGAGGGAAGAAGCAAGAGGGAAGAAAAAAGAAACTATTCCCCAGCCCAATGCCCAATTCCCAAGGCCCAATTCTCAAGGCCCAATGCTCTTCGACCCCATTCCCCATTCGGACACTCTCTCCGACTCCCTCGCTCTGCCTTCTACCTTTGAGTGGTATCCTAGTTCTGTATTTTGCTATTTTCAGATAGAGGCGGGGTAAATCATGCAAGTTAACGATCTAGGGTTTGTGGCAACCATTCTGTTTGTTTTGGTTCCCAGTGTTTTTCTAATCATTCTGTACATTCAAACAGCTAGCCGCCAAGGCAGAAAAGATTAGCAATTTCTGCTATTTTTGTCTGGATTTGTGCATTGGGAAAAAAAGCGCCAATAGCTTTTTGCTTTGGCGCTTTTTTTGTTGAATGTTGACCGTGCCGATTTTGGATTCATTGGTGGGAAAAATCCAAAATCCCAAATCTCAAATCCAAAATTGTTGGAGTTTAGCCGGTCGTCCGGGCTAGCAATACGGGACAATTGGCGTAGACTCGCACGTAGTCTGACAGAGAGTTTCCGAGGAGTCGATCGAGATCGATAAAGGACTTGGCAACGCTAGGACGGCGATCGGGTGAACCAATCACTAATAAGTCGGCGTTCATTTCGTCTGTAAACCGACAAATTGTTTCCCCTGGCTTGCCTGTGGCGCTCGCACAGCGGTAGCTAACTCCCATTTGTTTCGCGAGTGCTACTGCGGGCGCTAGTACGGGGTCTTTTTCAGCACCTGCTGTTAAATCTTCAGTGGATTTTCCGGTCAAATCTTTGGTGACGTGTACTAAAATTATCTGTCCGCCGTCAACTTCTTTGACTAAAGATAGGGCTAGATCCAAGGATTGTTTGGCGGATTCGGATTTGTCGATCGCTACCATGACGCGCTTGATTTTTTTGACGTAAATGTCGTCTTTTACCAACAGCATCGGCCGGGATGTTAGCTGGAAAACGTACTGACTGACCGAATTTTCCAGAATTGATTGCAGTCTGCCAAATCCCCGCGAACCCATGATTACTAAGTCGGATTGTTCTTCTTCTGCGACTTGGCAAACTGTGGTTTTGGGGTCTCCCTGTTTGAGTCGAGGATTAACTCTGCTGGGATCTATTTTTAAGGATTGGATGGCTTGTGCTAAAATCTTGCCTCCTTCTTCCAACTTGTCGGCCATACCATCGGATGTTACTTGGGGCGGCACGACGTGCAAGACGGTGACAGAGGTTTTTTGCAAGGAAGGGATGTCCATCAACATATTAAACATCTCTTCGCACAGACCGCGACCGGCGACGGCTACTAATATTTTTTCAATCATCAGAAAAATGGGTTTGAAACCCCGTCCTTTTAGGACGGCTTTACAGTTATCACTACCGCCTTGGGACTGCTTAATTCGGTGTACTTTTGTAATGCACTTTCAACGGGACAGTTACCGTTTCAAATCTTACAGCCCGCGATCGCATAGTGTTTTGCTACTTAGGTAGCCTCCCTTTCGGGGTAATGTTAGCTTCGCCAATGTTTAATGAGCTTGCGCCGGCTGGCAGCACTGTTTCAGTGACCTTAAAACTGTTTAACCACCAGCGACAGAGCAAGGAACTAGCTTCGCATTCGCCCGGTGTCGTGACTCAAAAAACGTAGTCAGTTAAGACGATAGCTGGTCAGAACGGCTTGTTTGATTACTCTTACAAGCCCCGTCTCTTAAGAACGGGGTTCCTGACGGTTTTGGCGGTGAAAACAGTTGAGTTGTGTTGTGTGGCCTTAAACTAGGGCGTTGATGCTCTAGTTGGTTACTGTTGTTAAGCATAAGCCTGAAGTTTGCCTTATGATTTGTAGAAGTGTAGCGTTTTGGAACGATTTGTAAAGTGTTAGAGAACGATCGAACTCAACCGGAACTGCCACCGGCGGGTACTATTCAAAGCCTGTCTGGGATAGACTCTGAGGGCTGGTTTGAATATTTGGTGCGAGTATACCCTCACCATACCGACTACAGCGGTGCGGTTTGGCACGGTACTTATCTGGCTTGGATGGAGGAGGCTAGGGTAGAAAGTTTGCGCTCCCTTGGGATTGAGTATGCTGACTGGGTGGCTCAAGGTTTGGAATTGCCGGTGGTGGAACTTTCTCTTCGCTACCACCGGGCTGTACAGATGGGGCAAGCTGTGGCAGTTAGAACGCGGATGACTGCTGGTGATGGTGTGCGGCTGGTTTGGGATTATGAAATTCGATCGGCTGACGGTGAGGAGTTATATGTGACAGCACTGGTGACTTTGGTAGGTGTCGATCGCGAAAAGGGCAAGATTATCCGTCAATTACCCCTGGTGCTGAAGGAGGCTTTGGCAAAGCTTTCTGTTAAACCCTCAACCTAGTAGGCTGCTATTAATTATGTAGCAACCGCCGAGGCAGTTAGGACGTGATTAATTGCTGAAGCCATTAATTTTATTGCCCGGTCTCATCGACTTCTGCCTTCTGCCTTCTGCCTTCCTTCTGTTTTCTGCCACGAGTGAGAATTGTTAATCATGTCAAATAAACTGGGATTGCCAGAGCAAAATATTGAGCTACAGCGAAATACTTGGGAGACTAATCAGTTAAATTCTACTTTAACAACTGAACAGGTAACAAGTATTGTTTCTGCAAACCCAGATGATTTAGATGATTTAGATGATATAAAAGAGGGTGAATTAGTTGAGAATCAAGATACTTTTTGGGCGATCGTTTCGCTGTCGGCGGCGCTGCTGGCTGTGTCGCTAGCCGCAATTTTTATTAGATTGAGCGAACGAGAAATCGGCCCGAATGCTACTGTTTTTAACCGTTTGTGGATTGCAACTGTTGTGTTTGCAGTGTGGAACGGTGTAGGTGCGGCGCGCCGCCGAATGTCTGATCCAGAACCGGAAGTGCGATCGAACTACACTCTGAGCGATTTCCTGCTGTTAACAGCCGTAGGCGTAGTTTCTTCTGCTTCCTTGGGCTTCTGGGCTTGGTCGCTGACTCAGACTAATGTGGCTAATTCTACTGTACTGCGGAATTTAACTCCTTTGTTTACTACTTTGGGGGGTTGGCTACTGTTGGGCCGCCGTTTTGACAACAGGTTTTTAGTGGGAATGGTGGTGGCTTTGGCTGGTGCGATCGCGATCGGAGTCGAGGATTTGCAAACTGCGGGAGATCATCTTGCAGGTGATATTACTGCTCTTTTATCGGCGATGTTCTATGCAGGAAATCTACTGATTGCAGAACATTTGCGAACCAAGTTTCCGGCGACAACTATATTGATGTGGCGCTGTTTTATTGGCAGTATATTGATTTTGCCACTGGTGCTGCTTGCGGGCGATCGAGTTTTCCCTTATTCTTGGCAGGGATGGCTAGCTGTAATCGCTCTGGCTGTTGTTTGCCAAGCTTTCGGTCAGGGACTTCTCATCCACAGTCTCGGCCGTTTGTCATCAGGTTTTGTGGCTCTTTTCCTGCTCTTAGAACCTGTGATTACGGCGATTATTGCTTGGGTGTTATTTGCCGAAAAATTGACTTTCCTCAACTGGTTGGCTTTTTCGGTGGTTTTGGGTGGCATATATTTCGCCAAATCTAGCGGTTCGGCTGAGAAACAATCAAGCAAAAAGGAAAAATGAGTGATATGATTGCAACACCAATTAGTGCGAATTCCTTGCATTACGACTTTAGTTTGCTGCCTCAATATTTGGAGGTGCTGTTTGCTAAATTGCGGATTGCTGTTGTGTTCGGCGGCGACTGCGATCGAGAAGGTTCTGTGATTTACAAAACACACAATCCCCGCTCTTGGAAGAGTTACGAAGTGGTAGCCCGCGAGATTGCTAAGGCCTTAGAAGAAATTGGCTTCAAGCAGGTATTTGTGCTACCTGACGACATGAAATTGCCGGAGCAGCTAAAACGAGAAAACATCCATTTAGTATGGCTGAATACTGGCGGCGTGCAGGGCTATAATCCTGTTTGTCACACTCCTGCTTTGTTGGAAATGTTGGGAATGCCTTATGTCGGTCACAATCCTTTAAACAGTTCGACTTTAGATAACAAACACGCTTTTAAACGGGAACTGCAATCGGTAGGGATAAAAACAGCTCCCTTTATGACTTGGCATCCTTCTCAAGGGATTCTTCGACCTAATTTGCACGAGCGTTTTGCCATTGCTTTTGACGAATATCAAGGGCCTTTTATCGTCAAGCCAGTATCAGGTCGCGCTTCACTGCACGTCCATTTTGTAGACAAAATTGAGGGTTTGTCTCAGGCTGTTTCGGAAGTTCATCGGGCAACTCACAATACTGCTTTGATTGAAAAATATTTACCTGGACGAGAGTTTTGCGTGGCGGTTTGTGGCTATGTTACTTATGCTCATGGTGGTTTTTCTAAAAATACAAAACCCTTGGCTTTTTCGACTGTAGAGCGAGTGCTGGAGTCTGATGAACTGATCTTTACTTCTATGGATAAAAAGGCGATTACTGCCGATCGCGGAAAGTTGATGGGCGCGGAGGAACCGGAACTAAAGCAGGAGTTAATTGATTTGGCTCGGAAAATTTATTGGGAGTTTAGTTTGAATAGTTTGGTGCGGATTGATGTCAGGAGTGATGCGAATGGAGAACTTTATGTTTTGGAGGCTAATCCGAAACCGGATCTGAAACGCCCTACGGAAAATGTGACGAGTTTGGTAGCTCTCGGTTTGGCGGAATATGGGATGAGTTATAATGATTTGATTTTTAGTTTGCTGGCGGATCGGCTAGATTATTTGCTGACTCAGCATATCGGGATTATTCCTCATATTGCGGCTTTGCTGCATTAGACATCTCCAACAAATAATCTCAAAGGATTTGAGAGATTCCGGGGTGAAGCATTATTCCTATCGGTAAGGTGCACAGGGCGGACTCTACAGATAGGGTTTATGCGTAAGTTCTATTAGTTTCAGGTTAAGATGGTTGGTGAAACCCGCCCCGGAAGGTGAATGCAATTGGGTGATTGTAAATAAATATAAACGGCTCTTACAAGTAAGCGCGATGGCGCAAGTCGTGATACCTTTGAGAAAGGTAGCGATTTCTTGCTCAGTCCTTTGCGAGATGAAGAAATCGGGGGAAGTCATTTATATCAATTAGATAAAGCCCATGCAAGCATTACTTTTATTAATAGGATTTGGGGGCGGTGCATTAGTCTGCTGGATAATTTTGAATAAGCGAAACTCTCGCAATTTGATGCGGATGGAGGGTTCGCAGCAGGCTCTGTCGCAGTTGGAGTCGCACTTAAATACGAGAAGCTTGGAATTGCGCCAAGAGGTGCAGGATAAAAATCACCTAAATTCTCAATTATCTCAGTTGCAATCTCGGTTTGAAATGGTGAGTTGGGAGCAAGAAAAGTTACACTCTCAGGTGTCTGAGTTGGAAGGAAGGTTAGCAGTAATTAATGCTGAGCGCGAGCAATTTGATTCTCTGCTTTCTGACTTGCAATTGCAATTAGAAAATTCTCAACAGGTTGACTCGAATTCATCGGAATTGGCAGAAGTTCAAGCTCAATTAGAAGTTTCGCAGCAGCAGCGATCGCAACTTAACGCTCAAGTGCTGTCAATGCAAGCAGAGTTAGAGACGGTTGATGCAGAACGCGCTCAATTTGATGCTCTGCTGTCTGAATTTAATGGCCAATTGGAAACTGCTAACCAAGCAGGTTTGCAGCTACAGTACCAACTTGCGGAAATTCAAATTAGGTTCGATCGCAGCATTCAAGAGCGGGATCAACTTCAGTCTCAATTGTCGGATTTGCAAGCTCAATTAGAATTAGTCGAGGGAGTGCGAACGCAATTTATTTGTCAATTTGCTGAGCTGGAAACTGAATTGGAAAACGCCAAAGTCGATGGCAAAACGATCAATTTTCAAATGGAAATTACTCAGAAAAAATACAGGCAAACTAAATCTCAATTACTTAAACTAGAAAGACAATTAGAAGCTGTGATTGAGGAACGCCAGGTTTTAGATTGTCAGGTGTTAGAATTAGAGGGTGAATTGGCTAGTGCAAGTCAGGAGCGATCGCAACTTAATTCTCAACTATCATCATCGCAATATCTGTTAGACGCTGCTCAGGGGGAACGAGATCAAATTAATTATGTACTGTCGGAATTACAGTTACAGTTAGAATCGGTTAATCGAGAAAAAGTGCAGTTAAATTATGAGTTGTCGGAGCTACAAAATCAGTCAAATATTTTTATTCAAGAGCGAGATCAACTGCTGTCTCAGGTGTCAGAATTGCAGACTCAAATAAATGATGGCGAGTCAGATCGATCGCAAATTCAGTCTCAGTTATCGGAAGTACAAGCTCAATTAGAAACTGCTAGGGGAGAAGGCTCGCAAATTCAATCCCAACTCTCGGAAGTTCAAACTCAATTGCAGACAGCAGATGGGGTGAAAAATCAACTGCAATCTCAAGTATCTGAGTTAGAAAATCAGTTAGAAAATGTCGCTAAAAGTCGATCGCAACTGCAATCTGAGTTAGAAACAGCGCATCAAGAGCGATCGCAAATTCAATCCCAACTCTCGGAAGTTCAAAGTCAATTGCAGACAGCAGATGGGGGGGGAAATCAACTACAAGCTCAAGTATATGAGTTAGAAAATCAGTTAGAAAATGTAGCTCAAAGTCGAGCGCAACTGCAATCTGAGTTAGAAACAGCGCATCAAGAGCGATCGCAAATTCAATCCCAACTCTCGGAAGTTCAAAGTCAATTGCAGACAGCAGATGGGGTGAAAAATCAACTGCAATCTCAAGTATCTGAGTTAGAAAATCAGTTAGAAACCGTTGCTCAAGAAAGGTTACAGATAAATGCACAACTTTCCGAAGCGCAAGCCAAATCCCTAAAGGGCGATCGAGAATCTCAGCAATTTGATTCAGAATTAAAGCCAACTGAAGACTCAACTTCAGAACCAAAAGTTTTGAACAATCAAGAATTTGTTGTTTCTCAACAAGGTCAAGGCAATTATACTACAATCGGTGAAGCGCTAAAAAATGCGGCACCGGATACCCGCATTTACGTGCATCCCGGCTTGTATCAGGAAAGTCTAATTCTCGACAAATCGGTAGAAATTATCGGCAGCGGAGCAGCCGATAGTATTATCATTGAAAGTAGCAACTCAAACTGCATTAAAATGCAAACAGACAGTGCTGTAGTCCGAGGTTTAACGCTCAACGCAACAGGGAAATACTACGCGGTAGATATTCGCAAAGGCAAGTTAATCATAGAAGACTGTGATATCACTTCTGCGGATTATTCTGTTATGGTAATTTGTGGCGCTGATGCTGATTCTGTGATTCGCCGCTGTCAGATTCACAAGGGGGTATGGAACGGAATTTTTATCTCCGATAATGGCAAAGCAACGGTGGAAGATTGCAATATTTTTGACAACGGCACTCTAGGAATCGGTGTCGGGTTGGGAGGTAAATTGATTGTGCGCCGCTGTCGAATCAATGGGAATGAAGGTGAGGCGATCGCAATTTATAGAGATGGTATTGTAAGGGCTGAAGATTGCGATTTAACAGGGAATTCTGGGGGTGCTTGGCGGATTGTAGATAATGGATATGTGTCTGGAAAAGGCAATCTAGAATAGAAGAAGTCATTAGTCATTAGTCATTAGTCATTAGTCATTAGTCATTAGTGATTAGTGATTAGTCATTGGGAATAGGTAATTGGGAATGGGGAATTCGTAATTAGTCATTAGTCATTAGTCATTAGTCATTAGTCAGTAGTCATTAGTCAGTAGTCATTGGTCATTGGTCATTGGTCATTGGGAATGGGTAATTGGGAATGGGTAATTGGGAATTGGGAATTCGTAATTCGTAATTCGTAATTCGTAATTCGTAATTGGGAATGGGGAATTCGTAATTCGTAATTCGTAATTCGTAATTCGTAATTAGTCATTAGTCATTAGTGATTAGTCATTAGTGATTAGTTATTTGTTGGTTTCAATTACCAATTACTAATTCCCAATTCCCAATGCCCTATTCCCAATGCTTTTCGGCGAAGATGCTTTTCGGCCCAATGCCCAATGCCCAATTCTAAATTCCTAACAATCGAGCTGGATTTTCTTCGATCATTAAATCAATTTCCTGCTGAGAAATGCCTTCATTCATCAATTTTTTGACAAATAACTCGTAACCTTCCGCAGGCAAAGGATCGAGTTTTCTGCCCAAATCTGTACTGAGAACAAAATGCTCGGCTCCTATTAGTTTGATAGCGGCAGCCATCCGATCAATTGAAACATGATGCCAGTTTCTGTGTCCCCGATCGGCGGCATTTTCTCCCATCAAATCGTTGACAAATGCGAGTTCTAAGAAAGCTCCCATCTGGGCGGCTGTTTGCATATTTTCTAGGGACAAACCGGGTACATCGGCCATTGCGTGGGTAATCAGGATGTTCTTAATGTTGAGAAAGTGCGATCGCCCAACAACAGCCATAACCTCTTCTGGGCAAATATGACCAGTTTCCAACACTAAATTATCTCTAGCTACAATCTTCAATACCGCTTCTGTTTCCGGTGAAATATTGCCATTTTCCGCGACTTTAATGCCAATTCCCGGCTGATGAAAAACTCTCAAGTGACAGTCAGCATCAACCGTTGGCAACCAAACTACTTTACCATATTTGCCGCCGATGCGGTGCATTGCTTCTACAGCTTGGGGATTAATCCCACCTACAGAATTATTGAGAACAACTCCTCCAAAAACTTCGATCTCTGGTACTATTTTATTAACCAGAACTGCGCGGGCTGCTGTGCTCCCAAAATGATTTTTCAATACCACAGCTTTCATGTGCGCGCTAGCAGCTAATTTAGCTACTTCAAAATCGTCTAATCTGCGGGGAATCACATCAGGAGAAGAATGTACGTGAAAGTCGATCGCACCTTCAATTATACTCTTTTGTGAATCAGCAAACAACGGCTCTCCGACAGCATAAACTGGCAGACAAAACCAATAACAAACAACCCAAACTAACGTAAAAAAAAAGCTTGCATTCATCCCCTCTTCCCTTCTCCCCTCTGCGTTCTCTGCGCCCTCTGTGGTTCAATCCCTCTTAATTCTCTCAAATAAAAGATTTAATCGCATTTGCCAAATCTGCTGCATACTCTTCGTGCATCCCCAAAGAACCAGGAATAACTCGCGATTCAACACCCGGTAATTCGGCTAAAAATTCCATTTCAGCCTTTGATTTTGGCGGCGCATTTTCAGCAATTACAACCATCACCGGGACTGCTAATTGTCGAAACTTATCTGTAAATTCCGATCGCACTTTTGCCGTATCCAAACCACCAGTCACAAAAGCCGCCGAACCATACCGTGCACCCGGTTTTTGCGTAACTTGCCATTTGCTTTGAATAAAATCCGGCGTCACTTTAGCAGCATCCGCGTAGACGTGACGCTGGTACATGAAACTGAGGAAAGACGGCGCAGTATTCAGTTTATACAGGAATTGTCCGATTAAGGGCGATCGGACTAATTCTCTCACAATTCCGTGCCACCCACTTTGCTGTTTGCTCATCGTTGGTAAAGGCCCGCGCCAAGTCGGTGCAGCTAACACAATCTTTGACCAAACATTGGGTTTTGATTGCGCTAATGCCATCACATAACCCGCCGCGTGACCAGCCGCAATTACAGCAACAGGACTATTAAAAATTGACTCGACAAAATCCTTGATAAATTGATGGTATAATGTCGGTTTGTAGTCAGTTCGCGGGCGGGATGAATCGCCAAAACCAGGCCAATCTAAAGTCACAACTTGAAAATTGGGAGCCAAAAATTCTGCTAAAGGACGCATTTCTTCGCGCGTCGAAACCGTACTGAATGCCGGCAGCAACAATACAGGGAGTTCCCTTTCCTCTGGTTTCGTAAATAACTTTGAATTGCGTTTCTTTCCAATTCCAGAGATATTCTTGAACTGTGGCGGGATAGTTGCCAGAATTTGATTTTGTTAAATCTGTAGTTTGAGTCATGGCTATTTATTGTTTTAATTTGCTTCGGCTTGCAGGCTCAATTGACAAGCAAGTGCTTTATTTCTCATCATTTGAAAGATGTTGTAAAATCCATTAGCGCGGGAAGGTGTCAGGCTCACATTCAATCCCGTATCTTGAATAAAATCTGGGGTAACGCTAACAATTTCAGCAGGCGTTAATCCGCTCAAACCTTCCACGAGTAAGCCAACTAATCCTTTGACTAATTGAGCGTCTGAATCGCCTTGAAACAAAACTTTTCCGTCTGCTAAATTTGCAGTAATATAAACCTGCGATACGCAGCCAGAAACTTTGTTTTCAGGCTGTTTGTCGCTTTCGGGAAATGCTGGGAGTCGCTTAGCATACCACAGCAGTTGTTCGTAGCGCTGTTTCGGGTCGGAGTGTCGCTGAAAGCGCTGGACGATTTTGGCTAGGGCTGGGGGTAGCGCGGTGTTTGCGGACATGATTCACTCATAGCGGTTTACTTCGTTCATATTATACATTGAATTTTGCCGGCGGGTGCGATCGACTGTTTATCTGCTCCCACGGTCGTCGCCTTCTGGTGAATGGGTTATTGTAGTTAAGAAGTGCGATCGACTCATGTTAAGATAGTAAATAAAATAGCGTGAAAATCGCAAGTAATGAATGCTCTAATTAATGTTTTTACCACTCCTATTTTTTATCTGAATCCATATATTTTTATGTGGTCAGTTTTGAATGGACTGATTACTCTGGGGATACTGAAAATAATCAAAATAAAACTTGCTCTAAATTCTCAAATAGCTACGGCTGTTACTACGGCTGTCGCCTCAATTCTCTGGAATTGGATCGTTAAATTCAATCTATCTACGATTTATCTAAATGTAGACCATCCCTACTTGAGGATTTCTTGGGCTGACGCCTTGAATGGTATTTGTGTGTTTGCAATTATATCGATTTGGGGGGGATTTATTAAGAAAACATCTCCGGCACAGTTAGTTGCAAAAATTGCAAGTATAGCTGCTATTTTGACCGTGTTTACAGGAACTTGTTTATTTTAAGAATAATGTATTTCGCAGGTCGATCGCAATTCCAGAATTTTAAGATTTGTTTCAATGTCAGGAAATCCCGATCGCCCACGAGCACAAACTCTTCCAATGCGGGTAAAATAATTTAAGCAAGGGCGAATCGCAGCCGCAGACAAGTTTACCTCAGAAACCAGGCGGGGAGTGATGAGCACAGTTTGAGTTGTAGAAGATTCCCGCAGCCAGCGGGAGTGCATTTCACATCAGTTGAGGTGCAGCGGATTGAATGTAATTCAGGCATCTGACGGTGTGGAAGCGCTGGATAAAGTCTCGAAAAATTACCCAGATTTAGTATTCTTAGAAAATGAAAACAAACAACCGTGCTTACCTGGAAAAGTTGCTGCAAGAAAGAAACGAACGTCCCGAAAAAATGGCAGAAATTGATGCCGAAATCAATGCAAATTTCCGCCAAACTCACGCGATTTTGGTGATGGATATGTCTGGATTTTCTCGGACAACTGTGCGTTACGGAATTATTCATTTTCTGGCAATGATTCATCGGATGCACGCCATTGTCAAACCTGTAATTGCTGAATACGGCGGCACTGTAGTTAAGGAGGAAGCTGACAATATTTTTGCAGTGTTTCCTGATGTGAAATCGGCTGTGAAAGCTGCGATTAACTCTCTGAAGCACACGGGGGCTGTCAACACTACTTTGCCACCTGAGATGGATATTTACCTCTGCATTGGCATAGGTTACGGTGAGGTTTTGATGCTGGAAGGAGAGGATATGTACGGCTCGGAATTCAATCTGGCATCGAAGCTGGGAGAGGATTTGGCGGAAGGGGGAGAGATTTTGCTCACCTCAGCGGCGTTTGAAAAGTTTGAGGGTAAAAAGGAAGATTGGCAAAGAGTGGAATTTGCGATTTCGGGTTTGGAATTGGTGGCATACAAGCAAGTGCGATCGGCTTAATTTCTCTAGTTTTTCTTCCAGGCTATGCTTGGAAGAGGATAAATTTCAAATCACATTGAAAATCAGATGATTGAGCACAAAAAAAATTGGCAAACTATCAATTTAGCCGCAATTGGGCAGCGGCTTGCTTGGCTGCAACAACAGCCAGACGGAATCATTTTTTGCCAAGATTCGGGAGTACACTATGTTGTAGTTAGAAAAGAGCGATCGCAAATTAAGCTATCTTTAGTAGAAAAGGTCAATTTGCATACAGATTTATTGCAATCTGTTTTTAATTTCAACAATCCTTTACATCTAGTGTCTGAGTATACTCAAGCGATGATGTTAGGTTTAGTGTGGCAAAACCAACCTAAAAGAATCTACATTGCTGGTTTTGGCGGAGGCAGAATTCCCTTAGTTTTGCACCACTATTTGCCCGAAAGTGCGATCGACTGTGCGGATATCGATCCGATCGCGATCGCAGCAGCCACACAGTTTTTTGGGGTAAAATTAGATTCACGACTCACGGTAGCAATTCAAGACGGCAGAGAGTATCTCGAACAGCAAAACCGAGATATTCAGTATGATATCATTCTGACCGACGTATTTTTTGGCAACGGCTACTTTCCCCACCGGCTAGCCACCAAAGAATTTTATCAACTCTGCGAAAAACACTTATCAAGCGAGGGAGTTGTCCTAGTAAACCTGCTGCAAAGAGATGACTTTTATGCTGAAAAAGTCAAAACTTTTCAAAGTGTATTTTCCCAGGTATGTGTATGCCCTTGGAAGGAAATTAACAGCGTTTTGATTGGTAGCAACAGCGCTATTTTAGATAAATACGAGATTATTTCCAGAGCCAAATATTTGCAAGATAGCCATCAATTTTCATTTCCATTAACAGACAGATCGCAGGAAGTAAAAGTAGGTACAGAATTGGCGCAAGCTATACCTAATTTAGACAAAGCTCAAATTTTGCATGACGATTCGCCGCCCGCCGGTTATTTTGATTGCTGGTTATTCTGATGTATAGGACTTATGCACGGGTGGTCAGAAACCGGGTTTTTTTACGAAAATATGCGTTAGAGCATCGCAGATTCGGTAAAAAACCCGGTTTCTTTGGTTTTGAAGCCTACGCCGAGGAACTTATGCTTTCATATATTCTGCCATTTGCTTTTCCAGCCTAGCCAACAAAGTATCCACATCTGTTGCTGCTTCCTCAAAACAAATAGGAGGTTCAGGTTTAGGTTCAAATAGAATCAACTTAATTTGACCTTCGCCGATCGCCACAATCGCCACTTCTTTCTCAGGTTTGTGAGCGTTCAACACACCTAAAATTTCCTGAATATGACTTTTAACTTTACGGTTTAATTCCTCTACAGCCTCTTTTTTACAATACACAAAACGCGCTGTTCCGGCAATATCAATGCCCAAAATATCCTCACTTTCTTCTCCCCTTTCCAGAAAGAGCCCCCAAGCCAAAGCAGCCAATTCTTGTTGATTAGCTTTCACAAATTTATCTAACTTGCGACGCCAGTTATTTTCATCTTTTTTTTCTGACTCAGGGGGTTCAAATAGAAACATTTTCTCTTCTTGCTTGTAGAAACTAATATTTTGCAGTTTGCAGTTCGTAGTCAGTAGTTATTGGTTATTGGTTATTGGTTATTTGTGATTGGTTATTTGTGATTGGTTGGTGTGAATAACTAATAACTAATTACTAATTCCCAATTCCCAATGCCCAATTCCCAATGCCCAATTCCCAATGCCCAATTCCCCAAAAGCGCTACGTTTCTATTTTATACCAGATTGCACCCGCCAGAGCGACGAATAAACTCCGTCATGTTCGAGCAGTTGTTCGTGCTGTCCCGATTCTACCACTCGCCCATCTTCCATGACAAAAATGCAGTCAGCATTGCGGACAGTGGAAAGACGGTGGGCGATCGCAATTGTAGTACGATTCTTAGTAATTCGTTCGAGCGATCGCTGAATAGCCGCCTCAGTCTCATTATCCACCGCTGAAGTAGCTTCATCCAGAATCAAAATCGGCGGATTCTTCAAAACAGCCCTAGCAATTGCAATCCGCTGGCGTTGTCCCCCCGACAATTTTTGACCGCGTTCCCCCACAATTGTCTCATAACCCTCCGGTAATTGCGCGATAAATTCGTGTGCTTCCGCAATTTTCGCAGCATCTATTATCTCTGAATTAGTTGCATCAAAACTGCCATAAGCAATATTTTGTGCCACCGTACCATGAAACAAAAACACATCCTGACTCACCAATCCGATCGCCCGACGCAAATCTTTTAAATTCAGTTTAGTTAATTCTATGCCATCCAGAGTGATTTTTCCATATTGTACCTCATAAAGCCGCAAAATTAACTTAACTAACGTACTTTTTCCCGAACCAGTAGGGCCAACTATCGCCGTAGTTTTTCCCGCCGCCAGAGTCAGCGAGAAATACTGCAAAATTGGTCTTCTTTGATTGTAAGAAAAAGTCACATTTTTAAATTCCAGCGCCCCCTTAATCGAACTGATGGGCAACCGAAGATCTCCAGTCCGAATTGCGATCGGAGTATCCAGCAAACTCATCACCCGATTAGTAGAAGCCATCGCCCGCTGATACTGATCCAGAGTGTCCCCCAGTCGAGTCAGCGGCCACAGCAACCGCTGCGTCAAAAACACCAAAACGCTGTAAGTTCCCACAGACAATCGGCCCGCCACAACTTCCAAACCCCCCAGAAATAGCGTAGCAATAAAACCCAAGAAAATCAGAATCCGAATCAACGGAATAAAAGCAGCAGAAAGTACGATCGCCCGTCGGTTACTTTGGCGATAAGCTTCGCTTTGAGTTGCGATACGCTGAGTTTCATAATCTTCGGAAGTAAAACTTTTAATAGTAGTAATTCCGCTCAAATTATTCAACAGTTGACCGTTCAAAAAACTCACTTTTTCCCGCACATCCCCATAGAGAGGAGCGAGGCGATTTTGAAAAGCGATGGAGCCCCAAACAATAAACGGTATCGGCAGCATTGACAGCACAGCAACAGCAGGAGATGCTGCAAAAAAAGCAGCACCAATAATAATTACCGTTGTAATTACCTGAATTACATCATTAGCGCCGCCGTCCAAAAAACGCTCCAATTGATTGATATCATCATTCAGAATAGATATCAAACCACCCGTGCTGCGTTCTTCAAAATAAGCTAATTCTAATTCTTGCAAATGGCTGTAAGCTTCCAGGCGCAAATCATGCTGAATATTCTGAGCCAAATTGCGCCACAAATAATCATAGGCATATTCAAAAATAGATTCCAAAGCCCAAACGACCGCGCTCAAAATAGTAATAATTGCCAGTTGCCAAAAAACATCTTTTATGCCCCACTGAGCGAGCATCGAATCTTGATGTTTCACCACCACATCAACGGCAATACCGATTAATGCCGGCGGGGCTAAGTCGAAGAGTTTATTCAGAAATGAACAGATAGTTGCTAGCCAAGTTTGAAGCCGATAGCGGCGCCCGTATTTCAGCAGCCGCTGCAAAGGATGGGTAGATTTAGGGGAATTTGGTAACAATTGAGGATTGGGGTAATATCAATTCCGGTGACACCGGAATGGTTGACAGTTGACAGTTGACAGTTGACAGTTGACGGTTGACGGTTGACAGTGAAACCATTGCTATTATTGCATTTGCCTGATTCCTGATTCCTGATTCAGGATTACTGACCTCCGTTACATCCGTTAAATCCGTTAGAAAATCCGTTGCCGAATTGACCTCCGTTACATCCGTTAAATCCGTTACAAAATCCGTTGCCGAACTTCCTTCTGTTATATCTTGCACCATTCTCTTTAACCCGTCGAGGGTTAAAACCCCCCTCTCACAGCGAAAGTCAGTTTTAACTGAGATGTTGCACCATTCTCAAGAATTTGTAGGGGCGGGTTCACCAATAGCCTTAAACGCTGCAAACAGGTTAAATAAACCCGCCCCACCCACAAAACAGCCCCTTATTGATATTGGTACAAGATGTCAGTGTTAACCGACTAAAAAGTTGAGATGAAAAGGTTTTTAATCATTATAGCGAGGACTTTCGCCCTTGAGACAGGGGTTGAAACCTAAGAGCGGTTATTGCAACTGGTACTCGCTTCGTTGGTGGGGGCGGGTTTTTTAGTCTTTGGGTATCCTTTAAAGCTATTGGTGAACCCGCCCCTACAGGTTTTTGACGGTGCAAAATCTCAGTTACAACCGACTAATAATTTCAATTTTAGTTTTTGATGTATGAGATTTACAGTCCTCTTAAGAGGAATTTAGCTGTTAGCCCGGGGTTGGCAACCCCAGGCGGGATTTTTGCTCCAACCAGCACCGACAAATAGCGCCTGCTTAGGCTTTAAAGGTTAACACAGGCTTGATTTTAGCGACTACATCAACCATTTGCGCCTCTACTTGAGCTTCAATTACTGGTTGAATAGGCTGAGCAGATGCCGGTGCTTCTTCTCTTCTGTACTCCTCCCGTAAGGTAATGCAATCTACGCTAGTTAAACCCCTTTGCTTCCACCGAAAAACCCTCTGGGAGCAAAACTTCTGCAGTTGTTGCACTGACATCTTGCCAGTGTTCTTTCAGGGAACTATTGAGCTCTTTTGTGGCACTGGCATCTTGCCAGTGTTCTTTCAGAGAACTCTTCAGAGAAATGGAGTAGAAATTGCGATCGTAACTAACATCAAGACCAGGCCGATCAAAAGCTCGCAAAAGCTAGTTCAAGTTTTTTTGCTTTTGCATAAATAGTCGGTTGCTGGTTGCTATGCAACCCCCACAAATTGAAGAGATGTTGTAGGTAGTAAAAGACTTTGGTTCAGCAGCCGCCATCTTTTTCAAGATAAGTTGAAAGGCAACTTGTCTAATTACTACAATCCTGACACATCATTTTTGATATGTCAACTATAGCAGTAGGAAAAAGGAACTTCGGCAACAGATTTTGTAACAGATGTCAGAAAGAATGCCCTTCAACTAGGTAATTGCCCATTCCCCATTCCCCATTCCCCATTCCCCATTCCCCATTCCCCATTCCCCATTACAGAAAATACCTCACCGTTGTCATCACCAGACCTCTCTTAGCCCGCAAAGCCGCTTTCAAAAAGAAAGCAGTTTGATTGTGCAGCAATCCCTCCCACCAATTTCGCGTCACAAAAGCCGGAATAATCAGCGTTAAAAACACCCCCGGACGCTGCTCTTCAAACAAAGTCAAAAAGTGAGTCAAAGCCTCGCCAACAGAACGGTAAGGAGATTCTAAAATTTCCAAAGGAATATCAGACTGCAAATCTTGCCAAGACGCTTGTAATTTTGCTCTATCTGTCAAACCAATATCAACGTGAACTGCCACAACTTCATCAGCAATTAAACGAGCATAATCAAGAGCATCCAAAGTTCCCCGATGCAACTGCCCAACTAACACCACTGCCGGATTTTTTGCTACCTTAACTTTAGGTCTTGGAGGATAAAACTTCGGTTCTATTCCCTGAATGCTCAAGCGAGCCGCTACATACCGATAATGCCGCCGAATCCCTAAAAATAAACTGACTACGATCGGAATAGTTACTACCACAACCCAAGCCCCCAAAAGGAATTTTGTGGCGACAATTACCATCAAAACTAGCAGCGTTGCTACTGCACCAATACCGTTCATCAAAGCACTGGGCAGCCAACCTTTACCCCGCTCTTTCAGCCAGTGAATTACCATGCCCGATTGGGATAAAGTAAAAGAAGTAAAAACCCCAACCGCATAGAGCGGAATCACCGCAGTAGTGTCGCCTCGGAAGATGATCGCTAAAAATGCAGCGCAGAGACTGAGCAGAGTAATTCCATTAGAATAAACCAGGCGATCGCCCAAAAGTGACAACTGTCTCGGCAAAAACCCGTCTCGCGCCAAAAAATAACAAAGTCGCGGAAAATCCGCATAACTGGTATTCGCCGCCAACAGCAAAATCAACAGAGTTGCAGCCTGCAAATAGTAGTAAAATATGCCGACACCAAAAATATCTTTTCCTAACACAGAAAGGACTGTTTCATGTTCTTTAGGAATCACTTGATAAATATGAGCCAAGTAACTAATTCCCAAAAACATCACTCCCAGAATTACCCCCAAATAGGTCAAAGTCAGCCGCGCATTTTTCCATTCAGGAGGCTTAAAAGCTAACACCCCGTCTGAGATGGCTTCAACTCCAGTCAGGGCCGTACAGCCCGCCGCAAATGCGCGCGCGATCAGAAATAATCCCAAAGGTTCCTTACCTGGAATATTTTCTAATGTCGGCAAAACGTGACCTGTTGCTTGTTGGTACAAACCAGTGCCAATCAAGATAAAAATGCCCAGGATAAACGCATAGGTAGGAACCATAAATATATTGCCAGATTCCCGCAATCCCCTGAGATTGGCAAACATGATGAGGACAATAAAAACTAAGCACAGTTCAACTGTGTAGAATTGCAGTCCGGGAACTGCCGAAGTCAAGGCCGCCACCCCAGCCGAAATACTGACAGTTACAGTTAAAATGTAGTCAATCATCAGCGAAGCTGCTGCGATCAAACCTGGATAAATACCCAAGTTTTCTCGCGCTACAATGTAAGCGCCACCGCCGTTTGGGTAAGCTTTAATCGTCTGTCGGTAAGAAAGTGCAACTATCGCCAACAGTAAAATAATAATCCCCGAAATAGGCAGCGATAAGCTCAAACTACTACTCCCCGCTAGTAATAGCACAAGCAGAGTTTCTTGAGTAGCGTAGGCAACAGACGAAAGTGCATCGGAAGCAAGAACAGCTAGTCCAGTAGCGTTGCTCAATCGTTCGTGAATAGATGCACTGGTGGGCAAAGATTCACCCAGTAAAACTCGCTTAAGTCGAGAATAAGTGTACATTGAAAGCCAATATATAGACGTTCACGATCATAATCTAGATTGGGCTATTGACAAGTAATTTTTTACCAATTTTTTTATTTGTTAACGTTTAATTTTTCGAGGAATAACGCCAAAAAATCCCGTCTGTAGGGTGCTTATGGACGCACCTTACCCATATATATAGTGCGTCAAAGAATTTGTGATCCCAGCGTCATGTTTTAATGACCTAACTCATAATTCTTTCTCGCTGCTTGAGTCAGCTTCAGCTTTTGTTCCAAAGCTGGCCAATCTTGGGCTTCGATATCGCTGATGAATTCGTCGAGACAGTCGCGGTAAATAGAGAGCGATCGCAATAATTCCACCCGATTGTACCTCGCCACCATCACTCCCAACTCAGGGTTGCCACCCCCAACCCGACTCGTGTCCCGAAAACCAGAACTCGCCAAATGTTGCGCTAAATTAACAATATGCCGATCGCCCTCTCGATCGCAGGCCGCAACCAGCGTCGCACTCGCAAACAGCGGCAAATGAGAAATCCCAGCCACAGCCCGATCGTGCTCTTCTGGGCCGCACCGATAAACATGAGAACCCAGCAACCGCGCAATTTCCTCAACCCCCTCCACCGCAGCCGCTGGTGTCTCAGCAGTCGGAGTCAGTACATAGGGCCGGCCCACAAACAAATCCCGCACCGCCGCCTCAATCCCGCTCTCAGCAGTACCCGCCATCGGGTGTCCCCCCACAAACTGAGGCCATAGAGAAGACACAGCCTGCACTATGGGTGATTTTACAGAACCGACATCCGTTACAATGGTAGCGGGGGAAAGATGGGGAACCAACTGTCGGGCGATCGACTCGATCGACCCCAGGGGCGTGCAGATAAAAACCACATCGGCGGAGGCCATGTCAGACAGATGCACACTGGCTCGATCGGCAACACCCCGATCCACCGCCCTGTGGCAAGTTTGCTCCCGGCTCGAAACCCCAAAAACATACAACCCGCGCGATCGCAAATCCAGCCCGATCGAGCCGCCAATTAAACCAAGTCCTACAATACCGATATTCATAATCATAAAATGGGGATATTTGATAGGGTGCCGCCCCCATGACAGTCGAGGAACTCCTGAAAAAATATGCCAGCGGAGAGAGAAACTTTGCCGGAATCAACCTGACTGAGGCAAACCTCAGCGGTGTCAACTTGAGTGGAGCCAACCTCAAGGGTGCGAATCTAAGTGTAGCAAACCTGAGCGGTGCCAACCTCAGCCAAACCAACCTGATCGGTGCAAAACTCAACATCGCCAGACTCAGCGGAGCCCATCTCGGTGGCGCCAACCTCACCGACGCGGATCTCAACGTCGCATACCTAGTGCGAGTTGACCTCAAAAAAGCCATACTCACAGGAGCTAAACTGATCAGAGCCGAGTTAATTCGAGCAGAACTCAGCAGTGCAAACCTCATTGGTGCAAACCTCAGCGGCGCCACCCTCACCGAAGCCACCCTCCGAGGTGCCAACCTCAGCCAAGCCAACCTTCGAGGAGCCAACCTCAGCGGCGCGTACTTGACCGAAGCCAACCTCGAACAAGCCAACTTACAAGGAGCCGACCTGAGCAGAGCCGACCTGAGCGGCGCAGACCTCCGAGGCACAGAACTCCGACAAGCCAACCTCACTCAAGCCATCCTCAGCGGAGCCGACCTCAGCGGTGTCAACCTGCGCTGGGCTATCCTCAGCGGCTGCAACCTCCGCTGGGCAGACCTGAGCGAAGCCAAATTGAGCGGCGCAGACCTCAGCCGAGCCGACCTCTGCCACGCTAACTTGCTGAATGCCAGTTTAGTTCACGCCGACCTCACCAATGCCTATCTGATCCACGCCGACTGGATTGGAGCCGACTTAACCGGAGCCACCTTAACCGGAGCCAAACTCCACGCAGTTTCGCGGCTCGGCATCAAAACCGAAGGCATGACCTGCAAGTGGGTTGATCTCAGTCCCAACGGCGACCACAGCCAAATTTACTGGTTAAATTCTGGAGGAACGCAAGAATTTTTTCACTCGTCCTTGCCCACAGTTCGGATTGTGATTGACGCACCCCTAGACCAAGGCGCTCATTTTGCACTAGCTGCAACTTATTACCAAATTACCCAACAATACCCCAGTTTAAGTCAGCCTCCCACGATCGAAGTTAGTTCTCGGCGCACCGTACTAGCCTTTCAAATGGACAGCGATGATAAATTATTCGCCACCGCTTACGTCTCCATAATTCCCTTTAACGACGCGGCAACCACTCAAAAAAATCTGATCGCCTTGATGAAAATGATGCAATCCCACGACGCAGGCAATCTCAACGTCAAAGAATCCAAACACGTTCAACAGTGCAGCAAATCTCTTAACCAAGCTATCAGCAAAGTAGACCAAATCAAAATATCGAATTCTTTTCCCAAAATCGGGGAAAGCATCAACTTCTTTCAGATTCCTACACAGATGGTACTAATTAATTCCCGTGGTCAAAAACTAAGTGTATATCACCACCCAGCCTTCGGCAAGCGCCTGATTAAAAAATACGACCCGAACAACACGACCGCAGCCAAGTTAGTCGAAAGCACCAAATTAGCTGAGACTACCCTCAGTAACGTTTTAGATTTTATCAAAGGCTTCCACAATATAGATGTCTAAGCATATTGCGTCAAGTTGCAAAAATTGCTTATTCTAAAGCTTTGTTATAACTAAAAAATCAGTGGGATTGAACAGTATGGATGCCGAAGAACTCCGAGCCAAATATGCAGCAGGAGAAAGAAATTTTAATGCCATCCTCCTTTGCGAGGCCAATCTTAGTAGAATCGATCTCAGCGGGGCTAATTTCAGCGAGGCAATCTTGAGCCTCACCAACATGAGCGGCACCAATCTCAGTGGTGCAAACATGAGAAAAGCCAAACTCAATGTTGCTAGACTCAGCGGTGCCAATCTCCACAAAGCTAACCTCAGCGGCGCTATCCTCAACGTCGCTAACTTGATTCGATCCGACCTCCGCGAGGCCCAACTCGTTGACGCTACATTGATCAGAGCTGAACTGATTCGAGCCGACCTCAGCGGTGCTAACCTCAGCGGAGCAAACCTCAGCGAAGCAGATTTGAGAGAGGCAACTCTCAGAGAAGCCAATCTAGAGCAAACTGACTTCAGTGGGGCTCACCTCAGAGGTGCTTGCCTCACCGCGGCCAATTTGGAACGGGCCAACTTGCACAGGGCCGACTTGAGCCGCGCGGATCTCCGGGGAGTGAATCTCTGTAATGCTGAACTCAGACAAGCTAATCTGTCTCAAGCTAACCTCAGCGGCGCTGACTTACGAGGTGCTAATCTCCGGTGGGCTGACCTCAGCGGGGCGAATTTGACCGGCGCTGACCTCGATGAGGCGAGATTGAGCGGGGCTAACTTGTACGGGGCAAATTTGAGCAATGCCAACCTGTTGAACGCTACTCTGGTACACGCGGATTTGACTCAAGCGAATTTGATTCACGCCGATTGGGTGGGTGCAGACTTGACGGGGGCTGCCCTGACAGGGGCAAAAATTTACGCTGTATCGAGGTTTGGTTTGAAAGCAGATGATGTCACCTGCGACTGGGTGGATCTGAGCTCGAATGGCGATCGCAGCCTGATTCAGCGGTTCAGTGCCGAAGCAGCTCAAAAGTATTTTAATGCTACGCCGCCTACGGTGCAAATTATTGTCGATCGACCCCTCGACCCCGACGCTAACTTTGTCCTCGCTGCTACCTACCGCCAAATTGCCCGTCAATACCCAGGCTTGAGCCATCCTCCCAGTATCGAAGTTAATTCCAGGCGCACAATCATATCGTTTAGAATAGAGCAGGACGATCAACTATTTCCCACAGCTTTCGTTGCCATTATTCCCTTTAGTGACGCGACATTTACTCAGAAAAATCTCATTACTCTACTGAGGATGATTCAACCGCAAACTGGCAATAACCTTGGGGTCAGATTTTCAAATTTGGTAGTGCAATTGAGCGTGGCTTTGACCCAAACAATTAGAAAAATAGGAGAGATCAAAATTCAGCCCATCCCCCTCGATAATGAAGCGGTTTCGAGTTTTTTCCAGTCGCCGACCCAAACTATACTGTCCAATTCCACCGCCGAAACTTTGATGGTTCACTACCACCCAGACTTTGGCAGACATTTAATAAATTTGCCTGGAGTCACTAAAACCTCGATTAATCCTGCAATTAAAGCCCAAAGATTCACAACCCCCCCACTCAATACGGTGGTTGAGTTTGTCAAAAATTTTTATCAAATCGGTGATTAAATATAGCCCTTCTCTGTTCAATGAGGTACGCTTGGGGATTGGGCATAGGGCATAGGGCATAGGGCATCGATCGGCTTGTACCTCCTGCGGTTGAAGACCGCTATATTAGAAAATTATTGGATAAAAAATCGAGTTTGGCTACTGTAAATTGAGAAAATTTATTTTTGATTCAGGTAAAAACAATGGAAGCTGAAGAACTTATCAAACGATTTGAACTCGTTAAAAGATACACAGAAGGCGACAGAGATTTTACAGGTATCAACCTCAATGAAGCTAATCAATGTTGAAAGGAGCTAGCTTCTGTGTCACCAACATCAGTGGCGCTAACTTGAGCGACTCTGACCTCACAGAAGCTAACCTGAACGTGGCTAGACTCAGCAGTACCAATCTCACAGGGGCAATCTTAAACAGGGCTAATCTCAACGTTTTCATTTTGGTCTTTGATGAAGTATTTCAACCCCAGATCCAAGCCAACAACATGGCCTGTATATTCCCCTTCTTCTTTACGATCGGCATCCAAGCAGAATTGAGCATAATACCCGTCTGCTCTGTGTACCACTCGCACAGGGTTGATTTTGAGTCTCTGAAGGTCTTCCGGCGTTTCTTTGTTGCAGAATAGAGACAAAGTTCCAATTTCAAAACCATCGGTGAAGTTAATGCTAATGCAGTCGAATGACAGTTTCCAGCCTGACACCTGGTACTCTACAGAGCGACAATGCTTTTTGAATTTGGGATAACCCTTCTTTTTTTCGCCTTTTTTACAGCGTGTATAGAAGCTAGAGATAGAAGCCCAAGCAGGTTCCGCACTGGCTTGTCTGGCTGCTGAATTTAGCTTTTTAGCAAAGCAATATCTTTGCATAGTGCGTACAAGAAAGCCTTATTAACACCTTTGTTGTCCATCCAAAATCTGACAGCTTTGTTTCTAATAAACTGCGATGTCCTGATGGCTTCATCAAGGGCTGAGTATTGCTCCTTTGTTCCGTTTTTTAGCTGAGCTTCTCTAACTATCATGGTATTGTAAAACTTCATTAAGATTGTAAGCATCAATAGACAATGGTAGTATCATATAGTCAGAAGGGTCGATTGATTAACGCCGATGTTAACGGGTCTTACAATATTTTGAGAAAAGCAATCCCAAATGCGTTTAGCACTCTTGATAGAGAGCTGCGTAGTTCAGCCGAGGCGGGTTAATCCGCTCGAAGTGAAAGCGAAAGGGGAGGGACTTCATGCCTCCCACGGCACTGTAATAAATGACTATACTTTTACCAGCTATGATTATATCACACCTAAGCACTTTTTATCAAGCAAAGTCTTAGATAAAAGCCGTCCTTTTAGGACGGGGCTTTAAACCCAGATTTTCGGTAAAATAGATTGATTGAGGTAGAAGTCCACAACTCGCTGCTCCGTTTCCTGCGATCGCACTCGGAGCCGCACTGGCCACATCATTTGACAATGGCGCGTCTCGTGGCGCGGGCTTTGCGTTTGGGGCGCAGCGCTCTGATTCAAACAGGGCTCCCCGCAGGAGTTTACCGACAGCGCTATCGAGTCAGCTATTTGATGCCGATTTTAATGTGGCCGGAGCCTGCGATTTTAGTGGCGCCGACTCCGGTGATTGAGCATTTGAGAGCTGTGGAAATCCCTCGATTGCAAGAGTGGCTGCAAACAGAAGGGCCGTTAGCGAAGCCCTCGAAGAGGATCGCGACTTATGACCAAAATACCGATTTCCAAGGACTAATGCTAGCAGAGCCACAACCTTGGCTGGCGTCGCGCTTGGCGATTGATTCGCAATTTCACAGGAAGATTCCGACAATTATTGATGGTGTGGATGACTTGGAAGTTTGGACGCGGGAGCAATTGACGGCGTGTTTGCATCCGGGAGACTGGAATGAATTGATGCTGGCTGCGCCCAGCCAAGCCGATGCAATCCTCCAAGGGCGGGTACTGCTAACGCGGGCTTTCTTTCAGCATCCAGCCAAGCCGGATGAGTGCTATTTGTTGGAAACCGCAGAGCAAAATATTTTGCTGGGGCTGTTTGAAAAGATTGCTCAAAGTTCGATCGAGCTAATTCCTGCGGCTTGGAGCAATTTTTGGCATCGGTGGGAAACCAACGGACAACTCAGATGGGCTCAAATTAATCGATCTGCTGGGTCATTTTCACTGTACTGCGCGCCGGTGCAGGTGGCGGAGGTTTTGAGCAAAATTTGGGACGATCGGGCTGTGGTGTTGATTGGCGGGGCGGTGGATTTGGAACCGAAGGCGCCGATTTTCCGGGAAATGCTGGGACTTCCAGAATTGACTACCGTTAAGTTTTCGCCCGATCGACAAAGCGAATTAATTCAACTTTACATTCCTTCGGGGCTGCCGTTGCCGAATACGCCGGAATTTCAGGGGGTGTTAATTCAGGAAATTCGGACTTTGCTGTGCATGAGTGCGTCGGTTGCGGGGTTAACGGTGCTGATTGTGGGAGATGTACCGCTGAAGGCGAGGCTGGCGGCGATTTTGGCTTCTGAGTTCGGTTCTCGGGTGCGGGTAGAAACCACAGATGTGGGGGAGAATGGGATTTTGGTGACTGGGTGGGAGTTTTGGCGCGAACATCAGGGGGAATTGAGGGCGCCTCATTTGCTGGCGATCGCAACTTTGCCGCTACCTTCTTTAGAAAATCCTTTGGTGACGGCGCGGGTGGCTTATTATAAGGAACGGCGTAAGGATTGGTTTCGGTTGTATTTGCTGCCGGCGGCGTTGAATGAGTTGCAAAGGGCGATCGCGCCTGTGCGAGAAAGGCAGGGGGTTGTGGCGATTTTTGACACGCGGGTGATTCACCGCAGTTATGGACAGCAAGTTTTAGCGGCTTTAAGTCCCTTTGCGAGGATTGATTATCTCGATACAACTTGGTTGACGCAGGCTTGAACATACCCATTAGCGTATAATTTGGTTAAGTATTCCAGTTGAAATCAAATTTAGTAGACAAAGATTATGGGCGAATCTAAGCGTCGCAAAGAGGCGATCGGAGATAAGTATGGTGAAGAAGAACGTATCTATCCCTGGCTCCCGATCACGAAAACCCAAAGCGCAGATTTTGTGAAGTGGACAAGTCGCGGAAGCTGGATCGGGATTAGCCTTTTGGTTGGTTGGTGGATTGTAGTGCGGTTTGTGGGCCCAGCGGCGGGCTGGTGGGTGGTTGATTGATGCTAGGCTCGACAAATGCCTGTATTCTTGGCATTGTGTCGAGTTTAACTGCTATACAAATACTAGACAAGTCTAGACACTTGCTTCTTGCTTCATCGGGAGCATGGGAGCGGCTATCCCTCGGCAAGCTTTCACGGTTTAGCCAACCGCGATAAATTAATTGCTGCGTTCAAATCTCTGTCTATCGAATGACCGCAACTTCCACAGTTGTAAGTCCTTTCTTTTAGTGGCATATCTTGGATATGTCCACAACTTGAACAGGTTTTGGTTGACGGAAACCAACGGTCGGCAACAATTATTTCACAACCAAACTTTTTAGCTTTGTATTCTAACTGACGTTTGAATTCATGGAATCCACAGTCAGCTATTACTTGCGCTAGTTTGTGATTCTTTAGCATCCCACTGACCTTCAAATCTTCTACTACTATCGTTGCGTGGTTTTTGCATAAGTAAGTAGTGATTTGATGCAGAGTGTTTTTTCTGAGGTTTGCTATTTTTGCATGATGTTTCCCTAGCTGGACTTTAGCTTTATGTCTATTATTAGAGCCTTTCACTTTTCTCGCCAGAACTCTTGATAATCTCTTGAGTTTTGCCAGATGCGATTTGTAGTGTTTTGGGTTGGGAAATACTACGCCCGTTGAAAGGGTAGCCAACTCTTTTACTCCCAAATCAACTCCTACAACCTCATGACTTTTGATTGTCGGTTCATGATTTTGTTCATAAGCAAAGGCGATAAACCAACTATCGGCAGTACGTGAAATGGTGATTGACTTGCAGGTAGTATGAGGCAATCCCTCGTAAGTTTTTACCCAGCCGATGGTCGGTAACTTTATAGACGTACCGCCCACAGGAATAGGCTTGCCACTTGCGTCTATCGTGAAAGAGTCGTGATGTCCTTTTTTCTTGAACTTGGGATATCCACCTTTTTTTGAGAAAAATAAGGAGAAAGAGTCTCCAAGATTGTCAAAAGCGTATTGAGTTATCTTTTGGCAGATCCCTTTCTCTTTAATCCATGTAAACTCAGGTTTCACATGATTGTTGAAGAATTTCTTGAGCAGGTATTTGTTGGGCGCTACTCCATCTTTGTAAAGGTTGCTCCAAGTAGCCAATCCCCAGTTATAAGTAAACCTAGCTATGCCTGCGTGTTTGCTCATGACTGTTGATAGACTCTTGTGCCGGCTTTAACTTTGTTTTGATGGATAAAAGCATTGCTCGACCTCAACACTGGATTTCACCGATGACCCGACAGGGTGGGTTTGGCTGGTAACTTCCGCGAAACATCCCAGCGAAAGCGAGTGTCTTTACTGACAATCCAAGGTTTTTTGGGAATCGCGCAGGGTTTGAACAAAATGGTAGATCGTAGATTTGTCTACAACTGTACCACCTTGTCTATTTAATCGCTAGCTAGGTACTAGCTCTGAAACCAGTGGCTGAATTTTTGGGAAAATTTTACTTGCTAATTTGGAGTTAGTATGTTATGTTAATTATCTACGGGCAATTAGCACAGTGGTAGCGCACTTCCTTCACACGGAAGGGGTCGCAGGTTCAAATCCTGCATTGCCCATCAAAAATTTTAAGGTTACTCATTTAGGCGATCGCAGGAATAGAGGCAGCTTTATGATCCAAATAATTCTGAACTCAGAACAAGAAAAGTTACTGCAAAAACAGTTAGAAACATTGGTGTTTAGCTTAAGCTTCAACATATTCGCAAATAGAGAAAGTAATATCAAATCCGTTGGTATCGGAATCATTCATCTCTCTCCCCTACCTCTGCTTCCTCTGCGTCCTCTGCGGTTAAATCATTCCGATACAACCGGAATAGATATAATTGGTGTTTAGCTTAAGCTTCAACATATTCGCAAATAGAGAAAGTAACATCAAATCCGTTGGTATCGGAATCATTCATCTCTCTCTCCCCTACCTCTGCTTCCTCTGCGTCCTCTGCGGTTAAATCATTCCGATACAACCGGAATTGATATAATTGGTGTTTAGCTTAAGCTTCAACATATTCGCAAATAGAGACAGGTTCGGGAATAGGAAAAGCATCCTCTTGTAGTCCTTCAAGATGAAATGCGATCGCCTCTTGAATTAAAATCCTCACATCTTCTAAACTTTCAGCCACAGCTACACATCCAGGTAAATCGGGAACATAGACACCGTAGCTAGTTTTACCTTTTTCAATTATAACAGCATAACGCATTAATCTTCCTCTTTGATAATTAATTAGACAATGTTCAACCAGACCAAAACAGCCGTAGCACGGGCGGGGGCTCCCAGCGATCGCCCAAAACTCCATTTTTCGTACTACATATATGCTACGCTAACATTATAACTCGTGCCCCGCCGGAGGTTCCCTCATGGCCAATGCCAATATTCCCCAAAATTTCAACTTAATCATACCCGCAGGAACCCAAATAGTCACCAAAATTGAGGTCAAAAACCCCGCAACTAACGAATCTTGGAAACAGGGATTAGTAGGTGTCATCGTTCAATCGCCTACGGACAACTCCCACGCATATTTAGTCAAACTCCCAGACGGAACAGAAGTTAGTCTGCGGCGACACGAACTCAGTATCCGCAAGCAGTTTCAGAGCGAAGGATTGCAGTCACGAGGAGATTTTTTAGCAGAATACAACCTCTATGATTCTGTTATTTATCGCTGCATTGTTGGTTCGAGAGCTTATGGTCTTGATCGCGAAGAATCTGATACAGACAGACGCGGGATTTATCTGCCACCGGCAATGCTTCATTGGTCACTTTATGGGATTCCAGAACAGTTGGAAAACAAGGAAAATGACGAATGTTACTGGGAACTGCAAAAGTTTTTGATTGTGGCACTAAAAGCTAACCCAAATGTGCTGGAATGTTTGTATACGCCTTTGGTGGAAACTGTTTCTCCCATAGCACAACAATTGCTGGAAATTCGGGAAATCTTTCTGTCCAAACTGGTTTATCAAACTTACAATGGCTATGTTTTGTCTCAATTTAAAAAAATGGAGCAAGACTTTAGGAATACAGGAGAAGTTCGCTCGAAGCACGCGATGCACTTGATTCGGTTGTTGTTGTCAGGAATTACGGTGTTGAAGGAGGGTTTTGTGCCGGTTCGAGTGGATGATTATCGATCGCAATTGCTATCTATCCGCAACCAAGAAGTATCCTGGGATGAGGTGAATCGGTGGCGGTTGGATTTGCATCGAGAGTTCGATCGCGCTTTTGGATCAACTCGCTTACCAGAACGTCCTAATTATGATAAAGCTAATCAGTTTTTGATTGAAGCGCGTCGAAGTGCGATCGGCTAAAAGTTGTGAGTGAGCAAATATAAGACGAATGAAATTCGTAAGGTGCGCATTGCGCACCCTACATAAAGTAGGTGAATAAAATTCGTAAGGTGCGCAATGCGCACCTACATAAAGTGCGCATTGCGCACCCTACATAAAATTCGTAGTACGATCGACTGGTTAATCTATTGGAACAAGCAAGTAGTACAAGTCATTTACCGTCTAATCCTGATGCAAATTTTGCACTCAATGAACTATTGATTAAGGTGAGGATGGCATCTGTCTGATCCCAAATCTTGCTTAAATACCCTCTTTATTTCTTGGTCTCGCGTTGCGCGGACTTCGTTTGACAAGAAGCGATTTTAATCGCCGAATGTCGAGGAGGTAACTACGCACAAATTAGATTGTGAGTTTATGGTTTCTGGTAATTTAGTGTTCATTGGTGGCGGGTTTTGTGAAGAAGATTTTTTTTTACCGCAGAGGGCGCAGAGGGCGCAGAGAAAGAGAAAAGAGAGAAATGTTGTGGGACTCATTTTTTGTACTTGCGTGGTGTGTACACCCATAGGCCTCCGTGTTTGCGGGGCACAATCCGGGTCTGACTTGAACCGACTATGACTAAAGTTCTCATGTCTGCGTCTTGCGGTTGGAATTCGCCGAGGGTGCAAACGCGCACGGATTGTCCGGGCCGGCCGAGGTTGCGCCCTAGTATGACGGGGGTTTCAGCTTCCCGATGCTGCAATAAAATCTCGATCGCTCTTCCGAGTTGCCACTTCCGCTGTGTTGATACGGGGTTGTAAAATGCGATCGCGAAATCTGCGATCGCCGCCGCCGAAATCCGCTGTTCTATGACCTCCCAAGGCTTGAGAATGTCGGAAAGCGAAATCACGCAAAAATCGTGGCCGAGGGGTGCTCCGATGGCAGCGGCGGCCGCCTGCATGGCTGAAATGCCCGGTGCAACCCGGATGTCGATGCCCTCCCATTCGGGTTTGGCTGTGAGTTCGATCGCCTCAAACACTGCCGCCGCCATCGCAAAAATCCCCGGATCTCCTGACGAAATCACGGCGACAGATTTTCCGGTTGCTGCTAAATCTAGGGCGAAACGGGCGCGATCGATCTCTTCCCGGTTGTCGGAATCGTGCCGCTGTTGTCCCTCGCGCAGGCTTCCGGCTAAGTCGAGATAAAACTTGTAACCTACCCAATCCGTGGCTTCTCTCAGAATTTCCTTAACTTCTGGGGACATCCACGCAGCAGCGCCGGGCCCGGTACCGACGATCGCCAGTTTGCCGCGACTAATTCCGATCGCACTTGCATCCAGCGGTTCCGCAGCCAGGGCGATCGCGCAATTCAGGGATAAAGTGCGATCGCCCTTGACTAATTGACTGTTTGCACCGGCTGCTGTCAGCGCGATTTGGGCTACCTGATTTTCGCTGAATTCAATTGAGTCTAATTCGATCAGTTCCGATTGATTGAAAAAACGGACGGGTACTTGAAAATATTCTGAAACTGCCTCAATTGCCGGATTTCCCATCTCATCTTTTAAGGCAAAACATCCCGCAATTGATCCAACGGCTAAACCTGTTTTTTCCAATAATTGCTGCACGCAAGACACTGCTATTTCTGGCTCAATATTCGATAGCTGCGAGAGTGCAACTGCTGCAATTTTCGGATGGTAAACTAAACAATCTGGTGTCGGCAACACTTCTTTTTCTGTTACCAGTAGAGTTAATTTTGCTTCGGGGGCGATCGGCAAATTGCTCTCGGAAAGCCATCTAGCTGCCCCTTCGACGCGTACTTTCGCCCCGGCGAGCAAATTTGAAATAAAAGTTTTCGCATCGTCTGGATTGGCTAAATAATAGCCTTGGGGAGGACTCAGCAGCGCGGTGCGAAAGCGGATATCTCCGGTTGTGGTAATTGCAGGCTGCACGCCCAGGGCGACGGCAATTTCTCTCGCCAAGTCGTTCACCCCGTGCAAACCGCCTAACAGTGGTACAATGGCACTCCCATCTTCTGCTACTGCTAAAACTGGCGGTTCGGCTCGTTTGTCTGACAGCATTGGGGCGAGGGTGCGGATCAGAATTCCGGCGGCGCAAATGCCGATGATTGGGGTTTCTGTTGCAAACAATTCTCGCAATGTTTCGCCGAAGTTGCTAAAATAGATGTCTGTATTGGAAGTGCGATCGGCTAAACCGTAAATCAGTGAACCGGGCAGAACTGCTGAGATTTTTTGGGCGATCGGTTGGCTGTTTTGACCTAATATGATAATTGCGGGAGGAATTTGCTTCACGGTTTTAGTTGTGTTTGGATTGGTTTGATTATTTTAATCGTTTCTTACTTTAATAAGACATATTTGACGAACCGCGAAGGCGCGAAGGGCGCGAAGGAAGAGAAAGCAGAGTTATTCTATCATTTAAATAAGCAAGTATTTCGAGGTTGGGCTATGAAACGGATTGTTTTAATTGCTGGGTTTGAATCTTTTAATGCTGATTTGTACCGGAAAGCTGCACAGTTGGCTGTTGCTGGCTGTCGGGATTTGGAAGTTCTGGTTTTTAGCGATCGCGCCCTCGCAGATCAACCGGAAGCTGTAGCCGCCGCCCTCGCAAATGCTGATGTGTTTTTTGGGAGTTTGTTGTTTGATTACGATGCGGTAATGTGGCTGCGGGAAAGGGTGCAGCACATCCCTGTTCGTCTCGTTTTTGAGTCGGCTTTGGAATTGATGAGTCTTACTCAAATCGGTGCTTTTAAAATTGGCGATCGACCCAAGGGAATGCCGAAGCCGATTAAGTTTATTCTGGATAAATTCGGCAATGGGCGAGAAGAAGATAAGCTGGCTGGTTACATCAGTTTTTTGAAGGTTGGCCCGAAGTTATTGAAATATGTGCCGGTGCAAAAAGTGCAGGATTTACGCAACTGGCTGATTATTTACGGTTACTGGAATGCGGGCGGTGCGGATAATGTTGTGTCCATGTTTTGGACAATTGCTGAAAAGTATTTGGGGCTGAAGGTTGGGGAAATTCCGCCGCCTGTGGAAACTCCAAATATGGGTTTGCTTCATCCAGACTATGACGGTTATTTTGCATCGCCCCGCGAGTATTTGGATTGGTATCAAAGTCATCAAACCAATAATGGCGAGCAAGATTCTCACCCCCTACTCCCCACAAAATTTGACACCAATTGGTGTCAAAAATCGGACGGAGGAAAATCCCCGGTTGTGGGAATCTTGCTTTACCGCAAGCACGTCATCACCAAACAGCCTTACATTCCTCAATTGATTCGCTATTTTGAAGCTGCTGGAATTATACCTTTGCCGATTTTTATCAATGGTGTTGAAGGCCATGTGGCGGTGCGGGATTGGATGACTACTGCTGATGAAACTGCACGGCGCAAACAAGGTAATATTGAAACTCTTTCTCTTTCTCAAGATGCTGTGGAAGTAGATGCGATTGTTTCTACTATTGGCTTTCCCCTAGTTGGCGGGCCTGCTGGTTCGATGGAGGCTGGGCGGCAGGTGGAAGTTGCTAAAAAAATTCTGGCTGCTAAAAATGTACCTTATTTTGTTTCCGCACCTTTGCTGATTCAGGATATTTATTCTTGGACTCGTCAGGGGATTGGAGGTTTGCAAAGTGTGGTATTATATGCTTTGCCTGAGTTGGATGGGGCGATCGATCCGATTCCCCTCGGTGGTTTGGTTGGTGAGGATATTTATCTGGTTCCCGATCGCCTGAAACGCCTCACAAGTAGAATTAATAATTGGGTGAAACTACGGCAAACTCCGCCTTCTAAACGTAAAATTGCCATTATTCTCTACGGGTTTCCTCCCGGTTACGGTGCGGCTGGTACGGCGGCTTTACTTAATGTACCGAAATCGCTCTTGAATTTCCTCCAAAAACTGAAAGCACAAGGCTATACTGTGGGAGATTTGCCGGCTGATGGTGAAGAGTTGATTCGCATGGTAAAAGAGGCGGATGAAACTACATCTGCGGTTAATACTGTTAATGTCAAAACTCTCGAAAAATGGCTAGGTTATCTGTTCACAAGTCGCATCGAAAAACAGTGGAAGTCTCTCACTGGTACTGGGATTAAAACTGATGGCGATGAGTTCCAAATCGGCGGCATTCAATTGGGCAATATTTGGATCGGTTTGCAGCCACCGCTGGGCATTTCTGGCGATCCGATGCGCTTAATGTTCGATCGCGATTTGACTCCTCACCCTCAATATGCTGCTTTTTATAAGTGGCTGCAAAATCATTTTCAAGCTGATGCTGTCGTTCACTTCGGGATGCACGGCACTGTTGAATGGCTACCAGGATCTCCTCTGGGAAATACTGGCTATTCTTGGTCGGATATTTTGTTGGGAAGTTTGCCGAATCTTTATATCTATGCCGCTAACAATCCGTCGGAATCAATGTTAGCAAAACGTCGCGGTTACGGTGTTATAATTTCTCACAATGTGCCGCCTTACGGTCGCGCTGGGCTGTATAAGGAATTGATGGCTTTGCGGGATTTGATTGCGGAATATCGGGAGGATTCTGAAAAGAATTATCTGCTGAAGGAGGCTATTTGCCAGAAGATTTTAGATAGCGGTTTGGAGGCGGATTGTCCGTTTGATGATGCTCGCAAGTTGGGGATTGCTTTTAGTTTTGAAAATGTGTGTCTGTTCAGTGCTGATGCTTTTAATCGCTATTTGGTGAAGCTTTACGAGTATTTGCAGGTGGTTGAATCTCGCTTGTTTTCTTCTGGTTTGCACGTCCTCGGTGAACCTCCTAATTCTGAGGAAATGGGGGCTTATCTTGAGGCTTATTTTGGGGAGAGGTTATCGGAGGAACAGGTGCGGGAACTGGTTTTTGAAGAAAATGAACCGCAGAGGCGCAGAGGGCGCAGAGAGGAAGAGGAAGAGGGGTTTGGTGAGGTTTTTGAGGAGGGGTTGCTAGTTAGGGATTTGTTGTTGCAAACGACCGATGAGTTGACTAATCTTTTGCGGGGTTTGAATGGGGAATATATTCTGCCAGCACCTGGTGGGGATTTGTTGCGGGATGGGCCTGGGGTGTTGCCAACTGGCAGGAATATTCATGCTTTAGATCCTTATCGGATGCCTTCTCCTGCTGCTTTTGAAAGAGGGCGCGAAATTGCTCGGAAAATTCTTGATAAGCACGTTGCTGAACAGGGAAGTTATCCTGAGACTGTGGCGGTGATGCTGTGGGGTTTGGATGCGATTAAAACGCGCGGGGAGTCGATCGGCATTTTGCTGGAATTGGTGGGGGCTGAACCTCTTAAAGAAGGTACGGGACGCATTGTTCGCTATGAGTTAAAACCGTTAGTTGATGTTGGTCATCCCCGGATTGATGTGTTGGGAAATCTTTCGGGGATTTTTCGAGATAGCTTTGTGAATATTATTGAATTGCTGGATGATTTGTTTGTGCGGGCGGCGGCGGCTGATGAACCGGAATCGGATAATTTTATTCGGAAACACGCTTTGATTTTGCAAGCACAAGGTGTGAAAAATTGTGCGGCAAGATTGTTTTCTAATCCGGCTGGCGATTTTGGTTCTTTGGTTAACGATCGGGTTGTTGATGGTAGTTGGGATTCTGGGGATGAGTTGGGGAAAACTTGGGAAAGTCGTAATGTTTTTAGTTACGGAAGACAGGATAAGGGGGAAGCGAGGCCGGAGGTTTTGACTCAATTGTTGAAAGGGTGCGATCGCATTGTTCAAGAAATTGATTCTGTTGAATATGGTTTGACTGATATTCAAGAGTATTATGCTAATACTGGGGGTTTGAAGAAGGCCGCCGAAAAGCAGCGCGGCAAAAAGGTTAATACCAGTTTTGTGGAAAGTTTTTCTAAGGATACAAATCCTCGCAATTTAGAAGATTTGCTGCGTTTGGAATATCGAACTAAGTTGCTGAATCCTAAGTGGGCCAAGGCGATGGCGAATCAAGGTTCCGGCGGTGCTTATGAAATTTCGCAGCGGATGACGGCGTTAATTGGTTGGGGGGGAACGGCGGATTTTACTGATAGTTGGGTTTACAATCAAGCGGCGGATACTTATGCTTTGGATCGGGAAATGGCGCTGAAGTTGCGGGAGGCAAATCCTGAAGCTTTTCGCAATATTGTGGGGCGAATGTTGGAGGCTAACGGGCGGGGTTTTTGGCGGCCGGATGCGGAGAAGTTGCAGAAGTTGCGCGATTTGTACGAGTTGACAGATGAGAAACTTGAAGGGGTGACAGTGTAGAAGTAGGGTGCCCCGTCAGCGGATTATTTTTGTCACAAACCAACCATCTCACAACTGACGCACCTTGGCTCAGCCTACGGCTTTTTTAAGGACTAAAGTCTTTACTACAAACGAATTAATGCTACTTGTTAGAGTCCGCATTCACCAAGCTGTCGCTGGTTTCCACAAAAACGACCAGCTTGAAATCAAGCTGGTCTGCAATCGTTAAATCCGTTGTTTTCTGACAATTCTCTCACTGTGTTCTCACAGTTCTCACAGTAAGCAAACCCAAACTGCGCGTTTCCTCGCGGCGGGTTCTCAGGAATACATCATCCCTCTAAAGTTGTATCCTAACAACCCAATTTAATTTGTGCAATAAAAATTTACAATTCGACACAAAATTAAATTTTGAGGTGGCAAATCTCGATCGCCCGAACTTTGTATAAACTAAGCCCGTGCTTGCTGCGGGCGACCCCAGACGATCCGCTCCTGTTTGTATACAACCATACCAGGTTTCGCACCTTTCGGCTTATACACATATTGAGGTTTTGTATAAACCACCGGCACTTGTTCGCTGTGGCGGGCGCGACTGTAGTAGGCCGCCATGTCGGCGGCAAATTGCAAATCGGCTTCTTGGGCCACAGTACCGGGTTTGAGGCGCAATAAAGCGTGGCTTCCGGGAATCTCTAGGGTGTGAAACCAGATGTCGTAGTCGCCTGCTACGCGAAAAGTGAGTTGGTCGTTTTGGCGGTTGTTGCGCCCGATTAATAATTCAAAGCCGCTGGGGCTTTGGTAGCGGTGAAATTCGATCGCAGCATTTTTGTCGGTACTGCGATAATCTGGTACAACTAGATATTTTTGCTGGATCAGTTCTTCGCGGATTTCTGCGAGGGTTTGCAAATCTGCCGAATTCCGGTAAGTTTCTAATACCAAAAGTGCGGCTTCTACTTGTTCTAAATAGTTGATTTCTTCCTGTACAGCGGCTAATAAAGGTTCTACGGCAATGCGAGCTCTTTTAAGTTTTTGGTGTTTTTTGTAGAGGGCTTGGGCATTTTGAACGGCGTTTTTTTCCAGGTTTAGGGGAATAGTCACCGGTTCGTTGGTTTCAAAGTCTGGAAGGTCGATGAATTTCATTCCCGGCTGCCACTGCTGCAAATTTGCCATCAATAAATCAGCTTGAGATTTGTGCAAGTCGGCATCGGCTGATTGCTGCAAGCGTTCTTTAAAAGTGTTGGCTTTGAGGCGCAGTTTTGCTAGCAGGTTGTTGAGTTTTTGACTCAGTTGATGCCGCAGTTGGGCAAATACTTGCTGGTTGATTTCGCCTGTGTAGTAACTGTTGAGTAATTCTTGGACGGAAGAGAAGGAAGAAGAAAGTTCGGCAACGGATTCTGTAACGGATTTAACGGATGTCAGTCCGATGGCAGTCGGAAGAGGGGAAGAGGAAGAAGGGAAGAGAGGGGAAGAATTAGAGGGTGGGCGGGACACCCCTACAGCGTTATTTTCTGGTGCGGCCCAGTCTATGACGGTGTAGCCTTGGGCTGTTAAACTCGGTTGGAATTTTGAGTTTTCTAGGGCTAGCAGCCAGTGTTGCCAGCCGTGAAATAGTTGCTGCCAGTCGTCGGGATTGAGGCTGTCGGTGGATTGTTCTGGGTCTAAATTGGCCGATCGAATCATTGACCAAATTAACGCCTTACTCAACCCTCGGTAATTCTTCAGCAGATTGCGGTGTAATTGACCGGGAACCAGGCTAATTCTTTCTTGCCAGCGGTTTTGAGGTTCGCTCAAACTCGGCGCTGCATCGGTCAGCGAGGGGGGCATTTCGTAGGGTTGTCCGGTTTGGATTGGCCGCACGCTGGACTGTTTGGCGCTGACTTGGTGGGCGCAGGTGACGACGAGATTGTCTTGGGCGGTGAGGATGACGTTGCTGTATTTGCCGATGATTTCGGCGTAGAGATGCCAGAGCGCTGGTTCTCCGGGGCGTTGGGCGAATTGCAAGTCGATGACTCTTTCCCAGGAGGAAATGGGGGCGATCGAAACCAGTGCTAAACCGCTGAGTTGGTGGCGCAGTTGCTGGCTGAAGGTGAAGGTATCGGGAATGCGGGGTGGGGAGTCGCCGACGCAGATGCGGGCGGCCACAGGATGCCAAGAAACGTCGATCCAGCCGCGCCCTTTCATGGTGCGTAGGGCCAGGGCTACGGTGAAGCGATCGCGCTGATAGACTTGTTCTAGGCGCGCTGGCAGCCATTCGGCTCGCAGTTCGCTGCAAGCGGCGGTTAAAGTTGTAAAGTCTACAGGTTGCACGGTACTCTCTGGGCGATCGAACTATCTAATTCTATATGGAAACCACATCTATTCTAGAACAAGCCGCCAAATCTAATTCTAAACCATCTGCCGATGTTGTAGTCGCAGCCCTCTTAGCAGCCGAGAAAAGCGCCAAAAAAACCAAAACTCGCTATTCCTTTAACCAGCTAACCGGCAACTGGCAACTCTGCTTTATCACCGGCACGAAAAAGACTCGAAAAAAAGCGGGGATTGTGTTAGGTGCTGGACGTTACATCCCTCAATGGATTGCGAAAATTTCCATTGCTTATGCGGCAGAACCTGTGGCTGAAGGAGAAGAAAATAGCGAAATTGGCAGAGTGGAAAATTCTGTAAAAGTTGGTACGATGGAACTGACTCTTTCCGGGCCGACTAAGTTTTTGCCTAATAATATTTTAGCTTTTGATTTTACCAGAATTACGGTGAAGTTGTTGGGAAAAACTGTATATAAAGGATACATTCGCGGCGGTGAAGGGCGGGAGGCGGAATTTTTGAGTTTAAGTGTGGGGAAGCAGGCATTTTTTGCATATTTTCTGGTAGAAGATGGGATAATTGCCGCGAGGGGAAGAGGCGGCGGATTGGCTTTGTGGGGGAGAGTTTAGAGTTTGCTATCGCCTTGATGATTCGGCGGTTGAAACCGCTACTACACAAACGAAGTCCGCCTACGCGGACTAAGAAATTAACAGATCATGCGAACGACTAAATACGTCAAATACCCGGTTTATTCTTCAGTCCGCGAAGGCGGACTTTGTTTGTGTAGACGCGGTTTCAACCGCCGGGTTTCAACCGCCGGGTTTCAACCGCCGGGTTTCAACCGCCGAATTTCAACTACCGCGCATCGCCAATTAAAATAAACGGCGACCAATAAAACGGATGGCGACCAATTTGACTCAATTTAGCTTGCCGCAAAGCTTCATTTTTACTCATCCCTTTATTGATATTTTGATAAAATTCAACCATCAACTCTTTAGTAGCTGAATCCGAAACAATCCACAAAGTCGCCATCACAGCTCGTGCGCCCGCACGCTCAAATACATAGGCAACTCCCGATATTTCTTCACCGTTAGAATTTGCTTGCAAAGCAGTTTGACACGCGCTTAAGGTGAGGAGTCTGGTGTTTTGCAATCCTAATAACGCCGCCTCGCGAATATTGAATTGGCTGTCAGCAAATAGCAGGGTATTTTCCTCCATCCCCAATTTTGGACAGCCTCCCTGTTGGAAACAGCCGTGAGTTGCTAGGTGCAAAAACGGAAAGCGGGGTGCTTGAGTTTTGAATTGGTCGAGGGTGGCAGCATTGCCGATATAGGCGGAACTTCCCGGCAATAATTGAGCGATATTTCTAACTTCTTCTTCTGTACCTGGTAGATTTTGGGGCAGACGGGGGATGGGATTACCTAATGCTAAGACTCCACCTTGTAATGTCGAATCTGTAATTTTACTTGTAGAAATGCGAGTGAGATAGTTGACGGGATATTTCTGGATTAGGAATTGGCGAGTTTTCGTGTCCCAAAGGGTTTCAAAGGGGATGTAACGCAATTTTCCTGTGGCGATGATGCTCAATTGTTTGGGAGATAATGCCTGTATTTGGTCTTCTACAGGGCGAATGAGGATGTCGTATAGTTTGCCGCCAGTTTTTCTGTAATCTGAAGTGAGATAGTTTGATATTTCTTCGCGGTGTTCGGTGAGCAGTTTGTCGAATTCTGCGGGGTCGATGGGAATCTTTTTAACACTTAAACTGTCTTTTGTCAAGACAAATAGGGCGATGGTATTGGGGACATTTGTGACATTTGTGAGCAAGACGGGTTGAATGACAACGGTATCTGGTGCGATACTTGCTTTCAGTTGGGCGATGTCTTTGGGTGTGGTTTCAAAGAGTTCGGCGACTTCTGGGAATTGGCGGGAGATTTCTTCTGCTTTGCGGTTGACTTCTGTTTCTAATTCGCGCATTTGTCGGGAGAGATTTTCTGAGAATTTGTCTTCGAGTTGGCGGCGGAGGAATTGGAGTTGTTGATTTTTTTGATTCCACTCGTCAAGGGCTTTTTGTGCTTGGGGGTTGGCTACTTTGGCGTTAATTAAGCGGGTGTAGTCGGCGAGATCGGCTGTGGTGGCGATGTTGACCCATTGGAAAGCGCGATCGGCTTGGTTTTGATCGATGAGAAGGGAAGTAAGGGCGATCGGAGTTCCGCTTTTAGCTTCTAGAAACTTTTTGCGATTTTCCCGTTGTAAACCACTCCGCATTTTTAAAGTAATTTCGACAGATTTCTCCCAATAGTCGATAGCATCAGTGGGTTTATTAGTATCTTGGTAGACAGAACCGATATTACTCAAAGTAGTAGCTTCCACCGCGCGATCGCTCACTGCCCGTATAATTGGTAAAGCTTGGTTATAGTATTTCAAAGCTTCTTGCGGTTGAGAGATGCTATCGTAAACTGCACCTATATTAATCAAAGCAGCAGATTCCCCAGCACGATATTTTACTTCCCGCATAATTGGTAAAGCTTGGTTATAGTATTTCAAAGCTTCTTGCGGTTGAGAGATGCTGCTGTACACTCCACCAATATTGTTCAAAGTAATAGCTTCCCCAGCACGATCTTTTACTTCCCGCATAATTGGTAAAGCTTGGTTATAGAATTTCAAGGCTGCTTGCGGTTGGGAAATGCTGTTGAACACTGCACCAATGTTATTCAAAGTAGCAGCTTCCCCCGCGCGATCGCTTACTTCCCGCCTAATTGGTAAAGCTTGATTAAAGTATTTCAATGCTTCTTGTGGCTGTCCGATGCTGTCGTACACTTGACCAATATTATTCAAAGTAGTACCTTCTCCGGCGCGATCTTTTACTTCCCGCATAATTGCTAAAGCTTGATTAAAGTATTTTAATGCTTCTTGCGGTTGGGAAATTAAACCAATATTATTCAAAGTAGCAGCTTCCCCCGCGCGATCTTTTACTTCCCGCATAATTGGTAAAGCTTGATTAAAGTATTTTAATGCTTCTTGTGGTTGTCCGATACTATCGTAAACTCCACCAAGATTATTCAAAGTAGCAGCTTCCCCCGCGCGATCACTTACTTTCTGCATAATTGGTAAAGCTTGGTTAAAGTATTTCAAAGCTTCTTGCGGTTGTCCGATGCTGTTGTACACTGCACCAATATTATTCAATGTAGAAGCTTCTGCGGCGCGATCTTTTACTTCTCCCCTAATGAGTAAAGCTTGGTTATAGTATTTTAAAGCCTCTTGTGGTTGTCCGATACTATCGTAAACTCCACCAAGATTATTTAATGTAGTAGCTTCCCCAGGGCGATCGCCCACTTCCCGCCTAATTGGCAAAGCTTGGTTATAGTATTTCAATGCCTCTTGTGGTTGTCCGATTATGTGGTAGTTAAAACCAATAGAAGTGAGTGCTAAGGCTTCAATTTTTCTCATTTTAAATTGTCTTGCAATGGCTAGAACCTGCTGCAATGTTTCTATTGCCTGTCGCGGTTGTCCTTGCTGTCGCTGTTGCTTTGCTTGCTGTATAAGTTTCTGTACTTCTTGAACCTGCTGTATAAGTCTCTGTAATTCTTCAACCTGCAAATCTTGACGTTGCGCCCAACTAGGTTGAACCATCACCGGCACAGTCAGAGGAGTCAGACACACACCCAAAACCAAAACACTGCTGATAAATCGTTTCATCATTTTTATAATTAACCAAATTTGATTAATAGGATAGGCATCAAACGCAGAATCTTTTAATCCTTGCAATCTTCTAATGGCTCGTCAAAACCGTCAGATATTGAAATTAAATCGCGATCGCAGCCAAACAAAGGCGGACAGAACTTACACACTCCGACTAAAGAAACCGGGTTTTTTACCGAATCTGCGCCCTACAACGAAATATTTTCGTAAAAAAACCCGGTTTCTGACCTCCCGACGGACTCAATAGGGAGTCGCTGCAATTGTCATCGTCTTTTTCTGCACATCAAACTGCATTTCATCGACAACAAACTGTCGTTTATTTTTCCCATCTCCAACCATAACTGACCTGATACTGTCCAACTTGTCAAGAGAAAGAACAGACTCTAGCTTCACATCCGCTTGACCTTTATTCGGATCTAGCAAGCGAAAAGCGTTCATAGGAATACCACGCCAAGTCTCTGGACGGCCTTTCGCTGGAGTGCCATCGCCCCGAACAACTGGCCCCCCATTACTGAGATAAACCACTGCATTGTTGGGAAACACGATTTTATCAATTTGACTCAAAGGAAGCGATCGCTTTTCCTGTCCTCCCTGTATCCATAATTGTTGCACTTTCTCATCAATCTGCACAACTCGACCGTCTCTTTTTCCGCCGCCTTTCATCACAATTTCCGCTTGCGTCGGCAACGCTACGGGTATGGGCTGGCTAGCGCTAGCCTGTGCTTGTACCGATCGCAAATTCTGTTTCGGGACATCCTGACTGGCCGCATTAACTTGTGCTGCCATACCCGCTGTTACCGTAAAAAGTGCTACAACTAGAAAAGAAAGTGTTTTGTATTTCATAGTCCCCTAAACCCCCTTCAAGGCGAAGCGTTAACCCCAATACCATTATACAATTATACTTCACATCCCTTGAAGGTGATTCCGTGACCGCTTCTCCCCAACCTACTCCCGAATCGAATATTTTAGGCAACTTTGCCAGTGTGATTGGCTTGCTTGGTGCCGCTTTGTTTTTCACCGGCTGGATTTATCGCTGGTCTTATTTTTCCTGCTTTCAGCTAAATGTAATTACCCTCGATTTACCAGTAGAATCGTTTTTCATTGTCCCGCTTCAGGTGTTTTTAGGTGATAGCTGGACGATCCTCAAAAGTGCGATCGCCCTTCTGCTGACATCCCTCGCGATTTACCACACTTTGTGGCTGGTTAATAGTATAAACAAGACAGTTGCTACTAAAATTAATGGCATCCTTGCAGGATCGCTTTCCTATCCTGGCGGCACAAGATTCAGGTGGCTTTACCGCATTCTGAAGTCTTGGCAACAATTTAATGTCAATAGATATAACTCAGTCAAATTATTGCGATCGCTCGTTGACGAAATTATCATCGTCGGTTGGGTATTGCTAGTGTTGTTTTGGTCAGCTTACCACCAAGGTATTGCCGATGCCCGACGCGATGCCGGGGAAAATTCGACTTTACCCGCCGTTGCTTTAATCGCCAAGCAAGACAACATTGTTTTAGGCAGAAAACTCGATGATCCAACACTCCGACTAGCCCCCAAAGGATTTAAGGCGATCGGCGATGCAGGTCTATTTGAAGATTTGAGCAAAAGAGATTATACTGATATCAATAACCCCAAAGAACCTAGAGTTTGGCGGTTGCTTTTGGAAAGAGGTAGCTGGATTTATCTGTTTCCTGCTTTAACAACAGAACAGCAAAAAGACCCTAAAGCTCGACCGCCAGTGATTGCTGTTCAACAAAGTCAATCGGGCGATCAATTGTTAATTATAAGTCCCGCACCTTCTCAACCGTCTAAATAAAGTCGGGGCGGGTTTATTGGATGCCAAAATAGTCTCGATCCCCCTTAGCTTGCCCCCTACTCCCCCTTAAGAAGGGGAGTAGGGGAGTAGGGGGTGTGGGACAAGAGCATTCCAAGTCCCCCTTCTTAAGGGGGATTTAGGGGGATCAAAACTCAACAACAAGTGAGAGATACAAAGTTCCCCTTAAAAAACGGGATTTGTATTTGTTGATTAGGCCCGATCGCACATAGCTTCAAACACACCCCCTGGAATAAACCGACACAAAGCCCTCCGCCGATCGTCCGCATCTTGGCGATTGACAAAACGGGCGATCGTATAATGCTGAGCATTCGGTAAAATTCGGACGATCGCCCAAGAATTGCGTAGGCGCAAGCCGGGGCGTAGCCATCGCCCTCCTTTGAGATTTCAGGTGTTTTCCCTCGCGGATTTGAGTTGAGTTCGATCGCGGGGCGATCGGCGATCGTCGGAGAATTGGCTTTTCTGAGAGTGTTGAGATAGCGGGCGATCGCACTTCCTTTCAGATTCGCCCCGACGCGCAGAATCAGAAACACCGCCAAGCTTTCGAGCTCTGGCTGAGTCATGCACGCGCGATCGGCCTCAAAGTCCCGATCGGAGTAGCTGCGGATACCCGATAGCAGTTGCGTGATGCCAAAATCATCTAAAGCTTGTTGATAGCCGCGGTGATCAGGAAATTGGGCGGAGCGTAGCGGAGGGTTAAAACCCCGTCCTAAAAGGACGGCTTTAATTGCAAACCTTTGTTACAATACCAGCCAATCTTGTGCGGAAAGATAGCATAAGGCAGGAGGTAGAACAATGCTAGTTTTTGAGTTCAAAGCTTAGGTCAAATCCAGTCAGATTGCAGCAGTAAATGAAGCGATTCGTACAGCACAATTTGTCCGCAATAGCTGTTTGCGCTATTGGATGGACAACCAAAAAATAGATAAATATGATTTCAACAAATATTGTGCTGTATTGGCTCGTGATTTCCCGTTTGCCGACGAACTTAACTCTCAAGCTAGACAATAAGCGTGCTGAACGAGCCTGGTCTGCTATCTCCCGATTTTACGAGAACTGCAAAAAGTCAATCGATTTTAGATTTTAGATTTTAGATTTTAGATTTACCCCACGTATAAATGCGGGGGCTTGAGGATTTTAGATTTGGGATTTTGGATTGATTCCACGGATCAATCCGGGGGCTTGTACCACCTTTGAAATTATTGGTCAATTCCAGGTAAAAAAGGAGATCCACAATTTCAGAAATACTGTCGCTCAGTTGAGTATAAATCAACTGGATGGAAACTTGCGGATGACAGGAAGTCAATCAAATTCACCGACAAAAAAGGGATTGGTAAACTCAAATTAAAGGGAACACGGGATTTGCATTTCTACCAAATCAGCCAAATCAAACGAGTAAGATTGGTGAAACGTGCAGACGGCGTGTACGTCCAATTCTGTATTAGTGTTGACCGCAAGGAAAACACAGAACATAAGAGGAAATACCATCGGATTAGATGTTGGGCTGAAAGAATATTACACCGATTCAAACGGAGTGACGGTTGAAAATCCTAGATTTCTACGTCAAGGTGAAACAGTTATTAAGCACTCTCAACGTCGTGTATCTAGGAAAGTAAAAGGTTCAAAAAATAGAGGCAAAGCTAGACAGATTTTAGGAAAAAGCCATCTCAAAATAAGTAGGCAATCGTATTGCACCATGCAATAAAACTTGCAAGGTGCGTAGAGAGCGTTTAACGACTTGATAGATTACGAAAACTTGAGAATTAAAAATATGGTGAAGAATCATTGTTTAGCTAAGTCTATTAATGACGCATCTTGGTATCAGTTCCGTATCTGGATTGAATACTTCGCCAAAGTATTTGAGAAAGTAACGGTTGCGGTAAATCCCCTATATACCAGCCAAGAATGCTCTAGTTGCGGTGAAATTGTGAAGAAAACGCTATCCACTAGAACCCATGTTTGTAAGTGCGGTTGTGTAATGGATAGAGATTTTAACGCAGCTAGAAATATCCTCCAGGAGAGGATTGGGTACGGCAGGGATACGGTCACCCTTCGGCTACGCTCAGGGCATCGCCTTTGCACGCTTATGCAAGCAACGCTTTAGGAGAATCGACCTCTACTCTGGTTGGAGAAATCCTGTCCGCAGCACGTTGGCTCTATGAACAAAGAATCCCCACGCCTTGATAGCTGGGGAGTGTCAAGACTTTTTAGCTCAAGAAAGGTCAGAAAATTCTGAGTTGTTAATTCGTGCTTACCACAACCGCCAAGTTAAGAACTCTGATGGGACTCTAGAAGTAGAGCGACTACAAACTGCGATCGCCCAAATACCCGTGGCGGGAAAAATCAGCCCTTATTTGCGGGCTAATCCGCAACGTTCAGCTCGTAAAGCGATTCTGAACCTGCGGGCTACAACGGTCGCAATTTTACCTCCTCAGAGCCACCCTGGGCGTCAGAATTTACAGCCACTGCGAGTGCAAGTAATTCTGGCTGGTGAAGCAAACCCGCCAGCCACAGAGAAGCCTGTGAGCTGGTTGTTATTAACTACCTTGCCGATTACTGGTTTTGATGATCTTGTCCAATGCTGACGTTGGTACAGTTACCGTTGGTTAATCGAACGCTGTCATTACGTTCTTAAAAGTGGATGTGGTTTAAAACAGCTACAATTGGAAACTGCCGATCGCATCGAAGGAGCAATATCTACCTATACAATTGTGGCTTGGCGTTGATTATGGATGATTTACGAATCTCGTCATCATCCTGAGCTTGGAGGGGACACCCTTCTGGAAACCCATGAGTGGTAAGCACTTTACTGCACGATTCATTCTACTCCTATCCCCACTGAATCACCCCCAACTTTAAGTAATTGCATTCATTGGATTGCGAAACGGGCGTGGATTTTTGGGACGTAAAGGAGATGGTGAACCGGGTGTCAAGACCCTCTGGCGAGGCTGGCAACATTTGCATGACATTGCGGCTACATGGAAATTAGTTTCCACCCATTCCCCCCCGGATGTCAAGCCTAATTTTGTTAAGAAAGATGTGAGTAAGGCATAGCTTAGGTTGGGGAGCTAGGGGGGATCGAGACTTCGATAAAACTCTTGTCCCCCCCTTATTAAGGGGAGCTAGGGGAGATCGAGACTTCGATAAAACTCTTGTCCCCCCTTATTAAAGGGAGCTAGGGGAGATCGAGACTTCGATAAAACTCTTGTCCCCCCTTATTAAGGGGAGCTAGGGGAGATCGAGACTTCGATAAAACTCTTGTCCCCCCCTTATTAAGGGGAGCTAGGGGAGATCGAGACTTCGATAAAACTCTTGTCCCCCCCTTATTAAGGGGGGCTAGGGGGGATCGAGACTTCGATAAAACTCTTGTCCCCCCTTATTAAGGGGAGCTAGGGGAGATCGAGACTTCGATAAAACTCTTGTCCCCCCCTTATTAAAGGGAGCTAGGGGAGATCGAGACTTCGATAAAACTCTTGTCCCCCCTTATTAAGGGGAGCTAGGGGAGATCGAGACTTCGATAAAACTCTTGTCCCCCCCTTATTAAAGGGAGCTAGGGGAGATCGAGACTTCCATAAAACTCTTGTCCCCCCCTTATTAAAGGGGGCTAGGGGAGATCGAGACTTCCATAAAACTCTTGTCCCCCCCTTATTAAGGGGGGCTAGGGGGGATCGAGACTTCGATACAAACAAGAGATACAGAGGGTTGTAGTCTTAAGTTGACACCAATGGCTCGGGGGAAATACCCTAAAAAATATTGACAAATCAAATAGGATGGCTATAGCCACAATCTAAAATGAATCTACTAGCCAAAATGAAAAATATCAAACTTCCTCGCGCGCTGCGATCGAAAAATTATCGCCTGTTTTTTGCAGGACAAGGCATCTCACTGATAGGCAGTTGGATGACGCAAGTCGCTACGATTTGGCTGGTATACAACTTAAGTCAATCACCTTGGATGCTGGGCTTAGTTGGATTCACAAGTCAAATTCCCACACTAATATTACTGCCTTTTGCAGGAGTTTTAATAGATAGATGGAACCGCCACCGAGTGCTCATAGCCACTCAAATTTTGGCAATGATTCAATCCTTAACCCTAGCATTTTTAGCACTAACAGGAATTATCAACATTTGGCAGATAATTGTCCTGAGTTTATGTCAAGGAGCAATTAATGCTTTTGACGCGCCAGCCCGCCAAGCTTTTGTACCAGAACTTGTAGAAAAAAAAGAAGATTTAGCACAGGCGATCGCAATTAATGCCTCCATGTTCAACGGCTCCCGATTAATCGGCCCAGCAATTGCCGGTTTGCTGATAGCCACAGTCGGTCCAAGTTATTGTTTCCTAATAGACGGACTCAGTTACATCGCCGTCATAGCAGGCTTGTTAGCAATGCAGCTCAAGCCGAGAAAAATTGCCGAAACCAATACAAAACCCTTACAAAGATTAAAAGAAGGATTCGTTTATTCCTTTGGATTTCCGCCAATTAGAGCCATTTTAATGCTATTAGCATTAGTCAGCTTTGCCGGAATGTCACACACCGTGCTCGTCCCAATATTTGCCACAAAAATTCTGCACGGTGGCCCAGAAACCCTAGGCTTTTTGATGGCAGCTTCTGGAATAGGAGCATTCGCCGCAGCCATTTATTTAACAACCCGCAAAACCGTCGTTGGTATTGGCAAAATAATTGCAATTTCACCAGCAATAATGGGATTAGGACTAATCGGTTTTGCCCTGTCAAAAATTTTATGGTTATCATTAATCATGCAGTTGTTTGTAGGGATTGGTTTCATCTTGCAATTTGCAGCAGGAAACACATTTTTGCAAACAATAGTTGAAGACGAAAAACGCGGCAGAGTGATGAGCATTTACACAATGGCATTTTTTGGGATCACACCATTTGGCAATTTACTTGCAGGTGGATTAGCCAATTATATAGGCGCTCCCAATACAGTCATAATTGGAGGCATAATTTGTGTATTAGGTTCAGCAGTTTTCACCAAACAGTTGCCCGCTTTACAACACTTAATCCGACCAATTTATCAAAAAATGGGTTTAATCTCCTAAACAAATTGTCAAACACTCTCCCTCTTTATTTCTCTCTTCTCTTCCCCTCTCTTTCTCTGCGCCCTCTGCGCCCTCTGCGGTTAAAAAATCCAAATAAATTACACCAGAGGTAAAACCAATGACAAATACCAGTGCTATAGAACAGCAAAGCGATCGCGTTCCCTTAAAAACCTGGATCGGCGTCATGGGAACAATTCTCGGCGCATTCATGGCAGTTTTAGACATTCAAATCACCAACGCTTCCCTCAAAGACATTCAAGCAGCATTAGGCGCAACCTTAGAAGAAGGCTCTTGGATTTCCACCGCCTATCTAGTCGCAGAAATCGTCGTAATTCCGATGACTGGTTGGCTGTCCCAAGTATTTTCTGTGCGCCGATACATCTTAGTAAATGCTGCCTTCTTCACGTTTTTTTCCATGTGCTGCGCTTGGGCGTGGAACTTGAATTCAATGATTGTATTTAGGGCTTTGCAGGGGTTTACAGGTGGCATTTTAATTCCGATGGCTTTTGCATTTTTACTAACCAATTTGCCGCCCAAAAAACAGCCAATTGGCATGGCGATGTTTGCACTGACAGCTACTTTTGCACCATCCATCGGGCCCACATTCGGAGGTTGGCTGACTGAGAATTACGGCTGGCAATATGTCTTTTATTTAAATTTTGTTCCGGGGATGCTGCTGCTAGCTGCTGTTTGGTACGCAGTAGACCCTAAGCCGATGCAATTGTCACTGCTAAAAGGGGGCGACTGGTGGGGAATTATCTCGATGGCAATTGGCTTGGGTTCTCTGCAAGTTGTCTTAGAAGAAGGAAGCCGCAAGGACTGGTTTAGTTCGGATTATATTGTCCGTCTCAGCATCATTGCAGCAATTTTTCTAGGCGCTTTTTTCTGGATTGAACTAACTCGCGATCGACCTTTTATTAACTTGCGGTTGCTGACTCGCCGCAATTTCGGTTTAGCTACGATTGTCAATGTATCCTTGGGAGTAGGATTGTACGGTTCAATATATATTTTGCCGCTGTATTTAGGTCAAATTCAGCAGTACAATGCCATGCAAATTGGCGGGGTGATTATGTGGGCTGGGGTGCCGCAGTTATTCATCGTACCGATGATGCCGAAATTGATGCAGCGAATGGATATGCGGCTGATGATTGGTATCGGTGTGAGTTTGTTTGCGGTGAGTTGTTTTATGAATGCCAGTATGACTCATGATACGGGGATCGATCAGTTACGTTGGTCGCAATTAGTCCGAGCTTTGGGGCAGCCTTTAATTATGATACCGCTGTCAACTATTGCGACTGCTGGTATGGAGAAACACGAGGCTGGTTCGGCTTCGGGTTTGTTTAATATGATGCGAAATATGGGAGGTTCGATGGGGATTGCGGCGTTAGCAACTTTGGTGACGCAGCGGGAGCAGTTTCACTCGAATCGTTTAGGGGAATCTGTTTCTTTGTACGCTCCGGCGACGCAGGAGCGAATCAATCAAATGACTCAGTTTTTTGTGAGTCGCGGTGCTGATTTGAGTGTGGCGCAAGATCAGGCAATTAAGGCAATTGATAATATTGTTCGCCGGGAAGCTTATGTGATGGCTTTTAATGATTGTTTTTACTTTGTGGGCCTTGCTTTGCTGTTAAGTGGGATTGCCATTTTGGGCTTGAAAAAGGTGAAAGCGGGTGCGGGTGCTGGGGGAGCACATTAATAGGAATTACGCATAAACTAATTCCTGTTAAACGTAGATAAGGTACATAGTTCTTGTAGGGACACGGCAGTGCCGTGTCCCTACGGGATAGGGACACGGCAGTGCCGTGTCCCTACGGGATATTGAATGTATTCACCATTCTTGTTCTGCTTTTGCTTCTGCTTTGATTAAATTTTGACGCATTTCCCCCCAATTCATCTGCTCAGAAATAGCGTTTTCCAGGAGTTTACCCTGCTGGAAATATAAAACTCGCGTCGCAAATTTCTGGGCTAATTCTAATTGGTGATTTACCATTAAAATAGTGGTTTTGCTGTTAGTTAGCTCTGTCAATACTTGCACAAGGTAGTGGGCTTTTCCTGCGTCTAGGGCGGATGTTGGCTCGTCTAACAGTAAGATTTTGGGTTGTAGAATGATGGCGCGGGCGATCGCCACGAGCTGTTTTTGGCCTACTGAGAGTTGCAATTCGGTACGTGTGAGCCATTCTTCGGGTATACGCAATTGTGCGATCGCCCCGCTAATTCTCTCAGCAATGTTTGATGAATTCACGCCCCGCAGTTTCAAGGGATAGGCGAGTGCTTCTCGCACAGACATTCCCAACAGCTTCGATTCTTGAATCACTAGGGTGATTTGTCTGCGAAGTTCGATCGCCGGAATTTGCCGGTATTCCTTATTTTCAAGATAAATTGCGCCACTTGTGGGGCTGCTGAGCCGATTTAGCAGCCGCAACAGGGTTGTTTTCCCCGCACCAGAAGGGCCCACAATGGCCACGCGATCGCCCTGATTTACCTGAAACGAGATATTTTCCAGCAAATAATTTGAGGCGATCGGTGTTTTAAAACTTACATTCTCAATTCGCAGTTGAGGTGTTATTTCTGTATTATTTTCTGAATAATTAGGCATTGAATTAATTAAAAATAGGGAAGAATTCCTATGATTGAACCGCGAAGACGCGAAGGACACGAAGGAAGAGTCAAGAAGAAGATAGGAAAAAAAATAACCAGATACCAGACTTTTTAAAGAAATCCGGTATCTAATAAATTCATCCGTGTATCCGTGTCCGCATCCGTATCGTGCCCTTCTTCCTTCTCAAACCTTTACAGCTTTTTCCAATGGAAAACCCAATTGTTCCCGCTGTTCCAAATAAAGCTGAGCCACCCGTCGCGCCAAGTTACGAATTTTGGTAATATACCGAGTTCTTTCCGTTACCGAAATCACACCTCTAGCATCAAGTAAATTGAAAGTATGAGAACATTTTAGCACATAATCAAGACTAGGTAAAACTAATCCTTTCTTGGTCAATTGTTCAGCTTCTTGTTCGTACAGTCCAAACAGCGTAAACAGCAATTCTGGATTAGAAGCTTCAAAGTTATAGGTACACTGTTCTATTTCTCCTTGCAGATGAACGTCGCCGTAAGTGATGCCATCTTTCCACTGAATTTTGGTCATCGCATCCACTTCTTGCAGATACATTGCCAGCCGTTCTAGTCCGTAGGTAATTTCAATAGATACCGGGCGACAATCGATGCTACCGCACTGTTGAAAATAGGTAAATTGGGTGATTTCCATGCCGTCGAGCCAGACTTCCCAGCCGACGCCCCAAGCTCCTAATGTGGGGGATTCCCAGTTGTCTTCTACGAAGCGAATATCGTGGTCTTCTGGTCGAATTCCTAATGCTCTCAGCGAGTCTAAATAGATTTCTTGGATGTTAGGAGGAGATGGTTTAATCAGGACTTGATATTGATAGTAATGTTGGAAGCGATTGGGATTTTCGCCATAACGTCCGTCGGTGGGACGACGACAGGGTTCGACGTAGGCGACTGACCAAGGTTCGGGGCCAATTGCTCTGAGAAAGGTGTGGGGATTCATGGTTCCTGCACCTTTTTCTGTGTCATAGGATTGGGCGATCAGGCATCCTCGATCGCTCCAAAATTTGTTTAAGGTGGCAATGACTGATTGAAAGTTCACTGGTTTAAATCTGGTTAGTAAGTGTCTCAACTTATTTAAGCATACAAAAGGCAGGGTTTATTAGAATAAGCCCTGCCGACATTAGATGTGGTGTGAAAATTTAGGAAGTTTCGATCGCATTCTCGTTTAGTCTGCGGGAGCGAGGGAAACCAAGAGAGTGATGTTGTTAACGCCGATGACATAAACGGTGTCTCCCGGTGTGAGGGTGATTTGGCGATCGCACCGTGCGGGCCACCAGCTACCTTGGAAGCGGACGCGACCAGTTTGATTTGGGTAAATCGATTCATCGACGACTGCTTCTTCGTTGAAGTAGTTGAAATTGGTGTTGATGTAATTGTCGATTAACATATTATTTGCTGTGCTGTAGTTTTTAGTGGAAAAAATAGAACCGAAAGCTTTTACTACGTTGAACATTTCCCTGACTCCTTTTGTGTTAATATATATGGCACTTTAACCGAATATTTGCGATCTTTAAAATCAGCCTTTCCCTCGATTTAGATTGATGGATTTTTCTGGTTTGTCCGGCTCTAATTTAGTCTGCGGGAGCGAGGGAAACTAAGAGAGTGATGTTGTTAATGCCGATGACATAAACGGTGTCTCCCGGTGTGAGGGTGATTTGGCGATCGCACCGTGCGGGCCACCAGCTACCTTGGAAGCGGACGCGACCAGTTTGATTTGGGTAAATCGATTCATCGACGACTGCTTCTTCGTTCAAGTAGTTGAAATTGGTGTTAATGTAATTGTCGATTAACATATTATTTGCTGTGCTGTATGCTTGAGCAGAAAAAATAGAACCGAAAGCTTTTACTACGTTGAACATTTCCCTGACTCCTTTTGTGTTAATATATACTGTAATTTTCTATTTATGCGATTTGAGAGGCTGCATTTCCTGGGTGGAGATTTATTTATTACCCTTATATTTCATTGTTCTTGCCTTTTCTCCTTCGATCGGGATAAAATGCTAAGATTTTTGGAAATGTTTAAGGGAATTAAGCATCTGTTTTGAGTGATCGTCAATCCAGTAATTGCTAGGACTGAATTCAGGATTTACTGGTTTGGTAGTTAGTGGGATTTATCTCAAGGGTGGATGTTGTTACCTACATTAGAGATTGACTGATTCCGCATTACTGCTGCTGTGAAACTGTGAGATTTTTCGGTTGGCTTTTTGGGTGGGATTGTTTGACTGGGTTGTGACTCACTTGCTTTACATTTACTAATTTGCCAGAAGTGAATGTCTTTGGTGCGATCGCCTGTCCACTTTCCGGCCCTGGTAATGGCACAGGACAATTTTGACCAGGCTAACAACGATTTTATAGGCGTTTACGGCTATTTATCGGCCAATGTCCTGTGCCACTTACGCCAACTGACACAATCCTAGGTAAATTATGAATTTACACACTCTGGAGCTCAAAACCCGGAATATCTGTAAATTGCCCAGGAATTACGCATAGCATCTAAATCAGCGTGTCTTGTAGGCGCAATCCCCCTAGAAAAGCCCCTATCCATAGGATGACTGCGTAAGTCTATCTACTCATAACCCTAGACTTGAGTCTCTAAAATTTGTTTGATACCGCATAATTGTGACAGGAATTCTGAATAAAGTTTTAGCCAATTGAGACAAGCCGAATTTTAATTTAAGCGACTGCGGCAACTCTTGCCATGAAACTTGTACAAATCCAAAGCGAGTGTAAAATGATGCGAGTCGGGAACCCAAACATTCTAAGTATAGCGGTTCTGTAGCCTGTGCAATTAAATGTTTGGCGAGGTAGCTTCCCAAACCTCGATCGCGCCAATCTTTCATCACCACCAAACTGCCCAATTCTTGCGCGCCCGCAAAGTTCCGCAACTGTCCGCAAGCCACCAAATCCCCGCTGCATTCTATCACCCAAAATTGCGGCCAACGTAACTGAGTTGGATCGAGTTTGGCGCTCCATACCAACATTCTAATTGATTTGATATCCTGAGCTGAGGCTGGGCGGATTGCACATTGTGGCGACAACGAAAAAGAACTTTCATTCATTGTGATTCCTGTTGGCTGTCTCGTTTGGATTGAGCTTTCAACATCCTTTCTTTTAGCCGCGCATTTCTCTCGGCAATTTCGGAATTTCCCTCATACCAAGGCGGAACATCGTCATAATCGGGAATTCCATCATCTATCAGATAGCGCGCGTTGGGCTGCTTGGGATAACCAGCAGCCAATCCTCCAGTACAGATAACAAACAAGGCTGTATTTTCAGCAGCTTTTAATGCTCTCTTTGCTGCGGGAGAAACTCTGACAATATCGCCACCCTCAAGTGTCAATAGTTCCCCATCTACAACCATCAGGCCTTTGCCTTCAACTACAATATAAACTTCTTCTTGTTCTGCGTGGCTGTGAGTAAATGTGTAGCCATCTCCCGCAGGCAAGCGAATCAAACCTAAAGCTACTCCTTGCAGATTTAGCTGTCGCCAAGGGTTGGTGAGTTGGGGTAAATTGTTAAAAGCAAAGTGAGCTTTAGTGAATTTATTATTACTTTCAGAATCTAGTTCCATATTGTACCCTCAATGAGAAGAGGTGTTACTGGAAATTATACCAGCGACGCGCTTCAAAATGCGAAAGACTTCATAAAGTTCATTTCCGGGACTCCCAATATCAAAAAGTTTAGACACGGCATACTGGGGTGTCTTGTTTGGTAACTTTGATAAATCGAAAGCTGCTGCCATTTGTCAGAAGCCCAAATTTTACCTTTTCTGGGCTGAGGTCATTCAGCATATAAAATAGTAACTGAGGAAGTCCAGCTTCAACGGAATATTGCGCTCGTTTGGCTTCGATCGCAACAACCCAAAAAGATTCAATTAAAAGCAGAAAATCAATATTTCCTCTGACAAGTATACCTTAGCCCTTAACAACACCTCGCTTACAAAAATAGCCGATCGCGCTCAACCCCAACCCCAAATCGCACAGATGCAACAATAAACCTCCCCAACCGGCAAAAATACTGCAATCCGTGTTTCTCGATTTGCTGCTGCGAATTTTGCGACCGCTCCAACAAGAATATCCCACCGAATACAAGGCTAAATTGTTCGATCGGGTAGAATCGGTTTACTTAGAGGGCAACTAAGAACTAGAGTTATTCATAGAAACACCAAAGGGACGTTCTCGAATTGAAGCCATCCATCACTTGGCTGGGGCAACCATCGCGTTTATATGATTTTTGCGGAATTTTTGACTCGCGATTCGCTCGATCAACTGGTGAAATCGTTTTTGCAAACGCTGGATGAATTGACGCCGTACTATCAGGCGCGGATGGCATGGCTTTCGCCGCAGCAACGCAAGATATTGGACGCTATGAAGAAGCCTTAGTTTTCAAACAAACAATTGAGGCCCCCGGCGATTGGAAATCGCGGCTACAATTGAGACCCCCGGCGATTGGAAATCGCGGCTACACAAACGATGTCCGCCTACGCGGACGGAAGAAAAGAAATTCAACCCGCGCAGGCGGGTTTTGTGTGTGTAGACGCGGTTTCAACCGCCGGGTTTATTCAACCCGCGAAGGCGGGTTTTGTGTGTGTAGACGCGGTTTCAACCGCCGGGTTTCTCCAACCCACGAACTTGAATCACCTATAATAACTTGACATATCAACAATCCTCCATGCAAAATCCCCGCCAAATAGCCTTGATCGCACTCCGCGAAGTCCACCGCCGCGGTGCATTCGCAGATGTCACCCTCGATCGCACTTTCCGCAATTGTCAACTAACCGACCTCGATCGGCGTTTAGTCACAGAATTAGTCTATGGTAGTGTCAGGAGAATGCGATCGATCGACTTTATCATCGACAAACTAGCCACAAAAAAATCCTCCCAACAACCGCCAGAACTCCGTACCATCCTACATTTAGGCTTATATCAACTCCAATATCTCAACCACATCCCCCCCTCGGCAGCCGTCAACACCACAGTTCAACTAGCCAAAGAAAACGGCTTTTCAGGACTCAGCAGTTTTGTCAACGGTTTATTGCGACAATACATTCGTTTAACAGATAACGAATTAAATCCATTAACAGTTACTAATTATAAATCAACCGTCCAACGCCTAGGAATTCAGCATAGTTTCCCCGACTGGATCGTCGAATTGTGGCTCGAACAAATAGGCGAAACCGAAACCGAACAACTCTGTGAATGGTTCAATCAATCCCCCACAATTGACCTGAGAATCAATCCTTTAAAAAGCTCGATCGCCCAAATCGAAACCGCCTTCAAATCCCAAAACATCAGCGTTAGCCGCATCCCACACTTACCACAAGCCCTAAGACTAAATGGCAGCACCGGCGCCATTCAAAACCTCCCCGGATATAGCGAAGGTTGGTGGACAATCCAAGACAGCAGCGCTCAATTAGTCACCCATTTACTCGACCCCCAGCCTGGGGAAACCATCATTGATGTCTGCGCCGCACCGGGAGGAAAAACCACCCACAGCGCCGAATTAATGCAAGATAAAGGCACGATTTATGCCTGCGAAAAAACTGCAAACAGACTCAAAAGACTCAAAGAAAATGCAGACAGACTCCAGATGAAATCAATCCAAATTCATACCGGAGACAGCCGCCATTTTCCAGAATTTATTAACCTAGCAGACAGAGTTTTACTAGACGCACCTTGTTCCGGGCTCGGCACCCTCCACCGCCGCGCCGACGCCCGCTGGCATCACACACCCGAAAACATCCAAACACAATCCCAACTGCAATCAGAATTATTAGCAAATTCAGCGACATTTGTCAAGTCCGGCGGCGTATTAGTTTACGCAACTTGCACGATTCATCCTTTAGAAAATGAACAAATTGTGCGATCGTTCTTAGATAGCAATCCTAACTGGCGAATCGAACCGCCAACAATAGATTTACCCGTCCAACCATCACCGGAAGGATGGGTAAAACTTTGGCCGCACCGAAATCAAATGGATGGCTTTTTTATGGTGCGACTCAAACGAAATTAGGTTGTTGTAGAGTTGAAATTCGCAATTACATCTGCGTTAATCTGCGTTAATCTGTTTTAATCTGCGGTGAAAAATTCAAAATTCGCTTATTGTGGCGGTTCTTGATAATTCCCTGGTTCTTGATAATGAGTCGGCTCTTGATAATTAGTCGGCTCTTGATAACCAGGATCTTGCCACTCGCGACGCTTCGGTTCAGGATTAGGATTGTAAGGGACGATCGCACCATCATCATTCACAATCATCCCCCGAATAATCTCATTCGGCTGCACCGGTTTCGCCTTAATACTGCCTTTGCGGCCCTCCAACTTCGGCAACTTCGGAAACTCCTCAACCGGCATTCCCTTAACCGCTTGACTCATAAAATCGCGCCAATTATACGCCGCCGTACCGCTACTTCCCCCCGTCGGATAATTGTCATCATTCCCCAGCCAAACCCCAGTCACAACCTGCGGAATGTAACCAATAAACCACAAATCCCTGACCTTTTCCGAAGTACCGGTTTTGCCCGCTACAGAGCGATCGGACAAAGCCGCAGGCCCCCCCGTACCCCCCTGCACCACACCCTCCAACATCCAAGTAGTAATCGCAGCACTATCCCGATCCAAAACCTGCTTCGGTTTAAAATTAGCCTGATAAATCACATCTCCCCGCTGATTAACCACCCGAGTAATTCCGTGAGCTTCAATAAAATTACCTTGGGCTGCTAAAGTACCGTAAGCATTAGTCAACTCCAGTAAATTCACCTCCGAAGAACCCAAAGCCAGGGAATAAATCGGACTCAATTTAGATTTAATTCCCATATCGTAAGCTAATTTCATCGCCGGTTCAAACCCGACATCCATCAACACCTTGACAGCCACCACATTCACCGAACTCGTCAAAGCATCAGAGATCGATCGCCAACCGCTAAACTTTTTGCCATAATTATTCGGTTGATAGCCATCGATAATAATTGGCGCATCTTCATAGCTGTCATAAGGCGAAAAACCAGCCCCCATCGCCGCCGCATAAACTAACCCTTTAAACGTCGATCCGGGCTGCCGCAAAGCCTGAGTAGCGCGATTAAATTCACTTTCCTTGAAATTTCCACCTCCTACCAGGGCCTTAACTTCCCCAGTCTTAGTGTCCATAGAAACTAAAGCTGCTTGTTCAAAACCCTGACGGCGGCCATCAACTTCGATCGCATCTTTAACCACCTGTTCCGCTATTTTCTGCCACTGCATATCCACCGTCGTCTCAACAGTCAAACCGCCAGCTTCCAAAGCATCCTTAGAAACATAGCGCGGTAATTCCTTCCTAATGAAACTAGCAAAATAAGGCGCCACCACTTGAAAACGCTTCGGTGAACTTTGTTTAACAGTCAAAGGTTCCGCCATCGCCTCCTTCGCCTGAACCTCAGTAATTACCTTCGCTTCCTGCATTTGTTCCAGCACAAGATTGCGACGTTTCTTAGCAAAATTCGGATTAACCAAAGGCGAATATTCGCTCGGTGCCGGAGGTAAACCCGCCAAAGTTGCCATCTCTGCCAAAGTCAACTGATCGACTTTTTTGCTAAAGAAAACCCAAGCCGCATCCCCCACTCCGTAAGCATCAGAACCCAAATAAACCAGATTTAAATAGCGCTCTAAAATTTGTTCTTTGCTCAACTCTCGCTCAATTTTCCGAGCCAAAAGAGCCTCCCGAAGCTTCCGCCGAATACTTCTTTCCTGATTGAGAAAAACAACGCGAGCCAATTGTTGCGTAATGGTACTGCCGCCCTGCACCAAATCTCTAGCCACTAAATTAGAAACAACCGATCGCACAATACCTTGATAATCCACCCCGCGATGTTCGTAAAAACGGCGGTCTTCTATGGCAATAAAAGCTTTAATTAGTTGGTCGGGAATTTCTTTAAGTTTCAACTTATCTCTAGTTGCCGGCCCCGACTGCAACAAAATCGTACTATCTGCCGCCTTAATTGTCAGTGTTCCATCGCGATTAAAGGCCGACAAATCATTAACATCCGGCAAACTTTTATCCAAGGTGTGCAAAATCCACAAACAGTAGATTAAAGCGCCACCGCCAATACTAGCAACACCGATTCCTATCCAAAATCTAGGGCGGCGAAACTTCAGTTTCTGAGGATTTTTCTGTGGTTCGGTATTTTTCTGTAGTTCGGTATTTTCCTGTAGTTCGGTATTTTCCTGTAGTTCGGTATTTTCCTGTAGTTCGGTATTTTCCTGTAGTTCGGTATTTTCCTGCGATTCACCCCCCCGTTTTTTGGGTAATTTAGCTTCCCACCTACGCAACTGCGGCGGAAACAATTGTTTTCCCTTAGTTTGCAAGTTGGTAACTTGAGCTTCAATTTCCAACCAAGCAATTAACCGCCTCAATCCTTGCCAATCCCGTCTGACTATGGGATATTCATTATTGGACGAGTCTAATTTTGACTCTTTTAGAGGTTGAGAATCTTCTACCACATACTCTGAGCTTTCTGTCGCTGTCTGTGTAGATAATTGGGCGTCGGATTCCGGCGAAGTTAGCCCGGTGCCATTCGCAGCGTCAGGCAATTCTCGATCGGAATTACCGCCTATTGCGTTAGTGACTTTGCTCAACTTATCTTTGATATTTGAGAAAAATTCTGCCACGTTCAGACCTTCAAACCTCATCAATTTAAATTAAAAATTAAAAATTAAAAAGGCTAGCCCTCTTCAATTTTTAATTTTTAACTTGACATTTTTATTCAATACAATTGCACAGATTCTTGAATTATGGATTCTGAATTAAAAACTGTTTAACTCAAAACTCCAAACTCAGAACTTTTCACAAACCAGCATGACCAAGTGCCAAAGCCGCTACCAGCATACCCAATACTAGGAAAGGCTGAGCACTTGCCTGATATTTCACATCATTTTCCAGAGGATTGCGTAAAAAATACATATCTTGAAAAGTGATTTGGGGAACAATCAGCAGCAGCAGGATGACAGCGTACAGGTTTTGGTGGATGCTAATTAAGTAGCCTGCAATCCCGGCTTGAAATATGTCGATCATCAACACGCAAATCCAAGCTGCGGTGGTGATGCCAAACATCACTGGCAAAGATTTTAACCCTAATTGGCGATCGCCCTCAACACTTTTGAAATCATTGACGATCGCAATTCCCAGCCCAGCCAAACTGTAAAACAGGGTCAAAATCATAATGGTAGGATCTAGTGTACCAAACAAAGCTTGACCAGCCCACCAAGGCAGAGCAATGTAGCTAGCACCCAGGGCGTAATTTCCCAACCAGCCATTCTGCTTGAGTTTCAACGGGGGCGCAGAGTAGATGTAAGCCAAAAATGCGCCGCCGAGAGTCAAAACAGTCACGATCGGGAATTCGTGACCAGCCCACAAGTCTAGAGCACAAGCGACCCCAATGCCTGCGGCTAATAATACCAAAATTTGCGTGACTACTTGGGGAATGGAGATCAACCCGGAGGGAATTGGACGGTAGGGCTCGTTAATGGCATCGATTTCGCGATCGTAGAAATCGTTCAAAGTTTGAGTGTACCCTGTCAGCAACGGCCCTGACATCAACATACAAGCTGCTGCGATCGCAAAATTCTCTAGGTTCCAAGTATAGTTACCAGAAGAAGCCGCCCCGCACACCACGCCCCAAATTAGGGGAATCCAGGTAATCGGCTTCATCAGTTGCAAGCGAATCTTCCAAATGGAAGTTTCCCCGCTAGCAGCCCCTTTCATACCCAACAGTTGCCGAGTTTTAGCACTGCGGTCGTCTGTAGCTGTACTATCTGGGGAGGATTCAGGGGAAATTTGGGATGGAGGAGAGTCAGACATAAGTGTGATTTTAGCGGTATCCTACTGTCGTGTGGTTCTACGCTTCAATAATAATTCTGTAGAATAGCACCAATATTCCAAGCGTAGTAAGTAGACCCACCTAAAAAAAACACAACACCCAGATCCCCGCAGCACTTTAAGTGCTGCGGGGATGTAGCGCGCGATCGAGTTTTCTCACCCTGCTACTTTTAAATCATTTCATCTGACAAAAACTCTGGCAAAAAGTTAGCATCTAGAACCTCAGCCAAAGTGTAGATGCATAATTGCGGAAATGTCTCTATGGCCAATCCAGTTTCAGCACTTGCTTGTTCTATTACATCCGAATAGCATTCAGAAAATACCCTTTCAAGATCTGGTTGAAGACTGGGGGAATCCTGGAGACTTTTGCGAATACTTCTACGGTGTTCAGCAATACTACCTTTCCAACTACCGCTTCTTTGATCTGGTTGAAATTGCCACAGCAAGTGCATGAGAACTACCACAAGATTACTCTCCAAACTCCGGCGTTCACTTCGCCCCATGTCTTCTATTTCTTCAATCAGATTTTCCCAGTCAATGTTTGAATAGTCGCGAAACCGCAACTTTTCCACAGTGGTTTCAATCCATTTCAGGTAATCCGTATCATACAATTTTTGTGGATTAACATCTAGTTTTGTGGTCATAATGTTTTTTAGTTGGGCGGGGGCTGGTAACAGAGCGTAGTCGAAGTGCCGAAGGATAGGAGATTATTAGTTTTAGGCAATTATTGTTTGTAAAACCCGCCCCTACAAGGCCAGGTAGATTGGAATTTATGGTTGGGTTGGGCGGGTTGATTGAGATTGTTGATACTTGTTAGATATTGTTTGTAAAACCCGCCCCTACAAGCTCAGGCTCAATAACTGCAAACTAACAAATATGGCGGTAGGAATCAAAAGGCAGCCCCGTGCGCCGCTTCACATCAATCACTGATTTATATTCGCCTTTGCTCTCCCTTTCTCTAACTATTTTTTCCGCAACAACTCTGTCTAAACCGCTTTCGATCAACTCTTCTGGCGAAAGTAGATTTAAGCGTTTCCAAGTTAAACGCGCTTCTTTTTGATAATTGTAGCTGAAACAAATCATCGGGGCGATCCGCTTGACGTGACTCTCTGGAACTCCGGCTATTTCTGACAACTCTTCGGCGTGGGTAAAAATGTATCCTTCGTTTTGCAAAGATTCAATATCATTAGCATAGACGATCGGCAATCCCAAGACTCTCACCAGATCATCTTTGGTACACTCGTTAATATCTATTTTGCCGCGCAGGTTGGCCAGTTCTTCTGCATTTATCGCAGTTGCAGGAACCAGTAAACCTCTAGGTGCTGTTTTGATTAGATAGCGCTTTTTTAAAGAAAAGGCAGTGACAATTTGAGCTATCCAAACGAGCAGGCCAAAATTAGCTGAAGAAGATACCGCTAGTGCTGCTAAAGTAAAGCCAGCACCCCACCCAATCCAACTGCGAATATTTGACTTGTGGCCGGCATAACAAATTGCCAATCCCCCGAAGCCAGGAACGAAGGAATACCACACCCAATTTGGAGTTTGACGCAACCAGTGTAAATCTTGAAACACTTTATTTTTATCCTTAAATAGCTGTTATTTTACACTTATTCCCATCCCACTTTTTTAAGGGTGGGTTTCCGCTGTTCCCATTGGTGTCAACTTAAGACTAAAATCCTTGATAAATCTCGTTTTTACCTGAGTCTCGATCCCCCTAAATCCCCCTTCTTAAGGGGGACTTAAAGAAGTTTCCGGTCTCCCCCGACTATCAGGGGGCTAGGGGGGATCGGGCTTTAATGCTCAAACAGCAGTCTGTGACTACGTTTGACGTTAAGTTGACACCAATGCGCTCTTCCCTCTTCCTTCTGACTTCTTCCCTCTTCCTTCGTAATTACAAATCCCGCAGTAGTTTTTGGCGTTTTTCTTCGTATTCTTCTGCCGTAATTGCACCGATATCATAAAGTCTTTTGAGGTCGCCGATCGCCCCAGTCACATCTTTTGCCGCTCTGAGAATGTGTCCAGACTGCAACATACCCGGATTGTACTGTGCTTGAAAAACTTGTTCCGACATTAGTAGCAAGCCGAGAAAATCAAAAAATGCGATCAGTGACGGAATTAATGTCCAAGAAAACAGCAAGTATAATACTCCTGCTAAGTTATTTCCTAAATAAAATTTGTGACCTCCAAAGCCTCCTAAAAAGAAAGCTAACACAACTGCTACGGTTCTATCTTTCACCATTTTTTCCTTGACCCCAGTTTTTCAAGTTCAGCTTTGACGATCGCGCTAGACTATACTAATCTTGGCTTATTTATAGCAACCTTCTCGGTAAATTGGAAGTTTTTAATTACTGAAACCATTGTTTTATGGCATTTTCACATCGGCTTCTTCCTTCTTCCTTCTTCCTTCTTAATTCTTCCTTCAACATCTGCTATATTTTTGTGTTTGCGAAACTTAGACATCGCAAAATACAGCAGAACTATACCTGCTTGAGCTTCTAGAATGACAAAGTAGCCTCTCAAGAAATAATTGAGTTCGCTTGCTGAATTGAGAGAAAATAGTAAAATGCCAAGGGCTACGTAGGGTGCGAAACGCATCCAATTCGGCGTTCCCTCTAATTTGCGAATGTTGAAATTGCTCATCAGTGAAGCCTCATCCTTAGTTAAAATCTACATAAATGGTGACAGCAAGTTGTCAAGTTGCGATCGCCCGATCGCGTCGCCAAGTCATTGACAAGAACCGGGCCAAATATTACTTCAATGTTTGGGCGAGTTGTTCCGCTCAAGTTCAAGATTGGCGATCGCAAAATCTCCTAAAATTTAGGTGTGCAACGTCAACCCCTGTGGACGATCTTCGCGCACCTAACACCCATGTAGAATGGGCATCTTTTCTACTTTCTCCCTCAGAAATTAGATGCTTGACGGCCACTCGCCGTCCCTCGGCAAATCCGACAATTTCAGAGGCAAAATGCTGCTGCCATCAGTTGCTGCTGATTCGGAATTCTGGCTGCCCAAGGGGTTAACCCCCAAAGCCCGCCCGTTGCTCGAATCAGCGAACAGTGGCTTAATCTCAGGCGCAGCAGCCTGTCCGGCTGCCGCTTCCTCAGCCATCGGGCCGAGCCAGGACATCCTACCGGGTACTGGTTTGCGAGTTGGCTGGAAGCTTTGCAACACATCGGAGAGCTGAAGCCCTTCGATCGATCCCAACTTAGACTCGCGCAATTTGTGCCATACCGATCGAGACATCAGCAAACTGTGGGATATACGCACAGCTCCAAATTGCTCCAAATAAGCTTCTCGTTCCGGCTGATAATCGGCCGAAGCCAGGTGCAGACTTTGAACCGGGAAATCTTGAACGAGGCGGGCCATCTGAGACAGCAATTCAGGGTAAAGCCAAGTGTAGGCTGGGTGTACCGTCAACTGGGCGACATGAGGCTGATGACCGTTGCGGGATAGCTGCACCTGAAAATAGCCGATCGCGGCTTTCCGCTGCGGTTCAAACACGTAACCGCTGACTACCTCTGTTTTGCTTAGCCACTGTCTGACACCTTCGATCAAAGCACCCAAAAAACTGGTTTTGAAATCTTGCATATGGCGATCGAATACTTGGCGCACCTGGGGTGGCATAGACGCGGTGTCCAGTTGGTAAAGTAACTGAGCATCCGCGTTGCTGACCGGCAGCAGGTTGGGCAAATCTGGCATAGCCGAGGCCATTTCTTGCAGTCGATCCGGGGCGATCGTCCAATAAGTCATCTGGGCCAAAGGCTGAAACCCATTTTGGCGGTACAAAGCCAGGGCTGATTTGTCGCCGACATTCACCTCCAGCAGCCATGTCCGCGCCTCCCATACCGCCTCAAAGCAGTGCCGCAGCAGCATCGAACCAATGCCTTTGCTGCGGGCTTCGGAGTCTACACCGATGCGATCGATCCGCCAAGTGCTGCGGGTGCGGTTAAAAGGAGAAATCTGAATCACGCCTTTAACCCTGCCCTCTTCTTCAGCAACGTGAGCCCGGAACAGGTACTGACAAGGGTTGGGAAACAAGGCGAAAATCTTGAGTAGTCCGTACCAGCGGCGGATCTGCTGCAACTTTCTGCCCAGTACCAAGTCGCAGCTTGGGCCCTTGCGATTTTCTGGCTCATCGGCTGTTTCCGCGCAAAGTTGTTCCATCGCGTCGATGTCGCGGTACTGAAACGGGCGGATCACAACCTGGTTTTGGTTTTGAGAAGGAAATGAAGTCATAGCAGAGAAGTGGGGAATGGAAAATTATCAACTAAAAAATCAAAAATTTCAAAAGGGGAAGAGTTAGGGAAGTTTTGAGTTTTGAGCTGTGAATTTTCTGTGATTAATTCAAAACTTAAAACTTTGCTTTTTCCTCCCCTTCTTCCTAGATTAAGAATTAAAAATGCCAAATCACCTTTTTAATTTTTAATTTTTAATTTTTAACTCAAGAGTTCTTTGGCAGGGGTCGAATTACAACCACCGGTGTTCGCTCATCTGCATTCCCTGCGGGGTTGCTACGCAAGGCTTGCTCTAAAAATGTTACCGATAAATCGGAGGTCGCTGCTAATATCTTAACTGCTTTCAAGTCATTAGCGTCTACGATCGCCGCTGCAAGTCCGGTTTCTCGTTGAATTTCTTCTACAACTTGCTGAGGATTGTCCGGCCCCAGCACGATAAATTGGTCAAAAGGAGGCAGAGTCCCGGTAACGTCGTCAATCAGCCTGGCTTGTTCCCCTGCTAGCTGGTAAAAGACTCCCGGTTTGCCAAATACTTTCGCCACAGCGCCGATCGCAAATGCTGCAACTACGCGCCAAGGCCCCACTACATCAACCAAAGTCTGCATCCCGCAGGCTGTAGCCAAACTCGACATGGGCAAGAAAAACAAACAGACTCGCTTAGCCGCCCATCCGGGTTTGACTTCGCTGGGATGGCGGTAACGTCCCTGCATCAAAGCCAAGGGAGTCTCTGCTAGGGCGACAATATCACCTTTCTGGGCGCGGGGTAGCACGTAACGCTTGACAATTTCGACGGGATGGTCCAATTCCGTCAGTATGTGGGTACGAATCGGCAAAACTTCGGCAACTCCGACATTGCGGGCATTTGGTACTGTCTCGGAGTTGGGAAATTGCAAGGGTACTACTACGTGGCGGACTTTCGGGATGCGGCCGCCTGGGCCGTAGGTGACATAATTTACTTGCACCCAAGCTGACTGCAATTTGCTTAAATCTTGTCCCTGAATCTCTACAGAGACTTTGATTTTCGTGGTTTTTTGGGCTTTCACGATGTAGCCGAACCAGTAATCGTCGGCTCTAGCTGATGCGTCGTTGTGGCAAGGAATTACCTTGGTTTTGGAAGTAACATCATCTAAACTTCCATCTGACAGCAGTTTCACTCCAGCGCGCACGGACGGTAACATAATCTCAAACCGCTTTGTCAGGTTGCGGAACTCCATTTCCCCGACCAACAGGTAGTGGTTGGGTTCGGAGATGGCTAAGTGCCATTCTCCGGCTGTGAGTTCTAGTTTATTTCCACGGGGAAGCAGGCGATAGTTCAACTCCAGGCCCAACCCGCCTAAGGCCAGCAGCGAACCTGCTGCTGCGATTCCTGTTGCTAAAGTTTCAATCACTCTAATCACCGCCAATAATAATTTCTGTTTACTTTAGTCGATCTCTGTCACTTCGATCGCCAATCCGGTAGTAATTTGAGGTTGTGGGGGTGTCTGTGGTTCTGGGGCCTGGGCCCAGTTGGGCGATCGGGCTTTCACAACACCGAGAATTCATCTTGGAGTCGCTTCGGCAGTATATAAAGAGGTTTTCTCAATTACAATTCATATATTCAGTTTCAAAAACACCAAACCCACGAAATCGAATCAATGCGTGCAATCAAGCCTGAAGCTACTGATATAGTTTGCCCTTTAATCAGTGGCAATCATCTATTTAATCCAATTAAGGTAACTGCCAAGTCTCCCAAAACCTATCGCAAAGCCGTTTATCGCATAGCACAGTTTTTCCGTCGTGAGTTTAAGTATGATTTTGTTCAGTACGGTTATGAAGGCGAAGAAACAGACCCCAATCATGTTGCATTTCTCTGGATTGAGCCTGAAGCTCAACACTTTTCCAAAGAATTTAAAGTACCCTGTATTGGAGCGTGCTGCTTTAGACTTCGACCTTCAGGTTACGCGCTCCAGTGGATTTGGTTGCATCCATACTTGCGAAGACAGGGGCTGCTATCAGATACATGGGCTAAGTTTATTAATGAATTTGGAAATTTTCATGTTGAGACTCCTTTGTCCGATGGAATGAAAGCGTTCCTGAAAAAGCATAATTTTTAGCTTCAATGAGTTACTACCCTTAATTTTTTGTAGCGCAAGGCTGCTGCTTTGAGAGCTTGATTCGGCTGGGTTGGATTCAGGAGGGCATTTACGAAAGCCTCGCTGTCGTCAAGGTCAAGTTTCAGTCTTTGGTGCTGTTCAATAACTTTGGAAGCGACTGCTTGAACGCTGGCGATGACGAAATCTGTCAAGGTACGTCCTTCTAAGTCAGCGGCTTTTTGCCAAAGGGCTTTAATCTCTGGACTGATACGAGCCTCTAATAGGGCTGACGGTTCCGATTTAGTAGTTTTAGTCATACAAAATACGGTTTATCTAGTCTCTCCATTATATACGGCGCTTGGTTTTATGTCACGCTAAAAGTTAGGGATCGATCGAAACTTATGTAAAGTTACGGTATGTGCGATCGATCGTTTGTCTGCGGTAAAATAATGGATAAATTAGAGTATTATCGTCATTTGATTCAGAAAATTTTGACAGAATATTACAAATTAGGGTCAAGATTGACTAATTCAAAGCTAGAAGATGTGCTGGTTTTTGACGAACAACATGACCATTATTTATTGATGGTAATTGGTTGGCAGGGGGAAGAACGGATTAAGACAAATACTATTCATGTGCGATTGCGAGATGGAAAAATTTGGATTGAGGAAGATTGGACAGAAGATGGAGTGGTGACAGATTTTTTGCAGGCTGGGGTTTCGCGGGAGGATCTTGTATTGGCATTTCATCCACCGAATTTGCGACAATATACAGAGTTTGCGATCGGTTAATAGTGCAAAAAATACCAGATACCTGACTTTTTCAAGAAGTCGGGTATCTAACCATATCTCGCATTTTAGGTTCAATTAGAATGCAGCCCGCAATCAATAACTAATTTGCAAAGTCACCGATGCTTCAATCTGTTGTTCCCCTCCCACCACCGGCGTTGTAGCATCAGCAGCAGAAGCAGCGCGAGCGGCAAATTGCCGGTACACAGGAGGCGGCGCGCTAGCACCGTTAACTTGAATACTCAGAATTTCTCCCCGCTTGAGATTCAGGGCGCTCAAGACTGAATCTGCTTGCGATTGAGCGTCTTGGGTTGCTTTGCGGAGTGCTTGTTTTTGAGCAGATTCGATCGCACTTTCGGCGGCCACAAAACTCACACCGTCAATGCGCGTGGCTCCCGCTTTCACCGCATCGTCAAGCAAAGTGCCGGCAGATTGAGTATTAATGCCAAAAGTAACTGTATTCGTCGCAATATATCCTGTAAGCAGCCGCTGCTGGTTGTTTTCGTAGCTATAGGTGGGATTGAGACTAATACCCGAAGTTTCGAGTTTTTCCACTGGGCGCGATCGCAGCAACTCTAACACAGCGGACGATCGCCTCGCCACTTCCTGCTGCACTTGGGCCGCCGTTTTTCCCTGCACCTCAACACCCAGGCGCACTTGAGTCTGGGTTGTGGGAATTACTTCTATCCCGCGCCCAGTAACTGTCAGCGTTCTCAGCCGCTGTTCTTGAGCCGCCGCCGGGCCTGGTCCCACAAAACTAACGAGCGTTAAGGTTAAAAGTAAAGCTGTTAGCAGACTGCGGAAATTAATGCGATCGGGCGATCGTAAAATTGGATTCATAAACTGGATTCTCCTCATATACAAGAGATGGTATAATCTTATGTTGCAACAGAAATTTTCAGATCTCCCCACGGTTACACTTTTAGCAACTTAAATTGGGAATGGGGAATGGGGAATGGGGAATTGGGAATGGGGAATTGGGAATGGGGAATTGGGAATGGGGAATTGGGAATTGGGAATGGGGAATTGGGAATGGGGAATGGGGAATTGGGAATTGGGAATTGGGAATTGAGCGTAGAGCCATTAATATATGCAATCGTTAAAACAACTTGCTAGGAAACTCAAAAAAGAAACTTACGCTATTTATTTAGCCAGTATTGACCCCAGAGTACCTTGGTATGCGAGAATGTTAGCTGGTGTTACCGTTGCCTATGCCTTCAGCCCGATCGACTTAATTCCCGATTTCATACCAATTCTCGGCTACTTGGACGATTTAGTCATTGTACCTTTGGGAATTTGGCTAGTAATCAAAATAATTCCGCCAGAGGTTTTAGGCGAATGTCGAGAAAAAGCCGCCACCGAAAAAGAGCAAACTAAACCTACAAGTCGAGCGGCTGCTGCTGTAATTGTGACAATCTGGTTGGGATTGGGAATATTAGCTGTAATTTGGCTGAAACGGATGTTTAAAAGTTAAAAAAATTAAGTTCTAGTTATACTGTAGGGTGCGTACCGCGCACCATTGATTTCAACAACCAGGTTCAAGGTAGTATGGGTCTTCTGTCTGAGTCACAATTCTCTCGATCCCCCTAGCCCCCCTTAAAAAAGGGGAGTAGGCGAGTAGGGGGTGTGGGACAAGAGCGTTCAAAGTCCCCCTTCTTAAGGGGGATTTAGGGGGATCGAGACTTCGATACAAACGAGAGAAACAGAGGGCTTAAGTTTTAATTTGACACCAACACACTGCGAACCTTACCCTTAAAAAAATTCTGATATTCCACGCCCAAGTATCATCCTCCATTTAAACAATTAAACTGATGGATTCGACAAGCTCACCACAAGGTTTTTAGCTATGACTCAAACTACCGATGGATTCGACAAGCTCACCACAAGCTTTCTCAGTAATCTCAACCCATCTCAACGCCAAGCAGTTTCACATTATAACGGGCCACTGTTAGTAGTAGCCGGGGCCGGTTCCGGCAAAACGCGAGCTCTTACTTACCGAGTTGCTAATTTAATTCGCACCAATCGAGTTGATCCGGAAAATATTCTGGCGGTGACATTTACGAATAAAGCCGCCAGAGAGATGAAAGACAGAATTGAGAAATTGTTGGCAAATCAACAAGCTGAAGCGGAATACGGTAAAGCTTTGGTAGAGTTGGCACCGGATGTACAAACGAAATTGCGATCGCACATTTATCATACCATTACCAAACACATTTGGATGGGAACTTTTCACTCTCTGTGCAGTCGCATCCTCCGCTACGACATTGAGAAATATCAAGACGAAAAAGGTCGCCAATGGAAACGCAACTTTTCGATTTTTGACGAATCAGACGCTCAAACTCTTGTCAAACAAATTGTCACCAAAACTCTCAACCTCGACGACAAGAGATTTGACCCGCGAAAAGTCCGCTACATCATCAGCAATGCTAAAAATAAAGGTTGGTCGCCTCAAGAATACCAGTTAGCAGAACCCGACTACAAAGGTCGCGTGATTGCCGATGTTTACAGCCGCTACCAAGACGCTTTAGCAGCAAACAATGCCCTGGATTTTGACGATTTAATCCGAGTTCCTGTGCGAACTGTTTGCGGCAAAACGAGCAAGTATTAAATTATTGGCATAAAAAGTTTCGTCATATTTTAGTTGACGAATACCAAGATACCAACCGCACTCAATCCGATTTAATTCGGCTTTTGGTTACAAACGGTGCAGAGCCCAAAAACTTTGACAAATGGCAAAATCGCTCTATTTTTATAGTCGGTGATGTCGATCAGTCGATTTATAGTTTTCGCATGGCAGATTATACCATATTGTTGGAATTTCAAGAAGAATTCGGGGATGGTTTGTCTGATGAAAAAACCCGGACAATGGTAAAATTAGAAGAGAACTATCGATCGCGATCGAACATCCTGGAAGTCGCCAACCACTTAATTAAAAACAATACCGAACGCATCGATAAAGTGCTGCGTGCCACTCGCGAACCGGGAGCTCCGATTGTGATCTGGCGCGCTGACAACGAATTAGAGGAAGCAGAATTTGTAGCTGGTCAAATTCACACATTGAAGCGACAGAATTCGGAATTTGAAGAGGGGAGTAATTTTGCGATTCTCTACCGCACCAACGCTCAATCTCGCTCCTTTGAAGAAGCGTTAATGCGCTTTGATATTCCTTACAATATTGTCGGAGGTCTGAAATTTTACGATCGCAAAGAAATCAAAGATATCTTAGCATACTTGCGGACGCTTGCCAACCCCGACGACAGCGTTAGTCTCAAACGCATCATTAATACTCCCCGCCGCGGCATTGGCGATACCACATTTGCTAAAGTCGAAGACGCTGCAAGTCAATTAGGGATTCCCCTGTGGGAAATCCTCAGCGATGAGTCTTCTGTCAATACGATCGCAGGGCGATCGGCAAAACCTGTGATTAAATTTGCCGCAATGATTAGCCATTGGCAAAAACAACTAGAAACCCTGCCAGCTTCCCAAATTATCCAAGGAATTATCAAAGATTCTGGTTACATTGAAGACTTGACAAACCAAGGAACAGATGAAGCCCAAAATCGCATTGAAAACGTCCGAGAATTGTACAATGCCGTGCTACAATTTGAAGAAGAAAACGAAGAACCAACCCTGACAGCATTTTTGTCAAAAGCATCTTTAGCATCGGATTTAGATGACTTGCAAGAAGGAGATTCTCGCGTGTCGCTGATGACGCTGCACTCTGCGAAAGGCTTAGAATTTCCCGTAGTATTTTTAGTCGGAATGGAACAGGGTTTATTTCCAAATTTTCGCACTTTAGATGACCCCAGAGCCATAGAAGAAGAGCGGCGTTTGTGCTATGTTGGCATCACTCGCGCTCAGGAAATGCTATTTCTGACTCACACTCGCGAACGTCGTTTGTGGGGAGGTTTTCGCGAACAATGTAAGCCTTCGCTATTTTTAGGGGAATTGCCGAAAGAGTTGATCGCAGGAAGTGCCAGGAAAACTCAGGCTGGGAAAACGGCTGCTTCACCAGTACCCAAAAATATTTCAGCGTCTAATTCCCGGCTTTCTCAACAGGGAAAAAATCTACAATTTCTGGATTGGAAAGCGGGGGATAGAGTTCTTCATCCTGCTTTTGGACTTGGAGAAGTTACTCATGTTTTGGGGGCGGGAGAGAAAGTTAATCTGGCAATTAATTTTTCGGGTTTGGGTAGAAAAATTATCGATCCGAGGACTGCTAAGTTGCAGCGGTTGGAGTAGTTTGTAATACTAAATCGGCGTTCAAAACCCCTTTTATATTCGGCGGTTAAAACCGCTACTACACAACCAAAGTCCGCCTGCGCGGACTGAAAAAAAATGATTCAAGAACTTGACAGCGTTGTTTTAACAACTGATATCCCAGAAAAAAACTTAAGCCAAGGCGATATTGGCACTGTTGTTTTAGTACATCAAGGTGGCGTAGGATATGAAGTTGAATTTGTTACCTTGACGGGCAAGACAGTAGCTATTATCTCACTCTTTAGTTCACAAGTCCGTCTCATAGGTGACAGAGAAATTGCTCACGCCCGAATGCTAGCTTGAAAATTATCTAACCAGAAAGCTATTTTCTGGATGCGCGATCGCCCTTGATATCCCATGTGTCAAAAAAGAGCGTGAAGCGCAGCTATCCCCTAGGGAATCGCCCCTCTAATTATCAACCACTCTTATTCCACGACCTGAGATTCCACAGGCCTATATTTACCCGCTAAACGTTCTCGACGTTGGCGGCGGTTGTCAGCTTCAAATATGGCGATCGCTTCATCTAACTTCAGATTGAAAGCGTCAAGCTGTCGGCAGACTTCACGCATCTTTTCAACGTGTCGCTTTCTGGTTTCAGCGTCGGGGATTCTGGGTTGTTGATTCATAGTAGGTTCCAATCCATTTTGATTTCTTGAATGCTTGCTGCTGAGGCATCGACAATTGCCTCTCCGTCTTCTATCGTTCTATACAGCAAGTTTAACGTATCCGCAGTCGCAGCGGGTTGAGATTCTGTCACCTGCTGCAAAAGCCTGTACAAACGATTGTAAGAGGTTCTCAACCTTTCCTTAACATGATCGAGGGATTCTAGTTCGGGGAGTGTCGCTTCTGTCTCGCCAAACCGCTGCATTAAAATGTATTCTGTGGCGGTTGTCTCGTTGAGGAGTTCCACTAGCCGTCGCTGCAAGGTGAAAATTGTGCTGAGGATGTCATCAGGTAGCTTTACCATTGTCCTTGATTTTTAGGGATCGCAATTTACATAATACCTCAGAATGTTTGACCGCTCCCATTTCATCTGTAATCAAGAGCGATCGCACTTCAAATTAACCACCTTTAAACCTGATTAAAAGCATCCAGGTTACAAGTCCCTCGATTTATCCGTAAAATTGCTTTCTTCAATCCTCTAATCTAAAATCTAAAATCTAAAATTGATTGACTTCCATGCTTCGCCAATAACGCACTCCCATAAGCCGCCGCTGTATGAACAGGCGTCACCACAGGCACTTTCAAATAACGCTGACGAATAGCACTCCAAACCGCATTTTTTGCCCCGCCACCAGCCGTGTAAACCTTTGTCAAAGGAGTGGCACCCAACTCTTGCAATAATTGATATCCCCGCGCTTCAATCCGGGCGATACTTGACAGCAAACCGTGCAGAAATTCTCCTGAATCCGTTGGACGCGGTTCGATTCTTGGGGGCAATTCTGAGTCATTAATCGGGAAGCGATCGCCTTTTTTTAACAATGGATAATAATCCAGCAAACTCTCTTGCTCTGCATCAATTTGTTGGCTCAAACTCTCCAATTCAGCATCAGTAAAAAAATGCCGCAGCACTGCACCTCCCGTATTAGAAGCACCTCCAACTAACCACAGATCCCCCCCAGTCGCCCCTTCAAAAAGGGGGGTGAAACGATGACTGTAAATCCCGTATCTGGAATCATCTACGCGGGTATGACTTAACAGTTTGACTGCTAGTGTAGAGCCGAGAGATGTTACTGCTTCCCCCGGAGAATTGACACCGCTTGCTAGAAATGCTGCGATGCTATCGGTTGTACCAGCACAAACGATACAATCGCGGGGAAAACCAAAGCGATCGCACATTTGGGCTCTCACTTCACCTACAGGAGTTCCCGGTGCGACAACTTGCGGCAACAGGGGCGCGATCGCACTCGCAACGCCAGCAATTCCCTCTGTCAGCCAACTCGGATAGCACAGATTAGCAACGTCATAACCCAATTTCAAAGCATTGTGATAGTCGCTAATCCCCAATTTCCCGTGCAATAGAAACGCCAACCAATCCGCTTGGTGCAAAAAAACCGTAGGGGCGGTGCCCCCGTGCCCGCCCCTCCCGTTCCCGCCCTCCAACCACCACAGCAGTTTTGCCAAACTCGATGTAGCGCTTAATACTGCGTGGTTGGGAGGCGCGATCGCCCTGACGCGATCCATCACCAGCGCGCCGCGTGGATCATTGTATAAAATCGGCTCCGAAACTGGATTACCCTCGGTATCGCACAGCAGCACAGTTGAGGAAGTGCCATCAATGGCGATCGATCTCACAAAAGAGCGAATGTCTGGGGGAATTTGCTCAATTAAACCAAACAGCGCACTCTCCCACGCTTTGGGCAATTGGGCCTGTTGCTGCTCTGGAATCGCGCGATCGCTATCAAAAGTATATTCTGTCTCACTATATATTGTACCAGCGGCATCAATCACAGTCGATCGCGCCCCGGTTGTCCCGAAATCTATTCCTAAGTAAAAATTCATTTCTGCCGTTCCGATTAAATTCGTAACTCCTCATCTTTTCAAATTTCGTAGTGCCACACCTCTGAATCTTGCAAAATAATCCGATGAATCGACAGACGCTGAATTACACCTTGCTGCTCAAAAATGCCGAGGGTGCGAGTTACAGTTACGCGAGTTATACCGAGCATTTCGGCAATGTCCTGATGAGTTAAACCCAGATCGATTAGATGTCCTTGCTTTACTTCAGAACCAAACTTTTTAGCCAACCAAGTCAATAGTTGATAAAGCATTGAGTCAACTCTTTTGCCAGCTCGAATTATGGTCAAATCTTCAGCCTGCTGAAGGTGATACAGTAGAACCTCTCTATTTAGCCCGCCATCGAGTGATAATAGAGTTGCCTCGACTTTCGTAAGACATTCAATTTGATAAGGATCGCATTTTGAGAGCGGTTTGCCCACCACATCTCCAGGCCCCCACAAACCCAAAGTGACGATTGTGGCATCTTCTGGCCACGTCATAGTTCGTACTACCCCAGTTTCAATTTGCCAAAGAGCATTTTGTTTGTTGGGGCAACTGATCCCGCCGGGAAAACTGATATTTTCTCAGATCAGAAAAGTGCCCAGAGGAAAATTGAGCAACAGTCATAGCGAATTATTCCATAAATTAGAGTTGGGCAGCACCAGCAGTGGAGTATAGCAGAAGGAAGAAGGCAGAAGGAAGTTCGGCAACGGATTCTGTAACGGATTTAACGGATTTAACGGATGTAACGCCGGGAAGGAAGAAGTCCGATGGAAGTCGGAAGAAGTCCGATGGAAGTCGGAAGAAGTCCGATGGAAGAAGCAATTCCGGGCAATGGTTTCAGCAATTAAGAACGTCCTAACCGCCGAGAAGGTTGCTATATATTCCTGGCAGTTACAGATCTAGACTCAGGAATTTCTCCGAACAAGAGATAGATTTTACCATATACTACTGTAACTAGATACACTAACAGGGGTTAGCCTAGATGTCAATTCCCAAAAAAAAGGTTATGAGTATGACAGACAAGAGCATTTACTGTATAGTACATAAACTCGGTCAAGAAACAGGAGTTATAAGCTATGAGCATTACAATTCAGAACGTATCGAAACACTTTGGCTCGTTTCACGCCATTGACAGCGTGAGTTTGGAAATTAAAAACGGCTCTCTAGTCGCACTGTTGGGCCCTTCGGGGTCCGGGAAATCAACTTTGCTGAGGATGATTGCGGGACTTGAGCCCCCAGACAGCGGTCACATTTACTTGATCGGCGAAGATGCTACTCAGCAGTCTGTGCAGGAACGGAATATCGGTTTTGTGTTTCAGCATTACGCTTTGTTCAAGCACATGACGATCCGAAAAAATATTGCTTTTGCAATGGAAATTCGCAAACTTCCTAAAGCCTCAATTAGCCGCCGGGTTGAGGAACTTTTGGATTTGGTGCAGTTGGGGGGTTTGGGCGATCGCTACCCTTCCCAGCTTTCTGGAGGCCAGCGGCAGCGGGTGGCCTTAGCCAGAGCTCTAGCAGTTCAGCCGAAAGTGCTGCTACTAGATGAACCTTTCGGAGCATTGGATGCTAAAGTCCGCAAAGAATTGCGATCGTGGCTGCACAACCTTCACAAGGAAGTGAATATCACCACAGTTTTTGTGACTCACGATCAAGAAGAAGCAATGGAAGTAGCCGATGAAATTGTGGTGATGAACAAAGGTAGAGTCGAACAAGTTGGCACTCCTGCTCAAATTTACGACAAACCGGCAACGGCTTTTGTGATGAGTTTTATCGGGCCCGTCAACGTGCTGCCGAATGCGATCGGTCTTTTCCACAGAAATGCTGAAGAACTCTCTAACAATGGAGCGGCTCATTCTCAAGTAGTGTTTTTGCGTCCTCACGACGTGCTAATTAAAACTAAGCCGGAGTCGGGTTTTGCCGAGGCAAAAGTCCGCCGCATCATTCATCTGGGACGCGAAATTCAAACCGAGTTGCTGTTGGAATCGGGTGAGATGGTGACAGCTTATGTGAGCCGCGATATCTTCGATCAACTAAAGCTAGTCCAAGATCAAATTGTTTACGTCAAACCCAAACAGGCGATGACTTTTCCTGCTTATTCAAGCTAAATCCACAGTTGCATCTTACTCAAAATACTATCAGCAAGCTTCTGCAACACTCTCTTATAGGACTTACGCACCGATCGCTAGAAATCAAGGTTTGAGATTGCTTTCCAGGAATCGCTGCGGACAGAAAATCCTAGTGGGAGCGGGTTTATTTCACTTGTCTGCAATCATCTAGGATTATTGGCTTTCCCCGCCCCTTGTAGGGTGCGTCGCTGCGAAAATTTCGAGCTGATGTTTAGATTATTCATAGCGACGCACCCTACGGTATCTACAGAAATATTGTAACTGGTGCAATTTGGATAGGAGTAAACAACCCTGCGTTCCCTCAAGGGGATGGGATTCTGAAGAAGAAAAAATTAGCTCAAGGTTTGCTAAGAACATGAGAGTAAACAAATTATTCAATTCAACAATTAGCGCTTTACTTGGCTATCGCCGCTACATCCAAGTAGGATTAACAGTTTGTGCTGGTGTGGGATTATCTGCGATCGCCTTTTCGGTAGCGTACAATTGGGAGTACAAATTCATGCAAGCGCAACTGCAAGAGCAGCTAGACAAAATAGCTACAGACATCCAGAAAGATGTGAGCGGGAACGTAGAACTAATTCGGGCTGCGGGAGCCTTTTACAGCGTATTTGAGGACGTTAACAAACCCGAAATTAAGACATTTGTCGGTTCTGCCCTGTACCGCCACCCAAGCTTGAAGGCGATCGCGTGGCTGCCCCGCGTTTCTGATTCTCAGGAATTCCTGACAGATGAAATGGATTTAGGTTTAGATTTGACTCCCAATCGGCTAGCTTTAGAACAAGCAACAAAAAGACATGAAATTACCGCGACAGACCGCCAAATATTGCCAGCACAAAATCTAGCCAGCGTCTTTGTATTCCTATCAATTTTTAGTCCGAACGATTCTGGCAATACCGTTGCCTTGTCGCCAAATTTATCGGCGTTGGAACCAGAAAAATTAAAAGGTTTTACACTCGGGGTTTTCCTGATTGATGCTATGATTAAATCGGCGGTTCAGTCAACTCAACTCAACTTTGTTATCGAGGAGGACACGGCTTAGCCCCGTGTCCCTACCCCGATTAATTGTAGGGACACGACTGTCTTGTCCCTGATTGTGGGTAACATTAATTCCGATGCTACCGGATTTGATATAAAATCTCAAATCTAAAATCGATTGACTTTTCAGACTTGATACAACTTCCAACTCGCCATCGCCAACATTCCGTAAATCACCAACTTAAGCGGGCGTTGAGGCATAATTTGGCAGAATTTAGCACCTACTAAAACTCCCGGCACCGAACCCAACCAAATCGGCCATACCAAACTCCAGTCTACCGTTCCGAGGCTGAGGTGTCCCAGAGAGGTAAACATCAACAAAATTGCCGCCTGCGAAATATCTGTACCCACCAATTTTGAAGAATCCAGGCGGAAAAAAGCAATCAGCAGCAGTGCAAACATCGAACCGGAAGACACGCTAGTGATGCCCACTATGCCGCCTAAAATTGCTCCCGCGCTGACCGTAAAAATGCGACCAGAATTAGTATTTAAGTCCCACTCTGGCGGCTGTGGTAATTTCAAATTCGGGACAAATATTTTGAGCAATAATTGGGTTATTGCTAACACTACAACTAGGGCGATAGCCGCTCCCGATCAAACGCAGCAATATGCTAATCTAAGTTCTGATTGTCCGCTGTACTTGATGCAGTGTAAAATCCACACCCCAGCCAGGGAACCGGGTACGCTCCCCAAAGCCAACCACTTAACTACTTGCAAGTCAAGGGTTTGCTGTTGCCAGTGTTTGAAGCCGCCAACAACTTTCATCAATGTGGCAGCTACGACATCAGAACTAACAGCAATTGATGCCGGAACTTGAAAGAAAAAAATTAACATGGGGGTAATGAGTGACGCTCCTCCTACTCCCGTTAAACCTACGATAATTCCCACGAAAAAGCTGAGAAACGATAGTAATAAGTAGTTCACGGTTATGCCCAAAAACTGTGTATTTAAGCGTAGAAAACCAACCAATCGATAATTTTGGTGGATGCTAAAACACAGCAACACAGGCAAGATGTAACTTGCATTTCAATCTTTTGCTGCCAGATATTATGCTTGTGAACGCTTGCATTATTCAAGGTTTACCGCTATAATAATCTAGGTCAATTTAAGCAACTGCAAATAGATATTTTTCGATCAATTCACCGTCGTTAATTTACAGTGTAAAAGCTCCCTGATTTTATTATATACCTGTGTTACTGGTTGAAAAACCCCTCGATTGATTTATGGGGTTTATATTCTGCCTTCTACCTTTTACCTGGGAGTGACGAGCATCATAGGTAAAACAGAGCTCAGGTTAATCGACTCCTTGCTGGAAAATAGGTCGGGAGTATCGAGAACATTAAAATGAATCAATGCCACAATCACAAGAGTGAAGGCGGTTGATGAGACTAAACCCGTAAATAACTCTTTTTTGAGGTTTTTTTCCTTGGCTTTGTCTGTAAAAACCTCTACACTCCCTAGCTGCATCAACAGCATTCCAGCTATATTGGAAAGCCAGTAGCCGACAAGGGAGCAAGGAAACAGTAAATCTGGGGAAAGCAAGCTACAGATATACCCAAAGGCATAAGCAATGGGCAGATTGAAAAATAAATCGTTCCACCAACACAGCGGTGATAGCAAATATCCAATTACTAGAAGCAATCCGCCTCTGAGTTTTTTCAACCAGCCTTTCTTCAAGCCGTCTGGCTTAGCTTCGGGTAACTTCTCAGGGGCTGGCTGTGCTGGAATCTGGGACTCTTCACTGACTTTTTTAGTATTTTTCACATCAAAATCTCATAACTCGATCGACCTACCGTAGTTTATCATCAAACCCGAGGATATGTCCAGTAACTCGATCGAGTTACTGTACTTTATCGAAATCGAGGATATTTTAGGCATTTATACTCAATAATAGCCGTTGTCTGTTAAGTCTGCTGTGCGCTCAATCGGGTATTACAAGACTGGTTGAGCTCAGGGCGGCTGCCAAAATCGCATAAATTACTCCTATTCCCAATAAGCCGACAGCGAAACTGAAAAATAATACCATGCCGTCTGGTGGCTCGTAGGTATCGTGGTCAATTTGGTGGCGAATGGTGAAGTAGTGCTTAGTTGAGATTAAGACTGTCGCCAAACCTACTAGAGAGAAGATTAAACCCAACTTCCACCCGATCGCGTGACGGTGTTGTACGGGGAGTTGCACGACGCGAAGTCGCACGATGACGACGCCAAAAGCCATGAGTGCGATCGCCGCCCGCATCCATGCTAAGAAAGTGCGCTCATTTGCCGATCGATCGATCGCCCGTGACAGATTTTGCTGCTTTGGTTTCTGCTCATCTACTTTCATCGGTGTGAACGATAACTGCACGCGATCGAACTCTTTAATATTGATCTTAAACTGTCGCCATTATTCAACTGTCATCAAACCAAATGAGATCGAAGGAACGGTGAACATATAATAAATTACCCCAGCCCCTAGTATGGCGATCGCGAGGCTAAACAGAATTACCCAGCGATCGGTAGGTTCATAAGTATCATAATCGATATCGTGGCGGACGCCAAAGTAGTGCTTAGTTGAGAATAGCACCGTCAGCAAACCCACTGCCGAAAAAAGCAAACCCAACTTCCAGCCATTGCCGGGAGTTGGCAGCATAGGAGGATGGAAGGGGCGAAGGCGCACGATAACTACACCAAAACCCATCAGCGATATTGCAGTCCGCATCCATGCTAAATAAGTGCGCTCGTTTGCCAAGTGATCCCGCACCCGCGACGGATTTGGTCGCTGAGTCTTTTCTGTATTTACTTTTGTGGATGTGAACTTTAATAGCATGGATCAAACTCTCATTTTTCATAAAATTATACTTGTGAAATCAGTATTTCCGCCGAATATTTTGAGGGGACTTACGGAGAACTTAATTATCAGATTTGTTGTAGGGGCAATCCCCCGTGGTTGCCCCGATTATCAGATTTGTTGTAGGGGCAATCCCCCGTGGTTGCCCCGATTATCTAATCATTCTCCTCCGTCGGTGCATTGGGAACTTGCGTATTAATATACGCCTGCGACACCTTGGGGATAAACCAGTTAACTTCCCCTGGCTGGAAAACTTTAGCAGTAGGAACATTGAACTCAACAGCCGCCGTTTCGGGATTAGTTGTTACTACTAACTGAGTTCCGTCAACTATCTTGAGAGCCACACCCCCAGTCAATTCTTGGCCTTGTTTACTGGCAGAATTTAACTCTGTTAATTTGACATCGCTGGGCAGATAAACTCCATCGCAATCCCATTTATTTTCTGTTGTCTGGCCGTCAGCTAGAAAATAAAGGTCATTCTCGTAGGAGTTAGCGGATTTTTTACGTTTCGGGCCGTAGACAGCCAGGGTTTTTCCTGTCTCATTGCGGCACTGACCCCAGGGTTTTCCCGTTTCTAAAGTGTATTTTTGAAACTCCAATTGAGCGATTTTTTGCTGAAGTTCCTCTGGGGTATAAGTCTGGGCGATATCGGGTGCGTCTTTTGCTGTCAGGAGAGTGTTCAGCGCTTGAGTCACCTCTATGTAGTCGGGATTGTTCGCATATTTCGGCGTTTTTGTCTCGGCCCAGGACGGGGGAACGAATACTAAATTGACGGCGATTACCAAGAGCACTAAAACAAATTTGAAGATGTTCACAATTTTTTTCCTTTTCGATATTGTTAGGTTTTTTCCAACTTTTTGTTGGCTGGCTATTTTAGGACTTAGGCAAAAACTGGCTCTTTAACTTGTTTGCATGAGGAGCCAAATTTTCCACAATCCAAAAATAGGGTTTTTTAGCATGATACCTATTGTCAAAGTCGATCCGCGTGGGGTAGTGGCGAAGTGTTCGGGCGATATTTTATGGATTAATCCTCAAGTTTTTAGCTCCGTTTGATTCACCACTAAAGGATTTATTTAGACCAGAGGTATCTTGTTGCCTAAATCCGGCAAGTTGCCAGCGAAAAAGATGGTCTTAACTTGAGTTAAGACTAGAGGCTAAGTTAGTTTGAAGCTGATTTTAGTTGAGTCACTCACTGCCTGATTCACCTTAGCATATTTGTTGATATATTTCAAGCAATCGAGGGATTTTTTTAGCAAACAATTGTTCAGGTGAAAGGGATGAGTTAGGAGTTAGGAGTTAGGGCAAATTATCTACCTATAGGGGGATGGAAGTAGCGGAATATTTGCTCATTATTAGTTAGATTGAAATGGCGGGAGCAGCCGATAACTACCGCTTTCGATCAGGATGAATATTCCCAAACCAATCAAGACAAAAGGGACGATAGCCTGAGTATAGCGAGTTAAAATGTTGGCGATCGCCCTTTGGCTAGTTAGTCGATAAGCCACATAGCACCAAACTGCGATCGACAAAAAGAACACCACCAGAATTACCACCAAACTCCGTAAGTCGCTGCTAGCAAACAAGGGCAAATAAATGCCGATATTGTCACCGCCATTGGCAATGGTAACAGCAGCAACATTAAAAATTTGGGGGTTGAACAGATTGGCTAGTTTTGATAGTACAGATGAATTAGGTTGCGATCGACTAAATTCACCGGATACTGCTTGTACATCGTTTTCCTGACTTCCCCGACTCACTAGGTGTTTGATGCCGATCGCGATCGGAACAAAACCCAGCAAACCGATAATAGCTTTTGGCACGATTAAGCCGCCAAAGAAACCGGGTAAACTCGCAACAATCAGCGCTGTAAACCCCAGATACTGACCGACAACAATATGCCGGGGCCGGAAACTAGCATTTACCTGGGCGAAGAACAGCATCAAAATCACAATGTCATCAATGTTGGTGGCGGCAAAAGATGTAACTCCGGCAATAATCGCTGCTGCAAACCAACTCATAACGCTGCCCATTTAATTTTATTCAACTTTAGGTTCGCCGCCGTTATTTCTGTTGAGAGTTATCAAACAGAAACAGCAAGCAACTAAAGTTATTATACTTAAAGTTGGACTTGCCAGAGTGCCACTTTGCACCAGAATCGCAACTCCCAATCCAATCAAGACAAAAGGAACGAGATGATTGCCGTAGCGAGTCAGAGAATCGGCGATCGCCCTCATCTGAATTAACCGATAAGCAGCATAGCACCAAACCCCAACCAGGGTAAAAAATACAGTGATAATCACCACCAGATTCTCCAAGGTACTGCTAGCAAACAGCGGCACGTAGATACTGATATTGTCGCTGCCATTAGCCACCGTCACCGCTGCCACGCTGTAAGTTTGGGGAGACAGAAAACTGCTAAAAGCCGATGGTTCGGACTGCCCCGCTTCCAGATCCTCCGACTCATCTGTATCCGCATTCAGCAAGCGACCTATGCCAATTGCGATCGGCAAAATACCAAGCATTCCAATCCATTCTGGGGGAAAGATTAAGCGACCAAAAAAACCGGGAAGGCTAGCAAAAACCAGTGCAGCAAATCCTAAATACTGACCAGCAATAATGTGCCTGCGCCGGAAGGCAGCATTTACTTGAGAGAAGAATAGCAGCAGGATGACAATATCATCTAGGTTGGTAGCTGTAAAAGCCGTGAAACCAGTTAAAATTGCTGTTAGTAATTCGTTCATTTACTTTTTGAATTCTAGGGTTTTTATTTGTTGTATTCGCTGGCAAGTAATGATTGTTTTTGCTGTTTTTTTGTAGTCGGCACTTGAGTCCAGTATTGCTTTTAAGCAATGAATTATATCAATCCCTCTCTTCATCGGAATTATTCATTTCTCTCCGATCTCTCTGTGTTCTCTGTGTTCTCTGTGGTTAAATCATTCCGATACAACGGTCAACGATATTACTGACTACTAACTGGTAACTACTAATCAAAACCATCACTGTCAAAGGGAAGTTGATTCAACCGAGAACTGCCGTAAATTGCATTTCCTTCGCTGTCGAATGTGGAGTGAATTGCGTTCACTCGATGCTGCATCGATCCCGCCAGTTCAGGAGAACGCAGCCGCTGCAAGACAAACCATCCGCAAGTAGCAACCAAGTACATCAAAAACAAGTAAGGAAACGCATCATAAGGAGCTTCTGGAGGTGGGAACATAGTGCTGCCGGGAATGCCGACACTGCCCAGAATAGGAATCATCATAAATGCGATCGCCACCACCGAGCACACCACATCCCGCAGGCACAATTTACCAATTTTGTGCAGGTAAACCGGAGCCGCGATCGAAATCAAGACGTACACCGTTAAAAATCCGTAGCTGCAAATTGCTCCCAAATAACCCATACAATCGAACAGTTTTATGTTAAACAAAGACATCACAGCCGGAACCAAAAATGTCAGAAACGTACACATCGTAACTGCAACGTGAGGCGTTTTGTTAGACGAATGCGTCCTACCTAATGAAGAGTGAAATAAACCGTGGCGCGCCATCATAAAAAAGACTCTAGCCGCTGGATTGATACTGCCAAGTACGCAAGCAAAAAAGCTAAATAAAGCACCAACACCAACCAACTCACCCAGCCAACCCATTCCTACCTGTTGCGACAGAAAACTCAGAGGTTCTTCATTAGTAGTAATTGACTGTCCAGTGCCACTAAAACCCAACACCTCAATGTAGGTCATCATAATGAAGAATAGACCGGCCATCACAGCACTACCCATGACAGCTCTGGGGATATTTTTTAATGGTTTTTTCGCTTCGTCGCCCAGAGATGTAGCGCTTTCAAAACCAGAGAAACCAAACATTACTAATACAAGTCCTGTCGCTATGCTGCCCGGAGTTACACCTTGCAAAGTTAATTGCGACATATCTAAGGCAAAACCTTTGTGTGCCCAGATGATGATTCCTAAAACTGAAATCATGGCAATGGAAACCCCCTCCAGCCACAGCATCGCCATAGCTGAAAGCTGGATATCTTTATAACCTGCATACCAAGCAACGCCAGCCCCGATCGCCAATAGCGTAATCGGTGACGGGTGGATGCCCAAATGACCGATAAAAGTACCGCTAAAGTTGGCAAAACCGCACAAAACGGCCATCGCAGTAAATAAATAAGCCAGCACCAAACTCCAGCCGCAAATTACGCCAGCAGTAGGGCCAAGACCTTTAACAATGTAAGAATAAAGAGAACCGGGAGAAGCCGATCGACTCGCAAATTGGTTGATATTGATGCTGACAAATACTAGGCCGATCAAGCCGATCGCAAAACTCAGCCAAGCACCGTTTCCTGAGAGCGCCACGATCAAGCCTATATTAGATGCTGGTATAGTGGTAGGTGCTATGACAGCAAAGGATTGAGCTAAAACTTCTCCAAAGGAAAGGCAGTTTGACTTTAAGCCGTGAGCACTCCGATTTATTTGCGTTTTTATTTGCGTTGTCGCGGTCATGCATAATCTCCATTATTTGTCAAGCCACAGCGATCGCGATCGGCTTGAACTTGTTGTTTCTGCCTTAGCATTGGGCCCATTGCCAAAGACTTGACTCTACTTTAAGGAGTCTGGTGGATAAAATCAAATGTTGTTTTTTATTGAATTAATAAATACAAGTGATGAATTGCCGTCTAGGAAAACACCTTTGCTATCCAAAAGAAATGAGATCCTAAAGGCTGAAAGCATTGATGCTATAAGAAAAATTTAAAGGACGGTTGTCAACCGTTTTTTTAGGAATTTTCAACCTGTACAATGTAAGCGATGTAAGCGATCGAGTTGTTGCCGGTCAAAGTTTAGCGACAATATATAGCGGTTCTCAAGGAAGCGAGGTACCCACGCGAGTCCAGCAGCAATTCTCTTCCATGAACAGGAACCACCAATGCCCAATGCCCTATGCCCTATGCCCTATGCCCTATGCCCTATGCCCATGAGCACCTTATTTACCTGAGAAAGGCTATATTTCAGTTTCAAAAATTTAACTGTATTTGGCATCATAGTACCCAAAAATGGCCGGAATGACCCTTGACCAACTGCGAGTTTTTCTAGCTGTAGCGGAACACCTGCACTTCAGCCGTGCCGCAGAGGAACTTTACATTACCCAACCCGCTGTCAGCGCCGCCATCCAATGTTTAGAGGTGCAATATGGAGTAAAACTATTTCACCGGCTCGGCCGCCGCATCGAAATCACAGAAGCTGGGAAGTTGCTGCAAGTAGAAACGCAGAAAATTATCGACCAAGTTGCTTTGACTGAGAGAGGATTGCGAGAATTAAACGACTTGCAGCGAGGACATTTTAATTTGGGATCGAGTCTGACAATTGGCAACTACTGGTTGCCAGAAAAACTTTGCTATTTTAAACAAAAGTACCCCGGTATTACTGTCAATTGCACCCCCGCCAATGCCGATGAGATTTGCACGGGGACGGCGACAGGAATTTTTGATTTAGGTTTGGTGACGGGAGAGATTAAACCCGCGCTTCAGATTAGTCTAGAAGCAGAAGTTGTAGGTAGCGAGCGCTTGCTGATTGTGGTTGGCAAATCCCACCCTTGGTTTGAGCGAGCCGAAATTAGTTTAACTGAAATTCCGACAACGGATTGGGTGATGCGAGAACCGGGTTCGGGAGCTCAGCAAATGTTTGAACAAGCTTTGCAAAGTTGGGGGATCAATCCTACTGAATTGAATGTCATTTTAGTTTTGAACAGTAGCGAAATGGTAAAAGCAGTGGTTGAAAGTGGTGCTGGTGCTGCCGCTATTCCTGAATTAATGGTAAAAAAAGAACTACAGTTGGCGACAATGCGATCGCTTCAAATTGTAGATTTTAGAGAAAATTCTCAGCCGACTATGGCAATAGTTCAACCAGTTTTAAAACTGAAGCACAGACAACGTTTTCAAACGGCAATTAGTAAAGCGTTTGAACAGATATTAACTGAATTTGCTAGTAATTGGTAATGGGGAATTGGGACAGCGTGCCCGGGAATTGGGCATGGGGAATTGGGCATGGGGAATGGGGCATGGGTAATGTGTGATTTAATTAGCACTATTGAATAGTTTTTTCACATCCAATATATTTTTACCACCATCACCCACAATCAACGGCAATTTACCATTCCATTTTTCGATAGCTTGTCTTGACAAAATTTCCGCAGTCAAATTGTCCCGCAACAATCTTTGCACTTCTGCCTCTCCTTTGGCTAAATTCACCTTAGCCTCTGCCTCTTTTACGGCCTTCAGTGCTAGAAACTCTCCTCTTTTTGCTTCCTGTTCGGCAATTTGTTTCGCTTCTACTGCGTCGCTAAATCCAGAGGAAAAGTGAACGTGAACCAAGGAAATATCATCCACAGCAATGTGATAGTTAGCCAGTCGCTTTGTCAAAAAATCATCTACTCCACCTTTCACTTCTCCTCGCTTGGTAATAATTTCTTCCGCAGTGTACTTAGCCATGACTGCTTTGAGCACTTCTTCGACTGCTGGATCGATAATCCGATCGACTACTTGTTGTTCGTCCCCTATTTGTTGAAAAATGGCATTAGCTTCATCGGGAATAATATGCCAGTTGAGCGCCACATCTGTAAAAACATCTTGAAGATCCTTTGAGGAAGCTTCGGCGGAGATTTCCTGCTTTTGGATTCGGACGCTCAAGTTTTGTACAGTATAGATGATGGGGACAATCAGGTGAATTCCTTCTCCTAATACCTGTTCTTGTACTTTGCCGAACTGCATGAGTACGCCTCGTTCGCCAGCATTGACGATCGCAAAAAACTTCGACAAGATAGTTAGCAGCAAAATCAGGAGAGTTAGTTTGACTGCAATGTAAACATCTCTATTGGTTTGATTAGGAGATTTTAAATTAGCAATCTTACTGCTAGACTCTACACTGTTCGATGACATGACTGCTCCCTATAGTTTTTTTTCCGAAGCCGCCTTGATTCAGCATGAAAAACTTTAATTATCATCAGCGTTCATCTGTGGTTTATATCATACCCAGATCCCCGCAGGCTGTAAGAAGTCGGGGATCAGACAGCGCGATCGCTTTTTACGTTTAATTAAGGCGACCTACTTATAGCAATCCTAAATCATTCATGCAGATATGTAGGGGCGGTGCCCCCGTGCCCGCCCTCCGAGGGATTGGGCAACCACGGGGAGTAGGGGTCGGATTGCCCCTACAAGAATTATGCAAATGATTTAGGATCGCTATATATCAAATCCGCTCTTCATCGGAATTATCCATCTCTCTCTTCTCTTTCTCTGTGTTCTCTGCGTTCTCTGCGGTTAAATCATTCCGATCCAACTGGAATTGATATTACCGGATTTAATATCAAATAAAAAAAGGCTTTCCCCCCACAGAAAGCCCCTACAAACTACAAACTGCTTTAAAGTTTCGCGCCGCATTCCGGGCAGAACTTATTGCTCGAAACATTCTTAGCCCCGCAACTCGCACAGTAAACTAACTCTGCTGATTCCAAATTGCTGCGATCGGGCAAACCTAGCATTTGAGCATTGCTCTTACCGGGAGCTACCATCGGATAACAGTTTTCGTCTCTCGTCACCTTGGCATCCAACAGCACCGGGCCATCGTGAGCCAACATTTCGGCGATCGCATCTTTCAACTGATCTGGATGGGAAACCAGTATCCCCTTCACCCCGTAAGCCTGTGCCAGCATCACAAAATCCGGCATCCCCACTTCCATGTTCGACGACGAATAACGCTCCCCGTAGAAAGCCTGCTGCCACTGCCGCACCATGCCCTGCCAGCCGTTATTTACAATTACAGTCTTGACATTAATGCCATACTGTGCTAAAGTTCCCAACTCTTGAATGTTCATTTGGATGCTAGCATCGCCAGCAATGCAAATCACTTGCTCGTGAGGCAGGGCCATTTTCGCGCCCATCGCCGCCGGTAGCCCGTAACCCATCGTGCCCAAACCAGCGCTAGAAATCCAGCGCCGGGGCCCGTTGTTCAAAAATTGAGCCGCCCACATTTGGTGTTGACCGACATCCGTCGTGTAGTAAGCATCAGGCGCTTGAATTCCCAACTCCGAAATCACCTCTTGGGGAGACAAAATTTCGGGATAGTGCGGCACAACTAGGGGATAGTCACTTTTCCAGCGATCGATCCTGTGCAACCATTCCGCAGTTTGTTCGGGATTACCCGAAACCCCAATTTCCCGACAGCGGCGCAGCAAATCGATCAAAACTTGCCGCACATCTCCGACAATTGGCACTTCTGGGCCGCGATTTTTGCCCACCTCAGCCGGGTCAATATCGATGTGAATCACCTTGGCGCGAGCGGCAAACTCGTCTAATTTGCCAGTCACGCGATCGTCAAATCTCGCTCCCACAGCAATCAGCAAATCGCACTCGCTCACCGCAAAATTAGCGTAAGCCGTTCCGTGCATCCCCAACATCTTCACAGACAAAGGATGATTTTCATCAAAGGCACCTTTGCCCATTAGGGTTGTAGTGACCGGCAAGTGAAAAAGCTCCGCCAGTTCCTTAATTTCCTCATGAGCCGCCGAGGCGATCGCCCCGCCGCCCACATACAGCAAAGGACGTGACGCTGCTTTCAGCAAATGAATTGCTTGATTAATCTGCCGCGGATTTCCCTTCACCGTCGGCCGGTAGCCGGGAATTCTCACTGCTCCAGGCTCTACTGGTAGATAGTCAAAGTCCTCCAAACCTACATCTTTCGGCACATCAATCAACACAGGCCCCGGACGCCCCGTACTGGCGATGTGGAAAGCCTCTGCTACGATTTTCGACATATCTCTGGGGTCGCGCACCACATAAGAATGCTTGACAATTGGCAGCGTAATCCCGTAAATATCAGTTTCCTGAAAAGCATCAGTGCCGATCGCCGGACGAGGTACCTGACCGGTAATAATCACCATCGGGATCGAGTCCATCTGAGCCGTCGCAATCCCCGTCACCAAATTAGTTGCGCCCGGCCCCGAAGTAGCAAAGCAAACCCCAACTTGTCCGGTAGCGCGGGCGTAGCCGTCCGCTGCGTGAGCAGCACCTTGCTCGTGCCGCACCAAAATGTGTTGGATGCCGCCTGCTGCTTCAGCGCGATAGAGTTCGTCGTAAAGTGGCAGAATTGCACCGCCGGGATAACCAAAAATATGCTTGACACCGTGGCGCTTCAAACTGTCAATTAGAGCAAATGCGCCAGTTGCACGCTTTACGGCTACTTTAGTTTTTAGTTGCACAGAATCTCCCTCCTTAAACTAATTATGATGTACAATTAGACCTTTTATTTTAGCTGAAATGTCGGGAGAATGCCCCCGCTATAAACAACAAGAGAAAAAAATCAACGTTTTAGCCCGGATCAATCCCGACTATCAAGTTGGGACGATCGCGAGTCGCGAATCCATATTAA
>JAYFMW010000009.1:0-33840 GCA_042408215.1 Microcoleus sp. | reverse complement strand
AGGTTAACGCAGATGCTTGGCTGTGACACTGAGATTTTTTTTTATTAACCGCAGAGGGCGCAGAGAACGCAGAGAGAAGAGAGAAAAGAGAGTTAAGTAGAGATGGAGAATAGGAGTTTATATTGTAGGTTGAAGCTTATATGTTGCACCATTCATGTGGGATCTGTAGGGGCGGGTTCACCAACAGCCTTTCGGGTTGATAACAGGTTAAATAAACCCGCCCTCCCCACTTACAAGCCGCGTTGGGAAACAATCAACTTAGTAAGAAACCTGGTTTATTTTCTCTCCACCCTAGCCTCAGAAACCGGGTTTCTTTCCACCCGATATTGGGGAACCATCAACTTAGTAAGAAACCCGGTTTCTTTTCTGCCCACCCTAGCCTCAGAAACCGGGTTTCTTTCCACCCGATCTTGGGGGAACCATCAACTTAGTAAGAAACCCGGTTTCTGGAATCAAAAAAACTAATTTCCCACCCTCCACAATTTGATTGTATTGTCCCGACTCCCACTAGCTAAAACCTTACCATCTGGACTAAATGCTACAGAATTAACATGATTAGAATAACCTGAGAGAGAGTTGATTTCCCTTCCCGTTGCGACTGACCACAATTTGATGGTTTTGTCATAACTCCCACTAGCTAAAACCTGACCATCTGGACTAAATGCTACAGACCAAACCGAATCAGAATGACCTGAGAGAGAGTTGATTTCCCTTCCCGTTGCGACTGACCACAATTTGATTGTATTGTCAGAACCCCCACTAGCTAAAACCTGACCATCTGGACTAAATGCTACAGAAATAACAGAATTAGAATGACCTGAGAGAGAGTTGATTTCCCTTCCCGTTGCGACTGACCAAAATTTGATTGTATTGTCAGAACTCCCACTAGCTAAAACCTGACCATCTGGACTAAATGCTACAGACTTAACAGAATTATAATGACCTTTGAGAGTGTTGATTTCCCTTCCCGTTGCGACTGACCACAATTTGATTGTATTGTCCCGACTCCCACTAGCTAAAACCTGACCATCTGGACTAAATGCTACAGAGAAAACCGAATCAGAATGACCTGAGAGAGAGTTGATTTCCCTTCCCGTTGCGACGGACCACAATTTGATTGTATTGTCCAAACTCCCACTAGCTAAAACCTTACCATCTGGACTAAATGCTACAGACCAAACCCAATCAGAATGACCTGAGAGAGAGTTGATTTCCCTTCCCGTTGCGACTGACCACAATTTGATTGTATTGTCCAAACTCCCACTAGCTAAAACCTGACCATCTGGACTAAATGCTACAGAAAAAACATAATTAAAAAGATCAAAATAACGAGAGAGGGTTTGAGCAAGGGATATATTTTGAGCGTTAGTTGGTTGAATAGGTGTTAGTTTTGTGATATCTATTCCACTAGGGCGCAACCAAACAATTCCTAAACCTAATAAAGTAATACTTCCGACAACAATCAAACTGTTTCTAATCTGTTTTTTGGGGAATTGAGGAGATGCCATTCGGCACCGACAGACTGGGCGCAATCTTCAATTACGGCTAAATTGTGGCGGTTGGCTATGTCCATTAACCGAGTCATGTCTACCGGTTGGCCGAAGATGTGCACGGGCATAATTGCCTTGGTTTTTTCGGTAATTGCAGCTTCGAGGCGATCGACATCCATGTTAAATGTCGCACAGTCAATATCGACAAACACCGGAGTTGCGCCTACTCCACTAATTACCTCAGCCGAAGCAAAAAAAGTAAAAGGAGTAGTAATCACTTCATCGCCAGGGCCAATTTTGAGCGCCCGCAAAGCCAAAACCAGCGCATCGGTGCCGGAGTTGCAGCCCACGCACTCGGAAACGCCGATGTAGTTGGCGAACTCTTGTTCAAAAGTTTTCACAGCCGGGCCGCCGATGTAGGCACCAGAGGCCAGCACTTTTTGCACCGCAGCAGCCATCTCGTCGCCAATCTGGGCGTATTGGCGGCTTAAGTCGAGGGGGGGGACATTATTCACTCTTGACACCAGAAATTTCAACCATTATCAAAGCAAATTATTGCAGCAAAACTGTTTTTCAGAAACGTTTATCAGAAAATTGGGTTTAAAACCCCGTTACTTCGACTTCCCTCAGCACATCGCCTTTTAGGACGGCTTTAATTTCTGAGCTCCATTCCTAAAAACCGGGATTTTGCTTGTATTTGCTTGTACTTGTAGTATACTTTGATAGTCAAGGTTACACTCCTGTACCATCGTGAAACAGTTGAGACACACTTTTCGGTTTGACACTCCCCGGTCTAAAGACACGGGGATTCTTAAGGACAAACTTTGGGGGATGAATCCGCCCAAAGTTTAATTCTCAAAGGATTAGTCAGCAACCCACTACCCACTCGCTCAATAATTAAGTCTATGGCTACTTTTGATTTTCTAATGATATTAGCTGCACCGTTAACGTCTGCATTGATTAACAACCCAGCGCTAGAACAGTACAATCCTCTTTTGATTCTTTGACCCGATGGTTGCCAATTGTCAGGTTTTTCACCGACTTTTACTGGCAAAATGTCTCGGTCTAAAAAACTTGCTTTTGATGTGTAAGATTCGTCTTGTTCGACAAATCGCCACCCCTTTAAGTCACATTCTTGTTGGAGTCTATCTTTGACTTTAGCAGTGGGTATTTGGACAAAATTCTGATTAGTCACGACCCCCATATTAACCTCTTGCTTCTGTCCCTTGTTCCAGCCAAAGACTAAGACGTTTATTTGGTTGTTTTCGCAATAATCTACGATGGTTCTAACTGCTTTATTAACAGCATCTCTCATCCTTATAGTGCGAATTTCCGACAACTGCTGCAATCTTTTTGACTAGAAACCTTTGGGCAATTTATGTATTACGTGTTCTGATTGAATTCTCGCTTTTTCTTTGTTAAACCATTGGTTCCAAGACTTGAGTCTATGTCCATCAATGATGAAAGGTTTACCATTGCTAGAGACACAAGTTAACCAGTTATTGATGCCATGATCTATTCCCAGAACCCCTGTCACTTCCAAGCTACAACTAGGGGCTTGTTCAGTCAGAGATTCGTGGACATATTCGACCCAGACCTCACCATTCCTAGGGATTAACCTGAGTTCTTCGATCTGGCAATTCTTGATACGTTCAGGTAGCGGCACCCAAATCGCATCTTTCCCAAAGTATTCTTTTCCTTTTTTCCCCAGGGGTAATCTGACTTTATTTCCAATTACCTTTAATGCTTGACCGGGATATGAAACAGGGTGCATTCCCCCTTTGGTTCTGTACCTTGGTAGTCTCGGTTTTTGATGGATTTCTCCTTGATTTGCCAACTTCTCTAAAGCTCGGAAAGAAGTAAAAGATTCCGCAACAGATTTAAGAGATTGCTGGGCAACTTGAGAGTATAGCAACCCGTAATTTTCGTTGGTTTTAGCTATTTTATACAAATCTGGATATTTAACTGCGATTTGGTTTGTAAAGTATTGTTGCCGACTTTCGTAAGTTCCGACATTAAACAGATTATTTGACCATCTTAGTAGTTGTTCGACAATGGTTTTGTCGAGTCCTTTTAAATGCCAAACATCTTTTTGTACTGCGTACATTTAACTTACTGGCTATTGTGACACTAGGTTTAGTATATATCGTGAATTAACAAGTTAATTAATCCTAAACAAATCTTTACCTTGGTCTCAATTGCTAGAAGTATTTGTCCGGGGACGGTTAAACATTATGTTATATTGAAACTTACGAACAGGCAGGATAAATCCTGCCACGCCCTTTCATCCCTGGACTAAAGTCACAGGGTTTTCAGGGTATTTCTTATAAATTGTTGGACACAGAGCGGCGAAAACTCGCTATACAGCTAGAGAATCAACGCATTCTCTTTACCAGAAAACAAATAATTTAGTTGATTTGTTAAGTAGGGTAGGGCATACCCGAACTTGCTTGTTCATATCAAGCATACGATGAGTGGAGATAGACCCTCTGGGTTGCTGTGAGTTAGGCTCGTCAATTGGTACTGTTGTACGGTTGAAAGGTTTAAGAATTGCCATCAGGACATAGCGCTGAAAGGTCAGTCGATGAATTAAGAATCCCCACGCCTTCTTGTGGGGGAGTGTCAAATTTGGACAGGCAAATAATCACTTGATCGAAAGGGAGCGCTTGTGTTAATTCTGCTAGATTTTACGGATTTGGGTTGGGCTTTGGGGATGGTGGCGATCGCGATCGGGCTTTCGGCTTGGCAGGGATTGGGATTGGAGGGGTCGATCGCGATCGCCGCGGGGCGCACCCTGATCCAGTTAATTTTAGTCGGCTACGTGCTCGCAGTCATATTTGACCCCAATGCTAAAAATCCTTGGCTAGTCTTAGCAGTGTTAGCAGTAATGCTGACAACAGCTAGCGTGGTTAGCAGCAACAGAATTAGCAAAAAAATTAAAAATTTACTGCCCTTAGTTTGGGGTTCAATTTTTATAAGTACAGCCTTGACTTTGGCCTATACAAATTTGTTAATTTTGCAACCTCAGCCTTGGTACGAGCCACAATACCTGATTCCTTTAGCGGGGATGATATTAGGAAATGCCATGAATTCCGGGGCGATCGCCGGCGAAAGACTCGTTAGCACAGTGAATTCCAGCCAGTTGGAAATAGAAACTCATTTGAGTTTAGGTTCAACTCCGCAGCAAGCAGTAAAGCAGTATCGCAAAGATGCAATTAAAGCTGGATTAATCCCGACTTTAAATACAATGACCGTCGTAGGAATCGTGACTTTGCCCGGTATGATGACAGGTCAAATGCTCAGCGGTGTCTCTCCTCTTGATGCAGCATCTTACCAGATTTTGATTATGTTTGTGTTAGCACTGGCAACTTTAATTTCAACTTTGTTGTTGACTGAGGGATTGTGTCGCAGGTTTTTTAATCAAGATGCACAGTTGATTAAATGGTAATGGGGCATAGGGAATTGGGCATTGGGCCTTGGGAATTGGGAATTCGTAATTCGTAATTCGTAATTGGTAATATAATGTAGGTATGAACTTACATTTGGGACTATTTTCAATAACAGGCAAGATGCCTGTTCCACAAGAGTTCACTTTTTTGTGGGGTGGGATTCTAGCCCGCCCGGCCATAATTCAGGAGAAATAGCCATGATTCAAACAGCAACTAAACCGCTAACTTTTGCAGAATTTGCGGAATGGAAGCCAGAAAACGGACGCTATGAACTGCACAACGGAGAGATTGTTGAAATGTCACAGCCATTAGGAGACCATGAAGAAGTCATCGGTTTTTTAGCCTCAGAGTTAACCGCTGAGTTTAGAATGCTAAACCTTCCGTACTTCATCCCCGGACAAGCCTTAGTTAAGCCACCAGAAAACGAATCAGCTTATTCGCCCGATATTCCGATCTTAAATCGCCCAAATTTAGCATCAGAACCTCTGTGGAAAAAGTTCTCAACTGTGACTCAAGGAGCATCAATTCCGCTCCTTGTCGAAGTCGTTAGCACGAATTGGCAAGATGACTACATCAGAAAAGTAGGCGAATACGAATTAATCGGGATTCCTGAATACTGGATTGTGGATTATCTCGGTTTGGGCGGCCGCAGGTTTATTGGTAATCCTAAGCAACCGACTATCTCGATTTATCGGTTGGTTGACGGCGAGTACGAGGTGAGTTTGTTTCGGGGAGATGAGAAAATTGAGTCGCCAACTTTCCCAGAGTTGAATTTGACGGCGCAACAAATTTTTCAAGCTGGATTGATTGCGGAGTAATACTAAATCTTGGTTAAAAACCCTTGCTAAAACTCGGCGATTGAAATCGCTTCTACACAAACGAAGTCCACTCAAGCGCGGACTGATTTAATAACGATGTATTCGTTCCCAGGAGCTGCCTGGGAACCCGTTAATAACCAATCAATTCCCGGCTAATTTGGCGTTTTAGTGCCAATCCGCTTGCCTTCGCCATCGTATACTTGCATGGGAATATTGGCGTTATCGCCGATCGCCTCCAAGGCTTTTTGCAGAGTTTCAACGTGCTTTTCTACAGCTTGGCGAGTCTTGGTAGCATTGGTGTTTTCCGCTTGGATGAAAGTTTGTTGCAGTTTCTGCACATAATCTGGAGTCATCTGCACCGCAATCAAATCTTTGCTAACAGTATAGTCGCAAATCTTGGGGTTTCCCTTGCAAGTTCTATCTAAATCAGTGCGGGCTTTTTGCAAGTTTCTGTCTTCCTCCAACTTAACTTCTGCTTGCTGCAATGAAGTTTTGTAGGCACTAATCAAGGGATTAGCTTTCTGGGAATAAGAAGTTGCCACAGGTACTTGGGATGCATAACTCAAAGCTCGACGCCAGTTTTCTGATGCTTGAAACCAAGCGTTTCGCTCCTCGAAAATTTTCGCTTGAGCTGCTAAAGTAACTGCTTGAGTGTAGGCATCTTCGGCAATTCCTTCGACATTTTTTCGATCGCTGGCTTGTGAAAGTCTGGTTTCGTATTTAGAACTCAGCACTTTAGCTTGCTGGTAAGCTTTTGTATCTGTGGGAATTTCTGATAGCGTTTCGATGGATTTTTCCCAATTTGCTTGCACTTTTTCCCAACTGTCGGCTGACTTAGCTACTACTGCGAGAGCTTCTGCTATTTGGGCTGTATTTTTGGCAGCAACCAGTTGGTTTTCGGCTTTTTGCTCTGTGCTTAATTGCCGATTTGCACTTGCTAAATTTGTCCGGTATTCCTTTAACTTTCTCTTAGCAAATGGATAAGCTGGGCTGTCTTTGGGGATTTCTTCGAGTTGCCCGATCGCACTTTCCCATAATTTTTGCGCTGACTGCCAACTCTCGGCAGAATGAGGTGGCTTTTGAGTCTTTTGGGCGGCTTTTGCTGCCAGTTGCGCCGCATCCACCGCAGAGTTTAAATTCTGACTTTGCTCCTGGTAAGTTTCGAGGGCATTTTGCGCCACAGCGTAATGCCTCGACCAAGATGGGATCGGTTTTAAAAGTGCGATCGCCTGTTTTAATTGCTCTTGCGCTTCCAGGGGAGTATTGGAAACTTTTGAGGTTCTCAGAGTATTCGCCGAATTCTGACTTAACTGTTTGGCATTATCCAATGCAGTGCATTCTCCGATGACGCAAGGGCGGCTCAGCACAGAAAAACCGCTGGCCAAAATTACGCTGACTACAGTAACTATCCCAGCTACAGACAGGAGCACCAACGGCGAATGCTGAGGTTTTTTGGTGACAGTCACCACTGGTTCCAAATCCAGCGGATCGAAGGGATTTTGAGCAATATCTGCCGACATTGCTGCTGCTTTAAATGCGATCGGCTCCGAATAGCTGGGACTTTCAGACAAATCGGGAAAATATTCTGGAACTCCCGCATCTCGATCGTCCTTTTCTAACGGCACCTCATCCGCCACATCCGCCGCAGTTGCTGCTAACACAATACCCTCTTCTTTACCCTCTGCTGCTGCCGGTATCTCAACAGGTTTTTTTCGCACTTCCACTGTTCTTGGTCTTGACAAAACAGGATTGTGCATGGTAAAGGAATGGAAAGCGTAAGGCTGTTTTTGCCCAGTTATTTTTAGGCAAAGTCCGATTTGTTGAATAGCTTTCGGTTCGATTTCCAGAATAGCTGCTTCTAGGACAGCAAAAGTCGGTTTGGCTTTGAGAACTAAACTGCGTGGGTGTTCTCCCACAACCGTTAAAGATGATTCTCGAAAATCGCAACTTATATAAAGTGGCAAATCTTTAAATCCGGCTGCTTGTAAGTGCTTTTGCAACTTTAATTCGAGAATTTTGGCGTTGCTTTGTCGGGATGCTACTGTCATAAATGATTGGTAATCGGGAATCGGTAATCGGGAATTGGGAATTGAGAATTGGGAATTGGTTATTGGAAATTAGAACAACAAATCACAAACAACAAATAACAACTGCCAACTGCCAACTGCCAACTGTCAACTGTCAACTGTCAACTGTCAACTAACTTATCCCAATCCCAACTCGCGCTTGAGCAAATTAATCGACTTAGAGCCGATATAATTTTCGGAGCATACCAGTTGTGGGGGACGAATAATATCCTCTCTAGCCGCATTGATGGCAGCTTTTACTGTAGCAAAACTCGGTTGGTCGCAAAAAATTGTTCTAGCCGATCGCACGATCGAGTTAATTTTGTACTTGTCTGACAGCAGCGCCGTCATCACCAGCAAATCCTCTCCCCGGAGACTGTGGATAATCACTTCAGTCGATCGCAGCATTCCAGGGCTCAGACTGACTAAACCCAAATAACTATCTTTCGGCAAATCCCCGACTAACTTGATCTCCTGAACATAATCATAGATGTCCACGGGAATAACTCGCACCGAACGAGATGCCGAAATCGATTCAGCTTGTCCGATAAAATAGCGGCTCGTGATCACAGTTCCAGAAGAGATTTGATCGAGAAAAGTACCCAAATCTTCCATCGGTACTAACTGGATGGGGATACGCAGAGCTTGTTCGAGTTCTTTCGCCATCAACTCCCCCACGCCGATGTCCTCAGTGGGGGCTGTGACGACGACTCGCGCACTGCACCGGAGACGCCAGTCAATTTCGGTCAAAAATAATTCCCTGGCTTGGTTGAGCGTACAGCCCTGTCCCAGCAGTAGGTCAAGGCTTTCCTGCACTATCTTGTTTGCCAGAGGATATTGTTCCAGGATGGGAGATTTGAGTTTGCTACCTCCTTCGTGGCCTTGGGCGCGGACGTAAATGCCCGATCCGGCTTGAGCTTCCACGAGTCCGGTATTTTCTAGCTGTCGGTATACTTTGCTGATGGTGTTGCGGTGCAAACCCGTCTGCATGGCTAGTTGTCTGGTGCTGGGTAAGCGGTGGCCAGGCGGAAACTGTCGCGAGGCGATCGCAAACCTGATTTGATTGAACAGTTGGGTGGATGCTGGGATATCGCTATCTGTTTGAATATGAAATTGAACCATTATCAAAGGCTCCGAGGATTTCAACTTAGTATTTATAAGAAATACCCTGAAAACCCTGTGACTTTAGTCCAGGGATGAAAGGGCGTGGCAGGATTTATCCTGCCTGTTCGTAAGTTTCAATATAACATAATGTTTAACCGTCCCCGGACAAATACTTCTAGCAATTGAGACCAAGGTAAAGATTTGTTGAGGATTAATTAACTTGTTAATTCACGATCTATACTAAACCTAGTGTCACCATAGCCAGTAATTTCAATGTACGCAGTACAAAAAGATGTTTGGCATTTAAAAGGACTCGACAAAACCCTTGTCGAACAACTCTTGAGATGGTCAAATAATCTGTTTAATGTCGGAACTTACGAAAGTCGGCAACGATACTTTAAGAACCAAATCGCAGTTAAATATCCAGATTTGTATAAAATAGCCAAAACCAACGAAAATTATGGGTTACTATACTCTCAAGTTGCCCAACAATCTATTAAATCTGTCGCGGAATCTTTTACTTCTTTCCGAGCCTTAGAGAAGTTGGCAAATCAAGGATAAATCCATCAAAAACCGAGACTACCAAGGTACAGAACCAAAGGGGGAATGCACCCTGTTTCATATCCAGGTCAAGCCTTAAAGGTAATTGGAAATAAAGTCAGATTACCCCTAGGGAAAAAAGGAAAAGAATACTTTGGGAAAGATGCGCTTTGGGTTCCGCTACCTGAACGTATCAAGAATTGCCAGATCAAAGAACTCAGGTTAATCCCTAGAAATGGTACGGTATGGGTTGAATATGTCCACGAATCCCTGACTGAACAAGCCCCTAGTTGCAGCTTGGAAGTGACAGGGGATCTGGGCATCGATCGCGGCATCAACAACTGGTTAACTTGTGTCTCTAGCAATGGTAAACCTTTCATCATTGATGGACATAGACTCAAGTCTTGGAACCAATGGTTTAACAAAGAAAAAGCGAGAGTTCAATCAGAACACGCAATACATAAATTGCCCAAAGGTTTCTCGTCAAAAAGATTGCAGCAGTTGTCGGAAATTCGCACTATAAGGATGAGAGATGCTGTTAATAAAGCAGTTAGAACCATCGTAGATTATTGCGAAAACAACCAAATAAACGTCTTAGTCTTTGGCTGGAACAAGGGAGAGAAGCAAGAGGTTAATATGGGGGTCGTGACTAATCAGAATTTTGTCCAAATACCCACTGCTAAAGTCAAAGATAGACTCCAACAAGAATGTGACTTAAAGGGGTGGCGATTTGTCGAACAAGACGAATCTTACACATCAAAAGCAAGTTTTTTAGACCGAGACATTTTGCCAGTAAAAGTCGGTGAAAAACCTGACAATTGGCAACCATCAGGTAAAAGAATCAAGAGAGGGTTGTACCGTTCGGCTCAGGGATTAATATTGAATGCAGATATTAATGGTGCAGCCAACATCATCAGAAAGTCAAAAGTAGCCATAGACTCAATTATCGAGCGAGTGGGTAGCGGGTTGCTGACTAACCCTTTAAGAATTAAACTTTGGGCGGATTCATCCCCCAAAGTTTGTCCTTAAGAATCCCCGTGTCTTTAGACCGGGGAGTGTCAAATAGGCGAGTACCGCGCATATTATGGCTCGGATATCTCTGTCTCTAGGATAATCTTATTTGGCTCCTTTGATAATTGTACGACCTAACTTGATTTTTTTCTCCCCAACAGCAGATAAGTCTGCATTTGCCCTTTACCTTTAATCTCAATCAGTCCTCGCTCTTCAAATTCATATTGATCCTGCAACAAATTGTAAGTATAGATGCTGACTTGAATCCGGCCCGCTATACCGTGAGATTCCATGCGGCTAGCCGTATTCACAGCATTTCCCCACAAATCGTAACTGAATTTTTTAGTACCAATTACTCCCGCGACTACCGGGCCACTATTAATCCCGATTCGGAGATCAAAGTTCGCATTCAGCTTCACATTTAATTCTTTAATTGCTGCTAGCATATCCAGGGCCATTTCGGCGATCGCCTCTGCGTGATCTGGCCGTTGAATCGGAATGCCACCTGCTACCATGTAAGCGTCCCCGATCGTCTTAATTTTTTCTAAGCCGTGCTTTTGGGTCAGGGAGTCAAAAGTTGAGAAAATTTCATTCAGCAAGTAAACTAATTTAGTGGCTGACATAGTGGTAGAAAATTGGGTAAAATTCACCAAGTCAGCAAAAAGAATTGTTGCATCATCAAACTTGTCGGCAATCACCCCGGGCTTCCCCTTCAGCCTAGTTGCGATCGCCTCCGGCAAAATATTCAGCAGCAAACGCTCAGTTTTTTTCTGTTCTTTTCTGAGTTTTGACTGCATCTTTTTGCGACTTGTAATGTCGATAAAAAACACAGAAAGACCATCGTGAGAAGGAAAAGCCCGGACTTCAAGCCACCGTTTTAAAGGAGGATAATATTGTTCAAAATTCACCCCAAATTGTTGGGATACAGCTCTGTGGAACTCATCGTAAAATATCGTCCTCACTGCTCCTGGTAACTCGTCCCATATATTTTTACCAAAAATCTCTTCCGGCTTTCTATGTAAAAGTTTCGCGGCCTTGTAATTAACATAAGTAACTCCCCATTGGGGGTCAAGAGCCAAAAAAGCATCGGTCATTCCTTCTAAAAAATTAACTATTTGCTCGTCAGAAGCCCGCAGCTTTGCTTCTACTTGCTTATGCCTTTTGACGGCTCGGTTTAACTTAACTAGATTAATCCGCAACTCCATTTGACTGATTACTTGTCGTCCTAAAATCCGCAGCGCTTCTAACTGTTCTGGACTAAGTTGGCGAGGTACTGTATCTATTGCACACAAAGTGCCGAGGGGAAAACCATCAGGAGTTACTAGCGGAGCTCCAGCATAAAATCGAATATTTGGGTCAGAAGTTACTAGGGGATTCCCAGCAAAACGAGGGTCTTCTATAGTGTTCGGTACAACTAGCAATTCATTTGGGTTTAAAATAGCGTGAGCGCAAAATGCTAATTCTCTCGGAGTTTCTATTGCTTCCAGACCAACTTTTGATTTAAACCATTGTCTATTAGCATCCACTAAACTAACTAAAGCAATCGGAGTGCCGCAAATGTGGGATGCTAAAGCTGTTAAATCGTCAAAGTCTGCTTCGGCATCTGTGTCCAGAATATTGTAGCGTTGAAGAGCTTTTAGCCTGTCTGCTTCATTTATAGGCAAGGGTGCAGCCTGCATCGGTGGGGGAGAGGATACAGGTTGCTCAAAAGTGCGATCGACTCGGTGCCCAACTAACTTTTTAACTTGCAAAACCAACAGCTTGAACAGCCTCAAAAAATCTCTTTCCCAAGCTTTCTTCATATTTTTTAGATTTTTCCCCACCTGATGAAACTGCATAAGTACAGAGCTAATTCGATCTGTACTTACTCATTTACCGTACCAAACCCTCAATTTCCGAAGCCTTAGTTGGCAATTTCGCTGTCAAAACTTCTCTGCCACCCTCTGTAACCACTATATCATCTTCAATCCTGATTCCCCGCACATCTGTAAATTTACTTAGTTTTTCCCAATTCACGAAATCTTTATATTTTGTCCGAGTTTCTGGATTGTTCAAAATAGCCGGAACTTGATAAAATCCAGGTTCGATCGATACCAGCATTCCCACTTGTAAAACTCGATTCAACCGCAGGAATCCGAAACCAAAACGACTGCTTCTAACTCTCCCGGCTTCATAGCCAGCCAAATCGCCTAAATCTTCCATATCGTGAACATCCAAACCAATTAAATGTCCGATACCGTGAACAAAAAATAGTGCATGAGCATCCATTTCTACCAAATCTTCAACATCGCCACGCAAAATACCCAAATCCACCAACCCTTCCGCCATGATTCTCGCAGCTAAAAGATGAATATCTCGATACTCGACACCAGGACAAATTCGATCTATGCAAGCATCATGAGCCGCCAAAACCACATCGTAAATTGCTCGCTGAGTTGGAGAAAACTTACCAGAAACTGGCCAAGTCCGAGTCACATCAGCAGCCCATCCCGTTGATGTTTCTGCACCAACATCTGCCAATAGCAAATCTCCTGTTTGTAGGGCATTGTGATAATGTTCGCTGTGCAGAACTTCCCCATGTACGGTGACAATACTTGGATAAGCACAGGTCATATTTTGTGAGATAATCACACTTTCCATTGCAGCGCGAACACCCGCTTCAATTTGAGCTGTTCGAGTGGCCGCCATTCCCGCTTTGTGAGTTTCTACGGTAACAGCCGCCGCTGCTCGTAATTCTGCCAAACTTGCTGGATCGTGGGTGAGGCGAAGTGATATAATTGCCTTGGTGAGTTCTAGGTCAATACCTGCGGGGGATTTAGATGGTGTCAAAGGGCGATCGAGAATTTGTGACTGTTGCGACTGAATCAAACTATCTTGAACAGCTATAGTTGCTGCATTTGCCGAGCGCAATTTCAACTCAGCCATTGTCCAAGCAGCATCAGCCCCAATTAGTTCCGCAATTTCCGATCTTTTCGGCATTTCCCCGTGCCAAAGTGTGCTACTAGGAAGTGCGTCATCTAAAAACAGTTCTAATTTGCCAGATTCTAAGCGAATCGCGGCATTTTCTAACGGCAAACCCGCAAAATAGAGAAAGTGACTGCTGGCGCGAAAAGGGAACTTCAGAGCTGGATAATTACGAGAAATACTGCTGCCAGACCAGAGAATTGTGGGAAAATCAATTAAACTAGCCAGTTTTTGTCTGCGCTGACGCAAAGCATTTCTTAACAAGTCGTAATCTTTGGTATTTTTCATGGGCGATCGCCTCTCTTGACTGTTTTATATTTTATACTTTAAAATATCAGTAAAATAACTGAAAAAAAACATGAAAACTTATCATAAAACTCATGGCAGTTCCGTGCAAGTACGGGATTGGCCGATCGCACAATTGCCCGGATTGAGCCATGAGAACCAATCTCAACTAGAAGGATGCGGAATTAGCACAACCGCGCAACTAATTGACCAGACTAAAACACCAACGGCGAAGGCCTTGCTGGCCGCTCAGTTGCAAGTTAACATTCGATATGTCAACAAATGGGTAGCGATGGCAGACTTGGCTAGCATTCCCAGTGTAGGCTGTGAGTATTGCGGGCTGTTACTCCACGCAGGCGTTGCTTCTCCGGCTCAACTAGCCCAAATGCCAGTGGGAAGATTGCACCAACAAATCTTAAGAATGCACGTAGCCACAATGCAGCGGAATGACTTAACTCCTTCAGTCGATCGCGTGCAAAAATGGATTGAACAAGCCAAATTATTCAGCAGTCATTAGTCATTAGTCATTAGTCAGTAGTCAGTAGTCAGTAGTCATTAGTCAGTAGTCATTAGTCAGTAGTCAGTAGTCAGTAGTCAGTAGTCATTAGTCAGTAGTCATTAGTTATTAGTCATTAGTCATTAGTTATTAGTCATTAGTCATTAGTCATTAGTCAGTAGTCAGTAGTCATTAGTCATTAGTCATTAGTTATTAGTTATTAGTGTTAATTCCAATGCCCAATGCCCAATGCCCAATGCCCAATGCCCCATTCCCCATTCCCCATTTCCCATTCCCCATTCCCAAATATTATGTCTATTCAAGTTTACGGAATACCCAACTGTGGCACCTGCAAAAAAGCTTTCAAGTGGCTGGAAGATAGCGCAGTTACCTATGAGTTCATTAACACAAAAGAAAATCCACCCACTCGCGAGATAATTCAAAACTGGGTAAATTCTTTAGGTTTTCAACCCATGCGAAATACCTCCGGTCAATCTTACCGCGCTTTGGGCGAAGCTCGGAACAATTGGACAAGCGAAGAGTGGATTGAGGCTTTTGCTAAGGATGCGATGCTGCTGAAGCGCCCTCTGTTTGTTAAGGATGGAACGGCGGTTTTAGTAGGTTTTAGAGACAAAGAAGATGTGATGCGGGAAAAGTTGGGAATTTAGAATTTATAGATTTTTAACCGCTGATGAACGCTGATGAAAGAAAATCACTAATCTCAGGGCTTTGTTCGCTGCATAAACTGAATTTCGCCCAAGTCATCTGTGAAACCCCATCGTTCGTAAAACGGCATCATGTTCGGTAAACAAGTGAGATAAGATTTTTCAACTGCTTGCAATTCTGGATGATTGACAACTGCATCCATCAACTTCGCACCCAGTCCCATCTTTCTGTATGTCGGCTTGACAATGACATCAAAAACCATTGCTCTGTATACAAAATCGGTGATGACGCGAGTAAAAGCAATTAACCGATCGCTCTCATCGACCAAACCGATCGTAACATCCGTTGCCTCCAACATTTTCACAACATCCTCGCGAGTGCGCTTATCGCTCCAAAATTCATTTTTGTATAATTCCATCAAGTCAGAAATTTGACTTTCCGTGAGAGTTTCAACAATCCGATATTGCTCGATTTTCTTGGTCATACTCTATTTTACCATAATCTAGTTTATGCTTGTACTTCCGTTTCCTGGGTTTCAAATACTACCTTTGCATAAATCTCACTCATCGAGATTTTAAATCCCACGGAAGCAAAAGAAACTGTAGCTGCTTCTCCCTCATATTCCTGAAATAACCATTGATTCGATTCAGTTTTAATATACTGTTCGACCAAAAACTCAGATTGATTGATTAACACATATTCACGGAATTCAGGAATCGATCGATAAAACCGAAACTTATCCTCCCGATCGAAATCCTTAGTAGACTTAGAAAGCACTTCCACAATCAGCACAGGATTGAGAATCTCATCACTGCGTCCATCGTTGAAAACAGGCTTTCCTTCAATCAGCATTACATCGGGGTAAGTTCCGCGTCGATACCGAGGAATCCACAACCGCAAATCATTGTGAAAAAGCTCATAGGGCTGCCCCTCAAGCAAATTTCCCAAAACTCTACTCAAATTTCGGATAATCCGGCTGTGATTAATAGTACCACCACTCATTTGTACAATTTCTCCATCGCGGTATTCATTTCTAAACTCAGCAGTTTCCTCTAACTCCCGGTACTCATCTAGAGTATAAAACTTTTGCTTAGTTTGTACTAACATTGTTACCTCTGTACTAACTTTTATTGGACTTACGCATGGGGCCCAGAAACCGGGTTTTTTCACGAAAATACTTCGTTTTTACCGACAGATTAGGTAAAAAACCCGGTTTCTTTTTCGGAGTGCATAAGTCCGTTTTATCTGCGTTAATCAGCGTTAATCTGCCTACATCTGCGGTGATAAATCATAATTGAGGACTTACGCATTATGACGGTGTTCTAAGGGCTTGAGATTCTTCGCTTCTCTCAGAATGACAGAATTAGGTAGAAGCGTGCGTCCAGGACTGTAATTAACAGTATATCACAACAATAAAAAAAACGCCCAACTTCAATAGTTAGGCGTTTTCCAACTCTTTGATATCATCCAAAACCAGGTAAAATTAATCCTGGCGAGACAACAAGTTCGATTCAATTTTTGCAGCCACCACAGGTTGCACATGACTCAACGCCGACTGCAACATGGGAGTTTGGCTAACAGCATCATTAGCCAAATTAAACAAAGGATTCGACAAAATACCCGCCAAAGTAGTCCCAACTAGCGTCAGTACAACGGTGACTTGCAAAGGCCGCATTCCTTGAAGATTCCAGCGAACTTCAGGATAATTCTTGACAACATCTGACATCTCTTGAGGTTCCTTGACTACCATCATCTTGACGACGCGGATGTAGTAGTAAATCGAAATTACGCTGGTAATTAATCCCAGAATAACTAAGCCGTAAAGTCCAGCTTGCCAGCCAGCCCAGAACAGATAAATTTTGCCGAAAAATCCGGCTAGCGGTGGAATTCCGCCGAGGGAAAGCAAACAAATACTCAAGGCCAAAGTTAACAGCGGGTCTTTTTGGTACAAACCTGAGTAGTCGCTAATTTGGTCGGTTCCAGTCCGCAATGAGAACAGAATGATGCAGGCGAAAGCGCCTAAATTCATAAACAGGTAAACCAACAGATAAAAGATCATGCTGGAATAACCGGCTTCGGTTCCTGCAACCAAACCAACGATCACAAAACCGGCTTGGGCGATCGAGGAATAAGCTAAAAGCCGCTTCATGCTAGTCTGGGCAAGAGCTACCACATTCCCTAACACCATGCTGAGAATTGCTAAGGCTGTGAATACGAAGTGCCACTGTTCTGTAAGTACGGGAAAAACCGTAGTTAACAAGCGGATTGCTAGGGCAAAACCGGCTGCTTTGGAACCGACAGAAAGGAATGCAACTACCGGTGTAGGTGAACCTTCGTAAACGTCCGGTGTCCATTGGTGGAAGGGAACCGCAGAGATTTTGAAGGCAATTCCGGCGATCGCAAATACCAACGCAATCACTAAACCCAGAGATTGACCGTTATTAACAGTAGAAAGATTCGCTGCGATCGCACTTAACGTAGTTTCGCCACCAGATAACCCGTACAGCAGCGAAAGCCCGTAGAGAAACACCGCCGAAGAAGACGCGCCAATTAACAGATATTTCAAAGCCGCTTCATTGGAACGCGGGTCACGTTTTGTGTAACCCGTCAGCAAATAAGACGAGATACTCAGGGTTTCCAACGAAATAAAAATCATCACCAATTCATTAGCACCGGAAAGGAACATTCCCCCCAAAGTAGCGCTGAGCAAAATGCCGATAAATTCCGCTAAAGCAGTACCAGTTTGCAGTACATAGCGGACGGATATCAAAATAGTGACAGCCGCAGTCAAAGCAATAATTCCGCGAAATACTAAACTCAAGGCATCGCTGTTAAAACCGCCCAGAAACGAGATAGTATTAGTGTTGTCCGCTTGCAAACACAAGGCACCGACCGCAGCCAGCAACCCGGCAACGGCGACGTAGGGAGTCCAACTAGAGGAACTGCGGCCTACGATTAAGTCGCCCACGAGTACAACCAAGAGGGTGACGATGACTATTCCCTCTGGCAATATAGTTCCAGCATTTAGCTGGGCGGCAAGAGTAGCAAAATCCATATTTTCAGACAAGTTGGGTAATACAGGCCCACAAGCCTGTAATGGGCAGTGAGCTTTGAGAAATTCTTTACCAAACACCGATTGTATCGCGGAATCCCCCTCGCGCTCCCTGTTTTGCGGGTGTTTGTTGCCGATCGCCGATCGGGCATCCTCTGTGGCGATCGGAAAGCGAGTATAATGCCGATCGGCGAAACAGTGCGTGGGAAGTCGAACCACGGTTGAAGCAACGAGTCCGATCGCCTCTTTCTGGCTGCAACTGGCTACAAGCCAATCAGGTAGCGGAAATAGTTAAAACTTCGCCCGGTAGGCGCCCTTGAAGTCGAACCACAAATTTTTAGCAAATTCTATGGTAAGATTTATGTAATTACACTTAAAGTAGATATGTTCCTATTGAGTAGTCGCAACCGTAGCAGTTAGTCTTAACTATACTTCTCAAAAATGTTCCAATTGTGGGAAAATTGTTGAAGCGATCGCCAGAAAACGGTGCGTGCGAAGTCGAACCACAAAAAATCTCTCTCGTCCAGAACTCATAAAGGTCATCCGCAGCGGGGATACCCAAAATAGAGACTGGAAGGTGGCACGAAACATATTAGATAGAACAAGCATTAATTACGGCGGGTAACGCCGGAACTAACGCCTCGGTAAATCGAAACCGATACTTGGGTGAGGAAACTCCTCCAAGCTGCATCAACTCGTGTTCAAGTGAAGCAGGAAGTCAACTTCAGATTACAGTTAGTAACTCAGCCCTAAAGGGACTGAGCTTGTAAGAGCAATCAAGCAAGCTGTACTGACCAGCTATCGCCTTAACTGGCTACGTTATTTGAGTCACGACACTCCTTGAATGCGACGCTAGTTTTGGGCTCTGTCGCTTGTAGTTAAACAGTCTTAAAGTCACGCTCGACAGTGCTGCAAGCCGGCGCAAGCTCTTATAACAAAGGCGCGCGCGAACTTTACCCGAAAGGGATTCGGAGACAACCAGAGCTCCACGGAGGGGCAACCATACCCCTCCACCCCCACAAGGGGATTCACTCTAGACCGAAGTCCCCCTTAGACATTGGTGTCAACTTAAGCCTGAAACCCTTGAGAAATCTGGGTTTTACGCCAAGTCTAGATCCCCCTAAATCCCCCTTAAGAAGGGGGACTTTGAGAAGACTCCTGTCCCCCCCTTCTTAAGGGGGGCTAGGGGGGATCTGGCCTTAATAGTCAAACAGCAGTCTCTGACTGGGTTTAACGTTAAGTTGACACCAATGCCCCTTAGAGTTTCCCTCTCAGGGCTGAAGCCTCTAAGTTTCCCACTTACCGAACTTTTTTATGAAAGATCTCACTCGTTATCGAAATATCGGCATCTTCGCCCACGTAGATGCTGGCAAAACCACCACCACCGAAAGAATCCTGAAACTGACTGGTAAAATCCACAAAATTGGTGAAGTACACGAAGGCGCGGCGACGACGGACTTCATGGAACAAGAGCAAGAGCGCGGGATTACGATTCAGTCCGCTGCTACAACTTGTTTTTGGAACGATCACCAACTGAACATCATCGATACCCCTGGACACGTAGATTTCACCATTGAAGTCTACCGTTCCCTGAAGGTTCTCGATGGTGGCATCGGTGTGTTCTGTGCTTCAGGTGGAGTCGAACCTCAATCTGAAACCAACTGGCGTTACGCTAACGATTCCAAAGTTGCTCGTGTTATCTACATCAATAAGCTCGATCGCACCGGTGCAGATTTTTACCGCGTTGTCAAGCAAGTTGATAAAATCCTCGCAGCTAAACCGATGGTCATGGTATTGCCGATCGGCATTGAAGAAAAATTTTGCGGCGTAGTCGATTTGCTGACCCGCAAAGCCTGGATCTGGGATGACTCCGGCGACCCGATGAACTATCAAATTAAAGATGTACCAGCCGATATGGTCGATGATGTCGAAACTTGGCGCGAACAGTTGATCGAACTGGCCGTCGAGCAAGACGACGCTCTGATGGAACAATATCTCGAAGGCAATGAGCCGAGTATTGATGACCTCAAGCGCTGTATTCGCAAAGGCTGTCGCGATCGGGCATTTTTCCCCACCTACTGCGGCTCATCGTTTAAAAACAAGGGCGTGCAGTTGGTACTGGATGCCGTGGTTGACTACCTGCCAAACCCGATGGAAGTCACACCACAGCCAGAAGTCGATCTCGATGGGAATGAAACCGGCGAATTTGCGATCGTCGATCCCAACAAGCCATTGCGAGCACTCGCGTTTAAGATCATGGACGATCGCTACGGTGCTCTAACCTTCACCCGCCTGTACTCCGGTAAGTTGTCCAAGGGCGACACCGTACTCAACACCGCCACAGGCAAAACCGAGCGAATCAGCCGTTTGGTGGAAATGCACGCCAACTCTCGCGAAGAAATTGAATCGGCTCAAGCAGGGGACATTGTGGCGATCGTCGGCATGAAAAACGTCCGCACCGGACACACCATCTGCGACCCCAAAAATCCCGCAACCCTAGAGCCAATGGTCTTCCCAGAACCCGTAATTTCAATTTCGGTCAGACCGAAGCTAAAAGGCGGCGAAGAAAAAATGGGAGCAGCCCTCACCAAGATGGTGCAAGAAGACCCATCCTTCCACATGGTGACGGATCAAGAAAGCGGCGAAATGATTCTCAAGGGGATGGGCGAGTTACACCTCGACATCAAAGTAGACATTCTCAAGCGCACCCACGGCGTCGAAGTAGAAGTTGGCGAACCACAGGTAGCCTACCGCGAGTCGATTACCAAGCGCCTCGAAGACGATTACACCCACAAAAAGCAATCAGGTGGTTCTGGTCAATTTGCCAAAATCGGCTACGTGATCGAGCCTGGTGAGCCTGGAAGCGGCTTCATATTTGAATCAAAAGTGACCGGTGGTAGCGTACCGAGAGAATATTGGCCAGCCGTCGAAAAAGGCTTTGAAAGCTGCATCGACAAAGGCGTCTTGGCTGGATTCCCCTGCTTAGACTTGAAATTCACGCTCCTAGAAGGCGGTTTCCACCCCGTTGACTCGTCGGCGATGGCCTTTGAAATTGCTGCAAAAGCGGCCTATCGGCAATCTATTCCGAAAGCGGGGCCTCAGTTGCTCGAACCGATTATGAATGTCGATGTATTCACTCCAGATGATTACATGGGCGATGTCATCGGAGACCTCAACCGCCGCCGGGGGATGATGAAATCTCAGGAAACAAACCAGACAGGAGCACGCATCAAGGCAGATGTGCCGTTGAGCGAAATGTTTGGCTACATTAGCGACTTGCGTACTATGACATCTGGGCGCGGACAGTTCTCAATGTCGTTCTCTCACTATTCTCCTTGTCCGAGCAACATCGCTGAAGAAGTGATCAAGGCGGCCAAAGAGCGTCAAGCTGCGAAGTAGTTAATTTAACTGGTTCAACTGGTTCAACTGGTTCCTAGGCTCTGCCTGGGAACCCATGTCACTCTTGCTCTGCTTCCATCGCACAGGTAAACAGGAGGCAGAGTCTCCTGTTGTGCGTCCCCCGTCGGAGAAGCTCCGCACCTACAACACAAAACGTTCTTTCCCATAATCCCTCAGCAGGGCGGTGCACTGAGCTCCGTCGAAGTGTTGCAAGCCAGAATGAGCAGCCGTCCTTTCGATTAGCGATCGCGCTTTCAGAGATTTCAGAGCTTCTAACAAGACTATTGTGGAGATTGAAAGTGAAATTCGCGATCGCAAGTCTGAAAATGAAAGGGGCGTATCCTGGGTTGCCAGAACTCTCATCACGTCTTTCTCTAGAGCTGACAAACACTCAAACTGTGAATCTAACACCTCACGAATCTCATCAAAAATCATCGTGTTTTGTCTTAAGAATTCTGTGATGCTCCCATCAAATAAACGCTGAATGGTTGTGGCAACAATGCTTAGAATGAGGGGATTGCCACCGTAGTAGTCAACTAAGCGAGTCCATTCGGCAGCCTTGCACTGGAATGAGCCTCTAGTGCGAAACATCCGTTGGATTTCTGCAAGCTGCAATCCTGGGATGCTTAAAGAACGGACTCCTAAATTCTCCCCTGACATATACTGGATCAGTTTCGGTTCTACTCGGCTGGTTAACACCACACAGCTTTGATGTAGCCCTTGTCCCAGTTGTCGTAAAAGCTCGCAATACGTCTCATCGTCAGCAGGGTGTTGTTCTGTAGAACCATTCCTCGAAGCGGTTTGTGGGGTATGCCCTGGCAGAATGGATTCAACGCTATCGAGAACCAACAAACAAGGTATTTGTCTCAAGGTATCCATCAATTGCAGCATTTTAGCGCCGATGGGTTCTGGAATTGTTGGGTTGGACGGGGGGGCGAGGTGGCGAATCAGGTCGTCTAGGAAATCGCTGAAGGGCATGGGGGAGTGCGATCGCGCGATCGGTCGGAGACTGCGCCAAACGACGGATTGAAATTCATGCTGCACCTGTTCTGCCAGTTTAGTCGCCAGCCAAGTTTTACCAATGCCGCCCATACCTAAGAGAGCGATCGAACGACAGCGCTGTTCTAGAACCCATTGCTGCAAAGTAGCTAATTCGGCGGTACGACCGTGGAAGACTGAAACATCCGGTGCCAGACCCCAACTCACGCCATTGTTCAGCAGGGCTGTTTCATTCTCAGGAAAACCAGGATTTTGTAGGGGTAGTGCCCCCGTGCCTACCCTCCCACCAACTGGCTCAGTCGTTTCCCCATGCCGGATAGGGGACAGATAATCGCTGGGTTCCAAGGTGAGGTCAAAAGCGCTGAAGTAGCGCACGAGGGTTCGTAAATCAACACCTGCTTTCCGAGCGTGGACTTTGCTGAGAGTATGGGTCGATAGCCCAGTGTATTCTCTTAAGGCTTCTAAGGGACAGGATTTGGTGTAAGGGTTCCAATTGTCTGTCTGAGATACTGCTGTTTGGAGTTTCTGAAATCCTTGCTGGGTAAGGATATCGGTCTTTCTGCATCGCGGTTGAGGTTGGAGCATAAGGAAATATACGCAAGCCTGTTAGCCAAGTAGATAGATAGGTTAACGGGACGTTTCAGTGAAGATCGGTAATTTTACATATAACTTAATCAAGTGTGCATGGCTTTTGGAAAGGGCGATCGACACTTCGACTACGCTCAGTGCGCCGCCTGGAAACCTGATTAATTAGGACTTACGCACAGATAACGCAATTCTGTCATTGCGAGAGCAGCGAAGCAATCTCAAAGCCTTGTTGCACCGTTACAATGCGTAAGTCCTGTTAATAAAAGTTCAGAGGAATTTGTTACGAAGTGTGTAAAGTTTCCTGCTTAAGATCGATACCTCTGAATGAAAATCTCTTGCTGCATCTGAAACTGAGATGAAGAATGGCTTTGGGGATTTGCTGGTGCTAAATCCTTAACTTTCTTCTTAACTTTGCTAACTTTGCTGGTGTTGAGGAAAGGGAAGCTGCATGATTGATTCATAAGCGATGCAGAGGTTAATCTATGACTGGCATAATAATTTCAGCTCATGGTGGTAGATGGTCGGATCAGAAATCCGATCTTCTGATTCCTGAAGGGAGTCAAGTTGTGTATTACGTCCCAGATGGAGCCAGTCTTTCAAACAATGATGGCCATAAAATCCTAGATAATCTACGGAGTGGAAACGAGCCAGGAGGCAACGTTGCGGAAGAAATTCCCCCTAACCCTACATATGATTATTCTTGTTGGTATGCAACAGAGTTTGCAGAACATTGTGGTATTTACACAGTTGGAAGTACGGAACGGACTCAAGACCTCTCTAAGTACACTGAAGATAAACCACTTCGTCTAAGTCAAATCTTGGAATCATATCCCAACTGCACAATCTACTGGGTGTGCTGTCGTGAAAGCGATGACAGGGCTCATAGTAAATTCCTTCGTAACTCTCCAGGAGCATTCCTTGAACTCTATCGAATGGACTGACGTTCAGGGTGGTGATCTAGTCTTCCCAGAAATCCAAGCTAAGACTCCATTCACAGTGGATGTAGCGGATTCACATCAAGTATCTGAATGGGAAAAGGTTTTAAATCAACAAGCCCTCGATCATGGGGAGCATGAAGTCACGATTCCTATTATCCAAGCTGCTGTGAAGATTCCCACTCTTTTAACCCTAGCTTCTCTGATTGCCTATGGACTATCACGTGGCTACAGTGTCAGTGTCACTGGAAAAAAAACCAGAAACGCCATGCAGTTCGAGTTTAAGCCCAAGCGCCAAGTATCCTACAAAGTCAGTGGAGTATATACCTCCTCTAGTCTTAATCTTAATGACGAAGAGGACTTATCTCTTGATGCCATACTAACGGACAAGGATGGCAAAACACTTGGAACTTTGCGGATAATCCGTGAGACTGAATAGGGTTCATCTAATAGACAAAAACCAAAACAAAAACAAAAAAAGGAGCTGATTAATCATCATGGATATCCAACTTAATTTCATCAATTACTCAAATGATGTCGCCAATAGTCAAGTATTAATCTTTCAAAAAAATGAAGCCACAAATTTTGGTGAGCTAGCTATTGCTTGGAAGGTAATAACTAATTGTGGTGTGGGGTGTAACCATCCCTTCGTATTTCCGGCAAAATTTGAGGTCTCTTCTTCAGATAGTGATGGTAATTACACGCCTAAAATGTTAGCAACCTTTGGAAATAAGTTTGCAGTAGAAATGGGGAAATCTGGTCATATTCTTCGTCTTACTTCTGAACCAACAGCCAGTCCATTTGAAGTTGAACTCAAGAATAACCTGTCACTGGGTTCTGTCTCAGCCAATGTCTTTAAAGACGGTAAATTACTCGCCAAACATAAGATTGTTTCGCCTGCTCAAAAAGCTGTTTTTCAATTTCTCCCGAGGATTTTTATCGGGGTAGTATCTGATGTTCAACAAGGAGAAGAAATCAATACCGCCGTGCTCTCTGATATCAATACAGAGTTTGATTTGCTAGGTATTAGCAGTGCTAACATAATTATGAGTGGTGGTGGTGGTGGTACATTGGCCACGCAATTCAGGTTTGAACTAGACAAGGTTGTTTAATAGTCTCTGATTGAAACAGACTAGAAATTAGCATTACAAACTTGTAGATAGTGGGTTACAATTCCGCAAAAGAAATCCTAATGGTGCTTAGGATTTCTTTTCAGATTTCCCGATCACTATAAGTACCCAAAAACTCAAGCGAACAGAAACTGTACAATGACTTCTAAAGAACAAGAGCGACCCAATAGACGATATAAAGCAATTCTTTCATTGAGAGCGACAGCAAAGCAATCTCAAGTTGAGCATGATCTTGAAAAACCTAAAGCCGAGCAAATGCTAGGGGAAACACCCGTATCCTATACTTGGAAATCAAGTGATGACCAGCTTGAGTTAACGGCTCAAGCTATTTACAACAATCAAAATATATTGACAATAATTAATGTTGAGATTGCTGACTTTACAAGCGATCAGAAAAAGCCGATCAAGAAATGTGTTTCCTTTCACAAAATTGAAAATGGAGCAACTATTTCATTATCAAAGCCTTCATCTTTAGACCATTTCACAGTGTCTGGTAATATCATGCTAAAAAAAATGCCTTCTGCTTATCCAGACGATGTGTTATTGTTTTTGAATTTTTATTATGGAAATAAAAATAATAGAAAGCACGTTGAAGGAGGTGCTTGTTTAATTAAACTGGAGCATCCCAATTTTGCACGTTAGCCATTTTAAGGGGTACTAAAACCCTTGCAATCTCGTTACTTTGGGTAATGATTTTACAAAAATGGGATGATCCCAATTAAACTTTATTCAGCCAATCTAGTATCGTAGGGTGCGTTAGTGCGATCGCCCGATCTTGTAGGTTGGGTTGAGACAACGAAACCCAACAATTACAAGCCTTTGAGTGCCTAACTCGATCGTTAGCCATTATCTAATTCTACCTAACGCGCTTGAATTATCAAGAAATGATAACTTTGTCAGAGGTCGGAAAAATATAGTAAACGATGGATACGATAACTGACACTGAAATCAAGCTAAAGGGACTAGAGGCATTAGTTAGCGCATTAGGAGAAGTTCAAGCTGAGAAGTTGATCAGTCTCATCTTACGAGAACCGTTTGATTATACTCTTTGGCAAAAAGATCTTTGGTCTGATGTAGGTCTAGAAGAACTCAGTCAAAAAGCGATGAACAACTATAAAGCAAGCCAGCCAAACGGCTAATAGTGCGATCGCCGCTCTTGTAGGGTGCGTTAATGAAATGTAACGCACCTTATTTTTGTTTGGGTGAAGGCGATTACTTGGGAGCGATTTCTGGTCAACCTCGCTATCGATCGAGTCCTATTTTAACCCATCGCATCATTGGACTTAATTGTTTTCGCGATCGCTGACCTTCACAATTTTGGTATAAGTCATGACAATCCCCAACCCTCCCCCAGCTTCAAATCGCCCCACTTCCAGGAACTCTGGCCCCACATTCAGCAGTCTCAACATCCAGTCACCAGCAATTCTGCTACAGTCAGGTAAAACATCAGGCGATGCACTTATACCTGATACTTTCTACTTTCTACCTTTTACGTTCTACATACAGCGTATTCCAGAAGTAGTAGGGACCAGGCAATGCCTGGTCCCTACGGGTATCGATAGGCGGGTGTACTTCATAAACGTGGAATCTGCTGTAAGTGCCTTTGAGCTTGTCATATTTAACCCGATCGGCAATAACTTAAAAATTAAGGTAGCGTGAAAATAATACCCAAAATTCCCAGAAGCATTGACATCTGACATACACTCGGTAAATTAAACACTCGCTTCTGCGTCGCTACCCATATAAAAGATGCCATGTCAACCCTAGTCATCGTCGAATCTCCCACAAAAGCCCGCACCATTCGCAACTTCCTGCCCTCCACCTACCGTGTAGAGGCATCGATGGGCCATGTGCGCGACCTCCCATCCTCCGCCGAAGAAATACCAGAAGCCGTCAAAGGAGAAAAATGGGCGCAACTCGGCGTAAACGTGGAGGCCGACTTTGAACCCCTCTACGTCATCCCGAAAGATAAAAAGAAAATTGTCAAAGAACTCAAAGAAGCCCTCAAAGAAGCAACAGAACTGATTCTAGCCACAGACGAAGACCGCGAAGGCGAAAGCATTTCCTGGCATTTGCTGCAAATCCTCAAACCCAAAGTTCCCATCAAACGGATGGTGTTTCACGAAATCACCCGCGAAGCCATCCGCGATGCTTTGACTCACTGTCGCGACATCGACAATCGAGTAGTACAAGCCCAAGAAACTCGCCGGATTCTCGACAGACTCGTCGGTTACACCCTTTCGCCCCTCTTGTGGAAAAAAATCGCCTGGGGCTTGTCCGCCGGCAGAGTGCAGTCAGTCGCCGTGCGCCTTTTGGTATGCCGGGAAAGGGAACGCCGCGCCTTCCACCAAGGTAGCTACTGGGATTTAAAAGCGACTTTGACCCCCCCCAACCCCCCCCTTGGTAAGGGGGGGGCTTCGGACAATACCCCCCTTGGTAAGGGGGGGGCTTCGGACAATACCCCCCTTGGTAAGGGGGGGGCTTCGGACAATACCCCCCTTGGTAAGGGGGGGGCTTCGGACAATACCCCCCTTGGTAAGGGGGGGGCTTCGGACAATACCCCCCTTGGTAAGGGGGGACAGGGGGGTGCCTTTGATGCCAAACTGGTAACAGTAGGCAATGTGAAAGTTGCCAACGGTAGCGATTTTGATGAAAGTACCGGGCAAATTATCGCAGGCCGCCGCGTACTTTTGCTGAATGAACCACAGGCGCGGGCTTTACTCTCGCGCATTCAAAACAAACCTTGGACTGTCACCAATCTCGAAGAACGGCCAGTCACCCGGAAACCTTCGCCACCGTTTACAACCTCGACTTTGCAGCAGGAAGCTAACCGCAAGCTGAGGCTGGGTGCGCGTGAAACTATGCGAATCGCCCAAAGTCTGTACGAACGCGGTTTTATCACCTATATGCGGACGGATTCGGTGCATTTATCGGAACAGGCGATCGCCGCAGCCCGCAGTTGCGTCCAAGAACTTTACGGTAGCGAATACCTCAGCCCCCAACCGCGCAAATACACGACCAAAAGCAAAGGTGCTCAGGAAGCCCACGAAGCTATCCGTCCCGCCGGTAGCACTTTTCGGACTCCGCAGCAAACCGGACTCGATGGCGTTGATTTCCGCCTCTACGATTTGATTTGGAAGCGGACTGTCGCTTCTCAAATGGCTGATTCGCGCCAAACTCACGTCACGGTACTGACTCAGGTGGAAGATGCGGGTTTTCGTTCCAGTGGGAAACGCATCGATTTTCCCGGCTTTTTGCGGGCCTACGTGGAGGGTTCCGATGACCCGGATGCGGCTTTGGAAGACCAAGAGGTGATTTTGCCGGCACTGAAAGTGGGCGATCAACCTAATTGTAAGGACTTAGAGGCGATCGGCCACGAAACTCAGCCTCCCGCCCGCTTTCACAGAAGCTTCTCTCGTCAAAACGCTCGAAAGTGAAGGGGTGGGTCGTCCGAGTACCTATGCGAGTATTATCGGCACTATAGTCGATCGCGGTTACGCGAAATTAATCACCAACGCCTTAATTCCCACTTTCACTGCTTTCGCTGTCACTACTTTATTGGAAACATATTTTCCCGATTTAGTAGACACCGGTTTTACTTCCAGAATGGAACAAACCCTCGATGAAATTGCTACCGGCGAAGCTAAATGGCTGCCGTATTTGGACAAGTTTTATCGAGGGGAAACTGGACTCGCAACTCAAGTCAAAGAACAGGAAAGTCAAATTGATGCCAAAGTTGCCCGCACTGTGGTATTGGAGAATATATCTGCCAAAGTGTGTATCGGCAAATACGGCGCTTACCTCGAAGCTGAAAGGGAAGAAGGGCCGATAAAAGCATCGATTCCTCAAGATTTGACGCCGGCGGATTTAGACCCGGAACAAGTCGAGTTTTTGTTAAAGCAAAAAACTGAAGGCCCGGAAACATTGGGTCTCCACCCGGAAACTGGGGAACCGATTTTTGTGCTGATTGGTAGTTATGGGCCTTACGTTCAGTTAGGGGAAGTGTCGGAAACTAACAAGAAACCGAAGCGGGCTTCTTTGCCGAAGGGGACGGATAAAGATAGTGTGACTATGGAGATGGCTGTGAGTTTGCTGACTCTGCCGCGCTTGTTGGGCACTCACCCGGATACGGGGGCGAAGGTGCAGGCTAATTTGGGGATGTATGGGCCTTATGTGGTGCACGACCAAGGTAAGGTGGGTAAGGATTATCGATCGATCAAACCACCTGATGATGTTTTAAGTATAGGCCTCGATCGGGCATTAGAACTATTAGCCCAGCCAAAAGCCGTTCGGGGAAGCAGCAAAACAGCCACACCGTTGAAGGAATTGGGCGCCCATCCAGAATCGGGAGAACTCCTCAATGTTTACGATGGCCGTTATGGGCCCTACGTCAAACACGGGGAAATCAATGCGTCTTTGGCTAAGGATGAATCAGTGGAGAATTTCACCTTACAAAAAGCACTGGATTTGTTAGCAGCGAAGGAAGCAGCGGGCGGCGGAAAATCTAGCAGCAAGTCGAAGAAGTCAACTAAGACTACTGCGGCGAAGTCGGAAACTGCTGCGAAGAAAACAACTACTGCTAAGAAAACTACTGCGGCGAAGTCGGAAACTGCGGCTAAGAAGACTACGGCGGCGAAATCGACAACTGCTGCGAAGAAAACTACTGCTGCTAAAAAGACGGCGACTGCGACAACGACTAAGAATAAAACTAAGTAAAATTAGTTGAGTTTTCTGTCATCCCAGAAACCCGGGCGAGCACGGGGGCATCGCCCCTACAGCCACCGGGTTTCTTTATTGGTAAAATACTTGACAAACTTGGAAAAATAGGTTTGTAGTAAGGATTTTAGTCCTTAAAATTGGGTTCGATCAAATCGACCATGAAGTTTATTGAATTCAATGACTTCTTTCGGTTCGGAATAATTAGTATTATTTAACCGCGAAGACGCGAAGGACACGAAGGAAGAATCAGGAAGAATCAGAAAGAATTCGATAGTCTTTTACCGGGAAGGGAGTTAATATATGGACGGCGCCCCCAATCGATTAGTCCAGCATTTCCTGCTTCTTGAACAGTCAGGACATCATATCAAATCCGTTGGCATCGGAATTATTCATCTCTCTCTTCTGGAGACTCTGTGCTCTCTGGCGCTGGAGCGGTTTAATCATTCCGATACAACCGGAATTGACATCATGCCCCTCATAGCGCAGGTTTTGCACGACTTGTCGGGGAAAGTGTTCGTCTGCGTAGAGACGTACCATAGGTTTATTTGATATTTTCGGGTGTATCTAAGATTTCGTCAGCCTCATCTTGCTGTCGAATTGCTTCCTCATTTTCGTCTGGACAAGCTTCAGTATAAGCCCAAACATTTACCAAATCAGCAGCACTGAGATGGGGATAGCAATCTAGGATAAAAGCATCAGTAACGCCGTCATTGCGATAGCTGGCGAGCAACCAAATGGGAATGCGAGTTTTGTCTATACAAGCGTCGCCGCCCATCACGCCTGGGGTTTTTGTAATCGGGCGGCCGCTGTTTTTCAAACTCTGGGTTAAGATGCTGATGGCCTCAGCTTTGTCTATCGGCGTTAAGGCCAAAAGTTGTGCTTCTAATTCTTGGATTGTCATAGAATCTATGTGATTTATGAATTAGGTAGCTATTTGATATTGTAGGGCGATCGCCCTATTAGGTTTCTTGCAAAACGTTGTGAATTAATTCTGCTGCTAGCTCTAGCTTATCGCGGTGAGTCAGAGCATCCATGTCAACGGTGACTGTTGAGCGGCGCTTGGGTGCGGATGCGGCTGGGGGTGCGGCGGGCAATTCCAGGGTTTCGTAGAAATAATCGATCGGTTTTCTGTACACGGCGGCGAAGGCGGGTAGCTCCCTCTCGGCGTCTACTTTGCGCTTGCCGTGTTCGATACACGAGATGGCTTGTTGGCTCAGGGTGATCCCGTAGCGCAGCTCTAACTGCTCAATAACTTGCTCTTGGGTTAATCCGAGTGCTTCACGGGTAGCCTTGAGGCGCTTGCCAAGGGAGAACGCCATATCAGGAAATCGTGTAAAGGACAATGAAATCCTATATTTTTCCTTAAGAAACCTCTATCCGATAAATCAATAATTATACGATAATCATGTAAAATTCAAATAATCATCGATCGCCCCAGTACAGATGTCCAACCAGTCAAAGTCTGTTTGTCAATATCTTGAGAAAGGAATTCGCAATCTTATGAAGTATCAAGTTTTTGTTGGTAGTCTCGCGCTCTTAATATTGAGTATATCTTTGCCAGCTAATGCTCAATCAAGGACTCCTGTAACCGATCAATTTGGTGCTACAGGAACGACACCAAATGCCAATCTATGGCGCGAAGAATATAGAAAACTTTACCGCATCAGGCTCAAGCCAGATGGTACTTTCATGACTGATACTACTCCCATAACAGATGAATTCGGTGTGACGGGAAAAACACCAAATGGCAATGAATGGTTAAAAAGAGTCAGTCGGACTTTCTAGCTGTTGATGCAGGTAAGGAAGTAAGAAAATTGAAAGGCGATCGCACTTTTTTCCACACCTTGATGAAAGTGCGATCGCCCTTTTTTACAAAAATTGCACTGACTCAGTATTAATTTCAGTTAAATCAGTCAGTTTTATATCATTTGTGCGTTCGATCGCACCACCCACCCTATCTCTGACCTCGCGCTGGTCTAAAATCTCCTCAGTCGCCAAAAAGGCCATATGTGCGATCGACTTTCACGAAAAAACTGCGGTAATCCAGAACGATACAAACTCTTGGGCTTCTGTATGGCACAATCAAAATAAAAAGGATGGAGAGGTTTCAGGGTGAAGATTCCAGAAGATGCGCTCATCCCAGACGACAAGATAACCGGCTACCTACTTGTGCATAAAGCCAGAAATGATAAGTCAAAATTCTTGGCACGGGCTGGATTTACCTCAGAAAACCCAGAAGCACTCAGAGCAGCCATCCAGTCAGTTGTGGGAGTAGGTGAGGCTGTTGAAGACAGGAACAACGAGTATGGAGTCTTTTATCAAGTTGTAGGAGAACTCGTTGGTACAAATGGCACAAACCTATTTGTTGTTACAATTTGGCTACAACGACGGATTGATGGAAAATTTCAGTTCGTGACCCTCAAACCTCTTAAGGAGAATTGACATGACCCTAGAGCTATATCAGGAAGTTGCTTTAACCCGTGACTTACCAGAATATCAACTCAGAGCAGGAGATCTTGCAACACTGGTTGATTTTGTTTCTCATCCTAGTGGTGGTGAAGAGGGCTGTCTGTTGGAAGTATTTAATGCTGTTGGTGAGTCTCTGACAGTCATAGCAGTTCCCATTTCTACTGTAGAAGTTCTACGCCCTGATGAAATCTTAACCGTTCGTTCTTTGGCAAAAGCAGGTTAGGATTCACTCAACTTTGGAATGAGAATTAAATAACTTATAATTTGATGGTTCTTGTGGGATGGGCGTCCCGCCCGTACAGAAAGGACGGGCGGGCCGCCCATCCCACAAACTTGTGTAAATTATTTAATTTGCGATCCTTTGAGCTTGGGCGCGAACTCTGGCTCGAACTTGTTCGGAAATAGCCATTTTGATTATCCTTTTAATGGTTCGAGCAAGCCGCGCCGCACAGCTTCATTTAAGGATTGAGCTTGTCGTAATAGTCTAGCTTCATAGATGTGGATTAATGCTTGCAATTCCTCGTGTTCTACAGAGGTAATTGTACCGGATTGTTGGCGGTCTAGCAATTCACTCAATCGTTGTTCTTGGACTGGTTGCAGCCGGAGTTGAGTCTGAGTGATTACTTCTGAATCAGACAATGCTGACACTGGTTTAGCGGTTGGTAATAGGAAGATTTCCAGAGTTTATACTAGAATCTCACTTACGCTGCGGTGGCGTTGCTGCGCTACTAATTCTGCTTGGTGATAGACTTCATCTGGCAAATTCAGGGTGATTTTGGCGGTCCTAGGTGGAAGGCTATGAAACGAATATTTATATTATGGCATATTTTCCTTTTACTGTTAGGCATCTCCACAAAAGAAATGCTCAGGCAATCGCTCCATAATACTTAGCTATTTGCTATTATAGTGCGATCGCCCCAAATCATCTATAATAGAAAAGTCAGCGCTCGCGACACCGAAATTATGAACATCAAAGTCGTATTAGAACCCAGTGACGAAGGTGGATATACCGTCTATGTTCCCTCACTGTCAGGCTGCATCAGTGAAGGGGAAACGATTGACGAAGCGTTAGCAAATATTCAAGAAGCGATCGAACTTTATTTGGAGCAGATGGCAGATGAATTGAGCATTTCCGAAGGTGCAATTGTGAGGGAATTGGTGCTATGAGCAAAGTTCCCAATCTTCCTTATACTCAAATTATTGCTGCCCTACAGCGGGATGGATGGGTATTTGTCCGCCAACGGGGTAGCCACACTCGACTGCAAAAAGCTATGCCAGATGAAGTATTGAAATTGACGGTCCCAGCTCATCGCTCAGTCAAGCGTTATACTCTAGCTCAGATTTTAAAACAGGCTCGTATTCTTCAATCTAAAATCTAGAATCTAAAATCTAAAAATCGATTGGTTCAATCCCACTCCTCCCTAATTTGTCTCTGATACTCTAAAGGGTCTTGAGTTAGTTGAATCACACCCGCATACTTGGCTAAATTACTCTTTTCTGTCTTTTGAATTATTAGATTCTCTAACAGTTTCTCGATTTTTTGCCAGTCCTCGTAATCAATCAGCACTGCAACTGGACGCATTGCTTCATCGGTGACAAGTTTTTTCTTAACAGGTAGCATTCAGGCCCCCTTCAGATTTAATTTTTAACTTTTCCATTA
>JAYFMW010000008.1:0-335755 GCA_042408215.1 Microcoleus sp. | reverse complement strand
AGGGTAACGCAGATGTTTGGCTGTGACACTGAGATTTTTTTTTATTAACCGCAGAGGGCGCAGAGAACGCAGAGGGAAGAGAGAAAAGAGAGTTAAGTAGAGATGGAGAATAGGAGTTTATATTGTAGGTTGAAGCTTATATGTTGCACCATTCATGTGGGATCTGTAGGGGCGGGCGATGCCAACAGCCTTTCGGGTTGATAACAGGTTAAATAAACCCGCCCTCCCCACTTACCAGCCGCGTTGGGAAACCATCAACTTAGTAAGAAACCCGGTTTATTTTATCTCCACCCTAGCCTCAGAAACCGGGTTTCTTTCCACCCGATTTTGGGGAACCATCAACTTAGTAATAAACCCGGTTTCTGGAATCAAAAAAACTAATTTCCCACCCTCCACAATTTGATGGTTCCGTCCTTACTCCCACTGGCTAAAACCTGACCATCTGGACTAAATGCTACAGAATTAACAGAATGAGAATGACCAGAGAGAGTGTTGATTTCCCTTCCCGTTTTCACCTCCCACAATTTGATGGTATCGTCAACACCCCCACTAGCTAAAACCTGACCATCTGGACTAAATGCTACAGACTCAACCCAACCAGAATGACCAGAGAGAGTGTTGATTAACCTTCCCGTTTTGACCTCCCACAATTTGATGGTTTCGTCCCAACTCCCACTGGCTAAAACTTGACCATCTGGACTAAATGCTACAGAACGAACCCAATTAGAATGACCAGTGAGAGAGTTGATTTCCCTTCCCGTTGCGACTTCCCACAATTTGATTTTTCTGTCTCCACCACTAGCTAAAACCTTACCATCTGGACTAAACGCTACAGACCAAACAGAACCAGAATGACCAGAGAGAAAGTTGATTTTCCTTCCCGTTTTCACCTCCCGCAATTTGATGGTTTCGCCATCACCCCCACTCGCTAAAACCTGACCATCTGGACTAAATGCTACAGAATTAACCCAATTAGAATGACCAGAGAGAGAGTTGATTTCCCTTCCCGTTGCGACTTCCCACAATTTGATTTTTCTGTCTCCACCACTAGCTAAAACCTTACCATCTGGACTAAATGCTGCAAATCCAGCCGAATTATGATGACCAGAGAGAGAGTTGATTTCCCTTCCCGTTTTCATCTCCCACAATTTAATTGTACTGTCAGAACGCACACTGGCTAAAACCTTACCATCTGGACTAAATACTACAGATTTAACAGCATAAGAATGATCAGAGAAGGTTTGAGCAAGGGAGATTTTTGTATATTTAATGAGTTGAATAGGTATAGTTTCAGGAGTCGGTGTTTCTATTGGAGTAGGTGTTGTTTCAGGAATTGGTGTTAACCTAGGAGTATTTATTGGGGTTGGTGTTTCTGTTGGTTGATTGGTTGTCACAATAGTTTCAGGAGTCGGTGTTTCTATTGGAGTCGGTGTTGTTTTAGGAATTGGTGTTAACCTAGGAGTATTTATCGGGGTTGGTGTTTCTGTTGGTTGATTGGTTGTCACAACTGATGAAGGTTGACGTAAAGAAACAATTCCTAAACCTAATAAAGTAATACTTCCGACAACAATCAAACTGTTTCTAATCTGTTTTTTGGGGAATTGAGGAGGTGAAATCGGTACAGGATGAGGTACAGGATTTTGAGGTTGTTTTAAATTCTGTTCAATACGCTCTAATCGTTGTAAAATAACCTGAGTATTTTGAGGGCGATCAGCCGCTAATCTAGCCATTAAATCATCAATCAAATCTAATAGTAAGGGGTTAATATTTTTCGTATATCCACGCCAATTTAAAACATCTCTCATGGGATCATACATATCAAGAGGATGTTTTCCTGTCAATAAATGGACAAAAGTTCTCCCCAACGCAAAAAAATCAGACGGCGCCACAGCTTGACCATGTTGTTGTTCAATGGGTGTATAACCTACGGAACTAATCCCCGTAACTTGTCCACCCTGTACTTTTTGATAATAAGTTTGCGTTTCTTCCCTAGCTGTGCCAAAATCAATTAACACCAATTCTCCATTATTTCGCATCATAATATTAGGCGGTTTAATATCCCGATGGAAATATTTTTTCTGGTGAATTTTATCTAAAATCAAAACAATTTCTCGTAACCATTTTAAAGCCTGAGTTTGATTCACCTTACCATTATTATTTAACGATTGAATTAAATCAACACCCTCGACCTTTTCCATCACCAAACAATATAATTTTAACCCTGGTTTGGTGGTATATTCAAAATAACTTTCCGCTTGGGGAATCCCTCTGACACCTTGTTGACTTAATTCCTTTAAAACCTCATATTCCCGTTTAAATAATTCTATCGCCTTCGGTTGATTATTCCATTCGGGCTTTAATACCTTTAAAATCTTCGCGGAAAAGCCCTGAAAAACCTCATAAATATTGCCAAAACCACTATCATCACTTAACAAACGACTCACCCGAAATTGACCCTTTAACAACAATTGTGATCCACAACTTAAACAGTAAAGAGTGTTAGAATTGTTATTATCGCGGTGATCTGGTTGTTGACAGGCAGGATTGATACAGTAACAGGGTTTGGGTGACATAACTGGGAAGATGAATCAAGATGGAGGCGCTTAACTAAAATGATAACCCAGATCTGGAATCGAATAATAGGACAAAGGTGAAATCGCTGAGTCTGACCAGACCTGTAATTCCTTCATCTGCTTCTCATCTACACCATGCGGCGCATTTGTCAACAAACAACGCGCTTGCTGTGTCTTCGGAAAAGTCATTACATCTATAGCAATCCTAAATCATTTGTGAATTTCTGATTACCCGCAAATCAAAGAAACCGGGTTTTTCGCAGTTTCTGGGAGGTGTGACGAGTATTCTGGAAAAAACCCGGTTTCTCGCCACCCATCCACTATTCATTGAAGCTGTTTCACATACCTATGTTTTGGCTACATAAGTCGATCGCACCTGCAACTCCTTCAACTGCTTCTCATCCACACCAGACGGCGCATTCGCCAACAAACAACGCGCTTGCTGCGTCTTCGGAAAAGCAATTACATCACGAATCGACTCCTCACCAGCCAACAGCATCACCAGGCGATCGACACCATAAGCAATTCCTCCATGCGGCGGAGTTCCATACTCAAACGCATCCAACAAAAAGCCAAACTTATTATCAGCTTCCTCCGTCGATAAACCGATCGCCTCAAACACCCTTTCCTGAACATCCCGCTGGTAAATCCGCAGAGAACCGCCACCGACTTCTGTACCATTTAATACCAAATCGTAAGCTTGAGCTCTCGCAGTTTTCAAATCATCAATATCATCGGGATGCGGCGCAGTAAACGGATGGTGTAATGCTTCCAAACGCTTCTCGTCAGCATTCCATTCAAACATTGGAAAATCTGTCACCCATAGCAGATTAACCTTGTCTTTGTCAATCAATCCCAATTCTTGACCGATCGCCAAACGCAATCTATCCAAAGTCTTATTGACAGTCGTCACATCAGCGGCTGCGAATAACAACAGATGACCAGGTTGCGCGCCCGTGCGATCGAGCAATTCCTGTTTTTGAGCCTCTGTCAAATTATCCTTAATTGCGCCGATCGTATCAATTTCGCCATTCTCCCGCACCCGGATATAAGCTAATCCCTTAGCACCGGCTTCGCTGGCTTCCTTAAACAAATCGCCACCCGGTTTAATCCGCACATTAGAAATCGCATCGTTCCCGCCCGGAATCGGCAAAATTTTCACAATTCCGCCCGCAGCCACTGCACCGGAAAACACCTTAAATCCCGAAGCTTTCATCAAATCGGAAACATCGACTAATTCCAAACCGAAGCGAGTATCTGGTTTGTCGCTACCGTAGCGATCCATCGCTTCGGCGTAAGTCAAACGGGGGAAAGGACAAGGCAATTCCACGCCTTTCACACTTTGGAAAATATGGCAGACTAAACCTTCATTTAATTCGAGAATTTCTTCCAAAGACATGAAACTCATTTCCATGTCTAATTGCGTAAATTCCGGCTGTCTGTCGGCGCGCAAATCTTCATCGCGGAAGCAGCGGGCAATCTGATAATATCTGTCTAAACCGGAAACCATTAGCAATTGTTTGAACAATTGCGGCGACTGCGGCAAAGCGTACCATTCGCCTAAATTGACGCGGCTGGGAACTAAATAATCTCTCGCACCTTCGGGAGTCGATCGCGTTAAAATCGGTGTTTCAACTTCAATGAAACCTCCCACATCTTCGAGGTGGCGACGCATCGCTTTGACTACTTGGTGGCGAAGCTGCAAATTGCGACTCATGCGATCGCGCCGCAAGTCCAAATACCGATATTTCAGGCGCAAATCTTCCCGCACGCTTTCATTATCAGCCGTCGCTACCTGAAACGGTAACTGTTTGCGAACCGCATTCAACAACTCAATCTCGTCAGCGTAAATTTCTACTTCACCCGTAGGCAATTTGGGGTTGAGGGAATCTTCGGGGCGGCTGGTGACTCTACCTGTAATTTTCACCACGTATTCGTTTCGCAAAGCCTCAGCCCCGTGATAGGAATCGGGGGTGCGTTGGGGATCGCTGACAATTTGTACGATACCCGATCGATCCCGCAAATCCAGAAAAATCACCCCGCCATGATCGCGGCGGCGATCCACCCATCCGTAAAGGGTGACAGTTTCTCCGATGTGTTCGCTTCGCAGTTCGCCGCAGTAGTAAGTTCTCATGGTTGGGGGTTTGTGGACTAAAAATAAGGCTTTCTGATTATAGCGCTGTAGGGACACGGCACTGCCGTCTCCTAATTTCTAAATTCGGAGACGGCAATGCCGTTTCCCTACCCCAAAATAACATTGTAGGGAAACGGCACTGCCGTGTCCTGATTTCGGGTAATATTAATTACGATGTAACCGGAATTGATATTACCTGTTAAGCGAGAATAATCCCATATCTGAGTTTAATGCTTCTTGTCAAAAAACTTGGTTAGCGCCTGGAATGCAGATTTCGACGCCTCTGTCAAGCGACTACCGATCGACTCAATTTCCCCAACCACAACGTGCCAATTCTTTTCAGTTTCTTTCTGAATTTGGTCAACAGCTTGTTCGATGCGATCGCGTTCGATAAACTGATTTTGTTCTACGGCTTCTCGCGCTTGGCGCACCGCTTTCAAATAAGCCTCGCGACTGACTTCACCTGCATCTTGTACCTGTGATTGCGCGCGAGTTTTAATCGCATCAACCACCAGCCAATTTTTCTCAGCTTCCTTTTGAATCAACCCCACCGCATCTGTCATTCTTTCTTTGGCGATCGTCTTATTTTTGGCGAGGGCTAACTGCGCTTTTCGCACAGCTTTCAAGTAAGCCTCACGGGTGAGATCCCCCGCTGCTTGTACTTCTGCCGCAGCCCGTTTTTTAAGGGCTTCAAATAATACGGCTGTTTCGGCGATCGCTTCATCTGTAGCGTTTGGCATCTCCTTTTTAACGATCGCCGTCGTTTCGGGAGTTACATCTATAATTTCTTCTTCGGTCATATTTGGATCTGTCATCTTAATTATCTCCTGATTAGCAAACGTTTTGCAAACAATCCACAGTCTGTAGGTAGATTTTGTATCTGTAGCGCCAGAATCAATGCTTGCACTAAATTTGGATGTGTAGCGCCTGAATTCATTCTAGCATTTAATCAGAATTCAGCAATTCTTGTTCCATCTTCATCAAATTTTCAATCCGCGCTTCCGTGGTTGGATGAGTGGAAAACAGACTTCTAAACCAATCACCAGCAGACGAATTCACAATCAACAGCGGTGCAAAAGCTGGATTACCATTTAGAGGCATTTGTCGCGCGCCACTTTCCAACCGCTGCAAAGCCCTCGCCAAAGCCCTTGGATTGCCCGTTAACCGGGCTGCGCCCGCATCCGCCGAAAACTCCCGCGTGCGCGAAATGGCTAGCTGAATGACTGAAGCAGCCACCGGTGCGAGGATAATTGTCAGCAGCAACCCTACAGGATTCGGGCCGTTGCGATCGTCCCTGCCACCAAACCACATACTATAACTCGCCATTTCCGTCAACCACGAAATCGCCCCCGCCACCGTTGCCGCCACCGCTTGCGTCAGCGTGTCGCGATTGTTAATGTGAGTGAGTTCGTGGGCGATTACCCCTTCGAGTTCCTCCTCTGACAGCATATTCAAAATGCCTTCAGTTACTGCAACCGCTGCGTGTTCGGGATCGCGCCCGGTAGCAAAAGCGTTAGCAGACGGAGTGGGGATCGTGTAAACTCCCGGCATGGGTAAATTAGCGCGCTGCGACAGTCTTTCCACCATTGCATAAAGTCCGGGCGCTTGGTTGGCAGTTACCGGCACTGCTCCGTAGGCCGCCAAAGCGATTTTATCTGAGTAAAACCAAGAACCCAGATTCATGGCGGCGGCCAAACCAATGCCGATAATTGCACCTCCCGTACCGCCGATTACCCAATAGCTAACGGTAATTAACAGGGCACTTAACAAGCCTAACAAAGCAGCAGTTTTAATTTGATTCATTTCGGGACTCTCCCTCAAAGTAGTATAGCCTTTCTCAGAAAGATGAGGTACGACTGGGCATAGGGCATGGGGCATGGCGCATAGGGCATAGGGTTCCGTGGGCATACCTCACTTTTTTGAGAACCGCTATAGCTTAAGCAATCATCTCGATCGGCATTCAATAGTTGTTTACCAAAAAGCTGGGTCTAAAGCCCCGTCCTTATAGGACGGCTTTAATTTCTCCAGAACTCTGTTATAGTCTTTATATTCACTCACTCGACGTAAATGTTAGTATTTGAAGCCAAGCTAGAAGGGAAAAGCGAGCAGTACGAACGGCTAGACGAAGCCATTCGTACTGCTCGCTTCATTCGTAATAGCTGCATCAGGTACTGGATGGATACCCCAGGGGTAGGTCGCTACGACTTAAGCGCTTATTGCGTAGTTCTTGCCAAAGAATTTCCTTGGGCCAGTAAACTCAACTCAATGGCAAGGCAAGCTTCTGCTGAAAGAGCTTGGTCAGCGATTGCACGATTCTTTGACAACTGCAAGAAGGCAAAACCAGGAAAGAAAGGTTTTCCGCACTTCAAAAAGCATGAAACGCACGGTTCTGTTGAATACAAGACCTGTGGGTGGAAGCTTTCTGAAGACCGACGAAATATAACTTTCACTGATGGATTTAAAGCCGGAATTTTTAAATTATGGGGAACTCGTGACCTACATTTCTATCAGCTAAGTCAAGTTAAACGAGTGCGCGTAGTTCGTCGAGCCGATGGCTACTACGTGCAATTTTGTATTGACGCTGAACGAAACGAAAAGCGGGAGCCGACCGGAAAAACAATCGGTTTGGATGTAGGGCTAACTCATTTCTACACAGACTCTGACGGTAACACCGTAGAGAACCCGCGCCATCTAAGAAAGTCCGAAAGATCGTTAAAAAAGCTTAATTGTAGACTTTCTAGAACGCAGAAAGGTTCTAAAAATAGAGCCAAGGCTCGAAATTGTTTAAGTAGAAAACACCTCAAGGTAAGCAGGCGGCGTAAAGACTTTGCTGTGAAATTAGCAAGGTGCGTAGTCCAGTCTAACGACTTGGTAGCCTATGAAGACTTGCAGGTGCGTAACATGGTCAAAAACAAAAAGCTATCCAAGTCGATATCAGATGCGGCTTGGACAGCTTTTAGAAATTGGATTGAATATTTTGGCAAAGTGTTTGGGGTGGCAACTGTTGCAGTACCGCCACACTATACAAGTCAAAATTGTTCTAGTTGTGGGAAAGTGGCGAAAAAGTCATTAAGTCAAAGAACACATATTTGTCCACATTGTGGATTCGTTTTAGACCGAGATTGGAACGCCGCTCGCAACATATTAGAACTTGGATTGCGTACCGTGGGGCACACGGAAACCTCAAACGCCTCTGGAGATATCGACAAGAGTTTGAATGAGGAAACTCTTTTAAATAAGTCGGATCGCCGAAAGAGGAAGCCTAAACAGTGATGTTTAGAATCACCGTGGCTTCAGCCCGGTGAGAATGTCAAATTGTATCTACCAAATTTCAGAGGCTGTGTAGAATACCGTCAATTTCCAGGTACGGTTTAGCGCACTTTAATTTTTTATTTTTAACCCGCAAATCTTGAAATTCGCTTCAATCTGTGGTATAAATCTACAATCTCAAATCTCAAATCTTTTGATGCTACAAGACCCCAATTTCCGAGTGCCGATCGCCATTAGTTTCGGTGCAGTCGCCGGCGCTTTAACTCGCTATTATATCACCTTGTGGTTTGCCAGCCGTTTCAGCACCGCTTTTCCCTACGGAACTTTTTTTATTAACATCACCGGTTGCTTGGCTATGGGATTTTTTATCACCCTAGTTGTAGAACGGGTGGCGACTATTCCTCTGGAGGTGCGGTTAATGGTAACAACTGGCTTTTTGGGAGCTTATACTACTTTTTCAACTTACGGTTTAGAGACAAATGCTTTGTGGCGCGATCGATCTTACAGCTTGGCCACTTTTTACTGGGCTGGCAGTGCCATACTAGGAGTAATCGCAGTTCAGTTAGGTATCATTCTAGCTCGCTTAGGAAAATAGATACAGCTCATAAACAATCTAATTAATCGATTTACCTCAGATAGCTCGACAACTACTAACATGACATAAAATCAAGATCTTTATCAAAAATCTGCCCTAAGTTTGTGTTCTTCCTAGGAATTGTCAGCCTCTGTGCCGATGCTACCTATGAAGGCGCGCGCAGCATTACCGGAGCTTATTTAGGAACTTTGGGAGCTAGCGGTACTGTAGTAAGTTTAGTAGCAGGTTCAGGCGAGTTAATTGGCTATGGATTGCGCTTGTTCACGGGCTACATCAGCGACCAAACTAGACAGTATTGGAAAATTACAACCCTCGGTTATTTCATAAATACACTCGCTGTACCACTTTTAGCTTTAACAGGAACTTGGCAAGCAGCCGCCACATTGATGATAGCTGAACGCACGGGCAAAGCAATTCGCACTCCAGCCCGCGACGTGCTGCTTTCCCACGCAGCTATCAAAGTTGGCAAAGGTTTTGGCTTTGGCTTCCACGAAGCCCTCGATCAAATCGGTGCCACGCTGGGGCCACTACTTGTCGCAGCAATGCTTTATTTCCAGTTAGGTTATCGGGCAGGCTTTGCGATTTTGGCTGTGCCAGCTTTTTTGGAGCTGACAGCGCTGTTGGTACTTCAACAAATTTATCCTAATCCCCGCGATTTTGAACCAGGAGCGTTTGAAATCAAAGGGGAAGGTCTGCCGAGGCTATTTTGGGTTTATCTAGGCGCTGTAGGGCTCATAGGAGCGGGCTATGCAGATTTTCCGCTAATTGCTTTTCACTTTCACAGGAGTGCAATCGCCTCTGACAGCCAAATTCCGCTATTCTATGCTTGGGCTATGGCAGTTGACGCAGCAGCCGCTTTAGTCTTTGGGCGTTTGTTCGATCGCATCGGCATCTCGGCCCTGACCTTTGCAGTCCTTTTGTCTTCACTGTTTGCCCCATTGGTATTCTTCGGCAACGGGCAGGGGGCATTGCTGGGAATGACTTTATGGGGTATGGGCATGGGAGTCCAGGAATCGATTTTGAAAGCCGCTGTAGCCGGACTCGTGCCTGCGGACAAAAGAGGTTCCGCCTATGGGATATTTAATACAGGCTATGGCTTATCATGGTTTCTGGGAAGTTTGGCGATGGGAATTCTGTACGATCGCTCAATTACTGGTCTGGTTGTATTTTCAGTTGCGCTCCAACTCGCTGCTCTTCCAGTCTTATTCCTGGTAAAAAAGAGATTGCCCGTCGCGGACGATCGACCAAATAGTCGGCAGTAACTTGTCAGTTATTAGCTGTCAGTTATCAGTTAGATAGAATTTTTGACTGATGACAGTTGACTGATGACTACTGACTAATAACTAAATTTAAACAACAAGCGAGGGGGTTTAGTCGTGGTCGTCAAAACAGCAACAGAGTGCCTCATTACCTTAGAAGGCGTCAGCAAGGTTTACCAGCAGCCCAACGGTCAAAAAATCTCTATTTTAGAGCCAATTAATTTAGAGTTGCGATCGGGCGAAATAGTAGCTCTGCTCGGCCCGTCGGGTTCTGGGAAATCAACATTAATGCGGATGATTGCCGGACTAATCCCGCCCAGCGATGGTCAAGTTCTCTACCACAATCGTCCTTTGGTAGGCTTGAATCCTGGGGTGGCAATTGTATTTCAAAACTTTGCCCTTTATCCCTGGCTGACGGTACTAGAAAATGTAGAATTAGGCTTAAAAGCTAAAGGAGAATTGCCAGAACCGCGCCAACAAAAAGCCTTGCGAATGATTGATATTATCGGTTTAGACGGATTTGAAAATGCTTATCCGAAAGAACTTTCGGGGGGGATGCGGCAGCGGGTTGGATTTGCTAGAGCTTTGGCTGTGGAACCAGAATTGCTCTGCATGGACGAACCGTTTTCAGCTTTAGACGTACTAACCGCAGAAAACTTAAGGTTTGAATTATTAGATTTGTGGTTAGAAAAGAAGATTCCTACTAAAGCTGTACTCATCGTGACTCACGGGATTGAAGAAGCAGTAATTTTAGCCGATCGGGTTGTAGTTTTGGGCCGCAATCCGGGGCGAATTCGCGCCGAATTGACCGTGACTTTGCCACACTATCGCGATCGCAAAACTCCGCAATTCCAAGCCATCGTAGACCAGGTTTACAAAATTCTTACCAATCCCGATTTGAGTTGCGAAACCGAGTCGCCCCCAGCCACTACCGTATCTCAACCTCAACCCGCTCAAAGCACTAAATACCAATCCCTACCACAAGTGCGAATTGGCGCAGTTGCAGGTCTTTTAGAACTATTAGAAGACCGCAAGGAGAAAGACCTCTATCGGCTTGGCCAAGAATTAATGTTAGAGGTTGATGACATTTTGCCGATCGTTGAAGCCGCAAAAATAATGGATTTTCTGGCAATTCAAGAAGGCGACCTCCTCCTCACTCCTGTTGGTCTTCAGTTCATTGCCGGTGGAATCGATCAGCGAAAACAAATTGTTCGCACCCAAATTCTTAGCAATATTCGCCTAGTACAGCAGATTTCTCGGATGCTTCAAGCCAAGCGAAATCAACGTATTTCTGAAGAATTGATTCTGGATATTCTGGAAGCCCACTTTAGCCCCCAAGAAGCAATGCGGCAATTGAAAACTGCTATTGACTGGGGTCGCTATGCGGAGTTATATAGTTACGATGAACCGGGCGGCGAAATTTTCTTAGAATCCGAAGTCAGTAGTCAGTAGTCATTAGTCAGTAGTCATTAGTCAGCAGTCATTAGTCAGCAGTCATTAGTCAGTAGTCATTAGTCAGCAGTCATTAGTCAGCAGTCATTAGTCAGCAGTCATTAGTCATTAGTTAACGGTTAACGGTTAACAGCTAACAGTTAACGGTTAACGGTTAACGGTTAACGCTTAACAGCTAACGGTTAACAGTTAACACTCAACAGCTAACAATGCCCAATTCCCCATTCCCCATTCCCAATTCCCCATGCCCCATACCCAATAACTAATTTTTATGACAAGACCTCTAACACCCGCCAATAAAACTCTAGAAAGATCGACTTGGACTTGGCAAGATGGCTTGCTAATTTTAGCAATTTTGTCTCTAATTTTGGTAATTGTCCAAACAGCATCTCAATTCACTGGTGACTACAACCCCACTTACAAAATTGAGACGACGCTAAGTGTCTTGCCAATATATACAGCCCAGACTCTTTTGCGTATGGCAGTAGCCTATTTTTTATCGCTCTTGTTTACCCTAGTTTATGCTTATTCTGCTTACCGCTCTCCCCTTGCTGCAAAAATTTTAATTCCCTTATTAGATATTTTGCAGTCAATTCCGGTTTTATCTTTTTTACCGGGAGTTGTTTTAGCGCTAATTACTTTATTTCCCGGTCAAAGAATCGGCGTAGAAATAGCATCAGTTATCCTCATATTTACAGGGATGACTTGGAATCTGACCTTTAGTTTCTATCAGTCTCTCTCCGGCATTCCGCGAGAACTTAAGGAAGCTGCTAAAGTTTACCGACTCAATGCTTGGCAGCAGTTTTGGACGTTAGAGTTGCCCGCTGGTGCGATCGGACTGGTGTGGAATAGCGTCATGTCAGTGGCTGGCGGTTGGTTCTTTTTGATTGCGATCGAGTCTTTTACTTTGGGTGACAAAAACTTTCAACTGCCGGGACTCGGTTCCTATTTAGGCAAGGCAGCTAATGAAGGCAATTTTGGCGCGATCGGCTGGGGTTTAGGAGTCTTAATCGGTGTGATTATAGCCATTGACTTTTTTGTATGGCAGCCTTTGATTGCTTGGGTAGAAAAGTTTAAATATCAAGCCGTAGAATCTGCTAATGTACCCCAGTCAAATGTATTGGATTTTTTCAGGCGATCGGCGACGCTGCGGGTGTTGAAGTCGCGCATTTCGCCGATCGGCGACAGTTTCGATCGCGGTTTAGTCAGAGCTTTTGCACCCGCTAATTTACCAATAAATCCCAAACAAAAAAGTCGCATCGGAAATTGGATTAATTGGATATTTGTCAGCGGGTTTGCCGTCATTGTGCTTTGGGGAACTTGGGAAGCCGTGCTGTTGCTGCGAATGCTGAGTTTGTCCGACTGGCAAAAAGTCATAGGAGGTGCAATTTTCACAGCTTTGCGAGTCATTTGCGCCCTATTTTTATCGCTGTTGTGGACAGTACCAGTCGGAGTGGCGATCGGTCGAAATCCGCGTTTGGCTCAGATTTTGCAGCCTTTAGTACAAATAGCTGCTTCTGTACCAGCAACGGCTTTATTCCCAGTATTATTGCTAGCTTTAATTCAGGCTGGAGGTGGCTTGCAAATTGGTTCAGTGGCGTTGATGATGTTGGGTACTATGTGGTATTTGCTGTTTAATGTGATTGCCGGCGCTCAAGCGATACCTTCGGAGTTATTTGAAGCTGCACAAGTTTATAAACTTTCCCTATTTCAGCGGTGGAAAAGCTTGATTTTGCCAGGAATATTCCCCTATTTAATTACAGGAATTATTACCGCTGTTGGCGGTGCTTGGAATGCAAGTATTGTCAGCGAATACGTGCAGTTTAAAGGTCAAATAATTACTACAGATGGTTTGGGAGAAACTATTTCTCAGGCGACAGCTTCGGGGAATTTTCCCTTGCTTTTGGCTGCTACTTCTGTGATGTCGCTGTTGGTTGTATTGACTAACCGTTTGGTGTGGCGGCCGCTTTACCGTTTGGCAGAAGAAAAATATCAATTGTTGGTTTAAGGAGATTCATATAAAAAATACAACACCAAGAAACCCGGTTTCTAGGATACATCTTGGTTTTGGTGGTGAAGCATCAAAAAATCAACCGGGTTTCTCACCCCTGCGTGCAAGTCTGATAACTGTAACTATTGGTGTCAATACGCTATAGACTGGATTCAGGAACGCGCGCAGCAGAGATTTAGGAGGGTCGTCTGTGACAGAAAACAATTATCAATTATCTTCGCTACCCACCTACCCGCGAAAAGAATTGCGGGAATTAGTACGATCGCAGTTAAAAGCTCTGCTGGAACGAGACTTTCAAGGAGCAAAAGCGATTTTGCAGCCGGTGCAGTTCCCTGACATCGCCGAAGTCATTTATACCTTGGGTGGTGTCCAATCCGGCGGTGACAATTATTTTTAGACCGATTTAATCACCGTTGCTCGCAAAAGGGTTTGAACACCTACGAAATTACAGCAATGGGGCCTCTTCAGATAATTATTCGCTCCTGGGATGGCGAGAGCGCTGTTAGGCTCTATATTGGGGACGGTAGCGACTGGCTGGGCTTACACCCTACAAGGGAATTTAGCAGTGGCGATCGCAGTGGGGATCAGTTTGTTGGCGATCGCAATTTTAGCTTCTATTGCCGGTTCTGCTCTGCCGTTTTTATTTCGTTCTTTGGGTTTAGACTGGGCTTTAATGTCCGCTCCTTTTATTACCACAGCAGTTGATGTCCTCGGCGTTTTGATTTACTTCACTTTGGCTCGACAAATTTTGCAGGTTTAACATATTTAAGTAAATTGGCATAATAAAAAACCCCTAGTAATTTTAAATTCGGTGATGTACAGCCTATCAATTACGAATTACGAATTAACAATTCCCAATTAACAATTCCCAATTCCCAATTTCCAATTCCCAATTAACAATTCCCAATTCCCAATTCCCAATTCCCAATTCCCAATTCCCAATTCCCAATTCCCAATTCGATCGCACTTTAACTTTACCCACATACTTAACATATGTCCTCATCCAATTCACCAACCAAAATCCAAAATTCCACAGCGAGCAATTTGTTAGAAACTGCTGAATTGGTTTTTCTGGCTGCCTCTGCGGTTGGATTGGCTGCTAGTTTGGTTTGGCAGCAAAGCGTCTATGCGGAGGTGCCGGTAGTAATTTCGCTACTGTTGAATTTTGTTAACCGGCAAAAGTTGCAGCGACAAGTTAGGGCTAGTACGGCCTCAACGTTCGATCGGGTAAATCAACAAGCCGCTACCACCGATCGGGCGATCGAGCAGTTACAAACTGTCATCAAGTCTTTAGACGAGGCGATCTCTCAAACTCAGAGCGAAAATCTCAATGTTCAGCCAGGAGAAAACGTACATTCTCTAATTTCAGCAGTTGAGAATCTGCGTCAGCGGCTAATAATTTTAGAAAAAACTATTAAAATGATTCAAAGCGAGATCGATCTGATCGGCCGCCAATTCAAACAGCGGCCGGAGTTAGCACAAATCGAAACTTTGACAACAATAATGCTCGATTTGCAGCAGTTTATCAACGAACTGCCACAGTGGGGAAATTTGCAGCAACGGCAGCTAACAGAACTTCAGCAACAAGTAGAAAATGCTTTGGGGCTGGTATCTCAAGAAATTGCTGCTATTCCTAACCGCGTGCAGTCAGCCGTAGGCGATCGCAATTCTCAACCTGAGAGTTCTGTCGCTCAAAATAAGGCCGATCGACCTAAAACCTACGATGTTGAGAAAATTCGTCAGAAGTATCCCAGAGCTTATGTCAAGTGGAGTCGAGAAGAAGATGAGAAGTTGAAGAATGAATATGCTAGCGGTCAACAAATTGGCGAATTAGCAAAGAAATTTCAGAGACAATCTGGGGCGATTCGTTCACGATTGCAAAAATTAGGATTAATGGATTGACACTCAGGTGAGTAATTCTCAAATCTCAAATCTCAAATCTCAAATCGGCAATAACAAAACGATCGCCATTTTTTTCAAAAGAGCGATCGCCTTGTTTATTTATTCAGAACTGGCTGACAACAGCCAGCCACTAACAGCACATCTCAAGGCTAAAAAACCTTGGCTACCTCATTTTAGAAATCTTGCGGTAACAAAGAACTTAAACGATCCAACAAAGGATCGGATTGCCGACGAGGAGCAACCTCAGCATCAGAAACTACATTCTGATCTGCTACAGACTCAGACTCAACCGCGTCAGGCTCTACTACTTTTGAAACTTTGGCAAAAGAAACTTGAGCAAACTTAGCATCAACACTCCCCTGCAACTGCGACAACTGCGCGCTGAGTTGATTCAGGTGATGTTCCAGTCCCTCCAAACGGCTTAATTCCTCAGCGGAAACATTGTGCTCGAACTCAGCAAATTTGACCGCAAGTTCAGCAATACGCTGTTCCAACCGCTGAAAGCTAGGTGTAGAACCCGCCGACTCAGACTCAGACTCAGACACAGACAAAAACTGCCACAGAGCTTGCTTGCAGAGATTGCTGAAAGTCTGATACCTAGTCACAGCCAGATCTTTTTCAATAGCGGCCAGCAAAGTTTGATCCGCAGCATCTTCCGTAAACGCCACCGAGAAATTCGCCTTATTTTTTGCCCACAGTGCCATAGGGTTCAAGCCTTAATGCGTTACTTAATGGTGGCTAGCTGAGCCTCAGCATAAATATACTGTCCTAAAGCATTTGCTTTCCGAGAAGGCTGAGCCAAGTGAGCCTTGAGATTGGCTTCTCTGAGCAAGGGTTGGAGAACCTCCCAGAAAAATTCGCCACCGCCACCAGTCAGAACCACATCCGTCACCCGTTCCGGTAGCCACTGCACCAAACGTTCGGACAATTCGTTAGCGAAACTCTCCCGCAAATCCTTAATAATCGGATCTAAATTAGTTGGCTTAGTAGCTCCTCTAGGACGGTAGAAACGGTTGCCTTCAGACTTGTTAACGGCTTCAAGTAAAGACAGAGATTGAGCATCGGCTCCCGGAATCTTTGCAGCAACTTGTTCGTAGAACTTATTCATAGCAAAGGAATCACTCTTAGAAGCGGCCCGGGCGAATCGGAAACGATCGACCATCAACAAATCAGTAGTTTGATGTCCGATATCGACAACAGCCACAGATAGTTCTGGCAACTCCGGCGAAAACTCCTTGTTGTCTTGAGCCTCGCACCAAATCAGGCTGCCGAACCCTTCCGGCATCACCCAAACGTGGCTGATGTTAAGATCCACGCGCTCGCCCCGGTAAACCATAACGTGCGGAGAGCGCAGTTGGCTGACAATTTCTTCCTTTTCCTTCTCAAACTGATCCTGCGAATAAAACGGCAAACCCAGCACAACTGCTATTTCGCCTTTCATTTGGAAATATCCAGCACAGGAAAAAACCTTAACCAAAGCATCCACTACTTTAGACTGGTCAGCACCGCCGAGATTAGCGCCAAAATCCGCCGCCAGTTGGCCTATAGCGTAACCCTTGCCCTGGTACTCCAGCCACATATCCAACAGAGGGTCTGTTGCTTTGGACTCAAAGCTGCCGCCCCGCACCTTTTCCACCGGCATAGAAAGTACGTTGGCGGGGATGAAAACAACACCACTCGGGTTGCGACTCACGCAAGCTTTAGTTGCCGTGCGACCCAAATCAGCACTAATAATCGATCTGTGAGAAGAGATTTTAGTCTGCTGGGTCAGCATAGCCGAATTAGGAACAAGCTGTCTAGTTGTCATTGAAATGTGTTACCTCACTGAGCCTCACCATTATCATGCCTTATCCCTTGACACTGCCACGCTTAAATACAGTGGGTTTTGCCGCGATTTTTCTAACTTTACCTAGATCGGTATTGGAATCAGCACCAAATATTATATTCGGGACGATCGCCCTTAATGGATTTTAGATTTGAGATTTGAGATTTGAGATTTGAGAGGCGACAAGAGCGACCTGTACCGAGGGCTTTGTACCCTGGATGCTTTCGGTGAGTCCTATGCTCGATCGCCACAGCCATGCCCTGTTGCCTGAGAGTGCATTGTTAAGTTACATTTAGTTAAGATTCTGAGTGTTAACTTTTATCTCACATCCCCGACACCGCGATCTTACCCGATTTGTCCACATCTTGAGGCCCCCGTATTTATGAAAATTTCTTGGCGAACTATACTACTTTGGACTTTACCCGCCTTAGTCATCGGCTTTTTCCTGTGGCAAGGGGCTTTTGCAACATCCGCCACCGAAAATAGCAAGAACACCGCCAGCACCCGCCTGAGCTACGGTCGATTCTTAGATTACTTAAACGCCGGTCGAGTCACCAGCGTTGACCTTTACGACGGAGGTCGGACGGCTATTATCCTAGCAGTCGATCCCGAACTGGACAATCACGAACAGCGGTGGCGAGTGGATTTACCCTCCAATGCCCCGGAACTGGTTTCTCGACTCAGAGCCTCCCAAATCAGCTTCGACACTCACCCGCTGCGTAACGACGGCGCTGTGTGGGGACTCTTAGGCAATCTCGTTTTTCCCCTGCTGTTGGTGGGAGGGCTGTTTTTCCTATTCCGCCGCGGCGGCAACGTACCAGGCGGCCCAGGCCAAGCCATGAATTTTGGCAAGTCCAAAGCTCGCTTTCAAATGGAAGCTAAGACCGGCGTACTGTTCGACGATGTAGCCGGCGTTGAAGAAGCCAAAGAAGAACTTCAAGAAGTCGTGACATTCCTCAAAAAGCCAGAACGCTTCACCGCGATCGGAGCCAAAATTCCCAAAGGCGTGCTCCTAGTTGGCCCTCCGGGAACCGGCAAAACTCTGCTGGCCAAAGCGATCGCAGGCGAAGCAGGCGTGCCTTTCTTCAGCATCTCCGGTTCAGAATTTGTCGAAATGTTCGTAGGTGTCGGCGCTTCCCGCGTCCGCGACTTGTTTAAGAAAGCGAAGGAAAATGCTCCTTGCATCATATTTATTGATGAAATTGACGCCGTGGGTCGTCAGCGGGGCGGTGGCATCGGTGGCGGCAACGACGAGCGCGAACAAACCCTCAACCAGTTGCTGACGGAAATGGACGGTTTTGAGGGCAATACTGGAATTATCATCATTGCTGCCACAAACCGCCCTGACGTGCTCGACTCTGCTTTGCTGCGGCCGGGACGTTTTGACCGCCAAGTTAGCGTAGATACGCCGGATATCAAGGGCAGGTTGGAGATTTTGGATGTTCACGCGCGCAACAAAAAACTAGGCCCCGATATTTCTTTGGACGCGATCGCCCGCCGGACTCCTGGCTTTACCGGTGCTGATTTGGCCAACTTGCTGAACGAAGCTGCCATTTTAACCGCCCGTCGCCGGAAAGAAGCGATTACGATGCTCGAAATTGACGATGCAGTCGATCGAGTAGTCGCAGGTATGGAAGGCACTCCTTTGGTGGATAGCAAGAGCAAGCGCTTAATTGCTTACCACGAAATCGGTCACGCGATCGTTGGTACCGTCATTCAAGCCCACGATCCCGTACAAAAAGTAACTTTAGTCCCTCGCGGACAAGCCCGTGGTTTAACTTGGTTTATGCCCAGCGAAGACCAAGGTTTGATTTCTCGATCGCAAATTTTGGCACGGATTAGCGGTGCTTTGGGCGGCCGCGCAGCGGAGGAAGTAGTTTTCGGCGATGCCGAAGTTACCACCGGTGCCGGCAACGACTTGCAGCAAGTCAGCGGTATGGCGCGCCAAATGGTGACTCGCTACGGGATGTCTACCTTGGGCCCCATCGCCTTGGAAGCTCAGCAAAGCGAAATTTTCCTCGGCCGCGACTACACAGCGCGATCGGAATATTCCGAAGAAATAGCCTCTCGGATTGACGGACAAGTTCGAGCAATTGTCGATCACTGCTACGAAGATGCGCGCCGGATTATTCGCGACAATCGCACCGCGATCGATCGCCTAGTGGATTTGTTGATTGAAAAAGAAACCATCGACGGCGAAGAATTCCGGCAAATTGTAGCTGAGTACACTTTTGTGCCAGAAAAAGAACAATACGTTCCTCAACTTTAAAAAGTTAGGGCGAATATTCAGGGCGAATAGAATTCGCTTCTACACAAACGAAGTCCACTCCAAGCGGACTAAAGAAATTCAACCCGCCTCATAGCGGGTTTTGTCTGTGTAGAAGCGGTTTCAACCGCCGAATGTTAATATTAAAATCAACATTCCTGGACGCAATTGTCAGATCAAATCCTCTCTTCATCGGCATAGTAAATTCGAGTTAACTGTCAACCGTCAACCGTCAACAATCACCTGACGGTGCAACCGGAATTGATCTCACACTTTAACCACGCTGTATGGTGCGGAGCGTCTTGAGTTGAGTACGAAAAATTAGGTTTTTCCCAACTGACGCACCCTACCTTATGTGCCAGTTCGCGTCCAGGACTGATCGATCTCAAATCTCAAATCTCAAATCTCAAATCGGATGACCAATCCCACAGAATACCGACAAAGACGCGAACAATTAATGGCAAAAATCGGCACTGGTACGGCGATATTTCGCAGCGCGCCAATGGCCGTTATGCACAACGATGTAGCATACACATACCGACAAGATAGCGATTTTTTCTACTTAACAGGTTTTAACGAAGCTTCAGCAGTAGCAGCGATCGCACCGCACCACGAAGAACACAAATTTGTGCTATCAGTACGGTGAAAATCCGCAAGTTTTGCAGCCTGGACAAGTGCTGACGGTGGAACCGGGAATTTATATTTCTCCTCAGATTAAACTCGCCCCACGGCCGCCGGAGGTTCCCGAAAACTGGCGCGGTATTGGCATTAGAATTGAAGATGATGTTTTGGTAACGGTTGACAGTCATGAAGTCTTGACAGCGGTAATTATTAAGTAGAAGAGATCTGAAGGCTCTAAAAACAGCACATAGAGTAGCTCTACTAGGCTAAATCCTCAATAATCGCTCTATAACCAAAGTCTGATATCAATTCCGGTGGCACCGTCAGGTGATTGTTGACGGTTGACGGTTGACGGTTGACAGTTAACAGTTAACTCAAATTTACTATTCCGATGAAGAGAGGATTTGATATGACGCACCCGACAAGTTGATTTAAGTGTGACACTTGGCTTTAGTCCTGTTAATGTTAGGCTTAAAAAAACTCAAGTCTGGAACTGCAAATTAATTACCCAGTATGTGTATTAATCCCACAGGCGGCGATCGACCTCTTGACACCTGCGAAGCATTAGTAGCAGAGCAAAAAGTCAAAATCCGGCAACTCGAAGAGGAGTTACAGCAACAGAAAGAATTGTGCGTAAATTTACGGACACAACTCAAAGCAGTCGATTATGGGTGTGCTTCGGGTTCCGCAACTGAATTTGAACTCACCGAGGAGCGAATTGGGTTAATCGCATCTCTCCAAAAAAGTCAGGAAATTTACCGAATTGTGATCGAAAACTATCCGAACGGCTGGGTATGTTTGTTCGATCGAGATTTGCGCTACACTCTGGCTGACGGTCAAGGTTTGGCAGTAATTGGCTGGTCCACAGAAAACTTGGAAGGCAAAACTTTGCAGGAAGTAGTCCCACCAGAAGATTTGCAACTTTTTGAATCCAAATATCGCGCTGCTTTGGCAGGAAAAGAGCATACTTTTGAATATAAATATGGCGATCGCATTTATTCAATAACAGTTGTTCCCGTCAAAAACGAGCGGTCAGAAATCTTGGCCGGGATGGTTGTTACCCAAGAGATTACAGAACAAAAGCAGGCACTAATAGGGATGGAACGGCTGAAAACAGCTCTAGAAATCAAATACAAAAAGCAAAGCGCCGTATTAAATGCCTCCAACCAACAATTGCGCGAAGAAATGATCGAACACTGGCGCGCCGAAGAAGCCCTGCGGGAGAGTCAGCAACAATTAGAATTGTTTTTTTCACAATCTTTAGATGGCTTTTTCTTTATGATGCTGGACAAACCTGTGCAGTGGGACGATACAGTTGACCAGGAAAAAGTCTTAGATTATGTATTTGCTAGCGGGCGGGTAACGAAGGTAAACGATGCTTTGCTAGCTCAATATGGGGCTACCAGAGAAGATTTTATCTGCCCTTCGCTCAGCTATTTCTTTGGCGACAACATGACTCACAGCAGAGAGGTAATTAAAAATTTTTTTGAGGCTGGTAGAATTCACATCGAAAGTGAAAGTCGCAAATTTGACGGCACTCAAATGTGGGTTGAAGGAGATTATATTTGCATTTACGATACTCACGGCAGAATCCTGGGGCATTTTGGAGTGCAGCGCGATATTAGCGGACGCAAAAAAGCAGAAGCAGCACTTAAAGAAAGCGAAGAACGGTTTCGACAGCTAGCAGAAAATATCGAAAGCGTGTTTTGGATCACTGATACTCCTAAAAATCAAACGATTTACATCAGTCCCGCTTACGAAAAAATTTGGGGTAGAAGCCGCGCTGACTTGTACGCTGCACCCAAGTCTTTTTTAGACCCGATTCATTCAGAAGATAGAGACCGGATTCTTGCTGCTTTACCAAAACAAATCTGCGGCGAATACGATGAAGAGTATCGATTAGTTAAACCAGACGGCGAAAATCGCTGGATTCGCGATCGGGCTTTTCCGATTACCAATCCAACTGGTGAAGTCTACCGTATAGTTGGCATTGCAGAAGACATCAGCGAGCGAAAACTCGTAGAAAAAGAACTACAAGATGCCAAGCAAATGTACCAGCAAATCCTCGACGCGATTACAGATATGATCCTGGTAAAAGGGCCGCAGTCCCGCATGATCTGGGCAAACAAAGCCTTTCGCGACTATTACCAAATGGAAAATTCGGAACTGATCGGTATCGTTGATACTGAATTTCAAGAACCCGATTATACTCAGCAATATATCCTCGACGACACCAGCGTGTTCAACACAGGTCAAGTGAGGCAAATATTAGAGGAACCTATTAAAAGTGGTGACGGAGAAGTCCACTATTTCGACACAATTAAATCGCCGATTTTTAACACCGAAGGTCAAGTGGTAATGACTGTCGGGGTTTCCCGCGACACCACCGAACGCAAGCAAGCCGAAAAAGCTCTCCGCGAAAGTGAAGAACGCTTCCGTCAGCTAGCAGAAAATATCCAAGATTCCTTCTGGCTAGTTTCTGTTGAATTGACCGATATTTTGTATGTGAGTCCAGCTTACGAACAAATCTGGGGGCGATCGCGCGAAGCATTGTACACCAATAACTGCAATTGGATAGATTGGCTACATCCTGAAGACAAACACCTTTTGCTGGAATCTTTTCAGCGCATCGTGGTTGGTGAATCTACTAGCACTGAATATAGGATTGTACGTCCAGACGGTACAATTCGCTGGGTGTGCGATCGGGCTTTTCCCATTTATGACGAGTCGGGGAAAGTTTACCGCATTGCCGGTATTTGCGAAGATATCAGCGATCGCAAACTTACAGAAGCCCGCATCCAAGCTGCACTCCGGGAAAAAGAAATATTGCTCAAAGAAATTCACCACCGAGTTAAAAATAATATGCAGGTAGTTTCCAGCCTGCTGCAACTCCAAGCCCAATACATCGAAGACGAAACGACGCTATCTTTATTTGAAGAAAGCCAGAATCGTATCCATTCAATGGCTCTGATTCACGAGCAACTTTACCAATCCGAAAATCTCGATCGCATTGACCTTCCGCTCTACGTCGAAAATCTGGTTGCTAATGTGTATCAATCTTTCGGTTGCTGCAACAGTTCCATCCAAATTCAGCTCAACATTGACCCCATTTCTTTAAATATAGAAACAGCCATTCCTTGCGGTTTAATTATTAATGAGCTAGTTTCCAATTCCTTAAAATATGCCTTTCCATACAGCATATCCGGTGAAATAAACATTAAGTTTTGTGAAATAAGTTCTCAGCAATTTCACTTAATTATTCAAGATAATGGTGTGGGATTCCCGGCTGATTTTGATGTAGAAAATACTGAAACATTAGGAATACGATTAGTCAGGATGTTGACCAGTCAATTAGATGGAAGTCTGACCATTGACAGTCAGTACGGAACTTGTTACAATCTTGTTCTCAAAGAATTAAATTACCGCCGTCGTATTTAAAAAAAATGAGTCCGATCAAAATCTTAGTTGTAGAAGACGAAATTATTGTTGCCGAGGACATAGCAGGTAGATTAAAAAAAATGGGCTATGCAGTAACAGCTACAGTGCCTTCAGGGGAAGAAGCAATTGCAAAAGTAGCCGAAAACCAGCCAGATTTAGTGCTGATGGACATCGTGCTTAAAGGAGACATGGACGGCATAACAGCAGCCGAAAAAATCAGAATCAATACAAATGTACCAACAGTATTTTTAACAGCTTATGCTGACGAAAAAACACTGCAAAGAGCCAAACTTACAGATCCGTTCGGCTACCTAGTCAAACCATTTCAACAACAAGACTTGCGGGTGACGATCGAGATTGCCCTGCACAGACGCGAAATCGAAGTAAAAATGCGGCAAGCTCTCCAAATTTCAGAAGCAGCCAGAGAATCTGCTGAAGAAAAAGCGCGCCGCCAAAACCAATATATCTCAATGGTAGCCCACGAATTGCGAAACCCACTCAACGCAATTTTACTCTCTGCTGAACTCCTAGAGATCGATCGCACTCACAGCGACGACTCATCCAAAACCAGAACCCTGCGACTCGTCCACTCAGCTACCCAGAAAATGAACCAGCTAATTGATGATATGCTGTTCATGGGTAAAGCCGAAGCAGGTCAACTAAAATATCATCCATTACCAATAAATTTAGTTGAATTTTGTCAAGACTTGCTGGAGCAATTGCAGTTAGGAAATGAAGCCCAGCACCAACTGACATTAATCCCATCAAACGTTACCAGTGCGATCTTAGATCAACAATTACTGCATAGCATTCTCTCCAACTTAATCGTCAACGCCATGAAATATTCTCCCAATGGTGGCAAAATCACCTTGGAATTGGAGTATCGTCAGGGAGAGTCAGGAGACAAAGAACCTGACTATCAATTTGCAAATTCTCACTTGACAAATCTTAAATCTCCTTCAGTAATTTTTCGCGTTAGAGACGAAGGTATGGGCATTTCAGAAGCAGAATTAGGGAAAATATTTGAAATGTTTTATCGGTGCAAAAATACTGGGAAGATTAAAGGTAATGGTTTAGGATTAACTATTGTCAAAAAAGCCGTTGAATTGCAAGGAGGTGCGATCGCCTGCGAAAGCAAAGTCGGCATGGGCACCACCTTTACAGTCGCGCTTCCTTACGTTGCACTTTCCTGTAAGACTCATATCAAGTTCGGTTAATTGCTGATAAATCCTGTACGGGCATAGGACATAGGGCATAGGGCATGGTCGGACAAAAGTATTATAACTATTCAACCGGACTAGATATCAACAAGTAGAGTATGTGCGTAAGTCCTAACTAATCAAAATTGGGCAAAATCCACTCAACCGCTGCGGCTAAATTTGCTGCAATAAAATCCGGTTTAGTATGGTGCTGATATTCCCCACTCAACACACTTTCACCGTAACCAGTCTGCACCAAAATACCAATACAGCCGGCATTGTGTGCCAGATCTATATCTGTTGCTTTATCCCCCACCATAAAACTATTTCGCAAATCTAAATCCTGTTCCCAAGCGGCGGCTACCAACATCCCTGTATTCGGTTTTCGCCAAGTTGTATACCGCGTAAATTCTGGGTTAGTTCCGCCTTCTGCTTCGCTCAAATAAGGACAATAATAAAGAGCATCTAATTTTGCTCCTGCTTCATTTTCTAATAACTGACAGAGACGTTTGTGCAAAGCTTCTACGTGGCTAAGCGGATAATAACCCCTCGCCGGCCCCGATTGATTGGAAACCAGACAGCAAAATATTTGTTGGTCATTTAATTTGCGTACAGCTTCAGCTACTCCGGGGATTAAATGCAAATCTTCTACTTGGTGAATGTAGCCGGCTTCGATATTTAATACGCCATCTCTGTCAAGAAATACTGCTCGTTTCATAGTTGTATTATATTTGATATAACTCGGCGATTGAAATCGCGTCTACACCAGCCAAGTCCGCGCAACGCGAGACTGAAGAAATTGTCCTCGTTCCCAGGCCGAACCAGGTAGAGCCTGGGAACTAGCTAGTTTTTAGCCGCCCCAAACTTTCTTTAAAACATCTTGAGGAGAGATGTCCGCCATTTTGCCCGTAGGAGATTTAATGCCCAAAAAGCGATCGCTCTTGGGCAGTAATTTCGCCGGTTCAGTGGGGCCGAACAAAGCTATTGTATAAGTTTGAACTGCTACAGCTAAGTGCATCGGTGCACTGTCAGTACACATCATCAAATTAGCAGCAGCAATTGTCGCAGCTAACTTGCCAACATCATCGGGCGATGTAACTTTCACCTTCGGACACAACTTAATTAGTTCTGTCACAAAATCAGCATCTTCGGGCCCTTTAACCACAACCACGGGCAAATTTGGCTGCCGCTGCTGACAATCTTCAATTATTTCTTTCCAACTGTCGATCGGGTAAATTTTGTCAATACCTTTAGACAGAGCTAACTGACTAGATCCGCCGTGAATTAGAATGTAACCGCTTTCTTTAATGCCCAACCGTTGCTGTTCCGCTTCTGCCCACTGAATGTCCATTTTTGGTACATTAATTGCTAGTGGCGGACAAGGATTTTTAATCTTGAATCCTTGCAGCAAATCGTGGTACATTGGAGCTGCGTACTGTTCAGTTTTCAGCGGTACGGGATTGGTGAGAAATAGACCATTGTTGTTTCCAGAATAGCCAACTCTTTGGGGAATGCCTGTCAGCCATAGCAAAAGTCCGACACTCCACCGCTGGCCGAGAGAAATTACTGCTTCGTATTCGCGATCGCGAATTATGCCCAGTAAATTACCCCAATCCGCCATAGAATTGCGGTCTTTGAAATTGTAGGTCAAGACTTCTTTGACAGACTTGCAGACTCGGTAAGCACTTTTTGCCCTCGGTTCCACGATGACATCAATCTGAGCCTCTGGATAAGACTGCTTGAGGTCATCGAGGGTGGGGAAAAATAAAATTTGGTCGCCAATCCCGCCAGGGACAAGTGCTAGTATTCGCATCATAAACGATCGGCTATTATCTATACAAAGTAGCTCTCAGCGATCGGCTCTCAGCTATCAGCTTATAGTATTTATAGACTTTAAAAGCTACTGGCTGACAACTAAACAACTGATTGAAGAGTACAGGACGCTCTTATTATATATAGGTAGTTGGATTAAAAACAGTTAGTAAATGCACTTATTAATTCCTGCGGCGGGTTCGGGGCGACGGATGGGTAGTCAGCGTAACAAACTGCTGCTGACTTTGCTGGGAAAACCTTTGCTGAGTTGGACTTTGGCTGCTGCTGAGGCTTCCCAGCAGATTAGCTGGATTGGTATCATGGGCCAGCCAGAGGATTTTCCTGATTTTCAAGCAATTATCAGGGATTTATCTCCGCAAAAGCCGATCGAACTGATTCAAGGAGGTGCAACCAGACAAGAGTCAGTTTACAACGGTTTGCAGGCTTTACCACCAGAGAGCGATCGAGTTTTGATACACGACGGGGCCCGATGTTTGGCAACTCCTGAATTGTTCGATCGCTCCGCAGAGGCACTTTTGCGCTGTCCAGGCTTAATTGTCGCCATCCCGGTCAAGGATACGATTAAGGTGGTGGATGAGCGTCGAATCGTGCGAGACACACCGGAAAGAAGCAATTTGTGGGCGGCCCAGACTCCCCAAGGATTTGAAGTGAAATTGTTAAAGCAGTGTCACGAAGAAGGGCGAGAGAAAGGTTGGGAAGTTACAGACGATGCGGCTTTGTTTGAAAAATGCGGTTTACCAGTACGAATTGTGGAGGGAGAAGAGACGAATTTGAAAGTGACAACGCCCGTTGATTTAGCACTAGCTGAATTTATTTTGCGGCAGAGAACAGATCGGAGCAAATAGAATTTGTTGATTATTTTTAGGAACGGGCTCTCCGGCCCGTTCCACAATCAATAATTTGTGAGTTGTGGAACAGGCCGGAGAGCCTGTTTCTTATGTTATCCTATAAATATCATAGCTGGAAGTAAAACATATGATTTCTGTTGCGCCGATCGCACCACCGTTACTCATAGGCGAACAGCGGGTGGTGTTTAGAGATATTGCTTGGCAGGATTATCAACAACTGCTCAAGATTTTTGGCGATAAACGAGCGGCCACATTGATATTCGATCGAGGGACTTTAGAAATTACTATGCCTTTAGAAGAACACGAATTTTCGGCACGCTTAATCGAACGACTGATTATTATTTTGGCTGTAGAACTAGGTTTGAAGATTAAAACAATGGGTTCGACAACCCTAGATCGATCGGACCTAAATCGCGGTGCAGAACCAGATAATGCCTATTATATCCAAAATCAGCCCCTCGTAGCCGGTCGTACAGTAGATCTAGCCACAGATCCGCCACCCGATTTAGTCGTAGAAATAGACATCACCCATACTGATATTAATAAGCCTGCTCTCTATGCCAGTATGGGAGTACCGGAGTTTTGGCGGTACGATGGTAGAGAATGGCGAATTTATCAGCTAGAAAACTCTGAGTATTTAGAAGTATCTGTCAGCCCCACTTTTCCGATTCTCCCCAAGTCCAAGCTCTCTGAATTTTTGGCCGCAGCGCAGATAGATGAAGTAGAAGCGGAGGTGAATTTCCGCAACTGGGTAAAAGAGATGACTAAATCTAACTAGCCCATCTATTCCACATTGGTTATGGGAATTTTTTTTAACCGCAGATGAACGCAGATAAACGCAGATAAAATCCCATCCGCGTTCATCTGTGTTCATCGGCTAATATCTGCGGTTGAAAAATCTAAAATTGCTCGACCCTAGTGTTATCCTAGAAATATCATAGCTGGAAGTAAAACATATGATTTCTGTTGCGCCGATCGCACCACCGTTACTCATAGGCGAACAGCGGGTGGTGTTTAGAGATATTGCTTGGCAGGATTATCAACAACTGCTCAAGATTTTTGGCGATAAACGAGCGGCCACATTGATATTCGATCGAGGGACTTTAGAAATTACCATGCCTTTAGAAGAACACGAATTTTCGGCACGCTTAATCGAGTTTTTGATTCGGATTTTGGTGAGAGAACTAGGTTTGAAGATTAAAACAATGGGTTCGACAACCTTGGAGCGATCGGACCTAGAATCGCGGTGCAGAACCAGATAATGCCTATTATATCCAAAATCAGCCCCTCGTAGCCGGTCGTACAGTAGATCTAGCCACAGATCCGCCACCCGATTTAGTCGTAGAAATAGACATCACCCATACTGATATTAACAAGCCTGCTCTCTATGCCAGTATGGGAGTACCGGAGTTTTGGCGGTACGATGGTAGAGAATGGCGAATTTATCAGCTAGAAAACTCTGAGTATTTGGAAGTATCTGTCAGCCCCACTTTTCCGATTCTCCCCAAGTCCAAGCTGTACGAATTTTTGGCCGCAGCGCAGATAGATGAAGTAGAAGCAGAGGTGAATTTCCGCAACTGGGTAAAAGAGATGACTAAATCTAACTAGCCAATCTATTCCACATTGGTTATGGGAATTTTTTTCAACCGCAGATGAACGCAGATAAACGCAGATAAAATCCCATCCGCGTTCATCTGTGTTCATCGGCTAATATCTGCGGTTGAAAAATCCCAATCTAACCAATAATTAATAACTTAGGTTTCTCATGAAGGGTCGATCGGAAACTCGCCCTCACTCTCAACCTCTGCACGACTTGTAACTAAATCCAAAAACGCAAACACGGCCGGAATTAACAGCGCATCCCTCAAAACAGCCACCCCAATTATCCTTTCAAATTCTGCCGGCAAACTGCAAACTTTCACCTCAGCCGGTATCGGTTCTGCGGCCAAACGTGGTATAATTGCTGCACCCAAACCTTGCATCACCATACTGACAGTTGAATCTTCGCTGAGTTCGTAACCGACATTTAAGGGGAATTCCGAAGTTGTCAAATACTTGCGAAGCTGGATCGAACAAGCTGTTTCTGGCGGCTGCAAAATCAGCGGATAATTCGCTAATTCTTCCCAAGTAATCTTAGCATTTGGTAATTTGGCAGTCGGCGGTAGCAAAACCAGATATTTGTCCCGCAAAATTTCCCTAGTTTCAAATTCATCTGAGATGGGAAGAGAAACAAAACCAATGTCTGCTTTGCCCGATCGCATTATCCTGATGAAAGACGAGATGTACAGACAAAATGAAGTACAATAAATGAGCGGTAAAGCGCATAATTAAAAAGCGAAGTAGGTCAAGGGGAGAACTCACGAGCCGTCACCCTGGTAGCTAATCCTAAATCTTGTAAAAACTGCGAGTCAAAAGAAAGTTTAATAAAACCTTTCAAACGCGGTCGGGCCGTCCGTGTGAGCCTGTGGACGTATCCAAACGGGGAGAGTTAAATACTTGTATTTAATTTTCTAGGGAGGACGGATGAAGCAGGAATCCCCCGGCTTTTAGCCGTGGGGAGTGTCAAAAACAGGACATCAACTTGCACAGTTCAGAAAAAACATTGCTTCCATCCAGTAAAAACGCTGTTCTCGTTTCCGCACTCAACAATGTGCCGCTGATTCTAGCAGTTTGGTGAGATGAGAACAAAGTCAGAACGTAGTGACTGACAAGAAATGCGGCAGAGTAACGCCAAAGAGCTCTATCTTAAAAGTTATATAACTTGGCTTTTGGAGGACTTGTTCGGTGTACAGCCGCTCTTACCACTTCAGCTATGTCGCAGCTATAACTATTGTCCTATCGCCCACACTCAGCGTATTGGCAATCTCAGAGGCTCTGGCATCTGCCCCAATTATACATCCCAGGCGTGTCCAAGAGAGCGATCGCGCCCAGACAACAGACCTCAAAACACAAGCAGACCAACTATTTCAAAAAGGTGTTGGACAGCACCGTCAAGGTTTGTTTCGAGAAGCCCTCCAGACTTTTGAACAAGTTTTGGCAATTCGCCAGCAGCTAGGGGACAAACCCGGTATCGGAGAAACCCTCAACAATATCGGTGAAGTTTATGGTGAAACGGCTTCCCAGTCTAAAGCTTTAGAAGTTTTGCGCCAAGCTTTAGCCATCCACCGAGAAATCGGCGAAGGGAGTCGCACAGCGCGCACCCTTAATCTCATCGGTTTTGTCAACCGTGTTGCAGACAATTTTCCTGAAGCGATGAAACTGCACCAAGAGGCTTTGGAACTTGCTAAAACTGCCAAGGACCAAATTGAAATTGGAGAATCCTTTCACAATATCGGGGCTGTGTACGCAGAACAGGGAAATTATGCCAAGGCGATCGAATTTTACCAGCAAGCCCGAACCATTCGCACCAAAGATGGCGAGCGACGTGATTTAGGCCGTACCCTCAATAATATGGGCGGCATCTATTACAACATCGGCGATTTCAACAAAGCGATGGAATTTTACCAGCAAGCTTTAGCCATTCGTCGTGAAATAGCAGACAGAGCGGGTGTCGGCCGCCTGCTCAATAATATGGCACTTACCTATCGCAAACTCGGCAAAGATGCTCAAGCCCTGATCTATTTTCAGCAAGCAATGATTATGTTAGAAGCAATAGGTGACAAGACAAGTGTCGGACGCTTGCTCAACAATATGGGCGCGATTTACGAAAGTCTCGGTCAATCTACCAAAGCTCTGGAATCCTACGAGCGAGCTTTGAAAGTTGCTCGCGATGGCGGTGACAAAGCGGGAGAAAATACAGCGATGGAGGGGATTAAGCGATTGTCTTCGGGTCAGCTTGTCCCGCAATAATCGCTGTTAGTCGGTTCGACTGTTTCCAACAACACATGGCTCAATAAGAGCAAAAAGGCTTCTGGGACGTTATAATTTGATAAATATCGCGATCGAAAGGTGGAATATGCAAAGCTCCATTCTGCTGAGCAGCGAAGAAGTTGCAAGGCTTGCAGAGAAGCTCTACGATGAGCACATCCGTCAACAAGTAGAGCGAGAATAAAATCTGGGCAAAATGGTCATCATTGATATAGAAACAGGGGATTATGCAGTAGACAAAATGGGTTTAGAATCAGCACGGCAGTTGCGGAAAAAGAATCCGAACGGTCGGTTCTTTGGGATTCGGATTGGGTACAAGGTTGCGGCTGCAATCGGTGGAGTGATGGAGCGAGTTTATGGATATTCGTACTGAAAAGCTAGAAGATATAGAGGCAATTCGCCAAGTTAATATGGCGGCATTCGGGCGAGAAAATGAGGCTAACTTAGTCGATCGCTTGCGGGGAATTGCATCTACATTTTCCTTCGTTGCTGTGCAATCCGATCGCATTGTCGGACACCTTTTATTCAGTCCGGTTGCGGTAGCAGGGAAATGTTCTAGCAATTTGTCGATTCTGGGGTTGGCACCAGTCGCGGTTCTTCCCGACTATCAACGCCAAGGTATCGGATCGCTGCTGATCCGGGAGGGATTAAAAGAGTGCGTGCGATCGGGATTTCAGGCAGTGGTTGTGCTGGGAAATCCAGATTTCTATTCGCGTTTTGGGTTCATTCCTGCTAGTAGAAAGAGCTTGAAATGTGAATATGATGTGCCCGATGAAGCTTTTATGGTGTTGGAGTTAGAAAGTGGAGCTTTGCAGGATTGCAGCGGAACGGTGAAGTATCGATCGGAATTTATGATTTTAGATGAAAATTACTAATCTATCGAAAATCATAAATCTAAAATCTAAAATCGATCGCCCCCTTTTCCCTTCTCCACCTTTGCACCGTGCAGAGCAAAAATCTGAGTCAGAGCCGATTTGCCCTTGAGAGAAACCGCTCCCAAAGCCTCGCAATTGAATTCTAGGGCGATCGACTCAAACACCCTTTCAGTCATCAAAATTTGGTTTTCCCCCGCCTTGCTCATCAATCTAGCCGCCGTATTCACCGTATCTCCCAAGACATTAAACTCCCGTCGCCCGCGCGGTTCCCCAACCTCAGCAGCAAACACCGGCCCCAAGGACAGCCCAATTTGACAAAATATCTTAACTTCCTTACTGCCGATCGTCAGCAGGGCCAAACCTGCAATAATTTCTCGAATCGCAATCGCAGCAGTAGCCGCACGACAAGCATCATCGGCGTGAACATCTGGTACGCCAAAGTAGATCAGCAGATCCGAACCGTCCAAGTGAGCCGTTACTTTCTGCAACACGCCCCCTTTAGCTGACACCACAGCATCAATCAGCGCGAAAACGCGAGAACAGCCGATTACCAGGCTGGCTTCTTCGGCGGGCGTTGCTTTGTCCACCGACTCCGGTAAACCAATCAAATTGACAAACATCACCGTCGGGAGCGGAAAATCCGGCGGAATCCCTCGCTTGTTAGCATTTTCTACCAGCAGCGTCAGAATCGGTTTGGGAATATAACTCGCAAGGGGTTCAACCCGCTTCAAAGATTCTTCGATCTCCCTGACTAAGCCCGAAATGCTGCGATCGAGCAATACCGAACTCGGCATCCGCCGCCTAGTCAGAGTGATCTCATACTCTCCCAGTTGAGCATCAGTAAAATCGTCCGTCACCAACAAATAACCCGGTTTCCCAGGTTCAAAGCGAAATTGCTCTCCCAAGCCAGAACTAGCTGTTTCAGTCAAACATACCCTTCCCACAGTCCCAGAGCCCTCAGCTTGCTTAGCTTGCTGCACGGCATTCCCCAGCAACACATGAGCCATCCGCAGGGGCGTGCCGATGTCAGCACTAATGTAGCGGCCGCAGTGGATACCCACTCGCATTCTCAAAGACAAAACCCCTTTAGCCGTTGGAATGTTGGCAAATTCTGCCATTGCTCGCTGCATCCGCAAACCGGCCCTAACTGCCAGGGCGGTATCCTGTTGGTGTTTATCAGCCAGGAATTGCACCAGCATGGCATCTCCTGTAAACTCCAGCAAATCTCCGCCCGACTTGCTGACAATTGCAATCATTGAGGCGAAATAGTCGTTGATGACCCCCAGCAGGGTTTCAGCTCCCTTGGGCCCCTCGGCCGCGTTCGCCTCCAACAGCGACGTAAAACCAGCCAAATCCGTGAACAGTAGCGTGCCTTCTTGCCACTGGTAACGCACCTCGCCCGGCTGGGGGGGTGATTCGGAAACTAACCTCGGCACGTAATCCTGGAGGATGTAGCGGAGGGTTCGCAGATGCTCGAACACGCCGATCAGTGTCGCCGGCGATGGCTCTACCCACGCAGCAGCGTACAGTTCAGCCGGAAGGAGATCGCGCAGTCGCAGTTCGATCGCAGCCAAGGGAGGATTGTAGGTTAATCTATTAATTTCCACCTAGTCTATTGTTAAAAAATAAGGTAAGTTCGATCGATCTAGCGGCGACACCAACAGCTAGACCTATACAATTATGATCAGTTTCCAGTGACAGAATACCAGTCAAGCCCAAAACCCAGGATAGAAACTTCCGAGAGTCTCAGGTTGCTCGCTCCCGATTTGATCCGAGTAGCTCGATCGGTCTATGGTCTATATCTCAAAGTTAATTCCGATCGAATACAGCGTCCAGCAGGTGTAGTTGTCAGTCCAGGAAGCGATCGAGGCCAGCTAATTTTTGCTGCGCCACCCATTTTGTTGCCCGGTGAACGTTTTGTTAGTTTTGAAGAGATTGAATCGCAAATGTATTAGTCAGTAGTCATTAGTCAGTAGTCATTAGTCAGTAGTCATTAGTCAGTAGTCAGTAGTCAGTAGTCAGTAGTCAGTAGTCAGTAGTCAGTAGTCATTAGTCAGTAGTCAGTAGTCATTAGTCATTAGTCAGTAGTCAGTAGTCAGTAGTCAGTAGTCAGTAGTCAGTAGTCAGTAGTCAGTAGTCAGTAGTCAGTAGTCAGTAGTCAGTAGTCATTAGTCATTAGTTATTTGTTATTTGTTATTGGTTATTTGTTATTGGTTATTTGTTATTGGTTATTTGTTATTTGTTATTTGTTATTTGTTATTTGTGACGGGCTACCAAGGCCCAATTACCAATGCCCAATTACCCATTCCCAATTACCTGTTAATGGAAATAATCTTTAATTCTCTTGTTTATGCCATTGTCTTTGCTTTAGGCTCGGCGATCGGCAGCTTTCTGAATGTGGTAGTTTATCGGTTACCAGCCGGTTTGTCGGTACTTTCGCCTCCTTCTCGCTGTCCCAAATGTTTAAATCGGCTGAGATTTTACGAAAATGTACCAGTGTTCGGCTGGCTGTGGCTGCGGGGACGCTGCAATCACTGTCGCAGCCCGATTTCTGCACGCTATCCGCTGGTGGAAGCAGCTACGGGTTTGCTGTTTTTGCTGATTTTTTGGCAGTTTGGCGTGACATTACAAACTCTGGGTTTTTGGGCTTTTTTTAGCTGGCTTTTGGCTTTGTCTTTGATTGATTGCGATACAATGACTTTGCCTAATTCTTTGACTCGATCGGGTTTGGTGGCTGGACTGGTTTTTCAGATGGCGAAAGGTTGGTGGCCGATATTTAGTCCGATCGACTCCGTTAACCATCTGGTACTCAACGGTATCCTGGGAGCAGTTGTCGGGCTGTGGCTGTTTGACATCATCGGTTTAGCAGGTTCTCTAGCCCTTGGGCAAAATGCTATGGGCGCTGGGGATAGCAAATTGGCCGCTTTGATGGGAGCTTGGCTGGGGTGGAAATACTTGCTGTTAGCGGGATTTATCGCTTGCGGGGCCGGGGCTTTTGCTGGTGGCGGGGCGATCGCGATCGGGTTGCTCGATCGGCGTCAACCGATGCCCTTCGGCCCATTTCTGGCTCTGGGTGCAGCAATTACAGCTTTGTGGGGCGAAGCGATCTTATCTACTTACTGGCAGTTGTTTTTCCCGAATTAGAATTTCTGACCCTAATTTTTCCCCGCGCGATCGAGCATAATATTGTCTCATAAAAATAATACGGGATGCGGGAAACTCAGAGTCTTTAGACCTGAGAGGGAAGCGACTCCTGCGGTTTTAACCGCCGTGGTATTGAAAATGTGCTACAATTGAGTTGTGAGTAAGAACAAAAACATCTACGTGTTGAAACATCCTAGTATCGGAGAAATCCCAGCAACTTAGTACACCTATTGAGAGGTAACACAAAAAGAGCTAATAATGGCAGGATGTTGAGCGTACCGTGTCTTGGCTTAGTGATGGATTCTGAAAGCATTGGAGACAAAAGTAGCTAGTAACTATCGCTTGACGATTGGTGACTAAGTAGACGGCGTTTGACGGCCGTAGCGAGAGTTTTACTCTGTCAGCAGAATCGAGCGTGTCTTTAGACCTGAGAGTGTCAATAATTGGTAAAATTGTTCCGTGTCTTGGATTACACTAACAACCACTAGCTTTCGCTGGGAAGCCGAATTGATGCAGCAAATCCTTGCTGCTCATCAAATCCCAACTCGGATTGTTGACTTAGGCATCGCATCTTGTTTGGGAGCAGGTAGTTCTACAGCTTTGCAAGTTCTTCCAGAACACCAGCAGACTGCATCGCTCCCGATCGGTCCAATTGAAGAGGAACCCGAATCAAACAGTTAACAGCTAACAGTTAACAGTCAACAACTAACAATTACCAATTACCAACTAACAATTACTAAGTTTTAATGTCTTTATTTGATTGGTTTGCAAATCGACGAAAATCAGTACCGAACTCTCAAGAACGGCCGGAACGAGAAATTGCTGACGGACTTTGGAATAAATGCGAATCTTGCGGTGCACTGAGTTATACCAAAGACCTGCGAGCAAATCAAATGGTTTGCTTGGAGTGTGGGCATCACATGAGAGTTTACAGTGACGATCGCATCGAGCAGTTGATCGATGCCCATAGCTGGATGCCCATTAATGAAGGGCTCCACGCCACCGATCCCTTGAAATTTCGCGATCGCAAAAAATATAGCGATCGGCTCCGAGAAACTCAAGAAAAAACAGGTCACTTAGACGCAGTAGAAACAGGCATCGGCAAACTCGATGGCTTACCCGTCGCCCTGGGAGTCATGGAATTTCAGTTCATCGGCGGCAGCATGGGCTCAGTAGTCGGAGAAAAGCTGACTCGCCTGATCGAACACGCGACGCGAGAACGCTTACCAGCGATCGTTGTCTGCTCCTCTGGCGGTGCGAGAATGCAAGAAGGAATGCTCAGCCTGATGCAAATGGCTAAGGTTTCCGGGGCTCTGGAACGCCACAGGGAAGCGAGATTGCTTTACATCCCGATTTTGACTCACCCGACTACTGGCGGCGTCACCGCTAGTTTTGCCATGCTGGGAGACATTATAATTGCCGAGCCGAAAGCGACTGTGGCGTTTACCGGCGGCCGGGTCATCGAACAAACTCTGCGGGAAAAACTGCCGGAAAATTATCAAACTTCCGAATATTCGTTTGCTCACGGTTTTGTAGATGCGATCGTCCCCCGGACTCAGCTCAAGAAAACTCTGGCTCAGCTAATTAGCCTTCACCAGCCCCAGCCTTTATTGGCTCGATCGGAATTTGAGGCTCAAGAACCAACAGACAGCCACGCAGTGTCGGCACAGACTCACGCTTTCAAACTTTCGCCGTGAACGATCGCAGATGGTCTCGCTCCCAGTCTCTGAGCTAAGGAGTACAAATTGGCAGCCTCAATCATACCTAGTGGTTGCTGTGGGTAATTCACTTGGTAATAACGACACCGCAGTGGGATGATATTGATTGGAAGTTGATTGGCTATAAAGCTTAGCTGAGCAAAAATGCCTAGTGGCAGTTAGCGGTTAGTTGGCTCTGACAGACTCAATCAGGACTCAGGCAAAAAAAAATCCTTTGAGGCGCTGTAAATAGCGGTAAAGTGCCCTTCGGCGCATCCTGGATTTAACGATCGGCGTAAGTCCTATAAACCTCAGAACAAACTAACAGCGCTTTGTGAAATTGTCCAGCTTTTAGTTAATAGCCGTTAACCCAATTTTGACCTGTCAGCGACCTAAAAATTATGGGTTTTGCAGACCTGTCCATCGCAGAAATAGCAGAGGACTTCAACGTCCCTGTTGAAGACGTTATCCGCTTGTGCGACGAGTTAGAAATTGCTTACAAGCACCCTCAAACCCGTTTGGCCCTGGAGGATGTTAAGGCAATTATGTCTGCTCTGGAAAAGAGACGCGACTCAAAACTTCTAGCAGATTAGATCGATCGCAAAATTCCCTTACCTTTAAAGGTACAACCGCATAAACTGTCAGCAGTTTTTCCCGGCGGTGGAATCTTGAATAGCAATCTGTTTGCCGGCTCTGCAAAAGAGCATTCAATAAATTCGCCTGATTTTTTTTTAAGGAGAACCATGCTTAAAAGATCTTTCATTGCTCTGACCGCTGTATTCTTGACATTTCAGTTATTTGTCAGCAGTGCGATGGCTGTTGAACTGAGTCCTGAACTTCGCACCGTGACTTTAAATGACAAGGGGGCGACCGTGGTACTGAGTCTCAAACAGGTTCAGCAAGGCAAACGCTTGTTTGGTTCGACTTGCGCTCAATGTCACAATTCAGGAATGACAAAAACTGACCCGAATGTGAATTTGAGTCCCGAAACTCTAGCTTTGGCAAACCCGCCCCGCAATAATGTGGAGTCGCTGGTGGACTATATGAAAAATCCCACGACTTATGACGGTTTTGAGGAAATTTCTGAGTTGCATCCGAGCATGAAGAGCGCGGATATTTTTGCTGAGATGAGAAATCTCTCGGATGATGATTTGTACGCGATTGCCGGTCACATTCTGTTGCAACCGAAAATTATCGGCAAGCAGTGGGCTGGCGGTAAAGGCGCTCGTTAATCAATTTTAGATTTTAGATTTTGGATTTTGGATTGGGAGAGGGCTGGAGTTTCCTAAGCATTGCTAGCTGGTCGTTTTTCGATCGAAAATCTGAAATCTAAAATTTACCGGAAATTTGGGTTTAAAGCCCCGTCCTTTTAGGACGGCTTTTTTACGGCAGGAAACTTAGAGATACATTTTCTCAGTAAATCAGACATACCTGTGCCTTGTCTTTCGGCTTCCTGCTGTAGTTGCTGGTATTCATACTCAGAAAGTCTGATTTTGATAGATTTTGCTCTTGACATGGGGTTCGTTTGGAGGTACATCATGAGTATGTCACAGGTAGAATAACCGCCGATACACATGAGACACCAAGCTCAAACGACGGGTCGGAAAATAATAATGGCTAGTGGGTGACGAATACCACGAATAAACATAGTCAGGGAAGCTAACGCTAGCCCAAAACCAGAAAAGTAAAACTTTTAAATATTAAACGTACCGTGGGGCACACGGAATCGTGAGAAGTAATTCTCTAAAAGCTTGAGGAGATATAGCCCTCTGGGATTGCCTAAATTATGCTCGGTACACAGGTTCAATCGAACGGGTATCAGGTTTAAGTAATGCCGTAAGGATAGGTAATTTTAAGGTTTGTCGATGAACCAAGAATCCCCGTCCGCGACGGTCGGGGAGTGTCAAGTGACTCGCTATTTGCAAGCCAGCGAACCTGTGGCACTGGAATTGGACAGGGAGATACTCGCTTGTTTTCGGCTGAGGATTTGTCCGCAGGGAAGCGCTTGTTCCAGCAAAATTGCCTCAATTGTCACGTCGGAGGAGCTAATTTGCCCGATCCGACTAGATCTCTGTCTTTGGCTGACCTCAATGGGGCAACCCCTCCCCGCAGCAACATCAATGCTTTGGTGGCGTATCTAAGACAACCGATGACTTATGACGGTAGCGAGGCAAGTTTTTGGTGCCGCCAGGTGCCGGAAAGCTGGATGTCCCAGGCCCAAATCGAAAATTTGGCTGCTTTTTTGCTCAGGGCGGCTCAGAAGGCTCCCGCATGGGGCGTCGAGAATTTTGAGAGTTGAATCGCGACTGCAAAAAAGTGGTAAATTACTCGGGAGATCGCGATCGCGTCTACGTGTTCGTGCCTGATTAAACAGGTAAAATATCTAAACAATCACTCTTTGTGTATCCAGTAGAGGAGAACTTCGTTGAAAAGACTCTTATCGATCGCTCTGTTAGCGTTTGCAATTTTTACCGTCGGCTTTGGCCGCCCTGCTTTGGCTGGAGATGCCGCTAATGGAGCTAAAATCTTTAGCGCTAACTGTGCAGCTTGTCACATCGGTGGCGGCAACGTGGTTATGGGTATGAAAACCTTGAAAAAGGCTGCTCTTGAGAAATACGGCATGAATTCCATCGAAGCTATTACCACTCAGGTAACAAATGGCAAAAATGCTATGCCTGCTTTTAAGGGCCGCTTGAAGCCGGCACAAATTGAGGATGTAGCAACCTACGTACTCGAACAATCGGCGAAAGACTGGAAGAAGGGCTAAACTGCCTGTCTGGGTGGACTTGATTTAATCTCAAACTTGTCTTTCCCGATCGCACCCTCTCTCACCCTTTGGCGAATAAATGTCAGTTTGAGGCTATCTTAACCTTTTTGGGAAAGTGTGCAAGAAATCGGATTTTTATTGGCCGAAGAGCGAGGGAGGGACATTTTATTTGAGATTTGAGATTTTGCATGAGAGCCTAGAAACCTGGTTTTTTTAGGACAATACTTGGTTGAGACCAGCAAATTCGGTAAAAAACCCGGTTTCTTTGATTTACGACAATACTTGGTTGAGACCAGCAAATTCGGTAAAAAACCCGGTTTCTTTGATTGGAGTGCATCCAGGACTGTCAATGCATATTTTGGATAAATTGTCAAGCACCTTACATTAAGATTTATTGTGGGTGCGGTTCATAAATTAAAAGTGTGTGCTAGGATGTAACCCCTTATTAGAAAAGCCTTGAAATCAAAATTAAAGTCGATCGGGGATTTGACATCTACACCAGCCATGAACCTAAAAACATCAGTCAAAGTTAAAACTCAAGTTAAGACTCTCGGAGACGCGGCTGCTGACGCGATCGAGAAATATTTCCGCAAAACTCTAGCCCACGAAGCTGAAGTTCTCAAAGACAAAGATGCGGAAGAACTTCACCAAATGCGAGTCGGAATGCGGCGTTTGCGATCGGCTGTGACTGGTTTCGCTCCGGTTTTAGATTTGCCAAAACAGGCCCAAGAGCACAAAATTGGTAAAGTTGGACGGATTCTGGGAACTCTCAGAGATTTGGATGTGATGCTCGACAGTCTCCAAAACCGATATTACCCGAATTTGCCTGCCGAAGAACAGGAAGTTTTAGATCAAGTTTTGTTAACTTTGCTCAAACAGCGACGCCGCGCTTTGAAAGGGGTGAGGGCGGTTTTGGAACACAAAAGTTACCAATTGCTGAAAAGGTCGATCGAGGATTGGTTGGAAAAACCGCAGTTTCGGGCGATCGAACATTTGCCAATTGCTGAGGTTTTGCCAGATTTACTGTTACCTCAAGTCAGCGAGTTTTTCCTACATCCGGCTTGGCTGCTGGGTACGGAATATGAGGATGGCCAAGTTAAAGTTTGTGATGATTTGAATGCTGAGGCTGTCGAACACAAGTTGGCCGCCGAGGGAACAATTCTGCACGATTTGCGGAAGCAAGCTAAGCGAGTTCGCTATTTGATGAATCTGTTTGGAGATTTTTACGGCGAGACTTATGAAGCTTATGTAGAGGATGTGAAAGCTATTCAAGAATGTTTGGGTGATATTCAAGACAGTGAAGTTTTAGGGGAATTTTTGACGGATTTTGTGGAGGGCGATCTGCAAAAAGAGTTGCCGATATTGGCTGGTATTTTGGCAGAAAGTCGCTACGCAGCTTGGGGAAAATGGCAGATTTTGCAGCGCCGGTATTTGAGTGCGGAAACTCGTCAAGGTTTGCGATCGGCTTTAATTCATCCTGTGGTTGAAGATGCTGCTAAGATCGATTCGCCCCAGTAATTTAACAAGCAGAGTCCCGACTTCTCAAAAAAGTAAGTCGGGTATCTCAAGGGCTATCGCTTTTTTCTAGTCAATATTCCGAAAGCTTAAATTAGGAAAATAACGATTAATAAAATTTGTTGGAGTCAGAATCGCTATGTGTTCAACTTCGCCGAGAGTCAGTAAATCTAAATCGCCAGTTACAATAGCTTCTGCATCAGCACCTAAAGCTGTTTCTATAATTTTGGCATCTTTAGGATCTCGCAGTTCAGGAACATTAATAGGAGTTGTTGAAGAAGAAGTGGAAAATCCTTTGACTACAGACATCAGATATTCAACCGTATAATCTCGCTGTTGCAATTGTGACCGAAATTTAGCACGGTTGAGTGTGGTTTCCAGTTCCAACAATAAGGGATCGGAAGTAAATATAGTAATTTGTTGATTTCGGGCTAGCCGCAGCATTTGACCAGGAATTCCGCCCCATAGTAAAGCTGAAATCCAAACGTTGACATCCAATACAACTCTCATTAGTTAGACCACAACTCTTGTCGGACTTCTTTAACAATTTCACTAATTTCTTGCAGAGTAGGTTGATTGGGATTTGGTTCTAGTTCTTCTAGATGTTCGAGGAATTCATCCAAGTCTGTTTGCGACAGGGGAATTTTTGTTAAGATAATTTCAGTTTCGGTTAAAGAAAATTGGTATCGATCGCCTGGACGTAGTTGAGCTAAAATTTCAGGCGGGAATTGCAGTTTGTGTTCTGCTGTCACAGTGGCAATCTGACTTGCATCCATGCTGGAAACTCCTATATCTGACGTACTGGAAGCTATGACTAATTATAGCACGCTCCATTTAGTGGAATCCATGAGAAATCAAGAGCGATCGCGCTTTGGGAAGGAAAAGGGCGATCGCTCTTTAGGAAAGGAAGCTTGGGGCTCAGGTGAATATTGGGCGCTGCACTTGTCAGGTAATTTCTGACAAGTGAAACTGACAGGGTTTGTCACAGGTTTTAACCAGGGAGCCTTGAGGCGACTGTCTATAAAATCGCGGCTCATTGCTTGTTTAACCAGTAATTGCCAGTCCAGATTTTTGCCAAGTTTGTGCAATATTTATCCTCCAAGTTTGTGCAATATTTATAATTAACTTTCGTTCAGCTTGCGGGATGTTTTCGGCTCCATCCAGAATGTCTTGGAGTTCTACGAATGCGCGGTTAAAAACCAGAACACTCGCTGATTTAGAGGCTGATTGCTCGATATTTTGCACATCGGAAATAACCCGTCGCAAGGCCGCAATTGCTGACCAAGCAGTCAAGTGTAAAAACGTTTGATTGGGTGAATCAGGCAGGTTGAGGGCGGCAATTTGAGCGGGTTCCTTTGTGGTGTGAAAAGCTGCTAGGATTTGCGCCAAGGTGAACATCTCTTCGCCATAGGGGAGCTCGCGCACGACGGCAAAAGCTTCTGTCGCTTTTTTGGGCTTTTCTACATACAAATACCAGAAACCCGCAGCAGCAGCACGCGCAGGGGTATCTAAGCGAATCCCACTCAGAGAAGCTGAGGCAAAACGCAATAAATTCCAATCATAAAGCTCGTCAGCTAATTGAGCGACGCGATAGATAAGTAGTTCTGGAGGCGTCTCGGCGAGCACTTTATTAACAGCTTGAAAAACGGGGATAAACTGAAAGGTAAATCGCAATAGTTGATTAATGTTGTGCTTTCCTGTTTCCCAATCTCGCCTCAGCCAATTTGCTACCTGAGAAGATAGGTACGGAAGGGGAATGCTGGTAATGTGAGGAAAATACCTATTTTGGTTTCTCGGCTGGAGCAAGGTAAACGGTAAAGCGAAAAGCCAATCTTCTAGACGTGCGAACACCAAGCCGAGCGCCACCCCGAACCCCACGCCCGGTATCACGCCCCACACCTCGCCCAACGACACGCCCAACGCCCCGCCCAACACCACGAGCAACACCACGAACAACGCCACGATGTACGGCAGGCTGATCGCCGCGCCCGGCATCACGCCCCACACCACGCCAAACGCCACGCTCAACGCCACGACCGACGCCACGCCCGACACCACACCGAACGCCACGCCACACACTATGCCCGACACCACGCTCAACGCCACGCCCGACGCCATGCTCAACGCCACGCCGTACACTATGCCCTTCATTACCCACCACCAATTGACAGCAAAACCTACCCGCACAGGAACTCCATTCAAAATGATCAGAAGAACCACACCTAACGTTAAGACTTGCAAAACTAGCTGGGGCTGGATGGGATTTTGGCGCAGCCATTCCCACCTTTGGAGCCCAGTTTTTGCCTCCTTAAAACCCTTACCGCCAAAGGTGTCTATATACCACGGCAAAGCTTGGGGAAAAAAGAACACCCAATACAATAACCGCAGATAATCTAGGGGATTCCATAATGAAAGAGGGCGGCTCAATTTGGGAGCTAAATCTAAGCGGGGAACGGGCTGAGAATTTTGACTCATGGTATTTCCTCCTGATAGCCAGCATAAGTTTTATAGCATAACGGCATTAATTTCTGATGTGGATGGCCGCCACTTGCCGCGATTATCTGTGCAATTTCTTCCCCTGCCGATGATTATTATAGTTTGCGTTGTCACAAGCAACGTAGACTCAACATTTCTAATGATTCGTGGATTGGGATTTTACTGTTCGCGATCGCGAGAAACTAGCCGTCAGTAATTTTGATCGTTCACTGAAATTTACAGCAATAACCCCTCAATTTCCTGTAACACTTCTGTTAACATGGGAGCCGAAGAAGCCACAATATTCTGTTCACAATCCTTATGCTTATGGTGAGGGAAATTGGGTAAATTTAACTGAGGTTTATGGTCAGCACGATCGTAACGGAAGATTAAACACTTAGACGCATCTATTCAATCTATCGCCAGTAATCAGACAGTATATCAAAACCGAGTATTTTTGCGATCGAACATGAGATGCAATTGGTAACAATCAGGGTAAGATGGACAATGCCCTTAATAATTCAGTCCCTCTCAGCTCGGACTTTGTTTGTATAGCCGCGACTTCCATTCGCCAGGGCTAAATATCAATTCTCTCTTTTCTAGGACTTACGCAAAAAACCCGGTTTCTGAGAAAAATCCTGCATCTCTTCGAGAGATATTGACGTAGGGTTTCGACTCCGCTCAACCACCGGGGGTTTTTGGCCTAAGAGTGCGTAAGTCCTGTTTTTCCCAAGAGCAAATCACGACTGCAACCACTTCAGAAACTTATCCGCCGCAGTACCAATAGACTCTCCGACTTGTTTCTTCAACCGCCACCCTTGAAACGCCTGTTCGTAATCTTCCCCTTCAGTTTGATACACATTCCAAGCATTCAGCGACAATCCCAACCCCCAACCTAGTAGAATGAAAATCGACCAAGAAAGCTCGTGGGCTGCTGCTAGATTTAGCAAAACTAAAAAAGTATTGACAATTGCGTACTTTGTCAAGTTTTTCTGCAATTTGCCGCGACGGTAACGATTAAAAGCCAGTTTCTCTTGAACTTCCCCTCTATTTGCTAACCATTGCTGTTCCGCCGCCACAATATCCTGTTCGGAAATGCCCAATTCCGCTGCAATCTCGAACAACTGCACTCGCGAAAGTTCTCCGTTTTCTTCTTTTTGGGCGATCGCAATTTGCAGAATAGCTTGAGCATCCTCAGAACCGTAAACTTGGCTTATTTGACTGTCATTGGCCGCCATAACGAGTTTCCTATAATTCCTGACATTATTTCTATGATATATATAACCGCAGTTCAATTACAGGTAGTAACAGGTGGCGGATTTCAACACCCGGACAGTTGAGTCAGCGAGACTCCTGACTATTAGAGTGGAAATCGAACAACCGATATATAGCGGTTCTCAAGCGTTGTGAGGTATGCCCTATGCCCGAAGCCCTATGCCCGAAGCCCTATGCCCGAAGCCCTATGCCCGAAGCCCTATGCCCGAAGCCCTATGCCCGAAGCGTACCGCACTGTTACTGAGAAAGGCTATATTACCTCAACTTTAAACTAATTATTTTCCCGAACTTTTACTAATTTTGCTATCTTGTTTCAAAATAAATTGATAAAATATCCCAAACAAAACCACCGCAATCATCCCCACCACCAAAGAACCTTCACCCTCATGCCAATATTTAAACAAATCTAGGCGATTAGATGCAACTAACAAAGCCATTGCCGCCACTCTAAAAGCATTAATCATAAAACCCAAAGCGACAGCGACACCTATTACCAAAGCTTTATTTTGTTTAGTAGGAAACATCAACAAACAAACTACAGATAAACCTAATAAGTAATTCATGGCCTCCATACCCGAACATCCCCCATATACCAACACCCTTCCTGTCGGTAAAGCAACATAATTACCCTCACGTGTTGCATTAAAACCCAAATACCACAAACTAAAATAAGCAACTTGAGCTGTAATCGAGGTAATAATATCTACTAAAGGTAACGTAAGTACACTGGGGATGCCATGAAAAAATAGTATGACCAATTCACGCCAATATTTTTTTAAATCCTGAAAACCTACCGCAATTAGGGCCAAACCTAAACCAGACAAAAAAGGTGCAATTCTTAAAAAAATATCGAATTTACTGGAAACCATAGCACTTTTAAATAAAATAAAAGCTATTAATATTGTCCCAGCGACTCTCGATAATAGGTCACTTTTTACCTCACTCTGTTTGAGAATATCCTGCTTGTCCCAAAGTAGGGAACCCACAGCGAACCAAAAAACTACACTCATATAAAAATGAGCAATATCCCCCATTTTCCAGAGGAGTGTCATATTCAGGGTTACTAAACCTGTGGCGATAATGATTAGCCCAAAAAGTTCTTTCTTGAACATTTTGATATTAGTTATTAGTTGATTGATTAGATTATATCATGTCCTTTAAATAAAACAATAAGAAACCTGGTTTCTTGCTGAAACCAGGTTTTTTAGCTCTATCATACAATAATCAGTTTGGCATCAAGCCATGAGCGAAAACCAGTTAAAATGATAGCCTATTCAGCTTTTTGAGCCTGAGCGCGTTGCTTTTTGAACATACCACCAAACCCAACAGCAGCTCCCGCAGCCAGCATTGTTAAAGGTTCAGGAGTATTTTGAGTTTCACCTATTACTTTAAAGTCAGGGCCATTATCCGGTGAGCCGAGGGTGCTGACTTGGATAGCGCCGATCGGGCTGCTCACTCCCAAATCTGCTAAGCTAACGCCCCATGCGCCTACTTTCTGAGCAGTGTCAATTTCTTGGGTGTTAATACTGTATCCAGCCTGTCCCCAACTGCGGGAATTAAGATTCAGGAGGTTTCCAATCGTTTGTCCCATAGCATCCAAAGCTTGAACTCTGATGGTGCTATTCATATTCCGTTCCCAGAAAAACAAGTTCGTTACTGCTTTAGTAAACGATAAGTTAAGTTTAAACGAACCCGCATCTTCAGTGTCAATGATGTTGTTAAGGTTGTTGTTACCCAGGTAAGCAGCCATTTCGCCGCCAGTTGGGTTCTTAATTCCCGATACATCTACTGCTTGTCCATTTACTATTGGGGAGCTGGCTTTATCGCCTTTATCTGTACTGGCTGCACCGCTGTTGTCGTTATTTTTTGTCTCATCTTCAGGGTTGCTCGTTTTTGTGTTTGGGTCTAAACCACTTTTGATCGGCGTGTTGTTGATGATCTCTACAGCGTTGACGAAGGCAAAATCGCTAGTTGTTTTACCGCCGTATGTAACTGACTTTAGCCAAATATCGCTTTTAGCATCGGGAACGCCGGAAGTGGTCAAGTTAGTTGTAAAATTAAAGGCTTTAGCTGGTGATTGAACTGCAATCATGCCTAAAGTGGCAGCAAGAGTAGCCAAGGTGGGGAATAGTTTAGTATTCATGGCAATTACTTCTCAGTGAGTGACGATTCGCTATATCTTGATTATGTACTACTTTTGGATGATTGTTACCCTAGAGGTCAGTTTTAGTAGAATCTTCATAAATGCTTTACGGCTACTTCACACTATCCAGGTTCAGGCTCTTAGTTCGTAAGGATTCAGGTCATGTGAAAAGCAGTAAAACTTATACGGTGTAACCATTTGATCGAATAATCCTCAAATATCCATTCTTATTAAGAAACCCTGAAAGCTTTTATTAAGGTTTTTTATCCGTTAATATACGTAGAAAAGTTTAATTGAGAGCTTTATTGCTTGATAAAAATAAGTAAAAACCGATGGTGACAGTTGAGGGTGCCGAATGTGGGCTATAACTCTGGACAAAATCTTGGAGCAGATTCGGTGCGTCGATTCTCGGTTTCGGATTCAGCAACAAGCGCCATTTAGAGAGGCTAAACCTAGCCATCCATACCAAATCAGTTGCTGCGGTGTACGCCAAACCGTAATGTTTCAGGAAAAAATGACGACGGGAGTCAAACCAATAGGTAGGGATACGTTTCGGTGGCCGTTATTATCTGTGACGCCGGAACTTTGGCAGACTAAAGGGACGACTCGACTTTCTGGGACATAGTTTTCGGAACGCCTCTACCGTCAGGGCTGTTTCGGGGCAACCACGGGGGGATTGCCCCTACGGAAAACCAGCTTTTTGTACGGGTTGTGCCAAGAATGCCCACCCATCCAGGATTTGTTAGGCATTTGGTGGGATTGGGGCAGCCACGGGGGGCAGCCCCTAAAAGAGAATGAAACTGCCCTGCCCCTACCGTCTCACTCTTTTAAGATACAAGGGGCGGGTTTTTGAGATTGTCAATTATTGGCAGGTATTGTTGGTGAGGGGAGCCCCTACCGTATTAGGGGTAATCGATCGGACATAATATGACAAGCTTAGCCAGCAAAAGCGAAAACAGGCCGAAAATTCGATCGACTGGTTGGCCTGGTGCGACGAAGCCCTATAAAGGGCCCGGATGGCAAATAAACCGATTTTTCTGTCAATTCGTTACTCTAGCGGCCACTGGTTTAGGGTGATGGAAGGGGAAGCATTTTGCGATCGGGCGATCGCAATTTGCAGAATAGCTTGAGCATCCTCGGAACCGTAAATTTGACTTATTTGACTTTCATTGGCCGCCATAACGAGTTTCCTATAATTTCCTGACATTATTTCTATGATATATATAACCGCAGTTCAATTACAGGTAGTAACAGGTGGCGGATTTGAACACCCGGACATATGAGTGAACGAGACTCCTGACTATGGGAGTGGAAATCGAACAACCGATATATTACCTCAACTTTAAACTAATTAATTTCGCGAACTTTGACTAATTTTGCTATCTTGTTTCAAGATAAATTGATAAAATATCCCAAACAAAACCACCGCAATCATCCCCACCACCAAAGAACCTTCACCCTCATGCCAATATTTAAACAAATCTAGGCGATTAGATGCAACTAACAAAGCCATTGCCGCCACTCTCAAAGTATTAATCATAAAACCCAAAGCGACAGCGACACCTATTACCAAAGCTTTATTTTGTTTAGTAGGAAACATCAACAAACAAACTACAGATAAACCTAATAAGTAATTCATGGCCTCGATACCCGAACATCCCCCATATACCAACACCCTTCCTGTCGGTAAAGCAACATAATTACCCTCACGTGTTGCATTAAAACCCAAATACCACAAAGAAAAATAAGCCGACTGAGCTGTAAACGAGGTAATAATATCTACTAAAGGTGACGTAAGTACACTGGGGATGCCATGAAAAAATAGTATGACCAATTCACGCCAATATTTTTTTAAATCCTGAAAACCTACCGCAATTAGGGCCACACCTAAACCAGACAAAAAAGGTGCTATTCTTAAAAAAATATCGAATTTACTGGAAACCATAGCACTTTTAAATAAAATAAAAGCTATTAATATTGTCCCAGCGACTCTCGATAATAGGTCACTTTTTACCTCACTCTGTTTGAGAATATCCTGCTTGTCCCAAAGTAGGGAACCCACAGCGAACCAAAAAACTACACTCATATAAAAATGAGCAATATCCCCCATTTTCCAGAGGAGTGTCATATTCAGGGTTACTAAACCTGTGGCGATAATGATTAGCCCAAAAAGTTCTTTCTTGAACATTTTGATATTAGTTATTAGTTGATTGATTAGATTATACCATGTCGTTTAAATAAAACAATAAGAAACCTGGTTTCTTGGTGAAACCAGGTTTTTTAGCTCTATCATAAGATAATCAGTTTGGCATCAAGCCATGAGCGAAAACCAGTTAAAATGATAGCCTATTCAGCTTTTTGAGCCTGATCGCGTTGCTTTTTGAACATACTACCAAACCCAACAGCAGCTCCCGCAGCCAGCATTGTTAAAGGTTCAGGAGTATCTTGAGTGTTGCCACTGCTGCTGCTGAGGTAAGAATCGCTTGCACCACCTGGTAAGGCTTGAACGTGCAAACCTAATTTTAAGCTACCGCTATTCAAAGCGGAAATTACGTTAGCATAATTTCCAGTAAAGCTCACTCCCAAACTTTCGCTACCTTGGACAGCCCATTTATTACCAGCACCATTGTCTCTTGTGAAGGCATAGTCTGTGGTGAAGCCAGTACCACCTTGAGGCAACTGATCGCTACCAGCACCACCAGTAAAGGCTACGTTACCAGTGTTATTAACGTTAGCCACGGCATTAGACAGATAGCCATTATCATCAAAGAGAACTTTACCGATAAACATACTAGAAGCTGCGGCATTTCCAGAGTTGGAGATGTTAAAAAGAACTGAGTTTAAACCATTTTCAGTTACGTCAAAATTAAAGCTGTTTTGATAGGCATCTCCAACCGTATCGCCACCAAAGATATTACCAAAGCTGAAGCCGACGGCGGAGGCAGGTGCTGCGGATACTGCACTAAGAGCAGCGACACTGGCAACAGCTAAAATCGATTTGACTAAATTTAATGAGGATTTCATGGTTGACACCTTTATGTTTATGTGGACTGGAATCAGGTTTTTTTACCTTCACATCCTCAATATAAACGGAAACACAGGTTAAGGCAAGTAGTTTTTATGAAGATTCGATGAAGATTGGGAAGACGCTGATTGGAATTAGCCAAAGTGCCTAGATTGATGGCTTCTAACTTATTTTCTATGGCGTACATCGAAAAATAGGGCTGCTGTCACCGGGCCTTAGTCCTGAATTTGGCCCCCTTTCAACAAGATAGTATAACCCACATTCCGCACCTGGCGTTTTACACAGTATAATTACTGAAAAAAATATTAAAACTTGAGAAGTTATGCTTTTAAAACGTTTTTTATCCGTAAATATACTTAAAAAAATCTAATTGAGAGCTTGATTGCTTGATAAAAATAAGTAAAAACCGATGGTGAGAGTTGAGGGTGCGGAATGTGGGCTATAACTCTGGACAAAATCTGGGAGCATATTCGGTGCGTCGATTCTCGGTTTCCGATTCAGCAACAAGCGCCATTGAGAGAGACTAAAACTGGCCATCCATAGCAAATCAGTTGTAGCGGTACGCCAAACCGTAATCTTTCAGGAAAAAACTATGACGGGAGTCTGAGCAATAGGGAGGGATATTTTTCGGTGGCTGTTATTATAAGAAATACCCTGAAAACCCTGCGACTTTAGTCCAGGGATGAAAGGGCGAGGGAGACTTTAATCTCCCAGTTAGATATTTCTAAATATAGTACAATTAATCAAAGGAGGTTGAAATTAATGTATGCAGTGCAAAAAGATGTTTGGCATTTAAAGGGACTTGACAAAACCATTGTCGAGCAAATCTTAAGATGGTCAAACAATCTGTTTAATGTCGGCACTTACGAAAGTCGGCAACGGTACTTCAAAGACCAAGGCGCAATTAAATACCCAGACCTGTACAAAATTGCCAAACCCAACGATAATTACGGTTTACTTTACTCGCAAGTGGCTCAACAATCCCTCAAATCTGTTGCTGAATCCTTTAGCTCTTTCCGAGCATTAGAAAGGTTAGCCAAGAAAGGAGAACTTAATCAAAAACCGAGATTGCCCAAGTACAGAACCAAGGGAGCAATGTACCAGGTGACCTACCCTGGGCAAGCCTTGAAAATAGTCGGTAATCGGGTGAGACTACCTCTGGGAACTAAAGGCAAAGAACACTTTGGGACAGATGCTCTCTGGGTGACTTTACCGGAAAGACTGAAGAATTGCCAGATTAAAGAACTTCGACTAATCCCTAGAAATGGCAAAGTTTGGGTCGAATTTGTCCACGAAAGTCTAACCAAACAAGCCCCTATCTGTAGCTGGGAAGTAACGGGAATTTTAGGTATCGATCGCGGCATCAATAACTGGCTAACTTGTGTTTCTAGTAATGGCAAACCATTTATTATTGATGGTCACAAATTAAAGTCTTGGAACCAATGGTTTAATAAGGAAAAGGCGCGGGTGCAATCAGTACACGATCAATGTAAGTTGCCTAAAGGTTTTTCGTCTCATAGACTGCAACAGTTGTCAGAAACTCGCACCAGAAGAATGAGAGATGCTGTTAATAAAGCAGTTAGAACCATCATAGATTATTGTGAAGATCACCAAATTAACGTCCTAGTCTTTGGTTGGAATAAAGGACAGAAACAAGAAGTCAATATGGGAGGTAAGACTAACCAGAACTTTGTCCAAATACCGACAGCTAAAGTTAAAGATAGGCTTCAACAAGAATGCGATTTAAGGGGATGGAGATTTGTCGAACAAGATGAATCTTACACATCAAAAGCTAGTTTTTTAGACCAAGATTTGTTGCCAGTGAAAGTCGGTGAAAAACCCGACAATTGGCAGCCATCGGGTAAGCGAATCAAGCGAGGTTTGTACCGTTCTAGCACTGGGTTGTTAATTAATGCAGACGTTAATGGTGCAGCTAATATCATCCGCAAATCAATCATTTGCCACAGACTCAATAATTCAGCGAGTGGGTAGGGGGTTGCTGACTAACCCTTTAAGAATCAAACTTTGGACGGATTCATCCCCCAAAGTTTCTCCTTAAGAATCCCCGCGTCTTTAGACCGGGGAGTGTCAAAGGCAACAGCGAAACTCAAACATCTCGCGCTACACTGCTAGAGAACTGATAAGCTTACTCAGTACGAGTTGAAGTGGATTTGATTATGGTGAACCGTCTTGCCCAATCCCAAAGCCTTTACCTGCGGAAACACGCCGAAAATCCGATCGACTGGTGGCCGTGGTGCGATGAAGCGTTAGATACCGCCCACAGCCAAAATAAACCGATTTTTCTGTCCATTGGCTATTCTAGCTGCCACTGGTGTACGGTGATGGAAGGGGAAGCATTCTCTAATAGTGCGATCGCCCAATACATGAATTCGCACTTTATCCCCATAAAAGTCGATCGCGAAGAACGGCCAGACATCGACAGCATTTATATGCAGGCCTTGCAAATGATGATTGGTCAAGGTGGTTGGCCCCTCAACGTTTTTCTCACGCCTAACGAAAGAATTCCGTTCTATGGTGGCACTTATTTCCCAGTAGAACCGCGTTACGGACGCCCAGGATTTTTAGAAGTTTTGCAATCAATTCGCCGCTTTTACGACCTAGAAAAAGGCAAATTGCAAGCCTTCCAATCAGAGATTTTAGGCAACCTCCAACAGTCGGCGATGCTGTCAGGAGTCACCGCAGAATTAAGTCGGGAAGTGTTCCAAAAAGGCTTAGAACTTAACACCGGAATTATTGCCGATCGCAATCAAGGCCCAAGTTTTCCGATGATGCCTTATGCTGAGTTATCACTGCGGGGAGTACGATTTAATTTTGAATCGAAATACGACTGCCAAGAGGTTTGCACTAAGCGGGGATTAGACTTAGCATTGGGTGGCATTTACGACCACGTTGCCGGCGGATTTCACCGCTACACCGTTGACTCAACTTGGACTATACCACACTTTGAGAAAATGCTCTATGACAACGGTCAAATTGTTGAGTATTTAGCGAATCTGTGGAGTGCGGGAATCCAAGAACCGGCTTTTGAAACTGCCGTTGCGGGGACTGTAGAATGGTTGAAGCGAGAAATGACCGCGCCAACGGGCTATTTTTATGCTTCACAGGATGCTGACAGTTTTACCCCCCCAACCCCCCCTTACCAAGGGGGGGCAACGGGGGGGTCTGAACCGGAAGAAGGAGCGTTTTATGTTTGGACTTACAGCGAACTGGAACAACTGTTAACTGCTGAGGAATTAGTAGAAATTCACAAACATTTTACTGTTAGTCGTGATGGTAATTTTGAAGGCAGAAATGTATTGCAGCGCCGTCATTCGTGCCTATTGAGCGAAACGGTAGAAACGGCTTTGGCGAAACTGTTTACAGTTCGCTACGGCGGCCAGCCCGATGCTGTAAAAACCTTTCCCCCAGCCCGGAACAATCAGGAAGCTAAAAATGATAGTTGGCCTGGTAGAATTCCGGCAGTTACTGACACTAAAATGATTGTAGCTTGGAATAGCTTGATGATTTCTGGTTTGGCAAGGGCTGCTGCCGTTTTTGGCGATCGGGAATATCTGGAATTGGCGGTAAAAGCTGCTAATTTTATTTTAGATAATCAGTGGATTGATGGGCGGTTTCACCGATTGAATTATGATGGAAAAACCGCTGTGATGGCGCAGTCGGAAGATTATGCTTTGTTTGTGAAAGCATTGTTAGATTTGCATCAAGGGAGTTTGTCGGTAGTTGAAGAAGTAGGTAAAAGTGACAAATGGTTGGAGAAAGCAATTCTGGTGCAAGCAGAATTTGATGAGTTTTTGTGGAGCGTGGAATTAGGAGGATATTACAATACTGCTAAGGATTGCAGCGGTGATTTGTTGGTGCGGGAACGCAGCTATACAGATAATGCAACTCCGGCGGCTAATGGAATTGCGATCGCCTCTTTGGTTCGTTTAGCGCTGCTGGGGCAGAATTTGGAATTTCTCGATCGCGCCCAACAAGGTTTGCAAGCTTTCAGCAGTATTATAAAAGATGCTCCTCAAGCTTGTCCGAGTTTGCTTTCTGCTCTCGATTGGTATCAGCATTCTACTTTGATTCGCACGACTCCCGATCGAATTTCTGGGTTGATTTCGCAGTATTATCCGACTGCTGTATTTCAGATTGAGGCTGATTTACCTGAAGGAGTTGTCGGGTTGGTTTGCGAGTGTTTGACTTGCAAAGAACCTGCGAAAAGTCAAGAGCGGCTGTTGGCAGAAATTGAGCAAAGTCAAACGCGAGTATAAAATAATAAGGACTAAAGTCCTGACTACAAACCGGTTCGTAGTCAGGACTTTAGTCCTTGCTATCTCAAAAATCAGTCATTTTCTGACTGTAATAGCATTTTGTGAAATTTGAGCTGCGAGTATAAAAGAATCAGGACGGTCGTCCTTACTACAAACCGGTTCGTAATTTATATTGATTTTTAACAATTTATTTACTAGAATTGCCAGGTCAGAAATAATAAAATTGTTACGCCTCACAGTTTTTCCCAAATAACCGCTAAACTATTCTAAGTTTGCGTGTCCCAAGCGTCGCAGGCTCAACCTATAGCTGTTAAGGATTCGTCCTGATTCACAGGAGCAAGATTTTAAAATATGCATCTCAGCGAACTGACTCACCCAAACCAATTACACGGCTTGTCCATTCATCAACTGGAACAAATTGCTCGACAAATTCGAGAAAAGCATTTAGAAACTGTAGCAGCCAGTGGCGGCCACCTCGGCCCCGGATTGGGTGTAGTCGAACTGACTTTAGCACTGTACCAGACACTTGACCTCGATCGCGACAAAGTAACCTGGGATGTCGGCCACCAAGCTTATCCGCACAAATTGATCACCGGCCGCTACAACCAATTCCACACCCTACGCCAAAAAGACGGCGTTGCAGGCTACCTCAAGCGCTCCGAGAACAAATTTGACCATTTTGGTGCTGGCCACGCTTCTACGAGCATTTCCGCAGCTCTAGGGATGGCAATGGCGCGCGACCTCAAAGGCGAAAACTTTAAAACTGTAGCAGTCATCGGCGACGGTGCCCTGACAGGGGGTATGGCACTCGAAGCGATCAACCACGCGGGCCATATGCCGAAAACCAATTTGATGGTAGTGCTTAACGACAACGAGATGTCAATCTCGCCCAATGTTGGCGCAATTACCCGCTATTTGAACAAAATGCGACTCTCGCAGCCGGTGCAATTTCTCAAAGATAACTTAGAGGAACAATTCAAACACATTCCCTTTGTGGGCGAAACATTTACCCCAGAAATGGAACGCCTCAAAGAAGGAATGAAACGGTTAGCGGTGTCGAAAGTTGGAGCCGTAATTGAAGAATTGGGCTTTACCTACATGGGCCCGGTAGACGGACACAATTTGGCAGAGTTAATTGCTACTTTCAAACAAGGTCATACTATCCAAGGCCCGGTGCTAGTTCACGTTGTGACGGTGAAGGGCAAAGGATATGCGATCGCCGAAAAAGACCAAGTAGGATATCACGCCCAAAGCCCGTTTAATTTAGCCACTGGTAAAGGCGTTCCTTCGACCAAACCCAAGCCTCCCGCTTACTCTAAAGTCTTTTCCCACTGTTTAGTTAAACTAGCAGCAGATAATCCGAAAATAGTCGGTATTACTGCGGCAATGGCAACCGGAACTGGCTTAGATAAACTTCAGGAAAAACTGCCGAAACAGTACATTGATGTCGGCATTGCCGAACAGCACGCCGTTACTTTATCGGCTGGTTTAGCCTGCGAAGGAATGCGCCCGGTAGTGGCAATTTATTCGACGTTTTTGCAGCGGGGATATGACCAAATAGTTCACGATGTCTGCATCCAAAACTTGCCGGTTTTCTTCTGTTTAGATCGAGCCGGAATCGTCGGTGCTGACGGCCCAACTCACCAAGGAATGTACGACATTGCTTACTTGCGCTGTCTGCCAAATCTGGTGATTATGGCTCCAAAAGACGAGGCAGAATTGCAGCGGATGGTAGTCACGGGAATTAACCATACAAGCGGTCCGATCGCCATGCGTTACCCGCGTGGTAACGGTTACGGCGTGCCTTTGATGGAAGAAGGTTGGGAAGAATTGGCGATCGGCAAAGCCGAAATCCTCCGCAACGGGGACGACTTGCTAATCTTAGGTTACGGTTCAATGGTTTATCCGGCAATGCAAACCGCCGAGATTTTGAGCGAACACGGCATAGAAGCAACTGTGATTAATGCGCGTTTTGTCAAGCCCTTAGATACCGAATTAATCTTACCTTTGGCACAGCGAATTGGCAAAGTTGTCACAATGGAAGAAGGCTGTTTGATGGGTGGTTTTGGTTCAGCAGTAGCCGAAGCTTTGCTAGACAATAATGTTGTTGTACCAGTGATGCGGCTGGGCGTGCCTGATACATTGGTAGATCATGCAACGCCAGAGGAATCCTTTGCAAGTTTAGGGTTAAATCCGTCACAAATGTGCGATCGCATATTGGCAACATTCAGCCACAAACAGTCACCTGTTAGCGTCTAATTAGCTAGAATTGTAGGGTGCGCACTGGGCACCTTACTAGCTAGAATTGTAGGGTGCGCACTGCGCACCTTACAGCTAACTACTTCCATCAAGGAGAATCAACAATGAATAATGTGAAACCAAATCGCACCGTGCGACGGGGAAGATTGTTCCCCGAAATTCAGTGGTCAGAAGAAAAAAAAGCTCAGTGGCGAGCTGAAAGAGAAGCATTTTATCAACGCTGCAAACCAATTTTCGATCGCCTCAAACCAGAATTGATTAAAACCCACTACAACTGGTACATAGCAGTTGAACCCGACAGCGGGGAACATTTTATCGAAAAAGATTCGTTAGCCGCTGGAAAAATGTGTCGCCAGAAACATCCCAATGCTATCCCGCAAGTCTTTCGGATCAATGAAACCGGAGTTTGTGGCACGATATGATTGAAGGAAGATTTGGTGATGAGGACGAGCTGTTTTTTGAAGTTGAATTGATTGCTGATAACGGCTTAGAATTACCTGTTGATGCTCTGCTAGATACAGGTTTTTCGGGCTGGTTAGCAATGGACAGTCAGGATTTAGAAGGACTTGATTGGATTTATATTCAGCGCGAAAAAATGAAAACAGCTAAGGGAGAATTCAATTTCGATCTTTATGCAGGAAAAGTACGCATAGATGAGCAAGAGTTTGACATTCCTGTTCATGTAGGTGACGGAGTACCGGAATTTTTAATCGGCCGCCAGTGGCTGAAAACTCGACGGTTATTAGTTGATATGTCTGCGGGTATTTTGACTTTGGGAGCGAGTTAAAAGCAATCCCAACTAATTTTAAACAGTAGAAAAAAAGTTTGTGAAAAAGGCAAAATGACTTTGACAAGTTTTGATATAGTAATAGTAGGAGCAGGCCCGGCTGGCTGGCCACTGTGCGAGAATATTAGCAAAATCCGGCCGCAAAGTCTTGCTTGCAGAGCAAAACGACACTTTTGATAAAAATGACTTTTCCAGTGCCGCCACACCTCTAGAAACCCTCTCTCAATTCGATTTACCCGAATCAGTAATCGGCAGTTTTTGGCACAAACTTACTATTGAAACTAGCAAAGTCAGTCAAACTTGGGAGTCTCCTCAAAGCTTGGGAGTTGTTCTAAACTTTGCTAAATTTAGAGCATTTCTCGCCAGTGAAGTGCAGCGACTGGGTAGTGAAGTTTGGCTGGGTTATCGCTACATTCGACACTCACAAGCAAACGGCGAAACTCTAGTAGAATTTAAACAGCTATCCGACGGTCAACTTATCAAAGTTAGCACTAAAGTATTAGTTGATGCTACGGGTTTTGCTAGGGCTATTATGTATGATAAAGAAAATGATAAACCAGATTTTTTGTCGGGAACCGGCATCGAATATTTAATTGAAGTAGAACCAGAAGTTTACAATAAATACAGCGGTGATTTAATCTTTTTTTTGGGCGAAAAATGGATGCCAAAAGGTTATTCTTGGATTTTTCCAATGGAACAAAATAGGCTGAAAGTTGGTGCGGGCCGCATTTTTTTAGATTCCAAAACTATTAGGCATTTGTCACCGCTGAAAAAATATATAGATTTACTGATTGATGAATATCTGAAGTCTAAAAACTATAAAATTATTGACAAACACGGTTCCACGCTTAAATATAGTCAGGGTTTGAAAGATATTTATTGCAAGGATAATATAATTGCGATCGGCGATACTGTTTCTACGGTTAACTTTCTGGGCGGCGAAGGGATTAGACACGGGATGGATGGTGCGGAAATAGCGGGAAAATATATTCAAATGTATTTGGATCGTAAAATATCAGATTTTCGGGATTATGAGACGGAAATGCACTGCAAGTTTGATCGGAAATGGAATATTTCAGAAAGATTGGCTGTGAGAAAGTATATCGATGATGTGAATGACGAACTTACCGATCAAACAATTTCTTATTTAAAGTACATGAAAACGGAAGATGTGATGGATATTTTGTTTGATTATAAGTTTGAGAAAATATCCAGAGGATTAGGCGGTTATTTGTGGCGGAAAATCCAGGGATTGATTAAGGGATTTCATTGGTAAGGTGCGTCAGTTGAGAGATTTTTGGTTGAGGCGAAAATCTCGCTTTCTGACGCACCCTACTAAGGTAAGGTGCGTCAGTTGAGAGATTGTTAGTTGCGGTGACTGTTTCCCTGGCTGACGCACCCTACTCAGTTAGTAAGGTGCGTCAGTTGAGAGATTTTTGGTTGAGGCGAAAATCTCGCTTTCTGACGCACCCTACTTGAATGCGGGGTAGCGACAATAAAGAATCATCAAAACTACTATATTTTGACCCGTAACATACACCAAAAGTATAGCCAATCGCCCCAATTAAATGCTTGACAATTTCATCAACATTTCCGTAGGGATAAGCAAAAGATTCGACAGGTTTCCCCAATCCCCGTTGCAAAATAGCACGAGATTTCGCCCCTTCCCGCACAATTTCTGTCGGCGACAAACCAGTCAGAGGTTGATAAGTCGCAGACATGGAACCAAACTCAATCCCTGCATCCCGCAGTTGCAGAATTTCCGGCCATCCCATTAACTGTAATTCTTCAGAGTCGGCTTTTTCCCAACTATTTGTCTTTCCTATCGACTCTGCTACTAGAAAAACAGTTGCTGTAAAGTCAAAGCGTTTTAGCAAAGGTAAAGCATATTCACAAAAGTCCTGATAGCCGCCGTCAAAAGTCAGCAATATAGGTTTACCAGGTAAAGCAGTTTTAGTTAGTTTCGCACTGGACAAACTTGACCAACTAACACTATAGTAACCTTGGTTTTTAAGACGCTGCAACTGTTGTTCAAAAACCTGCGGATTAATTGCATTTAAACCCTTAGGAGAAATGCGACGGTAGGCAAAAATTGGGAGCTTTTGATTAACTGTCTGATTGTGAAAAACTTGAGTTTCAGTTAATTGAGAAACTGCTTTATAGGGCGACTTTCGCGCCATGATTTCCGGTGCGTAAATTACTTGTTTCGGTAACTCGTTATCTAGGGGAATTTGCATGATCGGTTCCCCCGCAATTTCCGCAGCTTCTGCTAATTCCCGCAGCGCCGCCGCTGGTAGTGCGGCCCGACGACTAGCACTCGTTCCGATCGCCCCCTCGTGCCTGCCAAATATCACCGCATTTTGGGAGTAAATGCCCTCAGAACCCGCTGCATTCAACCTTTCGGGCGCATTCGCCATTTGTTGAGCAGATGTGGCTAAATGCGATCGCAGCGACATCTTACCATTTAGCGGTTTTCCCAACAAAGCCGATCGCACAGCAGCAACACACAATTCAAAGTTAGTATATTGAGTAATTGTCGATCGCAATTGTTGAGCAGAAACAAAATTATTATCAACCGCAACAGTTACAATCCCCACCGCAACTCCGCCTACTTTTACCAGCACATCTATTTCCGAAAGGTCAACTTTAATATTAGGCAATTCGGCGCTAAGCTCCACCACAATCAAGTCTTCAGTCAGACTAATAATTGATGCTTCATCGATAGTTAAATTGGGATTAGAGAAATAATCAGAAGATGAAATTGGACAATCCCATATTTCCTGTAAAAATTCCCTCCACTGAAGTTTCCGATGCAATCTACTCAGAGAACTTTCCGATAATTTATGTATACTTTCCCAGGCTCTGTGTTGAAAAAAGCGTTGGAGAATTGGCCAAGCAAACTTAGCTGCGATCGCATCCGCCAAAACCACACCAGCCACCATCCCGTCACAGACTGGCAATTCAACAATACCCAGTTTAACACCTTCTAGTTGGATTGTACAGCAAAGGCGATCGAATATTTGCGGAATAGAAATATCCGAAATAGGTTCAGTCACCTCCACCTTAACCTTATAGACAATTTCAGAATTTATCCACTTGATTTTATCTAAAATATATTGAATTTCATGGCTATTAAAAAAAGTATGATATTTGTGAACCTTAGTGCTTTGAATATCTCTTTCAATTCCCTTATGCCAAGGTAAATTCAAACTCAAATTAGCAGCTTTAGCTTTATAATTAACCAGCATTTTACTATCATACTCAATGCCAAGAAAATCACAAATATCAGCCAAAAATTTAGTTTTATTCTCTAAAAGATCCTCATATTTAACCAATTTATGATGAGATTTATGAGCATAGCTATGGCTAATTAACACCCCTTCTTGCCAACGTTTAATACAATGGTCTAAATCCCAACCATCCCCCCACAATTCTGGAGAAATCCTAGTAGCTTCATAGAGAGAAGCGATGGTATCCATACCATTTCGCAAAATATGTATAAATTTAGCATCGGGTAAAAAACGCTCTATATCTTTAATAAAATATATGTGTTCCGGCGTTTTTTCCAACCAAATGCTTTTCTGCTCTTCCGCAGCCAAACTATCTAAAACTCCGACAAACCAACTCACTTTAAGTTCCGTAGATTTGCTATTATCAAAATTCTGCAAAAACTCAGGACGATTAATCTCATCCTTAAAAAAAGCTGACAGTCTATCGGGAAACTTTTTGACAAACTTATTATACAGTAAATAGTGAAAAAACTTAGATTCAGGAAAAGAAATAACTTCAGGATGAGAGGCTAACAAACTTTGAAGTAGTGTTGTACCGCTTCTGGGAGGACCAACTAGAAATATCCGTTTCATTATGATACTTGATAAATTATTTGTGAATGAGATTTTTTTTAATTAACCACAGAGAGCGCAGAGGACACCGAGGAAGAGCAGAAAGAGGTATGATTCATCTTCCTTTCAGAACTCTCTGCGCTCTCTGCGCTCTCTGCGGTAAAAAACTCTTTTCATTATGATACTTGATCGAGCGTTGGTAAATGAGATTTTTTTTAATTAACCACAGAGAGCGCAGAGGACACCGAGGAAGAGCAGAAAGAGGTATGATTCATCTTCCTTCCAGAACTCTCTGCGCTCTCTGCGCTCTCTGCGGTAAAAAACTCTTGTTGGTAAATGAGATTTTTTTTAATGAACCACAGAGAGCGCAGAGGACACCGAGGAAGAGCAGAAAGAGGTATGATTCATGTTCCTTTCAGCACTCTCTGCGCTCTCTGCGCTCTCTGCGGTAAAAAACTCTTTTCATTATGATACTTGATCAAGTGTTGGTAAATGAGATTTTTTTTAATTAACCACAGAGAGCGCAGAGGACACTGAGGAAGAGAAGAAAGAGGTATGATTCATGTTCCTTTCAGCACTCTCTGCGCTCTCTGCGCTCTCTGCGGTAAAAAACTCTTGTTGGTAAATGAGATTTTTTTTAATTAACCACAGAGAGCGCAGAGGACACCGAGGAAGAGCAGAAAGAGGTATGATTCATCTTCCTTCCAGAACTCTCTGCGCTCTCTGCGCTCTCTGCGGTAAAAAACTCTTTTCATTATGATACTTGATCAAGCGTTGGTGAACGAGATTTTTTTTAATTAACCACAGAGAGCGCAGAGGACACTGAGGAAGAGAAGAAAGAGGTATGATTCATCTTCCTTTCAGAACTCTCTGCGCTCTCTGCGCTCTCTGCGGTAAAAAACTCTTGTTGGTGAATGAGATTTTTTTGAATTAACCACAGAGAGCGCAGAGGACACTGAGGAAGAGCAGAAAGAGGTATGATTCATCTTCCTTCCAGAACTCTCTGCGCTCTCTGCGCTCTCTGCGGTAAAAAACTCTTTTCATTATGATACTTGATCAAGCGTTGGTGAACGAGATTTTTTTTAATTAACCACAGAGAGCGCAGAGGACACTGAGGAAGAGAAGAAAGAGGTATGATTCATCTTCCTTTCAGAACTCTCTGCGCTCTCTGCGCTCTCTGCGGTAAAAAACTCTTGTTGGTGAATGAGATTTTTTTGAATTAACCACAGAGAGCGCAGAGGACACTGAGGAAGAGCAGAAAGAGGTATGATTCATGTTCCTTTCAGCACTCTCTGCGCTCTCTGCGCTCTCTGCGGTAAAAAACTCTTGTTGGTGAATGAGATTTTTTTGAATTAACCACAGAGAGCGCAGAGGACACCGAGGAAGAGCAGAAAGAGGTATGATTCATCTTCCTTTCAGAACTCTCTGCGCTCTCTGCGCTCTCTGCGGTAAAAAACTCTTTCCCTAACTCCAACTAAAATCCTCTTTCAACAAATCAGAAAGTTCCCGATTATAAGGCTTAAAATAACCGATTAATTTGTCTTCCATCGCCTCCGGCATTTTACTATAATCCTCCACACTATTAATCTCGTATTCCTTGACAGCACTAGCGCTAATATCCAAGAAATCCAACACCTTAGAAAATACCTTACCAGGATTTTCCTGAAAATCCTCAGTCTTCAAAATCAACAACTGTTCTCTTGGGAAATAGTCCAGCCAATTCTTGATTTGTTCCACATAAATTCCCCGCGATAAATAGGAATAATGCTGGTGATTAAAACTGTGATAATTTGGACTAGAGCGAAGTTTCTCAATTTCGCCTGCTAGCCGATCGCACTCAGAAGCGATCGCCTTTGTAACATCGAATTCTTCAAAACCCATCGCCACTTCTAAATTATAGTGCATCCATGCTCTTTGCACTGGATTTCTGAGCATCATAATCAGTTTAACATCCGGGAAACACTGATAAACCCGCTCCGCCACCAAAGGATGATCCATATACTCAGGAGTCATCTCCCATCGCAGCACTGTATCTCCCACCACACCCTGACTCAACTGCTTGCTGTACCACTCTACACCGCGATCGTAATTCAATTCAAAAAAGTGAACTTTCCTAGCACCTGCTTGAATAATTTGCAAGTAATTTTCCAGACATCCATACAAGGCCTCAACACCGCATTGTTGAGAACCTAACAGTAAAAAATTAGGATGATTCTTCGTTTTCAACTGAGTCAAAATTTTGCCATAAGCCGGATTATTTTTATTCATAGGGTGAGTTTTGTCAACTCGATCCGGCAATTCCGAAACCTGCATTTCGCCATCCCACTCCCAGCGGTAAGGAGGACAAAGAATCGTGTTTTGGCGTACAGGCGATCGCACATACAACGGATAAACTTGGTGGCGATAATCGTAAGCATAAGCCAAAGTTTTCTCATAAACCCCAGCATTTACATAATATTGACCATTCCCCAAATCTAATCTATCCAAATGTAGCCTAATTTTGCCATCCCCCTGAGCCAGCGGTAGCAACTTACCGATTTGATTCGTCTTAATATCAAAACAAACTTGACCGTCTTTCCGGGTAATTGTTACCCCAAATATCGCATCAGAAATTGACTTTAATACCGAATATTGAATCTCAATAGTCACAGAATCACCACTGTCAATTCCCCCATCAGGTAATATTTTAACATCCGTAATTTTTACCCCTAAAGAACCGAAGCAATTTTGATTAACTCGCTGTGGAGAAACGGTACTTGTTACTTGATGAAGAGTCAGGGGATTAAGTATTTCAGTTTCCGAACCCATTTCCGACAAATACTGACTGACTACGACTTCAGTCTCCCCGTAAGCCATGATTGTACCCGATCGCAACCACAAAGCCCGATCGCACATTTTCTGAATTTGCTCCGCCATGTGAGAAATCAAAACAATCGCACAACCTTGACTCTTAAAATCATTGATCTTATTCAAACATTTAGTTTGAAAAGCCACATCCCCAACCGACAAATGTTCATCTACTAAAAGCACCTCTGGATCAGTGTGAACCGCCACCGAAAAAGCCAACCGCATTTGCATCCCCGTACTGTAAGTCCGCATCGGGCTGTCAATAAACTTTTCCAACTCTGCAAAAGCAACAATATCATCAAACCGACGCGCCGCTTCCCGGCGAGTCAAACCGGCCACCACCGCCCCCACAAACACATTTTCTCTACCAGTTAAATCCGAGTGAAAACCCGCACCCAAATCCAACAAACCGCCAATTCTGCCATTAACTTGAATAGTGCCTTCCTCAGCATGGCCGATACCGCCAACAAGTTGTAATAGTGTCGATTTTCCGGCCCCGTTTTTGCCAATAATTCCCAGCATTTCCCCAGGAGAAACCGTAAAATTAACATCTCGTAGCGCCCAAAAATGAGCCTGGGGTTTCATCCGCCACCATCCCCACAAAGCGGCCTCCATAATCGTCAAAGGTCGCTCGGCGCTGTAGCGGTTAAAACGTTTCCCCAAACCCTTAACAACAATAGCTTGACGCATTTACAATTCCTCCACAAAACGATCGCTTTGGCGTCGAAAAATCCCCAACCCGATCGGAAAAAGAACGGCGACAACACCGCTGAGAATTAACAGTGCTAACCAATCCGGCTGAATACCTCTCAACAGTACATCGCGGTAAGCTTGCATCAAAGGTACCATCGGATTTAACTGATAGAATGCACGATATGCTTCCGGGACACTGTTGAGGTCGTAGAAAATTGGAGTCAGATAAAAAAACATCTGCAACAGCACACCCAAAGTGTGTTGAGTGTCGCGAAACGTGACATTCAACGCAGCGAGTGGATAAGCAAAACTCACTGTCAAAATAAACTGAATAAACATCAATAGTGGTAAAATAAGCAGCACATAACTTGGCCGAACTCCATCAACAGCCAGAAAGATAATTAGCACCGGTAGCGCCAGCAAAAAGTGAATTAATCCCGTTGTTGTTGTCACCAATGGTAAAATTTCTGTAGGAAAATTTGGCTGTCTAATTAAAGCTCGGTTGTTTGTAATAAGTGCTGTCGATTTGAAGAGCGCTGTCTGACTCCAAGTCCAAATTAACAAACCGCTGAACGCAAATGAAGAGAACTTAGAAACATTAATCGGTATTACGGATCGAAACACAAAGGAAAACACAGCCAACTGTAACAGCGGACTGATTAAAGTCCAAGCAATGCCTAAAGACGATCGCTTGTAAAGTAATTTCATATCTCGATCGACTAACACTCGCAGCAAATCAAAGAAATGAGTGATTTTGCGAATGTACGCCACATTTCCCGTATTTCTCACCGCACACCCCCAGCAACTATCTGAGGTTCCGGTTGCGACTCCTCGAACAACTTAATCTGCACCTGAGTCGCTTTGTCAGCAGATTCTAAAAATTCTACAATCAGTTTTAATGCCATAATTACCCTTGTCAAGTTCTAATTATTTAACTGCGAATTCATGTTTTTCAAAATTCTAAGAATTACGCATGGGCTCCAAAGAAACCGGGTTTTCACCAGTATTAAAGATTTAAATAGAGTCTTGTCGTCAAAAACCCGGTTTCTGCCTATAGCGGTTTTCTACGAATGATTGTCAAGGTTTTTTTTGTCCAATACTGTACATAACTGTAGATGTTGCAGTAGGGTGTTGTCAACTAAGCTAGGCTCAGAATCAGCAGCACTTTTGGGCATACCGTTAAGGGCGATCGCCACTAGCAATTTATCCGACATGGTATTTGCCAAAATCGATCGCAAGTGAACGCCCCGCAGTGGCTCCATACCCAGTTGAGGTGGAACATAACCCACCGCCATTTCACCATAACGGAAGTGAATCCCATCTGGTCGTTTTTCGTCAATGAAGAACTCTGCCGCCTCCCAACCTTCCCGCAAATCAATTTCAATTTCCCGTGGGTTCACATCCGCGCTAGCCCTTCCTGCTTGCATAAAACTAGCAAGCGCCGATCGACTTTTCAACCGATCCATCACCCCCCGCAAATACGAGTAAGCCAGTAGTCTCCTCCGCAGCCACCGCCAACTACCCCGCATCCCCATGTATTCCAGCCAGTCAAGGGATTTTCTTAGTCCGATAGTCAACAAATCTAAACCGGCTGGCCATAAAAACACGATCGCCACCAAAATTTTATCTACCAGCGCATCAGGAGTTTCATAGTCCTTTATGCGTAGAATCGGTTTGATTTCCGGGTGTCGCTCACCGATCAAAACATCAGAACGCCCTTCCGCACGAGCACGACCAAAAGAGCGTTCGAGATTGTTAGTTTCATGTTCATAATGATAGCCGACAGCATCCGGTGCCGCCACAAAAGGTACATTTGCCTTGAGCAAACGCAAGGCGAATTCGTAATCTTCATAAGCAGTACCAGGACCGAAAGCAGAATCAAAACCTCCAGTGCTAGCAAACAGTTTTGTATCAATAGAAAGATTGCCACAGAGCAAATCTTGATAACTATAGCGGTGAGCAGGCTTACTCATCTGGTAAAATTTTTCCTCCCACCAAGTCCGCACTTCTACCTCAAAAAACTTAGTCCTGGATTGCAACTTTGGCGGATAAGGACCGATCGCAGCGCAGCCCGGATGCTCTCGATGAACCCGCAAATGGTTTTCCACTAAACACGGCATTGCTTCTATATCATCGTCCAGAAACAGCAACATTTGTCCAGTAGCCTCTAAAGCTCCAACATTGCGAGACATACCCACACTCCGGCAGTTTGCCTCAATTATTTGCAGTTTAAAAAGAGCTTTGTACTCTTCTAACATTGCTAAAGTATCGTCAATGCAGCTATCTACCACCACCCTAACTTCGATGAGTTCTAAGGGATAAGTCTGTAATTGCAAAGCATCCAAAGCCCGCCGCAGCGAATAACTTCGGTTGTGAGTTATCAGAACTATACTAACTGTTAGATTTTCCATATTGACATTGGGCATTGGGCATTGGGCATTGGGCATTGGGCATTGGGAATCGGGCATTGGGAATCGGGCATCGGGCATTGGGAATTGGGCATTGGGAATCGGGCATCGGGAATCGGGCATCGGGAATCGGGCATTTTTAACCAATAACAACTAACAACTCACAACTCACAACTCACAACTCACAACTCACAACTCACAACTCACAACTAACTCATAATTTCTTCCTTAATCTTTTGCAACCACTTGCGAGAAGCAAAATAAGCCATCGGCCCGCTAATACAGCCCCGTAATTGAGCCAAAAGCAAATCACTAGGAACAGAATCCGGTTGCTTTCGCACTGAAGCAATTAGTTCAGGAATTTGTTTGTACCACAACCATGACAAGCCTAACAGAACCACGCTGAATTCCCTATTTACCACCATCATCATCGTCCAGAAAGCGTAAACTCCAACTCCGTAGCCTTCAAGGGTATTCCGCAATTCTTCCCAGGTGCGCCGGTGGCGATGCCAACTCAAAGCCCTGGGCTCGTAGACAATACAGTAACCCGATCGCAAAATGCGGGTAAAAAATTCGCAGTCTTCCCCGCTAGCCGTGGGCGTTCCCGCCCCCAGAACTTCATCAAACCAGCCAATAAAGTCGATCGCCCTTGAACGCAAAGCCATACTCGCCGAAACTCCCACAAGATTCACCATCAGCGGATTGCTGTGCGCCCCATCAAATACAACTCGCCCAAATCCCCGCCCGTGGGGGCTGTAGCGCTCAAACCATTCTTGCGCTTCTGTTTCCAGTTCTAGGGGCATCACTAGGCCCGTCACACACATCACGCGGGGATCGCTGAAATTTCGCAAGAGCGATCGCAACCAATTCCCATCGGGCACTGCATCGTCATCTGTAAACGCCACGAATTCGTGTTTAGCTTCCCGTAAAGCTCGATTGCGGGCGGCGCTGGAGCCCTGTACATCCTCCCGCACATAGCGGAATTGTGGGTAATTTTTGACCAGTTCCTGCGTCGCGTCGGTAGCCGGACAATTGTCAATTACCAAGTATTCCTGACCATCATCTGGCAGCCGCATCAATGCTTCTAGACACCGCTGCAAATCTTCCGGGCGATCGCGCGTGCAAACCGCTACTGTGGCGATCGGCACTGGCTGCACCGGCCCGCGTTCGTCCCATTCTAGAACATCCCAGAGCCAGTTTTTCCACAGATTCTCCCCCACAGCCTTCATCAGTGTTTCCCGCAATTCATTGTCGCCAATGCGACCTCCGACTACGGGCAAAGTTGCTTGGCCGATCGGGTTTCCGTGCAGTCTAATTAAAACCAAGGCTTTGCTGTAACGCTCCTCAACCGCTATTTCTGGTGGCAGTTTGGAGATTTCTAAGTCGAGAATAGCTGTTGCCATGAGTTATTTTACTGGGATTTAATGCTTGGTTTGAATGTTTATTTATCTAAGTATTGCCTTGTTGCAATTGTGTATTTTACTCTAAGTATTAGTGGCTGCGTATTTGCTTTTACATATTTTTACTGTCCCGTTCTCCACTCTGAAGCAATTGCTACTCCGTATTTGAGCGGAGGTTTTAGCCAATAGCAACCCCTCAATGCAATACTTGCCGATCGCCACTCGCGACTCAAACATTAATCCTCTTTTTGTTGTTGCTTTTACTTATTTTTACTTTCGCAGACCCGCTGATGTCAAGTTTTTTTTCGACATAATTTATGCTCCTGAAAACGATCGCTCCTTCAGCCTTGGATCAATTCTCCGTGCGATCGGCAGCCAACAGTCCCCATCAGCTCGGATTTGCACGTTGACAAATACGACGACTTGTGTATCAATCGGCAGATCGCTTTCCTTGGTAGCATCAAATCTTAAGGGCCGAATCTGTATCGCAAACATTTCCACTCGATCAATGCATGGAGTCGTGACAAGAGTTTAAATATTGTGATAGCTGGTAAAAGTATAGTCATTTATGACAGTGCCGTGGGAGGCATGAAGTCCCTCCCCTTTCTTTTTTACTTCGAGCGGATTAACCCGCCTCGGCTGAACTACGCAGCTCTCTATCCCATTGCACAAGGCATTTGGGATTGCTTTTCTCAATATATTGTAAGACCCATTAACATCGGCATTAATTAATTGACCCTCCGACGTTTTGTACAATCCTCTCTTAATTCGTTGGCCACTGAATGTGACATCCAGGGCACCAATACTCCCGTATACAGGAATTGGATCTAAATTTAGGAAACTGGATTGAGAAGTATATGATTCTTCCTGCACCATCACTCTTATTCCAACCAATTCAGCTTTGTATTCCAACATCTCAATTAATCGAGCATGAGGAATAGTTACGAAGTTCTGATTTGTCTGCTTCCCTAAGTTAATCTCGTTTTTCCATTGTAGGTTTTTTCCAATCACTAGCGTCCCGAGCTTTCGTTCTATTAGAAGATTGATGATAGAACGACTGGTATGGTGTAAGTAATTCTCGACTTTTTGATTGCGACAACGAGTGAGACACCTAATTCGAGATGATGTTTTGCGACTTCCTTTTAGCTGAGATTGTAGATGGGCTTTGCGCTTGTTGTAAAACTGATTAATTGATTTTAATGGTCGCCCGTTAATCAGTAAAGGGACAAATCCCGGCTGATTTGAAGTTAACGCCACTAAATTATTTAGCCCTAAGTCGATACTAGCAATTGCTTCTTTCGGATTTGGTTCGACGGTGGACTCCGGCTCATTATAAATTACCTCGATTACATAAGAATCACATTTTGGAACCAGTCTGACTTGACAAATTTGCTCTGGTTTTACCTGGGTCTTAATCAAGATATTAGTCCCGGACAGATGGATAATTCCTTTCTTTAGTTGCTTGCTACTAATCGCCTGAATCGTATAGACGAGAATATTCCGACCCTTAACTTTATCTTTGTACTTCGGTAACTTCGGGCGACCAGTAAATTTTGTTGGCTCAATATTGTAAGCTTTAACGGCTTCAAAAAAAGATTGCCAATTCTTGTCCAATATCATCAAGATTTGTTGACTTACCTTGGCTGGTAAGTCCTTGTATGCTTGATGAGACTTCATCAAACGGTTCATTTCGTTGTAATTGATATAACCCCATCCATAGACAAAACTCTGACGAATAACGTAGTTAGCGACGTTGTAGAGATTTTTTGATTTAAAGGCTAATCCGTCAATTTCAACAAAACGATTTTCGGTGGATTTAATGCTGTGTCTCTCTGCTAGTTGCATTCAGACTCTCCATTTTTTAATAATTGTAATAATTATCTCTGTTGAGCCTTCTAACTATATGATACTACCATTGCTTACTACTGCTTACAAACTTAATAAAGTTTTATAATACTGCAAATTGCGCGCAAAGCTGGGGGCTAACTGCAATGATGGAGCTCGATTGTTTACCTTACGGCACTGGCCACGCAGATGAAGGGGTCTGTCTGTTAGTGCGAATGGGGCCGCACCGCATTTTACTCGACTGTGGCATCCAGGATATCTCACCTCTGTCAGCAGGACTCGATCGACCCCAGCCAGCCGATTTTGTCCTCTGTACTCACGCCCATTCCGACCACGCCAGAGGTTTACTAGCACTCCACCAGTCCTTCCGACAACTGCCAATTTACGCCAGCGAAGTCACAACGCAACTGCTACCGCTCAACTGGCCGCAACTGTCTCAGCAGCCAGAGTCGAGGTTCTGTCAGGCACTGCCTTGGCAGTCGCCAGTAGAACTACGCCGAGGACTAAGCGTGCAATTGTTCCCTTCTGGCCATTTGCCAGGAGCCGCAGCCGTGCTGTTGACCTACGCCGCCCCCCACCGCACCTACACCCTCCTGTACACCGGCGATTTTTTTCTGTCCAATTCTCGTTTGGTGGAAGGATTGCCCCTGGGAGAACTCAGAGGACTCAAGCCTGACGTGCTCATTCTCGAAGGGAGTTACGGCACCGCGCGCCACCCTCACCGCCGACAACTGGAAAATCTGTTGGCAGAGCGGATTCACCGTGCCATAGCCGACGGGTATTCCGTACTGCTGCCCACGCCTTCACTCGGTTTGGGTCAGGAACTCCTAATGTTGCTACGCAGCCACCACTTCTTCACCGGCCGCGACTTGGATATTTGGGTAGATGGCACTGTTGCCGACGGGTGCGACGCCTATCTGGAATTGCTCACCCAATTTCCCACAGCAGTCCAAAATTTTGCTCAGCACCAACCCCTATTTTGGGACGAAAGGGTGAAGCCCCGCGTGCGCCGACTGTCTCCCGAACAACGCTCCTGTTTGGGCGAAAATCCCTGTATTGTCATCGCGGATCAAACTGCTGATTTGGATCAGTACCAGGCAAGCGGCACAAATCCTTGGATTGTGCTGGCTGCTCAAAAACCCGGATCTCCCGTCAGGGCATGGCTTGGTTCCTTACACGAGTCTGGACTCAGAAGCATCGAAACTTATTTGTTGACAGAACACTGCGACGGCCCGGGGACTACGCAGCTCATTCACAATTTGCGTCCCCAACACGTACTTTTGATCCACGGTTCCCCTGCATATTTGGCTGACCTCGCTAATTTGGACGAGTTGCGTAACCGCTACCAGTTGCATACTCCCGCCGCCGGCACTCTTGTCGAATTGCCCATTGGGGAAACTTTTCTGCAACCGGCTATCCCGGACACTAATTATCAGGGAGAACTCAGCGAGTTGGGGACGGAGGTAGCGATTAGCTTGCCGAACTCGATTACAGACGATTCTCGCTGGATCAATTTTGCCGATACGGGTTTGGTAGAAGCCCGCTGGCAAGGGGAAGAACTGGTACTGCGCGGTCTCTCCCAGCGGGAACTGCTCTCTTCGATCGCATACCAAGGGGGCGATCGCACCCGCACTGTTAACATTGAATGCTGTGGCAACTGTCAGCACTACCGCGGCCAACGCTGTTGGAACCAGTCCAGTGCTTTGTTTGCCTTTAAAGTTACCCCCGACGGTTACTGTCCCGTGTTTGAAGCGATACCGGAATCTGAACTTGATCCCGACTTGGAAACAGACTGATCGAGAAAACAAAAAAAGGGGGGAAAGTTGCTTCCTGAACCCCCAATCTCTTTGATATCATCTGCTTCCCCAGACACAAGCTCAAAACTATTCCAAATTAGAGTCTGGGTAATGATTGCGAATTTGTTCTATCTCTGGACAGTCGTCAGAAACTAGGGGCTCGCAGTTAGTTCTCGACACCGAAGCCAACTTCTGGGACACAGCTCCAATACTTTCTAGACGCACCATTTCTTCCCAGGAGCTAATTTCGTCTTCTTCGTCGGTTTCGTAGCGCAGCGTGACTAGATCCCCTTCAATATCTAGGATACGAGCGCGCTCTATCCAACGTTGCTGATCTCGAAGAAAAATAGAAACCTCACGACCATCACAACAGAGTTGATAGATTTTGCGCTGTAGCATTTGTCAGTTCTCCTGCGCAGTGTAACTTGCTTAAAATATGACCTGTTTACAGTAACGTACTTTGAGTTTTACATCGGAAGGCACAGCCTTACAGACTAGCCAGTTTCACGTTCTCCGAAACTTTGACACCGATGGGGGCTACCAAATTTCATGTTACCACTAAATCTATCTAGTACGCCTCTCTTTGAAAACATACTTCGGTCCCAGGTTATGCAGCCGCTTGCATCACTCCCGTGAGCCTTCGGCTCTCATAGATTCGGAGCATGGAACGACTTGACTTCGCGATCGCCCCCAGGCGACACTCAAACCAAGACAAAACAAAGACAATAGTCATTTTTCCTGAAAACCCTGTCAGCCGATTTGAGATTTGAGATTTGAGAATTACTCCCACAAGTGTGATGGAAGTCACTGACAGCAGGCGGTCGCGAACTGTATAAAATGATGGCGGTCGCTCAACTAGCTTCAAAGCGAGCAGAGGAACCTGTAGCGGTTAAGCTAAAAGAATTGCGGTTCCGTTCACAAAAAATGGAGTCAGCGATCGAGGGTTTAAAACAGTAGCCTAAAAATCTAGACAAGTCTAGATTTGTCAGACTTTGGCGAAAGCAAGCAAGAATCGTTATAAACGGTCGAAACGCGCTTGATTAGTGCGGGTTGCTCAAGCTGACTGTGAAAACCACAGAAACACACTCTTGCTCCAACTAATCATCAAAAAACCAAATCTTTCAATGCCTCTGCTAATCAAGGCAGTCTCTAACTGGGAAGATTAGGCAAACCTGAGCAATCAGGAAGCTTATAGCACTTAGTCTAGGCTAAACATAGACCGCTAAGTTTGATTTACAGATTTCTGTAGGTTTTTAGAAGCGGTGTTAAGGAGGCTAATTGATGGTATACGCGGAAAATTGGTCGCAGCCCTCTATGTTTGAGCTAGCGCGATCGGGCAACTTTCAAGCCCTGAATGACTGGATTGACAGCTTGCTCCGACCAGAAGGGATCTATGCCCGCGTTGAAGAAGCTCAGGCTGGCTGCTTGCAAATATTAGTCGAATTCCAACGCGAATTTGCGTCAGATACTACATTATTGGGTAGCACTCTGCGCGAAGGCTTAGTTAAATTTATTTGCCATCAACTCTGGAGACTAAACTCGCCAGCAGTGCAAGGGGTGCGAATTCAGGCGCGCTTGGCTGGGGAACCCGATATTCTCTGGAAACAGTCAGTACGAATTGTCACTCCGGCTTCTCGGCGACGGGCGCTAAGATCTACCAGGCCTGTCGATTGGGTGAAGTTTAAAACCTATCGTTCTCTGCTCCTAGTTGGGTCAGCAGTTGCCTCATTTATTTTAGGATGTTGGGTTAGCTACCACGAGGCTTTTGCTATGCGGTTAGTGTCGCCCGCCTCCCAACAGCAGCAGGCACTGGTAATGTCGGGCCCACCTGCGAAACGTCCTGATGCGGTGCAAGCAGCCTTAGAAATAGTACCAGTGGTGCAGCAAAAACAAGTGATCAATCCCTACGACCCCACTGTAACGCTGATGTTCGGCGGGAATGTGAATCTATTGGATGCCGCCGCCGGCAATGATTACCATTCGGCCTTCGCCAATATGGATGAATATCGGCAAGCAGATGTAGCGATGGTTAACCTGGAAAACCCCCTGACTCGTTCTACCCTGGGCCAGAGCAAAAAACAATTAAATTTTAAAGCAGATCCAGAATCGGTGAAAGTATTAACAGCAGGAGGAGTGGATCTTGTCAATCTGGCAAATAACCACGCTATGGATTACGAGGAACCAGGGCTGGTGGAAACTATAAATACTCTAAATAATGCTGGCATTCAGCACCTGGGAGCCGGTAGAGATCTTAAAGAAGCCAGGCGTCCAGATATTATTGAGGTTAAAGGTCAGCGGATCGCTTACCTTGGTTACTACGATTCTGACCTACACGCCGCCGACAGTGGGAAAGCAGGGACTAACTCCCGTCGCAACGACCGGGTGGCGGAGGATATTCGAGCTCTCAGGGGTCAGGTAGACTGGATTATTGTTAATTATCACTGGGGTGTGGAATTGGCAGATTATCCGGGGGATTGGCAGATAGATTTGGCTCGGTTCACGATCGACCAAGGAGCAGATTTGGTGGTGGGACATCACCCCAACGTCCTGCAAGGTGCAGAAATTTACAAGGGCCGACCGATTGTTTACTCCCTGGGTAATTTTATCTTCGGTGGGAATGTTCGCAGCGATTACGATACAGCAGTGCTGAAAGTATCGCTCAAAGACAGGAATATGAAGGTAGAGTTTCTCCCTGTGGAGGTGAAACAGTTTCAGCCGAAGGTGGTCAATGGCTCGGCCGCAGAGCGCATCCTCAAACACGTTGAGCAGATTTCTAGTATTTTTGACAAGCCCATGCGATCGCCAGTAGTTCTCGATGCCCCAGTTTCGGCAACACCAGCACCAAATACTCCGAATTCTCCATTGCCAGGAGCGACAAAAAGTGGTAATGACCAGCCCGGACTGAATTCCCCAGTCCCGAAAGATGACACTAATCTGCCCCAGCCAGCACAACCCAAACCTACTCCGATTTTGCCGACTTTGCCGACGACGCCCAAACAGCAGGAAAACTCGTCAGTTTTGCAGAACGGAAGTACACCTGCTCCTGAGTCAAGCCCGCCAGAGAGTCAAGATTTGCCACCGCGCATCTACCGAGGTCAACCAGAAAAGCCCAGCGGAGAAGCAGAGCCATTTACCAAAGAGCCATTCATCAAAGAACCGTTCATTTCGCCGCCATCCCCCAATTCTGGAGCCGTACTCAGCCCCCAAGGCTATGTTCCCCCGACTCCGGCTCTATCTTTCAAAGTCTCTGTCAAAGAGCAGGCTCTTTCCCAGGTACTGACCGCTCGCAGCACAATTCGCGATCGCGAACAGGAGATCGCCCTACCTCCTTTCGCCTCCGGGATTGGTTCGCCACGGGGTAGCCGGAGTGACGGCGCACTTTGAAGGTGCTGGGCGGTCATCGGTGAATAGCATTACGATCGGCGACTTACTATTAATCACCAATTTATTGACAACCAATGATCGATGACCTACTACCGATGACAAATGTGTTTGCGATCGCGCTCCAGCAAAAGCAGTACAAAACCTATATCCTCTCGGACGCAACCGCTAACTCCAGTCTAGAAGTGGTGCCGGAACGGGGCGGTATAGCTACTAGCTGGCTGGTTGAAGGCAAAGAAATCTTCTACTTGGACGCGGAACGGTTCGCTAATCCAGATTTGACTGTACGCGGCGGGATGCCAATTCAGTTTCCGATCTGCGGTAATCTTCCCGACAACACTTACACTCACAAAGGAGTGCAGCGGACGCTCAAACAACACGGCTTTGCTCGTGACGAGCCTTGGGTGGCTGCTTCACAAGTGACGGATGGTTGCGCGGCTCTTACCTTGGTTCTCGAAAGCAGCGATCGAACCCTGGCTGTTTACCCCTTTGATTTCCAATTAGCCTTTACTTATCAGATTAAAGGCAATTCTTTGGAAATTATTCAGCGATACACGAATCTTTCTGCGGAGCCTATGCCCTTTTCTAGCGGCTTACACCCTTACTTTCTAGCTCCCGACAAGACCAAGCTGCGCTTTGAGATTCCTGGGATGCAGTACAGAGATCACAACACTCACTCCAAGGATTACTTCACAGGGGTTTTTGACCCGACGCTGGATGAAATTGATGTTTCTTTTGATGAGCTGACCGGTCTGGCTGCTACTGTCACTGACTCGGCGCGGGACTTGCGCCTCACCCTCAGTTACAACTCCAGCTATGCGAGGTTGGTTTTCTGGACGCTAAAGGGCAAGGATTTTTACTGTCTGGAACCTTGGACTGCCCCTCGGAATGCCCTAAACACAGGCGCACACCTGATTTATTTACCCCCAGGCGCGAGTTGCGAGATGCTGGTTCGCATGACGGCAACTTTTTTTTGAAAAAGACTTGCTATTTTTAGAGATGGGTGCTAATGTTAAAAACAGTGTGCGAGAACGAAAGTTTGAGCGGGTCGCTAGCTCAGCGGTAGAGCATTCGGCTTTTAACCGATTGGTCTCGGGTTCAAATCCCGGGCGACCCATAAAAAATTTGTAGGGGCAGTGCCCCCGTGCCTGCCCTGAATTTTGAGTCGAAGGCTCCGAGTTCAAAGCTCAAAATTTTGGGTTTCAAAATTACAAATCTGGAAAGATAGTGCGCGATCGGTGGCAAATTGTCTTAATATTGTCGTAAGAATTGAACTTGTCCAAAATTCACTGCCCAGAAACCACAAATAATTAGGAGGAATATCTATGGCGCTTGTACCTATGAGACTGCTGCTCGACCACGCGGCTGAAAATGGTTACGGCCTACCGGCTTACAACGTCAATAACATGGAGCAAATCCAAGCGATCATGCGCGCTGCTGATGAAACCAACAGCCCCGTGATCTTGCAAGCTTCTCGCGGCGCTCGCACCTACGCTGGGGAAAATTTCCTGCGCCACTTGATTTTGGCGGCAGTTGAAACCTATCCTCACATCCCCATTTCCATGCACCAAGACCACGGTAATGCCCCTGGTACTTGCTATTCCGCCATGCGCCAAGGTTTCACCAGCGTCATGATGGACGGTTCTCTGGAAGGAGATGCTAAAACTCCTGCTAGCTACGAGTACAATGTCCAAGTTACTCGCGATGTGGTGAATGTTGCTCATTCGATCGGCGTTAGCGTCGAAGGCGAATTGGGTTGCTTGGGTTCTCTGGAAACAGGAATGGGCGAAGCAGAAGATGGCCACGGCTTTGAAGGTGCTTTGTCTCACGATCAATTGTTGACAGATCCTGAACAAGCTGTTGATTTTGTTGAGCAAACTGGCGTAGATGCTCTAGCAGTGGCGATCGGCACTTCTCACGGCGCTTACAAGTTCACTCGCAAGCCGACTGGCGAAATTTTGGCAATCAGCCGCATTGAAGAAATTCACCGCCGCTTGCCGAATACTCACTTGGTAATGCACGGTTCTTCTTCTGTGCCCCAAGAGTTGCTGGAAATCATCAACAGCAACGGTGGCAAAATCCGCGAAACCTACGGCGTACCTGTGGAAGAAATCCAAAAGGGCATTAAGTGTGGCGTTCGCAAAATCAATATCGATACTGACAACCGTTTGGCGATTACCGCTGCGGTACGTCAAGCTTTGTTTGCGAAGCCTGACGAGTTTGATCCTCGTCACTTCTTGAAGCCATCGATCAAGTATATGCAAAAAGTTTGTAGCGATCGCTATCAATCTTTTGGCTGCTGCTGGCCACGGTACAAAAATCAAGCAAATGTCTTTGGATGATTTTGCAGCTAAGTATGCTAAGGGCGAATTGAGCGCTCCTAAGAAGGCTGTAGCTGTTTAAGAATTTTAAGCAGAGGTAGGGACAGGGCATTGCCTTGTCCTGAAGTCTAAAGTTGGGATTTCCGGGTAGCTTTTGAGTTGCCCGGTTTTTGTTTGTGCGAGTTTATGTATCTAGGAGTTTGATGTAGAAGCTCGATCGTACTACGGTGACACACCCGGGCGCACAACACGAATCAGTTTACCTTCTAAAGGTTCTGCAGCTGCGATCGCAGTGTGAATTCGGTTAGCCAGCGCTTCCCAATTGCGATCGTTCGTACAAGCGATAATGCCAGCATGAAGGGGCTGTATGCGGTGCAGCCGAAAGAAATCTTTACGGTTTTCGGTAATGACGGCACGTTTTTCGCTACTAGCAAAAGCTAAAACATCCGGGTCAGGAATTTTCTGATTCGCTCTGCCTGCTTCTTGGACAGTCAAAACATCCTGTCCTAAAGCTCGCAGTAATTCTACAACAGGATAGGGGTATTGCTCATCGGCATAGAGACGTGCCATGCGTTACAAATCCTCGTCCATCACTTGATCATTTTCCCTAATTTCTGTTTCAATTTCATCGGAGAATGCTTCGGCGTATGCCCAAGCGTGGGCAATATCAGTAGCAGAGAGGGATAGATAGCTTGTGAGTAAATCGGCTTCGCTATAGCCAATGCGACGAGCTTCTACAAGTCCCCAAACGGTGATGCGAGTTCCAGCAATGCAGGCCGAGCCGCCACAAACACCAGGGGTTTTTTCAATCCCGCGCCAAGCAGTGATTTTACCTTGGGATAGGAGTTGAACGACTTGAGCTTTTTCGTCGTCAGAGAGTGCCAGCAGTTGAGGCTCTAATTCTTTTAGCGTCATGGCAAACAATGGAATTGCGACTACCGATCATTCTATCGAACCGATCGCCCCATTTACCCGATCGCCCATTGCCACTCCTAGTAATTTGGGTGAAGCGCGAGAATGCAAGCAATTGTTGTATCTACACTGCATGGGCGATCGCATATTGCTTCAACACAGGCGGCACAGTGTAACTACTTCCTTGTTTTTCGATCAAGCAACGCCGCGATAGAGATTGCAGCGCATTTGCCAAATCTGACACCGGAATTATGTCATTTTCAAGTAATTTTGTGCGATCGACTGGCTGGCTTTCTTTCGCCAACAAGGAGATTACTTGTTTTTCTAGTTCCGATAGGCGATCGAACTTAGGTTTTGTAATTTGTTTGGGAATGCCCAATAGGTTATGATATGTTTGTTTGCAGTTCAGTTTTTCTCAGGTAATACCAATTTTTTATGAGGCTGCATAGAATCCGATCCCCCCTAGCCCCCCTTAATAAGGGGGGGACAAGATTCTTCTCAAAGTCCCCCTTCTTAAGGGGGATTTAGGGGGATCGAGATATATGCAACGACCCATTAAATTGGTATAAGGTTAAAGTTGATTTTTGATGAAGGTAGGCAATTAGAGGTTGTGCAGGCAATTGAGCGGGTGAGAGACGGAATTCTCTGGAAACCTGGAAAAGCAATGTCTCATTTACTCAAAAGGATTAATTTAGGCCATTTAGAGCCGGACGCGACCCTTGAAGAATATAATGGAGTTATCAGTTTTATTGTTAGGGATGCTGACGCTAAAGTTTATATGTACGTCTACGGAAAAACGTTTTATCCGACAGTTACCAGCAGTGTAAATAACACCATATGGCTGGTAATGATGGGCTTGGATGGAGTTTTAGAAACGGCTTTTCCTCCAAAGGAACCGGAAAGCTACCTGGCTAATTCAATGTTTATTTATGTAGGTTTAATTAAGGATTTGTTATGAATATTTTGGTAAAAAACTATTGTGTAATGGTTGAATTTCCTGATGTGAGTGGGGCTGAACATTTAGAAATGTTGCAACTTAGAGATGAGTTGGCAAAAGTTGAATCTCAACTGAGTGAGGAAGAGAAGGGTTTATTGGCAAATGCCGATCGACGGTTAGTTGAACAAGCAAGGGAGTTTTATGAGGAGTTGTCGAGATTTGTGGATTTAACCCAGAAGCGCAAATTTGAGGAGATTACACCTCAGCGTTGGTGGTGGTATTTGGATGTTTTGGCATTGTTGCCGAATTTGATGAAACAAGAGTTGACAAGCGGTGTTGTTTGAAAAGTTTATTCATTGTCGATGTTTGTTAAGTGGGATAATCTAGTTTTGATATACTGCTTCAACACAGGCGGCACAGTGTAACTACTTCCTTGTTGTTCTATCAAGCAGCGCCGCGATAGAGATTGCAGCGCATTTGCCAAATCTGGTAGCGGAATTGTATCATTTTCAAGTAATTTTGCCCGATCGACTGGCTGGCTTTCCCTCGCCAACAAGGAGATTACTTGTTTTTCTAGTTCCGATAGGCGATCGAACTGCTGCTGTAAAACATCTTTCAAATCTTCCGGCAACAATATGGTATCATTTGGTAATAACTCTGTCACGCCTCCACCCAAGTCTTGGATCAGAGTCGCCACGCTTTTTAACCATAGGGGATTACCTTGGTAGCGATGAATGAGTGCTTCGCTGTTGTCGATTTCTGCTAACCCATGATCTCTCAGTATTTCCCCGGCGGCTGCTATGTCTAAACCTTTGAGTTGTAAGCTACGAATGGCAGTATTTTGGCTTTTAACTTGAGTCACTTCTCTGGGTTGTTCCCAACCGATTAGCAGCAAGCAACTTTGATGGGATAATTTTTCTATTTGTTTGAATAAAGAGCGATATTCTTCGCATTCTGGTTTGTATTTTCCTGCCGATTCGCCGCTACAGAAAAGGTGGTGAACGTCATCTAAAACTATTAAACATCGATGGTTTTGCAAATACTTAATCAGCGGTAAGCGTTTCTGGTTTGTTGGGGATAAATCTTGTTTTTCGGAATTGGAAAAAAGCTGTATTAGGTTAGATTGGAATTTATCTATGGTGGGGAATTCGTCTAGTGTGCACCAAACTGTGTACTCAAACTCGTCTTTGATTTGTTGTACGAGTTGTACTGCTAGGGTTGTTTTGCCGATTCCGCTGATGCCAGTGAGGGTGATGAGGCGGCTGTTTTGTTGTAGAATCCAGGTTGTGAGGGTTTGGAGTTGGGGGGTGCGATCGAAGAAATCACCCAAATCCGGCATTTCACTTAAATCTTGATGTAGGGTTTCAGGTTCTTTTGAGTTAGATGTTTCCTGATTTGGTGGATGTGATTTTGATAGTTCTGGTGGGTGTCTGGCTTGTCCACAGGTGTTAAAACTACTGATGGCTACAACGTCTTGTGCAAAGTTTGTAACATGAGAAATTTGCCACCTCTGCATGGCTGATCTAAAATTCGATTTAGTAACTTTTTCTCCCAATTCTTCTGAGAGTATCGGCCATAACTTTGAGCCAACATCCCTAACATAACTCTCGTTACAGTGAATCTCCTCGGCAATTTTGGTATATTTCTCACCTTGCATGGTTCCTCGCAGAATTGCTTCTTGTAAGTTATCGAGGTGCTGACCCGTTTTGGCAAAGACCATCTCGTCAGCCATTTTTAACACTTCCTTAAGATTCATGCAGCATCGTGGATGTTGGGATTTTTCGTATTATACCTAACATTTTCCAACATTTTCTGGCATTTGCCAACATTTTTCACATAGGGTGAGTTGGAGTAGCTCACAAAATTACTAACAAAACTGAACATTTTTGAGTTGGCAAAGCTTTGATTTCCAAAGAAAATGGGAGAAATAGCAGAGCAAAAAAAGGGTGGAATTATGAAAGACGCTAAGAATCAACAATCTAAGATTACTCATTTGCAACATGAAACTCTTGACATTTTACAAAAAAGCAGTTTGTTGATAGCTAAAGTTGAGTCCGTACTGAAGGGCGGCTATACTAAGGAAAAAGACATTATTGATAACGAAGTCAGAAAGGTAACAAAGGCAGAGCTATCAATTTCTATTATTGCCCCCATGAAAGCAGGAAAATCCACAGTTATCAATGCTATTAGTGGGATGAAGTTACTACCATCACATAATAAGGGAATGACAAGTTTACCCACCGAAATTGAACTTGTTGTAGGTGTGGATAATCCCTCTCTTTTATTGCCTAATGATGCCAAAAAAATATTGGAGAAGTTGACTTTAAATCTCAAAAAACAAATTACTCGTAAAGGTAGTAAGCAAGTAGAAAATGAGCTTCAAGAGTATAGTTATCTTTTAGGGTTGGCTAATGATATCCAAGCTGGTAAATGGGATACTCTTCCGACCAAAGTGAATGGTACAGATAGTATTTCCCGATTTCTTACCGGAATAAATCATATAGTCCGAATGTGTCTCTTGATGGAAGTTGAGGTAGATGATATTCTTTCCCTACGTGAATATCCAAGAATAACAGCGCCTTTTATTCCCTTCTCTAACATTCCTAGATCCGACTCCATCGGCAAACTTGTACTGATAGATACTCCTGGCGCAGATGAAGGTAGTTCTAATGAGAAAATTCAACAAATGTTGAAGAAAATTCTTTATGATGTAATGTCTAGACAATTGGAGCAAAGCTCCTTGGTACTAACAATTGTTGACTACACAGTGCCTAACAATGCAGCAGCTATCGAGACGCTTAACGCAGTAAGGAAAATGGTAGCTAATAGAGGTGCAGAAAATATCTATGTCTTGTGCAACAAATATGATGCAAGGAAAGGAGGGGAACAAAATGAAGCCGAAATTAAGAAAGATATAGGCAAGAAGTTTGAGGGTACTGATTTTAATGCAGAGAAACAGGTATTTCCCGTATCAGGCTTATATGCCTTAGCTGCGAGAGAATTTTACAAAGAGTATCAGCGAAATAAGCAAGGGCTGACTAAAGATATTATGCGTCCGCTTTTTGAAGCTCAATCTGGCGCTGGCAAAGCAACTGAGCGTCAATTAGAAAGAGCGAATATTGAATCAGCAAAACAAGTAGCTGACGATTTGTGGGAAGATTCTAATTTCAGTAAGTTTTTAGAGCCAGTTATTGAAGGTTTGATACCTAATGCGTTGGGACTCAGTATAAATTCAGCACTTAAGGTATGCCGAAGCAAGCTTTCCCACATATCCGATCAAATTAAGTTACAGCGTAGTGGACTTGATCAAGAAGCAAACGACTTAAGCCTTATGATAAGTTCGCTTCAAACCCAACTCGAAAATTTCGAGGAACAAAGAAGCAGCCTTAACAAAGTAACTACTTACACGGATAAATTGCGAAGAGATGCACAGTTAACTCTTTCTACTGCTTTTCGAGATAAGGAGCTTCCTGGCGAGATTAAGCAAATCTTCTCAGATAGTGCTACGGCTTATACCGACGAGATGAGTAAAGATGAGTTCAAGAGTTGGAAGGTTAAGATTGAGAAAATTGCTGAACGGAAGATAGAGAATGCTATAGATTCTGCACTTTCAGCAATTAGCAAGCAAGTAGATTATACGATGGGTGATATCCGTCGTTTCTTAGAGGAAAACACAGAACCCCTTGTCAGGAAAATTAAATACGATATTGAGAAGGCTTTTAGCGTTGATTTATCTCCCTTGCGGTTAGATATTAAAGTATCAGCGATCAGCACGTCTCGTTATATCTCATTTGATTACGAATCTAAGAAAAATTCATTCCTTAAGAAAACTGGCCAATTCTTCTTTAGCGACAAGGTTTGGTGGACTGATGAAACCTACACAGTCTCAAGGTCAAAGTTTGAGACTCAATTCAGCACAAAAATGGAAGACAATCGGCAGTCAATAGAAAGAGCGGTTGATGCTTTTATCAACAAAGATATTAAAGAGGCGATCAATCAATATTTTGGGCAAATTGATGGCTATTTGGAAAGCTACAGGAATGGTTTAAAAAAATCTTTGGAGAACCAAAAACTTAGTAGTGGTGAAAAAAAAGAATTAGCTTCTCAGTTAGATACACTTAGTCCTGACATGGCTAAATTGATAAATATACTAAATGAATTGGAGGAGAAAAAGAATTTGCAATAAAAGCATCTAAGACTTTATTGTAGCGGACGAAGTGGCGCTCCTTGAGCTTCAGTGCGATCGCAACTTAAGAAACCTGGTTTCTCAGATAACTCAAGCATCGCCGCCGAGATTTTGTTCAGAGACCCGGTTTCTCACCCCCACGCGATCGCCTCACCAAAAAAAGTGCGATCGCCTATTTCTAACCATCTAAAAACATTAAATCGCCTCATATCTTTTAGTCGATCCTAATTATTAGGTAGATAAAGACGGCACTGTAAAATTTGTAAACAATTGCACATCAAACTCACTACCTGTCAAAGAATTCACTAACCGTTCATCCAATGTTAGCAACGGTGCCGTAACTTGCTTTGACAGTGCCACATAGCAGCCATCATAAGCTGTGATACCATAGTCCAATCCAATTTGAACAGCTTTATTCATTAGCTCTTTGGTTGAAGTAACTTGAAATCGTAAAGCTTTTAAGTCACTTAGATCGGCCTGAACTTGTTCGGCAGTGTAGAGTTTAGCTCGAACATACTTCCAAAGAACATTAGCACACTCAATATAAAACAGATCTGGCACAAAAAACTCAACAGCCGGATCGTCAAGACAATCGAATAATTGATTAACTTTAGGAGTCAAAGGATCGACGATAAACTGCTTAATACAAATATTTGTATCCAGTACGCATTACCAGCGGAACAGTCATCTGTTGCGATCCTCTCGAATCAAAACAGTGCTATCTGTTAATCCAAAATCCCTTGGGTTAACTCTGGGACGACTGCGAATCCTTTGTAGGATTGCTGACGTTAGTTGGCTTTCTTGCGCCCGATCTATCATCACCTTGTCGGACTCAAACGATTGCTTCAATAGATGAATTACTGCCTCATTGAGAGTAAAATTTTTTTCAGAGGCAAGACATTGAATACGAGTGTATAATTCATCGGGTAGATTTTGAATCTGAAGTGTAGCCATTGCCATTTCATAGTTACTTTATTCATTATATCACAGTTTAACTCAAGCGTCAATGTTCAGAAACCTGGTTTCTCAGATAACTCAGGCATCGCCGCCGAGATTTTATTTAGAAACCCGGTTTTTCACCCCCACGCGATCGCCAGAAACCGGGTTTCTCAGATAACTAAAGCATCGCCGCCGAGATTTTGTTCAGAAACCCGGTTTCTCACCTCACGCGATCGCCCGATCGCGCATCAAGATCGATCGCGTGAAACCAATGCAGCAATTACCTTATAATTAGTCTGGCGATCGTGTTAGGCTGATGAAACGCTCATGACAAGACTCTATTATCGAGGCATGGCAGAAGAAAACGGTAAACCCAAAATCGGACGCAATGCGAGGCTACTGGGAGTCAGACCCGCTATTGACATTGATGTTGAGCAAGTGCCCAAAGAATGGTTGGATGAACAAGGTTATTTACGGCCAGAAACAGAGCGCAAGTCTTCAGAGGAGTCTGTCACTGTAGCCATAAGAAACACAAAAGGAATGTCCGTATCCCTATCTATCGAAGGCTTGCCACCATTTCGCAAACCCCCAAAATTTGGCGGCACAGGAAAAGATCCTCTTTGGCAGATTGACGACAGCAAGATCGTCGGAGATATTGAAGCTGTACAAGATAGTCCAACTCATGTCAGTATTTTGCCAAGCGCTACAATGCTTTTAGACAAATATGAAACAGCCCTCGCCCAGACACAAAGCGAATGGGAGAAAGTTTGATAGTTTAATTTAGTCAAGGGGAGAACAGCAATGGCATGGGTGTTTAGCTTATCGGCTGAATGTGGGACAAAGCAATCTGAAGCAGAGCAATTTGCTCAATATTTCAATCAAATTTCCTGGACGATCTCAAACGGTAGACATTCCCAATGTCGGGCAGAAATTTTTCAGGATATAGAAGAAAATTGGTGGTGCCGAGTTTGTCCAAGTGGCATCAGTGAGATTGGGATAGACACTCCAGAAAGTGCTTATTTAATGACAGAAATAGGTATCTTTCTGTATCAGAGTTTGCGGTTTGCTCCGCCGTTTCGGTATGCTTTAGTGGGTATGGAAGTAGACGAGTTTAGAACCTATAGCGAATTGATTGAAGAATCGGCCTTGGTTTTTCCAGGATTGGTTTTAGCTGAAGCTGTTTGGCAAGCGATTGGATCGTCTTCGCTTTTTCGACCGTTCAGTCTTGGATATGTTTGGAAGCCCTATGAAGGTGAAGTTTATAGACCACTAATAGCATCGCCCGAACTAAAGAACAAGCTTGATGAATTACTGAGTGTGGGGTAAATCCCTTCAGTGGATCGATCGCCCTTCGCAGCAAATACCAAACAGTGCGCTGATTGTTTGGTATGATGTCGAACTCTTCAGTTGTTTCAAGTCTTTTAGAAAAGCCTGACGGTATTGAACTTCCAAGATAATTATTCCTCAAGATAAGCTAAGGCTTCCGAGCGATTTAGCAAGGGAGTATTAACAGCTTCATCCATTGCTTTGTTCATGCAATAATCTTCTACCGCACCCGCGAGTTTATCGACAGAAACTTCTTCATTAGGTAGTAGTAGTTGTCGCCATAGCTCAATAGGAATCACCACAGCGCTTACATCTCCGTCTTTGTTCGTAAGATATTCAATATTTAACGTTGTTTCCATGTCAGACTCCAGAAACTTCCTGCAATTCTAGCTTACCTGAGAGTGCTTTGGCAAGATCGGGTTTAGGATAAAACATCAAGTAAACATTGGTAGCTGTCGCCCCACCAAAATCAAGAGCGATCGCCCTTCGCAGCAAATACCAAACACTGCGATAATTGCACGAGTTGCGATCGCCCGTCTAAGGTGAATTCCGCATAAAATCCTTATTAACAGCAGCATTTTCTATCTGATTACGGAATACATCAAGCATTCCCATAATTTCTGCGTGTAACTCTATATACTCTTCTCTGTCAACCGTCAAATAGTTACCATGTGCAATTTCGTTTCTTGTTTTCAAAAGCTTAATATCGATTAACACGGACTTAGTAGAGTAAACCGAAAAGTCTATTCCCAGAGTACAAGTTATTTCCTTCAAAATGTCAGAAGACAGATTGGATGCAGTAGAAATTGCATCTTTGTCTTTGTATGGCAAAGAGCATTTAGTATTTAAGTTAGAAAGGAAGAAATCACAAACAGGTATATATAATGATGGTTTATTTGTGTCTCTCGCCTCATTCAATTTTGTCTTCATTGCCAGAGCTAGAAAATTGCTACTAAGCTGATCGTAGCGAAGCTTTTGCATAGCAACATACTCTAGGTAACTATTTGATGCTAATTTGACAAAACCTTCCCAATGAGCATAGAGAATACATATTCCACTCCGAATCAACGCACTATGCCTTTGAGGAGAAACATTTCTCGCTTCTACCAAGGATTTGAGTTCCGAAAGTTCCTTCTTTCGCCAAGCAAGATCAGTTGAAAGCTTATCACTTAATTGTTCAGCAGTTCGGATACTCATTAGGGTGAAAATACTTCTCTACCAAGCGGAATCAGGTAAGGTAAACGTCTTGCAGCATTCACGCCGGCACCCGACCATTTTTGATAAGTTGGATGTGACCAAATACCTTTTATTTTATCAGATATCTGGTTTGTTTGAGGTAGATTTTTATAGTTATATCCGATTCCCAATGCTACCACTTCATATGCCGATAATAGAAAACCACCAAGGAACCTGTCTTGTTCAGATTTATATCTCTTGAAACTATCATCACCTGTAGTTTCATTAAGAAGATCGAATGTTGTTTTGAATGCGGTTTCTATATGGTGATAATCTAATTCTTTATTGACAGCCATTTCACGCATTTTTTCTGTTAGGAAAACGTGAACATCACCACCCAACTTTTGAAGGCTGCTCTTATTTTGATCGAAGAGAAGTATGAAACGCAATACTAACTCCATATCATACTTTTCTTCATAGAGTCTATCGCTTAAAGCCGTGCATTTTTTGAATGATTCATAATCGGCAAGTGAACGCATCAATTGATATAAATCTTTATTCAACATCAAAAGAATGCAATTTCTCACTTCTTGAGGTGTAGCAACTGAACCTCCTGTATTCAGTCGCTGAAAGAGCTCATATTTAATCATTTTGTCGCTTTCTTTCTCAACAATATTGACAGCAATTTTTGAGCGCTTAATCAATAAACGTTGTGTTTGAGTGAAAGAATTATCTTTGTCATTTGGATCGTCCCATTTTTTACCTTCTAAAGAAGCTAAATATGTAGTTTTTTGTAGAGCTACTGGATGTGCATTGTTTTCTGATTCATCTTTTTCTGATTCATCTTTTTTCAAAAGACCGACAAATTCATATATTGTTGATAGTCTCTGAACACCATCTACAACATCCCAAACACCATCATCTCTTTGGCTAACAAAAATTGGTGGAATAGGTATACCTAGCAAGATTGATTCTATGAAGGTTGATTTTTGATGATCGGACCAACGAAAAAATCTCTGAAAATCTGGATGAATATCAATCTCACTCTTCTCATAAAGGCTGATCCACTCTCCAATAGACATTGAGTAGCCATCAGTCCTAATTTCTTGCCTTGTTTTGTCAATCTCATCTTGCAGGGACATAGTTCAATGTGTATTAAATGTTGTTATGTATAACCATTTTTGTAGAATAGGGATACTTAGCCATTCTACTGTGTTCCGTTGCGCCTGACAAAAAGTCAGTCTTTAACCATGTAGATTATACCATATCAAACGATTTCTTGCGTAACTCTGATTAATTAACCAAATTACTGCGGCCGAATCCCCTTAATAAACTCCTGTCTAGCCTCAATTATTGAAGGCATTAAAACGCAACGCACCAGCAATTCTAAATCCAATTCCGGCAACAACTCACTTCTTGAAACTTGCTCATAATTATCCTCGCGCAGCCCATAAACATCAAGCCGATTATTTTCCCAAAACCAGACTTCAGGGATGCGAAGTCGCAAATACTTAGCTAGTTTATTTGTACTCCCGCTAGTCATCGTCACTTCTATTGCTAAATCGGGATGCTCTTTCTTTTCACCTATATAATAAGACTCATCAGGTTCAAATGAAACATCTTTGGTTTTATCCCTGCGAGTAGCACTACCTACAGGAAAGAATGTAATTCCGAACTCACAAAAGTATGCTTCCAGCAATATAGCGATCGCTTTTTTAAAGCTTTCATGCGCTTCACCCAATGTCATAAACTCAATCCACCCATCAAGATAAGTTATCCGCAAACCCGAAGAGTCTGCCATCAAAGATTCGATCGCCTCAAATTGCTCCCAACTATAATAACCGGGTAGAAGTAATCGCTGTTCGGCAAGGGTAACTGTTTCTTTTAAAAGTTGTGCTGTCATAGGTATCACCATCCTATTTTAAATATTATATCAATTCCGGCTGCGCCGGAATGATATAGAGGACACGGCACTGCCGTTTCCCTACCGCTATCAATTGTAGGGACACGGCACTGCCCATAGGTGTCAACTTAAGCCTGAAAGCCTTGATAAATCTCGTTTTTACCTGAGTCCAGATCCCCCTAAATCCCCCTTAAGAAGGGGGACTTTGAGAAGAATCTTGTCCCCCCCTTCTTAAGGGGGAGTAGGGGGCAAGAATGCGGGGGGATCTAGGCTTAATAGTCAAACAGCAGTCTCTGACTTGGTTTGACGTTAAGTTGACACCAATGGGCACTGCCGTGTCCTGATTTCTTAATAAACATCGCAAGAATTGCCAGTCTTGAACAGGCAGGATGCCTGTTCCACAAGAATTATTGGAAAGGTCTAATGAACTAACTCGATCGCCCTTTTAGTCAAAGCCTCAGCAGTCAACCCATTAAACGCCATCAATTGACCAGCACTAGCAGTAGTTTCCCCCCGCTTCCAAGCGAAAGTATCCCGCCGACAATTGCTCCGTAGCATCACCGGTTCCAACATCCCAGAAGCACCGCCTGTCACGCCAATTAAGGCATCTCCACCAAACAATTCGGCAAATTTGTCATCGCTCAAAAAGCCGCCGTCAGCGTCGGAACAAGTATCCCAAGCAACATCACTAGGACGATACAAACGCCGAGGATTGATAATAGAAACAATCCGCACTCCAATTCCTTCTGTTTCCAAAAATGCGGCCGCTTCAAACACAGGTATTAACGTCATATCGCCAATTACAGCAAATACAACTTTCTTACTCCCCCCTTGATTAAGAGGGGTTTGGGGAGGATCGATTTCATGCAACACAATAGCACCATCTTCCAAACCTTGGCGAGTCTGTGCAAAAGTAGTCCGAATTGGTAGCGGCGACTTGCTCGCAGTAATCACAATTCCCTTATTCTTAGCAGTCAAAGCCCAATCGTAACAAGCTTGAATACTGTTAGCATCCGGTGGAAACAAAGGAAACACATTTCCGTTACGCATCATCGCCGCAAAATAAGCCTCAATTTCCGGGCGTTGGTGCGTCCAACCATTGCGGCCTTGCTCTAAAGCACCCGCAGTAAATAAGGTGACAGTAGCTGGAGTTGCACGCCGCAATTCTGCCATTGCTTGGGTGACTGTTTGCCAAATTGGTAAACCATTAATCGCAAAAGATTCGTAGGAACACCACAAACTCCGCGCGCCGAATAGCGACAAACCTACGGCTAAACCTGCACAAGCATCTTCACTCAAAGGTTCGTAAACTTGTCCGTTTGGCCCTTGATTGTACAGGTCATCTGTGGTAGGGTGAATGATTTTCAGGGCTTGGTTGATGTTGGCAATTCCCGATGCTTCATTACCGTCAGCATTGGTAACAATAAAAGTCCGATCGCGCTCACCGACTTTTCCTACCAAACGTCCCATTGCTGTTGTCGAAACCTTCGCTTCACCACCAACTGCAAATTCCTCTAAAGGCAATTCGCCTAAATCTGCCAGCGGCAATTCAAACTCTGTTACCACTGTTTTTGCTGCCGGCCCGCCGCCCGCACGTTCAGCATTTGTCCGCACCAATTGCCAAGCTTCCACAGTCAAAGCACGCTCTTTTAAAGCACTGACAATGTGTGGTGCATCCAGCGTATCTTTGGGATAAAGATTGTGCGATTTTGCTCCGCGCGCGTGCACGCCGGCACCTTTCAACTGTTTGATGATAAACACAGTTAATTTGCCGCCGAGAGCAGATTTTGCTGCTTTGTCAACCCCTTGCAAAACAGCTTTGGTAAACGCCATCCGCTGTTCGAGTGAAAAAGCAGTGCTGTCAACATAATCTCCAGCTTGATTTTGATCGTCAAATTCCTTAGCGTCAATTAAGATGATTTCTTCAAAACCATTTCCTTGCCAATAAGCAATCATTTCTGCATTGGTTTTAGTCGAAACCATGCTATGATGTTCCTGAGAATATCCGTTCCAAACTAACACTGGTAAAAAGTTGGTAACGCTCGGATAAGCAGTGTGAAAATGTCCCATGCTGCTCATCGGATAGGGTTCGCCCATGCCGCCGTCGCCCATTGTGAAAGCAAACAGTTTGTCGCGGTGCAAAAGTGCTCCTGACATGGCAAAATGCTGCCCTTGTCCGAGGGGGCCGGCTGGTGCTAAAAGACCTGGAATGAAGCCGGAAAGATGTCCTAATAAACCGTCTTTTTCTCGGAATTTGTCGCGCACTTGCTGTACGTTGACAATTCCCATGTCTTCTAAAGAGCGATCGAGAAACATGGCACTATAAAAGCCGGGGGCGTGATGCCCGACTTCGGTGACAATATTCTTGTGTCCTAGCATCACCAAGGCTGCGTAAGCCTCGGCTTGGCTAGCAAATCCCCCCGGATGTCCAGAGGCCTTGCTGGCTGTTACTTGCAGTGTCAGGTAGCGCAGGGCGTCTGCTGCGAGCATTGTTTGAAAGACGGCTGCGGGATCGGCTGGATCGGCGATCGATTTGCTTCCGCTTGCGATCGCAGGTGCTTTCCCGTAAGTCTCAAAACCAGGTACTGTCTCGGAAAAATATTGAATGCCTTCGCAAAAAGCGGGCGTTGTTGACGTTGCCTTCGGGGTAGTTGCTGTCATGCTTGATACCTAAAAAATTTCAATTCGATCGATGTAAGAGTAATTTTATAACTTCCGTGTTCCAAAAAATCATCACTTCTGTTATGTAAATGATAAATAAGTGAAATATCTCAAATTTTAAGCTGATAAGTAGTTCTTTTAGATCCCCGACAACTTCTGCGAAGTCGGGCTTCTGGGTTTACCCATTACTAATTAATCTCAAATCTCAAATCTCAAATCTCAAATCGTTCCAGCCGTTCCCGGACATCTATATAAGGTATAGTACCGCTTTCAGAAAGAGAAGGCAAGGCCTTTTGATTCGCCAGCCAAACAAAGAAACTGCTAAGTGCAGGAATCGGATCTCGATCGCGGCGCAGTGTGTAGATCAAACCTTCGCAAGGCCCATTCACGCGGCTAGTCGTGCAAATCACTTTCTGATTATTTACCATACCGACAGTGACATAATTTAGCTGTTGGTTGCGGTTATAATTATCCAGGCGCTGAGTCACTTGTTGACAGCGGGTTAGAGGATCGTAGCCAGAACTAGCAAAGTAATCCGAAGCCCACTCAATCCAAGGCTCGATCGCACCTTGAGGGTTTTGGTATACCGTCACCAGCACGCCAGTAGAGGTGCTGCACAAAAATCTGCTTTCTCCTTGGCCAATTAAAACAGTTCGTTTTACAGAGCTTGGAGAGAACATTTTGAACACCCTTCGAGAATAAGCGATTAAAATTATTGGAGATGGGACTTACCCACTTCCCTTTAAAAAAAGGGGGGCTGGGAGATGATACTAGGAAGACAGATGACACTACCTAACGGCCCCAAAACTCTGCCATTTGTGCAGCTAATTCAATGGATCGCCGATCCGTTGACATACATGGATAAATGTGCTAATCAATACGGTGACATTTTCACAACTCAATGGGGCAACATCGAACCATTGGTGATGATCGACCACCCGCAAGCGGTGCAGGAAATGCTCAACAGCAGCGCTTTTGAAGCTCCCGGCCACCTGAACAGCATCCTAAAACCCGTGCTGGGAGAACAATCCATGATGCTCCTCTCCGGCGAGAGGCACAAACGGGAGCGCCAATTATTGATGCCCCCCTTTCATGGGGAACGGATGCGGAACTACGGCCAGCAAATTTGCGATATTGCTTTAGATGTTGCCAGCAAATGGTCGGTCGATCGACCTTTTTTCGCCCGCACCGCCATGCAAGAAGTCACCATGCGTGTCATTTTGCACGCTGTGTTCGGCTTGGATGACGGCCCGCGATTCCAAGAACTCAGACCCCTACTTGCTTCACTTGTCGATTTGACTGGTTCTCCCCTGCGATCGAGTATGCTATTTTTCGGCTGGATGCAGCAAGATTGGGGGCCCTGGAGTCCTTGGGGACGCATGAAACAGCGACAGCGAAAAATTGACGAACTGATTTACGCCGAAATTGCCGAACGGAAAGAGCAACCAGACGCCAACCGCACCGACATTCTCAGCTTAATGATGGCCGCCCGCGACGAAAACGGGCAACCGATGACTGATGAAGAATTGCGCGACGAGTTGATGACGCTGCTGTTTGCCGGTCACGAAACCACAGCCACAGCCCTAGCTTGGGCATTTTACTGGATTCACAGTTTCCCCTCAGTGCGCCAGAAACTGCTGGAAGAATTGGACAGTTTGGGGGAAAATCCAGACCCGATGGAGATTTTCCGCTTACCATACCTGAGTGCAGTTTGTCAAGAGACGCTGCGGATTTATCCGGTAGCAATGCTGACATTTCCGCGAGTAGTCAAGTCGCCTGTGGAACTAATGGGATATCAACTCGAACCGGGTACAGTTGTGGTCGGCTCGATTTATTTAACCCACCGTCGCGAAGATTTGTATCCAGAACCCCTGCAATTTAAACCAGAACGGTTTTTGGAGAGGCAATTCTCGCCTTACGAGTATGCGCCCTTTGGAGGGGGAAGCCGTCGCTGCATCGGCATGGCTCTGGCGCAGTTGGAGATGAAACTGGTGCTGGCAAATATTTTGCGGGATTTCGACCTAGCATTGGCCGAGAACAAACCTGTGCAACCGAAGCGTCGAGGGGTCACTTTAGGGCCTGCCGGCGGCGTGCGGATGGTGATGACTGGGCGGCGGATGCGCCATTCTCAGAAGCCTGAACCTGTTGCTAGTCCGGTTTGAACTCTAAGCGGTTGCAGCGTTCGAGCTGATTAGACATCTCCAAAAACTCTTGTGGGGTAAGCATTCTGCTTACCCTTGACTTGGTTTTTCCCGGATGTCAACCGATTTGAGATTTGAGTCCATGCCCCATGCCCCATGCCCTATGCCCTATGCCCTATGCCCTATGCCCCATCTTTGTTATTTGTTATTTGTTATTTGTTATTTGTTATTTGACTGTTGACTGTTGACTGTTGACTGTTGAGTTTCTTCATTCCCAATGCCCCATGCCCCATGCCCCATGCCCCATGCCCTATGCCCTATGCCCTATGCCCCATCTCAAATTTAAAAGTTCCAGTCTAAAATATTAGGAGCCTTGCAAACACAGCCTCAAAGCAAAAGTGGGTGATTGCAATAGCCCTCTTGATCGAGCGAAAACCAGCCTGCCATAATATAAAAACATATGCATACCCTGTTATTCAGCAAAGGTCGGAAGCGTGTTGGCATTGCCTGCAATCTTCCGCCCTCTTTATTTTTTAGAAGGAAGAAGGAAGAAGCAAGAAGGAAGAAGCAAGAAGGAAGAAGCAAGAAAGAAGAAGCAAGAAAGAAGAAGGAAGAAGCAAGAAGGAGGCTGATTAATGCCCCAGGCCCCAGGCCCCATGCCCAATTCCGCTTCATCGTTTTTATTCAACTAAAATCCAATAGCAAGTTTAAGGAATTACTAAGGAATAATTAATAACTTGTTAAACAAGGTCTTTCTATCGCTCCCTCAATCTTCTGTTTTGAGAAATTCTGATACCGAAACCGACTTCGGGAGACTCTCTAAATCTTGAATTTCGCTTTCGTGGGCAAAAAACTCGACTTCTTTATCGTCAATTTCGATCTGATAGCTAGCGGTAGCAGTCACAATGCGCCGCTTTTTTTTATCTTCTACTAACACCCAACACACCACAGGTCTTACCCACCTCTCTATGTGCTGGCTTTGCTTGGTACTTCCAAAGGCATACCAGCCCTTAGCTTCAATAATTTGAAGCACTTTAAAATCATTATTTGCCATATATCTCCCGATCGCGCGAACTTCACTATTATTCTTAGATCAAACTAATGGCTTACTAAGCTGGGTAAAGTTTCTGGACTTCCCAACTGCACTTAACAACCAGATTTTAAGCCTCTGCGCGTCTAATTCCCAATTAATTGTATTGTGTATTTGAGCGTTGGCTAAAGTTCCTAACTCTTAATTATTGTGTCTAACTCTTTGATTACCATCACTGTTAAACTGTTCGCCGCTTTCGGCGAAGCCTACGGTGTTTCTGAACAAACATTGGAATTTCCACTCCTCACCCCAGTGTCCCAGGTTCTAGAACGTGCGATCGCCCAACATCCCCAATTAGAACAGTGGCGCGATCGCACCCGCTTCGGGCTCAACCTGGAATTCGTCTCCCCCGACACCATCCTCCAAGACGGCGACGAAGTTGTACTGATTCCCCCTGTCAGCGGCGGGTAGGGCATGGGGCATGGGGCATGGGGCATGGGGCATGGGGCATGGGTCGTAAATCACCAAAACTAATGACTACTGACTACTGACTACGGACTAATGACTACTGACTACTGACTAATGACTACTGACTACTGACTACGGACTAATGACTACTGACTACTGACTAATGACTACTGACTACTGACTACTGACTAATGACTACTGACTACTGACTACTGACTAATGACTTCTTGTTTTCGATCGCACGACTGCCAAATTGTCAACCCCAAACCAAAATATTAAGTTTTGTAACAAATTCGTCGGCCAATCATCCTGGAGTGCGATCGGGCTTGCGTGCGGGCGTGACAATCTGGATTAAGAGCCCGATCCTGAAAACAAGTCAAATCCTTGTGGGGAGTAGGGGTTGGGCGTCCCGCCCGCCCAAATATCAAAGTTAAATACACCACTGTTTAACTGAAAAATCAATCCCGACTAAAAAAATCGGGTATGGTTGACGGGGTAAATTGACCGTGCTAATCTTGCACAAGACTAAGAAAACATCGCAAAACTAGAGAGTTTAGCTATGACCCAGGCGACCAGAACCCAATCGACAGCAGCTACCTTCACAGCCCTCAAGTGCAAAGAATGCGGCGCAGAGTACGAACTTCAAGCCAAACACGTCTGCGATTGCTGTTTCGGGCCGCTTGAGGTCAAGTATGACTACGACGCGATCCGCCGCACCGTTACCAGACAAACCATCCAAGCCGGGCCCAACTCGATCTGGCGTTACCGGGCATTTCTGCCAGTCGCTACAGATAACGTGATCGATGTCGGCACCGGCATGACTCCTCTAGTAAAATCCCACCGCCTAGCCCGCCGCCTGGGTCTAAAAAATCTTTATATTAAAAATGATGCTGTCAATATGCCCACTCTCAGTTTCAAAGACAGAGTGGTGTCAGTTGCCCTCAGCAGAGCCAGAGAATTGGGTTTCACAACAGTATCCTGTGCCAGCACTGGCAATTTAGCTAACTCTACTGCGGCGATCGCAGCCCACGCCGGACTCGACTGCGTAGTCTTCATCCCCTCCGACTTAGAATCAGGCAAAGTCCTCGGCACCCTGATTTACAATCCAACTGTCATGGCAGTTCACGGCAACTACGACCAAGTTAACCGCCTCTGTTGCGAAGTAGCCAATACACACGGCTGGGGATTTGTCAACATCAACTTGCGTCCCTACTATTCCGAAGGCTCGAAAACCCTCGGCTACGAAGTTGCCGAACAGCTAGGCTGGCAATTGCCCGACCACATCGTCGCCCCCCTCGCTTCCGGCTCTTTGTTCACAAAGATTTACAAAGGCTTTCAAGAATTCGTCGAAGTCGGCTTAGTAGACGACAAACCAGTCCGGTTCAGCGGAGCCCAAGCTGACGGCTGTTCCCCCATCGCCCAAGCATTCCGCGAAGGCCGCGATTTCGTGAAGCCAGTCAAACCAAATACAATTGCTAAGTCGATCGCGATCGGCAATCCAGCAGACGGTATGTACGCCCTCGAAGTCGCCCGCAAAACAGGCGGCAACATCGAATCCGTCAGCGACACCGAAATCATCGAAGGCATGAAACTGCTAGCAGAAACCGAAGGCATCTTCACCGAAACCGCAGGCGGCACCACGATCGCAGTCTTGAAGAAACTCGTAGAAGCAGGTAAGATCAACCCCGACGAAACCACCGTCGTCTACATCACCGGCAATGGCTTGAAAACCCAAGAAGCAGTTGCCGGTTACATCGGCGAACCCATAACCCTCGAACCAAAACTAGAAGCCTTCGAGCGTGCCCTAGAACGTGCTCGGACACTTGAACGCCTAGAATGGCAGCAAGTTTCGGTTTAATAGTTATTAGTCATCAGTCATTAGTTATTAGTTATTAGTCATTAGTTATTCGTTATTAAGCTGTTGACTACTGACTACTGACTACTGACTACTGACTACTGACTACTGACTAAGGACTACTGACTAAGGACTACTGACTAAGGACTACTGACTAAGGACTACTGACTAAGGACTACTGACTAAGGACTACTGACTACTGACTACTGACTACTGACTACTGACTACTGACTACTGACTACTGACTAAGGACTAAAAAAATGACTGTTAAAGTTTTAATTCCCACACCACTGCAAAAATTCACCAACAATCAAGCCACAATAGAATGCGGCGGTGATAATATTTCCGAACTGATTGAATCCCTCGAAACAAATTGTCCCGGCATCAAAAAAAGCCTGTGCGATGAACAAGGAGCACCTCGCAGATTTTTGAACTTCTACGTCAACAGTGAAGATATCCGGTTTTTGGAAGGTACTGAAACTGCTCTCAAAGATGGTGATGAAGTGAGTATTGTACCGGCGGTTGCTGGTGGTTGATTTTTCACCGCAGATGGGGGCAGATCAACACAGATGAACGCAGATCATGATTAAATCAAATCTATCTGCGTTCCTTTTCGTTCATCTGCCGTTGAAATCGATTGATTCTCCAATTCTTCAATCCCCAATCCCCAATCGATTAGCCTTAGCTGTTGCTATCGTCAGGAATTTTTACTTCATTGAAATAAAAAAAAAGCCATTTTTTTTTCGGGTTAAATGCTTGACTTTCAGCTTTTCATCAAGTACAATTAGATAATGGGAGTGGTGGCAATTTTTTTATTTTTGCCAGCATTCCCATTATCTAAAATATACCATAAAAAATCCATCACAGTCAATAGGTAATCCTTCTTTTTTATGGCCGATCGCTCTTTGAGCTCCTATTGGCACTAACTCTTCACTTGAAATCAAAGTTTTAATTCCTCTGGTTCTTTAACCGCAGATGGGGGCAGATAAACACAGATGAACGCAGATAATTATTAAATCTAATCTATCTACGTTCGTTTCCGTTCATCTGCCCTTGAAATCGATTGATTCTCCAATTCTTCAATCCCCAATCCCCAATCGATTAGCCTTAGCTGTTGCTATCGTCAGGAATTTTTACTTCATTGAAATAAAAAAAAAGCCATTTTTTTTTCGGGTTAAATGCTTGACTTTCAGCTTTTCATCAAGTACAATTAGATAATGGGAGTGGTGGCAATTTTTTTATTTTTGCCACCACTCCCATTATCTAAAATATACCATGAAAAATCCATCACAGTCAATAGGTAATCCTTCTTTTTTATGGCCGATCGCTCTTTGAGCTCCTATTGGCACTAACTCTTCACTTGAAATCAAAGTTTTAATTCCTCTGGTTCTTTAACCGCAGATGGGGGCAGATAAACACAGATGAACGCAGATAATTATTAAATCTAATCTATCTACGTTCGTTTCCGTTCATCTGCCGTTGAAAATCACGATCGCAACTAGGAAGCGACGGAAGCTACTTTTGCAGCAGCAGTCCTCGGACGCCGACGACCTGTTACTTTATTCACAGGGGCTGGTACTGGAGATGGTACTGATGATGATGCTAGTTTAGGTGCTTCAATGGAAAGCTGAGTTTTTTGCACAATTTCCGATCGCACTGCTTCTTCTGGAATTTGCATCATGAATACCAGCAGCGGATTGCTTTGCAGTTGGCGGCGCAGCACTCGCTGAATTGCCTTTTCTATTTGGGTTTGCACTCCTACCCAGTCCACATTAACTTGTGAGTCAGCACCACTAGCAAGTAGGACAAATTCTGACCAGCGATCGCTCAAAACTGTTTCAATGGTTTGAGTGATTAATCCGATCACCTCCGCGCGATCGGCTGATGTCACTACACCTTTTAAGTGGACTTCTGGCTTAGCAACTAACTTGCCTTCCCAATTCAAAGCCGCCGCTACCGTTACCGCGCCGTCTCCGGCCAGTTGCTGACGTTCCTTGAGCACGTTCGCTTTGACTACGCCCGATCGCGAAGAATCTACTAATTCAATTCCTGAAGGCACTTTACCACTCACTCGCATCGAATTTTCGGTCAATTCTACGACATCGCCGTTGTCAATAATCACCATATTGCTAGCGGGAATGCCCATGCTTTGAGCCGTCTTCGAGTGCTGAACCAGCATCCGGTGTTCTCCGTGCACCGGCAAGAAGAACTTGGGACGAGTCATGTTAATCATTAACTTTTGGTCTTCTTGACAACCGTGTCCCGAAACGTGAATGCCTTTATCGCGCCCGTAAACTACATTTGCGCCCAGCATCATCAATTTGTCGATCGTATTTACCACTGCGATCGTATTTCCCGGAATTGGGTTAGCTGAGAATATTACTGTATCGCCTTTTCTGATTTTCAGTTCGTGATGTTCTCCGTTAGCAATGCGAGTCATCGCCGCCATCGGTTCGCCTTGGGAACCAGTCGTTAAAATCAAAACCTTGTCTTCAGCCAAATTGCGGATTTCTTTCAGCGGTTTGAAGATACTATCTTCGCATTTGATGTAGCCGAGATTGCGGCAGTGAGCGATGACATTCAGCATCGATCGACCAACCACTCCTACATACCGATTGTTTTTCTTAGCCAATTCTAAAACAATTTGCAACCGGTGTACCGACGAAGCAAAAGTCGTCAGCAGTACCCGTCCCGTTGCTTGAGCGATAATTCTGTCTAAATTCGGAGCAACAGAACGTTCTGAAGCCGTAAAACCCGGAACTTCGGAGTTAGTAGAATCGCTGATCAAGCACAGCACGCCTCTTTCGCCGTACTCCGCCAGTTTTTGCAAGTCAAAATGCTCGCCGTCTACAGGAGTATGGTCAATTTTAAAGTCTCCCGTGTGGATCAAAATTCCCACTGGAGTGTGAATTGCCACCGTGAAACTGTCGGCCATCGAGTGAGTGTTGCGAATGTATTCGACTAAGAAATGTTTGCCAATTCTTACGGTATCGCGGGGTCGAACTGTCCTCAATTCTGTGCGGTGAGACACTCCGGCTTCTTCCAGTTTTCCGGCTAGCAAAGCCATCGCCAAACGCGGTCCGTAAATCACCGGAATTTCAAATTCTTTGAGGTGATAAGGGATGCCACCAATGTGGTCTTCGTGACCGTGAGTCACGATCATACCTTTGATTTTGTGGCTATTTTCCCGCAGGTAAGTCATGTCTGGGAGGACAATATTTACCCCGTGCATTCCATCTGTCGGGAATGCTAAACCTGCATCCAAAAGAATTATTTCGTCGCCGTACTCGAACACACAAGTGTTTTTACCGATTTCGTGCAGCCCGCCGAGGGGAATCACTTTTAGAGCCTGTGCAGTTGTATTTCTGATCATGCGTATCCTTTGTTAGTTATTTTGTTATTTGTTATTTGGCGGTACGTCTGTTGGCGGTACGACGGTTGACTGTTGACGGTTGGCGGTACGACTGTTGTTTGTTGGCGTTACGACTGTTGTCTGTTGGCGGTACGACTGTTGACTGTTGGCGGTACGACGGTTGACTGTTGACGGTTGGCGGTACGACTGTTGTTTGTTGGCGTTACGACTGTTGGCGGTACGACTGTTGACTGTTGTTTGTTGCCGGTACGTCTGTTGTCTACTGTCTGTTGTCTACTGTCTGTTGTCTACTGTCTGTTCTCTACTGTCTGTTGTCGTCTTCTGTTCGTTGATGGGGGCGATTTTTTCCAAGATATTTGTGGAAAAATCCCCTACGGGTTTTACTCTCCCGTACAGTCAGTTGTCTTGGGCCTTCAATCTTTAATTCTCAGTCTTTAATCCTTCACTATTAGCTACTTACTAAAAGTTAATGACTAATGACTAATTACTAATTACTGATGACTGATGACAACCAAATATTTAGTTGTCTGAAAACTCGCGATCGCCTGTCTACCTAGCTGATACCTGGGCTAACTGACTCAGCACGTCCTTTAACTTTTGAGTCACCTCAATGGGGGGATCGCACAGGGGCGGACGGGTGGAACCTACATCCCAGCCTTGAAGTTTAAGAGCTGTCTTGACGGGAATGGGATTTGTGGTGAGAAAAAGAGCTTTAAACAAGTCAAATAGTTGCAAGTGAATCTGGGTAGCGACTTGAACTTGACCGCTCTCAAAAGCTTCGATCATCTGTTGTAGTTGCTCTCCTACCAGATGGCTGGCTACGCTAACTACACCAGATCCTCCTACCGCCAACATCGGCAAAGTTAGGGAATCATCTCCAGAATAGATCGCAAATTCAGGCGGTGTCAAGCATCGAATTTGGCTGGCTTGATCCAAGTTGCCACTTGCTTCTTTTACGGCTACTATATTGGGGATTTCTGCCAATCGAGCCACCGTCTCCGGCAACATATTCTGGCCTGTGCGACCGGGGATGTTATATAACATTATAGGCAATTCTGGAGCAGATTGCGCGATCGCCCGAAAATGATTGTACAAACCTTCTTGTGGTGGTTTGTTATAATAAGGAACCACCTGCAAGCAGCCATCTAACCCTAGTGTAGCTGCTTTTTGCGTTGCTGCGATCGCCTCGCGAGTAGAATTCGATCCTGCTCCCGCTATTACCTTAGCTTTACCAGCTACCGCCTTCTGCACCACTCGGAATAACTCATACTCCTCATCCCAAGTCATAGTGGGAGACTCGCCCGTAGTTCCGCACACTACCAAGCTATCCGTACCGCGATCGGCTAAATACACCGCCAACTGCTCTGCTACCGCATAGTTAACGCTGCCGTCTTCCTTAAACGGCGTAATCATTGCAGTCAGAACTCTTCCAAACTTTACCACACTTTCTCCGATTTTCGACTTGTGATTTTTGATTTTAAATTTTTGATTTTAGATTAACCGTTCACCTAAAATCCCCAATTCCCATCTAAAATTGCGCTGGTTTGCGCTAATTAGAAACAGCCGCCCCTTGACTTCGCAGCAGCAATTTTTGTGCTACCAGCAACTCGGCTATCTGCACCGCATTTAAAGCCGCCCCTTTGCGAATTTGATCGCCGCACAGCCACATTTCCAACCCGCAGGGGTGAGAAATATCTTGGCGTATCCTGCCTACCAACACCTCATCCTTACCGCTAGCCTCTGCGGGCATCGGGAAATAATTCGCTTGCCAGTCTTCTACTAGCTTAACCCCTTTTGCCTGCTTTAAAATTTCCCTGGCCTCGATCGCACTAAAAGGCTCCGCAAATTCTAGATTAATCGCCTCCGAATGGGCCCGGAGTACGGGCACCCGAATGCAAGTTGCAGTAATTTTGATTTCGTCCGTACCAAATATCTTCCGAGTTTCGTTAACCATCTTCATCTCTTCCTCACAATACCCCAAATCGTTAATCGGCGTGTTGTGCGGAAACAAATTAAATGCTAACGGGTAGGGAAATATCTCGGTTTTGGGCGTTTCCCCGGCCAAAATTGCTCTTGCTTGAGCTTTCATTTCCTCCATTGCCCTCGCCCCCGCCCCGCTGGCAGACTGGTAAGTAGCTACAACTATGCGCTTTATTGGCCTCACTTTGTGAAGAGGCCAAACCGCCACTGCCATCAAAATCGTCGTGCAGTTGGGATTAGCAATTATACCTCGGTGAGTTGCCGCTGCTTCGGGGTTGACTTCGGGAACTACTAGCGGTACCGTCGCATCCATACGGAAAGCGCTGGAATTGTCAATTACCACGGCCCCGGCTGCTACTGCTTTGGGAGCCCAGAATTTAGAAGTAGAGCCGCCTGCTGAGGCCAGCACTAGATCTACACGATCGAACGATCGCTCTCCCACAGCTTCCACCGGCAGCATTTCGCTACCAAACGGCAATTTTGAACCCGCAGAACGCTCCGAAGCCAGCAGCTTCAACTCAGCCACCGGAAAACTGCGACTGTGCAGGAGCTCTAGCAACTCGGCACCGACGGCGCCGGTAGCTCCTAAAATGGCAACTCGATAGGATTGAGACAAATTAGTTTCCTCCACAAAATAGATTGTAAGCGATCGAAATCTGGAATTAGAATAACAATACTCAATATAAAACTTAATTAATGTTAACCGACATCAGGATCGGTTAGGATGACAAGGGCGCAGTTAGCCGGACTTGCCTCTCAAGCTTAACGGATGCGACGCGATCGCCGCCATCCCTAGTTTAGCAAGGAATGGACTCTGCTGGGGCTATAACCGCACACAAACAGCCTGCTGTTAACTTTGACAGGGGAGGCCGCCAAAAATTGACATCTGAAGGTGATATGTGCTATGGTGCTGCGGCAATTAGTGGATTCAATCTCCACAAAGTGTTCCGCAACGAAAAACTTGTGCAGCACAATGACTTGCAGTCTCATCCGGTAGAGTTGTTTTTAGTTGTGTCCGGTTGCGCTAGTACGATCGAAAGCGTACAAACTTAAAATGCAGGCAAAGTCAGATTTGTATGTATCTTGTTACCGGAAAATTGGGTAAAAGCCCCGTCCTTTTAGGAAGGCTTTAATTATCCAGATTCATTTTTCTTTCGTTTTCGGCCATCATGTTAATAGCATGGTAAAATAGAATAATACTACAGGTAGAATAACCGCGAGCATCGAATGGGTAGTCAATCCCAAAACGACTGGCTAGGAAATAATAATAGTTAGTGGGCGGCGAAAACCACGATAAACATAGCTGGGGAAACTAACGTATACCCGTTCATCAGAAAAATAAATTTTTGTAGATAAAATGTACCGTGGGGTACAGGTCAACAAAGAGAGAAATCTCTTAAAGCTTGGGGAGATCAGCCCTCGGTCCTTGTCTAAGTTATGCTCGAAACTTGGTTCTATCGAACGGGTTTTAGGTTTAAGTAATGCCGAAAGGATAGGTAATTTAAAGGTGTATCTGTGAACCAAGAATCCTCATGCCTTGATAGCTGGGGAGTGTCAAACTCTTGTTAAATATCAAAAAAGTCAATGAAAGTAACCCAGGAAAAACTTCCAGCTAGCCAAATTAGTCTGGAAATCGAAGTACCATCAGAAAAGTCAAAACAAGCCTACGAGCAAGTAATTAAACAATTTGCTCGCGAAATTAACATTCCTGGGTTCCGCAAAGGCAAAGTTCCCCGCCAAGTTTTGCTACAGCGCATAGGCCATACTCGCTTGAAGGCGACGGCTTTGGAAAATTTGATTAATGACTCTCTACAAAAAGCCCTCGAACAAGAAAAAATTGCAGCCATTGGCAGTTTTGAACTGGCGATCGAGTTTGAAGAGTTACTATCTAAGTTCGATCCAGAACAGCCTCTAACCTTTACAGCCAAGGTTGACGTAGCACCAGAAGTCAAACTGGGTCAATACACTGGCTTGGAGCTGAAAGCAGAAGAAGCTAAGTATGATGAGGCTCAGGTAGATGAGGTATTGGCAAAATATCGATCGGACAAAGCAGCTTTAATCCCCGTAGAAGGCCGGCCAGCTCAAACAGGAGATATGGCTTTGGTTGATTTCTCTGGCAGATTTGCAGACGCACCGGGCGACGAAACACCCGCAGAAATCCCCGGCGGTCAAGCAGAAGACTTTCAAGTAGAATTATCGGAAAATCAGTTCGTACCTGGTTTTGTCCAAGGCATGATCGGGATGAATCCGGGAGAAACAAGAGAAGTTTCTGTGCAGTTTCCCGATGAGTACAGCAGTGAAGAATTAGCCGGAAAACCCGCAGTCTTTACGATTACTCTCAAAGAACTTAAGGAAAAAGAATTGCCGGAATTGGACGACGATTTCGCCCAAGAAGTTAGCGAGTTTCAAACCTTAGCAGAACTGCGCGCATCCCTCGAAACTCGGTTTAAAGGAGACCAAGAGCGCCAAACTTCAGCTAATAAAGAAAAAGCCATATTAGAAGCACTGGTGCAGCTAGTAGAAGTGGAAATTCCCGAAACAATGCTCGCTCGCGAAATAGATTTCTTGCTGAACCAACAAGCCACCCAATTGAAAAATTACGGCATAGATATCAACCAACTGTTTACCGAAGCAAATATGGGACCGATGCGGGAACGCTCGCGTCCAGAGGCGATCGCCAGGCTCAAGCAGTCTCTAGCTCTGGCAGAAATAGCCAAGCTGGAATCTTTGTCTGTGGAAGCAGCAGAAGTAGCAGCAGAAGTAGCAAGCGTCAGAAAGCAGTTTCCGAAAGGAGATTTTGACCCCGAAAGGTTGCAGGAATTTGTCCGAGAAGACTTGCTCAAACAAAAAACCCTCACCTGGTTGGAAGCACAAGGGACGATCGAACTCGTACCAGAAGGTTCTCTGACTCCCGCAGTAGATGAATCCGATGATGATGCAGATGATGCAGAAACTTCAGAAGCATCCACAACTGTTGAAGTTGAAGTTGTAGGGGAAGAGTAGCACCCCAAGGAAGAAGGAAGAAGGAAGAGGGAAGAAGGAAGAGGGAAGAAGGAAGAGGGAAGAGTTATTGGCGATCGATTTCCAATTCCCAATTCCCGATTCCCGATTCCCAATTCCCGATTCCCAATTCCCAATCTCCCAATCTCTGTCTAGAAGAGGCATAATAGTTAAAAGCTGGCGGCTTAATTTCAAGCTTTCATCAGCCGTAAATAGTCTATAATCCTTGACTGGTGTCTTATGGTTGTATCTCAATCTTCCAACTACCTAATCACAAGCTATAACAATTTTGAGGTCAGCGACCACCCCAGCAACGTAGTGCCGATGGTACTAGAACAGTCGGGGATGGGCGAGCGAGCCTTTGACATTTACTCGCGCTTGCTGCGGGAGCGAATTGTGTTTCTGGGAACCCCCGTAACTGACGAAGTGGCAGACTCGATAGTGGCTCAGCTACTGTATCTAGATGCCGAAGACCCGGAAAAAGACATCCAAATGTACATCAATTCCCCCGGCGGCTCGGTGACAGCCGGCATGGCAATTTATGACACGATGCAGCAAATCCGCCCCGATATGGTAACGATTTGTTACGGTTTGGCTGCGAGTATGGGCGCATTTCTGCTGACAGCAGGAGCCGCCGGCAAGCGGATGTCTCTTCCCAGTTCGAGAATTATGATTCACCAGCCACTGGGAGGCGCTCAAGGTCAAGCAGTTGATATTGAGATTCAAGCCAAAGAAATCCTTTATCATAAACGTAAGTTGAATGAACTGTTAGCGCACCACACAGGTCAACCGATCGATAAATTAGAGGCTGATACTGAACGCGACTTTTTCATGTCAGCGGCTGAAGCCAAAGATTATGGATTGGTCGATAAAGTCATCGCTAAGGAAAATCTTCCGGCGGCGGGAGAGAATGTCACTGCACTGAAATAAGAGGTTGATCCACAGTAGTTAATTTCCTAACAGTCATTGATATTTGCAAACAAATGCAATATCTTTGATTCATAGCATACATACCGATTAGAAAAGCAGTCGAATTTCTAGGATTGCATCCAAACACTTTAAGGAAGTACGCAGATGAAGGGCAGATCAAATCAATCAAAAATGGAGCAGGACAACGCCTCTACGACGTTGACTCCTACCAAAAAGATGGAAGCATCTGCTCAGTCATCTGCTATTGTCGAGTCAGTAGTGCCAAGCAAAAAGACGACCTCGAAAGACAAGTTGAATTTATGCCAGAGCGATACCCCGACTCAGAAATCATCCAAGATATTGGATCGGGACTCAACTTCAAGAGAAAAGGACTGCAAGCCCTACTGGTCAGATTTGTGCGCGGGGATAAGCTCACGGTTGTTATTGCCTGTCGAGACATCTAAAGCAGATTCGGATTTGAACTTTTCGAGTTCATGGCAAAACAAAACGGTGGCTCGATCCTGGTTCTCGCAAATCCTGTTCACGGCCCAGAGTCCGAACTCACAGCGGATCTTCTTGCCATCGTTCAGGGCGACCGTTGCCGAATGCACTCCCGGCGGAGTTACAGTCAGAAAATCAAAGAAGATCCGACTATTCCTAAAGTCTGAACAAAAAGCAATACTGAAGCAGTGGTTTGGCGTGAGTCGTTACGTGTACAACGTGACAATCAAATACTTGCAGCAACCAGGCACTAAAGCCAGTTGGATGTCAATCAAAACGGACATACTTAATGGATTGCCTGACTGGGCAAAACCAGTACCGTTTCAAATCAAATCGATTGCCATTAAGGATGCTTGCGAGGCTGTCAAAAAAGCTAAAGCAGACTTCAAGAAAACTGGTAAAATTTGTAGTTGCAAATTTCGTAGTCGAAAAAATACAAAGCAATCTCTTTATATTCCGAAGTCGGCAATTGGGTCGAAAGGAATTTATCAGACAAAACTGGGTCAATCAAAGCTGAAAGAGGGATTACCCGAAGACTTCAGCGATGGACGGTTAACGCTTACCTATGGCGAGTATTACATTGTTACATCTGAAAAAGTGCAACCACAACGAACCGACAACCAAGGTCGCGTGGTTGCCTTAGACCCCGGTGTTAGAACGTTCATGACCTTCTTTTCTGAATCTTTCTATGGATGGATTGGGAATGATGCTAATCTTTTGATTCAAAAGTTGTGTTTCAGGTTAGATAAGTTGATGTCAAGGATGAGTAAAACTTCTAGCCCACAACGCAAAAGACTCAAGAAAGCAGCGGACAGATTAAAGTCTAAGATTCAACATCTTGTCAAAGAGTTGCATCACAAGACTGCTAAATTTTTAGTTGATAATTTTGATGTGATATTACTTCCATCGTTTAAGTCTTCTCAGATGGTGAGCAAGTCACGTCGTAAGATTCGTTCTAAGACTGTTCGTCAAATGCTGACTCTGAGTCATTATCAGTTTAAAAAACATCTAGAGTGGAAAGCTTGGGAGCAGGGCAAAGTTGCTTTAACTTCTATCAACGAAGCTTACACTTCAAAGACTGTTTCATGGACTGGAGAAGTCAAAAAGATTGGTGGTAGTAGAACGATTAAAGATTCTGATGGAAATCAGATGAACCGGGATCTAAATGGTGCTCGTGGGATTTTCCTTCGGGCATTGGTTGATACGCCTTGGTTGAAAAGCTTTTTAGCGATTTAACTTATGTGTTTGTTAGTAAACGTTAGCAAAAAAGTATCGGCTGTTATGTCTAAATACGACTCCAATCTAAAATGTTCCTTTTGTGGCAAGTCTCAAGAGCAGGTACGCAAGTTGATCGCAGGGCCTGGGGTTTATATCTGTGATGAATGTGTTGACTTGTGCAATGAAATTTTAGATGAGGAGTTGTTTGACTCTAGTGCAGTGCCGGCGGCGGCGGCGACGCCTCCGAAGCCTCCGAAGCAGGAAACGACCCAAAAGCGCCGTGCTAATTCCGGCAAAAGTATCTCGATGAGCCAAATTCCGAAGCCGAGGGAAATTAAAAATTATCTCGACGAAAATGTCATCGGCCAAGATGAGGCGAAAAAGGTGTTGTCGGTGGCGGTTTACAACCACTACAAGCGCCTGAGTTTTATTCATAGCAAAAATAGCGGCAAGCACCCACCGGAAGAAGTAGAACTGCAAAAGTCCAATATTCTGTTAATCGGGCCGACTGGTTGTGGCAAAACTCTGCTGGCTCAGACTTTGGCAGATATGCTGGATGTGCCATTTGCGGTGGCTGACGCGACGACGCTGACGGAAGCGGGCTACGTTGGGGAAGATGTGGAAAATATTTTGCTGCGCCTGCTACAAGTGGCAGATATGGATGTGGAAGAGGCGCAGCGCGGGATAATTTATATTGATGAAATTGACAAAATTGCTCGTAAGAGCGAAAATCCTTCGATTACGCGGGATGTGTCGGGTGAAGGGGTGCAGCAGGCGCTGTTGAAGATGCTGGAAGGGACGATCGCCAATGTACCTCCCCAAGGCGGCCGCAAGCATCCCTATCAAGACTGCATCCAAATTGACACTAGCAATATCATGTTTATCTGCGGTGGGGCTTTTGTCGGTCTGGAAAAAGTGATAGAGCAGAGAACGGGTAAAAAGTCAATGGGTTTTATTCAGCCGGGAGAAGCTCAGCCGAAGGAAAAGCGGGCTGCTGATGTACTCAAGCAACTGGAACCGGATGATTTGGTGAAGTTTGGGATGATTCCTGAGTTTATTGGGCGGGTACCGGTGGCTGCGGTGTTAGACCCCCTGGATGAGGAAACGCTGATGGCGATTTTGACGGAACCGCGTAATGCTTTGGTTAAGCAGTATCAAAAGCTGCTGAAGATGGATAATGTGCAGTTGGAGTTTAAGATGGATGCAGTTCGGGCGATCGCCCAGGAAGCATACCGACGCAAAACTGGGGCGCGGGCACTCAGGGGAATTGTCGAAGAGTTGATGTTGGATGTCATGTATGAGTTGCCGTCGCGCAAGGATGTCACTCGGTGTATGATTACTAAGGAAATGGTCGAGAAGCGATCGACTGCTGAGTTGTTGGTACTTCCGTCTTCCCTACCAAAACCGGAGTCAGCTTAAAATTTTTTACATTGTCAATTTTCATCTGCGGTTAAGAAAATTTCTTTTTTTAACCGCAGATATAGGCAGATCAACACAGATTAACGCAGATGAATATCTAAAATGTAAAATTGCCCAATTCCCAATTACCAATCGACGAAATCATCCCGATCGGACTCAGAAGATAACTCAGGAAAATCCGGTTCAGATTCCAAGTTAAAACTCTGCGACTCCCAAATCTCTAACTCATTTGACAAATCGACTACTTCCCCGTCAAACATTTCAGCCAACACCCTAGCGGAATTGACTACATCTTGTGCGTCAGCGCGTATCCCTACAGCCTCAAGGTTAGAGCTATTCCCAGAGGCGATCGACCCATTGTTCGGCCGGACTGGTTCAGAAACATTTGACAGCTTGGCGCTATTATTTTCAGGGGCTGGCGACTGTTTTTGTGCTTCTCCCCCATTCCTCAACAAATTATCAGGAATCTCAGAACTCCCATAATTCCCATAATTCTGCACCTGTTGATTAGCATCACCCACAGGATTAAAATTCCGAGAATTTTCGCCAACACCTCCGTTAGAAGTTGGCAAATCCTTGGGTTCTAAACTATTAGTTTGATTAGAATTCTTTAAACCCAATTGCACTGCGACTCGACGGTTAAAGATTTGCAAAAAAGCCTCTTCAATATTAGCTACTTTGTCTTTAACCATCTTGAGCAACTGCGGCGAATTAATGTTAACAGAAGCAGTATCATTGCTAAAACTTACTAGATGTCCATGTTGGCGAAGCAGCGATTGAGTACCGTGGGGTCGCACGCGAGCAAGTACCTGTTCCCACACTCGATTTAGATCAATTTCATCCGGTGTAATATTGGTTGAGTTAGTGGAAAAAGAATTAGTTTCAGCGGTTGGTATAGGTTCTCGAATCGGTGCGGTAGATGTGTTTTCTGTGCGATTAGCAATAGGCGGCGAAGTCGTCGGAGGATGTTGCACATTCGGAATTGAAGATTCTGCAATATTAGATATCTGACTCCCCCCCTTAGCAAGGGGGGGTTGGGGGGGGTGAATTTGTGCTGGATTAGTATTTTGTGCTGGTTTATTTGCTGGTTGCTGCTGAGTTCTAATGGCTGAGGGTAATAATCCCAATAGCGTTACTTCCAGCCACAAACGTGGCTGAGTGGTGTTTTTAATTTGCACTTCGTGGGTTTGCAAGTGTTTCTGACCAGCCAAAATTAACTCGGCATCCCAATGGCGGGCAAAATTGCAAAGTTTCTCCCAAGTTCCGCTGGTTAAAGCTACTAAGTCTGACCGTTTTGGTGCTGCTTTGGCTATTAACAAATCTCGGTAAAAACTGGCGAGATTCTGAAGTACAATCAGCGGTTCTCGGCCGCGATCCATCAGGTGACGGGTCATGTCTACTAAGGCTGTAGCGTCGTCTTTGTCAATAGCTTGCAGCAGTTCCATTAAGTCGTTTTCGGGGACTGCGCCGACTAAATCCCAAACTTTTTCGACTGTGATTTCACCGGGAAATAAGCTCAGTTGATCGAGCAAACTTTCGGCATCTCGCAGTCCTCCTTGGGCTAGTTGAGCAACCATTTGTACTGCGTCGCTGGCAATATTGATATTTTCTAATTGGGCGATTTTGTGCAGGTGGGCGGTCATTGAGTGGAGGGCGATGCGGCGGAAATCGAATCTTTGACAGCGGGAAATAATGGTTGGTAAGACTCTTTGAGGGTCCGTTGTTGCGAGGACGAAGACGACGCGATTTGGTGGTTCTTCTAAGGTTTTTAAGAGAGAGTTGAATGCCTGGGTGCTTAGCATATGGCAATTATGAACCAGAAGACCGTTAGCGACAAAGTTATGGTTGTCTTCTACTTCTATGTCATAAACTTTCTCTACCCCAACGACTTTTACAGATTCTACCTTCTCCGAATTTGTAATCCATTGAAGGGATTGAATACTGTTTAAAGTCTGCGACCCATTTTCTGCTGGTTTCAGCGCCCATATGTATGTAGTGGTAGGTTTTACCTGTGTTAGACCTTGTGTAAAACTTGGTTGTTGTTGGGTATCCCAAGCCTGTAAGCCACTTGGCAATGAGTTGATTTTCTTCCCCAGAATATCCTTCTGTATGAATTTGAATATTTGGACTTCCTTCTGGCGAAATGCTGAGCGCTCCATCATCCATGTACCACCAAGTAAGTCCTTCGGGAGTGATGCAATCGAGCCAATCCATTGTGACGTATTTTCCTTTTCCGTTGGGTTTAACAGCGTCAAAGACATCTCTAAGTTGGGGATGGCAGACTGTGTTGCAACAGACTGATATATTTCCGTATCCTTGGTTAGGTGTAACTCGTAAATTTGGTCGCAGTGTCGAAAGGCAAGAGGCTTTGTATTCCAACCATTCCCGCTGCGTTTCTCCGTGTGTCCAGCCCAATCTTGGAAATCGGCTATATTTATTTGGGTATGTGATAGAACCGTCTCCAAGCAATGTTCCGTAAATGAGTCCGAGTGTTTCTGGTTGCAAAACTTCGGCATTTGCCAAGAACTTTTCCGTTCTTGCATCCCAAAGTCCATGTCCTTTTTTATAGGGATGTCGCGGCCAATGAGACTGAATGCTCTTAATCCCTTTGCCTTTTTTTTGTAAAAAGTCTGGTATTTCGAGTTGTTCTCCACAGCCACACGCACAGAGAGGTCGGATGGCTTGAGCCTGTTCGAGAATAGAGGCCAAGTCGTAGGATTTTTGTCCGTAGGTATTCCCGTAAAATTGATGTCCTCTGGCAAATCTCCGCAAGCGTCCATCTGTTCCAATTTTGTGAATGAGGGTGCCGCACCCACATTCACAGGGGATAGTATCTTCACTCCTTCTTTTACGTCTTTTGCTGGTATCCATCCTTGTTCGGTTCTGATTAAGTGATTGCCGGTGCATCTGATTTCTCGATGGCTCGTCTTAATAACCAGTGTTGGTTTCTCACCCTGTTCTAACCACCTTAAAACTTTTTTAAATTCCCAAACTTCTGAGCTTTCGTTATAGCTGAGGACTTTTTTTCCTTTGATTTTGGGATTATCTATGCGGATTAGACCTTCGCTAGTTTGCACCTGAGAATCACCAGTCAAACACTCGTCGATCACATATACTTTATAGCGGCATTGCACCGGGGAAAATTGGGCCCGTTCAATCAAATCTCGGATGTTATCTACTCCTGTGTTGCTGGCGGCGTCAATTTCGATGACATCTAGTGTGGAACCTCTGGCAATTTCTTGACAAACGTTGCATTTGCCGCAGGGTGTCGGGGTGGGAGCGCCGGTAGAAATACAGTTGAGGGATTTCGCAAAAATCCTAGCACTAGAGGTTTTACCGGTGCCTCTGGGGCCGGTAAATAGATATGCTGGTGCTATCCGATCTTGCAGGATGGCGCTGGTGAGGGTTTGGGCGATCGCCTCTTGACCGACTAATTCGGCAAAGCTCTGGGGGCGATATTTGTGGTGGAGGGGTTCGTAGGTCACGATCGAATATGGGTTGGTTGCGGTGTTATGTTAGCAGAGGATCTGTTTATGTGTCTGTAAAATCACTCCTGTTGTGCTAGGAACTGCTCCTGCTGAAAAAACATTTTTTTTTCAATTGTATTGATATAATATATCACGGACTATTCACCATCGCTTTTGCCACTGCCATCAGAGGATTTTCCGATATTTCGGAAACCTGCTTGCAGTTAAAGATAAAGTATAAATTAGGGTGCCCATTTCAATTGTATAAATCCAGTTGTAGAAAGATTGTGGTAAAAATAGGTCAATGTGGCTCCATCGAGTTGTAATCTGATCTCCAATCAGGGCATTCTATAAATATAGCGTCAAATCTTACCCTTTAAAAGCCCATGTCAACCCAAATAATCCTTGTAGAACCAAGGTTGGCAGTAGCCTCTCCCAAGCCCAAACAGGCTAAACCAGGAGGTTTACCCTCCGATCAACTCTTGATGGGAGCGTCGGGATTACTGTTGTTATTACTTGTCGGTTTAGCGGTATTTTCCAAGCTAAAAATGGATGGTTTGAACAAGAAGCTCAAGTTTGAGGAGTTTAGAAATCGAGAACTCCAGAAAAAATACAAGATGGCTCTGGAAACCCTGTCAAAAATGGAAAAAAATCCCGACCTCATCCACTCGCGAGACTTTAATTTAGACTACCTAAGAATGCGGATGGCCGAAGAAGTCTTTCACTTTGCCATTGTGAATCAAATTAAGGTAAAAGTCAAAGATAAAATTAGTATCGCCCTGCGTCCGACTCAGGGTAGTGTAGGAGATAAAACTGGGAATGCCGGCAGCGGCAGACAAGTGGATTCCATGTTTGATATCGAATACGAAACTGGCGATCCGGCTGTAAAAATAGAGAAGCGAGTGCTGTTTCGGATTCAAATTAAGCTGATGAAACTCCCGACTCAGGGCAACATCAGCGACAATTAATCAAATTATTGACTGTTTGGAAACTTACCTTAGTCCTTCAGACGATCACGACAGTTGGCAGCCGACAATTCAAGGTCGCATTGTTCACATTGAATGGGATCAAAAGGCGAAACCGACGCCGATGTTGGTGCTGGAACAGTCGAATGAAGGGGTGAATGTTACCTTTAGAACTACTAGAGCTGCTGGGGGCATACCTGCGAATGCTGAGGACAGTCAACTGACTGCGGTTAAGGGTGCAAAAGGTGCTAAGGGTGCGACGAAGAGTTCAAGTAAAACGGCGTCTAAGAGTTCTACTAAGACAGGAGCTAAGCGTCCCAATTCTCGGAAATAAGTGACTTTGAATTAACTTTATTTGCCGGAAAGAACGCCTGTTGTAGCTGGCGTCGCTGTGTCTTGTGCGAGGTGCCCGTCTTCCATGTGGATGATGCGATCGGCTATGTCTAAAATCCGGTTATCGTGGGTGACGAGCAAGATGGTACTATGCTGTTCTTTGGCTAAACCTCGCATGATTTCCACCACATCTCGACCGGATTTGCTGTCTAGAGCTGCTGTCGGTTCGTCGGCTAATATTAATTTGGGTTGGCTGACTAATGCGCGGGCGATCGCAACTCTTTGTTTTTGTCCGCCGGAAAGACTGTCTGGGTAATAATCTATTCTTTCTCCCAACCCCACAGCTTCCAGGATTCCTTCTATTTTATCATTAGTTTCTTGGTCCGAAAGATGGTTGTGCAAGTCGAGAGACATTTGCACATTTTGCCGCGCAGTCAAGCATTTGAGCAAGTTATGAGCTTGGAAAATATAGCCGATGTCGCGGCGAACTTCTACTAATTTATTTTTTCGCGATCCGTGCAATTCTTGATCGAGAATTTTCAGGCTACCTTCTTGGATCGATCGCAAAGCTCCAATTAAGGTCAACAATGTTGTTTTTCCAGACCCAGAAGGCCCGGTCATTAACACGATTTCGCCGGGATAAATTTCGAGGTTAATGTCAAATAATGTCTGTTTGCTAAGTTGACCTTCACCAAAAGAATGGTTGAGATTTTGAATAGAGACAACGGGTATATTGTGCATGGGTAATTGGCAATTGGTAATTGGTAATTGGTAATTGGTAATTCCTTTTTCCGACTTCCATCTTCCTTCTTTCTGACCTCCATTACACTTGTACTGAGCGAAGTCCAAGTATCCGTTACTTGCATACGTTGCCGAACTTCTTTCCGGGCGTTGTTTAATGAGATAAACCTGTAAAATTCAAAATCATTACACCGATGATGATTACGGAAATGGCAGTGATTCTAAACACCGTGATGGGGTCTTTAAAAAAGAAAATGCCTCCAATAGTGACAAGAGCAATCCCCAACCCGGAGAAAATTGCATAAGCTACGCTCACATCTAACTTTTTAATAGCTAAATTTAAAAAGATAAAACTAATTCCATAAAAAATTAGCATCAAAATCGAGGGAACCACTTTTGTGAAACCCTCTGATAATTTCATATAAATAGTGCCTGCGGCCTCTAAAACGACTGCAAGAAGTAGATAAATCCAGCTTACAGAATAGTGTGGCTTTGGTATTGACATTTTTGTTCCTCAATGATTTTGCGTCTGTTGCTATACAGCATATTCCATATATACGCGGTACATACAATTTGAACTCCCGTGTCAGGTGCGTCACCACCCGAAATACAGCAAGTTATATCCAATATCTCGCAGCGACGCACCCTACAGACTACTATAATTAGCGTGTCCAACCACTTAAAAAATATCTGCCGGATCGGCCGCCTGCAACTTCCTAACTGCGATCGCCCCCGATACAGAACACATTACCACTGTCATTGCAAACACAGTTACAACTTTCCCCATAGTCATGTACATCGGCAAACTCGTAGCAGTTCTAGCTAAATTATATAGCACCATAGAAACGCCCAATCCTGGCAAATAACCAATAATTGCCAGAATCAAAGCCTCTTGAAAAACCACACTCAAAAAGTAGATATCTTTATATCCCATCGCCTTCAGCGTAGCGTATTCTGGCAAATGGTCAGTAACATCAGTATAAAGAATTTGATAGACAATCACTATCCCGACGATAAATCCCATAGCCGCGCCCAGAGTGAAAATAAATCCGATCGCCGTGCTTTCCTCCCAATATTTTCTCTCAAAAGCTACAAACTCTTCTTTAGAAGCAATTGTCACATCTTGTGGTAAAGTCGATCTCATTTTTTCAATAACTGCTTTGACATCCGTTCCCGGCTGCAAGTGAACAACTCCTAGATCAATTAAACCTTTACTTCTTCTACCGTTAAAAATCCGCAGAAAATTCAAATCGCTAGTAATAATATTGCCATCAGCACCGAAAGATGCTCCTAAAGTAAATAACCCTTCTACAGTAACGCGGCGGTTATCTATTTCAGTTTCCACAGTTTTTCCCTGCTTGAAATATTCCGCTACTGGCCCAAACTCCGGGCGGGAAGATCGATCGAATAAAACGACATCTGAAATTTTGATTTTGTCCAAATTATCTTTGACTTCCGGCAGATCAAAGATGGGATGAGTGGGGTCAAAACCGATTACCATCAGTTGGCGAGTATTGTTTTTTTCTGGTTCGGGATTTTTCCACAAACCAAAGCCTAAATATACCGGGCTAATTCCTGTAACGCCATTAAAACTCAAAGCTTGATACAAACGCCGTTGGGGAAAACTTTTCATGGCTATTAAAGCCGTTGACTGGGTGCTGGTGAGAAAAATATCTCCTTTTAATTGCGAGTGAAAGCTGATGGAACTTTCAAAGAGCGCATCTCTAAATCCAAACTGTATAAACATCAGCAAATCGGCAAATCCAATCCCAGCGATCGCGATTACTAAACGCATTTTTTCGCGCGTTAATTGTGCCCAAGCTAGCGGTATTTTTGCCATAATGTTTAATGAAGGAAGTTCGGCAACGGATTATGTAACGGATGTAACGGATGTAACGGAGGTCAGGAACAAGGAAGAAGAAGAGGACACGGATACACGGATTAATTATCGAGAGTGAGTCGGTTTTTCAGATTTCTATTTTAACTTCAACCTGTAAGTTTGTCAGGGCTGCAACTTTTTTACTCGACTCTGGATTTAGGCGAATTCTCACTTCTACAACTCTAGCATCGGTGTCGGCTGCCGGGTCTGTATTCAGGACATCTTTTTTGCCTATTTGTTTACCGATGCGAGCGACTTTTCCTTCTAGTGTGCCTGCAAAAACGGGGCTGGTGACGGTGGCGCGCTGGCCGTTTCGCACTTTGGCAATGTCTGTTTCGTATACTTCTGCGATCGCATACATTTGATCGGTGCGGCCGAGTTCTACGATGCCATTTTGAGTGTTGATGCGTTCTCCTTGTCGGGTGTGAACTTTGAGCACGGAGGCGGATACGGGTGCTTTGACGTAGCTTAAATTTAGGTCTACTTGAGCTTTTTGTTTGGTGGCGATCGCACTTTCGACTGCGGCTTGGGCGGCTTGTACGTCTTCGGGGCGTACTTCGGCAATTTGGTCGAGATTTGCTTTAGCTTGATTGATTTGTGCTTGGCCTGTTTCTGCTTTTTGTTTAAGCATTGCTTGGGCTTGATTGATTTGCGATCGTCCTGTTTCTATCTTTTGGTTGAGGGCGGCTCTGGCTCCATTAATTTCTTGCTTACCTGTTTCTAATTTCCCTTTGAGATTAGCGCGAGATTGATTGATTTCTTGCTGGCCTGTTTCTACTGTTTGTTTGATTGTTGCTTGAGTTTCGACTATTTCCTGTTGCAGAGTTTGCACGGTTTTTTTTAAGATTGCTTTAGCTTCTATGACTTTATGGTGAGCCGTATCTACTGCTAAACGTTTTGTGTCGTAAGTGGAAGCAGAAATAGCACCTGTTTCTGACAGTTGTTTGTTGCGTTGTTGCTCGGCTTCGGCGTTTTTCAATTCTGCTTTTAGGCGATCGACTGTAGCGTTTTGAGAGGCTATTTCGCCCCGCAATTGAGCTTCTAGCCTCGCAAGTTTGGCTTGCTGTACTTCAGTTTCTCTTTGCAGTTGCGCCTCAAATTTGGCAAGATTAGCTTGTTCGGCTGAGGTTTCTCTTCGCAGTTGAGCCTCGAATTTAGCGACGTTAGCTTGTTCGGCTTCGGTTTCTCTCCGCAGTTGAGCTTCTAAGCGGGCGACATTGGCTGCTTCGCCTTCGGTTTCTCTTTGCAGTTGAGCTTGAAACTTGGCAACTTCTGCTTGGACGGCGCCGACAACGCCTGTTTTTGCGCCTGCTTGAATTTTGGCTAATTCTGCTTGTTTGACTTTGACTTCTTTGTCGGCTTGTTGGAGAGTGGCTTGGAGCCGATCGCGCGTATCGAGAACTGCTATGATTTGTCCTTGACTGACTCGATCGCCCTCTTCCACCCGCAATTGTTCAATCCGCGCGCCGTCATAAGCCGAAGGGGCCGACAGTTTGATCGCTTCCCCCTGGGGGCTCAACCTACCCAAAGCTGTGACGCTGTTGCGGGTGGCGACTGCGGTTGCAGTAGCGGTTGCTGCGGCGGCCTTTAACTCTTGAGATTTTCTAATTTCGGATACTTGCCAAAAACCCACTGCTGTGGTAATGACTGTTGCAGCAATCGCTAAACCTAGAACTCCTCGCCCGGTCGGTTTTAACAATGATTTGTCCTTGACCTTCGATTCCTTTCCCATTACCTATGAGGTAGCTCATTTGCCGATCGAATTTTTGCCCTCGCCTCCTTCAGTATTGTAAACAGATCTTAACTATTTAGGGAGATCAAAAAGTACCTCTGTCATGTAATGTTCTGCCCAATCTTGACCGAAAGCTTTTTCGAGTACGCGGCGGGTTTTGTCGTTTTGTTGCTGCTGCGTGCAGTAGTAAACTTGAGCCGCCAGAACTTTCTCCTCCTCAGCGGCAGAGACTGGTTTTGATGCCACTGCTTGTTTGCAGTGAATTTCCACGTAGGATTCAACTATGTCCAAAAATCGGCTTTCTTCTTCCTGGGAATCTGGCCGCACAAACAGGCAAAATTCCGAGAAGATATCGCCCCAGTCGGGAATTTGGCGGAGACAAGAAAATTGGTTAACTGGCAGAGGTTTTAGTCTGGTTCGGTAGATTTCTGATAAAGTTCGATCGGCATTCAGGGGAGAAAGGTCTGCGATCGCCGCGCTAATTTGGCCTTTACCTGCTACTATGTCCGTACCAAACATCGGCAAAGCATAGGTCGGTCTAGGAAACATCACGCAGTGCAAAATGTCAAGCATCGGCCCAACCTTAGCGAGTTCCAAATGTATTTTGCGGAATTGGGGCGTTTGATAGCAGCGGTTTTCAATGACCAGTTTTTCTCCTTCCAAACGCCCTTCCACGTATCCCAACTCAGCGGGCAGGTGGTATGGTTCTAGGTCTAGGTAACGATGCCATACTGCTTCCATCCGATCGGCTAACTCGCGGATGAGGTAGTGTTGTTGGTCGCGTAGAGAAGGTTTGGATATGTCTAACATTTTTATTTATGGGCGATCGGCTTAACAAAACTTTATTCAACTGTTGCAGGATACAGGAACAAAGGTAGATACTTTTAAGGATATTAGCAGATCGACGTGCGATCGAGTAAGTTTTACAGGAGATGAGTGTATGTTTGGTCTGGGATTGCCCGAATTGGGCATTATTGCGCTAGTCGCTATTCTAATTTTCGGCCCCAAGAAAATTCCTGAGTTGGGAAATGCTTTGGGAAAAACCTTGCGGAGTTTCAAGGATGGTGTGGGTTTGGCTGATGATGAAGCTGTTGAGAAGGAGAAGCAGAAAAATCGGGACGAAGAGGTTAAACATGAGGATTAGGTAAATTGGAAATGATTCAGTCAAACAACTGTAGGGGCGGGTTTTACCGACAATAATTGCCTAAAACCCGCAATCTTGTAAACCCGCCCCCGCCCAACTAATCGCTATAAAATCTTCACAAATCGGGAAATTTGCCTTCTCTAACTTCTAGGGAATAATCTTTCACAGCTTGGGTAATTGTCGATCGCAAATTGGCATAAGCTTTAGCGAATGGCGGCTGTTTTTCGGAAAGTCCCAACAAATCGGAAGTAACTAAAACTTGACCGTCGCAGTATGGGCCCGCACCGATACCAATTGTCGGAATAGTTAACTTTTGAGTAATGCGATCGGCTAAGTCTGCGGGGATGTGTTCTAATACTACAGCAAAAGCACCTGCTTCTTGAAGTGCGATCGACTCTTGCAAAATCCTCTCTCCCGCTTCCACAGTTTTCCCCTGTTTTTTGTAGCCGAGTTGGTGTACCGACTGCGGGGTTAAACCGACGTGACCCATCACCGGAATTCCCGCTGATGTCAGTTGCGAAATAGTTGCGGCCATTGCTGGATATCCGCCTTCTAATTTGACAGCTTGAGCACCTGTTTCTTTCAAAACTCTCCCCGCTGAGTGCATGGCTTGCTGGACACTTTCTTGATAAGTTAAGAATGGCAAATCCACCACAATTAATGCTTGTTTAACACCGCGACGCACAGCTTTAGCGTGGTGCAGCATTTCATCGAGAGTTAGCGGCAGTGTTGTCTCGTAGCCTAATATAGGCATGGCGAGGGAATCGCCGACGAGGATTAGATCTACGCCGGCTTGATCTATGAGTTGGGCGATCGCATAATCATAGCCCGTCAGTGCGACAATTGACCGCCCTTGTTGTTTCCACTGAATTAATTGATGAGTAGTGACTGACATTTTAGTGCAAAAATATAATATTATTTCCGGCTATTACTGATGATAGCAAAATTTTAACATTTTTTGTAACCGAGATCCCTGTTGTTATTTATTGTTAATTTTCTGGTTTCAAATCTTGCAAATTAATAACAAAAATGCTCTCTAATTATTGATTCCCGAAGCTTATTTCGCTCTTTTTGAGAAACATCTGCACGAGTTCGATCGCCCGATGGATCGCGGATAGCCCAAATTGTATCTGCAATCCGATCGAGCGATCGCCCATGAGAACGATAATCGAAGTCCCAGAAAGCATCACCGACGCAATCTCCTTGTGTAGTAATCATTTCGCGATCGACTGTACTACGAATAGCATTCCATTCGCGGATGTAGACAGGAGAATCGTCCGATCGCAATTTTCGACCTCCTAATTGAGGATTAACTTTGTAGAAAAACCAATCCGTAAATCTATCCACGGCTTGAGTTCGTGATTCATAATCTCGCGCTATAGCATTGTTGAGATTTGCATTACTGATAACAAGGGCGATCGCCAACGCAAACACCCCTAAAAACTTCAACACAGAGTTTATTGACAGTATAGGACTTATGGGGAGCCAGAAACCGGGTTTTTTAGCGAATCTTCGGGCCAGAACCCGTCTTTTGGGAAAAAAAACCCGGTTTCTTTGGTAGGAGTGGGTAAGTCCTGATTTAATTAGCATAGTGAGCTATAAAGTAAATGAATTTGAAGTGAAATAGAGTCTCAGATTCCACAATTGGAAATATACATTTCGCGTCGAATTGCTAACCATTCCTTGCTGCTGGCTTCATCACCTATAGGAATTTGCTGTCCTGTCGTTTGAGGATGACGACTATAAAAAATTATATCTGCAAGGCGATCGTAAGTTTGTTGGTATGTTTCGCCGTTAATTGTGGTGAATTCCCATCCTATATCTTCTGGGCCCGGACTATTGCAGACTTCTTGGGCGGGCTTAACTCGCGGATCTATTGCTGTGCGTAATCTCTGCCATTCCGTTATGTAGTTGCGATCGCCCGCTTGCAGTTTACGATTGTTTAACTGAGGATTAACCTTGTAGAATAAGAAATCTGTTAATCGATCGACGGCTTGCGATCGCGATTCGGCTTTGGCTAGATTGGGGCTGCTGAGGACAAGGGCGATCGCCAGAGCACAAATCATTGAAAATCTGGACACAAGTTTAATCGACAGCGACTCGATCGGCATAGTGATTTGGGATTAATTCCTACTTCCAACCCAACCACCTTAACAAAGGCACAACCAAATAATGACTGACTCCCAAACAAAGCCCGATCGCACTTCCCAACAAACCAAAAAACGCCACAGCCCCCCAAACTTGCAGCCAACCGAGTACAGCGTAAGACGACGCAAAACTCTCCAAGAAACTCCCAGGAAAAATGCTCAAAGCATTCAGAAACAAAAACACTCCCGTAGAACAAACAGCCACCACCAAAGCGTGCACCAATTGGTGACTCCGCAAACCCATTCCGATCGTTAAAGTGGCGATCGCAAAAGCACCCAAAATAATCCCCTGCACGTCACTAGAAGTTGTTGCTTCCAACCAGCACAAACCAGCTAATAAATAGCCTTGAACTCCCATTAATCCAGATAGCCAATACTGTTTTTGTTGGCGAAAACCACCCGCATCAGTCAAACCGATCGCAGTTCCCAACCCCGCAAATCCAAACAGTAGCACCTCCGGCCCCACAGCGAAAGTCATGTTAGGAATTAATTGATGCAAACCTTCATTCAAAAAACTGGCAATTTCCGGGCCTATAGGCGAAGCATAGCCCAAAACCAAACCGCCGATCGCCCCCGCACTTCCCCCAATCCCACCGAGCACCATTTCCCAGCCCGTATCCAGAGAAGCTACCACAATTTGGGCGATCGCCCCAAACACAAAACCAGTCAGGCTAACAGTTTTTTGCGCCCCCACCACCAATATTTCCCGACAGAATTTTAAAATAGCTTGACCGATTGGGGCTAACGAAATTTGTCCCTGATTCCGGGCAGAAATCTTCCTCAGACGTTGGCGAACATCCCCAGCCGTCGCCGGACGATGCTGCACGTCCGATCGCACCATATCATCCAACAAATTAGCAAAAGCCGGGGCGATCGGCGATATGTGGCGCCACCGCAACTCCCCCGTCATCGGATCTTCAATTTGGGCCGGATACTTCCCCGTCAGCAAGTGAATGCAAGTGCGGCCAAGAGCATAAAAATCCGTAGCCGGCCCCACACCGCCCCCAAAAATTTGCTCCGGCGGGCTGTACCCAGGGGAAATCAACCGCGTCGAACTCGGAGAATCTTTCCCCACCGGTTCGACACCGCCAATTTTTTTAACTCCCCCAAAGTCGATCGTCACCAATTCCAATCCACCCAAACCCTTAGCCAGTAAAAGTTGTGGCGATGGCGAATTCCGCAGCATCAAATTTGAGGGTTTAATATCCCGGTGAATAATCTGGCACCTGTGCAACTCCTCTAAAATTTCCACAGCTTGACTCAGCCAACTCAAAACCCATTCCTGCGGACAACCTTGAGGGTGCTCATCCAGAACTTCTTCCAAAGTTTTGCCGTGAATTTTTTCCATTACCAAACAAGGAAGCCGCCGCGCCGCAGCACTTCCCTCGCTCAGAGCAAAATTTGGCATTTGCACATGAAAATAACCGTCAGGCTCGACTCTAGGGACACCCGGATGTCGCAAAAGCGCTAAAACCCAGGCTTCTTGCTCGAACAATTTCAGCGCTTTCGGGGAAGTTTCCAGCAATACTTTGAGGACCCGCTCGGTTTGAGATTCTGTATCCCAAACAGTGTAGATAGCTGCAAAACCGCCTGTGCCCAAACCTTCTAGCGGCACGTAGCGATTTTTCAGCCGCAGCGGCCCCCCGCAACTCTGACAAAAATTGTTGCCCCAAGTCTGAGGGTAAGGCTTTGGGCAATCTGGATTGATGCAGTGGACGGCTTTTGAATGGGGGTGAGGCACAACCAGAGTAGAAATGGGACTAAATATCCATTACGACTTACGCGCAGCTACTGAGTAAACCGGGTTGACCCCCCGGTTAAATTGCTGTAATCAGGCTTTTGGGTTGAGAAACACGGGGCGACGGCGCAAGTCCTGTCCATATTATGTGCTATGGTGTCGGTTTTTGACTTGGGGGAATCGGGGAGAAATGGGGAGAGGGGAATTTTTAGCCGATCTTTCTTGTCTGAAGGAACGGAGTAATACAATCAGGACTTACGCATTCTGTCATTCGCAACGCTCAGAATGACACATAGGCAAAGCCTATCTCCTGACAATTTTAGTGAACTTACTGCATACCGATCGCACAAGCTCGATCGCCACCAAAAACCATAAAACTAAGTATTTATTACTAATTTCCCCTTCCCTTCCCTCTTCCTTCTTTTACGATCCCCAGCTATTCCCCCTGCATCCTTCGTGCCTTATGTTTGATAAGAAATGTTACGATTTTTATCCAGATGTAAATTTAAATAAATAATACTTATGATGATTAAAAGAATATTAAAATTTCAGAGTGTCACTTTATTGATATATTTTTAAGAGCCTGCCATCAGGCCAAAAAATTAAGCGAATACTAGGAAGCGAGATATGGCTTACGCGCAAACCCAAACTCAATCCAAGGCTGGGTATAAAGCCGGAGTTCAAGACTATAAACTAACGTATTACACGCCGGACTACACCCCGAAAGATACAGATATTTTGGCGGCTTTCCGCGTAACTCCACAACCGGGAGTTCCCCCAGAAGAAGCCGGCGCTGCTGTGGCTGCTGAATCTTCCACCGGTACTTGGACAACAGTGTGGACTGACCTCCTGACCGACCTCGATCGCTACAAAGGCCGTTGCTACGACATCGAGCCAGTCCCCGGCGAAGACAACCAATATATCTGCTTCATCGCTTATCCTTTGGATTTGTTTGAAGAAGGTTCCGTCACCAACCTGCTGACCTCTTTGGTCGGTAACGTGTTTGGTTTCAAAGCTCTGCGTGCTCTGCGGTTGGAAGACTTGCGGATTCCCATTGCTTACCTCAAAACCTTCCAAGGTCCTCCTCACGGTATCACCGTTGAGCGCGACAAATTGAACAAGTACGGCCGTCCTTTGCTCGGTTGTACAATTAAGCCCAAATTGGGTCTGTCTGCTAAGAACTACGGCCGTGCCGTTTACGAAGTTCTACGCGGCGGTTTGGACTTCACCAAAGACGACGAAAACATCAACTCCCAACCATTCATGCGCTGGCGCGATCGTTTCTTGTTCGTTCAAGAAGCTATTGAAAAAGCTCAAGCAGAAACTGGCGAAGTCAAGGGTCACTACCTCAACGTAACTGCCCCTACCTTTGAAGAAATGATGGAACGGGCTGAATTCGCCAAAGAAATCAAAACCCCCATCATCATGCACGACTACCTCACCGGTGGTTTCACTGCAAACACCAGCTTGGCCAAATGGTGCCGCAAAAACGGTATTCTGTTGCACATTCACCGCGCCATGCACGCCGTGATCGATCGCCAAAAGAACCACGGTATCCACTTCCGCGTGCTTGCCAAGTGCTTGCGGATGTCCGGCGGCGACCACCTGCACTCCGGTACAGTTGTGGGCAAACTCGAAGGCGAAAAAGGCATCACGATGGGCTTCGTAGACTTGATGCGCGAAGACCACATCGAACAAGACCGCGCTCGCGGTATCTACTTCACCCAAGATTGGGCCTCCATGCCTGGTGTCATGCCAGTTGCTTCCGGTGGTATCCACATCTGGCACATGCCAGCCTTGGTTGAAATCTTCGGCGACGACTCCTGCTTGCAGTTCGGCGGCGGCACCTTGGGCCACCCTTGGGGTAATGCACCTGGTGCAACAGCTAACCGCGTTGCTTTGGAAGCTTGCGTCCAAGCTCGTAACGAAGGCCGCAACTTGATGCGCGAAGGCGGAGACATCATTCGCGAAGCTTGCAAATGGAGCCCTGAATTGGCTGTTGCTTGCGAACTTTGGAAAGAAATCAAGTTCGAGTATGAAGCAATGGATACCGTTTGATGATTTGGGTTTGAGATTTTAGGTTTTAGGTAGCAAACTTGCTGTTATGTCTTTATCTTAGAAGAAGATTTACAAGTAAGTTTGCATCCAAAATCTAAAATCACAATCTAAAACTCTTAAGGGCTGGGGTCAAAAATGGATCTCAAACAAGTTGCGAAAGACACCGCTAAGGTGCTGGCAAGTTACCTAACCTATCAATCCGTGCGGATTGCGATCGCTCAATTGAGCGAAACCAATCCTCCTCTGGCAATCTGGTTGAATGAATTTTCCACGAAGGGCAAAATCCAGGATGGAGAATTATACATTCGAGAGTTGCTATTGGAAAATCAAGATTTAGGATTTCGGATCATGACTGTGCGAGAATATCTGGCCCATGATGTGACAGAATTTTTGCCGGAAATGGTTCGCACTGGAATTCAACAGTCTAATATGGAACACAGACGCCAGCATTTAGAGCGAATTACGCAGCTTAATTGGTCTGTGGCTAGCAGTAATCCTGAAACATCCTCAATAGATTCTGAACCGAATCTAGATAATTTGTCGAGTTAATCGATCGCACGAGTGCGAATCGAACACACACCTTAGAGATACAAAAAATGAGAACTTTACCTAAAGAGCGTCGTTACGAAACTCTGTCCTATTTACCCCCGCTGACAGACGCGCAAATCGCCAAGCAACTGCAATACATCTTGGATCAAGGCTACATTCCCGGCGTAGAATTCAACGAAACCTCAGCCGCTGAAATGCGCTATTGGACTCTGTGGAAGTTGCCTTTATTTGGTGCTCGCAGCGTCCAAGAAATCATGGTAGAAGTGCAAGCTTGCCGCCAAGAAAATCCTGGTTGCTACATCCGCGTCATGGGTTTTGACAACGTGAAGCAATGCCAAGTGCTCAGCTTCATCGTCCACAAGCCTAACACCAGAGGCTACTAAAAAGTATTGGCTGGCCAATCTAATTTTTAGGTTAACAGTCATTGCTAATTGGAGGCGGGAAAAATTCCCCGCCTCTTTTTTTTCTTGTATAATTTGCTCGTAGGGGCGGGTTTTACAAACAATAATTGCCTAGCATTTACAATCTATCAAACCCACCCCCACCCAACTATTTTTGGGATTGTATAATTTGCTCGTAGGGGCGGGTTTTACAAACAATAATTGCCTAGCATTTACAATCTATCAAACCCGCCCCCACCCAAGGAAAAATCAGCGCCTACATCTTAGCATTTAATGCAAATTTAAGGTTGATGTGGTTTATTAGTGGTGGGGGGCGGGTTTATATAGATTGTTAGCGAGAGTTAGATATTATTGGCGAACCCGCCCCTACAGGGTTATTGACATTGGTGCCTATTTACTACAAATCTAATCTATTGTTTCCATCACAATCCCATCAACTATTTCATAACGCCAATTAAAGTTTCGATTTGCCAACTGCTGGGCCATATCATATTCGCCCAAATTGCAAAGTTCAACTAACATTTGATATCCCTCATCTTTCTCTCGCTGCAACCTTTCCCGCCGCAGTTTTTCTCTCTCTTCCTCCGAAGGATTCTGGCGCTCTTCCCCCAAGGGATTAATCTCGCTAATTCGTTTCATATTCGCCTCCTAAAAAGGGATTGATTCTACTATTTCATCGTCAACTATTTCGTATCCCCATTCTGGATTGGCAGCGATTTGTGTTTCAATTATACTTCGACCGAGAGGGGTTTTGTAAGCTTTTTGCAAAGCAGAAATACTGGGAATTTCGGCGGGGGTTGGCGATGCTGTTTGTTCAAGTTTCGGCGGCGCTGGAATCGCGTCAGATGTCGATTGATTGAGGGCAAATTGCGGCGCGATCGCCCCTAATTTCCGCATAACGCTATCCTTGGTGATTTGCGGTTTTTCGTTGAAGGAAGACGGCAAATATGGGGTATCAACGCCCTGGTTTTTGGCTTTGAGTGCATCATCAGCAAGGCGATCGCACTTTCGCAAAAAACCCTCCCACAAATCTTTACCCAAAACAGGATTTCTCAAGTCAGCACGAGCCTTAGATACTGCTGCTTCCAGCGGTTCTCCTTTGTGGACGTAATACTGAATTCGCTCCTCTTCAAAAGCCGGATAAGGCACTTCTGGTGCTATTTCCCAATCTCGCTGAACTTTCTGACTTTCTCCTAAAGGAATGCCGGCAATAAATTCATCCCAAAAAGTCGAGGCTAAGCCCTTTGTGATGCTATCAATAATTTTAAATGCCCATCCCGAAGGATTGCCAAAACCTAGATTACGTTCTTGAGCATAGGCTTCTAAGGCTCGTTGAAAATTGTGCAATTGTTCTTGGGAGTTCCAAGGGCCGCTAAATCGGTAATTTGGGGTGACAGCAACGGCTATTTTGGGGCGGGGTTGACCGAAAAAATTGTCTGTTTTAATGCTAGGATTTGATGGGGAATTATCAGCAACTATTTCTACAGGATAATTGAGGCTTTTGGGGAGGGTTTGTGTTATGATATGGTCAGAATTGGCTGTAAAATAATTATTGATTTTTTCCTCGAAAGCATCAAATTCAGCCCAAAGTTCTATGGTGTCGGCTGGAGGATTTGGTAGTTTTTCTTTCAGGAGAAATCTACCTTTTAGTTGCTGTCTCGCCAATTCCTGTTCTTCGGGATTTAAACCAGTAGCTTTTTCAATTTCAGCGGTGTTAGTTTGCACCCAATTCTCGGAATTGGCAAGTTGAGATTGCCATTGAAATAATTGGCACAGAAAAATACTGGCTGTGACACCGCCGGTAATCTTGGCTAATTTTGGATAATAGATTACCGGATTTCCGAGATTTCCTAAAAATAATCCTATTTGCATTTTGTGTATTCTCGTTTAATGAATGTCGCTTGTTGTCAAGTCTAGATCCCCCTAAATCCCCCTTAAGAAGGGAGTAGGGTGTGAGTAGGGGTTGACTTTGAGAACACTCTTGTCCCCCCCTTCTTAAGGGGGGGTTAGGGGGGATCGAAAGTCTAATTGGAGTAGGAGTGACTTTAAAAACACTCTTCAAAACCAAAGAAACCGGGTGGTTGAGCGAAGCGTTGCACTGAGCGAAGCCGAAGTGTCGAAACCCGATTTTTTCGTGGTGTAACGAAGTATGTTCGTAAAAACCCGGTTTCTGGCCACCCACAGAATCTAAGAAACCGGGAATCTAAGAAACCGGGTTTTTTGTGATTTTTGGGTGGTGTGACAAAGTAGGTTGGTAAAAACCCGGTTTCTGGCCACCCACTAATATAGCTTTAAAGTTTATATTCGAGAGGCTCACAAAACTCATTCACCCCAGTCTTAAACACATAAATAATCACCGCAGTTATCAAAATCTCCGGGCAAACCTTTGCAGCAACTAAATCTCCGAAAGCCGCATTCAATCCCCCATTTTTCAAATCTGCTTTTAACTCTGATTTGCAGATAGCAACGCGGCATCTTTTGGCTAATCCGTCTAACCAATTTTCCGAGATATTCGGTTCTTGTCCGGCTTGAATTGCCAGAGATATCGCTGCATCCTCAATGTTTCCCTCGCAATCTTCGATTTCATCGAGGGCTTTCAATGCTGAGGGATAGGCGGCTAATTCGGAGCGAAATAGGGCAATTTCTTGGGATGTAATAACGACCATATTATTTTCCTTTGTTCTTTGGTTGCGGGACAAGTTTAGGAGTTAAAGTTGATATTATAGCATTTTTTTTGTTTTGGGTTGGGAGAATAACTAAAATATCTCCGATCTCTTAGTCCGCGGAGGCGGACATTGTTTGTGTAGACGCGGTTTCAACCGCCGGGTGATCGAGGCGATAACCAATCCCCACAATTCCTGCTACAATAACAAAAACCAACCGCCTCACCATCTCACCAATGTTAGATAAAATCTGGCGATTCCTCAAACAATTAATTCAGCGGATTTTGTGCGCTTATACTCAGTATTTTAACCCCCCCTGGCCCCCCCTTGGTAAGGGGGGGGACAAGAAAGAAAATCTTGCCTCCCCCCTTGGTAAAGGGGAAACAAATCTTGCTTCCCCCCTTACCAAGGGGGGACTGAGGGGGGTTCCTCCAACTTTGACAGATGCGGAATACGAGGCGAAGTTGATGGAACTTCTCGAAGGGGTGAATCAGGGCTGGGGAAGAGGCGATGTTGCGGAATTCTTAATCGCAAAACGGATTAAAAATGGTGATTTGGCGGCTTGGTTGCGGAGGTTTGGGGTGCGATTGTTGGAGGGCGCGCAGGGGAGTACAGAGGGCGGGCACGGGGGCACCGCCCCTACGGATGCGGTGGTATCGCTTCGGGAATTGGCGCGCAGGTTGGAGTTGTTGGGTAGAGTTGCGGGTGGGGAATTGGGAGAGGTGGCGGGGAATGTTGGTAGGGAGATTTTGGTTGAGTTTCCGCTAGTTTCGGATGAGGGGGGTGAGGATTTTGATGGAGAGGCTGAGGCTTGGTGCGATCGAGCTAGAGAGCAATATATCAAAGGAGATTTTGAAGGGGCGATCGCATCCTTAGATCAAGCATTAGAATTGAAATCGGATGATTATGAATTCTTGAACAATCGTGGCCTTGTACTGCATCAATTAGGTCGATTATTAGAAGCGATAGCATCCTTCGACAAATCCTTAAAATTAAAACCAGATAATGAAGCAGCCTGCTTCAACCTAAGCCCTGTAATGCGTAAGTTAGGAAGATTAGAAGAAGCGATTGCCTCCTATGATAAAGCCTTAAAATCTAATCCAGATAATGACACAGCTTGGAATGATCGGGGTGCTATACTTTGCGATGATTTAAAAAGATATGAAGAGGCGATCGCCTCCTTCGATAAATCTTTAGAAATTGAACCAAACGATCGCATATCATGGATTAATCGAAGTAATGCAGTCAGCAACGCATCTGGATATAACCAGCTAGTTTATGAAATCTTACAGCTACAATTCCCTAAATCTCCACCAGTAACCAGAACTCTCATAACTCACAAACTGACACAGCGCGGCTATGAAGGACAAGTATTAACATTAAAAACAGGCTGAGAATATTGCCGAGAAAATACCCACCCCGAAGGATATGGAAAACTGCATCGAGCACTAGGAGATGCTCATTATAGTCGCGGACAACTCAATTCTCCCAACACCTATTGGAATAAAGCCGCCACCAGCTACAAAGAAGCCCTCAAAACTCTAACACCAGATACTTTCCTCCAACTGCATCTACAAGTATTGCAGAAATTAATCAAAACCTTAGTCAGCTTAAAACAAACTGACAAAGCCAATAAATTACAGCGAGATGCCACCGATTTATTGCAACGCTTACTGAAGCAAAAATATTCCCAACTCACCCAACAGCAACTCACCGACAAATTAGTTAGCTTTGAACAATTAACCGTAAATATATTCATCCAATACGGGCAATTTGCCGAAGCCTTAGCCACAGCAGAAACAGACAAAAATGTCTGCCTATCTTGGCTGCTGGATGCCTTGCCAATTCCCGATTACGAAACAGAAGAGACAGTCACTCACGCCCAAATTCAGCAACTTCTCAATCCCAAAACAGCCGCGATTTACTGGCATCTCAGCGACGCATCCCTGACAACATTTATCATTAAATCCGACGGTTTGTTGTCTCCAGAAACCTGTTTCAGCGATTCTCCAGATGAACTTAAAAAATGGGTTAAGGAGTGGAATAAAGAATATACAGATTATCAATCTAAGGAGAAAGAAGGTCAACAAAATCATCCTTGGCGCGGGGGAATGGCAAGTAAATTTGCCCGACTCAATGCAATTCTGAAAATTGATGATATTGAACAGCAATTAGAGGGGATTACTGAGTTAATTTTGATTCCGCACCGGGACTTGCACCGCTTCCCGATTCATGCTTTGTTTAGTCGGGATTTTGTGGTTAGTTATTTGCCTAGCGCGGCCGTTGGGCTTAGTTTGCAACATCGGTTTAGCGGAATCTCTCGTTTATCTCCAAGTTCAGATCCCCCTAAATCCCCCTTAAGAAGGGGGACTTTGAAAGAACAGATTCCTCCTTTAACCAGCGAGACTTTGAACTCTCCAGTTCCCCCCTTCTTAAGGGGGGTTAGGGGGGATCAAAGCATTGAAAACCCAGCCGAAATCTCTGACTTACCTCCAAATCTAGATCCACCTAAATCCTCGACTACCTCCTGGGCTCCTACCCCCCCAACCCCCCCCTTGCTAAGGGGGGGCTAAAGAGAATACTCTAATCTCCCCCTCACAAACCGAGACATTGAACACTCCAGTCCCCCCCTTCTTAAGGGGGGCTAGGGGGGATCAAAGCATTGAAAACCCACCCGAAATCTCTGACTTACCTCCAAATCTAGATCCACCTAAATCCTCGACTACCTCCTGGGCTCCTACCCCCCCAACCCCCCCCTTGCTAAGGGGGGGCTAAAGAGAATACTCTAATCTCCCCCTCACAAACCGAGACATTGAACACTCCAGTCCCCCCCTTCTTAAGGGGGGCTAGGGGGGATCAAAGCATTGAAAACCCACCCGAAATCTCTGACTTACCTCCAAATCTAGATCCACCTAAATCCTCGACTACCTCCTGGGCTCCTACCCCCCCAACCCCCCCTTGCTAAGGGGGGGCTAAAGAGAATACTCTAATCTCCCCCTCACAAACCGAGACATTGAACACTCCAGTCCCCCCCTTCTTAAGGGGGGCTAGGGGGGATCAAAGCATTGAAAACCCACCCGAAATCTCTGACTTACCTCCAAGTTCAGATCCCCCTAAATCCCCCTTAAGAAGGGGGACTTTGAATGAACAGATTCCTCCCTCACAAAGCGAAACTTTGAACACTCCGGTCCCCCCCTTAAGAAGGGGGGCTAGGGGGGATCTGGCCATCCTCAGTATCGAAAATCCCCACAGCGTAATTACCGATAAAAACGGCCAACAAAAAAGACTCGCCCCTCTCCCCGCCGCCGAAATCGAATCGGAAATGATTTGCCGAATGTTCGACAATTCCACCCGACTCGAAGAAGACGCAGCCACCCTCGATGAAGTCGAAACATTGTTGCAACAAGCACACAATATTTTTCACTTTACGGGCCACGGCAGCTATAATTTTGAGACCCCCCTAGAATCGACTTTATACTTAAGCAACACCCACCGATTAACAGTCAGAGAAATTATCAAACATGACCTCAGTCACTACCAATTAATCTGCCTTCCCGCCTGCGAAACCGCCTTGACAGACAAACAAACAATTCTCGCCGAATATGTAGGATTGACTAGCGGTTTTATGCGCGCCGGAGTTGGCTGTGTCGTCAGTACCCTGTGGCCTGTAGAATCCGGTGCGAGTGCGTTATTAATGATTTATTTTTACCAACGGTGGCGAGAAGCCGGCGATTCTCTACCCGTGGCTTTAGCAAATGCTCAAAAATGGCTGCGAGAAGCCACCTGCGAGGATTTAGCCGCCTGGTATCAAGGGGAAATTGACAATATTTCCGCAAACAGCCCCGAACTTTCTGAAGTTGAAATTACCTTAATCGATTCTTTGGAAACCGATCGCCTAGCATTGGCTACAATAGAATTATACCCACCCTATCAGCATCCCTACTACTGGGCTGCCTTTACTATCACAGGATTATGAAAGACACGCAAGACGAGATTTTTCAAGCTTTTATTGTGGCAATATTCCAACAAACCGAACCATTGCCCGCCGATGTCCAATCCGAGTTTAATCAAACCGATGAAAATTGTACAGTTACCGATATTCTAAGACTGACAAAACTGCATCCTCCTCTGTTAGCTGCTTATCAAAAAAATCGTGTCTGGTTAAAGAATCACAGCAACGAATGTCTCGCAGGATTAGATTGTGTACCGGATGCTGAATTTGAAATAAACAATACTACTAATATCGAAACTGATAACAGCGCTAGCGATATCAGCGATTTGACAGATTTGCCGAAAATTCTGACTCAAATCGAGTCAAAAATCCAGTCACGCGGCTTTAAAGCATTCCTCGGAAAGATTTTGCAAGCTAAGGACTCAGTGCGAGCAAGTCGAGATACAATCTTATTGTCGATCGCAGATGGTTTTGTCCATGAGTAACGAGAATTGGCTAATCTACCCGACTGTCGATTTGTTTATCTGCGATTTAGCAGACGGTATCGGGCAAAATGACGAGAAGATTAGCCAAAATCGCGCACAGTTTTGGCAAAAGATTCCTGGCGACAAAGATTTAGAAAAACTCAAGCAAGCGGAAACTGAAACTGCTGAGTATATCGAGTTACTGGGCGAGAAAAAAGTAGCAAAATTTGAATCTCCCCTCGATGGCTATGCTTATCCCGTGAAAATCGGCGATACCTATGCGGCACAATTTGACTTGTCTGGGAAAATCGAATCCGACAATGAAAACAAATTTAAACCAAAAGAAATCGACTGTTTGGAATGGCTGCAACAACAAGTAATCTCCCGTGTCAATCCACCTGCGACAATTGGTCAAAGTTGGCTGGTTTGGGGACAATTGACTGCTGATGACCAAAATGCTTTAGAAACTGCTAAAAATTGCTACAGCCAACTCAATTTAGTTACGAATACTAAATGGGATAGAGACTTGAAAGCTGAGGGTAAATTTTTAGATGCAAATTTTTACGAATTGTGGCTACCACCGGGAGACAGAGGTAATATCAGCCAAAATCATCATGTCTTAATTTGCTTGTTTCCTTACAATAACGGTCAAGCAATTGGCGATATTAGCAAGAGTGTCGCTAAACTTTATGTGCATTTAATGCGATTGTTTGCCTTCCGCAATAAGGTGATTTGGGCTTACACTCAAAGCCGCCAACTTAAGGATGATTTGAAAGATGCGGCGCGGACGATTCAACAAATTGTTACTCAACTCCCAAATCAGGTGAATGCGCCGAAAGTTGATTTGAAAGAATTGCAGCAAAGTCTGGTTGATTCCTTGACATTTTTCTCGGTTTATGCTAATTCTATCAGTAGATTGGAAGAGCAAGAAAATACAATCAAAACTAATCTGAAAAATTATAAGAGACGGTTGGAAACTATTGGTAAGGACATGGGAAATGATGCCGAAGCTTTTAAGTTTCTGTCCAGTTTCAGCGATTTTGCTAAGGAGAAGTATGTTTGGCAAGTGGCGGCGGATAATCGGAGTTTGAGTGCGGGTTTGAGGTTGCTGGAAAATGCGATTGAGACGATTGAGGGGATTATTGAGATTGAGAGGGCTAAGAGCGATCGCGCTTTGAATCTTACCATCGGCGCTGTAGGTGTGGGAATTGCCACCAGCGGAGTCGCAGCTAGCGTCTATGCAGGCCAAATTAAACCTCCGCAAAATCCGATGGATGCGAATGCGGTTTTTGGGTTGAGTCTTGGTTTGGGAATTGTTGCAGGGGTGTTGGGTGCGATGTTGCTGATTATAATTGGCAAGAAATGGCGCTAAAATAGATTGGGTAGTAGTAGGGTGCGTCGCTCAATAATAATTGGAAGCAGCAAAAGTTACTCGTGGCGACGCACCCTACGCATCTACATGGTGTTAGAAATTAAGGTTTTTTGTATGGTTTTCGGACAAATATCATCATCATACCAACCAGTTAAAGCTACCGCCAAAGCATCCGCCGCATCATCCGGTTTCGGAATATAACCCAACTCCAACTCCCGCGCTACGGCTTCTTGCACTTCCGATTTGTCAGCATTCCCGCGCCCAGTTAAGGCTTTTTTAATTTGGGACGGGGTAAACTCGAACAGCGGCACTCCACACTGGGCTAATACTAGGGTCAAAACGCCCCTCGCTTGCGCTACAAGTATGGTATTTCCCATTTTGTAAAAGAATAGTTTTTCGGCTACTGCTACATCTGGTTTTATTTGTTCAATTACGGAGTGCAAATCTTCGTAAATTGTTTTGAGGCGCTGTCCCATTTCCTGTTTTGGTGTTGTTTTAATCACGCCGCAATCTATCAGGGAAACCAGGTTTTCATCTTGTTTTCCGGGGACAATTTGACAGGAAATTGCGCCGTAGCCGAGGCTTGCTAAGCCTGGATCTAATCCGAGAATTATCTTTTTCATGGGCGATTAGTCATCAGTTGCCGTCATTGATTTTTTGTTTGCTTTCTACACACTGATGACTGATGTACTTATTTCCTAAAATAGTTATACCAATTTAATGGGTCGTTGCACATATTCCGATCCCCCTAAATCCCCCTTAAGAAGGGGGACTTTGATTGGACTCTTGTCCCCCCCGAATGTAGGGGCGGTGCCCCCGTGCCCGCCCTCGGTTAGGGGGGATCGAATTCTATGCAGCTTCATAAAAAATTGGTATTAGGAATTACTGAGATATTGCAGCATTGTCAATAAGGGGATTTTGCGTGGGGTCGGGCGGGTTTATCTAGCCTATTTGCAAGCTTTAAGACCCTTGGCGAACCCGCCCCTACAGCTTCCACACGAATGATGCAATATCTCAGTTATTATCAACTGGTTTCTAGGCCGAATACTCGATCGAACACTTTGGTCACTTTAGAACCCGAATCTATTGATTCTAGCGGATCTTTCCGCAATCGGTGCCGCAAACACAGGGTCATCACTCGGCGAATATCGTCCACTGTGACCTCTGTACGGCATTCTAAGGCGGTCAAAGCTTTGGCGGCGCGGTTTGTGACCAAATCGCCTCGCAGTCCGTCTACGTCCAATTCCGCGCAAACTTGGGAGATTTTTACTCGCAAATCTCGATCGAGCTTTACCGATTTCAGCCTTTCCTGGGCCTCCACCAATTTCTCCTGCATATCATCTTGTTCGTCCTGATATTTCGAGAGAAAGTCTGCGGGATTTTGGTCAAAACTCGATCGCTGTTCGACAATTTCTACTCTTAAATTCGGGTCTTTTACAGTCCGAATTTCGGCGTGCATCCCAAATCTATCCAGCAACTGCGGCCGCAATTCTCCTTCTTCTGGGTTGCCGGAACCGATTAGAATAAACTTAGCTGGGTGGCGGATCGAAATGCCTTCTCGTTCCACAGTATTCCAACCGCTGGCGGCGGAGTCAAGCAAAACATCGACTAAATGATCGTCGAGCAAATTGACTTCATCGACGTAAAGAATGCCACGGTTGGCTTTAGCTAAAAGGCCTGGTTCAAAAGCTTTCACACCTTCGGACAAAGCTTTCTCAATGTCGATCGTACCGCAAACTCGGTCTTCGGTCGCGCCCAAGGGTAAATCTACCATTTGGACTTTTTTGCGGGCGATTTTGATGTCAGTTTGAGATAAAGTGCGATCGCGCACCTCATCACTCATCAAATCTGGATCGCTGGGATGACTATTAAAAGGATCGTCTGCTACCACCTCAATTTCCGGCAGCAAGTCGGCGAGGGCGCGGATTGTGGTAGATTTACCAGTACCGCGATCGCCCATAATCATCACCCCGCCAATTTTCGGATCGATGACATTCAATAGCAGTGCCAGTTTCATCTCTTCCTGGCCGACAATGGCAGTAAAGGGAAAAACAGCGCGGCGGGCTGCGGTCATGGTTGGCTGGGTATCCGCATTCAGGGTATTGCTGGCTTGGGCAGTAGGACTCACAGGATAACTCAAAATATAATAATTGCTTGTTTATTGTGACATACAAGCGGACAACAGTCGATTAATAGCTTTTAAATCCAAGTGCAGAGTTTGTCTGATTCTCTCAAAACCCCGCCAAAACAGACTATTTCTGAGACACAGAACGCGCAAACTCTAAAATTTGTTGCTGACGTTCATCAGACAAACGTTCAACCATCGCAGCTAATAGCTCCGATACAGACAACCAACGCCTTTCTTTAGCCTTCCAAACAACTAAAAGTTGCTCGGATGACAGAGTACACAAAGCTCTAGTTTCACCAGAGCGATCGCTAAATTCTACCTCGTAAGTTCCATCTGAATAACAATCAACAATTGCCCCTCTAACACCTAGGTGTAAATTAGATTCAGGCAATGTTACTAACAATTCAACTACATCAAATAATTCTGGCACGATCGTGCTTACCTCCGAACGAATAGTGTTACCAGTCTCGCCCCATTACTGCCTGGTTCTACGATCCAACCTGTACGGACAATCTCCTGCTGTCCTTGTACTCCCATAATTTCCAAGTCTACGGTATAGCGTTGTCCGTGTCGATCGTTTAGTCCGAAAATTGCTTCAGCATCAAGAGTTTTAGCCCCTTCAACACTCAATCGCAACTCAGATTTGCTGTATTTGCATTGCACTTTTGGGCGGGCTAGAAGCCCACCCCACAAGAGTTTGAAGCAACTGAAGCCGGTGGATTCAAGGCCGGGTAGATGGCAAATTTTGGGCGATCGGGTAGCCCAAATATAAAGTTATGTAACAATTTTGCGGAATTTGAATAAAAACCTCAAGTTCCCCCAGATATACATTTAGGAACACTTTTCAGCAACTATTTCAGGGGTATCAATGGCTGAACTTAACATCGGGGCCTTGACTGGCCGCACAACCTACACAGGTAGTGTTGGCACTACAAATAGCGCAACTCAGCTTGGCTGTATTTGCATTGCACTTTTGGGCGGGCTAGAAGCCCACCCCACAAGAGTTTGAAGCAACTGAAGCCGGTGGATTCAAGGCCGGGTAGATGGCAAATTTTGGGCGATCGGGCAGCCCAAATATAAAGTTATGTAACAATTTTGCGGAATTTGAATAAAAATCTCAAGTTCCCCCAGATATACATTTAGGAACACTTTTCAGCAACTATTTCAGGGGTACCAATGGCTGAACTTAACATCGGGGCCTTGACTGGCCGCACAACCTACACAGGTAGTGTTGATACTACAAATAGCGCAACTCAGCTTGGCTGTATTTGCATTGCAGTTTTGGGCGGGCTAGAAGCCCACCCCACAAGAGTTTGAAGCAACTGAATCCGGTAAATTCAAGGCCGGGTAGATGGCAAATTTTGGGCGATCGGGCAGCCCAAATATAAAGTTATGTAACAATATCCCGGAATTTGAATAAAAACCTCAAGTTCCCCCAGATATACATTTAGGAACACTTTTCAGCAACTATTTTTCAGGGGTACCAATGGCTGAACTTAACATCGGGGCATTGACTGGCAGCACAACCTACACAGGTAGTGTTGGCACTACAAATATCGACACTCCCAAAATTTTTGAATTTTCCCCCAACGTTTTAAGCGGGAATGCCGACGTATTATTGTCAAACAATAGCGGCGCAACAGGTTACATTTCCACCAACGCGGGAACCAGTGCAGAAACAATTAGCGCTGACAGCTTAGTAGCCGGAGACTATCCAGTCAAAGTTTTGCCGATAACTGGCGACATCAAATACACGCTGAATTTAGCACCAGCTAGCACTAAACCAGCATCCGACGCAGACACCCTCACCGGCGCAAAATCAGATGATCCACTTTCCTCAAACAGCACCACAACTTCGGAAAAACCCACTACCAACAAAGATGTAATTACAGGAGCTCCTGTTGATGACAAGACTGTCACCGCAGAAACAACAGAAACAACATCAACAACTACCGACAAACCAGTTGCTACAACCTCCGCAACAACTCTCACATCTGAACCGGAAAAACCTGTAGCCGCGACTGAATCTGCGGCTGCAACAACATCAGCAACTACCGACAAACCCGTTGCTACAACCTCCGAAACAACTCTCACATCTGAACCGGAAAAACCTGTAGCCGCGACTGAATCTGCGGCTGCAACAACATCAGCAACTACCGACAAACCAGTTGCTACAACCTCCGAAAAAACTCTCACATCTGAACCGGAAAAACCTGTAGCTGCGACTGAATCTGCGGTGGAAACAACATCAGCAACTACCGACAAACCAGTTGCTACAACCTCCGAAACAACTCTCACATCTGAACCGGAAAAACCTGTAGCAGCGACTGAATCTGCGGCGGCAACAACATCAGCAACTACCGACAAACCAGTTGCTACAACCTCCGAAACAACTCTCACATCTGAACCGGAAAAACCTGTAGCCACGACTGAATCTGCGGCTGCAACAACATCAGCAACTACCGACAAACCAGTTGCTACAACCTCCGAAACAACTCTCACATCGGAACCGGAAAAACCTGTAGCCGCGACTGAATCTGCGGCTGCAACAACATCAGCAACTACCGACAAACCAGTTGCTACTTCCCCAGATGCCACCAAGCCAGGGGACAAACCGAATACCGCCACCAGCAACGGGGAAGACACCAAAACAGAGAATGCAAATACTTCAATACCGACTGCTGAAACCACAAAAGAACTAGAACAAACTACGGACAAAAAGTTAATTTTTCCATTTACATCGGGGATATTTACTACGGATCAAAGTGGTCAAATTCGTGTAGACTACACATTTGATGGTGGGATGTTCCAAGGTGAGTTAGCTCTTTTCAGTTTGGACGGATTAGAGAAATTTGAACCTGGTTCGGAAGCATTCATTAAAGAAGTAGCTGCACGTTCTTTAAGTAACTCTGTGAAAGGTCATGTAGTGATTGATGATGTTACAGAAGGTGCGCGGTTTTCTGGTGTGTTAGGAGAGAGTAATGCTAATGAAGGAGCCTACTTAGGAGTCAAGAGTTTTGCGGTAACTCCAGGGGGTAAATATGGGGTGATGTTGATACCCAATGGTAGTGTAAAGTCTGTGTTTGATAATCCGACTATTGGGGGTGCTCAACGTCCTTTATTTTCTATGGCTATGGCGAATCCTGTGGAGGGATTTCACTTTGGTCAAATTGCGGATTTCACGGGAGAAGGCAATACCTTTGTTATGGAGGATATGCGGTTAGATTCGGGGACTGACAGGGATTATAATGATATCATTTTCCAAGTGCGGGGTGCGACGGCAACAACTGCTTTGTTGGATACTTCGATTAACCCGGATAAAGATTGGCGGAAAACTGATTTGGGCAAGGCACTTATTGCTTATGCGAAACCTTACATTACCCCGGAACCAAAACCAAATGTAGATGCTGAATTATCGGATTTACTTGATGATTTAGAAACGGAAATTCTGAATCCATCAACTTCAGATAAAGAGGCTCCAAAAACTCCAGCGCCTGTCGCAAATACCGACACCAATACTACTGATGCAACCAAGATTGTACCAACGGATAAGGTAGATGCAAAGCCTACTACTCCAGCGGTGACGACTGAGGAAGAAGTCAAAGATATTGCGAATAATTCGGGTGATTCGACTCAAGTTGAAACTACCGACAAGGTAGATGCAAAGCCTACTACTCCAGCGGTGACGACTGAGGAAGAAGTCAAAGATATTGCGAATAATTCGGGTGATTCGACTCAAGTTGAAACAACCGACAAAGTAGATACAAAGCCTACTACTCCAGCGGTGACGACTGAGGAAGAAGTCAAAGATATTGCGAATAATTCGGGTGATTCGACTCAAGTTGAAACTACCGACAAGGTAGATGCAAAGCCTACTACTCCAGCGGTGACGACTGAGGAAAAAGTCAAAGATATTGCGAATAATTCGGGTGATTCGACTCAGGTTGAAACTACCGACAAGGTAGATGCAAATCCGACAACAGGTGCGACAACTACACCAACTGCTGGCAAAGATACTGTGGCGGATTCGACTGAAAATTTACCAGTTGAAAAAACGCCTATTCCCGCAGCGACAACTGAGGTAAAAGACCAAGTTACCGAAGCACCAGCGATGCCAACTTTGCCAGCTCAATCTACTACTGAGACGGAAGTTGCTGCAACGATACCAACTGAGAAAGTAGAAACAAAACCCGAAGTTTTGCCAGCGGAAACTCTGACACAAGTAGAAACAAAGCCGTCAGTTTTACCAGCGGAAACTCTGACAAAGGTAGAAACAAAACCCGAAGTTTTGCCAGCGGAAACTCAGGCGAAAGTAGAAACAAAGCCGTCAGTTTTGCCAGCGGAAAGTCTGACAAAAGTAGAGACTAAATCCGAAGTTTTGCCAGCGGAAAGTCTGACAAAAGTAGAGACTAAACCCGAAGTTTTGCCAGCGGAAAGTCTGACAAAAGTAGAGACTAAACCCGAAGTTTTGCCAGCGGAAAGTCTGACAAAAGTAGAGACTAAACCCGAAGTTTTGCCAGCGGAAAGTCTGACAAAAGTAGAGACTAAACCCGAAGTTTTGCCAGCGGAAAGTCAGGCTAAGGTAGAAACAAAGCCGTCAGTTTTGCCAGCGGAAAGTCTGACAAAGGTAGAAACAAAGCCATCAGTTTTGCCAGCGGAAAGTCTGACAAAGGTAGAAACAAAGCCGGCTTTAGTAACTGAGGTAGAGAAAACTGAAACTACTCAAGTTGTTGTAGCCGCAAATCCTGTAGAGTCGGTGAAGGAAAGTCAGCCAACAGCGGCGGTTGAGAGTAAAGAAACTCCAGCGATTGTGCCGCCGACAGCAGCGAAAACTATGCCAGTTGTAGGTACGAATACTGCTGTAGACTTGCGGAACAAGGAGATAGTTACTCAGACTGAGACTGCTGGTGTTAATGATGCTGCACCAAAAGAGTTATTGCCAATTTCTCCAACTGTTGCAAAACCAACTGAGGATAATTCGACTGCGGCGGTGACTGAATCGGTTAAGCAGGAATTAGCACAAAACAATAATAATGTCAATGCTGATTGGATTGCGCGATTGGATAGCATTAAACAGCGTTTGAGTAATTTGGGTGGTGCTGATGTTGTTGCCGAAAATGCGATCGATCGCACTTCGATTGCTCGTTTGGAAGCCATGACTGAGAAGTTGAGGGAGCAAACTGGCTCGAATCCTATTTCGGATAATACAGCGGCGTTGATTTCGCGGCTGGAAGATATGGTTGTGAAAGTCGAACCTAAACCAGTCGAACCAGTCGAAGCAGTACAATTTGAGTTTCCTGTCGAAAATCGCCCTTTGGTCGGTTTTATCAACGATACTGGCTTGACTGTCGATAATCCTGCTGAGGAAAAGAGTCTGATTGTTGCAGGGGAAAAACCAGAAAATAGCACAAATAACCCGTCGCAGCCAGTCGATCGCACTCAAGATAATTCGAGTCAGTGGGTAGAATCTCTGATTAAATTTGTGGATGCTGCTAAGGTATCGAAGCAACCCCATGCCGTTGTTAATATTAACATCAACCTGACTCAAACTCAGCCTGATGGAACTGTGATTCCCCGCAAGGAATTAACGGCAGCAGAACGATCGGCGATCGCCTACGCATATCAGAACAATGTTATTGTTGTTGTTCCCGCTGGAGATAACTCAGGCACAATGTCGGCTCTCGGTCTATTATCTAAGGAAGTTGACAACGTAGTTACTGTCGGTGCGGCTCAACGATTTAACGATTCCGTTGCACTATCCAATGCCTTTAAATTGGCAGATTATTCCGGTAGCGGCAATACTCTCGATATTCTCGCTAACGGTAGCAGTGGCAATACATCCAGCACAGAGGTTGCTGCTGTTGAAGTCACGAATGCGATCGCCCAAATTTTAGCAGCAAATCCCAAGCTGAATTACACTCAGGCAATTGACATTATCAAGCGTACTGCTACAGACCTCGATCGACCTAATTGGGACGCTCAAACTGGGTCTGGCTTGCTGAATGTGGCGGCTGCGGTGCAGTTGGCAAAGGTAACTATACCGGAACTTTACACGCTTAAACCCGGACAGCGAAGTATTACCGATGTCTTCATTTCTCAACATCCGATCGCCAAGCAGTTACCAGGAGATCCGACTCATCCTACGGTGAAAGTCCCTGGAATTCCTCAAACAAATGTCGATCGGGGCAGCAATAATCTTGCTAATGCAACGCAACTGATTCCTTCCGCTACCGAAGATGTCATCGATCAGGTTAGCAGCGTCGATCCGTCGGATATTTATCGGGTTGACAGTCGCTACTTAAATGGTGCTAAGTTTTCCGTCCTTTCAGGCGACTTATCCGTCAGCTACCTGACAACTTCTGGACAATTATTGGGGACTCAATCCTTCAGCAAGGGCAGTCATAAATTGCAGTTGCCAGCCAATGCACCAGCAGAGGTGATTGTCAAAATTGACCAACGCAATGCCGATCCTGCAACTTACGTTCTCTCTGGTTTTGAGAGTACCGCGACTGAGCCGTTTAATATCGATCTGGAATATGAAACGCCGCTGAGTGCTTCGCAACAAGCGATTATGCAAGCCGCTGCAAAAAGTGTGGCTGGATTAATTGGCAAAGGGTTGCCGAGTGCAGTGGTTGACGGCAAGATTATTGACGATATCAATATCAAGATTTCCACTGCCAATATTGACGGTGCCAGCGGCACTCAAGCGCGAACTAAAATTGATTTCATGCGCTACGGAAGTATGTTGCCCGCTCAATCTTTAGTGCAGTTTGATGCAGCGGATATTGCCGAGTTGGAGCGTTCTGGAAAGTTGTTTAGCGTTGTGCAGCACGAGTTTTTACACGCTTTGGGTTTTGGGAATCTTTGGGAAGCTAAGGGTTTGGTGAATTATGCGGGTACGCCACTGGCTCAGTATAACGGTGGAAAGGCGGTTGATGCGTTCAAAGATTTGGGCGGTTTGACTGATGCTATTTCTCTGGAAACTGAGGGTAAAGGTTCGGCTGGTTTCCACTGGAATGAGGCGCTGTTCCAAGATGAGGTGATGACGGCTGATTTGAACTTCAGCGGCAAGGCTGGCAATGCGCCGATTAGCCCTGTTACTATTGCATCTTTGGCCGATTTGGGTTACGAGGTGAATTTGAAGGGGGCAACTCCAGATTTTGGGTTGTTTGGCGGTCAAGGGTTCAGGGTTGATGATTTAACGCCAGAGCAGCTTGAAGCCTTCCGAGAACTGGCTGAAACTTCTTTTGAGGAACCGGGTGCGGAGTATATTGCTCCGATTATGCCGACGGTTGACCCCGATAAGGTGTCGCCAGAAATCTGGGCGCACGCGGAACGGTTCTCGAAGAATGGCGAGTATTACGATTGGGAAAAGATTGTTATTGGAAACTGGCGGCAAGGTCATACGATTAGCGACTACGTTCTTCAACGGATGACACATCCTAGTAAGGACGACCATCGTTCTGCTATTGCGAAAGCTAATGACCCGGATTATTGGCGATTTATTTCCAATAAGAATGGTTTTCCCGATCCTAACTGGATTGTCCAAGGCAATGAAGGTTGGATTCCAGTCTGGCATCCCAACTATGAGCAAGAACAAGAGGCAGAACGGCTACAGCGCGAAGCAGAATTAAGGCAGCGGCAGGAAGAAGAAGCTCGTATTCGGCGGGAACAGGAAGAGGCTTTTGCGCGGGATCAAGAGCGAGTTCGTCAAGAAGAGGAAGCACGGCGACGGGAAGCGGAAGCCCAGCAACGGGAACTTGAAGACCAACAACGGCGTTTGCGTGAACAAATGGAACGCCGTCGCCAAGAGGAAGAACGCCGTCTGGAAGAAGCGCGGTTGGCTGAGTTGGCTCGTCAAGCGGAGATTGCTCGTCAGCAAGGTAAGGGAGGATTGGATTGGTATCTTGCCAAGCCTATGCCTGAGTTTGGGCCTGTCGATCCGTTTGAGACATCTTTAACGGGTGAAACAGTTGGACATTTGGTGCCGGATGATTACTATCGCTTTACTTTGTCTCGCGGTGGTCGGATTACGGCTGAACTGAAAAAGCTGTTGGCTGATGCAGATTTGGTTCTCTACGATGTGCGGAATGAACCTATTGCCTATTCGATGCGGGAGGGAATTACGGATGAGCAAATTATTGCTGATTTGATTCCTGGTACTTATATGCTGCGAGTCAATAGTCCTAAAGGTGTGACGACGGATTACGAGCTGATTGTTAAGTTCAAACACAAGCTCTCTCAATCAGAAATAGGGCCACCTTTAGGGTGGAAAGTTGGTGGTAATGGCAATAGTGGTGGTGGCGGTGGGGCTTCTGGCTCACTGTTCAGCGATTCGCGTATTCAGCGCATTTATGATACGGCATTGGCGAATTTTTCAGTGCCAGAGCGGGCTAAGGCTAATGCCAAGATTGCCGAACTTGAGCGCGAGAAGCGCAGCTATGAGCAACAGATGCAAGAGTTGCTCGACCAGATGAATGCGGAGCAACGGCAAAAGGTTCATCAGGCTTTGGATGATGCTCGTCATAATGCCAATGTTTGGGTTGATGGCATTGCTAATCCGATTAAGGGTCAAGTTGATAATCTGGCTGATGGGATTATCAATAAAGCTAATTCGTTTGCGAATAGCTTAGAAAACACAGTAAATCAAGTTCCTGATTACGGAATTGGCTGGGTAAAAGATCGGAAAAATGACGCTAAATGGTTAATTCGCCAAGGACGAGATGCTGTCACGAGTGCGGTTAATAGCGCTCGTAGTTGGCTCAGAGGTAAGCTAATTGAGATTCAAAATGGAGTGAATTCAGCAATCCAGCAATTCTTTGATACGATCAAGAATGCCTACCGCACTGGAGCAGAGATTAATCAGATTATTGCGAATGCGGCTCAAACTTTCCGAACTAAGGTCGATCAAGCCGTTCGAGGTGCTAATAATCTGATTGGAGAGTTCAAAGGTCACGTCCTGAGCGCTACTGATTGGACGAAAAATCTTGGCATCAATGTCGATCAGTATGGTGTTAAGTTTAATTTCAATGTTTACAACAACATTGTCAAGCCTGCGGTGGATGGTGTTGCGGATGGTTTCCAATCGACAATTAGCGGAATTGGAAGTGGTCTGAAGGGGATTATTGATTGGATTGAACCTCGCACTCAGAAGACGGTGGCGGATATTGTCAATGCCATTTTGGGAGACAAGACAGGTCACTTGTGGAATCAAATTAATGGAGTCGATGCTAAGATTGCTGCCACTCGAACAGGTGTAGAGAAGGCGATCAAAGATCAAGGCAATCTCTACAAACGTTTACTTGATGATTTTGTTAATGGCTTAGGTAGTGCTAGCAACTTTGTCATCGGTGCTTTGATGGGAGAATTTAATAATGATCCCTCAATCTGGCAAGTTCTGCTTGATTCTGCAATTGGTATGATTCCGATTGCTGGAGAAATTGGTGATGTTCGTGACTTGATTGCCTACACTAAGAAATTTATCGATAACCCATCTGAGATGCAAGATGCTTGGAACTGGGTGGGTGTTGTCGGTTCCTTAGTTGGTCTGGTTCCAGTGGCAGGAGGGGCTATTAAAGGTGTCACCAAAGTAGCTCGCAATGCTGATTTCGTGACAGAAATGAGAAAGCTAGGTCCTACTATTGTTGATGCTGTTGTTGATTTTGCGAAGCGAACTGATTGGGACTCACTAGCTACCAAGTCTAAAAATTTCTACCTCAAGATTTTGGATACTATCGAAGGGTTATTACGGAAACTCAATGATGGGATTCGCTCATTTGACAACCTACTACCCAAGCTGGGTATCCTTCAGCATGAGTATGTAATTGGAAAATTGCCGAATGAAGGGTTCTTTGCCGATCTAGCAGACAATGTTCGGCAACTAAGGCGAGAAGTTCCACAGAAAGTGGATAAAGCGTTTGCTTTTCTTAAAGGGAAAGTTGACGAGGTGGTCAGTTCAAGAGTCCCAGCACCTGATAATTACCGTGGCAGGTATAATGCAGACAGAGCTGCTAAAGGTCAACCCAGGCTCCCAGATGATTGGGATGCTCATCATGCCATACCTCAGTTCTACAAAGACCATCCAGAATTTCAAAACTTTGATTATCACGCTCCCTCAAACATTCGTGGAGTTAAAGGCTCTCGCGCTGACGAAAACATTCACCAACAGATCACAAATGATTGGGCAGAGTTTCAACGTTCAAATCCGAGTGCAACTCGATTGCAAATTGAAAATTTTGCAAAACAGATAGATCGACAATACAGCCAGCACTGGTTTCAATAAAGGAGACTAAATGAACGTAATTAAATGGATAGATGAAGTTAATTTAATGTTGAAAAAAATGAACGAAATAGCCTTCAATTATCCTTTAGGGGATAATATGATCCGAATTCCAGGGAACAACACACTATTACCCCATCTGATGACAATATCAGGACTAGCTTCATCATCTTCCTTTATATCCTTCTTTGAGCAATGTGATGGACTCAATCTTCCAGATGTTTATGTGGGCTATTACATCCACACAATTGAAGGTATTCTAAGAGGAATTGAAAACGGTGAACCAGTTAGAATATCTGAACCTATTAATTGTAAAATAATAGTTTTCGGATCGGATGGTGGTGGTGGTCGCTTTGCACTACGTGTTGATGAACATAATGAGGTATTGTATTTGCCTGCCGGATCTGTTTATCATGGGACATTCGATGGGCAAACAAAACATATCAAATTATTATCTAATGATTTTCTCGGCTTTCTAAAGCGTTTTAAATCTGATATTAAGAGCTTTATTGAGAATGAAAAAGGCTGGGAATACATGGTTTAGCTTAAGGAGTATAAGAATATGCAGCGATTATTGAGGCAGATAAATAAAATTTGATTAAGCTACGTTAACACACCTTTAGGGATAGCCTCCTATTTAGTGGACATTCGCTGTAGTGTTACAATCACTGTCAAAAATTTTCTGCAACGCTCTGATTGTTCGTCACCTTACACATTAACCAAAATCAGAAGCTCGCACCCAATCTTGACGAATTTATTCAATCAATTCAAAAGAGCGATCGCATTTACAAAGCCTCCCTCTCCCGCCAATCCGCTGCCACAAATATCATCCCTAGTTTAAGTGTGAAATGATGATGGCATTATCCCAAAAATCGGCTAAAATTTGGTTGAGCCTTCCCGAATATCCTTTAGAAACTCTTCCTTCCTCAGCTTATATTCGTTGCTCCCTGACAACGACTGTTAAGAACATCCTAGAAAAATGCTACAATTTTGTGAGTACAGAAAGTGCAAATAACCAAGAAATATTACCTAATATTGAACTCTTTTTTAACTCAATTAAAACCAGCCAAAAGATTTACAAAGCCTCCCTTTCCCGTCAACTTGCCGCCGACCTTCCCCCCAACATCGAACAAACCGCCCTCAAAGACGAACCCAAAGACTGGTTTATCAAAACCGCCGACTTTGGCGATGACTACGATCGCGTCCTCCAACACCGCGACGGCGAATTCACCCAACTCCTAGAAGATATCGCCCGCTACCATCAAATATTCCAACAAGGCTATGACAAAATCATCCTCATTCGTCCCACTACTTACACCGGCTACGACATCCTACTCACCGCCGCCATGCAATGCTTAGGCTACACCAAAGAGCAATTTCAATTCATCATCGTTCAACCCATCAAACTCTACGCCTTCCACAAACCTACCCAGCAAATCCATCCCATCCCCGACATCGCCCCCGCAGAATTGCTCAAAGCCGTGAGTATGGATGCACTGCGCTGGTACAGCCTCCGAGTTCCCCTCACAGAAGTTGCTCCCATTAACATCAGCACAGCAGGAAAACCCACCCCGCAAGATAGCCTCCATCGCGTTCAATCTGCATATCTTCGTTGCTGTACCCTGCTGCAAAAAGCACAGCAGCAAGGCATCATTCAGTTAGAAACCAATGGGGGCGACGAAATTTCCCCTACAGAAATCGCAGCTAAACTCATGTCATTACCAGATTATGTCTGGGAATCTCCCGATGCCGCCACCCTAGCCAACCTTCTGCAAGCCGTTCCCAAAATCCTCGAACAAAGCGCCACCGAAATTGCCCCCCATCTGCTTTGCCGCCACCTGGAAGCTATTAGCGAAACCAGCCTGCCGTGGTTGGATTCCCTCACTCTCAACCCCCAAAACTGCGCCCTTTTGTTAGCTGCGAAGCAAACAATTTTTGAGTTGTTAGAGAACGTTTTGACGATCGCCCTTCCTGAGTCAACTTTTCCAGACTCAAATCTCCGATTTGTAAAGTTTTCTGAAGATTAGGCGACATTCTGCATAAAACTAGCGCCTCCCTCCAGATAGATAAGTGACGGCTGGTTTTTGAGTGCGACGGGCGATCGACCTTTCTTTCTCTTTCTCAAGAAAGTGCGATCACTCTTTTGGAATAAATCAAAAAGGGCGATCGACTTTTTGGGGCTGTGAGTGCGATCGTGCTGTAGGATGAAAAAACTGCCAAAATGATATAATCCTACAATTCCCAAAATCTATATTTTAAAAATCAGCCATTGACACAATCCGATCGACCCACCGACGCAAAAACACCCTGCATCATTAACGATCGCAAGCTCGATTACTTATTCAATGTCAACATAAAGCCAGACGCTCATAACTCAAAAAGAGCGGTACAAAATAGACAACAACTAAATCGCTTGGGATTTGATGACGATTCAGAATCTCGTCAATTTATTCAAACTCATCTAGAACAAGCAGTCCAAGAAGAAAGTAATATTGTTGAGCGATTTATTAATATTTATACAAACCACACTACAGGAGAAGAGGCTACAATAGATACAGAGCTTAGAGATTCACTGTTACCGGGCAGAACCGGAAAATTCGCCCAAGTCCAAAGTTCATGGGAAGTCTTGCCCGATGGAACTCGCCGCTTTCTCAGTGCTATAATCTATGGAAAATAACTCAATATCTTAGGTAAGAAAATGGCAAAAATCAATTTACATGATGGATTTGATGAACTAGCTTTTCTAGAATTATTTTGTGAAGAACCAAAAGATTCCCAACCCTCCGATGGCTATTGGTGTTATGAAGTGACAGATTCATTAGGTGTCACCCTCAAATTTGGAATGAATATCATTCAAAAATCAGTTCAAATTGAATTAAAAATAGCCGATGGCACTGTGGGTATTATGTGTTTTGAACTCGTGAACTTTATTGAAATTAATGATTATATTAACGGTAAATTAGAATTTTTAGTTGCCCCCAAAAATGAAGAATTCAAAACTTTAGTTCAAGTTGAACTGCGACCGAGAATTAAAGTTGATTGTTCAACTCTGAGCCTTTGCCCGATGGCTGCTTAGCCTTGATAAACTACAAGGTCGATCGTCCTTTTGGAATAAGTCAAAAAGTGCGATGCTTGGAATTAGCGAACAATCTATCCTCCTTCATGTCCCCCCCTTCTTAAGGGGGGTTAGGGGGGATCTGGCCTCAAAAATCACCCTCAATCAAACCCAACAACTCCCCACAAACCCCTTCAAAACTCTGCAACACATCAACATTCGTAAACCTGACAACCTTCAATCCATACCCCTCTAAAATCCCGGTTCTTTCTGCATCATATAGTTTCCCTTCTTCAGTAAAATGACTCTCGCCATCTATTTCAATTACTAACAGTAAAGCCGCACAATAAAAGTCTACAATAAAATTGTCGATCGCTCGTTGTCTCAAAACTCGAAAAGGGAAATTTCTCAGAAAATTCTGCCACAGTTTTTTTTCGGATGGAGTTGGATTTTTTCGCAGTTGTTTGGCGATGGGGATGAGTTTTGGGTTGTATGGTAGGTGGAAGTTTGAGTCTTTTAATAAAGGCATGATTTTCCTGGTGCTCCTTATTAAGGGGGGACTGGATGTTGGTTTAAGTTTATGGTTGGGTTGTTTAGTCTTGGATTGATCCCCCCTAGCCCCCCTTAAGAAGGGGGGGACAAGATGTGCATTGAAATTGTCGGTTGGGTTGTTTAGTCTTGGATTGATCCCCCCTAGCCCCCCTTAAGAAGGGGGGGACTGGATGTTGGTTGAAATTCATGGTTGGGTCGTTTAGTCTTGGATTGATCCCCCCTAGCCCCCCTTCTTAAGGGGGGGACATGATGTTCATTCAAATTGTCGGTGATGGGCGATATTTTTAGGGAATAGTTTCAGGATTAGTTTATCTCAAATGATGTTTACTTGACAACTAGGGATCTGGCCCTTTTGGAATAAGTCAAAACGTGCGATCGCCCTTTGTGTTTTCGTCAATATTAAAATTATCGGTTTTGGGGCGATATTTAAGAAATAATTTCAGACATTGACTGAAAAACTCGCAGCCTCAGCATCCTTAATTGCCTGTCTTAATCTCACCAAACGCCTTTGTCTGCTATCATTTTCCAACTGCATCGTAATGTCTTCTAATTCCAGAGTCGCTGCTTCCATCGCTAAACGACTGCGACGCAAATTAGCCAATAATCTCTTGGCTGTTTCAGGATCGGGAATACGCGGTTGGCTAGTCATGGCAAATTCCACTCCGTTTTGACTTCTTGAATACTCCGTTCCATTGCCGGAATTTCCATCTGGATGCGTTCAATAGATTGGTTTACTAAGTTTAGCATATCAGCCGAAATTGTGGGTTGAGACTCAGCTATGCGTAACTGAAAATTAGACAACCGAGAAAACCAGGGTACAGCACGTTCAGCCACACTTTTCAGTTCATTAAGAAATGGGATTGTATCACTCGTTTCTCCAAACAATTCAAACAGAGTCAATTCTGCTGCTGTTGCTGCATCAACAATATCTAGCAACTGGCGTTTTAAATTCCAGATAATTTCCGCAAGTTCGTTCGGAAATTTTGCCATATTTACACATTCCTCATAACTCCTTAATTATTGTAAGTCTAATTGTAACTTACTGATTGTTTTATTTACCATATTCCTTTTTGGGGATGGGGAGGGCGATCGCCCTTTACCCAAACAAAAGAAACCGGGTTTTTTACATAACCTTTACGTCTCAACCGATATATGAGTGCAAAAACCCGGTTTCTGAACCCCCAAGCGGACTCGGAGGCTCGATATGTACGCAACTTCCGACAAATCAATCGGTAAAGTTTTAACAATGCTGACTGTTACCAATTGTGCAGACCAGTCTGCTGCTACACGAGGATTCATTCCCACTGAGCAAATACGTTCCATCACGCTAGATCATGTTTTAGTAGACAGGGGTGCAACTACATTATGCTTGCCAGATGAGGCGATCGCCATTCCAGCGAAAACTCAACAGCAAATCGCGATCGGCCTTTATTGCTTTTTCTCAAAAAAGGGCGATCGATCTTTTGGAATAAGTCAAAAAGTGCGATCTGACCCTCAAATAAATTCAACCCGCCCGCGCATCTCTTCCAGTTCTACATACTCCCAAATTAAAATTAAACCCGCACAATTTCACCAATTGAGCGACTATTCTGCTGACAATAAACTATACCATTATGAGTAACTCCTCTTGATTCAGCCGCAAGAAATCTGTATCCTGAGTAAAAATAACCCGGTCTTCATTCACAGCAAAAGCAATCTGTTCCTCATCTGAGAAACCCATCAGCCCTGCTGACGGCGTAGTCGTCACGTCAATGCCGCGCCGCCGCAAACTTTCGGCGATCGCATTGCTAACATTTTCATCCAAATGAAAGCGAATAGTTTCAGACATTGCGATTTCTTAATTTTTCCTGAAGCAGAGAAGGAGTTTGCGCCTGCATCTCGCGTGCAAAAGCTTCATCTTCTCTAATTTGTTGTCGGATTTCTTGCCGGCGATCGTGATAATACGCCAAAGCAGCATAGACATCTGCCAAAGTAATTGAAGGATAGTGATAAACAATTTCATCCGGCGAAAGTCCCATATCTTCGTACCAGATGGCAATATCCTGTACTTTAATTCGATGGCCGGCAATGCGCGCTTTACCGCCACAAATACCCGGAGTAATTTCAATATGTTCTGCAATGACTGCTGTCATATAATTTCCTCAAAATTCAAGTTAGCATCTATATTAGTTTATCTCAAATCATGTCTACTTGACAAAAAGGGCGATCGCTTTTTGCCCAAACAAAAGAAACCGGGTTTTTCACATAACTTTTGCCTCTCAACCGATATATGAGTGCAAAAACCCGGTTTCTGAACCCCCAGGCGGACTCGGAGGCGCGATCGCAATGTACGCAACTTCCGACAAATCAATCGGTAAAGTTTTAACAACGCTGACCATTACCAATCGCGCCAACCAGTCTGCTGCTGTACGAGGATTCATTCCCACTGAGTAAATACATTCCATCACCCTAGATCATGTTTTGGTTGACCAGGGTGCAACTACATTATGCTTGCGGTGTTGTTGCGATCGCCATTCCAGCGAAAACTAAACAGCAAATCGCGATCGCCCTTTCTTTCTCTTTCTCAACTAAGGGCGATCGCTCTTTTGGCATAAGTCAAAACGTGCGATTTATCAGAATAGTCAAGTATTATTTCTCAGTGAACAACCTGATGAATAGATTCAATATATCGCTCACTTTCCTCATCCGTGCAACTAATTCCATTCTGCCAAAGTTCATATTCACTAATATCTATCTCCTCATTCCAAACCAGTGCATAACCACCAGGTTCAATTGTAAAATTCCTGAAAAACCCAGGATTTCGTAATGTCGCAAACATCGGATTGTCTAATAACTTAGAGATGTCGTACTTCTTGATTTCCAGATTGGTAAACTTAATTATCAAGGTGCGATCGTCAATAACTTTAGCAGAAACAATGCGCTCAGGTTTCATAAAACAATCGAGAAAAAATAACAACCAATAACTAATAACTACCACTGCGGCTCAGAGGCCATCAAAGCAGTAGCATCATCCCTCGGTAAGGGCTTAGCAAAACAATAACCTTGACCCTATTCACAGCCGCTCTTAACTTAGCCAACAGTGCCACAGTCTCCACACTCTCAGCAATCTCCAACTTCAAACTCTCGGTACTCAAACCCGTTCCCAAATAGCCCCGCGAACAATTAGCCGCTGTGTCCTCTAGTATTTGCGATCGCCCGCCCCAAGCATCCCAGAATATGTCATTGGGAGGAACGAAGCAATCTGGTTCGGGAAAACCGTCAGAGGATCGCACATCCTAAAGCTTTTTGTATGCGCGCCCACACCAGTCAACACCATTCCCAAAGCCTTCGCCCGATACATCGCCTTGTATCCCGCAGCAGTTGCGCCAGTAATTCCTTGCGCCCCGCTGCTTGTGGCCAATCCCGGTACAAATCCAAACCGATCGCTTTTGGCAGGTACTTTGGCAATTTTGTCAAGGTTTGTGCGATCGCGAACTTGGCCATCAGAAATCGGCCCAAAGCTTGAAGATCCGCCTCAGAAATTCCCACTACCGCAGTCGAGGATTGAGACAGACAGCAACTTCTGCCATCGGAAAAAATTGATCGGTGCAAATTCGCTGGTCGTTGTCTGTTCTCACAGAATTGAGCTTATTATTAGATAGAGTATGATTGTTTCAGAACTTGTGCCGAAACCGAGTTTGCTTAAGCTGATTGCTTGATTTAACAAAGTTAATGCTAAGCCGTATAGTGGGTAAGTCCTGCTAGGATTAAAATTTAGTCGATCGACTTTAAGGATTTTTTCAAATTATGACAAGTCAACTTCCGATTCCGGTGATTGTTAACGGTGCTGGCGGCAAAATGGGCCGCGAAGTAATTAAGGCGATCGCCAAGGCTAAGGACCTAACCCTATTCGGGGCCATAGACCACTCTCCTGAGTCCTTGCACGCCGATGCAGGAGAGTTAGCCGGGGGCGGCCCGTTGGAAGTTCCCATTACCGACGATTTGCAAGGAATGCTCGTATTGGCTGCTCAAGAAAAGCAGTTAGGGGTGATGGTAGATTTTACACACCCGAATTCGGTTTACGAAAATGTGCGATCGGCTATAGCATACGGCATTCGCCCCGTCGTCGGCACTACCGGTTTGAGTAGCGAGCAAATTCAAAAATTAGCTGAATTTGCCGATAAAGCCAGCATTGGTTGTTTGATTATACCCAATTTCTCGATCGGCATGGTTCTACTACAACAAGCTGCCGTCACAGCATCTCAATATTTTGAACACGTAGAAATTATCGAACTCCACCACAATCAAAAAGCCGACGCTCCCAGTGGCACCGCCATTCAAACTGCCCAAATGTTAGCAGAAATGGGGAAAACTTTCAATCCCCCGCAGGTTGAAGAAACCGAAAAGTTGCAGGGAGCTAGGGGATGTTTGGCGGAGGAAGGAATTCGGATTCACAGCATCCGCTTACCCGGTTTAATTGCTCACCAAGAGGTAATTTTTGGTGGCGAGGGTCAAGTTTATACTTTGCGGCACGATACGAGCGATCGCGCTTGTTATATGCCCGGAGTGTTGCTGGCTGTACGCAAAGTGCTTGAATTGCGATCGCTCGTTTACGGCTTGGAAAAAATACTATAGGGAATTGGGAATTGGGAATGGGGAATTGGGAATTGGGAATGGGGAATGGGGAATTGGGAATAGAGGGGTGTAGATATGAGTAGACCAGATTTTGAGGATTTGGATGTTTACAAGTTGGCTGAAAAGTTAGCAAATGAGGTTTGGTTTATCGTCAAACAATGGGATTATTTCACGAAAGATACTATGGGAAAGCAAATTGTACGCTCCGCCGATAGTATTTGTGCTAATATCGCAGAAGGACGTGGCAGGTATAATCATCAAGACAATCGGCGTTTTATTAAGATTGCCAGAGGCTCTTTATATGAAACAATCAGTTGGTTGAGATTGGCATATGCCAGACAGTTGTTAGCAGATGAACAAGTCAGAAAAATTCAACCAATAATTGATGAATTACCACCAAAACTCAATGCTTATCTAAACTCAATAGGTGACAAAAAATATTAAATGAGTAATTAAAGACTTGATATAGATCTCAACCCAAAAAAACTCCCCATCCCAATTCCCAATTCCCAATTCCCAATTCCCAATTCCCAATTCCCAATTCCCAATTCCCAATTCCCAATTCCCAATTCCCAACTCCCAATTCCCAACTCCCAATCCCCAATTCCCAATCCCCAATTCCCCATCCCCAATTCCCAATTCCCCATTCCCCATTCCCCATTCCCCATTATGCTAATTCCCTTAACCCGCGAAACCTTTCAAGAACTAATTCCCGCCGTCGCCACTGGTTCTCAATACAAATATTTCTGGGGAAAACCACCAGACTTTTTGAGGAGAATGCTAATATCCGCCGTAGTTGTAGTGCTCCTACTTGTCATCTACAACTTCGCCGGTTCCGATGTTGGGCCTCTAGTTTTAATTACCGGATTGATAGCCGGTTTATACTGGCTTTGGGGCCCGATTTTGTGGGCGAGTTTGCGGAATGCAGAATGCCGTAAATATAAATATTGCGGTTTTTGGCAAGGACGAGTTTTGGATATATATATCACAGATGAAGTCACAAGTCAAGAGGAAACAGTTAACAAAAAAGGACAACTCGTAATTGTTGACAACTTAGAACCGCGAATCAACTTAGAAGTCGGCGACAAAACGGGATTTACTACCACACTTACAGCGCCATTGCAAAAAAGTCACCAAGGAATTGTCCCCGGTCAAGCTGCTTTAATGTTAATCATGTCGAATCAAGAAGATTTGGGCAGGATTGCTAAAGTTTCAGATATTTACATTCCCAGCCGCGAAGTGTGGGTGAGTGACTATCCTTATTTGCGTAAAGATGTGTTTGTTGAGATGAGTCAGCAGATTAAAAAAGGTAGAGAGAAAAAAACGGGCGATCGAGATAATAACAGTAGAAGTACAAAAAGGCGATCGTCCGCTGATTATTAATAAAGTACCGAAAGTTTAAAGAGCGATGGGCAATTTGCCCAATTTTGGATGCTCTCGTTTACGGTTCTTTCTGAATGATTTAACTCTTCTAGGGCGCAGAGGGCGCCGAGTCTCCAGAAGAGAGAGATGAATAATTCCGATACCAAGGGATTTGATATGAATCCTGTATCTCTAGAAAAAAATCGAGGCTTCAAAGAGCATGAATTAAACCAGATCGCTCGTCTTGTAGAAGAATACGAAAAAATATTGTTGGAGGCTTGGGATGACTACTTTGACACTTGAAACAGAACCTCTTGTAATGAAAGTCACAGTGACAGATGAAAAAGTAATTGTGGACTTAGCTGATGGTTGCAGTTTAAGTGTTCCCTTAGCTTGGTATCCCCGTTTGTTGCACGCTTCCCCGGAGGAAAGACATAATTGGCTGCTACTTGGAGATGGTTATGCCATTGAATGGGTTGATTTAGACGAACATATTGGAGTTGAAGGTTTGCTAGCTGGGAGGCGCAGCAGTGAAAGTCAACGATCGCTTGAAAGTTGGTTAATTTCCCGCAACACTGCTAGAAATAATCCAGAACGACTAATCACTAATGACTAATAACTCCTGAATTTTCGATCAACTATTCCCCTCTTGGCCGTAAGCCTGCCAAGCCAAATCCACCAGCCCATTCACAATCGCCACAGCCACCACCGCAGAACCCTTCCGCCCCTCAATCCGAATATGAGGAATCATCGAGTCATGTAGCCGCGACTTAGCCACGTCACCCCCAACAAACCCAGAAGGCGTGCCAATTACCAAAGCCGGCCGAATTTCCTCGGCCTCAATCAAATCGACGATCGCCGACAAAGCGGTTTGAGCCTGGCCCACCACAAAAATCCCTTCAGGATAGCGTTTAGCCAAAGTTTCAATCCCCCAAGCCGCCCGCGTCTTTTCTTTTTGAGGGCGCGTCCAAGCCTCCATCGAACAGTACACCGGATTCGAAAAGGTACTTTGGAGGTGGGGCGTAATGCCTACCTGCACCATCGGCACATCTACTACGATCGTCGTTCGAGCAGCCAAAGCCGCCGCCCCAGCCTGCAAAGCCTGATCGGAAAAACTAATTAAAGACTTGTACTCAAAATCAGCAGTCGCATAAATCACGCGGCGGACTATTTCGTACTCCGCCGCTGAAAAACCGTGGTCACCAATTTCGCTATCGATTAATCCCAGACTCTGGGCATCGCTTACGTGCCATTCCATGTGTTGAATAGCTGTCGCCTGTGAATTATCAAGTATCAGCTTACCAGATTTTGGTCATTAGTTATTAGTCATTAGTCATTAGTTATTAGTTATTTGTCAGAAGCCTATTTTGGGACCCATTCGGCAGCCAACAAATAACCTGAAAAACCCGTCCTGATTAATGACCAACGACTAATGACCAATGACTAATGACTAATGACTAATAACAAACTAAGTTTCTGACGACGGTGAAGACTTACCCAGCACCGGAGTCAGGAATGCCACCAAAGCCCCGATCGCAAAACCAGCCACATTCCGCACCAAAGGCAGCCACTCAGAAGTCCGAGTCACCACCGGCCCAATTCCGAAAGCCAAAAACATGATGCCCCACAGCGGCGAAAAAATTAGCGCCCACTGCCAAGCTACAATCTGTCCAGGCTTCCGTGGCTGAGCTGCAAACCCGCAGATTACCCCGCCAACCACTGACGTAATTAACGTCAAAATCCACTGTTCCCTCGGCAAACCGGGAACCACGCGGCATCCACCCCGACGCAAACAGCCTTCTATCGACTCCAAAGATTCAATAATCGATCGATCTTCCCCATTGTCCCGCACAAAAAACTGATTCCCGTAGCGGGTTTGCAGTTCCACCCAAAAAGTGCGCGGCAGCAGTGGATACAAAGAGTCTCCCACATTAAAATTCAGCAGATTGCCGCCACGGGGATCGGCAACTAGCAACACACTCTTCTGATCTAAGCCCCAATAACTTTTGACAGCCAAACCGGGCGTGCGATCGTACTGAGTCAGCACTCGCAGCTTCCAGCCAGTTTCTGCCTCAAAGGCGTTTAAATTTTTGGCCAGCCCTTCTTCTTCAATGTCCGTCAGGGCTTTAGCTAAGTCAATGATTGGGGTTGGAGTTGACGGCAACAAATCGGGATTATTGAAAGCGAGTACCGGTTGGGCGATCGCCCACACCGACAAAGCCAGGAAAAATGCAGCAGCAGAGGCTAGAAATTTGCGGGAAAAAAACTGTGACATAGGAAGTTCTAATCTGGGTCTCAATTGTGAATGCTAGCTGGCGGTCTTAACCAGAGGATCAGAGAAAACTCATATTTCTTTACAATTGTTTACTTTACAGGAAGCCGAGAGTAAGGGGAAGGGGAAGGGCCAGGAAAGTTTGGAAGAGCGAAGGGGCTGACAATTAACTGTAGAGGCCGCGGTTGCGATCCAGGGCCAACCATCGTTAAGCAAGAGCTCGATTTCCTGACGGGTGAGTATCGATCCCAGATATTGCACCCGCAATCAAAAACCTGTAGGGGCGGGTTCACCAAAAGCTTTAAGGGGTGCAGACAGGTTAAATAAACCCGCCCCCACCCACAAAAAAGCCCCTTATTGATATTGGTGCAACATCTCAGATTAATAATACTGGAAGCCGATCTTAATAGAGAGAGACAGTGTGTGCGATCGGTTATTTAAGTATTTTCCTGCCTGAAAAAACTTACTTTCATAAAGATTTAGCATAAGTTGAAAAACTCTCAGTAAATATACAGGAAATCAAACAGACTAGCAACACCAAAAAAAACTCTTAACTTCTGTATTTTCCCGAATTTACTTATAATCGAGTCTAGCAGATAATGATGAGTAACCGCTGAATAATGATTTAAAAGAAATTAACCATTTCTCAAGGAGCGCCCAGAGTGCCTTTAACCGATCCGATTAGAGAACCTTTCACAGAAATGGAATCCTTAATTCCCGGACTTGCCCCAACTTTCGCCCCACAACTGCCGGGAATTCAGACTAACAAAACCTTATTAGATCAAACTCCGGGCTCTTCTGAAAACCCCGAATAACCTAACTTAATAGAACCCGCAAGCGGGCCCGCATCCGAATTCATTCGAACAGAAGCTGATGCTTTTATTATTAATAAAGCCTCCGATATTAACAGCATACCTTCTGCCAACACCAGCCCTCTGATAACTAACAGCACTCTCAGGGATACCACAAATTCTGAAGTTTACCCCCTAATTGGTAAACTCGACTCCGACTTAGCAGACCCCCTAACCAACCCAAATCGAATTGCCTCAAATAACGATACTTCTGATTTTAATAAACCCGCTCTAAACGCACCTGCAATCGACTCGTCAATCAGCAACTCAGAATTCAATAAAACCACAGCAACTACAACCGCTGCGAGGGATGAATTACCTGCTGAAAACTCAACACAATTACCCGCAGCCGCAGTTGCCAAATCCGACCAAGAAAACAGCCCAAAATTACCGGATGTAACTGCCTACACAACGAGCGAAAAAGCTGCGGGCAAAACAACATTAGTCGCAACTGCTGAAACGACTTCAAAACCCGAAGATAACAAAACATCCTTATCGTCAGGGGCTACACTCAAAAGTGATTCAGAACCCAATAAAACATCACCTGCAACTGTATCAACGGTTGAGAACTTAGAGCCGAACAAAACATCACCTGCCACTGTATCAACCGATCGCTCAGAGCCGAACAAAACATCACCTGCAACTGCATCAACCGCAATCCCAAATAATAGTACAACTTCATCAGAAAAATCCGATCGAATTGCAGTAACAAATTTAACCGAAACTATTGCGGCTAGCCCAAACATACCCTCGACTGATAAAACCTCTACAGACAAACAGTCCCCAGTTGCCAAAGCTGACGACAAGATAGACTCAGACAAGCAATCTCAAAACTCCACAATTGTGGAGAAAGCCAACTCAGGCGAACAATCTCGTACTGCCGAAGTTTCTGACAAAATAGACTCCGATAAAAAAGCTCCAATTGCCTCAACTTCAGAAATAAAAAAGTCAGACAAACAGCTTCCTGTTGCCGAAGCTACCCTGATAGACTCAGACAAAAAATCCCCAACAATCGATGCAACACCGACAGAAAAACCCCCTTCAGATTCTCAACTGCCGCCGACAACACAGCTCCCAACAGCCCAATTAATTCCAGCCACATCTAACCCAGTTTTACCTGACACTAATATCAGTGCAGAAGTCAAATCAACCGATTTACAAAAGCCAGTACAAACCGCTACTCAATCTTTAACTGACAAACAGAATGATTCAGGAAAAGTTGACCCATTAAAAACCGAACCTGCTGCAATACCAAAAACAGCAGCCAGTGAAAATGTAGCGGTGACGACAGCAACAGCAGCAGTTAAAACCCCAGAAAAAACTCCGAACAATACTGACTCACTTTCGGAAATTAAACAGCCAGTTAAAACAGAATCTATTGTCAGTCTATCAGCAGATGCTGAATTAATCAAAACCGACACAACTGTAACTGCAAGCATTTCTCAACCCCCCGCAGAAACAGAGTCAATTATCGCTCCACTTGCAGAAAATTCTCCTGCAAAAACAGACTTACTCAGCTCTAATGTGGGCGAACAATCACCAAAAGAAACCCACTCCAATGTTTCTAGCGCCGCCGAACAATTACCAACAAAAACCGAGTCAATTATTCCCACAAAAAACGATTCGGCTACGGTAGAAAATGAGAGCGCTTTTCCTGAAATAACATCAGAACTTGAAAGCGAATTGCCAACAAAAACCGATTCGCTATCGACAGCAGAATTCACTGCTGATACAATCGAACGGAACATTACTGTTTCCGAAACAGCAGCGGAATTAGAAACTGAGAAAAGCCCAGCACTCTTCTCAACTCCATCAGAAACAGCAGCAGGTACGGCACAGATAGCCTCAGTCGAAACCAGCGCTTCACCCTCAACTCTTAAATCCCCACCTGAACCAACTTCAAACAATTATAATAGCAATTCAAGTCCAACAGAAACTGTCGCTGTTTTACCTGCGTATTCTGATACCAAAATTGCGCCGCAATCCCCAGAGATAACCAGCGCTTTGCTAGCGTCAGCGACCGAAAACTCTGCTCAATTTTCAGACAATATTGCAGACACTCAACCCAATTCAACACAGCGTACAGGCGACTTCCAAACCAATACCAATTCCCCAACAAATCTCTCAATAACAGCAGCAGCCAACTCACCCAATCCCGGCACTTTCCTTGTAGATGACCAAGGAAAAGTCAAATTTGACTATCAGTTTGACGGCGGGTACTTTACTGGCGAAGTCGGCATTTTCAGCCTTTCAGGAATGGAAGCATTTACACCTGGTACTCCAGAATTCATCGCCGAAGCTGCTAGGAGAGTCCTAACTAATTCCACATTAGGAAACGTTGTAATCCGCGACAGTACAGAAGGAGCAAAATTCACCGGTGCGATGCCCTTCGACGGGGATTGGGGCAGCGGCGAATATCAGGGTATCAAAACTTTCTCCATGCTACCAGGCGACACCTTTGCCGTCATGTTAGTCCCCAACGCTACAATACAATCATCCCTCCAATCCTCGTATTCGGGAAATTGGTTCCCCGAAAACCGTCCCTTATTTAGTATCGCCACAGCCAATCCCAACGATACCGCTCATCTGCTACAAATAGCCGATATTACCGGCACCGGCAACACCTTCGCCCTCGAAGATATGTCGGCCGCTAACTCGGACAGAGATTACAATGACCTAATCTTTAAAATTAGTGGCGCAATAGGAAACGCACCGCTGCTAGATACAGTCATCAATCCTGACAAAGAATGGCGCAATACGACCTTAGGACAACAATTGCTCGCAGCAGCTAATCCCCCGAATTCTGATAACAATCCGCCCGTTGTTTCACCGACAAGCGCTCGGACTTATACAGAATTAGAGACAACTATTTAATTAGACAATCTTGCCACAGATGTAGAAGGCGACCCTCTCACAATTAGCGTCCAGGGTCCAGTAAACGGCACAGTAATTTTCAATCCCTTAACTAACAAAGCATCGTTCAAACCAGCAACCAGTTTCTCTGGAATTGCTAGCTTTGATTTCCTTGCCAGCGACGGTTTTGGGAGTTCTATTCCCGCGCGGGTAACAGTCAACGTCAGCGACATTCCCCTGCTGAATTTGGATTTTGTGAAGCGTAATCCGCAGCTCAATGCAGGACAGAATACGGAATTAGTTGTGCTCGGAGATTTTGCCGACCAAAAAGGTGTAGTGCTGCCAGATTCTTATCTAACTTACACTTCAATAAATCCAGAAGTAGCACCAATTGATCCAACTGGTAAAGTGACAGGTTTGGTCAACGGTACTTCAGTTTTGAGCGCAAGTCGCAACAACCTGCAAGCAGTAACAGCGGTGCGAGTAGGAAAATTGCCAGCCCCCACCAACGATGCAGAATTCAATGGAGCACTAGCCGAGATTAACGGTTTGAATGTCTATCCCAAAGCAGTCACCATGACAGCCGGAATGGGACGCTCGCTTTTAGTAGGAATTGAAAATATCATCAAATCCCCCGATTTGAAATTCGGCTCAGTAGGAACTCGCTATTTCCCCGGAAACTCCAACTTATTGCAAGTGAATTCAGACGGCCTTATTACTGCAATAGAAGAAGGAGTTACTAACGTCACCGTCATTCACGGAGCAGCCGAACAAGTCGTACCAGTACGAGTCTCCCTTCCTGCCGCCGCCGGAACAATTTTAGGAGTAAATGGCGGTGCAGTTACTGGCAGTGACGGTTCAATTGTGATGGTGCCGAGGAGTGCTCTTGCCGAAGATACAGCTATTAGCTTGACATCTCTAACCAGCAATGCTCTATCGCTACAACTTCCAGACGGGTGATGAATCTCTGAAATTGCCCGCTCAATTAGCAATTCCAGCCCCCGCCGGCTTATCTCCCGGTACCGAAATTTTATTCATGCGAAAAGGTTCGCTGCCGGATGCTAACAATATTCAAAACCCAACTTGGCTGATTCAAGAATCCGGCTACGTCGATGCTTCGGGCACTATCCGAACCAATTCCCCACCATTTCCTGGTGTTTTGGACAGTGGCGAATATTCGATGTTTATATGGCCAACTCTAGGGTTACTAGGAGCTCCAGCTCCAGCTCTGACACTGAAACAGTTGCTTAATATCGCAACTATCGCAACTGTAGATGCTGCCACAAAAACTGCTGGTGCACTCAACCTCTCAACTAATTTCGGTCTCCAAAGCACCTTTTTAGCAGCAAATGCAGGTTTAATCGGTATCGCCGCCGCTACCGGAGCCCAATTCGCCGCTACAATCTTACTCCTTGCTTACTTAGCTAAATATCTGCAATCTGGATTGAAAGTCATCGCCATTCCACAAGTCGGTTTACCTGTAGTCACTCCGGCGGGTGTCGAACTCGACCCAGAAGGAATTCCCAGCGTCACAGCGACTGTAAATATACCCACATTATTCCCAGCAGACCCCTTCGCACCTCCAGTGCTTCAATCCGCTGAATTTAAGTTAGAAAATGGCGATCCAACAGTCGTCCTGACAGGTAGCAATTTCCTGAATAACTCCAATGATTTGGGCGGTAAATTTGAGGATTTAACAGTTAGTTTCCGCGTCGGCTACAAAACTTATCCAGGCATTTTGATACCGGATAAAAACACCGATTTGGGAGAAAATAGCTACAGAATTGCCGTTAAAATTCCGATTACCGTACCCGTCGGCGAATCCAGTATTGTAGTGTCGAGGAAGCAGAAAAAGCGCTTCGGACTGGGTACTGGAGATTACGAGATTGTCGAACTAGAAAGTGAAGAAAATATCCGCCTCGCCCCTACCTGCGTTGAATTGGCGCTGGTGACCGAACGCACGGGCGACAAAATCAACGTTATTAATCTCAAAGACCCTTTATCAACTGTTGAAACCCAGACCAGCGATAAATTGGCGGTTGCTATTAACATTCCTGTAGGTAATCCCAATACATCAGACCGACCGGAGTCGATAGCAGCTACCAACAATGCCACCCGCGCCTACGTGACTCTGCGCGACACCGGCCGCGTTTCGGTAGTGGATTTGATAGCGCTGCGAGAAATAGACACCACCAAGGAAACGGAGACTGTCGATGCAATTAGCTTGCCTCCAGGGGCCAGACCGCAAGGTATTATCATTGACCCCAAAGACAATTATGCTTACATTGCCGACCAAAATCGCCCCAACATCTACGTTCTCGACATTAACCCGAATTCGGCAACTTATCATACCGTTGTCGAGACAATTAACGTCTCATCGCCGCTGGGACTGAGCCAGTTAGCTATCAGCAGCGACGGGCGGCGACTGTTCGCCACAGGTTCCGACAATAACGAACAAACACCTAACCGCCGCATTTACGCTGTCAACATTGACCCCGCCGACAAACCTAGCGCTCAGGGTGCTAACGAGCGGAAGTGGCACCAGCAGATTGGAGTAATTCCCACCGCATCGGAGACAGAGGGCATAGCTGCTACTTCCGACCCGATGAAAATGGTGTTCACCAACGGATTTGCTAGTGTCCTTGCCATAAGTAATGGGGAACAGATAAAGCTTCAGGATGACGGCAAAGGCTTTGGCGTGCTCTCCATTACGTCTGATGACCCCCTCAACTTTAATGCTGAAGTTCGCTACGCTCCTTTGTCGCTGGGCGCGGCCACTGACTATTTTGATGTCAACGAGGCAGTGGCTGTAACAGTAACGCAAGACGGGAAATATGCCTTTGTTGCCGGCCGCAACTCTAGGGCAAATGTAAATACGCGCGAGGGTGGAAATATCGGCATTATCGCAAACCCGCTGGGGCCCAATCCTCAATTGGTGGCTGCGACTCGACCGATTCCCGACAGCTTAACTAACAACCTAGCGCTTTCGAGCGACGGCAAATATTTGATTGGTTCCTATCCCACCCTAGAGCTAGGAGGAAGTTCCTACGTTTTCGATGTTGAGGAAATGATTAAGGCTATAGAGAATCCGGGTAATTACAAGCTTGACGCCCGCGACAGGGGTGTGGGTAGCGTTGGTTTCGTGACTAACACTGAGCGAAATGCGACTGTTGCTGACCTCGCCCGCGTGCCTATTGACGATATCAACCCTTTGGCCAGTATTGCCGCTGACTACGAAATTACCGGGGGAAATTGGATTAATAACTTTACCTTTAGCGTACCAGAAGGCACGAACCGCGCTCCAATTGGTATCGGTGGAAATCCTAAAGGTTTGGCAATAGCTTCTGTTAAAAACTGGCTGGAATTAGAGGGGCCGATTGGTACTAGCGAGAGTGAAAGCAATCCTCTAACTCCTACTTTTAAATGGGATTTGAAGGGTGACGGTGAAGAATGCGGTCTGACTGGTTTTAATCCCGATACTGATGTCGATGAGGTCAATCTTTATGTAAGCGTTTTTCCGCAAGGGAAGGGCTTGTTGCCGGGCGATCGGTGGTCGGGGTTAAATCCGACTGTCGAAAAAGATTACAATCCGAATCGGGTTCTGACTGCTCAATGGAAGAATGGTACCTGGACTTGGAATGGAGGTAATAAGGCTGGTTCTTCTGAGGAGTTTACTCTTTCTAATGACCGAATTTTGACGGCGGGCCAGGAATATCATTGGGCTGTGGAAGCTGTGACGAACAAAAGGGAAAGAAAAGTTGTTACCGACAAGTTTAAGACTTTACTGCCGGCTCCGATTTCTGGTGGCAATACTTTCAGCAGCGTTACGGTGTTAACGCGGGGCTTAGAACCTCAATCTAATTTGATAGACCGCCAATTCGAGCAGATGGCTTCTCACCTGACTAAAGAAAATGGTTTGGTCATGCGTTACGATCGGGCTACTAACAAATGGGGGTGGCTGAATTTTGATGGCTCCACAACCTTCTCCCCTCCAACTCATAAATTTGGCGCACCACTGATACTAATCCCTGGATGGGAACAGCCGCCAGAAGCAACCGCATTTAACTCTGGCTTTACTGAGGCAGCCGCAGATGCCTTTTTTGCCTCACTGGTAGCTTTAAATCAAAGTTTGGAAAACACCCTTTTCAATTCACCTATGCACTTTATTGGGTTTGGTCAGGGTGCAGCGATCGACAATGAAATTGTCCAGCGTTTGGGGACTTATTTTCCCCTCGCTGGTGGTACTAGCCTTGTAAACCGCGACCTCCAGATGACAACGATCGATCCTCATGATTTCGACCAAGATTACTTTGTAAGCTCCTTAAAAAGCTTCCGCGATCCAGAAGTGCGGATCTGGGAAAATGTTACCTATGCCGATAACTATTATCAAGACGTCCCCGCTCTGGAGACACAGGAAACCAATACCCGTCCTGGTCGGCGAATTGCAGAGGCGGATTGGAACGTACACCTTGGTGGTTCTGGTGGCTCGAGCCGGATTGGATTTACTGAAAATAGCACGGATGGAAAGCCTCCCATGCAGGCTCTAACTTGGTATGGAGGAACAACTAACCTTAGCGGAAGTCAACTCCCCTCAAAGAATGGAGAGAGGATTTACCGTCGGCTTGGAGATCTGGAACTAGATAGTTCAGGCAATCCAACCACACCTACGTGGTACACACCCGATCATACGAATGCTAATTTTACTCACGGTGAACAACGAGCTCCTTGGGAAGGTATCGGTACTGGCTGGTTTTACTCGGTACTGGGTGGTGGCTCTCAATTACGCCCCTATGATGCTAACGTAAGTAACCGTGTCCCCGTAACTGAGGACAATACCTACACAGACGAAATTATAGGTAACAAGATGCGAGGTGACTATGCAGTTCCCACCCTTTTCAATGGTAATTTTGACGCCAGCAAACGTTTTACAGCTCAGAGTGTTCCAGGCTGGTCTTTTTACAACTCTTTAAGTGTATCCGACAATCCTAATGTGTCGCAAAGACATCTGCATGAACGGGATGAGATTGATACCTTTTTAACTGAAGAGCAAAGAATATTAAACCCGGGTTTGGCGGGAAAAAACTATACCTTGAAGATGGGAGGAACCGATGGACCTAAAGAAATAATTCATAATCTATTTCTTGTCCCCGATCAAAACAGCTTACACGATAGTTTGAAATTCGACCTGCACGTACCTGAAGACCAACTCGGTGCGGGAAGAAAAATTACGGTTTCTCTGAGAGCAGACGTAGCTGGTTACGAACAGTTTACGTCAATAGGAACTATCGATTTAGAGCGAGTATCTGGAATAAATAGCTCTGGTCCAGAGCTCGACAGCAATATTCGCAAGATCGGTTATGGTACTGAAGGCTTGGAAACTTTCTACCTAAATCTCCCGGAAGAACTGCGCGGTAAGGCAGCTTTACTCAAGTTTGAAATCAATGACGGCACTGTTTACCTTGACGATATTTCTTTTGGCAAGAAGTGGGAACCTTCTATGACTCTGGCTGAGGCTGAAGAATATACAAAAAATAGCTACTACAGCGGACGCACGCTCTATCATGGAACTAGCCCAGCGGGTGCTAGTAGTATTACGAATATTGGTGTAAATCCTGGTAGGTTCACAAGAGGTTTCTTCGGAGAAGGTTTTTATTTGACAAATCTGGAGGAGAGGGCTAAGGATTTTAGCAGTGATGAGAATGGCAATCCAACGCAGGGTCCGATATTAAAGATTATGCTGAACGTAAAAAACCCCAAAGTTTATCAGGATTTAACTGAATTTGATGAGCGGGTAGCTAATTACGGTCAGGAAACTGGTCTACAAGAACCAGAGCGGACGGTTAGATATGTAGAGGATCTCAAATCTCAGGGGTATGATGCGATCGCGACTAGAAGCCCAGAAATGATGCTATACTATATAGTTTTTGACCCCAAACAAGTAGTTGTTGTTGAGGAGTAATCAAATGGCTGAATATGCAGGATGCCGTGGCTGCCGTCACTATCTTCGCGTGTATATAAACGGTATTCCAACTTGTCGCGCCTTTCCTGAAGGAATTCCACCAATTATTATCGTCGGAACTATACAACATACAAAACCTTTACCCGATCGGGACAATACAATTGTTTATGAACCAGCCGAAAAACCTTTTTGGCTGACGGAGTGACAACAAGAGTCAAAAGCCCCACCAAATGATGCAATATCATTTAGTTTTCGACCCCAAACAAGTTGTTTTTGTTGAGGATTAATCAAATGGCTGAATATGGAGGATGCCGTGCCTGCCGTCACTGGTTTCATGACGTGTATATAAACGAGATGCCAACTTGTCGCGCCTTTCCTGAAGGAATTCCACTAATTATTTTCGTCGGAAAAGAACATACAAAACCTTTACCCGATCGGGACAATACAATTGTTTATGAACCAGCGGAAAAACCTTTTTGGCTGACGGAGTGACAACAAGAGTCAAAAGCCCCACCGGTGGCGGATTTGGTCGAGGTTATTGGTGGGGAAAATATAGAGGAAAACAGGAGGATGAAGGTTGGTATCTTTTGACCAATGTCGGCACCTTAAGACAATCGATCGATATCTTCAAATGTCAGTAAATCATTTCTAAGGAATTAATGAGTTATTTAAGCGAATCAAATCCAATTTTAGATTTTTATCTCGGCCAGCAGCCAAATTCGCAAGGCCGGGCGATCGAGGATATTTGGTCGTGGGATTACCAGAAGTTGGAAGCGATACACGACTACATTCAATGGCTGTTTCCGCTGACAGAAAAAAGTTACGTCAATACGAGCGCTCCTACTTTGAACTATCGGGCGATTCAAGCTTTTAGAACAAGCGATGAGTTGAGAAATCGCTTAATTAAATCTCTCAAAGTCATGCTGGCTTTTTACGGGTTGGAATGCCGCACAGAAGAAAACGCGGAAATTGTCCTTGCCAAATCTGAGGAATATTTGTCCAGAAGCCGAAAGTGGATTGAAAGATTGAATCACAATTACCTGCGCCTGACTAGGATACTGAAAAGTTTAACAATTTTGGGATTGAAAAATTATGCTTTAGCTCTTTTCAATTGTTTGGATGATATCTATAATGAAAACAAGGAAATTATTGGTTTAACGACTTATAATTATTGGAAAAACGCTGTAAATAGTGGATAGAGGTAAATTGCCGATCGTATTTGGATTGAGGTTTCCATAGTAATTTTCCCCAAAATCCTGACAATGTTCGGCCAGTTGATGCTACTTTCAGTCCTGATGACATAAATAATGGTAATGAAGTTTATTTTAAGCGCGGGCGATCGAAGGTGACATAAACACCTTTGTCAGAAAAAGTAATAACCCCAGCAATGAGGTTTACGTTATTACTGGCAGATATGGCTCAAGTGATCTGATTCCCTCACTAAAACCCGAAAACAAAGAGGAACTAATTAGGTCTCGAGCTACTCAATTTAATATTGATGTTCCTGAAATGCTGTGGAAAGTTGTTTTAATTCCAGAAGCACCCGGCCAAAGTCCTACAGATATCACAATTAAGGCAAAAACTTTTGGCGTACTTTTGCCAAATACTAACCAAGAACCATCAAAACTAGACTGGCGCAAGCACATTTTCTCAGTCAATGAAATTGAGGAGTACACTGGCTATAACTTTTTCTCGAACATTCCCACCGAAGTTCAAGAAGAAATTGAAAACAATATTACTTTACCTACAGTCTTTTAAGTAATAAGTTCAGGGAGACAAAATTATGGTTGAGATGACAATAGCCGAATTAAGCGAGCGTTATAATGCTGGGGAACGTAACTTTGCTGGTATACAGTTATATAACAGCTACCGTGAGGATGGCACCACACTTTACTTACGCGATCTTATTTTTTTAAGCGATATTATTTTAAGTGGAGTAAGCCTTTGTAATGCCAACCTAAGCCTAATGAACTTGCAAGGATCCCAGTTGGTTGGAACTCAGTTATGGCGTACTTCACTAAGAGAGGCTGACCTCTCAGGTGCAAACCTGACAGGAGCCAACCTTACTGAGGCTCGTCTACTTAAAACTAACCTCAGAGGTGCTAAATTGATTGGAGCTAACTTAACAGAGGCTCAATTAATTGAGACCGACTTAACAGGTGCTGATTTAAGTGAAAGTATTCTTTGTAAAGTAAATCTTTCCAAAGTCAAGCTAGATGAAGAATGCCATCGTCAGGTACTCTGCACTAAGGCTTTGCTCTGGGAAACTCATCTGCCTGATGGCACGTTTATTGATAGTGCAAAGTATCACGACTGAATATGTAATGATAATGACCGAACTAATTGGATAGCCTTGTTTAGTATCTCGTATCGTATTTAGGCTCAGCAACAAACCTGCCATCAGGCATGACTGTATTCCAGAGTAACGCACCTACGCAATGGATATTAACACGGTCAATGGCAATACCCGCAGGCCTAACTTGCATCAAATTTAATTGGCACAAAAGACTATCTTCAAAATTAGCATTAAGAGTATCAGCCCCCTCCAAGTTAGCTTGAATCAAGTTAGCATATTCCAGCCTAGCTCCTGTCAAATTAGTACATTCTAAACAAGCCCGCCTCAATGTAGCTCCGTTTAGATCGGCCCATGTTAGGTCTGCTAATGTCAAATCAGCATCGGGCATATAAGCTCCTATTAATTTAGCTTTTGTTAAGTTAACGTCTCTAAGCCTAGCTCCCGGCCAGTAAATTCCACTTAAGATAATATTACTTAGGTGAGCACCATATAAGACATCAGGATGGTCTGTATTAGCCTCCATCCTCAATCCGGCAAAATTGCGCTCTCCCTTTTGATAGCGTTCTAGTAGTTCATCTGGTGTAATCAGCATAATATTCCTATTTTAGTTGTTGGTTTCGGAAAATCGACCCAATAATTAAGGTATTGATATCGTAGAAATTACGGCCTTGAAATACTTTATAGTATCTCCTCCTGAACAAGTAGTAGTGATTGAATCGTAAAAAAAATGATTGAGTACAAAGGATGTCAATACTGTCTCTATTTTCGACCAGATGGAACTTGTCCTGCATTCGCTCCCGGTTTGATTCCTATAGAAATTGTTTCCGGTCAAATCAAACATATTAAGCCTTTACCAAATCAGAGAAACACAATTGTTTATGTGCGGACAGAAAAATCCATAATCTACAGGTATAAAACAGGAAATTATGAATCCTGACCTGAAAGTTTTACTAGATTAACCTACTTGCCACATTATAAATTTTCTAAGGGAGGGTATATCTGCTTTCAGTAGTGCCGTTTCCCTACAATTAATCGGGCGATAGTTACATCTCTGGCGATCGCGATAGATTATTTTGCGAGAGGGAAACGGCAATCCCGTGTCCTCCGTTGCTTCACAGTCAACCGTCAACTGCCAACCCCCAAACATCAAATGACTAAAACTGTTTAGGCGCTACCCCGTCGCACAAACGCCGATCGCGATCGCTCACATTCGGATTAGTCCTCAGATAATCGCCCACCCAATCGCAGCCCCTCACCAGCAAATCGTCAAGATCCAAATTCCACAAAATCACCGGATTATCCCTACCAGCAGAAGCCAGAACCTTCCCATCCGGGCTAAAACTCACACTCATCACGCTGTCTTTATGTCCCGTCAGAGTTTTCAGCAAAGTCCCGCTGCGACTCCACAATTTCACCTGGCGATCGTAACTACCGGAAGCAACCAACAAACCATCCGGGCTCAAACTCACCTGAGTAATTCGATCGGCGTGTCCCTCAAAGGTTCTCAGCAGGCGCAGTCGGAGGTTTGAGCTTGCTGACATCTAGCGGGTGTTTTGGATCAACAGCAGCCAGACTCCAGAGTTTGACAGTTCCATCCGCACTAACCGAAGCAAAAGTTTGACCGTCGGGGGAGTCTCCACTGTTTCCCCGCTCTCAAACTTTTGATCGTGGAGTCAAATTTGTTGTTGGAGAAATAAAGTGCTTCTGAAACTGCGGTTAGGGTGCTGATTTCGGCTCGCTGAGTTTGAGCCACAGCTAGCTGTTTTTGACCGACAGCCCGCCACCAAAAGTTTACGGTGGCGATGGTGGAAATGGTTAGTAGCAGTACGCCAATGACTGCTAATCCTAGCAGTTGTTTGAGAAAAGTATTGGCTCGGTAGAGTTGTACTTGACTCATGTTTTTGTCAGCTTCTGCTTTATGTAGTCTGGCTTCTAAGCCGAATCTTTGACGGCTCGGCCGCACTAGATAGTCGTGAACCAATTGATCGCCAGGATCTTCGGGGGACTCCCGCAGTAGAAATAACAAACCATGACCGACTAAAATGTCTAAATTTAAGTCGAGGTTATCGGTTTTATTGGGTGATATTTCTGGGTGTTTTGCGATTTTTCGGTGTAGCGAAATTCGGCTGATTCTGCCGATCGCCGACAAATCGGTTTCCCCCTCATCTGCTGATGGCGGGCCTGTAACTAAGGAGAGTTCGTGTTTGGTTTTAATTAGCAGAACTCCTCTTTCGTCTGTTAGGGAAAACAATATTTTCCCACCTGCGTCTTCGTTAACCGGGCCGCAATTAGAGATTACTCGTTCGAGGGATCGCTGAACTAATTCTGCTTTGGGATTGTCGCCCAACGGCTGGTATTGTGCTATAGTATTAATATTTTATTCTTGCAGTTGCGCTCCCACTACCTGCAATTCGATCGGTCGCACTTCTTGAAGATATTCTGCTAAATTTTTTACGAAAGCATCTATCAATTCTGGTTCTAAATAAAATTCGGCCCGTTCTGTTAAGTGTCCGATCGCAGCCCGCGCCTCTTTAATGGAAAAACTTCGCAGTTGGTAGCGGATGCTTTTGTCGAGAATATTATTGTTGATAGCATCATCGAGATTGGGAAAGCGATCGCAGTCTAGCAAATAGTGCAAATAATCTGAGCGCAAGCACAGAATTACCTTGACAAAAGGTAGATTTAAGAATCCACGTAAAAATAGATCAAAAAGTTGCCTCTGAGCCACTGATGTTGAAAGAAAGAACAATTATTAAAACTGGTAAAAAATCCGAATATTTGATAAATTGTTATGGCAATTTTATCGCTATTTGTATGTGCTAAAAAAATAAATTTATTCGGTGCGGGCTGGTACTACCAGTCGATGATTTACGTGAATTTACTGTACTATTTCGGCCCTGATTGTCCTGTATTCCTAGGCTTGTTTGTAGTACAGCGCGCCATTCAAAGCATTTTCCAATTCCCCCAGCCAATCAGTATAAACTTTGACTAATACGGGCCAAGTATCCCGTGGGGAGTGATCTTTAAAGCTGGTACTAATCCAGCATGGACTAGAGAACTTTTGCTGTTCCGACCATCGGCCCGTGAATAATTGTTAATTTATGGTCGTCCAGGCTAATTGTTTCTAGCAGCTTTGAGATCTTTCTGGCGGGAGTGGTCATTTCCGCTGCAATTGCTGCTTGATTTGGGGCTGAGGGACTCGACGGGTTAACCGCTTGTCGCTGCTGCTGCAATTGACAGGCTCCGCTCAAAGCTCTAAATCCGTATTGCTCTTCGATCGCACGCTGGGTTTTATTAATCCGAAAAGCTTTAAGATACTCTCCCTGCTCGAAATAAACCGCTTGCAGTTCCGTCAAAATATCAATGTGCTGATACCAATTTAATGGGTCGTTGCACATATTCTGATCCCCCTCGCATCCCCCTTAATAAGGGAGTAGGGTGTGAGTAGGGGTTGACGAAAGATCGCGCTCTTGTCCCCCCCCCCTACTCCCCGAACTCGCGGGGGGTTAGGGGGGATCAAATTCTATGCAGCCTCACAAAAAATTGGTATGACAGGTTGGCAAGATTGTGATGCGGGTAATTGTCCGCTGCAAAGACTCAATGAATTTGCACTGCAAGTACAATCAGCAAAATCAATATAGTATTGATAATCGACCGGGTCGCCCGCGACGATGGTCTTGGTGGGGCGTGCAGGCTTTATAGAATCTGTCTAATTCCAGTGCGATCGCAATGGTCGCCGACAATACGGTTAAAAAAGTTAATCGAAAGTTTAAACTTTCAAACTTTAGTTGAATCTTGATATGTAGCATTTTGCCCTGTGGGGTAATACCCTAAACACCCAAACAACCTTTTATCGGTAATGGGGTTGCGGTTCCGGGGGAAGGGGAAGGAAGAAGAAAGATACAGGAAAAAGGGTGGCGGGAAAAATTATCCCCCTGCGGCGGCAAATTTATGTGCTTAGTAGCTTAGCAGGATCAGTGATCTTACTGATTTTGGGAGCGGTTTGGGTAATTTTGCGGGTATCCTGGTTAAATGGTAGGGGAAACGGGGGCTGGTGGAGAGAGATTAAATAGTTGTAATTTGCAAAAAATTGATAATTACTAAATTGAAGAGAGATAAATGGCTAGTTTTGGAGCGGTTTCTCAAACAGAGTTAGGGCGCAGACGCCAACAGTTGCGGCGGCAGAGGCGCTTGAGATTAGCGACAGTTGTGTGGCAGATGGTGGCAGTGAGTGCAATGGCTGGGGGTTTGCTGTGGTGGATTGCCCAGCCGGCTTGGTTGATAGCCCGATCGGAACAAGTGAAGGTGGAGGGCAATCAGTGGCTGTCAGACAAGGCGGTGCGGTCTTTGGTGCCACTATCTTACCCGCAGTCGCTGTGGGGGATTCAACCGCAAGTGCTCGCTAAAAAGCTGGAGTCGATCGGCCCTATAGCCAAAGCGAAGGTGACTCGCAACCTATTTCCGCCGAGTTTGACGGTAGAAGTGACAGAACGGCGGCCGGTAGCGGTGGCGCAGCCCTCTTCAGTGCCTGGTCGGAATAGTGACAAGCAAAAAGTGGGTTGGCTGGACGATCGGGGAGGTTGGATGCCGTCAGAGAGCTATACTGCTGCTGTGCGATCGTCAAATACCTCGATCGGGGCCAACAGCAGTCAGGGTTCTGGGCCCTTTCGTGCTTTGCCAACTTTAAAAGTCATAGGATCTTTGGAACTTTATCGCGCCTCTTGGCCAGAATTTTACCAAGGACTCAGGGGTTTGGCGGTGAAAGTGTTTGAGATAGATTGGCAAGACCCGAACAACTTGATCCTGAAAACAGAGCTCGGTACTGTACACCTAGGGCCGTACAGTTCAAGGACAGCCTCGCAACTTAAGGTTTTAGACCGAATGCGACAATTGCCAAAACAGCTAGATTCAAGCAAAATTGCATACATTGACTTGAAAAATCCTGCTTCCCCGATCGTCCACCTGCCGGAACTCCCCGGTAGTTCCGAGAATTCAAATCCCGCACCAACTCCTGCGGAGAATTGATCCTGTGAGAGAGCGATCGCTTCCTCCTAGTTGCTAGGCAAGATCCAAGATTGCTAACATTGAGCCTCGCTTCTGTGAGTTTTTCGCGCAACTTAGCCTATAGTTGAGTGTGAATTGGCGATACGTTAACAAACTGTAATCTACCATCCCCGACTCTAATGACGCTTAATAATAGACAGGGGTCTGGCCAAGACAGTCCCCATTCGGAAGAACCAAGAAAATTTCCGCTGGCACTCGATTCCGCCAATCCCTTTAGACGCAAGTCTGGTTATGTAAATGTAGATAGTATAGATATCGATCCTATGGTGAATCCCAAAGACATCATGCCCAGTAGTGCAGCCAAAATCAAAGTAATTGGCGTCGGCGGGGGTGGGGGCAACGCCGTTAACCGCATGATCGCTAGCGAGGTTTCTGGCGTAGAGTTTTGGTGCGTGAATACAGATTCCCAAGCTCTAGTTCTGTCAAATGCACCTAAACGCTTGCAAGTCGGACAGAAGTTGACAAGGGGTTTGGGCGCAGGAGGCAATCCGGCGATCGGTCAAAAGGCTGCTGAGGAATCTCGCGATGAAATTGCGAATGCTTTGAATCACGCGGATTTGGTGTTTATCACGGCCGGCATGGGCGGCGGCACCGGCACGGGTGCGGCTCCGATTGTGGCTGAGGTGGCGAAGGAAATGGGCGCTTTGACGGTGGGCATCGTGACGCGGCCTTTTACTTTTGAAGGGCGGCGGCGCACCAGTCAAGCTGAAGAAGGGATCGCGGCTTTGCAAAGTCGGGTGGATACGCTGATCGTGATTCCGAACGACAAGCTGTTGTCGGTGATTTCCGAACAAATGCCAGTGCAAGAAGCTTTCCGAGTTGCTGACGATATCCTGCGCCAAGGGGTTCAGGGTATTTCTGACATTATTACGATTCCCGGTTTGGTGAATGTTGACTTTGCTGACGTGCGGGCGATCATGGCGGATGCGGGTTCGGCTTTGATGGGGATTGGCGTGGGTTCTGGGAAGTCGCGGGCTAGGGAAGCGGCGATGCAGGCGATTTCTTCGCCTCTGCTGGAAGCTTCGTCGATCGAGGGCGCTAGAGGTGTGGTGTTTAACATTACTGGCGGTACTGACATGACGCTGCACGAGGTGAATGCGGCGGCTGAGACGATTTACGAGGTGGTCGATCCGAATGCCAATATTATTTTTGGAGCAGTGATTGACGAGCGGCTTCAGGGCGAAATTAAGATCACTGTAATCGCTACTGGTTTTTCGGGGGAAATTCCGTCGCCTCCGGCTGCATCGCGCACGCAAAATGCTAACGCTCCTTGGCGGGCTGCAACAGTGCCGCAGCCGCCAGCTTCTCCGTCGCCGAGCCAGGAAGTTAAGCCGAAACAGGATTTGGGCTTGGATATTCCTGATTTTCTGCGGAACCGACGCCCGCCCAGATAATTTGGGATTTGGGATTTGAGATTTGGGATTTGGGATTTGGGATTGAATCTCCAATCTCCAATCTAGAAAATCTAAAATCTCCAATCTAGAAAATCGAAAATTTTCAATCTAGAAAATCGAAAATTTTCAATCTAAAAAATCTCAAATCTCAAATCTCAAATCTCAAATATCGAGGGTTTGTCCGGGTTCGGGTTCGAGAAGTTGGGTGTCAAGTCCCGATTTGGCGAGTAAATCGCGAAATTCGGGGATGCTGCCGATCGATCGCACAAACATTGGTAAAATGCCGGTGGCTCGGATGTCTCCCGTGGTTGTAGGTACAAAAAACCGAGGTTTTAGGGTTTGGGCGAGGCTGAGGGCTTGAGATGGGCCCATGATGATTTGTCCGAGGAAGGGGAAGATTTGACCGATGACGGGGGCGATCGCGACGTCTACTGTATCTATTTTCTGTTTCACTTTTTCTAATGGCGGCAAGTGCGGTTCGTAGTAAAGTGTTTCGCCGCTGGTTAAGTCTTTAAGCAAATAGCCGTTTTCTTCCTGTCCGGGCTGGATTTCGGCTCCAGGTACGGCGGTTATTTGTAACTTTTCTTGATAATTAAACTCTTGCCAATTTGCCAAAGATGTGATATTGGAGTAGCCTAAACTGCTGAGGACTTTGGCGGCGGTGGGGGAGGCGATCGCAGGAATTGTGCGATCGAGCCGTTCGAGTGTGGGTTTGTGGCAGTGATCGTCTAATCCTTGGGAAATGAGCAAAAGGTCGATCGGCGGTAATGTGGTTGGAGTGAAAGCAACAGGGGTGTTGTGGTAGGCGGTGAACAGCCAGGGTTGACCGTAAAATACGAGGGGATCGACTAGCCAGGGATCGACGAGGATAGTTTGGCCACCAATTTGGAAGATCCAAGAGTTGAGGTCGATGCGGGTGAGTTTCACGGCTGTTTGAAATAATTCTTTACAATTGGTTTAATCATAGCTAATTTGGTTTGGGAATTTTAACCGCAGATGAGGGCGGATGAGGGCGGATGAAAGCGGTTCGTTTAATTTCTTAATTTTTCCGGCGATAGGGCGATCGCAATTAAATTTTCTATTTTTTTAAGATTCGGATCGCCAGCTAAATAACCGATACCACGGTGCAAGTGGAGGCGAAACTGTTTAGCCAGAGTATCTTTTTCTGTTCCTAAATTATCTTGATCGCAGCGTTGCTTAAGAGCAATTATCAAGATATCGGCCATGTCGCCGCCAAAAACATCCCAACTTAATTCGACGTTGCTGTCGCTAGGAATCGGTACAGGAGAGGGGATGCTGGGTTCGGCGAGCGAGCGACAAAAACCCCAGCGGCAGAGGATATTCCACTGGTCAATTTTGGTCGATCGTTTCAGTTTTGATAGTTGGTCTTTACCTGTTTGGGAGAGGCGGATGCGATCGACTGGTGGTTCCATGAGTTTATAATTCTTTGAGATGTTTTATTATTGTTAATATTTGGAAGGCAAAGCCTCTAGATCGGCGTTTCCTGGCTAAGTTAAGAGACGAAAATTCACATTTTTTTACACGGCGGGGGCTTGATATGTACGGGGGTTTCTGGTATTGTGATTATATGAGGATTTATCCTATATAATGGGATGGTGGCAAAAATAAAATTTTCGCAACCATCCCATTATTCTATATATACTACCGCAACCCCAGGAAAAAGTCAAGGGGTTGCGCCTATTTTTTAGGGCGAATTTTTATTCCCAAAAATAACCGGTTTCGACGGTGGTTTGGCGTTTGGCGGAGTCGTATTTGAGGATGTAGCTGTGGGCGATCGCCTCTAATTCTTGCAGCTTATCATATTCTGTCTTGGCAATTTCGGTATCTGTTGACAGCAGGATGACTTGGTGGCTGGCTGAGGGGAAATAGCGTTCGACTAGGTTGTTTCTGTGGGATGAGTCGAGGCGCCCCAGGGGAGTGTCGATCGCGACTGGTAGTTGTCTCCCGGATACTCGGGCTAATCCCCACAAAAATGCGATCGCCAGCAGTTGTTTTTCCCCTGCGGAAAGTCGGTGTTTGGGTACTTGTTTCCCTTCGGAATCGTAGATGGAAAGGCTGAAGGTTTGGGTATCTATGGCTACTCTGTGCACTAAGTCGGTTTTGTGCAAAAGGTAGCGGAAACAATCGGTGATTTCTATTTCGAGTTTGTTGAGTTTTTTGAGGGTGAGTTTTTCTTTGAACTGTTTCAGGGTGCCTTGGGCTTTGGCGATGGAGGTGATGATGTGTTGGCTGTTTCTGATAGTGATGTATTCGCTGCTGTAGGTTTCTAGTTCTTTTTGGGTTTTTGCTAATTCTCTGTCTAATTCCTCGATGCGGCGGTTGGTTGATTCTAAGTCTGCGGCTGCGTTGGCGACTGCTTTTTGGGCATTTTTAACCTCTGATTCTAGTTTCTCGTAGGCTTCGGGGGAAGCGGCGGCGGCTAGCTGTCTGTCAGTAAAGTCGATTTCGGCTTCTATGTTTTGGAGTTTTTCTATTTGTTCGGCGGCTGTGGTTTGCTGGGCTTTGATTTGGTAGCTGAGGATGTTTTCTAGTTGCTGGATGCTGTTATTGTCGGCGCCTAACCAGGGCGGGGTGTCTAGGGCTGCTTGCTGTTCTAGTTCTTGATTTTCTTGGCGGATGAAGTCTTGTATTTTGTCTAATTGTTCGGGGTTTAATGAGATTTCGGCGATGTAGTTGAGGAGGCGATCGCTTTTTTGTTTGATAATATTTTGGGCGATTTTTGCTTGCTGCTGGCTGGCTTCTGTTTCTGCTTGGGTTTTGGCTTGGGTTAGTAGGGGGGAAATTAGGGCTAGCGGTAGTGTGTTTGAGGCTAGTTGAATCATGGCTTCACGGGATTTGTCAGCAGCGGTTTTGTAGTCGTTTAACTGTTTGTCTAGTAAACTGCGATCGGCTGCTATTTTCCCGCCTTCATAAATAAATTTTTCTGATGCTTGTTGCTGATTTTTTTGAGCTTTGTCTAACTTGTTTTGACAACTGCCTTTCTTTTCTATTTGTAAGTCTTTTTTAGCAGTAACTTCCTTGAAGGTTTCTTCAATTTTTTCTAAGGCTGCTAAGTCTTTTTTCCCGGCAATTTCTTTGCGTTTGCGACCGGCTAATATTTCTAAGTCAACGGCGAGGCGTTCGGCTAATTCTAAGCCTAAAAGGGATTTAATCGCCCCGACTACAAATTCTGGCGGGGTTTCAAGTTCGGCTAGTTCTTTTACTTGTTCGCCGTCAAATAGAAATAGGTTGGATATGCCTACTGGTAGCAGGGTTTCGATGTATTCGTCCCAGGTGTTGCTAATGGCTTTGTCCGCCCACCAATCGGTGACAACTTCGCTGTATATGAGAATGCTTAAGGTGTCTTTGATATCGTTTTTTTTCCAGTATCTAACTATTTTAAATTTGGTTAATTTGTCGTCTTGGACTTGTTCAAATATTAATTCGACGCGGGTATCGTCTAAGGGTGGAGTGTGGCGGTTGACTGATTGATTGAGGAAGTCGCTGTAGCTTAAATTGCCTCTGGTGGAACATTGAGCTCTGCCACCGTAGAGGGCGAGGCGAATGGCATCCATGAGGGTGGTTTTGCCGCCACCATTCATGCCGCCAAATAGGATGATCGGGCAGGAATTGCCGTCTTTTTCGGGGCGGAGATTGATGGTTTGTGTGCCTGCATAGGGGCCGAAGTTTTGGAGGACGAGTTCGAGAAATTGCATTGTAGATGTTGTTGGTTGGTGGGGGGCGGTTAGCAACGGATTTGGTAGCGGATTTAACGGATGGGTGGTTGGTGGGGGGCGGTTAGCAACGGATTTGGTAGCGGATTTAACGGATGGGTGGTTGGTGGGGGGTGGTTAGCAACGGATTTGGTAGCGGATTTAACGGATGGGTGGTTGGTGGGGGGGCGGTTAGCAACGGATTTGGTAGCGGATTTAACGGATGGGTGGTTGGTGGGGGGGCGGTTAGCAACGGATTTGGTAGCGGATTTAACGGATGGGTGGTTGGTGGGGGGGGTGGTTAGCAACGGATTTGGTAGCGGATTTAACGGATGGGTGGTTGGTGGGGGGTGGTTAGCAGCGGATTTGGTAGCGGATTTAACGGATGGGTGGTTGGTGGGGGCGGCGGTTAGCAACGGATTTGGTAGCGGATTTAACGGATGGGTGGTTGGTGGGGGCGGCGGTTAGCAGCGGATTTGGTAGCGGATTTAACGGATGGGTGGTTGGTGGGGGCGGCGGTTAGCAACGGATTTGGTAGCGGATTTAACGGATGGGTGGTTGGTGGGGGGGGTGGTTAGCAACGGATTTGGTAGCGGATTTAACGGATGGGTGGTTGGTGGGGGGCGGTTAGCAACGGATTTGGTAGCGGATTTAACGGATGGGTGGTTGGTGGGGGGGGTGGTTAGCAACGGATTTGGTAGCGGATTTAACGGATGGGTGGTTGGTGGGGGGGGTGGTTAGCAACGGATTTGGTAGCGGATTTAACGGATGGGTGGTTGGTGGGGGCGGTTAGCAACGGATTTGGTAGCGGATTTAACGGATGGGTGGTTGGTGGGGGGGGTGGTTAGCAGCGGATTTTGTAACGGATTTAACGGATGGGTGGTTGGTGGGGGCGGCGGTTAGCAACGGATTTGGTAGCGGATTTAACGGATGGGTGGTTGGTGGGGGCGGCGGTTAGCAACGGATTTGGTAGCGGATTTAACGGATGGGTGGTTGGTGGGGGCGGCGGTTAGCAGCGGATTTTGTAATCAGCGACTAATCATCCGTTACATCCGTTACAAAATCCGTTGCTAACCGCCCCCCCTTGCTACCAATCAATCACATCGGTTGAATCTTCCTCCTGGTTCGGGGGTCGAATGCTGGGAGGTAAGGGGAGTTCGGCATCTGTTTCTTCGTATGTTCCTGCACTTCCTCTTGTCCAACCCCTGCCACTTGTTTTCGGCCTCCACAAGTATTGTTGAATGTGTTTCTGCCAACCTTGTACAGATTTTGGTGGGAGGATGCGGTGATATTCTAATTTGCTGCGTCCAAAGTTTATAAATAAACCTACTTGTGCTCCTGTAGCTGCTAAGTAAGCTATTATTTGAGCTTTATCTTTATCGGTCATTGGATAATTCACGGCTTTATCCTCTACTACAATACATTCATTCACCCAATGGTCTAGATAGAGGATTCCCATCCAAACTTGACCGTCATAGATTTGTCTGGGATACTCCATTTCTGTTGTTAAACCGGATTCAATCATTTCTGCATCAAAGTCTCTTTGGTAATGTTTTTCCCTTAAACCTTTTTGTGTCCTCCGGTGTACTCTCATTGCACAGCCGATGATGCTGTATGTAAGATCCTGATGGGGAATATTAGGATTAATCATGGTCGTAAAAATTTCGGAATTTAAACGATGAGGGTTGGGCAATGCTGCGGTTAGTTGACAACCCATTATATCCGATCGATTGGGGTGGTTGTCAACAAATTTCGGGTTGAACCGCAGGCTAGCGCGTGCTAATCTTTGTTATTTGACCCTCCTGTATTGGGAGGTGAATATTTGATGTCAGCCCAAGATAGCTGTCTGCTTTGGTTGCTGCTACTTTCAAGTTCTTCTCTCAGTTTGGCAAGATCAACGGTATCGTCTTTTGCAGAACTGTTGCTTTTGCCGATCGCCTCTTTGACTTGCTGAATATTCTCAGTCGGATTTGCTTTAACAGCTTCCACCGCTGTTTTTAAGTTGCGTTGATAGTGGGCGTTACCAATTGCTTCAGTTCTCGATCGCGAACTGGTTTCAAAGCATTTGTCCAAATCGGCGTAAATGCCAGTACGGCGGGGTTTGGTGTAATATTGGCGTTCTGTGTCTAGGAGTTTTGCCATTAATTCCAGGTGCATTTTGTCGTCGCACATTTCTTCGAGCACAGTCCATTCGTCGCTACCGAGAAGTTTTCTTTCGGCGGCGGGGCGGCTGTCTGCAAAAGGTTGACCGGTGACAGCTTCGTAAATGCGGGGTAAACTGTCGTCGAATTCGTGTCTTTCTTCCAGCCAAATTCGGCGGATTTCACTAAGTTCTTCGTTGCTTATCAAAGTGATGTCGCGCATATCTTCAGGTGCTTTAGAACGAATTTCAGTTTGAACAGAAAGAAGTCGAGTCAGTAAATAATCCCGTGCTTCTTTACTATAAGGGCCGGGAATAGGCTCAATAGCTATTTCACCCTCTAAATTACGCTCATACAGTTGAACATTTCCATTGCGTCGCCGAAAGTCACGTCGATCGCGACTATCTTCAACATCCAATTCTACACGAAAATCTAAGAGAGGTTGCAACCATTCTTTTTCTTCATCATTTTGAATCATCGCTGTTAGTGATTTGTCCTGACTTACCATCGTACAAACCCAACATCCAAAACGAGAACTACCACAGCTAGGGGTAGAAGTATCGACAACTAGGGGACATTCATTATCAGCACTAGCACCCCGGTACATAGCGAACAAATCTTTGTTGCTGTATCCCCAAGGATTGTCCCACTGCATTAGATAAAGCCAAACTTCATCATCACGCCAGTCTTCAATAGGGCTATAAACCAGAGAATTTGGTAAGTTCATATTAGGGCTTAGGCGATCGCGTACCCGTCGGGCTTCCATTTTTTTCATCCTATGAGCGCGCTTTGTGCTTTCAGCTTTACGAGTCCCTAATACAAGTATTGTTTCCCCGCTAGTTCGGATAACATTACGAATAAAACGGTTAGATGGAGAAATTTTTAGGCGATCGGTACACCAGCGAAACTTACCTCTGGGTGCTGGGTATCCTTTACCAATCAAACCTACCCAAAAAGTATCTGTCCACTCTGGTTGTAACACATGAGTATTTATGGGCATTTCTTGTTCTATGGCTGCAACATTCATTTGCTTAATAGACTTACGAACCCATGCAGATACGATCGGATTTTCTACTAGAGTGTCTGTGGTGATGACATCAATTTTCTTGATCCGTTTTTCCTGTGGAATCTTAGCAATCGCATTCCAAATTAGCTGTAATACTGCCGTTGAATCTTTTCCCCCGCTATATCCAATTACCCAAGGAATTTCGTCAAGACAATATAAATCTTGAATTTCTTCAGTTAGCAATTCTATATCTTCTATTAATTCGGTAACGGTGCGACTTGGGAATAATGAGATCTGTTGAGTTTGTATCATATCTGAAAGCTCCTATTGTCAATATTAATATTTTACGATATAATGTCAGGCTCGATCAAACCTGATTTTTTTCTTTTGTTGTTTGCCCATACCGCAAAATAGTATCCCTGATTAGTGTACATTTATATGGTTGGCGATCTAAAATTGTGTGTCTACACAAATTTAATTAACTTATATGTCTGACAATAACCCTCCTCAGTCCGATCTAGCTCCGGGAATTGATGAGTTACTTGCTCCATAGTTCGCCAAGTACCAAACCCAACCTAACTTTCAAATAATCACTCATCCAACCAACACTAGCCCTCGACTTAGAAATCCCCTCTCAACAAAATCCCACCTTCCCAATCAGGATTAGAAATCGACCAATCAACCTCCCGCAAAAAGACCAAACGTTCCTCCCAACTCTCAGGAAAAACCGACAGCAAAACCGCCCCAACTTCCCCCAAACTCTCCAGCACAACACTACGACAATGCACAAAATCCAGCCGTATTTCCCTCGCCGCAACTTGCTTGTGCAGAACTAATTGCCAATCCAGCAGAAAACTACTAACCGCAGTCCAATAAGCAGCCGCAACTTGTATTTTTTGAGCAAGTTCTTCCTCTTTTTTCCCTTTTTTGAGATGGGAATGAGGGCGGTTTGTCATTTCATCGCCCGGAAAATTCGATAGCAAAGCCATGATAGCACGATCGATCGCACTCAGCGTAAACAATTTGTGCGATCGCCCATTCAAACTCCCCCTCTCCATCTCAGTCAAACAGCGGAAAACCTCAACCTGCTTAACCACCGCCTTCACCAACCGGGCGCGATCGTCCCGGTGGTTGTAAAGTAAACTCAGCGACGCTTCCAAAGGACACCTGAAAACTATTCAAATCAGCAAACTTTTGCTGCGACTTCTCCAACCCAATATCGAGAAACAAAATCAGCGCCACCGTCTCATATCCCAACTGCGGATTTTCCCTCAAAGCCATTTCAAAAGCCGCCCTGCGATGCTGTCCATCATTAATCGTAAACTTAGCATCCATCGGCACCCGCAAGCGGCCAATTTTCCGTTCCTGGGCCTCATTTCCCACCGCTTCAAACGTAATATCCGCATCAATAGAAGCGGCGATCGCCCCACAAGTATAACTTGTAGGATTCCTCACAAAATAGTCAGCAATTTCAGGAATCCGAGTTTGATTCAGAGTGCGAATAGCCCGCATTTCCGGCGGCAAATCTTCTGATTCTAAGGGGAACAATTTCGGCAAAAAACGCACCGGGCACATCGAAACGTAATATTCGCGGCCCGCTTGAATTCCCCGGATGACCGGCAAAATGTATTCAAAAGAAGGAGTAGACATAATTTAGAATTGGGGGAATTGGGAATTGGGAATTGGGAATTGGGAATTGGGGATGGGGAATTGGGCATGGGAATTAGGTATTAAAAACTATTGACTTTTTATATTGTTTATGATATGTTTTTTGGCTGCAACGAGATAAATCAAGTATTTCACAATATTTTTTAAAAAACAACCCTTGACATAAAGTTTAATACATGATATTTTTTGAAAAAATACCCTAAATATATAAAAACCGCCGATGAATACCAACCCAGCGGATGACCTCGCTATCAAACTTTTAGAAAAAGAAAATAGCGATCGCCAAGAAATCGCACTGTTATTAGATAATTACTTAGGAAAGGACGATCGCATTTTCGTCCAAAAAACCCAAATGGGAAACAGCGAAGCCTACATCGGTTCAGTCACCCTAGAATGGTTAGATTCCCGCGTGCGTTTCGCCTCACAAATGCCACTTTTCCGGCAAAAATTTGACCTCCAAACTAACAACATCGTCCGGGACGACGCAACCATCGACGAAATCATCCAGCGCCCCTTAGATTGGTCACGTCAAGCAGCCCTTACTCAATATCTCGCAGCCCGAAAATCGCACAAATTCCCCGCAGTTTTAGTAGTAGTCAGTCCCCCGTGGGTAGACAATCCTCTAGCCGATGAATGGGATAAAAATGGAGTAGCAACTAAATCAGCCACTGAATTCACATCCTTTGATAAAAACGAAAATTTAGGACTTTTGAATGTTTCTCAAAAAATTTCAATTTTTGCTTTAGACGGCCAGCACCGGCTGATGGGAGTTCAAGGTTTGATGAGTTTAATTAAAAACGGAATCCTGCAAAGATATAACAAAAATAAAAAAGCTGTCGGCGCTGCAATTACCCTCGACGATTTAGCCGAAGAGTATCAAATTAACCCCAACGAAGTACACAATTTAGCTCACGAAAAAATCGGAATTGAGTTTATTCCGGCGGTGGTGGCTGGGGAAACGCGGCAGCAAGCACAACGGCGGGTGCGATCGATCTTTGTGCACGTTAACTTAATGGCCGTGACGCTGAGTCAGGGCCAATTAGCATTATTAAATGAGGATAACGGATTTGCGATCTGCGCCCGAAAAATTGCCGTCACCCATCCCTTATTAAAAGAGCAAGATCACAGAAATCCCCGCGTCAATTGGGACAGCGCCACAGTCGCAGCCAAATCAACTGTTCTCACAACATTGCAAGCCCTGCAAGATATGTCGGAACGGTATTTAGAATACAAATTCCCCCATTGGAAGCCGGAAAAAAAAGGTTTGATTCCCATGCGTCCCGAAGATGAGGAACTGAAAGAGGGCATTGAAGAGTTTAAGAAATTGTTCGATTATTTAGCAACTTTGCCCAGCTATCAAAGAATTGAAAGCGGCGAAGAAACAGCAGAATTACGCCGATTTAGTTTTGAGAAACCAGGGGGCGAGGGCAATATTTTGTTTCGTCCAGTCGGTCAAATTGCTTTAGCTAATGCTTTAGGCATTCTAACATTTAGAAAGAAAGTTTCGCTGAAATCAACTTTCGATAAACTTCGCAGATACGATGTGGATGAAGGATTCAGCCATATGGACAATCCTCAGTCGGCGTGGTACGGGATTTTGTACGATCCGAACAAAAAGCGAATGCTAGTTTCTGGAAAGGATTTGGCGACGAAGTTAATTGTATATTTAGTCGCGGGAATTCAGGACGATATGGATCGAGCTCATTTGCGGCAAGCTGTGGCCCAAGCGAGAACTTTTGAGGATCAAGCTATTAGTTTTAGCGGCAAGTTGGTCGATCCGAAAGAAGTAGGATTGCCGCCTATGCTTAGCTAAGTTTTCATGCTGGTGGTGGCATCACTCAGGAATTAAAATCTGCGGGGATTTAAGGCTACAGTCCCCAGCGAGGAAGACTGATAAAGCAAGAAAAAATTGGTTTTGTATAATTGAATATAGCAGATGAAATACAGGACACGGCAGTGCCGTGTCCCTACCCTATATCTATACTTCACTCAACTGCTGCTATTTCTTGCCGCTTCTAACTTGCGGCGAATTGCGGCTTGAACTTTCCGATCAAAATCTGGATCGCCGGGACTTGCAATAATCCTCAGCGGATGCTGATTGATTCTGTCTAAGTACGCCTGAAAAGCGGCTCGATTTCCACGATGTTTAAGAAAATACTGTTTCAATTCAGTATTCGACATTGCGTTATAGTTAACTTGGCTCATCAGCAAACTCCCCATTGGGTAAAATTTGGAACTCAAGCTCTTCATCATACCCAGCCAATATGTATACGTTACGAGTTCGATCGTCAACACAAATAAGATGTATAGGCTGAAGCATCGTGTACGTCAGTTGATAACAGATGCGATATAAACTCTCTAGCTGGGCAGCCGTAGGGATTCGGGTCAATCACTCCACCTAATACTTATCTTAACATATAACTCAAGGCAAACTGCATATTTATACGATCGCCTTTAGCAATTTTTGTCGATCGAACACTACTACAGATCGCGATCGCACCAAAGTTCACCTCTCAATTTAGATACATTATACCGCTTCATTTTAACAAAATCAGTTCTGCTGCTACAGGCAAATGATCGGACTCCGTTGCTTGTAAAACCGAACTCGATTTAGCACCCCAATGCTTTGAATACCAAATATAATCAATTCGGCAAACGGGATAGTTCAATCTCCAGTTTAATCTTTTCAACAATAACTTAAGTTCCCAACCGTGAGGCCAGGTAAAACCAAACCCAAATCCCGATTTTCGGAAAGAATCTTGCATGACTTTTTGCACATTGTAGTAGTCTTGAGTTTCGTCTGTCATATTAAAATCGCCCGCGACAATTACTGGCCAAGTTTCTTGCTGCACTCGCTCTACTAAATCTTTAATTTCGGGAGCGCGTTTGGCATATTTGTAAACTGGAATTTTGATAAAAGGCAATATTTTATATTTTTTAAACCACGGCCCGGTGGCTTGCATATTATAAATGACTATTGCTTGCTGGTTAAATTTAATAATTGCTCGCTGCTGCGTTTCTCGATGATTGGCTAAGTGCAATATCTCGCTGGATAAAATTGGATATTTACTCAGAATTCCTACAGGTGGAGTACCAATTTGATAGGGGTAGTCTGCTTTTAAGCAAGTGAAAACTCTTTTCGTATGTTTCTGAACGATTTCTTGTAAAAATATAATGTCTGGTTGTTGTTGGTTTATCAGTTTAACTAAAGTTGGCGACTGGGTTGTATACCAACCGACGTTATGCGATAAAATTTTGAGGCTAGGTTGCGAACCTGTGATGCTTGTTGGTTCGGTAGAAAAGTATTTGATGTGCAGCCAACTCAATAGCAAAATACAAGCAATTGATGAAATAATAGAGAACCAGCGGTTTTTAATAATTGAAATTGCTAGGATGGGTAACAGTAAAATTGGCAAGAAAATTAAGGGTGTGAAAGTGCCGATCAAGCCAACAATCCAGAACCGATCCCAAAATATCAGTCGGAGAATTAAATAGCAGATAATGAAGGCTGAGTAGCTGTAAGCGAAAACAATTACAGTTTGTTTTAAGTATCGGTGAATCATAATTCCAGTTAACTCAGAATAAGAACTTGCTTAAATCGAATTCTTCATTTGACCGATGTTGATTGTCTCTTTCTGTAATTAAAAATAACAAAAGTCGATCGGTATAATCTGCTGTTCCGCGCAATTCTTCTCGCAAAATTTCCAGTCCGCCATTAGCATATTCTTCAAAAATCAGGAGGCGTTGAGATTCTAATTTTTCATCAAGATGGGAGAGAATGTGAGGATTTTTAGTTTCGGCGATCGCAATTAATTTAATCGCCATATCGTAACCCCTCGACACAAAAATGTCAACATCGATCGCCCCTGGTTCTCGTTTAGAAACTTCCCCCAAAGGTAAGCGTTTTTTCCGCTTATTTCCCAAAGATGCGGCGAAGGCGATGACATCGGCGTAAGTCTGGAAAGGGCCGGTGTTGTTATCCGATAAAGTTAATGATTTAACTAAATCGGCTTTATCTTTAGCAATTCTAATTTTGTTAGCACCCATTGCAATTAATATGTAGTTGATAACTATTATACACTGGTTAATATCGGGGATCTAGCTTTCACCTTTACTTCCCGTCCGCAACAGCATAATTTTTTGTGCAAAACCCCCTCTTTCTTCCCGGCGCTTGACTTGTGCTTTCAAAATGCGATCGCCCGAAATGCCATAACTAGCCATCAGCGCATCTATCACCTCATACAAATCAGCCAATTCAGCCACCAAATCTTCCCCCTTAGCCTCCGCAGCTTCCCCAGCTTCTTCCATCAATTTCAATCGCAAAGCTTGACAGTATTCTGCATCTGACAAAATTACCACCTCGCATTCATTCCCACTTTTACGAATAATTTCAGGAATGCGATCGCGCACCAACTTATGATACTCTTTCCCCACCTCAAACACTCCTTTAACCTTGACTAAAAGTTTGAATCAACCAGCGATTAATTTCCCCATCATCTTCCGTCAGACTCCGATTCAAAGCCTCCTCAATTAACGCTATTTCCAGCCCAGGTAAAACCAGAGAATTTTCAATTCTGCCGCTACTTTTGCCATTAATCGCAAAGGCAAAAATCTCCCGCGTATTCGCACGATCTACCCAATATTCGCGAATTCCTGCACTTTCATAAAGTAACCGTTTTCCACCTAAATCATCATTAAAAGAAGATGCACCAATTTCTACTACCAAACTAGGTGGATCGTATATATTTAAATCAACAACAGAATTGCTATCATCAGGAGGAACTCTCAAATCAGCACCAATGTAGTAAGCTAAATCCGGCTGAAACTCACCAATACCAGCTTTGCGAAAACTGGTATTAGTAAACTGAACTACTCGGATATTTCTGAAAGTCGCAAAAAGAATGATTACATAGGGAATAATCGAATTTTGACGTCCGTGTAATGGCCCTACTGGTGACATTTCTACCCTCATGTGTTGTTCATAATAATAAAACTTGCCCTTTTCCCAAGTTGAATCCTCAGCAAATGCCAGAAATTCTTCCCACGTTGCTTTCACCCAAATATCCGTTTCCAAAACCTGCGTAATTACCGAACTAGAAGCCATAATCCACCTCTACAATTTCTGTATATTCAAACTCATTCGGACTGTGCTTAACTAAAGGATAGCGCATCCCGCCCAATTCGATCGCATCTTCTTCGCAATCTGGTTTAGGAGAATTGTAGACAAGTACATATTCTCTCCCAGTGCAATTTTCCATCTCTTGCGCGACTTCTCCCCGCCACTGAGTTTTTGTTACCAAAATCACCAATTGATTCGCCAATTTCGGCAATTTTTTCGCAATTTGCTTGCGATAAACTTCATCCAAACTGCCAAAAGGAGAATCCATAACTATGGGAAACGTACTGCTATCGGGGCCCATCAAAGTATTCTTTTGACTCCACTCCCGCACGCCCTCAATAATTCCCCCAATAAACGACAAACTGAGAATTTGATTTTCCCCCGTAGAAGCAGCAACCAAAGATTCTTTTCCCGAGGTATTTTCTACTAATGTCAGTTCGTATTTATCGCTCAACTTGGGAATATAAGGAGTAAAAGAAATTTGACTAAAAATATCCTGCACTCGCCTTTCTAGCTGAGAACAAAACTGTTTCTCCAAGCGCGATCGCACTTCAATTAGGCGATCGATCGCATCCTGAGTCGCAGCAATCCGTCGCTGAACCAATATTTGCCTTTCCTCATTCATGTGCTGCTTGTCAATTTGCTTATTTAAACCCGCAACCTGCGCGCTCAAACTCTCAATTTGCTGCTGGTTAGAACCAGTTTCCCGTTGCAAATCGCCAATTGTTACCTCAATTTCATCCAAGCGCTTTTGCAAGCCGCTGACATCGCCGTCTGGAAAATTTCGCAGCTTGTTGTGAATATCATCTAACTGGTTTTCCACCCTAGAAAGTTCGATTCTGCCGCTTTTAATATTAGCTTGCTGACTGTCAATTTCCTCCCAAAAATCAGCGATTTGCCTGTCTATTTCATTCACGCGATCGCTAATCCGAATAGTCGTTTCCTCCACATCACCAACTCCCGCTTTATCCATCCAACCGCTAACATTTTCGTGAGCTTCAGAACCCTCCACTAATTCCGCACCGCAAATACACATTTCCCTCGCTAATAACTCTGAGAGAAACGGCCTTTTAATCCCCGAAAGCAACTCGCCTTTTCCCCGCAAATCTTCAAAAATTACTTGAAATTCCGCCACCGCATCCAACAGAAACACCCCATAACCCCGCATAGAAATTGCTCGTTTCAGAGCATCTGTAGCCTGTACAATTTGTTGCTTAAATAAACTTTTCTGCTTGTCCAATTCGTCTCGCAACTTTTGTAAATCCCCAGCACCGCTAAGTTCCAGCAAACTACCACTAATTGCTCTTTTTAACTCGCCTTGACTTGCCAACTCCCCCTCGATTTCGACTTGCCGCAGGGAAAGTTTTTCAATTTCTAGTTCGCATTTATTTTGTTCCGTCAATAATTTCTTACTTTCCGCATTTCCGACTATTTTTAAATCGGTTTCTAAAGACTTTTTTGCATCTAATAAATGCCGGATCGAGCGGTTCAATACTTCTACGCCCAGCAATTCCTTAGTAGCTTCCGCAATTTCTGCCTTCTTGTCATAGCGGACAATTTGCTCGATTCGTTCCCCATCAAAAAAGAAATATTTATGCAAACTTTCCGGCAAAATCCGTCCGATAATATCATCAGGATGCTGCGCCGTCGGCATCCAGCGGCCGTCATCTTTGGCTACAGTCAGTGACAATTCGCTGTCGCCATATTCTACAGTATTTTCATTTTTGTAAGCGCGACAAGCACGATATGCTTTGTAGCGAGTGCTGTCGTGTTCAAACACAATTTCAGCCCAACAAGCTACTGCTTTTCCCATTTCTGCCTCAGCCAGAGCGCGCTTGTTTACTAATTGCTCTGTCGCAGCAAAAGCAGCGCTAAATTGTCCGTAAAGTACCCACGTAAAGGCATTCATCAAAGCAGTTTTTCCAGCACCGTTATTTCCGTGAATCACTGTAGTATTTTGCTCGCCGCACGCCAGCTTAATTTCGGGACTTTTGCCGTAAAATTGCCGAAAGTTGCACAGAATAATTGAAATTAACTTCATATAATCGCTTCCTTAATAATTTTCAAAATGTCATCGCTGATATAGCGGGGAGATTTCATGTAGAGTTTATCTTTCTCAATTTCTAATACCCGCTCAATAATTTGCCGTACTTCCGGCGGCGCGCTAGTAATTGGTTCTTGCACATCGCTCAAATCCTTGTCAGTCTGATAGGAGGAACGCTTTTCTGCTAAAATTTCTGTTGATTTTTTCGGAGTTGTGATGTTGCCATATTTATATGTATTTATCGGATTTTCCAGCAGATTTTCCAGCAGATTTTCCATCAAACTTTACCTCGCATTTTTTAGTATTAAGACTTACTTACGGGACTGGCGCATTACACCAAAGAAACCGGGTTTTTACAGGATTTAAGGCTGAGATGCGGTAGTTTCGGAAAAAAACCCGGTTTCCGCGCAAATCCAAACCTAGGAATTCTCAAGAGCGATCGAATAATTCTATATTCTTAAACATAAACCAAAGCCGAATAAATGTCAAATGTCTAATAGCCCGTACCGTCTCTGAAGTTGCAGTAATTTTACTCTAGCTTCCCCAGCGTTGTCAGCCAAATCGGCAAATTCTAAGAACCGCTTCAACTCCTTTCGCAGTAAATTGCGCTCGACTTCTATTGTCTCCCTTCCCAAATCTGGCGGCAAAACTATCATGTCAAATAAAGTGGCTCTTTCTTTCCCTGGATGTGGCCGCAAAATCCGCCCGCGACGCTGAATAAATTGACGCGGATTGCTGCTGCTTGCTAAAATTACGGCATTGCGAATTGCTGGAATGTCAACGCCCTCATCCAAACACCGAATCGCTACCAAACCTTGCAATTCTCCACTCTCAAATTGTTGGCGCAATCGTTCTCTTTCTGCTAAAGGTGTTGCCGCAGTATAAGTGTTAACTCGGTAGCCCAATTCTGAACCGAGTAACTTCGTGGTTTCTGTTAGTTGGCGGTTGTTATTTTTGCGCGTTGCTCCTTCGATGGAACCGTCGCCGCAGTAAAATAAAGTGTGTGCTGTATCGAGACGGTTAATCATTAATTCCCGCAAAGCTGTTAATTTATTGGCCGCCGCCCCAATTAACCTAGCCCGCTGCATTAATAAAGGCGTTAAAGCATCATTATTTTCTAGGTTTTCATCGCCCCAAAGCGCCCAGCCAATTTTTTTAGTTAAGTAGGAATATTTGCGAGTTTCGGTTTCGGTTAATTCTACTAAAATGGGGTAGTATAAATAATGTACTAATGCTTTCTGGCGGATGGCATCGGCTAAGGTGAGTTCCGGCTGCAAAACTGGGCCGAAATAATCTAAAATAGCTTCGGTTCCCTGTTCGTCATAATGCCTTTCTGGGGTGGCGGAAAGGGCGAGGCGCAGCCCAATATTGCGGGGTAAACTTTGTCCTAAACGGGGCGCGCCTAAGTTGTGAACTTCGTCTCCAATAATTAGGGTTTTTTCTGGGAAATAGCGCAGTTGCGATTGCAAGCTATCTGACATTAATGTGGCGTTAGTGGTGATGATTGTGAGAAATGCCCGTGAAGCGCAGCTATCCCGTAGGGAATCGCCCGTTAGCGAAGCCCTCGAAGAGGATCGCACTTCATACAAACTCGCAGCTAGTTTATTTTGCCAACTGCAAGCGTCTTCAAAAGCCAAAATAGGTTTTAAACCAAATTTCTCCGATTCACGCGCCCACTGATTCACCAGGTGGCAATAGGGGCAAATTACGAGGAGAACTTCCAGGCTAATTTTTTGGTATAATTCAGTGGCGATCGCCAGTGCAGTAATCGTCTTACCGCTACCCGTCGCCATCTTCAGCGTACCGCGTCCATTATTGGCAAACCAATTAGCAACCGCAACTCGCTGATAATGCCGCAATTGCAGTGTTGCTGGCATTCTCGGAAACCCAAATTGGGCATTATGTGCGATCGATATATTCACTTTTAAATACAGTTAGATGCAACATTCCCTAAATTCAACTGTAACTCATTTCTAATTAAAACTTAACAGCTCAAACAAATTTGCCGCCGACAGTTGCAAACCAGACAGCACATCGAGTACAGGTAAAACATCTTCATTTTCTTTAATTTCAAGTTGCTGCTGCGGTTGAAATACAATGACTAATTTTTCTTCCGGGTCAACCAGCCAACCTAATTTAGTGTTATTTTTGAGGCAAAACAGAATCTGATTAATCACGCGAGTTGAACTTTGATCCGGCGATAAAATCTCAATTATCCAATCCGGCGGAATTTCCAACCTATTTTCAATTTCTCCCTTAGCATTCAGAGGAATGCGCGGCCACTCGAATACTGCGATATCTGGAACAATAGAACGTCCATCAAAAGTGCAGCGCAATTCAGGAAACGCATAAGCTAATTTCTGCGGTTTACCAACTCGGTTAATCACAGATGGAAACTCGAATTGTAATGTACTATGTTTTCCTTGTGCCATATCTTTTTGATAAATTTCACCATCAACATACTCGCTAGCCGGCTTAGTTTCTGGAAGCAGCAAAAAGTCTTCCAGAGAAATCTTTGACGGAGACTGAATTGACGTTATCATAAGCCATTAACCCCTCAACAACTCAACTTCCGCCTGAAAAATCTGCATCGCTATCAGATTCCCAATCAGGACAACTTTCAGATTCCACACCGCTGGGGTGCATCGCACAAACCAACAAATTTCCGCCATAAACTTGACCGTGATAGTTGCGACAACCGCGACAAACCGGATGCTGCATCGGCGAAGGGTTTACATGAGTCACAAAAGACGAATCTATCTCGTCAAAATCAGGATCTAATTCGCGGTAAAGCTCAATTATCGGTTCTATTAATTCATTGAAATAGCCGTCAAACTCATTGAAACAACCGTCAATCTCGTTAATCAGATTATTTTGTACTTGTTCTGTAAACTCTTCGGAAAGCTTGGCCAGAACATCCAGCATTTCTGCAAACTCATCGTTCACATCGCTGAAAAAATGCTCTACTTCAGAAACAGCATTTTCCATTACTTCAAAGAAATCTTTTGACCAATCTTCCATTGATTTGTAAACTTACTGTTGAAAAGACTTTAATGTTGATTGCGGGTAATTAAGCCGACAGGATCTAACAGGGATGTATAGCCAGCCTCAAGCAAAGTGCAAGTACCCCAATCTCAATTCTATTACCTATTGCCTCAGATCCGTCCACATCTGATTTGAGATTGTGGGGGAGATATTCAAAAAGGGAACTCAAGAGCTTGACTCCGAGTTCCCTTTATGGTTGGCGATCGCACTTTTTGCAGATTAATCTCGCTTCAGCCGTCGCAATTCATCTTGTAAATTCTGCACCTGCTCGCGGAGCTTGTCTACGCCCCCAGCATCTTTAGCATCTTTTCCTGAAGCATCTTCTTCCTCAGAAACAATTTCAATCCGGCGCGGTTCCGTAGGTTTTTGCTCCGCAGCCGGTGCTACTGGCGACTGTTGCTGCTGAGCCTGTTGCACCATATCATCAACAAAGCGACGAGCTTCTTCCGTTGACATCTCGCCCCGCTTCACCAATTCATCCGCCAGCTTTTGGGCTTCAGCTCGCAACTCATTTAGCTTGCTACCTGCTTTTTCGCCAGCGTAGGAAGCTAGCCCAACGCCCAGGTAAACTGCTTTCTGTAAAATATCTCCAAAACCAGCCATAGAAGCTACACCTCAAAAAACTGGGTGAACCGGATACCACGCCTATCACAAGCATCCCGTGTTGCTGCTACCTTCCGGTCCTGACAAGATTTGGGCGTTGTAATCGCGTGGGTCCAGTTCATTTATGAGTATAACACAGTTATTCTATTCTTCAACCACACACCAGTGATAAATTTCATAGATAACGCAACCGTGCTTCACCAGCGGGTCTTCAGCGACGATCGCCCTTGCTTCATCCATCGAACCCGCCTCAAACATCAACATACCGCCACCTCTCCTTGCCCAGTAGCCCGTTTTGGCTCGGTGTCCTTTTGAAATCAGGTCTCGGACATAAGCTCTGTGAGCGGGCACGTACTGGTCAAAGACGGGCTTTTCGACAATTCCTTGCTCTATTTTGACAAACCAAGGCATTTTTTTATTGGGGATTTTTTATTTTCGATCTTAGATTGGGAATGAGTCAGCGGGCAAGTGGGCCATAAGGCAAATGCTCTATGTTCCATGTTCCAGCATCCTTTCTTTAAAGCGATACTATCTTATGAATCCATCAAAACAGCGATTTTTTATTGCTCTGATGCCGCCTCTTGATATTCAACAGCACATTACTGAGATTAAACTGTATGTTGCGGAACACTACAACAGTCGCGGTGCATTGAAGTCGCCGCCCCATGTCACGCTGCAATCTCCTTTTGAGTGGTTAGCAGAAGATGTTCCCAAGTTAGAGGAATGTTTGAAGGTGTTTGCTGCTAACCGGTTCCCCATTCCCGTTACTCTGTCCGGTTTTGCGGCTTTTGCGCCCCGCGTTATTTATGTTGATGTTGTCAAGTCGCCGGCATTGCTGGATGTTCAAAAAGATTTGATGAGTTATGTAGGGGAAAATTTGGGAATTGGCGATCGAGTTTCTCAGACTAGGCCTTTTGTGCCGCACATGACTGTGGGGTTTCGCGATTTGAGCAAGCAAAATTTTGATGCTGCTTGGTTGGAGTTCAAAGGGCGATCGATCTTTTTTGAGTTTACTGCTTCGGAGTTGATTTTATTGATTCATGATGGTAGTCGGTGGAATGTTGCTACTGAGTTTTTATTTCCTGGGAGTTAGATTTAGGTCGATCGCACTTTGGGATAGCTGTGCTGGGAGCATCCCGATTTTGCATAGGCGAAGCATGACCGCAGACAATTTATTAGCGAGAGACAGAGATTTACAGCGGTCATGCTTCGCCCCTACGAGTATATTTGCAAAACACAGATGCACCCGCTGTGCTTCAGGTACTTTGGGAAGATCAGGGCGATCGTATTTCCCATAATTTTAAAAAGTTGCTATTATTTATTGATAATCCCACAGACTAGGAGATTAAGATGCAAGTCAAAGATATGACAGTTGAGCAACTGCGGGACTTGATTCGGCATACCGTGGAACAGTGCTTAGAAGAATATTTGGGCGATCCTGATGCAGGTTTAGAAGTTAAGGAAGAAGTTAAGCAGAAATTGTTAGAGTCAATGAAGCGCAAGCAAGCAGGAGAAAGCAGCATCGAAGCTGGGGAAGTTTATCAAAAAATCGGCATGAAAGCGTAATGAGCTATTCGGTTGAGTTGACAGCAGAAGCTCTGGTTAACCAAGACAGATTGACTCAGGCTGTGCAGGAGCGTATAGGTAATAAAATCAATTGGTTGGCTGAAAATTTTGCACAAATTACTCCTATGCCTTTGTCGGCTAATCTGGCTGGTTTCTTTAAGTTAAGAGTGGGTGATTATCGGGTAATTTATTCTTTTGATGATGATTTAAAGCTGATTACTATTCACCAGATTGGACACCGGAGAGAAATTTATGATTAACCGAAGTGCGATTCCCTACGGGATAGCTTCGCACGCGCGTACTTTGGGAAATAAAAGGGCGATCGGCTCACTGCTGAAAAAGACAAGTTGCGATCGCCTAACTGATGACTTAAAATAGAAGAGACATAGAGCTGCGTGGTCAAAATGGACAGAATCTCCGTCAACCCTCAAATTCACTTCGGTAAGCCTTGCATAGTGGGTACGCGCATTACTGTACAGAGCGTTCTCGAATTACTAAATGAAGGGCTTTCTTTTGGAGAGATTATCCAAGACTATTATCCCGATTTGGAAATGGATGATATTCGGGCTTGCTTGCGTTATGCGATCGCACTGGTGTTGGAAGAAAAGGGCGATCGTACTTTGGGAAAATAAGGGCGAGCCAGTCATCAAAGAGCTATAATAATAAAAATAGAGAATAGTTGATATTAGCTATGCAGCGAGTATTTGAGGCTATATTGAAGGGAAACCTTTTAGAATGGGCTAATGAGGTTCCAAGACAGGGCGATGTCCCTATCAGAGTTTACGTTACTTTACAAGAAGAGCGATCGACTTTAAGTGCTGAGCTTCGCCGTCAGAGAATAGTTGAAATATTGGAAAAAATTGCAGCAAATAATGTCTTTGCTGATATTATCGATCCGGTGGAATGGCAGCGAGAATTGCGTCAAGATCGTCCACTTCCAGGTAGGGATGAATAATGCTGCTTGACAGTAATATTATTATCTACGCTTCTCAACCAGAACACGCGCAGATTAGGCAGTTTATTGGTGAACATGACATAGTTGTATCGGCAATAAGTTACGTTGAAGTCTTGGGTTATCATCAGCTAACGGAAGAGTATAGATTGTACTTTGAGGAATTCTTTGGTGTGGTGGAGGTTTTACCAATTTCTAACGCTGTACTCGATCGCGCAGTGCTGTTGAGACAGATGAGGAGAATGACACTAGGGGATGCTATGATTGCGGCAACAGCTTTGGTATATGGCAAAACTTTAGTTACAAGAAATATAGGGGATTTTCGGTGGATTGCTGAACTCACACTGATTAACCCGTTTGAGACTTAAGAAAGATGGGCGATCGCACTTTGGGAAGATAAGGGCGATCGCACTTTTGGGAAATAAAAGGGCGATAGGCTCACTGCTGAAAAAAGACAAGTTGCGATCGCCTAACTGATGACTTAAAATAGAAGAGACATAGAGCTGCGTGGTCAAAATGGACAGAATCTCCGTCAACCCTCAAATTCACTTCGGTAAGCCTTGCATAGTGGGTACGCGCATTACTGTACAGAGCGTTCTCGAATTACTAAATGAAGGGCTTTCTTTTGCAGAGATTATCCAAGATTACTATCCCGATTTGGAAATGGATGATATTCGGGCGTGCTTGCGTTATGCGATCGCCTATTTATTGACTGCAATACAGATTTATCCGATTTATCCGTAGTCGAAACGCTGATCGATGGCATTAAAAACGATTCCGTCGCACTTTCGGATAGCTGTGCTTCATGTACTTTGGGAAAAAAGGCGATCGCACGAGCGAAATTTCAGACTATCTGGTATAATCAAGCGGTAGCTCTAATAATTTTCAATAGCTATGAACTATGAAAACTCAAGAACTTCGCCAGAACCTTAAGCAATCGATAGATAGCTTATCTCCTGAACGGCTGCTCGTTGTGGCTGATTTTTTAGCTTATTTAGCAGAACGTGAAAGCAATGAAGCTACGAACGAATTATTGAAAATTCCCGGTTTTCTGGAAGCTTTTAATAAAGCCCGAACTGATGTAGCAGCAAGTAAGGTAACGACCGTTGAGCAACTCAAACGAAAATACTGATGAAAATCTGAATTTTTATTCAATCGTTCTTAGCTTTGATGCTCAGGAGTTTTTTGAAGAAGCATCAGCTTCTTTACAACGCAAGCTAGATCGATGTTTTGAAATGTTGAAAACTGACCCTCGCAGTCATCCAAATATTAAGCAACTCAAAGGCGACTTAGCTGGATACTATCGCTATCGCGTTGGAGATTATCGGGTTGTTTATGAGATTGATGAGGAGCAAAAACGGGTGGTTGTGACTATTATCGCTCATCGTCGTGAAGTGTATTAGGGCGCACTTTAGGAAAGAAAAGGGCGATTTCCTACGGGATAGCTTCGCAGGCGCGCACTTCCCTAGCTCCTAAATTGCTATAATGACAATCAGCCCAAAAATCTTAATGCAGAGTCTATGTCTACTTACAGCACGGTACTGACTCAGGTTTTAAAACTTGCACCAGATGAGCAAATGCGACTCATCTCTGAATTGTTTGCACATATTCGTCAACGAGTGATTCCCAAGCCCAAGCGCAGTATTTTAGAATTAGAAGGGTTGGGTAAGGAAATTTGGCATGGGATTGATGCTCAAGAATATGTCGATCGGGAAAGAGATTCATGGAATGGATAAATCAGTTACAGGGACAAGTTGTGGGATTGGATACTGCGCCTCTGATTTACTTCATCGAGCAAAATCCAAAATATCTAGAGATGATGCTGCTTTTCTTTAGATCGTTCGATCGCGGTGATTTTAGGATGAAGTGCAGTCTATATTTGCTGCCACACTGCAATTGTACTATCCTTACTGCCACTAATCAGAGTACGCCCGTCGGGACTGAAAACTACTGAAGTAACTGCTGCGGAATGTACGCGCTCCTTAAAAATATCTTTATTACTTGGGAAATCCCAAAGTTGAATATTACCGCCGTAGTCTCCAGTTGCAAATAAATTGCCATCTGAGCTAAAAACTACTGATGTAATTTCATAATCGAATTCCAAAACATTAGATTGATCGCCTGTTTTTACATTCCAAAACTTGATTTTGTGGTCATCACTTCCACTAAAAAGCGTTTGACCGTCTGGACTAAAAGCTAATGAATTAACAGGCAGCGAATGTTCTTGAATAAGTCTAACTTGTTTGTGAGTTGCTAAATCCCAGAGCCTAACTTCTCCCTTACTGTTCCCACTAGCAAGAAGCCAATTATTCAAATCAACCGCCAGACATTTTACCTCCCCAGCATGGCTTGACAGTGTGCCAATTTCTAGCCCTTCCGATCGGGCATCTAACAACTTAATCCTACCATCAGCACTCCCAATAATCACTGTTTTACTATCGGGGGTAAAGGCTACTGATGTAACTCTATGAGTATTACCCGTTCCTAAGCTTCCTATATTTTTAGGTTCCTTTGCATCCAAGTGCCACACTTTGACTTGATTTTGATGTATGCCCTCAATCATAGCAGTTGTAAGGAAATGCCCTGTGGGGTCGATCGCGATCGGAGTGGGATAGCCTCCTATCAGCCCCCTTACATTTGACAAGGAATAGAGTTCTTGTTTGTCCTGCACATTCCAAACAACAATCTTGCGATCGCCATATCGGATAGCAATATTTTTTCCATCTGGAAAAATTGCAATAGAGTGAATTGCACCTTCAAAACGTTGTGGTTCTGGATACAGGCGCTGCCACTTAGTAGCTGCAACCTTATTACCTGCGACGTAAGGCTTAAGTGTGATATATTTTAAACCAGTTTCTTCTCCTTGGCTCTGCAATGTAAAAGAGTTTGAAGCAACAGCAGAAACCGAATCCTCAGCCTCCCAGAACTTACGATAATCTCCTAAAACCCGCTTGTGAGCTTCTTCAATATTGTTCACATTCGTCACAATATTTGGCAGTTTTCCTTTTAGAGCGATGCCTTCTATTAAATAAATTTCTCTACCGAAAAGGTCTTTGAGAACGCCGTTACCTGAGATGCCAGTATCTTCTGCTATGGCCTCTATTACTCGGAAAATTAAAGTTATATCTCCGACTTTAGAGTTATGAATTTCTCGGTAGAATGCTGTTTCTTTTTCGGTCAAGTCTCCTTCTGTTACTCTAGCAAGTAAACCAGCTATACCAGCCTCACACATAAAATTTGGGGCGACGACTGTTCGGTAGTCAAGAGACTGATTACAACTAACTAAAAAACTCCAAGCTGTAATATCTTTCATGGTAATCTTAAATCTGATTTGGGGAAGTTACGAATAAGGTCATTTTGAACTGATAGAAAACAATTAAGAGCATATTTGAAGGCAGTTTCTTCATCTTCTACTTTCTTAAATAATTCTTCTCGTTCCTTGCTTAACTCTTCGGATCTTTTATCTGCTGCTTCTTGCTTTTGCTTGGCTGGTGCTTCCGCATATTCACTAGCAAATTCAACCATCTTTAAGACGACATCTTGGAAGGCTGTATATTTTCTAGGTAGGAATAAGTCCCCTAGGATAGGTAGGATGTCTTGCGATGCTTTCAGCACTCCGCCAACAACTTGACCTACTTGCTCCCACCATTGTAGATTTGCCTTAACTTCTATTGGACGGTTAGCTTGTTCTCTCATTTTGTCTATGGCCTCTTTGCAATCAGCTTGAATTAAATCGGGCAGGATGCAAGCTAAAGGAATTTCTACTTGAAAGGGTTGGGGCAATACGCTCAGATTTTTTGCCATACTACCATCTGGTTTCAGAGTAACAAAGTCTTTACCCACTGCGCTAACAGGAATTAATCGAACTGGTTTTCCAGCCCTGTTATAAGTAGAGACTAAATTTTTAAAATGTGGAATTTCGTTCAGCAAACAATCCCGTATCTGTTCGAGGGTGTATTTCTTTTCTACAATATCCCACTTGCTGATTATAAAATGGATCGGTTTGCCAGTCTTTTGCATGATGCTGAGAATTCTAGGTAGCTCGTTGACTGCCCACTTTTGCCCTAGTCTTTCATTTTGCATCAACGCACAAAGTCTTTGACCATCCAGCAAGCCAAGTAAAGCATCTGCTTTGTTGACTTGCTCATTGAATTTAGGATCGTCTTCGTCTGTCTGGTCAGTTAGCAAACCACCTGCATAATCTAAATAGGTGAACTTGCAAGCCGAATAAATAGGCAGATCCTTCGTTTGTACGCGACAAGTGAAAGTCCATTCTGAGACTTCGCTGCGTCGTGTTCCAAGCGGCCACTTTTCTTCAAAAGCTATTTGTGTATAAAGATCGTGTAATTGTTTGCTTTTCTCTGCACTATCAACCTCCAGAAAAAAGCCTCCTTCTCTCTGCGTACATAACTGATTGTACATACTGGCTAAAAATACTGTTTTGCCTGAGCCGCGTGGCCCTAGCATGATGACTGTATAAGTATTCATACTTGACCGATTAGAGGAATAATGAAGAATTATTAAGTATTTGTATATATTGTCTAGCAAAAGGTAACTCTTGTATATCGGAAATGTCGGGACTTTTCCCAGGTAGCCCGATCGCAAATGTCGGAAATGTCGGAATCTTGTCGGAAATGTCGGAAAGATCGGATATAATACGACAAATCGCAGCACACGACTGACCTATGGAAATCGCAGAAGTCTTAAAACTTGCCGACGAACTAATCTTCGCCAAGACGGGAGAACATATAGACTATCTGCAAGACGCTATACTGCGAGGGACATTACAAAACCACAAATATCCAAAAATTGCCGAAGAAACTCACTCAAGTGAAGGTCATCTCAGGGATATCGGTTCGGAATTATGGAAAATACTCTCTGAGGGATTCGGAGAAGATATTACTAAAAGAAACTTTCGAGCGATATTAGATAGTGGTAAAATTTACAATATTTCATCACCTATAGGCAAGAATTTTGTAGAAATTAATAACGTCAATATTTGTCAAGAAAGGGCGAGAAGTCCAACAGAACCCCAAAACCCCCAACAAAGTCCTAAACAACTCCACATAGACTTAGGCGACGCACCCGAAATATTCACCTTTTTCGATCGCACTTCCGAACTCTCCACCCTCGAAAACTGGATAACGCGCGATAATCGCACACGCCTCATCGCACTCCTCGGAATCAGCGGAATCGGCAAAACAACCCTCTCCCTCCGCCTAATTGACCAAATCAAAACCCAATTCGATTACGTCATCTATCGCAGCCTCCGCTTTTCCCCAACCCTAGACGCAACCCTCACCAACCTGCTGCAAATCTTTTCCCAACCATCAGAAACTCCCCAAAACATCGAAACCAAAATTTCCCAAATCCTCGATTACCTGCGAAAATACCGATGTCTGATTGTCCTCGATGACGTGCAAATGCTTTTTAGCAGCCGACAACTCGCAGGACAATATAAAACTGGATATGAAGATTATCAGCTATTTTTTAAACTAATTGCCGAAGTTTGTCATCAAAGTTGTTTGATATTGAATAGTTGGGAAAAACCCAGAGAAATTGCTCTCTTATCAAAAGAGTATCGTCCCGTGCGATGTTTTGTATTGGGAAGTTTGGGAGTAGCGGCTAAAGAGATTTTGAGAGAACAAAGGTTAGCCGATGAGGAAACATGGTCAACTTTGATTGACATTTATCAAGGAAATCCTCTGTGGTTGGAGTTGACTGCAACCCTGATTCGAGAGTTATTTGGGGGCAGAGTTTCGGAGTTTTTGCAGTGCGAAATGCCGATTTTAGATGAAGGGTTGCAATTTCAATTATCTCAACCTTTTGGGCGTTTGACTGCGGCAGAGTTGGCGGTGATGGTTCACCTGGCTAATCAACCTGAACCCGTTGCTATGTCGCAATGTTTCAACAAAATACCGTTTTCGCCGTCTGAAATAGTTAATGCAGTGCGATATCTTGGAAGTCGGTTTTTATTGGATACAATTGAACAGGAAAAGATAACTTTGTTTAGTTTGAATTCTGTGTTGAAAGAGTATGTTATTTCTATGTCTATATAACCCGGATTTTTTTTACCACAGAGGGCGCAGAGAGCACAGAGGAGGAGATGAGAGAGGGGAATTTTTTTGATTTAACGAACTGACTGTCTCTCTTGCTTATATCAAAGTCTAGATCCCCCCTAGCCCCCCTTAAAAAGGGGGGGATAAGATTCTTCTCAAAGTCACCCCCTACTCCCCTTCTTAAGGGGGATTTAGGGGGATCTAGACTTCGCCTAAAAGCGACAGTTATTATGGGTTTTAGTCTTAAGGTGACACTAATGGCTATTGCCTTGTCCCTAGGAGAATCGATCGACTACGACTACAATTAACTATTCGGCCGCTGAATGATGGTTTCAACTATTCTGCGCTTGGCTTTTGGATCGATGCCAATTAGCCGCACGTATTCGCCGCTGTGTTCCGCTAAACAAGTTTCCAAAGATGCAACTACTTCTTTTTCTTGTGCAGTTTGAATTGTCGCGCAACTTTGCCACGAACCTGTTTTAAACCTGCGATTATCTGCATATTCCATGCCTATTTTACAGCCACGGGCTAAAAGTTGCTGCACTTGTTCCAACACCTCGGAATTCAGCCGCGAACTCTGACTTTTACTAACTTCAGCAACCGGTGCGACGTAAGCTTTATAATATTTCGAGGACTGGTCGTTGACTTGACTTTGTGTGGGAATATCAGCCGGAACATTGGCAGGATTTTTCACATTAAACAACCGCGATTGATTGTATTCATCTACTAAGCGCATTTCTTGAATTCGGTTTTGTTGGCCAACCATCAAACTGCCCATTTCTACTAAATGAGCGAGACTGAAATTCGGGTTTTGAAATTCTGGCGGCGCTTCCAGAGTATTTACCAAACGCTTGGAAACTCGCTCGATTCCTATTTTGTGAATAAACTCGCGAATCTGTTCGTCATAAATGCGCGATCGCAAAGCACTGAAAAAGTCGATCGCCTGGACTGAAAAATGATCGACTAAGGCCACAATATCGGCTTTAGACAATTTGTCAGATTCAAAAATTCCGCCGACAATCCCAATTTTATCATCTCGACTCGGTTCCCAATAAAACTTCTCCATCCGTCCGTCCCGAATCAGAGGCGCGTACAGCGTAGCAAAGTCATTTCCAGTCACAATAATCGGCACTCGGTGCAAGGGAGTAGCGTCATAACTTCCGGGTAACTGCACGTTATGTGGATTGTCAGCAATATTCATCAGAGTAGCATTCACCATCTGAGTATTAACGGTATACTGAGTGGTAGAATCGAATCTGCCAGCACCAGCATCTAAATCGTTAATAAAAATCGCGCACATCTCGCCCCGCACCCGAATTTGCTCCGCAGCTTCTCGATAGCGCAAGCGAATTAAACGCGAAGGATCTCCCGCATCGGGACTTTCTAATTCGCCGCCAGATATCATCACGGGTTCAAAACCCATCCGCCGGAAAACGAGTTCGCATTGGAAAGTTTTGCCTTCTCCTTTGCGGCCGTGAATTCCTAAAATTAGGGGAACTCTGACCCCTGGTAAATTTAAAAAGTTCTTAGTGACGTGCACCGCAACTTTATCGAGGAAGTTAGGAGAAATGTAATAACTCATCGGTAGATTTGTTTGGGGATTAATTGCTTTTACTGTTACGATTCTATGACAAAAGGAACAGCCTGCATCGTTAAACTGGATTTTTGCCGTACAATCTAGGTCTACATATAATCTGTTAAGGAGCAATTCGTGAGTCCAGAAACCTTACTAAAAGAACCCTTAGTGCAAGCCGAAGCCAGCCCGTTTAGTTCCGAAAGCTTCGACAACTATGTAATGACAACCTACGGGCGCTTTAATATAGCCCTAGAGCGTGGGGAAGGCTGCCGCGTTTGGGATACGGAAGGCCGCGAATATTTGGATTTTGTCGCTGGCATTGCTACTTGCACTCTGGGACACGCTCATCCGGCTCTAATTGAGGCTGTAACCCAGCAAATTCAGACGCTACACCACGTTTCTAACCTTTACTATATACCCGTACAGGGAGAGCTGGCGAAGTGGCTTGTAGACCATTCTTGTGCCGATCGCGTCTTCTTTTGCAACTCCGGCGCGGAAGCCAATGAAGCTGCGATTAAACTCGCCCGCAAGTATGCTCACGAAAAATTAAAGATCGCTAATCCGACCATCATCACGGCCCACGCTAGTTTCCACGGGCGGACTCTGGCCACAATTACGGCGACGGGACAGCCCAAGTACCAAAAGGGTTTTAGCCCGTTGGTGCCGGGATTTCATTACGTGCCTTACAATGACATTGCTGCCCTAGAATCTGCGATCGCAGAACTGGACAAAGACGATCGCCAAGTAGCTGCAATTATGATGGAAGCGCTGCAAGGGGAAGGCGGAGTTCGCCCCGGTGATGTCGCTTACTTCCAACGAATTCGTGAAATTTGTGACGAAAAAGGCATCCTGTTAATTCTCGATGAAGTGCAAGTCGGGATGGGACGCAGTGGCAAATATTGGGGCTACGAAAACCTCGGCATTGAACCGGATATCTTTACTTCTGCTAAGGGATTGGGTGGCGGAATCCCGATCGGCGCTATGCTGTGCAAGTCTTTCTGTGATGTCTTTGAACCCGGAAGTCACGCCAGCACCTTTGGCGGCAATCCCTTTGCTTGTGCTGTAGCTTTGTGTGTCTGTCAAACTTTGGAACGGGAAAATATTCTAGAAAATGTACAGCAACGTGGCGAACAGTTGAGAGATGGACTCCATAAGCTGGCGGCACAATATCCCAATTTAATCGCTGATGTGCGGGGCTGGGGTTTAATTGTCGGTTTGGAATTGCAAGCTGACATTGAACTCACATCTGCTGATATCGTCAAATCGGCGATCGCAGCCGGAGTGCTGTTAGTCCCCGCCGGGCCGAAAGTGCTGAGGTTTGTTCCGCCCCTGATTGTGACGGCTGCTGAAGTAGATCGAGCTTTAGAAGCAGTAGAAAAAGCTCTGCGTTCCCAAACAGTCCAGTAATTCTACTCATACCAATTTAATGGGTCGTTGCATATATCTCGATCCCCCTCGCATCCCCCTTAATAAGGGAGTAGGGTGTGACGAAAGAGCAGAATCTTGTTCCCCCCTTATTAAGGGGGGTTAGGGGGGATCAGATTCTACGGGGCCTCATAAAAAACTGGTATCAGTGGATTTTTGTTGGCTTCACTGTGAAAAGTCGCGATCGAATGTCAGACTTGAGTCATTCGATCGCGACTTTATTGTAGATTTTCAACCGCCGAGGGACGCAAATCAACACAGAACTACCATTGATTTTAGGCCGAAAAGCAGCGTAAATAGAATTAGGGATGGAAATTTCCCGATTTATTGATTGAATTGGCTGCACGGGGGCACTAATCCTATGGTTAATAGTTCAACGGAATCACGATGGACGAACAGCGTCGCGAAATGGATTTTAATATGCTCCGAGCACTACTGGAAAATCCAGAGGACTTAGGAACAGATGTGATTTTGAGTGCAGACTCAAAGTCGATCGACTCTGAATTGGTGCAAACGCTGTACTTGGAAGTGCCGACACTGACACCAGAAAGTTTAGTCAAGGTGGCGAAATTTTTCCGTCAAGTGATTGCTCCCTTACAAGTCACTCGGGGTAATTCTAAATTACCAGCAACCCCGCCAGCATATCTGATTTTTTTAGCAGAAGTATTGCAGGCGGCGGCGCTGTCGGCTGATTCGCCACAGGTGTATTCGCTCCTGGGCGCGAATGTAGACAAATTAGACCAGAACTTCGCGCAACTGCTGCGTGGGTGGGCAAGGACGGTACTGCCGACAGCAGATCTGACCGAGCGTCGGCGCATTGCAGCCCAAATCGGCAATTTGAGCCACAATATTGGGCGGTTTCCTCTCGGTAGCAAGGCAAATAATTTAGAAATCGCCATTGCAGGTTACGAAGCTGTTGCTCAGGTGTTTACCCGCAAAGATTTTCCCCAGGAATGGGCGGCGTTGCAAAACAATTTGGGAAATGCTTATAGCGATCGCCCCAAAGGCGATCGGGCTCAAAATATCGAACAGGCGATCGCTTGCTTTGAAAATGCTCTCGCCTTCCGTACTCCCCAACAGTACCCGGAACAGTGGGCGATGCTACAAAATAATCTCGGCAGCGCTTACAGCGATCGCCAGAGAGGAGAGCCAGTAGAAAACCTGGAAAAGGCAATCGCCTGCTATCAAAATGCGTTGCGAGTTCGCACCCGCGAGATTTTCGGGGAAGAGTGGGCCAGCACTCAAAATAATCTCGGCCGTGCTTACAGTCGTCGCCTGCGAGGCGACAGGGCCGAAAATCTGGAACTGGCGATCGCCTGCTATCAAAATGCCCTGCAAGTCTACAACCGCCAGTCGTTTCCCCGGCGCTGGGCAACCACTGAAAATAATTTGGCAAATGCTTACTGCGATCGCCTGCTGGGCAACCGAGCCGAAAATCTGGAATACGCCATATACTGTTATCACAGAGCTTTGCAAATACGCACTCCAGAAGCTTTTCCGTTGCAGTGGGCGACGACTCACGGCAATTTGGGCCGGGTGTTGATCGATCGCCTTAAAGGCGATCCCGTAGAAAATTTGGAAAGCGCGATGGCCTGCTATCAAAATGCTTTGCAAGTGTACACTCGGATCAGGTTTCCCGAACGCTGGGCTTCGCTCCAAACTTCCCTCGGCAGGGTTTACAATCGGAGGCTCAAAGGGGAGCGGGCCGAAAATCTGGAAATGGCGATCGCCTGCTACCAAAATGCTTTGCTGTTTTACAACCGCCAAAAGTCTCCCGATCGCTGGGCCATGCTGTGTGCCTACCTCGGCCACGCTTTGAGCGAACATCTGAAAGGGGAAAGAAACCGTAACCTCAAAAGCGCGATCGCCTGTTATCAAAATGCCTTGCAAGTCTACACCCGCTCCATTGTTCCCGAACGCTGGGCGATGCTGCAAACCTATCTCGGTCGAGCTTTTGCGGCATTGACGGAGCGCGACAACTCCCCTCACCAGGAAAGCGCGATCGCCTGCTATGAAAGTGCAGGTCTTGTCTACACTCGCGAAACTGCTCCGCACCGCTGGGCTCTTACTTCATTTTATTTGGGTCAGGTTTACCAAACTCAAGGCGAATTACTCCGGGCTTACCATGTTTTTGCTGCTGCTGTCGATACAGTTGAATTTTTGCGCTGCGAAGCAGTCGGCGATTCGCTCAATTTGGGCGATCGACCAAGTATCGGGAAACTCAACAGAGCTCAAACCTGGACTGAACTTTACAAATGCTTGCTGCAAGTTTGTCTGAAACAAGGTGCCACCGAACCCCAATATTATGCTAGGGCTCTGGAATACGCAGAGCGCTACAAAGCTCTGAATTGGGTAGAATTGCTGATTAAATGCCACCTGACTCCTAGAGTTGAAATGTCCGCAGCCGTTCGAGGCGAGTTCGAGTACCTGCAACTGCAAATCGCAGCCGAACGTCAGCAGCAACAACACTCGACTCCCGATGGGCCGGGGTGTTTTCCAAGAGTTGTGATTTCCTCCGGGGATGACAGCCAGGGTTTCAACAGCGGTTCTCTGCTTCCTTGCTCAGACTTGACGCACCTGAATCAATTGTGGCGGCAGTTTGACGCCTTGATCGAGAGTGAGGTGGAGCCGATCGACCCTTTCTTCAGCCTAACTCGCAAAGTTGAACCGATCGAATTTCAGCAAATTCGGGAATTGTTAGATCGCAATAGTGCTGCGGTGGTGTGGGCTAGTTTGGGCGAGCTGCTGGTCGCTTTTGTGGTGACTGCTGGTGCCGAGTATCCCGCTGTACACCTGTGTTCGCCCAAAAATGCTTTGGCTTTGGAAGGTTGGGTTCAGGAGTATCTCAGCGCTTATTCTGAACAAAAAGGTCGCTGGATCAATCATCTCCCCGATCGACTCACCCGCTTAGCTTCGCTGCTGGAAATAGACCGAGTAGTCTCGCTGATTCCTGACTCTTGCGATCGACTGATTTTTGTCCCTCACCGATCTTTGCACGCTTTGCCACTTCATGCTTTGCCTTTAGGGGACAGAAAGAGGTTCGATCGGGGTTCAGGAAGTTTTAGAGCTCCTTGGGGCGATCGTAGCGGTTGGGATTTGTCAACCTCAAGCAGTTCAGATTTATTTCAAGGTTGGTCTTTTGGCGACATTCAACCGCCTGCTGCTTATTTGATCGATCGATTTACAGGAGGCATTCGCTATGCTCCTAGCTGTCAGCTATTGCGGTTGAAACAAATCGCCCGCAGGGGGGCAATAGACCAATCAAGACCACGGTTGCAGCAACTTTTGGCTGTTCCCAATTTTACTAAAGATTCGCTCTACAGCAATATTGAAGTCGCCAATATTTGCCAGTATTTTCCTGGTGCGGAAGTTGTGCGCCAGAAGCAGGCGACTAAACAAAATGTTAGCAGTGCAATTGCTGCTAATCATCCGGGAAATTTGACCGGGAAAGCCTGGGAGTTACCGCAGAGAAAGTGCGCTCACTTTGCTTGTTTTAGTTTGCTAAATTTGGCGATTCCACTGAAATCTGGACTAGGTTTGACAGAGGATTTTTTGAGCTTAGAGGAAATATTTAATCTGGATTTTAGGCAATACTTTTTAGTAACTTTATCTGCTTGCGAAATTACTGCGGGATCTTTCGCAGTTGGTGGAGATTTTGTTGGTTTGTCGGCGGGTTTGCTGTATGCTGGCACATCTAGTGTTGTCAGCAGTCTTTGGAAGCTGAATGATGTTTCAACCCTGTTGCTGATCGGCAAGTTTTATGAAAATCTGGGACGGTTTTCGAGGTTGCAGGTGGGAGATGTGGCTCACGCTCTCAATGATGCTCAGAGGTGGTTGCGGGATTTGACAGGCGACGAATTGGAGCTGCTTTTGGCGGATTTTCAACCTCAAATTTCCCAAATGTTCGATCGGCTTCCTCAAAGTTCTCGCCTGAGTGCTGAAGCTTCTTTGCAACTAATTCGCAACCGCAAACCTCATCCTTTTGCTAATCCTTATTACTGGGCTGCTTTTACTGCTACTGGAGTTTAGTCATTAGTTAGTTGTTAGTTGTTATTAGTTGTTATATCAATTCCGGTGGCACTCAGAGATGATTGTTGACGGTTGACGGTTGACGGTTGACAGTTGACAGTTGACGGTTAATACCAATTTTTTATGAGGCTGCATAGAATCTGATCCCCCCTAACCCCCCTTAATAAGGGGAGTAGGGGGTGGGACAAGAGGGTGGTCTTTCGTCACCCCCTACTCACACCCTACTCCCTTATTAAGGGGGATTTAGGGGGATAGAAATATATGCAACGACCTATTAAATTGGTATAACTCAAATTTACTATTCCGATGAAGAGAGGATTTGATATTACTTGTCATAAGTCAATCGCAACGCAGTGTAGCGAACCATCTCGGAGATGCTTCGCTTCTCTCAGAATGACAACTACTCAAGCGGACTTGATATTATGGGTTATTTCTTAGTCCCTCTCTGCTCGGACTTCGTTTGTGTAGTAGCGATTTCAATCGCCGAATCATCTATTAAAAAAATCCCTAAAAAAACCGACACTGACAACTCATTTAAAATTGTCAGTATCGGGCACAAATTCAGCAATTTCTAGCAAAAATCTAGGAATTTTTGCCGAAAATTTGTTCTTTTATGGCTTGAATTTCTTGACCTAATTGTTGACGGTTAGAAGAGCGCAGCAAATACCGATAGACAAACCACGCAGTATATCCGATACCAATTAGCTCGAATGTAGGTGCTAGCAGCGGAATATCGTTGAGTTCATCTACTACGCCCAAAAGCACTTTCAAAGAGATAATTGAGACGATAATTAAGCCTACAACTGTCAAGGGACTTTTGTATTGTTCGTAAAAGCCGCCGATATAAGCGGGAAGTTCAGACAAAATTGAGATAATTTGTTCTTTTATCTGCTGAGTCTGACTTGGCGGTTCTTCGGTGACGGTAACTTTTGTTGTACCGATCGCACTTTCTGGATCAGTCCCCGAAGAAACTTCGGTGATAGTAACAGTTGTTTCTGGTTCGTTTGATGAAGTCATTTCTCCACTCGCAATAGTTTCTGGTTGGTGGGCGACAGCTATTTCAACTGCTTCTGCTGCTTCAACTTGCGGTATTTCGACAGTTGAAACCTCAGCTACGACAGCTTCAACTTGCGGTATTTCGACAGTTGAAACCTCAGCTACGACAGCTTCAACTTGCGGTATTTCGACTGTTGAAACCTCAGCTTCTGTGGCTTCAACAGCCGGTATTTCGACTGTTGAAACCTCAGCTTCTGCTGCTTCAACCTGCGGTATTTCGACTGTTGAAACCTCGGCTCCGACTGCTTCAACCTGCGGTATTTCGACTGTTGAAACCTCAGCTTCTGCTGCTTCAACCTGCGGTATTTCGACAGTTGAAACCTCGGCTCCGACTGCTTCAAATGCCGGTATTTCGACTGTTGAAACCTCCGCTTCTGCGGCTTCTGGAGTCGATTTTTCGACTGTTTCAACAGCCGAGATCTCGACTGCTGTCACCGCTACTGGGTCGGTTTCAACAGACTGTTTTTCGACTGCTGTTACCTCTGCTGCTGGCTGTTCAGGGGCCAGAGTTTCAGCGGCTGTTTCCGCGTTTGCTTGTTCTGGGGTTGAAGTTGGGGCCACGACAGCAACAAGCGGCAAATTCAAGTTGCTAATAGCCTCTTGTAAGCGGGTTTGAGCCGTTCCCCGCTGGTGAAGGATTACCCAAGATTCTATCAGGTCGGGGCCGTGCATTGCGCCGGTCAAAGCCGCTCGGAGCGATCGCATAATTAGCCCTTTGTTAAGATTTTTCTCTTTACTGAGCTTTTTAGTGATTTTCTGAGCTTCGGCTGATGTCAGCGTTGCATGACTTTCCACAACTTCTAGAACAGCAAGCAAAGCCTCTGCTACCTTTGGCTGCTGCAATTGTGCGATCGCATCTTCTTCGTATTCCACCGTAGTAGAGAAGAACAACTTGCACATATCGACAGCATCGGTTAAGCGCACCAGACTTTGGCTGATTAAAGCAGCTATTTGTTCGAGCCAAGGGCGATCGACCGCAGCGTCAAATTCATAACCGGCTTTCTGCCAATAAGGTATCAGTAAATCAGTCAATTGCGGCACCGGCATTTTGTGCAGGTATTGACTATTTAGCCAGTTAAGTTTATCCCAATCAAATTTTGCACCAGCTTTGTTAACTCGATCGCAACTAAATACAGCCGCAGCTTCGGAGAGTGTAAATATTTCTTGCGTTGAATCCGGCGGAGTCCAACCCAGCAAAGTCATGTAATTGACCAAAGCTTCGGGGAGATAGCCCATATCTTTAAAGTCAGAAATCGAGGTAACCCCATCCCGTTTAGAAAGTTTTTGTCCTTGGGAATTTAAAATCAATGGCGTGTGAGCAAATTCTGGGATTGTCGCCCCCAAAGCTTCGTAAAGCAAGATTTGTTTGGGAGTATTACCGATATGATCTTCGCCACGGATGACGTGGGTAATGGCCATGTCGATATCATCAACGACTACAGCGAGGTTGTAGAGAGGCTGGCCAATGTCGCCGCCGATGGAAGCCCTAGCAATTACCATATCGCCGCCGAGGTCGCTACCTTTCCAGGTAACAGTATCGCGTACCATGTCGTGCCAAGATATAGTGCGATCGTCCTCAATGATAAACCGAATCACAGCTTGCCGCCCTTCGGCTTCAAAAGCTTCGCGCTGTTCGGGAGTCAGATTGCGGTGGCGGTTATCATAGCGGGGAGCTTGTTTATTGGCTTTTTGTGCTTCCCGCATTTCGTCAAGTTCGGCTGACGTGGTGTAGCAGCGGTAGGCGAGTCCTTTGTCTAGGAGAGTTTGGACGGTTTGGCGGTATGCTTCCAAACGCTGGGACTGGAAAATTGGGCCTTCATCCCACTTCATCCCCAACCAAGTTAGTCCTTCGAGGATATTGTCAGTGTATTCGCTCTTGGAACGTTCTAAGTCTGTGTCTTCTACCCGCAGGATGAATTGGCCGCCTTGATTGCGAGCAAATAGCCAGTTGAATACGGCGGTTCTGGCTGTACCGATGTGTAGGTTTCCGGTGGGGCTGGGGGCTAGACGGACTCTGACGTTCATGTAGATTTTTGCTTTGAGATTTGGGGTAATTTGCTGGCGCTTGACTTGGCTGTTGCTCAGACTACAAATTTTAGTATATTTTGTCGCTAATCAAATTCACTCTTTGTGGAACAAGCCGGAGAGCCTGTTAAGCAAGAATGGTGCAGGTTGTGGAACAGGCCGGACAGCCTGTTAAGCAAGAATGGTGCAAGATATGAGTTTGAGTATAGGGCATCGAGCGATCGAGCTACAGTTTTCGGCAACGCAGCAGGCGACATCCTGATGATACTAGCATTAAGGGCGATCGATCCTAAATAGTCCTGTAGACAGAAACCTGGTTTTTTTGATAAAAATACTACATCCCGACCTTTAACTAAGAATGAAAAACCCGGTTATGAAGGTGTTTGTGCGTCCATAACTACAGAAACAACTGCCATGCAAGTCCGACAATGAGCGCCTTATGATATTAAATCCATCGGCATCCGAATTATCGATCTCTCTCTTCTCTTCCTCCGCGTTCTCTGCGTCCTCTGCGGTTTAATCATTCATAACTGTTAATTATTGTAAAATACTTATGCACGTCTGTTTCTACTCCCAGCGATCGCATTTTACCTATGTCTACTTCTCAAACTGAATTTCCCGAATCTGTCGAGATTAAGCCTGTACCATCCTGGCAAATTGAGCTCCTGTACGACGGTCAATGCCCCCTGTGCGTGCGAGAAGTCAATTTTTTGAAGAAACGGGATGCGGGCCGAGGTTTGGTGGCATTTGTGGATATTGCGGACGATCGCTACAACCCCGAAGCCCACGGCGGAATAGACTATGAAACAGCAATGGGGCGGATTCACGCGGTATTACCCGACGGTACAACCATTAAAAATGTAGAGGTTTTCCGGCGCATCTATGAGATTTTAGGGATGGGTTGGATCTATGCTGTGACTAAGTTACCGATTGTTGGGGCGATCGCCAATTGGCTGTACGGAATTTGGGCCCATTGGCGACTACCTTTGACAGGAAGGCCGGATTTAGCAACCGTTATGGGCGATCGGGCTAAACGCATTGAGTGCGAAAATCCGAGTCGTTGTCGGGTGAATGATGAGGTTTAAATTAACTACTCTTGCTGATTTTCGGGCGATCGCAACTGTGCCCTCACCCATTGACGCAAAGAGCGAATTATGGCATTATCATCTTGAGTTTCTGCCATCTGCAAAAGTTGATTGAGCATTGCTACAGAAAGAATCGGAAATGTCGGACTGCGATCGCAGGTAATATATTCCCGGTTTTGCAATTGATAAATTTGTACAGTTTGCGATCGATACCGCCAAACTTCAGGAATTCCTAGCTGTGTATAAACTACAAATCGATTAGAAGAGGGACTGGTAATATCAACTTCAATCACCAAGTCTGGGGGGGGATCTGTTGAGATGTCAAGTCTTTTCCCTAGAATGCGATCGACATTTTGAATATAAAAACAGGAATCAGGTTCTGCACCTTGTTTTAAATCTTCACGGTTGAGAGTTGTCGAACCAAATCCCTTACGTTTCAACTTTAATTCATCGCTTAAAGTAGTTACAAACTGTCTGAGTAAACAATTAACAGTTTCGTGCAGATCTGATGGCATGATAATTTCTAGGACTCCTTGAGAATAGGAAAATCGCGAGGATCTCTTGTCTCCAGATTCTGCTAATAAGCTTTCGTAAGTCTGCCAACTGATATTGGATAATACCACCCGTTGTGTAATTTTTTCTGGGGAGGGATGAATGATCGTAATAGTCATATTTCCGTCCTGCTTAACCCAGAAAACAACTTATCAAAACCGTAGAAACTTTACTACGAGAGAACGGGACAGACGGGGCTCGAACCCGCAACTTCCGCCGTGACAGGGCGGTGCTCTAACCAATTGAACTACTGTCCCTCGTTTTTGCCTTTTTTTCAGGCACAATTTCTATTATGCCTATGACCGCACCATTTGTCAAGAGGTTTTTTGAACTTTTATTTTGAAGCCCAAAATCTGAGTCTCCTGCAACGGGCTGAAGTTGTTGTCACTCACCAAAATCAGACCTCTGCTACCGTCGCCTAAAACCGGGCCCAATGTCAAGCCCTCAATATTGTCTAAGGGAATTTTCAGGGTGTCAAAATCCAGCAGCAGCCGTTTTTGAGCGGGAGAAAGCTCGCTGAGACGGCTTTTGAGGCTTTCGAGTCCTTCGATGCGATCGCTCTTTTCCAGAGAAATCTCAAAAAGCTTAATAGTAGTTCCAGTTTCCAGAGAGAAACCACGCTCTAAACTCAACAAGCGATTTTCGTCGATCGCCAATAAATCCACTAAACCGTTGGTAGTTAACTTTCCCGCAGGATTTGCGCCCACTGGTAGCGGTTCGGTGATGTACAGAAACGATCGCCCTGGATTGCCACTAACCGCATCATATCGCAAAATCCGGCACGGACTGCCACTTTGCAACAAAGGTACTGCGCCATCTTGAACCAAGGCATTTTCTGTGGCTGTAAATAGATATTTTTTGTCTGGCGTCAAAGTCAAACTTTCAAAAGCTAGATTGTTACGAATGCCTTTAGTGCCTTTGTCATCCGGCAAAAATAGGTCAGGAATTAGCAGAGTTTTGAGCAGCTTACCATCTAGGGAGAATTCTTTGATGAAGGGATTGATTCGGCGATCGACATCACCCTCAGAAGAAACAAACACACTGTTTCCGCTAAAAGCTATCCCTTCAGGATCTAAACTTAATTCTGGAAAACTTTTGCCGTTCTCATCTAATAAAGTAGTAACACCAGTAAAAACAATTTTATCTTGTTCCAGCTTACCAGATTGCCAGTTAATTTTGAGAGAATAGAAACGCGCCGGAGCCTGGCTGCTGCGATCGTCTGATATAGCATAATAAACTTGTTTGTCAGCATCATAAGTAATGCCAGAAAGTCCGCCAATTTCCGTCCCCCCAAACGGAGAACCAGTCGGAAATATCGCCCTACCGATAAAATCTATTTGAGTAACAGCGAAAGATTTGGCTGACATACCGACAAAAATAGCAACAGTGGCTGCTATCAAAATGCCGAAAACAAATAGAATTAATTTGGCTGACTTTCGCATTTTACCAATAACTAAATTATGATCCTAAAACTCTCTTCAGTCCGCGCAGGCGGACTTCGTTTGTGTAGACGCGGTTTCAACCGCCGAGTCTTTTTCTTAAATCATAAATTCAAGATTGATGATCCAGCAAAAAATTCGTCAACCAATCCTTAACCACATAAGTAGCACGACAGTCATCCTCATTGTATCGGACGATCGCCTCCAAGATCGATCGATCGCCCGTTTTGAGCCAATCGTCATACCAGCAGACACACTGAGCACCATTAGCCTTAGCATCTCGCCACTCAAAACCCAGCCAGCGGGCGATCGGTTTAAGTGCATAACTTTCTACCGGCATAATCGCTTTTTGGGTAACATATTTGTGGATATCTACAAAGCGTTTGAGCACAGGTTTCCACAGATATGCTGGAGTGTTGTAAAGTTTTGCCAATCGCTTAAAAGTCTTGACTTCGTAGTCGCAAAAGTGGAAAATAGGAGCAATGGGATAAGTCCACATTAATTCTAAAAATTGTTCCCAAGCCGCTCCTTCTTCTGCGGCACTTTCTGCTAGAAATCCGTGGAATTTTTCCGTTTTATTGTACCTATCAACGACTAAGACTCCGTGGAGGTAATCTAGGTTTAATTCTGGTTCGGCTTCAATGTCAAAGTAAAGTTCGATGGGTGCGATCGGCAAAAACACTGATTGGGAATACGGAATTGGTTTCGGGCGGAGAATTGGCGCAGGTATAGAAAGTTTAGCAGATTTATTTTCTGTAGTCTTTACAGACTCAATTTTAGCTATTACTAAACTATTTCCTGCAACTTCTGGTATTCTGATAAACTGATTAACCGCTGTCTCTGCCGAACCTCTATCCGTGACATCCATTAAATCCGCTGCCGAACCTCTATCCGTGACATCCGTTAAATCCGCTACAAAATCCGCTGCCGAACTTCCTTCCTCTCGCACAAACGGCTGATTCAACAAAGTCGATCGCGCTTGCTGCACCACATCGACGGCCACTCCTGCGACAAACTCAGGATAACTCGCCAATAAATCGGAATTAGCATTAGCCAAAGATGCTAAATCGGTCAATCCTAGAACTTTTAGTATAGCATATCGCTTAGCCGTAACTCCCGGTAACAGCGACAGGTGTTTAATAGATTCAGCTTCTGCGTGACAAACGGTATACCAACCGCAAAGAGTGCACTTTTGCCTGGAAATGAAAACCTCCGGTTTATTCCGATTTTCTAACATCTCAATGCACTCATCCAAAATCTCGAACATCTGAGGCATTCGCTGGTACAGATTCACCGCCCAAAGTCCTTTTTTTCGCAGCATCAACCACGCTGTTTCGGGCATTATTCCCTGCACGGAAGCTAACACTTGCGCGTGAAAAGCTGCGATAATTTGATAATCTAGTTTTGGTCGCTTACTCAGCCAAATATCGGCAGTCGCATAACTCCAATCGCCAAATTTGGAATCTCCCGGCTGTTTAATTAATAAATGGGGGCGGCTGACGAGGGTGATTTCGGAAGAGTGTAGAATGGAGGATGAAAGATAGACTGGAGTTTCGGGAATTTCGCCGATGTCTGGCAAATATTGACCGTCAATTCCTAAGATAGAAGCTGTTTTATCATTGGTTTTTCCTAATTCACCTTGACAAATCACTCCTCGATAAATGCGATCGACTCCTTGCTGCATTAAACTCAAAGTAGCCGCCGCCCCAGCCGCCCAATCCCCTCTAGGATAATATGGTTGTTGGTAAGTCTCGTTTTCTAAAGCTTGCTGCTGATATGTGGCGCTGTCGCGCATCAATTTTAGCAGAAAGTCGCTTGGTGGATCTTGTTGTTTCCAATCTCCCCATGTGTCTAAAAATGCTCGGAGATTACATCGCTGATAGGAAAGTAGCAGTTTGTCAGTTATTAACATTTAGTGTTCGCAGAAGGAAGTTCGGCAACGGATTTTGTAACGGATGTAACGGATGTCAGTCAGGCTTTTTGAGAGATGTTTTTGAGATTGATATTTATTCGATCGGTCATGGGCGCGCATAGTCCATATATAGTGTTTTGTAGGGGCAATCCCCCCGTGGTTGCCCATCTCTAGGATTATTGTGTAAGTCCTATCAATATTAACGCTATCAATTAATTACCCAAAAAAATGACAAAGGACAAACATCGGCAACAATTTCCAGCTTTGGCCAATAAAGCTTATTTTAACTACGGCGGACAAGGGCCGTTGCCTGAGCCTGCTTTAGAGGCGATTTATGGGGCCTATAAACGGGTGCAGCTTGGGGGGCCGTTTTCGGGGGAAATCGGTGCTTGGGTGGCTCAGGAGGCGATGCTGACGCGCTGTGCGATGGCAAACGAGTTAGGCGTCCCCCCCGAAACGATCGCCCTGACTGAAGATGTCACCGTCGGCTGCAATATTGCTCTGTGGGGCATTGATTGGCGATCGGGCGACCATTTATTGCTCTCTGACTGCGAACATCCGGGCATTGTAGCTAGTGTAATGGAACTTCAGCGCCGTTTCAACATTGAGGTTTCGGTTTGTCCGTTGGCGGCTACTTTGAATGAGGGAGATGCGGTGGCGGTAATTGCTAGTTATTTGCAGCCGAATACTCGTTTGTTGGTAATCAGTCATATTTTGTGGAATACTGGCCAAGTTTTGCCTCTGGCTGAGATTGTAAAGGTGTGTCATGAAGGTTATGAACTCCCCCTAACCCCCCTCGATCAAGTATTGAATGAACCCCCCCTAACCCCCCCTTATGAAGGGGGGGGACAAGAGGAATTACCTGTGCAGAATCACAAAGTTAGAGTGTTAGTTGATGCGGCTCAATCTGTGGGGGTTTTGCCTTTGAATTTGATTGAATCGGGGGTTGACTTTTATGCTTTTACTGGTCATAAATGGTGGTGCGGCCCGGAGGGTTTGGGCGGACTTTATGTGAGTGCTGAAGCTTTGGCAGATTTGCATCCGGTGTTTATCGGTTGGCGGGGAATTGTGACGGATGCAAATGCTAAACCGATCGGCTTAAAGCCGGGAGCTCAACGTTACGAAATAGCCACTTCGGCTTATCCTTTGTATGTGGGTTTGCGGGTGGCGATCGCCCTGCAACACGAATGGGGTACGATGGAGGAAAGGTATGGAGAAATCTGCCGTTTGAGTAAGTATCTCTGGGAGAGTTTGTCGGAAATTAGTCATGTAGAATGTTTGCGGACATCTGCACCGGAAGCGGGTTTAGTTTCTTTTCGAGTAACTAATGGGATGCCGCACAAAAAGCTTGTCGATTTGTTGGAGAAACAGGGGATTATGGTGCGGACAATTCTGAATCCTGATTGTGTGCGGGCTTGCGTTCACTATTTTACCACTGAGGCGGAGATTGATAAGTTGGTTGGGGCGATCGCAATACTGTAGGGTGCGGGTCGCCTTGAGCTATTTCAAATAGCTGGAAAATCTCACAGCGGCGCACCAAATTAGACTATAACTCACATCTTGCGCCTTTCTTAAGAACAGGCAAGATGCCTGTTCCACAAAGAATTAATTAATGTTATTGTGGGGCGGGAATCCAGCCCGCCGCAAGATGCCTGTTCCACAAAGAATTAATTAATGTTATTGTGGGGCGGGAATCCAGCCCGCCCATGAAGGGCTAATTGGGAATGGTGCAAGATATCAGATATAATCAAAATAGAACTGAGCGGAGTCAAAGCTATGTCAACTACAGAAAGAGTTCGCTGGACAAGCGCTGATTTAGAATTATTACCCGATAATGGCAACCGTTATGAAATAATTGAAGGAGAATTAGTCGTGACAAGAGCACCCCACTGGGAACATCAAAATATTGTTGACAATGTTTGCAGAACCTTAAATAATTGGTCGATAGAGACGGGTTTAGGTAAGGCTGCAACCACTGCTGGTTTGATCTTCACGAATGGTGACAATGTTATTCCTGATGTGGTTTGGGTAAGCTATGAGCGTTTAGCACAAATATTAGATGAGTCTGGACATTTGGCTGGTGCGCCGGAGTTGGTGGTAGAGGTAATGTCTCCGGGTGAGGAAAATGAAAGGCGCGATCGGCAATCTAAGTTAAAATTATATTCGGTTCAGGGCGTGCGGGAATACTGGATTTTTGACAGACTACAGCAAAAAGTTGAGGTTTACTTGCGGGAAAATGGGGTTTTGAAATTAGCGATGACTTTGTTTAAAGAAGATAATTTAACCAGTGCTTTATTACCGGGTTTTAGCGCGTCCGTGGCCGCATTGTTTGCGTAGAGATGTTGATTTTGGAGGCGACTTAAATGTTAGTCAATAATATCGAAATCCCGAAAGATCAAATAGTTGATTTTTGCCAGCGCTGGAAAATCACTGAATTTGCCTTATTTGGTTCGGTGCTGCGGGATGATTTTCGTCCAGACAGCGACATAGATATTCTCGCAAGTTTCGAGCCAGATTTTCATTGGACTTTATTGAAGTTGATGCAAATGGAAGAAGAATTAGAAGCTATTTTTGAGCGGAAAGTAGATTTCGTCAGCAAAGGAGCTATTGAACACAGCTTAAACTATCTCCGCCGTCAAGCTATCCTTAATTCAGCTCAGGTGATTTATGCAACCTCGTGAGCTTCATGCTTTGCTGGATATTCTAATTGCATCTAGACTAGCTTTGAGCTATGTTTCAGGCAAAACTCAGACAGAATTTTTGGCAGATATCCAATTGCAAGATTCTGTAATTCGGCGAGTTGAGATAATTGGGGAAGCGTCTAGACGACTTTCGGAAGAAACTTGTTTATCCCTACCTCAGATTCCCTGGAGGCGTATGATAGGGATGCGTAATAGGATTATCCACGAGTACGATCGGGTTGATTTAGCGGTTGTTTGGGATGTTGTTCAGAATGAGTTACCATCCTTAATTGTGGAACTGGAAATAATTGTGCCACCAGAAGATGGGGAATAAGCTGTCCATTGTAAAAACTGCATAGTCAATTGTCAAATTCAGGCCACTCGCGCACAATCAAAGAAACCGGGTTTTCCCCCAAACCTTTGCACTGTAACGAAGTTTGTCGCAAAAACCCGGTTTCTGGCCAGCCACGCACTATCAAAGAAACCGGGTTTTTTCCCCAATCTTCGCCTGTTACCAAATATTCTCGCAAAAACCCGGTTTCTGGGCACCCACCAATCATGATAAAATAAACATCGGTGTTATTGACTACTCCCCACAATGGACGAAACCCGCGCCCAAGACTATATAAAGGCTATACTATAGCACTTTTGGTCACAAATTTCGTATTTTTCATGAGAACTTAGTTATTAGTGTGATTGTTGTTATTTGAGTCTTCTGTTGGAGGTTGTGAAGGTAGTTGATCGGATAGTTGCAGGTCTATTTCAATTGTTATTCTATTTTTCTTAATACTTATATGAGCTATCTTTCCCATAATGTCAACAGGTACGCAATTATTGAATTGAGATTCAGCCGATAACTGAGTTTTATATCCAGCTTCCTCAAGCCACTCAGTAATATTTCTCCAGTTTTCTACTTTTTCATTGGATTTGCCAACAAGACTTTTAATGTGTGGGTATAAAGTAGTACACATTTCACTTTCAACGCCTTTGACGCTTTTATGGAGTTTATCTGCTACTTCAGCGGGACTGTAACCGGAAAGCAAGCCGCGCAGGTGCAGCTTTTCGACCGGTGTGAGACGCTTTCCTTTAGCGGAGGCTATATCGGTGTACAGTGTTTCCAAGTCCCAGTGGTTTGCAGCTTGGGTGAACTGTTCGTTGGTAGGGGGCATTGCAGTGATTCTTTATAAAAATTTTCCTAGTGGAATTATAGCTTAATTTGTAGTCTTGGATAGGTGTTACTAGATTGCGGCTAGGTTGTGGCTGGCTTATAATGTGGTTTAGCTGAGTGCGATCGTACAGGCAAATAGCGCTGTGGGTGTAAAACGCTAGCTGAATTGTAACAAATAATACATTTTACCCTGGATGCGGTCGTCACCCTTACGGTTATAGCATTAGTCCCAAGTTAACATCAGCAGTTAGCCTATAAAGTAGTGCTTGGACAAAATCAATGGAAACTAATCTAGGAGAACTAACAGCTCGGATCAGACAAGAGCTAAATGAGTATCAAACTCAACTTGCACAAAAACTAGATCAACTTTTGGCTCAAGGTCTAATTTCTAGTACACAGATAGAAGAAATTATCAGAGAAGCAAAACTGACAGGTGAAGAAGTTATCAATGCTCTAAAATCGCCAGCGAGTCAGGTAGAAGAGGTAACGGAAATCTATGTTTATGCTTTGTTTGAAAATTACCAAGAATCTGTTGGAAAGAGGATAGCGGAAATAAGAAAAGAATCGGAGAAACGAAATGTATGGATAATACCTGATTTCTTTGGCTTGTTAAAACTGCCTAAAAAATGGTCTAAAAATTCCGAACAAACACACTCAGACAGGAAAAATTAAAATGCTAGATTTTTGCATAGCTTTTATCTGCATTCTAATTTTAGTGGGGCCGACGATTGCACTCATGCGATTTTTGGCACGTTTTATCAGCGAAAATACGAAGGATTCGTTCTTTTTACCTTGGCTCTTTGTTAAGCCATCTGAAGGTTATATAAAGAGTAAATTTGGCTATGCAACTCCACAGGAACTTCGGCACGCAGTTAGAGTGACTGTTATAATTTGTGGTATTATAACATCAGTTTTTTTGCCTCGTTTATTGCTTCCTGTCATTGTGTGGGTGCTTGCTATTTCTTTTTTAGTAAGTTTTGTGGATTCAAACTAAAAAGCAGTTACAGAGGAAATACGAGGAAATATACAATATGAATCATCAAGGAAACGAGCAAGTTTGGATAAATGGAAAATCTGTTCCTGTACGCTATGAGAATGACAGTGGAAGGGCAATAATACCTAGCAATGTTGAAAGAGACATAGCTCTTGGCTTTATTGGCAGCGCACTATTCGTTCCTGTTACAGGATTGGTAATTGTTATTGGGCGTGGAATGCGAGATATCCGCTTTGCTTATTCAGACTTTGCACAAGATATGAAAACTGGTGTGAATAGCCGTCGTGCTGATGGAAAAAGAGAAAGGATTCGAGATGTGTATCAGAAATTTGGAGGTGAGATCGATCGGCTAGTAAATAGTAATTATCCAGAAGAAGTTAAACAACCCGCCAAACAAGAACTACTAGATGCCATGAAGCAATCGTTTAAAGAATGTTAAGTTTACATATTGTAAACTTAAATTTTCCGACATTCGCGAATCAAAAATTTAGTCCAAATTAGGAAAAATACCATGACACATAACTCCTACGATCCCAGTTTTAATAGCGATGATGATGCAAAATCAGAAAGGATGCGATATGTGTATCAGAAATTTGGAGAGGAAATCGATAAGCTAGTAAATAGTAATTATCCCGAAGAAGTTAAACAACAGGCAAAACAAAAACTACTAGACGATATGAAGAAAATGTTTGAATAATGTTAAGTTTACATATTGTAAACTTAAATTTTCCGACATTCGCGAATCAAAAATTTAGTCCAAATTAGGAAAAATACCATGACACACAACTCCTACGATCCCAATTCCAGCAGCGATTTATCCAAAAATAACAAAGGCGAAATCCCAAATTCTAGCAATCCTGCTACTCGACTTGTAGGTGAAATAGTTGGATTACAGGAGTCTCTGAAAACTGCCATCACCAATCAAAGGATTGAGAGTCGTATCATAAGTGCTAACTTTAAAGCTTGGGATGAATATGACAGATCTCAACGTTAAGTTGCAAGTCAACTCTTTTGCATCTTTTTTAGTTATTTATAGCATTCCTCAATGACTTTTCAACTAGACCTAAGAGGATTGCTATATCTTGCAATCCTCTTAGGTTTTTGCATACAGGGGTATAGCCTACCCTAAGAATCAAGCTAGGTTTAGCAAGTATAGATATGAAAAGGCACAAAAATTCAATATCAGGTATGTCTTACCCCCAATTCCTTTGGTTGATGACAGGAATAGGGGGAGCTTGTATATTATATTTAGGTTGGTATTATGGTCAGCCACCTCAGCAGAGTATTAGCCATAAAAAGACTACTCAAACTAATTCTTTGAATTCTTCTCTGACTTATTGCGGAGATAAAACTGCGGGTGGCACTAATACTTGGTATCCTGTTTATATTGCTTACAGTGCAGAAAAATTAAAAATAATTCACCAGTCTTTCTGTTGTAATGCTTTTTACGATTCCTCGCTTAACCTGATTCAAGTTGCTTCATTCTATAACCGTTCAAAGGCAGATCGACTGGTTGCAGCACTGAAATCTCGTAATCTGAAAAGTATCTCGATTGGCGAGGGTCAGATTGTAACTACGTCTCCCTCCCATAGCCGAAATAATTGCAGATAGCAATTATCAGGCAGATAAGCCGATCGCCCTTTTCACCTAAATCAATCTCAACTTATACCAAATCCTGGTTAAATTTCTTAGTCCGCGTAGGCGGACTTCGTTCGTGTAGACGCGGTTTCAACCGCCCAGTCAGAAAGTATTACCCACTCCCACAAAGAAACCGGGTTTTTACTTAATCTGTCGTCTGTAACGCAGTATTTTCGCAAAAACCCGGTTTCTGAGCTCCTAATTAATGACTGTGCCCGTGCCCATGAGAATGCCCATGATCGCCGTGAGAATGCCCATGATCCCCATGAGAATGCCCATGATCCCCATGAGAATGTACGTGATCCCGAACAACCAAATTCGGATTCACCGCGATCGCACTTTCACTCAACAACGCTTCAATTTGAGGATTAGCCCACTCCGCCGCCATTTTCAGGAACTCAGGATGGTCATTGTTCGTGTAGACGCGGTTTCAACCGCCCAGTCAGAAAGTATTACCCACTCCCACAAAGAAACCGGGTTTTTACTTAATCTGTCGTCTGTAACGCAGTATTTTCGCAAAAACCCGGTTTCTGAGCTCCTAATTAATGACTGTGCCCGTGCCCGTGAGAATGCCCATGATCCCCGTGAGAATGCCCATGATCCCCATGATTATGCCCATGATCCCCATGAGAATGTACGTGATCCCGAACAACCAAATTCGGATTTACCGCCACAGCACTTTCACTCAACAACGCTTCAATTTGAGGATTAGCCCACTCCGCCGCCATTTTCAGGAACTCAGGATGGTCATTCACGCAAGGCAATTTGCGATAAGTAACTCCCTGACGTTGCTTCTGCAAACCCTCAATCACATGATCTACATCTAACAAAGTTTCGTGATTTTCTGTTGCAAATCCGATCGGCATAAACACGATCGCAGTTGCACCCAAATCAATCAAATTCTTCGCAGCCAACGTCGCATCCGGCTGAGTCCATTCAATCAGCGGCGTGTCGTGATTCAGCCAGCCCACCGAAATCAAAGGATAACGATACATCAAACGTTCCCGCACGCGATCGTACAAAGCTTGACTTTCCACAATACCCGAAGTAAAGCCCTTCGCCTTGTGCGGACAACCGTGATTCATCAGCACAATCCCAATCTGAGAAGGCAAATGCGCTACTGCTAAATCATGCTTAATTTCCTCTTCTACCAAATGCGCCATCAAATCAATGTAAGCAGGTTCATCGTAAAAAGAAGGAATGTAGCGCTGTCCTTTTACCCAATGTTCCTTACCATCAAAGGTTTGTGCTAAAGCCTTATTCACCTGTTCTACTGCAATCCCACTGGTGAAAACAGAATCAACAACCAACAGCGGATAAATCAGAATTTTGTCAAATCCTTCAGCTTTAATTTGCGGGATTACTTGTTCCGGCAAAAACGGCGCGCAAAAGTTAAAAGCTTTGAACACTTTTACTTTGTCGCCCCATTTCTCCTGCAAATTATGTTCAATTCCCGCGCGCTGCTGTTCAAAAATAGCATTGTGCGGCGACACAAATTGACCGTGTTGGTGACTCCATTCATGCAAGTCAAAAATTGCCAAAATCTTCGCCAGCGGCGGATAAATCCAAGTTGGTACTGGCGCAAACTTTGCCGTCAGTAAGTTTAAAGCTTGTTCGTTGTAGTTGGCAAAATCATCGTAGCTTTCAACTTCGCCGTAACCCATCAACAAGACAGCTACGCGATCGCTGTTTGCCGGTGTCGCAGATGTTTTAAACTCAATTTTTTCGGGAGAAGCAACCACTTTGTATTCCTCAATTAGAATGATTTTCAGAGTCGAACGAGGGTTTTGTAGGGGTAGTGCCCCCGTGCCTACCCCACCACCAACCATCGAATGCGTGTTTGGGCCATCAGGGCAACCACGGGGGGTTTGCCCCTACAAAGAATGAAACAGCCCTGCCTTTGTAGGGGCGGTGCCCCCGTGCCCGCCCGCAGGGGGGGATCTGAATCTGATGGGAAAGGCAATAGAATACGCCGCAGGGTCTGAAGGATCGTTAAGTTTTATGTTTTCTTAAGACTTCCTCACCTTGCCTCTGGTTGCGGTGTCTCGGAGCATTCCCAGGGCTTTTATCTGGGGGATACCCTTCAAACACGACTCTGTTATTAGTTTAACATCCTATCCCCCTGGATAGCATATAATTAATTAGGGTGTACAATAAAGTAAAGTTATGTTAAGCTCGTAATTAATTTTATGGAAGAGCGATGAGACTGGTAATTTGCCCCGGAATCCACGACCCAAAACTAACCGATTGTTTCCTGGCGGGACTTTCAGAGGTTTGGGGAGACGCAGAAACTCGGCAAAATACCCAAACAGTCTCTCATGTCAAGATTTTTCCCGCTCATAAATATCCAGCTTTTTCAGCTATTGACATATTGCACTTTTTGTGCTGTCAAGAGTTGGCTGGAGAAAGTCTAGTATTTGCAAGCTTTTCGGCTGGGGTAGCCGGGGCGATCGGGGCGGCTTGGATGTGGGAGCAAATCGGCGGCAAAGTCGCGGCATTTTTTGCCCTAGACGGTTGGGGAGTACCCCTGGGGGGCAATTTTCCCATCCACCGACTCAGCCACGATCGCTTTACGCACTGGAGTTCGGCTATTCTCGGTGGCGGTGGAGACAGTTTTTATGCTTCGCCCTCGATCGCACATTTAGACTTGTGGCGCAAACCCCAAACCGCCCAAGGTTGGCAAATCACTCAAACAGCCGACGGTACAGAGACGGCTACACCCGCCACCGCAGCAACCTTTTTAGTCCACTTATTGAAACGTTACGGAGTCCAATCAGTTGTTTAATTTTAATTTATTATCCTCAGCGATCGCACCTATTCTTACTCTCACCAGCCTCGAAAATCCTGTATCTTCAGGCAGAAACAATAGCATTCAGCAGTGGTTGATATTTAGCGCTTCAGCCTTTTTAGTATCAATTCCAGTTTTCGTCCAAGCACCTTTAGTGCGTTTATATCCAGCCATCAGTTTGCTCTCAACTATCGCCTGGATAGCACTTAGTTTAATCCTAATTTTTCGCCAGAAAACCCAACTTTGGGGAGACTTATTATTAGGATTTGCCGGATGTTGGCTGGCAGGTTCGATCTATTGGGGCTGGTTTAGATGGGAACCTATTTTGCATTTACCGATCGAATCAATTGGCTTACCATTTGCGATTTGGTGCTTGGGTAAATCTTGGGGAAAAGTGGGCGGCTATTTTTATTTAGGTTCCCTATTGGGCACTGCTATTACTGACTTATATTTCTACTTGACAGGCTTGATGCCCTACTGGCGCCAAGTGATGCACGCGGAACCGGAATTAGCAATGCCGATTTTTCAAAGTGCGATCGGACAAATCGAGACACCTTGGGGAATAGGCTGCGCTTTAGTTTTAATCGCTGTACTGCTAACGGTAGGTTTGCTGAGTTTGCGCGGCACGCAATTGCACTGGCGGGCCTTCAGCGGAGCAGTTTTGAGCACGCTTTTAGTAGATGGTTTATTTTGGCTAGCTGCTTCGGCTGCTTAAGGTTTCTCGTTGGTTTCTATGTTGGTGATTTTTGACCGCAGATGTGGATTGACGCAGATTAACGCAGATTTTTTGATAGATATAGTTTTTATTCTGTAGTCCGGTTGGATCGGAATGATTAAACCACAGAGGACACAGAGGACGCAGAGTTCGAGAAGAGAGAGATGAATAATTCGGATGTCAACGGATTTGATATAAGTCCTACTTGATATAAGTCACAGGATAATTAGGATTAGTGGGATTCCCGATTAAGCGCTGATTTCTACAGTCCACAAGCAAATCTAACTTCTCCAAAACCACCTGACCAATTAATACCTCATCACCTGTCACCAGAGCATCCTCGGTAGTCCTACGTCCCTCAATTTCAATGTTAATGCGTCCTGGACTACATATGATATCAAATCCGTTGGTATCGTCCTGTATTCATCTCTCTTTTCTCTTTCTCTGCGCCCTCTGCGCCCTCTGCGGTTAAATCATTCCGAAACATATGATGTAAAATCATAATTCAAAACTCAAAACTACTTAACTATGTCTTTCATTTCAATTCACGGTGTAGAACATTATTACGAGTGGATAACAGCAGACGCAAGCGCCCAACCCACCGGCAAACCTGTGATGGTATTCCTGCACGGATGGGCTGGCTCAGCCCGCTACTGGGAAAGCACCGCACAGGCGATCGCTGGTGACTTTGACTGCTTGCTTTACGACATGAGAGGTTTTGGACGTTCTCCACTGCCAAAACAGCCTCCTGAGTCAAGCTACGAACTCGAAACCTACGCCCACGACTTAGCGGAATTATTGGCAGCTTTGAATTTAAGTCGTGTCTACATTAATGCTCACTCCACAGGTGCATCAATTGCTACTTTATTTCTCAATCTTTATCCCGAAAAAGTAGAAAAAGCAATTCTCACTTGCAGCGGCATTTTTGAATATGATGAAAAAGCCTTTACAACTTTTCACAAATTCGGCGGCTATGTGGTCAAATTTCGGCCGCCTTGGTTGGCTTCTATTCCTTTTGCCGATCGCATATTTATGGCACGGTTTTTGCACCGATCTCTGCCCACAGAGGTCAGTTTGGCATTTCTAAAGGATTTCTTAATGGCAGACGAGGCTGCGGCTATAGGTACAATGGTGACAGCAGTCAGCAAAAAAGCTGCGGAGGAAATGCCCCAAGAATTTGCCCGACTGAGTGTTCCCACGCTGCTCGTCGCCGGAGAATTCGATCAAATTATCCCCGCAATCATGGGTAAACAGGCGGCATCCCTCAGCAACAAAGTAGAATTTGTTATAATCCCAAATACATCTCATTTTCCGATGCTGGAGGATGCCGCAACGTATTTGCAGCGAATCCGGGATTTTTTGCCAGCAGCGGCATAACTGAGTTAATGTTCAATCTTTTTGTTTAATCAATGTACGATCGGGGAAGCTAGCTTTTAGAGCTGCCTTCACTCCGATCTTAATTTTTAATCCCTAATTTCTGAAAGCGAAAGGTGGTAATATGAACGACCTCGACCAATACTATAAGGTGCTGGGACTGCTGCCTGGAGCTTCCCCAGAAGAAATTAGCCAAGCCTACAAAGATTTAGCGTTCATTTGGCACCCCGATCGCATCCCCAAAGACAGGCCCAGACTGCACCAAAAAGCTGAAGAAAAGATTAAGGAAATTAATCAAGCCCGCGAACAATTGCGATCGATTCAGCCGAGAGCTCAGCACCAAAACACCGATCGCAAAAACACCGATCGCAAAAACACCCAGCACCAAAACACCCAGCACCAAAACACTCAGTATCAAAATACTCAGTATCAAAATACTCAGCACCAAAACACTCAGTATCAAAATACTCAGTATCAAAATACTCAGTATCAAAATACTCAGCACCAAAATACTCAGTATCAAAACACTCAGCACCAAAACACTCAGCACCAAAATACTCAGTATCAAAATACTCAGCACCAAAATACTCAGCACCAAAACACTCAGTACAGAAATACTCAGTACAGAAATACTCAGCCGCCGGCAACCCCAAAAGAACCGCGCTACTCTTCTGAGCCCCATTCAGGAAATTATGGGGGAAAATCTGCTAATCCTGCGGGGCCCTATTCAGATGCGTCCCGCTACCAATCGTCAACGCCATCCTCATCTTACCGCCCAGGCCCCCAACAAAATCCCGATTTGAGCGGTTCCAACTTCCAAGGAGCTTCCTTAAAAGAAAAGGATTTTTCTGGCAGAAACTTGAGCAATGCGAACCTGAGTCAAGCTGACTTAAGTGATACTTTTCTGCACAACGTGAACCTCACAGGGGCGAATTTGCACAAAGCAAACTTATTCAGAGCTAACCTGTTAGGAGCTTGTTTGATCAATGCCAACTTGAGAGAAACTAACTTAATCGGAGCCGATTTGAGCGGCACGGACTTGAGTGGTGCGGATTTAACAGGAGCGAAAATCGGTTATGGCGATCGGGTGATGGTAAAATTGACGGGAGCTAGATTATCGGGAACAATCTTACCCGATGGTACTGTTCACAGCTAAACGATTTAGTCATCCGATTTTCAATTTTAAATTTTAAATTTTAGATGTTAGATGTTAGATTTTAGATTTAGCCCAAAGATGAATCCGTTCGCTGGTAGTCAGGATGCGGAGCTTTTATGTGTCTCCACGGCTGACCTCCGGGGGCAAGAGACTAAATTGCTTTCGGTCATAAGTCAGTTGCTGTAGGAGCGGGTTTTACCAAGAACATTTGCTGCAATCAAAGGACAGAATTATATGATTAATGCGTCAGTCCTATTTTAATTCCTTGCGCCTCGCAATTTTCGCGCTGCGGCCAGCATAGCACCCCCCGCCATCAAACCCCCCAAAGTCATCGGTTCGGGAACCGCCTCGGCTTTTTTGGTTCCCAGAGAACCGCCTTTAATAAACACAGCAGAATCTAAATTGCCATCCCCCACATCTTTAATGCGGATGCTGAGAACATTCGTCTGATTTTGCTTGAGCAAACCCTCAAAACCTAAAACTTTAGTAAAACCGTCCAGCTTAATAATATTAGCAGCAAGACCAGTCAGGCTTGGGTTGTTGATATAGTCCGGGTTATCTGTAGAGCGATTATTTGGATCGGGAACAAGATTATTAATCGTAACTGCTTGGCCGTCGCTCAACTTGGCCAAATTCTTGCCATTCAGCAACAGTTCAAAACTGTCATTAAATTCAGAACCGCCGAACTCAGGAAACTCCTCGGAACCAAATACATATTCAAAGAACAACTTGTCAGCCCTAGAGTCAACAAAAAATCTGAGGTCTAGCTGAGTCAAATCGCCAGCTTCGCCCCTGGCCCCCAAGTCAGTGTTTAAATCAGTGCCGTCGATCATTAAGTTATCTTTGAGATTCCTGCCCGGTATATCGGTGACTCTGCCAGTGCTGAGAACAACACCTGACTGCAAACCGAAGGGGTCATTAGTAAAAGTACCAAAAGCAGCACTATTTCCAGTAACTGAAACCGAAAAATTACTCAATCCCACTGTATTAGTTCCCAACAACTGGTTTTTTAAAGTCTCAGTGTTATTGGTTGCACCTACAGAAAATGCCATTGCGGGTGCGGTCAACAAGCTGAAAGCAGCAGCGGTGAATGTAGCAGTTAAGGCAGCAATTCTATGAGGTATGAGCATATTTTTATTGCTAAAATCATAGCTTTGAATTAAATCCATACTATTATGATTACATTATATACTGGTAAAGTATAGTCCTTTACCAAGAATTTATAACTCCGTGTTTATACGGAGATTAATATTAATTTGTGTTCAGTAATTCTTGGTAGTTAGTAATTGGTAATTGGTAATTGGTAATTGGGCCTTGGGCCTTGGGCCTTGGGCCTTGGGCCTTGGGCCTTGGGCGTTAATATTCCCTCTTCCTTCTTCCCTCTTCCTTCTTCCTTCTTCCCTCTTCCTAAAACCCCCTGGCCGCCCCTTCCCCGCGCCGATCGGCTGCCCCCTCCAACCAACCATCAGAGGTGAGGACGATCGCATTCGCATTTCCCCAACCCTCGCCTTCCTGAATCTGGTGTCCCCGCCGCCGCAACTCCGAAAGCGTCGCAGCCTCAAAACCTCCCCGTTCCACCATCAGGCGATCGGGCAGCCACTGATGGTGAATCCGGGGTGCGGATACAGCCTCACCGACATTCATGTCGTCAACCAACACATTCAACACAATTTGCAGCACCGTCGTAATAATCCTACTGCCTCCGGGAGAGCCCGCAGCGAGGCGAAATTTGCCATTTTCCGTCACAATTACCGGCGTCATGCTGGATAAAGGAGTCTTCCCAGGGGCGATCGAATTTGCTTCGTCGCCCACTAAACCAAACAAATTCGGCACTCCCGCAGCCGCCGCGAAATCGTCCATCTCATTGTTGAGCAAAATTCCCGTACCCGCCGCCACAGCCCCAGCCCCAAAAACGCCATTCACCGTAAACGTCAAACTCACAACATTGCGCTCTTTGTCAACTACCGTCAGATGCGTAGTTTCAGGCGACTCGTGCACAAATCGACTCAAAGTTTGAGCGTCAACAGCCTTTACCTCGCTGGAAGGTTTGGCTTTCGACATCTGGATTTGCGATCGCCTCAATTTGGCATAGCTACGGCTAGTCAGAGCTTTGACGGGCACATTGACAAAATCTGGATCGCCCAAATGCTCAGATCGATCGGCATAAGCAATCCGCATACTTTCTGCCAGTAAATGCAAGGTGTCTGGACTTTTAGGGCCCAACATCTTTAAATCCGTATCGCCAATCAGATTTAAGATTTGCAGCAAATGAACGCCACCGGAAGAAGGAGGCGACATCGCGCAAATTTGGTAAGTGCGGAAGTTGTCGCAAACCGGATTTCGCCAAATCGGTGTATAGTGTTTGAGGTCTTCGAGAGTAATCAGGCCGCCGTTTTTAGCCATGTCAGAGGCGATCGCCCTAGCAAGATCCCCGGTATAAAAACTTTGCGGGTCAACGGCAATCTTACGTAAAGTCCGCCCCAAATCCCGCTGCACCAGCAGTTCCCCTGGTTTGTACAAAACGCCACTGCGGGTAAAAACTGCCCGCGCCGCCGGATTCTTTTTAATCACATCCAGTCGCCCCTCAACAGCCTTGGTAAACCGCGAACTCACCGGAAAGCCCCAAAAAAAAACAATTCAGCCAGGGCGATCGCCGGAGCCACCACAGTAGCCCAAGGCAACTTGCCATACTCCCGGTGCACCGTATAAAGTCCCGCCACAGTACCCGGAATACCAGCGGCCAAATGCCCGTCTAGACTTGCCCTCTGGCGCACTTTACCTTGCTTGTCCAGATACATATCCCGCGTCGCCCGTTTGGGTGCCCGTTCCCGGAAATCCAGCGCTTGCACAGTACCCGTTTGGGCCCGCCGCAACAGCAAAAAACCCCCACCGCCAATACCCGCCGAAAAAGGCTCCACCACCGAAATCGCCAAAGCCGTAGCCACAGCGGCATCCACTGCATTACCTCCCTGTTGCAGCACTCTTAGCCCCGCATCGCTCGCCAGCGGGTGAGCGGACACTGCCATGCCCTGTTTGCTGCGCTGTTGCTGCAAGTTTGGTTGTTGCTGTAGCTGTAGCTGTAGCCGCTGCTGGCAACCAAATAGCATGAATGTTAGAAATAAAGTATAAATTGGTACTTTTTTAGATAATCTTGAAAACATTGTTTACAGAATAGTCGAGGGATTGTTACAGTATAAATTGAATGACATCTTCCTAAAGATAGAAATATAATTTTGATTCCCAAAAATATCGATCGCCACAACAGCTTATTTGTCGAAGCTCATACTTCTGTAAACAATTACCAAATCCTACCTAGAGTCAATTTATGAACAGCGAAAAAGTCAGTGTCATCATTCCTGCATTCAATGCAGCCAAAACCCTGGCTGAGGCAGTTTCCTCCGTAGTCAATGGCAGCTACCAGCATCTAGAAATCTTAATTGTTGATGACTGCTCTACTGATGATACTAGCAAAGTTGCTGCTAAACTTGCCGAGTCAGATCCGCGAATTCAATTCTTTAGAAATCCCCAAAATTATGGGGTTTCTAAGTCTAGAAATTTAACGATCGATCGGGCAACAGGTGAGTATGTAGCGTTTCTCGACAGTGACGATACTTGGGAACCAAACAAGCTGGAATTTTGTTTGCAGATGCTCGCAGAAAATCCCGAAGTCAAAGCTGTTGCTCACGCTTTGCGCTATTTGGACAAGCAGGGGAAAAAGTTGAGTTATATTCCCACATATCCTACAACTAAAGCCCAAATGCAGGCGATTAAGGTGACAGGGGAAAGTCCTTGGGTGTTCCCGTCTTCTGTTGTAGTCGATCGCACAATTCTCGTCAAAGAAGGTGGCTTTGCTGAAGATTGGCTGGTAGGGGAAGATACAGAGTTATTTACCAGAATCGCTCAAAAGTACGGTTTGCTGGCGGCGACACAGCCCTTGGGAAATTATCGGATTAGGGGGAACTCTCTCACAGATCAGCACTGGCTGAAAAAACGCATAGCTTCCGATTGTGTCAAGGAAAATCAACGGCGGCGCTTGCGGGGAGAACCAGAGTTATCTTTGAATGAGTACGAGCAGGTATGCTTTAATAATTTGCCTCTTTTGAAAAGGCTTAACAAACTCCGAGAAGTTTTGTCACAGCACTACATGAGAAAGGTTGGACAAAGTTGGTTAAACCGGGAGTTTTTGCCGACTATTGTTTACGGGATTGCTACTACAGTGCTCGATCCTCAAGCTACTTTGAATAAGTTCAAATGGATCAAGTATCATGAGCAGTTGAGTGATCCGAAGGCTGAAGGCTGAATTGAAAACCGTTCCACCTTCAACTCTAGAAAACCAAAACAGCAGAGCGCGCTGGTTGTACTATTTGTTGCTAAAACAGTTACAGTATTGACACTCCCCGGTCTAAAGACACGGGGATTCTTAAGGACAAACTTTGGGGGATGAATCCGCCCAAAGTTTAATTCTTAAAGGATTAGTCAGCAACCCACTACCCACTCGCTCAAGAATTGAGTCTATGGCTACTTTTGACTTTCTAATGATATTAGCTGCACCGTTAACGTCTGCATTGATTAACAACCCAGCGCTAGAACAGTACAATCCTCTTTTGATTCTTTTACCCGATGGTTGCCAATTGTCAGGTTTTTCACCGACTTTTACTGGCAAAATGTCTCGGTCTAAAAAACTTGCTTTTGATGTGTAAGATTCATCTTGTTCAACAAATCGCCACCCTCTTAAGTCGCATTCTTGCTGGAGTCTATCTTTGACTTTAGCTGTGGGTATTTGGACAAAATTCTGATTAGTTACGACCCCCATATTAACCTCTTGCTTCTGTGCCTTGTTCCAGCCAAAGACTAAGACATTGATTTGGTGATTTTCGCAATAATCTACGATGGTTCTAACTGCTTTGTTGACAGCATCTCTCATCCTTCTAGTGCGAATTTCCGACAACTGTTGTAATCTTTTTGACGAAAAACCTTTGGGTAATTTATGTATTGCGTGTTCTGATTGAACTCTCGCTTTTTCTTTGTTAAACCATTGGTTCCAAGACTTGAGTCTATGTCCATCAATGATGAAAGGTTTACCATTGCTAGAGACACAAGTTAACCAGTTATTGATGCCATGATCTATTCCCAAAACCCCTGTTACTTCCAGGCTACAACTAGGAGCTTGCTCAGTCAGAGATTCGTGGACATATTCGACCCAGACCTCACCATTTCTAGGGATTAACCTGAGTTCTTTGATCTGGCAATTCTTGATACGTTCAGGTAGTGGAACCCAAATCGCATCTTTCCCAAAGTATTCTTTTCCTTTTTTCCCCAGGGGTAATCTGACTTTATTTCCAATCACCTTTAAGGCTTGACCGGGATATGAAACGGGGTACATTCCCCCTTTTGTTCTGTACCTTGGTAGTCTCGGTTTTTGATGGATTTCTCCTTGATTTGCCAACTTCTCTAAGGCTCGGAAAGAAGTAAAAGATTCTGCGACAGATTTAAGAGATTGTTGGGCAACTTGAGAGTATAGTAACCCATAATTTTCGTTGGTTTTGGCTATTTTATACAAATCTGGATATTTAACTGCGATTTGGTTCTTAAAGTATCGTTGCCGACTTTCGTAAGTTCCGACATTAAACAGATTATTTGACCATCTTAGTAGTTGTTCGACAATGGTTTTGTCGAGTCCTTTTAAATGCCAAACATCTTTTTGCACTGCGTACATTAATTTGCTTTTGTTGTTGTGACACTAGGTTTAGTATATATCGTGAATTAACAAGTTAATTAATCCTCAACAAATCTTTACCTTGATCTCAATTGCTAGAAGTATTTGTCCGGGGACGGTTAAACATTATGTTATATTGAAACTTACGAACAGGCAGGATAAATCCTGCCACGCCCTTTCATCCCTGGACTAAAGTCACAGGGTTTTCAGGGTATTTCTTATAAGGTTTGACACTCCGTAGTTGATTGAATTCATGGACTGGCAAGAAATTTCTGGTAACTGGGTATTAATTCCCTCTAGACCGATCGCGATCGTACATTTTCTCGGCGGTGCATTTGTGGCGACAGCACCACACTTGACCTATCGCTGGCTATTAGAGGCTTTGGGAAATCAAGGATATGTTGTTGTAGCGACGCCGTTTGTCAATACTTTGGATCATATTGCGATCGCCCGCGATGTCCTCAACAAATTTGAAAATGCCCTCTCCCGCTTGCAGGCTAACAAAGTGCTGCGAAATCGCTATCTCCCCATCTACGGCATCGGGCATAGCATGGGATGTAAACTGCACCTCCTGATCGGTTCTGTATTTGACGTAGAACGAGCCGGCAATATTCTGATCTCTTTCAACAATTATGCGGCATCCGAGGCAATCCCGATCGTCGAGCAAATTTCCCCCGTCTTTAACGTCGAGTTTACGCCTTCCCCCCAAGACACCAATCGCCTCATACAAGATAGCTATGCAATTCGGCGCAATCTTTTAATTAAATTTAAGGACGACAACATCGACCAAACCCTGCTGTTGACCAAACTGCTAAAAGCACAATTTCCTGACATGATTACAGTTCAGACATTGGTAGGAAACCATCAAACGCCCTTGGGTCAAGATTTTGGCTGGCCAGTCGGTCAAATTTTTACGCCCTTCGATGCGATCGGGCAGTGGGTAAAACAAGAAGTGTATCGGGAATTAAATCAATTAAAACAGACAATTTTGCTGTGGCTAAATCCTCTGTCAAAGGATTTTAAATCTTAAAGTTCAGATTTTAGCTTGGTGACATTAAATTGAGAAATTACGCATAAACTCTATCTGTAGGGTGCACACTGTGCACCTTACGCTACCAATAGTGTTTAAAAGCCGTTGGCGTAAGTCCTAAAACTGCCAAAGGGATGTCTAAGCTATGCACTCCTAGCGGCGATGATCCTACTTTTCCGACTTTTCCGACTTTAAAGATCCGACTTTTCCGACTTTACTTTAGCCTGAGTAGTGAGTCAACATGGCGATAGGTGCATCCGAGGCTAGGTAAATTACCGCCTCAATTAATCGCAAGTTGTTTGTCCACCTAGAGTTTCAGGCTCCAGAGATGTTAAGTTGTAGTTCTGCATCAATCCCTTGCTCAGGCACTCAAGATATAGATTCAGCTTTTTGGAAATTATGGCAGGATAATCAAGATTATCTTTACCGTTGCTGTCGCAAGTGGATGAGCAATCCAACCGATGCTGAAGATGCCCTCAGTCGGGCGATGCTCAAAGCTTGGGAGAAAGCAAGAGATTGTACCGATGAGATCAAAAACTTTAAGGCTTGGTTAACCAAACTGACTTATAACCTGTGCGCCGATATCCATCGAGAGCGCAACAGGGGTGCACTAGGAGTTGACAGTTTAGACACCATTGCTATAGGAAACGAAACCGAATTAATTAGCCAAGAAGAAACACCAGTTCGCGCTGCTATGCAGCGCGAACTCGAATTATTTTTTCGTGGCACAATAGATGAGTTGCCAGATAGATTACGCGAGACTTTTATTCTCCATTTTGAGTCAGGGCTATCTTATCCAGATATTGCCGAACAGCTTAATATTTCCTACGATAACGTCCGCAAGCGGATTTCCCAGGCGCGGGCAATTTTGCGTCAGCGGTTCAATGAAAATTTCTCTGAAGATGGGACTGACTCTGATTTGTCTAATCCTAAGTCGAGGGTTTCTCCTCAGTCTGCAAAACCAAGGAAGTCGAAGAAGACTGCTCAAAAAGAACCCGTTGCGGGCGAGATAATCTTATCTGGGGAGTTAGAAGAAGTACAAATTGTTGCTGCTATAGAATTACCAGAGGTGGCGCTGTCTGTTACGCAGATTGAGCCTGTTTTGGTGGAGGCTCAACCTGATGAGAAGTTAGAGGAAATAGAGATTGTTGCTGATGGGGAACCCCAGTCGGCGGCGCTGTCTGTAGCGCATAGAGAAAAGCTGGAACTAGAGGAAAGGATGAAGGGCGAGAAACCGGGTTTCTTTAGCTTTAAGCGAATAAATGTTAGTTTTAATGCTGAAAGGAAGTCGGTTTCTGGGGAAATGAGAAACCGGGTTTCTCTAGTTTTGATCGATAAAATCTTAGCCTTTACCCCGAAAGAAACCCGGTTTATGCGGGGGATAGACTCAAGCTAAATCCAGACAATATATTTTCACCTGATAATTCTGTGGGGAGATTTCGCACTTCCACGTCTTGTCGTGCGCGATAAATTTCTACTTGTTGCTGTTGGGGGTTAATTAACCATCCCAATTGCACTCCTGCGCCCATATATTCCTGCATTTGGGAACGCAACATTTCCAAATCATCTGTTGCTGACCTTAATTCGATCGCAAAATCGGGTGCAATGGGGGGAAATTTTATGGCGTTGTTCGGGCGTGAGTGCTTCCCAGCGTTCGCGCTGAATCCAAGCGGCAATTAATTCGGTTTCGCGCCAACGGGTGACATAATAATTAATTCTCTTTTGGCAGTTCGTTCAAACTGTAACTCGCGGTTATTTTGACATAACTGATAGAACTGTTTGTCTGTCAGGTGAACGGTTCTAGGTTTAATGTCAAGGGACTTGTAACTTTACACCTAGCCGGAATAGTAGTGAAAATTATATCGTGATTTCCTTGACAAGAGAAGACTGGTGTGATATTGACTCGTTTCTGCTTGCCCTGAAGAGGAAGAGGGGCGCATTTTTGGGTTGGTTTTATCGGGTGCGACGAGTTTCGGAAAGTTATGCAGTTGAAGAGTTCACAATTTGGCTTCGGGAATCGTCTTATTATTAGCTAGACAGTATCGAAACTCTTTAATGAGGAGACACACAAAAATATGACAATCACACAAATCTCAAACCTTGATTTCCCAGTGGGAGCAATAATTATGTGGTCTGGAAGTGATAAGAATGTACCGGCCGGTTGGGAAATATGCGATGGGAAAAATGGCACGCCGAACTTATCTGGATTATTCCCACGAGGTGTGGACGATAACAACCCAGTTGGTAAAGTTGGAGGTAACAAGACCCATACACATGATTTCGAGGTGAATGCAACAGTGTCTTATCAGACACGAAAAGCTGGTGGAAACGATTGGCCTGTGATCGATACAAATGCGCCAGTAAAAGTAAATTACAACGGCAAAACCAAGGAAACGGAAAGTCTACCACCATATTTTTCAATACGTTTCATAATCAAGCAATCAATACAATAAGTTTGCCGGAATTAAGAGCATTTTTTTTTTGACAGCAAGCTCAAAATTAACGGCTTTCAACAGAGCGCTCTTAAATCAATCTTGACTTTACTCTTGCCATCATTCATTAAGCACGATCGCCCCTCTAACCAACTTCCACAGACTCGCGTTGCCGCAACAGGTAGGGACTGCACTATTTTCTAGCAGTCCCGCCACCTGAAAGGCGATCGCCCCCCGATTAAATTTCCACATCCGAAGGGCGATCGCCCCTCTAACCAACTTCCACAGACTCGCATTGCCGCAACAGGTAGGACTGCACTATTTTCTAGCAGTCCCGCCACCTGAAAGGCGATCGCCCCCCGATTAAATTTCCACATCCGAAGGGCGATCGCCCTAACTAAAAACAAACTCTGAATTTACGGATATAGAAATACCATGCTGGAAATAAGATTAGCTAAAACCCCCGAAGAAAAAGAACAGGTTTTCAAATTGCGCTATCAAATCTATGTAGAAGAACTGGGATATAGCCAACACTATGCAGAGAAACAACACTACAAAATAGAAGAACCGCTAGATAAATTCGGCAACATATTTGTGGCTTTTCAAAATGGTAATTTGGTGGGTACGGTTAGAAGCAACTATGCTATAAATTCAGATTTAGGGTACTATGCAGAGCTTTATCAAATCAGTGATATTGCCGGAGATGCACATCCATTGAGTACATCAATCAGCACAAAACTTATGATCGAACCACATTTTAGAGGAAGTACAATGGCTTTGAGAATAGTGCAAGCAAATTACCATCAATTACTGCTAGATGGAATAAAGTTTGATTTTATAGACTGCGAACCCCACATGATTCCTTTCTTTCAAAAAATAGGCTATCAAACGATTGATATGATAAATCACCCCGAATATGGCAGTGGTCTTGCTCTGATGCTAGATGTATTTAATTTTGAACATTTACAGCGAGTTAAATCACCTTTTCAACGCCTATATAGAAACTTTTTGGAATCCAAAGAGTGCCAGTATAGTTTTTCATAAATTGCCAATAGGCTTTACCTAACACTAAGGTATTGTTTTTGTCCACCTCAGCAATCCTGTTAACCCTATCTAAAAAATGAAATCAATTCAACAAATCCAAAATCCCCCGCTTTCCGATAAAGAGATACTTGTCTGGGCATTCATTCCCTGTCTATCCGTAGAGCAAGATTTTTCTAACGAAGAATTTAATCCTTTATATTTTCAGCAAGAACTAGCCGATGTTTTTGCGGAACTGGAGGTGGCATGGAAGTTTAAGCTAATCACCTTAGAGAATATGAAGGCAGCGATCGAAGAAGTTGCTGCTTCCCAAGCCCAATATTTCTCACTTGTACTGAACTACTGTGCGGGACTAGATGAAGTTGATGGATATCCGGGCGCTTCCGTTGTCAAATTATTGGAAGCTAAGGGTATTCCTTTTGCGGGGGCAGATTCTCAATTTTTTAAAATGGGGGACTCCAAGATATTGATGAAAGAGGCTTTTGTTGAGTCGGGAGTTTCAACTGCACCTTATGAGGTGATTAAGGATGTCATTAGTATTCGGGGATTGTGCGATCGCCTTGTACCTCCACTGATTGTCAAACCTTCAGCTTCGTTTGGCACTAGAGGCATTTGTTTGAAATCTGTTGTTCACAGTGATGAAGATGCGATCAATCGATTTGAGGAGCTACAGCAAGGACAACATGGGATGCAGATTCCGGCAGACAGTATCTTTGTCGAAGGATTTATTAAAGGTCGAGAATTTACGGTTTTACTCGTAGGAAATGCTCAACAGTCAGAGCGAATTGAAGTTTATCCACCTGTAGAAACCGTTTTTCACTCTGGTGTACCTGAAACCGAGCAATTTTATACCCGTGAATTACGGATAACAGAAGTAGAAGAGCGAACTCTCCCGCCCAATCAGGAACCATTATTTGGTTATCAATTAGCACCAATTGAATTGCATAAGCGGCTCGGTGATTTAGCTAAACGTGCTTACTGTGCAGTGGGTGGTACTGGATATGGACGAGTAGACATCCGCATGGACAATATAACTCAAGAGATGTTTGTTTTAGAGGTAAATCCCTGTCCCGCTGTCACTTCTAGGTCTCTTACAATGGGTGTGGAAGAGCCAAATACGTCCAGAGTTGGTACTATTTTACACCTCGGTCAGATTCCTTTTGCACAACTGATGTCAGAAATAATTGCTGAGGCTTTGAGTAGGTATTATTCTAAATCAGGATTGGTTTACCAATCAGTATGAAAGTATATCGCTATTTACTTTTAGTCTATAAAAAATAAAATCAATGACAATTTTTCACAAATTCCCTGTACCCAGTAGCAGGCTCTTTGTTTGGGTATTAACCCCATCCTCCAAAATCAAACAAGAATGGATGGAAGCCTTTCATACACAGTCTTTTGAACAGGAAATGATTGATGTCTTTTCCGAGCTTGGTGTGCCCTGGAAACGTCAGTCAGTTAGCTTAGAAAATATGCACGATGTTGTAGAAAAAATCGCAGTTTCTACCCCTGAGCTTATTCCTGTGGTGCTGAATTATTGTGATGGTTTGGATGAAATTGATGAGTGTCCCGGTGTTTCTCTCATCAAGCTATTAGAAGCCAAAGGCATCATTTTTGTCGGTGCAGATTCAATTTTTGACAGTTTCAATACCAATAAAATTTCCCTAAAACACGCTTTATCAGAAGCAAGAATAGCTACTGCTCCCTATGAAGTAATATACGATTTTAATAATGTTGAAGGAGTGTGTGATCGCCTCGGTACACCCCTAATTGTAAAACCAGCAGTGCTGTCTGGCGGTAGCTATGGGCTTTCTTTAAACTCGGTTGTGTACAGCGATGAACAGATCGGCGCACAGGTTAAATGTTTAATAGAAAAAAATCATGGGGGGATGCTATTATCGTCCGACAGTATCTTTGTAGAAAGTTTTATTAATGGTTCTGAGTTTACAGTCTTTGTAATCGGTTCTTATCAGCAACCAGAGAAGATTAAAATCTACCCACCTCTAGAAATTATATTTAACACTGATTTACCTGAAACCGAACAGTTTTTATCACACGATCGCTACTGGGGAAAAGATGAAGGAAAAACCTCTTGGAAAAGAGAGAAACCATTTATTCGCCACAAAATCGTTAATCCTGAGTTGCGTGAAAGACTTTGCGATTTAGCTAAAGGTGCTTACTGTGCAGTAAGTGGGAATGGTTATGGACGGGTAGATATACGAATGGATAAACTATCTAAAGAACTATTTGTCCTAGAAGTAAATGCAAACTGTGCCATTTCTTCCAAACCTTTCTCGACGTTCTCCGACCCATTAGAAACACCAGTTGGTACTATATTACACCTAGCTGGCGTTCCCTTTGCACAATTGATGTCAGAAATTATTACTGAGGCTTTTGCTAGATGTTATATAAAGTCTTCCCCCTTGAATAAAAATGAATCTAAATTGGTTTCTCAAAGAACTGAATAAATACATCGCTCCCTACAGATGGTTAGCAATTATTCTCATCGCTCGTGGACTTTTTGAGGCAGTCTTTGAATCCTCAATTAGAATCAGCTTAAAATTTATTATCGACGCAGCCATTATTCCCCAAAATTACCGTCTTCTGGTTTTAATTATCCTATTGCTGGGTGGAGCAGCAGTTTTATTTGTCTTCGTCGGTTTATTAGGAGATTATTGGGCGACGCGGTTTAACATTTCAGTCATCAACAATATCCGCCATTCTATGTTCGTTCGCCTGCAAAACCTATCTATGGAGTTTTTTGGGCGACGTTCAGCCGGAGATATTGTCAACTGTTTTTCAGGCGATATCGAAAAAATAGAAAATAGCTTGGCTTACGGATTAATAATAATTTTAGAATTAGGTAGCATTCTATTTTCTGCTATTTTTATGTTTTCCCTCAACTGGCAGTTAGGGCTGATTAGTTGTATTGGTTTAACCTTCTGTGTCATTGCACCCGCAAAAATTGGTCAAAAAGCTACAGTGCAAAACTATCAATTGAGAAACCAGCAAGGAGAAATTGCTAATGTCATTCAAGAAAATATCCTATCTCAATCCGTTGTTAAATTATTTGGCTTACAACCCCGAACCATTAACAATTTTTCCAAGGATTTGCAGGCTCTAAAAAAAGTTTATGTTAAAGCCAAGTTTTCCTCTTATTTAGTCCAAAGGATTCCCACTCTAGTCTTTGTATTTGTCCAGCTTGCCATCATCAGTATCGGCGCAGTAATGACCTACAAAAACATAATTACAGTAGGTACACTCGTCTCTTTTCAGGTTTTATTAGTCGGGTTAAATCTAAACATCCTCAGCTTTACGTTTTCCTTGCCTTACCTAATAGAAGGAATAGCCGCGATGCAGCGCATCTCCGTTCTGTTGGCTGAAGTTCCACAAGTCCAAGACGCACCGGATGCCATTGAATTACCCCATTTTTCCCGTGAAATTCGCTTTGATAACGTTACCTTTAACTATTCTTCAGAGCGAAAAGGAGTTAATAACCTATCCCTAACCATCCACCAAGGCGATTTTGTTGTCTTTGTTGGACATTCCGGTGCGGGTAAAAGTACCATCGTTAACCTATTAACCCGACTTTATGACCCAGATAAAGGTAGCATTCTTTTTGATGGCATTGATTTGCGTTCCTGCACTCAAAAATCCCTGCGCGAGCAAATTGGGCTGGTTTCTCAAGAGGTAATTTTATTTAACACTTCCATCCGTGAAAATATCAGAATGGGATATTTAGAAGCCACCGATGAGGAAGTCGAAATCGCCGCCAAAGATGCAGAAATTCACGAATTTATCCTCACCTTACCCCAAGGTTATGATACCCCCGTCGGTGACAGAGGCGGACAGTTATCGGGCGGACAACGCCAAAGAATCGCCCTCGCTAGAGCATTAGTCAGAAATCCGGCTATTTTGATTTTAGACGAAGCGACATCCGCCCTTGACCTGGTAACGGAAGCGGGTATTCTCGCTACAATCGATCGCATTTCTAAACAACGCACAGTAATTATGATTACCCACCGCATTGCTCATGCCTTGCGTGCGGATAAAATTTTTGTCCTAGAAAATGGCAGTATTGTGGCATCTGGTAGCCATACAGATTTGCTGGAACAAGGAGGAGTCTATGGCACCCTTTGGCAACAAGTTAATGGGGGAAATACCGATGCTATGGGAATTCCCAGTATCTAGGGCAGTGCAGTCATATCAAAATATAATAAACTGCTACGCAGCTTACAGCGGAAACCGCTGTTATGAGGTACACTCACTTATCGTTCAATCCTCCTAGGGACACTCCAAGAGCCGTGTCCCTACCGTGTTTCATAACAGCGGGAATTGCTGTAACATTCGCGCACGGTTCTTAGGGGTGGGAAGAACGGCTACCGTCAACCCTTACCCGCTAAAAATATTCGTGTTATTTTCGATCGTTGAGACAGGGCGAATAATTTTTGACGATCGACAAACAGTTCCGTCCATCAGCCGTTCTCACATAACTAATACTATCTGCGATATCTTTGATCAATTTTAGACCCCGCCCGCCCGGAGAGTCAAAATCGACTTTTTCCGAAATATCTTTGATTTTTTGCTCTAAATCAAACGGATCGCCCCAATCCCAAATTTTAATCTCTACAAATTCAGCGAACACCGCCACCTGAATGTCAACAGCCAAATCCGCTGGTTTGCCCTTGTGGGCGTGACGCACCGCATTCGTAAAGCCCTCAGCCAAAACCAACTGACACCGTATCCACACACTTGTGGGAATTCGCGAGTCGTACAATTGTGAAAACCACGACAAAACCCAGCCTAATCCACTCAGACCTGTATTGACTTGAAGATCCGCTTTTTTTAGCATCGGCAACTTTTCGGAACCTTTTAACTAATGCGAACGGGAAGTCCCGCACTCTATCCGTTTACAGGATGAGTGACGGGATGAAAGTGAGCCAGAAAATAAATTGAGTGATAGCGAATCAATGATATGATAAGTGTATCTTGACCATAATCTCCCAATGCGAAAAACAAGCTGAACGGGACGTGTTGCAAGAAAAAATATGGGTCTTAGGAACTAGGACTCCAGCCTGGGTCGGGACGGTAAGACTACTTATCTTTTCGGAGATAAAAGCACATCCCGATGAATCAGGAAGCCAGTGCTGTATGCGGAGCATTTCTAGTCTGGTAGTTCACTTCAATCACGCTCAGCCATTGAAGTTCTTCATCGGCCGATGGGCAAAATACAACGAGACAAAATACAACCAGACAAAATACAACCAGACAAAATACGACGAGACAAAATACAACGGCGGCAAAATTGAATGGTAGTTTGAGGATACTAGCTTTGGTGGGCTGTTGTATAGATATTTAATTCACTAATCGGTCAAACATGATACCTTGACACTCCTCGGCATACAGGCCCGAGGATTCTTAAGACATTTCAGTCTTAATATCCCTATTTCTAGGGTTCCTTTCGCTGACCACGTTTGCACAAAAATGTGTGTAGTCAGATCTCCTCAAAAGTGTTTTGGGCGTATACTTTCCCCCAGTCCAGGGGTAGGTTTTTAAATCTTGTCTGATGCCTTTACTATACCACACAGGGGTGGGTGCGTGGATATGTCTACCCAACTCCATGGGGATTTCTGACGGAGCACGAGTCGTAGAAAAAGCCGTCCTATAAGGACGGGGTTTTCAACCCAATTTTTCTGATAAACTGAGTGAAGTTCGATCGCGCCCTCTCTTTCCATCAAATTTTAGAGGTAAATTGAACTCGACGGTGCGGAGGCAAAAGCATTTACCTCGTCGAAGGCGATGCGATCTAGAAAATGGGTCTAAAACCCCGTCCTTCTAGGACGGCTTTCAGCTAAAATTGAGAAAAGTCGGGATGGGGCATCGCCACGACTCTAAATGGACATTTCAGGAGAGTCAGACTACTTTCGGTAGCTTCGCCTTTCGGAAGTGTCAAGAATCATACTTCGACTACGCTCAGCAACCACCGCAGTTTTTAGGGCGGTGAGTATGTTATTAGAGTATACTCAATCTCAGGTCAGCGCGCTGACAGGATATATTTTTAATGACTCCCAGACGTTGAAAGACTTGTAGTACCTGAGTGCCCATGTTTCAAATTCTGGTTATAGACGATGATACTGCTGTTCAAGAACTGCTGAGAAGAACCCTCAAAAAACAGGGTTACGAAGTAACGGTAGCAAGCAATGGCGAAGAGGGTGTAGCACAGGCGCAAAAATTGCGTCCTGCTTTGATCATCTGCGATTGGATCATGCCACGCTTGACCGGCATTGATGTGTGTCGTCGAGTTAAGGCAGATCCGGATCTGTCAACTACACAATTCTTTTTGTTGACTTCTTTGGGGTCGATCGCCGATCGAGTCAAAGGACTTGACGCCGGTGCCGATGATTTTATCTCCAAACCCATTGAACTCAACGAGTTACAGGCGAGAGTGCGCGCCGGACTGCGGCTGCACCAACTCAGCCGAGACTTGAAAATTGCCAAGCAAAGTCTGGAAGCAGAACTAGCAGAGGCGGCGGAGTACGTGCAATCGCTACTGCCAGATCCGATGACGGAACCTGTCAGCATCGAGTCAAAATTCATTCCTTCCCGACAGTTGGGGGGAGATTGCTTTGACTACAACTGGCTGGACTCAGATTATTTGGCGATTTACTTGCTCGACGTAGCCGGACACGGTTTGCGGGCGGCGCTGCCTTCTGTGGCTGTGTTGAGTTTGTTGCGATCGCGCACGCTACCGAACGTTGACTACTACAAACCCAGCGACGTTTTGCGCGCCCTGAACACCACTTTCCAGATGAGTTACCAAAATGACAAATATTTCACCATCTGGTACGGCGTTTACAACCGGAGCAAGCGCCAGTTAGTTTACGCCAGCGCCGGTCATCCCCCGGCAGTGTTGATTTCCCAGTCTCCCACCAGCAATGCTAAAGTCAAGCAACTAAAAACCCCCGGAATGCCTGTCGGGATGTTCCCCGATGCCCGCTATGTCGATAATTGCTGCGATGTCGAGGATTTGAGCACTCTCTACATCTTTAGCGACGGGGTTTACGAGATTCACCAACCTGACGGCAATATCTGGGGGCTCGATTCTTTCATTGACTTGCTAGCAGCTTACAACGGTGCAACTGCCGACCCGTTAGAGCTGGTTTTGAGCTACATTCAAAAGTTAAACGCTAAACCTGTTTTTGATGATGATTGGTCTTTACTAAAGGTCAACTTTGGCTAACTGACCTCTGGCTGCACATCTGCGACGCTTGCGGGGTAGGGAGGATGCAGCCAAAAGATTAGTTATTTAACAGCATCTTGCTGTTAAAAGCATCACGGGTGGCAAAGATCTCGAAAACTCGATCCATGCTGGTGAGTTCAAACAAGATACGGATTTGCTCGTTGATCGAACAGACGACTAATTGACTCCCAGCGGCCCGGACTGTTTTAAGTGCTAAGACTAAAGCGCCTAAACCAGAACTATCCATAAAAGTCACATCTTGGAAGTCTATTAATACCACATCGGCTCCCGCTAGAACTAGGTCGCTAATCTCTTGACGGAATTGACTTGCCTTCGTGGTGTCTAAAATACCAGAGGGTTGAATAATCTTAACTACAGAACTCATAAAAAGGCTCGGTAAGTGGGAAACTCAGTGGCTAATGCCCTGAGAGGGAAACGACACGGGCGGTTAAAACCGCCTACAATCCCCTTGCAGGGGAGGAGGGTATGGTTGCCCTCCCGACTATGAACGAGTGATGTTAGCTTCGACCTGGTTATAAGGGCTTTTTCCGGCTTGCAACACTGTCTCAGTGACTTTAAGACTGTTTAATGGCAAACGACAGAGCGGGAAACTAGCTTCGTATTTCGAGGTGTCGTGACCCAAATAACGTCTCCTATGAACGAGGGGTCTGGTCAGTACAGCTTGCTTTGATTACTCTGACAAGCGAGCGCGTCTTTAGACCTGAGTTACTGACAGTTTCTAGCCAGACAAGGCTAGTATAGCTGCGAGTTGACACTCCCCGCCAATCAAGAGACGGGGATGCTAAGAGATTTTCACTTTTAAAGGCTGCGCCCAGCAGCCTCTAAACAGTCCGAGAAACTCATTCAGATACATTTAACCCGGTAAATCCAGGATTGCGCCTAAATCTACTGTGTATGGCAGATCTATCAAGCTTTTAGCCTGACGGATCAGGAGGTATCTCTCAAAGCTTTCAACAAAATACTGAAAGCGCTATATAAAAACGGTAACAGAACGAAGTCGAAGTGTTGGGGGCACAGCCGTTGCACTTGACGAAGAAACTTGATTAAAAGCCCGATGCTTCAACGCGGTCATTTTAAACGGTAGCGTCCCTATGACATACTACCAATTTCTACCGCTGGTCACGCTCGCGAAGTCGAAGTGCTCGGAATTTACAAAAATTCATTTACTATAGGTCAACAACTTCCTTTTCTCATCGACTTAGCATAATTTTCGATTTCAACACCCACCACAGGGACAGAGTAGTTATCAGGACAATCAAAGCAGAAACAGTCGGTATGCTTGTGATCTCACCCAAACCGCCAATTACCGGAATACCGCCAATCAGGATAGAAAGTCCGAGGGCAAAACCTGTAGCTGTAGCTGGTTGTTGGGGCATAATTTTGGCTGTAGCAGCCAGAGTGATAGGAATAGTCGATTGGAGTAATGCTAAACCTAGAATTAAAGTTAGGTAATTTTGTCGATCAAATAATAATAAAAATGCGGCAATTGTCAGGGAAAAAATTGTGTAGCGCCGCCATCCCCAAAGTTGTGCAAAAACACCACCACATACTTTAGCAATTGCAGCAGCAAAGGCTATGACAACGATCAAGTCGAGATGGGTTTGTAAGAGGAATTGAAAGCTAGTCCAGACTGTGGAAGTAAGCGCGATCGCGATCAGCAGTAACAATAACACCCCATCATCAAAATTGGCATTTTCGATCGGTTCACTCCCTGACTGAGCGTGATCGTGGGATAGTAAATCATATTTTGACAAGTTAATTATAGCAATGATCCCTATAATTAAACCTAGCAGTAAGACTATTGGTAAGGTAACGTTATAACCTGTCCATCCTAAAACACCACCGACAGCTAAACCAATTATTCCTGGTGCGGCAAAAAAACCAGGGCCAGTAGTACGATTAGGAGTCGCGGTTAACGCTAAAGCACCGCCGCCGACATGAAATGCCGCCGAACCAATTCCTGCTAAAATTACCGCCATTTGTGAATGCCCATCTGTCACCAATAACGCCAATAAAAGTGAGGACAAACCCACCAAAACTGCTAGATGCGGACGTTTGAATTTATCGGTTAACATCCCCACTAATGGCTGATACCCAAAACCCAGAATGTTGTAGAGGATAATTAGCCCACTTGCTTGCTCTAAGGACATGGTATGAGGTAATCTTCCTAGCAAAAAACCCGCGGCTGCATCAGCGAAACCGTGAGCAATACCAAGAATTAAGGAGAGAGAAAGAGCAGAAGAGTAAATAGTTGGTCGGTAAAACCGGAAGTTAAGCTGATAGTTTTGCATTGGCTTAGATAGTTGTTGATTTAGGAGTCAGAAACCCGGTTTCTCAATTCAACTTGAAGTGATTAAAGTACAACTTTGGTCAGAAACAGGGTTTCTTTGCGTAGTCTATTTTTTATGGTTAACGAAACAATCAAAATTCATCGCTTTTATCTACAGAACCAGAAGGACATTGAAATTTACCATTAACCAGTTGCGGCATTTCAGGAGGTATCATAGATGGCTTGTCAGTTTCACAAGCGCCTTGAATAAATTTGCCTTTGTCTTTAATAACAAATATTGTGGCTCGGTAACTTCGGAGTTCCTCTCTTTTGCTCCTAGCTGTGATACTAGCTTTCGTGGCATCGCCCTGACTATCAAATCGATAAAAATAATCTTCTTTTTGGCCAGGAAAATTTAATTCTTCCCAATTAGAAGCAAAGCGGTTGTGTTCAGAGTAGAAGTCTTTCTGCATATAAATATAACGTCGTGAGACGTGTTTCTGTAACCCGGGGTATGCTTGAATATTCGGTGTAAAAAACGGACTTTCACCATGATAGTAAAAGCCAGTAAGAGCAAAGAAAAAAAATGTATAACTAGCCAAGTTACTGAGAAAAGAAGCTAGTATTGTCTTACATATTGGAATCTGTCTTGTCGTAAAAAAAATGCCATAAATTGCAGATTCAATCACAAAAGAAAGTATGAAGCTGGTCGGGAATATAGCGTAGCCGACGATGGGACTGGAAGAAACACTATTAAATACAAGAGGAATTCCTAAAATAGAAGTGGCTGTATTTGCCACTAAAACTGCGATGAACAATCTGGAAAAACTAATGGTGATTTTTGAGCGTTTAAAGCATACCCAAATAACTAGCATCTCGACGGGAATGATGCTGAGAAAAATAAAGATATTACCCGTCTTTGACAAAACGAAAGGGGCGGCTACATTGGCTATAATTAATTGAGACATTAGGTTTTCCTTGTTCTTTAGAATGACAACTAACTGACTATTGACTATAAATTCAAACCGGTATTACTTTGGCGCGGTAGAGGAGTTTGTCGCCTTGTCTGTAGCCCGTGTAGCGTACTTTGACGGTCGCTCCGGGTTCGGCTGTTCCTTCGAGGAGTTGATGCTGTTGCGGGTTGTAGGGGATGGAGGCTCCCACAGGGGCGATCGCCTCTACCCCCCATTCTTCCAATAATTTCTCGACTGGCCGCAGCAAAGGCAGCAATTTCACTGCTGGTAACTGCTGATTTTCCTGGACTTTGCGGGCGGCTGTCGGCCACTGCAACATCCAGGATTCTAAAATTTGTAAGCTCGCAAGCTGGAATTCCTCCATCAAAGATGCTCGCTGAGCATCGAGTGTAGCTTGCAGGCGCTGATATTCTTGCTCTATTGCTGTCGGTGTTGGCTGTTCTAACTCTACAGAACCAGGGGCAAAAGTTGCGAGCAGTTCGTTTAAGGAAATTTCCAAGGCTTGGCTGATTTTGAGCAGGATATCTGCTCGCGTTTGCAAGGCTAAGCCGCGACGCAAACGGCTGAGCTGAAGTTCGGAAACTCCTGCTTTTTGGCTGAGTTCTCGATCGCCCCCAAGTCCTGCTTGTTGCATCAGACGTTGGAGTTGAGGAGCGTAATCTGGAATATTAGCTACCACGAAAAAGCCATCCAAATGAATAACTGGATATCTTCTGTATCGTAAGCTGTCAGGTGCCGCAACTGCATCTTTAGAGCGGGCAAGAGCAGGCAAGATGCCCGCTCCACAAGAGTCCTATCATTGATAGCTGACTATTTGACAGCTACTTTTGCTGGGGCGGCTGCGGTTGCAGTTGTCGCAGAACCTTGCAAGTGCGCTTCTAGGAACCACAAACGCTGGTCAATTGTCCGCGAAATTTCGGTATACAAGTCAGCGGTGTCGGCGTCGCCGAGTTCGGCTGCTTTGTCTATGGCGACTCGCAGGTGTTGTAGGGTGCATAACGGGAAAGCGGGGGCGGTTGGATGGAAAGGAAGCGCGACTCGCAGATATGCTAACCTACAATCAAAACTCCTAATTTTCCACTATCGGGATACAAAAAACTGTGTTGGCTCAAGCACCTCAAACTCCCAATTACAAATGGTTTAGCTGCATTTCTAGCGCTGCTGTGACAGCATTTTGCCTGTTACCCCTCGCCAGTGCTGCCGCTACCGCCCAAAGTCCCCAAAATCGAGAAATCAAAATCGGCGTAGTGCAGCGGTTTGGCACCAAAGCAACGGATAAGTTGACACTGAAAGCCATACCGGGTGACAGCTTAACTGTAAGTTACAAAACTCCTCAAGGCATAGAAACCGCAAAGGTTCCTAGTATCAAGTTAGAAATCGCCGCGAAACCGCTGGAAACGCCATCAGTAGAAGAACGAGTGGTACTGAGTTCTCATCGCAGTTTTGAGAGTGCAGAAGATAGTGCTAATCAGTGGCGTGCTAAGGGAATTGAAGTAGAAATTGCTCAACCTTTGCGCTGGCAAGTTTGGGCAAAAAGAGATAATTACAACTCTCCTTTAGTGCGACGCTGGCTGTTGCAAAGTTTGCAAGCTCAAGGCAATAAAACTGCTTTTTTAGATACCAAAGTTTTGAAACAAATCCCCCAGGCATTTTGGGTATTGAACGGCTTTCGTTTTAACCGCAATGAGTTAGATGTGGCGGCGGGTAAAAATGTGATTGAGGTAACGGAACAGACTACTCAAGAGGTGACAGCTACTGAGCCTGAGAAAGCTATTCAACAAACTCGCCGTTATGGTGGCAGTTTGCACCTTCAGAAAAATGCTTACGGCACTTATACTTTGGTGAATGAAGTGCCGACAGAAACTTATTTGCGGGGAGTTGTGCCGCACGAAATTGGAGCTTTTTCGCCCTATGCTTCTCAGGAAGCACAGGCTATTTTGGCGAGAACTTATGCGCTGAGAAATTTGCGCCGTTTTGCGATCGATAATTATGAGTTGTGCGCTGATGTTAATTGCCAAGTTTATCAGGGTTTGACGGAGGTTTACCCGCAAACTGATAAGGCGATCGCCCAAACTAGCGGTTTGGTTCTAACTTATCAAAATGAGTTGGTTGATGCCCTTTATTCGGCCTCTAGTGGCGGCGTTACTGCACTTTTTGGGGATGTTTGGCACGGCCCGGAACGCCCTTATTTGCGATCGATCATTGATGCGCCGTCTAAGGTTTGGGATTTGTCGAAGCAGAGTTTGTCGGATGAAAACAATTTCCGTCGCTTTATCAGTTTGAAAAATGGGTTTAATGAGGAAAAACAAGATACTTTTCGGTGGCGGGAAGAAGCTTCTTTGACGGCGATTGCTGGGTTTCTCAAACAGTATCTTCAGAAAAAACAGCACCCGCTGGCTAATTTTAAAACTATTAGTCAGGTGCTAGTGGTCGAAAGGTCTCCCGGTGGTCGAGTTTTGCAAATGAAGGTACAAACTGACTTGGGGGCGATCGATATTGACAAAGACGAGATTCGCAATGCTTTTTACCCTCCCATCAGCACGCTGTTTTACCTAGATCCTATTTATAACCCAGATCAAACTCTCAATGGTTATGCTTTTGTGGGAGGCGGTTTCGGACATGGGGTGGGAATGAGTCAAACTGGTTCTTACAATTTGGCTAATTTGGGCTGGAATGGCGATCGCATTCTCAGCTTTTATTTTCCCGGCGCTCAAGTTGTGCCGCTTAATGATGCGATTACATTTTGGCGGGAATAGAATCCACATACAGCGTATTCCAGGTTTATGATAAACGTGGAATCTGCTGTATATTTAGGGACACCACAGTGACGTGTCCCTAGCTTGCTTCGCGTCCGTTTGACCAGATTTGAGACCCGCCATCGGCTCAAACAGCTATTAATTTATAGCTGAGAGTGACAGCCGATGGCTGAGGCTGTTTCTAGTACAGATCTTCTTCTTTGTGAGTTTCGATGGTGCAGTCAGACTTGGGATAGGCGACGCAGGTGAGGACATATCCGCCCTCGATTTGGTCGTCGTCCAAGAAAGATTGGTCGGATTGGTCAACTTCGCCTGCTGTGATTTTGCCGGCGCAGGTGGAGCAAGCACCAGCGCGACAAGAGTAGGGGAGGTCTAGTCCTGCTTCTTCCGCAGCATCAAGAATGTAAGTATCGTCATCAACGTCAATGGTTTTGTTAATTCCTTCGGCTTCGCTGATGAGGGTAACTTTGTAAGTTGCCATGCACTAATCCTCTCAAAAATTCAACAAGATTTATAAGTTTTCCTAATCAAAACTTCAATGCTTTATTAGCTTTGAGGTTTGGTCTTAGGTTCGTTCCCTTTATGATAGTAGGGGAAATAAGGGAGGTTGACACACTTATGTACAAAAAATTGGAATGGGATTAGTTATAAATTTTTCTAATTTCATCCTGATTGCTTATATCTATCTTGAGATTTACTCCAGTCAGTCAGCGTGGGAAGGAATAAATCCGGGGGCTTGTGAGAATGCGGAGCTTTTCTGTGTCTCCGTCCCGATCGGGCCCAGGAATGAATCGGGGGCCCCGCACCCAATTGGTTTCGGTCATCGGTGCGGTAGTGTTTGCACTCGCGAGGCTCTAGTTGGTCTCCAAACCCTGTGGAATGTATAGTTAGATGGCATCAAGACTTGGGTATTGAACCGGGCGATCGCATTTTTGCACCAATTCAGGATTTGGGCGATCGAGCCGTAAAGCCTGACGACACCACTCTCAAATCTCAAATTCTATGACTAATATTGATACTCGCTCTGGTTTTTCGGTCAATTCTCCAATTAGGGTGGGGATTGTGGGTACTGGTTTTGCCGCTAAGTTGAGGGCCGAGATGCTGCAAACTGACGCGAGAGCCCACTTGGTGACAGTTGCCGGCCAAACTCCGCACAAGACGGAAGCGTTTTGTCAAGCATTCGGGGCCGAGGCTGCGGTTTCTTGGCGCAAGTTGGTGGAAAGGGACGATTTGGATTTGGTAATTGTCTGTACGGTGAATCGGGAGCACGGGGCGATCGCGATCGCGGCATTGGAAAACGACAAGCACGTTGTGGTCGAATATCCTCTATCTTTAGACGTATCAGAGGGCGATCGGGCGATCGCCCTTGCCAAACAAAAGCAAAAACTCCTCCACATCGAACACATCGAACTCTTAGGCGGCTTACACCAAGCCATCAAAGCATCTTTACCCTTAGTTGGCCAAGTTTTTTACACCCGCTACGTTACGATTACTCCTCAACATCCAGCGCCGCAGCGGTGGACTTATCAACATTCGCTCTTTGGGTTTCCGTTAGTTGGTGCAATTTCGCGACTCCACCGATTTACAGATTTGTTTGGGGAAGTGACAAGCGTTAACTGTCAAGCTCAATTTTGGAACACTCAGCCAGACTTTTATAAAGCTTGTTTGTGCAACGCGCAGTTACGCTTTGCTGATGGAATTATTGCTGAAGTTGTTTATGGAAAAGGCGAAACTTTTTCGCAGTCGGAAAACGTTTTTACAATTTACGGATCAGAGGGAACTCTGATTTTTACTCCCGAATCAGGTCAATTAATTCAGGGAGCAAATAGGCAAAATATCCCAGTGGGAACGCGGCGCGGTTTGTTTGCAAAAGATACGGACATGGTGTTAGAATATTTGTTTAAAAATACGCCTTTATACGTGAATAATACCAGTAGTTTGTACGCTTTGAAAGTTGCAGATGCTGGAAGGCGATCGAGCGAAACAGGGCAAAATGTAGCCCTTAGCAAATCATAAATATGACTGACGCAATAAATCGTTTTTTCTGCTATGTATAGGGTCAAGTGCGCTGCGGCGCACCCTACATTAAACTTGCCAGAGTCTATCTACACCAGTTCGTAGTCAGGACGATCGCACAGTAGCTAGATGCTTCGAGCAACCTGACCCAAGTACCCAACATATAGCGTACTTGCGTAATATCAAATCCGTTGGTATCGAAATTATTCATCTCTCTCTTCCTCTGTGTCCTCTGTGGTCTCTGCGGTTAAATCATTCCGATGCAACCGTAAACAATATAAGTCCTGTTTATAGCAGTAGAAGAGGGCTGTCAGGAGATGAATGATTGATTCCACCCTTAATAGTGAAGCATCCTACTCCTAACCCAACGACCGGCGATCGAGCAACGCTCCTGACTCCTGACTCCTGACTCCTGAATCCTGACTTCGGCTCTACCATAAATCTTTTACCATAAATCATCTCTCTTCCAAGGCCAGAAGGGTTTTGACTGGGTTGTCACCCCGTCAGCATGGGAGGGAGTGACAAATCAGGGATCTAGCTACCTCTCAAGATATTCACATCTTAAACCTAAGATAGATGGCAATAACTCCGCATCATGAAATCATCAAATCATGAAAGAGTTATTTCAGTTTTTCACCAGTAGAGTATATGAGGTCATTGACAACAACGACTTTTATAGCTGGCTGGCAATTTAATAACACTCTCGACAAGTCTTAGAAACTCAACATACTAGAGGAAGCATCATGGGTACTGCAATTGATAACTTTACCAAACAACTTCATGACAATTTAGAAGCCGTTGAAGAGCGAGCAAAATCTCTCAAGGAAAGCATTCAATCAGCGCCGAAAAAAACTCAAGCTGAGATTCAATCGAAACTCGACGAAATGAAGACAAAGCTAGACGCTAAGAAACAAGAATTCGATGAGTACCGAGCCAAGCTCAAAACTCAATTCGAGGCCAAAGAATCTGAGGTGAAGTCGAATGTCGAGGAATGGAAAGCGAGTCGCGAACTCACGAAACTCGAACATCGGGCAGAGCAAGCTGAAGAATATGCAAATACAGCGATTTTATTAGCAATGGCGGCGATGGAAGAAGCCGAAAAAGCAACCTTGGAAGCGATCGCTGCTAGACGAGATGCTGAAACTGCTGCGGTAACTACAGAGAAGCAAGACACGATTAAACCAAGCTTGTAGGGGCATTAGTTGACAGCGGATAAATTGCAACAAAGGAAACAAACTCATGGCATATACACATAGGATTGTTGGTCATTTCCCCTCCCATGCAGAAGCAGAAAGGGTTGTATTGGAGCTGCCAAAAGAAGGCTTCGATCTGCAAAAGCTCTCGATCATTGGCCAAGACTACCACACCACTGAAAATGTGCGCGGATTTCTAACCTGGAAAGATACAGCCAAAGCTGGAGCCGTTGAGAGAGCGCGAGCGAAAATATGCTAGGATGTTATCAAGTTGGGCTTATTCTGAGTTTGATAAACAGTTAAATTCAATACTTTCTAATAGAGGGATTGAATTAATAACAGTCAATCCCGCCTATTCTAGTATTATTGGTTTAGTCAAATATCTGAGGATCTATGGCTTGGCTAGTGACGAGGCGCCGGCATTAGTAATTGCCCGTCGAGGGATGAGATTAAGCGAAAAGATACCAGGCTCCTTAACCGCCTTTGTTGATGTGAAGTCAACTAAGCACGTTTGGAGCCTGTGGAATCAACTAAATAAACAAATCAAGCAATCTGGAATAATAACTGCTAGACACGGTTATTATTCTAACTCTAACTGGGATTTCCTGGGCAACCTCGATATTGAGGAAGCTTGACACTCCTCGGCCTGAAGGCACTCTTGATTCTTGGTTCAGTCAGTCGATTTGCTCGTTGATGCTACCACCAACGAGTAGAGGTCGGTCTGTCCCCAAGCGTTAATTTCGGTGTGCCCCACCGTATTTAAATTGATTCCTGCACGGGCTTTCAATCCTTTCGCCAAAATATTCAGAGCTGCGTTATGGTCACGATCTAGAACAGTGCCACAACTGCAAACATGAGTCCTAACTGAAAGCGATTTCTTAACTAGATTCCCACAACTTGAACAATCTTGGGAAGTATACTGAGGAGCAATAGCAACTACTGTTTTACCGTACACTTTTCCAAAGTATTGCAAATAATGATCGAGTCTGTGACCAAGCTGCATCGCTAATTGATTTTGCAAGCTTATGGTTTTTCACCATATTCCTCATCTGAAGGTTTTCGTAGGCTACGAAATCGCTAGATTTCACCACGCACAACGCCGCCTTGATGGCGAAGTCTTTGCGTTGCCTACTGACTTTCAGGTGTTTCCTTCCTAACTTATTGATTGCTTTTTTACGGTTACTGGAACCTTTTTTTTTCCGAGAAACTCGTTTCTGTAACCGCTTTAAAGCTTTTTCACTTTGACGGAGATGTCGAGGATTAGAAACTGTTTCTCCGGTGCTATCAGTGTAGAAATGGTTTAAACCTACATCCAACCCTACGGCTTTGCCAGTAGGAATTGTTTCCTCTGTCCGTTCCACGTCGATACAAAACTGAGCGTAGTAGCCATCGGCACGACGGATTACTCTGATTCGTTTGATTTCACCAGGTGCATAGAAGTGCAAATCTCGACTACCAAGTAGCCTAAAGGTTCCAGCGGCAAAGCCATCTGTGAAAGTGAGACATCTTTTGTCTGTAGAAAGCGACCATCCTGATGTCTTATATTCTACGGAACGAGTTTGCTTTTTAAATTGTGGATATCCCTTTTTTCCTGGCTTCTTAGCTTTGCAATTCGAGAAAAAACGTTGGATAGCAAAAATGGCACGTTCCGCCGAAGCTTGACGTGCCATCGAGTTAAGTTTTCCTGCCCATTCAAACTCTTTAGCCATGATGGCGCATTGTTTGTATAGATCGACCAACTTAACTCCTTGATGATCAATCCAATATCTAAGAGTTTTGTTTCGGACAAATTGAGCTGTGCGGATCATTTCGTCGATAATCCGATCTTGCTGCGCTTTGCTCTTTCACTTAAACTCTAGTACAATCATGCCATTATTCTATCATTTTTACAAATCACTGTGTTTAAAAAGTGCGTAGGTTTAATAATTATTTACACTTTATAGAAATTAAAGCCGTCCTAGAAGGACGGGGCTTTAGACCCAAACTTTTGGTAACCGCCGATGGATGCGTTGGGCGATCGCAGGCGGTGATTGGTTTAAGTCCATTTCCCCTGTCCAATGCAGAACATCTCGAATAACCCGCTCATGGACAGAGGGATCGGGCGAAACTAACCTAGCGGCATCTAGGGATTGACGCAAAAGACAGGGAATACAATCCAAGGAAGTCTTCATAAAAAAGTTCGGTAAGTGGGAAACGAGCGAGTCTTTAGACCTGAGAGGGAAACGACGCGGGTGGTTTTAACCACCGTGAATCTTGACTCAACACAAAGCGATAAACTTCGCTAGGTTTGAGGTTGACGCACAGTAAAGTATTTGCTAATTTTTACTAACATATGCTACTATTGGCTGCATGGCATACGTCCCACTCAGAAAAGCAGTCGAATTTCTGGGATTGCATCCACATACCTTGAGAAAATATGCAGACGAAGGGAAGATCAAAAGCATCAAAAACGAAGCAGGGCAACGACTCTACGATGTCGAGTCCTACCAGCGCGGTGCAATTGGAACTACCATTGTTTGCTACTGTCGCGTCAGTTCTCCCAAGCAGCGAGACGACCTTGCTAGACAAGTTGACTTCATGCGACAGCAATACCCCGACGCCGAAATCACCCAAGATATCGGGTCGGGACTCAACTTTAAGCGAAAAGGATTGCAAGCCTTACTGGTCAGATTTATGCGCGGCGAACAGCTCACGGTTGTTGTTGTTGTCGCGACAGATTGTGTCGATTCGGATTTGAACTATTCGAGTTCATGGCCTGGCAAAACGGTGGACAAATCATGGTTCTCGACCGAACTGTTCACTGCCCGGAAACCGAACTCACAAGCGATCTTCTTGCCATCCTTCACGGCGACCGTTGCAGAATGCACGGGCTCAGAAGTTACAGCAAGAAAATCAAGGAAGATCCGTCTATTCCTAAATCCTCAACAAAAAGCTTTAATCAAGCAGTAGTTTGGAGTGAGTCGTTTTGTCTACAACGCGACCATCAAATACCTCCAAGAACTAGGCACAAAAGCTAACTGGATGACGCTCAAAACTGGAATACTCAACAGTTTGCCAGAATGGGCAAAACCTGTACCTTTCCAAATCAAGTCGATTGCCATCAAAGATGCTTGCTCAGCAGTCAAAGCAGCTAAGCAAGGCTTCAAGAAAGATAGTCAACTTCGTAAATGCAAATTTCGCAGCAAAAAAGACACCAAACAATCTATTTATGTGCCAAAGTCGGCTATAAAAGACTGCGGTGTCTATCATTCGATTTTAGGTAAATTTCAGTTAACAGAAGCCTTGCCTGCAAATTTTAGTGACGGTAGATTGACTCTCACTTACGGCGAATATTACCTAGTTGTTTCTGAAGAAGTGCAACAAGTTAAGACCGATAACCAAGGTCGTCTAGTTGCCCTAGATCCCGGTGTCCGCACGTTCCTGACGTTTTTTTCTGAAGGCTCCTATGGTTGGCTCGGAAATGATTCTAATTTGCACATCCAGAAATTGTGTTTCCGGTTGGACAAATTGGTATCGAAAATCTCTAAAGCCCCCAGCCGGCAGAAAAAAAGATTCAAGAAAGCAGTCAGTAGGCTTCGTTGCAAAATCAAGAGCCTGGTCAAGGAGTTACATCACAAAGTAGCTAAGTTTTTAGTTGATAATTTTGATGTAATCCTGTTGCCTACATTCGAGAGTTCTCAAATGGTGTCGAAGTCACGCCGTAAGTTGAGAAACAAAACGGTGAGACAAATGTTGACTCTAAGCCATTACGAATTTAAGATTTTTCTTAAGTGGAAAGCTTGGGAAAATTCAAAACTCGTGATTGACTGCAACGAAGCTTACACATCGAAAACTGTGTCGTGGACGGGCGAAATCGTTAAAAATCTAGGTGGCGCTAGAACTATTAAGTCCGCAGCCACCGGGTTGAAGATGGATCGGGATCTAAATGGTGCTCGCGGGATTTTCACGGGCGAGGCATTGGTTGACACGCCTTTGTTTAGAGATTCTCTTAACTTATACGTTTGTTAGCGTTTGTTAGCAAAAAAGTGTCGGAAACTACTCACCTGTAAAGCTGTTTATGAAAGACTCAGCAAAAAAGTTAAGGCAATTGAGGAAAATATCGACCAATTGCGATCGCTCCATGATGAGCTAGTACCTTTAGTCGAGCAATGCAAAACCAACTTTGACCATCCCGATCCAGCTTATCAATGCCTCGTCCTTGACACAGAACAATAAAAAACCCTACTTAAAGATCGTCAAAATCAAAAACCAGATATTTTGAAAAACCCCTTGACATTATACATGGGTATAGGGTTTATATTTGAATCAACCAAGATTATCATCTATTGAGTGCGTCATTATGTTCAAAACCATCACCAATACCCCCGCCATTGGTTCTCTTGCTGATTCTGAAGCCTTGCAAGAAATTGCCCAAAAAGGCTATAAGACTGTCATTGATTTGTGTCCTGCTGCTGAGGGAAATCAGCTTGATGCGTCAATGGTGAAAGAACAGGCTTTGGAATATGTCAGTGTTCCCGTTTCACCCAAAAACTTGACCGTCGAAACACTAGAAGCCTTCAAGCAAGCGGTGAAAGCATCCCCCCAGCCGATTTATACTCGCTGTGCCTCTGGATTGCGGGCGGGCGTATTTATCTTATTGGTATTGGCCGAACAAGAAGGCTGGACAGAGGCGCAATATCTTGAGCAATTTCAGACTTTGGGAATTGACCAGAAGCCTAACTGTCCTCTTGGAAGTTTTGCTCATACTTACTTTGAGAAAAAGGTCTAGAGAATCTAGACATTAGCTGAACTGAATTAGAGAATACAAAAAAGGAGTTATGCCATGAATGCGATCGAGATTGAAATTTTGGGTACAGGCTGCAAAAAGTGCCAACAGCTAGAAGCAAATGCCAAACAAGCTGTAACTAATCTCAATTTAAATGCTGAAATTCTGCACATTACCGACCCCATCGAAATCGCTAAACGAGGTGTGATGTCTACTCCCGCCATGACAATCAATGGCAAAGTCGTCAGCAAAGGTCAAGTGCTCAGTCCAGAACAAATTCAGCCCTTATTGCAGCGTTAAAGAGGCAAAGTTATGTTCGATCCATTTTATCCTTTTGATTGGTTGGCAACCCAGATTGTCACCCAACTCTTGGGCTTGTCGATTTCATCGCATTTAGGATCGAGTCTGCACTTCTTTCTTTACGATGTGCCAAAAGTCTTAACATTACTAATTGTAATTAGCTTTATTGTTGGGACATTTCAGAGCTTTTTAGAACCAGAGCGCGTTCGCTCTTTGCTAGAAGGAAAACGCACTTTTGCGGGAAATATTTTGGCTGCAATGGTAGGAATCGTCACGCCATTCTGTTCTTGCTCTGCGGTTCCTTTATTCATCGGATTTTTAGAAGCAGGTGTGCCTTTAGGCGTGACCTTTTCCTATCTGATGGCAGCGCCAATGGTAAATGAAGTTGCTGTTATCCTTTTGTGGGGATTGTTTGGGTTGAAAGTGACGCTGATCTATATCGGTTTTGGTGTGGGTTTGGCGATCGCCTCTGGATACATCATCGGATTACTAAAACTAGAAAAATGGGTAGAACCATTTGTTTGGGAACTGCAAAAATCTCGTCAAGCAATGCCTCTAGAAGATGAAGACAACCTAGAACCTGTGGCACTGACTTGGAGTCAAAGATTTGAGCAAGGAAGGTTCCAATCGAGCTCCATTGTGCGATCGGTGTGGCTCTATGTCGTGGGTGGTATTGCGATCGGGGCTCTTATTCATGGTTATGTGCCGACAGATTTCATTATCAAATATGCAGGCGCGAATAATCCTTTTGCTGTCCCGATCGCCGTAATCTTGGGCGTGCCACTCTATGCGAACATTGCGGGTGTAATGCCGATTACCGAAGCTTTAGTAAATAAAGGAATGCCAATGGGTACAGTTTTAGCCTTCACAATGGCAGTAACAGCACTATCTCTGCCTGAAATAGTGATTCTTAAAAAAGTTTTGAAACCTCAACTATTAGCCGTATTTGTTGGGTTAATGACCGTTGGCATTATCAGCGTTGGCTATATATTCAATACGCTGCTGCTGTAAAGAGGGTAGGAGGGGCGGCGCAAAAAGCGCCCCTCTTACCGCTAAAATCAGCCCAATCACGCCGATCGCCTGGGTGTTTACGATCCTTGTCATGTTTAGTTGGAAGGGCTATCTGAGCGTCCAAATTCCTAGGGATGTGGTGAGGATTGCAATGCCCTTGACTATCTACTTTGTGGTGATGTTTTTTGTCAGCTTTTACATGGGATGGCGTGCTAAAGCAGGCTATGCAAAAACCGCCACTCTAGCTTTGACTGCCAATAATAACTTTGAGTTAGGAATTGCTGTGGCGATCGCCTTATTTGGCATTAACTCGCTTCCCAGGGTTTGCAGCCGTGATTAGCCCTTTAGTAGAAGTTCCTGTGCTGATTAGTTTGGTTAATGTTTCTCTTGTGTTTAAAAAGCGGTGTACTGAGTGTAGTCGAAGTGTGGCTTTTTCAGGAATCAATACTAAAATGGAGCTTAATATTAGGAGATTTAGCATGAACAGCCTCTTCTTTTTACCTGTCACTTTCATATTAGGAATTTTGCTGGGAAATCTCTACTTTCGTGGCTTGTGGATGACGGTGCAAAAATTGCCTACAGCCCAAAACCCGATTCTGTTAACGTTTGGCAGCTTTTTTGGGCGACTAGCGATCGCGATCGCCGGATTTGCCTTGGTGCTAGCGATCGCCCAAGAATACGCAATTTGGCATCTGCTCGTTGGCGTAGGCGCCTTCATTTGGGTACGCAATCGCATGATTAACAAGTTGCAGCAGAAATTACCCAGGAGACTCAATGCATATTAGTTCAGATGCGATCGTCTATTGGCAGTGGGAATTCGTGACGATTAACGCCACTTTGGTCTTCACATGGATGATCGTGCTACTATTAGGGGTGGGCGCTTGGCTGGTGACGCGCCAACTCTCGACTGACCCGCAGTTATCCCATTGGCAAAACCTGCTGGAAGTTTTGGTTGTCAGTTTACGCGAGCAGATTCAGCAAACCAGTGGACAAAATCCCGATCGCTATTTGCCCTTTGTGGGAACCCTGTTTATTTTTATTGCTACCTCCAATCTCTTAGCGATCGTCCCTGGCTATCACCCGCCCACTGGCTCACTTTCCACCACTGCCGCCCTCGCGGTATCCGTATTTTTTGCTGTTCCCGTTTTTGGTATTCGTCAGCAAGGAATCTGGAAATACCTCCGCCATTACCTAGAACCAAGTCCGATCTTATTACCCTTTCATATAATCAGCGAACTCTCGCGGACTTTAGCTCTAGCAGTGCGATTGTTTGGTAATGTGATGAGTGAAGGAATGATCGGTGCAATTTTAATCTCGATCGCGCCCTTCTTTTTTCCCATCATTATGCAGGCTTTAGGCTTGTTGACCGGCTTAATTCAGGCATATATTTTCGCAATTTTAGCAGTTGTTTATATTGGTTCTGCGAGTAACGAACATCATGGCTCAGAATGAATCTCTATCACTTTTAATTGGAATTATTGGCACTGTGTCAATCTTAACGGCGGGTCTGACAATGGCGATCGGCTCGATCGCCCCATCTCTCGGTGAAGGTAAAGCCGTTGCTCAAGCTCTCAGCGCGATCGCCCAACAGCCCGACGAAGCAAATACGATTACCCGCACCTTATTTGTGGGCTTAGCCTTTATCGAATCCGTGGCAATTTATTGCTTTGTGATCTCGCTAATTCTGCTATTTGCTAATCCATTTTGGAACTATGCGATCGGTGCAGTCGCCAAAGTAGGAGGCTGATGAGGTGGAGATTAACTGGTTTACTTTCTTCGCGCAAATAGTCAACTTTTTTGTGTTGATTTTTGTGCTGCAACGCCTGCTCTATAAACCGATTACCCAGGCAATGGAACGCCGCGAAAAGACGATCGGCGATCGGTTGTTGTCAGCATCTCAACAAAAAAAAGAAGCACAAGAGGAGGTCGAGCGTTATCAGGAAATGCAGCAGAATTTGGCAGATCAACAGACAGAATTGCTCACCCAAGCTAAACTAGAAGCGGAGCAAACTCGCCAACGCTTATTAAAAGAAATACAGGAGTCTGTGGCGACAGAGCGATCGCAATGGCAATCCATTCTCCAACGTCAGAGAGATGCTTTTTTGCGGGAGGTATCCTATCGCACCATCCAGCAATTACAGACAACTGTGCGGCGAGTGTTGACTGACTTGGCAGAGTCGGAATTAGAAACGCAGATTGCAAGGATATTTTTGCAGAGGTTACGCGCTCTAACTGAAGCAGAGCGTGCTGAATTGGTGACGACGTTAACTGCTTCGACAACAGATAGCATTCCGTTGACGTTGGTGAGTACGTTCACGCTACCGACGGATATTTGTGAAGCGATCGCTAGGGTTTTGCAAGATTACTTCAGCGCGGTGGGTTCAGGTAAAATCGCGCTGACTTGTGAAATCCAATCCAATCTAATTTGTGGAATTGAATTGCGCGGCACTGGCTATAAACTAGCGTGGAGTATGGATGCTTACTTAGATACAATTACCGAGAATTTAGTTACGGTTTTTGCAGAAGAATCGGTCACGGTTTAGAACTAATGTTGACTTCGACAAATTAGATCAAATCCGTTAGCATCGGAATAGTAAATTTGAGTTAACAGTTAACTGTTAACTGTTAACTGTTAACAGTCAACCGTAAACAGTTAACAGTTAACAGTCAACGGTAAACCGTAAACAATCATTCCGGTGCAACCGGAATTGATATTATGAGGAAGCATGATGCACCAAACAGAAGAAGCTTTACAGACAGTTTTACAAGATACTTTTGCACTCTACGATCGCGTTCTCGATCGCCATCAAGCGAAATTGCGATCGCAAGAGATCGGGATTGTGCAATCAATTGGGCAAGGAATTGCTAGAATCGTTGGTTTGCCTCATGTGCAGTCAGAAGAAATTGTCCGTTTTGCTGGCGGCAGTCTGGGGATGGTGTTTAACCTCGATCCCGACGAAGTTGGGGTAATTCTGCTCGATTCTAGCGATAAACTTCAGTCAGGTACGGAAGTGCGGCGCACTGGCAAAGTTCTCGATGTCCCCGTGGGTGAAACCCTATTAGGAAGAGTGATCGATCCCCTCGGTCGTCCCCTCGACGGTAAAGGCGCGGTGCGAACTTCAGGGCGCCGTCCCGCTGAACGTGATGCTCCTCCAATCATGGATCGATCGCCCGTGAATGTGCCTTTGCAAACGGGGATCAAAGCGATCGATGCCCTGATTCCGATTGGACGCGGACAGAGAGAATTGATTTTAGGCGATCGCCAAACAGGTAAAAGCGCTCTCGCCCTCGATACAATCATCAATCAAAAAGGCAAAAATATTCTCTGTATCTATTGTGCGATCGGACAGCGCAGTGCCGCTGTTGCCAAGCTGATTGCCGACCTCTATGAACAGGGCGCAATGGCCTATACAACGGTCGTAATGGCAGCAGGAGAAGAACCACCAGGATTACAGTTTGTCGCGCCCTATGCCGCGACTGCAATGGCAGAATATTTTACAGATCAAGGGCGCGATGTACTAATTGTTTACGATGACCTGACTAATCATGCTCGCGCCTATCGAGAACTATCGCTCTTAATGCGCCGCCCTCCCGGACGCGAAGCTTACCCTGGGGATATTTTTTACATTCACTCGCGCTTACTCGAACGTTCTACCCATCTCAATGCTGAACGTGGTGGTGGTTCCTTAACTTCATTGCCGATCCTCGAAACAGAAGCGCAAAACATGGCTGCTTATATTCCAACTAATCTAATTTCGATTACCGATGGACAGATTTATCTTTCGCCAGTTCTCTTTCAAAAGGGAGTATTACCGGCGATCGAAATCGGTAAATCGGTTTCACGAGTTGGTGGCAAAACTCAACTCCCAGCCTATCGTTCTGTTTCTGGAGATTTGCGTCTTTCCTATTCTCAATTTGAAGAACTGGAGGCTTTCTCTCGCTTTGGTACGCGCTTAGAAGAATCGACTCGTCTCACGTTAGAACGTGGGCGAAGGGTGCGTGAAATTCTCAAACAAAAGCAATATGTACCAATGGCGGCGGCTGTGCAAATCGCGGTGTTGCTTTCGGTGACAGCAGGTTTATTCGATCGCGTCCCGATCGCCAAAATTGCCATTGCCGAGCAAGCGATCGCCCAAGCCATATCCGCACTTCGACGGAGCTCAGTGACCACTCAGTTACCCGATATGAGCCTGCAAATCGAAAGCGGATCTGTATTGACTGATGCCGATCGAGAGGCTCTACTCAAGATTGCCGAAACTGCGATCGCCATAGTTCTAAAAGAAGGGGCTTAACTATGTCATCTCTTGAGTTTCTCCAACGCCAAATCCACACTGCCGAAGAGCTGCGAGCCGTAGTGAAAATGATGAAAGTATTAGCGGCGGTAAATATCCATCAATACGAACAGGCGGTGGCTTCCCTTGCTGAATATAACCGTACCATCGAAATGGCTCTGCACGTTGCAATGGCGCCCACACATACTAATGGCGATCGCCCCGCCTGTTACCCACGCGCCCTTTTGACCTGCTGTGTTGGTCGTTGCGGCGTGATGATCTTTGGCTCTGAGCAAGGAATGTGTGGTCAATTTAATGAACAGATTAGCCGCTATGCGATCGCCGAATTAGAGAAGTTGAACATCGCACAAGAACAACTTGCGATTTTCGCGATCGGCTCAAGACCGATCACCCATTTAGAAACCGCAGGCTATGGGATCGAGCAGACTTTCGCCATGCCAAGTTCCCTAGCGGGGATCACGTCAATGGTGCAAGAAATTTTGTTGCATATTGCTACGTGGCGCGATCGCCAGCAAGTTGCGCGCATCCTCTTGTTCTACAACCACTTACATTCCAATACGTTTTATGAGCCGTACAAGCTGCAATTATTGCCGCTCGATCGCGCTTGGCTGCAATATATCGAAAGCCAAACATGGCAATCGCGGACTCTACCGACTTTTACGATGCCGAGCGATGCTTTGGTTGCGTCTCTATTGCGACAATATTTCTTTATTTCGCTCTATCGGGCGTTTGGTGAGTCTCTTGCGAGCGAAAATGCTAGCCGTCTTGCTTCTATGCAAGTTGCTGAAAAAAACATTGAAGATCGGCTCACAGAATTTAATGGTCGTTTTCAACAAGAACGCCAATCTGCAATTACAGGTGAATTGCTAGAAATTATTTCAGGCTTTGAGTTGATGCAAAGGTAGGACTTCTCAAACGTTCTGCGATCGCCAAAATCGGATGTAAAATTAATCGGTATAGTATCTCAGAGGTACGAATTACGAATTTTGAATTACGAATTACGAATTTTGAATTACGAATTTTGAATTGCGAATTACGAATTTTGAATTGCGAATTGCGAAGTTTTTTAAATTACGAATTACCATGAAAAATTACCCATGACAAATTACGAATTGCGAGGTTGTTTAAATTAGGAATTGCAAATTGCGAGGTTTTTTAAATTACGAATTACCATGAAGAATTACCCATGACGAATTACGAGGTTTTTTAAATTACGAATTACCCATGACGAATTACGAGGTTTAAATTTATCAATTCCTAATTCGTAATTCTCAATTCCTAATTCCTTGACACCATTGGAACTAAACGAGTGTGACATCAGATGAATGGAAATCAAAGCATTAAATCATCTTCCCTCTCAAATCATTCCCAAGAGCAAAATCTTGGTTCTGTTCTCTCTGTGCGTAGCAGCATCATCGATATCCATTTCCCCAAACGGTTGCCAGAGCTCTATAGCCAGTTGCAAACAGGAAAAACAGGAAATATTGCGATCGAGGTGGTTTCCCATCTCAGCGCTCAGGTGGTGCGGGGTGTCGCCCTTGCACCAACCGCTGGTTTGGCACGCGGCGAGATTGTGATTGATACGCAGCACCCGTTGCAAGTTCCAGTAGGCGATCGCCTCCTAGGGAGAATGTTAAACCTATTTGGTGAAGCGATCGATGGTAAAGCATCTATTTCAGGCGGCGAATGGCGATCGATCCATGCCACGCCGATCGCCTTGTCAGAGCGCGTCACCAAAGCCGAAATCCTCAAAACTGGCATCAAGGCGATCGATCTGCTAGCACCGTTGGAACGTGGCGGTAAAGCGGGTTTGCTTGGTGGTGCAGGTGTTGGTAAAACCGTGCTAATCACAGAAATGATTCATAACATGGTCAAGCAGCACCAAGGCGTGAGTTTATTTTGTGGGATTGGCGAACGCTGTCGCGAGGCGCTCGATCTATATCAAGAAATGGAAGCAACGGGTGTTCTCCAAAACACTGTCTTGGTTTTTGGACAGATGAATGAACCGCCGGGAGCCAGATTTCGGGTCGGTCATGCAGCATTGACAATGGCAGAATATTTTCGCGATCGCACCCAACAAGATGTATTGCTGTTGATCGATAATATCTTTCGCTTTATTCAAGCAGGTGCAGAAGTGTCGGGGCTGATGGGACAACTACCTTCGCGGGTAGGCTATCAACCAACTCTCGCCACCGAACTCGCGCAACTAGAAGAGCGTATTTGTAATACATCGGCGGGGGCGATTACTTCCATTCAAGCGATTTATGTACCCGCCGATGACTTTACCGATCCCTCGGCTGTCCATGCGTTTTCGCATCTGTCCGCTTCGATTGTATTGTCACGCAAACGGTCGAGTGAAGGCTTCTATCCCGCCGTGGATTTGCTGCAATCGAATTCTAAAATGTTGATGCCTCATATCGTTGGCGATCGCCATTATCAGGTTGCTCAAGCAGTACGCCAAACCCTTGCTAACTATGAAGAACTCAAAGATATCATCGCGATGTTGGGCTTAGAAGAATTATCGATCGGCGATCGCAAAGTCGTTTATCGAGCGCGACGTTTAGAACGTTTTCTCACTCAACCTTTCTTTTCGACTACCCAGTTTACAGGTTTGATCGGGAAAGTAGTAGAATTGAGCGATACCATCGCAGGCTGCGATCGTATTCTTAATGACGAGTTTTCCGATGCCCCAGAGCGATCGCTCTACATGATCGGCACAATTGATGAAGCTGAAGAGATCCCCCCCTAGCTTTCCCCCTACTCAACCCCTACTCACACCCTACTCACACCCTACTCCCTTAAAAAAGGGGGAGAATTGATTAAGTCCCCCTTTTTAAGGGGGATTTAGGGGGATCTAAACTCTGAAACATGGAGACAAAATCATGACTTCTTCGCAATCAGAAATGCGTTCAGAAATGCGGCTCAAAGTTGTTTTGCCCACTAAAATCATGCTCGAAACAGGCGCGCTCAAAGTAATTGCGGAAGCGGAGAATGGGATGTTTTGCTTGCTTCCTCGTCATTTAGATTTTGTCGCGACGCTCATACCAAGTCTGTTATCCTTTGTCTCGCCACAAGGACAAGAAGAATTTTTAGCGATCGATCAAGGGATTTTGATCAAACATGGCGATCGGGTAACAGTCGCAACCCAACACGCTGTCAAAGGTGGCGATTTGGGAATGTTGAGACAAACCGTTGAGCAACAGTTTCGCTTAATTGATGAACGGGAAACAACAGCACGTTCAGTCTTAGCAAAGCTAGAAGTCAGCACGATTCGGCGCTTTATCGAGTTAGGAGAATATCTATGAACACCCCAGATCCTCACTCGCGTAAGTCGCGATCGCCTTGGTATACCTTCACCAAGGCGATCGGCAATAAAGAACGACGCAAGCTTTATGCTCGCCAAACAAAACCCTATGGCGGTGTTTGGTTTGGTTTAGGTTTCGCCGGCTTAGTCGGTTGGTCAGTCGTCGTACCAACTTTGTTAGGAATGGCGCTAGGAATCTGGATCGATCGCCAATTTCCCAGTCAGTTCTCATGGACATTGGCACTAATGCTAGCAGGTTTAACCCTAGGTTGTTTGATTGCATGGGAATGGGTATCCCAGGAGCAGGAACGCATGGCCTCATCTCAACCACCGGAGGATTCTACTCGGTTTCCAGAAGATACTTCCAACCAAGAAGAAGGAGAATAAAAATTACTGGAAAAGGAGATCAGTGTAGTGATTCCCCAGGTAATTCTGGCATTGGTAACGATTATTGGGTCATGGTTACTCGTTCACACTATTTTTGCGATGCACCAGGAGTCATTCGTCAAGATGCTTAACTATTAAGGGTGGAAGCTATCATCCATGTCCTAACAGGGGCGACTGGTAGATCTACCTCTCAAGATATTCACATCTTAAACCTAAGATAGATGGCAATAACTCCGCATCATGAAATCATAAAGGAGTTATTTCATTTTTCACCAGTAAAGTCAACGAGGTCATTGACAACAACGACTGTTATAGCTGGCTGGTCATTTAATAACACTCTCGACAAATTTTAGAAACTCAACATACTAGAGGCATCATCATGGGTATTGCAATTGACAACTTCACCAAACAACTTCATGACAATTTAGAAGCAGTTGAAGACCGAGCAAAATCTCTGAAGGAAAGCATTCAATCTGCGCCGAAGAAAACTCAAGCTGAGATTCAATCGAAACTCGACGAAGTGAAGACAAAGCTAGAGGCTAAGAAACAAGAATTCGATGAGTACCGAGCCAAGCTCAAAACTCAATTTGAAGAAAAAGAATCTGAGGTTAAATCGAATATCGAGGAATGGAAAGCGAGTCGCGAACTCACGAAACTCGAACATCGGGCAGAGCAAGCTGAAGACTATGCAAATACAGCGATTTTATTAGCAATGGCGGCGATGGAAGAAGCTGAAAAAGCAACCTTGGAAGCGATTTGCACCAGACGAGATGCTGAAACTGCTGCGGAAACTATGGAGAAGCAAGACACGATTCAACCAAGCTTGTCGGGGAGTTAGTTGACAGCGGATAAATTGCAATAAAGGCAACAAACTCAGGGCCTGGTGAAGATTAAACCCTAGGGTGGGCATGGCCCACTCTACAGTCATCTTCTATTTAATTCCACCTTCCTCAAAAAGAACTACTGAACTAATTTTTGATCGACCCATACATCAAGGAACTTATTTGATGACAACCGCCAAAAAGCACGACCACTATTTTCAAAATATTAGCCATCTTCATCGCACACTTGCTCCCATTATGTTGTTACCTCTATTGCTGACAACCCTGACAGGAACGGTTTATCAGATAGTTGATTTGGCAGGCAAAGAAGATGGGTTTAAATGGTTATTACATTGGCACAAGGGACAGTTGGGAGCACTTAATCTAGAAGTCATTTATCCCTTCCTGAATGCGATCGGCTTGTTCATCTTACTTTTTACTGGAATTTCTATGTGGTTTCATAGGCTGCCTACTTCTAAAAAGGAATCCACTGAGGCTCAAATCAATATACCGCTTGCAAAAGTCCCAAAATGAGGAATGTCATTCTGAACGAAAGGCTCCTGGAGTGAAGAATCACGCGCCTATTTTTGACTGCGCTCAACATGACAATTTACAGCAGATTCCACACTTATGAAGTACGGTAGGGACACTCAAGCGAGCCCATTGGTGTCAACTTAAGCCTGAAACCCTTGGTATCTCTCGCTTTTACCTAAGTCTAGATCCCCCTAAATCCCCCTTAAGAAGGGGAGTAGGGGGTGACTTTGAGAAGACTCTTGTCCCCCCCTTCTTAAGGGGAGTAGGGGTTGAGTAGGGGGCAAGAATGCGGGGGGATCTAGATTTAATAGTCAAACAACAGTCTCTGACTGGGTTTGACCTTAAGTTGACACCTATGTCCAAGAGCCGTGTCCCTACGAGGGTTGATCGATAAGTTGGTGTACCTCATAACAGCGGAAACCGCTGTAAGTATTTATGCAAGAGGTATTTGACGGATGAGAACCCCGTCAAAAGCCTGATCTATGGCGGATTTACGCAACTTTATCTAAAAAAGATGGGGTCAAAATTGTTAAGTATTTCCATCTATACAATAATGTTTCCTCAATTTCACCTCCCTCATCTCGAAAAACAACTGAAACCCACAGAATACCTGACTTGAAAAAGTCTGGTATATCTGTTGCATAGGCCATGCGTCATGTTAGTATTGAATTACTGTTTTGATTGATGCCTGATCCGATTTCCTTGATTCTATCAATGTTATCAAAAAAAGTTATCAAAAAACAAATTATGGTTTCACCAGTCGATATCAATACCGTAACTGGCTTATCTGAACAAGACGCGATCGCCCGGCTCAAAGACGAAGGCTACAATGAACTTCCCTCAGCACAATCGCGCAATCTGTTCTCGATCGCCTGGGAGATCGTTCAAGATCCAATCTTTCTCTTGCTAGTCGGTGGTGGTGTCATTTATTGGATTTTAGGCGACCTACAAGAAGCCCTGATTTTGTTAGGATTCGTCTTTTTGATCGCCGGAATTAGCCTCTACCAGGAAGGCAAAACCGAACACGCCCTAGAAGCCTTGCGCGATCTTTCCAGTCCTCGCGCCTTAGTGATTCGGGATGGGGAGCGAAAACGGATTGCAGGGCGAGAAGTCGTCCGGGAAGATATTTTAGTGCTAGCAGAAGGCGATCGCATTCCTGCGGATGCAATCGTGCTTTCTTGCTCCAATCTCTCCACCGATGAATCATTATTAACCGGGGAATCTTTACCAGTTCGTAAAGTTGCCGCTGTGGGTAGCGTAGAGATGGCCCGTCCGGGGGGAGATGAGTTACCATTTGTGTTTTCTGGCACCTTAGTTGTGCAGGGACAGGGAATAGCTAAAGTCCAAGCGATCGGCGCTCAAACAGAGATGGGCAAGATTGGCAAAGCATTACAAAAAGTGCAGCCAGAACCGACACCTTTGCAACAGGAAATGAATCGGTTAGTGAGTCGTTTGTTTGGCATCGCTTTATTGCTGTGTGTAGTGATTGTGGTGATTTATGGACTCATGCGAGGAGATTGGCTCAAAGGAATTCTCGCGGGCATTACATTGGCGATGGCAATTTTGCCGAACGAATTTCCGGTTGTTGTGACAATCTTCTTAGCATTAGGAGCTTGGCGCATTTCTCAAAATCATGTCTTAGCTCGTCGCACTTCTGCGGTTGAAACTTTGGGTTCTGCAACGGTTTTGTGTGTGGATAAAACCGGGACTTTGACTCAGAATATTATGGCTGTGCAACAACTATTTGCATATAACCAGTCAGAAAATCCTCAGCCATATAATTTAGAATTACATTCAAAAGAACCGCTTCCCGAATCGGTGCATGAATTAGTCGAGTTCTGTATTCTAGCAAGCCAAAGAGATCCGTTTGATCCGATGGAGAAAGCGTTTAAGCAATTGGGCGATCGCTATCTCGCGGATACCGAACATCTGCACAACGATTGGAAACTGTTACGAGAATATCCGCTCTCACCGGAGCTATTAGCAATGTCTCACGTTTGGCAGTCAGCCGATAGCAAGCAGTATGAAATTGCTGCGAAAGGAGCACCAGAAGCGATCGCGGATCTCTGTCATTTCACGCCCGAACAGCAGCAAATTCTAGCCGCGCAAATCAGTAAAATGGCAGAGCAAGGATTGCGGGTATTAGGTGTTGCTAAAGCGCCTCTTATTGGTGCACCACCCCCATTTTTACCACCTCATCCGTCTCTCAATCTTGATAGTTTACCAGATAAACAACATGATTTTCCTTTTCAATTTCTAGGATTAGTTGGACTGTCCGATCCAGTGCGTCCAACCGTTGCGGCGGCGATTAAAGAATGTTATACCGCTGGGATTCGAGTAGTGATGATTACGGGTGATTATCCAGAAACTGCTCAAACCATTGCTCGTCAAGTTGGATTGATGCAAATGGGAGCGATCGTAACTGGAGCAGAATTAGATCGCATGAGTGACGATGAACTTCAGCAGCGTATTCAAAGTACAAATATCTTTGCAAGAGCCGTTCCCGAACAAAAATTGCGGATAGTTAATGCTTTGAAATCCAAGGGTGAAATCGTTGCAATGACGGGGGATGGCGTGAATGATGCCCCTGCCTTAAAATCTGCCCAAATTGGGATTGCAATGGGTCAGCGAGGCACGGATGTTGCCCGTGAATCGGCGGCGTTAGTGTTATTAGATGATGATTTTTCATCCATCGTGCAAGCGGTCAAACTTGGACGGCGAATTTTTGATAATCTCCGTAAAGCAATGGCATATCTTCTAGCGATTCATATTCCGATCGCAGGGATGTCTTTAATTCCAGTGTTGTTTAAGTTGCCGTTAGTATTACTTCCCGTTCACGTTGCATTTCTACATTTGATTATCGATCCAGCTTGCTCGATTGTGTTAGAAGCCGAACCCGCAGAAGCAACGGTGATGCAGCGTCCTCCCCGCAACTCCAAAGAACCCTTATTTGGCAGGAAAACTGTGGGATTGGCGGTGCTACAAGGTGTGGTGATTTTAGCGATCGTTCTCGCGATATTTATGATCTCGCTATATCGCAGACAAGGCGAACTTGATGCTCGTGCGTTAACATTTACGACGTTGATTTTGGCAAATTTAGGACTGATTTTGAGCGAAAGTTCGACCTCGCGCCTCAGCTTAAAAATACTGCAATCCCCCAATGCTGCCCTGTGGTGGGTGATTGGTGGTGGCTTGCTCTTCCTTGTATTGGTGCTGTATGTCCCCTTCTTGCGTCAATTGTTTAGCTTCTCTTTGCTGCATCCGATCGACTTGGCAATTTGTTTGGGAGGTGGAGCGATTAGCTTAGTCTGGTTTGAACTGTTAAAGTTACTCGATCGACCCCAAGGAGTTATTAAAGCTAAATCAGGAAAACCTAATTAGCGATATATTCAACGCCATAATTAATTGACTTTTCCTGTTTCTGTTTTCTAGCCCGTTGCTGGTTCAGGGACAGGGAATTGTTTGTGCAGTTTTTAAAGGCGCTGGCAAAATACGGGGGCTATTTTATTCTACTTTGATGGCATCATATTCTTGTTCAGTTAATGCAAATTCAGGATCTATTACTTTTACTTCTTGATATGTTAGTTCGTAAAGTTTGTAAACTAAATTGTCTATTTGTTGATCTATTTCTGATACGTCTGCCTTAACATCTTTTTCCTTTTTTTCTAATATCTCATCTATTAATTTTATGACTGGTTGTTTATAATTACCAAAATTGTTTGGAATAGGAAAAGTAGCTAATTCATTAACTTTAAATTGAGGAAATATCCCTCTTTGTAGTTTACCAAATTTATGAGCAAACCAATAAGATATTAATTTACTGTTGAAAATTCCTAAAATTAACATCGGATTTTCTTGAAGATTAATAATATTCATTGAGTTTCTATCATTTAAAATAATTTCTTGAGTAAAACAAGCATTGATAGAATAGGGTAAAGGGGAAGGTATTTGTCTGACTAAAATTCGAGGAGTCGAAAATAAAGAAAAATCTTTTCTTGGAGAAGCTAAGTTATCACCATATTTTAAATATTCGCCACTCCAGCCTAAATAATAACGACAAACATCTTTACCATCTAAATATTTAATATAATCATCATTGATTTTAGTGGTACTATGATAAACTCTATTTTCTTTGATTTCTTCTGTTTGTGGAGGATTCCCTTTTCCTCTTTCATAAGCTTGTAAACCTGCTTTAACATCAGCAATTGTTTTTAGTTGAATTGATTGTAATTCAATTTTTTCTAATAAACTAAGTGATTCAGTATTCTTAAAAGCTTCAATATTAATAATATAATCTTTTTGCTGTAAAAAATAATTAGTTTTTGTTTCAAAAATAGAATAAAAATTATCTGTATATTCAAATAATTCAATAGATTTATTCTGTTGAGATTTTTCAAACAGTATAATTGAACTATCTACATCAGCACTTTCAAAAACCTTGGCATAAAAGTTAACTATTTTTATATTAGAATTATCTAAAATAAATTTTCTTAAGTTTTTATTGCTACTAATAGTTAACCAGTTATTAGGTGTTATATAATCAAGTAAACCTTTGTTTTTTAAAAGATTGTACCCTTTCTCAATAAACAAAGGATATAAATTAAGTTGATATTCTGTGACTTGATAGTGCTTTGGATAATATTCTTTATCAGCTTGAGTTATCCCTTTACTTTTGCTATCTCTAGCGAATACATAAGGCGGATTTCCAATCACAATATCAAAACCCACATTTTCCACAACTTGCTCATTCATTACCTCTGGAAAATCTAATTTCCAATCAAAGAAATTAAGCGATAATTCTGGTTTGGTTTTCAGTTTCTTTAATTGAGCAATAGTGTTTTTCCAACCAAGACTTTCATAATACTGTTCAGTCGCTTTGACAAATTTCTTTTTATCCTTAAAGTTTAAAGCCTTGGGTTCAGTTTCTTGTCCTTGGGTTTTAACCATTAACTCCAATTGATTGATAAGCAAATCAATTTTTAGATTGCGGATGTCAGCAGATAGTTTTTTCTTATCACTATCTGGGCTAAAAAACTCCTTTTGTTCTTGGCTGATTTTCTTTAGCAATACGCGCTGTTGTTTTGCTAAATCGTGTCCAAAAAGTCCGTGAGCAGTTTGATCTATATTCCAATCAATATCAATAATATCATCCCCCAACTTACTCACCAAACTATTACCCACCACAATCTTATAATCAAGATTAGGTAAAGCTTTCGGTTCAGGTTCATCTACAATTAAACTCAGCCAGAAACGTAGTCTAGCAATATCCACAGCACCGCGTTCAATATCTACACCATAAATACTATTTTGGATAATATTTAGCTTCACACCCGAAGCATCAAAGTTAGTTGTGTTGCCAAATTCAAAAGTATGCAGCGTTTGTTTCGCCGTAAATATTTCGTGCAACAAACCCATCGGAAAAGCCCCCGAACCAATCGCCGGATCGCAAATTTTTACCCTATCTAATGCCTTATTAAATTCGGCAGAATACTGTTTTATTAATTTCTGATCCCGATCATCTAAAGTCTTTTTAAGCAACTTCTCAATTAATATCCGGTCTATTTTTTTTGATGGGGATGTGACTACAATTTCTAGTTCTAATTGTCCTTGTCTGAACTCGTTTATCGGAAATAATTCCGGTTGTTCAGGATTCCCAATACTGGCATAACCAATAATATCATAACCCTGATTTTCAAACCAAGTAGTTAAGTATTCAATCAAACTTTCCTGACACATATAATGGACAATCTCTTTCGGTGTGTAATACGCGCCTTTGTCTTTATTATCTTCCAGTAAATTCTCAAAAATATGCCCCAACATTTCAGGATCAACCGCGACAGTATGATCGTTAGGATCATCTTCATAAATGGTGAAATTGTATTGATCGAAAAAGTTAAAAAGATTTTCAAATAACTTTGCAGTAAAAATCAAGTGGCGATGATGCTTATTTTCTTCTTCAAACAAACCACCATTCAAAAAAGGGATTCTGCAAGGTTCACCTGCTCCCAATTTAATTAAATCATCCGGGCGTTTGGTGTTGAGGGTATCAAAAAATAAAACCGATAAAAAATCCTGATAAAAAAGTTCTGGATGTTGAAAACTTTGAAAGTGATTAGTTAAGAAGTTACGATCACCTTTTCCCCAACTTTCATTTTTGGGCACACCCAACCAGCCTTTTTTCTGGATGAAATATAAAAACACAATCCGCCCCAATAATTTCTTATTAAAATCACGGATAGCTTTTTCGTCACCATTAAAAATCGTTTGGCTAATTCCTGGTTGTGAAACCATATATTTACAAAAAATATCATAATGCTTTTTATATTCATCAAAAAACGTCTTAGAAAGTTTCTCTACTGAGAAAGCTTCTTTGACATCATCTAAAGTGGCTTTACTCCCTTTTTTAACAATGCGCTCAAACCGTTCAACAGCCGTTCTTATGCTTTCACCTTCACCTAATAAATATGTGTAGCGTTTAGGTTCAGTTTTGATTTTTATAAATTCGCCTTCTGCATCATAGCCCGTTAATTCCGAAACATAAGTAAAACGCCAATTTGCACTTTCTGGACGATGATAAACAATAAAAGCAGCATCAATATTTTTCCAATATTTACGCAATAAATTTCTTAATCCTACCCGATTACGTTCTAAGATAATACCGGGTGCCAGCGTTACTTCATACACCGCAATTTGTCGTTCAATGCCATTTTCATCTAACAGAATATAGCCTAACTTTTGCGCCTGGGAAGCCACGTTAACATCAATACCAGTTAGAGTTTCGGGAGTTGATAATAATTGAGCATTAGCAAAAGTTTCGCCTAGAAATTGTTTCCATTTGGCTTGATTGTAACGTTGCTTGAATATATCTTTAATTTGTGGTTGTGTCATAATTATGCAAAAGATTCTGAAATGATTAAAACTGGTTTCTCAACTTTTCTCTTTTGTCCTTTTTGGACATCCGAGAAATCAACACTATATCGTTCAGCAATTTGATCGATCTCTAAAATCGCCGTATCTAAGTTTACTCTTTTCTTTTGCAGCTTGTCAACCTCCGAAGGCAAATTAGTATATTTCCCTATATCAATCAGGTTGATAATTTTCTTAATGTTGTCCCTTTGTTTCTCAGTTACTTTGGGATGGTTAATAATTGTGGAAAGGAATTTTTTTGCATTTTGCGCCACACCGCCTAATGCTTCGGGGTCTGTTTGCGCCTGAACTAACTCATATTCCAGTGTTTCAAAATGTTTAATCGCGTTGTTTACATGATCGTGATGGCTGGCGATTAATTCTGCATTTTTTTCGTTTTGATCGGCTTCAAATATCTTAAATGCTTCAATGGGTGTAATTTCTCTAGGTTGATTGTTGCTATCCACCCAATAAAATTCAAACTTTTTATCTGTCTTTAAAAATGCCGCCGTGCCATTTTGTAAATCAGGTTTCTTAATTTTAGTTGAACTTCTTCCCGCCCTTGATTTTAAAGGCATTTTTTTAATTTTATCAAACCAAGTTTTGTTGTTTTTCCTGAAATTGCGTAGAAAGTAAAGAAATTTTAAGCGTTCGTCTTGTTCCTCCTTATAAGTTCCGCTAAAAAGTTTGACTGCATCTAAAATTTCATCAGTTGAAAACACTTGATTATCCTCCCCAAATGCGGTATGAAAAGCCTGAATTTTCATAAAAGCAGTTTTATTTAACCGAATTTGCGAATCGCCTTGTGCCGAAGGATAAAAAACATAATTATAAATAGCATTTGCTTGAGTACCAATACGATTCACACGCCCAATTCTTTGCATAAGTTTAGTTGAGTTCCAAGGTGTATCATAGTGAATAATTACATTAGAACGATGCAAATTTACTCCTTCTGCCAAAACTTCAGTAGTAATGATTATACTATAATCGTTTGCCTGTTTTTCTTGCGTACAGTTAGCATCAAAGTTAGTTACTATCGTATCATACAATTGGTTTCTGTTTTTACTCGAAACTACCAACACATCTTTTCTACCTCTCTTTTGTAAAGCCTCGGCTAAATAGTCAACAGTATCTTTTGACTCAGAAAATATTACCAACTTACCTTCTAAATTAGTCTTTTTATTAAGAAATAGTTTATTTAATTGTGCAATAAACACATCCAATTTTGGATCGTTCTCAACAGCATCCCAACCTTTGACTAATTCCTTTAAAAGTCGAGAATCATTCTCTAAACTCTCAATAAAATCTGGCTTAAAATCCGCATTTTTAAAAGTTTTGTTTTTCGGATTGTCTGCGCTTAATCTTTCTATTTCTTCCTCAATCTCTTCATCACTCCAACCCTTATCTAATAGCTTGTTTACATTAGTATCAGGAGCGATAAATATTTTGTCATTAGCAAACATTTCAATCATTCTGTCGGTGGCTTGTTGAAAATTGCTTAGGGATTTTTTAAAGGCATAAAAACTACTTTCTAATCTTTTAATCAACTGAGTTTTCATTATAAATGCTAAGGATTTAGAAACCGTTTCTGCGTTTTCGTAATACTTGCTTTGAATTTCTGGGTTTAATCCGGCAATGGCTTGGTAACGGCTGTATTTTATTCGAGATTCATCTATTAGATAAAAAACTGTTTTATGAAACAATTCATTTAGTTTCTCATCCATTAGATATTCCACTTTTTTAGGTGGTTCTACTTTTGGGAAGTTGATTTCTTGTGCTATTAAGTCTAATTTATATTCAGCAATATTTTCTAGGTCAGTGCGTGTTCTCCGAATAGTAATAGGTTCAATTACATTTTTACGAATTTTCCCATAAATATCTCTAAGCTTATTTATATCTAATTCTTCAAAGCGTTTTAGGCTTTTGTATTGCTCCATTAAGGGACTAAAAAAAGCAGTCAAATTTGTAATAGGAAGTGTTGACTGTCTAGCATCCTGAAACATCTGTATTTGATAAAAAATATCATCAGGTCTGTTATTCAAAGGTGTTGCAGATACTAAAATTACTTTTTTCTGACTCCCTTTGATTAAACCCTTATTATTTGCTCTGGGGCTTTTGCAAATTAATTGTAAGTTTTGAAAAGCACCTGTTTTGTGATTACGAAACTTGTGTGCTTCATCAGCTATCACCAAATCATACTCTTCTTTTTTCCAATAGTCTTGATGTTCTGTTAATATTTTTTCAAGGCTTCCATTAGTGATAAACTTGGTGTATTTGTCAAGATTAAAATCCTTAAAAGTGTCTTTCCAGTTTTTTTCAACTGCTGGCGGATAAACAACTAATATTTTTGTATTCTCTCTACCATTTTGGATTAAAAACTTTTTAGCAACCATTGCTGCAATAACAGTTTTACCTAATCCCACAACATCAGCTAAGATAAAGCCGTTGTGTTTTAGCAGCATATTAAAGCCTTCATTAACGGCATCAACTTGATAAGAAAGTTTTTTAAAGTTTTGAGGTAAATCACCTATTGAGTCTGGATCATAATCAATATTTTTGCCAAAATATTCACTCAGCAATTTTATATATAATTCAAAGGGACTTGTTTCTTCATTCAAATAAGTTTCTTTTTTGATGCCCTGAATATCAACTGGCAATATATCAACAGATTCAGCCCAAAGCTTTTCAAATTCTGCGGTAGCAAATTGAACATCAGGATATTCTGTTAGTTGAACATTGAACTCATAATTATAAAAATTGCCTCCACCAAGTCCAGCATCCGTAAGATTTGAAGAACCCGTTATTGCTGTGGCAGGTGTATGTTCATTAAATGGTTCAGGACGTAAAATATAAACTTTGGCGTGGATCTTTTTTTCGGGATGTGCCTTTACTTGTATTTTATTTTGAATTATATCGTCAATGAATTGTAAAATACCGTTTTCGGTGTCTTTGTCATAATTGGCTTGTGCAATATCTTTTTGAATTTCCCTGATAAAATCTTCTCTTGTTCTTTCGTAGTTGCTAAAAAAATCAAGCCCAGATTTTTGAGCATCAGCAAGCATTTTGTCAATGTTGATCCCCACCAATATTCTAATATTTGGAACTTGGTCTAAAAATGGTCTGATTCTGAAATAACCTGATGCCCTGAAGTAGCCTACTAAAGCGTCAAAATATTGAATGTTGGGATTATAGGTAAAAACCCCTTCAAACTTTTTGATTAAAGTGTTTTCTTCGCTATTCGTGAAAAACTTTGTTGACATATACTTATACAATGAATTATGGTGGCAATTGACGAATTATTATAGGTTCGTTCATGGCGATCGTGATTTGACGGAAGCGATCGCTCAAACACGCTTGCTAAGCAAAACTATTCCCCTGGTTGTCTACTAACTATAGCACTGCGCTGTGGTGGACGGCAATGGTGATGACCACAATCACGATCGCGGTATGTGGTTATGGGACGGCAACGCTGGCTACCGTAGGAGTAACAATCATCATGCCCCTGGACACCTTTAGGAAAACTGTTTGGATTTCAATCGTTGCCGTTGAATTTTGTGCTGGTGTTAGGGGCGATTGTGATGTTTTATGTTACTGCTGCTGAGAATGTGAAACGAGTGTTTTACAGCCGTGTAAAGTTTTAGTCGTCAAGGAATACGGGTTGCAGTTAGTTGAATTATAATTTTAACAAACCTTGAGAGCGATGAAATACTTACATCTAAAATTACTTTCTGACTAATCAATCTAAAACGACATTTAATCAATCACAATCATGGATACCAGCACATCATCAAATAAATCACCGCTAAAGTTCTTTCTACTGGTTTTTGCTCTTACTATTCCATTATGGGTAATTGGAACAATGGTCAAAGTTAAAGGACTTCCTCTGGATGTTCCTGTTACTGACTTTATAGCCGCCTTTACACCGTTAATAGCTGCCTGCATCCTTGTTTATAAAGAAGAGGGGACTATTGGTATAAAGTATCTGTTAAAAAGAGTTTTCGATTTTTCAAGAATCAGGCAAAAAATCTGGTATTTGCCTCTTATTTTCTTGATGCCAATAATATATTTATTGATATATGGAGTAATGCACTTGTTTAGACTGCCACTTCCTATAGGAGTGGAAATTCCGTTTCTAAAGAACGCGGTAATGTCTGTTGCCTTCTTCCTCCTTGCTACAGGTGAAGAAGTCGGCTGGTCGGGATATGCCGTTGATGCTCTGCAAGAACGATGGTCTGCACTAACAACCGCCATCATTTTGGGCTTGGTGTGGGCAATATTGCATTACCCATCAATCATTCAACAGGGTCACGATTTGATATGGATAGCATGGGCAACTCTCGGTCTTGTTGGTATGCGGATACTTATTGTTTGGCTTTATAACAACACTGGAAAAAGTGTATTTGTGTGCATTCTATTTCACAGCATAGCTAATATTGGTAGGATTTTATTCCCAAAAGACCAAAATTACAATCCGCTAGTTGACTATCCTGAAGTTCACTATTCAATAATTGCGATCGCCGCTGTTATTGTAGTCTTTCTGTGGGGATCAAAGACATTAGCTCGATATAGATATAGATACAGCATTTCCCGCTGTAATGAGGTACACTAAATATTCTGTAGCGGTTTGTAATAAATTGGTTTACTAATTGCTACTGTACCTCATAAAAGCGGGAACCGCTGTAAGTTGTTACGCATCTAGTTTTTTAACTCGATCTAGGCTGTAGAAGGGATTCAGCCTCCAAATTATATAATTTAAGTGCGTAACAGCTTATACTTGATTTCTGCCCAGTATTTGTCAATGTGATGGTGAAGAAGGTTCTGACGAAGACAACCGCCAAAAATATCGGAGGTAAAGTTCAAGAATGAAAAATCCCCAGAAACCTTTCTCGCTGAGAACATATCTATTGATTGTCGTGGCGATATCTTGGCCATTTCAAATTGCGTATGTGCTGTGGGCAAAGACGCCGTTTATGCGCTATGCCTTAAGCTCATTATCAATGATTATGGTCACAGTTGCTACCTATATCGCGTGTCGCTATATATTCCATGATGGCTTCTCAAAAGCTGGTTGGAGTTGGGGTAAATCAAAACACTATTTCGCAGTCTTCTCACTAGCAATCTTTGTGTGGGTTGTTCCCACAATCCTCGAATTAGTCTTAGGAATGCAGAGTATTCCTAAAGCAGTTATCGTTCCAGAGATTCTAGGAAATTTTCTACTTCGTTTTCTCGCTACCTTGATTCCAGCCTTTGGTGAAGAGTTTGGTTGGCGCGGCTATATGCTACCGCACTTGGTAAAACGATACAGCCTAAGAACAGCACTGTTGCTTCATTCCTTTATTTGGTGGGCATGGCATTTGCCTGTGATTGTTGGGATGGGCATGGCTGAAAAACTTACTGATAATATGGGTACTTCAATAGCCATTATGCTTGTAGTAAGTCTAATTCCTGCGATGATGCACGCGCTGGTTTTTGCATATATTTGGACAGTCACCCAAAGCCTTGCTGTTGTAACTGTTTATCACGCTGCATTTGATGAGATTCGTGATGCGATCGAAACTACCATCGGTTTTGGTTCTCTGGTTGAAATCTGGCAGATGCTTACCTTGACAGTATTAGGGGGACTGCTGCTGTGGAAGGGAAATTGGAAACAGTTAACTGCGAGGAAAACATGAGCAAATCACTCTTGGCAAGGTGTCAGGGAACGTTAGGAAATCAAAAACAGAGCGAATGGCACGATTTAATGCCGAAAATGGAGAAATTATATTGATACAATATGAAAAGTGAAACCAAATTGACGTTGATTAAAGCTATTCACACTTTGATATGGGTATTCTTTCATTTGGTGATTTTCTATATGCTTTATGCCGCGATCGCAAATAAACTAGATATCTGGCTCTGGATTGGTTATGGATTTGTATCTCTAGAAGGTATAATTTTACTAACCTTTAGATTCGTCTTCCCATTAACTCTGATTGCACGGAAGTATTCAAATTCAACAAAGGACAATTTTGCGATTTATCTTCCTAATTGGCTATCCAAGTACAGGTTTTTAATCTATACATCCATTGTAATAATCATTACGATCATCACAATGTATCAACTTCTGAATTAACAAACATAGGTAAGTATCATGTGGATGAAATGGATTGCACTCATAAGTATTTTAATCATAGTTTGCATTGGACTGGCTACCATTTACGGCAAATTTCGGTGGCAGTTAGATACTGATAATTTACGCGCCAAGTTAGCAAGTGGGCAGCGGATAATTAAGCCACAAATCTATGACCAAAAAGAGATTGAAGGCTTACCAGCCCCAGTGCAGCGATTCTTTCGGACAGTATTTAAGGATGGACAGCCGATCGCCTCTGCTGTCAAATTCACCCATCAGGGAGAGTTCAATATGGGTGAGAAAAAAGCCAAGTGGAGTCCATTTACCTCCACACAATTTGTGATTACTCAGCGTCCAGGTTTTGATTGGGATGCGCGTATTCAGATGGCACCAGGACTGAAGATATTTGTCCATGATACCTATTTGTTAGGGGAAGGCATTTTGCACGCATCATTACTCGGTATTGTCAGCCTTGCAAGTGTGTGCGGTACGCCTGAAATGGCTCAAGGTGAGTTAATGCGGTTCTTCGCAGAGGCGGCGTGGTATCCCACTGCTCTGTTACCGAGTCAAGGTGTACTCTGGGAGGCGATCGATGATATCTCCGCTCGTGGCACTCTGACGGATGGTGCAACAACTGTCTCCCTAGTATTTCGTTTTAATACCGAAGGGTCGATCGATACCATCCGTGCTGAGGCTCGTTATCGTACAGTTGGCGACACTCTGGTGGGGATGCCGTGGGAAGTTCGATGTTGGGGATATACGGTTCGCAATGGGATGCAGATCCCCTTAGAGGGCGAAGTAGCATGGCAACCCCCGGAAGGCGCTTGGCCGTACTGGAGAGGGCGGATTACAGAGATTAACCATGAGTTCGCGCCACCCACAGGCGGTCGATTTGGTCAGTAAAGACTAAGGCAAAAAAAACCCGGTTTATCCGAAAAATCGTGGCTCTCTCCGAGAGATATTGATGCAGAAACCGGGTTTTTTTACGGAAATTTAAATTAAATTTAAATTTGTCATGCTGATATATGCGGGCTGACTTTTTACTCGATCGATCCAAGTTTCAATTGCTGGAAATTTTGTTAAATCAAATCCGCCTTCCCCAGCAACGTGAGTGTATGCAAATAAACCGATGTCAGCAATGGTATAGCGATCGCCAACAAAAAAAGCATGGTTTTCTAAATGCTGTTCCATCACCGCCAAAGCAGCATAACCCGGTGCCTGTTTTTGTTGGAGTGCTTCTCGATCTTCCTCAGCTTTTCCTGTCATGTACCAAAAGCGAGAAGTAGCAATAAAAGGTTCGTGGCTGTACTGTTCAAAAAATAACCACTGCATGACTTGGGAGCGTTCAAATTTATCAGTTGGGAAAAACTCAGTTGCTTCGCTCAAGTAAAACATGAGTTAACTGTTGTTTGCTAAAATTATTTTGGCGATCGATGTCGATCGCCAAAACCCGCAACTTCTGCCAAAGTATAAAGCGGGCGGCCCTTCACCTCCTCATAAATCCGCCCCACATACTGGCCCAAAATTCCAATACTCACCAACTGCACCGCACCCAAAAAGAAAACCGCCATCATCACAATTGTCAAACCAGTTAATGCCGAATTTGGATAAAAAATCCGCCAATACAAAACCAAGAAAGCCATTGATACAGATACAAATGCAGCAAATAACCCCAGATAAATCGAAAGTTGCAGTGGCACTTTTGAAAAAGATACTAAACCATTCATCGCCAAAGCAAAAGATTTTCTAAACGTATACTTGACCTCGCCAGCAAAACGCGGATCGCGTTCAAACTTAACCGCCGTTTGTTTAAAACCAATCCAAGCCCGCAGTCCCCGAATGTAACGATTGCGTTCCGGCATAGCATTTAGTACATCGACTACACAGCGATCCATTAAACAAAAATCTCCCGTATCTATGGGAATATCAACATCAGCAAGATTCCGCAAAATGCGATAATACATATAAGCCGGAAACCGCTTAAACCAACCTTCTTGACGGCGTTGAGTGCGTTGAGCGTAAACAACTTGATACCCCTGCCGCCACTGTTCTACCATATCTATAATTAACTCTGGCGGGTCTTGCAAATCGCCATCCATGATGACTACAACTTGACCACGAGAAAAGTTTAAACCAGCAGTTACAGCTATTTGGTGGCCGAAATTGCGGGCAAAACTGAGGTAAGAAATTCGCGAGTCTTTTTCGTGCAAGTCTCGCAGGAGTTCCAAAGAGCGATCGCGACTGCCATCATTGATTAAAATTAACTCTACTGGGCCATCCATTTTTGCCATCACCGCACTAATTCGCAGGTAAAGTTCAGCTAGAGTTTCTTCTTCATTATAAATAGGAATTACCAAGGAATATTTCGGTGTGCTGTTCATCATACTTGATCTTTTAGTTGTGGTTTTTAACTGTTAAATCAAAGGTCTATTTTTTCAGAAACACGCTGAGGGGTTCAAGGGTAAACTTTTGTACATAAGTTTGATTTTTGACAACCATTTCTTTTCCTGGTCGATCATCTATTTTTGTAGACTGGTAAACGATCGCACAAGGAATAAAACTCTTGTAAGGTTCGGAATTTAATTTTTTCTCGACTACAGGATCGATGGTAGAGATATGTTCAATGCGAGGTGCTGGTTTTCCCGGTTGTTGAAAAAGTACCCACAACGGATATTCCCAGGAATTTTTAGTCCAAAATGATAGTCCTATATTTGTGCAGTTTTGAGATTTGACAAAATCTACTGCTTTGTTGTAAGGAAACTCGATTTTCGGGCGATTTGTAAAGTAAAGCTCATTTCTGCTGCTATTAAAAATGTTCCTCTCTCCGAGGAGAGGTCTAAATTTGTTATTAAAAATCCAAGGGAGCGACATAAAAATTAGAATTCCTACAATATAATTGGCTATTTTATAATTTGATAATTGCGATATTGTTAATCCAAACAACGGCGCAAATAAGACAAAAATTGTCAAGTGGTGGCGGCTTTGCCAAGGTTGCAATTTGAGGAGCAGACAAAGCAATAAAAATGTAGTTATTGTCGCGGTTAAATAAACTATTACTATTTTTATTTGTCTCAATTTTGGGTTGTTTAAAATCAGCATAATAGTGGCAAATATTAGCCCAAAGTGGATGGGATTGGTAGCATTGTTTTCATTAAATGAAGGTGTACTGAGAGCATATACTTGTCCTGGGGGCCAAGTGATGCGGGGGTCATTTGGAAGTATACCTAATATTTTGTGTAGCAATTTAACAACCGCCACAATCAAACCGTTAATTTTGGAAATGCTCGTGCCGGTGTGCATCGCTAAGTTTCTAATTATATTTGACAAAAAAGTTGGGAGAGTAAATATTTCGATTTTGTATTCTTTAGTAAAATCTTGAGGAGCACCTATCAGATATCCAAACAAATCGTAATTTCGCCAAAAATGACCGATATTCAGGATCAGAGTCACGGCGGCTATCATCAAAATGGGTGGTAGCATCTTTTGGTGATAGCGTTTTATTCCTACTATTAGAAACCAGATAATAAAAGGCAGCGAAAATATGTAACCTGTGGTTTTTGTCAAGAGAGCGAGACCCAAATTTGCGCCAATTTTCAGAGTGTTAGAAAGAGTAATTCCTGCTGACATTCCTGCCAAACCGCAGGAGACAAAACACACCACCCAAAAGCATACAGCATAATCGTTTTGAGTGCTAGAACCTTGGAGGATTCCCATCGGTAAAGTCGCCGCAAAAACAGCCGCAAAAACTTGACCTCGCAAATTGGCTCCCAGTTGCTTAGCAATTAAAGAAACTGCGATCGCACTGCCAACCATACTCAACCATTGTATCAGATTCGCAAAGCGATCGCCCCCGCTGATAATCTGAAAGTGCATAATCGCAAATTCCGCCCCTGGCGGGTGAAATAATTGCGGCACATAAGAAGTTGGGTAGTGTTCGACACTGCGGTTTTGCATCCAGTGAGCGACGCGGCTCATGTGATAAGTCATAGAATCCCAATTGTTAGGGGGTGAAACTATAGCAATTAAACCAACCGCAGCAAAAATCAATGATACACCACCTAGCAACCAAAGTAAAAAACTAGATAACTGACTGCGATCATTGCTCCGAAGATCCGGCTTGACAATGTTCAATTTTAGGTAAATTATAAGCCATAAAATATCCGCCACTAACCACAGCCCAAACACCCATTCAAAAGTTAGCAATTCAAACAAACTTAAAATTTCAGTAGATAAAGCAACAACAGAACCCCAGACAACAGCCGCCGACAAAATAGCAGTGCGCCAACATTTATCTATTTGCTTAAATATCAGAAACAAAAGGCCCAGAGAAACCAATGGAATTAAGCCGAAGATATCTGCTATCATAGGTGTTAGGTCGGACTATAAGAATTACAATCATCACCGATGGACTCTAAAGGGCATGACAAATTCCAAATGATCTGTGGCCAGCAAATTAAGACTTAAGCGAAGCTTGTCTGCAACATCCCTTTCTCAGAGGCATTGCTGATGGCAAACTCCCCCAAAATAGTTTTGCATATTATGTCACACAATCCGCATTTTTTCTAGGAGCATTGGCCCGCGATTACAGCATAGTCGCTGCCAAAGCGCCCGACTGGGAGGGGTTTGAAATCCTCCACGAGCTCGGCAGTGGCGTTTTAGCAGAATTGCGCTTGCATCAAGGATATGCAGCCAAATGGGGCGCATATTTACCAGAGGCAAAACCGGGAATTGCCACCCGTCGCTCTAGGGATTTTGTATTAGCAACCGCCGGGGAAATGCTGTAGGCTTGACAGTAGCTGCGATGATTCCTTGTCTGCGATTGTATGCTTTTTGGGCAGAAGTTAGCTCAACCTAAAATACCAGAACACGCCTTTAGCGAATGGATTCGCACCGACAGCAGCGCAGAGTTTGAGCTGTTAGCAAAACGGCTGGAAAGTTGGACAGATAAATATGCCGTATTAACTCCAAAATTAGAAGCAACTTATCGGTATGCTATGCTGTGTGAAAGAGACTTTTTTCAGGCAGCTTGGGAGAGCGAATGAATTAAGTTCGATCGGCTCTAAGCTACCCACAAAAAACCAGCAAATTTAACTGCAATATAGAGCAGGAATGTAGCAAATAATGCCATAAGAGCGTATCCCCACCGAGGCTTAGCACTCAGCAACAAACCGAGTCCTATTGACAGGGACACAAGGCCGTAAGCACAGCGGTGGACGGATTGAAGAACCCCCGAGTTTACAAGCAGTGCTAAAGAGCAAAAACCGTAGGAGAACACTGTGCTGCTGAGCCGTTTTCGCAAGTACCATAACAAATAGCAACCGCCAAAAATCATCACAACTTTACTAACAGCTTGCAGGCGAAAACTCAGAAAATCAATAAATATCTGTAACCAACTAGGCTGAACCCAGGCTTTCTGGACGTGAACAAATGCCAAAGCATCTCCAAAACGAAGAGCGCAATAGAGACTGAAACAAAGCAAACCTAGTGCACTAGCAAAACCCGCAATATAGGCCATAGGAGGTCTTTTTTCTCTCCAAGCTACCAGCAAAAAAGCAGGTATCAGCGCCACTCCCGGCCCCCTAGTAGCAGTAGTCAAAGCTCCGCAAATAGCAGCCAGAATATACTCGCCCCTCTCAAAGAATCGCAAAGCCGCTGTTGTCAGCAACAGAAACAATCCCTCTGTATAAATTACAGTGCAAAATAGCGAGAACGGACACCACGCCAGCACAGCAGTTGTCCATTTAGCCGCACCAGTATCGTATTGCTCCTCTACCCAAAAATAGACCAGGACTAATGCACCGAGAAACGCTAAACTGTTGAGCAGTACCCCTGATATTTCCAGTGGCATTCCCAAGCTCATTAATCCCCGAATTAGCAGAGGAAACAGCGGATAAAAAGCTACAGAATGATACTGCCCATCGTCTGCATAGCTGTAGCCTGAAGTTGCGATTTGGGTATACCATTTACCATCCCAATTTGAAAATAGTTCCCAACCACTTTTGGGCAGGAAGCCGCTCACAAAACCCAGAGGTAAGGGGGGGTTATACAAGGGGGGTTTCTGACATATTAAAGGGGCAATTACCTGCATCCCGATCGCAATTACCGATCGACTCAGGAACCACATAGCAATCACAAAAATCCATCCGTTCCTGCTGTTGTGGTCTTCCCGATGCGGACTTGCTGCTAGCCCTAAATCAGTATTTGTCATCTCTAAAACAGCGCAAGACTGTGGATTTAAAATCCAAGTATAGTCCGCTGCATTCCGATCGCCAAATATAAACGTAATACTAATTCTCAAAACTCATGCAACAGTAGCTGTAGGGTGCGTCGCTACCCTTAAATCCTAAAAAAGAGCGACGATCTCCCAGCGACGCACCGGTGCATACAGTAGCTGTAGGGTGCGTCGCTACCCTTAAATCCTAAAAAAGAGCAACGATCTCGCAGCGACGCACCGGTGCATACAGTAGCTGTAGGGTGCGTCGCTACTCCAGTGCGATCGCCCTTGTTCACCGCCCTAGTTTATTGGGAATACCTTCGCAACCACCGGGAATAGTATCTCTCGACTTCGAGCCACACCAAGCGCAGCAGTATTGGCGCTGCTCCTCCGACAGTCGCTTGACACCAGTGAAATCAGCACGTTCCAGCACAGCGCCGGTATATTCCCCCGTTTTGTAGTTGGGAGATTCGTTGCGGCTGCGGGGCGAAGCAGTGTCGATCGAGCCGTAGAATAAGGTAGCCCCTTTCAAGTCAGCCCGCGAGAGATTAGCGTCGTACAAGACAGCGCGGGAGAAATTGGCTTTCACCAAATCGCACTTGCTGAGATTGGCCCGGACGAGGTTAGCGTCGCTCAAATCCGTCCACCGCAAGTCTGTGCTGGCGAGGTCAGCACCGGCTAACATGACATTTAAATCGATCACGCGGATACCGTAATCCCGATCTTCAGCATAGCCGCCATTACCGTCGAGGATGGGGCGGCCTAAAAGTCGATCGCGCTGTAAGGGAGTAACCAATCTCGACTGCGACAAAAACCGGAGAATTTTAGCTTTTCCTTCAGCATCTACACTACTCATAATCGCAGCGGTACGGCCTTCGGCGATCGCCCTTTCCTGCGGCCAATCTTCCAAAAATCCTTGTTCATCGAGGGCTAAATCCGACACCCCTTGAAAATAAGCATCTATCGTTTGCTGCTGAGTAATTCTGTTTTGCTGAATAGTCAAATCTTTCGAGATTACATACTGCCGCCAAGCCACATAAACGCCTAAAATTGCGATCAAAATTTGGCCCAAAGCGCCAATTAACTCGCCGAGAGCTCCGATAGCATCCCAGTTAATTTGGATGTTGCGACTTCCCGGTTCAGTATTAGTACCGCTGAGCATCAGCAAGCCCACAATCCCAGCTAAAAGACCGAAGCAGGCGACGATCAGGGTGCGCCAAGCTGGGGGAATTACCTGCACCCAGATTTTGCCCCAATTGGGCCACATCAGTCGCAGCGATATCCCGATCGCGGCGATCGCGCCAATTAAGCCGATCCAAACAACGTCGTTTGCTAACCCTACAATCATCGCAGCGATCGACCCCAAAATCAGCACCGAACCAGACATTTCAGCAGTCGTTTGTGTCGGGTACTGCGGCGACAAAACCCTACGGGTTGGAGGTGGCGGTAACGGTTTTTCCGGTTCAGCATTAGCAACTATTGTCCCTTGCTCTGCCGGCAGATTCGGGTTAGCACCGTTGAGAGTTTCTACAGTCGCGATCGACTCAGAAGGATTGGGTTGAGAAGAGTTGGGTTCTGGTGTCATGCGTTCAGGCTAATTTTCAAGGCGGCTAGTCAGTGAACTACCATTTTAACCAACCCCGGACAATTCTATAGTCCTGAACGCATTGGAGCCGAGAAACCTGGTTTTTTACGAGATACTTGGTTAGAGCATCGCAGATTCGGTAAAAAACCCGGTTTCTGACACCCGTCCCTCAGTCCTGTTGTAGATAACATTAAAATAAAAGAATCAACCAATTGCACTCAAACAGGTAACATAATATGACACTCGTACTCCCCAATCTTCAAGGAAAACAAATGGGTCAAGTTATTACAACAATCTCCGTCACGAATCGCATCGATCAAGTCCTCGCTGAGCGCGGGTTTATTCCTGCGGGTGAAATTCGTTCATTCACTCTCGATCGAGTTCTAGTCGATACCGGAGCCACTCTACTGGCCTTACCAGCTTCCACGATCGGCCAGTTGGGTTTAAGCCTGCTTGGAGAAACCAATGTAGAAACTGCTGCGGGGGTGAGAAAAGGGCGGATATTTCAAGATATTATGCTGGAAGTTGAAGGGCGACAAGCAGTATTTGACTGTCTGGAAATGCCCGAAGGAGTTGATGCGGTTTTGCTGTGATTCCAAGGTCAAGGCTAGGCTTAGAACCGGATTTAAAAAATCAACGGCTGCGAGTATTGCCGATGAGTCAGTAACGAGCGGGCTAAAGCCACTGAGCTTGTAAGAGTAATCGAGCAGGCTGTACTGACCAGCCTAAGTCTTAACTGACTACGTTATGTGGGTCACGACACCCTGTGGATGCGAAGCTAGTCCCTTGCTCTGTCGCTAGTAGTTAAACAGTTCTAAAGTCACTGGAATAGTGCTGCTAGCCTAACAAGCCCTAATAACATTGGCGAAGCTAACATTACCCCGAAAGGGAGGACTGAAATGTCTAATTTTGTTTTTGTTCTAGACACTGAGAAACGACCGCTTAACCCCGTTCAACCCGGTCAAGCACGTAGGTTGCTGGACACCGGAAAAGCTGCGGTATTTCGGAAATATCCGTTTACCATCATCTTGAAAGTGGCAGTAACAACAACGTCTGAATCAATTACCTTGAAGATAGATCCTGGTTCAAAAACTACAGGCATCGCATTAGTGCAAGGAGGAAAAGTCATCTTTGGCGCTGAACTAACCCATCGCGGTCAAACCATCAAAGCAAGTCTTGAATCGCGCCGCTCACTGCGTCGTTCACGCAGAAATCGTCACACTCGTTACCGCCAAGCAAGGTTTTTAAACCGTACCCGTAAACAAGATTGGTTAGCTCCTAGCTTGCAACATCGGGTAGAAACAACCCTAACTTGGGTAATTAAATTCATCAAACTTGCACCTATTGGTTTAATCGTTCAAGAGCTTGTCAGATTTGACCTGCAACAACTTGAGAATCCTGAAATTTTAGGAATCGAATACCAGCAAGGCGAACTACAAGGTTACGAAGTTCGTGAATATCTGCTTAACAAGTGGAATAGAAAATGTGCTTACTGTAGTGCTGAAAATGTACCATTGCAGGTTGAGCACATTCATCCCAAAGCCAAAGGCGGAAGTAACCGAATTTCTAATCTCTGTCTTGCTTGCGAGAAATGTAATCAGAAAAAAGGTACTCAGGATATTAAGCAATTCTTAGTCAAGAAGCCTGATATCTTGAAACACATTCTTGCACAAGCGAAACGTCCACTGAAGGACGCTGCTGCTGTAAATTCGACTCGATGGGCGTTATTTAGTTGCTTAAAAGAAACGGGGTTGCCTGTTTTAACTGGTTCAGGTGGACTGACCAAGTTTAATCGCACTCGACTACAACTACCTAAAACTCATTGGCTTGATGCTGCTTGTGTTGGTCAAATTGAATCCTTGTCCGTAATAACAAGTAAGCCATTGTGGATTAAAGCAACAGGACATGGAACTCGTCAAATGTGTCGCACAGACAAGTTTGGATTCCCATCTCGGTACGTTCCGAGAAACAAGTTTGTCAAGGGTTTTCAAACTGGCGACATTGTAAAAGCAGTCGTCACGAATGGCAAAAAAATAGGTGAGTATGTTGGTCGAGTTGCAGTTAGATCGACAGGTTCATTCAACATCTCGACATCAGAATTGGTGCAAGGAGTTAGTCACAAATACTGCAAAATTGTTCATCACAAAGATGGCTACAGTTACGCATTTTAAAGATTCAAGGCGGTTGAAACCGCCGGGTCGTTTCCCTCTCAGGGCTGAAGCCACTGAGTTTCCCACTTACCGAGCTTTTTTATGAAGAACAAACATATCTGATGGTTTAATCCATCGGCGTTTACCGTGGTTCCGGCGTTCCACCTGTGATTTATATCAGGTCCGATCGATTACCCAAAATCCCAAAAGTTGGTAGTTAGGACTTGAGTTTTAAAAGTTTTATGAGGCATAAATTTCTCACTAAAAACCATTTTTATGAAAGGTGTTTACCATAAATCTAGCGAGCCAAATAAGCCTTGATAAAATACACGCCAACAGTCCCAAATATCAAAATAATCATCCCCAAAACAAACTGCATACTAAACCTTCACAAAAATAATCGTAGCAACCGCCGATAGCAGCCAAATCATCACCTTGTCGCCCCAAGCATCAGGCTGGTCAGAAAAACCGAAATGAATCGGAATGCGATCGGGCAGAACAGCCCAAAACTGTATAATTATCAAAACAGACAGTAAAATCGCGATCGCAGCAGCCAACTCTCCGGCTATCAACAGTGGCGCCTCAGAGAAATCACAGGTTGTGGGTTGGGCGTGTTGACCGTCATCGGTACGTTAATTTAGATTAAGATTGGAAATAGTATTGTAAAACTTCATTAAGATTGTAAGCATCAATAGACAATGGTAGTATCATATAGTCAGAAGGGTCGATTGATTAACGCCGATGTTAACGGGTCTTACAATATTTTGAGAAAAGCAATCCCAAATGCGTTTAGCGATGGGATAGAGAGCTGCGTAGTTCAGCCGAGGCGGGTTAATCCGCTCGAAGTGAAAGCGAAAGGGGAGGGACTCAACGCCTCCCATGGCACTGTAATAGATGACTATACTTTTACCAGCTATTGGTTCCAATGTAGCCCCAAATATCAAGTAAGGATGCTATGACTGCTCAGGTTTTGGTTGAAAAGAAAAAGTTAGAACAACCGCCCCTAACCATACACACATTGGGCGATCGCGTGCTGCGCCAGCCAGCAAAGCGCGTCAAAAGCGTCGATGCAGAAATTCGGCAGCTAGTCCGAGAAATGCTGCAAACCATGTACAGTGCTGAGGGCATCGGTTTAGCCGCCCCCCAAGTCGGAGTGCACAAACAAGTCATCGTGCTCGACTGCGAACCGGACAACCCAGCAAAACCCCCGCTGGTTTTGATCAACCCCACTATCAAAAGTAGCAGCGGCCAAGTCTGTATATTGCAAGAAGGGTGTTTGAGCATTCCGGGAGTCTATTTAGAGGTCAAGCGCCCAGAAGTGATTGAAGTGTCCTACCGCGACGAATACGGCCGCCCGCAAACCCTGAAAGCCACAGAATTACTTTCGAGGGCTATTCAGCACGAAATGGATCATCTCAATGGAGTGCTATTTGTAGACAGAGTAGAAAACAAATTGGCACTAAACGAAGAATTAGTCAAGCATAAATTTTCACCAAAGGCGGTAAAATCGGTATGATGGCAGGAACTCCAAAAAGTAGTTTATTTTTAGCTCTTTCGTGCATTGCTGCGATCGCCGCAGTCGGCTCAGTCTTTGAGCTATCTTCGGGAGAAGCTCAACTCGGCACTGTAGTCACAGGCATCATCCTCGCCCTCAGTGTACCGCTCACAGGGCTATTTTTCTATGCAGCCGTTCGGGATGCTAGAGCAAATTTATAATTAGTCATTAGTCAGCAGTCATTAGTCATTAGTCAGCAGTCATTAGTCAGTTGTTATTTGTTATTTGTTCTTGGTGAGTTGCCCTATATTACTTGTTGTTGATTTCTAGTTGTTAGGTGTTAGTGGTTAGTTGTTGATTGTTACTAATAACTAATAACCGATTGCCAATCATCAATCACAAATAACTAATGATTAATAACTATGACTGATGACTGATGACTAATGACTAATGACTAATAACTAATAACTAATGACTAATGACTAATGACTAATGACTAATGACTAATGACTAATAACTAATAACTAATGACTAATGACTAATGACTAATGACTGATGACTAATGACTAATGACTAATGACTAATGACTAATGACTAATAACTAATGACTAATAACTAATAACTAATAAGATGGGATTTCTGCGACAAGTGTCAGCTCAAGGTGCTGTGGGTGCGACAGTATCCAAGTACCCACTTTCGGAAATTATGGAAGTGGCGATCGGACGCGATCGAAGTTGTCAAATAGCCTTGGAATCGATCGCCTACGCTATGGTTTCCCGTCGCCACGCCACAGTCCGTCCCCTGAGTAATGGCAATTTTCCTAAATGGGAAATTTGCGACCTCAACAGCGCAAACGGAACTTATTTAAATGGCACAAGGCTGCAAGGCTGCCAAATTTTAGAAACGGGCGATCGCATCAGTCTCGGTATTGACGGCCCTGAATTTATATTTGAAACTCCCCCAACCCCTCACCCAAATAAACCCGGATTCCCAACCGCAAATCAGAGCTTTTCTAACGCGGGCGAAAAGGAAGGTCTAACTTTCACTCAATTATTCCCGATCGCCTCAACAGGAAAACACTTAAGACAGAAAGCCTACTTATATCCCGGAATTGCCACAGTTATTTTTGTCGTGTCGATGTTTGTAGCAGTCGGAAATTCAGCAGCTTTCAATTTTCTGCTGGCCGCTTACCTTTCCGGTGCAGCTTACTATTTCATATATCAACTGTGCGGCAAACACAAGCCTTGGTGGATCTTATTTTGTTCTGCCTTAGCTACCGTCTTAATTTTACTCAGCCCGTTATTGATTGGCTTTATAGTAGTATTTAGAGAAATTTTGCCCGGACGACTGCCAGCAGAAGGCGAACAAATCAGTTTTTTGGCTTTCTTAATCCGAATGTTTTTCGGGGCGGGGCTGATGGAAGAATTGCTGAAAGCCTTGCCAGTCTTGGGCGCGATGTTGCTGGGAAATTTGTTGCGAAATCCCTGGCGCGATCGCATCGGAGTTTGGGAACCTTTAGACGGAATTCTGTTAGGAAGTGCCTCCGCAGTTGGCTTTACACTATTAGAAACTCTGGGACAGTACGTTCCGAATATTATTCAAAATGTCACTCTACAAGCAGGGTCAGACGCCGGAGAATTAGTAGGATTGCAGTTGCTAATTCCCCGAATTTTGGGCTCCGTCGCCGGACACATGGCTTACAGCGGCTATCTGGGATATTTTATCGGGTTGAGCGCCCTCAAACCAAGGAAGCGCTGGCAAATTTTGGGCGTAGGCTATTTCACCGCTGCCGCGCTTCACGCTTTGTGGAATGCGTCGGGAAGTGTCAGCGTACTGTTGCTGGCTGCGGTGGGAGTTTTGTCCTATGCGTTTTTGGTAGCAGCGATTTTGAAAGCCAGGGCTTTGTCTCCCAATCGATCGCAAAATTTTGCAACTCGCATATCTTCCGAAGACAGGAGGTAGAACGGAAAAAGGCAGAAGTCGGAGTCGGAGTGCGTCGAGGACTGTTGACAAAACCTTCTTCCCTCTTCCCTCTTCCCTCTTCCCTCTTCCCTCAACATCTGAAAACTTAGAAATTCTTTACAAATAGATTGACTGTGATACTATCTGGATGGCTGTGAGTAGCTGAGGGAAGCCAAACGGCTTGATTCCTGTGGTGGAGGAGAATCCAGGAGTGCTAGATAGAATGTCATTAGGATACGCAAACGTTTTTGCCCAGCGAGGTCAACCCGAACCCCTTCGCATTGGGATCATTGGGGTTGGCAATATGGGCCAGCACCACACGCGAGTTCTGAGCTTGCTAAAAGATATCGAACTCGTGGGTGTTGCAGACATAAATGTAGAGCGGGGAATTGATGTAGCCAGCAAGTACCGGGTTCGCTTCTTTGAAGACTACCGGGATTTGCTCGCCCACGTCGATGCAGTTTGCATCGCCGTTCCAACTCGCCTGCACCACCCTGTGGGGATGTCTTGTCTCCAAGCGGGTGTTCACGTTTTAATTGAAAAGCCGATCGCGGCTAGTATTGCTGAAGCCGAATCTTTGGTCAACGCGGCCGCAGAATCCCACCGGATTTTGCAAGTGGGTCACATCGAGCGCTTTAATCCAGCGTTTCAGGAACTCGGCAAAGTGCTGAAAACTGAAGAGTTGCTGGCCTTGGAAGCTCACCGGATGAGTCCCTATTCCGATCGGGCCAACGATGTATCGGTAGTCTTGGATTTAATGATCCACGACATCGACTTGCTGCTGGAATTGGCAGCTTCCCCAGTGGTGAAGCTGACGGCTAGCGGCAGTAGGGCTTCAGATTCGGGTTATTTAGACTATGTAACAGCTACTTTAAACTTTGCTAACGGCATTGTGGCTACCCTGACTGCGAGTAAGGTGACGCACCGCAAACTCCGTTCAATCGTGGCTCACTGCAAAAATTCTCTGACCGAGGCAGATTTTCTCAACAACGAAATCTTGATTCACCGACAAACAACCGCAAATTACGTGACAGATTACGGTCAGGTGCTTTACCGTCAAGATGGGTTGATCGAGAAAGTTTACACCAGCAATATTGAACCGCTCCACGCAGAGTTGGAGCATTTTATTAATTGCGTGCGGGGTGGAAATCAGCCTTCTGTTGGGGGAGAACAAGCTCTCAAAGCTCTGCGGCTTGCGAGTTCGATCGAGCAAATAGCTCTCGATGGTCAAGCTTGGTATCCGAAAGAGCTAGAGTCTACTTTGCAAGTTAGTTAGAAATTCTTCCCTGCGGTCAGAATGACACGGAGAGTCGTTTCCGGGTGCTTTTACAGTTTGGGTTTGTTGTTCGTTACTTTGGTAACAGTACCTGTGCAACCGGATTCGATGTCACGATTTATGCCACGATTTATGCCAAATTATCTCAAAGAGATGTGGACTATTTGACGAATGATGGTTTGGCTAACTAGCTGATTACCTTGAGGACTGAGGTGAATGCTGTCTCGATACAAATTTGGAAGTTCCGTCGCTGAATTGAAAATAGGAAGAAAATCTATGTAAGTAATTTTCTCTGTTGCGACTTGTTCGGCGAGACGCTCACGAGCCTTGACTTCCCAGTCGCGAGGGCCCGGAGCGCCGAGTTCGTGCCGTTTGGGTGTCATGGCTAGCAAAAACTGGACGTTGGCAGATTCTGCTATTGTCTGAATTTTGCGAATAGCTTCTAAGTTGCAGCCTACTAAATCGCCAGTTTCTGGTGCGGGTGCTGTTTTGTCACCCGCTGGCTCTGCTGGCAGTAGGTAGCGACGCAATAACTCTACTGTAGCTAATCGGGGTTTGCGATCGGGGTAAGATCGATCGCGCCCCACCACCGCAGCAGAAGGAGCTGATCCAAACAAATCGTCCGTATTCAGCAGCAACACCAACACCTTTGCCCCAAAAAGACCGAACCGCTGGGCGTAAGCAAGTTGATTCCTCGGCCCCCAAGAATTGGCTGAGGCGTTGAGAACTTCACAGTCGGAATCCTTGACTTTTGAATGCAGTTGTGCATTGGTTGCCAGATTGGGTAATTGCAGCCTCAACTGCCGAGCCATGATTTCCGATATGGTATCTGTCTGATCCGTCCACCAACCGCCGTTGGCAACCGAATCTCCCAACAGCAAAACGCGCAGAGTTTCTGGCTCCGGGAGCGGGGCGATCGAGCGCGATCGCATCGAATACTGGTTAATCACAATCCGGTTCCCCAAGCGACGCACCCTCTGGTTGGGCACCAACAAATAGCCGCACTCGGCATCAGCCATGTAAATCAAGGGATTGCCAAAACCTAGCAGCACCCGCAGCAGCACTTCCAGCACTGTCAACAATCCTGCGGTGACAGCCAAAATTATGAGAGCAATTTTCAAACTCAAAACCTCGATCGAACTTATCCAGGGCAGAAATCTCAAATCTCAAATCTCAAATCCCAAATCGGACGACTTCGGGCTTTTAGCCAGTTAACTGGGTAATTAAGTCACCGATCGCCTCTGTGGATATAAAATTCTAAAATATACCGTCAAAATTCGCCGTCAGCCGTCAGTCAAGTTGGTGGTTTTCAGGAAACCCGTGGACTTAAAACAAATATTCAAAACGCCGAATCCCATAATCGGTGTCGTACATTTACAACCTCTGCCAACCTCTCCCCGCTGGGGGGGGAATCTCAAAGCGATTATCGGAAGAGCCGAGCAAGAGGCTACAGCGCTGGCTTCTGGCGGCGCAAACGGTATCATAGTCGAAAATTTTTTTGACGCTCCTTTTGCCAAAGACAGTGTAGATCCAGCCGTGGTGAGTGCGATGACGCTGGTAGTCGAGAGGCTGACCAACCTGGTGACATTGCCGATCGGGATTAATGTCCTCCGAAACGATGCCCACAGCGCGATCGCCATCGCCTCCTGTACCAGCGCCCAATTCATCCGCGTCAACGTTTTCAACGGCATCATGGCCACAGACCAAGGCTTAATCGAAGGCCAAGCTCACCAGCTATTGCGCTATCGGCGAGAATTGGGCAGCGATGTCAAAATATTCGCAGACGTGTTAGTCAAGCACGGGCGACCCCTAGGCAGCCCCAACTTGACCACCGCCGTCCAAGAGACGATCGAGCGCGCTTTAGCCGACGCCGTGATCCTGTCTGGCCCGACGACCGGCAGCCCTCCCAATCTCGAAGACTTGGAACTTGCGAGTGCAGCGGTGGCGGGAATTCCAGTTTTCATCGGCAGTGGCGCCTCCTGGGAAAACATTTCCACCCTCATGCAGGCGGCTGACGGCGTAATTGTTTCGAGTTCGCTGAAGCGAAATGGTCGCATCGATCAACCCATCGATCCGATCCGCGTCAGTCAATTTGTAGAAGCCACCCGCCGCAGCTTGTCGGAGAAAGAGCGCCAACAGGAAAACAGCGAGGCTAATGGCTCTCGCGCGCTGACGCCGGAACTGGGTAAAGTCAAAAGTCAAAAGTAAAATGGATTGGGTAATTGGTAATGGGTAATAGGTAATGGGTTGGTTGTTATTTGTTGGTTGGTTGTGAGTTGTTATTTGTTGGTTGTTAGTTGTGAGTTGTTATTTGTTGGTTGTTAGTTGTTGGTTCTAATAACTAATAACCAATAACCAATAACCAATAACTAAGAACCAATAACCAATAACCAATAACCAATAACCAATAACCAATAACCAATAACCAATAACCAATAACCAATAACCAATAACCAATAACCAATAACCAATAACCAATAACTTGAGTTTTTCACTTTCAACTGTTTTATCTCAAATAGAAAAATGATTCGCCGACGTTCAACCCCTTGGATTCATCGCTGGTCTCGGACTATAATGGCTGCGATCGCAGCCATCGGCGTCGTAGAAACTACCTATCTCACGATCGCCAAATTCACGACAGGCTCAGTCCTTTGTCCCACCAGCGGCTGCGACAAAGTTCTCAACAGTCCCTACGCTACAATCTTGGGCGTATTGCCTTTAAGTTTGTTAGGTTTTTTAGCTTACTTGACTATAGGAATTATGGCATTCGCTCCCAAAGCTGTAAATCCTGATACCAATAAAGGACTGCACTCTCAACTGGAAAACTGGACTTGGCAAGGGCTATTTGTCCTCACTGCTGCGATGGTAGTTTTCAGCAGTTACTTGATGTATTTGATGGCTTTTGAAATTCAGGAATTGTGCATTTATTGCGTCAGTTCTGCTCTATTTTCCCTCTCCCTGTTTGTGCTGGTGCTGCTTGGACACGAGTGGGAAGATATTGGTCAACTGGTGTTTACAGGCATTTTGGTGGCAATGGTGAGTTCGATCGCCGCCTTGGGACTTTACAACAGCGTCAACGCACCCGTCTCTACAGTCTCTACCCCCGGTATTGCACCTCCAGCCGTTACTACTACCTCCGGCCCAGCAGAAATTGCTTTAGCCCGCCACCTCAGACAAATCGGCGCGAAAGAATACGGCGCTTACTGGTGTCCCCACTGCTACGACCAAAAAATGCTTTTTGGTAAAGAAGCTACTGCCATAATCGATTACGTTGAATGCGATCTCAAAGGCCAAAATTCCCGCACTGCACTTTGCCAAGCTGCCGCTGCTAATGTTAAAGGTTTCCCGACTTGGGAGATTAAAGGTCAGTTTTATTCGGGGACTCAATCTTTAGAAAAACTCGCTGAATTCTCTGGCTACAGCGGCCCGCGCAACTTTCAAAAGAGACAGTAAAGTTGGAGATTTGAGCCAAAGTCCGCCCATTAACAGGTTTTATGTAGTCTGCTTGATAATCCCCAGCCCGCTCCGGGACGGGGATTCTTGACTAAGACCACAAAGGGACTTTCAAAGGCGTTATCAAGGCACCTCTACTGACTTCTTTAAGGCAAAGCCCCAAAGTTGCCGCTACTTTTCGACCGATATTAGCTGCTCCATTGCAGTCTGCATTTATCAACAAACCTTCTTGGGTGCGATACAATCCGCGCTTAACTCGTTTACCAAATGGTAGCCACCCTTCAGGTTTTTCGCCGAATTTAGGTAACACATCAAGATCGACAAACGAAGCTTTGGAGGTATAGGATTCTTCAGTTTCTACAAACCGAATCCCGTACTGTTCGCACAGTTGATCGATTCTATTTTTTAGTCTACCAGTGGGAATTTGGACAAACTTTTGGTTAGTCTTAGATCCCCTGTTGACACCATTTTTAATCCCAACATTCCAACCGAATATCACGGTTCCTAGATAGTTGACTAAACAATGATTGATTACTTTTCTAGCGGCTTTATTGATAGCATCTCGCATCGTAGGATTTCGATTTTCAGTCAATCGCTCAAGTCTTAACGACCAATAACCATTTACTTTCCCTTCCATCAAAAAGGCAACGCGCTTGTTATAACCTTGATTGATAGACTTCAGATGCAAGCCGTCCACGATCAAGCTAGTCCCAGTATTACTTACACAGGTTAGCCAATTGTTCATTCCGTGGTCTATCATCAAGGCTTTAGATGGGTCTACATCTGCTTGAATATCCTCCGTTTTGTAGACCAATTCTAAATAGAAGGAGCCGTTTCTAGGCAGGATTCTATACTCTCTGATTGCTTTGTGTTCTAAGTTTGTAGGCAGAGGCAGATAGAAAGCGTCCAATCCAAACCAAGTCTTAACCTTGCTACCGAGTGGAAATCTTAATAACCCGTCTTTGAGTCGGACGGAACGACCTGTATAGGTCACTAAAGCTAGACCGCCTTGCCGATAGTTAGGGAATCTAGGTCTTTGAGTTACTGTCCCTTTGTTAAGCCCTTTTAGTCCAATGTAGGACTTAAAAGACTCGGCGACAGTGGTCAAAATCTGCTGCGCGGTATCTGAATAAAATGCTTTGTAATGCAGGTTTCGATTCTCAGTACCCAGCACTTTGTGTAAATCTGCCCTAGTAGGTATTTTGCCAGTATTGAAGTACATCTGACGAGCCTAATAGATGCCGCAATTAGTCAATTTTGACGACTCACTGCAAAGGAATTATAGAATTGCTTTCAGGTCTCGATCGGGACTAATTAGATTTTGTTGGCATCCAAACATTTTTGTTGCCTTCTCTTTGTTATATTAACATAGCATTGCTATGTTAATATAAAATTAATAAAAAAATCGAGTCTGGACACAGAGGGTTAATTGCGCCGTCGCTACCTGATGAAGTGTCAACTAATATCCGGGTTTGTCCGGGTTTTAGATAGCAGGTTTCGATAATGGCTTTGATGTTGGGATATTTGTCGCGCAAGGCTTTGCGGTTGAGATCCAGGGGTTGTTCGTCGCACTTGTTACCGACGATGATGACGGGGGATGCGTCGCCGAAGCTTTCGATCAGTTTCAGCCAGTATTCGAGGCGGTTTTCGTCTTCGCTGGTGCGACAGTTGCAGACGAAAAGGTAGAGGCTGCGTTTGGTGAGGAAAAATTGGTGGGTGGCGTGGTAGATTTCTTGTCCGTTTCTGACCTACGCATCAAAACCTTCAGAAACCGGGTTTTTTTGCGTTTCTACACTGTCACCAAATATTCTCACAAAAACCTGGTTTCTCGCCGACGCATCAAAACCTTCAGAAACCGGGTTTTTTTGCGTTTCTACGACTGTCACCAAATATTCTCACAAAAACCTGGTTTCTCGCCGACGCATCAAAACCTTCAGAAACCGGGTTTTTTTGCGTTTCTACACTGTCACCAAATATTCTCACAAAAACCTGGTTTCTCGCCGACGCATCAAAACCTTCAGAAACCGGGTTTTTTTGCGTTTCTACACTGTCACCAAATATTCTCACAAAAACCTGGTTTCTCGCCGACGCATCAAAACCTTCAGAAACCGGGTTTTTTTGCGTTTCTACACTGTCACCAAATATTCTCACAAAAACCTGGTTTCTCGCCGACGCATCAAAACCTTCAGAAACCGGGTTTTTTTGCGTTTCTACACTGTCACCAAATATTCTCACAAAAACCCGGTTTCTCGCCGACGCATCAAAATCCAAGAAACCGGGTTTTTTTGCGTTTCTACACTGTCACCAAATATTCTCACAAAAACCCGGTTTCTCGCCGACGCATCAAAACCTTCAGAAACCGGGTTTTTTTGCGTTTCTACACTGTCACCAAATATTCTCACAAAAACCCGGTTTCTCGCCGACGCATCAAAACCTTCAGAAACCGGGTTTTTTTGCGTTTCTACACTGTCACCAAATATTCTCACAAAAACCTGGTTTCTCGCCGACGCATCAAAACCTTCAGAAACCGGGTTTTTTTGCGTTTCTACACTGTCACCAAATATTCTCACAAAAACCTGGTTTCTCGCCGACGCATCAAAACCTTCAGAAACCGGGTTTTTTTGCGTTTCTACGACTGTCACCAAATATTCTCACAAAAACCTGGTTTCTCGCCGACGCATCAAAATCCAAGAAACCGGGTTTTTTTGCGTTTCTACGACTGTCACCAAATATTCTCACAAAAACCTGGTTTCTCGCCGACGCATCAAAATCCAAGAAACCGGGTTTTTTTGCGTTTCTACGACTGTCACCAGTCACCAAATATTCTCACAAAAACCAGGTTTCTCGCCGACGCATCAAAACCTTCAGAAACCGGGTTTTTTTGCGTTTCTACACTGTCACCAAATATTCTCACAAAAACCTGGTTTCTCGCCGACGCATCAAAACCTTCAGAAACCGGGTTTTTTTGCGTTTCTACGACTGTCACCAAATATTCTCACAAAAACCTGGTTTCTCGCCGACGCATCAAAATCCAAGAAACCGGGTTTTTTTGCGTTTCTACGACTGTCACCAAATATTCTCACAAAAACCTGGTTTCTCGCCGACGCATCAAAATCCAAGAAACCGGGTTTTTTTGCGTTTCTACGACTGTCACCAGTCACCAAATATTCTCACAAAAACCAGGTTTCTCGCCGACGCATCAAAACCTTCAGAAACCGGGTTTTTTTGCGTTTCTACACTGTCACCAAATATTCTCACAAAAACCTGGTTTCTCGCCGACGCATCAAAACCTTCAGAAACCGGGTTTTTTTGCGTTTCTACGACTGTCACCAAATATTCTCACAAAAACCTGGTTTCTCGCCGACGCATCAAAATCCAAGAAACCGGGTTTTTTTGCGTTTCTACACTGTCACCAAATATTCTCACAAAAACCTGGTTTCTCGCCGACGCATCAAAACCTTCAGAAACCGGGTTTTTTTGCGTTTCTACGACTGTCACCAAATATTCTCACAAAAACCCGGTTTCTGACTACCCGCGCAATCTCAAGCTTTTTATAGACTCCGGCGTGAAGCATTTGGGCTAAAATTTATGTTGAAAACCGGATCTTTTATGTCCAAATGCTTCACCCTCCCCAGCAGAGGCGACAGACTTTGGAGTCGGATGATGTGGGGACAAAAGCCGACCTAAAAGATCACTAACCCGGATTGAATATAACAGTAGATTTGTACCAATTGCTGTTCTGAATTAAAGTGTGCCTGCACCAATTTGGATCGGTGAGGGGATAGTCCAGCCGATAGTGACCACCTCGACTTTCGGTGCGGAAAGCAGCACTTTTGAGAATTAAGTAGCCAATATCCAATAAATTGCCAACTTCCCCCCAATTTCTTAAGAGCACGCTGTTTTCTGCATCAGCAGGGGAAAAATTGATAATTTGTCCGGGCTGCACATTCAGCAAAGTTTGACTCAAGGACAAAGAGGCAAATTCTTGTCGCCAAATTTCAACTTGACCGATCGCACTTTCCAAATCAGCCGAACCGCGACAAATTCCCGCACTCTGCCATACCAATTGTGGCAGTTCAAAGCGCAATTTTTCGATCGCCTCAATTTCCGAAACATGAATCGACTTTTCGATAATTTCCCCTGAATCTTCCTCATTCTCAAATGCCTTCTGGCTGATACTTTCTACCTTCAAAAGCGCCATTTTCGACCCAAAAACCAGACATTCCAGCAGCGAATTACTCGCCAACCGGTTGGCACCGTGAACTCCCGTACTCGCCGTTTCTCCCACCGCGTACAAACCCGGAATCGAAGTTTGGTTGAACTTGTCAGCGACAATCCCTCCCATCCAGTAATGAGCCGCCGGCGTTACCGGCACTGGTTCGGAAAACACGTCAATTCCCCAATCAGCGCACACTTGGATGATATTCGGAAACCTGTAGCGCAGTCGATCGCAGTCGATCGGGCGCAAATCCAGCAAAACATGAGGTTCCCCAGTCTTCTGCAAGTGGCGGAAAATAGCGCGGCTGACAACATCCCTAGGTGCGAGTTCCCCACTGGGGTGATAGTCAAAAGCAAACCGATATCCTTTACCATCCACCAAGTGAGCACCTTCTCCCCGCACCGCTTCGCTGATCAAAAACCGAGGCGCGCCCACTTTACTGAGGGCTGTAGGGTGAAATTGCACAAATTCTAAATCTCGCAGCAGCGCCCCGGCGCGCCAACCAATTGCCACCCCGTCTCCGGTGCTGACTGACGGGTTAGTCGTTTGAGCAAATACCTGTCCACCGCCGCCTGTGGCGAGCACCACGGCCTGCGCCCGCAGCCATTTGACTGATATGCCACAAATCGCGCTAATGCCCTGACAACGCCCTGTTTCGGGGTCTAGCCACAAAGAGAGAGCAAATGCAGGAGATATCAGTTGAATATTTTTGCGGCTCAAGACTTTCGCCGTCAGGGTACTCACAACTGCTTTACCTGTGGTGTCGGCGGAGTGGAGCACGCGACGGCGGGAGTGGGCCGCTTCTAGGGTGAGTGCTAAGTCTGGACCCGCGCGATCGAATGCAACGCCCATTTTTACCAGGGAGTCAATACAAGCAGGGGCTTCCTCAACTAAAAATTTGACCGCATCCAAATCGCAAAGACCAGCCCCCGCCACCAGCGTATCCTGAACGTGCAGCGCCGCAGAGTCTTCAGGGGCGATCGCCGCAGCAATCCCTCCTTGGGCCCAATCGCTAGCAGAAACAGGTAGGGTATTTTTATTAATCAAGCCCACCTGCAAGTGTTCTGGGAGGCAAAGTGCCGTGTATAGACCGGCAGCGCCGGCACCTACAACCAATACGTCAAATTTTTCAGTCATATACCAGAAGGAAGGAAGAAGCAAGAAGCAAGAAGCAAGAAGCAAGAAGCAAGAAGGAAAAGGGAAGAAGGAAGATCCAATAAAATCAATAATTTGAGAAATTTAAAAGGTACTAACCGCCCAGGTGGTTGCGATGCTAAGCAGTCAGGCGATTTGAGATTTTATATTTGAGAATTAATACTGAAAAATCAAAGGCAGAACTCATTAGCTTCCAGAAAAAGATCTTTTCTTTTTGCCTTCTGCTTTCTGCCTTCTGCCTTCTGCGGACCGATGAGAGCCAGTGCTATCTAGTCGTAGAGACCATTGTTCAACCTGGTGTCTCCTTCAATAAAGACTGATTCAACATCTGTCACCGTGAATTTGTCCATGTTGGCTTCCAACAACTTTTTCTGAGGTTCAGTCAAGTCGGAAATGTTGAGTACGTCCTCAATTTTTTCGTAAGGAGCATTCTTAATAATTAGTCGAGCCAAAGTGGGATACATCCCCCGATAGTCCCGAAAGTCCCGGACAGCGCTGTTGTTCAAATCAAGTTTTTTGCCGTATTCTGTGGCCAGCTTTTCGTCGGCGCGATTGGTTCTAGCCGGCGCTTCAACTGCTATGAGCGAGGAGGATGGCAATGTTAGACGGCTCAAAGAAGCCGCGATCGCGCTTTGGTCTCCAGCCCATGCAAAGCAGCCCAGCACTAAGCCCAATACTGCCAATAGACGACCCAATCGTTTCATGAAGTTATGTCTCCCAATTTCATATTGAACATTTATCTAGAGACTAGCATTTTGCTTATGCAGTTTTTCAGACAAATCGCGATCGGGGAATCAGGAACTCCTAGGTTACGCTCACGGAGTGAGTGTCTGGGTAGTTCACTTCTTGCCGCCTGCTTCCAGAAAAGCGTTCAAGTCAGCATAAGTAGCGCCATAGGTGACGCTGGGAGTGTCGTAACCTTTCAAAGACACCGTGTACTGCTCGAAAGCGCTCTCTGCCCCCAATTCCTTAAGGTATTTGTAGGTTGTTTCTCCCACGGCGATGTCCTTGCCGATTTGCTTAGTGCAAGACTCCAGGCGAAACGCCGCGTTTACAGTATCTCCCAAGGCCGTGTAGTCCGATCGATCGCTGCTGCCAGAATTTCCCACCATTGCGTAACCGGTGTTAATTCCAGCACCGACTCGCAAAGGAAAAGGTAGGGGGTAGCGGCTGCTGAGTTCGTCCGTTGCTTTGTGCAGTTTGCTCAAAGCTTGGCAAATCCGCATCATTTCTTCACTGCTGACGCCGTTGGGTTTATGGAACCAGACTGCCATGATCGCATCGCCGATGTATTTGTCTACCCAACTCCCATGTTCTCGAATAATCAGTCCTGAAGAGCGGAACCAACTACCGATGACTTCTGAGAGCAGGGTTTCGTCTAGCTGCCGAGTCAAGACGGTAAAGTCGCGGATATCCATCACCATGACGCTAATCAGGCTGCGAACAGTCAAAGTTGCCGTAAAATCTTCAGAGTCTGCTTCCTGTACTCGATCGATCCGGTGGCTAGGGGTTGGGTTGTAGAATTCCAGTTCGGTTTGACCAAAAATCACCCGATCGCCATTTCTCAGCGTGACAGGAATACTGACCCGCCGCCCGTTGACAAAAGAACCATTGCGGCTTCCTAAGTCAATCAGGTAGAATTCTCCGGTTTCCATTTGCTGTAACATCGCGTGATTGCGGGAAATCCAGCGATCGGTCAATACAAAATTATTGTCATCGCTCCGCCCTATAGTCCAGCAATTACTGCCGGAGAGCGACAAGTAGCGATTGCCGCCTTCTGTGCGAAGTACCAGATGTGGATTGGGTTGCACTCGTCACCACAGTCCTAGAAACGACACCAAATTAACCGATTTGAGGTTTGAGACTTAAGATTTTAGATTGAGATAGACTGCGCGACCGATCGCTGAGAGTTCTACTTAAAAACCTCAAATCGGCTGTTCTAAAATCTCAGATTGTTTACTCCCTCGTCGATGCACCGAACCATTCAGGATTGCCGAACCACAATTCGATCGAGCGATCGAAGGTATTTATGATTCTGCCATAAAGCTTCAGATTTTCCTGTCCGAGGGTTGCTCAGGAAAGTTAAATCTGCTGCTTTTTGCCGAAAGGACAACTCTCAGACCGCCGGAGCCGCCAGTAAAAACAGACTGTCTACCAAGATTGTACCCGATCATGCTGCCTACCCCGAATCCGAACCAAGTTTTATTTATTTTGAGGGGGCAGAAAAAAGTGGGAAAATGACTCACGAACCTCGGCGGGCGGTAGGGGGGCGTGGGCTTGTATGCAGATAGAGAGTCCTTTAACCCGGTATCTTTAAGATTTGTCAACTAAGTTAATCTTTTGCAGACCTCGCCAAAGCCTTTTCCTCGCTCCGGCGGTCATTAACTATTGGAAGAGAATTCTATGTTGTCGAAGAGAATTTTGCCTTGTCTGGATGTCAAAGCCGGTCGCGTGGTCAAAGGTGTGAATTTTGTCAACCTTCAGGATGCTGGCGATCCCGTAGAAATGGCTCAGGTTTACAATGATGCCGGTGCTGACGAGTTGGTGTTTCTGGATATTACGGCGACTCACGAAGACCGGGATATTATGATCGATGTGGTGTACCGGACTGCCGATCGAGTATTTATCCCTTTGACAGTGGGTGGCGGCATCCAATCTTTAGACACGATTAGAAGTTTGTTGAGGGCTGGCGCCGATAAGGTCAGTATTAATTCAGCGGCGGTGCGCGATCCTGGCTTGATTGACCGAGCGAGCGATCGATTTGGCAATCAGTGTATTGTAGTGGCGATCGACGCACGCAAACGCCAAGACGCTGACAATCCCGGTTGGGATGTGTACGTGCGCGGAGGGCGAGAAAATACGGGCAAAGATGCGATCGCCTGGGCCAAGGAAGTCGAAAAACGGGGCGCGGGCGAACTGCTGGTAACAAGTATGGACTCTGACGGCACTCAAGCTGGCTACGACTTGGAATTAACCCGAAGTATCGCTGAAATTGTCGAAATTCCGGTCATTGCTTCCGGTGGCGCTGGGAACTGCCACCACATCTACGAGGCCGTGACTGAGGGTAAAGCAGAAGCTGCACTCCTGGCTTCCTTGCTGCATTACGGCCAACTCAGCGTGGGAGAAATTAAGAGTTATCTGGCAAAATGCCAAGTTCCGGTGCGGCAGGAGATGTGATTGTCATTGCCAGCGCCCATGTTTACCCCGTTTATCGGGACTGGCTTGAACAACTGTTAGTTCATTTGCGTGACCCGAAGGCGGACATCGTTTGTGTAGCCGCGATTTCAATCGCCTGTTAATTATCCTTTTAATTACCCGGCGGTTGAATCGTAGGGTGCGTAAGCGAAGCGCACGCACCGAGCAGCACCGAGCAAAAAGCATAAAATAATATTTGTCAAGTACGGATAACCGAACACTTTATTCAGTGAAACCGAATCTAAAGACCCTGAAAGTTATCGACAAAGAAACAAAACTTTAAACAAAGGCGGTTGAAACCGCATCTACACAAACAAAACCCGCCGACGCGGTTTGAAGATTTCATCGGTCGGATTTTTCTTTTCATCCCCAAATACCATCTTTGTCCGCGAAGGCGGACATCGTTTGTGTAGCCGCGATTTCAATATCGATTGTAATCTTATTTTGCAAGTTTAGTCAGGCTTTCCAACTTGCTTTGATAAACTTTAAAATTAGGGTATAGTTCTACTGCTGTTTGGTAAGCGCTAATGGATTCTTGAATTTTGCCCTGTTGTTCGAGAAGACAACCTAAATGATAGTGTGACCAGGAGAATTTAGGATTAATTTTGATGGCGTTTTCATAAGCGGTAATTGCTTGTTGGATTTGATTTTGTTTGCGGAAAACGTTAGCCAGATTGTGGTGATACCAGGAGTTATTGGGATCAATTTCAATTGCTTTTTGATAAGCTTTTAATGCCCGTTCCAGTTGCTTTTCTTTTTCGAGTTTTTGCCCCAATTGATAGTAATCTTTGGCGGTGGCATCTGCGGGTAATTCGACAGAAGGCGTGGGTGAGGAGAGAGGTTTGGCGAATAGGTCGAACCTTTCTTCTATTAGGGGATGATTTGGCAGCAAATTTTGATTGAGATAATAGTCAAATATTTTCTGGGCTTCATTTTTATTATGGTTTAAATAATCTTGTAGTTTGCTGTCTTTCCACGTTTCCTGGTTGCCAATATGAAAAGTTAAGTGTAAATCTCTAAACTCCTGGAATTTTTCCCCATGACACAGGCAGTTTAAGAACATGGGTCTGAAGCAGAAGCCAACTCCTATGACGTGGTTTTCTAGGTAAGATTTTTCATACAAGCTTCTTTTAAAAATAAAGCAGTCGTGACCGGGGTGGGGTTCCCCTTTTTCCGCATACATTTGGGGAATTTCTGAGATGTCTTTGTAATGGTCTGGAATAGTGCGACGGTTGATAACAAAAGCATCGTATCCTTCCTCGATAATTTTTGCCACTTCGGTGTAGAAGTGGGGTTGCAGGGCAATATCGGCATTGGTATAGATGAGGTAGTCCGCTTCTGGGGCGGCTTCGTAGAGACGGTCTAGGATGTCTTTAATTAGGGGCAGTTTCCGAGGATTTTGGAATTGGGCGATGTCTAAAATAGAGCGGTCTAGGTCGGGGGTTTGGATAAAGCCTTCAGGGATGATGGCGCGGTCTTCTGGATATTGGGCGGTGTAGATAGTGACATCCACTTTGCCTTCTGCTTGTTGTTGGGCAGTTTTCATGGTGGCCAAGGTAATAGGTTGGGCGATGTGGAGGTCTGAAGATTCGTTGACGATGACGGGGTTGATGATGTGAGCGATTTTAATTACCCGAAATTCTGGTACAAAGTGCTTTTTAATAGGAAAAATAGTAGTATCAAAATCAGGCGTAATCTTTTTAATTCTTTCCAATTTTTTTGTTTCTCGAACACTGTAAAGAGTTGTTTCTTCAAACTCATCAGCTCCCAGATGACGCTCGACTAAATGAGGATGTTTTAGAGGAAAGGATTTTTTTTCTTGAGGAATATTTGCTAGTATATTATTTTGGTCTAGACAGTGAGTTCCTTCTGCACCAAAACCAATATTTGTGACTAAATTAACAGACGGTATAATACTCAATCCATTATGCATCCAACAATCAAGTTTCCATTGATGATCCCAAGTATCTATTGTGCCTTCATAAGTCCATTGAAAACGGTCTGACCAATTTTTAGCAGCTTGTTTATCTCTTAAAATATATTCCAACCAGTTAGTATTTTTCAGCTTTTCCCATTGTGTCATATTTACATCATAATGATTCCATGCACGTCGCCAACTTGCCCAACCCCAAGCACGATTATAAATTGAAAAGTAATAACTATCTTTTGTTCGTCTATTTCCATACTGTGTATTAGTTCCGGAAATTTGCATTACTCGTTCGTCATCTTTATAGCGCTCTAATAATTATTCACAAAAGCGAAAGAATGTGGGATGCGGTAAGCAGTCATCTTCTAAAATAATTGCCTCTTCCACTTGCTCAAATACCCAATCCAAGCCACTCGAAACGCGATCGCGACAACCTAAATTTGTCTCAGAATAATTAGTAATTACTTCACAATCCCAATCTACCTTATCAATAATTGCTCTGGTTTTCATGCACTTCTCAGTTTCTCCAGCTACATCAGCTTTAGGACCATCAGCAATTACTAAAAGTTTTGTTGGTTTGGCTTGACGAATGGCTTCAAAAACTTTTTCAGTAAGATCGGGACGTTTATAAATTAGAAAAGCAACTGGCGTTTTTAACTTCCACTTTTGCTCTACCTTTGCGGCCTTTGCTTTGGGTTCTACTAAAACATTCACCTTAGTGGTTTCACCTCCTTTCTCTTTAAACCACGCAATATCTTCATCCAGCATATCTAGCTCTAAAATGAACTTGCCTTCTAAACTTGGAGCATTAATTTTAAAGCTCACTTTTGTTTCCTCACCAGGTTGTAAATCAAGCTCGAAGTTACCTTCGGAATCATGTTCCCGAACAACATTTTCCTTCTCATCTAGCCAGCGATAAGCTAAGACAATGCGGCTCACGCAACTCCGCTGCCAAGCAACATCGCTAACGTTTTTAACTTTAGCAGATATTGTAAACATATCACTTTTTGCGACTGTTAAGGAATCGCTCGTTGTAATCCGCGCTTTATAGCCTGAGTCTGGCAAATTTTCTTTCTTTTCGGTTAATAAAACATAACTATCCCAGGGATCGAAGGGAATAATCTTGTTACTTACTAATGAGGGTCGGCAGAAAAATTTAGCTCGCTCGTTCAGCATGGAAGCGATAAAGGAAAATGTGCTATTGGAAATAGCAACAACATCGCATTGAGTTAAGATGTATAAATCTGGATAATAGTTTGCTTTAGGCAATTCTACCTTCAAGTCTTTAACAGTTACTGGATTATATTCGCCAAAGTCGTCAATTACTGCGTCTAAGTCGTCACTGGCGATAAATAACACGGGTTCTTGCAAAGTTTCCCAAATTTCTTTAAGCCATTCTTTGTAGCGATCGCTAGGGGTTGTGTAAAAAATTGCGTAATCATATTTGAGACGTCGCAAGTGAATCCCTATCACAGTTTTACCCTTGCTTCGCAAAAGATTTACCGCCTTTTGCAACCCAGTTTCTATCTCTGGCAAAGGCTTAAATAAATTGCGAAAATAATCTTTATATTGAGAATAATAGCTAGTATGGTATTGAAAATATCCCCATAAATCTACGTTATTCAAAGATGCTGGAGAATTAAGAATGCGAGATTGTGAAAATTCTACTCTGTTTATCCTTTCTTTAAATTCTGGTAGTTGTTGAGAAATAGGAGGATCGTCATGTCCAAATAAATATTGCCCTATCCAAGTAGGTGTCTCTACATAAAGATTGTGCTGCTTGGCATAAATTTTTTAAAAAGCATATTGGAAAATTTGATTTCCGAAACGCCCATTTTTGCCAAGGGTTGACATGGTAATTTTCGGCTTTTTCAGATTTCTCGCCCTCTGAAAAACGCTATTAGCCCCACTTTGAATTTCTGACATTAACCCAATCTCCTCTTTAAGAAACAAAAACTGACTCTACCTAGTCCCCAAATAATGTTAATCTAAAATCAAAAACAGACAAAAAATATGGTGAAATGCTCTGTTGTAATCCGATGCTACAACGAAGAACAACATATAGGACGTCTGCTCAGTGGCATCATGGAACAAAGTGTACGGGATGTTGAGATCATCTTAGTAGACTCCGGCTCCACCGATGCCACCGTTGGCATTGCCGTGTCCGACCTTGCTCCGATTAGAGCCCCGACTTCTTTAAGAAGTCGGGGCTCTCGGTATAAATATTCCCTGAGAAAGATGTCAAGCCATAGCTTTTTTAGCTAAATATATATTAGCTTGATTTGAAAAACAGCAACTGCTAAATGCTCTTGCTTGTATCAGACTTGATCTCAAGATTGTGCTGGATTTGATCGAGTCTTAACCAGTAAACCTGCGCGATGAAAAATCATAAAAAGGGAGAGATTTTCTATGTCTTTTATCAACTTTAAACTACCTATCAACCGTTTAGTTCGCTCTTTTATAACTGTTTGTTTTTGTGCTTTGCTGTTTGTTTCTAATGCTTTCCCAGCTTTTGCCGTTACGAGCAGCCCTACAAAAGGTACAGACCAACTTTTGGGGATTGAGAAAGAAGCTCAAAAAGCAGTTTTGAAAGACCCGATGTCTATGGAAGAAACTGAGGAAAAAGCCAACCAAGGGATCAATGAAATTCAGGGAGATGCTGACAAAGACAAGATGCTCAATCCTTCCAACACAAATGCTACATCCTTTGAGCAACAAGTCAGAAAGGCTGTTAGCAATATCAAAAAAGACTAACTTATATCGATTCCGGTGGCATCGGAATTGATATTACCCACAGCGGTTGGTGCCCTTCGACTACGCGGTTCCTGAGCGTAGTCGAAGGGCGCCTACCGCCGCGAATTCGAACCATCAGGACACGGCAATGCCGTGTCCCTACAATATTATTTTGGGGAATGGAAACGGCATTGCCGTGTCCTCTCCTGTGAGATACCCGACTTTTTCAAGAAGTCGGGTATCTGAGTATTATGTTGTTTTTCATCCCAAATCCCCAAATCCCAAATCCCAAATCGGTATTGGGATTAAATCGAATAATAAAGCGGAAAAGATTTGGCATCTTTCGGCTTGACAAAAACTCTTTGTTGCGGCTGTAACTGCAATCGATCAAACTTTTCTCTAGTCAAATTAGCATTCAAAACTTGACCGTCATCTAAGGTTAATTCCACCTGAATTTCCCATCCCAAATGAATCAAGCGACTGATTCTCGCAGGCACTGTGGCACTGTTTTCTGTAGTTTCAATTACTACGTCGTGGGGCCGTAAGAACATCTCCGGGTTGGCTGAGTCAAAGCCGTTGTCTTGAAACATCCTCGAACTGCTGGGTAATACATTTACAGGCCCGATAAAACTCATTACGAAAGCACTAGCTGGATGGTCGTAAATTTCTGCGGGTGTGCCGACTTGTTCGATTTTACCTTTACTCATTACTGTAATTCGATCGGCAACTTCCATCGCTTCTTCTTGGTCGTGAGTCACAAAGACTGTGGTAACGTGTACTTCGTCGTGCAGTCGCCGCAACCAAGCACGCAAGTCTTTGCGAACTTTGGCATCGAGTGCTCCGAAAGGTTCGTCCAACAGCAGCACTTTTGGTTCCACAGCTAAAGCTCTAGCGAGGGCTACCCGCTGTCGCTGGCCTCCTGAAAGTTGCGACGGGTATCTATCGCCCAATCCTCCCAACTGCACCAAATTCAACAATTCCTCTACCCGCGATTTGACTTTCGCAGGTGCTGTTTTCTGAATTTCCATCCCAAAAGCGATATTTTTCCGCACTGTCATGTGCTTGAATAGCGCATAGTGCTGAAACACAAACCCAATGTTGCGGTCTTGGACACTGGTATTTGTGGCATCTTGGCCTGTCAGCCAGATTTTGCCGGAGTCGGGCATTTCTAAACCGGCAATCAGCCGCAGCAGCGTAGACTTGCCTGAACCGGACGGGCCGAGCAATGCGACTAGGGAACCGGATTCAATTTCTAAGCTGACTCGATCGAGTGCTTGGAAACTGCCAAACTGTTTTGATACGTTTTCGACAACTATCATAGGAAGAAGTCATTAGTCAGTAGTCAGTAGTCAGTAGAAATAGGGAAGAATCCCAATCTCCTGTTTGTGGATGAATTAAGGTAAGTTTTTATAGAACCATACCACATCTGTTTGTTCATTCTAGGGTTTTCGCGATCGGCCGATCGCGAAAATTACCAAATTTATTAGACTAACGCAGCCTTGAGAAGGCATCACAGTCACACCTCCAAAACAAAAAAACAATTCTTGACCACCAAAGTTGCAGTTTGGTAGTATAATTCAGCAAAAGTTAAAGCGTTTTTTAGGTTTCAAGGGCTGAGGGGTAAAAGAAAATGGGAAATGTTGGACGTGTGCCTGTAGGAATTATCGGCGCTTCAGGGTACGGCGGCGTGCAACTTGTGCGATTGCTGGCGGATCACCCAGCGGCCGAAGTAGTGTATTTGGGTGGGGATAGCAGTGCAGGAAAACCTTATTCCAGCCTTTATCCACATCTGACTAACTGCATTGATTTGACTGTCGAGGCGATCGACTTGGAAAAAATAGCGGCAAAATGTGAAGTTGTATTTCTATCGCTACCCAACGGTTTGGCTTACCAAATGGCACCGAAGCTGATTGAAGCCGGGTGCAAAGTCTTGGATTTGTCGGCTGACTACAGGTTTGAAAATCTCGACACTTACAAAGCTTGGTACGGTGGCGATCGATCGGACTCTGCTCTAGCAGCCACTGCTGTTTACGGTTTGCCAGAATTGTATCGCGATCGGATTAAAAACGCTCAATTAGTAGGCTGTGCGGGCTGCTACGTCACCGCTAGTTTATTGGCCCTGGCACCTTTACTTAAACAAGGTCTGATCATTCCAGAAACGGCAATTATCGATGCCAAATCAGGCGCTTCGGGAGGGGGTCGCAAAGCCGAAGTTAATCTGTTGTTGGCTGAAGCAGAGGGTTCTCTGGGCGCTTACGGGGTTGGCCGCCACCGCCACACGCCAGAAATCGAGCAAATTTGTAGCAATTTAGCCGGACAAGATATTAAAGTCCAATTTACTCCCCACCTAATTCCGATGGTGCGGGGAATTCTGGCCACTGTTTACGCAACTTTGCGCGATCCGGGTTTGGTGCGGGAAGATTTAATTACCATTTTCAGCGCTTTTTACCGCAATTGTCCTTGGGTAAAAGTGTTACCTGCTGGGGTTTATCCGCAAACAAAATGGGCTTGTGGCACGAATCTTTGTTATATCGGCGTGGAAGTAGATCCGCGTACTGACAGAGTAATTGTGATGTCGGCGATCGATAATCTAATTAAAGGTCAAGCCGGACAAGGCATCCAGTGCATGAACTTAATGATGGGTTGGGAAGAAACTTTAGGTTTGCCTCAATTGGCTTTCTATCCTTAATTAATAGTTGGTGATTAAATGGTTCCCAGGCAGAGCCTATTGGTGAAAACTTAAGACGGAAACCCATAATATAATGTCGTTTTTATTCGAGTCTAGATCCCCCTAAATCCCCCTTAATAAGGGGGACTTTGAGAAGAATCTTGTCCCACCCCCTACTCCCCTTATTAAGGGGGGCTAGGGGGGATCTAGATTTTGATACAAACAAAAGAGACAGTGCGTTTAACGTTAAGTTGTCACCAATGGACAGAGCCTGGGAACGAGAATTCCCGATCGCCAATTGTTATTTTGGCCCGTAACCGATCGCTCCAGCATAAATTGCCCGATCGCCCAATTCATCCTCAATCCGCAACAAACGGTTGTATTTGGCCACTCGTTCACTGCGACACAGGGAACCAGTCTTGATTTGACCAGCGCGAGTCGCTACGGCTAAATCAGCAATTGTCGTATCCTCAGTTTCACCGGAACGATGGCTGATGACCGATCGATAACTGTTACGTTTACCCAAGTCGATCGTATCCAAAGTCTCCGTCAAAGAACCAATTTGATTCAGCTTAATCAAAATCGAATTACTAGCTTTCAAATCAATCCCTTTTTGCAGCCGCGTGCGATTAGTCACAAACAAATCGTCACCCACCAATTGAATTTTGCTGCCCAATTTCTCAGTCAGCGCCACCCAACTATCCCAATCGTCTTCATGCAAACCATCTTCAATGGAAACAATCGGATACTGACTCACCAAACCATCCAAATAATCGATTAATTCTGCCGGCGAATGAGCAACACCATCGTAGGTGTATTGCCCATCTTTGTAAAATTCGCTAGCAGCAACATCCAAAGCCAAAGCAACTTGTTCCCCAGGCTTGTAGCCAGCTTTTTCAATGGCCATCATCAACAAATCCAAAGCTTCCTGATTCGATCCTAAGTTAGGAGCAAAACCGCCTTCATCGCCAACACCAGTCAGCAAATTTTTGTCTTTCAAGACTTTGGCGAGACTAGCAAATACTTCTGCACCCCAGCGCAAAGCTTCCTTAAAAGATGGCGCTCCCACCGGCACAATCATAAACTCTTGAATGTCTACATTATTGTCCGCGTGGGAACCGCCGTTGATCACGTTCATCAGAGGCACGGGCAGAACGTTCGCTAAGGTGCCGCCCAAGTAGCGATAAAGGGGGAGTCCTAAAGTGTCGGCCGCCGCCTTTGCTGTGGCTAAGGAGACTCCGAGAATGGCATTTGCGCCGAGGTTGGACTTGTTGGGGGAACCGTCCAAGTCAATCATGGTTTGGTCTACCAGTGCTTGGTCGATCGCATCTAGATTAGCCAAAGCAGGCGCGATTTTGTGTTCGACGTTAGCAACGGCTTTCAGGACGCCTTTACCACCGTAACGTTTTTTGTCATCGTCGCGGAGTTCGTGGGCTTCAAAAGAGCCTGTAGACGCGCCGCTGGGGACTTGGGCGAGTCCGACAACACCGTTGGCTAGGTAAACTTCCGCTTCAATGGTGGGGCGGCCGCGGGAGTCGAGGATTTCTCTGGCCTGAATGGATTCGATCGCAGTGTCTAGCATATTAACGATTCCTGACTTAACTCAAGGTTTCATGACAATTAGCATTCAGTTGGTTTTCCGCAACTAACTGCTGACGGGTAATAGAGTACGCGATCCCCAGAGTTATTGCTTCATAATTCAAAATATTTGCAGATTTGGGCGATCGAGGCGATGGGGACAAGATTTATTCAAAGTCCCCCTTCTTAAGGGGGATTTAGGGGGATCGGGATATGTGCAACGACCCATTAAATTGGTATGACCAGTAACCAATAACTAATAACCAATAACCAATAACTAATAACCAATTGGAACCTTTCTATAAATCCAAGTGTCAACAAAGTCAATCAAAATAGGAGAAAGCTAGGATGTTAGAAACAACTGTGGGAGAAATTAGAGCATTAGCTGAAATCTCCAACCCAATTATTCCCGATCCCCCCAACATCAAATTATTAACAGGGCCATTGCCAAATCAAGGCGACCCCAACTTTTTTGACCTGACTCTCAATGACGATATTGTTCAACTAGCCAACGGAATCCTCCGCAACAATCCAGGGGGTTTGCGGGCTTTGAGTGGCAACGATTTTGTCCGAGGTTCCGGTGCTGCGGAACTAATGAATGGTAATGCTGGGACTGATACTTTAATCGGAGGTTGTGGTAGCGACACTATTCGGGGCGGTAAAGATTTTGACATTATTTATGGAGAATGTGGCAATGACATTCTCAGCGGTAATCAAGGGGATGACTACGCCTATGGAGGCACGGGAAATGACTTTATTCGTGGCGGTCAAGGTAATGATAATTTAGTAGGAGACAGTGGAAATGACACTTTAATTGGTGATGCTGGAATTGACAAACTTTGGGGAGGCGAAGGCGCAGATTTGTTTGTCATCAGAAGAGAAACGGGAGCAACTTCGCGGGAATTTGGTTCAGCTCAACCGCTTCCCACTGGCAATTTTAATGTAGATGAAGTGCCCGCCGATTTTATTCTCGATTACAATCCATCTCAAGGTGATGTAATTGGATTGGCGGGAGGAATAACGCGAAATGATGTTGTTTTGACTGAACGGTTTTTAACTATTGGTGATGCTAGAGATTACGACAGCAGCGGGCCTTTTCCTCCGGGAGGGATTAGAACTACTGAGTTTAGAGTTTTAAATACTCAGGCGACGGTGATTCGGGAAGCTAGCACCGGCAATATCTTGGGTTTGGTGAAAGATGTTTCGCCGAGTCAACTTCAGTTTACCTCTGTGTCTGACGGGGCGATCGCCCTAGGATAGGATTTGTGCGCGGGTAGTGAGAAACCGGGTTTTTGCCCAGAAGACGCATTACAGTCGTAGAAACCAGAAAAAACCCGGTTTCTTGAGTTAGATGCGTAGGTCAGAAACCGGGTTTTTGCCCAGAAGACGCATTACAGTCGTAGAAACCAGAAAAAACCCGGTTTCTTTGGTTTTGATGCGTAGGTCAGAAACCGGGTTTTTGCCCAGAAGACGCATTACAGTCGTAGAAACCCCAAAAAACCCGGTTTCTTTGGTTTTGATGCGTAGGTCAGAAACCGGGTTTTTGCCCAGAAGACGCATTACAGTCGTAGAAACCAGAAAAAACCCGGTTTCTTTGGTTTTGATGCGTAGGTCAGAAACCGGGTTTTTGCCCAGAAGACGCATTACAGTCGTAGAAACCCCAAAAAACCCGGTTTCTTTGGTTTTGATGCGTAGGTCAGAAACCGGGTTTTTGCCCAGAAGACGCATTACAGTCGTAGAAACCAGAAAAAACCCGGTTTCTTTGGTTTTGATGCGTAGGTCAGAAACCGGGTTTTTGCCCAGAAGACGCATTACAGTCGTAGAAACCAGAAAAAACCCGGTTTCTTGAGTTAGATGCGTAGGTCAGAAACCGGGTTTTTGCCCAGAAGACGCATTACAGTCGTAGAAACCAGACAAAACCCGGTTTCTTGAGTTAGATGCGTAGGTCAGAAACCGGGTTTTTGCCCAGAAGACGCATTACAGTCGTAGAAACCAGAAAAAACCCGGTTTCTTGAGTTAGATGCGTAGGTCAGAAACCGGGTTTTTGCCCAGAAGACGCATTACAGTCGTAGAAACCAGAAAAAACCCGGTTTCTTGAGTTAGATGCGTAGGTCAGAAACCGGGTTTTTGCCCAGAAGACGCATTACAGTCGTAGAAACCAGAAAAAACCCGGTTTCTTGAGTTAGATGCGTAGACCAATCGTGACCTAAATCCAGCAAACATTAAAATTGCCAAAAATCCGCCACATCATATCCCAGTTGGCGCAGCATTTGTCGCAGTAAAGGCAAACTCAAACCAATCACATTCGTGTGACAGCCTTCGATTTTTTCTATAAAAAAACCGCCTTTACCTTCGAGAGCAAAACAGCCTGCACAGGCGAGAGGTTCCCCTGTAGCAACGTAAGCAGCAATTTGACGCGAGGTAACTTCCGCAAAATAAACTCGTGTAACTTGACAGCGAACGATCGATCGATCCATTGCCTCATCGAAGTCATCAAATCTGGTATCAATTAAAGCATGACCCGTATACAGTTCGCCAACTTTACCGCACATTTGCTCCCAGCGCGAAATTGCTTCTTCAGTATCTTTCGGTTTGCCATGAATTTCCCCATCAATCACCAAAATTGAATCGCATCCCAACACCAAACAGGATTTAGGATCGGGAATTTGGGGGTGAGAATTAGCCCGCAAAAACTCAGCTACAGCGTCAGCTTTGCCCTCTGCTAAAACCTGGACTAATTTAGTAGCATCCCTCATTTGTATTTGCCCTTCATCAAAATCGCTGGGGCAAATCACAGCTTGAATGCCAGCATTTTGTAGCAGTTTATGGCGTGCTGGGGAAGCTGAGGCTAATACAAAAGTTGGAGTTTTCATAAGTTAAGAAGTCATTGGTCAGTAGTCATTGGTCATTGGTCATTAGTCATTAGTCATTTGTTATTTGTTGGTTGTTATTTGTTCATTATAATAACCAATAACGCATAACGCATACCCAATGCCCAATGCCCAATGCCCAATGCCCTAATAAACAGAAAAAGACTTAACTACTTTCTCAAAAGCTGCTTTCACCTTCGGCCAACGTTCTTCGGTAGTGGAAATATTGAGCGTAAACAGTTTACCGCGGCTGACGGCTACGCTCGCTAAGTTGTGGCGTTCTTGGTTTGGCAGCTTGACGGCGTATTCTAAAATGTAATAGTTTTTCGATCGCGATTCGCGAGATTCAGCATTGACTAACTCAGCTTCGCGGCCGGAATCTTTCGGGGCGATCGCACTTTTGCTGAGTTTGTAACCCACCTCCGACGGTGTTCCCAAATCCGCCAGAGTTTTGTTTCCGGTGACTGGACTGATGACTACGCTCACGTTTTCGGTTTGCTGAATCAAATCGCGAAACACCACATCGGGGCCGTTAGAAACCGCAATCGGTAGCCAGCCGTTGGGATAGAGAAATTGATAGCCGTCGCCAGTATCAACGTAGCTTTTGAGTCCGACGACGTTAGATACACAACTGGTCAAGGTGAGGCCGAAAACTACCATAAGTATGGTTACAATTCGTTTGATCATTATTTTTTGCGATCGAATGACAGTTAAATATTTGTCTCTAATTATCCCACCAAACCTTACCCCTAAAAACAGTTAAGCTATGGATTGCAGTTTGCGTAACGCTTACAACCCATAGCCGTCCAGTTTAATTTTTAAGAAAATCATTAAATGTTGGTTAGCCAGCTAATCAGTCCATGCTTGGTGGAAACTTCCAAAGCCAACAGAGAGACAAAACCAATCATGGCGAGGCGGCCGTTTAAGCGTTCGGCGTAGGGAGTGAAGCCGGTGCGTGGTTGGTCATCGACGTATACTGTAGGCTCGATCGCAAAATTGTTCAGTTTGCCTTGGTCGTCCAGCATTAAGCCTTTGTTAGTCATGTTTTTTTCCTAAATTGCTTTTCTTGTACTGTAAATAAATGTAACAGACTGATGAAGATATGTAAAGTAATGTGAGAAAGTTTTTTTTTGGGCCCAGATCAGACTCAGGACAGTAGACTCAGGGCCCCCGACGGGGGAGGATAGAGTCAGCGAGGTTCAAGAGTCGAAGGCATCTAGCAAATCCAGTCTGGGTTTGAAGAAAATTTGGGAAGCGAGGAAAACATTATGCGGGCCAGTCTGGAAATGCGGTGGTTTTGTAACGGAATGTTACCAAAGGCGATCGGGCAATGGTTTGGAAGCGAAAGTCTGGGTGGGTATCTGTCGCCTCCTGAAGAACGGGAAGATTTATATTTACTGATACCTAGCTGCGACTACTTGGGAGTCAAATTGCGACAAAAAAATTTACAAGTAAAGTGGCGGCAGGGAGAATTGGGGACGATGCACTTCGGCAACCGCTGGGAAGGGAAAGCCGAGAAATGGCTGAAGTGGATTTGTGCCGACACGATGGGGCCGCTGCCGGCGGATCTGATCGCGACAGGAAAGTGGGTGAAAGTCAAGAAAAAGCGAGCACAGCGTCTTTACCAAGTTTCTGCCCCCGGTGTGCTGATGTCTGTCCCTGTAGAAGCGCCCATACCCCAAGGCTGCATTGTGGAAATTACTCAATTGAATATTGATGGCAGTCCGTCCTGGACTTTGGGATTTGAAGCCTTTGGTAGCGAAAGTTTTTTGACAGAAAGTCTGCAAACAGTAGCTAATTGGACTAGCAAGAGTTATCAAGCGCAAAAGTTGAAAGTTGAGGATTCTTCTAATTATCCAATTTGGTTGGCAATTCTTCCTACCCCAAAATAATCCCTCGCGCTCGCGAGCAACGGAGCAATGCCGTTTCCCTACCCCAAAATAATATTGTATGGACACTCCAAGAACCCATAGGTGTCAACTTAACTTCTAACCCAGTCACAGACTGCTGTTTAACTATTAAATCTAGATCCCCCCTAGCCCCCCTTAAGAAGGGGGGAACAAGAACTTGCTCAAAGTCACCCCCTACTCCCCGACTATCAGGGGAGTAGGGGTTGAGTAGGGGGCAAGAATGCGGGGGGATCTGGCCTTAATAGTCAAACAGCAGTCTCTGACTGGGTTTAACGTTAAGTTGACACTCCTTGGGCACGCTTGAGTGTCCCTACTCACCATGTCTAGATTATAAAGATCTCGTAAACCTTGAGGTTGTGTTGAAAAATATTAAATAAACTTATAATCTCAAAACATATGCCCTTAGTATGATATAGTTACATCGAATATAATTTATACAACCCCATTGCAACGCGAGGCCAGTGAAAGCCCATTTCATCTCAGGACTACCACGCTCAGGATCTACTTTACTGGCCGCTTTATTGCGCCAAAATCCCCGGTTTCACGCGGCCATGACTAGCCCAGTGGGGGGTTTAGTAGAGCGAATGTTGTCAGCCATGAGCGAAGACAATGAATGTTCCTTATTTATTTACCCGTAACAAAAAGTAGCGCTAATTCTGAGCATCTTTTCGGCCTATTACCACCCGCAAGTTGAAAAAGAAGTAATCTTTGATACCAATCGCCTGTGGTGCAGCAAATTGCCATTAATTCTGGAACTATTTCCCTCAGCCAAAGTCATCTGCTGTGTGAGGAATATTGCTTGGATAATGGATAGCATTGAGCTACTAATTCCGCGCAACGCCTTTGATGTTTCGAGGTTATTTTATCCAGCAGAACGGGCTACAGTCGCACGGAAGCATTAAGTCAAGGTTCGCGTTTAGTTGGTTATGCCTATAACGCCCTGAAAGAAGCTTTTTACAGCGAACAGAGTGCATCTATTCTATTGGTTGATTACGATCTATTAACCAAAGGGCCGGCTAAAACCATGTCATTAATTTATCAATTTCTGGGTGAAGAACCTTTCGAGCATGATTTCGAGAATGTTGAATATCAAGAGCCAGAATTTGATAATAAACTGAAAACAAAAGGGTTGCATCAAGTGCGTTCTCAAGTCGAGTTTAAACCGAGAACAACGATTTTACCTCCCGATTTGTTTGAGCGATTTGATGGCCGATCTTTTTGGACGGAGGCAACAAATAGCTGCGCTAGTGCGATTGTAGCGAAAGCAAAAGAAACGTAGATTTTGAACGGGTATGCATATCTAAAGACTCAGCAAAAACTATCAGACGATATACAAACATGAACAAGCAAATTCTTTTCGTAGACTCCTCAGTACAAGACTATCAAAGCCTAATTGACGGCATCGATCGCGCTAAAATTTTCATTTAAAATGAAAATTTTAGCGCGATCGAGCAAATTACTCATGCCTTGGCAGGAGAAAAAGATATTGAAGCAATTCATATCCTTTCTCACGGGGCTCCGGGTATCCTCTATCTGGGTAATACCCAACTGAGTCTCGATACTCTGAGCCTATACGCGAACCAACTGCAACAATGGGGACTGACAGCAAGCCAGATTCTCCTCTATGGGTGTTCCGTCGCGGCAGGAGACGCGGGGGCTGAATTTATCGAAAAATTACACCAACTCACAGGCGCAAACATCGCGGCCAACCCCAACCCCACCGGGAATGCGGAAAAAGGCGGAAACTGGGACATCCGCCAACTCATCCCCCCATCCCCCCAAAGGCCTCAACTTGCCCTCACCGAAACCACCCTCAAAACCTACAGTGGCATACTAGGCCTCGCCACCAAAGTTGATTTCACAACTGGCACTATCCCCTTCTCCGTCAGCATCGGCGACATCAACGGCGACGGTAAACCAGACTTAGCAACGGCGAACTACAGCAGCAACAACGCCTCCATCCTGCTCAACACCACCGCCACCGGAGCCACCACCCCCACCTTCGCCACCAAAGTTGACTTCCCCACTGGCTCTGGCCCCAACTCCGTCAGCATCGACGACATCAACCGCGACATCAACGGCGACGGGAAACCAGACTTAGCTGTGGCAAACCGGAACGGCAACACCGCCTCCATCCTGCTCAACACCACCACCACCGGAGCCACCACCCCCACCTTCGCCACCAAAGTTGACTTCCCCACTGGCTCTAGCCCCCGCTCCGTCAGCATCGGCGACTTCAACGGCGACGGTAAACCAGACTTAGCAGTGGCGAACAACGGCAGCAACAACGCCTCCATCCTGCTCAACACCACCGCCACCACCGCCACCACCCCCACCTTCGCCACCAAAGTTGACTTCCCCACTGGCTCTGGCCCCGTCTCCGTCAGCATCGGCGACATCAACGGCGACGGCAAACCAGACTTAGCTTTGGCAAACCTGAACAGCAACACCACCTCCATCCTGCTCAACACCACCACCACGGGAGCCACCACCCCCACTTTCGCCACCAAAGTTGATTTCACAACTGGCTCTGGCCCCTACTCCGTCAGCATCGCCGACATCAACGGCGACGGCCAACCCGACTTAGCTGTGGCAAACCGGAACGGCAACACCGCCTCCATCCTGCTCAACACCACCACCACGGGAGCCACCACCCCCACCTTCGCCACCAAAGTTGATTTCACAACTGGCACTACCCCCCAATCCGTCAGCATCGCCGACATCAACGGCGACGGGAAACGAGACTTAGCTGTGGCGAACTTTAACAGCACCAGGGCCTCCATCCTGCTCAACACCACCACCACGGGAGCCACCACCCCCACCTTCGCCACCAAAGTTGATTTCACAACTGGCACTACCCCCCAATCCGTCAGCATCGGCGACATCAACGGCGACGGCAAACCTGACTTAGCAGTGGCGAATCGGAACGGCAACACCGCCTCCATCCTGCTCAACACCACCCGCAAAGTGACTGCTGTCACTGCCACCACCGCTAACGGCAGCTACGGTGTCGGTTCTACTATCGCCATCACCGCCACCTTCGATGCTGCTGTCACCGTCACTGGCACACCCCGACTGCAACTAGAAACGGGTACAACTGACCAATTTGCCACTTATATTAGTGGTAGTGGCGGTACAGCCCTCACCTTCAACTATGTAGTGCAAGCTGGGGATTCTTCTGCTGACTTAGAATATCTCGCCACAAGTGCCCTTACCCTCAATGGCGGCACAATTAAAGATAATTTGGCTACGAATGTCGATTTAACCCTTCCCGCCTTAGCCACAACTAATTCCCTTGGTGGTAGCAAAGCCATAGTTATTGACACCGTTGCACCCACCATCACCAGTGTCACCTCAACCACCACCGATGGTAGTTACGGCACAACTGGTAACATCAATGTCACCGTCAACTTCAGCGAAGCAGTTACTTTAGCAGGCGGTAACATGACTGTTAACCTAGACACAGGCGGCACTGTCGCCATTGCACCTTTCACCGGCACATCTGCGGTTGGCACATACACTCCAGCAGCCGGACAAAACAGCACTGACCTTAACTCAACAACCATAACTTTAGCCGCCGGTGCAACCTTAAGAGATGCTGTGGCAAATAATGGAACATTAACTATTCCTGCGGGCCAATCTTTAGCTGATAGCAAAGCCATAGTTGTAGAAACCGTTGCACCAACTGTCACCTTAAACTCAACATCCCCAACCACCACAAACGCACCATTTCTAGTCACAGCAACCTTCAGCGAAACCGTCACAGGATTTATCGACACTGACGTGACTGTTGCTAACGGCACTGTCAGCGGATTCACAGGTAGCGGCACAACTTATAATTTCACAGTTACACCAACGGCTACTGGTAATGTCACCGTAGATGTCCCTGCTGCTACAGCAACAGATACAGCAGGTAACAACAATACCGCAGCCACTCAACTAACTCGCACTGCTGATATCACCGCACCAACTGTCACCTTAAACTCAACATCCCCAACCACCACAAACGCACCATTTCTAGTCACAGCAACCTTCAGTGAAACCGTCACAGGATTTGCTTCAACTGACGTTAATCTAACTAACAGTACAATTAGCGATTTTACAGGTAGCGGTACAACTTATAATTTCACGGTTACACCAACTGCTGATGGTAATGTCACCGTTGATATCCCTGCTGCTACAGCCACAGATACCGCTGGTAACAACAATACCGCAGCCACTCAATTAACTCGCACTGCTGATATTATCTCACCAACAGTAGCCTTAACATCAACTTCCGCAACCACAGTAACTGGTTTATTTAGCGTCACTGCTACCTTCAGCGAAAATGTCACAGGATTTGATACTACTGATATCACTGTAGCCAATGCAACTGTTGGTAACTTGGTCACAGTAGATGCAAAACTTACACTTTTGATGTGACTCCAACTGCTACTGGTAATGTCACCGTTGATGTCCCCACGGCTAAAGCTACTGATATTGCGGGTAATAATAATACCGCAGCCACTCAACTAACTCGCACTGCTGATCTTACCGCACCAACTGTTACTTTAACATCAACTTCCGCAGCAACAGTAACTGGTTTATTTAGCGCCACTGCTACCTTTACTGAAGATGTCATCGGCTTTGATACTACTGATATCACTGTAGCCAATGCAACTGTTGGTAACTTGGTCGCAGTAGATGCAAAAACCTACACTTTTGATGTGACTCCCACTGCGGATGGAAATGTCACAGTTGATATACCGGCGGCTAAAGCTACGGATACTGCGGGTAATAATAATACCGCAGCAACTCAACTAACTCGCACTTGCTGATATTACCGCACCAACTGTTACTTTAACATCAACTTCCGCACCAACAGTTAACGGTTTATTTAGCGTCACTGCTACCTTTACTGAAGATGTCATCGGCTTTGATACTACTGATATTACCGTAGCCAATGCTACTACGAGTAACTTTGTTAAAGTAGATGCGAAAACTTACACTTTTGATGTGACTCCCACTGCGGATGGTAATGTCACAGTTGATATTCCGGCGACTAAAGCTACGGATACTGCGGGTAATAATAATACCGCAGCAACTCAACTAACTCGTCAGGCTAATATCACCGCACCAATTGTAGATGCTACCGCACCAACTGCTAACTTGGGTGCAATTTCTGACATTACTACAGCGGGAGTAACCAGTCAAAGTTTGACAGTGACTTTCAGCGATAATAATGCTGTCGATGTTTCAAGTTTGGACAGTTCTGATGTTTTGATAAATTGGTCTGGCGGTGATATTCCTGCACAATTTGTCAGTGTCGATACTAATAGTAATGGTACGCCGCGTACAGCCACTTATTCGTTTATTCCTCCTGGTGGAAGTTGGGATGATGCTGACAATGGAACTTACACTGTCAAGTTACAAGGAAGTCAGGTTAAAGATGCACTTGGCAATTTTAATGCTGCTACCAGTTTAGGGACTTTTAACGTTAATGTTGCGGTTCCGGTTCCGACACCAACTCCACCAGTAACACCAACTCCACCGGTAACACCGACTCCACCGGTAACACCGACTCCACCAGTAACACCAACTCCACCGGTAACACCACCGGTAACACCGACTCCACCAGTAACACCGACTCCACCGGTAACACCGACTCCACCGTAACACCGACTCCACCGGTAACACCACCGGTAACACCGACTCCACCAGTAACACCGACTCCACCGGTAACACCGACTCCACCGGTAACACCGACTCCACCGGTAACACCGACTCCAACACCAACTCTACCAGTAACACCACCGGTAACACCAACACCATCGGTAACACCGCAACCGATACCAATTCCATTGGTAACACCGACACCAACACCATCGGTAACACCAACACCGACACCCACACCGATCGCAATTAACACACCACCAGTCGGTACTATCGATCGCGGTGAACCAACTAATTTCCCACAAAATCAAGTGGTAGATAACCAATATCTACTGAGTGATGGAGATGATACCAGTATCCCACAATCAGCATTTGGTAAACCTATATTCGGGTTATCAGGTAATGATAAATTGACCGGAAGTGCCGAGAATGACATCATCTATGGTAACGAAGGCGCTGATACCATTGATGGCGGTGATGGTAACGACAACTTGTTTGGGGGGAAAAAATCGGATCAATTGTCTGGTGGTAATGGGAATGACTTCTTGAGTGCAAATAATGACAATGATACTCTCACGGGTGGCGAGGGTAACGATCTCTTACGCGGGGGTAAGGAAAATGATGTCTTGATTGGTGGAAATGGGGATGATGAATTGTGGGGCGATCGAGGTTTCGATGTACTCACAGGTGGTGCGGGTAATGATACCTTTGTGTTACAATATACGGCTACTAACCCATCTCAAGCTGATGCGATCGCTGACTTCACTTCCGATGATAAAATCAAGTTGATTGGTGTCACTTTCAGTCAACTAACTTTTGAGTCTGTTAATATCATCTTAGATGGTGCAACTGCTGTAGCATCAACGGCGATTAAGTCTGGGAATAACTACTTGGGAGTGGTTTATAATGTGAATCAAACTGCTCTTAATAGTGGCTCTTTCTTGTAAGATTGCTGGGGAAGACACTATAGGCTAGGCCATCACA
>JAYFMW010000007.1:0-305796 GCA_042408215.1 Microcoleus sp. | reverse complement strand
AAGTCGCTCAGTTATCGCTCAGGTACAAAACAGGACTTTCGCCGCGAGTCAAAAGAAGAGCTAGAACGGCGCAAAATCGTCGATTGAGAACTAAGCGCTAATTCAAGTCCCTCCACCCCCATAAAAATTAGTTGAAAAGTGCGATCGCCCGCAGTGAGTTTTACTTAATGTAAAAGTGCGACCAGATTCCCGACTTGTTTAAGAAGTCGGGAATCTAACAGCGATCGCATTTTACCAAAAGTTTGGGTCTAAAGCCCCGTCCTTCTAGGACGGCTTTAATTTCTATAAACTGTAAATAATTATTAAACCTACGCACTTTTTAAACACAGTGATTTGTAAAAATGATAGAATAATGGCATGATTGTACTAGAGTTTAAATTAAAAGGCAAATCGCAGCAATACCGGATGATCGACGAAATGATCCGCACAGCTCAATTTGTCCGAAACAAAACTCTTAGATATTGGATTGATAATCAAGGGGTTAAGCTAGTCGATCTATACAAACAATGCGCCATCATGGCGAAAGAGTTTGAATGGGCGGGCAAGCTTAACTCAACGGCACGTCAGGCTTCGGCCCAACGCGCCATTTTTGCTATCCAACGTTTTTTCTCGAATTGCCAAGCCAAAAAACCAGGAAAAAAAGGATACCCACAGTTCAAGAAACATACTCGTTCCGTAGAGTACAAACAATCCGGTTGGGCGCTTTCTAACGACAAAAGATGCTTGACGTTTAAAGACGGCTTCGCTGCTGGAAAGTTCAAGTTAATCGGTAGTCGAGATTTGCACTTTTATGCGCCTGGTGAAATCAAACGAATCAGAGTAATCCGTCGTGCCGATGGCTACTACGCTCAGTTTTGTATCAACGTGGAACGGACAGAGGAAACAATTCCTACTGGCAAAGCCGTAGGGCTGGATGTAGGATTAAACCATTTCTACACCGATAGCACCGGAGAAACAGTTCCTAATCCTCGACATTTGCGTAAAAGTGAAAAAGCTTTAAAGCGATTACAGAAACGAGTTTCTCGGAAAAAGAAAGGTTCGGGCAATCGTAAGAAAGCTATCAACAGGTTGGGAAGAAAACACCTGAAGGTCAGTCGGCAGCGCAAAGACTTCGCCATTAAGACGGCGTTGTGCGTAGTGAAATCTAGCGATTTCGTAGCTTACGAAAATCTGCAAGTGAGAAATATGGTGAAAAACCATAAGCTTGCTAAATCTATTAGCGATGCAGCATGGTCACAGTTTGCCCAATGGTTGCAATATTTTGGGAAAGTGTACGGTAAAACAGTAGTTGCTGTTGCTCCTCAGTACACTTCCCAAGATTGTTCAAGTTGTGGGAATCTAGTTAAGAAATCGCTTTCAGTTAGGACTCATGTTTGCAGTTGTGGCACTGTTCTAGATCGCGATCATAATGCAGCTTTGAATATTTTGGCGAAAGGATTGAAAGCCCGTGCAGGAATCAATTTAAATACGGTGGGGCACACCGAAATTAACGCTTGGGGACAGACCGACCTCTACTCGTTGGTGGTAGCATCAACGAGCAAATCGACTGACTGAACCAAGAATCCTCGTGCCTTCAGGCCGAGGAGTGTCAAGCAGCAACTGGCAAATTAATCACAAATTCCGTTCCCTTTCCTATTTCGGAATTCATCTCAATTTTGCCGTGATGTTTGGCAACTATTTGCTCGGAAATAGCCAGGCCCAATCCAGTACCTTTGCCGATCGACTTAGTAGTAAAAAATGGGTCAAATATATGTGACGCACAATCGATCGCAATTCCCGGCCCGTTATCCCGAATCTTGACCGTGACAGTGTTATCTGCGACAACTTCGGTGCTAATCCAAATCTTCGGCGCATACCCTTTATCTCCCTTTTTCATCTCTTCCAGGGCATCTATGGCATTGCCGATCACGTTCATAAATACTTGATTCAGTTGTGCAGGATAACAATCTACTAGGGACAAGCTGCCGTAGTTTTTAATAACTTCAATGCCTTGTTTGAGTCGATGATTGAGAATTATGAGGGTGCTGTTAATTCCTTCATGAAGATCGGCGGGTTTCATTTGGGCATCGTCCAATCGGGAAAAATTACGCATGGATACGACAATTTCGCGAATGCGATCGGCTCCCATTTTCATCGAAGACAGCGTTTTTGGCAAATCTTCTATGATAAATTCGAGGTCACTTTCTTCTATATGATTGTGAATTGCATCGGCTGGGTTTGGATAGTTTTCTTGATAGAGATTTACGAGTTTTAGCAACTCTTCGATGTATTGATTCACATGATCGATGTTACCACCGATGAAGTTGACGGGATTATTAATTTCGTGGGCAACACCTGCAACCATTTGACCGAGAGATGACATTTTTTCGGTCTGAATCAGTTGGGATTGAGTTTGTTTTAGTTCTTGTGTATAGTCGCTAACTCGCTGAATTAATTGATTAAAAGAGGTGGCTAAAACTCCAATTTCGTCTTCGGTTGTAACTGGTACTTGCAGGTGAAAATTGGATTCGCGAGCGACTTGCTGGGCAACGTTGGTGACGGTTTCGATGGGTTGGGCGATCGCACGGCTGGTATTGCGGGCTAGTCCCGCAGCGATCAGTGCTGAAATCAGGATACTCCCCAGTATAATTCGGTTTCGCAAACCTTCAGCTTCTTCTAATTCTTCCAATCCTTGCAGTTTTTGAACTTTTACTGCGGCAATTAGCTGGGTTAAATTATCGGCAATATCGTCTAGTAATAGCGCTTCTTCCCCGCTGCTAATTCTCAACATTTGTAGCTGGGCGGATTCGATTTTCTTGGGGGGCAAAAATTCCCGATTCGGCTTCTTTTAACTGCAATTTAATTAGCTGAGCGTAGTAATCGATGATCGTGTCATATCTCTTTAACATAGCCTGCAACTTTGTGTTTTCTGTTGCTAGCAGATCGGGATTTTTTCGTGCAAAAGATTCAATTTCAGAAATTAGGCTTTTCGCCTCATTGATTTCCCGAAAAAACCGATTGTTTTCGTATTTCAACCGAACTGTGTCTCCGAAAACGGCTGGTAGCCTCGCCGCGTGCGATCGGGCTTTAAGTACCGTATTTTGGAAATTTTGCAGAAGTTCCTGTTGCTGCTGAGCAACATTTAGCTGAATTAGAGCTTGTTTGCGGAAATAATCTCCCACTTTCATTCCCATACCCGTTCCCAAAATAGCTATCCCAATAGCTAAAGCATAGCCATAGCCAATTTTTTGGCCGATCCGCAACCGACTGAATATTTGCTTAAGGCAATTTGGCTGCATAGATACATTCTGCGACGAGTTTTTATCAGTATATTTGTCAATTTTGGCTGGGCTATCCAGGGATTGACTGGGACTAAATAGCAACATCGCAATTCCTCCCAAGGCGATCGCTAAATACCTCTTCTGTTTCGGGGATCGCTATTTTCCCGCCTAGTTTGGAGGGTTTCTGATTAAGTATCTCTGTTTTGAGACCAGGCGATTTGTGATCTGTATCAACTGTTTATGTGATTTTACCCATAACGACAAAATTCGTTACATTGCGATTAGTATTTTCGCTTAATTTGGGGCCGTGGGCCCAACTATTGGCTCGCCTTGTTTTTCGGTTTCTGCTAGTTCTAGATTTAATACCAGCAATTGGTCTAAGATATTGTCACTGTCAGTAAATCCGTAAGCTTGGATTACTTGCCGATCGAGCTTAGCATGAAGTTTAAAGAGTTGACTTGTTGGTTCTTCAAAAAACTTATTGTAAAGTTGAGTAATTCCCCACTGTTTCGCTGACATTTGTTGAGTGCGATATTGGTGCAATTCCACCGCAGTTGCCCGAATTTCCTCTACTAATTGCTTCGCTGCTGTCTGGGGAAAGGGGAAAGTTTCAAAGCAGGTATTGTGGGTGTAGCGAATATCACCTTTCAGGGTAGAGCTTTGAGCTTTTACCCAAAGACGATGAACTTTAGATGTGATAATGCCAAGAATGTAAAAGTCTTCTGAAACAACTACTGTAGTTGAGTCTGCTGGTAGGCAGCTACAATCAACAGGAATAAAAATAAACCACTTGGAAACTCGCGAAACATTAAAATAGCAGCAAGACAAAGACGCGATCGCCTTTCTCATTGCAGGTCGTTTTTCCCCATATCTCCACCAATTAAGTTTAGTTACTTCTCTCCGATTATCATCCCGTTCAGGCTTTACATTAGCTTTCACGTATTCAAAAGGCAGCACGTATTCACTGGCTTTTTCAATGCTCATATCATTGAAGTCAATAATCCAGCGTTCCGGCATACCGTTAGGATTGTGTGATAAACTTTCCCCGCTTGAATAAAGTTTAAGCACCTCTTGATTTTTGACATTTGCTTTAATCCAATCTTCAACTTGTTGCTGAGTAACAATGAATCCTTTGCCAACCGGAATTACACCTTGAAAGCATTTGTTTGAGTTCGCTGACAACCTAGCAGCTTGAGAAACATCAATCGTAGCTTGCAGCGAAGAGTTAATACTGGAAACCACGAGATTATCTAAATAGTAAACTTTCTGTTTTTCCTTGCTCCAGTTAATCAAACTAACATGAACCTTAGCTTCCCCAGACCAAGGCTGAGTAGAAACTGCCGCATAAATGTGACCGCCATTTTGCGCGACATAATCTAAAGCAGCAGCACGACTTTTACCTTGACTAATTGAATTCGTAGCCACTAAACCAGCCCTGCCATTTAGTTCTAAATTATTGTGAGCAATGCGAAACCAATAAGCACAAAAATCCACCGAATCTTTCACATCAGGAAAGCGTTTAAACACGCGGTCAATATATTCATCTCCCAGGGCAATCCTCATGTGCTTTCCGCCTAAAAATGGCGGATTCCCGATAATCGCGTCAGCCTTCACCCAATCAGTAAATAAAGCATCAGCACAGACAATATTTTTATCCAAAGTATCCAAAGGCAAAGAAGGTTCTTTCAATCCCAAATTGTCGATCGCCACTTTGCGGCCAATCATCAGCGTCACCCGCGCCAACTCCACCGCAAACGAGTTAACATCCATGCCGTAAAATTGCTGCGGCGTGACTAAATTCATATAACCTCTTGTACCGTCGCACTCGTTTAGCTTATCTAAAAGTAACTTTTCAACTTGCTTCAGTTCCTGATAAGCTACATACAGAAAATTCCCGGAACCGCAAGCTGGATCTAGGACGCGATAGCGACCTAATTCTTGGTGCAGATTTTGCAGTTTTGCTACCGTATTTGCAGCATTAATTCGCTCTTCCCAATAATAGCTAATTGTGGGCAAAACAATGCGGCGAATGTCTCCCTCAGTAGTAAAGTGAATCCCGTAGGCGCGGCGCTGTTTTTTATCTGTTTTCAAAGCCGATTCAAAGATATTGCCAAAAATAGAAGGGCGTACCTGACTCCAATTTTGTTCTGCACAAACTTCTAATATTTTCAACTCTCCCTGTTGCAGTTCAATGGGGTGTATTTCAGAAAATAATCCGCCGTTGAAATACTCGACTCCTTCATAACGTCCTGCGGGGGTAATTCCCTGCTGATTCATTGCTTGAAATAAGCCGCCCAAGACATCATAAGAACTTGCTCCTTCTAGGCAATCTTTGACGCAGCGAGTAAAGAGTGCAGGCGGCAAAAGTCCCCTATCTTCGGCAAACATTGCTAAGACGCATTGCAACACAAATCGCTGGGCCTGAAACTGATTAAATTTAGCAAATTTGCGCTCTTTACCGCGCTCAATTAACATTTCCAGCAGCATCCCCATTCTGCTAGCAGCTTTTTCGGTAATCTCGACTTGGTTGTTTTTGAATATGGGGCGGCGGCTGGTAGATTCCATGAAGGCAAAAGCGGGCGATCGCGCGGGCAATTGCTTTAGGGATATAATGTCTACAGGCTGATCCGGCTGAAGGTCGAAATCGTAAATGTGAAACTCGTCAAAATTGCACATCATCACGTAGCGCGGGCGATCGTCTTTTTTGAGGCGAATATAATAGCGTTCTGTTTGGGTGCGGTGTTCTCTTTTAGTCAAGTCTTCGCCGCGCTTTTTCATTTCAATCAAAACGTGCTTTTTCCACACCAAATCAGCAAATCCCATTTGACCTTTTTTGCTGCTTTTCTCGATGCGTTCCTCATAGGTTGCGCCAGCTTCTAATGCCCCCTCGTGGCCGAAAGCCCGAAAGAAGCGGTCTAAAAATACTTGTGCTTGTCCTTTTTCATCGCCTGTAATGTGTTGTTGGCAGTAGGTGACGAATTTCTGGAGGCTTTCAGGGGTGGCTGGCATGGGAGGATAATTTAAAACGCATATTAATTAGTATAATCTGCTATCTTGTATTATTGTTACAGCGTATCCCAGTAGTAGGGACACGGCAATGCCTATTAGTGTCAACTTAAACTCAAAGGTAGTATCAGTCTACTCTTTGACGATTAAGATTCGATCCCCCCTAGCCCCCCTTAAGAAGGGGGGGACAGGAGTCTTCTCAAAGTCCCCCTTCTTAAGGGGGATTTAGGGGGATCTAGACTGGGGTAAAAACGAGATTTATCAAGGCTTTCGGCTTAAATTGACACGCCTTGGGCTCTTGCCGTGTCCCTACGGGGAGCGATCGATATTTTTGAAAGTGTCTATTCTTGACTTCTAAAAATCTGTGATTCAAAACTCGACTGAAACACCTACAAATAACCTTCAAAATGGATGGCACGGCCGCCTCAATTTAGTCTATGCCAACCGCGATGGCTCAACTCAAATCATCCAAAATCAAATGCAAGCACCGCTGAAAGTGCAGCGCCCGTTCTATCCTGAAGGTAAGGAGGTTTGTCACAGCGTCATTTTACACACGGCGGGAGGAGTTGTTGGGGGCGATCGGCTTTCGAGTCATTTTCACCTCCAACCCAACGCCAAAGCCTTGATTACCAGCGCCGCTGCTGCTAAAATCTATCGCAGTAACGGACTAGAATCACAACAAAATATTGACATCAAACTAGAACTAGGTGCTAATTTAGAATGGCTACCACAGGAAACAATAGTTTTTGACGGCGCAATTTATCAGCAAAATTTGCGGGTAGAATTAGCACCAAAAGCGAGTATTTTACTGTGGGAAATTACCCGATTTGGACGCAGTGCTAGGGGCGAGAAATTCTTGTCTGGAAAATGGCGATCGCACACCGAAATCTGGCAACAAAACAGCCCCTTATGGATTGACAGACAATTGCTCAAAGGCGGGGAAAAAATGCTCGAAAGTCCTCACGGTTTAGCAGGAAAACCCGTAGTCGCAACCCTCGCTTGGGTTGGCGAAACCGTCACAGCAGAACTCGTAGAAAAAGTACGAGCTTTGCCATCTGAGGCAACAATTTACCCTGGGAATTGTACCATCGGTGTTACTCGTATTCCTAACGGTTTGCTGTGTCGATATCGCGGTGCCTCCACCACCGCAGCTAGAGACTGGTTTGTCAGCATTTGGCACTTGCTGCGCTTATCTTTTTCAGAACGCCCTTGCTGTTTGCCGCGCGTTTGGATAAAATAGGAATACATTTGAGTTTCAATGTATAGGACTTACACAAAAACCCGGTTTCTTCCAAAAATCATCGCTTTTTTCGATAAATATTGAGGCAGAAACCGGGTTTTTGCCCCCGTGCGTAAGTCCTGTGTATAGTTGCCTTCCTAACTATAGTAAATAAAATGCAACTCACGACCTCAGAACCAGACAAACAACTTCCCATTAATATTCCCCATGACCAGATAGCTGAGTTTTGTCAAAAAAATGCGATCGCCAAACTTTCTCTTTTCGGTTCAATCCTGCGAAGCGACTTTAGACCCGACAGTGACATTGACTTGCTGGTAGAATTTATCCCAGGACACAAAATCGGATGGCGGATAGTCACTATGGAAATTGAACTAACAGAAATGTTAGGACGTCAAGTAGATTTGCGAACGCCGGCCGAACTGAGTCAATATTTTCGGCAAAAAGTTCTTGATTCAGCACAGGTGTTGTATGTTCATAGATAATAATACTCGTCTGCATCATATGCTGGATGCAGCAAAAGAGGCTGTATTATTTTCCGAAAACAAAAGCAGGACATATCTTGACAATAACCGGATGTTAACACTATCTTTGGTCAAGTGTATTGAGATTGTCGGCGAGGCTGCTTCTCGCATCAGTACAGACCGTCAAAAGGAATTACCACAAATCCCGTGGTCGCAAGTTATCGGTATGAGGAATCGCCTCATTCATGGTTACTTTGATGTGAATTTAGATACAGTTTGGGATGTAATTACCGATGATTTGCCGTCGCCGATAGTTGAACTTAAAAAAATTGTTCAATAATAGTTTAAAATTAAGCAAATAATGCGATCGCACTCACAAGAATAAAAATGCAACTCACCCCCCAAGAAAAAGACAAACTGCTGATTTTCACTGCCGCCCTAGTAGCAGAGCGCCGGAAACAAAGAGGTTTAAAATTAAACTATCCAGAAGCACTAGCCTACATTTCCGCCGCCATTTTAGAAGGAGCCAGAGACGGCCTCACCGTCGCCGATTTAATGAGTTACGGAACAACTCTTTTGACGCGAGCAGATGTGATGGAAGGGATACCGGAAATGGTGCATGAAGTCCAGGTAGAGGCGACTTTTCCCGATGGAACTAAACTCGTTACAGTACACGATCCGATCCGTTAAAAAATTAACCGCATCAACTCACAGGAGCAAAAGATGATTCCAGGGGAAATGATTGTTTTAGCAGGTGAAATCGAACTAAATGCAGGGCGTGAAACAGTGCGGCTGCTGGTAGGAAATACAGGCGATCGACCCATCCAAGTCGGCTCCCACTATCACTTTTATGAAACCAATGAAGCATTAGAATTTAATCGAGAACAAGCAAAAGGAATGCGGTTGGATATCCCCGCAGGTACAGCAGTCAGGTTTGAACCGGGAGATGAAAGGGAAGTGCAATTAGTACCTTTTGTCGGTAGTCGTGAAGTCTACGGCTTTAATGGTAAGATTAATGGTGAGTTAGATGGGTGAGAAACAATTCGACTATTATAGGACTTACGCCAAAAACCCGGTTTCTGAGAAAAATCCTGCATCTATGCGAGAGATATTGACAGAGAAACCTGGTTTTTGGCGGCCGTGCGTAAGTCCTGTATTATCAACAATATTACTAAAACGACAGGTAGCGAAATGACACCGCACTCTCGAATAACCTCAATCAAAATTCAAGGTTATAGACCATTCCGAGATTTTACTGCTCCATTGGAACCACTAGAAATTATTGTCGGAGCTAATGGTTCTGGGAAATCAAGCCTGTTTGAGTTTCTAAAATTTTTGACCGACAGTATGGAAAGCGAGATTCCTAACGAAATTATTAAGGGTTCTATCGGTCAACAGATTTTTCATCTTCCCGGCTCAGAAAAGTTTGAATGGGAGCTTAAAATTGATACAGGTGAGTCTAATATCTCCTATCAAGGAGAACTCATGGGACCGAGAAGCAATCCGCAAATTTCTTTCGAGCGAGTTGAGTCATCTCAACATTTGTTCATGGATATTAAAGGTACTGAAGGTTTGTATCGCGAACCAGGATATGCAGAGACAAATCGCGTATTTCCCAAACGCAATCAACTCGCACTCAGGACAATAACAAATCCAGGTTTAGCAACTCTTTATAAACTACGAGAGTATATCGGGGAGTGGAAATTTTACAGTTCATTTAACATTGCTAATCACAAAATTCGCAAATCAGTTCTCATTGAACAAGAACCAGTGTTGGATGAAGATGCAGGCAATTTGAGTTCAGTATTACACTATTTAATGACTGAACATAGCGCCGTTTTTGATGACCTGCAACAACATTTACAATCAGTTATTCCAGGATTCAAAAAATTGACTGTAAAAGCTCGCGGCGGGCCTGGGGAAGTTATCGCATTTTGGCAGGAAAAGGGGATTAACCAGGATTTAAGTCTTGCGGATTTATCCGATGGTATTCTAAGATTAATTTGTTGGATTTGTCTTTGTTTGCACCCGAAACCACCCTCTCTAATTTGTATTGATGAGCCGGATCAAGGTGTTCATCCTCGGACACTCCCTCTTTTAGCAGGATTGTTTGAAAAAGCTGCTGAACGCACTCAGGTTCTTTTGGCTACTCATTCTTCTTATTTTTTAACCCAATTTGATATTTCCCAAATTGCTGTCATGCGAAAGGAGAATGGAGAATCAAAGTTTATTAAACCTGGTAATTCCAAAGTTTTAACAGATATGCTTGATGACTTTGGGACAGAGGAAATTGAAAAACTCCACCGCAGTGATGAATTGGAGCTTCTACCATGAGGGTAATTATCTATGTAGAAGGGCCATCAGATAAAAATGCAATGGAAGCATTGTTAGTAAATTTGATTGACAAAAAATCTGAAGAAGGTGTCAGTATAGAGTTTTTTCCAATCAAAGGAAAGAACAATGATAGAGGAGGTGACGCTAAAAAAGATTTGCTGCTGAATGCTCCAACAAAAGCTGTTAATATTCTTTGCAATAATCCGAATTCAATTGCAATTATTTTACCAGACTTATATCCTAGGAATAAAGGGTTTCCCCATGAGACTTTTCAACAGCTAAAAACGGGAATTATGGAGAATTTTTCTCAAGCATTACAAAAGAAAGGTATTCAGGATGAACGTCTCAAAGAACGCTTCAAAGTTTTTTGTTTTAAATACGAAATGGAAGCTTTGATTTTGGCGGCTGAATCTGCATTACGAGATAAACTAGGAGTTACTTCTCTAGCTGTCACCTGGACAATACCAGTAGAAGACCAAAATCACGATCGCCCCCCCTCGGAAATTGTAGAGCAACTTTTCCGCGATTCTGGCAAAAAATACAATAAAAAAGTGGACCCACAATTGATACTACGGAAGACTTCGTATCAAGAAATTGCCGATAAATGTACTCAATGTTTCAAACCATTTGTTGAGTTTATAGAAGGTATACACACGGAAAAATTTTAGCATAAATCAATGTATACTCAAGCATTGGGGCAATGACAAAAATTCTCGAAAATCTGATGAGGAGTTGATTAATATGAGTTACAGAATGGAACGCCGCGCTTATGCGGAAACTTTCGGGCCGACAGTGGGCGATCGCGTCCGGTTAGCCGATACCGAATTATTCATCGAAGTTGAACAAGATTTCACAATCTACGGCGATGAAGTCAAATTTGGTGGCGGTAAAGTCATCCGCGACGGTATGGGACAATCGCCAATTTCTAATGCTGATGGTGCTGTTGACACGGTAATTACTAATGCTTTAATATTGGATTGGTGGGGCATTGTTAAAGCAGATGTTGGGATTAAAGACGGCAAGATCTTCAAGATTGGTAAAGCCGGAAATCCTTACATTCAAGACAGAGTAGATATTATTATCGGGCCTGGTACTGAAGTAATTGCGGGCGAAGGAATGATTCTCACCGCTGGGGGAATTGACACTCACATTCACTTTATTTGTCCGCAGCAAATTGAAGTGGCGATCGCCTCTGGAATCACTACCATGATCGGCGGCGGTACAGGCCCCGCAACGGGTACTAACGCCACAACTTGCACTCCCGGGCCTTGGCATATGTACCGAATGCTACAAGCCGCCGACGCTTTCCCAGTCAATCTAGGATTTTTAGGTAAAGGAAATAGCAGTCAACCCCAAGCATTAATTGAACAAATATTGGCCGGTGCAATGGGTTTGAAACTCCACGAAGATTGGGGAACTACACCAGCAACAATTGACACTTGTTTGAGTGTAGCTGACGAGTACGATGTGCAAGTTGCAATTCACACTGATACTCTCAATGAAGCGGGATTTGTGGAAGCTACAATTGCCGCATTTAAAAATCGCGCTATTCACACTTACCACACCGAAGGTGCTGGCGGCGGACACGCACCGGATATTATTAAAGTGTGCGGCCAAGCTAATGTTTTGCCCTCGTCAACTAACCCGACTCGCCCTTACACTGTCAATACTTTAGAAGAACATTTAGATATGTTGATGGTTTGTCACCATTTGGATCGAGGCATTCCTGAAGATGTGGCTTTTGCTGAATCGAGAATTAGAAGAGAAACGATTGCTGCTGAAGATATTTTGCACGATTTGGGTGCTTTTAGTATGATTTCTTCTGATTCTCAGGCGATGGGAAGGGTTGGGGAAGTGATTATTCGGACTTGGCAAACGGCTCATAAAATGAAGGTGCAAAGGGGGCATTTGGACGGGCAAGATGCCCATCCCACAAGTAGTGGAAATGACAATTTTCGAGCAAAGCGGTATATTGCAAAATACACCATTAATCCGGCGATTACTCACGGAATTAGTCAGTATGTTGGTTCGGTGGAAGAGGGGAAATTGGCGGATTTGTGTTTGTGGCGATCGGCATTTTTTGGGGTGAAACCGGAAATGGTGATTAAGGGAGGTGCGATCGCCTATTCGCAGATGGGAGATGCTAACGCCAGCATTCCTACGCCGCAGCCAGTCCATATGCGGCCGATGTTTGGGAGTTTTGGCGGTGCGATTGGGGCGACTTGTCTGACGTTTGTTTCTCAGGCTGCGTGCGATCGCAATATTGCCACACAGCTAGGTTTACAAAAGCCAACTGTAGCAGTTTCCGGCACGCGACAAATTAGTAAAAGAGACATGAAACTCAACGATTATTTGCCAGAAATGGAAGTCGATCCAGAAACCTATGAAGTGAGGGCGGATGGAGAATTGTTAACTTGCGAACCGGCAACTGTTTTGCCAATGGCTCAGCGATACTTTTTGTTTTAACCGATTCTACAATCATGTAGGGGCGGGTTTTACCAACTGTCTATGTCTAAAACTAACGAGTTTGTAAACCCGCCCCGCTCTAATTAAACTTACTTAATTCGGGATTTGATGTCTTGTTAGAAAAATTGAGCGAGCGCAGTATCAAACCCTGGCAAACAAACCAAAAATAAAGCGCAATATTGACCCCACTTAACAACTTAGGAATACCCTCAACCAAACTGGAAATTACCTCATCTTTCAACGGTAATGCTTCCGCAAAAAAAGCCAACAATAATAAACCAACGCCACTTACTAACAAAAAGTAAGGCGTTGATTTGATTTTCCTCCTAAAAGTTAATCCATAAGCTGCGGCAGCAACAGCGTAGATAATCACTATTGTAACTTTAGGAAAGCCAGCGCGTCCGAGGTGAACGTGGGTGCGGAAAACTTCATTGAACAGGAAAAAGCCCGTAACTAGGGCTGAACCTAAAATAAACTGATTTTCGGGACGATTCGGTTGAGTAGTTCTTAGCAAACCAAAGCTAAAAATGCAAATCATCACAGAGAAATAAAACAGCATTTGGAACATCAGAAATAAGAAACCCGCACCCGGATATGTCGCAAGACAAGGCGGGAAAAATAGCCCTTTTACCGAAGAACCGAATAAACTAAGACACAAGGTCACTAGCCCTACCAGCAGTAAAGTTAAGCTATTGAACAAAAAAACAGTTCTGTAATTTACCATAATCAAGACTCAAACTAACATCAGGCTCTCCAATTCCCAATTCCCAATTCCCAATTACGAATTACGAATTCCCAATTCCCCATTTCCAATTCCCCATTCCCAATTCCCAATTACCCATGAATTTCTCCATTCGGCATGATTGTACCGCGAAACTGAGCTCCCACTAAATTAGCAGTGCTCAAATCAGCCCTCATCAAACTTGTGCGGTGTAAAATTGCATCGCGGAAGTCCGTTTTAGCCAGGTAAGCATCAGTCAAATCGGCTTCACTCAAATTGGCCTGATTCAAGTTAGCTCGACTCAAATCAGCCCTCACTAAATTAGCTCGACTCAAGTCAGCCATAATTAAACTAGCATTGCTCAACTTAACATCAGGAAGAAATGCACCCCGCAAATTAGCGCCCGCGAATTCAGCATCAATTAATACAGCCCTTTCCAACCTAGCATTAGTCATTACAGCCCAGGAAAAATTCACCTCAATCAAAGTTGCTTCAGTCAAAGATACATTATCCAAAATAGCTTCGCTCAAATTCGCCTGACTCAAATTTGCTTCCCGCAGAGATGCTTCGGTCAAATTTGCCCGACTGAGATCGGCTTTAGTTAAATCAGCACCTTGCAAATTGACGCCCCGCATATCAGCACCCCGTAAATTTGCACCCCGCAAATTTGCACCCTCAAAAATCCGTTGTTCCTTGCGTAAATTTGCTCCTCGCAAACACGCGCCCCGCAAATCAGCACCCTGCAAATTGACTCCTCGCATATCTGCATCGGTCAAATTTGCATCGAGGAAAACTGCCAAAGATATGTTGGCTCTGCGAAGATCAGCACCTTGTAAAGTAGCTCCGTGGAAGTCGGAATCGGATAAATTTGCTGCACTCAAATTTGCCTGATTCAAGTTAGCGCCACACAACTTTGCATTAGTTAAATTGGCGCGCCGAAGGTTGATTCTACTCAGGTATGCCATCGCTAGGTTGGCATTAGATAAATCGCCACTGCTTAAATCTACCCCTATTAAATCGACACCACTTAGGTATACGCCTCTAAGATTTATACCTCTAAAATCTAGTTCTCCTGATGTATATCGCCTTAAAATTTCGCTGGCATTCATAAGTCTTGGTGAGTTGTTAATTAATTTGATTCACAAATTCTTGAGTCCAAGCGACTGTTTTTTTGCCTGATACCCGCCCATGAATTTTCACGTTATTCAGAGATTTAGATTTGAGAGTACGCAGTTTTTTGTGAATATATATAGCTGTATCCTCTTGGTTTGGTGCTGGGGTAGACTCCAGAATGACGTGCAGCCAACCGTCCTTAAATCCCACTGTAGCAGTAATGCCCCTAGGCTGTAGTAATTGATCGATCAAGATGGCGATCGCCTTTGGGTTGCCTTGTTTGGCCATTTCTACAAGCTGATACTGACTTGCTTTATCGCTGGATTTTGTCGGCTCTATTTCCGAAACTTTTTCAGCAACATTAGCCGGGGTTTGAGGAGTCGATAGCCCGCTTTCTTTTGACTCCAATTCTCTGAGAATTTTGATTAATTTGGCTGTAAATCCCTGAACTTTTTCTACGTAATTTATGAGACTTTTATATTTCCAATACAGACGCTTTTCTAAATTTTCCTGATAACATTGTGCGTTAACATTAGCTTCTAATTCGCTAAATATTCTTTCTATTTGGGCCGTGGCGGAGTTAGCACTTTGACTCACCAATCCTTTGATTTCTTCTTCTAAACCCAACTTTTCTTTAATCGAGTCGCTAATATTTTTAGTGACAGCAGTTGCCCGATCGTAAATTTCGACTGTCGGCGTTTCTTCGACCTGCGACATTAGTGCCAATTCCTGCGGTAAATCAGCCGTCGAACTGCTAGCTGTTTCTGGTTCTTTAAAGGGTATAATTTCGACCGCTGCCGGCACTAAGTAACTCTTCTGGGGGTCAGAATGATAGCGATCGGGAGCAGCTTGAACGATCCGAGTAATATCGCCCGGTTCAAAATAATCCCTCACGTCGTTAATCAGCTTGGTCTGTTCATAAACACCGTTGTTTAAATGTGTCCGATCGCAATCTTCAGTAGCAGAATCTTCGGCTCGATCGCGTTCTTCCTGTTGCATTTTTTCGTAACAAGGATTCAGCGCTTTGATAATCACGCTAGCAGCTTGGTCGCTTTCATCTTTGTTGTCGAGATTCTTCGCAATTCTGTACAACTGAGATTCGAGTTCTGCCACGGTAGGACAGACATTAAAAAGTTGCCGTAGGAGATTGTCAAGTTCTTGCTTTTTCAGCAGCAGCCAGTCGCGATCGCTAAAAGTAAACTCGTGATAAAGAGTAGAAAAAATTAGGATTTTTGCCCTCAACGGATTTGTTTGCTGCAAAATCTTTTGTCTGACATCAAATAAATTACCCGGGTCTCTGTCCCTTGGCTCTCCTGCTGGCATTTCCGCACTGAAGTGGTCTTGAACAGGCGCTTGCTGACCGCCAAAATTAGAGATATTTGTTTCTAATTTTGTGAAGTCTTGGTATTCGTACAGCCTGCTAAGTTGACCGACGATTTGGTCGGCAACTAAAGCGTACTCTGTTTTTTTATTGACCTTGGAAACTATACTATTTAAAACTGCTTCAAGATCTTCTAATCTGCTGTATTTGGCGCACAGCTCTTCGATCAAACTGGCTAAATTTGTATCGGCGAGCTGGTTCGCATCGTTTGCCCAAAAATCTTTACAAGCAAAAAATACTATCCTTTTGATCCGCGTAACATTGAGATCTTGTTCTAATTCTCGCACAACTTCATCTAAAATAGATAAAGCTTTCATAGCTTCCTCCCCCAAAAATACCCGGTCAACAATCAGCAAGAAATAATAAAATCATAGCACATTTGATAAATGCAAGACTTTGAGGCAATTGTAATTGGTAGTGGCCTTGGCGGCTTAGTCGCCGCCGCGATGCTAGCTCGCTACGGTTCGCGGGTACTCGTCTGTGAGAGCCACACCATACCGGGCGGCGCGGCTCACAGCTTTTCGCGCCGAGGATTTCACTTTGATTCTGGGCCTTCTTTTTATTGCGGGTTGACTGACCCGCAGTCGTTCAATCCTTTGCGACAAGTCTTTGATATTTTGGAGGAATCGATCGCCACAATTCCCTACGACCCCCTGGGACATTATCATTTTCCAGAGGGAAGTTTGCCGATTTATGCTAATGCGAAAAAATACTTAGATGCCGTAGCTGAATTTACACCGCAAGGTGCTCAGGAATTGCAGCAATTCCAACAAAAATTATTGGTTTTATATGAAGCTTTGCGTGGCATACCAGTGGTGGCGCTGAGATCGGACTGGCAATTGATACCTGTTTTACTGTCTCGGTACTGGCCATCTCTGCTCAAGCTGCTGCCGCTTTTAGGGGCGATCGGGGGTTCTGCGGGCCAGTTGATGGATCGCGATGTGCGCGATCCTTGGGTGCGACGTTTGATCGATTTGGAGTGCTTTTTGCTGTCGGGTTTGAAAGCGCACGGAACTGTGGCGCCGGAAATCGCTTTTATGATTGGGGAACGATCGCGCTCAGCGATCGAATATCCAGTCGGTGGTAGCGGTGCGATCGTCGATGCTTTAGTTCGAGGTTTGCAGCGCTGGGGAGGAGTATTGCGGCTGGGAACTCCCGTAGAGCAAATTTTAGTGAAATCCGGCACAGCAACCGGTGTTCGCTTGCAAAATGGCGAAATTATCCACGCACCAATTGTGATCTCAAATGCGACTATCTGGGATACTTATACAAAGTTACTGCGGCCAGAAGATCTGCCGGAGGCCGGACGCAAAATAGCCTTATCTACCCCAGCAATAGACAGTTTCATGCACCTACATTTAGGAATTAAAGCCGAAGGAATCGAAGGTTTGACCGGCCACCACGTCGTCGTTCATGATAGCAACGTTGACATTACAGTACCCGGAAATACTTGCATGATTTCGATTCCTACAGTCTGGGATGCAAACCTCGCACCCCCCGGACATCACGCCATTCATGCTTATACTTTAGAACCCTATGCAGGTTGGGAATATGGCGAATTTTATCAAGAAAAAAAGAGAGCGCGAGCGCAATCTCTTTTCCAAGCTTTAGAAAAAATTATACCAGATTTGCGCTCGCGAATTGTCTTAGAGTCCATCGGCACACCGTTAACCCACGCTCGATTTTTGCGTCGCTATCAAGGTACTTACGGGCCTGCAATTGCGGCTGGTACTGGCACTTTTCCCGGCCCGAAAACAGCCATCAAAGGTTTGTATCGAGTGGGAGATAGCACCATGCCAGGAATTGGCATTCCCGCCGTCGCAGCATCGGGAATATTGTGTGCAAATACCCTCGTCAATTCTGATTTGACAGCCCAATTTTTATAAGTCGATCGCAATATTAGTCAGCCTGGACTTCGACTCTGTAGCGACAGGTTTCAACCTGTCGGTATTGCTTACCCGCCAGCAGCAAAAGCGCCGATAATTGCGATCGACAAAGCCAAACCGGGCAACAGCAGCAATCCTAACATTAAAGCATCATGTCCGCTCATAACTTCACTTCCTCCTTATACTGATGTTTGCTCTTATAAGAAATACCCTGAAAACCCTGCGACTTTAGTCCAGGGATGAAAGGGCGAGGGAGACTTTAGTCTCCCAGTTAGATATTTCTAAATATAGTACAATTAATCAAAGGAGGTTGAAATTAATGTATGCAGTGCAAAAAGATGTTTGGCATTTAACGGGACTCGACAAAACCATTGTTGAGCAACTGTTGAGATGGTCAAACAATCTATTCAATGTGGGAACTTACGAGAGTCGGCAACGATACTTTAAAGATCGAAGCGCGGTTAAATACCAAGACTTGTACAAGATTGCCAAACCCAACGAGAATTACGGGTTACTCTACTCTCAAGTCGCTCAACAATCTCTGAAGTCTGTTGCTGAATCCTTTAGCTCTTTCCGAGCCTTAGAAAGGTTAGCCAAGAAAGGAGAACTTAATCAAAAACCGAGATTGCCCAAGTACAGAACCAAGGGAGCAATGTACCAGGTGACCTACCCTGGGCAAGCCTTGAAAATAGTCGGTAATCGGGTGAGATTACCTCTGGGAACTAAAGGGAAAGAACACTTTGGGACAGAGGCTCTCTGGGTGACTTTACCGGAAAGACTGAAGAATTGCCAGATTAAAGAACTTCGAATAATCCCTAGAAATGGCAAGGTTTGGGTTGAATTTGTCCACGAAAGTCTAACCAAACAAGCCCCTAGCTGTAGCTGGGAAGTAACGGGAATTTTAGGTATTGATCACGGCATCAATAACTGGCTAACTTGTGTTTCTAGTAAGGGCAAACCATTTATTATTGATGGTCAAAAATTAAAGTCTTGGAACCAATGGTTTAATAAGGAAAAGGCGCGGGTGCAATCAGTACATGATCAATGTAAGTTGCCTAAAGGTTTTTCGTCTCATAGACTGCAACAGTTGTCAGAAACTCGCACCAGAAGAATGAGAGATGCTGTTAATAAAGCAGTTAGAACCATCATAGATTATTGTGAAGATCACCAAATTAACGTCCTAGTCTTTGGTTGGAATAAAGGACAGAAACAAGAAGTCAATATGGGAGGTAAGACTAACCAGAACTTTGTCCAAATACCGACAGCTAAAGTTAAAGATAGGCTTCAACAAGAATGCGATTTAAGGGGATGGAGATTTGTCGAACAAGATGAATCTTACACATCAAAAGCTAGTTTTTTAGACCAAGATTTGTTGCCAGTGAAAGTCGGTGAAAAACCCGACAATTGGCAGCCATCGGGTAAGCGAATCAAGCGAGGTTTGTACCGTTCTAGCACTGGGTTGTTAATTAATGCAGACGTTAATGGTGCAGCTAATATCATCCGCAAATCAAAAGTAGCCACAGACTCAATAATTCAGCGAGTGGGTAGGGGGTTGCTGACTAACCCTTTAAGAATCAAACTTTGGACGGATTCATCCCCCAAAGTTTCTCCTTAAGAATCCCCGCGTCTTTAGACCGGGGAGTGTCAAATCGTACTAATCCCCAGCCGGATGCCATCTTAACAATTAAAACCGACATACAGATTCAGGATTGACCGGGCAAATTTTATTAACTATGGGATTCCCGCGCAAATCTACTGTAGTTAACTTGTGCAAAGATTGCAGGAAACTAACATCAGAGATTTGATTCTTGTACAAGTCAAGCAAAAATAAGTTATTTAAAGCTTGCAGCGGGCTGCTATCGGAAATCGGATTGTTGAACAGATAAAGTTCAGTCAAATTAGTCAGCGATTTGAGCGGAGTGATGTCAGATATTTGATTATTGCCGAGGTTGAGTTCAGTTAAATTAGTGAGTGATGCCAAAGCACTCACATCTGAGATTTGATTTTGGAATAAAACCAATTTAGTCAAATTAGTTAGGGATTGCAGCGGACTAATGTCTGATATTTGATTTCCGAACAGAAACAGAGTTTTGAGATTTTTCAAGGAAGCCAGAGAAGTGATATCTGATATTTTATTGTTGTAAAGATAGAGAGTAGTGAGTTCAGTCAAACTTTCCAAATAAGTGAGATCGGAAATTGTATTGTTGTACAAAATCAGCCGAGTTAATTTCCTCAGTGATTTCAGGGGGATGACCTCAGAAATTTTGTTGTCAAACAAGACAAGTGTGGTAAGATTAGTCAAAGGTGCAAGGGGACTAATATCTGATATTTGATTGGTATCTAGAACGAGTTGTGTCAGATTTTTCAGAGAGGAAAGCGGGCTGATATCTGATATTTGATTAACATCCAAAACCAGAGTCTCCAGCTTAGTTAAAGATTGGAGAGGAGTGAGATCAGATATTTGATTGCTGGCGAGGATGAGAGTCGTAAGTTGAGTGAAAGATGAGAGGGGATTGAGATCTGTAATTTGAGAAAGTCTGAGGTTGAGTTCTGTTGTGCTAGCAAGTAGTTCATTAGCTCGATCGCACTCAGCAGTCTCTGATATTTGCAACAGAATTTCTACAGTGTGTTTAGCATCGGCAGAAATATTTTCTTTGTGCAAACACCAATCGGGAAAATTATGATAAGTTGTTGGCATAAGCTGTTCGGATTTTGGATTTGAGATTTTATATTTTGGATGATAGAGTCTGTGCGTCAGTCATAATTTTTAGATATTTTAGCAAAAATTGTGTAAACTAATATTAACATCTTGAATAATATTGCATCCATTCCCAGGAGCCTACAGTATATGACACCCGAACTAATTTTTACCGGAGCAAACCTGTTCGTTTTGCCATTCTGGGCAATCATGATTTTATTGCCCAACTGGGGAATCACCCGAAAAGTGATGAATTCTTTCCTCCCCTTTGCAGTGCTAGCCACCCTGTACATCTATTTGTTTGTGCTCAGCATCACTCCAGAAAACGCGGCAGCTTTGTCAAATCCCAAACTAGCAGATATTGCTAAATTTCTTGGGGAAGAAACCGCAGCAGCTACGGGATGGATACATTTTTTAGTGATGGATTTGTTTGTCGGGCGTTGGATTTATTTGGAAGGACAACGCACCGGAGTTTGGACGATTCATTCTCTCGCACTCTGTCTATTTGCTGGCCCGATGGGATTGCTTTCTCACATTTTAACTGATTGGATAACTCAGAAATTTTTCCCTAGTTCGGAAAGCCTTTCAGAGGCGGGAAAGATGCCCAGCCCACAAGAACCTTGATCTATTGTGGAACGGGCTCTCCGGCCCGTTCTTAACAATGGTGCAAGATATCAGTTCTAATATAGATCATAGTTGGGCGGGGGCGGGTTTAGGAGATTGTGGGTTTGAGGCAATTATTATTTGTAAAACCCGCCCCTACCATCCTCGATCGCAGATTGGGATTTTTGCAATATTAAGAACTCACCATCGGCATCACCAACCGAGCCACAACTAAATTATTTTCCAAGATTTCGATAGAAAAATTTCCACCCATTAAACGCATCGCTCGCTGACAATTCAATAAATTTTGAACCATCGGCTTATTCAGACTAGAAGGGACTAATATATCTGGCCCGGAACCGGTATTGAATGCAGCAATTAACTGTCGATCGATCGTGCCACTATCAGTAATAGACAATTCCACCAAATCTGGCCCCAAAAGTTGATAGCGAATCTCAATCTTGCCCCCAACATCAGAGCGTCGGCAAGCCGCAGCCAGCAATTCGTACAGCACCAAATCCAACTTGATACTATCCCCGCGAACGCTCAAAACCTGACCAGCAGGCAGCGAAACGCCAGTTTCTCGGTGCACTTCCAGCAAAATTTCTGACTTTTTAAGCAAGGTGGCCGTTCGATCGAGCCCTCGCTTCAGCCAAGCACTCACAGACACCGCATCCTGTACGCATTGCAGCCGCCACTGTTCCTGTCTCAGCACCAAATGAGTTGACCCCAAAGTATTGCCAATTTGCCGCAAAACCTGCTGGTAGCGCAAAGTTTTCAGAGCATCTTTCTGTTCCCGGGCTGAGTGCAAAATAGATTGACTCAACTCCCCCAACTCCTTGACTCCCCCTCCCAAAGTTCGGTAAAACTCCTCGAAACGGCGCTGCTTGTACCAGTTGAGCAACTCCAGATGCGATCGCTGGGACTCCAGCACAGATTGCACCGCCAAATACCTGCGCCACCAAGCCAACTGATCCGCCATCTGGCCGAGCAAATTCACCGACAACTCCGACCAGCGGCGTCCCGCAGCATCCGCAGCCACTACAATTCCCACAGGAGCGTGTTCTGGGGCTGTCCGCAGCGCCACCGTCAGAATCTCGCCAATCCCCGGACTGCGGAGCCACTGCTTAGTCGCCAGCGACAGTTCGCTGATACTTTGTTGCAGCACACCGCTAGTAGCCAGGGTTTGTTGAATCAAAACATCTGTTTGGACAGGAATCGCGACAAGAGGATTGAGCGCAAAAACGGGATGGGCTGCTACCGCCGCGGCAATAGAAGCGAACTGCTGCCCCGGATTCCAAGTAATTACCGCAACTAAAGGACAGGAAACCGTCTGGGCTACCTGTTGAGCAAAGTTACGCTCTAGCTTTTGCAGCGGCAAGTCTGGGAAAATCTGCGGTGAGGTGGCAGATATCTGTTGCCCAGACAGCCCTTCGGGTGAGGAGTGCAACACAGCAAAGCCTGATTCGATCGCTTGGTAAAATTGTTCGTACTTGTTGATTTCTGAAGCCTGCTGCCACTGGTGCAGGATTAGTCCTAGCTGTTGGCTAACTACTCGAACTAATTCTCGTTCCGATCGACTCCAACTGCGAGTAGCACTGTGCCCGACAACCAGCAAACCCTCGATCGATTTGGGATTTGGGATTTGAGATTTGAGATTGGGGTTGGCCCTCTCTTCCTTCTTCCCTCTGACTTCTTCCTGATTAAGAGTTCCTGATTCCTTGTTCCCGGTTCCTTCTGCCTTCTGTCCCCGAGTGCTCAACGCTAAGAGCGAGCGGATTCCCGCTTCTGTGAGCACTTCCCGCCAAGCCAAGAGGGGCCCATCTTCCTCCCAATTTTCAATGGCCAGAGCTTCCCCGTGGGCTTCCAGTAGTCGCAAATCCGCCACATCGAGAGCTTTGAGCGGCGAGGGCACTGCCCTTCTATGGCGGGGTTGATTTTGGCAGACAATTTCAAACCGATCCTGTTCTTCGCTGTAGAGCAGCAGCAGAAAATATTCGCAGTTTAGCCGCTCGCACAGTTGCGAGGCAGTATTTTTGAGAGTCGCTTCCCAGTCAGCATCGTTGTAGATGGCGCGAGCGATGCCGGCGGTTAAATCGCGATCGATCTCAGTTTTCTGAATCCGCGCTTCCAGATTCGACAACGGAGCCGTCAGAGCCACTAATTGCGCCACTCCGCGCAGGTAATTTTTTTCAGGCTCTTGCCAAATTCGCGGTTCGCTGGCTTCAACTGCCAAAAATCCCAACAATTCGCCTTCTAAAACAATAGGTGCCGCCAGCAGAGAACGAGCCCGGATTTGCTGCATCAGCCGCCCCGTCAGTTCAGTTTTCAGAGAACTGTGAGATTCTCCAATCCAAACCATTTGTTCCTTTGCCAAAGCCTGATAGAATTCGCCCAAGTCTTGCACAGTGATACCAGAAGCCGGTCGGTCGGGCCCGCCCAAACTCGGGGCAACTTGGCGGTTGCTAACTCGGCGCCAAAAATATCGTCGCTCTCGCTCAAACCAGTAAACATTGGTACGTGTCGGCTCGATAAATTCATGGGCCCCTTCGACTACCGCTTCCAAATATTGATCGAGCGATCGTAGTTCGCGCAAGTGCGAAATCAGTGCGAGCAACGACTCGTCTGGGTGTTTGGCAAGAGTTCGCTGCCAGTCTTTTTCGATTTGATAAAGAGCAGTTGCCAGCGCTCCAAATACGATGCCCAGTTGCGTTTTTTCCCCCGCGCTGGGCGACGCTCCCCACTCCGCTACGCCAAGCAAAACTACGCCATAGCAGCGGTCTTTGTAGCGGAGCGGAAACAGAGTTGTACCTTGAATGTTGAAAATTTGAGCCCATGAGCGCCATTCTCCGGCTCGGTTTTCCTCGCGCAAATCTGGGACTCCCACCGGTCGGAGTTGAATTACCACTTGTTCTAGCAAATCCCCCGGACTCAGGGCAAACCGCTGTTTGAGGAAGCTGATGTCGCCATTGGGAGTCATGCCACCTTTGCCGAACAATCGATGGGCCCCTCGATCGTACAATCCGATCCAAATTAATCGCCAGTCGAATTCCGCTTGCAAGTAACTGAGTGTTGTCTCCAACAACACCTCAACATTCTCGTCTTCTCGGAGAGTCTGGAGAACGCACTGCAGCGCCACGATTTGTTCGTCTAAATCCTTCGATCTTTCCTGCTGGCTCATTTCCAAACTTCCTCACAACGCTGTCGCCTGAAAAATTAAAAACTTAAAAAACCATAAAATCTGGAACAGAATCAACTATAATCTAGTCAGAGTTATCAGAATGAATTAAGTCTTTAAACTCACGCACTCACGCACTCAAAACTTCCCCTTCCCCTTCCCCTTCCTCTTACCTCAACCCATTCCTCAAAACAAAACAAGCCATTGGATATTTATCAATTAGGATTGCGGCCACTATTATTCTCTGTATTAAAAGCCGATGCCGAGTGGCTCCACGACAGCATCCTCCAAATTCTCGAAATAGTCGATCGAACCCACTCAAACCCCGCAGCCAGCCAAATACTCTCCCGACTCCAGCAATCTTTCGGGTTGCAAGATTCTCGGCTCGAACAATCTCTCTGGGGAGTGAATTTTAAAAATCCTGTCGGTTTGGGCGCAGGATTTGATAAAAACGGCGTAGCTACTGGCATTTGGGAAAATTTTGGCTTTGGCTTTGCTGAACTTGGCACTGTGACTTGGCAACCACAGCCGGGAAACCCTCATCCTCGCTTGTTTCGCTTGCCTGCCGACGGTGCTGTCCTCAATCGCATGGGATTTAACAATCAAGGAGCCGCGGCAATGGCAGCCCGGTTTGACAACGCACGGCAGAAGGCGAACGCCTCCAAGTCACAGAGCATTGGTGACCAGTCACAATTAGATGCCGGATGTCCCATGCCTCAGTCTACATACCCCTTGGGCATTAATCTCGGTAAATCTAAGGTAACACCGCTTTCGCAAGCATCAGTAGATTATTTGGAGAGTTTTAAGATCCTCAAAGACTGCGGCGACTATTTTGTAGTCAACGTTTCTTCTCCGAATACCCCTGGATTGCGATCGCTCCAAGATGCCGATCAGCTCAGCACAATTTTGTCAGTTTTGCAACAAGAAAATCAGGGAATTAAACCAATTTTAGTCAAGATTGCCCCGGATTTGGAATGGGAGGCGATCGCATCTATCCTCGACTTAGCAAAAACTTACCAGCTAGCAGGAATTATCGCCACAAATACCACAATCCGCCGCGACGGATTGACAACTCAAATATTACCAGAAACTGGCCAACCAATTAGCGAAGAAGACGGCGGAATTAGCGGCGTTCCCCTGCGGCAGCGTTCTACAGAAGTCATCCGATTTATCTGGCAGCAAACTCAAGGAAAATTGCCAATTATTGGCGTGGGCGGCATTTTCACCGCTGACGATGCTTGGGAAAAAATTACCGCCGGTGCGAGTTTAATTCAAGTATACACCGGTTGGGTTTACGAGGGGCCTTGGATGGTACGCAGAATTCTGGAAGGGCTGTTGCAAAAATTGGCAGAAAAGGGATTTAATTCTATTTCTGAGGCCGTAGGTTCGGAAAATATTAATTAGCAGATCTGGACACAACAATGTTAACCAGATTTTCTGTGAAATAGAATTTAATGGAACAGTGAATTAGTCTCCCAAATTGGGGATGATTTATGCTCCTTAAACCGACTTGTTTGGGCCTATTTGAAGGATTAAATAAAAGTTTGATATTGGGAATTGGGCGAAGCTCTGGGATGAGGCATTGAGTCCTATCGCATTGGGCAATGGGAAAGCCTGTACTATCAAAAGCACAGGCCAGAAATGAGGAATTGGATGTTAAAAATTAAAAATTCATGGCAGTCTGGCAGCATACCCAGTCTTGATTACCAATAACCAATATCAATAACCAATAACCCAAAAATTTACTTACGTTGAGAAAGTTCTGCCATCGACCAAGTTAGGCTCACCATCATCAAGCGTGCTAGAGCCTTCAAACCATCTTCACCGTTATTTTTAACTGGTTTAGACTCTGTTTGATAATTATGATTTTCCGACAACTCTTGAGTGGCTGCGGCTGGTTTTTTCAACTCCGCTTTGTCATAAGATGTCTCAAGGCTGACTTGTGAATGCTGATTTTCTTCTTTGCTCATTTTCTGAGTCACCTCCTTGAGTTATTGCATACATAACCCATACTACAAGTGTAAACTGTTTCGATCCGGCATTTGGCGATCGAAGTTTTCGTACCTGACGATCGCAATCAGCAACTGACGTGATACCCATCACTTAATAGTGATTTTTACTGAAGAGCCATATTTTTTTTAAAATCTGGTACAATTAAAGCCTAACAATCAATTTCACTCTGATTGACCTCAAATTGACAATAAGCCTCGGAAAACCAAGAATAAACTAAGAAACAGAAGGTGTAGAGCTGATGGCAATTTATCTCGATACTGCAATTGTAGCGCAAGCAAAAAAGGCGAGTAAGTTCGGTTAGATAGCGAGAATTACTACTAATCCGACACATTGGGCTGCGGAGCGATTTATCTCCAGATGTGACGCTAAAACAACTGGCACAACTGATTCCTGGGGAAGTATATTATCAGCTAAAGGCATCTGATTTTGATGGCATGGTAGCAGAAGGAAAAGCGGCTTTTGAATTAATTGGAAAACAAACAGTGTTGAAAATTCCGGCCACTGTTGCCGATTTCCAAGCAGTAGCGCACCTGTCACCGGAAATTCCTTGCGCGGTGACAGCTATTTACCACAAGGCACAGGCTGCGGTGTCGGCCGCTTGGGGAGCAAAATATGCGATCGCCTATGTGAATCGCGCCACCAGATTGTTGGGAGACAGTTTTTCCTTAGTGCAAGATATAGCAAATGTCTTGCAAAAAACTAATACTGAGATTTTGGCAGCTAGCATTAAGTCACCGGAAGAAGCGGTGAAGACTTTATTAGCTGGCGCCCATCATTTGACATTGCCTTTTAATATATTGCAGGCGATCGCAGTTCACGAACTTTCGCAGCAAACTGTTGATGAATTTGCCAAAAATTGGCTCTTAATTTTAGATAGCTAATTTGGTCATGGGTAATTGCTCATGGGTAATTGGTCATGGGTAATTGGTCATAGGTAATTGGTAATTGGTAATTGGAACCAACAAATAAGTAGGTCGCTCTAATTCAACGTAAAATGCGATCGCTGTTAGCTCCCCGACTTCTTGAAGCAGTCGGGTATCTGGGTATTCTGTTTTTTTAGCCGTTGCTCACTTAACCAATAACCAATAACAATCACCAATAACTAATCACCAATAACTAATCACCAATCACCAATCACCAATCACCAATCACCAATCACTAATGACTAAGGCATTCGCCAAATCTTAATAGTGCGATCGGGACTGCCGCTCACGAAAGTCTTGCTATCTCTGCTAATAGCAACAGAACTCACAAACTGACCGTGACCCGAAAGACTGCTTCTCTCTTTTCCCGTCTTCAAATCCCAAACTATCAGATCCCCACCCCCGCTGACGAGAGAGCGACTGTCCGAGCTAAAAGCGATCGTTCTCACCCAACTGGAATGCCCTTTAAAAGTTTGGGTACGCGAACCGTCTTGCACGTTCGACAAACGGATAGTATTATCGCTGCTAGCACTAGCCACAATTCGCCCGTTGGGGCTAAAAGCCACAGCATTCACCGCGCCCCCGTGACCTGTAAGAAGTCTTCTCACTTGTCCGGTTTTAAGATTCCACAAACGCACAGTCTTGTCAGCGCTCCCGCTAGCCAGAGTTTGACCGTCGCTGCTGAAGGCGATCGCATTCACCGAGCCCCCGTGACCTGTCAAAGTCAGCAAACGGAGGCCCTTTCTGGCATCCCACAAGCGAACAGTTTTGTCATCGCTGCCACTAGCAATCATCTTACCGTCGCTGCTGAAGGCGATCGCATTCACGCCAGCCCTGTGAGCTGGGATCGTCAGCACCCGTCGGCCCGTCTTCAAACTCCACAAAATCACATTATTGTCATCACCGCCACTAGCCAACATCAGGCTATCTGGACTCACAGCCAGTGTCCGCACCGATTTTTTAGAATGCACCTGACTGAGAGTCCGTAGCAGCACACCCGTCTTCGCATTCCAAATTCTAATCGTCCCAAAACTTCCACTCACCAAAGTTTGACCGTCCGGCGACAGAGCGATCGCATTTACACTACCGACATTATCCAAACTTCTGGTCAAAAACTGACTGCTAGGCAAACTCGAAAGCAGCCAAACCGGATTCGCCGGAAACAGCCCGTAACGCAGCGAACCATAAATTTGAGACGCGCCGACAGCCAGCAGCAAAGCAGCAGCGCCCGCCAGCCACTTATTTTTGCGATCGAACTGCTCTTGACGGCGTTTTTTCGAGCTCGAATCCAGCGGTCTGAGCCGGTTCATCGAACTCTGCTTAGTTATCCCAGACGTCCCGGAACTTCCCCGAATTTTAGTTGACCCCGAAGTCGGCAACTGAGTCGGCAACTGAGTCTCGGCTTCGTCTAAATTAATTTCCTCCAAGCACTGCAAAACCACCTGGGGACTTTGAGGTCTATTTCCCGGAAAAGGCGCCATCAGGTAATCAATCACATTAGCCACTGCATCCGAAACCTGAGGAGCCCCTTTGCGCCACATCAACCTGCCTGTGCGCGGGTTCTCAGGAAATGCAGTCGGTGGCTTCCCAGTTAGCAAATAAACAAAAGTCCGCCCCAATGCAAAAAAATCCGACTGCGGAACAGCCTTGCCATTCGTTTGTTCCGGCGGCGTGTAACCAGGAGAAACAATACCAGTCACATTTCCCCCCTGACCCACCTTAGCGAAATAAGTCGCCGACACTTCCCTAGCAGTCCCGAAGTCAATCAGCACCAACTGCCCGTTCGGCTTGCACATAATATTTTGCGGCTTGATGTCCCGGTGAAAATAGTTGAGCCTGTGAACTTGGTCTAAAATTTCCGACAGTTGTTTGAGCCAGTTCACAGCCTGTTCCTGACTAATCGGGCGACCCCGATGTTTCAGCCAGTCCTGCAAATTTGCCCCGGCAATTTTCTCCATGATCAGACAATGAAAAGACTCCGTGCTGTGAGCCGGCGAAAACGTAAAATAACCGTCGCGATCGACTTTGGGAATGCCCGGATGTCTGAGCCGAACTAATACGTCGGCTTCTTGCTTAAACAGTTCTACAGCTTTGGGATGTTCTTTGAGCAGGACTTTGAGCACTTTTCGGGTGCCCTTGTCGTCTACTTCAAAGGTTTTACCAAAGCCACCACCTCCGAGAGGCGCGACTAGCCGATATCGACCTTGCAACAAAAGTTCTGAGCCACAGTGGATGCACGCGGACTTACCAGTGTTGGCCGGATCGGAGGGATTCGGGCATTTGGGATTGAGGCAATAACTCACAGAAGCCACATAACCCTGATTGAGGTTGCTCTATTAACTTTTACTTGGACACTCCCCAGCTATCAAGGCGTGGGGATTCTTGTTTCACAGGGATTCCGACGAATTTACCCTCAGCCAAGCATCTTGACCGTATGCCCTACGGCTACAAGTCCCCGTTGGAGAACTACTTGGGCGACTGCAACATCTCTGTCTGTTGTATAGCCGCAATTTGAGCAACTGTGAGTACGTTCTGAAAGCTCTTTCTTGCCCGTTTCTGTACCGCAATTTGGACAAATCTGGCTGGTTTTTTTAGCCTCTACTTTCTGGAAATATACCCCGCGTTTAAAGCAAGTTTGCTCCAAAATAGTGAAGAATTGACCAAACGCGGCATCAAGGCAGTGTTGGCCCAGCATTCCCCTAGAAAGTCCAACCAGATTTAAGTCTTCAACAAATACCATCCCCGCATCATTACAGATTTGATGGGACAGCTTGCGGTGCCAATGTTTTCGGCAATTGGCAACGTACTCGTGCAGCAGAGCAACTTTCTTTTGAGCCTTTTTCCAATTGTTTGAGCCGATCCGCTTTCTGCTGACGCACTGTTGCAGCAATTTAAGCTGGCGTTCGGCATCAACAAAAAACCTCTGACGCTTGGTTAAAAGACCATTGGAAGTTGCAATAAAATTAGTCAACCCGACATCAATTCCGATTGGGTTGCCATGAGGAACAACATCGGGAATTGAGACATCCCATTGCAGCGTTAGCATTGCATACCAGCCCGAAATACGCCTAACCAAGCGCACTTGTTTTAGTGCAGCACCATGAGGGATGAGGCGGGATTGACGGAAATTAACCCAGCCAATCTTAGGCAATTTTACAGCACTATTTTTGATGGGTTCTACTCCCATCTGAGGAAATACAAAAGAGCGTATAGCCCCAACTTTTTTCAAGGGAGGGAAGCCGTGCTTTTGTTCCCACATACTTACAAAAGCGCGTTCAAGACGTTTAAGAGTTTGTTGTAAAACGTGGACTTGAACTGCTTTCAATGTGGGGATTGTTGCTCTGGCTTGAGTTAAACCCTTGCATTGACTGACGTATGTTGGTCTAGGTTTGTCGGCTGGGATGATGTACTCAGAACGAAGAGAGCAAGCGTTAATTTGACAGCTACGAGACTTAAACCAATCTTTGCGCTCTGCCAATGCGTAATTGTATACGCGACGACATTGCTCTAGGCAATCTTCAAAGATTGCCACTTGTGCTGTTGTTGGTTTGAGTTTGAATTCGTAGGTTAAATTAAGCACTTACTTTACCTCCTTACTATATTATACACAGTATTGAGCTACCGCCAAGGCCTTTCCTCAAGAATTCAAGCCGTCCTAGAAGGACGGGGCTTGAACCCAAATTTTCGGTCAGAGGGAAGAAGTCAGAGGGGCATGGGGCATGGGGCATCGGGCATCGGGCATCGGGCATGGGGCATCGGGCATCGGGCATGGGTGATTAATCTGCCTACTGACTAATGACTAATGACTACTGACTAATGACTAATGACTAATGACTAATGACTAATGACTAATGACTAGCCCAGCCCGTCGATTACCGGATGGAAGTAGAAAGCCAGCGCCAAAACCGCATACGCAGCCAGCAGCAAAGTACCTTCAAGCCAATTAGACTTGCCGTCGGAACTGATCGAATTAGCAATCAGCACCGCCACCGCCACCGCCACAAGTTCAAACGGGTTGAAATCCAAATCCATCGGTTTCCCAAGGATAAAACCAGCCAAAACCAAAACCGGGGCGACAAACAGAGCAATTTGCAAACTCGAACCAACTGCCACAGAAACCGACAAATCCATCTTATTTTTCATCGCCACCGTCACCGCCGTCGCGTGTTCGGCCGCGTTACCAATAATCGGGACTAAAATCACCCCAGTAAACAGCGCGCTAATTCCCAAACTGGAGGTAGCTTCTTCGAGAGTACCTACCAGCAGTTCCGACTCGATCGCCACCATCAGAGTACAAGCCAACAGCACACCAATCCACAGAGGCAAATTGACTTTATGTTGAGAATTGTCTCCTGCCAAATTGTTCTCGGCGAGTTCTTCGAGCATATCGATTTCGGCTATGCCCGCATCGTAGAGATAGGTGTGGGTTTTCATCGAAAACAGCAAAGTCAGTATGTAGACTCCAATCAGAACCACAGCAACGGCGCTAGAGAGCTTTTGCATCGTCTCCTGATCGATACCCCCAGATGTGACATCAACTGCTGTTGGTACCAAAATTGCAATGACAGCTAAATTCATAGCCGAAGCGTTCAATCGGGCGACTGTCGGCTGAAATTCTTGTTCTTTGTAGCGCAAGCCGCCCAGCAGCATGGCAAGTCCCATTACTAGGAGCAGGTTGCCGATAATGGAACCGGTGATGCTGGCTTTGACGACGTTAATCAGTCCGGCATTCAGGGCGACGATGCCGATAATTAGTTCGGTGGCGTTACCGAAGGTGGCGTTTAGTAATCCCCCTAAGTTGGGGCCGAGAACTACGGCTATTTCTTCGGTGGCGGTTCCCATCCAGGCTGCTAGCGGGATGATGGCTAGGGCCGATGTGATGAAGATTGTGGAGGATTCCCAGCCCAGAAAGTGTCCGGCTATGGAAATCGGGATAAATAACAGCAGGCTGGAAATTATGGTTTGTGTGTTCAGCATTTGGATTTTGAAAGGCTCCCAACCGTCAATCATAGCCTGTGGGAAAACTTTAAAAATGGGTTGGCTTCGGGAATTGGGGATTGGCTTAAAGCTTGGGGCGATCGCTATTTGTCACGGGTCGATCTTTTGTACAGCGCGATGGCGACTCCCACACAGTAGAACCAGAACTCCCAAAATCGCTATTTTCAACTCTCTGGTATTTTACGATGTATTGCTGTTGGTGGCGACTTTTCAAATGCCCTGCAAGAATTCAACAAAAACTGTGTTTAGCCTGGATTTTTTTCACTTAATTTTCACTAAAAATTGTTCGCTATTCAGACACAAATCATCTGGCAATTACTCATAACCAACAGTCTTTATATATTCAGGATTTGGTCAAATAAACGGAGTTGTTGAAATGCTCATAGATGGTGGTGTAAACAGCTTTTCCGGTGGAGATCACTCACGGGAAAAGATGTAGTTTTGATGCGAAATTTTGATGGAGGACTCACTCACATCGCCTTCCTGGTTTCAGATGTCGCTGGAAGTATTGAATTCCACTCCAAGTATGCTGGAATGCAAGTAGTTCACGGCCGCATGGATGCAGAAGCTGGTGTTGCTGTAGGAAAAGCTTTCTGACCGCACTCGCCCTTTTGTAGTTCTAATTCAAACAGACTTGCGATCGTCCCGTTTTGTCTCCCTTTGCACACCGGGCGAGTTGGCCGCAAGAGCCGCGAATATATGGATTAGATCTGGGACGAGAGCCCGTCAAGAAGGCCTACTGATTCAGGAGCAAAAAGATTCTGGGTATCCGATCGCCCACCAAGCTTTTTTGCCAGACCCCCACAGTCACCGGCTGGAACCGCAAGAAATTGGATTTACAGTAGAGAATGCTACCTAACGAAAATGCGCCCAGGCGTAACAGAAATAAAATTGGTTATGATAAAAAAAGAACAGTCTTAGAAGCAAAAACCCAGTTTCTTAAAATAATTACCGCACTGTTAGAGCGATCGCCAGAAACCAAATTTTTTAACTTAACAGTGCGTAAATCATCAGGAAATTAAAACCGTTGAAAATATCTGATGCGATCGACAACCCTCACTCCAACCGATCGACAAAATACACATCCTCCAAGCCAGCCCCCCTGTCACCCCTACAAAATCCAAATCACCACCGGTGGTGTTCGTCCACAATATAGCCAATAAAAGCAAGCATCTGGCATAAGCAGCCAGCCCATCTTAGCTCTACTCAACAAGCGATCGCCCTCAATGTCCCGAAACAAAGTAATTCCCCACCACTCTTCCGACAGCAACCACGCCCCCACCTCCCGTACAGCAAATGTTTTCGCCATACTAGATCAGCTAAAACTCCATCCAGTAGCGATCGTCAGCACAGTTCCGTCCTTGCATCGCCCTCCCCCTATTCAGCCACCTCACCGCACACAGCGCAATTAATCCTGGCTGACCCACCTAGAAACTTAACCAGAGTTCTGTAGAAATCTACAAAGCACAGATAGTCCCCCACCAGAGAGCCTTGGAAACAGAAGATTGTCCGTCTGCTGTTGAAGCGAGCTTCAACCAAGCACTGACAAAAAGCACAGCCCACAACAGCGCGATCGAATACCCCCTAGCCTAGCCGCGACACCACAAAATTGCCCGTTTAGAATCTCTCACGGGATGTTTGCCCTTGAAGCCATTAATGCTCTCCATCGCTACCTAGCGGCCCCTAAAACAGGAGCCCACAACATCATTGCTCCCTCAAACACTTAAACCTTCAGCCGACCCCATCCTCTGTCCCACACTGAGGACAACTATTCTCCCCGATACCGGACACTGGCTGATGCTGGATGCGCCGGAGACCAATGCTGGGGGCGATCGATATCTGTTTGGATTGAATTTTCCTTCTTCCTGATTTTTACTCGCTCAGCTTCGACACTATAGCCTTCTTCCTTGTTCCTTCTGGTATAAAGGCGCAAAGCGTCTATAGGCCAAATATTAAATTTTGTCAGCGGAAACTTGCGATTTAATCAATTACACTCTAGAATCCAGCAATGTGAATGAAAACTCAATCAACAATCCTGCGAACACTAGCCTGAAATGGGTCGAAAGTGCCTGAAAGTAGGAAGAGGAGCCCTCTTAGATAACCTCTTAGATAACATTTAACTCGCTCAATACCCAAGCATTTGCAGGAAAAACCCTGGGGGTATCGAGACTTAATGATTGGCAGTTGGTAGCCAAGTTGCTTGGCCAACACTACTACAGATATGTTGTATCAAAACTTGTTGACCACAAATGAACCCGGACAAAGGCATAGCTGAAAAGCTTGCTGCGTAAGGCGTCTGTAACTAAATTTGCTGGTTTTCTGGTCTTTAACTACCTGAGGATTCGATCGAATGGTTATGCTATCTCAAAATAAATCTGCTCAGCACCCAATGTCAGCGCCAACCGTAACGGCTGCAAGCCACATCAGTCCGGCTACAGCAACAGGAGTGTGCGTGACGGTTCATGGTCACTTCTACCAGCCCCCGCGCGAAAACCCTTACCTAGACGCGATCGAGCGCCAAGCTAGCGCCACACCCGCCCACGACTGGAACGAACGCATATATCACGAATGCTATCGACCCAACGCATTCGCCCGCATCTTGAACGATCGCGGAGAAGTCACAGGGATCGTGAATAACTACGAATATCTCAGTTTCAACATCGGCCCGACTTTGATGAGTTGGCTGGAACGCTACGACAAAGAAGTCTACCAGCGGATCGTCGAAGCCGATCGCAAAAGCTGTCAAAGACTCAACGGTCACGGCAACGCGATCGCCCAAGTATACAATCACATCATCCTGCCCCTCGCCAATACACAAGACAAATACACCCAAATTCGCTGGGGAATCGCAGATTTCCGCACCCGGTTCGATCGCACACCCGAAGGAATGTGGCTCGCCGAAACCGCCGTAGACTACCCCACCCTCGAAGTCTTAGTAGCCGAAGGCATAAAATTCATAGTCCTAGCCCCCTCCCAAGCCCAACGCAGCCGCCAACTACCCGGCGCAGAAAAAGCCGATCCCCAATGGCATGAAGTCGGCGGCGGTCAAATCGATCCGACACGCCCATACCGCTGCTATTTAAAACCAGAAAAGCAGTTGATGAATACCCACCAACTCTCACCGCTGAGCAGTCACCACTTGAGCCGCAGTCACCACCACAATTCCCCAGCCACAACCGCCAACACCCCCTACATCGACATCTTCTTCTACGACGGCCCCATCTCACGAGACATGGGATTCAACGACGTTCTCAGCAACAGCCACCACTTCGCACAGCGTTTGGGTCAAGCAGTGCGAGGAGACCACAGACCCGCCCAAATAATCTCCGTGGCCACCGACGGCGAAACCTTCGGACACCACAAACACAGCACCGAAAAATGCCTCGCCTATGCCTTCACAGAAGAGTTTCCCCGCCGCGGCTGGACGGTGACGAATTTTGCTCATTATTTAAGTCAAAATCCCAGCACCTGGGAAGTCGAACTCAAACCAGTCACAGCTTGGAGTTGCTCCCACGGAGTCGATCGATGGCAGGATGATTGCGGCTGCGGAGGCGGCGGAGGATGGCACCTCAAATGGCGCAGGCCACTGCGGGATACCCTGAATTGGCTGCGGGATCAACTGATTCCAATTTATGAAGAAGCCGGGCGCAAGTTGTTTGGCGATCCTTGGGCGGCGCGAGATGAATATATAGAAGTCATCGGCGATCGCACCCAGGCCAACGTAGACAAATTCCTATCGAAACATCAAGTTCGCATACTGGACAAAACAGAACAGATAGACGCATTGCGCCTCCTAGAAATGCAGCGCCACGCACTCTTGATGTTCACTAGCTGCGGCTGGTTTTTTGAAGAAATATCTCGCCCCGAAGGCGTGCAGATATTGCGCTACGCAGCCCGTGCTGTGGAATTAGCCGGGGAAGTCACCGGTGTGCACCTAGAAAAAGAATTAATCGAACGACTTTCCCTAGTACCCAGCAACGTTGAGAGTTTCAAAACAGGAGCCGAAGTTTACCGCCAAATGGTATCAACAGCCCAAATTAGTCTCCGAGAAGTAGCAGCCCACTACGCAATTAGTTCCCTGTTTGCCAAATATCCCCGGTTCGAGCAAATTTACTGCTATCAGACCCAGCAGCTAGATTTCCAGACACAGCGCATGGGTTCCATGACACTAGCCGTAGGTCAATTGCAATTAACATCCAACATCACACAAGAAACAGAAACATTTGTCTTTGCAGCATTCCACCTCGGCGGCTGGGACTTCCACTGCTGCATTCAACCTTTTGGCAGCCGCCGGTCTTACACAATGCTGAAAGAACGGCTGTTTGGAGTCTTGCAAGAAGCTTCCGCCGCCCACGCAATTCTGGAAATGGTTCGTCTGTTTGGAGACCAGTCCTTTAGCTTGCGGGATTTGTTTGCAGAAGAACGCCACCGGATCGTGCAGTTGTTGAGTCAGGAAAATTTGACCAGGTTGGATCAGCTTTACACCCAGGTTTACCGGGAAAATTACGGCGTGATGATGGCCTTCCACCGCGATGACTTAGCAGTGCCCGTGGAATTGCAGGTGGCGGCTGAGGTGGCCTTGGGACACCGCTGTTTGACAGTCGCGAAGGCTTTGGAACAGGAAACCGCTGACAGGGAGTCCTTGGTGGCGGAAATTGAGGCAATTGCTACTGAAGCTGGCCTCCTCCGCACCCGGCTGAATGTCCCTGAAGTTAAGCAAATTTTGGAGAGGCTGGTTTGGCGCTATCTCAACACTCTGCTGCTTGAGGATACCGATGTAACAGGGCGATCGCCTGGATCCTTAGCAACCAATATCAGCACCATCGAGCGTTTGATTGCGGTGGGTCATCGGCTGAGTCTGGGCTTGTGTTTGGATCGATCGCAGGAACTGTATTTTGATTCGATGCACAGTCAAATTGTGCCTCTGTGTTTGGGCTGGCTGCAACGACAAGCTGGTTCGACGACAAACGGTGCGATCGACCAGGCTGGCGCAGTCGCGATCGTTGACTCGGACAGTGGCTCTTCGTTGCCCGCAATTCAACAGTTGCTGGAGTTGGGTCAAACTCTCGCTGTTGATGTTGAGTGTTGGTTGAATCAGTTAAGTTAAGTAGACCAACCTCAAAAAACATCACCAACAAAATGGGCGGAGCGAAGCGCAGGGTTGAAGCCCCGTCCTTATAGGACGGCTTTAATTGTAAAACTTTGTTGCAATATCAAATATCTTGTGCTAAATAGCTGAGAATTTAGAACAGCAAGTAAGAACAACCATCTACGTGTTGAAACGATATCAAAAGGTGAGACTCCTGGGTTGGATCGCTACTCGGCAATGCCGAGCCTGTCCAAACACGTAATAGTGAATCGTTGAGCGTACCTAACTGGATTATTGGTGGACTCAGAAAGCAATCTAAAAACAAAAGTAAGCGCAACTGCAATACTTCTCGTACCAGTAGTTGTTTCGAGCGTGTAGAGGTGATTTGACAGCGCCTTTAAGACTCAAATTGTGGTCTTAAGAATCTCCGTGGCGTTGATTCCCGGAGAGTGTCAAACCCAGATCCCCGAATTCTTAAAGAAGTCGGGGATATAATAGTCTAGTTGTGTGGGAAGATAAAAATACTGTCCTCAAAGTGTGCAGGTGTTTTGCAGTTGTAAGCTTTGCAGAGTTGTGAAGAGAGAACACTACATTTGAATCTGTCAACGATACTCCCGGAAATTTTTGGTCAGGAACCTCAGCCTAAAGGCATGAGGCTTGAAAGAGAAATCAACCCAAGCCATTCTGACCAGACCACCTAGCAAATAGGTAGCCGTTACTTGAGTCACGACACCCTGTGGATGCGAAGCTAGTCAAGAGCTCTGTCGCTAGTAGTTAAACAGTCTTAAGGTCACTGAGACAGTGCTGCGAGCAACGACAAGCTCTTGTAACAGGTCGAAGCTAACATTACCCCGCAAGGGAGGCTACTTAGTAGCAAAACACTATGCGTACAGGGCTGCAAGATTTGAAACGGTAACTGTCCCGTTGAAAGTGCAATACAAAGGTACACCGAACTCTTGCAGTTCCAAGGCGGTAGTGGCAAGAAATGTAAAGCCGTCCTAAAAGGACGGGGTTTCAAACCCATTTTTCTGATGAAAGTTGGCGATCGCGTTTGCATTAAAAAATCTGTTGTTGTCTACCACCATCCTCAAAATCGCAATCAACCATTTGATGTCAAGGATATGGAAGGAGAAGTGGTGGCGATCGTTCACGAATGGCAGGGCAGACCTGTCAGTGCCAATTGGCCGATTCTAGTACAGTTTGACAAAAAATTTAAAGCTCATCTTAAAGAAGATGAGGTTGAATTGGTGTCTTCTGAAGTCTAGCTGTTGGATGGCTCTCCCTACCTAAATCGGAGATTCTAGGTAGGGATTCTGTTGGAATTCTTAATTTTTATGCCTGCTCCGACAGAACCAACCGAAAATGTTAAAATCTCCCTGCATTTTCTGCAATTCCTGTTGATGCTGTTGCGCTGTAGCATAATACCACTGGCAATAAAGTTCAAATTCTTGGCGGTACTTAATTTCGTCGTAAAACTCGCGGACAATTTGGTGCTGTTGGAAAATTTCGGCCGTTGGAGTCGGTTCTGGGACGTTTTGCAACTCGTGGGGCAACATAATTGTTTGGGGCGACTAGGGCAAATATTGGCTGTAATTAGTTTAATATAACACAGGGATTTTGACTGGGATACACGGATTAATTTAACTGTGTGTCTCCTACTTTCCCCCTCTCTTCAAGAATTGCCAGCAGAGAACTTTGCAGCGATCGCCCTCAACGGCAAGAGTTGCTACCATATCTGAACCAGGGATTAATTCAATCAGAGTCCACCTGGATACTTCTTGGGGGTTTTCTTGAAAGTTTAATAGCGCTGCTGGTTCTCCTGGAGCCAGGGTGACATCAAACTTATTAAGCGGAATAGAAAGTCCTTTCCCGACTGCTTTGATATAGGCTTCTTTGCGAGTCCAGCCGGTGAAAAAAGCCTTTTCTTGGAGATGCACGGGGAGCGATCGCAATACGGCATTTTCAAAAGGCGAAAAAAAACTTTCGGCTATCTGCTGGTAGGAAAAATCTTTACGAATGCGTTCAATATCAATGCCGACTTCTCGATTTTGCGTAACACCGATGAGAGCAATTCCGTAAGAGTGAGACAAATTGAAGCAAAGTTTATCTTCAGAGCCTGCGGTAACTAAAGATGGTTTTCCGTAGTGGTTGTAGCTAAACCGCAGTTCGTCAGGATTTCTATTTAGATAGCGTCCCAAAATTGTCCTGAGAACACCGCGAGCTGCGATAAAATGCGCTCTGTCATTCTGAAAGTAAAAACGCTCTGCTCTTTTGAGTTCATCAGTATAGAGAGTCTCCTGCAAGCTTTGCAGGCAAGATGCTGTCATCGACAGATCGACGCGCCAAACATGAACTTCATCGCTATTAAATATTAGGTCATTTGGGGGTATTTCCCAATCAAAAACATGAGCATTCATTAGTTATAAGCCGTTAATTTAAAGCCATCCCCGCAGGCGATATACGATTAAGCCGATGTATTCTTTTAAGGCTTTGGTTGACTGGTTTAACTGATAGGTATCCGGCAAAAAATCTAGGGCTGCTGCTTGCCAATTGCTTTGGGATGCTGCGATATCCTGTTGGGTGATCTGAAAGTCTGTGGGGGCGGCAATTGCTTTGATTCCCTGACGCTGGAAGATTAAGAGCGATCGAGTCATGTGCATCGCCGATGTTACTAGCAATACAGGCCCTTTTATATTTTTAGCATCTAGGATTTTCCGCACATTGACGGCATTTTGATAGGTGTTGTTTGAATCGGGATCTTGGAGAATTGCTGATGCAGGTACGCCGACAGTTTGGGCAATTTCTGCCATGTCTGCTGATTCGGGAGTGCCACCACCTCTCCAGTCTACTCTACCGCCGCTGAGAATGAGCAGGGGAGCTTTGCCTTGACGATACAGTCGGGAAGCATAGATAATGCGATCGCCCGCTTCCCCTAATTCTACCCAACTTCGGGGAGGCAAAGCTGATTTGACACCACCGCCCAAGACGATAATAGCTTCAGCTTCGGGGAATTGAGCGGGCGGTAGATTTTGCCATTCGAGCGATCGGACTAAGGATTTTGACACCCAACCGCTACTGCCTAACAGTAAAATAATTAGAGCAGTAGCAATTGGCAGCGCCACCCATTGAGGACGCTTCCACACTGTGATTAAGGCCGCCACCATTAACAAGCAACTCAAGCCCAAAGGATAAATAAACAGCGGCAGCAGCTTCGACAAAAATAGAAACATTCAATTGGGAATTGGGAATTGGGAATTGGGCATTGGTGACAGTTAACTGTTAACTAATGACTGTTAACAGTTAACTAATGACTAATGACTAATGACTAATGACTAATGACTAATGACTAATGACTAATTACGAATTACGAATTACGAATTACGAATTACGAATTACGAATTACGAATTCCCAATGACCAATGACCAATGACCAATGACCAATGACCAATGACCAATGACCAATGACTAATGACTAATGACTAATGACTAATGACTAATGACTAATGACTAATTACGAATTACGAATTACGAATTACGAATTCCCCATTCCCAATGACCAATGACCAATGACCAATGACCAATGACCAATGACCAATGACCAATGACTAATAACTAATGACTAATGACTAATGACTAATAACTAATGACTAATGACTAATGACTAATGACTAATGACTAATGACTAAAGCTAGCGGCGATCCTCTGGACCAGACAGCCAGCCCAACAATGTAGAAGCTTGACGAGGGTAACTTTTGCCATATTTGCCGTCTGTTTCCACTACTTCTTTATTGAGAATAGCATCAGAGGCTTTGTCCTTAGAACGTTTGTTGGGGTTGAGTAACAGTTCGTTGTGCCACCAAGCTACTACTAAACCGACTGCCGCGCCTCCGAGGAAGCCAAAGATCAGGCTTAGGGGCAGGGTAGTTCCTATTAACCGAAAGCCTACGGTAAAAAACACAAACCCGATTAAGCCGGGGTTTACCCCCTTTGAGTCTCCGGTAAATTTTCCCACGGTATGTAAGTCCTTTTTCTAAGAGAACATAAAGATCTTGACAAGATTAGCAGCAAATTAAATGGGACAGGGCGATCGCTCTGCAACTATTCGCCACAAATTGATTTTAATTGTACCTCTAAGTCTTGCTCGGTATCTACAATTTTTACATAAATTTGCTCGGCTTCTGTAAAAGGTTCAGATGCTGCTTGCTGCTTGCTCAATAGTTCTGCTGTGGCGTCCGCAATATCGCCCAGGCGCTGTTGCAGGCGCGATCGCAATACTTCGATTGGTGCGGTGCAGTAAATTATTTGCAGAGGTAAATTGCGGGCTTGAGCCGTATTAATAGGAGTCGATCTCAAGTTTTGGCGATCGAACTTTGCATCTAAAATCACATCCCAGCCTCTGTCAGCTAGAATCAACCCCAATTCTAATAACCGAGAATAAGTCTGGGCTGTCATTTCATCCGAATACAAATCTTGTCCGCCGCGTGAGTTTAAAGGAATTCCGCCTAAATGTTTCCGAACAGCATCGGAACGAATATGAATTGCACCTGTGCGGCGAGCCAAATATCGAGCTAATGTACTCTTACCGGAACCAGACAAACCCGACATTAAAGTTAACTTTCCTCGACGCGGTTTTGTGTATTCCCAAGCCAGTTTATAATAATCAGCGGCTATCTGTGAAATTTCTACTTTTTCCGCAGTTGAAATAGCCACATCGTCCAACATCAACGAAGTTACTTTTGCTCTCACATAAGCTTGGCGGCTCAAATACAGTGGCAGCAGTTGCAATCCTTCCCAGTCGCCTGTTTGTTCAATGTAAGTATTGATCAAAGCATTTCCTAATTCTCTGCGTCCCCGCGATTCCAAATCCATTACTGTAAAAGCAACATCGTACATGACATCAACAAACCGAAAAGGCTCGTTAAATTCAATGCAATCAAATAGCAAGATTTTATCTTGCCATAATGCGATATTTCGCAAGTGCAAATCTCCGTGGCACTCGCGAATTTTATGATTCGCTATGCGACGATCGAACAATTCTTGATTTTGGGCAAAAAACCAGTCTGTGTAATTTTTTGTTTCCTGATATTGTGTCTGAGTCTGCGGCCCGCCGATATATTTTTGCGAAATCAGGTAATTCTCATCTATTGCTTTGCGAATCTGGCTGACTTCACCAAATTTGCGAATGTCGTTGTTACTGATTGTGCTGCTGTGGAATTTGGCTACTTCCCGCCCTAATTCTTCGATGATTTGCTCGGTAAGCTTTCCCCGTTCTAACAAACTGATAAACAGCGATTCTTGAGAAAATTCTTGCATTTTTAGGGTGTACTCTACAGGAATTTTTTCAGAATTTATATCTGGTGAATTGCTGCTTAATTTAAAACGATCGCCTTGTTGAATAATTGGCAAAACTTCGAGATATATTTCCGGTGCTGTGCGCCGATTCATTACCAATTCTTGGTTACAAAAATGCTGTCGTTTTTCTAAAGTTGAGTAGTCCAAAAAGCCAAAATTGACTGGCTTCTTGATTTTGTAAGCATAATCTCCTGTCAGCAGGACAAAAGAAGCATGAGTCTGAATTAGCCGCAGGGGTTCTGTCACCCTGTGGGGGTAGAAGCCAGGCTGCAACATTTGCTGGATCACATCAGGTAGCGAAGCATCATTCATCGGATTTTATTGGTATTTTGGATTTTGGATGTTGAATTGAAGCCGATATAATATACAGTTGATAATTAGTTTAAACCAAAATCAGTGATGACGGAAAATAATAAAGATTCGGGTTCTGTGGATGTGTTCGGCGTGGGCAATGCCCTTGTAGACATCTTAGCATTGGTGGAAGATGAGTTTGTGATCGAACACGGGCTGAATCGCGGCGGGATGACGCTGATGGATTCGGAAAGTCAGGGGGGGATTTTGCACGATTTGGAGCACACTTCGCTGCAACTGCGATCGGGGGGTTCGGCTGCTAATACGATGATTGCTGTCGCCCAAAGTGGCGGTAAAGCTTATTATTCGGGTAAGGTTGCTAAGGATACTAATGGCGAATTCTACCGGCAAGACTTGTTGGAGGCTGGGATTGATTTTAACGTACATCCTGCAACTGAATTTAACGCGCCGACGGGTACTTGTGTAGTGCTGACTACTCCTGATGCGGAACGCACGATGTGTACTAATTTGGGGGTTTCTACTACTCTGGCTGTGACGGATATTAATGTCGATCGCCTGAGTCATTGCAAGTACAGTTATATTGAGGGCTATCTTTGGGATGCACCGAATCCGAGGAAGGCTAGTATTGAGACGATGGAACAGTCTAAGCGTTTGGGAGTGAAGGTTGCTTTTACTTTTTCTGATTGCTTTTTGGTCCATCGATTTGCTGATGATTTCCACAAGGTTGTTTCGGAATATTGCGATGTAATCTTTTGCAATTCTGATGAAGTTCGGAGCTTTTTTCAGGAGGAATCTTTTGAAGAGTGTGCTCGGAAAATGAGTGAAATTACGGATTTGGCTTTTATCACTAATGGGGCGAAAGGCTGCATGGTGGTGGAAAATAAACAGATTGTTGAAGTACCTGGATATCCCGTACACGCAATTGATACTGTTGGTGCTGGTGATGCTTTTGCCGGCGGTGTTCTGTTTGGACTTACTAATGGTTTGAGTGCGGCGCAAGCAGCGCGTTGGGGGCATTTATTGGCTTCTAGGGTGGTGCAAATTCACGGGCCTCGTCTTGAGGGTTCTCAGGCTCACTTGCTGAGTCAGGTGATTCCTGGTTAGGAATTAAAATGGGCGATCGCACTTTTTGTCATAAAGGGCGATCGCTCTTTTTTTTACCGCAGATAAAGGCAGATGAACGGGGATGAACGCAGATGTTAGAGGATTATGCTAAAATCAATCAAAGCTTAACCAATTGTAGCTCAAATGGTCACAACAACATTGACTCCAACTCAACCAAGTACCGAGGAAAAATTAATTAATTTGGCTGGCATTAAATGGCAAACATTTAAAGCGATAATGTCTGATGTCGGCGACGGTAGAGCGTGGAGAATTGCTTATGCTGAAGGAGTTTTAGAAATCCGAATGCCATTACCTAAACATCAAAGACCTAAAGTCATGCTAGAACTATTATAACTTAATAGCGATCGGTCAACTATTTCTTTTTGGGAGATGTCTATTGATCGGTTCCCAGATTTAGCTGGCAAAAACAAAGCTCCCGATCGGCAAGAAGGAACAAGTTTCGGCGATCTCAGTATCATTAAAGAATTTAATAAATCGTGTAAACGCTTCCCCATGAGTGAAGTTTTTATCTGGTCACTCGACAGGGACTTACAGAATTATCACAAAATTCCCAATTGAAAAAAAGCCCGCGTTGCTACGCGGCTTCAGGCTAAACAGATCGCGTTGGCGACACATCCTGTAGTAGGGACACTCCAAGTGCCCTTCTTCCTGTCAACTTAACGTCAAACCCAGTCAGAGAGTGTTGTTTGACGATTGGGTCCAGATCCCCCCTAGCCCCCCGACAACCAGGGGAGTAGGGGAGTAGGGGGTGTGGGACAAGATTCCGATCAAAGTCCCCCTTCTTAAGGGGGATTTAGGGGGATCTCGCAGTCGCCTAAAAACCAGATTTATCAAGGGTTTTAGGCTTAAGTTGAGACCTAGGGGCACGCTGGAGTGTCCCTACAGTTTGGCTTAACCCAGTTTGGCTTTGGAATAACTAAAGTATTTTTTTATACATGGGAGTAAAGTGTTTAGCCGAGTTTTTTGCGGAATATACGCAGAGAAACGAGATATAAGGTATAAAAAAATACCCGTATCAGGACTTGAGGAAGAGATTGACATTGGTGGAGCCGGAGCGTAACACCTTAACCCTCAATACCCCAACTTTTAACCCAGGCGCAAACTGGGGGGCTGGTTTGTGCCTGGGTGTAGGGTAGGCTGTTTTACTGCTGAAGTCATGCCGTAATGCCTATAGTGATATGATATCTAAATCCAATATAAAGCCGTCCTTCTCGGACGGGGTTTCAAACCCATTTCTCTTATGATACATCCTGACACCCAAATGAGCAAGATTAACGAAACGATCGGTTATGGTTTAATAGCCACTAAATTGATTCCAAAAGGAACAATAGTTTGGATTTTAGATGACCTTACTCAAAAACTAGATGAATCCTATGTAAATTCCCTCGATGAATTCACCAAAAAAGAAGTGCTTAAATACTGTTATCGATATAGAACTGGTAAACTAGCATTAGTATGGGATCTAGGACGTTTTCTCAATCATTCTTCTAATCCTAACTGTATTACTACTGCTTATGATTTTGAAATAGCAGTTAGAGATATTTATCCGGGAGAAGAAATAACAATTGATTATGGAACTTTAAATTTGGATGAACCTTTTGAATGCCTACGAAACGATGCCGAAGGACTTCGCACTAAAATAATGCCCGATGATATCTTAAACTTATATGCAGAATGGGATGAAAAAGCGGCTGAAGCAATGCGTTATTTTAATCAAGTTGAACAACCTTTAAAATATCTGATCGATGAGAAGTACAAAGAGCAGGTGACAGCAGTTGCGGACGGAAGAGAAAAACTAGAATCAAGTATTAATATCTATTATCAAAAAAGCTGAAGGATGAGATTATTCTTTCTCTTTATTTTTGGGGCAAAGATATTGACTGATTCCACACATTTACATACCATAGTTACTTTAGGAGGCAATTAAAATGTCAGAAAAACCTACAATTGGTGAGTTGCAAAATAGTCCAATAAATGAATTGACTCAAGTAAATCCCCTAAATCAGACAATTAAAACAGAAATATCTGGAGTTAGTGTTGAGGATTTAGTCGCCCAGTTTGGTTCTCCTTTATTTGTTTACTCAGAAGAGACATTAAGAAAGCAGTTTCGTCGTGTCAAAAATGCTTTTACTAATCGTTATCCAGACGTAACTTTTGGTTGGTCTTATAAGACTAATTATTTAAAAGCAATTTGTGCTATTTTCCATCAAGAAGGAGCCGTTGCTGAATTAGTTTCCCAAATGGAATACGATAAAGCTAAAAATTTAGGTATTCCTGGTCAAGAAATCATTTTCAACGGACCCCATAAACCATTTAATACTTTATTCGCGGCTATCAAAGATGGGGTAACAGTCAATATTGATCGCTTCGAGGAAATTGAAGATTTAGAAAAAATTGCCTCAATCTTAGACAAAACCCTGACTGTTGGTATTCGTATTAACTTAGATACAGGTATAGAACCTTGTTGGTCAAGATTTGGTTTTAACCTAGAATCTGGTGAAGCGATGGAAGCAGTACAACATATTGCGAAAAGTAATCGGTTACGTCTCAATGGATTACATAGCCATATTGGTACTTTCATAACCAATAAAGAAGCCTACGCTCAACAAGTAGAAAAAATGGTCAAATTTGGCTATGAGATAGAAGATCATTTTGGCTGGTCTATGGAGTATATAGATATTGGTGGTGGATTTGCATCTAACAACAAAATGAAGGAAATTTATCATACAGGTGAGTTAATATCTCCTTCTATTGATGACTATGCGGAGACTATCTGTAATGCTCTCTTGAAAAGTCTTAGACCCAACCATAGACCTAAATTAATTATTGAATCAGGACGATTGCTGGTAGATGAAGCAGGAACTTTAATTACTACCGTTTGTGGGACAAAACGCTTACCTGATGGAAATCCTGGTTATGTTATTGATGCTGGGATTAACTTACTATTTCTTGGTCTTTGGTTTCAGTTTAATATTTCCCTAGCAAAGGCTATTCCTGGTAAGTGTGAAACTTCCCAACTTTATGGACCTCTTTGTACGAATATAGATGTGATAGCGGAAGCAATTAGCTTACCACCTTTATCACGAGGCGATCGCTTGGTCATCTCTAATATTGGTGCCTATAATAATAGTTTTTGGTTTCAGTTTATCGAATATCGTCCTAATATTGTGTTGATTACAGAAACAGGAGATGTAGAATTAATTCGTGCGGCTGAAGATTTGAGTGATATAGAGAGAAGAGAATATCTCCCTTCTCGTTTGGAACTAATTGAACCTATAAAACCCGCCCATTAATGATTGTAGAAAGAGTTAGATTATGACAAGTTGGCTGGATTTATTCATTGCTATTTTATTAGAATCACTGGGAACAACTTGTATGAAGTTTTCCCAGGGATTTACTCAATTAATTCCTTCTACTTTAGTGGTGATATGCTACATTGGTAGCATCTCCATGTTGACAAAGGCTCTTAAAGGAATTAATCTAAATATTGCTTATGCAATCTGGTCAGGATTGGGAACCACGATAATTGCAATAGTAGGGGTTATTTTTTTTAAAGAAACTTTAAACCCTCTACAAATTGTTTCAATTTTTTTGATTATTCTAGGAGTCGTGGGGGTAAATTTGCTATCTTAAGAATCTCGTTGTGTCAGGCTAGAGTAATTTCTCCATTAGCACGCATTTTTTGTGACGAGTGATGTTAGCAAATACTTTCACTCCTTCATATTCATAATCTTGATAATTAATCGACAAAATTTCCTTAAATCCGAATCTCGAACAAAGTCTTTGTGAAACCATGCCCGTAGCTTCAGTAATTATTCTGGAAAAATTTTGATTTTTAGCATGATCTATATTTTCATCATATAAATATTTAGGGATCTGGCGATTCTGATATCTAGGATCTACTCCTAACAGGGAATGATATAACATTTGTCCTTTGCTGAGAACTTTATCCTGTAAATACTGACTTTGTAGCGATTCTACTAGAGAACTAATGGGGAGAAATTTCTCAAATTCATTAAATTTATCTTGATAAGATTTATCTTCTCTTGTATGCAAATCTTCAGAAATTCTAAAGCCGACTACTTCACCTGTTTGTGCATCTTTAGCGATATGAGATAATCCATCTTCTACCGCTTTGTGACAAACAATTTCGGCTACGGGATAATAGTATTCTTTAGTGATTCCTAAACAATGGGTAAGTGGCTCACTGCCAGGAAAAACAGTAGCTAAACATTCAATTGTACTGGACAAATCTTGACTTTGTAGAATTTCATAAACGATTCCATCTTTTTCTAACATAATATTTTCTCCTGATTTGAGCAATTGATTTCATTTTTACAATACCAAATTAAATGGTATTTATCAGAACAAAATCCTTGATAAGAAGCCTCACAAAATCCTTGATAATGTTGGGTTTCGTTCCTCAACCCAACCTACAATCTAGCCAGATATTTTTGGATGATTTGAGCTAGTCTTTGAACTTGTGGAGTTGTAACCAGATTGTAATGATTACCCGGAATCATATAAGCATCTACTTTTTCTACAAATTCATTCCAGACTGATGTCAAATCAGTATTAGTTTCACTAGCTTGTATGACAATCATCGAGCCTAAATAGGATTGAGGTTGATAATTTTCTAGAGCTTGAATGTTCAATTTGTTAATCTCCAATAAATGTTGAATTTGAGTTAAATCAACGTCTTCTGACACCAGATTTTTTTGTTTAGCTTGTTCTAACACATAGATTAATTGTTCCTGTGGTTCTAGTTGTTTTATTTCCTCCAAACAAGGTTTAAGAGCTTCTCCAAGCATCCACACCATCACAACAGCATCATTATTTTCTAATTCAGATGTGGTGAAAAGAGGGTTAGTATCTATTGAAGCTAAGAAAGCAATTTTTTCTCCTTGGCGCGAAAGTTGCTGTGCCATTTCAAAAGCAACTATACCACCTAAAGACCAACCCATCAGCAAGTAAGGCCCATGAGCTTGAACAGTTTGGATTGCTTGGATATAGTAACTAGCCATCTGTTCAATACTACTATGAGGTTGGTTTTCAGGATTTAAACCAAAGGATTGTAATCCATAGACTGGTTGATCTAAATCCAATTGATAGGCTAAATCTTGATAACAGAGAACATTTCCTCCAGATGGATGAATACAAAATAGCGGAGGTTTATTACCCTTAGATTTGATGGGTACTAAAACAGACCAATCTAAAGCATCTGTTTCTAAACGCAGAAGATGGGCGATTTGTTCAATGGTTGAATTTTGGAAAAGTGTTGCTAAAGATAATTTTTTGTGGAATTGTTTTTGAATTTGAGCCATGAGACTGACAGCCAGAAGAGAATGTCCGCCTAATTCAAAGAAGTTGTTTGTTACTCCTATAGGATTGATGCCGAGCAAATCAGACCATATTTGTGCTAATTTCAATTCTATAGTATCTCTGGGAAGAATTAATTCACCTTGAGTGCTTAAGTCTAAATCAGGAGCAGGTAACGCTTTACGGTCTATTTTGCCGTTGGGTGTTAAGGGGAGATTTTTTAAGAACATAAAGGCAGAAGGTAGCATATATTCTGGTAACTTCTGTTTGAGATATTCTCGTACTTGATGAGTATTTAATAATTCATCCTCCGTCACGATATAGGCGACTAGGCGTTTGTTTCCAGGTATGTCTTCCCTCGCGATCGCTACAGTTTGTTGGATTTGAGGATGAGTGTTGATAACTGCTTCTATTTCTCCTAGCTCAATGCGGAAGCCTCGAATCTTGACTTGGTTATCAATGCGATCGAGATACTCTATATTACCATCATTTAAGTAACGAGCAATGTCGCCTGTTTTATAAATGCGTTCTCCTGTTTGGAAAGGATTAGCTATGAATTTCTCTTGTGTTAATTCTGGGCGGTTAAGATAACCTCTGGCTAAACCATCACCTCCGATATAGAGTTCGCCTATTACACCTATAGGTACTGGTTGGAGTTGTCGATCAAGAATATATATTTTGGTGTTGGACATAGGGCGACCGATCGGAACTAAGGCTTGCTCTGGGATACTATTTTTCTCATCCTCAAAGAAGGTGCTATCAATGGTACATTCTGTTATTCCGTAGGAATTAATGACGCGACTATCTGAACCACAATAATTTACAAGAGTTCGATATTCTCCCATATACCAAATATCGGAACCAACTATTAGTATTTGCATGAAATCAAGCAAGTGTTGAGTTTGCTCAAGGTACTCAACCAGAGGACGTATCAGAGCAGGGACAAATTCAGCAAAATCCACTTTTTGATAACGCATTAAGCTGTAAAGTTGAGCCGGATCTGTCCGTATTTCCGATGAACATAACACAAGTTTAGCTCCAGAACAAAGAGCGCGTACCCAATCACCAGTAAACACATCAAAGGAAAAATTAGCAAGTTGGAGGTGGGAAGTTGTAGTTGATTTTAATTGATAAGCTTTTTCCCATCCCCAGTAAGCTTTAACTAAACTCCGATGTTCTATCATTACCCCTTTAGGCTGTCCAGTAGAACCTGAAGTATAAATGACATAAGCAAGATTATTTGAACTTACATCTGTATTAAGTGGGGAATGACTATATTTTTCAATCACTCCCCAATCTTTATCCAAACAAACTATCTGTGCAGGTGTTGACGGTAATGATGACAATAAATCTTGTTGAGTTAATAACACATCAACTCTTGAATTAGTCAACATATAACTCAATCTTTCGGCTGGATAATTTGGGTCAAGCGGCACATAAGCACCACCCGCTTTTAATGTCCCTAACACTCCAATTACCATCTCAAGAGAACGTTCTACACAAATCCCTACTAAGGATTCAGCTTTTACTCCCAAGCTTTGGAGATGACGTGCTACTTGATTGGCTTTTTGATTTAACTCAAAATAGGTTAATTGTTGTTCTTCAAAGACTACCGCGATCGCATTGGGTGTGAGTTTTACCTGCTCTTCAAATAATTGATGAATACATTTATCTTGGGGATATGCTGTTTGGGTATTATTCCACTCTACTAATAATTGATGGCGTTCTGTTTCGCTCAATAATTGTAACTCATTAACAGTCTTATAAGGATGAGTAACAATCGCTGATAATAAGTTTTCAAAATGACTAGCCATCCGCTTAATAGTTGAGTCATCCCATAAATCTGTCTTATATTCCCATTCGCCTTCTAAGCCTTGAAATGTTTCCGTTATTGAGACTGTTAAATCAAACTTAGAGACCGCGCTTTCTTGATATAACTGATGACAAATTATCCCTGGTAGTTCTAATTCTACTACTGGGGGTTGGAGAATAAACATTACTTGGAATAGATAGGAATAACTCAAAGACCTATGTGATGGTAATACTTGTTCAAGGAGTACATCTTGATGTTCATAAGCTTTAAGTGTAGTTTCTTTAACTTGGTTGAGTAATTCTAAGAAACTAGGATTGTCTTCAAAGTTACTTCTTAAGACCAAAGTATTCACAAAACAACCTATCAATGACTCGATTTCACTGCGGTTACGATTAGCTATTGATGACCCAATTAAAATATCTGATTGTCCACTGTAACGATATAGTAATGTGGTAAAAGCTGCCCACAAAGTCATAAATAAAGTTTTCCCTGACTCATTGGCTAGATTCTGGATTTTTTGGGTTAACTCTGTGTTTAAGAGAAATCTTTGGGTTTTCCCTTTGTGAGTCTGTATATTGGGTCTAGGGCGATCTGTAGGTAATTGTAATAATTCTGGAGCATTTTGCAATTGTTGTCTCCAGTAATTGAGTTGAGTTTCTAATATTTCTCCCCTTAACCATTGTTTTTCCCAAACAGAAAAATCTGCATAGTTCACGGGTAATTTTTCTAAAGGTGATGATTTCCCTGCTAGAAAAGCTTTATATAAAGTTGAAATTTCTTGATTCAATATTCCTAATGACCAGCCATCTGACACAATATGGTGCATTGTTATTAATAACACATATTCGGTTTGAGATAACTGCCATAAACTACATCTGATTAAGGGGGCTTCTTCTAAATTAAAGGGAATATTTGCTTGTTGTTGTAGTTCTTGTTTTAATACGGTTTGGCGTTCTGTTTCTTCAAGATGCTGTAAGTCTGTCACCTTAATATTTAGGGTAGCTTCTGGATCGATTATCTGTCTTGGTGTGCCGTCAACTGTTGGGAAGCTAGTTCTTAATACCTCATGTCTTTGTACTATTTCAGACAAGGCTTTTTGGAGGACATGAATTTTCAAATTACCAGTTAACGAGATGGCTACTGGTATATTATAAGTAGCATTTGCTCCTTCTAATTGATCGACAAACCACAGTCTTTCTTGTTGAAAAGATAGGGGAATTTGCTCGAAATCTTGTGTAACAGGTTTTAGAGGGGGAATATTCAATCCTTTTTTGAGGAGCAGTAATTGGCTTAATGCCTGATCTAATTCTGCTATTGTTGGCGATTCAAAGATGACTCTGAGGGGTATTTCTACTTGGAAATTTTCTCTTAGTCTGGATGCTAATTGAGTGGCTACTAAAGAATGGCCACCTAACTCAAAGAAATTGTCATGTATTCCTACTAAATCTATCTGTAATAATTCCTGCCAAATATTAGCAATCAGTTTTTCGTTATCTGTGCGGGGAATAACCAGAACTGTTGACAATTCAGGGCGGCACTTTTCAGGAGCTTTTAGCCCACGACGATCCACTTTACCACTTGGTGTTAGTGGCATTTGATCGAGGATAACAAAAGCTGTGGGCACCATATAGTCAGGGAGACTTTTTTTCAAATCAGTCCGCAATTTTTGTTCTAAATTACCTACTATTTTGCTTTGCAGAGGATTATTACCATAACTCAGCCAAGGTTTAATCTGAATATTACCTAGGGAATGGTCGAAAAGTTTTTCCCCTAATTGAAAAACTACATTATAGCAACCCTTAACCTCAGACCAATTAATATAAACATTCTGAGATAACTCAGTGCCTAAATCCCACCAATCTTCAGGTTCTATCCCATCATTTTCCCAACCCTGTAATGCCGATCGTAATTCACCTACTGTAGTTAATCCTGTGTCACTATGCAATAAATCTAAAAGCTTGATTTCTTGACTCAAACGAGGGTTAGGTATATTCTTTATGCCTAAAAGTTCTGGTTTTGTTTCTTTAAGTAAATCACGGACTGCTGACACAGTTAGGTCATTTTTTTGCCAGTCTAACCACTGAAATTCTGCTGTGGGAAAAACCTGTTTTTCTATATGAAGAATAACATCATAGCGGAATTTCGATATCTCATTATGGTAGACGATCGCGCTTGAGTTGAATTTGCACATGACTGATGGAAGGAAAATGTTGCTTTAGTGCTATGAAAAAATCTGGACTTAGCAATAATTGATCCGCCTTACCCATGCTATCAAAAATGTACGGCTGTAACTCTTTTGTTGATAGCAAATCTGAAGCTTTATCTAATTCAAGTTTAGCATAGAAAGCTTCTAGTAAAGAGAAATTACGGATATCTCCTATAAAAATAATCCCTTCTTTTTTAACCGCATGGATCGCTTTTTTTAAAACATCACTTAAGTAATTGATGCTAGGAAATAATTCGATTACGGAATTGATAATTACAGTATCAAATGAAGCAGGTTCAATGCCTTCAAAATTATCTGCTGTTCTCTGGGAAAGAGAAACTTGTGACCAATTTCCGTCTAACTTTTCTAACTGTTGTTCTACATAAGACAAAACCTGAGAAGAAAAATCAGTCCCCAGATAATAAGAACACTTGGGCGCAATTTGAAACAAAAGCATTCCCGTTCCACAACCAATGTCCAAAACTCGGTCTGGTTTCCAGGTAAGAATACGTTCTACTGTAGTATCCAGCCATTGACGCATTTCTTGTTTAGGAATAGCTTGACCTGTATAACTATCTCGCCAACCTATAGTATTGAAGGTAGGATCAAAGTCCGATGCGGTTTGGCTATAGTTTGTATTCCAGATTTGCTGCCACTGTGCCACTTGTGCTAGCATCGAGTTCTTGATCTGAGGTAAAACTATTATTTGAGTTTGGGAACTACATAAGCGACTAAGCGTTTGTTTCCGGGAATATCTTCTCTGGCTATAACTACAGCCTGTTGAACTTGAGGATGGTTGTTAATAACTGCTTCTATTTCCCCTAGTTCGATGCGGAAACCTCTAATTTTGACTTGATTATCTATTCGTCCTAAATATTCTATATTACCATCTGGTAAATAGCGGGCTAAATCTCCTGTTTTATAAAGGCGATCTGCTTGCATCAGCGCTTCGCGATCGCCACCAAAAGGATTAGAAATGAATCTTTCAGTGGTTAATTCTGGGCGATTAAGATAACCTCTAGCTACTGCATCTCCTCCGATGTAAAGTTCACCGGATACTCCTATGGGTACTGGTTGAAATTGTTTATCTAGGATGTATATTTTCGCGTTGGCTATTGGCTTTCCTATGGGTGGCAGTGATGGCCAAATATTGGCAGAACCTTTTAAAGAAAATGCTGTGACTACATGACTTTCTGTGGGTCCGTATTGATTTTCTAGTTGACAATTAGGAAGTTTATTGAAAAATTCTATTAGTGTCGGAGTAATTTTTAATTGTTCTCCAGCCGTAATTAATTCCTGAAGATTTTGAGGGAGAAATTGAGTATTTGTCGCACTCTGGGCTAACTGTTCTAGCGCAACAAAGGGAAGAAATAGTCTTTCGATGGCTTCTTCTGTGAGCATTTTTAATAATGCTGTCCCATCTCTGCGTATTTCTTCTCTGATTAAAACTAATATTCCACCTGAACACAAAGTAGCAAAGATTTCTTGAAAAGACACATCAAAACTTATTGGTGTAAATTGCCCTGTTTTTGTGCCATATTTAGCAGATGATTGTTTTACTTGCCAAAGTATAAGATTGACAAGGGGACGATGATTCATGGACACTCCTTTAGGCTGTCCAGTAGAACCGGAAGTATAAATTACATAAGCTAAATTCTGTGAACCTACCCCCGTCTCAAGATTAGACTGACTATATTGTTCAATTGTTGTCCAATCTCTATCCAAACAAACTAGATTGGCAGTAGATGACGGTAAAGATGACAATAATTCCTGTTGAGTTAATAACACATCAACCTTTGAATTCGTCAACATATAACTCAACCTTTCGGATGGATAATTTGGGTCAAGGGGCACATAACCACCTCCTGCTTTTAATATCCCTAATAATCCTACTATCATCTCTAGGGAGCGTTCTACACAAATACCTACTAATGATTCAGGTTTTACTCCTAAGCTTTGGAGATGATGTGCGACTTGATTGGCTTTTTGATTTAATTCTAAATAGGTTAATTGTTGTTCTTCAAATATTACAGCTATGGCATTGGGTGTGAGTTTTACCTGTTCTTCAAATAATTGATGAATACATTTATCTTGAGGATATTCTGTTTCGGTATTATTCCACTCTACTAATAATTGATCGCGTTCGGTTTCGCTCAATAAGGGTAATTCATTAACAGTCAGATCAGGAGCGGCAACAATGGCTGATAATAAGTTCTCAAAATGAGTAACCATCCGCTCAATAGTTGACCGATCCCATAAATCTGCATTATATTCCCATTCTCCCTCTAAACCTTGGATATTTTCAGTCATGGAGACAGTTAAATCTAACTTAGTCGTTGTGTTATCTTGATTAGATTCACTCCCAGTTTTTCTTAGTAATTCCAGTTCACTCATCGAGGTATTCTCCAAGACAAACATCACCTGGAAAATAGGTGAATGACTTAAAGATCCTTCAATTGGTAATGCTTCCACTACCTTTTCAAAGGGTATATCTTGATTTTTATATGCTTTTAGTGTGGTTTCTTTAACCTGATTGAGTAAGTTTAAGAAACTAGGATTATCTGCCAAATTACTTCTTAAGACTAATGTATTAATAAATAACTCTATTTCTTCGTATTGAGAATTTGCTACTGGTGAACCTATTAAAATGTCTGACTGCCCACTGTAACGGTATAGTAAAGTAGCGAAAGCCGCTAATGTGGTTATAAATAAAGTAGTCCCAGACTCGGTGGAGAGTTTTTGTAATTTCTGGGTTAATTCTTGATTTAAGGTAAATCTTTGTGTTTTACCTGTATAGGTTTGTATGCTGGGGCGAGTTCTATCTGTGGGTAATTGTAATAATTCGGGAACTTCTTGTAATTGCTGTTTCCAGTAATTTATTTGGGTTTCCATTTCTAGTTAGATGAGTAATTTTATCTACTTTTGTTTTTTTCATAACCTCTGGCGAAATTTAAAAACCATCAATTCTTGTTAAGAAATCATCCAAAGGAGTATGCGTTTGGGCGTTGCACAATTAATGGATGATATTGTAGGGGCAATCCAGAAGTGGTTGCTCCAAAAGCCCCGCGCGTGGGGGCAGGGGGCTGGCTCACCAAGCCAAACCCACCGCCCCTACCATAGGATCATTCCACGAATCTGCAATGCGTTTGCCGTGACTCTCGGCTTTCGCTGTATCTAATAAATCACAATTATCCCCATCTGTCAAGAAGGAAAAGTCAACTATAATTCCATTAGAACTTAATAGCGATCGGTCAACTATTTCTTTTTGGGAGATGTCTATTGGTAGAGGGGAATTACGATCTGAGAGAGAACAGTTTGGCTTTTCCGTTTTTGCCGATCGCCGAAATTCCCGCTTTGATAGAGCCAAGTAAGGCGATCGGACAAAGGGCGGCTGTGCGTTTGTTTAGGGAAAGGGTTAGGGAAGTTTTGTCTGAGAAATTGATCTTTTTTTACCGCTCAACCAAAAATGTGTCTTTGTTTAGCATAACATATTTCTTGTCTGTATGTAAGCTCCCCCCTAACTACCCTTAATCAGGGGGGGACAGGAGTATTTAAAGTCCCCTTTTAACTGCTCGAATAAATACCTCTTTCTTCGAGTTGCTGCATAAAAAACTCTTCCAGAGTAGGCTTTGCTAAATTCATGCTAATTAGCTGCCCTCCCGTGAGGCTGACTTTAGCAAAAAAATCTTGAGGATCGCCCTCTAAGTGACCGTACCACAAGTCATTATCAACTTCCAGATCTGGGATCCATTTTTGCAGGATGTTCAGGTGGCCGCCCTTACCTTGAACGTGGTAAGTTTCTGTATTTCCTAGGAGTTGCTCGATCGCACCAATGCAAATTAATTCACCTTTGGCTAAAATTCCCACGCGATCGCAAATTTTCTCGACATCTGAGAGTATGTGGGAATTGAAAAAAATAGTTTTTCCTTGACTTTTTAGCGATAAAATTATCTCCCGCATCTGATAGCGTCCCATCGGATCTAAACCCGACATCGGCTCATCTAAAAACACCACTTCTGGATTATTAATCAAAGCTTGAGCCATGCCAATTCGTTGCAGCATACCCTTAGAATACTGGCGCAAATGTTGTTTGACAGCCGTCGATTGACTGAGCCCAACTAAGTCTAGCAAATGCGGAATTCGCTGTCGCTGAACTGAGGCTGGAATTTGAAACAGCCCCGCCACAAATTGCAAGAATTCCCAGCCCGTGAGATAGTCGTAAAAGTAGGGATTTTCTGGCAGATAGCCAACTCGCTGCTTCACAGTGCGATCGCCCAAAGGCCTCCCTAACAGCAGTGCCCGGCCCGAAGTCGGCTTGACTATACCCAGCAACGTTTTCAGCAGCGTAGTTTTCCCGGCTCCATTTTGTCCTAAAAGCCCGAAAGTTTCCCCCTGAGAGACTGTCAGAGTGCAACTTTTGAGCGATTCAATTTTTTGGTTCATCCAGAAGCCGGTACGATAGAACTTCCCCAGATTGAATATTTCCACTACTGGGGCAGATCCAGAGCTTGCGGTGGTGATTGATGTATCTATAAGAGGTTCCATTTTGGTCAAAGAAATAGATTCAAGTCTGATTCTAATTAATGTTAAGCTAAGTTTAGCTATACTTCAATCTTTCTAAATATGGATAGTTCAAAAATTATTGCGATGATCGCTGGCGTGATTTCTCTAATTTTAGCAGTTGCCTACCTGCTGCTCGTCACCCTCCTAGATTTCCGAGGCGAAATGCTGCCCGCACCTCAAAGTCAGTTGCCAGTCTCGCAGCCGATTCAGCTATTGGGCCTTGCTAATCTGACGAGCTTGGCACCGAGGATTTATCCTCAATTGTGACAAAAACTATACAATTAAAATTCCGAAATTCCGCCACTAAATGATGTAGATAAAATTTCTGAAGAACTCACGATAGTTTGAGATGATCTCCTCATAATTATCACCTAGAACTTGGCTAAATCAAGTCAATTTATGATGATTGAGGGTTTTAGATATGAAACCGATAATCCTAGTCGCCATCTTAACTCCTTTGTGGTTGGCGGCGCCGGCGACAGCGGAAAATATTACTTGCGCCGGACAACGACCAGCAACAACTTACTGCGAAAATTATATCAGTCAAGGTCAGAATATTACTCTCGGACAAGCTTCGGATTTAATTAGCCGGTGGCTGGATGCTAAGCAGAGAATATTTGCTCCTCCGTTCGATCGCCAATTGCTGGCTAGAATGACTACAGGTATTTTGTATAGCGATACCGTCAAGGCGATCGACTATTTGACAAACAGTAATTCTCAGTACCGATACGGTGTCCAAAAAGTTGAATCCGTCGAACGCTTTGCAGCATCTGGAAACAAAGCCACTCTTGAAGTCAGAATCACCGAAGACGCCACCCTTTACCGAAATGGCAAAGTCGATAGTAGCAGTTTTAATACTAAGCTAGTTCGCTATACCTTAGAGTATTGGGATGGCATCTGGAAAATTGCAGATTCTCAAGTCATTAGTCATTAGTCATTAGTCATTAGTCATTAGTCATTAGTCATTAGTCATTAGTCATTAGTCATTAGTCATTGGTTATTGGTTATTGGTTATTGGTTATTGGTAATTAGTAATGGTAATTGGTAATTGGAACTGATAACTAAAAACCAACAACCAACAACCAAAAACTAACAACTAACAACTAACCACTAACAACTAACCACTAACCACTAACTAAACTAATAAATGTGTATTGCTTTCATCATGTGGTAGGCAACTAGCAATTGGGTCAAAGCTAGCGGGTAACTTTGCAAAACTTCGCCAGTGGTGCCAATCAGTTTGCCAATTTCAGGATTGCCTTGGGTAGAGCAAAAGCCTCGCAGGTGGGGCAGTTCGCTGCACAAAATCATTTCCAGTTCGTTTACTTGTTCGCTAGTAGCGTGAGAGTCTACTTCCAAAACGTCAACCGGTTTGCCCATATCCCGATCGAGTCCCAAGCGAATTGCCGGTTGAAAATTCTCGCTCCCTTGGTCTAAAATCTCAGTAAAATTCGGGTGAGGAATTGTCGGTCTCAGCACTAAACGGACGCTCAAATTTAATTCTTTGTCCTCTTCTGGCGGGTAAAAACTAACTACAACATCTGCAAACTTGCGTTGGGGGCGAATAAATTCTTCCGAATCTGGTTCCCGCTTGGACATTTCCGCCAGCACCTGTTCTTCGGTATAACCGCGCTTCATAGTATCGCGCTTAACTTTCCACTGAGTTCGTAGCTCTTCTGGGGGAGCGAGATACACTTTTACGTCGTAAGAATCGCGGATTGTGCGAGTGGCGTAACCCAGCAAACCCTCAACTATGACAAATTTGCTGGGCTTGATGTATTCCGGCGGGTCGAATGTACCCGTGGTGTGATTGTAGATGGGTTTGAGAATAGCTTGTCCGGTGCGTAGCAGGCTGAGGTGCTGCTGCATGATGTCGAGGTAATTGCAGTCGGGATGCAGTGCTGTGATCCCTATTTCAGCCCGCTGCGTTCTGTCGTAGCGGTGATAGTCATCTGTACAAATGATGGTGACATTTTCTGGGCCCAATACTTGTGCAATTCCCCGTGTTAGGGTTGTTTTGCCCGCTGCGCTGTCTCCGACAATACCGAGAATAATTGGACGATAGCTCATTATTTTACCTCGCCGGACAATACCAAATTTTGTTGTAGACTTTAAATCTTATCAAAATTCTGTTCGATCCGATCGCTCTGAGGATAGTTTTACCTGAGCCCCTCAGTAACCGCTCAAAATGTACAATTATTGTAAAGTTTCTTAACAAAATTCAAGAAACCAGACTCAGGGAGCATCTCATTGAACGATGGTACCCGTTTCTTTAGTGCAAACCATGTTGATCGAAGGTTTAAATCGGGCTGCCAGAAATTATGGCAAATTCCCCATCCGATTTTCGATGTCCGATTTGCGATTTTCGATGAAAATTACTAATCCATCTAAAATCTTAAATCTAAAATTGTGACAATTCCCGATGCCCCATGCCCCATGCCCCATGCCCCATGCCCCATCCCGGAGCTTCGCTTCGCCCAATTACCAATCATCGTTTCGCTGGTTGCTGTGAGTTTCCCAATCGTCGTCTTGCTGATGGTATAAGGGTTCTGATTCTATTTCTGCTACCATTTCTAATTCCGGTTCCGGTGCCTGCTGATAAATATTCAGAGGTTCGACGACGCGGGCGATCGCATCTTTGACAAATGCTTTAACAAACTCGTCTTTCCGATTTAATTGAAACTGTCTTTGCACGACTTCTGCGATACCGCCATCGCCCCAATCTTGGTCATGGCGAAAATATTCAATAAAACTTTTACCTGCAATTCTGGTTAAATAAGCGGCGCTGACTGCTTGAATTGCCTTACCAAGTAAAAACCCAGCTACGCTTAACTGAAGCGCCCTTGATACTACTTGAATTACACCTTCAACTATTCCCAAACTGGCTAGGGTTTTGGCGAGAGAAAATGCTAATTCTTTAGCGCGATCGATTGTTAATTCGCAGCCGTAAATTTTAGCAATTTCTACTACCATTTGAGCGTTAACTGCTGCTGTCGCTAGTAAATCTACAACGGGTAAAGGCGTTACCGCAATTACGCCAGCACCGAGCCACTGAAATCGCTCTACTACTTTATCAGCTTGCCTGCGCCTTTGAACGTCAATTAACTTGCGAGCTTGCTCTCCGAGGCGCTGAGATTGGAGCAAAATATTATCAGCAATTAAGTCTTCTCCTTCGGCTCGCAAAATCGCAGCCACGCGCCGAATTAATGGCATAATATCCGGGTCTGGCTGAAAAATCGTCCCATCTTCTAGCACAACTTTTTGGGGATTGGCGCTAATGGCTACCACATCCATTGCTGAGACAAAACCCTTAACTCGTTCCCGGAGTCTAGTGAGAATTGCATCTCTGTCGCTGTCTGGATAAAGGTCAACTTTATTAAAAACTACGATCGACCTTTTGCCAATTTCCGCCAAAGTTCGCAGCGGTTCGTACTCAGATTTTCGCAAATCGCCATCCAAAACAAATAAGATCAAATCTGCCTGCGCCGCCAACTGTCTCGCCAATTCCTCTCTGTAAGTTCCCGCTATTCCCGCCTCCAAAATTCCCGGTGTATCAGTAATTGCCAATTCTCGCTCAATTCCTTTCAATTTGAGAGTATAAGTTTCTCCGACTTCAGTAGTTCCCATAGGGGCGCCTACCTGTCCCGCCATCCGCCCCACCAGCGAATTTACAGCAGAAGTTTTACCCGCAGAACCGGTACCGAAAACAACTATCCGAATGCTACCGCGAGCCATACTAGCTTCTATTTCCCGTGCTCTCAACAGCAAAGCTTGCCGCGCGACTTCATCTTGAATGCGATCGACTTGTTGTCTAATTGCTTTCAAATTTTCCGAAGCCGCCTCAGTTTTCACAACTGGAATCTTGGGCTTTAAGACTCGTTTTCCCTTAACTTTTTGAGGGCTTTGCAGCAGCCTTAAATAATAGAAAAGCGCAAAAATTAGCGTGCCCAAAAGTACAATTACCGCCAAGATCAGCAAATTAGCCAGCAGCGGAGACGCAGACGAGCGCAACTTGAGTGTAAAGTCCAGTTAAGGAACTCACCAGCCCAATAATCAGCCCCAGGGTGAGGCAAAAAGCAGCAATTAAGGTTAACAGACGCGGCAAAGACATGAGCGAGAGTGGCAAATGAAAGGCTTGATGCTTTGATTTTTACATTTTATTTTCTATAGTTGAGTAATCACAGTACGGAGCGAAAATTATGGGACTATTTGACCAAATTTTAAGCGCGATCGACAATCCCAGCCAACAAGCAAGTCCCAATCAGTTGGGCTCAATTCTGGGTGCGGTAGAGCAGTTGAGCGGCAATCAGGGCGTTGATGCGGGCACGACTCAGTTAGCGATGTCGGTTTTGGGCTCCTACGTGCGATCGGCCTTGCAAGACGTGCGATCGGAGTCAGGGGATGCACAAGTGCAACAAGTTGTCAACCAATTTAGCGGCACAAATCCCAATCCGCAAGCCGTTCAGAGTTTGTTCGGGAGTGGCCAACTGGCGCAAATAGTGCAAGATATAGCTGCAAGAACCGGCTTGAATAATGCGACAGTGCAAGCGATGATACCGGTTTTAGTGCCGATCGTGCTGAATTTGCTGCAAACTGGTAGCAATACCCAAAATCCTAACCAAGGTGGAAATTCAGTTTTGAATGCGTTTTTAGATGCAGATGGAGATGGGGATGTAGATATTACAGACACAATTTCGCTGGCTAGTCGCTTTTTAAATCAGCGCAGTTAATTTTGGTTTTTTTAACCGCAGATCTCAGCGGATGGACACAGATGAACGCTGATGGAATTTGATCTGCGTTCATCTGTGTTTATCTGCCGACCTCTGCGGTTAAAAAGTTTTCTTGTTGTTTCTGGTTGATTCGGAATCTTCTAAGTAGATCAACTTAATTAAACGTAAGATCAATTCCGGTTGTATCGGAATGATTAAACCGCAGAGGGCGCAGAGAGCGCAGAGTTAGAGCAGGGAGAGATGAATCATTCCGATGCCAACGGATTGGAATTTTTTTAACCCAAACCCAAATCAGTAACAGCACCAATACTGCTAGAAGAAACCAACTTAGCGTATTTAGCCAAAACTCCCCTAGTATAGCGAGGTTGAGGTGGTTGCCAACTTGCCCTGCGCTGCTCCAATTCGACCTCAGAAACATTGAGCTGCAACAAGCGATTTTGAGCATCAATAGTAATCGAATCGCCTTCTTTTACCAGAGCAATTGTGCCGCCAACTTGTGCTTCTGGTGCAACGTGACCGACAACCATTCCGTAAGTTCCGCCAGAGAAGCGGCCGTCAGTAATTAAGCCCACAGAATCACCCAAACCTGCGCCAATAATTGCTGAAGTTGGAGCTAACATTTCGCGCATTCCCGGCCCGCCTTTTGGCCCTTCGTAGCGGATCACAATCACATCTCCCGCTTGAATTTTTCCGGCCAAAATTGCATCTAAACAATTTTCTTCTGATTCAAATACTCGCGCTGGCCCGGTAATTATCGGTTTTTTAACGCCAGTAATTTTAGCCACTGCTCCTTCTGTTGCCAGATTTCCCCTCAGAATTGCTAAATGTCCTTGAGGGTAAAGCGGGTTGTTCCAAGGGCGAATTACATCTTGGTCGGTGCGAGGTTCCGCAGGAATATTTGCCAACACTTCAGCCACTGTTTTTCCGGTAATTGTCAGCGCATCTCCGTGGAGCAAACCTTGTTCTAGCAGCATTTTCATCACTTGCGGAATGCCGCCGGCTTTGTGCAAATCTGTTGCTACATATTTACCGCTGGGTTTGAGGTCGCATAGCACTGGGACTTTGGCTCTAATCGTTTCAAAATCGTCGAGCTCAAGTTCAACACCGATCGCATTGGAAATGGCTAATAAATGCAGCACAGCATTGGTTGAACCGCCGACTGCCATGATGACGGCGATCGCATTTTCAAAGGCCTTGCGTGTCAAAATTTGGCTAGGTAGCAACTGTTGGCGAATCGCTTCTACCACAACTTTTGCAGATTCGGCCGCGCTGTCTGCCTTTTCGGCATCCTCGGCAGCCATTGTCGAAGAATAGGGCAAACTCATACCCATCGCCTCAAAGGCGCTGGACATGGTATTTGCTGTGAACATTCCGCCGCAAGAACCAGCGCCCGGACAAGCTTTCTGTTCTACTGCGGTGAGTTCTTCTTGGTCAATTTTGCCGGCGCTGAATTGACCGACAGCTTCAAAAGCGCTGACCACGGTTAAATCGCGTCCGTTGTGGTGTCCTGGTTTGATCGTGCCACCGTAGACAAAAATAGCAGGAATGTTCATGCGGGCGATCGCAATCATCGCCCCCGGCATATTCTTGTCGCAACCGCCGACAGCCAGCACACCGTCCATACTTTGACCATTGCAAACAGTTTCGATGGAATCAGCAATCACGTCTCTCGACACCAAAGAATATTTCATCCCTTCAGTTCCCATCGAGATGCCGTCGCTGATCGTAATCGTACCGAACATCTGGGGCATCGCGCCCGCTTCCTTTGTAGCCGCAACCGCCCGCACAGCCAGTTCGTTCAATCCCATATTGCAGGGCGTAATCGTACTGTACCCGTTAGCAATTCCCACAATCGGTTTAGTGAAATCGCTGTCGCCAAAACCAACGGCCCGCAGCATGGCCCGGTTGGGCGCACGCTGCACGCCCCCAGTCACAGCTTGGCTTCTCAAATTTTCAGGCATTCTAACTTCCTTTGTCAGTGGTTCAGAAAGCAGTCAGCCGTCAGTTGTCAATTCTCTGCTGTTAGTTTTTATTTGCTGCTGGCTGTTGACTGCTGACTGCTCTACGCTATTTTTGATTTTCTCAGAATCTTTGACATTTGCAAGGGTGTTTTTAGGATAGAGCCACACAACCGCATCCTCTTTGAATTTTTTATCAAAGAGAACCGGCGGTGCAAAGACTTTACTGATGCTACAACTTACAGAGTGAATACGATGGTTATCTGAGATGATGTGTGTGGTATAATGCATCACTCTCCAACCTTTGAAAAAAAAATTGCGAGGCGAATTACATGGAGGCCGATCGAATTTTGAGGCAATATGCGGCCGGAGAAAGAATTTTTCGAGAGATTAACCTCGCGGGGGCTGACCTCAAGGGGGTAGACCTCAGCGAGGCTAACTTTACCAGAGCTAATTTCCAGGATGCAAATCTCAAAGGCGCCAACCTGACGGGAGCGAACCTGCGCGAGGTGAAACTCACAGGGGTTGATCTGACGGAAGCCAACCTCAGCGAAGCAAATCTCATCGGCACTGATTTGAGTCGCGCCAATCTGAGCGGAGCCAACCTTAGTGGAGCGAACCTGCGTGGCTCAATGGCTAGAGAAGTCAATATGAGCAAGGCTAACTTGACGGAAGCAAATCTGACAGAAGCTAACTTTACTGAAGCAAATTTGTCGGCGGCCAACTTAACGGACGCTAGCATGATTCGCATTAATTTAATGAAGGCAAATTTGAGTTGGTCAATTCTCAAAGCGGTAAACCTGACAAATGCTATTCTCAGCGAGTCGCTTTTGGAAAGAGCTAACTTGACAACTGCTATCCTCAGCGGGGCGATGCTCAGCGGCGCAAATCTTACTGGTGCAGATTTGCGCCAAGTAACGATGGTTGGGGCTAATCTGAGCGAAGCTAATCTGAGCAATGCTAATTTGAGAGTCGCCAATGTGAGTTGGTCAAGCCTGCGGGGAGCTAATTTGAGCGGTGCTAATTTGTACCGGGCTAAGCTGTGCTGGTCTAATTTCAGCGGGGCCGTTCTGATGGAAGCAGTTTTGATTGATGCTAACCTCAATCGAGCTAACTTCCGGGATGCTGATTTGAGGCGGGCGATTATGCCCGACGGTACAACTCATGATTCTTAAAAGTTGGGAGTTGACTGTTGACTGTTGACTGTTGACTGTTAACTGTTGACTGTTAACTGTTAACTGTTAACTGTTGACTAATGACTAATGACTACTAACTAATGACTGTTAACTGTTAACTGTTGACTGTTGACTAATGACTAATGACTACTAACTAATGACTGTTAACTGTTAACTGTTGACTGTTGACTGTTAACTGTTAACTGTTGACTAATGACTAATGACTACTAACTAATGACTACTAACTAATGACTGTTAACTGTTAACTGTTGACTAATGACTAATGACTAATGACTAATGACTAATGACTAATGACTAATGACTAATGACTACTAACTAATGACTATCAACGAATTATTGATTCTGGCTGCGGCCGGACTTTTTGCCGGAATTCTAGCTGGATTTTTGGGTATTGGTGGCGGGACGGTACTCGTACCTCTGTTGGTGGCTCTCAATTACGCGCCTGTGCAAGCGGTTGCTACCAGCAGTTTGTCGATCGTCATTACAGCGATTTCTGGTAGCTTCCAGAATTGGCGCATGGGTTATCTCAGTTTGAGTCAAGTCGCAGGCATCGGATTTCCAGCCGTAATCACAGCACAAGTTGGTGTTTATTTGGCGGGGATATTTCCGCCTTATTTGTTGTTAGTTACTTTTGGGCTGTTGCTGTGGCTGAATATTTATTTGGTAGAAGTTCGCAAACGCTTGACTGCTAAGAATCTAGTGGAAGAGGGACGGGAAAATCCTCAATTACCCATTACTAATTACCCATTACCCATTACCAATGACCCATTACCCAAGGATTCAAATGTTTTAGTGAATCCCATTTTTGCGAGAATTGCTACCGGCAGTGCGGCTGGTTTATTAGCGGGTTTGTTTGGTGTGGGTGGAGGCGTGATTATGGTGCCGCTGCAAATTTTGCTGTTAGGAGAAAGTATTAAAACAGCAATTCAAACGAGCTTGGGCGCGATCGTGATTACGGCAATTTCGGCGACCGCTGGCCACGCTGCGCGGGGGAATGTATTGTGGGTTGTGGGGCTGATTCTGGGCGGTGGGGGTTTGTTGGGTGTGCAAGTTAGCACGCGGTTTTTGCCCAGATTGTCCGATCGAGTTGTGAGTTTGGCTTTTCGATCGCTCTTGGCAATTTTATCGATTTATGTTTTTTGGCAGGCTTGGCAAAAGTTTCATAATTAGCAGTGCGAGCTTCTAGCTCGATCGCCGATACAGCACTCGATCGAAATGACGTCGGACGTCGGACGTCGGACTCTTGGTTTGGTGCGTCGCTCATCGATTGTCTATTTTTTTGAGGGATTCAAAGTGGCGACGCACCCTACGACTACTGACTAATGACTACTGACTAATGACTACTGACCAATAACCAATAACTACTGACTGAGGTGTTTCATGGCACGAATCAGGCGCTGCAAATAAGGCTTGACAATTTCTTGATTGAGGCGCTCCAATTCGGAAACTTGCTCCTGCAATTGATGCATCTCGGTTTGCAGTGTCGCTACGTCTATTGTGGGTCGAGCGAGTAAAACTTGCAATTGCTTCACGGTATCTTGGATTTCACTGAAGTCTACCTCGGACGATCGCTCCTGCAACTCTGCTGTAATATTTTTAACTTCCGTTAATTTTTCGCCCATCAATAAAAACCGAACATTCACATTTTCCCAATCTTGCTCTCTGAGGGCGCTATTTTCCAAGCTGTGCAGTTTTTGCTGCAATTGGGAAAGCATGGGGTAGAGTTGCTGAGACTCTCCCGGAAATTCCTGCACTTGTTGCTCAAGGGATTTTACCGCAGCCTGTACGTCGGCGATCGTGTGGGATTCCAAGCTACTGAGTTTTTGCTGCAAGTCGGAGACGGCGGTGTAGAGTTCCGTAGGTTCCCCAGGTAGTGTCTGAACTTGCTGTTGGAGGGACTTTACTGCCAATTCTACGCCCGCGATCGCAGAATTTGACTTTTGTTGCATTTTTTGGTCGAAACGCTGGCGATTGACGAGATTCAGGGATAGTGCTAGGGTCAAGGGAGTGGCAGCGTAGACAATGTGCCCTGACAATCCTGCGGCAATCGTGCCAATAGCTGAACCAGCAATAGAGGCGTATTCTGCCAATTCTAGCCATTCTGGCAGGTTTTGAGAACTTCTCATCTCCCTTAATGATCCGTCGTCGATCTTCTGCATAACCTTTTAGTTGTAGTTGGTATATTTCGATAGACCTATGTTGACACTCCCCCGATTATAAATCAGGGGATTCGGGGTTCAACGACTCGCCATTAGACCGCAAGTTTACACCAACAGCCCAAGAGGGTAAATCTCCCCAAGCGTAAGTTCCGGTGTGCCCCACCGTAGCTAGTCCCCGTTTCAGAATGTTGATCTACTCTTAATCCCCGCATCGCTAAAAGATAGCTTATTTCCGTTAGCATCAGTAGCCGTCAGCAAATCCCCAGACTTCGCATCAATCTCGTAAACCAATCCTTCCTTGGTAGTCAACACATATATGCCACCAAAGGCAGGATTTTCAGGATTGAAGGGCTGTCCGTTTACCCCATAATACCCGTTCTCATTCCGTATCAAATTCGCATCCTTAACAGTCAGAGTCATCGTCGAACCCGAATGCGACTCAAAAGCCGGCTTGTACATTGCAGCCCCCGGCCCAGCCCCTCCTAAATACTGATTCAGATGATGCGAAGTCGGCTTAAAAGTAAAGGTTTCCCGCTTACCACCAGGTAAGGTAATGAATACCTTAGTCTTGCTATCAAATGCTACGGTATTGATGCCCAACTCCTCATAAGTCGGATCGGGTTTTAGCGAAGTCTTCAAATCAGTATCCCGGAATTCCATCCGCCAGCCGTAGCCAAAATCATCGCTAGCATTGGCATTCAAAGAATCGTAAGTTCGAGTTACATTAATCGGAATTCCCGCTACTGGAACGGATAAATCAGTAAACGACAACCGGAAATTACCCAACTTCAAATCTCCCGCAACATTCACCGTCCTTTCAGCAGTCGAACCGTTACCGTTAGCGTCAAAAGCAGTGAACTTGAGAACGTAAGCGCCGTTAGCCAAAACAGTCGGGTCAAATGTCGCAATCGTTCCGTTGCTGACAGCAGCAGTTCCCCGATAAACCTCCTTAAATCCTCCGCCATCGCCCGGAATTTTCCCGCCACCAACCGGAGCAACTTCTAATGTATAGTAAGCTAAATTGCTGTCACTAATCGTGCCGGTGATGTTGACAGGTGCAGTGATTTCTGCATCATCTTCTAAACTGATGTTGATAGTTGGCGCGTTGACATCGCTAGTATCAATCGCCCTGACAACTTGAGTCGCATTCCCCACATTTCCGGCCGCATCTTTAGCTGTTGCAATTGCTGTGATGGGAGTTAAGTTATTTAACTTGACAGTTGCTCTTCCTTGTGCGTCTATAGCAATCGGAGTGCCGTTGATAGTTAAGCCCAAAGATGACTATTTGATGCTTATCCGAAGTCGGATTGTTCCAAGTTAGCAATCTAAAGGTTTTGGTTCTAAGTTGAGCGATCGCTTTTTGTTAACAATCGAGGTATGCTGAGTAAATCAACAGTCATTATAAACAGACAAGGAAATTGTGTTAAAATTTAAGGGTGCGATCGCATGATTCCAGAATTTGATGAGAACGGCAACCTACCACCAGGAGTGTATTGGACAGAATGGGAAGAGTTCAAAGAGCGATTTGGAACAACACCACTTCGCAGTCGCATGATAGATGGATTGCAAATGGCAATGGAGCAACTAAAAGCAGCAGGATGCAGAACAATTTATATCAATGGCAGTTTTATTACTAGCAAACTATCTCCTCAAGATTTTGATGCTTGTTGGGATAGAGAAGAGGTTGATATGAATTATCTGAAAACTTATGCCCCCCGACTGAGAAATTATGCAGACAGGGCAGCACAAAAAGCTCTTTATCGCGGTGAAATCTTTCCATCCGACTAGCCAGTAGGCAGTTATGATATCACTTCCTACGAACTATTTCAGCGAGACAGAGAACGAAATCCTAAAGGAATTATTGCTATAGATTTAATAAGGTGGTGGCCATGATTAGAAATGAAAGACAATACGAGTATACCCAAGAGTTAGCGAAAAGATGTGAACATACGCTAGCCAATTATGACGCTCAAGATGAAGAGGTAAAAAATAACGATCCTTGGTGGTCGGCGATGCGCGAATCGATCCAAAGTCACTTGGATGTTTTTAGAGCAGAAATAGCTGATTATGAAAGATTGCTGAAGTGCGATCGCACTCAGCATATTTCACTTAAAGTTGAAAGCATAAATAAGCTACCGGATGCTTTAATAAAAGCGAGAATAGCAGCCCAAATCAATCAAAAAGAATTGGCTCAGATACTGGGAATTGAAGAACAGCGAGTCAAGCAGTATGAAGATACAGATTATCAATGTGCCAGTTTTGTAGAAATCCTCGAAGTTTGTACGGTTTTAGGTATAGAATTTGAAATCGCTGTTGTTAGAGTAGATTTTGAGGAAATAGAAGCTGTCAAACAAAGTGCAGAAAAGTGGCGAAAGTCAAAAATTAAATCGCCTCTTATTGCTGGAGAGAGTGCCTAAGTTATTGACCCAGGAATTGATAAGTTGTTGGGGCAAAATTATCGAGGGACAAATTTGTGTTGGGAATGCGCGAAGGTGTCGATCGCCCGATTGTTTTGATAGTTGGCATTGAGCAAACTATCGGCACATTTGCAAACGATTGTCGGTATTTGTATCTGTTTGAGAGATTTCGATTCTAGGGTTTCTGAGAAAGTGGCTGTCTAGTTGTGAAAAATGCAATCGCGCCGTTGGTAAAGGTAATTGTTGTCATGTGGGGGTCGCCCTGGGGGGGTTGAGCTAGCTGCCAATGTTCTGGGACAATACCGCTGCCGAAGAGGAAATCAGGGGTAAAGTGAGTGGGGTTGAGGTTGGAGGCAATAAGGGCGATCGCGAGTTCTTCAAATTGCGGGATTGGTTTCATGGAGATCTTAATTTATGATGAGTAGATTTTATGTAGTAGTTGCAGCGATCATTCAGCGGACAATCCGCGCAGCGAGGGTTTTTAGCCGTGCATATGGCTGCGCCAAAGTCAATCAGTGTTAGGTTCCACTTTCCCACTTCTGTATTGGGGGCAACCAATTCTGCTGTCATCCAAAGTAGCTTGCACCGTGATTTTACCCGATTGCCCTGCAAGCCGAAAAACCGTTCTAAAATGCGGGCGACGTTGGTATCGAGGACTGCTTTTGGTTGGGAGAAAGCATGGGCGCAAATAGAACGTGCTGTATACAAGCCAACTCCAGGAAGTTGAAGCAATTCAGATTCCGTGCGGGGAATTTTGCCGTTGTGTTGTTCGAGGATGATTTGCATTGACTGGCAGAGTCTTTCGGCTCGAAAGTGCAAACCTAAAGGTTGTAAAGCGACAGCAACTTTTTCTATAGGCGTTGCGGCCAGAACTGCTAAGGTAGGATAGCGGGAGATAAAGGCTTCATAAACGGGAGCTGCTGTTGAGGCTACCGTTTTTTGCAGCAAGAATTCAGCGATAAAAATGGCGTAAGGGTCGCTCGTGCGCCGCCAGGGAAAGTCGCGCAAGTTTTGGGATGCCCAGGCTTTGAGTTGGTTGTGAAACCAATCAATTTTTGCTGTTTCGAGATATTCCACTTTCTCAGAATTGGAAAGTATGTTGGTCATAGCGCTTATCATCCTATAGCTCAAGATAGATATCGATTAAAATTCTACCACCGTCGTCAAAAAAGGTGCGGAGCCACTCTAGGAAGTCTCGTTTAAACAGTTCGTACAATTCAAAAAAATTGTCAAGAGCATTTTTTTCATCTATCCAATGTTTGCCCAAATGATTCGATAGGATCGTTGTCTGTCTCATAACAAGTCAATTAAGCTTTTACCTTTATTGCAAGAGGAGGTGCGAAGCTTTTCTAAAAATTCGACTGACAATTTATCGACCTTTTTTAGATTTTGTAAGTCTTCCATTTCCTTGGCAAGTTCCTGCTTTGCTAGCGGATCGTTGGCAATTGGTTCCAACATATCTTGATAGTTTTTTACTTCGTATAGCTTGTCTCTTTGACTAATAAATCCCTCAATAGTGTCAAATCTAGCATTTTCGACAACTTCAATAATATGTTTAGATTCTGATGTTAGTAGGGTTGTCAGAGTAGAGTAGAGTGCCAAAATAGTGAATTGAGCTTCAAAAAGGTAATAAGCATCACAAAAATCGTCTGAATCCGAGTCCGGGCAAATACCTTCACCGTCAATTTTTTCCATTAATTTACGAATTTTTGACGGAGCGATTGATTTCTCTTGTAGAATCAGCCAAACTTCATCCAGCACTTCTCTTAGTAAAGAGGGCTGCCCCCAATTCGCCCTTCGAGAAAATTTCTCGTACATTGGCAGCATTCTTTCACAAATAGAAGCGGCAAAAGCTACTTGGTGAAGATGGGACAGTTGTTTGATTTCTTGTTTCAAAGAATCCAAGTTAAAAAATTGTGGAGTCATTACTACAGACTGAGACATCGCTGTTAAATAGAGTTTAATATAACTTAGGACAAGCCTATCAAACTTACTCCATTATTATTTGAAGAGGTCCGAAGCCACTCCAAAAAATCTTCATCTAAAATATCTGTCCCTTTTAATCGTTGTAAATCCTCTGTTTGTTTTGCCATTTCTCGACTTGCAAGGGGGTGGCTAGCAATTGCCTGCTTATATTTTGTCATATCTTGCGATTGCAGTAGGCTGAAAGTTTCATCGAAATTGATAAATGCATCAATCGTATTTTTAGCGCGATCAGCTACTTTTAGAATAGCTTCCGGTGTTGGATTAAGACAAGCTTCGAGAGTATTGCACAATGCAAAAGCTGCTTCCTGCGCTTCTAAAGCATATCCAGCACCAAAGTCATCTGCGTGGGGAATTATTAGATCGCTGTCGCAATCATATATTAATTGAGGAACTCTGGTTCTATCTACTGAATTGTTTTGTAAAAATTGCCAAATTTCATCCAGTGTTTGTCTCAGGACACGAAAATTACCAAAATTTTCGATTTTCGAGAAGGCGTTGTAGTTGGGAAGTAACCTCTCGCAAATAGAAGCCGCAAAGGCGAGTCTATGAAAAGAAGGTAGGAATTCCAGTTCTTTTTCTAAAAAAATAAAATCAAAAAAGTTTAGCTGCATTGTTTCACCATCCATTAGTGGTAGCCCGAGTGGAAATCAGGCACGACTCAAGTAACTTGTTTGAATTTCCGACCCTCTAAACCATTATTTTCAACGCAATCCTTAAAAGCTTGCGAAACGATTATTAGCTTCTGGTTTAGTATGATATATTCTAATTGTTATTTTGATTACAAATTTTTGAATTCTTCAAGTAGTTCAAAAAAACGATCGAAAGCTTGGCTTTCATCTTCTGAATTTAAAAGAATTATGTCAGCCCAAGAGCGAGTAGAATTGTCATTAAACTTAATTGGTATCCACTCTGCAAAATCATTAAATTTCTGTTCTTGTTTAGTTTTTGACAATCCCATGTGGAAGCGAGCCATGTCATAGCCTGTCAAAAATGAATGCAAATATAAAATGGATTTTCTTCGCAAAAACATTCCCGGTCTCTTTTTAATCTCTTTTAAAAAATCGTAAAGAAATTCCATTTTATTCTCCTTTTTCTTTCCGACTAAAAATTTCTGCTTCCCTTTTGAGAAAACTGTTGGGGTGGGTTCCCAAATAGTTTACCACGAAACTGTAGTCCATTTAACCATGATTCTTGAATCATTCCATTAGGGCGATGATTATCAAAAACGACTTTAACTTTGCCAGCTTGATTAACTGTTGCATTCTCTATGCCAATAACACCGTTAGCCATCGCTAATTCCAAGTCGATTTCGATTAAAATAGCTTCGTGCTTACCATTAAGTGAAATTGCTTCTCCATGTTCTAGAACAACATTGTCATCATAGATGTTCTCATTGACATTTCCTGTATCAAGTCTAATATGCCTTCCCTTAATTTTTTGGCTTTTCAGGTACGTTTTAATTTCATTGGCGCATTCTACACACTCAAAATTTTTGTATTTATTGACAATCTGTCTAATTTGATTAAGATGCTCTTGAGTAACTTCAGAGCCAAAAACATAATTATCCAAATACTCCTTAAGCCCCAACAGAGGAACCCGCGTAATCAAAGGATCCGGTTTCTCAGGATTCGGCACCGGGAAAGGTTCAGGAGATGGAGGAAACCCATCCGCAGGCGGCTTGTTAATCAAAATCTCCGGTTCCGACGGGCGAGGCACTGGAAAAGGAGGCGGTGCGGGCGGGAATTCGTTCGGCGTTCCCTCCTTAACGAACCCGAACACAATATTCATCGCGGGCTGGGCGATCGCAGCCAGAGCGCCAGCAGTTGCGATAAGACTGAGTAGGCTATCCATCGAAAGAGTAGAAAGACCACTAGGATCGATCGCATTAACCGGATTCCCATGAGCATACAAATAATTGTGCAAACTCATCGGATCGCTCATCAAACCCTCAAACGGGTCTTGAGCAGTAAACCGACCCCGATACTCATCATAAAAGCGCTTCCTTAAATAATAACCCCCCAAATTCGAGTCATACTGTTCCCCCGCATACAAATAACCATTAACTGTGCTTCCCGTCCGCCCGATTAAATTCCCAAAAGCATCGTAATTGTAAACATCCGTAACCCCCCCCGACGCATTCGTCAAACCCCTCGTACTGCCCAAACCATCAACCAAATAGAACGAATCAGCATCCCCCCGTTCCTGCGAAATCAAATCCCGTCCGTAAACATAACTCACACCCAAAGAGTCATTAATACGCTCCTCCAAAACCTGAGCATAATCCCGATTGCTATCCACCAAATACTCAGTCGTTACCCCATTCACAGTCTTGCTGACCCGTATTCCATCCGCATCATCGTAATTGTAGTGAGTTGCGTGCTCGTCTGGTCAATAGTAGCCCGCAGGCGGCCGCCCGAGTGGAAATCAATCGTTATAACTATTATTTTTTACTCTGATAGTTGGTAATAAGTGCTTGAACTTCTGCTCTTAATTGTTCTTCAGTGATTTCCCCTTCAAATATAGGCCCAGGGAAAGGATTGAATACATGGCAAGCACTGTGAATAGCGTCTACCATATTAATGAACTCAAAAATCTCGGTAGTTCCCATAAGTTCTCTAGATTTTTGTGTAAATTCTTCGCTTGTTAGTTCACCTTTTTGTAAATGCTCAAGAAGTTCAAGATCGTAGCGTTTATCCCAAGTATCTTTGATTTTATATTGCTCATCCCTAAAACTCATCCAGAGAGTCGTAAAATCAGAAGAAAACTGTTCTGCTGACATTTCACCTCCCAAAAATTGTTGAACGATAGTTTCAAATTTCGACTCAAATTTAGTAATGTCAAACTTCATTGTACATTTCCTCCATTTAATAAATTATCCCGTTGTGCGTTTGATAGTTTCCAAGCAGCGACAAAATCGTTGTTTAGATCGACAGCTACCCAATTTTCAGTGTTTGGATCGTAGTAGTGAGTAACTGGTATCGTACCGCGATAAGTTCCTGGTATTTGAACGGGAGCATTTTGGATATGATCCTCCAAGGCTTTGATGAAGAGAGCGCGATTGGTACTATTCCAGTTCCCAGTAATTCCAAAATCTGGCGCGTGTTTATACTCATGTTGTAATTTTCTAGGAGAGAAGTTACAGATGGCAGAGAAAACATAATTATCCAAATACTCCTTAAGCCCCAACAGCGGCACCCGCGTAATCAAAGGCTCCGGTTTCTCAGGCTGCGGCACCGGGAAAGGCTCCGGAGACGGAGGAAACCCATCCTCCGGCGGCTTGTTAATCAAAATTTCGGGTTCCGACGGGCGCGGTAGCGGGAAAGGAGGCGGTGCGGGCGGAAATTCGTTCGGCGTTCCTTCCCTGAACGTAAAAACAGTATTCAGCGTGACCTGGCCGATCGCAGCAAGAGCGCCAGCAGCGAATATAAGATTGAGGTAGTCAGCCGTAGTAGCAAAAAGACCGCTAGGATCGATCGCATTAACCGGATTCCCATGAGCATACAAATAATTGTGCAAGCTCATCGGCTCGCTCATCCACCCCTCAAACGGATCTTGAGACGCAAACCGACCCCGATACTGATCGTAATACCGCTGCCTTAAATAATAACCCCCCAAATTCGAGTCATACTGTTCCCCCGCATACAAATAACCATTAACCGCACTCCCCGTCCTCCCAATTAAATTCCCAAAAGCATCATAATTGTAAACATCAGTCACCCCACCAACACCATTCATCAAACCCCTCGTACTGCCCAAACCATCAACCAAATAGTACGAATCAGCAACCCCCCGTTCCTGCGAAATCAAATCCCGTCCGTAAACATAACTCACACCCAAAGAGTCATTAATACGCTCCTCCAAAACCTGAGCATAATCCCGATTGCTATCCACCAAATACTCAGTCGTTACCCCATTCACAGTCTTGCTGACCCGAACTCCATCCGCATCGTAACTGTAAGCAACTGTATCCCCATTAGAGCTTTGCACTCCAACCAAACGATTCTCTTTATTCCAACTGTAAGTTACGGTTTCAACAACATTACCAGCAGCATCCTTCTGAGTCCGAGTCCGAGTATTTCCATTATCATCGTAGCCGTACTCGTAAGAACGCACGACCGCATTATTCTGCTTCAACTCCTCCGTTTTCAGGCGGTCGTTGCTATCATAAACATAAGTCGTAACTCCCTCAACAGAATCATTTCGACTCAGGCGATTGCCAACCTTATCATAGGTGTAACTAACCGTCCGATTTCCCGCAACAGCATCCGTAATCGTCTCCTTCGTCACCCGATATAAATCGTCATACTCGTACTCAACCTTGCGCCCGTTCAACTCAGTAACAGCGCGGCGGTTCCCCGCAGCATCCAAGGTGTAATCGAACTTAGAAAACACCGTTCCCTGGCGGCTGTACTCCAGCAACTTAAGCTGATTCAAATCATCGTAAGTGCGAGTTTCAATCACGTCATTCGGGAATTCAGTTCTTGACAAATTGCCAACCGCATCGTAGGAATAAGCCGTCACCCCACCATCCGGGTCAGTCACCGTTTTCAAACGATTTCTTTCATCGTAAGTGTAACCAGTAGTACCGTTCGGAACAGCAACCGAAGTGATATTTCCCGCAGCATCATACCCGTACTCAATGGTCACATTGTTTGCCGTGTAAGGCCCATCCGGGTCAGTCCGAGAAATCAATCTATCTCGCTCATCATACTTGTAACTGGTCGTACCCCGACTGTCAACAATGCTGGCAATCTTTCCAGTTGGAGTATAAGCGTACCTGACAGGATTTTGACTGCCAACAGAAGGGGCAGCACCCGCATCGTAATCGTAAAAAACGCTGTTGCCGTTAAAATCCGTTAACCCGATAACATTCCCAGCCCCATCGTAATAAGTTTCTGACCATTTTTCATCGGGTAAAATTGTAGCTAAGGGACGACCTACCAAATCGTAATCGTATTCAGTAACGCGAGTATTGGCATCTTTAACGCCAGTCAACCGACCTGCTTCATCATAACTGTACTCAGTCCTGAGTTCAATTAATCCAACACCCGGTTGATTCAAATTTTGGACGACAGCAGTCAATTTACCTGCTGCATTGTACTCGTATTTTGTTACTTTACCGTTGCGGTCAGTGGAACTAACGCGCCGTCCCAAAGCATCGTAAGTTGCGGTTGTTTTAGTATTGTCCGGGAACCGAGTTTCTGTGAGTCGATCTAATTCATCGTAAACAAAAGTAGTGGTACGGTTGCGAGCATTTGTTTCGCTAATCCGGCGGCCTGCTGCGTCGTATTGGTAAACAGTTTTCGGATTGTATGCAAGAGTATCGGGCGTGCCGTCTGGGTAGATAATTTCGACAAGTTCGTTGTTAGCATTGTAGCGGTATTCGGTGCGATTTCCCCGCTCGTCAATTTCAGCTTTGACATTGCCATTTTTGTAATACTCGACTTTGGTTCTGGGGTTATCTAACTCATTTGCAGGAGTTTTATCGGGGTAAATTGTTTCGGTTAAGCGACCCGCGTCATCATATTTGTATTGAGTAACGCGACCCAATTCATCAGTTCTAGTTACCAAGCGACCTGCTGCGTCGTAAGTGTTGTTAAGTTTCAGGTTTTTGGTAGGATCGTTGGGATTTTTCTCAGGATAAATAATATCTTCCAACTGTCCCTTTTCATTGTAAACGTACTCAGTCCGGCGTCGCGAGCCATCAACAACAGCCGTGCGGTTGTCGTTAGCATCGTATTCGTATTTAGTGAGATAACCCTCGGCGTCAATGACGGATTCTACCCGTCCTTCTGCATCGTATTTCCACTCGGTAACTAACTCTTCTAACCCGTAAGGAGTAGTTACTTTTCTCGTTTCGGTCAACCGCTTGCCTAAATTGTTGTAGGTGTAAGTAGTGTCGTTGCCTTCTGCATCTGTTTGGCGAATCAAATTGCCGGAATTGTCGTATTCATAGCGGGTAATTTTGTTGTTAGCATCTGTTGTGGAACGGCGCAGACCCCTTGCATCATAACTGTGCTGGGTAATTTTCCCCGCAGCATCTTTTGTTGACAGCAAATTCCCACTCGGAGAATAGGTGTAAGTCGCAGTATTCCCCAGGGCGTCGGTTTCAGTCAAAACCTGTCCCCGACTGTTATAAGTCCACCGCGAAACATTACCTAACGGGTCTTTTTCAGTTAACTTATTCCCCCGACTGTCGTAAGTCCATTCAGTTGTTTGCCGCATTTCAACCGGATTGCCAGCAGCATTTAATTCAGTGGTAATTACAGTCTCAGTCCAAACATTATTATCCCCATCAAAAGTCCGATCAACCCTCTTCCCTAACGGGTCAATCTCAGTTAAAACATTCCCCCGACTGTCGTAAACATAAGTCGTCTCCTTCCCAAAAACATCCTTAACTTTCTGAAGGGAATTATTAGGGTCATAAACCAATTCCACCGCCGACCCATTCGCATCAACCATCTGCTTGAGGCGACCAGAATCGTCGTAGTCAGTCTTGACTCCACTGCGTCCCAACGGGTCAATTACCTCAGTTAAAAAGTGCGGTCTGTCCTCATCTTCGTACTCAAACCGAGTTGCATTATTCTCCCTATCCTTAACAGCAACCAAATCCCCTTTCGCGTCGTATTCGTACTTGACTTTCTTGCCATCCGGGTCAACAACACCGACAATCCTCCCATCAACATCCCTCTCAAAAGTCACCGACTTACCCGAACTACTCTTAATCCCCGCATCCGAGAAAGTCAGCTTATTCCCATTCGCATCAGTAGCAGTCAACAAATCCCCAGACTTCGCATCAATCTCGTAAACCAATCCCTCCTTAGTAGTCAACACGTACACCCCACCAAAGGCAGGATTTTCAGGATTGAAAGGCTGTGCGTTCACCCCGTAATACCCGTTCTCATTCCTGACTAAATTCGCATCCTTAACCGTCAAAGTCATCGTCGAACCTTTCTGAGACTCAAAAGCAGGCTTGAACATCTGAGCACCCGGCCCAGCCCCTCCCAAATACTGATTCAAATGATGCGGAGTCGGCTTAAAAGTAAAGGTTTCCCGCTTACCACCAGGTAACGTAATAAACACCTTAGTCTTGCTGTCAAACGGTACGGTATTTATCCCCAACTCCTCGTAAGTCGGATCAGCTTTCAAAGAAGTCTTCAAATCAGTATCCCGGAATTCCATCCGCCAGCCGTAGCCAAAATCATCGCCATTATTCGCATTCAAAGAATCGTAAGTTCGAGTCACGTTAATCGGAATTCCCGCAACTGGAACGGATAAATCAGTAAACGACAACCGGAAATTCCCCAACTTCAAATCACCCGAAACATTCACCGTCCTTTCAGTAGTCGAACCGTTACCGTTAGCGTCGAAAGCAGTGAACTTGAGAACGTAAGCGCCGTTAGCTAAAACAGTCGGGTCAAATGTCGCAACCGTTCCGTTGCTGACAGCAGCAGTTCCCCGATAAACCTCCTTAAATCCTCCGCCATCGCCCGGAATTTGCCCGCCACCAACCGGGGCAACTTCCAATGTATAGTAAGCTAAATTGCTGTCACTAATTGTGCCAACTATATTGACAGGTGCGGTAATTTCTGCATCATCTTCTAAACTGATGTTGATAGTTGGCGCGTTGACATCGCTAGTATCAATTGCAGCCACAGCTTGAGTCGCATTCCCCACATTTCCAGCCGCATCTTTAGCTGTTGCAACTGCTGTGAAATTTCCTAAATTATTTACCTTGACATTTGCTTGACCTTGTGCATCCAAAACTACAGGAGTGCCGTTGATAGTCAAACCCAAAGATTCTACTTTCACGTTATCGACAGCATTGACGGTAAATGTGACCGAATCTCCGAGATTAGCTGTATTTTTGCTGGCAATAATATTGACTTTAGGTGCATAAGTATCGGCAACAACGCTTAATTAGCATCGATTACCATACCCTTGGGAGCATTATCCAAACTCCACAGTAAATAGTCTCCTTCGGGGTCGGTAGCTGTTAGCTGGTAGCGATAAACTCGCTCTAAATTAGTAACGGTATCCGGTACCGAAGTAATACTTGGAGGTCGGTTAACGGCCGAATTAGAGACATTAACAGTCCAGGATTGAGTGTCGCTTCCCCCCTGGCCGTCGCTAGCCGACACCGACACGTCCTGTTTCTGCCCCACATCGCCTGCGCCGGGAGTCCAGACAATCAAACTGTCCTTGTCAACCTTCATTCCTGTTGGTGCTTTGGTCAATCTAAAAGTCAGCAGGTCGCCATCTGGGTCTGTTACAGTTAGCTTGTAGAAATACCCGTTGCCGGTGCGGGCTACTGCTGGCGTTTACGTCCCGGTCTGCTGGAAACCCACAATGCGGACAAATATGGGTTCTAACAGAAAGAGATTTTTGCACTTTATTACCACAGTTAGAACAATTTTGACTCCTATAGTGCGGCGGTACTGCTACCGTCACCTTCCCATATTTTTGCCCAAAATATTCTAAGCAACCGCGAAAAGTTGACCAGCCAGCATCACTAATAGATTTAGCTAGATGTCGATTTCTTACCAGTCCTTTAACATTTAAATCTTCCTAGGCTATCAAATCCTTAGATTGAATGACGGAATATGCTAATCTCTTGCAATATTCTTTTCGTTGCCTACTTACTCTTAAATGTTTTCGGGCCTATCTATTTATAGCTTTCTGGTAGTTGTTAGACTGCGGTTGTCTTGCTTTCTTGCGATCGCTGCTATATTTGATCGATTTCTGGCGGCGATCGCGATTTAATTGCCGTTCAGATTTTGGAGAGAACTGAGGGGGTGGTTCAACATTGCCTTTGTCATCAGCAATAAAATACTTTAACCCCAGATCCAAACCAACTATTTGATGGGTAGGTTCAGTTTCAATTCTCACCTTTACATCTACCGCAAATCGATCATAATAGCCGTCGGAACGACGTACAAATCGCACTCTTTTAATTTGCTTTATGTCATAGTATTTAAGGTCGTATGTTCCCTTTAGATTCATTTTTTTCATAGCTTTTTTATCGGCAAAAATGATATTTTTTAGAGTTTTAGATAGTTCCTATACTGAAGTTTTATACTCCACAAAACGAGAGAATTTTTTCAACTTAGGAAAGCCATTTTTACCTTTAACCTTTTTCCGGCAATTGTCGTAAAATCGAGAAATAGCACTCCAAGAACGCTCAGCAGCCGACTGTCGAGCCATTGAATTAAGTGCGTCAGCAAAAGGAAATTCTTTAGCCAATACCGCACAATATTTGTTAAGGTCGTATTTACTCACACCTGGGCGATCCATCCAGTAGCGCAAGCACTTATTTTGGATGAATCCAGAAGTACGAATAGCCTCATCAATCGCTTGGTATTGTCGTTCTTTCCCTTTAACTTTGAATTCGTATACGATCGTGGCCCGACTCACCAGTTAGGCCTGTATGATAGCATAATTGGTGGGAAGTGCAACTAATGCAAGTACAAGGACGGCGATTAAAATCGCCGTGGAGCCTACATCCCGTGCCTTAAAAAGCTGAGTTTTGGGGCGGGCGACCTCTTTCTATAAAAGCGATCGGGAAAGAAATCAGAACAATTTTTGACAATCAAGCAATTGAGTCCAGGGTCTCCGGATCCCTCCGTGGGTTCAATTCTCCAATTCTCCAATCGAAAATCTACAATCTAAAATCGATCGACCTTTCAGATCGTGCCGCAAGAAGGTAAAATTCAGGATAGATCAGTCGTCAGGTATACAGAAAATGGGTCTCAAGATTATCGAAAGCTATGATGGCAGTTTTGTCCTCGAATCAGAGGCTAAAGCTGTACTGTTGAGTTTATTAACTGCTGAAAGCTTTCTCCAGCAAGTAGCATTACAATTGCAGTGCTCGCGCCTTGAGTTTACAGAGTTACTTTTTCAGCCAGTACCTTACAGCAGCGAGACGCCGAAGGGAATGCCTGCGCAATTTGAGCAGTATCATGGTAAGAGTGATTTTGCGATCGTGAATGTGCCGCCTAATTTTATGTTCCAAGCGAAGGTGTTTAAGCCCAGCAGACTCTGTGCCATTTATCGTGTTTTTAAGAGTTAGGTAAATTCAGGTCAACGGCTGGAATAATTAACGATCGACAATTCAGAAAAAATGACATCAGACATTCAATCCCTCGCCAGCTTAGAATTGATTCCCTACATTGACTCTGAGGGAAAATTGCCGGAGTTCGTACAGGGAAAAATCGGCGTTTATGGGATTTTCGACAAGGATAAAGTGCTACAATTTGTCGGCTATTCTCGTGATATTTATCTCAGCCTCAAACAGCATCTCGTGCGCCAACCTCTACAGTGCTACTGGCTGAAAGTCCAAACTATCGATCGACCAAACCGCACTATTCTAGACAGCATCCGATCGAGTTGGATTGCTGAAAACGGTTCCCTACCGACTGGGAATGATGCCGATGCTGCTTTCTGGAACGATCCGATAGATACTAAAACTGTGATGACTGCGGCAGAAGTGGCAAGTTATGAAGGCATTGTGGCAGATGAAATTGCTAAAGATAAGTTGTTGAAAAATGTAGCGCGCCGAGTGGAAAATGAAATTTTATCACAGTTAAAAGCTCGCGGTGTTACCGAGGAAATTCGGTTTAATCCCAAGCTTAAAACTAGCGGTTTGCTGGACTTGAAATAAGATAAATTCCGGTGTTCTAATCCTTCGGGATTTCCTAGTGAGGACTTCAGTCCTCTCTTAAAGATTTCAGCAAATAAGGACTCTTCGTCCTTGCGACAAATGATTGTTATTCTGAGTCCACATTCCTCTCGGTTCCCCCTCGAAGATCCCCCTACTTATCCAGGGCTGTTTCATTCTGTGTAGGGGCCGTGACAAGAGTGCCGGCCCTGGGGTCTGAAACGCTCATTACATCGTCTGTGGGGGGGGTAGGCACTCTTGGTACTACCCCTACAAAATCGCGATTTTCCGCTCTAATGAAACAGCCCTGCCTATTCACGCCCTGCTCCCCTTGGATCGGGCAGTAGGGGGTGAGTAGGGGCAAGAATGTGGGGGGATATCTGGGGAAAGAAAACACGCCCTAGGGAGGAACGACAAGGGTGTTGCATAGCTTTTGAGAAGTGGTAGAAACTAGGTTTCTTTGCATAAAAAGCTCGACTGCACATTAGCAAAGTCTGAGCGGCATTAGGAATCCAGGCTGCTCCTAAATCCCAATGAATCAACTCGTAACACGATCGCAAAATGACGGCTATTGACTCCTAAAACAACTCGGATTCAGCCAGACCAAAAGTAGTGTAAAGTAAAAACTGGGTTTCGTCTTGGGCAGGTTTTCGAGGGCGAATTTCAGATTCTCGGCTGATATTTTGCTATGATAGCTTGTCTCAGGCCGATGAGGTATCACATGACTAACTCCAAATAACTGGAAAATATAGAACAGAAGATAGAATGCACCATAATTCAATCTGGAGTCAAAGCCTCGCTGACGGAGAGCGATCGACTTATGGCAATGAATGGTTGTATAAAGCATCATACTAGACTCAAAATGAAATCTCATTCTCTTGATTTTCGGCAAAAAAAGATCGATTTGTACCACAATTAACCCATCTCACAAAAAGCAATAGCCCCTCGTTTTTGTGTAGCTCTCAGTTGGGTCTAAAAATTGCTTAAACAGTATCCTCAGACCCCAAATATTGCTCCTCAAACTGATCGATGGGTCAACTTAAACTCAAGCCAGAAAAACTGCTCGTATTAGCGGTATTAATTGAAGTAAATAATGATGTCACTCTCGAATAACTCTGTTATTTACTACCTCAAAAAATTGGCTTAACTGTCAGTAGAGCGACAATGGGAAGCATGACACAACGGTTGAACATGACTGTCAAACAAAAAAACTATTCCCTTCATGGAATGGCTGTGAAATACTTCAAAACCTCATATCAAATCCGGTAGCATCGGAATTATTCATCTCTCTCTTCTCTCCCTCTGCGCCCTCTGCGCCCTCTGCGGTTAAATCATTCCGATGCAACCGGAAACGATATCAGATATGATTTCTGGAAAAAATTACGAGAAGTTAGTTTAAAAGACTGAAAGTTTATGGATAAATTCGGAGTAAATATGGCTAGAGCAGAAGGAAGAAGCAAGAAGGAAGAAGCAAGAAGGAAGAAGCAAGAAGGAAGATGTAACCATTGCCCGGAATTTCCCGATCGCATCGACTTCTTCCTGATTCGTTCAAGCTCTGCTATATAAGCGCAATTTTCAGTTTTTCGACTCACTGTCAACTGTCAACTGTCAACTTTTAACAATCATTGCTGAGTGCAACCGGAATTGATAGGATTCATAGCTAATTTATTTTTGACTGGATGAGATCTAGTATTTGATTAAATTGAAACTCGTTAGCCAAAGCAACTAGAGTGTTAGCTAAAGAGTCATTCCGATCGCGAATTTGCTCAATTTGGGTGAGGATTAATTCTAAATCGCACTGAATCGTAGCTTGTTCTAAAGATGCAACCCAATCCGCGGGTAAATCCGCAAGAGCTTCAGGAGTCAGAGCCTCGATTTGAGTTGACTCCGAAACACTCTCTGGTTGAGCGTAAATGTAACGCACTCCGAGATGATTGTGAAGGGTGTCCAAGATTTCTGCCTCTCGGAAGGGTTTGCGGATAAAGTCATCGCAATCACTAGAGAGAATAACGGTTCCGGCTACATCGACATTATTGCCACTCACAGCAACAATTGCGGTAGCTTGACCTTTAGTGTTGGCTTTAATCCGTTTCGTCGCTTCATACCCATCCATCACCGGCATCCGCAAATCCATAAAAATTAAGTGTGGCTCAAAACTCGACCAATTTTCAATCGCTTCTATGCCATTACTAGCTTCTGCGAGTTCAAATTCAAAGCGGTTGAGTAGTTTGACTAGCAGTTGGCGATTGTCCTGGTGATCGTCCACAATCAAAATACGATAACGCGGCTGGTTGGGTTCAAGGGCGATTACCTGACGTAAGGGCTGTCTGGGTTTAATCACAGCAGCATCAACCGCACTGACTGGGATCTCAAATCTGAAGATAGTGCCACATCCCACTTGACTATTGACAGTAATGCAGCCTCCCATGAGATGGACAAACTGTTGGCTAATTGCCAGCCCCAAGCCTGTTCCCTTGTGGGATGCTTCCCCAGTTTTAGTTTGAACAAAGGGTTGAAATAGTTGACATAATTCATCAGGAGCCATGCCAAATCCAGTGTCTTCTACTTCAAACCTAATTGTTATTTGTTGCTGGTTGTCTGTTGTTTGTTGTTTGACTTTTAAAGAAATGCCTCCCTCTTTTGTAAACTTAACCGCATTAGAAAGCAGATTCATTAAAACTTGGCGTAACTTGACAACATCGGTTCGCACGTATTGGGGGAGATGCTCTGAACAATCAACGATTAATGACAATTGTTGCTCTAGGGCCTGGAGTTGGAACATTTCTTCGATCTCGTTCAGCAGGCTCCTTAATTCAAAGTCGGTTGGGTTAAGGGTAATGCGTCCCACCTCAATTTTGGCTAAATCTAATATTTGATTAATTAAATTCAGTAGATGTTCTCCACTGCGGTTGATGATCCGAATATTTTCCTGTTCTTGGGGATTGAGGTTGGTTGAGTGGCGCATCAATTGGGAGAAGCCTAGAATGGCGTTGAGGGGGGTACGCAGTTCGTGGCTCATATTGGCGAGAAAGGTGCTTTTAGCGCGGTTAGCCGCTTCTGCTGCTAAGGCGGCTTGTTGGAGTTGTACCCCTTGCTGTTGAGTGGCTTCGAGTAATTGAGCTTGTTGTAAGGCAACTCCGAGTTGAGTGCTAATTTGCAGCGCAATATTGATTTCTACTTCGCGCCAAGTGCGAGGTGTAGAATTTTGATAACTGGCGAGTAAACCCCACAGTTGATTGCGACAGAAGATGGGGGCAATTAAGTAGGCTCTGGCTTGAAATTGCTCTAAAAGTTTGAGGTAACAAGGAGTAAACCCAGCGTTGTAAATGTCTTCTGTCATGCAATAAAGAGCGCCTTGACTATAGACACCGCCTTGGGTTTCTTGTATATAAGTATCCAGCACTGTTAGAGGAGAGCCTGGGAGCGTTTTTGCTGTGCAACTAGAGTCTGCCACGAGATTGTTTGGCTCATGACGATCGCCCAATTGTTCTGGCAATTGTTCTGGTATCAGAGGTATCCAGCCAGGGCTGACTGACTCGGCGACAAATTCTCCACTCCAATCAGGATTAAACCGATAGATAACGACTCGATCGCATTTGAGGGTTTCTTGCAGTTCAGCGGTTGTAGTATTGAATATTGTGGCAATATCTAAGGACTGGTGCATTCGTTCGATCGCTCTAGCGATGGCTTGTTCTCGTTGTGCACTCTCACGCAAGGCCTCCTCGGCTAATTTGCGATCGCTAATGTCCTTCATGAAGCAGTAATGACCGATGAAGCTATATTGATCGTCATAGGCTGCGATCATGACAATTTGCTGATAAAAGATCGAGCCATCTTTACGGATGCCTCTGGTTTCAGCTTCTACTTTGCCAACTTCGAGCATTTCCTGGTAGGCTGCGATCATTTTTTCGCACTCATCAGGGTGTACGGTGCGCAGCCATTCCATGCCGCTCATCTCTTCGGGTTGATAGCCAATTATGCTGGCATAGGCTTTGTTAACAGTGACGTAATGTCCTTGCTGGTCCAGCCGCGAGATTCCTTCTACCCCATTTTCCAGGGCCGTACTCAGTTCGCGGATTTCTTGTTCTATCCGCTTGCGATCGCTAATGTCTCGCAAGGCGATAATATAGGCTAATTCTCCCAGCCATTTAGTAGGAGTTGACTTCATTTCCGCCGTGCGGATTTTCCGATTAACATCAATCAACGATATCTCTGAGGTGTCTTGCAGAGGTATTCCCCACTGATAGCCGAGCAATTCAGAAGAGGGTTTGTCGAATAGCTGGGCGGCGGCTGGGTTGGCAAAATTTATTTTACCTTGCCGATCGACGATCATGATACCATCAGAGGTATTGGTAACGATCGTGTCGAGCCGCGTTTCGCTCCATTGTAGTTTCTCTTCTATCTGTTTGCGATCGCTAATATCTGTAACAAAACCTTCGACAAACAGAATTTCGCCGTTTTCTGCATAGATACCATGTCCCCGTTCCCAAACCCATTTTTGAGTACCGGATTTTGTGATGATTCGATACTCACATTCATAAGGTTGCTCTGCTGCAACAGCTATCTGGACAATTTCCCAAACTGAATCCCGATCGGCTGGGTGGATTTCCTGTCCGCAAGCAATGGTGCGATCGATCAAATATTCTTCCTGCCGATATCCTGTGACTAAGAACACGCCCTCACTGATAAATTCAGGCTGATAGTCGGGATAGTTAGCAACGCGATAGACATAGCCCGGCAGGTTAGCGATCAATGTAGACAGTCTGCGTTCGCTCTCCCGTAAAGTTTCTGTCCTTTCAGTGACTTGGTTTTCTAAGGTGCGATTGTAATTAGCTAGGGTTTTGTCAGCTTGTTTGCGATCGGTGATGTCACAGAAGGCAGCGATCGCCCCGATCTTGTTTCCACTGTCATCAAACAGGGGCGTGCTATGAACTTCTATCGGAACTCTTCCACCCGGTTGACGAATTTCCAGAACGTCAGCCCTTGCTTTTTCTCCCTGAATAAAGCGGATCACTGGCATATTTTCTACCAGATATAACTCCTCGGTTCCTGCTTGATAAACCCGATCGGCTTGGGCTAATTGCTCGGTTTCGGCTTCGGGTAAAGTTTCAATGCCGAGGAGCTGCTTGGATGCTTGATTGAGATAGATGACTTTACCACTCACATCATGGATAGATACCCCTAGAGGTATAGCTTCGAGCAATTGCTTCAGTTGGCGATCGCTCTGGGCTAAAGCTTCATTTAAATATTGTTGTTCAGCCAAAGACTGTTGCAGTTGCGCTGCCATTTTATGAAAGGAATTTGCCAGTTCTCCCACTTCATCAAAGCGTTCAATTTCTACTGTTTGATCCCAGGCACCTAAGCCAAGATCTTTGACGGCGGTATTCAAGCGCAAAATTGGTGTGGTAATCCAACGAGCAGTGAATAGGCCGCTGGCGATCGCCAGCGCCAACGTACCAACAGATAACAAAGCTGTGTTGCGTTGATTCGCCCGGATTTGAGCCATGAAATCAGATTCTGGCACGACAACCACAATCAACAAATCCAAGTCATATCGATCGCGATAAGGAGTCACGCGGACAAACTGCCGATCGTGGTTACTAAAGAGTTTAAGTTGCTCAGTGGTTTGCAGGGTGCGGAAATTGCCAAATTTCTGAGCCAGTTGCCTTGCAATGTCTCGCGTTCGGGTATCCCGACTATTCACGGCTAGTAATGGCGTTGGTTGCCCCTTTGCTGACTTCACAACGAGGGTTTCTAGAGTTGATGTGGCAACCAGATTGCCAGAACGCTCCACTATAAAAGTCTGTCCCGACGGTGAGAATTGTAGCTTTTCAAGAAAGGTACTGATTGCCGACAGCGTATAATTAGAGTTAAAAACGCCCCGCCATTTTCCGGTAGCATCAGAGATGGGATATAATGCGAAAATGCCTAAGGAGGGTACAACCTGGAACACAAGAATTGGCGACCAAGTTTGTTGGCCGGAGGCTTTTGCATAGCGATACCAAGGAGTTGTGCGGTTATCGATCCCAAACGTATAAAACAGTTTTCTCGGATTGCCTTTTGAGTCTACCAAGTAGTATTTTCGTTGACCTCGATCGGTATTTTTCAGGCGACTCAGGAAGGGAGTACCGATCGACAAATCCTCCCCAGTCAGCCTTTTTACTTGTGTGACAAGTTCTTTAGTGAGTAGGCGGCCGTACCCAATTTCTGAGCCCTGGTCATTTACAAATACGGTAGATTGGAGTAGCGGGTTGAGGGTTGTTTGATGCCAAAGCTGTTGTCGCAGTTGTTCAGTGTCGTTGAGGTTCAGCATTCCTTGCTGTACGGCGCTCCGGTTGGCTGCTACAAGGTCCTGGGGAGCTTGCAGGTTGGCTGCGAGGCTGACGCTAATCCGTTCTGCTACTTGTTCGATTAACCGCTCCGCCAGATTCTCGACGGCTGACTGACCGTTTGTGAAGGAAAGATAGCCCACTAACCCTACGGCGCTTACCGTTTGCAGAACGAAGGGGACAATCAGAATGGTTCGCAGAGGAAGTTGTCCTGCAATTTTGGGGACTAAGCGATGGAGGGGCTCAAGGGGCATAGGGGCGATCGATTTTAGATTGTAGATTTTAGAATTGACAATGATTAACCGTGTTCGCCTGACGGATAAATCGGTTCCCAGGTGGATCGGATAAGCTGAGGCGCATCTAAATTTTAGAGTCAGGTCAAATTTAGTACCAGTTTATCAAGAAAAATGGGTCTAAAACCCCGTCCTTCTAGGACGGCTTTCAGCTAAAATTGAGAAAAGTCGGGATGAGGCATCGCCACGACTCTAAATGGACATTTCAGGAGAGTCAGACTACTTTCGGTAGCTTCGCCTTTCGGAAGTGTCAAGAATCATACTTCGACTAGGCTCAGCAACCACCGCAGTTTTTAGGGCGGTGAGTATGTCAAAACAGATTAAAAACTATTTCTGGACTCGGAGATCTTGGCTAAAACTGCTGCGAATACAGCCGGTTCGATCGGCTTTGTTAAGTGTTCGTCATAGCCTTCTGCGAGAGCCATAGTGCGGTCTGTTTCGCTAGCATAAGCGGTCAGCGCTACTGCTGGCAAGCGCTTGGTTGTGCCGGATTCCGAGGCTCGGATTTTGCGGATTAGGGAGTAGCCATCTTCGCTCGACATACCGATGTGGCTGACTAAAATATCGGGCTGGGACTGTGCTAAAATCTCGATCGCCTCCGCAACCGTTGCAGCCACGATCGCACTGGCCCCGGACTCTTCAAGGGCGACTTTCAAAAACTCGCGGTTGTCTGGTTCGTCATCAACGACCAAAACAGTTAACCCATCGAGATCGCGCGATCGCGTTTCCTCGAAATTCCTGTCCCCTCTCAACTGTAACTTCTGGCTTTTCGGTTGTTTCAGCGGTAGCGTCACCGTAAAAGTGGCACCTTTGCCTTCACCGGGACTTTCGGCACACACAGTACCGCCGTGGAGTTCCACCAAGTGCCGCACGATCGCCAATCCTAGCCCCAAACCGCTGTGAGCCCTAGTAATCGAGCCGTCAGCTTGGCGGAAGCGATCGAACACATAAGGGAGAAACTCAGGATTGATGCCTTTTCCCGTATCGCGAACTCGGATCGCAACATGATTGGCGCGGGCAGATTCCTGATTAAGCGCTACCGCCGACAGTTCTATCTCGACTTCTCCATGTGCCGGCGTAAACTTGATCGCATTAGTCAGCAAATTCAATACTACCTGCTGCAACCTCTGGGCGTCGCCCCACATCAATCCGAAGCCGCGATCGAGTTTTGACTTCACTGCGATCGACTTGGACTCGGCCGCCAAACTCACTGAATTCACAGCCACCTCGATCGCATTTACCATGTCGAACCAGCCGACTTTTAGACAAAGCTTACCTTGAATCACCCGCGAAACATCCAGCAAATCTTCCACTAGCTGCGTCTGTACTCTTGCTTGACGATCGATCGCTTCTAAGGCGCGGGCTAAAGTCGCTTCCGTGTACGGGCGACCGCGCAGCACCTGCGACCAGCCCAGAATCGCATTTAAAGGCGTTCGCAGTTCGTGGGAAAGAGTCGCTAAAAACTCGTCTTTGAGGCGGTTGATCGCTTCAGCTTCAGCCCGCGCCGCCCGTTCGCGATCGAGCAACTGAGCGCGTTCTGCTTCCGCTTGTTTGCGATCGCTGATATCGGCGACGATCGACATACAATTAATATTGCCCTTGCCGTCGTCGATGGGAGTTGCCCACAAACCGATATCGATGGGGCTACCGTCTTTCCTTTGGCGGCGAGTTTCCACACCTGCGATCGCCTTTCCTTCCCGAATCCCTTTCAAGTTAGCTGTGAATTCCTGTTGCTTGTCTGGGGGAACGCTGGGCAGAAAATTGCCCAGTACCTCTGATTCACTCCAGCCGAAAATCCTCTCGGCGGCTGGGTTCCACATTTTCACCCGATAGTCGTGGGCGCTAAAAACGGTAATTGCCAGAGGACAAGCGCGAATTAGGGCTTCGAGAGTTTGATTGATGGACGATCGCGCTGCTTCTGCAAGTTTTCGATCGCTAATATCGAGCACGAAGAACGAGCCTTGATCTTGACATCCCTGGAAGTGTCCGCCACCGGCTAAAACTGGGAAGCGCGAACCATCTTTGCGAATGTATGCTTTTTCAAAAGGCGTACAATATCCGGTAGCTGCGATTTCTGCGATTGCTTTTGTATCGAGATATTCGTATTCCGGTGGCGTGAGTTCCGACCACGACAGGTTTCCCGAAACCAACTCTTCCCTGGTATATCCAATCATCTTCAGCAAGGCATCATTAGCTTCAGTAATTGCGCCTTTTTTATCCCAAAAACCGATACCGATCATATTCGATTCTACCACGCTGCGGAACCGTCTTTCGCTTTCTCTCAAAGCTATTTCTGTCTGTTTAGCTACGGTAATATCTGTGAGAATTATGCCCGCCCCAAGTATTTTTCCGCTGGCATTTTTGACCGGATAGTAGTTACCTACCCAATGTCGGAAATCTCCCGGTTTTCCCTTAGATTCACCGCTTATCTCTACGTTCAAAAGTGGCTGACCGGTTTCTAAAACTTGCTGGATTAGAGGTGCATATTTTGCCGCATATTCTGGCAACAGTTGGCGGAAGTCTTGACCCAAGTGTTCTGCTGTCGGCAAACCGTTGAGTTCTGCCAAGACTTGATTGATGCGGATGTAGCGCATTTCGCGATCGAGAAAACAAATCCCTAAAGGAGATGCTTCCAACAGTGAGTCAATTAAAGCAAAGGATTCCGATGTTTGAGCCAGTGCTTGCTGTGCTTCTGCATAAAGTCTAGCGTTGTCCAGGGCGATCGCCACATGATAAGCTAGGTCTTCTAGCATTGCCAGATCTTCGGAATTGTAGCGGCGGCCAGACTTCGATGTAAAGCAGCTAATAGCGCCGATTACCCGTCCCCGCGCCGTCATCGGCACGCAAGCGTGGGAGCAGATATTCAGCGGACGCAATACTTCTAGTTCTGCTTCATTTTCGGCTCCTGCTGCTAAAATTTCCTGATTAACTTCAGTAATTAGTTCAGATTTTCCCGTGCGAATTACTAGGGGATAACCATGCACAAAAATCTCGTCAAGCGGGTTGCGAATTCTCAACTTATTCACAGCATTAACCATGCCAATTTCTGTGTGAGCTAGCGCGACTTGGTGCACAGTTCCGTCCCTTTCTGTTAAGTGAATGTAGCACCCGTCTGCTACAATTGGCACTGCTAATTCTGCCACTTTTTGCAACACCGTTTCCCGATCAAACGCAGCAGCCAGCATTTTGCTGACTTCTGCTAAAAATGCCGCTCGCTGTTGTTGAATTTCTGCTTTTTCCCTGGCTGCTTGCTCGATTGTCAGTTGCGCTTTTTGAACTTCTGCAAGTTTGAGTTCGGTGATGTCTCGCGCTACAATTAAGGCATATTGAATTGCACCTGCTTGGTCAAATTCAGGAACTATGCGAGATTGATAACTTCTGATTCCGCTGCTTGATGGTGCTTGAAATTCTATGATTTCTTCCCGACCATTTTCTAAGACTTTATGCAGAGTTTCATCCCAGATTTGGCACAGTTCCGGCGGCATTCCTAGTTCTTGACTGGTTTTCCCGATGAAGTGCTGCGCTGGTTGTCCTTGGGTTCTTTCTACGGCTTGATTCACGTAGACATAACGCAGTTCTTTATCGGTGCGGATAATGATATCTGGCGTATTTTCTAGCAGTGTTCTCAGTTGCTGTTCGCTGGTGGATAAAGCAGCTTGTGCTTGTTGACGTTCTGTGACATCTCTAACAGTGCCTACGTGTCCCATCAATTCGCCAGAGTCGGAAAACATGGGGGAGCAACTAACGTTAACCCAGCGCACAATTCCCTCGGATGTTTGCAAGCGATATTCCATCGCATATTCGCTACCTTCCCTGGTATAATCCTGCCACTGAGTCAACACTAGCTCCCTGTCTTCTGGGTGAATGCAATTCTGCCAGCCACCGCCTACAAGTTCTTCAAAACTCATGTCATAAATAGCCTGACATCGCGGGTTTGCATAGGTGCAGCACCCCTGAATATCCGCCATAAAAATGCCGACAGGGGAACAGGAACTTAAACAGCGAAATCGTTCTTCTTGAGCTTGCAGGGCTTCCTTCGCTACTGTCAATTCTGCTGTTCGCTGTTTGACTCTAGTTTCTAGCTGATCGTATGATACAGCTAGGGCGATTTCGGCTTGTTGGCTATCGGTAACATCGATACCAGTTGCTATGACATATTCTACCAAACCGTCCCCATCAAAAATCACTGTGTTTGACCAATTAATTAAGCGCATCTCACCATTTTTTGTCAGCCAATAATTTTCATATTGACTGGAAACATCTTCGGTTTTGAGTTGGGTGAAAATTCTTTGAACTGGGTCTAATTCTTCGGAGATTAAGAATACATCCCAAACAAATTTATTTTCAACCTCAGCAAATGAGTAACCAGTGGTTTTTTCGCAAACTTGGTTGAAGCGAACGATGCGTCCTTCCTTGTCGAGAACTACAATCAAGCAGGTGGCTGTGCCCATCACTTTTGAGATAGATGTTATCAAAGAGGCTCGTTCTTTTTCCAGTCTTTTTTCTGTGGACTTTAAGCCAGCATACCAAGCCGTAACCATTGCAGCGGCAAAAAATAAGATTACAGCATTGGCCTTGAGTGCAAACAGTAACAAAGTTGTCAGCAACAGTGCCGAGCCAGTGGCAAATCTAGAAATACCGTAAGGTTTAATTGGTAAGGGCAGTACCTGAAACAAACTCATTTTTGTTGACCTGTTGCGATCGCGCTACTTTCTTTACTGACTTTAAAAAATATTAATCATAATTATGTATTTTCTTACAACCAAACCATATTTTTGGCCAGCTTGCCATCTTCCCTGAGACTGATTTGAAGAAGTCAGAAGTCAGTAGTCAGTAGTCATTAGTCAGTAGTCAGTAGGGAGTAGGCAGTAGTCAGTAGTCAGTAGTCAGTAGTCAGTAGTCAGTAGTCAGTAGTCAGTAGTCATTAGTCATTAGTCAGTAGTCAGTAGTCAGTAGTCAGTAATCAGTAGTCAGTAGTCAGTAGTCAGTAGTCAGTAGTCAGTAGTCAGTAGGCAGATTAATGCCCCATGCCCCATGCCCCATGCCCCATGCCCCATGCCCCATGCCCCGTCTCCGAATCTCCCGCTCTTGCCCTCTCGTTGCTATTCTGGATGAAGGGACAGATTGGATAAGCTAATTTTCTGACGGTAAACAACCATGAATCAAAAGCTGGCAAAAATTATCGGATTATTTTTCGCAGCAGCAATTATCTTCGGATTCATCGGTTACGCACTTGAAAACCCCAATTGGGCTAGTAACTCAGTCATCTCGATCGGCTTTCCCAATCTTACCCCAGCGACCTTAGGTGCGATCGACAACAAACGCGACCAGATTTATCTCAACGGCACCTGGCAATTTGTCCCCGCCATTGGCAACCCCCAAAATCCCCCCCCATCCCCAAGCTGGGGCTCCATCCAGGTACCCGGAGACTGGCAAAGAGAAAAAAGCGAATCCGTACCCGGAATCATCTCTCGTGGCACCGGTAAAGACTGGGAAAACTTCAACAGCAAACAATTATCAAAAGCCTGGTATCAGAGGAATATAGAAATTCCCAGTGACTGGACAAACCGCCGAATTTTCATCGATTTAGCCAGAGTCAGTACCGATGCAGTCATCTTTGTCAACGACATTAACAGCGGTCAAATTGAATGGCCCTACGGCACGATTGAAATTACTAAAGTAGCAAAACCAGGCAACAATACTATTTCTATCTTAGTCGCGGCAGTCTCCGACGAAAAAGACAAAGCCGTGATTATGAGTCCCACAGAAATCTACACAACAAAATCCAATCTGCTATCGCGAGGAATAATCGGCGAAGTCCGAATTTTCAGCCTGCCACAAGGCCCGCTAATTAGCGACGTATTCGTCCAAACTTCCACCAGAAAAAAGCAAATTAAATTAGATGTAGAACTCAAAGACGTTACACAAAAAGGTCAAATTCAGCTAGTCGCTAAAATGCTCGACGAAAAGGGCAAACTCCAACAAAAATTTACCGGCACTACCCAGGTTAAAGCTCAACAAATTCAAACCGTAAACGTCCAGTGGGATTGGAAAAACCCCCGCCTTTGGGATGTCGGTCAACCAAACCTTTACACCCTGGAATTAGAAGTAAAAGGAAGTGGCATTAATACGCAGTACGACCAACCCTTCGGCTTCCGAGAATTTTGGATAGAAGGACGTAAATTTTTCTTAAATGGCACAGAATTTCGCCTGCGACCAATCTTGCATTCCGATAGTTGGGCAAGCGGCACAGTAGAAGTAGCTGACCAATTAATTGACGGCTACGTTAAAGCCGGTTTTAATATAATAGAAATGTGGCCTTGGAATCACGACGAACGGGGTCGGTGGCACTTCCGAGAACTGTTTTCCGAAAGAGCAGACCTCAAAGGCTTTCCAGTTATGGCTCCCGCCTTAGATATTACTAACTTAGCTTGGAGTGGAAAGTGGAATAACCGCCCAACAAGAGACCGCTGGAAAAGGCGAATGGCGACAGAAATGCGCCGCTATCGCAATCATCCATCAGTATTAATGTGGGCCACAAGTCCTAATTTTTTCGGCAACAGTGACGACCAAAATCCCCGCCGCATCGGCAAAAAAGAAGTAGAAGGAACTCTCAACCCCAGAGACAAAAGGCGTTTCCAGGAAAATACCACCTTGGGAAATGAGGCTTTTGCTGCTATGAAATTAGTTGACAAAACTAGACCTGTGATGGTACACCAAGGCGCGACTTTTGGCGATGTTTATGCGCTGAATTCTTATTTAAATTTAATCCCATTGCAAGAACGAGAAGAATGGATTTCTGAGTGGAGCAAAACCGGAGAAATGCCCTACATGGTAGTGGAATTTGGGACACCACTACACGCCACGATGATGCGAAATCGAGCTGGTTTTGGTAATGTGATTGTCAGCGAACCTTGGATGACGGAGTTTGCGGCGATTTATTTGGGAAAACAGGCTTATGAGTTGGAAACTCCGGCTTATAAAAATAAAATTAGCGAGCAATTTGTCAAAGGTCAAGAATATAAAAGTTGGCATTTTAATAAAGAGTTAGATTTTGCACCGGCTTTTCAAAAGTTGCAGCATTTGTTCAGTACGAATACTTGGCGGAGTTGGCGGACTTTTGGGATGTCTGGGGGGATGATTCCTTGGAACGATGGGCATGGTTGGGAAGTTTCGGATGCTGGCAAAATTAAGGTGGATATTGGACCATTTCAACCTGGACGGCGGGGCGTTTATTTGAAGCAGGTGTCAAATAATCTTTTGCATCATTTGCAGCCAGAGGGTTACAATATTTATCCTGGGGGCGAAGCAATTATGAATAATAACGGCCCGACTTTGGCTTGGATTGCTGGTGCTAAGCCGACTTTTACTGCGAAAGACCACAGCTTTTTTGCGGGCAGCAAATTGGCGAAGCAAATAGTATTAATTAACGATACAAGGGCCCAACAAGATTTTGCTTTTAATTGGCGAGTTTTGGTGGGGAGGAAAGTGGTTGAAAAGGGCGAAAATAAGGGGACTATTGAGACGGCAGGGACGCTGTTTTTCCCAATTGATGTGAAACTTCCAAATACAATTTCCGGCAAGGCTGACGGCGAAATTCGCCTGACTGCGAGGCTGGGCGATCGCCCGCATTCTGATACTTTTGCTTTCCGGGTTTTTTCCACTCCATCCACAGTAAAAGATGCGGTGGCAATATTTGACCCGGTTGGCAAAACATCGGCTATGTTAAAACAATTAGGTTACGAAGTTGTGCCTTGGAATGGTGTAGGGTCAACCACGGGGGGATTGCCCCTACTAATTATTGGTCGGGAAGCGTTTTCTAGCGGGCAAAATTTGCCGGGTAATTTAGAAACTTTTGTGCGGAATGGTGGCAAGGCAATTGTGTTTCCTCAGCGCCGGGAATGGCTGCGAAATATGGGTTTCCGGGTTGCGGAACACGTCAGCCGCCGCGTCTATCCAATTGATAGTAACCACCCAGTAGTTAGCGGTTTGGATGAAGCAGATTTGCGGGATTGGATAGGAGAAAGCACATTGCTTGAAGCTTACCCAGATACAATTCAAAAACCCGCAAGATTGAGTCCGGCAAATTCGCCTTGGTACGGCTGGCATTGGGGAAATCGTGGCGGTGTCAGCAGCGCTTCTATTGAGAAGCCACACCGCACTTCTTGGCGGCCAATTTTGGAGTCTGAGTTTGATTTAGCTTACTCGCCGTTGATGGAATTGGATTACGGAAAAGGGCGATTGATTTTAAATCAGTTGGATTTGGAAGACCATTTTTCTGCGGATGGTGGGGCGGCGCAATTAGTCCAAAAACTTGTGAGTTACGGGATGAATTCTATTGTTTCTGGGAAGCCGGATCGGGTTGTGTTAATTGGGGGAGATGGGGATGCGAAGAAGTTGGATAATTTGGGGGTAATTTATCAGCGGGCTGAGTCGCTTTCTCAGGATGTTGGTTTGACGATTGTGGGGGCCCAGGCTAATGTGAAAGATGCTGATTTGCGGGCTTATTTGAATGGCGGGGGGAAGGCGTTTTTCTTGCCGCGACAAGTGCCTGTTGCTGGTTTGGGTGTGGGTTTGCAGCCTGTTCAGGATTTCGGTGGTTCGCTGGCGGTTCCGGGTTGGGATGAGGTGAGGGGTGTTAGTGGTTCGGATTTGCGATCGCGCTCTTTTTATGATACTTGGTTGATTAAGTCTGGGGGAGAAATTGGTGCTGACGGTTTGTTAAGTCGGGTTGCTGTAGGTAAGGGTGTGGCGATTTTCTCTCAGCTTGACTCGGATGGTTTGAATGCTGATGCTAAGACTTATTTGCGTTTTACTCGCTGGCGGCAAACTCGCGCTAATGCTCAGATTTTGGCTAATTTGGGGGCGAGTTTTAAGGTGGATGGGGTTGTGTTTAATGGTTCGAGTGGGGAGTTTTATCACTCGGATTATAGGACGGATTTTGAGATGGGGGATGATCCTTATCGGTATTATAGATGGTAGGTTTTTTTAACCGCAGAGGGCGCAGAGGGCGCAGAGGAAGAGAGGAGAGAGATGAATATTTTAGTCCTGGACGCATTTCGACCAAAGAAACCGGGTTTTTTACTAAATTTGTGGTTGGTAACGCGTCTTCTCAGTAAAAAACCCGGTTTCTGGAGTCCCTATGCGTAAGTCTTAATACTGTTAAATATCAAAGGTCAAAGTGACGCCGGAAGCGGGGGTCTAGTTTGTCGGTTTTCTTTTGGTTGCAGGTGCGGCAGAGGGTTTGCAGGTTGCTGATGTCGTTGCTGCCGCCGCGGGCTAGGGGGATGATATGATCGATCGAGAGTTGGGTTTCTTGTTTGGTTTGACCGCAACTTTGGCATTGGTATTTATTGCGATCGAATACATATTTTCTGACTTCTGGGGGAATGGGGATTCTAGGGGTTTTAGTCATGAATTGTTGGGTTGATTTTCAAGGTTGAGTAGTTGGCGGCGCAAATCATCGAGGGGTGATTCTGGCGTGCTAGTTTCTGACTCGTTGTTTTCTGATGTTTCTTCTACTTCAGGTTCGTCTGGACAAAACTCTATAGTGACATTGAGTTTGAGCTTAATCTTTCCTTTCTTCCAGCCCTGAGCACCCACTCTGAGAATTTCACAATCTATACCTTGACTAAACCACTTCCCATATAAAAAACCTTTTTTTTCAGGTACACCTACATCAATATTTAGCTGCTGTTGGCTTAACAACTGATTGAGTGTATGTCCTAACCCATTTTCCGGCAAAACGTTATTTACTGTTTCCTTCAATTTTCCTACTTTAAGCATTGCGTTACCAAAAGATAAAGCATCATCATTACCACAGTTGTGAAAATCAAATTTATCTTCCATATTAATCTCTAAGTCTTTTTAACTGTCATCCTAGCTATTTTAGAGTAGCATCTCTCTTTTGACAATAGCCCCGGCGATTGGAAATCGCGTCTACACAAACAATGTCCGCCTCCGCGGACTTAAGAATGTTTTCAACCCGCGTAGGCGGGTTTTGTCTGTGTAGACGCGATTTCCAATCGCCCGGTATTCACAACCAAAGATACCCGGCGAATAGAATTCGCGTCTACACAAACAATGTCCGCCTACGCGGACTAAGAATGTTTTCAACCCGCGTAGGCGGGTTTTGTCTGTGTAGCCGCGATTTCCAATCGCCGTAATTTTAATCGCCAAAATCGCAATCATTCACCATCCACCACAACACCATCATTTTGTCCAATTACGGGCAACAAATGCTCGTACAATTGCATCGCCTGCAAACAGCTATTGATTCCTGAAACCGCCCGATCGTACTTTTCGATCTTTTCATCATTCTCAGCTTGTAGCCGCTGGTTACGCGCAATTTTCTCCTCCGCCTCCTGTGCTAGAGTTTGCTCCACATAATCGCGGGCTCGATCGTATTTCTGCAAAATCTCATCGGCTTGCTTTTGGGCCATCGGTAACAAATGATCTTTCAGCGTCTTATTAACAGTTTGTCGGAAGGTTTGTCGGATTGTTTTTGATACTTTTGGCTCGAAATCTAAGCGCAATAATTGCCGAATTGCTGGTTGGGCATCTACCATGTTTTCGCAGTCGTAACCTTGGGATGTTTGCTGCAATGTTTGCCGGAATTGATAAATCGAAAATGTGTCTTCGTCGTAAAAACGGGGACTTTCTCGCACGTAGCGATCGCACTCAACGCCCGCCGCATTTACCAAAGCATCAGAAACCCGCTTTGACAACTCCTCTAACTGCTGTTCAATTCCCCCGTCATTCCCCAACAACCGATAGAGAAGTCGATAATATTCAGATTTGCGAACGCTGTCTTTCAAATACTGGAAAAAATTGACAACCAGTGACGCAGTAGACTCTACTAAAATATCTTCTAACTGATTGGCTAAATAGTAAAGAGCCTCAACTAAAACAGCAATTAAAGGTGCTGTAGCATTGCGGGGATGAGCGAGCACAGTGCGCCCGTAAGCTGCCTCAACCGAAAAGCTATCTAGCAATTCATCTAAGCGCCGAATCATCCGAGATTGCAGTTGCTGAAAATCGTTATCAAAAACATCGCATTTATTCATAATCATTTCATTGATTTCTGTGGCGATATGTTCCCGAAAATCCTGTCCGACTTGCTGCAATTCTTGATTTAAACGTAAAAGTTCCTGTGCTTTCATCGCCTCAATTTCGCGGGGTTGGCTGTCCAAATTACGCTGGATTGTTTGGTAATGTTTCCGCAGTTGAATGCACAAGTCTTCTAAATCGTCTGCTAGATTTTTGAACAGTTGCGGGCGTTTTTCTTCGGTGAGGTAGCGGGTGATGGCTGTGCGAAAATCTTCGATGCCGCTATCTTGAATTAATTGCTCGATTAACGGTTTTCCTTGTTCTGCAAGAATCCGCACGTAGTTTTGATTTGGTGTTTCGTAGCTATTAACTGAAATCCGAAATTTGCTGGGAGGTAGTTTGCCGGAATTGGCACAGTAGCGGTTGAATTCGTTGATAAATTGCGGAGTTTCTTCACTACCGAGAAAATCTGAATTTAATTTACCATCTACAGAAAATCGCCCTTGACTTTCGGCAAATATTGTATTTAAACCAAAGCGATCGCGCCCTGTGGTATTTTTAATCAAACTACCGTAAAATCCTAACAATCCGCTAGTTTTGTAAACTCTCGCTGTATCGCGAAAGTCGGAATTAATCAGATTTTCTAAGCGCTGTCGCAGTTGAGTGTTGTACCAAGTTTCGTCGATGCGGTTGAAAATGTAAAAAAGCCGATCGCGAATTCCCGGATTTCCCCGCGTCTTTTCCATCAACTCGGTTTCTTCCGTCGTCATTTCCCCTGACGAAGCTGCTTTCAAAACGCAGACAACCGCCGAAGTATCGGGGCTTTCAATCTTATCATAAGTCAATTCTGCATCTCGTTGTACTGGCGCATCAATTCCCGGCGTATCAATAATAATATTGCCATCTTGTAGCAAGGGATGATAACAATAATATTCGACTCGCTTCAGCACCGCACTGTTGCTACCCCGGCGAGCATAACTAGCAGCTTCCTTGAGATTGGAAAAGTTAAACTGTTCCATCGAGTAGGTGGCGTTTTCGAGAGTTTGGATGCGATCGCGATTTGCCTCAAAACCTTCTAACAGCAGCATCAAAGCCTTAGCTTGTTTGGCTAGTTCCGATTTATTTTCGCCGCCTTCCTTTTCAATAATTATGTTACATCCCTTACATAAAAGCGGTACTACATCTGTTTGATTAATATTAAGTTCAGTAGTTAAACCTAACTTGTCGCAAAGAGCATACGCTTCTTCTCGAATTTCAACTTCGCTCAAAAATGTGAGGACAACTCGCTCTTTTTCCGGCTCAGCAAAGGCGATATAACATTCAGTACCAGTCGCGTGTCCTTCTGCACTGTAGAGCAATTCTCGCTCTAACAAAGCATTAATTAGCATCGATTTTCCGGCACTGAAAGCACCCGCAAACACAATCTCAAACTCTGGAGAAATTGCTTTTTTCAAAGAAGCTTGCACCGCTGTAAGATCTTGTTGTCGCAAAGACGATTCTTGACGCAGCAGTTGCAGTAAAGAGTCAACCTGTTCTTGTAGATTTTTGCATTGAGGCGGCATTTTAGTCATTGTAGCAGAATGCTCCTGATTATGGAATAATTACCTTGCTATAAATTATTAGCTATTTCAGCAATAATTACAACAGTAATTTTACTTAAATATTTAGTAAAAATTTTCTGATTATTTGATATCCCCGACTTCTCTAAGAAGTCGGGGAGCTAGGTATTCTGTTGTTTTATCAGGATTAATTGCCATTAGTAATTAGCAATTAACCATTAACTCAATTATACAGATAAATCCTGACGCGGTTTAAAAGACTCAACCTGCCGCAATTTCTCGTACAATTCTCGTTCTTCGGCGCTAATTTCCTTGGGAATTAATACCAAAATTTCTACTAGCTGATCGCCCCGATCGCCATTTCCCGTCGGATAGCCCTTGTTAGCCAGCCGCAACTGCTTCCCAGACGTAACTCCAGGTGGCAATTTCATTTTCACCCTACCATCCAGCGTCGGTATTTCAACATCTCCACCCAACACCGCTTCACTAGGAGTCAGTGGTAATTCGCAGCAAATATCCGACATTTCTAACCTGAAAAATGGATGGGGAGAAACCGTTATTTTCAAGTACAAATCCCCGCCGCCAATACCTTGATTTCGCAAGCGAATCCGCTGGCCTGATACCATAGCAGGAGGCATAGTCACCTCGATCGATCGCCCATCTTCCAGACGAATTCGCTCGGTTCCCCCGGAATAAGCCCTTTCCAAAGGCAAAGTCAGCCTCGCCTCAATATCTCTTCTGGTTTCGCGATCGACTGTTTCCCGTCTAGGTTCGCGATCGACTGTTTCCCGTCTAGGTTCGCGATCGACTGTTTCCCGTCTAGGTTCGCGATCGACTGTTTCCCGTCGAATTTCGCGATCGTCCATATCTCTTCTGGTTTCGCGATCGACCACATCCCTTCTATCTTCCCTAGAATTAGCTACATAACTCGTTTTCTTAGAAGCCGTACTCCAGGTTTCCGAGGAGGGAACTCGCGGTGCATCATTCGCTGTCGCCATCCTCACTTCCCGGCGTCTTCCGAGCACTTGATCGAAAAATTTATTAAAATCAGAGTAATCGCTAAAATCGACATTCTCCGCTGTTTTTTTGCTGCTAGCTTTGCCATTTCCCCAGGTCGAAAAATTGGGAATTCGCACGCCTTGTTTGCTTTGAAATCCTTTTTGCTTCCAGAATTTACTAAACTGATCGTATTGAGCGCGCTTATCGAGATCGGAAAGAACATCGTAAGCTTCATTAATATCCTTAAACCTATCTTCAGCAGATTTATTCCCCGGATTTACATCAGGGTGCAACTGTCTCGCCAGCCGTCGATAGGCTTTCTTGATTTCATCAGCCGAAGCATCTCTGGGTACTCCCAGAATTTGATAGTAATTGCGAAAGTTCTGCATAGTTGGAGAAGGAAGAAGTTCGGCAACGGATTTTGTAACGGATTTAACGGATATAACAGATGGATGGATGGATGGATGAGGGAAGTTCGGCAATGAATTTAATGGATGTAACGGATGTAGTGGATGTAACAGATGGATGAGGGAAGTTCGGCAACGGATTTTGTATTAGCAGGAAAAGAGCCGTGCTATATCTTACAATTACAATCAGTTCTCTTGCTTCTTTCTTACATCCGTTAAATCCGTTACAAAATCCGTTGCCGAACTTCCTTCTTCCTTCAATTAGAGCCAATCGTCGTCATCATCCCAATCGTCACTTTGATTTTGATAAGGGCGACTTGGGCGATTAGCGCTGCTTCTACGATCGCCCATACGATCGCCCATACGATCGCCCATACGATCGCCCATCCGATCGCCCATCCGATCGCCCATACGATCGCCCATACGATCGGGAATTGGATCGACAGTCGATCGGCGATAGGGCTTAGCATTACTATAGTCATCGCTGCGTCGCTTGCTACCCTCGCCGGAAAAAGTGCGCTTCACAGACTCAAAGAAATCATCATCGTCATCATCCATCGCAAACGCTGCAACTTCCCGGCTCAAATCGTAAAGAGCATCCTGCAAATCCGAACCAACTTGATCGACTCCCCGCTCATCATTGCGTTCCAAACTGTCTCGCAATTCCCGAATTAAAGTTTCAATTCGCTGGCGATTTCTTTGAGCAAACTGCATTCCGCGATCGAGCGCAACTTCTCGCAACTGCCGCTCAGCCTGATAAGCCAAAGCCTCAGAGCGATTGCGTTTATCCACCCTTTCCCGCTGCAACTTATCAGCTTGAGCAAACTGTTCAGCATCGCGAATCATTTGATTCACTTCTTGCTGAGACAACGTGGAAGCACCTTGCACAGTAATACTTTGTTCCCTACCAGTAGTTTTGTCCAAAGCTGTCACCAACAGCATCCCGTTAGCATCAATATCAAAAGCTACTTGTACCTGCGGAATTCCCCGTGGTGCCGGCGGAATTCCAGTCAGTTTAAACCGTCCCAAAGACTTATTATCCCTGCCTAATTCCCGTTCACCTTGGATGATGTGAACTTCCACCACAGTTTGGTTGTTTTCAGCAGTCGAAAAAATGTCCGATCGCCTGACTGGAATAGTAGTATTGCGAGGAATCAATTTTTTCATCACACCGCCGATCGTTTCCAAACCCAGGGACAGCGGCGTCACATCCAAAAGCAGCACATCCCGCACATCGCCCGCCAAAATCCCCGCCTGAATTGCCGCACCCACCGCCACAACTTCATCGGGATTCACATTTTGATTCGGCTCTTTATCAATCAAACTGCGAACTATTTGCTGAACCAAAGGAATGCGAGTCGAACCACCAACTAACACAACTTCATCAATGCGAGAAGGACTCAAATTTGCATCAGCCAAAGCTTGTTTAACCGGGCGACGCAGCCGCTGCACTAAATCACTGCATAGCCCCTCAAATTGACCGCGAGTCAGCCTCGTTTCCAGATGCAAAGGGCCATCTTCATTGGCATCAATAAAGGGCAAATTAATGTCTGTAGCGCCCACTCCCGACAGCTCTATTTTCGCTTTTTCTGATGCTTCGATCAAGCGCTGCAAAGCTTGGCGGTTGCGTCGCAGATCGATGCCTTCTTTTTCTAAGAATTGTTCTGCCAACCAATCCACAATTTTGGAGTCAAAATCATTGCCGCCCAATTGAGTATCGCCGCTAGTTGCTTTAACTTCAAATACTCCATCTCCCACATCTAAAATCGACACATCAAAAGTGCCACCGCCCAAATCAAACACTAAAATAGTTTGACTTTCTCGCCTCTCCAAACCGTAAGCCAAAGAAGCCGCTGTCGGCTCATTTAAAATCCGTTTGACATCAAGTCCGGCAATTCGTCCCGCATCCCGCGTCGCCTGTCGCTGGGAGTCGTTGAAATAAGCGGGAACAGTAATTACAGCCCCCGTCACTTCTTGTCCGAGATAGCGGCTGGCTTCATCGGCCAACTTCCGCAAAACCATCGCCGAAATTTCCTCTGGGGCAAAATCTTTTTTCAGGCGAGGACACTTGATTTTGATGTTCCCGTTGTCGTCGCGACGAGTTGTGTAAGGGACGCGCTTTGCTTCTGGAGTCAGTTCGGTATATTTGCGTCCGATGTACCGTTTGACGGCGTAAAACGTGTTTTGTGGGTTGAGAACAGTTTGTCGTCTGGCCATCTGTCCGACAAGGCGTTCTCCTTCCTTTGTGAAAGCAACTACCGAGGGAGTTGTCCGCATCCCTTCTGCATTGGCAATCACAACCGGTTTGCCGCCTTCCATGACGGCTACTACTGAGTTTGTTGTTCCGAGGTCAATGCCAACTACTTTACCCATGCGTCTGTTGTCTCCTGTGGCGTTGTGTGTAACTTTTTCAATATAAGCGTAAGTATGATTGCATTTATTGTACCGCGTCGAGAAGCGGGGGCTGCGGGGGATTCCCTCACTTGGGGCTAGCGGCTGGGGTTGGTTGGGTGCGATCGCCCTTTGTTCGAGCGGCTTTGGCGCAGCAACCGAGGAGCAAATTGATTAGAATGGAGAGCAAATTAAGGAATTAATTATAATGACCAGTATCAAATAAATATTAAAATCAGTTCTATACTCACAATTAAAAGTTATAAAACAGAATACCCCAATCCCCGACTTCTTCTTAAAGTAGGGGATACAACTTTTTTTGACCAACATTAATCATCACAGAGGAAACCAAGTGCCGCGCATTTTTGACAACATCGAACAATCGCTGCTACCAGCATTACGAGAAACCATTAAACTCTCCTATCGCGCCGATTTTTGCGTTGGCTATTTCAACCTTCGGGGATGGCGGAACATTGGCGATTTAATCGAAGCATATGTGGGAAATCAAGGAGCCTGCTGCCGCCTTTTGGTGGGAATGCAAAGTTTGCCTGCCGATGAATTGAATGCTAGTTTTAGCCTAATTTCCCATCACGGGGGGATTGACAATAATGCCATTATTCGGCTCAAAAAACGGATGGCTGAGGAATTTCGCCACCAGTTGACGATCGGCGCTCCCAACGATCGCGACGAGCAGGGCTTACGCAGGTTAAGCTATCAGATTAAAAGCGGAAAAGTTATTGTTAAATTATTCTTAGCTTACCCACTGCACGCTAAACTTTATCTCGTTCATCGTCAAGACCCAAACAGCCCAATTGTAGGTTTTTTGGGCAGCAGCAATCTGACTTTATCGGGACTATCGAAACAAGGAGAATTGAACATTGATATTTTAGATTTTGATGCTTGTAATAAGTTGCAAAAATGGTTTGACGATCGCTGGGAAGAATATGGCTGTGTTGATATTTCCAAAGAACTTGCAGAAATTATCGATCGCAGTTGGGCGAGATCCGAACTAATTCCACCTTATCACATCTATCTCAACATTGTCTATCATTTGTCCCGCGAGGCGATCGCAGGTATTGCTGAGTTTCAGATTCCCCGCGCTTTTAAGGGTTTATTTAAATTTCAAGAAGAAGCCGTTAAGTTAGCCGCCCGTCACATTACCAGACGGGGAGGCGTAATTATTGGCGACGTTGTAGGGTTGGGTAAAACTTTAGTCGGTACGGCGATCGCCAAAATTTTACAAGAAGACTGTTTCTTGGAAACCCTGATTATTTGTCCCAAAAACTTGGTGAAAATGTGGGATGAGTATGAATTATAAATATCGCCTGCTGGCGCCAAAGTCTTATCCATCAGTCTGGTGCAGCAAGAATTGCCAGAATTGCGCCGCTATCGAGTTGTCTTAATCGATGAAAGTCACAACCTCAGAAACCGAGAAGGCAAGCGATATCGAGCGATTCAAGAATATATTGCAATCAACGAAAGTAAATGTATTTTGCTTTCAGCAACTCCCTACAACAAAACCTATTTAGATTTATCTTCTCAGTTGCGGCTGTTTATTCCTGAAGACCAAAATTTAGGATTGCGGCCCGAAGCTTTGCTCAATCAATTGGGCGGAGGCAGTCAAGGAGAGTTAGAATTTATTAAGCGGCATCAATGTCCCGTGCGCTCTTTGGCTGCTTTTGAAAAAAGCGAACATCCTGATGATTGGCGAGATTTGATGAAGCGCTATATGGTGAGGCGCACTCGCTCTTTTATTAAAGAAAATTATGCGGAAACTGACGCAGAGAAGAAGCGCAAATATCTAGAATTTGCCGTTAGCGAAGCCCTCGAAGAGGATCGCACGCGCTCCTATTTTCCCGATCGCATTCCAAGAACCATTAAGTTTTCCTCGGAAACTTCCGCAACTAACTCCCAGCTTGACTTTGAGGAAATTGTCGAAGTCATCAATGCACTAAATCTGCCGCGTTACGGGCTGGGAAATTACATCGCCAAAAAACCCAAACAACAGCCGACTGAAGCAGAACAGCGGCAGTTAAATGCCTTATTCCGTGGGGGTCGCCGGTTAATGGGATTTTCGCGGACAAACCTGTTTAAACGCCTAGAAAGCAGCGGTAGTGCCTTTATTCAGTCGATCGAGCGCCACATCCTGCGGAATTTTATCTACTTATATGCGATCGACCAAAACTGCGATATTCCGATCGGCACCCAGGATGCAGACTTGTTGGATACCCGCAACAGCGATGAAGATGCTGATTCTGTGGTGGTTAGCAGTTTTGAAAGCGAAGAAATCGAAGATGATGCGGGCGAAACTTTAGATATTGAAGCAGAATTGCTGTTAAGCGAAAAGAGTTTTAAACAGCGGGCAGAAGTTGTTTATCGAGAATATCAAACGCGCTACCCGCGCAGGTTTAAATGGCTCAAATCTGACTTTTTTGATACCAAGAAGTTAAAACGGGATTTGCTAGCAGATGCCCGCTGTCTGATTGAAGTCTTGCAAACTTGCGGTGAATGGCATTCTCAACCAGATGAAAAATTAGCTGCTTTGGTGAAATTGCTGACAGAAACTCACCCCCGCGAGAAAGTATTAATTTTTACTCAGTTTGCCGATACAGTCCGCTATATAACTGATAATTTAACTAAGCTAAATATTGCGGGCACCGCATCGGTGACAGGTAAATCAAAAGACCCCACCGAACTCACATTTCGGTTTAGTCCGACTAGCAACGGTAAGCGTGACAAAATCTCCCCAGAACGAGAATTGCGAATCTTAATTACCACCGATATTCTGAGTGAAGGTCACAACTTACAAGACAGTGCGATTATCGTTAATTATGACTTACCTTGGGCAATTATTCGGTTGATTCAGCGGGCGGGAAGAGTGGACAGAATCGGACAGCAAGCCGATCGCATTTTGTGCTATTCGTTTTTGCCAGACGAAGGAGTCGATCGCATTATCAACCTGCGCGAAAGACTGCGCCGACGCTTGCAAGAAAATGCCGAAGTTGTCGGAACCGACGAGGCATTTTTTGAGGACGATTCACCACAAATTATTCTCGATATTTACAATGAAAAATCCGGTATTTTAGATGGAGAAGAAGATGCCGAAGTTGACTTAACATCGGAAGCTTTTCAAATTTGGAAAAATGCCACGGACAACAACCCAATTTTGAAAAAAACCATTGAGTCAATGCCAAATGTAGTTTATTCAACTCGCAATCATACTCCCGCACCCTTGCAACCAGAAGGAGTTTTATTGTACATGAAAACCGCCGAGGGAAATGATTCGTTAATTTGGGTCGATCGCGATAGCAATAGCGTTAGTCAATCGCAACTCGGCATCCTCAGAATTGCAGCCTGCGACGAAGCGACACCAGCAATTCCCAGAGACAAACAGCATCACGAATTAGTCACAAAAGGTGCAGAGTTGATAGCAGAAGAAGAGTTAACTGCGGGCGGACAATTGGGCAGGCCTTCCGGGGCCCGGTTCCGAACATACGAACGTTTGAAAAGTTACTTTAAGGAAATGAATGGTACAATATTTGCATCCGATGATTTGTCAAAAGCCATCGATGAAATTTACCGCTATCCCCTGCGCCAGTCCGCAATTGACACGTTAAATCGGCAGTTAAAAAGCGGAATTGGCGATCGACAATTAGCTGAATTAGTCGTGGGTTTGCGGATGGACGACCGTTTGTGTATAGTCAATGAAGACGAAGACAAACGGGAACCAATGATTATTTGTTCTTTAGGCTTGTTTCAGGAGAAATAATTATTGGGAGTCGAGAAACCGGGTTTTTGCGAAAATACTTCGCTGTAGCCCGCAAATTCAGTAAAAACCCGGTTTCTGATTTATCGATTTAGCGACTCCGCCCAAGAAACCGGGTTTTTTCCGAGATTAAAGGCTATCAACCAGTATTCTCGCAAAAACCCGGTTTCTAACCACCCACCCCTAATTCCATAACATCCGTTAAATCCGTTACAAAATCCGTTGCCAAACATCCGTTACATCCGTTACATCCGTTACAGAATCCGTTGCCGAACTTCCTTCATATATATAACCATGCCACAAACACTTAAAGAATCCCGCGAACTTCTCCAAGACTTTGAATTCAACAAACTATTCGTCCAAAAACTCGGTTGGGATAATCCATCATCCCACAAAACCGTATCTGTAGAAATAGAAGGCGAGACTTATTCCCGAAAAGCCATCGCCCAACTTAACGGAGTAGTTGTATATGAAATTATCGCCGATAGCGGAAATATCCCCAACAGCGCCCAAAGACTGACGATTTATCGCGAAATAGTCCAAATTTCCGCCGAAAATCTGTTGATTTTTATTGACAAAAATCGCACCAAATGTCTCTGGTATTGGGTGAAGCGCGAAGGTACAAAACTTTATCCCCGCGATCATGTATACGTGAAACGGGAACCTTGCGATTTGCTGCTGAGTAAAGTGACAGCTTTAAAGGTTGATTTAGAAGAATTAGAAACGCTTTCGGTGATTGATGTCGCCCAAAGATTGCAGGCTGGCTTGGATGTCGAACGAGTAACTAAAAAGTTTTTTGAAGAGTTTAAACAGCAACACGTTGAATTTTTAAGTGTGATTCGCGGCATTGACAAAGAAACAGATAGACGCTGGTATACTTCGGTTTTACTCAACCGCTTGATGTTTGTTTATTTTTTGCAGCGCAAAGGATTTATCGACAGCGGCAAAATGCTGTACTTGCAGGAAAAGTTAGCCGAAAGCAAGCAGCGGGGAACGGATTTATTTTACTCAGAATTCTTGAAAACACTGTTTTTTGAGGGATTTGCTAAACCTCTCGATTTGCGGGAGGAAGGCGTTAAAGAATTAATCGGCGATGTTAAATATTTGAATGGGGGACTGTTTCTCGAACATCCCATCGAACAAAATTATCCGAATATCGCCATACCCGATGCTGCTTTTGAGAAAATATTTAATTTATTTGCCGCCTATTCTTGGAATCTTGACGATACAGTGGGCGGGAAGGAAAACGAAATTAATCCGGCGGTTTTGGGATACATCTTTGAGAAATACATTAACCAAAAAGCCTTTGGTGCTTATTATACCAGGCCGGAGATTACTGAATATTTGTGCGATCGCACAATCAACAAACTAATCCTCGATAAAGTCAATAATCTCTCTTCCTCCAACTCTTCCTCCCCCCTTACTAAGGGGGGCCGGGGGGGATCTCTTCATCAACAAGACAACGCATCCAACTCTTCCTCCCCCCTTCTTAAGGGGGGCCGGGGGGGATCTCCCCATCACTTTGAAACCATCACCGAACTCCTCACCAATCTCGACGCCAATCTCTGCCGCAGCCTGCTAACAGAAATCCTCCCAAACTTAACATTATTAGACCCAGCCTGCGGTTCCGGCGCGTTTTTAGTCGCAGCGATGAAAACGCTAATTTACATCTATTCAACAGTCATCGGTACAAGCAAATTTTTAAACGATCGCTACCTTAATGACTTGCTAAAAGACATCGAAAAAGAGCATACATCACTCAACTACTACATCAAAAAACGAATTATTAGCGACAATCTCTACGGCGTGGATATCATGCCGGAAGCAGTGGAAATTGCTAAATTGCGACTGTTTTTAGCCTTAGTTTCGGCCGCGCAGAATGTCAACGACTTGGAACCGTTGCCGAATATTGATTTTAACATTATGGCGGGCAATTCCTTAATTGGATTACTGCGGGTAGATGACGCAGAATATGAAGGAAGTGGAACTCAGTTAAATTTGTTTCACAAGACATACAGACAAGTATTAGAGGAGAAAAACCGTCTAATCTCTATTTACCGTCATGCGACTACCTATAGCCAAAACTTGCAGAGTTTACGAGATGAAATTGCCGAAAAGAAAGCGCCGGCTATCGAAAATATTAATAAGATTTTGTTGGAAGATTTCAAGGAGTTAAAAATTAAGTTTGAACAAGCACAGATTAGCGGTAAGCCGATTAAGCGTACCCTGACTCTCGCTGATATTGAAGCTTTGAAGCCTTTTCACTGGGGCTATGAGTTTGATGAAATTTTGCATCAGCGGGGCGGTTTTGATGCGATTATTACTAATCCACCTTGGGAAATTTTTAAGCCAGATGCTAAGGAGTTTTTTGCTAGTTATAGCAACTTAGTGACGAAAAAGAAGATGGATATTAAGAGTTTCGAGAAAGAGCAAAAAAAACTCCTGCAAGATATTGATGTTTCTAATGCTTGGTTGGAATATCAGAGCAATTTTCCTCATATCAGTGCTTATTATCGTTCAGCGGAACAGTACAAAAATCAGATTTCGATTGTCAATGGTAAAAAAGCAGGTACGGATATTAACCTCTATAAACTTTTTGTAGAGCAATGTTTTAATCTCTTACGCAGAGGTGGCGAGTGTGGGATTGTTATCCCTAGTGGCATTTACACTGACTTGGGTACGAAGCAATTGCGGGAGATGTTATTTAGTCAAACCAAAGTCACGGGGTTATTTTGTTTAGAAAATCGTAAAACAATTTTTGAAGGAGTTCATAAGAGTTTTAAAATAGTTGTTCTTACTTTTGAGAAGGATGGGATAACCACTGAGTTTCCCTCAGCTTTTATGCGTCTTGATGTGGATGAACTGCAAAGATTTCCTAGTGCTGATAGCTTGCAAGTTAACGTTGAATTAGTGCGGAAGTTATCTCCTGACTCTCTCTCGGTGATGGAGTTTAAAAATGAGGGGGATATTCGGATTGCTGAGAAAATGCTGCAATTCCCTTTGCTGGGTGAACAGATTGAGGGGAAATGGAATCTGCGGTTAACTGCGGAATTTCACATGACTAATGACAGTCATTTATTCAAGCAAGAACCAGGGAAAGGGAGACTGCCACTTTATGAAGGTAAAATGATTCATCAGTTTACTCATCTATGGGGAAACCAAAATACTGGATAGATGAGGATGAAGGGCGCAAAGCATTATTGAAACGCAATGAAACAGATATAGGACAAAAGTTAAATTATCAAACTTATCGTCTGGCATTTAGAGATATTGCATCCAGCACTAATGAACGGACAATGATTATGACTATGTTGCCACGGGAAGTTTTTTGCAATCATAAGTTGCCAACGGCCGTCATCAAATATAGCGAACAGCTAAAACCAGATTGTCAAGCTGAACTCTTTTTTATGTCAGTGATGAATAGCTATGTAATTGATTGTGCTTTTCGTCAGCGAGTATCGACAAATCTTAACTTTTTCTATATTTATCAACTTCCTGTACCGCGATTAACATCAGGTGACAAATACTTCACCGACATCGTACAACGCGCCGCCAAACTAATCTGCACCGCCCCAGAATTTGACGAATTAGCCCAAGAAGTCGGCTTAAACTCGCACCGAGAAGGCGTTACCGATGAAACAGAACGCGCTCAATTGCGAGCCGAATTAGACGGCATCATCGCCCACCTTTACGGCTTAACCGAAGCCGAATTTGCGTATATTTTGACTACTTTTCCGATCGTCCCCGAAACCGTGAAACAAGCAGCATTAGCGGCCTATCGCACCTTTCGCGGGTGAGTCGAGAAACCGGGTTTTTTCGAGTTTCTGCACGGTGTAACGCAGTTTTTATGAGGCTGCATAGAATCTGATCCCCCCTAACCCCCCTTAATAAGGGGAGTAGGGGAGTAGGGGGTGTGGGACAAGATTCCGATCAAAGTCAACCCCTTCTTAAGGGGGATTTAGGGGGATCGGTTTCTGGATACCTCGCGGGTGAGTCGAGAAACCGGGTTTTTTTGGGTTTCTGCATTGTGTAACGCAGTTTTCTCGCAAAAACCCGGTTTCTGAGTACCCCGCGCTTGAGTCGAGAAACCGGGTTTTTTTGGGTTTCTGCACGGTGTAACGAAGTTTTTATGAGGCTGCATAGAATCTGATCCCCCCTAACCCCCCTTAATAAGGGGAGTAGGGGAGTAGGGGGTGTGGGACAAGATTCCGATCAAAGTCCCCCTTCTTAAGGGGGATTTAGGGGGATCGGTTTCTGGATACCTCGCGGGTGAGTCAAGAAACCGGGTTTTTTTGGGTTTCTGCACGGTGTAACGAAGTTTTCTGGCAAAAACCCGGTTTCTGGATACCTCGTGGGTGAGTCAAGAAACCGGGTTTTTTTGGGGTTTCTGCACGGTGTAACGAAGTTTTTATGAGGCTGCATAGAATCTGATCCCCCCTAACCCCCCTTAATAAGGGGAGTAGGGGGTGGGACAAGATTCCGATCAAAGTCCCCCTTCTTAAGGGGGATTTAGGGGGATCGGTTTCTGGATACCCCGCGCTTGAGTCAAGAAACCGGGTTTTTTCGCGTTTCTGCATGGTGTAACGCAGTTTTCTCGCAAAAACCCGGTTTCTGAGTACCCCGCGCTTGAGTCGAGAAACCGGGTTTTTTTGGGTTTCTGCACGGTGTAACAAGTTTTCTGGCAAAAACCCGGTTTCTGAGTACCTCGCGCGTGAGTCAAGAAACCGGGTTTTTTCGCGTTTCTGCACGGTGTAACGCAGTTTTTATGAGGCTGCATAGAATCTGATCCCCCCTAACCCCCCTTAATAAGGGTGGGGACAAGATTCCGATCAAAGTCAACCCCTACTCCCCTTCTTAAGGGGGATTTAGGGGGATCGGTTTCTGGATACCTCGCGGGTGAGTCAAGAAACCGGGTTTTTTTGGGTTTCTGCACGGTGTAACGAAGTTTTCTGGCAAAAACCCGGTTTCTGAGTACCTCGCGCTTGAGTCGAGAAACCGGGTTTTTTTGGGTTTCTGCACGGTGTAACGAAGTTTTGTCGCAAAAACCCGGTTTCTGAGTACCCCGCGCTTGAGTCCTCCCCGCACCGGACACGGCAGTGCCGTTTCCCTACAGATTTCCCTAAAAAAATGTAACGAGTTGTAAAGTATAATTAAACCGAAGCGAACACAGAGGCCAAGTAATATCAGATGCGAGTTGCGATCGCCGGAGCAGGCTTAGCAGGACTTTCCTGCGCTAAATATCTTACCGACGCGGGCCACACCCCGATCGTCCTAGAAAGTCGGGACGTACTCGGCGGCAAAGTAGCCGCCTGGAAAGATGCAGATGGCGACTGGTACGAAACCGGCCTCCACATCTTCTTCGGCGCATACCCCAATATGCTCCAACTCTTCAAAGAGCTCGACATTGAAGACAGGCTGCAATGGAAACAGCACAGCATGATTTTCAATCAGCCAGAAACCCCCGGAACCTATTCCCGGTTTGACTTTCCCGACATTCCGGCTCCCTTCAACGGCGTCGCAGCCATCCTGGGAAACAACGATATGCTCACCTGGCCCGAAAAAATCAGCTTTGGCATCGGTTTGATTCCAGCCATGCTTCAGGGTCAAAAATACGTCGAAGCAATGGACAAATACTCCTTTTCCGAGTGGCTGAAAAAGCAAAACGTCCCCCCCAGAGTCGAAAAAGAAGTATTCATCGCCATGTCTAAGGCGCTCAACTTCATCGATCCTCACGAAATATCCGCAACCATTCTGCTGACAGCCCTCAACCGCTTCTTGAAAGAGAAAAACGGCTCGAAAATGGCCTTTTTAGACGGTTCCCCCACAGAGAGGTTGTGTCAGCCGATGGTAGACTACATAACTGAGCGTGGTGGCGAAGTGCGGTTGAATGCACCCATCGGGGAGTTTTTGCTCAACGATGACAACACCGTGCGCGGCTTCCAGATTCGCGGGCGTAAAAGGGGCCGAGTCAGAAATTCTGACCGCCGATATTTACGTTTCTGCGATGCCGGTTGACCCGCTGAAGCTGATGATGCCCCAAGCTTGGGGCAAAATGGACTATTTCAAACAGCTCGAAGGTTTGGAGGGAGTACCCGTAATCAATGTACACTTGTGGTTCGATCGCAAATTAACTGACATTGACCATTTGCTGTTCTCGCGATCGCCCTTGTTGAGCGTCTACGCCGACATGAGCAACACCTGCCGCGAATATGCCAACCCAGACAAATCAATGCTGGAACTGGTACTCGCACCGGCCAAAGACTGGATCGGCAAATCTGACGAAGATATCGTCGCAGCCACAATGGTCGAGTTAGAAAAACTCTTTCCCGATCAAATCCCAGAACCCGCCAAAGTGCTCAAATATCACGTAGTCAAAACCCCTCGTTCCGTCTACAAAGCCACTCCCGGCCGCCAGGAGTGCCGTCCCTCGCAAACAACTCCCATTAGCAATTTCTTTCTAACGGGGGATTATACAATGCAACGTTATCTTGCGAGTATGGAAGGTGCCGTGCTTTCTGGTAAGCTGACAGCGCAGGCTATTTCAACGGCCAATAAAAAATGAAAAATTAAGAATTTTTCATCAGAAAAATGGGTTTGAAACCCCGTCCTTTTAGGACGGCTTTACATTTATCACTACCGCCTTGGGGTTGTTTAATTTGGTGTACTTTTGTAATGCACTTTCAACGGGACAGTTACCGTTTCAAATTTTGCAACCCTGTACGCATAGTGTTTCGCTCCTTACAGAGCCTCCCATTACTGGGGTAATGTTAGCTTCGCCAAAGTTTTAAGAGCTTGCGCACGGCTAGCAGCACCGTCTCAGTGACCTTAAGACTGTTTAACCACTAGCGACAGAGCAGGGGACTAGCTTCGCATCCACAGGGTGTCGTGACTCAAAAAACGTAGTCAATGAAGACTGAGGCTGGTCAGAACGGCTTGCTAGATTTCTCTTTCAAGCCTCACGCCTTTAGGCTGAGGTTCCTGACAAAGACGTAAAAGAATCTCCCGTTTTCTAAACGGGGGAGTGTCAATTCTAATCTTTAAATTTCTTATTCTCGGATGCTGCAACTGTCAAAACTCCAGTGCATGAGAACTCTGGCTTCTTTGGATGAATCCTACGAACTCTGTCGCCAAGTCACCGCGAGTTATGCCAAAAATTTTTATTTAGGCACTCAACTCATGCCCGAAGCCAAGCGTCGGGCGATTTGGGCGATTTACGTCTGGTGCCGCCGCACCGACGAACTTGTAGACGGGCCGGGTTCTGATGCCACAACCCCTGAAACCCTCAATTTGTGGGAAAAACGCCTAGAATCGCTGTTTGCCGGCCACCCCCACGACGATTTAGACGTAGCTTTGGTGGATACGCTTTCTCGCTTCCCGATCGACATTCAGCCGTTTCGAGAGATGATTGCGGGCCAGCAAATGGACTTGTACCGCAGTCGCTACGAAACTTTTGAAGAGCTCAATCTTTATTGTTATCGGGTAGCCGGTACTGTCGGGATGATGTCGATGTCTGTCATGGGCGTGGACGAATCGAACTCCGCTGCTAACTGGAATTGGCATTGGGGTAATAAAATTCCCAAAGAAGAGGCCATCTCCCTTGGTATCGCCAAACAGTTGACTAACATTCTGCGCGATGTCGGAGAAGACGCCCGCCGCGGCCGCATTTACATTCCCTTAGAAGACTTAGCGCTGTTTAACTATACCGAAGCAGATTTATTCAATGGTGTAATTGACAACCGCTGGCGGGAATTGATGCGCTTTCAAATTCAGCGAGCTCGCAAATTATATACTAGCGCCGAACCGGGAATCAAAGTGCTGAGTCCCGATATCCGCTGGACTGTGTGGGCTGCTACCATGCTTTATAGCAGAATCTTAAATGCGATCGAACGGAATCAGTACGACGTGTTCCAGAAGCGGGCCTACGTTACCAATTCTCAGAAATTGCAGTGTCTCCCCGCCGCTTGGCTGAAATCCAAAATTCTTTAGCCCAATGATATTGCTTCTATTATCTTAGTCCCACTCTGCTGGGACTTTGTTTGTGGAGGATCGGAATTCTATGCGGCGGGTTCAAATTTTGTTGTCAATTGGGCGATCGTACTTTCCAGCAATTGCTTTTCCTGCTGAAGTTTTGCTTCTAAAGTTTGAATTTGTTCTCGGCGGGCTTCTACTTCAATGAAACGACGAGATAATGCTTGACTTTGCAAAGTGAGAGATTGCCGCCACTCTTCTGCTTTCTCAGCTTCTAGCTGCAAAAAATCTGGTGTAATACCTGTTGTCAAATACCGATCGACTAATTCGAGTACCCAGTTTGTAGCCGATCGCATCTTCAAAACTTCGCCATTTTCCCCAATATCAGCTAATACTAAAACGCCTTCATTTAAGACATTAGTTGGGAAGTTATTTAGCTGTATACCACAATCTGTCGGGAATGTCAAGACTTTTTTTTCAACAAGAATCGCCCAAGTATCATCAGCATTTTGACAAGCCAGCAATTCCAGGGCGCGATCGTCTAAAACTTCCTGATTTTGTACCTGAGCTAGATATAGCATAAGGGTTATTAGTTATGAGTTATTAGTTATTGGTTATTTGTATATCTTGCTTGTAGCCGAGACTCGATCCCCCTAAATCCCCCTTAAGAAGGGGAGTAGGGGTTGACTTTGAGCGCTCTTGTCCCACACCCCCTACTCCCCTACTCCCCTTAATAAAGGGGGGTTAGGGGGCATCGATTAGTTATTAGTTATTGGTTATTTGTTTGATTTACGAACTCGTAGGGGCGGGTTTTACAAACAATCTATGCCCAAAACTAACTATCTCGAAAACCCGCCCCGGCCCCAGTCAACCGTCAACAATCAACTATTAAAACAACTTTAGTCGATCGCGCCTGCGGTGCGTGAGAGTCCATATCTTCATTGGGATTCCCAGATTTTTCGCCCTCACGCACCCTACAGCTTGACTGACTAATGACAAATGACTAAGGACTAATGACTCCTTAAAACAACTTTAGTCGATCGCGCCTGCGGTGCGTGAGAGCCAATATTTTGATTGGGATTCCCAGATTTTTCGCCCTCACGCACCCTACAGCTTGACTGACTAATGACAAATGACTAAGGACTAATGACTCCTTAAAACAACTTTAGTCGATCGCGCAAAATTTCCGCCTGTTTCTCCGCCTCCGCCAAACCATCCCGCGCCACCTGAACAACTTCCGGGTCAGCTTTTTCCACAAACTTCTGATTCGCCAAACGCGCCGAAGTATGCTTAATTTCCCCTTCAACCTTGCCCAATTTTTTCTCCAATTTAGCACGCAAAGCCACCAGATCAACCACCCCAGCCAGAGGAATCAATACTTGCACAGTACCCACAACCCCAGCAATTGTCTGTCCTAAATCTGCATCCAAACTAGCAGTAATCGTCAGATTTTCCACCCTAGCCAAATCTTTAATGTAAATGGCTCCATTTGAGATAATTTCGCGTTCTTTTGCGCTTTCGCTTTGCAAAAACGCCGTCACCTTAACTCCCGGCTTAATATCAGTATCAGCCCGCAAATTGCGAATAGTCCGAATCGTGCCAAATAACAACTCAAACTGCTGTTCTAAATCAGGAGCAATCAGCGATATATCCGCTTCAGGATAAGCTTGCAAAGCCAGACATTCATCCTCACCTTTTTGAGTCAGAGTGTGCCAAATTTCCTCAGTAATGTGCGGCATAAAAGGATGCAAAAGTTTCAGAATACCTTCCAAAACAAAAGCAAAAGTTTGCTGTGCCGCTTTCTTAGAATTAGGTTCAGCATCCTGTTGTAAGCGAGACTTGACTAACTCAATATACCAGTCACAAAAATCGCCCCAGATAAACTCATAAAGTCCCTTCGCCGCTTCCCCCAAAGCGTAACTTTCAAAATCATTACGACTTTGCTGTACAACTTGATAATAGCGAGAAAGAATCCAGCGATCGCACAATTCCAACCCCTCTTCACTCCCCCTCTTAGAGGGCGGGCACGGGGGCACCGCCCCTACGGGGGGCTGGGGGGGGTAAGGATTCCCCAATTGCTGCGGAGTTTGTCCCGCCAAATTCATCATCACAAACCGCGCAGCATTCCACAACTTATTAGTGAAATTCCGGGAAGCTTCCACCGTCGCCGACTCATGGGATTGCCGGTTGTAATCCAAACGGACATCTTGGCCCGCACCAGCAGTTTCCCGCATCAGCGAATAACGCAAAGCATCAGTACCATACTTATCAATCAAAACTAACGGATCGATACCATTTCCCGCCGACTTAGATTGTTTTTTACCATTTTCATCCAAGATCAAACCGTGAATATACACAGTTTCAAACGGCATTTTATCCGTAAAATATCCCGCCATCATCGTCATTCTAGCAACCCAGAAAAAGATGATATCAAAACCAGTCGATAGCGTACTGTTAGGATAATACCTTGCCAAATCCGCAGTTTCCTCCGGCCATCCCATCGTCGAAAACGGCCAAAGTCCCGACGAAAACCAAGTATCCAAAACATCCGGGTCTTGTTCTAACTTGACATTTTCTCCAAATTGTGATAAAGCTTTTTCCCTAGCAGCCGCCTCATTTGTGGCCACCACAAAAGGAGTATGATCTGTAATTTCGCCACCGGTTTCGCTAACAGCATACCAAGCCGGGATTTGATGTCCCCACCACAACTGCCGCGAAATGCACCAATCTTTAATTTTCACCAACCAATCGCGATAAACCTTAGTCCAGCGAGAAGGTACAAACTGCGGCTGATTGTGTTGGTCGAGAAATTCCAAAGCCTTGTCAGCCATCGGGCGAGTTTTGACAAACCACTGAGTGGATAATAGGGGTTCTACCGGAACTTTTCCGCGATCGCTAAAAGGAACAGTATGTTTATAATCCTCTATTTTCACCAAAAACCCGTCAGAATCTAGCCGCTTAATTACATTTTTGCGAGCAACAAACCGGTCTTGTCCTTGAAACTCACCCGCATTTTCATTTAAAGTGCCGTCCTTATTCATGATATTGATAAACGGCAAATTATGACGCTTACCCATCTCAAAATCATTCGGGTCATGGGCTGGAGTCACTTTCACACAACCAGTTCCGAAAGTTGGATCGACTAATTCATCAGCAAAAATCGGAATTTCCCGATTCATAATTGGCAGAGTCAGAGTTTTACCGATAAGATGCTTGTAGCGATCGTCATTGGGATTCACCGCCACCCCAGTATCACCCAACATCGTTTCCGGTCGAGTAGTCGCCACCTCCACAAAACCGCTACCGTCAGATAAAGGATAGCGAAAGTGCCACAAATTCCCATCAACTTCCTTACTTTCTACTTCCAAATCAGAGACAGCAGACTGACTAGCTGGACACCAATTAACTAAATAATTGCCACGATAAATCATCCCTTCTTCGTAGAGTCGAACAAAAGCAGCTAAAACAGATTTAGACAAACCTTCATCCATCGTAAAACGTTCCCGCGACCAATCCGCAGACAAACCCAAACGCTGCAATTGATTAACAATAGCACCGCCCGATTCAGCTTTCCAATTCCAGGCCCGTTCCAAGAACTTTTCTCTTCCTAAATCATCGCGAGTTTTACCTTCAGCTTTGAGTTGCTTTTCGAGAATAGTTTGAACTGCGATGCTAGCGTGGTCAGTTCCGGGGAGACAGAGGGTATTGTCACCAATCATGCGGTGATAGCGGATGAGTGCGTCAACGAGGGAGTTGTTGAAAGCGTGGCCCATGTGGAGGCTGCCGGTGACGTTGGGAGGTGGGATGATGATACAGTAAGGTTCGCCGCCTTGTTCTGGGTCAGCTTTGAAGGTTTGGTTATCTTCCCAGTATTTTTGCCATTTGGCTTCGGTGGCTTTGGGGTCGTATTGGGGGGGTAGGTTTGCGGTCATTGGCGAGAGGGTGGAGGTTTTATATTAAGATTGTGCCATAGGTGAGGGAAGAGAAGAGGTTTGAACCGCAGAGGGCGCAGAGGGCGCAGAGGGAAGAGTGTTCGGAGGGTTTTGGATTATGATTGTGATTATTGGTTTGAGAAAAGGAGAGAAGAGAGTTGGCAGAGAATCTTAATGAATTGAGTTACGCTGTGATTGGCGCGGCGATGGAGGTTCACAAGGAGTTGGGGCCGGGGTTTTTGGAAGCGGTATACGAGAATTCGTTGCGTGAAGAACTCTCGCGCCGGGGAATTCCTTTTGACCCTCAGCCTACGGTGAATGTCCTTTACAAAGGTGTTTTGGTTGGGGAAGGCAGATACGATATGCTGGTTGCCAAGACTCTCGTTGTTGAATTAAAGTCAGTGCAAACTCTACTTCCTATCCATGAAGCTCAAGTTATCTCCTACCTCAAAATGACTGGTTATCCTCTAGCCCTTCTCATCAACTTTAATGTCCGCTTTTTAAGAGAAGGAATCCGCCGCCTCATCCTCTCCTAACAAACCCTCTCAACCCTCCCCTCTCTGCGCCCTCTGCGCTCTCTGTGGTAAAATCCTCTTAAGATCTATTTCACTTCTTTATAATCCACTTCATAAAGAGAAGAGTTTTGAACCGCTCCAGCGCCAGAGGACGCAGAGGGAAGAGTTTTGGGAGGGTTTTTGATGTCGTAAAAAAAACCTTTCATCCCTCCCCTCTCTGCGCCCTCTGCGCTCTCTGTGGTAAAATCCTCTTAAGATCTATTTCACTTCTTTATAATCCACTTCATAAAGAGAAGAGTTTTGAACCGCTCCAGCGCCAGAGGACGCAGAGGGAAGAGCTTTGGGAGGGTTTTTGATGTCGTAAAAAACCCTCTCAATCCTCCCCTCTCTGCGCTCTCTGCGCTCTCTGTGGTAAAATCCTCTTAAGATCTATTTCACTTCTTTATAATCCACTTCATAAAGAGAAGAGTTTTGAACCGCTCCAGCGCCAGAGGACGCAGAGGGAAGAGCTTTGGGAGGGTTTTTGATGTCGTAAAAAAAACCTTTCATCCCTCCCCTCTCTGCGCCCTCTGCGCTCTCTGCGGTAAAATCCTCTTAAGATCTATTTCACTTCTTTATAATCCACTTCATAAAGAGAAGAGTTTTGAACCGCTCCAGCGCCAGAGGACGCAGAGGGAAGAGTTTTGGGAGGGTTTTTGATGTCGTAAAAAAAACCTTTCATCCCTCCCCTCTCTGCGCCCTCTGCGCTCTCTGTGGTAAAATCCTCTTAAGATCTATTTCACTTCTTTATCATCCACTTCATAAAGAGAAGAGTTTTGAACCGCTCCAGCGCCAGAGGACGCAGAGGGAAGAGCTTTGGGAGGGTTTTTGATGTCGTAAAAAACCCTCTCAATCCTCCCCTCTCTGCGCTCTCTGCGCTCTCTGTGGTAAAATCCTCTTAAGATCTATTTCACTTCTTTATAATCCACTTCATAAAGAGAAGAGTTTTGAACCGCTCCAGCGCCAGAGGACGCAGAGGGAAGAGCTTTGGGAGGGTTTTTGATGTCGTAAAAAAAACCTTTCATCCCTCCCCTCTCTGCGCCCTCTGCGCTCTCTGCGGTAAAATCCTCTTAAGATCTATTTCACCTCCTGATAATCCACCCCATAACTCGTATCTCTCCCAGATAAATAAGTAGTTTTCCCCGTCAAAGTCTCCAAAGTTTCTCTCGTTTTACTCGAAGTAATTGTATTCAGCGGTACTCCCAATTTGCTAGCCAAACCGGCCGCCACACCCACACCTTGTCCTTGATAAATATTCACCGTCGCAATTCGCCCGACTGATACAGCCATACCGACATATCCAGAGGATCGCCCGACGATCGCCAAATTATTCACTTTGCTAGCCAATGCACTTTCTATGCCAAAATTATACACGGGCAATCCTGGAATTCTCGATGACAAATCCTTGACTCCGCCTCGTAAATCAAAGTCATAGGAAAAACTGCCGATCGACTTTTCGGGCACTGTTCCTCCTTTAATAATTTCCTTCCCAGTCAGCGGTTCTACGACATCGCGAATATTCAAAGTTTGCCTGATATAAACCTCATCCGGGATAAATAGTCTCACATCTTTACCCGATTTTTTTTGCAGCCACTCTTGCAGAAATGACATTTCTTTCAGCATCTCAGGAGTCGGCTTTCTGTCGTTAGCTTCCATCTTCATTAGTTGGTCAACTTGATATTTAAACAAAAAGCCGTTCCACGACAGAGAATTATCTTGATGAACGCAAATATTGGCCTTGTCAAAAAAGAAGCCTTTGTCTTGAGTAAAGGGCAGATTTCTGTCTACATGATAGGCTGCTCCTAGGGCTACACTTCTGATATTGTAGCCGTCTCTGTAGGCTTGATAAATCGTGCTCCAGAAATTCCTCATCCAGAATTCTGCACTCGCATCATCTTTATATTTGGCAATGCTATATTTAATCTTTTCTACTAAAGGTGTGTTGGAAAGAATCTCATCTTCTATTCTGCGGAGGTCGGACATCGTGAGGCCGGTAATTGTCGGGACTATAGATATCGCTAAGGTTTCATTTTTAGATTTGATATTTTGCGATTCATATCCTGTATAATAGGATAATCCGGCTTTTCTTGCTAGTTCGGCGTCTTGAGTTACGTCAATGTAAGAGTTAGCTTTAATTTTGACATTGCTGTCTTTTACTTCGGCATATTCAATTTTACGATCGACTACGTGAGGAGTGAGTGTTGAGTTAGAAATAACTTTAACATCGGCTTCTGACAGCATCTCTTTGAGAGCTTTATCTGCCGTTTTTGGTTCTAAGCAAGATTCGGGAACTTTCGCTTTGTCTAGGAATTCCCGGAAGCATTGGGCGTAGGGTTGGCGATACCAATCGGGTATTTTATCTAAATCGACGTAACCTAAACCGCCACGGGTGAGTACGCCGCCTAAAGGTGCGCTTTCATGGTTCGATCGCACTACGGCTACTTTTCCGTTTGCGCCTAGGGTTTTCTTGGCCCAAATAGCTGCACATATGCCCGGTACTTCGTCGCCATAGACTACTATATCAAAGTTGCGTTCTGGTGGTGTTTGAGGCGCTGCTGGGGGCTGGTGTGTGGCTGTTTGGCGCAGACTTTCGGTGTCTAAGGTGGCACTTGCTTGGTTTCGGTGTGCGATCGAATCCTTTGCTTCTTTGAAATACGGGGAGTCAACTAAAACTTTTATGGCTACAAAAAAGATGGCAATGGCAGCTAGTTTCTTGAAAGTAGGGGGCATTTAGTTGACTCGTTGATAAATTTGCAATACCTGAAAGTGCTGTTCAGGGTTTACGGGAATATAGCACGTTTAGGTGCTTTTGACACAAGTTTGATTTTTCCGGGCACGGTTGGGATTAGTATTATTGAACCGCGAAGACGCGAAGGACACGAAGGAAGAAGTAGGAAGAAGTGGGAAGAAGTAGATCATCTCTACTGGGAAGAAGTAAATTACTGGAACCTCCAAGCAGTTTAATGCTACAATGTTTAAGGCAAGTTGACCGATCGCAAATTCCCGATTTGCCCGATCGCATTATTGCTGCTACTGGTTTGTATCTTAATGTACCTGTTATTAGTCGCGATCGCCGGATTCAATTATCGAGTATAGACACAATTTGGTAAATCTTAGTCACTCGGCGATCGAAGTTGATTTAAGGATGTTTTCGGGGATTTGTGAATTGTGCTGCGCTTCGGATAGTTTCGACTTTCGGGGTGGTACTTGCTTTTTTGCTGTTAGTGTGCTATCTGATGGGTGAGATGTCTAAGGCTTGCTATATCTACACATTTTTGATGTCTGTGCAGTAAGGGCGATCGGCTACAATAAGTTAAGAACATCAATTAAGTCATCTTAAAGATACAGAAAAAATGGAAAAAGTTTTTGTACATCCTGACTGTCCTTTTTCAGCAGACACATTTAGGTTATTGGCACAATTTTATGAAAACCCAAGCTCAGATTTTTACATGGCACACAAAAAAGATTTCTTAAAATATGTTGAAAATCCATTAAAGGATATTTTAATCCAGGTGGAATATCTGTTACCTGATTTTATCAAAAAATATATAAATATCAAGTGGGAGCAACTTGGCTCGATCGTTGAAACAAAAGGTTTACAATCAATAGCTTACAGTATATCTTTTGGTTGTGAAGATATCAATTATAGAGAGAATGCTTACTTAATGCTAAGATTTGACAACCAAGACTTAACTTTTGGTTTCTGTGCAGAATTTAACGATATTGATTGTATTATAGATAATTATGAAAGCAATTATATAAATAACCCATTGGCAATCGATAGCCTTAAACGTTATAACCTTCCCAATCAATATCATTGCTATTTAACTCAGCAAATAATTCGTTCTACTTCCCCTGTGCATGAATATCGTATGATAATAATGAAATCTCAAAAATGTATTTATGAATTATTAGAAAGTATTATCTCTTTGGTTGGCGAACAAACACCAGAACTTGAAAAATATAAAATTACTAATATTCAGGTTGCTAGATCGCTTGAAGCAGAAAAAGTATTAGGATATTCTGCTCAACAGTTAATTCACATGATAACACAAACATTTAAAAAAGTATTTCCATTATTTTTTTTGTGTTCCTATCTGGAGGATAAGGATTCACCTCTGATCGCGCAATACTTTTCAATCTATGAGAAAGAATTTAATCGAGAGTATGATATCAAAGAAATTTCTGAAATAACAGGTTTTCAAACATCTGAAATTAACGGCTGGATACGCACCATTAACCGCAAAGGCCAAACCATCATCCAAGGCCCACCCGGAACCGGAAAAACCTTCCTTGCTCAAAAACTAGCCAAACACTTAATCGGTGGCGGTGACGGTTTCTCAGACATAATCCAATTTCACCCAGCTTATACTTATGAAGACTTTATTCAAGGCATCCGGCCGCAGAGTCAAAATGACCAATTGACCTATCCCATAGTTCCCGGTAGATTCCTCGATTTTTGCACAAAAGCTGAGTCTTGTCAAGATACTTGCGTTCTCATTATTGATGAAATTAATCGCGCCAATCTCTCTCAAGTCTTTGGCGAGTTAATGTATCTCCTAGATGACCGACAAGACACTGAACGCTTTATTACACTAGCCAGCGGCAAACGATTCAGAATCCCTACAAATGTCCGCATCATCGGCACAATGAACACCGCAGACCGCTCTATTGCCTTAGTCGATAACGCACTCCGTCGCCGCTTCGCATTCATCCCCATCTATCCCAACTATGAAGTCCTGCGACAGTATCACCAGAGAGAGGAAACAGGTTTTCTAGTTGATAAATTAATTGGTATTCTAGAAGATGTCAATCGGGCAATTAACAACAAACACTATGAACTAGGCATCTCCTTCTTTTTGACAAAAACCTTAGTTGAAGATATCCAAGATATTTGGCAAATGGAAATTGAGCCATACCTCGAAGAATACTTCTTTGATAATCAGGAAAAAATGGATGATTTTCTCTGGGATAAAATCAAAGACGAATTGAGCAAGTGATCATCTTATGAAACCAGAATCACCCCGAATTATCAAACTCATCGAATATCAATCAGCAACCTTTGATCGAGATTTTATTCCCGAATCAGTAGGACAGAAAATACACCAAAATTATGCCAAAGAAATAGAGATAAAACGTCCCGATTTTACCACAAACAATAAATGGAAATTAACATCTAAAGGCATAGTTGGCAAGATTCCAATTACTCCAGAATTTCACATTTTCATCCGCCCAAAGGTTCCCATAAACAACTTCTTCGGAATGCTTGAATATGCCTACAAACTTAAGATAAAATTTCCCCAAGGACAGATTCAGTGCCAATTTTTAGAACAAGCCTATGAAAGATTAGCTAACATTCTTGCCCAAAAAATTCTCGAACGCTGTCGCAAAGGATTATATCGCGATTACTTATCCAAAACAGAAAGACTCGCCTACATTCGCGGCCGCGTCGATTTGCGGTCGGCTCTTCAAAAACCTTGGGATGTTAAACTAAAATGTCACTACAACGAACAAACAGGCGATATCGAAGATAATCAAATTCTGGCTTGGACACTATTCATAATTGGCCGTAGCGGTTTGTGTGGCGAATCAGTCTCATCGACGGTGCGAAAAGCCTTTCACACACTCCAAGGAGTTGTTACCATAAAATCTTTTACAGCACAAGCTTGTATTGATAGAAATTATCACCGTTTAAATCAAGATTATCAACTTTTACACGCCTTATGTCGCTTCTTTCTGGAGAATACAGGGCCAAGTCACGAAACAGGCGATCGCGAAATGCTCCCTTTTCTGATAAACATGGCCAATTTATATGAACAATTTGTCGCTGAATGGCTCAACGCAAATACACCAAAAGGCTTTTTTGTCAAACAACAACACCGAGTCAGACATGACCAAAATTATTCCGATCGGATTGACTTACTCCTCTGCGATATTGCAACAAAAAAAGTCCACTATGTCCTCGATACAAAATACAAAGCTCCCGATAAAGTAGCCAATAATGACATTCATCAAATAGTCGCCTACGCCAATGCGTTAAACTGCCAAAATGCAATTCTCATCTACCCGCAAAACCTCCAACAGCCACTCAACATAAAAAATGACGATATCCAAGTTCGCAGTCTAACCTTTTCCCTAAATAGCGACCTAAATCAAGCCGGAAAAACCTTCTTAACCTCTCTACCTTCAAACATCCTCTCCTAATACCAGTTTTTTATGAGGCTGCATAGAATCTGATCCCCCCTAACCCCCCTTAATAAGGGGAGTAGGGGAGTAGGGGGTGTGGAACAAGATTCTGCTCTTTCGTCACCCCCTACTCACACCCTACTCCCTTATTAAGGGGGATGCGAGGGGGATCGAGATATATGCAACGACCCATTAAATTGGTATAACTCTTCTCTGCGCCCTCTGGCGCTGGAGCGGTTCATTTCTCCAAAAAAAAAGAGGCGCAATTGCGCCTCCCAAATCTTTCATGTCTGCGTTCTAAACACTAACAGCCACTTTCGCTTCTTTTGCAGTCAACTTCTCGTAAGTCGCCCGCATCTTCAATCCGACTAACACTTGGAACAAACCAGTTCCATTATTAGAACCAGGATATTCACGGTGCTGAAGCAATAGGTGAGTCAACTCGCCTTGATACTTCGCAGAAGTCTTGCTCAAATGGTTTTCAATGTAAATAACTTCTTCGAGATTTTCAAACTGGCCGTCTACTTCCAAAATCGAGACTTCGTGGCCGTAGAAAGCGTCAGGCCCGTAATACATCTTAATTCCTGGATAGGAACAAGTCAGTTTGCGGCCGCAAGGCACCCAGTTGATTGTTGAACCTTCGTCAAACAAATATGCGGGCTCAAAGTTGGCGATGCCTTCGCGCTGGATCATCTGCACGCGCAGAACCTTCCGCTCTTTGTCATCCTTAATTAAATTGGTCGGCAATACTTGAATTACCACATCAGCATATTGCTTTTGCGGGTCGATGTAAGCCGTAAAGTCTGGTTTGCGAGCGTTGATCGCAAACAGCACGTCTTCGTAACGGTGGCCCCGTTCCGCCATGTCGCGCTGGATTTTCCAAGCAATTTTTACTTCGTCGCTGATGTCTAGGTAGACGCTGAAGTCGAGGAGCGATCGCACTCGCTCGTCGTAAAGGGGGTGCAATCCCTCAATCACAATCACATGATTCGGCTCTACCCGCTCAGGAGGATCGAGCAGACCGGTTTCGTGGTTGTAAATCGGCTTGTCTATTCCCCGACCTTCTTTGAGGGCTTTCATCTGCTCGTACATCAGGTCGAAATTGTTCGCTCTGGGGTCAAGGGCGGTAATTCCTGTTTCTTTGCGCTGTTTGCGATCGAGACAATGATAGTCGTCAAGGCAGATGACGGTAACGAAATCTTCCCCGAACAAATCTGTCAATCGGCGCAAAAAGGTAGATTTTCCGCACCCGGAGTCTCCAGCAACGCCAATTAAAACCACGCGATCCGGCTTACTGGTCATAGTTTCCCTCTAAAAAAATCACTGTTTACTAACTCAAGTGTAGATTCCACAAAATTTCAGCCCACAGGTAGCTACCAGCGGGCTTGATGTGGCTTTGCTACCCGATCGGATCTAGCAAAACCAGCATACAGCAGTCCGTTGACTGCCTGCTCTGAAAGACCCAAGCAATCTTCAAGGCAAGTAATTAATAGCTTGTAAAAGTATAGTCATCTATTGCATGACATGGGAGGCTTGAAGTCCCTCCCCTTTCTTTTTTACTTCGAGCGGATTGACCCGCCTGGGCTGAACTACGCAGCTCCCTATCCCATCGCACAAGGCATTTGGGATTGCTTTTCTCATGATCTTGTAAGACCCATTGACATCGGCATTAATTAACAAACCAGTAGTCAGGTAGTTTCATTTGGCCTCTTAATTACAGGATACTACCAGTGCTAACTAATGCTTATAAACTTAATAAAGTTTTATAAGACCAACTTTAGTGGTTAATCTTACCAGAATGCGATCGCCCACTACAAGCTCAACGTCAATAGGAGATCTTTTTGGCCCGATGCCTTACTCCATCACCGGCCGCCAATCAAAACGACTTATCGGGGCTGCACCCTCGATCGGGTAAAATAGTCGCAGTACGCAGACAACAATAGCTATAGGTCAACACCTGAACGCAGCCGGGCGAGGTTCGCGTTGTGTTCGGCTAATTGGGAATTGGAGACGCGATCGACCAAAACTTAACACGCCCGCCCCTAGGCGAGGGTGAAAGACTAACGCGACCAATTAGTCCAGATGACCTTAAGAAAAAAGTAAATTGAGTCTACGGTCACATTCTCTATCTTGATAACTCTGTATCGTGAAGGAAAAGCAACAAATGTACAGCCCAAGCATATCTGGTGTTGTGGCTAGCTCAGTATCAGGCAGTCGCGTCTTTGTCTACGAAGTCGAGGGTATGCGTCAGAGCTGCGAAACTGACCAAACAAGTAACCCGATTCGTCGTAGTGGCAGCGTGTTTATCGCCGTCCCCTACGATCGCATGAATCAGGAAATGCGAAGGATTCTTCGCATGGGTGGCAAAATTGTCAGCATTCGACCTTTAAATGGCGCTCCCGAAACTAATGGCACTGTCGCACCAGAACAAGGGGAACAGAGTCAGAAATCTGGAGAAAAAACTCAGCCCATGACCCAAGCAAAGGAAAAGGTTCAGGTTCCAGTTAACCTCTACAAGCCCGCCAATCCCTATATTGGCAAGTGCATCTCTACAGAAGAATTGGTCAGAGAAGGCGGCGACGGCACTGTCCGCCACGTCAAATTTGATATTTCTGGAGGTAATTTGCACTATCTGGAAGGTCAAAGTATTGGCATTATTCCAGATGGCACTGATAAGAACGGCAAACCTCACAAAATTCGGCTTTATTCGATCGCCTCCACCCGTCACGGAGACGATGTAGATGACAAAACAGTCTCTCTGTGCGTCCGCAGGCTAGAGTACAAAAGCCCAGAAACAGGTGAACAAGTCTTTGGTGTTTGTTCGACTTTTCTGACCGGTTTAGAACCGGGGGCTGATGTCAAAATCACCGGCCCTGTAGGCAAGGAAATGTTGTTGCCCGACGATGAGGATGCCACCATTATTATGATGGCTACTGGTACAGGAATTGCTCCTTTCCGGGCTTATTTGTGGCGGATGTTTAAAGAGAACAATCCAGGTTACAAATTCAAAGGTTTAGCTTGGCTGTTCTTTGGCGTTGCTTACACTCCCAACATTCTGTATAAGGAAGAGTTGGAGCAATTGCAGGCAGAATTCCCTGATAATTTCCGATTGACCTATGCCATCAGCCGCGAGCAAAAGAATGTTGACGGTGGCAAGATGTACATTCAAAATCGGATTCAAGAGAACGCTGATGAACTGTGGGAGTTAAATCAAAAGCCGAATACTCACACATACATCTGCGGTTTGAAGGGGATGGAAGGTGGAATTGATCAGGGAATGTCGGCGGCGGCTGGCAAGTTCGGTGTCGATTGGGCGGCCTATCAAAAACAATTGAAAAAAGACCATCGCTGGCACGTTGAAACCTATTAATGTGTAGGGTGATTTAATCTGAGTTGTAGGGTGGGCATGGCTCGCCCTATAATTGTTTTAAAGAGGTGTAAGACTAAATTTTGGTTCATTACCCCCTTGGCTCATTCGGCGGTTGAAACCGCTACTATACAAACTTTCGTCCCAGCCGAGAGGGACTAAGAAATAAAGTGTAAAATATAAAGCAAGCTCACCGAAAAAGGGAGATAATTTACATGACCCTAATTTCTACCCAAAAACTGACCTTTGAAGAGTATCTGAACTATCAGGGAGAATCAGGTGTTTGTTATGAATTATATCGGGGACATATCATCGAAATGCCAACACCCACAGCCATACATATCAAAATAATTGAATTTTTGGTTTACCAGTTCCGGCGCTTCTTTGCAGCACACAACCTACCGCTAGTTGCAGTTGTTACTACCGCAGTCCGAACCGAGGAAAACTCTTCCCGTGTTCCTGATGTGGTGATTTGCACTCAGAGTCTTTGGGAACAAGTCTGCGCGCAATCTGGTTCCGCAGTCCTGGACTTTGAAGAAAAACCGCTGTTAGTGATAGAAGTTACCAGTCAAAATTGGCGGGACGACTACATTCGCAAACGGGCAGAATATGACTTGATTGATATCCCTGAATATTGGATTGTAGACCCCAATCTACTCAAAATACGAGTGTGTAGCCGTCCCGACAATGAAGGCAGTTATTCTCACCAGGAATTTTTGCCGGGACAGCAGGTTCAGTCTGTACAGTTCGCTGAATTTATTTTATCGGTGAATGAAGTGCTCTCTGGGCCGCTAGTAGAAGATTTAATTCGAGAAGAACAAGCACAGCGACAGCAGCTAGAACAGCAAGTCGAAAGATTAGCCCAGCGACTCCGAGAAATGGGGGTAGATATCGATACAGAAGTTTGAATTGTCATACCAAGTTAGATCCCCGACTTCTTTAAGAAGTCGGGGATCTGTATATTGAGTTTAGTTAAATGACAAATTGCTTGATTAGCATACAATGATTGTAGATTAGAGTTTCTACGGGTCAAAGTCGTGGCTTTCAAAATTGGTTTGCTAGGTTTTATTAAGTTTACTTACAAAAGTATAAATCTCAAAATTTATATGATAAGTAAATAATAAGGATATGCAAGATTCTGGATACGAGGGTCAGAAAGTAGCCTATGTCAGTAAAAATTATTCGGGCAGCCTTTCGCGAGATACAAAGACTATCCTATGACAATTTTAAGATAGTTTACCAGATTATCAGTGGTTTGAGCCAAGGCAGCCATCAAGATGTTAGAAGTTTACAGGGATATGAAAACCTGTGGCGAACTCGTCAAGGTCAACTGCGTGTGATCTGGGAACGAGATTCTGGCAATATTGTAGTGATTAAAGCTGGTTTGCGAGGAGATGTTTATGATAGGGTGTTTGACAGTCGCAATCGCACAGATCCGCTGGAAATAGAGGAAATAGAGGCAATAGAAGAATTGAATAAACCTCAAGGAACCGCGCTAGTAGATCATCCAGCTTATGAAATTCCACTGAAAGAGCCTAAGTGGAACCAAGAAGGAGATCCTTGGTACAAATTTATTTATGCCAACTATTATCGCTACTCGCCGGTGCCAACCCGTTACCAAAAACAGCCATTTGATGAGTTGAGACAGGATGGGATACCGTCTACAAAAGATTGGTTAGTTCAGAGTGCGCCCGGAACAGGCAAAACTGTATGTGCGGCTCTTCTAGCTTGTGAACTTCATCGCGATAGAGGGTGGAACACAATGCTTATTGTTCCTCCAGCAGTGCGTGAAGATTTGGAAAATTACTCAGAGATCAAAAAGATAAAAGAGCAAAATCCCGAAGGTTTTTGGCTTGGAACCTTTCCTGATTGGGTGCGTGAAGTAGATCCAGAATTGGGCGCTCGCCTAGCAACTTCAGAGGAAGAATTAACGGCTCTGCGAGAATTAGTGAGATTCGAGGGTTTAGCACCCAATTTAGGAAATATTAGTTCGCGAGATGTTTTGCTATATCAAGCTTTTGTTCTGGATCGGGAAAATGGTAACAACGATAAAAATGCCATCTACCAAGAAAATAGAGAACGTATTGAAATTCTTGAGAATATTAGACCAGAATTGTGGACAAGAAGGTTAGAGAGGTTAGGGAATCGCCTCTGTAACTTTGATGTTGCGACTCAACTTATATCTCCTCCGCCTCGCCCTCCTTACCAAAACCGGCCTACTATTTTAATTGTCGATGAAGCCCAAGATTTTTTGTTAGCTCAGTTAAAAGCTCTAATTGCTGTAAGAGAAGCTTGGGAAAACCAGAGACCTTCAACTTCTCTCTGCTTGTTGGGAGACTTAAATCAGAGAATTCAACCCGTAGACTTTCACTGGGGGCAACTACAGTTAGGCCGGCCCATTGAACTTAAGTACAATTATCGAAATTCACGCCATATCTTAAAGTTTGCCAATCAGTTTTTAGAATTTGCCAATAATGCTAGGCATGGTGGCCGACATTTTCCCGAACCAAGCGATCCTAAATATGCTGTTGAAGAAGGTGAGCAAGTGCGCTTACTAGAATACCCTTCATCGGAGTTAGCTTTAAAATTTTTAGGGCTTTTAAATTCGCGAGTAAACTCATCTGGAGAGGGACAGGGTGAAAGGTATTTTCTTCAGCAGTCAGCAAACCAGGTGAAAGTTCTGTGGACTAATCCAGATGAGAATCAATACGAATTCAGTAGTATAGAAATTTTGAATGCAGAAAAAGCTAAAGGACGCGAGTTTGATGCTTGCGTAGCTTTTCGGATATTTGAGAATAATGGGACATCTCGGTTAGAAGAGAGTTTTCAATGGTACACATTGCTAACGCGCCCTCGTTATCGCTTATTAGTGGTAGCAACTACAGAAGAATTAGAGAGAATTGGTAGGAACTACTTTGAATGTTGCCAAACTATTGATGCGGAACAAGCTGCTAGTTGGATCGCTGAATTTGCGAGTGGTGTTGACGTAAGCCTGCTCAAAGATAACCGTCAAGAAACTCAAGAAAAGTTGCTGAAAGGCTGTGACAATGGGCATCCATACTTAGATACTTATTTTGTTTTAACTTTAGCTAAAGTTAAAATTGAAAGTCTTTACAAATGGGAGCAAGAAGCAATCAAGAGATTGCAGAAGCATTACAATAATTTGCCAAAGAAATTAGAAAATAATACTAATTACATTAACTCTTTAAAAGAGGAGTTAGAAAATGTTACGTCTGAGAATATTTCTCTACGCTGTTTGCTGTTACGGGCAATGAACTGTTCTTGGCAAGCAGTTGAGGAAGCGTCTGGTTTTCAAAATACTAATGAGAAGGAATATAAACGTTTAGTTGAAAGTATCGCCAAAGATTTAGAACACAAAAATTTAGTCTATGAAGCAGCGCGAGTCCGTGAGAAAATAGGGAAACCTATACCAAAACATTTTCCTTTTTCTGATAAAATAGCCAATCGTTCTGGCTCTTTGGTATCTTTACTCTGTCAGGCTATGCTCGATCGCCCTTTTCCAGATGCGTTAGACAAATAGACTGAAATAATTTATTATGAAGTCACTGTAATGGAGGTAAGTTGTGAAAATGCAAAGTGATGTTGAAATAGCCGGTCAACTCGATCTTCTCTCGAAAAAGATTAGTGAGGGTATCACAGCAGCTAATAAGGTGCTTGAGCAAGTAAGAAAAGTTGATCTAGATGTATCCAGTGCGGAAAAGGCGAAAGCGGAAATAGCAGAAGTTATTGAGGTAGAGATATCCCGTGCGAAAAGCGAATTTGAGCTAGAGATATCCCGTGCGAAAAGCGAATTTGAGCTAGAGATATCCCGTGCGACAAGTGAAGTTCAACCAGAGATATCCCGTGCGGAAACAGCGAAAGCAGAAATCGCAGAAGTTATTGAGGTGGAGATATCCCGTGTAGAAACGGCGAAAGCAGAAATCGTAGAAGTTATAGAGGTGGGGATATCCCGTGCGAAAAGTGAAGCTCTGACGCAATTGGAAGAAATTCGTGAGCTAACTGAACAGAATGAGAGTACATACAATAAATTTTTGCAAGAAAAACTAGAGTTAAATGAGCTTTATACATTATTTGAGTCTTTAATCAAGGAAATAGGGGGATCTGCGGGTTTAAAAGAGCTGCGCCGCGAGCTTCAGGAAGGGCGCGAGGTGGCGTTTAAACTTGAGAGATATCATCACCAAGAAAACCAGAAGCGGTTGTTAAAAAAAATGGAGCAAGATCAACAGCAATTGATCAGGCAAGGAAAACTGGCAATTGTGATAGTCTCAGTGTGGGTTTTGTTAATTTCACTGATTAAGTGATAGTAACTGTCGGCATTTTTCCAACAGATATCTAGTAATTAAGATACTTGAGTCCAAAATATTTTACAATGATTGTAGGTTAATTGAGTTTTTACGGGTCAAAGTCGTGGCTTTCAAAATTGGTTTGCTAGGTTTAGGTACTGTGGGCGCGGGAACGGCAGAGATTTTGCTCTCCCCAGATGGCCGTCATCCGCTGTTGCAGGAATTGGAAATCTATCGGGTGGGTGTGCGCGATATTTCTCGAACTCGGTCTTTACAATTGCCAGAAAATGTGCTGACAACTGACCTGGAAGCGATCGTCACTGACCCGGAAGTTGATATTGTAGTAGAATTGATCGGGGGATTGGAACCGGCGCGATCGCTCATTCTGCAAGCTATTGCTAGCGGCAAGCACGTTGTCACCGCCAACAAAGCAGTTATTGCCCGCTACAGCAACGAAATCTTCGATGCCGCCAACGAAAAAGGCGTTTATGTAATGTTAGAAGCTGCTGTCGGCGGCGGCATTCCAGTCATCCAAACTCTCAAACAATCCTTGGGTGCAAACCGCATTCAAACAGTCATCGGCATCGTTAATGGCACAACTAATTACATCCTGACGCGGATGCAAACAGAAGGTGCAGACTTTGCCGAAGTGCTCGCCGACGCACAGGAATTAGGTTATGCTGAAGCTGACCCCACAGCCGATGTAGATGGATTAGATGCTGCGGATAAAATAGCTATTTTAGCTTCCCTAGCTTTTGGCGGACGCATCAATTTAAAAGATGTTTACTGCGAAGGTATCAGACAAGTTAGTGCGGCTGATATTGACTATGCAGACAAGCTGGGATTTGTGATTAAATTGCTAGCTATTGCTCAAGATATCAAGTCAACACTTGATACAGAAATGCTTTCAATTAGAGTGCATCCTACCTTGGTCCCGAAAACTCATCCGCTGGCGAGTGTCAATGGTGTTTACAATGCAATTTTAGTAGAAGGAGAGCCGATCGGACAATTGATGTTGTACGGGCGCGGTGCCGGTGCGGGGCCCACAGCTAGCGCGGTAGTATCGGACATAATGAATATTGCGGCTATTCTGAAAACCGAAACTGTTCCTATTCCCCATCCTTTGCTGAGTTGCACTCACCAACACTACTGCAAAATTGCAGAAATGCAGGCACTTGTAACGCGATTTTACGCTCGGTTTCTGACGCTGGATCATCCGGGCGTAATTGGTAAACTCGGCACTTGTTTCGGCGATCGCAAAGTTAGTTTAGAATCTGTTGTGCAGACGGGAATTCACGGCGATTTAGCAGAAATTGTGGTCGTGACTTATGATGTTAGCGAAGGTGATTTCCAACAGGCTATTGATGAAATTAGGGCGATGGAATCAATCCATAGTATTGCGAGCATTCTGCGAGTTCTGTAAAAGTCGATCGGGCACTGTTTTCGCATAGTAGGGGCGGGTTTTACCTACAATATTTGCCAATAATTGACAATCTCTAAAACCCGCCCTCGCCCAAGGGTAAATCCCTGCGTACATTTTTCGCATTTGATCTAAGTAAAAGTTGATTGAGATTATTCGTTGTGTGGGGGCTGGTTGATGTAGATTGTTTGTATTCATTAAATATTGTTGGTAAAACCCGCCCCTAGCAAATAATGAAAACAACCAAATCGGATTTTGTCGATTCTCAAACGGGAAGACATTCGTTAGATGCCATCTACGAAAAGTTTGCTAAACCTCAACTGCACGATACTTTCAAACCCAGTAATCCTTCAATTTATATTCGGCACAAAGAGGGGGAAATTATACATGATTATCTAGTAGAAAAAGTGTTTGAACGTCCTGATACGGGTTTTTATGCTGAAGGTAGAGTTCCTGTTTCTATTAATCATCCACCGGTTTTGGTGATTCGCGGGTACGGTTCGTGGTATCCTTTCGATCGCGTTTTGGAAGATACGCCAGATGTGTTTATTGCCAGTTTCAGGCGGCAGTTGAAATCGGCGGAAACTGTGGGTGCTATTGATTGGATTAAGCAGCAATTGGCCAGGGGGAATCCGGCGGATGTCATCGGAGAAAGTTTGGGCGGGAAAGTCGCTCAACAAATAGTAGCAAAATACCCAGATTATATTCGATCGACTGTCACTTTTAATGCTTTGGGCGTTTGTGAAAAGTTAGCGAAGACTTCTACAGCTACTAATGTTTTTCATTACTTTACTTTAGGCGAAAGGTATGCTTTCTGGGCAAATGGAGGCGATTATATCCCCGGAACAATTTTTGTAATTTCCGAGAAAGGTGAAAACTGGTGGTATAAAATAGAAGAGGCGATCGTCCGAAGGGCCAGATTTGAAGGAAAGTTTCGGAAACGGCGAGTATTGGTGGTACTATTGGCTCAATTTATTTTGCTAAATAGACATAATGCGATCGTCCTAAACAAGCGAAAACCAGTGGTAGTTCAGATCGATCGCACTCAATTACAAATTTTCCGAAAAAACCGCTTTACCTAAACTCGCACCAAATCCCTTCATACCGCCGATGGCTGATTTTCGCGGGCTGCTACGGCGAGTACCAAACAAAGTGCTGCAACCGCTTTTTCCCATTCTTGCTTAAGTTCAAGGGGTGTCACATCCTTAAATATACCAACCAAACGAGGAATCGATCGTTCTAATGCCGGTCTAGGAATCGATTTGTGCAACTCAACTAAACGAGTTAAACTTTCTTGATTTCTCAAAAAACCGACTACCCATTTAGTAGTATGATCGGGACTGTCAGGGACTTTTTCAATGCCTAGTTCAGTTTGCAACCAGTCGTAAAAAGGTGGGAGATGTTGGGCTAAAACTGCCCCAGCAGTAGGTAAGCTTTCTTTGAGTAAATTAGTATCGAGACTTCCCAACAGTTGACTGAGCTCCGGTGAATCGAGCACAGTGGTTAATGGAAGTGAAAGCAGGGCTTCTGAAGCTTCAGGGGATAAATTTAAACACCGAGAAAATGTTTCTAGCATCGGAAAGTATCTGGTAAAGATGACACTTTCATTATCCCACTAACGCGGATTAATGAATATGAGCTAGCTCATATTAACAGAAGTTATGCACAGAAGTTGCGGCCGGGGCGGGTTTACAAGATTGTTGGTTTTTGACCATTATGGTTGGTAAAACCCGCCCCTACAGGTATTTACGATTATTTGATTTGCGGATTCTACACAAATTCCCCCTTAGCAACCATCACCACTTTTCCGCCTACCAACACTTCTATTTTACCTTGATTTCTTTGAGCTTGCAACAACAGCAAAGAAGGTCTATTAATCTCATAACCCTGCTCGACTCTCACATCAATCTTTTCTGCGCCATAATCAGCATATTCTACCAAATATCCAGCCAAACAGCCATTTGCACTCCCGGTGGCCGGATCTTCGGGAATTCCTAAAGAATGGGCAAAGACTCGCACGCTCAAGTCATTAATATCATTGTAAGTCTCTGGACAAAATATCAAAATTTCTTTGGCTTCTGTTGTCTCAATCAGCTCAAAATATTTATCTAAGTTGACTTGAGCTTTTTTGAGGGATGCGAGAGTTTTTAATGGTACAATGATAAACGGTACTCCCGTAGAAACTTCTTGAATTGGGAATCTAGAATCAATTTCATCGACTTCTAAATTCAGCACGTTTGCGAGACTTTCGGCTGATAAAACTTGACCAAATTTAGGCGGATTTTGTCGCATCCATAAAATATCTGCGGCTTCATTGTGATAGTTGAAAGTAACTGGAATTTGACCGACTGCTAGATTTAAAATAACTTGTTCTACAAGTTTTTTGATAATTTCTTGTTGCAAAACGAATGCTGTTCCTAATGTGGGATGACCGGCAAAGGGTAATTCCTTTTTGGGGGTGAATATCCGCACGTCGTAGCCGCCGTTTTGCATTTCGGCCGATCGCACAAATGTGGTTTCCGAATAATTGATTTCCCTTGCTATCATCAGCATTTGGGCCTCAGATAGCTCAGCAACTCCCGCACCGCAAAATACGGCTAGCTGGTTGCCAGCATATTTTGACTCGGCAAACACGTCAACTATGTAAAAATTCATAATTATGTTTTTGGTAAATGGTCAGCAAAGTCGGACACGGCAATGCCGTTTCCCTACTCCCAAATAATCTTGTAGGGACACTGCCAAGAGCCCATTAGTGTCAACTTAAGGTCAAACCCAATCAGAGACTGCTGTTTGACGATTAAATCTAGATCCCCCCTAGCCCCCCTTAAAAAGGGGGGGACAGGAGTCTTCTCAAAGTCCCCCTTCTTAAGGGGGATTTAGGGGGATCTAGACTTGGGATAAAACCCAGATTTCTCAAGAGTTTCAGCCTTAAGTTGACACCTATGGGCACTGCCGTCTCCTGATTTGTCGTTTTCTCGTTACCAGGCTCTGCCTAGTAACGCAGATCCAGAGGCTCCGCCTCGCCAATGCCCAATGCCCAATGCCCAATGCCCTAATTCCCTATTTCAAACAGCGAATGGCCTCCAACATCCCCCTCGCTTTATTAAGAGTTTCCTCATATTCCATTTCCGGGTTAGAATCAGCCACCAAACCAGCACCGGCTTGCACAGAAACCGAATGTTTATCATCACCTAAAGAACGAACAACCATAGTCCGAATTGCGATCGCACTATTCAATTGTCCCTCAAAATCATAATACCCATAAACCCCAGAATACGGGCCCCGGCGGCAACCTTCCAACTCGTGCACAATTTCCATCGCCCGAATCTTCGGAGCACCGCTAACCGTACCCGCAGGAAAACCAGCTTTCAACAAATCCCAAGCCGTCTTATCCTCAGCCAATTCTCCCACCACATTGCTCACAATGTGCATTACATGAGAATAACGCTCAATTCCCATTAATTCATCAACTTTTACCGTACCGCTGCGGCAAACTCTGCCTAAGTCATTTCTGCCCAAATCAACTAACATGACGTGTTCGGCAATTTCCTTCGGATCTTGCAACAATTCAGCCGCCAAAGCATCATCTTCTTGGGGAGTTTTACCCCGGCGGCGAGTCCCGGCGATCGGGCGCAAAGTTGCGATTCTCTTGCCATCTGGCGTGTTTTCCGCCTTCACCATAATCTCTGGACTCGAACCGATAATCTGCCAATCTCCGAAATTGAAATAAGCCATGTACGGAGAAGGATTAATCAAACGCAAAGAGCGATAAAGTGCAAAAGGATCGCCGCTGTATTCAGATTCCAAACGCTGGGAAATAACTACTTGAAAAATATCTCCTGCTTTGATATAATCCTTAGCTTTTATGACATTGGCACAATACTTTTCTGGAGTAGTATTGCTGGTATAAGCCAATTCTGTTTCTGTATTTCCGGTTGTGGAACGGGCACCTTGCCAGTTATTGGGAGGAGTCCATTCTATGAGAGTAGATTGCCGCAGAAAGTGGCGATTTCAGCCGATCGACTAAGTGAGAAACCCGATCGCACGCTTGCTGATAAGCCTCAGCTAAATCAACCCCAACATCCCGCAAATCCGCATAAGCCACCGCCCAAATTTTCCGCTTCACCTGGTCGAAAATCAGCAAATTATCAACCTGCATCCACAACCCATCGGGCAAATCTTTTTCCCCCGCCGGATACACAGGAACACGCGGCTCAATCCACTTAATTAACTCATAACCCCAAAAACCAAATAACCCGCCAATTCCCGGCGGTAACTGTGGCAATTTCACCGGTTTGTAAGGTTCCAAACACTCAGTCAAAGCCGCAAATGGATCGCCCGTAAATACTTTTTGGGAACCGTCGCGGTAAACTTGAGTTGTTCGATCGCCCTTAGCCTCCAAAATCCACAGCGGATCGCACCCTAACAAACTATAACGCCCAACTTTCTCCCCACCTTCCACCGACTCCAGCAGAAAATTGTAAGGTTGATCGGCACATACCCGATACCACGCAGAAACTGGCGTATCTAAATCAGCCACCCATTCTTGATACACCGGCACAAAATTGCCTTGTTTCGCCAGTTCGGAGAATTGTGAGAAATCTGGAAATATCATATATATAACTTAGCTATACAATCAATAAAGATAGGACGGAAAGCAACATCCCGCAGGCTGCTGATACTCGCCAACTGCCATCACCGCCAGGGGCTTGAGCCCGCGCAGCCCCTCTTGCAAACACCAGCGAAACAAGCTTGCATAACGCACCGGTAAGTGGAAACAAAGCACTTCTCCGGGACTATACGCAGCAGCACCCAACAGTAAAGCCTGCATAGCCGCTTCAGTTTCGGCGACGCTGTGGCCGAAAGCAGACACCGCACAAGTATAGGCCACAATCCGACCTTGTTTGGTGGCAACTAAGGGAGAAAGGTTATTCAGGGCGTATTCTATCTCGGAAGTGCGATCGCACCCATACACTCTATTACACAAAGCCTGACATTCGTCAACATCTTCACTCCTGAGCGGCCGCACCTCAAACCCATACTGGGGCTGACTGCGAAATTTCCCCTCCATCAATACCAAAGGTTCCTTCACCTCAAAACCCAGAGAAATGTATAGTGACAGGGATGCCAAGTTAAAAGATTCCTGAACTAGGCGAATGCCGACAGCCTCCTGTCCCTGTTCCAGTAAGGCTTTCATGATTTCTCTTCCGGTTCCTTTTCCTTGAAAAGTGCGATCGACACTAACTGGCCCAATGCCGCGAATCGGGTTCTGTTCGTCCATAAAACCGCAGCCCACAACCGAGCCTTCGCTTTCAGCTACAATGTCAAAATACGACGGGCTGTTGATTAAAATATCGGTGATTTCTGTTGCCAAATCCAGCGTCGGAAAATCTGTAGGGAACTGATGGCGATCGGAAACACCCTTAAAAGCTTCATAATTAATCCGAGCACAAGCATCAACATCCGCAGGAGTTGCTCGCCTGATTTCCACCTTCATTTTTGATAATTATTAATTTTTAATTAGATGGGAAGTTTGCAGTTGCGCTTGGGCGCTGTAGGTTGACCCTCCCCCGCCCAAGCGCTACTACAAACCAGAAAATGCAAGCTGAGCTTTTCAGGAAATACTCCCCGAACCAGCCCAGCAATTAGATCGAAACCTAAACTTCGTAGGTCTTTTTACCGGTGAACTTCACCTTGATCGGATTAGGATTGCTGCCAATATTGCGGTCAATCTTACCGTTGTACGCACGACCTTCGTTCACCTTCTCAGGGAACACGCCATCCTTGGGATGCAGGTACTCATTAGAACCGTCGGGAAATACACGGTAAATCTTGTAGTTCGTGATTTTGAACTTAGACCGCAGTTGTTGGCCGCCCAAAGCGATACACTGCTCCTTCCGGGGCAGATACAGCAGGTTGTCGCCTTGACGCATGATTGCAGCGCCGCCAGTCGGCATTTCAAACACCTGTTCCTTGGGGCTAGTCCAAGTGATCGCGTATTTCTCTTCAACTAGGGCCTTAGTCAGCAAGCCGCCGGTGCTGCCGCCGAAAATAGGGGGTTGTCCAGTGAGTTCTTCTGCCATAGATATATCCAAAGGATTTTTCAGGCATCCTATCACCTGACTGTTACCCTACTGTCGAAATTGTAAGGAAAGTTAACAGTTTTTTGGCGATCGACATTTTCTGATAATTTGTAATTTGCCATTTCCCATCTCAAATCTCAAATCTCAAATCGATTGACCAGCCGATCGCCCCTCATTCAACTTTGCTGAATATGTGGCATCCTAGAATAAGGACGTGATTTATCAACTTGAAAAGGACAACCCATGCTGCCAGTTGCAGGATTTTCTGGTTATGAGCTGCAAGAACTCATCCACCAAGGAGCTCACACAGTTATCTATCGGGCAGTATCGACAGCCGACAGACAGTTTGTCATTCTCAAAGTTTTAAACACCGACTGTCCCACCCTAGACCAGATCGCCAGACTCAAGCACGAATATCAAATTACTCAACATCTCGACTCTCAGTATATCATCAAAGTCTATGGAATCGAAAATCATCAAAATTGCTTATTATTAATCTTAGAAGATCTTGGAGGGCGATCGCTGAGAAAATGGATGACAAGCCTAGGATATCCCTCAAATCCTGAACGTCAAAAAATCGCAAACATAGCATTACCAGCCAAGGATTGCGAATTCTCAATCACCCAGTTTCTCAATATTGCCGTGTCCTTGGCAAAAGCTTTAATATCCCTTCACCAACAGCAAATTATTCACAAAGATATCAAACCTGCAAATATTATCATCAATCCTGAAACTGAGCAAGTAAAACTCACGGACTTTAGCATCGCTTCGCGGTTAAATCAAGAACAGCAAAACTTAAAAAATCCCGATCGACTAGAAGGAACCCTCGCCTATATGTCCCCAGAACAAACTGGGCGCATGAATCGAGACCTAGACTACCGCAGCGATTTCTATTCTCTAGGTGTCACCTTTTACGAACTGCTGACAAAACAATTACCATTTCAGAGCAGCGAACCCTTAGAACTGGTACACTGTCACATTGCCAAACAACCCGTGCCAATTCTTGAATTAAACCCTAAAATCCCCCCCATTATAGCACAAATTGTCGAAAAACTCATGGCAAAAAATGCCGAAGATCGGTATCAAAGCGCCACAGGATTGTTAGCAGATTTAGAACAGTGCCAAAATCAAATTCAAAGTCAGGGTCTAATTTCCGACTTGATCCCCGGCCAACTCGATGCCATGAGCCAGTTGTCGATTCCCCAAAGACTTTACGGACGTGAAAAACAAGTAGAACAACTATTACAAATATTCGATCGAGTTAGCAAAGGCGGCAGTGAAATAGTCCTAGTATCGGGATATTCAGGCATTGGCAAATCAGCATTAGTCCATGAAATTATTCGCGATTTAACCAGACAGCGCGGCTATTTTATCTCTGGTAAATTTGACCAATTTAAGCGCAATATTCCCTACGCTTCTTTCAATCAAGCCATGAGGAGTTTGGTAAATCAAATTTTAATGTCAAGCCCAACTCAGTTAGCACAATGGCGAGCAACACTCCTAAACGCTTTGGATGTAAATGCTCAAATTGCGATCGATGCCATCCCCGAATTAGAGTTAATTTTAGGCCCGCAACCTCCCGTACCCGAACTCGGTGCTATTGAATCTCAAAACCGCTTCAACCGAGTCATGCAAAATTTAATCCACGCCATAGCAACTGCCGAACATCCCTTGGTACTATTTCTCGACGACTGTCAGTGGATAGATGCTGGAACAGTCAATATGTATCAACACAATTGCATGGCAAAAAACCCTTATTTCCTAGTGATTAACGCCTATCGGGATAATGAAGTCAGTCCAACGCATCCCTTGATGCTAGCAAATGAGGCAATTCGGACAACAGGAATTCCGATGACAGAAATAGCAGTGAAACCCTTAGCAATTTCTGAGGTCAATCAATTAGTGTCTGAAACTCTGAATTGTTCAGTCAATAAAGCTGCAATTCTCGGAAAATTATTGTTAGACAAAACCGCCGGAAATCCTTTTTTTCTCAAACAATTATTGAGGTCTTTGTATCAAGAAAACTTCCTAAAATTTCATCCAGAATCGGATGAATGGCAGTGGAATATTCAACAAATTCAGCAGCAGAAAATTTCCGAAAATGTTGTTGTTTTGATGGTGAAAAAAATTCAAAAATTGTCAATTGCAACTCAAAGAGTTTTACAATTAGCCGCTTGCATAGACCATCAATTTACTTTGGATATTTTGTCGATCGCCAGCGAAGAATCTTTGACTGAAACAGCACAAGATTTGTGGGAAGCACTGCAAGTAGGGTTGATTTTGCCTGTAGATAACACCTATCGACTACCGCAAGTATTGGAGCCGCAGGAATTGGAAAAATTGGGCAAAATAGCCGGAAAAGTGCGCTACAAGTTCTTGCACGATCGAGTGCAACAAGCCGCTTACCTCATGATTCCTGATGCCCAGAAAAAACCAGTTCATTTGAAGTTAGGACGTTTGTTGTTGCAGAGTACCAATGAAGCTGAACGCCAAGAAAAAATCTTTGATATTGTCAATCATTTGAACTTGGCTCGCGGGTTGATTGCTAATTATGAAGAACTTTATGAGTTAGCAAAATTAAATTTACAAGCAGGTAAAATGGCTAAAGCAGCTTCGGCTTTTGAAGCTGCAAAGACTTTTTTTCAAACTGGGTGCAACACTTTACCAGCCCCAAGTTGGGAGGAGAATTATCCCTTGAGTTTTGCGCTCTCTTTAAATCTGGGTGAAGCGGAATATTTGAATGGCAATAATGATGAAGCTTTAGCAATTTTTGACAGGATTATTCCTAAGACTCATACTCTGTTGGAACAGTGCTTAGTTAATGAATTAAAAATGACTTGTCTGCGGATGAAAAATGATTTATCTGCCGCTTATAACCTGGGTGTTGAAACATTACAATCTTTGGGTATGGAGTTTGAAGCGTACCCGGATGATGATTTTTTAGCGAGTGAATTAGCAAAGACAAAAGCGATGATTGGTGGATCGATCGCCGATTTGGCAGATTTACCCACACTCACCGATCCGCTGCTACTCGCAGCCCACCGGATTTTGAAAGAACTTTTCCCCATTGCCTATTTTACCAATCCCAACGCTCAATTTCTCTGCGCCATGAAGTTTGTGCAAGCGAGTATTGAGTACGGCAATTGCCGAATTTCCGCATTTGGTTACACTTTGTATGCCTTTACTTTAATCACAAAATATCGCGAAATAGAGGCTGGCTGTGCAGCGGGACAACTATCGCTAAATCTCTACGAACGTTGGAATATTAAAGAGTTAGGCCCTTGTATTTTCCATATGTGGGGGGCTTTAACCTTGCATTACATTCAATATATAGATGAGTGCAAGTCTTTTATGCTGAAAGCCTTTAACAGCGGCATAGAAACAGGTGCTTACCAGTGGTCTGGTTATGCTTCCATTAATTATTTATGGGTCAGCTTTTTTGGCAACGAATCGCTACAAAAATCTACAGAAATTGCTGATAAATTTATCCCTGTGTTGTCAAAAATAGATCGCAATATGTTAGCCTATCACTTGCTGAACAAAAATGCGATCGCCCAACTTACCTGCACCTTAGAAGCCGCCCAGATACCTCAAACTTTTATTGATGATGAAGCGCTTTTAAAATCTGCTGAATCCTCGGCAGATCTGACTACCATTTTTGTAATTTATCTTTACAGACTGACTGTTGCTAACTGGTTTGGTGAGGTCAATCTAGCGTTAGAATATGCTCTAGCTGGCGCGGAGTTTTTGAAAGGTGGTGCCGGTCATTTTGTCAATCCGGTTTTTCGTTTCCATCACGCTATCGCCCTAGCTTCTGCTTTTACAAATGCCAGCGATAGCGATCGTAAACTATACCGAGAAAAACTCAACATCAGCCTGGAAGAATTTCGAGATTTGGCGAAACATTCCCCTGCTAACTATCAGCACAAATATTTATTAATTCAGGCAGAAATAGCGCGGTTGTCAGGAAATAACTATGCAGCAGCAGAATATTATGACCAGTCAATCGCCTCTGCGATCGAAAATGGCTTTATCCAAAATGCTGCCCTAGCAAACGAACTAGCTACTCGATTTTATTTAGCACAAAATCGGTACAATTCAGCCAAAATATATCTCAATGATGCCCGTTTTTGCTATCTCCAATGGGGTGCAACCGCCAAAGTTAATCAATTAGAACAATCTCATCCAGATTGGTTTCAAAAAATCTGCGATCGTCAAATAACCGTGACTACAACTGCGAGTACCTCCGCCGATGCCAACATTTTGGATTTAGGAACAGTAATGAAAGCCTCCCAGACAATTTCTAGTGAAATTGTCTTAGAAAAATTGTTAAAAAAACTGCTCTATATTATTTTAGAAAATGCCGGGGCCCAAAAAGGCTCTATTATTCTAGAACAAGATGGGCAACTGTGCATTGAAGTGCTGGATACTAACAAGCACAATTCAAGCATATTTCAACCATCAACTTTGCTAACAAATAGTTCAGATCTTCCTATTTCTGTAATTCAATATGTAGCGATGACTCAGCAACCGCTGATCTTGACAGATGCAGCCAAACAAACAATTTATCAATCGGATCTCTACATTCAAAATACTCAACCAAAGTCGATTTTGTGCGCCCCTATTCTCTATCAAGGAAAGTCGATGGGTGTAGTTTATTTAGAAAATAATCTGGTGGCGGGGGCGTTTACTAGCGAACGATTGAAACTGTTGCAAATATTGACAGCACAGGCAGCAATTGCCATTGAAAATGCCCGTCTCTACGCTGGCGAACAAGAAAAATCTCGTCAGTTAGAAGCCGCAGTGATTGAACTGCAACAAACTCAAGCACAATTAGTTCAAACTGAAAAAATATCTCAACTCGGACAACTGGTTGCTGGAGTTGCTCACGAAGTGAACAATCCCGTTGGTTTCATTTCTGGGAATTTGCACCATGTTCAAGAATATGTTGGTGATTTGATTAATTTGCTCAATCTTTATCAAGAAAACTTTCCCGAACCCGGACAAAAAATTGAAGATGAAATTGAGTCGATCGAACTAGAATTCTTATTAGAAGATTTGCCCAAAACAACTGCATCAATGAAATTGGGAATCGATCGCATTCGCGATATCATGCAATCCCTCCGCAACTACTCCCGCACCGACACTGCTGAAAAAAGAGCAGTTGATATTCACGAAGGAATTGAAACTACTTTGATGATTTTGTCTCACCGACTCAAAGCAAATCAGGCTCGACCGGCAATTAAAATCATTAAATATTACGGTGAGTTACCAAAATTACGCTGCTATCCGGGACAAATGAATCAAGTATTTATGAACTTGATTGCTAATGCGATCGATGCTTTGGATGAATTTAATGCGGGCAAAACTTATGCAAAAATTGATAAAAATCCCAATACAATTACAATTTCTACTTTGGGTGTTTGCCAGAAAGAACAGCAAATAATGGACACCCTGGTGATTCGGATCGCTGACAACGGGCAGGGAATGCCGGAAAGTGTGATCGAAAAATTGTTTACTCCATTTTTTACAACGAAAGCAGAAGGCGACGGGACGGGATTGGGATTGTCAATTTGTCATCAGATAGTAACTGAAAAACATGGGGGGACTTTGGAATGTTTTTCATCCCTAGGGAAAGGAACAGAGTTTGTAATTAGTATTCCTATTTAGTGTATGGTGTTTCTCAAGCCGCGTCGTGGCGGTGGGTAATATGAATTTTGACGTAATTATTTAATTCTCATGTCTTGACGATCGGAAATCCTGGGAAATTGTTAAAATTTGTTGTTTTAATTCAGGCAAGTTTCGTTCTACTGCGTTCCAAACTTCTGTTAAATCGACTCCGATGTAATCGTGAATGAGGACATCTCGGAAACCAGCTATTTTACGCCAGGGGATTTCGGAGTATGTTTGTCTTAGTTCAGGAGAAAGTCTCTTAACAGCTTCTCCGATGACTTCAAAACTGCGAATAACTCCATCTTGAATCAAAGGAGATTGAAAAAAATCTACTTTCCCCCCTTGAGTGTAGTTTTCAATGCGTTCTATCCTTTCAAGGATATCGGCTAAATAAATCAGGTCGTCGGTCATAGGAAAATTGCCTCTCGGAGTATACGTTCTCGAAAAGCTTCCCGCAATCCTTTAACGTTAGCAACATCGACTTTTTTACCTAGGAAATCTTCTAAATCTTGGATCAGTCCGATACGGTCTAATAAACTCCTTTCTGTTTCCATTTCTACCAGAAAATCTACGTCGCTGTCTTCCCGTTCTTCTCCCCGCGCAACGGAACCAAAAATCCGCACGTTGAATGCGCCATGCTTGGCTGCAAGTTGAAGAATTTCTGCTCGTTTTTCTTGCAATATTTGCCGAATTTTCATTAGTTCTCTCCTTGTTTAAACAGAACGATCTCAAAAAAGAGCTTTTGGGGCCGATAGACTGCTGTGAGGGATTGCCCTCAAGATCTCAAATGGATTCTATAGAGTAGGAATAGTGAAATGAAATTCACTTCCTTTGTCTTTTCCTGGGGAATCTACCCAAATTTTGCCTCCCCAGCCAGCCACAATCTGTTTGCAAATTGCTAATCCTAAACCCGTACCGCCGGCACTGCGCCGCAAAGCTCCTTCTTCTTGATAAAATCGATCGAACACTACTTTTAAACTATTCGCCTCTATTCCTCTCCCCGTGTCCGCTACAAGCACTTCCACCATCCTATAACCATTACATTTAGCTCGAACAGTCACGCTTCCTTGGGGTTTGGTGAATTTGCAAGCGTTGTCTAGTAGTTTGGAAAGCAATTCTACCAACCACTCGCCGTCGGCTTGTACTAAAGGCAATTCTGCGGATACTTCGGCGATAATTTCCGGCAACTTTTTGTCGTAACCACGAGCTCGAACGCTGCTGAGGGCTAAATCCACGCATTCTTGCAGGGTTAGCGATTCTACATTCCATGCAACTCGTCCGCTTTCTAAGTGGGAAAGAGTTAGGAAATCCTGCACAAGTTTCCGCATTCTATCGGCATCGCCCAGGGCAGTTTCTAACATGATTTTCCGCAATTCAGGTGGCATATCTGGTTCGGTATTCAAACTTTCTAGACACACTTGAATAGTGGAAAGGGGAGTTCGGAGTTCGTGGCCTGTGATGGCTATTAGATTGCTGCGAGTGCGGTCTAAGGCTTCTAATTGTTGATTTAGCTCTTCTAAATGTGCGTAGGTTTCTGCTTGAATTAAGGCTGCTCCGAGTTGGGTGGCGATCGCCTCAACTAGAGCCAGTTCGTCTTCTTCCCAAGGCAAGGTCGATCGACACTGGTGCATTTCCACCATACCCAAAACCCGCCCCTGATAAAGCACAGGCACCATTAACCAGGAGACAATTTGCCACTGTTTTACAGTCCCTTGTAGCGATTTTGTATTGACAATCTGCGGCTCTTGTGCTGTATCTTGGATGTAAACTCGCTCTTGCTTTACCACCGCATCACGAAATATCGGATTTTCCTGCAAGGGCCAAGTCTTATTTAGCAGGGAATTAGCGCCCCGGCACAAAAACTCGCGATCGATTTTCACCGTCGCATCTGTGGCTTTGCACCGATAAATCAAACAGCGACAAGCCGAAAGGGCAGTTCCCAGTTCTTGCACTGCGACTTCGACGATTTCTTGGGGATTGAGAGACTGCCGCATTGCCGTTGTAATTAAGTTTACGAGGCGTTCTTTGCGTTCTTGGGCGGCGATCGCAGCGTATGCTTTCAGCAGTTTGTGCTGCCCTGCTTGCAAGTATGTCACTAAGCGTTCGGCAAAAGCGTCGTTCAATTTGGGATTGGGAATGTTTGGGGGTTTCCCTATATTTTTGTCTGGCTGTGCGGATTTGGAATTAGCCGATTTCCTCTGTTTTTTCGGTGCGGCGACCAATTTGTAAGTTGTTCGCGCTCGATCGATCTTTTCGGCCAATTCCGGCCGATACTTGACAATTCGATCGAGCAGCAATGCAGCGGCTTTGCAGCTTACCTCCCGATCGAAAGTCCAAATTCCCTCAAATCTACGAGCTTGATCCATCAACAGCGGCTCGCGCTCATCCTGATTTTCCAGGGGCACAATTTTTTCGTGACAAATCAGACAAGTTGAGTAGTTTTCTCCGATCACCACTAAATGCCACTCTTGGCTTAACCCATCTTCCGGTGCAAACGCCACAGTTTCGTGACACTCCGAAGAGTTTTTAAACTCAGTTTCCGGTGCTGCTAGCACATATACCTGAGATGAGCGATCGGAAATGCGCTGGTAGCGGTGAGCTTCCTGGCGGTAGAAACGCTCTCGCTGAAAGCTAGCAATGACTAAAGGTTCATCAGAACCCGCCAAAACCAAGTCTTCCATCGCGTGAGACAGCGCTGTCATGGAAGATTTGAAATAAATTTGTGCCCGCAGTTGGGGCAAAGCTTGCAGAAGTTCTGCGAGTAACGAAATAGGAACGATCATCTAGCCTTAAGCGAGCATTTTTGCCGATGACAAAACGGGAGCGATCGACAATAAGTTTAGATCGATCCCTTCTTAGTATCTCTCAAAAGTCACTATTAATTGGCCGTTAGTGAGAAACTAACGGCCAATTATTTTTTTCAGGCGATCGCCCGTAAGTATAAATACTCTGCGTTTCCCAAACTCAGACTAGCTCGCCACCTTCGTCGCTGCCGCCCGGAGATGATTTGTAGAGAGCATCTAATTGTTCGCGGGCATCTTGTACAGTCAGCGAACGCATCACTAACAGCGGCTCGTTGACAATATTTCCGTATTCGTCTAAAAGTTCTGGATGCGGTACAGCAAGAGAGCCTGGATAGGATGCGTAGCGATTATTTGGTCTAAATTGTTGAGGGCGCTGGGACTCCATACCTACCGTGACTAAGCTGCGGATTAAGTTACCGACGGCCAGAAAGGCAAGAACGGTAAAAGCTAGGATATAAAGCAGGTGTAACATGATATTTTCCTCCGGGCTAAACAGCCACACAGCAATTTACAAATGTGTTTCAGCAATTAATAAATTATTAACTGGAAATCTTTTTGATGTTGTCAATTCTGTCGCCGATATTTCCTTGGTTTGGGATTTGACGACGGGTTGAATTTGAAATCACCTGACTATTTTCCAGGCTTCGCCGACTGTAATGAGCGAAATCGCGCCGATACTTGCCAGCATTCAGCGAGCAGTCTGTGCCACGGCATCAGTGCTGCGGTTTCAATCCCAACTTGACCTCCCGTTGCATGAAATAAAGCGCTCGCAGCACTTACTTCTTGCTGAGCCTGTTTGACTCGCGCCAGTAAATCTGCTTGCTCTTCGGCGCTGATGAAGCCAATTTCCTCAGTTTCTAAAAGGTTGGCCGATCGCTCGAACCAGTAATGAAAATCCTCTAACAGCGGTTGCAGTATGGATTTGAGCAATTCGGCTTCAGGCAAGTTGGGATTAAGCATGGATCAAAATCGGGTTATTTATTTATTTTAATCTTAGACGCTATTTACAAATTGTAACATTCTTTTAACAAAAATTCAATTTATTTACAAAAATTGGCTGGGGCGATCGACCGATTTGAGATTTGAGATTTGGGATTTTGGATTGAAGACAGTCCTGGACGCAACTGGCACATTCCAATCAACTTGTAGGGTGCGTCAGACTTTGATTATGAACGGATTATCGAGGGTTTGGGATCTGACGCACCTTACCAATTGTGACACTTGCGTCCAGGACTGTTTATGGTGTGCCCAGGACTGAGTAAGATAGAAGCCAGTGCAACTAAATTAATTGCTAAATCAACCGATGTCTAGCTCAGAACCCCTTTCCGCTCCAGAACAGCCCGCTAAAATAGAGTTACCCCGCACCAGCGAGTCGGAGCCACTCAAAAAAATTCGCCACACCACCTCCCACGTCATGGCGATGGCGGTACAGAAGTTATTCCCCAAGGCCCAAGTCACAATTGGCCCTTGGATTGAAAACGGTTTCTACTATGACTTTGACACTCCCGAACCATTTACGGAACAGGATTTAAAAGCCATTAAAAAAGAGATGATCAAAATCATCAACCGCAAATTACCTGTAATTCGCGAAGAAGTTAGCCGCGAGGAAGCTCAGCAACGCATTCAGGCAATTAACGAACCTTACAAATTAGAAATTTTAGCAGGTTTGATCGAACCCATTACTCTTTACCATTTGGGCGACGAATGGTGGGATTTGTGCGCTGGGCCTCACTTAGACAATACCAGTGAATTGAATCCAAAGGCGATCGAACTAGAAAGCCTAGCAGGAGCCTATTGGCGCGGCGACGAAACCAAAGCCCAGCTACAGCGAATTTACGGCACCGCTTGGGAAACCCCCGAACAATTAGCAGCATACAAACACCGCAAAGAAGAAGCCCTAAGACGCGATCACCGCAAATTAGGCAAAGAATTAGGCTTGTTTATTTTCGCCGATGCAGTTGGGCCAGGTTTGCCTTTGTGGACACCAAAAGGCACGATTTTGAGAAGTATTTTAGAAGATTTCTTGAAACAAGAACAAATCAAACGCGGCTATTTGCAAGTAGTCACTCCCCACATCGCCAGAGTCGATTTATTCAAAATCTCAGGACATTGGCAGAAATACAAAGAAGATATGTTTCCGCTGATGGCAGAAGATGCCGAAGCCGCAGCAAACGAACAGGGTTTTGTGATGAAACCCATGAATTGCCCTTTCCACATTCAAATTTACAAAAGCGAACTACGTTCCTATCGAGAATTGCCCATGCGCTTAGCGGAATTCGGCACAGTTTACCGCTACGAACAATCGGGAGAATTGGGCGGTTTAACCAGAGTTCGCGGCTTTACTGTGGATGATTCCCACTTATTTGTGACACCGGAACAATTGGATGCAGAATTTTTGAGTGTGGTGGATTTGATTCTGTCAGTATTCAAGAGTTTGCAACTCAAGAATTTTAAAGCGCGTTTAAGTTTCCGCGATCCAGATAATTTAGATAAATATATCGGTTCCGATGAAGCTTGGGAAAAAGCTCAGGGTGCGATTCGTCGCGCGGTGGAAACTTTGGGAATGAATTATTTTGAAGGAATTGGGGAAGCGGCTTTTTACGGGCCAAAACTCGATTTCATTTTCCAAGATGTCTTGGATAGGGAATGGCAATTAGGAACTGTTCAAGTTGACTATAATTTGCCCGAACGTTTTGACCTGGAATACGTCGCCGAAGATGGCACTCGCAAGCGCCCAGTGATGATTCACCGCGCTCCTTTCGGTTCTTTGGAGCGTTTGATCGGAATTTTGATCGAGCAGTATGCAGGCGATTTTCCGCTGTGGTTAGCGCCGATTCAAGTGCGTTTGTTGCCTGTTAGCAATGAGTTTTTGCCGTTTGCGAAGGATGTGGCGGCGAAGATGAAGGCTCTAGGAATGCGTGCGGAAGCTGATGAGAGTAGCGAGCGTTTGGGTAAGTTGATTCGCAATGCTGAGAAGGATAAAATTCCGGTGATGGGTGTTGTGGGTGCGAAGGAGGTTGAGTCTAATAGTTTGAATATTCGGACTCGTGCTTCTGGCGAGTTGGGGGCGATTTCGGTTGATGAAGTTATTCGGAGGTTGCAGGGGGCTATTAGTAGTTACGGGGATTTTTAGGAGATTTTTTAACCGCAGATGCACGGGGATTAACGCAGATTATAGTTTGATATTGTCTGCGTTTTTCTAATCGATCGGCTAAAGTAGAAGTAGGTAAATTAACAGGAGTTAAATCAATGCCTAATCCATTTCCGGGGATGAATCCTTATTTAGAAAGTCCTGACTTTTGGCCTCAAGTACATCACTTGCTAATTAGTAGCATTGAGGCTAATACAATCATGCCTGCTACTATAGACAAACCAAAGAATCCCACCATTGCTAAAATAAGGACGATGCAAAGTATAGAATTTTTTTCCTAATGTTAATGCTTAACCTATGATTCCACCGCATTTTGCGGTATCATAATTGAGTTCAGGACTTACGCACGAGGAGACTCGAAACCGGGTTTCTGCGTAGATATTTAGTTTCAAACCGACGATTTTTCATAGAAACCCGGTTTCTTTGCGTAAGGATTAAAAAAACGCTGGGATAATGTAGAACATTTTCCCGATTTACCGAATTTTCCCCATCATGTTCATGTCGGAGATGAGTTAATTGTTCAAGCTAGTGAGTCAAGGAATATTTTACAACTTCTTGCTTTAATTGAACAAGAAATACAAAATGGGTAAAACGGAATTAATCTCTATCAGATTTTTGAATAAGATTTTTAGCCATTTTACCCACTTTACAATTCACTAAGAGGAAAATCCTCCGCTCCGCCGAATCCAGCCCCAATGCCCTAGCACCTCCATCTTAGCACCAGCGACTGCCCCTGCCGGATTACCACCTGTTAGGACAAGGCCAATCAATCCGACTACAGCCGAGCCTACCACTGCTTGGGTGACGGATCTAGCGGCTGTCTTTCCTATGTCTTTCGCCAGTTCTTTACCGTATGATTCAGATGATTCAGCCATGAGAAAACCTCCCAAGAATAATCCTTTGATAATTCCACCGCAAAATGCGGTATCATAATGACTACTCAAGCCAACAAGCAAATTCATGCTTGTTCACTTAATATCTCACATTTTACTTTCTAATTTTTAGACTGGAGTGGCATCTTCTAGCAAAATTGATATAGTGGGATTTGGTGTGATATAGTGTCATTGGGTGCTAATCTTTAGTAATCTTTTACAAAACTTAACTTTTAGTGGCAAAAAGTGGGTTTTAGTGGCTAAACTAAAAAGATTGAGTGAGGTTAAAAATATATGGACATTCAAGAATTGTCAAAATGGACTGATGAACAGGTATTCGCTAAAACAGGACAACATCTTGATTCTTTACACAAATCTATATTAGAAAGTGTTTTACAACGTCAAAATTTTCATAAAATTGCGAGGAAATAATGGTTATAGTTACGATCATGTTAAAAGAGAGGGAGCAAAATTATGGAAACTTCTCTCCGATGTTTTTTCAAAAGAGATTGAACAAAAGAATGTTCGTTCTATTTTAGAAAATAAAGCTGGTTCTACTATCAATAATTTCGGTAATGCTTCACACACTATTAGTAATTATATTAATAGTCATGTTAATATTTGTAGGGAAAATCCTCAATCTTTAGAGGATATAGAAACGCGCTCTCCCCAAGACGAAAATAAATCCCCAGTAATTGAGCTAACAACAGCACCAGAATTGAACTATAATTACGGGCGTAATTCAGAAATTTATACTCTTAAAGAATGGATTTTAGAAGATAAGACTAGATTAATCACAATTTATGGATTGAGTGGCATAGGAAAAACGGCTTTAACCCTGAAATTAATCTCAGAAATTAACACACAATTCGATTATATTATTTATCGCAGTCTTGAGCATTTACCTAAACTGATCGACCTTAAAGATGAACTTAAACAGTTTTTTTCTCAATCCCACGCAACTCCATTACCAGAAATAATAGATTATTTTCGCTCATCTCGTTGTTTAGTAATCCTTGATGACGTGCAGAATATTTTTAAAACTGGTAACTTTGCGGGTCAGTATTTAACAGACTATAAAGATTATTGTAAATTTTTTCAGCAAATTGCTACCTTATCTCATCAAAGTTGTTTAATTTTAATTAGTTGGGAAAAACCTGGAGAAATAGAGACTTTAGAAAAAGAAAACAAACACACAAGAGTATTACAACTTCAAGGATTAGGAGAAGAAGCCAAAGAAATCTTGAGACAAAAAGATTTACAAGATGAGGAAAAATGGGATGAATTAATAACACTATATCAAAGTCATCCAGCTTGGTTAAATATTATTGCTTCAACAATTATAGAGTTATTTAACGGGAGGGTTTCCCTTTTTCTGACAGATGAAGATGACTTATTTTTAGGTGATATAGAATTATATTTAGAATCGCAGTTAGAGCGGTTATCAGAATTAGAAACAAATGTGATAGACTGGTTAGCCCATCAAGATGAACCGATAGATATTTCCCAAAAACCTGCTAATATGGAAGTATCTCAAGCTAAATTTCTGCACATTCTACAATCTTTAACCAGACGCGGTTTAGTAGAAAAAGTTCCCAGAAAAGAGCCAGCAAAATTTCAGCTAAATTCTATTTTTAAAGCACATATTAAGAGTAATTTTTAGGAAAATAAGTTGATAACTGATATTAAAACTTTTACATAAAAAATCAAAAATTTTGTTAATCTGCGCCCCGATTTTGATGACGCTCCCGATCGATCGCAAAGAATAACTCTTGTCCCCCCCTCTCACCCCTCTCCCAAGGGGGGTTAGGGGGGATCAGATTCTATGCAGCCGCCTAAAAAATTGGTAGAAGTAGGTAAATTAATAGGAGTTAAATCAATGACTAATCCATTTCCGGGGATGAATCCCTATTGAGAAAGTCCTGATTTTTTGCCAGAAGTTCATAATCGGTTGATAGTGGCGATCGCAGATGCTTTAGTTCCCCAACTGGTACCCAAATATCGAGTTGTGTACGATCGCGCCGCCTATGATTTTACCCTCGATTATACGGCTGAGTTACTACCTGCGCCGTCGGAAACCGATGCTGTTTGGGCGGATGCTTTGTTGCGGGAGAGGGGATTGATGGAATGATTGAGGGATATTTCGGCGTTTTATGGGCGGGCTGGGGCCTCATGCTTAAGTCCTGTGAAAGCTAAAAAATCCTACACAAAATATTACATTTTTGTTAACATCGTGGCGTGCTCTGTCAACCTTCTAAAATAACGAATATGACTCAACCTCCCTCAGCCCCAACATCCGAAGAACCCGTCGCCGAAACCCCGACAGCGCCGACAAACAATGCACCTCCACCGAGTTATGTCAAGCTAGCGATGCGGAATATGGTGCGGAAGCGGGCGACTTCTCTGTTTCATTTTGCTTTGACTGCTGCTGGACTTTTGGGCGTACTCGTTGGTTTGGCTTTTCTCGATCGCTATTTCAATTCGTAATCGGGATTCCCACAATCAGCTTATAATTTCCATATTCCTGGACGCAAAAACCCGGTTTCTGGTAGTGATTGCGTCATTTTAGGTTGAGGACGATCGCCAGAAACCGGGTTTTTTAGCTTCTATTTTGATTTTTCACAAATCGGGAGTTAAGCTGATTGTTGTCCCGGCATCTTGCAATGTTTAACAGATTGTTGTATGGTTCCTGCTAAAAGCAACCAGTCTGTTAGCTCGATCGCCCAATTTGAGATTGTACAAAAAATTACATATAAAAATGCTTGACAGGAGAATCAAAAAATGCTAATCGAGGTGAACGTGGAAGACTGTTACGGGCTAGCCCAACAGTCGGCTGACGATTCCAACCAACCTCTGAGTGCAGCCAGCGGGGAGATTTCACCCGAAAACTGGGAAACTTGGTTCAATGTTTGGCTGGAAAACCAGGCGGCGGATGTGCCGGAGGCCCCTGGCTATGAAGTCAGTCTCCGTCTCACAGGGGATGACGAGATGCAATCCCTGAATTCTCAGTATCGCCACCAGGATCGATCGACCGATGTACTAGCTTTTGCAGCTTTGGAGGTAGACTGTCCTCAGCCAGATGAAATGCTGTTATCTCAGCCTCTATACTTGGGTGATATCGTGATTTCCATCGATACAGCTCACCGACAAGCCCAGCAGCAAGGACATCCCCTGAAGACTGAACTAGCTTGGCTTGCAGCCCACGGTTTCCTGCATCTTTTGGGGTGGGATCACCCGGATGAAGACAGTCTAACTCAAATGCTCGATCGACAAGAAACATTGCTGCAAGCAATAGGGATTGTGATCCAGACATGATGACAGGGATTTTAGATTGGATAGACTGGGTAGAGAGTAAGTTGACAAATCATGGGAAGTCAAACATAATTTTCTGAAATTACAGTAAGAGTTGGGTAAAAACCTAGGAAAGTTATCGAGACTTAATGAAGTCAATCTTTCATGCTTCAAATGTACTCGTCTTTATCACTTAAAGTTGGTTGTATATGACACTAGATCAATACTCAAAAATATCAAATATTGCACAGCTTCTACCCATGCCGCAAGACTCTTCCAATCAGACAGTCAACGGGTCGAAAAAAGCCTTAAAATACAATCGAGAACTGTCATGGAAAATCGCATCTAGCTTAGCTACCAGTTTTAAATATGCTTGGGCGGGCATAACTTACGCCTTTGAAACTCAGCGAAATTTTCGGATTCACACTGCTATTGGCGCTTTGGCGATCGGCTTGGCAATATTTTTGCACCTGAAGCCTGTGGAAATATCCGTGATTGGCGTTACCATTGGCATAGTTTTGGCAATGGAATTGTTGAATACGGCGATCGAATCCCTAGTAGACTTGACTGTGGGCCAATCTTACCACGAACTCGCGAAAATTGCCAAGGACTGCGCTGCTGGGGCGGTGCTGGTATCAGCAATGGCGGCTGCGATCGTCGCAGTGGCACTTTTGCTCCCTCCTTTGCTGACAGCAGTTCAACTAGCCATCCCCAATTAGCTATATTATTCAGCAGGCAAATTTTAGGTTTTAGATGGTAAATTTGAGGTTGTTAGTTCTATTATTAAACATGACAGCTATTTCTATCTTGGGCATCTATCTAAAATCTTCAAACCCTTGCTTTCAGACAGCGAGTCAATCTAAAATCTAAAATCTCAAACCTAAAATCAAAATTAACCCGTGATTATAGTCATCGATAACTACGACAGTTTTACATACAATTTGGTGCAGTATCTAGGAGAACTAGGTGCTGAGTTGCCAGTAGCAAAAGAGGTGCAAGTCTACCGCAACGACCAAATTTCCCTAGCAGAAATTCGCCGATTGCAGCCGGCAGCAGTTGTGATTTCTCCAGGCCCAGGGCGGCCGGAAGATGCGGGAATTTCTCTGGAATTAATCAAAGAATTGGGGCCGACTATGCCAATTTTAGGCGTGTGTCTCGGACATCAAAGCATCGGCCAAGTATTCGGTGGCAAAATTGTTTCTGCACCGATATTAATGCACGGCAAAACTTCTCAGGTTGAACATAGTGGAGTCGGAGTTTTTAGGGGTGTGGAATCGCCGATGATTGCAACTCGCTATCACAGTTTGGTAATTGAAAAGCAGAGTTGTCCAGAAGTTTTGGAAGTTACGGCTTGGGTTGAGGATGGCACGATTATGGGCGTGCGACATCGGGAATATCCGCATATTGAAGGTGTACAGTTTCACCCGGAAAGTATTTTAACGACTTCGGGGAAACAATTATTACGCAATTTCTTGGAACTGCTTTAGAGTTTGTTGGTCAGGAAAAAAAAGCAATTACCATGAGAAACCGGGTTTTTGGCTAAGGAATTAATCTGAAAAACCCGGTTTTTTGTTCTCATCTTCGCCTCAAATTCCAGAATTACGAGAAACCGATTTGTACCGGAATGTTTTAACCGCAGAGGGCGCAGAGAACACAGAGTCAAGAGGGTGATACATGAATCATTCTGATTTCTCAGGATTCTATATTTTGATCGATTCCTATTTTACTGGAATGTTTTAACCGCAGAGGGCGCAGAGAACACAGAGTCAAGAGGGTGATACATGAATCATTCTGATTTCTCAGGATTCTATATTTTGATCGATTCCTATTTTACTGGAATGTTTTAACCGCAGAGGGCGCAGAGAACACAGAGTCAAGAGGGTGATACATGAATCATTCTGATTTCTCAGGATTCTATATTTTGATCGATTCCTATTTTACTGCAATGTTTTAACCGCAGAGGGCGCAGAGAACACAGAGTCAAGAGGGTGATACATGAATCATTCTGATTTCTCAGGATTCTATATTTTGATCGATTCCTATTTTACCGGAATGTTTTAACCGCAGAGGGCGCAGAGAACACAGAGTCAAGAGGGTGATACATGAATCATTCTGATTTCTCAGGATTCTAGATCTTTGCTCAATTCCTATTTTACTGCAATGTTTTAACCGCAGAGGGCGCAGAGAACACAGAGTCAAGAGGGTGATACATGAATCATTCTGATTTCTCAGGATTCTAGATCTTGGTTTAATATTGTTTTTTGATGAATTTATGCTATAACAACATACGACTAACACCCGATAACAGAACCTCAAGATGAAACGGCGACAATTAATGCGTTACGCACAGACAAGTTTATTGGCAGCTTTAGCAACTGGTTTGTCATCTGGATGGGAAAGCTATCTTGCTCAAACTGCTGATTCTTTGTCGGTTCAGTGGTTGGGGCACACTTGCTTTTTGTTTACAGGAGGCGGTGCGAGGGTGCTGGTGAATCCTTTTCGCCCGATCGGCTGTACGGCGGGCTATAGAGCTCCTAAAGTCGCTACTGATTTGATTCTGATTAGCAGCCGGTTGCTCGATGAAGGGGCGATAGATGGATTTTTGGGCAATCCGGGTCTTTTGTACGAACCGGGGTCTTATCAGTCAAATGGGCTGCGGCTCCAAGGAATTCGGACGCAAAAAGACCGTGAGGGAGGACGGCGATTTGGGGTCAATGTGGCTTGGCTGTGGCAGCAAGCTGGTGTTAAGATTTTACATCTGGGTGGAGTTGCAGGCCCGATCGGCATTGAAGAACAAATCTTAATCGGACGCCCGGATGTGGTGTTGATTCCCGTGGGTGGTGGCCCGAAAGCTTATACTCCTGCGGAAGCGAAGCAAACTTTGCAACTTCTCAAACCAAAGATGGTGATTCCCACACATTTCAAAACCCAAGCCGCTGATGCTGCTGCTTGCGATTTGGTAACACTAGATGAATTTCTGGCGCTGATGGATGGCACGCCGGTGCGTCGATTGAATAATGATACACTTTTGGTGCGATCGACCGATTTGCCACAAAGCGGTTCGGTGATTGAGATTTTGAGTTACAAATTTAGAGGTTGAGCTTGTTATCCGCCAGCTTGCGCTATAGTAAGAGAGTTTTAGGTCGATAGAGAATACAAAAGGATTTACCCTTTACATTTTTTTGTTGAGACTTCCCTAACATCAGCATTCAAGTCCATTGTTTTATTGTCATAAGGAAATACAAGCGTAATGAAAAATCAAAATTTACCTAGCTGGATGAAACAACTGACAGGTTTCGCAGGAGTAATCGGCGCAAGTGCCCTAATCGGTTTCCCAGCTTGGGCTCACATCAATTCCAACACCACTGTTGCTAGTGCAACTCAAACTCAACAAGTTGCAGGAAATGTGAAAACCGCTGCTTCACCGGCACCAATGGCCGCTGCTAAGGATATTGTTGCTATTGCATCTGGCGACGCTCAATTCAAGACACTGACGAAGGCTTTGACAGTCGCAGGATTAGTTCCAACTTTACAAGGAAAAGGCCCCTTCACTGTTTTCGCGCCGACAGATGCCGCATTCGCAGCTTTACCAAAAGGCACTTTGGATGATTTGCTGAAACCCGCAAACAAAGCCAAACTTGTTAAGATTTTGACTTACCACGTTGTGTCTGGTTCAGTTCTCTCTACTAGCCTGAAATCTGGTGATGTTCCAACTGTGGAAAAAACCCCGCTGAAGGTAGTAGTTAGCGGTGGCAAGGTGACAGTAGAGGGTGCTAATGTTGTGAAAGCTGATATCAAAGCTAGCAACGGCGTGATTCACGTAATTGATAAGGTTTTGATTCCGGCGGATGCCAAGTAGGAATAGCAGAAACCCCGGACACGACAGTGCCGTTTCCCTACAGATCTAATCTGATATCAGGTGAAATACAGATCTCCTGTAGGGACACAACATTGTTGTGTCCTGATTTTTCTGGCAATGAACGCGAAGCCCCGGACACGACAGTGCCGTTTCCCTACAGATCTAATCTGATATCAGGTGAAATACAGATCTCCTGTAGGGACACAACATTGTTGTGTCCTTATTTTTATGGTACAAAATGGTACACAACAGATATTTCGTAGGGACACAACATTGTTCATTAGTGTCAACTTAACGTAAAACGTAGTACCAGTCTACTGTTTGACTCTTAGATTTCGCTCCCCCCTAGCCCCCGGATAGTCGGGGGGGACAAGATTCTTCTCCAAGTCCCCCAACAATCAGGGGGATTTAGGGGGATCTCGACTTAGGTAAAAACGAGATTTATCAAGGCTTTCAAGCTTAAGTTGACACCAATGAACAATGTTGTGTCCTGATTTCGGGTTATATTAATTCCGATGCAACCAGAATTGACATGAAGCACAGGCGGGACGCCCGTGCCACAATAAAAGGGATTGTTAAATTTTGAGTTTTTTCAAGTATTGTAAATCTTGCCATGCTTGGATGAGATTGCCTTGCAAGAGTCCAGCTACACCATTTAAGACTCTAATTTCTGGTAGATTGGGGTTGAGAGCGAGAGCAGGTTTTAAGGCTGTTTCAGCGGCTTTGGGATGCCAACCATAAAGGTTAACAAAAGCTAGATAAGCATAGGCGTAGGGGTTTTTTGAGTCGAGTTGAGTGACTTTTTCTAAAGCTGCGATCGCACCTTTTACATTTTGTTGCAATGCCCTAGAAAATGCTAACCCATAGGCTAATTCTAGATTGTTTGGTTCTTGCTTCAACCGATATTCAAATGCTTGTTCCGCTTGTATGGTATAATCTTGAATTGGATCGTACTGATTGATGCGTCCAATCTGCTCGAACACTGGTTCTAAACCGGGCAATCCTTTCGGTAAATTAGCAGCCATCACCCGCAACTGAGTCACCAAATCTAACTCAGGGATATTAGCATTATCCTCGTTCCCAGGAAGAGCCTTGGAAGGTAGATCTAGAGGCTTTGCCTTAATTTTAAACTTTTTATCATTTTCGTTCCCCGGCAGGGTCTGGGAACGCAGATTCAGAGGCTCTGACTCGATTTTAACACTAACTGCCGCCACATTTATCGGATAGGTTTCGCCGGTTTTCCGATTCAGATAAGTAGCTTCCAGATTGTAACTTCCCGGTGCAATATTAGCAGGAGGAAGCATCGCCGTGCGATCGACTACTCGAAACCCGACTGCAAATTTATCAGCTTCCAGAATCCCCGGATGCAAAGTTGCCTGGGCGATCGCGCGATCGTGTAAAATCCGATAAGTCTGGCCCGTTTGAAGATCGCTACCTAGGCGATTTTTCCACGTCAGCAAAACCAAACCCGACTGCAACTGCTGCCAAGGCCCAGACCAAATATATGTTACCGGAATCGGAACTCCAGGAACAGCTTTTGCCGGCAAAGTAACTTGCTCTAATTGTACTTGCGATCGCACTTCATTCAAAGGCTGGATTTCCACAGCCCGCCAGCGCTTCCGATAAAGATTCAAATTAGTATTATCGGGCAAAATCCAACTTTTTTGCAACTGAAATTTGTCGCCTTTTTCGATAGCCGCCACCGCTGCATTTTGAGCCTTTTTAATCCCTTCGCGAATCGAACCTTGGGGCCCTGTTTTTGTGACAAACCAAGAGAGCGATCGCACATCTTGCGGCACTTCTTTTAAACTTGTCCCCACCTGTCGCCCGTAAACCTGAAAATTCGCCAAAGCACCATAATAATTCAAATTATGCTGATTAATTTCCGGTGTCGAAGGTAACACGCCTAAAGTAGATTGCAAATAAGGTTCTGTATCAATAATTTCTGCAATTACTTCTCGGTGCGGCCACTCTTTCCCCAAGTAAGGATAACTAGAATTACCGGGACTAACAATTTGGACTAAATTATCTCCCAAAGCACCTCCCAGCGGCCACATATGGAACAGCATCGCGGCAATTGCTAAGCCCATTGTACCCCAGCGAATTTGTTGTCCCCACTGGCGGGGCCACAGCGTCAAACAGTATGCCAAAAAAATTGCTACTACTGGCAAATAAGGCACAACATATCGGTCATCTTTATTAAGATTCAGCGAATTAATTAGATAAGCTCCAACCCAAAAAACGGCCAGCCACCGACAGGATTTGAAATGCAATTTTGATAAACTATCTTGCCGATTGCGCCAATAATAAAGTAACAATCCTACTAAGGGAATGAGTAACAGCGGCCAAGAAACCTGTTCTGGTAAGTGCTGAGCGTAGTAAATCCAAGCATTGATTGTATTGAGGGCGGGATCTCCTTCGGCGATCGCAGAATCGAAAGTTGCCCGTTTTCCCCCTGTCAAAATTAACAGCCAATTCGTTTTTGCCCAAGGGCCAAATACCGCCACCGACAGCAACAAAGCACCTGCTAATTGAGCTAATCTTCCCCAAGCTTTTTGTCGAAAAGTACCGACAGCCAACCAGACAATTGGGGTAAATAGAAATAATACGGTAGTGTGTTTGACTAGGATTGATAAACCGAGAGAGATGCCAAAGGCGATCGCCCAAAAGTAAGACGATAGAGAAAGAGAAATAATTTCTCCCTCTTTTCGATAATTCATCCCTGTATCCGCGTCAAAATCCGTGTCACACCTTCCCTCTTCCTTCTTCCTTATTTCTCTCCCTTGTGGATAATTAATCCGTGTATCCGTGTCAACATCAGTGTCGTGCCTTCCTGATTCCTGATTCCACATTGTCAGACAAAAGAAAGTCAAAGTAATCGCAGCAGTCAGGGGATAGTCGAGTAAAAATTGCAAGCGGAACCGATAAAGTCCCGGCAAAACTACACAAATTGCAGCGGCCCACAAACCGACTTGCCGATTAAATAATTGGACGCTCAGACTGTAAACTGAAGCGAGGAGAATCGCACTAAATAATAAATGAACTAGGGTAGCCCGATCGGGCGCGGTGCCAAATACACGCAAAAACGGCACTGTAGCAATAAAAATTAAGGGCGGAATTTTAGTCGAAAGCAGCCAGAAGTTTGTCCACCATTCCCCGGATAACCACTGCGGATGTTGGAGCACCTGCCAGTAATTCAGGGTTCCAGTCAGGTATTCTGCTTGATCCCAGGCGGGTACGGATCGATCGAACGCAAACCAGAGGCGATCGCTAATTGCCCCCAGCAGCCAAATTGTGCCGAGGACAAGCAGACTCTTGTCCCCATTACCTCGATGTTGGTGTGCCATTGCGATTTTGGGTTTTAGGCGTGCAGCTTTTAGCTTACAGGCGGGGGGCGATCGCGCGATCGAAAAATTAATTTGCAAAACCACTTGCTAAAATCCATACTTGTCTGCTAAGGTAGTTAAGCGTGAAAAAACAAGCCGGGATAGCTCAGTTGGTAGAGCAATGGACTGAAAATCCATGTGTCACGAGTTCAAGTCTCGTTCCTGGCATCGCAAAACCCTCACAAGTTGAGGGTTTTTTTTATTTTTGAGTGAGGTACGCCGCCAATTCTGGAATTTCACCCGCGCGCAGCCACTCGGCTTCCCCGCGCCGCACTTTCGTTCGGGCTGTGATTTCCTGAATCTCCCACAATTGTAATTTAGTGTAAGGCCCCTTGGCTTCACCGCTGCGAAACACATACCATTCCGGCACTTCAGGAGTTGGCTGGGTCGATCGCCTCACAGGCCTCATCCGAGTCATTCCACTTGCGGCTTTGAGTTGATTTAGCTCTTGTTCTATGGGGTTTGGAGCCGGTGAGTTAGAATTGGGCGATCGCGTTTTCTTAGCCTCCCGCTTACCGATGGCAATTTCTACTTCGCGAGGCCACCCCCAGAAATACCACGGCGCAATCCAAGCTAGCACCGCCACCAATCCTAAAATCTCTTCTTCTATTTGTGTCCACTTCGATGAATCTCCAAACAGCAAATAACCGAAAAAACCGAGCATGAGCGATATCAGGTTTAAATAGATCAGGTTGGTAGCGTCGTTAGCTGCTAAATGCCAACTGGTTGAGTGTCGAATAAAAGATTGCTTAGTTACTGTTTTGTTGTGTTTCCAAGCTTTTCTAGCTTGGAGGTGGCTGTAACCAGGAGATTGGGCCGGCCACCAAGTCGCGGCCCAATTAACTAGATGCGCTGACCAATATTGCAAGGCTGCATATCCGACTATTCCGCTCAGAAATATGCAAACAACTAAGCAGAAGGTTGTTAGTGGTAATAACTGTTGCGGTATGATTTGGGCCGTCGCAATAGTGAGCATAAAAAATGGAGTCCCAGTTACTACTGGAACTAACAACAGTTCAAATATTTTGAGAAGGTTTACAACAAAATTCCAGAGAGGCTGAAGGATATTTTTAAGCAGTTGTCCAAAGCGGAAATAATAGAGGTAACTAGATGCGATCGCAGTTCCTAGAATTAAAGCAATCAGCGCGCCCGAAGAGCTTCTGACAGGTAGCATAAAAATTGCGATCGCCGGAATTCCCATCAAAATCGCAGCAGGTAGCGTCAGAAATGCGATCATACCTTCCCGACCGTGTTGCCACGCAGATATTTCAGGTGGTTGCTGATTGTTCCTCCGTATTTCCACCCACTCGGCAACCTTAGTTACTCCCCAGTGATAGAAAGCAAATAACCAGATTTGGGATAACCAAGCAAATGTCATTATGGCTTCAAAGTCAGAGTTCCTGATGATGTACCAATAGGTCCTGCTAAATCCATAGTAGTAGTAGTAAGCATTGGGCGACAGTACAGAAACAATCAACCAAAAACTAATGCTTAAGGCAAACCCCCTCGCCCATGATGTAGGATGGGGGAGGAATTTCGGCCATTTATTCATGGTTGGGATAATTTGAGGGGATATTAATATTGTCCCACCGGGCGGAGCTTTTAAATGTCAGCCTGACTCAAAAAATCATCTACTCGATTAGTCGCAATCTCGCACTAATCCGCCCTAATTTCAAAATTGCTTTGGCCCGATCGCACATGGTCTGCAAACAATCAAGATTATGATTGTTTAATTAGAATCTTGATTGTACAGTTTGCCTAAAATCTTTGTAATATCAGCTAAGCTCATTAAATATTCGGGTAATTTTAGGTTGACAAATTGCAATATTTATAGTAGGCAAGGTCAGAAATAGTGACAAACCGATCTCGATCGCAGGTCCGTGCCCGAAACAAAAGGTTACAATTAAAAATAGATTCTATTTCCATAACAATACTGTTTATAGCTTGAACTTCTCAGTGCCCAATAACAACACCTCAACACAATCCTTTCAATTTGACTCGATCGACAGCGCCCTCGCAGACCTCAAAGCAGGTCGCATCCTGGTAGTAGTCGATGACGAAAACCGCGAAAACGAAGGCGACGTCATTTGTGCCGCCCAATTCGCCACGCCGGACAACATCAATTTTATGGCCGTGAACGCGCGGGGTTTGATTTGTCTGGCCTTGACGGGCGATCGGCTCGATCGACTCGAATTACCCCTCATGGTAAGTAAAAATACTGACAACAATCAAACCGCCTTCACCGTCAGCATCGATGCTGTCAACGGTGTCAGCACCGGTATCTCCGCCGAAGACCGGGCCCGCACCATCCAAGTTTCCATCCACCCGGACACCAAACCTCAAGACTTGCGCCGCCCCGGTCACATTTTTCCCTTGCGGGCGATCGATGGCGGCGTCCTCAAACGCGCCGGCCACACCGAAGCGTCAGTTGACCTCGCTAGACTCGCGGGGCTGTATCCCAGCGGTGTCATCTGCGAAATTCAAAACCCCGACGGTTCAATGGCGAGGTTGCCGCAATTAATCGAGTACGCTAAAACTCACAACCTCAAAATCATCAGCATTGCTGATTTAATTAGCTACCGACTGAAGCACGATCGATTTGTCCGCCGCGAAACCGTCGCCAAATTGCCAACTCAATTCGGCGAGTTTATGATTTACGCCTACCGCGACACTCAAGACAACTCCGAACACGTTGCCGTTGTCAAGGGCGATCCAGCAGAATTTAAAGACAAACCCGTCATGGTGCGGGTGCATTCCGAATGCTTGACGGGCGATGCTTTGGGTTCCCTGCGCTGCGACTGTCGGATGCAACTGCAAGCAGCACTGAAAATGATCGAAAATGTCGGTTCTGGCATCATAGTTTACTTGCGCCAAGAAGGTCGGGGAATTGGACTGGTTAATAAACTCAAAGCTTACTCCCTGCAAGATATCGGATTCGATACCGTAGAAGCAAACGAGCGCTTGGGCTTTCCCGCCGACTTGCGGAACTACGGCGTCGGAGCGCAAATGCTCAACGATTTGGGAGTGCAAAAAATCCGATTAATTACCAATAACCCGCGCAAAATCGCCGGGTTGAAAGGTTACGGAATTGAAGTAGTCGATCGCGTCCCCTTATTAATTGAAGCCACAGATGATAACTCTATCTATCTGGCAACAAAAGCTGCAAAACTCGGTCATATGCTGCTGCAAACTTATTTAGTAACAGTGGCGATTCAATGGGACGAAACGAAGGAAGAATCCAGAGGGAAGAAGGAAGAAGGCCCTTCGAATACGCTCAGGGGACAAACAGGGAAGAAGGAAGAAGCAGAAGAGGTTTTAATTCCGGGACTGCAATCTCGAATTGCCAATCGGTACGAACACTTGGAAAAACTGCGGCATTTGGCTGCAAGCCAACATTTATTACTGCAAGAAGAAGCGAGGCCGGTGGGAATAGCTCTGTTCGGACAAAACTCCTTAATCGTTCACCTCGGCTTCGACCAAGCTGGACTTGCAGCCCCCGACTGGTACAAAGAACCAAACCATCCTTATGTCAAGGCGATCGCCCAAATTCTCGGCGAAATCGGCACCTGGCCGGATTTACAAAAATTAGAATTAATGGTTTCCTCCGGTGCCGATCCGCTCAAAATCCTGCAAGTGCAGCTCGATCGCGATCCATTCCCTTGGTCGGAATTAGTCGGAATTTGCGATCGGCTCGAACCTCAAAAAATCTACAGTTTTACACCTATTCCCGATTAAGCCATCGAAATGTCAAGCTAGGTTCAGGAATAGAGGGCGAATTCACATGGAAATGAACGTTGGTGACTTTCTCCACAGGCTCGACCTCAGGGGACAGGCCCTCAAAGGCGCCAACCTCAGCGGTGCGGAACTCAGGGGAGCCAACCTCAGAGGCAGCGACCTCAGAGAAACCAACCTCAGTGACGCTATTCTCAGGTATGCAGACCTCATAGAAGCAGACCTCACCGGAGCCAATCTGTGCGGAGCGGATTTAGCCGAGTCATTTCTCAATTTAGCCAACCTCACCAGAGCCGATTTGACCGGCGCAGTGCTTAGAGAAGCTACTCTCGTAGGAGCAGAACTCACAGAAGCCAACCTCAAACAAGCAAGTTTGATCAAGGCCAATTTAGTGGGAGCAAATCTAGCTGAAGCCAACTTAACCAGAGCCAACCTGAGCGGGGCAGATTTGCGGGGTTCCCAGTTGACCGGGGTCATTTTAGACAAAGCTGTTTACAACAACCGAACAGTCTTTCCCGATCGTATTGACCCCGCTGCAATGGGAGCAATTTTACTAGCTCCCAATGCGTCGCTCCCAGGATTAAATCTGATGATGGTAGATTTAACAGGAGCCGATTTAAAAGGAGCTGACCTACGGCGGACAAACTTATGTAAAGCCATTCTATTTGGAGCAAAACTCGATCGGGCCAACCTAGCAGGAGCCAACCTCAGCGGCACGGATTTGAGGGAAGCCAGTTTGAGCGGCACCATCTTAGAAAAAGCTGTTTACAGCAACAAAACATTATTTTCAGAAGGCATTGACCCCAGCCTAGCCGGAGCTTATTTAATTGCTCCCAATGTATCGCTGCAAGGGGTAAACTTAACCGGAGCCGACTTGAACGGATCGGATTTAAGCGGAGCTAATTTGAGCGGTTCTAACTTAAGTTCGGTCAACTTAAAAAATGTAGACCTCAGCAGAGCCAGCTTAAAAAAAGCTTACCTCAAAGGTGCAAACTTGGAGGGAACAGATTTGAGAGGAGCGGATTTAAGTGGCGCAATTTTACACCAAGTAAACTTGAGCTCTGCCGACCTCCGGGGTGTAGACTTAACAAGGGCTGACCTCAGCGGCGCTAATTTGAGCGAGGCCGATTTGAGAGGGACTGATTTAACCGGGGCTACTTTGTTGTTAGCTAATTTAAGCGGAGCCGACTTGAGAGGTGTAGACTTAACAAAAGCTGACCTCAGCGGTGCTAAGTTAAACGCAGCCGACCTCAGAAAAGCAGATTTAATGAGGGTCAATTTAGAAGGAGCGGATTTGACTGAGGTAGATTTGAGCGATGCTCATTTATTTCGAGTTAATCTTAGAGGTGCTAATCTTAAAGGTGCCAACCTGAAAGGGGCAAATTTTAAGCTAGTTTTTTTGACTGATGCTTATTTGAGCGAAACGGATTTGACCGATCTAGAGCTGAGTCCGAGTTTCTTTGAAATGCCACTGGAATCGGAATGGTAATGGGTAATTGGTAATGGGTAATTGGTAATCGGGCCTTATAGCATTTGGGCCTTATAGCATTTGGGCCTTATAGCATTGGGCATCGGGCCTTATAGCATCGGGCATCGGGCCTTATAGCATTGGTGTCAACTTAAGACTGAAACCCATAATAAATGTCGCTTTTAGGCGAAGTCTAGATCCCCCTAAATCCCCCTTAATAAGGGGGACTTTGAGCATATTTCTTGTCCCACCCCCTACTCCCCTGATTAAGGGGGGTTAGGGGGGATCTAGATTTTGATACAAACAAGATAGACTCAAGGTTTGGCGTTAATTTGACACAAAGAAGGGCATTGCCGAACTTCCTTCTGACTAAAATCCGTTACATCTCACATCTTGCACCAATGTCAATAAGGGGCTTTTTCGTGGGTGGGGGCGGGTTTATTTAAGCTGTTTCCAGCCTTTAAGGCTATTGGTGAACCCGCCCCTACAAATTCTTGAGAATGATGCAAGATGTGAGTTACATCCGTTAAATCCGTTACAAAATCCGTTGCCGAACTTCCCTCTTCGTTCAACATCTAAAAAATGACAACTGACAAACCTTTAGGCTCTGTTATTCAAGGTTCCCTCAGCAAGGGATTAGAAGTGCGACTGCACGCCGACGTTTCGGTAGAAGATATGAGAGTAGGGAAATTTTTAGTAGTGCGCGGGGTCCGATCGCACTTTTTCTGTATGCTCACCGACGTGTCTCTAGGAACCTCTAGCGATCGCATTTTATCAAATCCTCCCAACCCCAACGACGATTTTATGATTGCAGTGCTCGCAGGTAGCAGCACCTACGGTACAATTGAACTAGCGCCGATGTTGATGCTGACTGCGGAACGAGAAAAACAACAGGCAATTTTCGCTCCCAACTCCAACAAAACTAACGGTAAAAAATCCAGCGCCGAAAACTTAGCTTCTCTACAACCACAAAGCAGCGCTGACATTGAACTATTGCCAGTTAAAACCATTCCCAGCCACTTTTCCCAGGTATTTGATGCCAAAGAAACCGACTTTCGGGCAGTTTTTGGCTGGGAAGATGACCCGTACCGCCGCAATTTTGCGATCGGCAAACCTATTGACATGGACGTTCCTGTATGCTTAGATTTAGATAGATTTGTCGAACGCAGCAACGGAATTTTTGGCAAATCTGGAACCGGAAAATCTTTTCTCACGCGGTTGTTATTGTCGGGAATTATTCGCAAACAAGCTGCGGTTAATTTAATTTTTGATATGCACTCGGAGTACGGCTGGGAAGCGGTTTCGGAAGGGAAACAATTTAGCACTGTTAAAGGTTTACGGCAGTTATTTCCCAGTCAAATTCAGATTTATACCCTCGATCCAGCATCGACAAAACGCCGAGGTGTCCGCGACGCTCAAGAATTGTTTCTGAGTTTTGACCAAATAGAAGTGGAAGACATAGCACTGGTCCAGCGGGAGTTAAATCTGTCGGAAGCTAGTATCGAAAATGCGATTATTTTGCGAAACGAGTTGGGCAGTGGTTGGATCAATAAGTTGCTGGAAATGAGCAATGAAGATATTTCAATGTTTTGCGAAGAGAAGCGGGGAAATAAGTCTTCGATTATGGCTTTGCAGCGAAAACTAGAGCGATTAAACGATTTAAAATACATTCGCAAACGCTGTCCCAAAAATTATGTAACTGAAGTTTTGCAGTGTTTGGATGGTGGCAAAAATGTGGTAATTGAGTTTGGTTCGCACTCGGATTTGCTGTCTTATATGTTAGCAGCCAACGTGATTACTCGCCGCATTCACCAAGCTTATGTGCGGAAAGCTGAGAATTTTTTGCAGAGTAAAAATCCCTGCGATCGCCCGCAACCCTTAGTGATTACCATTGAGGAAGCTCACCGTTTTCTCGATCCGGCGATCGTGCGATCGACCATTTTCGGTACGATCGCCAGAGAAATGCGAAAATACTTCGTAACCCTGTTAATTGTAGACCAACGCCCCTCCGGTATCGACGGCGAAGTCATGTCGCAAGTGGGCACTCGCATCACGGCTTTACTCAACGACGATAAGGACATTGATGCTATCTTTACTGGTGTTTCGGGAGGCCAAAGTTTGCGATCGGTTTTGGCTAAACTAGATTCCAAACAGCAAGCATTAGTTTTGGGGCACGCGGTACCGATGCCGGTGGTTGTGCAAACTCGCCCTTATGATGAACAATTTTATAGGGAAATTGGTGATATTGATTGGCAAGAAATGCCCGACGCAGATGTATTTGCAGAGGCTGAAGCTGCTAAGATGGATCTGGGGTTTTAGTTTGAATGGGCGATCGCACCTTTAAAATTGTAGGGTGCGTCAGCCCCCAGCGTTTCCCTTGTATAATAAGCGATGGCTGCGCCCCGGCTTACGCCTACGACCCGTGGCACCCTACAGACTTCGTTAGTGGTTTAAATGCGTAACAGCTAACTCATTTCGACATCGAAGGAATTCCAGAGCTAGAGGAAACGGGCGATCGGGAAGCGACGTGGCGGTGGATGAGTTAATTTAAGTATTTTCCAACATGATTGAAGTATTTTCCTACGTGAAAACAGTTATTTTCATAAAGATTTAGCAGAAATTAAAGAACTCTCAGTAAATATACATAGATTTAACTGACTAGCAACAGTCTAAAAAACTCAAAAATTCTGTACTTTCACTAATTTGTTTAAAATCGAATTCAACCTATAATAAAAATTATTAACCGCTAGATAATGAATTAAAAATAAATTAACCCTCAAATCAGGAGTGCCAAGAGTGCCTTTAACAGACCCGATTGGAGAACCTTTAATAGAAGAACTGGAATCCTTAATTCCCGGACTAGCCCCGACAAAGCCCGCGCTCCTGCCGGGAATTAAAACCTCAAAACCTTTCTTATATCAAACTCCGGGCGAATCCGAAAACTCCCAACAACCTAACTTAATAGAAACCGCTTCGCAGCCCAAAGACGAATTTAGTGCAGCAAAGGCTGATGCTTTGATTATTAATAAAGCCTCCGCTTTTAACAGCATACCTTCTGCTCAAACCAGCGATCCCAAAACTAACAGCTACTCCAGGGATGCAACAACTTCTGAAATTGACCCCCTAATTGGTAAACTCGACTCGGATTTAGGAGACCCCCTGACCAACCCGAATCGAATAATCTCACCCGTTGTAACTACATCCACAACAAGCGAAAAAGCTGCTCCCAAAACACCATTACCCGCAACCGCTGAAACGAGTTCAAAACCCGAAGATAAAAAAACACCCTTATCCTCAGAGGCTACACTAAAAAGCGAGTCAGAACCCAACAAAACAGCACCTGCAACTGTATTACCGACTGATAAACTAGAACCGAACAAAACAGCACCTGCAACTGTATTACCGACTGATAAACTAGAACCGAACAAAACAGTACCCGCAACTGTATCACCGACTGATAAACTAGAACCGAACAAAACAGTACCCGCAACTGTATCACCGACTGATAAACTAGAACCAAATAAAACAGTACCTGTAACTGTATCACCGACTGATAAATTAGAACCAAATAAAACAGTACCTGTAACTGTATCACCGACTGATAAATTAGAACCAAATAAAACAGTACCTGTAACTGTATCACCGACTGATAAATTAGAACCAAATAAAACAGCACCCGCAACTGTATCACCGACTGATAAATTAGAACCGAACAAAACAGCACCTGCAACTGTATCAACCATAATACCAGAGCGCAGTACAAATTCATCAGAAGAATCCGATAAAATTGCAGTAACAAATTCAACCCAAACAGTTGCAGCTAGCCCAAACATACCCTCGACTGATAAAACCTCTACAGACAAACAGTCGCCAGTTACCAAAACTGATGACAAGATAGATTCCGAAAAACAATCGCCAACAGTCGATGCAATAGCGACCGAAAAACCCACTTCAAATTCTCAACAACCAACAACACAGCCCGCAACAGCCCCATTAATTCTGGCCACATCTAACCCAGTTTCACCTGACGTTAATATCAGAGAAGAAGTCAAATCAACAGATTTAAAAAATCCAGTACAAACCGCTACTCAATCTTTAACTGACAAACCGAATGATTCAGGAAAAATAGACCCATTAAAAACCGAACCTGCTGCAACACCAAAAACAGCAGCCAGTGAAAATGTAGCGGTGACGACAGCAACAGCAGCAGTTAAAACCCCAGAAAAAACTCCGAACAATACTGACTCACTTTCGGAAATTAAACAGCCAGTTAAAACAGAATCTATTGTCAGTCTATCAGCAGATGCTGAATTAATCAAAACCGACACAACTGTAACTGCAAGCATTTCTAAACCTCCCGCAGAAACAGAGTCAATTATCGCTCCACTTGCAGAAAATTCTCCTGCAAAAACAGACTTACTCAGCTCTAATGTGGGCGAACAATCACCAAAAGAAACCCACTCCAATGTTTCTACCACAGCCGAAGAATTGCCCACAAAAAACGAGTCGATTATTACCGCAGAAATCAATTCTGGCACGGTGGTTCTGGACATCCCGGTCGCTGAAATAACAGGAGAACTTGAAACCGAACAATTGCCAACAAAAACCGATTTGCTAAAACCAGCAGAATTCACTGCTGATACAATCGAACGGGACATCGTTGTTTCCTTCACAGCAGCCGAATTAGAAACCGAGAAAACCCTGCCAGTTGCTGTTAATTCTCTCGAACCAGAACCCAATTCAAAAAATCATAATAGCCATTCAAATCCCACAGAAACTGTCGCCGTCCTACCCGCGTATTCCGATACCGAAATTGCGCCAAAATCCGCAGATATAACAAGCGGTTTGCAGCCATCAGCGACCGAAAACTCTGCTCAATTTTCAGACAATATTGCAGACACTCAACCCAATTCAACACAGCGTACAGGCGACTTCCAAACCAATACCAATTCCCCAACAAATCTCTCAATAACAGCAGCAGCCAATTCACCCAGTGGCACTTTCCTTGTAGATGACCAAGGACAAGTCAAATTTGACTATCAGTTTGACGGCGGCTACTTTCAAGGCGAAGTCGGCATTTTCAGCCTTGCGGGAATGTCCGCATTCACACCCGGAACTCCAGAATTTATCGCCGAAGCATCCCGTAGAGTTTTAAGCAATTCCACCGACGGACATATTGTCATCAGCGACAGTACAGAAGGAGCAAAATTCACCGGTGCGATGCCCTTCGACGGGGATTGGGGCAGCGGCGAATATCAGGGTATCAAAACTTTCTCCATGCTACCAGGCGACACCTTTGCCGTCATGTTAGTCCCCAACGCTACAATACAATCATCCTTCCAATCCTCATATTCGGGAAATTTGTTCCCCGAAAACCGCCCCTTATTCAGTATCGCCACAGCCAATCCCAACGATACCGCTCATCTGCTACAAATAGCCGACATTACCGGCAGCGGCAACACCTTTGCCCTGGAAGATATGTCGCCTCCTAACTCTGACAGCGACTACAATGACCTAATCTTTAAAATTAGTGGCGCAACAGGAAACGCACCGCTGCTAGATACAGTCATCAATCCTGACAGAGAGTGGCGCAATACTCCCCTAGGACAACAATTGCTCGCCGAAGCCAATCCCCCGAATTCTGACAACAATCCGCCCGTTGTTTTACCGACAAACGCTCGGACTTACACAGAATTAGAGACAACTATTTCATTAGACAATCTTGCCACAGATGTAGAAGGCGACCCTCTGACAATTAGCGTCCAGGGTCCAGTAAACGGCACGGTAATTTTCAATCCCTTAACTAACAAAGCATCGTTTAAACCAGCAACCGGTTTCTCTGGAATTGCCAGCTTTGATTTCCTTGCCAGCGACGCTTTTGGGAGTTCAACTCCCGCGCGGGTGACAGTCAACGTCAGCGATGTTCCGCTGCTGAATCTAGATTTTGTGAAGCGAAATCCGAGCCTCAATGCAGGAGAAAATACGGAATTAGTTGTGCTCGGAGATTTTGCCGACCAAAAAGGTGTAGTGCTGCCAGATTCTTATTTAACTTACACTTCTTTCAATCCAGAAGTAGCACCAATTGATCCAACGGGGAAAGTGACAGGTTTGGTCAACGGCACTTCAGTTTTGAGCGCGAGTCGCAACAACCTGCAAGCAGTCACCCCAATCCGAATTGGGACAATGCCAGCACCCACAACAGACGCTCAACTGCATCAGATACTAGCCGAAATGTACGGACTAGACCCATACCCAGATGCCGTCTCCCTGACACCCGGTGCAACCCGGAAACTCTCTCTCGGCTTAAACTCCAACTTCACCGAAGCCAACCTAACCGCAGCCAGCACAGGTACGCGCTACTTTAGCAACAACAGCAACATCCTCAACGTCAGTCCCGACGGCACCATTACAGCAGTCGGCATTGGCGATGCCACCGTCACAGCCATTCACGGAACCGCATCCGCCACCATTCCAGTTCGAGTCGAAGTACCGAAAATCGGCACGACTGCCTTGGGAACCGACGGTGGCATCATCAACTCAAGCGACGGAACCCTAGCAGTAATGATACCTCCGGGCGCTCTCAAACAGAATGCAACCGTCAGCATTGCCCCAGTCAACCAACAAAACTTGTCCCTACCACTACCACCGGGATTTGAATTTGCAGGAGCCTTCAACTTAAACTTTAGCGATAACTCCCTGAATATACCCGCCCAGTTAGCAATACCAGCACCAGCCGGATTAGCACCAGGAACTGTAGCATACTTCCTCCGAAAAGGAGCAATTCCTGACGCAACCGGCACTTGGAATCCGATTTGGCTGCAAGAAGAATCAGGCATAGTCGGAGATGACGGCAAGATTCGCACCCAGTCTCCTCCCTATCCAGGTGTAGTCAGACCGGGCGAATACGCAGTAGTTTACGCCAGTCCGACAGGCAGCGCCACCTTAGTCAAAGGTCAGCTTACCCTCAACTACAACTTCCCCCTAGCATTTTTTGGCATCATTGACCCCCTGGGAAACATCGGTCAGTTAATCGACCCGGACAAATTCGTTACCACCCCGGCCTTTACAGTAACTCGCGACATATCTTCAGTACAGGTAGTAGCAATCCCCAAGGTGGGACTTCCCGTAGTCACAGAGGTGGGCGTGCAGCGAAACGACGACGGTACTGCCACATTTAAGGCAGCTTTGAATATGCCAGCCCCAACTACCTCTGACCCCACAACACCTCCTGTCCTCCAAAAGGCTGAACTGAAATTCAAGGATGAGAACAACCAGCAATTTGAGAACAATGAGCCCCTCTTATTTCTGACGGGGGGCAACATTTTAGTCAATAATGCCAGCGACTCCAAAGGCAGTCGGTTTGAGGACTTGGTTGTGAAATTTCAGGTTGGGAATCGCGTGTATGAGGGAACGGTATTGCCCAACCGCAGCCGGAATCTCGGGGGCAATCAGTATGAAGTAGCGGTGAGAGTACCCGACACCGTGCCGTTGGGGGCATCCCACATCGTTGTGACTCGGAAACAAAATCAGTTGGTAGAACAAAACGGCACGGCGCCGGTGTACGAAGCAATGGAGTACAGCAGCAATTCCATGCAGTTGCCCGAGGGGGCCGAGTACGTCTTTGCAGCCTTGGGCGGCGCTAACCGGGTGGCCGTTTTGGACGGTACGGACCCCAAATCTGTGGTGGAAGCTGCTCGCAGCAGTGACTTGCTACTGTCAAGCATTCCTGTGGGTGGCTGGGCGGAGGCGACCGCGACAACTAGCGACGGCACTCGGGCTTACGTGACCTTAAGGCAATCAGGTCAAGTAGTTTTGGTAGATCCGATGGTTTTGCGGCAGGTAGATACTCAGCCGGATATTCTAGGTGTCAACCCCATTGCATTGCCTGCCGGTGCTCTACCGGGGGCGATCGCGATCGACCCCAAGGATAATTATGCTTACATTGCCGATCGCGATCGGCCCAACATCTACGTCCTCGACATCGACCCCTTCTCAACAACGTACCATCAGGTCATCAAAACCATAAACCTCGGCTCAAACACCACCAAACTGCGTAATCTGGCAATTAGCAGTGACGGGCACAAGCTTTTTGCTACCGCGTCCGACAATTACATTTACGCGGTCAACATTGACCCTAAAGACCGACCAAACCAACCTAACTCTAACCCTCGCAAATGGCACGAGCAAATTGGAGCCGTTGCAGGACCGCTGGGACCTACAGGGCCGCTGGGAGTTACAGGGCTGACGGCTACCTCAAATCCCAAAGCGATGATTTTCACTAGTGGGAACACCACTACGGACGGTAAGGGCTACGGGGTGCTTGAGATCGCATCGGATGACCCCCTTAACTTTACAGCCACTAACCGCTACATAGATTTATCGCTGGGTTCTGCTAACGATTACTTTGATGTCAACGAGGGAGTTTCTGTAACGGTAATGCGTGACGGGCGGTATGCGTTTGTTGCAGGTCGCAACAATAGAGATAATGTCGCTCTCGAGCCAGATCCGCGCTCTGGAAGCAACATTGGTATTATCAAAGACCCCTTGGGGCCAAATCCTCAATTAGTAGCTGCTACCAGACCGATTCCTGGGGGACTGACGAACGATTTGGTACTATCGAATGACAATAAATCCCTATTTTCTTCTTACCCAGCTCCTAGTAGTGCTGGGAGCGTTTATGCTTTCGATGTTGAGGAAATGATTAAAACTCTGGACAATCCTGGTCAATTCAAAATTGATAGTCTTGACAGGGGTGTTAAGTCTCCTTTCTTCAATGCTACTACGGCGAGGTCTGTGACTGCTGCTGATTTCACAAGGGTTCCTATTGATGATATAAATCCGGCTATTAGTATTGCTGCTGATTATGGGATTACTAAGGAGAACCGACCTGCTAATCAGTTTACTTATGGGGTGCTGCCGGGGACAACACGCGCACCAGTCGGTACTGGAGGCAATTTACGGGATTTGAGTTCTGCACCGACTGACTGGCTGAATTTGAAGGGGCCTGGTGCAACTACAAATGACCTGACTCCGACTTTTCAATGGCAGTTTGCTCCGGGTTGGGAGGATGTGAAAGAGGTTAATCTTTTTGTCAGTACCTTCGATAAAGGGGAGGGTTTATTGCCCTGGGATAAGGTTGTCAATTTATCGGATTCGGCACTCCTTCCCGGATTCTCGGAAACACAAAAGCGTCAACTTCTTTCCAAGCCTTGGAACGGTTATGACGATTTCAATCCCAACCGAATTCTGACAGCGACTTGGAAGAAAGATACTGGCAAGTGGTACGGCCATGACGGGATTACACCTCTTAATCAACCTTTAAATGACCCCGCAAATACTAGCACTAACTTCACGCTACCGAGGAGTCTTACTGCGGGGCAGAACTACAATTTTGCTGTTGAAGCTGTGAGCAATAGCGGCGCTGTGACCAAAGATTTGGGGCAGTTTAAAACTTTACTTCCTGTTAGCAACAGTCCTTTCAGCAGCGTGAGCGTGTTGACTCATGGTTTTACACTTTTGCCCGGCCAAGGGGGAATTCCTGACTCCTTCTACGAGGTAGCTGACAGTATTGCAAAAACTGGTAATGATGGGTTAATTTTGCGCTACGAAAAACCCACCGGGTCTTGGATTCCTATTGATAAAAATGGAGGAGTTTTAACAACTTTAACGGGTGGACTGCAACCAACAGATACTAACTATTTTCGGACTTTAACTAACAATATTCAGGCTAACTATGTTAACCAGAATAAATCGTTAGTGTTACTGCCAGAGTGGTCGCTGGATAGAGAATCAGTTATTCCCGATGTTGGCTTCTCCGAAGGCGCTGCTGATGCTTTGTTTGCCTCAATGGTGCAATTGGATCTGGCGTTGGGGGGTGGCGTTGGAGAGTATGAAGGCAATCAATTAAAGCGGTTGTACGATAGCCAAGGGAAGCTGATTCGCCAGCAGGGGAATTTGTTCAACTCGCCACTGCACTTCATGGGTTTCAGTCGGGGTACTGTTGTCAATAGCGAAATCGTACAGCGTTTAGGAACTTTCTTCCCCCAAGCTGGTGGAACATCTATGGCTAACCGAGACCTCCAGATGACAACAATCGACCCGCATGATTTCTACCAACCTAGTTTGAATTTACAATTACCTGGTTTTATCAGCACAAATTTCAGCGATTTCTACGAACCAAAAGTTCAGGTTTGGAATAATGTGACTTTTGCTGATAACTATTACCAGACTGTGGCTAATCCTAATGGTTTGACTGCTACTCCTAATGGTCGTTCTTTGGGTCTACTTCCACAAGAGGAGTTGAATAAGAATCCGAAACCCGCTGGACTGAATTTTCCTACAGTTAAGGGCGATCCTTTAGGGCAAGCAGACCGAGAGATTTTACTCGGTACTCGTCAGGGGGAACCAGGTCGTGAAAACAGTCGGATTGGGTTTACAAAAGATGATGTTATTGGAGGGACGCACAAGCGAGCATTTGGATGGTATGCTGGGACGGTTGATTTAGACCTGGAGGAAGTAAAACTTCAGTATCCTCATGTGGAGGCTTCTGAGAATCCTCAAGCAGTTAACGATATGTTGGGTAAAATGGGTTTACCCGAAATGTTCGATCCGAATTTCCCGGCTGCTAAACCTTGGTATGATAATGGCAATGGTGAAGGGGTTGGTGAGGGTTGGTTTTATTCTGTTTTGGGTGGAGGTAAAGAGCAGCGGACGTTGAGTTCTGTTGGGCGCGTTCCGGTGAGTTTTGATAATACTCTTTCTGCTGGGATGCGGGGAGATTATGCGGTTCCTACTCTGTTTAATGGCAATTTTGACCAGTTTATTCCGAATAAGAGTGGGGCTGAAGAATTTGGTCGGAATACTATCTCTAAGGAAATTCCTGGGTGGTCTTTTCATAATAGTGCCACATCAACTTTGGTGTCACCTATCAACAACCTTGTAGAGTGGAATGAGATAGCTCAACAATCTCCCAATTTTTCCAATTACTTGAGCTTATTAGGTATTAACTCTCAAGCTCAAAATTATCAACCCAATTATGCTCTAAAATTAGGTGCGGGCGAGAGCATTACGCACAATCGCTTTGTTGTACCGGATTGGGGAGTATTGCGTTTAGATATTCACGTTCCAGAGTCATCTTTGAACAAAGGTGGAAGACTCAAGGTGTATCTGGAGGAAGTAGGTTCGCCGGAAAATGTAAAAATAGGAGAAATTTCGCTAGAAGAATCTGAACCCACAACGGAGAAAGCCACAAGAACTAGCTTGAGAGAGCGAGAGCCAGATGGGAGTCGCAAAACATATGAGGTTAATATACCTGGCAATTACGGCTATGACAAGGATACCATTGGTTACGGCTCATCTGGCTTTGAAACTTTCCATATTGATGTACCTCCCAGCCTGAGAGGTAAAGTTGCCAAACTCACGTTTGAATTGCAAGGTGAGGAGCCTGTGTATATAGACAACGCATTCTTCAAGAGTGAAGTTCTGAAGTGGGGGAATCCTACTGAAGCCAGAAACGATTTTCAGTTTGAAAATAACTTTTTGATTGAAAAGCCTCAATACACTCTTTCTTATAACCGCAGCAAAAATACCGTTAATTGGGTTGGTTGGAAATTAGATAAAACGTGGTTAGGAGATATTAAAAGACCGCCGTTCTTGGGCTTTGCTCAAGACCCGGAATTAGTGAAAACTAGCTGGTATTCGGTAAAAGATAGTGACTATGATGCGCTTTATCTCAAAGATAAAGATGGGCAAGTAGTAGACAATCGAAAAGGCGATCGGTATCCCGATGGGTACGTAGATTTTGAAATTGATGACAACGGGAACTACATTCCCATCCTCGGAATAGATCGGGGTCACATGGCTCCGGCTGCTGATAGAAGCAGGACAGCTAAGGATCTTTATGCTACTTTCTTAACGACGAACTTACTTCCTCAAGAGAGCAGTAACAATCGAGGAATTTGGGAGACTATTGAAGGCCAAATCAGAGGTGTAATTAATTCGCCTAACTCAAGCGGTCTAGAAACCTATATGTTTGCCGGGGGATATGGGTACTACGACAATCCCAGCCAGCGTCCCTATACGGGGATCTCGCAGAATTCAAACTTAGATCCCCTCATCCAATTCCCAGTCGGTCTGTGGAAAGTAGTTATGACTAAAGACAAAAACACCGAACTCCCTCAGTATGCTCACTATGGTATCTATTTGGGTAACGACGCAAGAAGTGGGTATCAAAAACAATCGATCCACAACTTGGAAAACTTGCTCAATGGAGATTTGCCAGGTATATCTCCCCAATACCAATTCTTGTCTAATCTGCCAGAGTCTTTAGGCAAAGAACGGATTAAGAATACAATCTTTGAGCGCTTGCCATAAACGAATGATTTAGAGATTTATTCCCCAGGTCAGTCAGAGGGTCAAATCCAACATTTATTGACCCTCTATCACTCTAACTATTTAAAAAATAGAATCTGTTGTAGAGGCATCAAAAATTTTCATTTTCTCCAATTTAGTATCTGTAAAATTACACCGAATAAAATTCGATTCTATTGCACCGGCTTTGCTAAAGCTAGCCTTGGTAAAATCGCAATCGATAAACGTACACCGTTGAATACACCCTCGATTCCAATTGGCTTTGGTAAAGTTGCATTGCTCAATGGTAGCTGGTCCCATACCTACCTCTCTTAAGTCAGCACTGGTAAAGTCAACGCCAGTAAAGCGAGAAGTTTCCAAACCAGCCCCCCTGAGCTTTGCTCGCTTCAGAATCGTCCCTATGAATTCGGCATCATAGGATATTGCTCTTTCCAAAATAGCCCCACTCAAGTTAGTTTGATGCAGTCGAGCCGAGCTAAGGATAACTTCTCTGAGGTTAGCTCCGCTCAGGTTAGCTTCATTGAGCCTCGCCACCTGCAATATAGCTCGAGTCAAGTTAGCTCCACTCAAATTGGCTCCCATAAAATCAACAGCTTCCAGGTTAGCCTTTTCAAGATTAGCGCCACTCAGATTTATACCGCGCAGGTTGACTCCACCAATTCGAGTGTTTTCTTCACTTTGATACCGCCTGATTAACTCGTCAGCGTAACGTCTACCCAAAAGAATTCCACTTAGGTCAAGGCCTGCAAAGTCTCTTTCTCCAGCCGCGTACCGTCTGAGTAGTTCTTCTGCATCTATTCTCTCCATAACTTTGTCTCCTAGAATTTATTTACAATAATAACCAGAATCCCAGGTAAGAGTATTTGTATGTTTAAAACTATTTTTATTCAAATACTACTGCAATTACAAGCATTTCTCAATCACCCGCATCATCAGCGAACTCAGACAGAGATTACAATGACCTAATCTTTAAAATTAGTGGCGCAACAGGAAACGCACCGCTGCTAGATACAGTCATCAACCCTGACAAAGAATGGCGCAATACGACCTTAGGACAACAATTGCTCGCCGAAGCCAATCCCCCGAATTCTGACAACAATCCGCCCGTTGTTTCACCGACAAGCACTCGGACTTATACAGAATTAGAGACAACTATTTCATTAGACAATCTTGCCACAGATGCAGAGGGCGACCCTCTCACAATTAGCGTCCAGGGTCCAGTAAACGGTACTGTAATTTTCAATCCCTTAACGAACAAAGCATCGTTTAAACCAGCAATCGGCTTCTCTGGAATTGCCAGCTTTGATTTCCTTGCCAGCGACGCTTTTGGGAGTTCAACGCCCGCGCGCGTGACAGTCAATGTCAGCGATGTTCCCCTGCTGAATCTAGATTTTGTGAAGCGAAATCCGAGCCTCAATGCAGGAGAAAATACGGAATTGATTGTGCTCGGAGATTTTGCCGACCAAAAAGGTGTAGTGCTCCCAGATTCTTATCTAACTTACACTTCAATAAATCCAGAAGTAGCACCAATTGATCCAACGGGGAAAGTGACAGGTTTAACCAACGGTACTTCAGTTTTGAGCGCAAGTCGAAATAACCTACAAGCAGTCACCCCAATCCGAATTGGGACGATGCCAGCACCCACAACAGACGCTCAACTGCATCAGATACTAGCCGAAATGTACGGACTAGACCCCTACCCAGATGCCGTCTCCCTATCTGTTGGCGCAACGCGGAAACTCTCCCTCAGCTTAAACTCCAACTTCACCGAAGCCAACTTAACCGCAGCCAGCACAGGTACGCGCTACTTTAGCAACAACAGCAACATCCTCAACGTCAGTCCCGACGGCACCATTACAGCAGTCGGCATTGGCGATGCCACCGTCACAGCCATTCACGGAACCGCATCCGCCACCATTCCAGTTCGAGTCGAAGCACCGAAAATCGGCACAACAGCCTTGGGAACCGACGGTGGCATCATCAACTCAAGCGACGGAACCCTAGCAGTCATGATACCTCCGGGCGCTCTCAAACAGAATGCAACCGTCAGCATTGCCCCAGTCAACCAACAAAACTTGTCCCTACCACTACCACCGGGATTTGAATTTGCAGGAGCCTTCAACTTAAACTTTAGCGATAACTCCCTGAATATACCCGCCCAGTTAGCAATACCAGCACCAGCCGGATTAGCACCAGGAACTGTGGCATACTTCCTGCGAAAAGGAGCAATTCCTGACGCAATCGGCACTTGGAATCCGATTTGGCTGCAAGAAGAATCAGGCATAGTCGGAGATGACGGCAACATTCGCACCCAGTCTCCTCCCTATCCAGGCGTGGTCAGACCAGGCGAATACGCAGTAGTCTACGCCAGTCCGACAGGCAGCGCCACCTTAGTCAAAGGTCAGCTTACCCTCAACTACAACTTCCCCCTAGCATTTTTTGGCATCATTGACCCCCTGGGAAATATCGGTCAGTTAATCGACCCGGACAAATTCGTTACCACTCCAGCCTTTACCGTAACTCGCGACATATCTTCAGTGCAGGTGGTAGCAATCCCCAAGGTGGGACTTCCCGTCGTCACAGAGGTGGGTGTCCAGCGAAACGACGACGGCACCGCCACATTTAAGGCAGCTTTGAATATGCCAGCCCCAACCACCTCTGACCCCACAACACCTCCTGTCCTCCAAAAAGCTGAATTGAAATTCAAGGATGAGAACAACCAGCAATTTGAGAAAGGCGAACCACTTCTTTTCCTAACGGGGGGCAACATTCTGGTCAACAATGCCAGCGACTCTAAAGGCAGTCGGTTTGAGGACTTGGTTGTGGAATTTCAGGTCGGGAATCAGGTGTACCCTGGAACGATATTGCCCAACCGCAGCCGTTCTGTTGGGGGCAACCAGTTTGAAGTTGCCGTACAAGTTCCCAACACCTTACCCCTGGGTGCATCCGGCATAGTTTTGACCAGGAAGCAAAATCAGTTGGTCGAGCAAAACGGCACGGCACCGGTGTATAAACCTATTGAGTACAGCAGCAATCCAATACGTCTGCCACAGGGGGCAGAGTACGTTTTTGCAACCCAGAACTTCCCCCCAATCAACCCCAAAAGTTTGAGCGAACTGGTAGTTATTCAGGGTTCTAATCCAAAAGCAGTGGTAGAAGCTACCAGAAGCAAGGACTTGTTAATTTCCAGAATCCCCGTAGGCGACAAGTCTACTGATGCCGCAGAAGCGAGCGCTGTGACTAGCGACGGCACGAGGGTTTATGTAGTCTTAAGGGAATCAGGCGGCGTCGCGATGGTCGATCCGATGGTACTGCGACAAGTGGACACCCAGCCCAATACTCCGGGTGTCAATCCTATTGTTCTACCAGCGGGGGCTAAACCTAAGTCGATCGCGATCGACCCCAAGGATAATTATGCTTACATTGCCGATCGCGATCGGCCCAACATCTACGTCCTCGACATCGACCCCTTCTCAGCAACCTATCACACTGTTGTTCAAACCATTAACGTTACATCGCCACTGGGACTGAGCCAGTTGGCCATCAGCAGCGACGGGCGCAAGCTCTTCGCTACGGGTTCCGACGATAATGAACGAGTACGCAACCGTAGCATTTATGCGGTCAACATTGACCCTCGCGACAAACCGATCGCTGAGGGTTCTAACGAGCGGAAGTGGCACCAGCAGATTGGAGTAATTGCCACCGCTTCAGAGACAGAGGGGATAGCAGCTACCGCTGACCCCCGAAAAATGGTTTTCACCAACGGATTGGCTAGCATACAAACCGATTTTCTACCCCTTCAGGATGACAGCAAGGGCTTTGGCGTGCTGGAAATTACGTCTGATGACCCCCTCAATTTTGCTACCGCTGTCCGCTATATTCCTTTAGGGTTGGGTTTTGCCAACGATTACTTTGATGTCAACGAGGGAGTTTCTGTAACGGTAATGCGTGACGGGCGATATGCGTTCGTTGCGGGTCGCAATTATAGAAATTATGTCAACCCCTATGCGGATCCGCGCTCTGGGAGCAACATTGGTATTATCAAAGACCCCTTGGGACCGAATCCTCAATTAGTAGCTGCTACCAGACCGATTCCTGGGGGGCTGACGAACGATTTGGTACTATCGAATGACAATAAATCCCTATTTTCTTCTTACCCGGCTCCTGGTAGTGCTGGGGGGGTTTATACCTTTAATGTCGAGGAGATCATCAAAACCCTGGACAATCCTGGTCAATTCCAAATTGACAGCCTTGACAGGGGTGTTAAGTCTCCTTTCTTCAATGCTACTACGGCGAAGTCTGTGACTGCGGCTGATTTCACAAGGGTTCCTATTGATGATATAAATCCGGCTATTAGTATTGCTGCTGACTATGGGATTCTTCAGGAGAATCGACCTGCTAATCAGTTTACTTATGGGGTGCTGCCGCAGACAACACGCGCACCAGTCGGTACTGGAGGCAATTTACGGGATTTGAGTTCTGCACCGACTGACTGGCTGAATTTGAAGGGGCCTGGTGCAACTACAAATGACCTGACTCCGACTTTTCAATGGCAGTTTGCTCCGGGTTGGGAGGATGTGAAAGAGGTTAATCTTTTTGTCAGTACCTTCGATAAAGGGGAGGGTTTGTTGCCAGAGGATAGGTGGGAGGATCTCGCCAATATCCAAAATCCAAACTTCAATAATCTCAGCCCACAGCAGCAGCAAAACTTGTTAGCAAAATGGAACTCCCAGTTCGGTACTTATGACTACAACCCCAACCGCATCCTGACAGCGACTTGGAAGCCCGGTCAAGGCTGGGTGGGGCTTGGTGGTCTACCCCTTGACCCTTCAAACACCAATACCCAGTTCACACTGCCCGATAATCGGACTCTGACGGCTGGTCAGACTTATCATTGGGCTGTTGAAGCTTTGAGCAAGGATGGAAAGCGAAATCTCGATGTTGGGCAGTTCAAAACATCGCCACCGCCTGCTCTCAACGGCAACAGCACTTTCAGCAGCGTCACTGTACTGACCCACGGTTTTAAGCCTCCGGTCATTACCGGACCAGGGATTCCCAGCGAATTCTACAAAATGGCTGACAGCATTGCTACTACTGGGGGTGAAGGATTGCTCATGCGCTACGACTCGCCCACAGGTAACTGGGTTCCGGTCGATAAATACGGGCAAGTCTTGGGTGATTTCTTTAGTAATTCAACTTATTTTCCTAATGGTTTTGACCAAGCCGCTCCCAGTTATCGTACTGCTTTGTCGAGCTATATAGCTCCCTACCTCCAAGCCAACAAACCATTAGTGCTTCTGCCTGACTGGTCTCAAAATAATGAGTCAGCTATTCCCGATTCTGGCTTCACGGAGGGAGCAGCAGATAGTTTCTTTGCTTCGCTAGTGCAGCTAGATCAGTCGCTCGGAGGTGGTGCTAAGTTCGACAGCCAAGGGAATTTTGTTCGCTCTCAGGGGGCAATTTTCAATTCGCCACTGCACTTTGTTGGCTTCAGTCGGGGGGCTGTGGTCAATAGCGAAATGATTCAGCGTGTAGGGACTTACTTCCCTCTAGCTGGCGGGAAGGAGAATTCTCTGTTTCGCGACCTCCAGATGACTACATTAGATCCCCATGATTTTGACCAACCAAGTTTTTCGGTACAGTTACCATTTCTAGGAGAAGCGGGATTTGCAGATTTCCGCGAACCGAAGGTTCAGGTTTGGAAGAATGTGACTTTTGCCGACAACTACTACCAAACGGTACCCAGGCTAGACCAAGGCATTCCACAAATTCCTACGCTGACACCTGCGGGTCGAGACATTCCCAATTTGAGCGGGCCCGATGCTCTGCGAACAGAGATTAGAGCAGGTCTCAAATTTCCCAGAAACAGTGCGGGGGAACTTCTAGGGAAACCTGACGAAACGGTTTTCTTGGGTACTCGACGCAATGCTGATGGTTATGAAAATAGTTTGCCGGGGTTTACGAAAGACGATCTCGCTGGGGGGCCGCACGGGCGAGTCCTGACGTGGTATGCGGGGACTGCTGACCTGGGACTAACTGAGTATCGCCAAAATTCTTCTAGTACGCAACCTGTTGACCCGATCTCGCGGCGTCGGGGTGATGGGCATTACGAGCAACTGTTTGACAGAGACTTTTCTTTCAGTGGAAGTCCTCAAGACCCTCGTGTCAACCCCTGGTACACGCCTAAATATAGCGGGCAACCTAACTTTTCTCTGGGTGCTGCTAATGCTCCCAATGAGGGTATTGGTACTGGTTGGTTCTATTCTGTTCTTGGAGGTGGTTTGACTAAAGATCCCAATACGGGTGCGATTACTAATTTGCGACCGACTAATACTCTGGAGCGCGTGCCTCTTTCTTTTGACAATACAGCGGAAAGGCGGATGCGGGGTGATTTTGCGGTTCCTACTCTTTTTGGTGGCAATTTTGATGCTGTTTTTAATCCGGGTAGTTTGTTCCGAAATGCGATTTCTGATGCGATTCCGGGCTGGTCTTTTCATAATGATGAAACATCGGCTAGTGTGTCTACAAATAATCTCGTTGATGTGAATCAGCTATCTGCAAGTGATGCTCCGGCTTTGCACGCAGAACTCGATAGAATTGGAGTCGATCGCACTCAACAAAATTATGCTCTGAAGCTAGAATCAGGTAAAAGTATTACTCACAACCGTTTTGTTGTACCTGATTGGGGAAATTTACGGTTTGACCTCCATGTTCCAGAAGCAGAACTGGGTTCGGGAAGAAGTGTTTTGGTCACTTTAGAAGCAGCAGATGGAAGTCCTTTAGGCGTTTCATCATCGGTCAACTTGACGCGAGCAAATCGCACACGAGGTTCTTACTTAGCAGACACTCAAAAGATTGATTATGGAATTCAAGGGTTTGAGACTTTCCAATTTGAGGTACCTGACAATTTGCGTGGTCAAGTAGCAACCCTCAAGTTTGAAGTTGTTGGTGGCGGTACTGTTTACTTAGATAATGTATTCTTCAAAAGTCAACATCTACTGTTTGGAAATCCCTCAGATGCGAGGAATACAACTAACCTTAATGTTGCGGATAGCAATAACTATTTGCTAGAGAAAGCACAGTTTGCGACTGCTTACAATGACAGCAGTAAAACTCCTAAATGGGTAAGTTGGCAAATGAATCAAAAGTGGCTGGATGAAACTCCTCGTTCAAAAATCAACTTTATTGAAGATCAAAGTATTCCTGAAAGCTGGGGTCGGATCGTAAATGAAGACTACGTTGGCAGTGAATATCGAAAGGGGCATCTGCTACCTTCGGATCACCGAACTAATAGCGAAAAAGACAACATAGCTACTTTTCTGTTGACAAATGTAATTCCACAGCATTTTGATAACAATGAGGTGTTTACTGGAGAAATCCCAGATCGTGCAGTATGGACAAGTTTTGACGATTTTCTTAAAAAGATTACTAAGAGCGATCCAATTACTGAGACCCCAAAAGAGCTTTATGTTGTGGCTGGGGGTTATGGCAGCAATCCCGATCCGCAGCGTTTCAGTCATTACTCGGAACCTACCACATTAACAAATCCCCAAATTCTTATAAATAAAGGAATTAATATTCCTGGTTGGACTTGGAAGGTTGTACTGGATTTAGAGCAACCAGGACTGACTCCTGCTGGTGTCACAATTGCTAACGCTGCAACTTACGGCATTTTAACACCCAACGAGGTTGAACCAGATCACGTACCAGCTAATCCAAATGGCACAGTAGGTAATAATGGAGATTTTGCGCTATCAGTTCCTCACCCATTCAATGCTTTGTTGGGGTTAAGTCGTCCAGATATACCAAACAAAGCTGCTTGGAGAAATTGGCAAACATGGAAGCTGACTGTTAACGAAATCGAGGCTTTGACTGGGCTTGACTTCTTCTCAAATATTCCTGATGAGATTGAGGAAATAATCGAATCAGGAGGCTGATGATCTAGACAACAAACAAAGTAGCCTGCTGTCAAGCTGACTTGGCTTATCAGGCTCTTGGGTTTTAATGAGATTGAACTATAGCGAACCTAAATGAGTTGTGCAAAGCAAAAATATCGGAAAAGCTGCTTCAGCAAGCATTACTATTACACGCTATTGCACAAATGATTTAGGCTAACCATAATTTTCATCTTCATTATTAATAGTACCATCTGGCATGATGGTATCACTAAAAATCAAACGACCCTTTGGTACGATTTTCAATGTTGCCCCCATCAAGTTAGCTCTGGTTAGGTTAGAACCAAGCAATCGCGTACAAAATAGACTGGCTTCTCTCAAGTCAACATCAATTAGGTCGCATACCTCGTCGGCATAATTTAGGATAGCATGACTCAGATTGGCACCAGTCAATATAGTACCTAATAGGATCGCAAATTCTAGGTTTGCACTACTCAAGTTTGCACCGCTGAGATTTACAAAACTCAAAATAGCTCTGGTCAAGTTTGCACCGCTGAGATTGATACCGATCAACTCATTTTGACCTGGTGGGAGGTCTCTGATATCACCCACTTTAGCAACGTTTAAGTTAGCATGACTTAAATCAACTCCAGAGAAATCCCTCTCTCCGGCAGCGTAGCGCCTATATAGTTCTTCAACGTTCAAGTTTTTCCCTCCCTCTATTTAGAATATCAGTTTATACTATCAATATAGCAAGACTTTGCCAATGTCTGATGCTAGTTGTCTGCATTTAATTTGCACTTTTGAATACTGAGGAATTAATTTCAATTAATCTTCCTTAGAAATAACTAAAAAGATGACGAGTATTAGTGAACTTTACGTGAGAACTATTGAGTTAACTAATCAACTAGAAAGGCTAGTCATTTTTTGAAGCATGAATCCTCTCTCTCCCTTCTCCTCATTTCTTCGTGGATCGCAACGAGTAATTTAGGTGTCTAAGAACTCATATCCGTAGGGAAAGACATCCATTCTGGCCTTGCTCAAATCAACCCCGGTCAAATTGGCTCCTTCAAGCAAAGGGCTGCCTAATAAAGCATCATCCAGTATAGCTCTGGTCAAATTTGCATTAATAAGGGGAGCTTCGATAAGGTTCGCTCTGCTCAAATCAGCTTCAGTTAAATCTGCTCCCTCCAAAATACAATCAGCTAAATTCGCTTCAGTTAAATCTGCTCTACTCAAATCGGCATTTTCCAAGGTCGCTCCGCTCAAAGCAGCTCTACTTAAATCGGCTCCACTAAGATTGGCTCCGTTGAGTTCAGCACAGACAAAGTTAGCTCCTCTCAAGTTGGCGTTGCTCAAGTTAATTTCGGGAAGGTAGGCGCGGACAAGGTTTACAGCACTCAAATCAACTCCGCTAAAATCTTTTTCTCCAGCAGCGTACCTCTCGAGCAATTCTTTAGCATCCATAACTCTCCTCCTAAATCTCTATTACGATTATAGATCCTATTGTTAGTAGTTCTCCATAGGATAGGTGGCTGGTTTCACGATCTGATTCGATCGCAACCGTCATTACAGATACTCCCATCTGGCATAATAGTGTGACAAAAAATAGCCCCTCCTCTCTCAATAAGATTCGGGCTAACAGGCTTAACGGCAGCATATCTTAGGTAGGGATCGAAGATGTATATATCATCAAGATAAGCATCTTTAGCATCTCTAAAATCAGCATCGGCCAAGTTAGTACCATCAAAATCAACTTCATTCATCTTGGTATTTCTGAATATACTTCTCGATAGGTTAGCGTAGAGAAGGCGGACATTAGAAAGGCAAGCACCATTAAAATTTGCATCTGTTATATTGGCACACATCAAATTGACTTCACTTAAGTTAGCCTCGATCATATTCACAGCACTCAAGTTGGCATTTTCCAAAACAATATCCCTTAAATCAATACCCTCTAAATTGGCACCGCTCAAATTGATGTGTATCAGCCCACTTTCTTCAATATAAGAATTTCTCAAATTAATACCGCTCAAATTGGCATTACATAGATCAACCCTTCTCAAGTCAACACCTTCAAAATCTCTTTCACCATCAGCGTATCGTCTTAGTAATTGTTCGGCATCCATAACTTTTGTCCTTAGTTTATAATCATTGTAGGCTGTTAATAATACCTCATTTTTTGATTAGAAAGAAGGGTATTGGTACTGGTTAGTTCTATTCTGTTGTTGGAGGTGGTTTGACTAAAGATCCTAATACGGGTGCGATCGCTAATTTGCGACCGACTAATAATGTGGAGCGCGTGCCTCTTTCTTTTGACAATACAGCAGAAAGCAGGATGCGGGGAGATTTTGCGATTCCTACTCTTTTTGGTGGCAATTTTGATGCTGTCTTTAATCCGCGTAGTTTGTTCCGAAATGCGATTTCTGATGCGATTCCTGGTTGGTCTTTTCACGGCGGTACGTCAAATATTGCGTCGCCGACAAGTAGGTTAGTTGATTGGAGGGATATTCCTAGTCTTGACAATTACAGGACACTGGTAGGGTACGATCCAGCCCAACCTAACTATGCTCTGAAATTAACATCTGATGACAGCATTACACACAATCGGTTTGTTGTGCCTGATTGGGGGACTTTGCGATTTAATCTTCATGTTCCTAATCCTAATGGTGGCACGTTAAAGGTTTCTATCCAAGGCGATGAACCTGGTTATGAAAATTATCAACCCATAGGTAATATTGACTTGAGAGTGGCCGATGGTCGAGTTAATCCAGGTGATTTAGCAGAAATCGCTTACCCTACAGGCTATGCTGATACTGACACTAACCGGATTGGTTATGGTAATGTAGGGTTTGAAACTTTCCATGTTGATGTACCTGAAGTGTTGCGGGGCAAGTCAGCTAAGCTTAAGTTTGAGTTGGAAGGGAATGATACAGTTTATCTTGATGATGTCTTCTTTAAGAGCACTCATCTCATGTTTGGTAATCCCACTTTAAACGGACAAGTAGCTAGACCGAATGCCGCTGCTAATGCCAACAACTATTTGATTGAAAAACCACAGTATTCGCTGTCTTATAATGAGAGTAACAAAGGTTCTAATTGGGTGAGTTGGCAGCTCAACAAAACGTGGTTGGGCAATCTTGGATCACCACAGGGGGGTGGTGCAGAGCCTTACGATCCTTTCCCTTGGAGGTCAGATAGCGCACTTCCCAGTGAATTAGATACAACCGAGGGATGGGAATACCGAAATAGTGGTTTTGACCGAGGTCACTTGACTGCTAGAGAACAGCGTCAAAGAACTCAGAAAGATCAGTTTGCTACATTCCTGACAACGAACTTACTTCCACAAGAACCAGGGGAGAATCAAAGAGGAGCATGGCGAGCGTTAGAAGTCTTTAGTAAGGGAATTGTTAAGGATCGTGGTTGGGAATTGTATAACATTGCGGGTGGATATGAATCGTATAATGACGAATTACCACCCGATAACCCCCTCAATATAGAGAACATTAATCTTCCTGAATTCATGTGGAAAGTGATTGTACCTCTAAGACCTGGACAAGGTATAGCAGATGTAACAGCAAATACACCTGTAATAGCTGTCATGCTACCTAATTTTCCTAATTATCCCGGTACAACGCGAATACCGTGGTTTGATCCGGAAAACATAACTACTGTTGACAGGATTGAAGAACTTACAGGTCTTGACCTTCTCTCCAACCTCCCAGATGAAATTGAAAATATATTGGAGAGCCGATCCTATATTGGTTCAGTGACAGTTAATGATTTTCCAAATGTAGTTACCTAAGTTTTGGTAGTAGCTAACACTTGGCAATAATTGCTTAACTAGCGAGGGCGAATCAATTCTTCCTCGCTACTTTTAATACAGAAAACTTATTTACTGACAATGGTCATTCCTAATACTGCCATCTGGCATAGTTGTATTACACAAAATTGCGCCCCTAATTCTGTTAATGTTAGCCATATCTAAATTGATGAAAGATTCACTTAAGTCTACATTGGTTAAATTAGCTCCATCTAGCGAAGGCTCCTCTAAATTTGTATCTCTTAAGCAAGCCCCTGTTAAATTGGCATTGCAAAGAGCGCTTTGTGTCAAATTAGCTTCGCTCAAATTAGCACCGCTCAAGTCAGTTGCTTCCCATATAGCTTCAGCTATACTTGCCCCGCTGAGGTTAGCTCCCCTTAAGTTGGCTCCTGTTGAGTCAGTACAATCCAAATTTGCCCCACTTAAGTCAGCTCCACTCAGATCGATTCGGCATAATTCGGCAGAAGATAAACTAGCATTGCTAAGATTGACCCCCGATAGGTCAGCTTCAGCTAGCTTAGCCCAATCAAGTTGAGCATCGCTTAAGTTAGCACCGCTGAGATTAACAAGACTCAGATTTGCTTTAGTCAAGTTAGCACCGCTGAGATTGATACCGCTCAAGTCATTTTGACCTGGTTCTAGGTCTTCGACGTATGTCACGTCAGCAACGTTTAAGTTAGCACGACTTAAATCAACTCCAGAGAAATCCCTCTCTCCCGCAGCGTAACGCCTATATAGTTCTTCAACGTCCATAGCTTTCTTATGCAAGTTGTTTATGCTTTCATATTAGCACGCACTTTCACTCTTACCTTTTATGAATAAAATTCTGATTATTTCTGGTCTCCTATCGCTACTCAAAACTGTTAAATTAATATTGGTATAATATTAAATTTATAAGTTTATTTACTCAATCCAATCGGGTCCCTCTACGAATTCTCCCCCTGGTTCAATGGTTTTGCAGACAAAAGATCCTATCCCACTGCCAAAACCTTTGGCACCTGTCAGGTTGGTTGCCACCAAAATAACATTTTCAGTTTTGGTTCTCTCGCAGTCAGCCTCGGTCAAATCAGCACCACTCAAAATAGCATCTCTTAAGTCGGCATCGTTCAAATTAGCTTTTCTCAGATTCGTACCGCTGAGGTCGGCATTGCTTAGATTAGCCCCGCTCAGATTCGCGCCACTTAGGTTAGTACCAAGCATTCTAGCTCCCTGCAAGTGAGCATTACTCAAATTGGCATTGCTCAAATTGAGAGTCATAAGGTGGGCTTTGCTCAAATTGATTCCACTTAGGTCAACCCCGCTCAGGGCAGTGTTATTAACCTTAATTCCCGCAAAATTTCTCTCCCCAGCAGCGTACTGTTCGAGCAATTTACGAACTTCTATATATCGTGGATTTGGAGGCTCAAAACTAACTTCATCAAGAGTAGTATTGCGGAATATAGCTTGCTCCAAGTTAGCAGAGGCAAGACTCACAATATACAAAGAAGCATTACTCAAGTTGGCACCAGTTAGATTAGCACCCATGAGGTAAACTTCATTGAGTTCAGCATTGCTCAAGTTAATATCAGTTAAATCAGCGTTCTCTAAAATAATATCTCTCATCACAACACCTTCTAAGTTGGCTCCTCTCAAATTCACCCCCCGCAGATTGCTTTCTTCCCAGCCTGAATTCGAGAAATTGGCATGACTGAGATTGGCATTAAGCAAGTTGATATTTCTCAAGTTAGACTCTGTAAAATTAGCGTGACTTAAGTTAATGCCAGTTAAATCAACATTAGTCAGATCGCTCCCAGAAAAATCTCTTTCCCGATTAGCATATCGTCTCAGTAATTCTTCTCTGTCCATAACTCTCCTCCTAAATCTCTACTACGATCCAGCTAAACCTAACTATGCTTTGAGATTAACATCTGATAACAGCATTACACACAATCAGTTTGTTGTGCCTAAATCCGGTATTTTGAAGTTCAACATTCATGTTTATAAATTATACTACAATTCTCTAGGTATTATAAAAAGGAGTAAAAGAAGGTTAGGATATTTAACTATGGGATTCTTCAGGAGAACCGACCTGCTAATCAGTTTACTTATGGGGTGCCGTCAGGTACAACACGCGCACCCATCGGTACTGGGGGAAATTTACGGGATTTGAGCATTGCACCGACTGACTGGCTGAATTTGAAGGGGTCTGGTGCAACTACAAGTGACCTGACTCCGACTTTTCAATGGCAGTTTGCTCCGGGTTGGGAGGATGTGAAAGAGGTTAATCTTTTTGTCAGTACCTTCGATAAAGGGAAGGGTTTATTGCCCTGGGATAAGGTTGTCAATTTATCAGATTCGGCACTCCTTCCCGGATTCTCGGAAACACAAAAGCGTCAACTTCTTTCCAAGCCTTGGAACGGTTATGACGATTTCAATCCCAACCGGATTCTGACGGCGACTTGGAAGAAAGATACTAACAAGTGGTACGGCCATGACGGGATTACGCCTCTTAACCAACCTTTAAATGACCCCGCAAATACTAGCACTAACTTCACGCTACCGAGGAGTCTTACTGCGGGGCAGAACTACAATTTTGCTGTTGAAGCTGTGAGTAATAGCGGGGCTGTGACCAAAGATTTGGGGCAGTTTCAAACCATACCTCCTGTTAGCAACAGTCCTTTCAGCAGCGTGAGTGTGTTGACTCATGGTTTTACACTTTTGCCGGTGCAGTCTGGGATTCCTGATTCCTTTTTCCAAATGGCAAATAAAATTGCCACTGTTAGCGGCAACACACCTGAAAACAGCGGGTTAATTATGCGCTACGACAAGCCTACAGGTAACTGGATTCCTATAGATTTACAGGGACGGGTGATAACTGAGTTGACCGACGGGCTTAACACCAGCGAAACAGCTTATTTATCAACTTTGGCAAATAAGTTAAAAGCCGGGGTAGTTATAGATGGAAAGGAGATTAAATACCTCAACAAGAACAAACCGTTAGTGTTGCTGAATGAATGGTCGCTGGATAGGGAGTCAGTTATTCCCGATGTTGGCTTCTCCGAAGGTGCTGCTGATGCTTTGTTTGCCTCAATGGTGCAATTGGATCTGGCATTAGGGGGTAAGGTTGGAGAATATGAAGGTAATCAATTAAAGCGGTTGTACGACAGCCAAGGGAAGCTGATTCGCCAGCAGGGGGATTTGTTCAATTCGCCCATGCACTTCATGGGTTTCAGTCGGGGTACTGTTGTCAATAGCGAAATCGTACAGCGTTTAGGAACTTTCTTCCCCCAAGCTGGTGGAACATCTATGGCTAACCGAGACCTCCAGATGACAACAATCGACCCGCACGATTTCTACCAACCTAGTTTGAATTTACAATTACCTGGTTTTATCAGCACAAATTTTAGCGATTTCTACGAACCAAAGGTTCAGGTTTGGAATAATGTTACGTTTGCTGATAACTATTATCAAACTGTGGCTAATCCTAATGGTTTGACTGCTACTCCCAACGGTCGTGCTTTGGGTCAACTTCCACAAGAGGAATTGGATAAGAATCCTAAACCTGCGGGACTGAATTTTCCGACAGTTAATGGTGTTACTTTAGGGCAAGCAGACCGAGAGATTTTACTCGGTACTCGTCAGGGGGAACCAGATCGGATAAATAGTCGGATTGGGTTTACGAAAGATGATAGTATTGCAGGGACGCACAAGCGAGCATTTGGATGGTATGCTGGGACGGTTGATTTAGACCTGGAGGAAGTTTTACTTCAGTATCCTCATGTGGAGGCTTCTGAGAAGCCTCAAGCAGTTAACGATATGTTGGGTAAAATGGGTTTACCCGAATTGTTCGATCCGAATTTCCCGGCTGCTAAACCTTGGTATGATAATGGCAATGGTGAAGGGGTTGGTGAGGGTTGGTTTTATTCTGTTTTGGGTGGTGGTAAAGAGCAACGTCAGTATAGCCCTACTGGGCGCGTTCCGGTGAGTTTTGATAATACGCTTGAAGCTGGGATGCGGGGAGATTATGCGGTTCCTACTCTGTTTAATGGGAATTTTGACCAGTACATTCCTAATAAGAGTGCTGCCGAAAATTTGGGTCGGAATGCTATCTCTCAGGAAATTCCGGGGTGGTCTTTCCACAATAGTGCCACATCAAAGTTGGCAGACCCCACGAAGCATTTAGTAAATTGGAGTACCATTGATAGTCTCAAACAACGTAGCCTACGACACAACAATGAGATCCCTGGAACCTCTTATCTAGAAAGGATGGGTATTGATAGTAATGACCCTAACTTCTCTAACTATGCTCTGGAATTAAAGGGTGGTGACAGCATGACGCACAACCGCTTTGTTGTACCAGATTGGGGGTCTTTGCGGTTCAACATTCATGTTCCCAAAGAAGCAGCTAATGGACATGGGAAGCTTAAAGTTACTCTAAAAGATGTAGCTTCTGGTGAAGAGATAACTGAAATTATTCTTCTCGATGAAGCTAATTTTCTAACAGGAACATCAGACTCTTTCTACAACAACGATCTCGAAAAAGATGCTGCCCGTAAACTTGGATATGCGACTAGAGGTTTTGAAACTTTTAATGTATTTGACACTTTCTATCAAGGGTCAACCCAACAAAAAGAATTAGATAAGTTCCGAGGTAAAACAGCGACGCTCAAATTTGAATTGGAAGGTAGCGACGCGGTTTACTTAGATGATGTCTTTTTCAAGAGTAGTTCTCTTAAATTTGGGGAACCGACACCCAAGAATGGCAGCAGTCCAGCAAGGTATAGCGGTGCTGCTTATGATGGGAATCTCTATAAAGACAACTTGCTGCTTGAAAAACCGCAGTATACTCTGTCTTACAACGGTACTGGAAACATACCTAACTGGGCTAGTTTCCAGATCGATAAATCATCGATATATTTGCCAGGTGAGCCTAATCCTACTGAGCGATCTTTTATTATAGACAAAAGCCTTCCACCCAATTTTAATCGGGTAAGTAGTAATGATTACGATAGCGCAGTCCCCTTGGGTTACGTTCAAGGTCATCAAACACCTCTAGCAGCTCGCAGCATTACGATAAAAGACAAGAGATTTGTCAATCTGATGACTAATATCGTTCCACAACAGATTAAAAATAACAGCCCACTGTGGGAGAAATTTGAAAACTACGGGCAAGATTTTGCCAAGGAAGGTAAAGAAGTTTATGTCATTAATGGCATTCATGGAATCAAGGATAGATTTGATGCCGATGGTAAAACTATTCAAATTCCTGCTAATTTGTGGAAAGTCATGCTGGTTTTGGATAAACCAGGTGCAGATCCTACCACAACTCCCGTTTATGCCGTTGGTTTTTATTATCCAAATGAAGACCCTGGTAAGATTGCCACAAAGTGGAGAAATAAGGATTGGAGTAAGATAGACGATCGTACTCAACGTCCTGTCTGGTCTTTGGAAGAAATAGAAAACGAGATCGGCTACGATCTATTCCCTCTTCTTCCTCAAGAAATCAAAAAAGATATCAAAGATATCAAGTACATTTTTCCAAAGCAAAAATCTATTGGAGATACTTGGGATAGCCTTCCTTGGAAATCAAATCCACCGCCACCTCCAGAAGACCCTACAGATCCAGAAGAGGAATCTGAGGAACTTGAGAGTGAATAATTGATAGAGGTTTTCCGATGAGTGTAATGTAGCAAAAAACCAGGCTTCTCCAAGAAGCCTGATTTTTTATCCCCACTTTGTATTGTCTGGATCTGAAAATTTTTATATTAGCTCATTGGATTGTTCAGGCATACAATTATCATTGCGGATACTGCCATCAGGCATGATAGTCTTACATAAGATAGCTTCTTCAAACCCTTTCCCCATCAACCTAATCCTCTGTGTGAGGAGAGTAGGTTCTGGTTGAGCCCCCTTTAGATTAGCATTGCTGAGATTGGCTCCTTCAAACGAAGTTTCATCGAGAACTGCACCGCTGAAATTAGCTCCAGTTAGGTCAGAATTCCAAAACCCAGTTTGATGCAACTTGGTATTACTTAGATTCGTGCCAATTAGAGTCGCTTTTTCAAAGTAGGCTTCAGTGATATCTCCATCGCTGATATCGGCTCCGTTGAGGTTAGTATTTTCACAGTTTACTCCTGATAAAAAACCACTTTTTAAATTGACTCCACTGAGGTTGGCATCAGTTAAGTCAGTATGACCTAAGTTGGCTTTTTCTAAGCAGGCATTACTGAAATTAGCTCCAGTCAAGTCAGCCCCTTCCAACCAAGCTCCTTTCAAGTTAGCACCACTAAAATTAGCATTAATCAACTGAGCGCCATCCAAGTTAGCCTCGCTCAAGTTAGCATTACTCAAGTTAGCATTAATCAAGTCAATACAACGCAAGTTAGCATTGATCGAGTTAGCATTGCTCAAGTCAGCACCACTCAAGTCAGCATAACTCAAGTTAGCATTAATCAGATTGGCATTGGCGAGATTGATCTCAAGGAGATTTGCCTTGTTCAAATCGACACCGCTCAAATCAACCCCAGCAAAATTCCTCTCACCAGCAGCATACCGTCGGAGCAATTCTTCAGCGTTCATAAATTATCTATTCAATTAGTTTAACTTCTGAATTATAGTACAATCATCCTCTGACCTGACTCCTACTTTTCAATGGCAGTTTGCTCCTGGTTGGGAGAATGTGAAAGAGGTCAATCTTTTTGTCAGTACGTTCGAGCAAGGCAAGGGTTTATTGCCCTGGGATAAAGTCGTCGATTTATCAGATTCGGCACTCCTTCCCGGCTTCTCGGAAACACAAAAGCGTCAACTTCTTTCCAAGCCTTGGAACGGTTATGACGACTTCAATCCCAACCGGATTCTGACGGCGACTTGGAAGAAAGATACTGGCAAGTGGTACGGGCACGACGGGATTACGCCTCTTGACCAACCTTTAAATGACCCCGCAAATACTAGCACTAACTTCACGCTACCGAGGAGTCTTACTGCGGGCCAGAACTACAATTTTGCTGTTGAAGCTGTGAGTAAGAGCGGCGCTGTGACCAAAGATTTGGGGCAGTTTAAAACTTTACTTCCTGTTAGCAACAGTCCTTTCAGCAGCGTGAGCGTGTTGACTCATGGTTTTACACTTTTGCCGGTGCAGTCTGGGATTCCTGATTCCTTTTTCCAAATGACCAATAAAATTGCCACTGTTAGCGGCAATACACCGGAAAACAGCGGGTTAATTATGCGTTACGACAAGCCTACAGGCAACTGGATTCCTATAGATTTACAGGGACGGGTAATAACTGAGTTGACCGACGGGCTTAACACCAGCGAAACAGCTTATTTATCAACTTTGGCAAATAAGTTAAAAAAAGGTGTGGTTATAGATGGAAAGGAGATTAAATACCTCAACAATAACAAACCGTTAGTGTTGCTGAATGAATGGTCGTTGGACAGAGAATCAGTCATTCCTGACGTTGGCTTTTCTGAGGGCGCGGCTGATGCTTTGTTTGCTTCTATGGTGCAGTTGGATCTGGCATTAGGGGGTAAGGTTGGAGAGTATGAAAACAATCAATTAAAGCGGTTGTACGACAGCCAAGGGAACCTGATTCGCACTCAGGGGGATTTGTTCAACTCGCCACTGCACTTCATGGGTTTCAGTCGGGGTACTGTTGTCAATAGCGAAATCGTACAGCGTTTAGGGACTTTTTTCCCCCAAGCGGGCGGCAAATCTATGGCCTCACGAGACCTCCAAATGACAACAATCGACCCGCACGATTTCTACCAACCTAGTTTGAAATTAAATTTACTGGAATTTATCGAAACAAATTTCAGCGATTTCTACGAACCCAAGGTTCAGGTTTGGAATAATGTTACGTTTGCTGATAACTATTATCAAACTGTGGCTGACCCGAATGGTGGTACTGCTACTCCTAATGGTCGTGCTTTGGGTCTACTTCCACAAGAGGAATTGGATAAGAATCCCAAACCCGCTGGACTGAATTTTCCTAAAGCGTCGGGTGTTACTTTAGGGAAGGCAGACCGAGAGATTTTACTCGGTACTCGTGAGGAGGAACCAGATCGGATAAACAGTCGGATTGGGTTTACTAAGGATGATGTTATTGCAGGGACGCACAAGCGAGCATTTGGATGGTATGCGGGGACAGTTGATTTAGACTTGGAGGAAGTTTTACTTCAGTATCCTCATGTGGAGGCTTCTGAGAAGCCTCAAGCAGTTAACGATATGTTGGGTAAAATGGGTTTACCCGAAATGTTCGATCCGAATTTCCCGGCAGCTAAACCTTGGTATGATAATGGCAATGGTGAAGGGGTTGGTGAGGGTTGGTTTTATTCTGTTTTGGGTGGAGGTAAAGAGCAGCGTCAGTATAGCCCTACTGGGCGCGTTCCGGTGAGTTTTGATAATACGCTTGAAGCTGGGATGCGGGGAGATTATGCGGTTCCTACTCTGTTTAATGGGAATTTTGACCAGTACATTCCTAATAAGAGTGCTGCCGAAAATTTGGGTCGGAATGCTATCTCTCAGGAAATTCCGGGGTGGTCTTTCCACAATAGTGCCACATCAAAGTTGGCAGACCCCACGAAGCATTTAGTAAATTGGAGTACCATTGATAGTCTCAAACAACGTAGCCTACGACACAACAATGAGATCCCTGGAACCTCTTATCTAGAAAGGATGGGTATTGATAGTAATGACCCTAACTTCTCTAACTATGCTCTGGAATTAAAGGGTGGTGACAGCATGACGCACAACCGCTTTGTTGTACCAGATTGGGGGTCTTTGCGGTTCAACATTCATGTTCCCAAAGAAGCAGCTAATGGACATGGGAAGCTTAAAGTTACTCTAAAAGATGTAGCTTCTGGTGAAGAGATAACTGAAATTATTCTTCTCGATGAAGCTAATTTTCTAACAGGAACATCAGACTCTTTCTACAACAACGATCTCGAAAAAGATGCTGCCCGTAAACTTGGATATGCGACTAGAGGTTTTGAAACTTTTAATGTATTTGACACTTTCTATCAAGGGTCAACCCAACAAAAAGAATTAGATAAGTTCCGAGGTAAAACAGCGACGCTCAAATTTGAATTGGAAGGTAGCGACGCGGTTTACTTAGATGATGTCTTTTTCAAGAGTAGTTCTCTTAAATTTGGGGAACCGACACCCAAGAATGGCAGCAGTCCAGCAAGGTATAGCGGTGCTGCTTATGATGGGAATCTCTATAAAGACAACTTGCTGCTTGAAAAACCGCAGTATACTCTGTCTTACAACGGTACTGGAAATATACCTAACTGGGCGAGTTTCCAGATCAATAAATCATCGATATATTTGACAGGAGAGCAAAATCCTAGTAAGCGCGGTTTCACTAACGATCGCAGCCTTCCACCAGATTTTTACCAAGTGACAAACGCTGATTATAAAAATAGAGCTCCTTATGTTGGAGGTCATCAAACACCTCTGGCATCTCGCAGTATTACTCTCAAGGACAGTAAAGCTGTCAATCTGCTAACAAATATTGTTCCACAGCAGACGAAACATAATAGCGTAAGTTTTTGGGAGAAATTTGAAAACTACGGGCAAGATTTTGCGCTAAACGGTAAAGAAGTCTATGTCATTAATGGCATTGATGGCATTAAGGACAATTTGGATGCGGGCGGTAAAGATATTCAAATTCCAGCAAATATATGGAAAGTCATGGTGGTTTTGGATAAGCCGGGTGCAGACCCTAGCGCAACTCCTGTATATGCCGTTGGTTTTTATTATCCAAATCAAGACCCCCGTAACATTGCCGAAGGCTGGAGAAACAAGGATTGGAGTAAGATTGACGATCTCACTCAACGTCCTGTCTGGTCTCTTGAAGAAATAGAAACCAAGATCGGCTACGATCTATTCCCTCTTCTTCCTCAAGAAATAAAACAAGATATCAAAGATATCAAATACATCTTTCCCAGTAAAGAATCTATTGGAGATACTTGGGCTAGCCTTCCTTGGAAATCAAATCCACCGCCACTTCCCGAAGACCCTACAGAGCCGGAAGAGGAACTTGAGGAGCTTGAGGGTGAATCTGAGGAACTTGAGGAGGAATAATAAATAATACCGAATCCGCGTTAAAATCCCCTTTATGTTCTTCCCCAACTCTCTCGATCTCCCTCTCGGCCCTAGTCGCGCTGGTGCGGTTAATTATAAAAGGGATATTTAACGCGGATTTGTATTAATTTATCTGACTCCTATTGAAACAGAAATCAGATGAATATCTGTTTTTAGTAATGTTTAGCATTCCTCAAGCTGTACAATTATCATTTCGGATCGTTCCATCTGGCATGATAGTATTGCACAAGGTAGCGTCTTCCCATTTTCCGCAAAGATTGATTATATTTGAGTCGTCATATTCAGGATCGGGTCTAGCTCCCATCAGATTAGCGTGGCACAGATTTGAACCATCAAATGATGTTTCATCCATAATCGCACCACTAAAGTTAGCTTTACTTAGGTTAGAATTCCAAAACCCTGTTTGATGCAACTTGGTATTACTTAGATTCGCGCCAATTAGAGTCGCTTCATAAAAACCAGCTTCACCGAGGTCTGCATCGCTGAGGTCGGCTCCAGTGAGGTTTGTATTTTGGCAGTTGAGCCGAGATAAAAAACCATTTTTCAAATTAGCTCCACTGAGGTTGGCATCAGTCACGTCAGCATAGTGCAAAGTTGCGTTTTCTAAGCAGGCATTACTTAGATTAGCTCCCGTCAAGTCAGCCCCTTGTAACCAAGCTCCTTTCAAGTTAGCACCACTAAAATTAGCCTTAATCAACTCAGCGCCATCCAAGTTAGCCTCGGTCAAGTTAGCCTCGGTCAAGTTAGCCTCGGTCAAGTGAATACAATCCAAGTTAGCCTCGCTCAAGTTAGCACCACTCAAGTCAGCACCACTCAAATGAGTACTCGTCAAGTTAGCATTAATCAAAATAGCATTGGCGAGATTGATATCAATGAGCTTTGCCTTGTTCAAATCGACACCGCTCAAGTCAACCCCAGCAAAGTGTCTTTCTCCACTGGTATACCGTTCGAGCAATTCTTCAGCGTTCATAAATTATCTAGTCAATTATTTTAACTTTTGAATTATAGTACAATTATCCTATGTTTTGCTAGTCCTATCCGATCGCAGTTAACCTCCTAGTCGCGCTGGTGCGGTTAATTATAAAGGGGATATTTAACGCGGATTTGTATTAATTTATCTGACGCCTATCGACACAGAAATATGATAAATATTCAAACGGAGGGTAGATATGTTTTCAGCAATGTTTAGCATTTATCGCTCTGGGCAATTATCGTTTCGGATCGTTCCATCTGGCATGACAGTATTGCACAAGGTAGCGTCTTCCCATTCTCCGCAAAGATTGATTGTTGTATTTGGGCCATATTCAGGCTCTCCTCTAGCTCCCATCAGATTAGCATTGCACAGATTTGAACCATCAAATGATGTTTCCTCTAGAATCGCACCACTGAGGTTTGCTCCAGTAAGATCTGAATTAGTAAACCCTGTTTGATGCAACTGGGTGTTACTCAGATTTGCGCCAATTAGAGTTGCTTTATAAAAACCAGCTTCAGTGACATCTGCATCGCTGAGGTCGGCTCCAGTGAGGTTTGTATTTTGACAGTGGAGCCGAGATAAAAAACCATTTTTCAAATTAGCTCCACTGAGGTTGGCATCAGTCACGTCAGCATAGTGCAAAGTTGCGTTTTCTAAGCAGGCATTACTTAGATTAGCTCCCGTCAAGTCAGCCCCTTCCAACCAAGCTCCTTTCAAGTTAGCACCACTAAAATTAGCCTTAATCAACTCAGCGCCATCCAAGTTAGCCTCGGTCAAGTTAGCCTCGGTCAAGTTAGCCTCGGTCAAGTGAATACAATCCAAGTTAGCCTCGCTCAAGTTAGCACCACTCAAGTCAGCACCACTCAAATGAGTACTCGTCAAGTTAGCATTAATCAAAATAGCATTGGCGAGATTGATATCAATGAGCTTTGCCTTGTTCAAATCGACACCGCTCAAGTCAACCCCAGCAAAGTGTCTTTCTCCACTGGTATACCGTTCGAGCAATTCTTCAGCGTTCATAAATTATCTAGTCAATTATTTTAACTTCTGAATTATAGTACAATTATTCTTTGTTTTGCTATTCCAATGCGATCGCCCTCAACTTCATATTACCGCTGCTGAGGTTAATTATAAAGAGGATATTTAACGCGGATTTATATTAATTTATCAGACGTGGGTCGAAACAGAAATATGATGAATTTTCAAACGGAAGGTAGATATGTTTTCAGTAATGTTTAGCATTAATCAAGCTGTACAATTATCATTGCGGATGCTACCATCAGGCATGATAGTCTTACATAAGATAGCTTCTTCAAACCCTTTTCCCATAAGCCTAACCTTCTTTGCCATCAGACTAGGTTCTGGCTGAACTCCCATCAGATTAGCGTGACTGAGATTTGAACCATCAAACGATGTTTCATCCATAATTGAACCACTAAAGTTAGCTCCAGTAAGATCGGAATTTTCAAACCCTGTTTGATGCAGCTTGGTGTTACTTAGATTCGCGCCAATTAGAGTTGCTTTGTCAAAACCAGCTTCACCGAGGTCTGCATCGCTGAGGTCGGCTCCAGTGAGGTTAGTATTTTCACAGTTGAGCCTAGATAAAAAACCATTTTTCAAATTAGCTCCACTGAGGTTGGCATCAGTCGCGTCAGCATAGTGCAAAGTTGCATTTTCCAAGCAGGCATTACTTAGATTGGCTCCACTCAAGTCAGCCCCTTCCAACCAAGCTTCTCTCAAGTTAGCACCACTAAAATTAGCATTAATCAACTGAGCACCATCCAAGTGAGCCTCGCTCAAGTTAGCATTGCTCAAGTTAGCGTCGTTCAAGTCAATACAATTCAAGTTAGCATTGCTCAAGTTAGCACCACTCAAGTTAGCATTAATCAAGTCAGCATAACTAAAGTTAGCATTAATCAGATTGGCATTGGCGAGACTGATATCAAGGAGATTTGCCTTGTTCAAATCGACACCGCTCAAATCAACCTCAGCAAAATCTCTTTCACCATCAGCATATCGTCTTAGTAATTCTTCAGCATTCATAAATTATCTAGTCAATTATTTTAACTTCTGAATTATAGTACAATCATCCTCTGACCTGACTCCTACTCTGAAATGGAAATTCGCTTGTGAGCGGTAATACACCGGAAAACAAACGTTTCCCTTGTATAGTAAGCGATGGCTGCGCCCCGGCTTACGCCTACGAGCCGTGGCACCCTACAGACCTCGTTAGTGGTTTAAATGCGTAACAGCTTAATTGATATACCGCAGTAATCTCAAATCACAAATCCAATGACAGAATTAATTCACGATCGCTTTGCCAAAGAATATCTCACAACTTTACTATCTACCATCGGCACGGTTCATGTTCATCAATGCACCAATTCAAATGATGGGGAAATAAATCAAGAAAAACCAGCGACAGAAGTGATTCACAATCGCTTTGCCAAAAACTTATTACAGGAATTGCTGTCTCCCCTCGGAACGGTTAATGTTAGGCGCGATGTCACTTCAGAAATCCGCGAAATCCCTATCTACTTTACTCAAACCACTTCCCAACCGCAAGATATCGAAAATTTGGGACTATTGGGGAGAATGGCCGGCCCGACAGCAATTTTTGAACCTTTGGGCAACCCAATTATCAAAAATGATATGTGGGATTGTATGGGCAAATACCTCAAGTTACGTGTTGAATTAGAAGAGAAATTCAAAAAACAAAATATTCCCTGGGATTTATCTGCATTCCCAATGCTTTGGATTCTCACTCCCACGGCTTCAGACGATTTTTTAACAGGATTTGGGGCTTTCCCAGACGAAGCAAATTGGATGAAGGGAATGTATTTTTTGGGATCGGCTTTTCGATCGGCGATCGTCGTCATCCATCAATTGCCAGAAATACCGGAAACTATGTGGTTGAGGATGTTGGGCAGAGGAGAAGTGCAGCAGCGGGCGATCGCCGAATTAAAAAAATTAGCGTTAGATAACCCTCTGCGGATTAGCGCGTTAGAATTTTGGAACGAAGAAGGCAAGAACAGCAACGCTTAATTTTAGAGAACTTTCTGCAACTACGATAGCTAGGGGTAAGGAGCTTTTACCCCTCAGCCTCTCACCCCCTCTCTCTCTTTTTCCCCCTCACCCCCTCTCTCTCCCTCACGCCTCACCCCCTCACCCCCTCACCCCCTCTTCCTTCAACATCGACCATACTACGACGAGATCGGGTTCGGTTATCTCGCATAAGAGCATCTAGGCAGCGCCTAAATTTCAAGCGATGATAGAACAGAGAGCAAAACAAAGCCCTCTGTTTGCATGAGTCTGTTTGCATGAGTATTGTGAAGTGGAATTGCAGTCAAAACTAGCAGGGGTTCTAAAACCTTAAGGAAAAATGTAGAATGTTCACCTTAAGACAGAGGTTTTTGCCCTTTACTAACCTCAAAATTTGGAATAATATTGAGCAAAGTAAACTTAAATTCACTTCGCCTTGAACTAGCCGTTAAAGCTAGCGAGCTACCGAAAATCAACCAGGATTGCTAGACAATCAAGCTTAAAAGTAATCCCAAACAAAAAGCTTCTACCGATCGTCACCGATGAACAGGAGGGGAAATACCTCCCCCTGTAGCAGTTTCTATCCCACTGGCAAAAGTGGGACAGGGTATCACCAACTTTTTATCTGTTGTTACAAGGAGTGCAATACTCACCCATGTCCACTACAACCCCCAAAAACAAAACAGCTAAAGCCGATCGCATGGGCACCCGGCCATACTCCTCAACGGATACGGTACGTACCTATCTGCACGAGATCGGTCGAGTACCTCTGCTAACCCGAGAGGAAGAGATTGTCTTCGGGAAGCAAGTGCAGCAAATGATGAAATTAATCGAAGCAAAACAAGCACTTGCTAAAGAATGGCAGCGGGAATTGACTCCCGAAGAGTGGGCGGCCGAAATGGAGTTGACCGAAGCTGAACTGAGCCGGATCTTGCAAATAGGACGGCGCGCCAAAAAGAAGATGATTGAAGCGAATCTGCGCCTAGTAGTCGCGATCGCCAAAAAATACCAGAAACGCAACATGGAATTCTTGGATTTAATTCAAGAAGGCACCCTCGGTTTAGAACGAGGAGTCGAAAAATTTGACCCGATGCGGGGATACAAATTTTCTACCTACGCCTACTGGTGGATTCGGCAAGCAATTACCCGCGCGATCGCCCAACACGCCCGCACCATTCGATTACCAATTCACATCACCGAAAAACTCAACAAAATCAAAAAAGTGCAGCGGGAACTCACCCAGCAGTTGGGCCGGTCTCCCACGCCCACAGAAATTGCCTCAGTGTTGGAACTGCACCCTTCCCAAATTCGGGAATACCTGCTGATGGCCAGACATCCAGTATCTTTAGACTTGCGGGTAGGAGACAACCAAGATACCGAACTGCAAGAACTCCTAGAAGACGAAACCGCATCTCCCGACAATTACATTACCTCGGAATTGTTGCGACAAGACCTCAATACTCTGATCTCAGAACTGACTCCTCAGCAACGAGATGTGATCGTTCTGCGCTTCGGTTTAGAAGACGGCATCGAATTGTCCCTGGCGAAAGTCGGAGAACGGCTCAGTCTCAGCCGCGAACGGGTGCGGCAGCTAGAACATCAAGCCCTCGCCCACCTGCGGCGCCGCCAAGCTCATGTCCGAGAATACTTAGCTAGCTAGCAACTAAAAAGACTTACTCAAATCCTAGACATTTCGGAATAAACCCCGAAATGGCTAAGTAAGTCCAGGCTTTCGTTATTGGCAAGCGTTCAAGTTCATACCTTGGGGTGCGTGCCCGCCCCAAGCTCTATAACTCGGCAGTTAAACAGGCAAGGATTTTGTAAAGCCAGTGCTGCTGAGAAAGTACCGACCAATAACAATGCCGAGGCAAACTTTACTAACTAGGAATAGACGCAACCATGTCTAAAACCCCCAATCAAGTATTCGTACTTGACAACAGCAAAAAACCTCTAACCCCGTGCCTACCAGTGATAGCTAGAAAGCTATTGAATGCAGGAAAAGCTCATGTTTTCAGGCTGTATCCATTTACAATCATCCTGAAAAAAACAGTTGATGAACAACCGGAACCAATAGAAATTCGCATAGATCCAGGCAGTAAAACTACAGGCCTAGCTTTGGTGAGCTTAACCCAAGTAATTTGGGGGGCTGAACTTACCCATCGGGGGCAAGCTATCAAATCCCGACTTGAAACCCGCAGCGCCATCCGACGCAGCCGCCGTAATCGTAAAACCCGATATCGGAAACCACGATTTTTCAACCGTACTCGCCCGAAAGGTTGGCTACCTCCCAGTTTGCAACATCGGGTGTTAACCACAATGACATGGGTTAATCGCCTTTGTAAGTTAGCACCAATTAAGTCAATAGCTTTTGAGTTGGTAAACTTTGATACTCAAAAAATGCAAAATCCAGAGATTTATGGTGTGGAATATCAACAAGGGGAATTGCAAGGTTATGAGGTGAGAGAATACTTACTTGAAAAGTGGAATCGCAAATGTGCTTACTGTGGTGCTGAAAATTTACCGTTGCAAGTTGAGCATATTAACCCACGCGCTTCTTGTGGTAGCAACCGCGTTTCTAACCTCTGCTTGGCCTGTAAAAAATGCAACACCAAAAAGGGGACTCAAGACATCAATGACTTTCTTAAAGGTAAGCCTGAGATTCTGAAAAGAATAATGAGTCAAGCTAAAGCACCATTAAAGGATGCCACGGCGGTCAATGGGACTAAATCGGCTTTGCTTAAAGCTTTAAAGGCTACGAACCTAGAGCCTATTTATGTGGGACGGGGTTCTCTAACTAAGTTCAATCGGACTAAATTGGGTTTCCCAAAGGCTCATTGGATAGATGCAGCTTGCTGTGGAGATGTGACTCAGGGATTAACTTTGGCAATCGATCAACCTTTGTTAATTAAAGCTATGGGTTGGGGTAGTCGCCAAGTTGTACAGAATGATAAATATGGTTTGACTCGCAAGGGTTACAAACCCAAACAAAAGGTCAAAGGTTGGAATACTGGAGATATGATCTCAGTGATTGGTGGCCAACATGAGGGGGTTAAATGCAAGCGAATTAAAACTACAAGGTTTAAGGGTAACTTTGATATTCGAGTAAACGATACGACTGTGATTAGCGTTTCGAGGAATCAAATTAAGCTGGTTTACAGAAATGACGGATACAACTACTCATTTGTAGGAAATTGTCGCGAAATGTCCGAGAAAAGAGTGAGAGTTTAGATTCCCAAAATCTAAACTCTTTTTAGATTTGGGCACTGGGGGAAGAATACTGTTATTGGATGGCCGATCGATCGTCAGGACGATCGCCAAATTGGTAAAAACTAATCTGGCACCCTGAGTTCAGGAACCTGGTTGGCGATCGTAACTTCAAGCTACTAGCCAGGATTTGAAGCCAGACACCGGTTTTTTTGAGTATTTTTTTGAGTAACTTAATCGAAACTGGTGCAAGATATCAATGGCAAGCAACAGGTTAGTTGTGGAAAGCTTATGCTTGAAAAAACCGAGTTTCTGCAACCCGAGTCGCAGGCGGGGCGCTTCGAGGCTGCTAATTTCAGTTTTGGGATCAGGAGTGGTTTTTACTTATTTGATATTGACGAGTAGTTTAGAAGCTCGCGCGATCGCACTAGCCCGATCGCCCGATAACATCAGCGCCAAATTGCCGGCAGCAGAATTTGGGGTGGGCTGGCCAACCCCAGATCGGGATCTACATTTGGAGCTCAAATCTGAGGTTTTGAGCGATCGAACTCTCCCAAATCCGACGCCCGATGCGGCTAGCATTGGCTCTTGGGATGGGATTTACCTCTACGGCGAGTCTCCCAAGCCAGACGAAATTAAAAAAGAGTATTTTGTATTTGAAGTGCGGCGGGGCAAGGTCATCGGCGCTTTTTACCTGCCTCGGTCTGCTTTTTACTGTTTTTACGGCACTCTAGAACTAACTCAGTTAAATTTAACAGTAGTAGACAGTTTCGACGGCACTACCTCTCCCTACTCAGTAAACCTGCAACAGTATCACCGAATCCCCACCGTCAGCGACAACGATCGGCGAATTTTGGGTATTTGCAAGGCAGCTCACCAGGACGAGGTGTGGGCAAAATAGCAGTCAAGGTTCAACTAACCCGAATCAAGTTGCTCCTAAGTTGAAACTTTCGGACGGACACCAAACACTCGCTAAGATGAAACTGCGTCGGAAGACATTATCAATAGTTGGTATTACCATTGCTGGATTGACTGGCGTTCTGTACGCCACATCCTCAACCATCCTCTTAGGTAGCCTCGTCAAGGCGGAGGAACAAGAAGCCACTCAGGTTGTCAAAGGAGTGCTGAGCGTGTTCAGCCAAACCGCAGATGACTTCAACTCCCGCTTTGCAGACTGGTCAGCCTGGGATGATACCTATGCCTTTATCCAAAACCGCAACAAAGAATTCATTGCCTCAAATCTAGTACCAGAAGGGCTGGCTAATGTGAGAGTGAATATAGCGGTATTTGTCAACACTTCTGGGAAGATTGTTTACGGTACAGGTTTAGACACTAAAAAGCTGCAAGTAACGCCTGTTCCAGAGGCATTAAAACAACATATTTCTCTTAACGACCCGCTATTGCAGCACCCCAACGCCGAAAGCAGCCTCGCTGGGATCATGCTGCTGCCGTCCGGGCCGGTGCTGATTACTTCGCGGCCAATTGTCACTACTAAAAGCACTGGCCCAATTCGAGGCACCCTGGTATTTGGGCGCAATTTGGATGCTGCTGGCATTGCGAAGCTGTCTAAAATCACTCGCCTGCCGCTGATTGTACACAGTGTTAATGAGCCTGAGTTGCCTGCTGAATTCCAAAAAGTGCGGGAGAAATTGTCGGCAAATAAACCGATTTTGGTGCGGGCTTTGAGTGAAGATGCGATCGCGGGTTACGCTTTACTCAATGATATTTACAACCAACCCGCACTAATTCTGCGGGTGGAGCTCCCCAGAGAAATATACCGCCAAGGTCAAACCAGTCTGCGATATCTTCTGGTGTCTGTAATCTTAGCGGGAATGGGGTTGATCGGCTGTACTCTGCTGCTACTAGAGCATCTGGTGCTGTTTCGGCTCAGCAGTTTAGCGAAGGGGGTGAACTGCGTCAGCGCTAGCCAAGATTTGTCGCTGCGGCTGTCGGTGACTGGTGAAGATGAGTTGTCCGACCTTGCCAATACTATCAACGGAATGCTGAGTGCGATCGCCAATGCCGAAAACGAACAAATTGAAGAAAAAGCGCGCTACCAAGCCGTAGTCGAGCAGGCTACAGACTGTATATTCCTGTGGGACGCTCAAACCAAACACCTTTTAGAAGCCAATACAGCTTTTAGAAACTTGCTCAATTACAGCCCCGATGCAATTTTACAACTGACTATTTACGATATCGTCGCTTACTCGAAAGACCTAATTGACGACAATATTGAATTGCTGCTGACCGACCAACAATTCAGAATTGGCGAAGTTCTCTACCGGCGCCGAGACGGTTCCTGCGTGGATGTAGAAGTAAGCGGGAGCGTGATTTCCTACGGTGGCCGCGAGATTATTTGCACTGTTGTCCGCGACATTACCGAACGCAAACAGGCCGAAGCCGAATTGCGAGCTTCCGAGGAACGCTACAGACTATTGTTTAAAAATAACCCTCATCCAATGTGGGTTTACGATTTAGACACTCTGCAATTTATAGCTGTCAATCAGGCTGCTGTCGAGCACTACGGCTACACTCGCGACGAGTTTCTCAACATGACAGTTGGGGAAATTCGTGCTCCTGAAAAATTCCCTAGATTCCTCGAAAATAGATCTCAAGTAGATGCGGAAATAGATTTGACCAGCGTCTGCCAACACCAGAAGAAAAATGGGACAATTATTGATGTAGAAATTAATTCTTATGAGCTAGTATTTGACAACAGGAAAGCTGAGCTAGTGTTAGCTCAGGATGTTACCGACCGCTTGCAGGCTGAGGCAAAATTGTACAAGGCTAAGGAAGCGGCGGAAGCAGCTAATGTGTCTAAAAGTCAGTTTTTGGCTAACATGAGTCACGAACTGCGAACTCCTCTAAATGCGATTATCGGCTACAGCGAGATTCTGCAAGAAGATGCTTTGGATTTGGGGGAAGATGATTTTGTTATTGATTTGGAAAAAATTCACAAGGCCGGGAATCATTTATTAGGATTAATCAATGATCTTCTAGATTTATCAAAGATTGAAGCAGGCCAGACGGAGCTTGACTTAGAAACTTTTGACCTGTCGGAGGTAATTCAAGAGGTAACGACAACTGTTAAACCACTATTTTTGCGAAACTCCAATCGCCTGAATGTTGAGTATCCCGATCGGATTGGTGACTTCCACTCAGATCGAGTGAAACTGACTCAGATTTTGTTTAATTTGCTCAGCAATGCAGCTAAGTTTACTCAGCAAGGGACGATTACATTCAGCGTTGAAAGAATTACAAACGACGAGAATAGTTACGATTCTGACTGGTTAATTTTTAACTGTGCTGATACTGGGATTGGGATGACTGCGGAACAGGTACAGAAGTTATTTCAACCTTTTACGCAAGCTGATGCTTCGACTACCCGCAAGTATGGAGGTACGGGTTTGGGTTTGGCAATTGCGCAGAAATACTCTCTGATGCTAGGGGGAGAAATTACGGTTAAAAGTGAGTTGGGCAAGGGGTCAACTTTTACTGTAATATTACCAGCAGAGTTATGAATAGTGCAGGGTTTAGGGCGATTTTGGATTGAATAATTGCTCCCACATTGATTAATACTCAATACCCGGTTGAGCTTTAATTCCTTGTTCTCGGAATGGATGCTTAACTAAAGTCATTTCTGTCACCAAGTCCGCCCGTTCAATTAGTGCAGGAGGCGCGCCTCTACCTGTTAAAATAACATGAGTTTCTTCAGGTTTTTGTTCTAACCCTGCTAGGACTTGTTCTGCTTGCAAATAACCTAGCTTTAATGCTATATTAACTTCATCTAAAAGCACTAATTTAAATTCTGGATTGCAGATAAAAGTTAGAGCTTTATCCCAGGCTTTTTGAGCTGTTTCGATATCTCTGTCTCTGTCTTGCGTATCCCAGGTAAAGCCTTCTCCCATTGCATGAAATTCTAGCTGTTTTTCCCACATTTGAAACACGGCTTTTTCTGCTGGTTCCCAAGCTCCTTTGATAAATTGTACTATGGCGACGCGGTATCCGTGACCGAGCGATCGCACTACCATTCCCAAAGCCGCCGTAGTTTTGCCTTTCCCGTTACCAGTATTGACAATAACTAAACCTTTTTCTTTTGAGGAGTTAGCGATTCGCTGCGATTGCACTTCTTGGCGGCGCTGCATTTTCTGTTTGTGTTGTTCCGCTGTTAAGCCAGTGGTTGCAGTGGTTTCTGTATTGGTTTCCATGAGATTTTTTTTGACCGCAGATGAACGCAAATAAACGCTGATAGATGCAGGATATCTAGTTATTCCCAGATTGCTTGTAAGTTTAGCACAAAACCGGGTAAAATATCTTCTCCTGATAGTTCTGTTGGAGATTCCAGTATTTCTACTGCTTGTCCTTGGCGATAGATTTCGACTCGGCGGTTTTTGCGGTTAATTAACCAACCTAATTTTACTTGGTTGTTCATGTATTCTTGCATTTTGTCTTGAGTGTCTTTGAGACTGTCTGTCGGCGACATTAACTCTAAGACAAAATCTGGCGCAATCGGAGGAAATTTCTGTTTTTGTTCGGGAGTGAGTGCGTCCCATCTTGATTTTTTGATCCAAGAAACATTGGGAGAACGATTTGCACCGCTGGGCAATTTGAAGCAAGTTGAAGAATCGAAACAAATTCCCAGTTTAGTTTGTCGGTTCCAAATCACAAAATCAGCATTGATTTCTGAATTGTAATTTCCGGTTTCTCCTCCTGTAGGTGACATGATGATTATTTTTCCTTGGGCGTTGCGTTCAAATTTGACATCGGGGTTTTCGCGACACAGTTCATAAAATTTGTCGTCGGTTATTTGGGCGATCGAGTTGAAGTTGATGGTAACTGCTATCATGGTATGCTATCAGGATGCGTTGGGTTTTGACCGCAGATGAACGTGGATCAACGCCCATGCAAATGCTATAAATATTGATGTGGGAAAGCGGTTTGGAATTGAGATTTTTTTGGCATAACTGGTACTATGATTATATCACACACTTGTCTGAGGTGTCAATGATTTGATGAAAAGCTTTTTCTACAAAACACTTACAGACATACCAATAATAAAAGGCAATGTTGATTTCGCTAAACAATTTAGGCACTCCTTCTAGTAAACTGGAAATTATCTGGCTTTTTAAATTCAGCGCATCAACGCCGATCGCCAAAAACAACAACCCCAAGCCAGCCAACAATATTTGGTAGGGAGTCGTCTGGAGTTCTCGCCGAAAAAACCATCCGTAGGAGGACAAAAAAACAGCGTACAAAAAACTTACTCCTAGCTTGGGAATTCCTACTGCTATCATATATATATGAATTCTGTAAATTTCATTGAGCAGAAATCCACCGGTTAACAAAGCCGAAAATAGAATAAATCGATTTTCCCAAGAGCGCGGTTGAATAGTTTTAGCCAATCCATAGGTAAAAGTACAAACAATGACTGGTACAGAACATAAAATCTGGAATGTCCGAGTTAACAAGGCGACATTGGGATGGGGGGAGAAATAAGGGTTAAAGAATAAATCTCTGACTTTTAATCCCGAAAAATGAGTAAAAACTATCAGCACTAATACCAGCAATAAGCAGAAAAAATTTAGTTTGACAACAGAGCGATCGATAGTCATAAGCGATTCACACCAAAATGCAGCTTGACCGTCAAAGCACTAAAAAATTATATCACTAATATATGTGTTATTTTGCTAAAATTAATCAGTGTTATCGAAACAAGGATACAGTGATGCTGTCAGTACAAGAAGCAGAGTCGATAGTTCTAAATTTAGCCCAACCCCTCGACAGTCAGCGGGATGTAGAAACTGTAGACTTGTTGGCAGCATCGGGGCGAGTTTTGGCCGCACCCGTGACAAGTTCCCTGGATTTTCCCTATTGGGACAATTCGGCAATGGATGGCTATGCGGTGCGGTTTGCTGATGTGGAAAACTGCAACAGCGACAAACCGATCGCCCTTGACGTAGTTGAAGAGATTCCAGCGGGATATCAGCCTCAACATACTGTACAATCTGGACAAGCGGCGCGGATTTTTACCGGTGCTGTAATGCCTGCTGGTGCTGATACGGTGGTAATGCAGGAGGAAACGAGGCGTGAGGGCGATCGCATTTTCATCTTAGTTTCTCCTGAAAAACCGCAAGCGTTTGTCAGACACAAAGGTGCTTTTTATCAAGCAGGAATGCCTTTGCTAAATCCGGGTACTGTTATCAATGCCTCGGAAATAGCTGTGTTAGCAACTGCACAGTGTATTCAAGTTCCAGTTTATCGGCGTCTGCGGGTGGCAATTTTTTCGACTGGTGATGAATTGATCTCGCCAGACCAATCTTTGTCACCGGGAAAACTGGTAGACTCTAATCAGTACGCTTTGACCGTTTTGTTGGCGCAAATGGGATTTGAAGCGATCGGATTGGGGATAATTCCCGATAATCAGCAGGAACTAACAAAGGCAATTGCCCAGGCTGTTTCGACAGCAGATGTAGTGCTTTCTACGGGCGGGGTTTCGGTAGGAGAATACGATTATGTTGAGAAAATTTTGGCATCTTTGGGTGGAAAAATTCACATTCGCGCTGTCGCCATTAAACCGGGTAAACCTTTGACTGTTGCTCAGTTTCAACGAGATGTAGAAAATTCGGATGCGCCAATTGCGAGTTCTGATTGTCTCTATTTTGGCTTGCCCGGAAATCCTGTTTCAGCGTTAGTATGTTGTTGGCGGTTTGTCGTACCTGCTTTGAGAAAGATTTCTGGACTTGGCCCGGATGCTTGGGGGCCGGAGTTTGTACGGGCTCGATGTAATGTTGAATTGCGATCGCCTGGTAAGCGCGAAACTTATGTTTGGGGTAAACTGTATTTAGTGGCCGGAGTCTGGGAATTTGAACCGGCTAGTGGCAGCCAAAATTCAGCGAATTTAATTAACCTGGCAAATACTACAGGTTTAGCAGTTTTACCAGCAGCGGAAACCTGGATTTGGCCAGGCGAATTTGTTGATGTTTTAAAAGTTAGTCAGTAGTCAGTAGTCAGTAGTCAGTAGTCAGTAGTCAGTAGTCAGTAGTCAGTAGTCAGTAGTCAGTAGTCAGTAGTCAGTAGTCATTAGTCATTAGTCATTAGTCATTAGTCAGTAGTCAGTAGTCAGTAGTCAGTAGTCAGTAGTAATTAGTCAGTAGTCATTAGTCAGTAGTCAGTAGTCATTAGTTATTTGTTATTGGTTATTTGTTATTTGTTATTGGTTGCTTCCAATGCCCAATGCCCAATGCCCAATGCCCAATGCCCAATGCCCAATTCCCAATGCCCAATTCCCAATTAATTATGAGAATTTTAATTGTTGAAGATGACCCAATGATGCAACTGGGATTAGAGCAAGTTTTAGCAGATTGTCCAGAAATAGAAATAGTAGGACAAGCAGAAGACGGCTATTTAGGTGTAGCAGCCGCACTAAAACTCAAACCTGATCTTATTGTGATGGATATCGGTTTGCCGCGCTTGGACGGTATAGCAGCGACGCAACAAATTAAAGCAAAACTGCCTGAAGTACGAGTAGTAATGTTAACTTCCCACACGGCAGAAACTGAAATTATTGCTGCTCTTTCTAGCGGTGCCGATGCTTATTGTATCAAAGGTGCTTCTGTGGATAGGTTGTTAGCTGCGATCGCAGCAGCAGCGGAGGGGGCGACATATCTCGATCCTCAAATTGCCCGGACTGTTATCGATCATCTCAAACCCCCGGTAGCTGCATCTGCAACCACTTTCGGTCAATTGTCGCAGCGGGAATTGGAGGTGTTAAAATTAATGGTTGAAGGTTATAGCAATCCTGAGATTGCAGCCGCCCTTTATCTCAGTCCAAATACGATAAAAACCCACGTTCGCGGTATTATGAATAAGTTGGCAGTAGATGACCGTGTGCAAGCAGCCGTTGTAGCGCTTAGAACCGGATTGGTGTAAAGTAGTTATTGGTTATTGGTTATTTGTTATTGGTTATTTGTTATTTACTACCAATTAGCAATTCCCGATGCCCAATTCCCAATTCCCAATTACCAATAATTAGAATATATGTCTGAATGGATAGAAATCGGTACAATTGTAGCAGCTCAAGGTTTATACGGGGAAGTGCGAGTCTATCCCGATTCCGATTTCCCGGAAAGGTTTATCGAACCGGGGAAGCGGTGGCTGTTGTTCCCTAATAAAAAAGAACCGGAACCGATCGAATTTTTGGGAGGTCGCTACATTCCGGGCAAAGGATTGTATGCTGTAGAGATAGAAGGGGTGGAAGACCGCGAGGGTGCTGAGGCGCTACGAGGCTGTAAACTGTTTGTAGAAAAAGGCTCACGACCTTACCTCGAACCCGATGAATTTTACGTGCAAGATTTGTTTGGTATGGAAGTCTTCAACCAATTGACAGGAGAAATCTTGGGTAAAGTAAGTGCTATTATCCCCGCAGGGAACGACCTTTTAGAGGTTGAATTAAATCAAACGCAGCCGGAAACAGTCGCCGCAGAACCAGAACAGCCAGAAACTGTCTCTTTAGAAGTTGAACACAAAGATAGTCGTCGCAAAAAACGCAAAACCCCCCGCGTTAAACAACCGCAAACTAAAAAGGTTTTGATTCCTTTTGTGAAAGAGATAGTTCCAATTGTTGATTTAGAAAAAGGTCGAATTGAAATTTTGCCTCCTTTTGGTTTGTTGGATTAAAGTTAAGGAATTGTCTGCAAACTTCATCTGCTTCTGTTAGTTGACTGTTGACTGTTGACTGTTGACTGTTGACTGTTGACTGTTGACTGTTGACTGTTGACTGTTGACTGTTGACTGTTGACTGTTGTCTGTTGTCAGTTGTCAGTTGTCAGTTGTCATTAGTTACCAATTCCCAATTTCCAATTTCCCATTCCCCATTCCCGATTCCCCATTCCCGATTCCCAATTCCCCATTACCAATTCCCCATTCCCCATGACCAATTCCCAATATCAATTATTTCCTTTATTTGTCTGTCGCACTATCAAGTAACTGATGGAAAGGGAGAAAATTGCAATAGACAAACCAATCAAATCGGCTGCGGTTTTCTTTTCCAAATCTAGAATAATGATTTTCCTAGATACGGCGATCAAAGAAGTTACGATAACTAACTCTACTTGAATGACGTGCTTTTTGAGATAAGCTGTAATATTTTCCAAGATTTCCAGAGCAATTAAAACATTTAAAAACAATCCAAATATGACGAATAACGTGTCTTTTAATAGAGTCTGAGGAGAGTTAAATAATTCTCTCGCTAAAAAAATTATTAAATCGCAAACGCTGACGATAATTACCATCACCATCGCCAGCGATAAAATTTTAGATATTATTACTTCTATGCTTTCTAGAAAATGTAGAAATTGTTCCTCAGTGCCTAACTTATTAATTTGCCGACCTAATTTTCTGAAAAGCATAGTTGTCAAATAGGAGGAATTTACGTTTGATAAAAATTTAAAATTGCTCTCCTGCATACAGCAGTAGGTGCATCATATCATGCTGATGTGTATTGACTGTAAATTGAGAAAATTTTGACATTAAAAAGCCTCAAACTATTGCTATACAATACTTTGAGGCTTTTAAGAAGGGGTGCGATCGCCTGATAAATTATTCTCAACCGAGAAATATTATTTACTCCTCGCTCAACCCCTGTAAACCCACAGTCAAGCTAAAAATTTCGCTTCTGTGATTTAGTAGCGGCGAGAAGAGCGATCGTTGTTTCCCCAGTTACCGCTGTTAGAAGGACCTCGGTCCTCGCGGGGCTTAGCTTTATTGACCTTGAGGTCGCGACCCATCCACTCAGCACCGTCAAGTGCTTCAATGGCTGCCGCTTCTTCTGCTTCAGTAGACATTTCTACGAAAGCGAAGCCACGCATCCGACCAGTTTCGCGGTCAGCAGGTAACTGAATGCGTTTGACAGTGCCGTATTCTCCAAAAGTTTGGCTGAGGTGTTCCTGCGTAACTTCGTAGGATAAATTGCCGACATAGATTGACATTGAACATTCTCCAGAATCAGAGGGGTGTAGAGAATTAAATCCGGAGGAACGCCGATCGAACGAACTATACTACCGAAAATAAGCCTTATGGGTAGATCATAGCACCTGTTTATGCATACTGCAATTGTTTGGTGAGATCGATCGACTCAAAGGAGGGAAGAAGGAAGAAGGAAGAAGGAAGAAGGAAGAAGGAAGAAGGAAAAACCCATAAGAAAGAAGGAAAAACGCTTAAAAAAAATTTACGTTTTTCATGCCGAGGCTCTTGCGTGGGAACGCAAATCCGTAGGAACAGCCTGGGAATCGGTCGCAAGTGGGAAGCCAGCTCAAGAAATGACCGCGACGGTGGATTTCGCCCAATTAAACTCGTCAACTTCTGCCCCAACTTCTGAATCAATTTCTGCCCCAACCAGCACCAAATGCACCGCACAAGCTTTTAACTCCGGCTGTTTAGAATCGGGACAACGTTCAGGGTGAGTCATGGCGTTGGCTTCAGCACCTTCTGCCCACAGAGAACCCCAGTGCATGGGTACAAATAGTGTACCAGGGACGATCGCCTTAGTAATTTTTGCCGGAAACTGCGACTTGCCGCGGCGCGATCGAACTTCCAGCAAATCCCCCTCCTTAATCTTTAATTTGGCAGCATCTCGCGGGTGAATTTCCAAAAAAGGATCGGGGTGTAATTGATTAATTTTGTCAGTTCTACCGGTGCGCGTCATCGTGTGCCAGTGTCCATAAACCCTGCCCGTCGTCAGCACAAACGGATAATTCGGATCGGGAGGTTCGGCTAGTCCACGGGAATGATGAGCTGCAAATCTGGCCCGCCCGTCGTCCGTGTGGAAACGCCCGTCAGTGTAAAGCCGTTTGGCTTCTTTCGCCGGATGTTTTGGCTCATTTTCCCGACAAGGCCACTGCTGCGGACCTTCTTGGCGCAAGTATTCGTGGCTCAGGCCGGTCACGTCGCAAGGCCGGCCCCGCGTCAACTGCACGAACTCTTGGTAGATGTCAGCACTGTTCTCGAAAGCAAACTGTTCGGCAAAACCCAACCTGCGCCCCACCTCGGCGAAAATGTGACAGTCGTCGCGGGCTTCTCCTGAAGGAGTGTCGAAACCCATACAAAGGGTAACGCGACGTTCCGAATTCGTCATCACTCCGGTTTTTTCACTCCACTGCGTTGCCGGCAAGAGGATGTGAGCGTAGGCCGAGGTTTCCGTTGGATCGTAAGCTTCTTGATATATGGTAAAGGGCGATCGCAACAAAGCCGCTTTTGTCCGTTCCAAATCCGGCATACTTACCGCTGGATTGGTAGCTGCAATCCACAGCATCTCTACCTCGCCTGTTTCCAAACCGGCGATCATATCCCAAGCCGTGCGGCCCGGATATTCTGAAATGCTTCCCGGTGCAATGCCCCAAAACTGCTCGACTTCGGCTCTGTGTTCGGCATTTTTCACCGATCGATATCCCGGTAATAACTGAGAAAGTCCCCCCGCTTCCCGCCCTCCCATCGCGTTTGGCTGGCCTGTGAGGGAAAACGGGCCGCATCCCGGTTTGCCGATTTGACCGGTCATCAAGTGCAAATTAATGAGCGATCGCACCTTTGCCGTGCCTTCGGAGGACTGGTTCATTCCCATCGACCACAGAGACAAAACCCGCTGCGACTGTTGCCAATAATTTGCCGCTGTTTCCAAGTCCCCCACAGAAATGCCACAGCGCGAGGCTACCAATTCCGGCGTATAGCTGTTGACAACTTCAACAAAATCCTCGAAATTAACCGTGGATTCCTGAATAAATTTTGGATCTATGCTTTCGCTTTGCAACAACAAATATGCAATTCCATTAAGCAAGTCTATATCCGTACCTGGTTTGATTGCCAAGTGCAAATCCGCCGCTTCCGCAGTCGGAGTCCGCCTCGGATCTACCACAATCATCTTGACATTTTGATTCTTTTTATGGTATTTTGCTAAGCGATTAAAAACAATTGGATGACATTCTGCTGTATTGCTACCAATAATAAAAGCGCAATCTGTTAATTCTAAATCGTCGTAACAACAAGGCGGCCCGTCAGCACCAAAACTTTGAACGTATCCCGAAACTGCTGAAGACATACACAATCGAGAATTGGCATCAAAATTATTAGTTCCCAGACAACCTTTCACCAGTTTTTGGGCAACATAATAATCTTCAGTGACGAATTGACCGGAACCATAAACGCATATAGCATCGGGGCCGCTAGTGCTGCGAATTGTTTGGATGCGGTTGACGATCGCATCTAATGCTTCGTCCCAGCTAGCGCGACGGAAGGGTTGGTCGAGAGTATCCCGCATCATCGGATAAAGCAGTCGATCGGTGCGAATTGACTCTGCTACCGTTGCTCCCTTCACACAAACCATGCCTTGACTCGATGGGTGGTGGCGATCGCCCCGGACTTTCCAACCTTGGTTTTTGTCGGGAACAATTTCTAGACCACAACCTACACCGCAGTAAGGGCAAAGAGTTTTTTGAGTTTCCATTTCCTAATTTATAGATGCTTATTTTTTCCAATTTCCGGGGGATGGGAGGGCGATCGAGACTTGGATGTCAGCGAAAGATCAACAGGGTTTTGACCGATGTTTGACTCTCCGCCGGCCCCATGTCAGGGGTTAGGCGTTTCTTTCCTTGCACAGCGCCAAGAGTGCCAATTAGCTATTTCCCAGTTTTAACTTCTAATTTGCCGCCATTGCTGGGGCTAAAAGTTACTTGAAATTCAGCAGTTTTTTCAGCACCTGCTGGGGTACCGGCAGGAATTTGCAAAACTGGCAGAGGAGTTTCTTGGAGGAAATCTTTAGCTGCTTGATTTGTAGGCTCGAACTGCACGATGTCGCCGTTTTGCTGAACTTTGACTCGATAAGTCAAACTTTCGGTAAAGGTGGGAGTTGTGCTCCAACTTTGGTCAATTTGTGTATACAAATTTTTGCCGATCGCGTCGAGTTGGGCTTTGTCCGCAATCTCTGAGGTAGTAGCATCGGTTGTAGCCGCAGCAGTTGGTGCAGTTGTAGCCGCAGCAGTTGGTGCAGTTGTAGCCGCAGCAGTTGGTGCAGTTGTAGCCGCAGCAGTTGGTGCAGTTGTAGCCGCAGCAGTTGGTGCAGTTGTAGTCGTAGGGATTGGTGCAGTTGTCGCCGTAGGGATTGGTGCAGTTGTCGCCGTAGGGATTGGTGCAGTTGTCGCCGTAGGGATTGGTGCAGTTGTCGCCGTAGGGATTGGTGCAGTTGTCGCCGTAGGGATTGGTGCAGTTGTCGCCGCAGCAGTTGGTGCAGTTGTCGCCGTAGGGATTGGTGCAGTTGTAGTCGCAGCAGTTGGTGCAGTTGTAGTCGCAGCAGTTGGTGCAGTTGTCGCCGCAGCAGTTGGTGCAGTTGTCGCCGCAGCAGTTGGTGCAGTTGTCGCCGTAGCAGTTGGTGCAGCCGGAGTGGGAGGAGAACTAATCACCGCAGCCGGCGCACTCGGTGCAGCTTCTGCTAATTTTTGCTTTTGTTGGCTGGAAACAACAGACATATTGACAGCAGCCAAAACAGACATCGCGAATAACCAAGATACTCCTAGCACCCCACCTTTGATCCGTGATGCTTCTGAGGGTTGGGAAGCGTGAGGCACAAATGATGCCGGCGCGAAGTTGGTTCTCGACGGTGCCGCAGGAACAGGGGCGGGTCTGAGGGCTGATTCTGGCAAGGGTGGGAGGGCGGTTTCGGTTTCTTCGTCGCCGTCTGTGTGGGCGTAGCGAGAGAACAAGAACTCTAAAGCAAAGTTCCGCAGTTCGTAGTATTTCGGATCTTCCATCATCCGCGTGCGGTTGCGGGGACGACTGAAGGGAATGTGCATATCTTCGCCGATGCTAGCAGAGGGGCCGTTGGTCATCATCACGATGCGATCGGCCAAGAACAAAGCCTCATCGATATCGTGAGTAATCATGATGACGGTAATTTTGTACTCCCGCCAAATTTTGAGTAATTCTTCCTGCAACTCTTCCCGCGTAATTGGATCTAGAGCTCCGAAGGGTTCGTCTAAAATCAACAGTTTGGGGCGAGTTGCTAGGGCACGGGCGATCGCCACCCGCTGTTTCATCCCCCCGGACAATTGGCCTGGCCTTTTGTTGCAAGCTTCGGTAAGTCCCACCAATTCCAGGTGTTGCTGAACGATCGCATTGTGTTCCTCTGGGGACTTTTCGGCGTAAACAGTTTCAACGCCGAGGTGGATGTTTTCAGTAGCAGTCAGCCAAGGCAGCAGGGAGTAATTTTGAAACACTACCATGCGATCGGGGCCTGGTTCAGTAATCCGCGAACCTTCGAGTGCAACCTCTCCGTCTGTAGGCCCATTGAATCCGGCGATCATGTTGAGCAAAGTAGATTTGCCACAGCCGGAGTGACCAATCAAGCAAATAAATTCGCCTTCATTAATCTGGAGGTTTACACCATCGAGAATTACGAAAGGTTGTTCGGGGTCTTTAGGATTTTCGTAGACTTTCGATACATCTTTAATAGATAGAAAAGGTTTGGTAGCTGTGGCGGTGTCACCTACAGATTTAGTTGTTTTTTGATTCTTGAGGGTTTGCATATTTTCGGAGTTGGGGTTAGGGGTTGGGGAATTAGGCATGGGAGAGGAGAAGAGAATAGTGCACGAGTTTTGAGTTTTGAGTTGGAGAATGGGCATCGGCCTCATAGGGCATCGGGCATCGGTAACTAATGACTAATGACTAATGACCAATGACTAATGACTAATGACTACTGACTAATGACTAATGACTTCCTAATTATGCTGCGGGCTGTCTAATTGAACACTGACTACCTATCTTCTCAATTAAGATTTCTTCTATGCGGAGGTCGTGTTTGATTTTGACATTTTCTAAATAGCCGATCGGGTCGTCTAGACTGAAGAGAGCGCCGTCAAATAGCTCGATACTGCGGCGAATTCTGGGAATATCAGGTAAACCCAGTTCGCGGACTGCTTGACCGAACACGTCGGGTCGCAAAACTCGATCGACCACTTCCACCCAGTTTTTCGGGAATGGAATCAGTCCCCAGCGGGCCATTTGCGCCATCACCCACACCATTTCCAGGCGGTCTGGACAATTGGTTTTGTCAACGTAGAACTGATTGAAGTTGTAGAGCATTTCCGGTTTCGCATCAGTACCGGAGTTGTAAGGGTCAAGGAAACCCGGACGGATGTCCTTGGGATCTGCACCAATGTATTGTTCCTTGCCAATCAATTCTAGTATTTCTTGGCGGTTACGGCGATCGTCGCAGTAATCGCAAGCTTCGACCAAAGCTTTCACCAGGGCGACGTGAGTTTTGGGATATAGCTGAGCCCACTCTTCCGTAACACCCAGAACTTTTTCGATATGTCCGGGGAGAATGTCCAGGGAACGAGCCATCACAAAACCCGTACCGTCGTTGACAGCGCGGGAATTCCAGGGCTCGCCGGCGCAGTAGCCGTCAATATTACCTGCTTTTAAATTGGATACCATCTGCGGGGGCGGAATCACGGTCAAGCCCACGTCGAGGTCGGGGTCGATGCCGCCGGATGCCAGCCAGTAGCGGAACAGCAGGTTGTGCATCGAGGCCGAGTGTACCATACCCAAGGTGTGAACTTTATCGGGGGTTCTGGCGATCGCCTCTTTGAAATCTGCCAGCGTCCGAATACCTGCGTTGTAGAGCTGTTTGCCGAAAACAATCGAATTGCCATTCCGGGACAGGGTAAGGGCGCTACAGACGGGAACAGGGGCTTCTCCGTCGAGACCTAGCAGCATGGCGATCGGCATTCCTGCGACCATTTGGGCTGCGTCCAGCCGTCCTTGGGCTACTCCTTGGGCGATCGTTTTCCAGCTAGGTTCGCGGCTGAGGGTGATTTCTTCTAAGCCGTGGGCTTTGAAAAATCCTTTTTCTTTAGCTACGACTAAGGGGGCGCAGTCGGTGAGGGGAACAAAGCCGATATCGAGGTTGACTTTTTCCAAGCCGTTGCGGGCGACAACTACCGCTGGAGCTTTTTGTTGTGCTGCGCGGCGCTGTTTGACTCGTTTTTGCTGGTTGAGGAAGTAAACCATTTCGTTGCGTAGGGCGTAGTAACTGGGGTGGTTGACTACTTCCATCCGTTTGCGGGGGCGGGGGATGTTGACTTCGAGGATTTGCCCGATTTGCGCTTCGGGGCCGTTGGTTAGCATGACGATGCGATCGCTCAGCAGCAAGGCTTCGTCAACGTCGTGCGTTACCATCACGCCTGTTACTTTGCTTTCTTCGCAAATTTTCATCAACTGGTCTTGTAAGCCGCCACGGGTTAAAGCATCCAATGCGCCGAAGGGTTCGTCTAGCAACAGCAATTTGGGGCGGATGGCGAGGGCGCGGCCGATCGCAACTCTTTGTTTCATCCCCCCAGAAATTTCCCCCGGACGTTTGTCGGCGGCTTGTCGCAGTCCGACTAAGGCGATGTGGTGTTCGATAATCAAGTCGCGGTCTTCTTGAGAGATATCTCTATAGATTTCATCGACTGCTAGAGCAATATTTTCGCGAACTGTCAGCCAAGGAAGCAGGGAGTAATTTTGAAACACTACCATGCGATCGGGGCCGGGCTCGCGGACTTCGCGCCCTTCTAGAGTAATCCCGCCCTGAGTTGCTTGATCTAGTCCGGCGATGATATTTAACAGTGTCGATTTTCCACAGCCGGAGTGTCCGATTAAGGAGATAAATTCTCCCTTTTTAATCTTGAGTTCAATGTTTTTGAGCGCGATATATTGCTCACCATTGGGTAAGTTAAATACGCGGTCTACGTGGTCTACTTCAACAAATACTGACATAATTTTTTAGGGTAGTTTTTACTTTGTAGATGGTAATTATTAATTGGGAATTGGGCATTGGGCATTGGGAATTGGGCATTGGGCATTGGGCATTGGGCATTGCGAATTAGTTATTTGTTAGTTCCAATAACTCATTACCGATTACCGATTACCGATCAACCATGCCCTATGCCCCATGCCCCATGCCCCATGCCCAAATTCTATTTCTGTTCTTCAGGAACAACTTTGGAGGCGATGAAACCTACAAGTCTGTCTAGAATCAAACCGACAATTCCTACATAAAGCACAGCCAGAATCACGGCGCTGAGTCGAGAACTGTTGTAAGCATCCCAGATGAAGAAGCCGATACCAACGCCGCCGACCAACATTTCCGCAGCTACAATCGCCAGCCAAGACAAACCGATGCCGATTCTCAAACCTGTGAAGATGTAAGGCACTGAAGACGGAAGCAAAATTTTCCAGAAGTATTTTTGGTTGGGTAGACGCAATACGCGGGCGACGTTTCTGTAGTCTTGGGGTATTTGTTGAACGCCTACTGTAGTGTTAATTAGAATCGGCCAAATTGCTGTAATCAAGATTACGAAAAGTGCTGAAACTTCGTTAGCTTTCATCCCCAGCGCTTCAAAGGGATTAAACTGTTGAAATACTGCCAGGGCGATCGGCAGCCAAGCCAGTGGCGGGATAGTTCTGAATACTTGAAACAGCGGGTCTAAAGCATCAAACATCAAAGAGTTTGTGCCAATTAATATTCCTAAACCAATGCCAAGAACTGCTGCTAGAGTAAAGCCGATCGCCACCCGCTGTAAGCTGGCTGCAAGTTGCCAAAATAAGCCTTTGTCGGTGCCACCGTTATCGAAAAAGGGATTGATAATCAGATTCCAGCTTTCTTGAACAACTTTAATCGGGCCGGGTAAAGAGGACTCTGGACTGTGGCAGAGGATTTGCCAGATTACGAGCAGAACTGCGATCGCGACTAAGGGACGGATAATTTTTTTGCGATTTTTCTGAACCTGATTCAGAATGAACGTTACCGGATTTTTGATCGTAGAAATAGAAAGGTTTGTTGCCATTTTTCTGCTTGCAGTATAGTGAATAATCGATTATTTGTAAATAGTTTGAAGTGAGAACCCTGTAGGCTGGGTTGGGGCTGTTTCATTCTTTGTAGGGGTCAATCTCCCCTAGAAAAGCCCCGATCCCTGAAATGCCTGTAGGGGCAATCCCCCCGCGGCGGTTGGTGCCCTTCGACTACGCTCAGGAATGGTTCGACTACGCACGCGCCTACCGCCGCGAAGCGTGGTTCGACTACGCACGCGCCTACCATCGCACGCTCGCGTAGCCGAAGTGTCAAACCATTGCCCTCGTGGGGGGGGAGGCACGGGGGCACGACCCCTACAAAACTCTGGTTTTCCTGAGAATGAAACAGCCCTGGTAGGCTGGGGTGGGTCTTTTTGTAATAAGTTCGTTACGAAACCCCAACTCCACTCAACTTAAGAATTGGTCAAAAATCAACAGTCAAAAATCAACAGTCAACAATCAACAGTCAACAGTGAACAGTCAACAGTCAACAGTCAACTATTCACTAATTATGCCTTCTTGATTGCCAGACTCTTCAGATATTCTTCTGGTTTATCTGGGTCAAACTTCACACCATCAAAGAAGGTTTCCACACCGCGAGAAGTGGTAGCCGGAATTTGAGCAGCGGGCACACCAAGTGCTGTCGCTGCTGCTTTCCAAATATCCTCGCGGTTAACTTTGTCAACCGTGGCTTTGATGTCGGTAGTTGCCGGTATATAACCCCAGCGAATATTTTCTGTGATGAACCAAGCATCATGGCTCTTGTAGGGATAGGAAGCATTGTCAGCCCAGAATTTCATCGCTACGGTACTGGCGGGTTCAACGCGACCGGTACCGTAGTCAATTTGACCCTTAGAGCGACCAATAATGTCTGCAACTGGCACTTTCAACCACTTATCTTGAGAGATGATTTTGCACATCTCATCCTGATTTTCTGGCTTGTCGCACCACTGCTGGGCTTCCAGGACAGCCATTGTAATTGCTTTAGTAGCTTTAGGATTTTTTGTCACCCAATCTGCTCTTAAAGCTAAACTTTTTTCAGGATGGTCTTTCCACAGTTCTCCTGTTACTAAGGCAGTGTATCCGACCTTTTGAGTAACTAACTGAGCATTCCAAGGTTCGCCTACGCAAAAAGCTTCCATACTGCCGGATTTCATGTTAGCTACCATTTGGGGCGGCGGTATGGGAATGATGGAAACATCTGTATCTGGATTGATGCCGCCGGCTGCTAGCCAATACCGTATCCACAAATCGTGGGTGCCTCCGGGAAAGGTCATAGCAATAGGAACTTTCTCATTGGCGAGGGCTGTTTTAAAAGGTTTGCTGTCAGTACCTATTTTTAAATCTAGGTATTTTTTGCTGAGGGAAATTGCCTGACCATTAGTATTTAACCGCGCCACAATGTTCATCGGCACTGGCTGATTACCTTTGGTAATAGTGCCTAATGTCATTTGGTAAGGCATGGGGGATAAAATGTGGGCTCCGTCAATGCCACCTTTGTCGGAACCGAGTTCTAAGTTGTCGCGAGTAACTGGCCAAGATGCTTGTTTGGTAACTTGTACGTCTTTCATGCCGTACTTGGCAAACAGCCCTTTTTCTTGGGCAATAATTAAGGGCGCTGAATCAGTGAGGGCGATGAATCCGAGTGTGGCTTTGGTAACTTCGGGGGCGTCGGCGGGGTTGATGTTGACGGCTGGGGTGGCGCTGGGCGATGCGCCGCTGGGAGTTGCGCTAGATGTGGTGGAACCGGAACTGCAACCGTGGGCGAGGAGGGTGCCGGCTGCTGTTGCTCCGGCGGCGATGATGAATTTTCTGCGGGAAAGGTTGCTCATTGGTCTTGAATTGTTGGTGGATTGTGAGATTATGTGAGATGCGATCTCAATTCCGGTTGCACCGGAATGGTTGACTGTTGACCGTTGACTGTAAAATGACACGATTTTGTTTGTCCCGATCGCATCTCACATTGTGTGATTAGGCGTCGATCGACACTTGGCCGATCGCCCGCGCGCTGCAAGCTAAAATGAACCCTGATTCTATGTCCTTGAGTGCGTCAAGTTCCCCATCGTAGGCAACATTGCCTTCTACAAGTTTTTGCTTGCAAGTGCCACAGCTTCCCGATCGGCAATTGCTGTCAAGTTCAATCCCAGCGCGATCGGCAACATCGAGGATAAATTCATCTTCGCTGCAAGCAACTTCTTTGCCCGATCGAGCGAAAATGACAGTAGATGTCTGAGGTTTCGCAGCCGGAAGAATCGTTTCACTGTCGTCAACAGTCAATAGCAGTTGTCGGTTGAGCGAACCTATATCCCCGGATGTTTTGGGAACAGCCCCAAAGTTATCGACTAACAGTTGACGCAGCACTGGTTTCAGGTCTTCACAGGGAATACTTTTTTGGACGCAAGTACCCAAATGAGCATCTTTGCCGACAGTACCTCCCATATAGATGTCAACACCTTCGAGAGTTTTCCCATTCTTGCGAACCTTTGTCCCCATCAAACCAATGTCTGCTACTTGGGGTTGGGCGCAGGAGTTGGGACAACCAGTCCAGTGAATTCTCACTGGTTTCGGTATGGACAATTGGGCCTCTAGTTCCTTAATCATTGCCACAGAGCGGCTTTTGGTTTCGATGAGGGCGAAATTGCAAAACTTCGCACCGGTGCAGGAAACCAAGGCTCGTGTTAGGGGTGCGGGGTCGATGGAAAAACGCTCCAACAGCGGTTCTGTGACCAGCGATTCGAGTCGCGAGTCGGGAACGTTGGGGATAATCACGTTTTCTTCAACGGTGAGTCTGAGTTCCCCACTGCCATAAACGTCGGCGATTCTCGCCAAGTCGAATAAATCTGCTGCGGAAAGCCGTCCGACGGGAACGTGCAACCCTACATAATTCAATCCTGATTGTTTTTGGGCGTAGATGCCGATGTGGTCGCGTTTGTCCCAGATGATTTCATCTTTGGGCGCGGCCGGAAGCAAGGTGCGACCCAGTTGCTGTTCGACGCAGGCTCGGAATAGTTCAATTCCCAGTTCGTCAATCAGCCACATCAGGCGAGATTTTTGGCGGTTTGCTCTAGGGCCGCGATCGCGATACACAATTAATATTGCTTCACACAGGTCTACAACGTCACTCTTGTCTACCCAGGCGTTGAGGGGCACTGCGGCGGCGCAGCGTTTGGCGGAGAAGAAGCCTCCGACTAAAACGTTGAAGCCAATGTTGCCGTCTTTATAAGCGGGTACGAAGGCGATGTCGTTGATTTCGGCGTGGACTGAGTTGTCGCGACAGCCTGCGATCGCAATATTAAATTTTCTCGGCAAATTGGAAAACGCGGGATTACCTTCACCTTTGTTGGTAATCATGTCTTGGACTTGATAAGACAGTTCCCGCGTATCGATCAGTTCGTCCGCGTCTAAGCCTGCTACTGGCGAACCTGTAATATTTCTCACATTGTCCATGCCGGACTGAACGCTGGTGAGGTCAACTTCTTTGAGGCGGCGGAAGATGTCCGCTAAGTCTTCGATGCGAATGCCGCGCAGTTGCAGGTTTTGTCTAGTGGTAATGTCGGCGCTGCCGTCGTCTCCGTAGCGTTGTACGATTTCTGCTAAGGTTCTAGTTTGATTGCTGGTAATGATGCCACTGGGGAGGCGCAGCCGCATCATGAATTTTCCGGGCGTGACTGGCCGAAAGAAGATCCCTAGCCATTTGAGGCGGTGATCGCGATCGATCTCGTCCATTGCTTCCCAGCCGATTTGGGCAAACTGTTCTAGTTCGGCTTTGACGGCGAGACCGTCTTTTTCGGCTTTGAGTCTTTCAAATTTGTTGAGGCTGGCTTGGGGTTCTATGGTTTGGGTCACGAGTTTACCCTCGCTGCTGGTTGGTTCGTGGATCTATTGACTTGGGGCATAAAGTGCGATTTTTTGCTAACCTTAGTGAGTTTACTGATTTAAAACTGTATATTTAGTTACTCGATCGCATTTCTTCTAAGCATCGTTGGTGAGCTTGACAGTTAAGCTTTACAGTTAAGCTTTACAGGGCGTTGCGATCGCGAGTCTCGAAACTATTTTTGTGATAGTTGCTACCGATGATTCGGTCGCTGGCTTTCGATGCGCCTTAGTTATGAATTAATGTAAAGCCCATAACCGTAGATATTCGTAGCTATTTTTACAAAATGTTGAGTTTTATGAATTTTTCGGATAGTGACCATGCGGTTTTTACATCACCAATGGGTAAAGACACGCACCAAGTCAGAAAACCTCTGGAAATCTTGAGATTTTGGGACGATCGTCTACAGAAAATGATCTAGTTATGCGATCGCCATGTCAGCCCACACCCGATCGCATAACTAAAGCGATCGCTGTCACACACTTTGCCTCAAAACATCACCTTCTCTACGGTACAACCGTCACTATCAAGTTGAGGAAAACGAGAGATCATGAAAGTATAGAATTCAGGGGCAATCTCATGTTTTTAGTTCAACTTATCCCCGGCGCTATTTCAGAAATACTTGCCTCAGTCACCGATACAGGCACTCTAACTCTAGCCGATCGCTACGGTCTGATGGCAGCTATTTTAGCTGAGTCTCTCGAAGACGAAGACATAAATTCTCTTAACCGCTTGCTGCGCTCTGTAATTAAAGGACGAGTCAAGATAGTCAACGAACTGTCAGCAATAGGTTAACAGAATTTAAAACTTGGGACTGCTTCCTAGTTACAAAAAGTTATTTCTCAAATTCCCTGGATTGCTGCACCGCTTCAGTTAATTGATTTTACTTAAGCAATAATCAGAGCCGACATCTTTACCAAAATTTAATAAAAGTCGCCACAATTTATGATTTACTTAAAATCAACCTAATCATTTTTTAAAACAGGCTTGCGATCTAATAGAAGAGCGAAAATTCACTTGCTAAAAAATTAGATTTCCCAATTCAGACCAGGGAATTGTCCGAACAACTCTAGCCGGAGTCAGGAGTCAGGAGTCAGGAGTCAGGAGTCAAGATGCTTAACTATTAAGGGTTTTAGCAATCATTAATATCATCTCCGCCGGGGCTGATGCTATATTGCCCTAGTTCCTGTACTTAAATGAGCTCAACTTTTTTAACATCAAATTAATCTGTTTGAAATCAAAAATCAGTTGATTAATCCCTCAGAGTTGATCCTGTTAGTCCAGGACACATAAACTCTATCTGTAGGGTGGGCTAGGAGCACCTGATATCAAATCCAGTAGCATCGGAATTATTCAGATCTCTATTCTCTCCCTCTGTGTCCTCTGTGTTCTCTGCGGTTAAATCATTCCGATGCAACGGTCAACGATATAATATCGTTGACCGTTGCATCGGTATTGTTCAAACCATCAACAGTCAACAGCCAACAGCCAACAGTCAACAGTCAACAGTCAACAGTCAACAGTCAACATCACCTGACGGTGCAACCGGAATTGATATTACTAATCGCTCAGAGTTGATGCTTTTAGTCCAGGACGCATAAACTCTATCTGTAGGGTGATGCACAGCACACCTTACCGCTACCAATAGTGTAGCAAAGCAGTTTTTGCGTCCAGGACTGTACTTTAATACTGATTCCCCAATACTTATACCCCAGCGAGGCTTTGATGAATTCACTTCCCAAAAACACCATCTACTGGATTTACTCCGCTGCTGTTGTTTGTGCAATTGTCACTGTACACCAACCAAAAGCTGCCGCAGCAACCCTATCTAACGGCTGGAATTATGCGATCGATTCCTTCAACGATAGCGTGACAGGCTCTCAAATCGGCGGCGGCGAATTTGAATTTTATGGCATCGCCGTCAAAGAAACATCGGATACCGCTTTCATCGCGATCAACTCCAATCTAAGTTTAGCAGGATCTGCTGAAACCGCAGCTCAAAGAGGCAACATCAACTACGGCGATTTATTCTTCAACTTTTCCGGTCAAAACTTCAACACAGCTAACGCAAACGGTAGCTTATTTGGTATCCGCTTTGCAGAAGGAAATGACTCAAGCGTAGCCACAACAGGCGTTTACAGCAAAGTTACTGCTAAAAACGTCACCCAAACTAACTCTGGATTTCTGAATCTAGCTCAATATAACGCCATCGTTCAATCTCAAGGTGGAACGCCGTCTACGGGAGATTTAGCTGCCAATGACCCCTACTTTGCACAAACAGGTAGATGGACGGTTCTCAACTCAATTGCTACCGGCACAAAAGTCGGAGAAATTAATTCTCTAACACCAGCAACTTTGAGCGCTCTTGGCCTGAATTTTGCACAGTTTAATGCTAGAGGTTCTCAAACTATTGGATTCAGTTTCGATAAATCTGCCATGCCTTCTGGGAGCTATATTGCTAACTTTTTTGCGGAATGCGCTAATGATGCGATCGCCATTAAAAGCTCCTTTGAAAAAGAGTCTTCTGAAGCCGTACCCGAACCTTCTACTTGGCTGGGTACTTTGGCAGGATTTAGTATTTTAGGTATTGGTGCGGCGAAACGCAAAATGAAGCGCCAGATTAGCTGAAATTAAAAGTTTCCACTGGTACTCTCGTTTGTAGTCGAGTCTCTATCCCCCTAAATCCCCTTTTTTATGAGACTTAAAACGCTCTTGTCCCCCCTTTTTTAGGGGACTTTTAACGCTCTTTTCCACCCTAAAAAATGGGACTTTTAACGCTATTTTTTACCCCTTTTTTAGGGGACTTTTAACGCTATTTTTCACCCCTTTTTTAGGGGACTTTTAACGCTCTTTTCCACCCCCTTTTTTAGGGGACTTTTAACGCTCTTTTCCACCCCCTTTTTTAGGGGACTTTTAACGCTCTTTTCCACCCCTTTTTTAGGGGACTTTTAACGCTCTTTTCCACCCCCTTTTTTAGGGGACTTTTAACGCTCTTTTCCACCCCTTTTTTAGGGGACTTTTAACGCTCTTTTCCACCCCTTATTAAGGGGACTTTGAACGCTATTCCCCCTTATTAAGGGGACTTTGAACGCTATTCCCCCTTATTAAGGGGACTTTGAACGCTCTTTTCCCCCCTTATTAAGGGGGGTTAGGGGGGATCGATAATACTGGTAAATTACCGGGAGATAAAATGCGCCCAAACATTCCCATCTGGCCCGGCGACTTGATTGATATAGCCGTAGGGATAAAGTAACTTTCTACCCTCAGTATCGCTGTAACCAGTGAGTGCATCTCCCCAAACGCTCTTCCCCCTTATTAAGGAGACTTAAAACGCTCTTCCCCCTTTTTTAGGGGACTTTGAACGCTCTTTTCCACCCCCTTTTTTAGGGGACTTTGAACGCTCTTTTTCACCCCCTTTTTTAGGGGACTTTGAACGCTCTTTTCCACCCCTTTTTTAGGGGACTTTGAACGCTCTTTTCCACCCCTTTTTTAGGGGAGTTTGAACGCTCTTTTCCACCCCTTTTTTAGGGGACTTTGAACGCTCTTTTCCCCCCTTATTAAGGGGGGTTAGGGGGGATCGATAATACTGGTAAATTACCGGGAGATAAAATGCGCCCAAACATTCCCATCTGGCCCGGCGACTTGATTGATATAGCCGTAGGGATAAAGTAACTTTCTACCCTCAGTATCGCTGTAACCAGTGAGTGCATCTCCCCAAGGATCTTGCACGATATAACCCTGAGAATTGTAGCCAATTAAGGTGATAATATGACCGGAAGCAGTAAAATCTCCAGCTAAAACTACTGGCCGCCGATTCAGTAATTCCGATCGCACATCAGCCCATTGGCGAGTCGCACTAAAACTCGTCTTAAACCCGTAGGCCTCAATCAGTGCCGACAGTACGTTATGATCGGTTTGGGAACCCTGACCGGCAAAGTCAAAACACCACTGCAATAACTCATCCTCCAACTGTCCTCCCCACTTAGAACTCACGCCATAGTAATAAAGCACCATCGCGATCGCAGTTACATTGCAAGTAGACCAGTCAAAACGGGGATTATCACGCTGCGAAAAATAGGGCACATTCAATTCCACATTATTGGGAACGGGATCGAAAATTTTATATCCCCGCTTGAACTGAACAGAATTAGGAAAAACATAACCTGTATTGCCAAAATTAGGCAGTTCTTCAGTCAAAGAAATCTTCAGGTGATTTTGTTCCAAACCGTAGCTTTCCACGCCGTAAATTCTGCCTAAAGGCAGCGTCGTCCTTTCTGTAGCACTCAATTTATCGCTGTCAACTGGTCGCTTTTTCAACACAGTTGGTTGCAGGATAATCATTGTCAAAGCATCCGGGTCGAAGACAACTTCTTTGCCTTGTTTTTTAATTTGAACGTGCCGCCAATAAATAAATCCGACATTACCAAAACCGGGAATAGATGCAGCGAGAGTTACCCGAAAATGACCGAGAACGCAAGCATAGCCAGTGATAGCATAGGTGCCGCCTAAAATTAGGTCAGCAACCTGATTTGCAGGGAGTTGAGATGAATCTTGAGGTTTGCCTTTAATCTGAGTTGTTTGAGTTACTAAAAGTTGAGCACTGACGTTTGTATTCGGCACGTCGGCTAGGTCAAATCTCAGAATTTTCGTACCTTTGGTCAACTGAACGTCGGGTTCGTAAAAATAGCCAAAAGTGCCGATGGGCGAAATTGCCGCATCCAAAACCACCTTGAGATGGCCGTCAATAAATCCGTACTTGCTAACCGCCCAAGTTTGGCCCGCTGTCACCAGAACTTTTTGCTGGCTATTCAGCCGGGAAGAATCAACGGAATCTACCTTAAAGAAAGTAGCAGAAAGTATTTTTAAGCTGAGAGACTTTCCGACAGTCTGCGGGTCAGAAATTACCGTAATATAAATGATTTGGCTACCAGTAACATTCCCTTTGCTATCAGTGGCCCGCAGCCGCAACCACCGAGATCCAGGCACGCTAAATCCTGTTGCTAAATTTACTTGCCAAGTGCCCGCAGTTTGGTTTAGTGTTACCTTTAGCGGCAACTTATCCTCGGCTATTAAGTCAACTTTTACCGCTTCTTGCTTGTCAAAAGTACCTGTCAGGGAAATCGCCTGATTCACCAAAACCTCTGTCGGCCCTTGATAAGTTAAATTCGGTGCAGGATTGAAAGATTTACCAGCGCGGCTAAACTGTACAAAATCGGGATAAATAAAACCCGTATTACCAAAGGGAGGTAAATTTTCGGTCAGCGAAACTTTAATGTGACCTTGTTCGATCGAGAATCCGGTAACTCCATAAATCATTCCCGCAGACAAAGTAATTTTTTCTTGCGGTTGCATATTTGCCGCATCCACCGGTCGCTTTTTAAACGCAGTAGTTTTGAGAACAGTCATTGTAACTGCATTTCTGTCAAACGGAATTTCCCTCCCATTTTGCAAAATTTGAACGTGCAGCGAGTAAAGAAATCCTGATTTTCCTAAGTTAGCAACTGCCCGATCGAAGGTGACACGAAAATGATTTTCCACACAAGCATAGCCGAGAATATTGAAAGTTTCTCCCTGGCTCAATTCTACTTTCTGATTCGGCGCTAAAGTAGCAGAATCAGAGGGATTGAGCTTCAACTTGGTCTTTTGGTTCACCCACAATAACTGCATTCCCGGTGGCGGTGTGGGCAAGTCGCTGGGATCGAATCTGAGAATTTTTGCACCTTTCGTTAGCAGTACGTGTTTTTCGTAAAAAACACCAGTTTTTCCCACCGGATAAATTGGATTATTTAGTTCTACACTTAAGTGACCGTCTGCCAATTCGTAGTCGGTAACAAGATAAGTTTTACCTGCTGGTACTTCCGCTTTTTGCTGCGGATTGAGATTTTTTTCCGGTACGTTTTTTACTTTAAATTTGGTAGCTTCGAGAGTAATTAAGGTGAATGGAGCCGATGAATTAGCAGCAGGATTAACTTTGATGTTAATTGTTTTTTCGCCGATAACTTTGCCCGTTTTGTCAGTTGCCTTTACCTTTACTCTGCTCGTTCCTACTTGCTCGAATCCTTTGTTTAAACTGATGTTCCAAATGCCTGTAGAGGGATTTATCGCCACATTCAGGGCTGTTCCATTGCTCGCCGTCCCATTCAGGGCCGCGACTTGATTTTTGTCAAAACTGCCAACTAAGACAGTGGCTCGATTAGCCTCTATTTCTTGAGGGCCTAAATAAGTCAAAATACTGGTGCTGCTTGTCATCTTAATTTCACTCTGCGATGTTTGCAGTTAAAATGCAATGCTGTCATTCTGAATGCAATGCTGTCATTCTGAATGCAATGCTGTCATTCTGAGGGTCGCGAAGAATCTCAGAGATACTTCACTACATTACATTTCTTTCAGCATGACAGACAATATATCCGGTCAGAAACACCTCTGATTTTATCAAACACAACGGGTTGATCCCCAGCAAAACCGCCCCTAGATTCAATCTAAGGGCGGTTAGTGCTTTATTCAATTCTAAATTTTATGTTTTGGGGGATTTGGTCTAGTTGCTAAATTTGAAAGAGGAAACAAATTTAGTTGCAAGTAGGGTATTTCCCCCGATACCTTTCACCCCTCAGCTTGTAAGTTCGATCGGCTAGGGCGTGTTTTCTTCCCTTTACAATCAAACCCGGAGATCCCCCTCGCATCCCCCTTAAAAAGGGAGTAGGGTGTGAGTAGGGTTGACGAAAGAATACTCTTGTCCCCCCCTTCTTAAGGGGGGTTAGGGGGGATCTCCGGGTTGAAAAACAGGCGCTAAACTATGGTGACGAGAAGATCTTGAGCGTGAGAGGCAGTAGTCACCTTGTCATCAACATGACTAATTTTGCCGTTACCGTCGATGACATAAGTAACGCGCTTAGCATAACCGCCTCCATCGACATCGTAGGCTTGGGTAATTGCGCCATCGACATCTGCTAATAGCTGGAAAGGCAAACCGTATTTCTCTGTAAACTTTTGGTGCGATTCTTCGTCATCGCGGCTGACACCGAGAACTACAATGTCTTTGCCCTTGTATTCTTCATGAGCTGCTTTGAAGCTTTGAGCTTGTCTGGTGCAGCCGGGGGTGTCATCTTTGGGGTAGAAATACAAGATGACGGTTTTACCGGGAAAATCGGACAGGGAGACGGTGTTGCCGTTGGTGTCTTTGGCGGTAAACTGAGGGGCGTCGGTTCCAACTGCTAATGGCATAGTTTTGTGTTTCTTGGGATTTATAATTGTATTGTAATTCATTTTGGGCTTCGGCAATTGAAATAGGCGATTGAAATCGGCGATTGAAATCGCGTCTACACATACGAAGTCCGCCTACGCGGACTGATGGAAAGAGACCGGGCGATTGGAAATCGCGTCTACACAAACAAAACCCGCCTTCGCGGGTTAATACAATTAATCGCCTAAAATCGCTTTTACAGCCAAACTCGTCTAACCTGTCCTAAAATAGAAGAGACATCCTATATTAATTCCCTACCATGTCGATCGCCGTCATTAAAGAACATATCGAAATCACCCCAGGAATCTGTGGGGGAAAACCCCGTATCGCCGGACACCGCATCCGAGTTCAGGATATAGTTGTTTGGCACGAACAAATGGGAATGTCACCAGACGAAATTCTGTATCACTATCCGAGTATTACTTTATCTGATATCTATGCAGCTTTAGCTTATTATCACGATCGTCGAGATGAAATTCGATCTGCAATCGAAGCAGATGCAGAATTTGCCCGCCAATTGAAAGCTCAAACCCCATCGCTATTGCAACAAAAATTAAAAAATCGTCAACATGGCTAAGATAAAATTTCATCTCGACGAAAATATAACTCTTGCCATAGGGAATGGATTGCGAAGACGTGGAATTGATGTCACCACAACTCCAGAACAAGGAATGATCGGGCAATCCGACGAACAACAATTAGCATTTTCCCTGTCTCAAGAGCGGGTAATTTTTACCCAAGATACGGATTTTTTAAGACTGCATCATTCAGGTTTGTCTCATGCGGGTATTGTTTACTGTCCGCAAACCAGTAAATCAATTGGGGAAATTTTGCAAGGATTAGTATTAATTTGGGAGGTACTGAATGCTGAAGAAATGAACAATCATTTGGAGTATTTGTAAAAATAGGCGATCGCAATTAATCTTGACAACAAGTTCTCACATATTCTCGAACAACAAGAGATAAATCAAACAATACTTTCTCTCCTTCTATTCTTTGGAGTAAATAACGTTGACCCAACGATCGCAACCCATTCATTAAGTCCATTGATGACAGAGATAAACTTTGTCTTAAATCTTCCCTTGACACAGGTAAGTCAAATTTACTTAATTGTAAAAGAATCTCTTGTTCTGTGGGTGATAGCCGTTTGAATAATTCAGTCAACCGAGATTTTATATCCTTAGTGACCACTAAACTATCTTCTTTTAAAAAATCAGCAACTTTTCCCCCAAATATACTTTTAATTAAACTTGCAATATCTTTTAGATCAACGAAATTTCCTCCGTACATATCGCTCAACTCCGCCCAGGAGTCATCATCTTTTAGTCCCCATTTTTTGAAGATTTCTGTATTGTCTAATCCTTGTAAATCTAAGCACTTAATAGGATATAACTCCTCATCCAGGCTAATCATTTCTTGACATTGTTCCTGACTTATTAAAATGAAGCTGCTTTGATGTTCTATATTTGCGATCGTTGTCAATAAATTTTGGTGATTTTTATATTCCGTTTTGAACTCTCCTGCCAATTCTCCCTTAATAAATAATTCTTGGACATCATCAAGGATGATTAAACGCTTGACTTGCGGGCGATCGCGTGTTAGATTATGGGCGTGTTGTCCAAATTTGGTGATTACATCAAAATTAATTTACCAAGTAAAATATGATTGATTTCTACACTGTGATTATCAGAAAAAGTGCTGATTATTGGGTTTCTTTGTGTTTAGAAAATGGATTGGTGGGACAAGGCAATACTCCCGAACAATCTATTGATAAACTCAAACAAGCTATTGATTCTTTTTCCGAAGTCTATGAATCAGAGTCTAATGTTTATCTCAACCCTCTTTCTATTAATGAGTTACACGAATTTCTGACTTTAGTCTGATATCAAATCCGGTGGCATCACAATTAATATTACGATAAATCAGGAAATGGCAGTGCCCATAGGTGTCAACTTAAGCTCAAGCCCAGTCAGAGATGGCTGTTTGACTATTAAATCTAGATCCCCCCTAGCCCCCCTTAAGAAGGGGGGGACAAGAGACAGAATGCTGTTTGACGATTAAATCCAGATCCCCCCTAGCCCCCCTTACTAAGGGGGGGACAAGAGACAGAATGCTGTTTGACGATTAAATCCAGATCCCCCCTAGCCCCCCTTACTAAGGGGGGGACAAGAGACAGAATGCTGTTTGACGATTAAATCCAGATCCCCCCTAGCCCCCCTTACTAAGGGGGGGACAAGAGACAGAATGCTGTTTGACGATTAAATCCAGATCCCCCCTAGCCCCCCTTACTAAGGGGGGGACAAGAGACAGAATGCTGTTTGACGATTAAATCCAGATCCCCCCTAGCCCCCCTTACTAAGGGGGGGACAAGAGACAGAATGCTGTTTGACGATTAAATCTAGATCCCCCCTAGCCCCCCTTAAGAAGGGGGGGACAAGAGACAGAATGCTGTTTGACGATTAAATCTAGATCCCCCCTAGCCCCCCTTAAGAAGGGGGGGACAGGAGTCCTTTCAAAGTCCCCCTTATTAAGGGGGATTTAGGGGGATCTAGACTTAGCATAAAAACGATATTTATCAAGGGTTTCAGGCTTAAGTTGACACCAATGGACATTGCCTTGTCCGACCTTGCTGGCATTTTTATACAACAGGTGGCAAACAGGGAGCGACAACAGGTAAGCCCTCACTTTCTCGCTGTGCAACTTCAGAGTTTAATTCTAATAGAAACTTTAAGGGGTCTTGGTTGGCTTTGATACCGTAGGCTTTGCAAACGAGTTGGTCTAATTGGGCGTGGAGTTTGGCAAGTTGGCTGGCGGGTTCATCAAAAAATTGGTTGTATAGTTGGGTAATGCCGCACTGTTTGCGCTCCATATACTCGGTGCGGTAGTCATGGAGAGATTGCATTGCTACTCGAATTTCTGTTTTGGTTTTTTCTGGGCAATTTTGGGGAAATGGGAAGGTTTCAAAACAGGTGTTGTGAGTGTAGCTAATTCGATCCTCTAGTGTAGATTTTTGTGCGTGCATCCAAATCTGATGAGTGCTAGATGTGAGTATTCCCAAAATATAAAAGTCGTCGCAGGTAACAACTCGCGTTCTAGCATTAGGTAGCCATTCAATAGGACAAGGAAGAAAAATTGCCCATTTCGAGGTCTGAGTAACTGCAAAGTATTGAGAAACTGATTTTATGGCTTGACGCATTGCGGGTCTTCGTTCTCCAAATTGCCACCAGTATTTTTGATAAACCTTTCTACGATTCAAATCTCTTTCTGGTTTCACTCTCATTTTAACCCATTGAAAAGGCTGGACATATTCACTTGCCTCTTCAATGCTCATGTCATTAAAGTCGATAATCAAATTTTTTAGACCTCTGTAGGGGTTGGCTACGAGGTCATTACCTTCTAGAAAAGGACGAATTACTTCCCGATTTTTTGGATTCACTTTATTCCATGCTTCTGCTTGCTCCAATGACACAATAAAGCCCGTACCTACAGGAGTTATACCTGCAAAACATCGATTCAAATTTGTCTTCAGCCGCACTGCTTGGGTAACATCAACTTCAGCTTTTAGAGAAGAGTTAATGTTTGAGACAACTTTGTGATCGATACGGTAGGTTAATTCTTGAGCGTCAGAGGTTTTGAGCCAGTTGATAATACTGATATGTACTTTAGCTTCACCAGACCAAGGTTGTGTGGAGATGGCATCGTAAATATGGCCGCCATTTTGAGTAATGTAATCTAGGGCAGCTTTACGACTTTTACCCTGAGAAATGGAATTGGTGGCGACTAAACCAGCGCGGCAATTTTCTCCTAAATGTTGATGAGCAAGACGGAACCAATAGGTGCAAAAATCCACAGAATCTTTTACTTCAGGAAATTTAGCAAAGATGCGATCAATATATTCATCACCCAAAACCAAGCGCATCTGCTTACCACCCAAAAAGGGAGGATTGCCAATAATTACATTAACTTGTTCCCACTCGCAAAACAGAGCATCATCACAGCGGATATTGCGATCGAGATTATCGAGCGGTAATGCTTGATCGAGTTCCAGTGGCAGGTTCATCTGTACGACATTGAGCAACTGGCTGTCTTCATCTAAAGCTAACTTTTTAGCAAGCATCAGCGTCACTTTTGCCAATTCCACGGCAAAGGGTTTGATGTCAATGCCGTAAAACTGGCTTGTCTTCACCAGCGACATCGTACCTATCGCATTAGCAGCACGAGAGAAATTCTCATGAATCTTGGTTAGCAATTGTGCCTCTAACCGCTTCAGTTCCCGATAAGCAACATAGAGAAAATTACCACTCCCACAGGCTGGATCGAGAACTTTGAAATCAAGTAATTCTTGCCGCAGCCCCAACAAATCTTTCAGCGTCTTCGCAGCTTCAATCCGTTCTCGCCACGGGCGGATAATCGTAGGCAAAACTACTTTTTGAATGTCTGCCTCGCTGGTGTAATGAGCTCCCAAGGCATGACGTTCCTCTTTGCCCATACTGGACTCAAACAACGCGCCAAAAATCGCCGGTTCTACCTTTGACCACCGTTCCTTTGCGGCCTCTAATAACAGATCGATTTCGCTGCGAGTCAGGGCGATGGGTTCTACAACTGAGAAGATACCGCCATTAAAATAGGATACATCCCGATAGCGGCTGTCTTTAGGTGCGGGGCGATCGCTTCCCATTTGCCGAAATAAACCCCCAATTAAATCATAAGAACTCTCTCGATTGGTCTTGCAAATATCTAAAAATTCCGTGAATAAACCTCTAGGCAATAAATCGATATCTTCAGCAAACAATGCTACTACACACTGAAGGATAAACCTTTGAGCGGTTTCTACTTTTTCTCCTCGCTCCACCAAGCGATTGAAAACTAGAGCAACTTTGTCAGCGGCAGTTCGCGTTACATCAATTTGGTTGTTATTGAATAAAGGCTGGCGATTTTCGGGGAAAAGAAAGTTTAAGGCTGTGAAGCGATCGGGTAAATCTTCTAGATTAACTCGATCTACAGGTTCCCGAAGCTGTAGATCGAAGTCATAAATCCAAAATTCATCAAAGTTGCAAAGAACCACATATTTAGGACGCTGCGGCACTAGCTCCAGCCAGTATTCAAAGGCTTGTTGATAGTGTTTTTCCAGTTTTTCGCCCCGTTTTTTCATCTCCAGCAACAACCGAGGTCGCCACAGCAAATCAGCAAATTTCGTAGTTTTGCCTTTCGCTTTTACCCGAAATTCTAGTTCGGCTCCCGCTTCCTTGTAGCCCGCATGACCGAAGGCTTGAAACAGGCGATCGCAAAATACCTGTGCCTCGCCTTTTTCGTCTCCCTTCAAAGTACGAACGTATTCAACAAATTTGTTGATATTATTCAGTGTATCTGTCATAATAAGTGTAGAATTAGTAAACTAAATAAATTGTGTAATTCTTGTAGGGGCAAACCCCCCGTGGTTGCCCCGATCGGTCGGGGGTAGGCACGGGGAGTAGGGGTAGCACTACCCCTACGAATATGTATGATATGTAACAATTAAAAATATAGTACCTATTCAAAAGTTCTCTCAATGACTTTTATCCCATCCGAAGCGTTTAAATCTATTAGTTATCCCAGCCGCACCGTCAAAAGAGCCGATCGCGCGATCCGGTGCAGCCCATTTCAATTACACTTCTTCCAGACCATCCGCGATAACAGCGTTTTCCTGACAACGATCGCCTCAAATTCCGGTGTCGAACGCGGCTACACCCGATCGCCCGTAGCCGAACTCGCAGCCGAAAACTCCCTGCTGTGGCTGATCCAAGTCGGCGTACTGCGGCGAGAAGTAGACGGACAAGGGATTACCGACAGTTTTCGCCTCACGCCCCTGGGCCGCCAACTCGTGGAAAAATGGGAACAGGAAGGAAATAAAGTGCCGGATGCTTCATTGTGCGATCGCCTGGGAAATGCCGTCAGCCGCGGGTTCGGACTGTTTCTATGAGCTTTTCTCACTTGCCACAGTCTGACATACAGTCCGACAGTCCGACAGGGAATGAATTCCCTGTCTCATAGCGAAAGTCCTCTGAAAGAGGAATATTGAATTGAGAATTTACAGTCGTCTTCAGACGACTTCAGCTTTGAGGCTGGGGTTTGAACCCCAGCCGGATCGTCGGATAGATCGATGTTCAGTTGGTTGATTGAGTAGCGCTACCTTGATTTATGAAAGATTTTTTAACCACAGAGGGCGCAGAGGGCGCAGAGGAAGAGAGGAGAGAGTGGCCTAGGGATTTGGTTGGATCTAATTTGCGTGCGATCGCTTATACTGGAATATCTGGTGCTCCGCCGTTCAAGGCCGAGAGAGGACTAAAGTCTTCACTACAAACTAATTATGATTATTTAACCGGACTGGATATCATCTCCCAACTAACCGCTAACTACTAACAAATAACCACAGAAAACACTTCACAATAATGGAAGCAAAATCTTACAAAGACACCGTAAACCTGCCCCAAACCAAGTTTGAAATGCGCGCCAACGCCGTCAAACGGGAACCGGAATTGCAACAATTTTGGGCTGACGAACAAATCTACGATCGCCTTTCGGAAAATAATCCGGGCGATTTGTTCGTCCTCCATGACGGGCCACCCTACGCCAATGGTCAACTCCACATTGGCCACGCCCTCAACAAAATCCTCAAAGATTTTATCAACCGCTACCAAATGTTGTGCGGCAAAAAAGTTCGCTATGTTCCCGGTTGGGATTGTCATGGATTGCCGATCGAACTTCAAGTCTTGAAAAACATGAAATCGGACGATCGCCTCAATCTTACCCCGATCGAACTCCGCCACAAAGCCGCCGCCTTCGCCCAACAAACCGTCGAACAACAACGCGCCTCCTTCAAAACCTACGGTGTTTGGGGCGACTGGGAACACCCCTATTTAACCCTGAAGCCGGAATACGAAGCCGCCCAAATCGGCGTATTCGGTGAAATGGTGCTCAAAGGCTACATCTACCGTGGCTTCAAACCAGTTCACTGGAGTCCGAGTTCCAAAACTGCCCTCGCTGAAGCTGAATTAGAATATCCTGAAGGCCACACTTCGCGCAGCATCTACGTTGGCTTTCATGTGAGAAAATTGTCAAAATCTTTGCAATCGAAGCTCAAGCGCTATATGCCGAGCCTCTGGGCAGCGATTTGGACGACTACCCCCTGGACGATTCCGGCTAACTTGGCGATCGCCGTCAATCCCGAACTGACTTACGCCGTGGTGGAACCGCCGGCAGATTCCCACATCGCCCAACAATTCATGTTAGTAGCTCTGGATGCGGTCGATCGACTGTCGGCAACTTTTAATACAGAATTAAAAATACTGGCGACTTTCAAAGGCAAGGAATTAGAAGGTTGTACTTACAAACATCCTTTGTTCGATCGCGAAAGTCCGATCGTGGCTGGCGGCGATTACATTACCGCTGATTCCGGGACGGGATTAGTGCACACCGCACCGGGCCACGGACAAGAAGATTTTATCGTCGGAAAACGCTGCGGTTTGCCTGTTTTAACTCCCGTAGATGAAAATGGAAACTTCACCGCAGAAGCCGGAGTATTCGCAGGTTTAAATGTCCTCGGAAACGGCAATGGCGCAGTGATTGATGCCCTTGCAGAAGCAAATTGTTTGATTAAAGAGGAAAGTTACGCTCACTCTTATCCTTACGATTGGCGCACTAAAAAGCCGACTATTTTTCGGGCGACGGAACAGTGGTTTGCGTCGGTGGAAGGGTTTCGCGATGAAGCATTAAAAGCCATTTCTAATGTGAATTGGATTCCCGCCCAAGGGGAAAATAGAATCACTGCAATGGTAAGCGATCGATCGGATTGGTGCATCTCTCGCCAACGGACTTGGGGCGTTCCCATTCCCGTATTCTACGACGAAGAAACCAACGAACCGCTACTGAATGCAGAAACGATCGCCCACGTACAAGCAATTATTGCTGACAAAGGTTCCGATGCTTGGTGGGAATTGTCGATCGCCGAATTACTGCCGGAATCTTACCGCAATAACGGCCGCACTTACCGCAAGGGCACTGACACGATGGATGTGTGGTTTGATTCCGGTTCTTCTTGGGCCGCAGTCGCAAAAGGGCGATCGGAATTGAACTATCCTGCTGATATGTATTTGGAAGGTTCAGACCAACATCGCGGTTGGTTTCAATCCAGCTTACTCACCAGTGTAGCAACTAACGGCGTTGCTCCTTACAAAACAGTTTTGACTCATGGTTTTGTGCTGGATGAAAAAGGCCGCAAGATGAGCAAATCTGAAGGAAATGTCGTCGATCCGGCGGCGGTAATTAAGGAATATGGAGCCGATGTTTTGCGGTTGTGGGTGTCTTCGGTAGACTATTCGGCAGATGTTCCTTTAGGTAAAAACATTCTGAAACAGCAGTCGGATGTTTACCGCAAGATTCGCAACACAGCTAAGTTTTTGCTGGGGAATTTGCATGACTTCGATCCGGCCAAAGATGCCGTACCTTACGAGGAATTGCCGGAACTCGATCGCTATATGTTGCACAGAATGGGCGAAGTATTTGCGGAAGTAAAGGATGCTTTTGACAGTTTCCAATTTTCTCGGTTTTTCCAAACAGTGCAGAATTTCTGCACGGTGGATTTGTCGAATTTTTATCTGGATATTGCCAAAGATCGACTTTACATCAGCGCTACGGATGCTCACCGCCGCCGCAGTTGTCAGACGGTGATTGCGATCGCTGTGGAGAATTTGGCAAAGGCGATCGCACCTGTGTTGTGCCACATGGCTGAGGATATTTGGCAATACATTCCCTATCCAACACCGTACAAATCAGTGTTTGAATCGGGTTGGGTGGAATTGGATGCTTCATGGCATAATCCAGAATTGGCGACTCGTTGGCAATATTTGCGGCAAGTGCGCGGGGAAGTTAACAAGGTTTTGGAACAGGCTAGGATTCAAAAGACGATCGGCTCTTCTTTGGAAGCTAAGGTTTTATTGTATGTTGCTGATGTTGAGAAAAGAGAGCAATTGCAAGCTTTGAATCCTAGCAGCGAAGGTTTAGTCGAATATGTGCGATCGCAAAATTCCCTAATACATTTAGCAGCAGAGGAAACAGCAAAACTAGCACAAGCTCAACAGGAAGAACAAGCGGCAAAAGTTGCCAAACTCTTGACAAAAAAGACAATTCATGTTAATGAGGAAACAGGCGGAGAAAAAGGCGATCGACCTTCTCAGGTAATAGAGTATTCGGCCGTTGAACCGTCGGGTTCAAATTGGCAGCAAATGTTAGATAAAACCGCCCAGTTTGTGGCAGATTTACCTAGCTACGCGGGCAATTTTTTGACAGAATACCAAACAGTGCTGGTAACATTTGGGCTGTTAATCTCAGTGTTGTTAACGGGGAAAGTAACTCTGGCGATTTTGGATACGATGAATCAGATTCCCCTGCTGGGAGGACTCTTTGAAATCATCGGTATCCTATTCACAATGTGGTTTGCTTTCCGTCACTTGCTGTTGGCCGCCAACCGTCAAGAAATTGCAGCAGAAATTGGTTCTATGACAGCAGATGTATTTGGAAAAACCACAGCGATTGTGATACCAGAAAAACAGGCGATCGTACTGACGAACCTAGTAGAACCAGGGATTGTAGAAATACCAGAAATCCCGAAAGCAGAATTAATTGCAGTGGAACCAAAATCAGAAACTCCGGCAAAAATAGCTGTAATTCCCCATTCTGCGGCCGGCAACGGTGTAGATGAATTGCGCTACTTGTTCATTACTTCGGAAGTAGAACTGATAGAATCTAATGCAGTTATGCAAGAATTGCCTTACAGTTTCCAGTCTCCAGAGTTGGCGATTGGTGTTGTCAAAGCAGAGGGCGAAAAGTGCGATCGCTGCTGGAATTATTCGACTCACGTCGGAGAGTCCATCGAACACCCGCTAATTTGCGAACGCTGCGTTTCAGCGGTAGTTGGCGAATTCTAACGTAGTTTGTCATTGCGAGTGAAACGAAGCAATCGCTTAATCTCTACCATTGCTTCGCTTCAGATAAAATCCGTTAACATCGGAATTATTCATCCCTCTCTCTTCTCTTTCTCTGTGTTCTCTGCGTTCTCTGCGGTTAAATCATTCCGACGATCCGAATTATAAAAGCAATGGCTTACAGCGATTTCAAATTAAGTAATGTAAGTAAAATCTTTGAATTAACAATTACTGAGTCTTCCCTACTCTTGGCTGATGTTCCCGAAATAGAAGCCAGCGAATTATTAACAACTCTTATCAAAAAAAACATGGATCTAGCTGTTTCAATTAATACCGAAAAAGCTCGCTCAGAAATGATTATAGCACCAATTTTTCTAGAATAATAGGAATTTTAATCAAAGCTATGAACGGCTAACGGTAGTGAACACTCAACAGTGAACCACTGACGGTACAACCGGAATTGATATTACCCATTACCCATTACCCATTACCACAATGAAAATTTTAGTAACAGGTGCTGCCGGCTTTATCGGCTATCACTTAGCCCAAAGATTATTGTCCCAAGGTGAACAGGTTTACGGTATAGACAACTTAAATGACTATTACGATGTCAACCTCAAAAAAGCGCGGTTAGCTCAACTCCAATCGCATTCAGAATTTACTTTTCAGCATTTAGATTTGAGCGATCGCGCCGGCATATCCCAACTTTTCCAAAACCAAAAATTTGACCGCGTTGTCCACCTAGCCGCCCAAGCAGGCGTGCGCTACTCCCTGGAAAATCCCCACGCTTACGAAGACAGCAACCTCACAGGATTTCTCAACATCTTAGAAGGTTGTCGCCACAGCCAAATCGAACATTTAGTTTTTGCTTCTTCCAGTTCAGTTTACGGCGCTAATACCAAAATTCCCTTTGCTGTTAGCGATAACGTCGATCATCCGATATCCCTTTACGCCGCCACCAAAAAAGCCAATGAATTGATGGCTCATTGCTACAGCCATTTGTACAACTTACCAATCACCGGATTGCGCTTTTTTACAGTGTACGGCCCTTGGGGACGACCGGATATGGCTTATTTCAAGTTTGTGAAAGCGATCGCCGAAAACCAACCTATTGATGTTTACAACTTCGGCAAAATGCAGCGCGACTTCACATACATTGACGATGTAATTGAAGGAGTTGTACGGGTAATGTACAAGTCGCCTCAGTCCAATTCACAAAATTCAAGCACTGCTCCCTATAAGATTTACAATATTGGTAATAATTCCCCTGTGGAATTGTTGACTTTTATTGAAGTCATTGAATCAGCAATGGGTCAAACTGTCACTAAGAATCTGTTACCGATGCAGCCCGGTGACGTACCGTCTACTTATGCGGATGTAGATGAGTTAATGAAAGATGTAGGGTTTAAGCCAGTAACGCCGATCGAGGAAGGAATCAATCACTTTGTAAAGTGGTATCGAGACTACTACTGCGCGGCTTGAAAACTCCTCTACAGAAGCCGAACTAATTAATTTCTCTCATAAATATCCGTCGAGTTGATCGATTCCAAAGACTCTTGCTTCACGCGGCCAGCCATAGCTGCTAACTGCAAGCTCATAAAAGCATCCAAATCTTCCAAATCGCACTTCGTTGTCGCGAATATTTCCCGCATTTGATTTTCCGCTTCCCTAGTCAAATATCCCGAATTTATAGCTTGTTCAACAACTTCCCGAATCAGCACCATCGAAATATTTCCTACTAAGTTTGCATCTAAAAACAGCAATTTACTTATCCACTGGAAGTCTCAGAGGCTGTATCGGATAAATCTGGGTATTCTCTAGACTCGCGAGATTCTTGTTTCACCAAACCAGACATAGTTGCTAGCTGCAAAGTCATGAAAGCATTTAAGTCTTCCAAGTCATACTTCGTGGTAGTTAACATCCGCCGCAGTTGATTTTCGGCTTCAAGAGTTAGATAGCCCATTGCCAGAGCTTGTTGGGAGAGGTCGCGAATCATTACCATTACACTTGTAAGTTGGATTAGTTGAAGATCAAGATCTTCAGTATCAACTGTTTTCACTGACTCCGCAGTGACGGCTATTGCTCGGTTTGTGTGACATTTTCAGCAGTTGCTTGTGACGGACTGATTCATGGATTGTGACCGGCGATCGGTTCAGGTGTGACCCAGATCACTCTATGGGCGTGGGGCATCGGGCATGGGGCATGGGGCATGGGGCATGGGGCATGGGGCATTGGTAACTAATGACAACAGTAAACAGTCAACAGCCAACAGTCAACCGTCAACAGCCAACAGCCAACAGCCAACAGCCAACAGCCAACAGCCAACAGTTAACAGTTAACAGTTAACAGTTAACAGCCAACAGTCAACAGCCAACAGCCAACAGCCAACAGCCAACAGCCAACAGCCAACAGTCAACAGCCAACAGCCAACAGCCAACAGACTTCTTCCTCTATAATTGGCAAGTTAAATATTTACGGCAAGACTATGGAACCAGTTCATAAAGATTTACTACAACAAATAGCCAGATTATCTGAAAATTATCCTAATTTAGCCGATCGGCTCTTGCAAGCGGCTCAGCAACTCCAAAACTCCGGCATTCCACCCTCAGAAAGCTTGCTCGCTGAAATCGCCACCTACAGCCGCAACTTTGCAGTGGTCCAAAAACAAGCTCTCAAGATGTGGCCAAGTTCCGTTCAATCGCCCAGCGAAATTGCTTCCCTCAAAGACATTCAAAACTTAGTCGAGATGGTAGCAGCCTCAGAAGGAAAAGCAGAAATTCGATCGCAAGCCTTAAAAGTGCTCGATCGAGTTTTAGCCATCGCCCACCGCGAACAAAGCGATTTTGCCCCATTACAATCAGTTCATACCAAAGCCCGCGAACTTTATCGCGCGATTTCCGAATCAACCCCGACTCAACTGCATTCCGACGCAGAATCCTTAGTCAGTGGGAAACACCCAGTTTCAGCAGTGCTGGCCCTAGTGGCACAGCAAGACAAACTAGATGACGAACAGTGGGTGATCCTCGAAGAAATAGTCAGCGCCTCCTTTGGTAAACAATTAGCTGTAGCCATTTTCCGAGGCAAATTAACCGTTGCCGAGATCGAGGAGCCTGCTCAACTGGAACCCGCATTCAAAGCGGCTGCGGTAGAGCCCAAAATCAGCGCCCAACCCTTGCCAGAAGTCATCGTCATCCCGTCGGGAAATGTTGCACCACCGAAACAAGTGGTAGTTCGGCCTGAGATCAAAATTTTGGAATCCCCCTCACCTTCAGCCCCGGTGCACGAGGTAATTATTGTTCCCAGTATTGAGATACCCCAGTCCCGACTGACTACGATCTCCGGGAACATTGTTTTTGGCGAACCTCCCCGCACTCAACAGGTGCAACTAGAGGGGGCTTTAGCTATGAAAGTGTTGGTTCACATTCAGGGGATTGGCGATCGCACTTTTGGTGCTATGGAATACGCGGGTACTCGCGCTCAAGGGCGTCGCATTGAAGGATTTGAGATTAGTATCGACCCGCCAATTCCCGGTTTGAGCGTGCAGTACATGGCTCATGTCGAAGGTGTTGGCGATACTCCTTGGATCAATGAGGGGGAATTGGCTGGTTTTCGCGGCCAAGCAAAACGAATTGAAGGGTTTGCGGTGCGGTTGAGCGGCCCGGAAGCTGCTAATTACAACGTATTTTACACTGCTCACATTCAGAATGTCGGCGATACCGAGGTGTCCTCTAACGGCGAATATTGTGGCACTCGTGGCAAAGGTTTGAGGGTGGAGGGTTTGAAGGTTTGGATCGTGCGATCGGCATCAGCAGCTCAACCAGTGGCACCTGTGGGGTTAAAAGTGTTGGCGCATATTCAAGGAATTGGCGATCGAACTTTTAGCGATCGAGAATATGCCGGCACTCGCGCTCAAGGGCGTCGCGTCGAAGGATTTCAAATTAAAATAGAGCCTCCCGTCGCCGGTTTAAATTTGCAGTACATGGCTCATGTCGAAGGAGTTGGCGACACTGCTTGGATATCGGAAGGAGACTTAGCTGGATTCCGCGGCAAAGCGAAGCGGATTGAGGGATTTGCCGTGCGGCTGACTGGCTCAGAAGCTGATAAATACGACGTATTTTATACGGCTCACATCCAGAATGTCGGTGATACTCCTGTTACTGCTAACGGTCAATACTGCGGCACTCGTGGCAAAGGTTTGAGGGTTGAAGGGGTGACTGTTTGGGTTGAGGCTAAGGGGTAAAAATCAATGTTTGTAGTGAGGACTTTAGTCCTCATTTCTGAGTTTTAATTAATCAGGACTGAAGTCCTTACTACAAACCGATCGCCCTGTTAATGCTCGCTTAGCGAAGGTATCCGTAATATGTATCTATTCTACTTTACAGGGCGGTAGAATTTAAGTTAACATCGGCTCAGCCGATAAATATTACAGCCACAAAACTTACGCACACAGACCAAAGCACGATCGCGAAGCCGAATGTGTTTACCAAATTTGTGGGTAAAAATCAAGGATTTAGTAAAAAAACCCGGTTTCTGAGAGCCTATGCGTCTTCGACAAAGCACGCTCGCGAAGCCGAATGTGTTTACCAAATCTACGGGTACAAACGAGGTATTTTCGTAAAAAACCCCGGTTTCTGACCACTGAGATTACCCTTCCAACGCGGCCAACAGACATAACAACAAAGCCTCCGTCCACTCAACTACGGCACCGTAGGTATCGCCCGTGTGCCCGCCCAAACGGTAGTTAAACCATGCACCGGTCAGAATCCCGATCGAACTTCCCCCCAAAGCCATCCCCACCGCTAACAGCCAGCGATCGCCATCGAGTACCACTTGCAATACACTTAAGCTCAGTAGCAATAACACTCCAGGGATCAAATCAAAAGGAGAATAAATTGATTCTTTGTGAAAAGCTCCTTTGCCCTGGGCCCGGAGATAGGGATAGCGGGCGATCGACACTAATTGCCCCCATCTTCCCCAACCCGCGACACCCATCAAAGCCAACCACCGATAGTTATTCAAGTCCGACAGAGCCGCTGTTTTTAACAACAGGAGCGACACCGCAGCCATCGCCCCAAAGGCCCCTGTAACGCTGTCCCTCATCACTTCCAGCCGGCGCACGGGGTCTGGTACAGCCAGGCCGTCCGCCGCGTCCATAGCCCCATCTAGGTGCAGCCCGCCAGTCACGGCAATGCCCAATACTACTACTAAGGCCGATCGAGTCAGAGCAGGCATCCCCAGCAACCGTAGCCCTAGATCGGCAATTCCTAGTATCCCCCCGATCGACAGCCCGATCGCCGGTGCAAAGCGAGCAATACCGCGAAATTCCAAAGTCCAAGACATCGGTACCGGCAAACAAGTATAAAAGGCGATCGCGGCGGCTAGGGCAGCCCCCTGATTCCTGAAAAACTCTTCGAGCGAGCGAACCAACTTATCATCCACCATAAGATAGAAATTTTTTCACATTTGATCCAGTTGTGAATCCATTAGCGTATGCCAGAATTGGATCGGTAACACCCTTTCGTCTTTTGGATCGGACATGACCACTGCCGATCGCTCTTTTCCTAAGAAAACTGCTACCGACAGCGATCCCGAAGCTCCGTATCTACTGAAACTCAACTCAAGACAAGCGTTTCCCTTCTAGAAACTCTAGCTAACTCCCTGATTTCCGACCAGGGGAACATACTACACCAGAGGCTTTTGCTCCATGAGTCACGACCAATTAAATAACAGGGTGGCTGCTCCTTGTATCATCGATAGGGGCATTGTTGTCAACAAGCGCGATATCCAAAGATTGCTGTTTGATTTAGGACGTGTCCGCTACCTTCACATACAGGATGGCCAGATTTACAGCGAAGGAGAAGGTTATGTACTCGAAGTCTTCGCGAACCCCCACCGTTCCACCCTGATTGCCAATCATGCCCTTTATTTGAATGTTTTCAGTTTTGATTATCTGGAACTCCAACAGTCCGCAGTCGAGGGAGCTTATTTTGACCTGATTCAAGATGGACGACTGTTGCGGTTAATTCCCCTCTCCAATCCTTTACAAGAGCAAGTCGCCCGGAACTTAAATGCTGCTGCTTTGGATGCAGTTGTCGATCAGGTACTCTCAGGTAACTGGGATTTTCAATTGGATGACGACGATTCGCCGTTTTAAAGGATCGTTGGCTAAGGCTAAGGTCATTCGATTTGAGATTTGAGATTTGAGATTTTGGATTGACCCCACGGATAAATTCGGGAGCTTGTACCATCAAGAAATTTTTGGTCAAAATTAGCTCGACTAAAGCTCACGAACGTCTAAAATTGTTCCGATGCCCAATGCCCCATTCCTAATGTCCGAAAAATTTTCTTTTCAATGTCAGGCTAATTGCAGCCATACCAAAGCGCGTGCAGGGGTTTTTCACACTCCTCACGGTGTCCTCGAAACGCCTAAGTTTATGCCGGTGGGGACGCTGGCTAATGTCAAAACTCTCACGCCGGCACATCTTGAGGATGCAGGCTCTCAAATGGTTTTGGCCAATACCTATCACTTGCACTTGCAGCCAGGGGAAGCTATTGTGGCCGGGGCCGGCGGATTGCATAAATTCATGGCTTGGCCAGGCCCGATTCTGACGGATTCCGGCGGCTTTCAGGTGTTTAGCTTGAGCCAAATGCGGACTATTTCTGATGAGGGGGTGACTTTTCGTTCTCCCCGCGATGGCCGTATGATTAATTTGACGCCGGAGCGATCGATCCAAATCCAAAATGACTTGGGTGCGGATGTGATTATGGCCTTTGATGAGTGTCCCCCTTATCCGGCGACGCGACAAGAAGTGGAGGCGGCGACAGACAGGACTTACCGCTGGCTGAAACGCTGCATTCAAGCTCACTCGCGCCCCGATCAGGCTTTGTTTGGAATTGTGCAGGGGGGTGTTTACCCGGATTTGCGATCGCGCGCAGCAAACCAGTTGGTAGATTTGGATTTACCAGGTTATGCGATCGGCGGGGTAAGCGTCGGGGAATCGGGGGATTTGATCGCAGAGATTGTGAAGGTGACTGCGCCCCTGTTACCAGCCAATAAGCCCCGTTATTTGATGGGGATTGGGACTTATCGGGAAATGGCGCTGGCGGTGGCTAGTGGCGTAGATATGTTTGACTGCGTGATTCCGACTCGGCTGGCTCGTCATGGGACGGCTTTTGTTGGGGGGGGACGTTTGAATTTGAAAAATTCTCGGTTCCGGGAGGATTTTGCTCCGCTGGATGAGTCTTGTCCTTGTTATACTTGCCAAAATTTCAGTCGGGCTTATTTGGCCCATTTGGCGCGGGCTAACGAAGTGCTGGGATACACTTTGTTGGCGATTCACAACGTGACGGAGTTGATTCGCTTTACCGGGAGGATGCGGGAGGCGATTTTTGCCGATCGATTTACTGAGGAGTTTGCTCACTGGCTCGCACCTGCGGTCGATCGATCGTGATTGCCTTTGCTTAAGATATGCGACAATTATTAAAATTGTTTTGGATAGGTAGGTTGATTCATGGAAGCTGCATTACTTTTAGCAAAGCTGCCCGAAGCTTATGCGATCTTTGACCCTTTGATTAATGTTTTGCCAGTGATTCCCGTGTTTTTCTTGCTGCTGGCTTTTGTTTGGCAAGCGGCTGTCGGATTCAGATAACTCTGATTTTACTAAAAACAGGGGCAATTCCAAAATTGTCCCTGCTTTTAGCTGTTGAGTTTTTGGGCTGATCTCGTTTACGGTTGTTTTGGAATTATTTAACCGCAGAGAGCGCAGAGAGCGCAGAGAAAGATCCCAGAGAGATGAATAATTCTGATATGTTCTGTTTAGCCCCCGCCGATCGCTTTTTGGAATGCAGGTCTTTCTGCAATTCGCTTGATATATTCCAAAACCGCCGGATAAGCGCTGAGGTCTAGTTTTAGCATCATGGGAATGTAGTTTAAAATTGCTCCGACTGCTGCGTCGGCGACACTGAATTCATCGCCCATCAAAAACGGCTGTTTCTCGAAGATGTTATTGAGGGGTGTTAACAATTTGGGAGTTTCGCGATCGCGACTTGCTTCCACAAATATTCCCGGCCCTAGGGTAGCGTTAGCAAACATTACCCACTGCACGATTTGAGCTTGTTGCTCCACAGTCTCCGGCATTTTACCATGTTTTTGAGCCAAGTAGATCAGAATTGCGCCGGATTCCCAAAGTTTAAAATCTCCATCGGCGATCGCGGGTACTTTGCCGATCGGGTTAATTTCGAGATAATCTGGCTGCAAGTGCGCTCCTGCTTGCATATCTAGCGTCACGAATTCATAGGGAACGCCTATTTCTTCTAAATACCACTTGACAATTGATGCTCTGCTGCGAGCTCCACCGTACAGTTTCAGCACCGTTTTTTTCCTTTAACGCAATATTATTATTGTAGCATTTGTTATTGGTTATTGGTTATTGGTTATTGGTTATTGGTTATTGGTTATTGGTTATTGGTTATTGGTTATTGGTTATTGGTTATTTGCTCATTTTTTTTTCTCCTCCTTTCGGGGAATTGGAATTAGAGGCAGCTCTTCCCACTATGTGTGACCAGGCAGAGTCTCGCCAATCACCAATAATAACCAGTAACTAATAACTAATGACTAATGACTAATGACTAATGACTAATGACTGGCAATTCAGTTAAGTGCAAAAACAAGATTCTACTACCAATAAAAATTAAAATTGCTCCGCCCAACATCTCTATTTTATTGGCAAATAAATTGCCGCATTTGTGACCGATCAACACACCGGCAAATGCTAAAAAGAAAGTAATGAATCCTATGGCAGTCACCGCAGGAGCAATAGAATCTTTCAGTACAGCAAATCCAATTCCCACTGCTAAAGCATCTATACTTGTCGCCACCGACAGCGCGATCAAAGTACCCGTATCTAAAGGATTGAATTTCTTTTCGCATTCGTCCTTTTGCAGGGATTCATAAATCATTTTACCGCCTATGAAACTCAAAAGCCCGAAAGCTATCCAATGGTCGATCGCAGATATCAAGAAACTGAAAGTCAGACCGATAGACCATCCGATTACCGGCATCAAAGCTTGAAAACCACCGAAAAATAAAGCAATTTTTAAAGCTTTATTGACTTTCATGTGTTTAATTGCTAAACCGCTGGAAATCGAAACAGCAAAAGCATCTGCTGCTAGTCCCAAGGAAAGTAAGACGGTAGTGGCTGCATCCATTTTTGTGAACTGTTTGATGTTATGGGTAAAGTATTGCTCTTAATTTTTAACGGGGTCAAAAACCCGGTTTCTGTGTCAATCTCTCGGTTCGAGGCATTATTTTTCGGACAAACCGGGTTTTTTTGCCTTAGTCCTAAACTCTTTAACTTTACACTAAATTTTTCTGAAATTGCATTTTTCTCATAATTCATTCATTTTCAAATCACATTTATTTCATAATTTGCGGGATTGAAAAAAGTTGTACCAAGCTGTATTATAGGAAGAGTTATCAACTAGCAGAATTGACGATGCCGGAATCTAAACCATACCAACCATTGTTGCTCAGGTTACTGCACGGGGTTAACGCTGCGATCGCCCTTTTAGCAATCATCACCGCATTTCTAGTGTACAACACTTACGACGGGCGCTTCGGCAAAGTACCAGTGCCCCAGATTGCAGATATTATCGGGATTCATGGGACTTTTGGCAAGCTGTTAATTTTAGGCGTCATGCCGGCTTTTGCTTTATACAGTTTCCACAGGGGCCAAAAACGCTTGGTACAGCCGGATTCTTTTGGGAAATTGACGCAATTCCGAAAACCGATTTGGTGGTACAGTTTGCATCGGATTGTGAATACGCTGATGTTGGTGGCGATGACTTTTTCGATCGCCTCTGGGAGTATGGTTAAGGAAGAATGGCTACCGGCGGGAGAATTGACGCAGGTTTGGTATTATTTGCACGCTTCGGGGTGGATAATATTAGTATTGTGTCTGGCAATGCACTTGTTGATGAGTGCAAAGGTGGGGGGTTTCCCGTTGATTTTGTCGATGTTTGATTTCACGAAGGTTAAGGGGAATCAAGCAGGAGAAGGGAAATAAAACAGGGGTAAAATCAGGAAATTTGTTTGATATTTGAGGTTGCATTTGAGCTATGAAAAAAAATATTATTCTGATATTTGTGGAAATCTTGGTGATGGGAGGTTGGCTGTTTGCATTGGTTGCACCGCTGTTGTTTCCCTAAGCAGGGGAATGATTTTTTTTGTGAATAATTTATTGCTCAATAAAACGGATGCAGCGAATCAGAGAAGGAGTCAAATCCTGGCTGCTAATCTATCCACTACATCCCTGGGCTAATGCGATGCTAAATTTCCGCTGATTTGAGAGTTAAAAATTATTTAATTTACAACTCTGTCAAACCTGAAAACTTATTCATTTAAAGAACTTTGTGAGTGTGTTCGTGTTGTTTTACATTGTCTTCAGTGCGAACAACGCGCTGGGTATTGAGAACTCTTTTGCGTTCTAGGGAATAAGAAAAGTCGCTGCGAACTGTTCCCAAGGGAATGTGAGATTGAGCTTGCGGGCGGATTTTGTAAGTGCGGGCGGCCGCGATCGCCCGAAAGCCAAATTCTTCGCAAAACTGAGCTGATGTGGGGAATTCGGGCAGCATTTTGGGTGCTTCACCGTCGATCACTGCCCCTAAAGTTGTCCCGCAAATCATTTGATAAGATGTGGGAATTCCCTTGACAATTGCTTCCAAAGCTGCTGAGGGGATAGCTTCAATTACTTGTACTTGGAGAACTTCACCTTCTTCTTTCACGAAGCAAGTGGCCAAACCAACTGCTACATAGTCGGAGGTGCAGAGATCGGGAGCGTTGGGATAAACTGTTGCAGTTGCCATATAAAATCTTTTGAGTGGGAGTTCAAAACCTGGAGCGAAAAGTCAAACCGCTGAGAGTCGATCGGACCTGTGTGTCGATCGTACCACATCAAGCTAGATGCCGGATAATTCGGCAAGGATTCCCCGCAGCCACGACGTTTGCGGGGATATTTTTGACAACAACACTGCCGGCGCCGATCGTGCTACGATCGCCGATCGTAACTCCGGGGCAAATAATACAGCCACCACCAATCCACACATTATTGCCAATATTAATCTCGCTGGCGAGTTCTCTGCCAGAAAGTCTAATTTCCGGGTCAATCGATTTGAGATTTGAGATTTGAGATTTGAGATTTACCCCACGTATAAATGCGGGGGCTTGAGGATTTTAGATTTGGGATTTTGGATTGATTCCACGGATCAATCCGGGGGCTTGTACCACCTTTGAAATTATTGGTCAATCGATTTGAGATTTGAGATTTTAGATTTTAGATTTACCCCACGTATAAATGCGGGGGCTTGAGGATTTTAGATTTGGGATTTTGGATTGATTCCACGGATCAATCCGGGGGCTTGTACCACCTTTGAAATTATTGGTCAATCGATTTGAGATTTGAGATTTTAGATTTTAGATTTACCCCACGTATAAATGCGGGGGCTTGAGGATTTTAGATTTGGGATTTTGGATTGATTCCACGGATCAATCCGGGGGCTTGTACCACCTTTGAAATTATTGGTCAATCGATTTGAGATTTGAGATTTGAGATTTTAGATTTACCCCACGTATAAATGCGGGGGCTTGAGGATTTTAGATTTGGGATTTTGGATTGATTCCACGGATCAATCCGGGGGCTTGTACCACCTTTGAAATTATTGGTCAGTGGGGTGAAAAGCCGTGTAAATTTGCACTTGTGGCCCGCATAGTAAATTTTCGCCGATGTTAACTCGATTGCAGTCGAGAATCACGCAGCCAAAATTCATGTACAAGCCATTTCCAGCATAAATATTGCTCCCGTAGTCGCAGTAGAAAGGTGGCTCGATGTCAATTTTCGGGCCTGCGGCACCGCATAATTCGGCGAGAATTTCTAATCGCTTGGACGGTTCGTCTTCGCGGGTAGAATTGTAGATTCTGGTGAGGCGACGAGCTCGCTGGCGTTCTGCAATCAATTCCTCATCGGTGGCTAAATACAACTCGCCGGCTAGCATTTTCTGTTTTTCGGTTTTTCCCATAGGATTTAGGATTTCTGTCATATTTAGAGTCAAGGTTTTGACTGCAAACAAACAGCTAAATCCAGATTGGCTAATTGCTCAAAAGCTCGATCGATCGCACTTTTCCCCCGCAAAAAACCAGTATTTGCGCCCGGACAAATATAATGTAGAGTTTCTGGCGAAAATCGATCGATGATTAACTGAACGCTGTTAATTTGCCTGGCCCAGTGAAAAGTTTTCGCTGTCCGCAACGGTTCTGGGCTACCTTCTCGGTTGGGGAGCAAGTGTCGGCCCGCAAACAGCACTCCGCCATTGCGGGTATCATAGAGACAGGAGGAACCGGGAGAGTGGCCGGGAGTCCAAAATACGAAAGTTCGATCGCTTAGGGCAAATTCTCGCTCAAAAGCCGTCACCTTCAATCCCGGTAGCAAATAAGCTTCCTGCTCTTGGATCAGGATATCGCAGCCCGTGTCTGACTGAATCTCCCGCGCCTTGCCGATCGCGCCACGGTGGGTGAGAAACAGCAGCCGCACGCCACCACGTTCCCGCAAAAAGGTTTGATTAGTTTCATCCCAAGCGGGACAATCCACCAGGATGTTAGTTTGGTTTTCTACAATGAAATAAGCAGTCGCACCCAAGGTATCCCGGTTAGGTGGGAAAGCAAAGATATTTTCCAGTACGGGCTTGGGCTGTTTGGAGAGGGAACTCTGTTGTTTCAAGGAAGTATTGAGAAGGGACTGAGATAAATATTATGTTGTTTTTATTATGGTTGTTCGTATTGGGACTAATCTCCTACTATTTGTTGGAACAAAACATCAGTCGCATCACCACAACTCCGGTGTGGCTGCTGTGGCTGGTAATCATGTCGCCGGCACTGATTTGGAGCGCTTGGTTGTTAGTTCACGGCGCGAGCAAAACTGCACCGCCAGAGTTGCTAATTATACCTTTTGTGGTTTCCCCTTTTGTGTACTGGTTCTTGGTACAGTTGGGGCGCAAGGAAATTGTCAGCGAAACTCCTGAAGTAGCGGGTGATGGGACTGAACCCTCCAAGCCACAGCCACCGGTGCGCCCGATCGATCGAGCAGAAGAAGCAACTTTGCGAGAGTGTTTTCCTTGGTCTATTTACTTCTTGCAAAATTTAGAATTTCGGCCGCAGGCGGTGATTTGTCGCGGACAATTGCGGACGAACCCGGAGGCGGCTTATCAGGCTGTTCGGGAGAATGTCGAGAGGCATTTTGGCGATCGCTTTTTAGTAGTATTTCAAACGAGCTTGAGCGGTCAGCATTTTTTTGCCATAGTTCCCAATCCCAGCTACCAAAGGGGCGAAAATCCTGTCAAACCTGAATCTTTGACAAGACCAGTTTTTGCTTTAGCTTTGTTGCTAATTACGCTATTTACAACCACAATTGTGGGGGCGCAAATTGCCGGAGTTAGTGAAAAAGTTTTGCAGTCTAACCCGTTAATGTTAACGAAAGGTTTGCCTTATGCGATCGCCCTCATCACAATTTTGGGAATTCACGAATCGGGACACTATTTAGCTGCCGTATTTTACAGAATTCGGACAACTTTGCCTTATTTTATTCCCGTTCCCTTTTTCCTGGGAACCTTTGGCGCATTTATTCAAATGCGAAGTCCGGTTCCCAACCGCAGAGCTTTATTTGACATCAGTATTGCCGGGCCATTGGCGGGTTTGGTAGCAACAGTACCTTTGTTAATTTGGGGCTTGTACCACTCTAGGATTGTACCGCTGTCACCGAAGTCGGGAATGTTAAATTTTGAGTCTTTCAATCCCGATTTTTCGCTGCTGATGACTCTGTTGAGCAAGTTAACTTTAGGCGGTGCTTTAAATACAGAAACTGCGATTAATTTGCATCCGGTAGCAATAGCGGGTTATTTAGGTTTGATCGTGACAGCGTTTAATTTAATACCGGTGGGACAACTCGACGGCGGGCACATCGTTCACGCGATGTTCGGTCAACGGGCAAGTATGGCGATCGGGCAATTTGCTAGACTTTGTATGCTGCTGCTTTCTTTCTTGGAACCGGGTTTGTTGCTGTGGGCAATTATTTTGTTTTTGATGCCGATCAATGATGAACCGGCGCTGAACGATGTTAGCGAATTGGATGATTGGCGGGATTTTGTGGGCTTGGTGGCGATCGGGCTTTTGTTAATTATTTTGTTACCCGCGCCCCGGATACTGGTGCAGTGGTTGAATGTTTAGATTGATTTAATTATTGACATTAAGGCCATAGATGTGTTATTGTTTTTCCCAATCATGAGAGAAATTCACCCACTGCAAGTGCTGCCCTAAGTGCGGCTAGATTTGCTAGCTAGTAGCTAGGTAAATTGAGAAGTCGATTCCTTTGAATCGACATTTCAAATTTAATTCAATTGACCCTAATCCCCTCGTGGTTGGCCTAATCAGCGGAGCCATTTAATAAAAATTAAATCGAGCCATGAATATTTTTGTACTTTCTTCACGGGCTTTAGTCTCAAATGTATCCTGTGACCCAGTTTTTGAATTAGAAAATATTGTTGTACGAACCTGCAACGCACAACTTTTGGCACCATCGGCTCGCGATGTAATCCAGTGGTCATCCACACTTTATCCGCTAGCCGATCGAATAGTCCGTAAAGTTGTTAAGTCTACTACAGGTTTATATAAGTTACCACCTTTACCTGAATTGTCGGACAAACCCAATGTTTTACTGATGATTGGTATATCAGGAGTCGATCTGGAACTACTCTCAAGTATACCTAAGTGGAGGGAGCGTTTTGATGTTGTCATCGCTTATATTTTCGATTCTTGGGCACCTGAAATTTATTCAAAAAATGTCTATCATTTAGATCATTTATTCGTTGCACTTCCAGAAGTTATAGATGAGTTGAAGCAAAGATTTGGTATACCAGTATCGCTAATCCCCTTTGCTGCTGATGTTCTCACTCAGGGTTCCTGTCAACTGAAGCGTTCCATAGATTTAACTAGCTTTGGGCGCATACCCTCACAGTATGACACTGTGTTTTGCAATAAATTCAATCTACCTGGTTCCGAACAAATTTACTATAAATCTACGCCCAGAACAGGAGAGGAATTTCCGAAATTGCCTTACGAAATGCGTAAAGACGAGTCAGATACTCTGATGCTATTTCACATTCTCAGACATAGCAAACTCACCTTGGCATTTGACACGATCTATCCTGGTATGCGTCAGTTTCCTTACTCTTTGATTACACTGCGTTGGTTTTACGGTACTGCGACGGGCGGTGCAGTGGTTGGGAAGCGTCCGACTACCCATCTAATGGATGAGTTGCTGAATTGGGAAGATGCTACTATTGAGTTACCCGATGACCCGCAAAAAAGTGTTGAATTCATTAATGAACTTTTACTGGACGAGGTGAGGCTTAATTCTATCTACAAACGCAATTATGTTGAGAGTTTAGCCCGTCACGATTGGAGACATCGGATTCAGAGTATGCTGGAAGCTGTGAAAATTCCCCTACCCCAGGGACTCCTGGAAGAATTGTCACAGATGAAGATGATTCATGACAAAATGGTCAGCCGATTTTAGATTTTGGATTTTGGATTTGAGATTCTAGAATTACTTGCACGGATGAATCCGGGGGGCAGAACTAAATTGCTTGATTGTCATGCCAGAGCAGATTGTCAAAAAAAAAGTGATTGATTTGAAGAGATTTTGATTGACTTTGATATCGCTCTATTCACCTCATTTGACATAGATTCATATGGATAAATAGGAAAATTCATTAATTGTAACAATACTTTGGTAGGATATAGTCTGGCAGCTAAAGTCCAACATCTTAAATCTAAAATCCCAAATCGACATGAGCCAGCATCCAGACCGCATTGCCCCTCACGGTGGCATCCTGGTCAACCGCATTGCCACACTAGACCAAAGACAGGAATTTTTCGACAAAGCAGAGGCCTTGCCGCGAGTTCAGCTTTCTGAACGATCGCTCTCTGACTTGCAAATGATTGCGATCGGCGCCTTCAGTCCCCTTTCAGGGTTCATGGACGAGGCGAATTATCGATCGGTCGTCAAAGAAATGCGCCTCTCCAGCGGCCTCCCCTGGTCAGTTCCGATCACCCTCTCAGTCAGTGAAGAAGTCGCAGCCCCCCTCACCGCAGGCACATTAGTACGCCTCGACTCCGGGAACGGCACATTTGTCGGCGTATTAGAACTGACAGAAAAATATCGTTACAGCAAAGAAGAAGAAGCTGTCAACGTCTATCGCACCGACGATCTTAAACATCCGGGCGTCCAGGTACTAGACAAGTCCGGGCCCGTTAACCTCGCAGGCCCAGTTTGGCTGCTGGAACGGGAACTCGATTCCCGGTTTCCCGAATACCAAATTGACCCGGCGAAATCGAGAATACTGTTCAAAGAAAGAGGATGGAAAACGATAGTCGGTTTCCAAACCCGCAATCCCATCCACCGGGCTCACGAATACATCCAAAAATGCGCCTTAGAAACAGTAGATGGCTTGTTTCTTCACCCTCTAGTCGGGGCGACTAAAGACGATGACATCCCCGCTGACGTGCGGATGCGTTGCTATGAAATTCTGCTAGAAAAATACTATCCCCAAGACCGGGTAATTTTAGCGATCAATCCGGCGGCGATGCGCTACGCGGGGCCGCGGGAAGCAATTTTTCACGCTTTAATTCGCAAAAACTACGGCTGCACTCACTTTATTGTCGGGCGCGATCATGCTGGAGTTGGCGATTACTACGGTACTTACGATGCCCAATACATTTTTGATGAATTTGAACCCTCAGAATTGGGAATTGTGCCGATGAAATTCGAGCACGCTTTCTATTGCACGCTGACGGAACAAATGGCTACAACTAAAACAAGTCCCAGCACTCCCGAACAGCGGGTGCATTTGTCGGGAACAAAAGTGCGGGAAATGCTGCGTGCGGGAAAATTGCCGCCTCCGCAGTTTTCTCGCCCGGAAGTCGCCGCCGAATTGGCTAAGGCTATGAATATTTTCAGTTATGAAATTTAAAAGTCGAAGTTGGCTGTTTGCAGCGGTTAATGCTCGACATTCTGGTGAGAAGATTAAGTAAGAGTACGACGATCGGGAATCATCAATGGGACTCAAGCGGCGGGAATTTTTACAGCAAGCTGGCTGGGTGCTGGCTGCGATGGGAATCAGCGAGGCTGGGTGGGAGCGGTTGGGCGATCGCTACCAAAACGCCCTAGCCCAGCCGACAGCGCGCAAATTAGCCCTGTTGGTGGGGGTCGATCGATATCCCGACTCGCCCCTCCACGGCTGCGTCACAGATGTGGAATTGCAGCGGGAATTACTGATATATCGCTTTGGGTTTCAACCCTCGGACATTCTGACTTTAACTGATGCTCAAGCTACTAGGGAAAACATCGAGACGGCTTTTGTGACTCACTTGACTCAACAAGCAAAACCCGGAGATGCGGTAGTTTTTCACTTCAGCGGCTGCGGTAGTCGAGTCAGTTTGGGCGATTCTCCCGAAGTCATGCACAACAGTTTGGTGCCGGCCGATGATGTTTTGCTGTCAAAAGCCGATCGCACCGTCAACGATATTTTAGAGTCCACATTGCTGCACCTGCTGCGATCGCTCGCGACGGAAAGTGCGATCGCTATCCTCGATCATAGCTACGTCTATCCGGGTTCTGACAAAAAGGGCAACTTTCGCATTCGCACCCGCCCCCGCCCCGTAATGGGGCAGCCAAGCCTCGCAGAATTAGCTTTTAGAGAACAGATCCAATCCCGCAGAAATAACCATCCTGGGGGCGCGATCGTACTGGCGGGCACCGCCCCCGATCGAGTCGCCGCCGAACAAGCGTGGAGCGGGTTTACCGCCGGTTTGTTTACCTACGCCCTCACCCAAACTCTGTGGTGGGCAACTCCCGCTAGCAGTTGGCAAGTCATTTTGAGTCGCGCCGCCGGTGCGGTAGAGCAAAAAATGGGGTTAGCCCAGCAACCGGAGATGCACAGCGATTTGAAAGTATCTAATGACGATTTACCTGTGAGTTTTGCAGGTTCTCTGTGGAATTCCCCTGCGGCTGATGGCGCAGTGACGGCGGTGGAAGATGGTGGCAAAACTGTGCAGTTGTGGCTGGGAGGTTTGCCCCCAGAGGTTTTGGAGTGCTGCGGGGCTTCTGTGTTCGCGCTGCTTGAGTCCCAGGGCGATCGGCTCCTAGTGCTGCGGAGCCGCACCGGTCTTTCTGCCAAAGCCCAAATTTTAGCAGCGCCAGCCCGAAAAGAGGGAAAATTGACTGCTGGCGAATTGGTAACAGAAGCGATTCGGGTATTGCCGCGAAATATCAGCTTGATAGTAGCTTTGGACTCTGACTTGGAACGCATCGAGCGGGTAGACGCTACCAGCGCCTTCGCGACTGTTCCCCAAGTTTCAGCGGTAGCGGGGGAACAATCGGCTGACTGTCGGTTTGGCCGAGTGCCGTCCACTACTGTAGCCCAAATTTCCTCGGCTCAGGAGCCTGCTTTTTATCCAAGTCGCTACGGTTTGTTTTCTTTGGGACAAACGCTGATTCCAAATACTGACGGCGATGGGGGAGAAGCAGTCAAGGTGGCGGTGCAGCGATTGACTCCGCAGTTGAAAACGCTTTTGGCTGCAAAGTTGTTGCGGCTGACTGCACCGGGAGGCTCTTCGCGGCTGAAAGTGCGGGCGGTGCTGGCAACTCTCGCGCCACAATCCCGCGTGGTGCAAGAGCGCTCGTCGGTGCGGGCGGACGAGGCCGATCGGCTGGAACCACTGAGCGCCGAAATTGAGCAATCGGTCGGTTTTGAGTTGTTATCAAAGAGGTTATCGAAGAGGTTATCGAAGAGGCTGAGTTTGACTCAGGGCTGCCGGATTCAGTATCGGTTGTATAACGAGAGCGATCGCCCGGTGTATTTTGTGGTTTTTTCCTTGGACAGCGCAGGAAGGCTCCTAGTGCTGAATCCTGATGCTAAAAATACGGTTGGTGAGACACCAGGGGCGATCGAGCCTGGGCGAAATTTGAGCGTGCCTGGGGCTGGGGCTTACGGCTCGAAGGTATCCGGGCCGATCGGACTTGTGGAAACTCAAATTATATTTAGTGAGGCTCCGTTCGATCGAACTCTGGCGGCATTGGAGGGCGGAATGCAGCAAGTTAGGGATGCCCAGCCAATTCGGGTGCTGTTGAATCCTTTACAGGTGGCTCGGGCTGTGCTGGAAGATTTGCACGCGGCTAGCATGACCGGGGCGATGAATGCGGGGATATCAACTGACGATTTTGCATTGGATGTGAATATTTGGGCAACTCTCAGTTTTGTTTATCGGGTAATTGGGAATGAGTAATATCAGGTTCGGATCATACTCAGATCTTGCACCGTCAATTACCTGTTTAGGAACAGAAAAGATGCCCGTTCCACAATAAAATTGAGTTTTGTGGAACAGGCATCTTGCCTGTTCTAGATCATAGTGCAAGATGTCAGATAATATCAAGTTCAGATTCCCCAAACCAAAATTCATCTGCGTTAATCCGCTTACATCCGCCACCATCTGCGGTTAAAATTCCAAAGTAATTAACTGAGCAATTTCCTCAGTTTGAAAACCCAAAGCCATCGGTTTTTGCACTGTCGGAATCACCTGCACATCATAAAGCTCTGTGACTATTCCTTCAAACCGCAACCAGTGAACGATCGCCCCAGTATTAAGATCAATCACCATCATACCACAGCGAGGATCAGCATCTTTTTTAGCGAGTAATTCATCTAATTCTAAACCTCCAAAAGTCTTGTCATCTCCCCTCGGTTTGGAAAGTCCAACTATTGCCCAATTTTGCCAAAAAGCTAGTCCTCGTAAATAGCCCGGACAAAAGGCAATGGGGTTAAATTTACCTGTATCTAAATCCACATAACCCAATTCTCCTTTCCCCGAATTTAACAACCACAACTTATCTTGATACCAGCGAGGTGAGTGCGGCATCGACAATCCTGTGACAATAATATCATTAGATGTAATATCAATAACTACACCACCGTTTTGTCGTCGATCGCGCCATCCATCTACCACATCCGACTGACTCACGGCGGTGACATATTTGGGTTTCCCTTCCACCATTGCTAAACCGTTGAGGTGACAGCGGTCTTCGTTTATATATTGTGAGATAAAGGGCGGTTTCCAGAGAGGTTTGCAACTATGGCGATCGCTCAAAGTTGCTATACAATTAAACAATGTGCTAATAAAAATGATTTGGTTATTTTTATCAACAGCAATATCGTGAATGTCGATATCTCCTGTAGTATAGCCGATTCTTGGTATGTAGAGGCGATCGTAACCTTGATGTTGCGCTCCCGCAGTTAACACATTGTCTAATTGCCAGAGTTGATATTTTGAGCTTAGGTAAAGGCGTTCTGGCGTGCAGTAAAGCCCCATTGCGCGATCGAAGATTCGCCAATATCCAGAAATAGTATTAGTTTCGGGATTGCTACCAATTAACATTAACCTGCTAGTTTGATAGGTAGTACAAGCGAGGCTGATTTGTTGAGAAGTTAACCAAGATGGCAAATCGCGATCGCCCATCAAATCCTGTGGCGAATCCGCACTAGCAACCCCTTTTCCATTCTGATTTTCCTCCGTACTTTTATCCCTTAAACCCCTTACTTTTTCCACTTTCCCGTCTCCTAAATTCTTGACTAAATTGCTTGTCAAATCAGGTTGTAAATCTGTTTTCAACCTTCCCTCTGCTTCTTTTCCTATTCCTTCTGCTTTGTCGATCTGTATCGCTTCCGGCGACGCACCCGATTGATATCGTTCCCAAACTTTAAGATATCCCAACTCCAAATATCGCACGGTTTGAGGTGTATTAAACAGAGGCAATTGGCGGCGATTTTCATTGAGCTCATCTTTCAATTTTTGCAATTCTTGAGGATGAGTTGCTAAATGTACCGCCAACTTTTCATACTCTTCTAAATTATTAACTATTAACTGCGGTAAATTAACCGCATTTAATAAACTTGCTCCCACCCGCGATGCAAAAGTTTCTCCGGGGCCGGTAATAAAGGGGATTCCCATCCACAAAGCATCACTACCTGTCGTGTGAGCATTGTAATATAAAGTATCTAGGAATAAGTCGATCCAAATGTGGCGCGATAGGTGTTCCTCCTGTAGTAATCTCGGCGCAAAAATTAGGCGATCGCCCTTAATTCCCCGCAATTTAGCCTCATATTTCAGGTTTCGAGTTGCTTCGGGATTGCTCTCTAATAACCATAGTACACTATTAGGGACTTTCTCTAAAATTCCCATCCACACGCTAAACATCACTGGCTCAATTTTGCGACTGTGATTAAAGCAGGCGAAGACAAATACATCCTCTGGTAAGCCACATTTAGCTTTGGGATTTTTCTGTTTAATTTGCGCGTCTTCTGCGGGACAAACTCTCAGATAATTATTAATCTGATAGCTATTGGGTAGACAAATAAATTTTTCACTAAAAAACTCGGCGAGGCGGGGAGGTGTGACAATATTATCTGTGATAATATAATCTATAAATTCGGCTCCCATTGTACTTGCATAAGTTAGGTAGTTAATTGAAATGGGAGCGGGGCGCAGGGCTAAGATTTCTGGGTTAGAATATTGGGTATATGCTCCCATGTCGATGAGAATGTGAATGCCATCATTGTATATTTTTTCGGCGGCGGCTGGGGTAGCCATTCCTCGCAAGTCGGTAAATTTATCGCAGTCTGCTTCTACTTTTTTACGCTCAAAACTGCCGTCATTTGGGCCGAGAGAGTAGACGAATATTTCAAATTGAGCGCGATCGTGCAAGGCGAATAATTCACCGATTAAATGCGTTAAAGCGTGGCTGTAGAAATCTCCAGCTATGTAACCTATTCGCAGGGTTAGGGGAGGTATAGCGGGGGGAATGTGAGGGGGAAAGTAATTTTGAGGGACTTTACTACTAACAAATTTAGAGAAGTACCGATTAATCGCGAGATGTTTGTCAGCCCCAAATGGCGAGTACATGATAAAGTCAAAAACCGAGAAGTTTTTTAAAGTATTTTGTTCTATTAAACTTATGCCGATTTGCCACATTTTTTCGCTTTCGGCTGCTAAATTCTCCCACTCGCAAATCCCCTGGTTAATTTTCACCAAAGCTGCCATTGCACTGATATTATTCGAGTCTAGCTGCAAGACTTTTTGATAATTGGCCGCAGCTTCACTATATCGATCGCATCGGTATTCAATGTTGGCTAAGTTTCCCAAGGATGGAATCAAGTCTGGTTGAATTGCTAAAGCTTTTTGATAGCAAATTTTCGCTGCTTCTAGCTTTTCTTGTTTTGTGAGCAAGCCTCCTAGACTATTGAAGGCGATCGCGTAATTGGGATTGTAGGTAACAGCTTGTTGGTAAGCCGCGATCGCCTCTTCATCTTCCCCTATATTTTCCAGCGATACGCCTAAATTATACCAACACTGAGAGTAGCGCTGTTCGCAATTTAAAGCTTGGCGGTAAAGCGCGATCGCCTCTCCCCATTCTTCCTTAACTAACTTAGCATTTCCCAATTGAAAATAAGCAGGTGCATAATTAGGTTGCAGCGCAATAACCTGTAGATATTCCCTACTGGCTGCTTCCCAGTCGCCTTGTTTTTGCATAGCCCACGCTCTATCATAGAGGCTTTCCACAGAAATTTGCTGAGACATTTTCTTAATCCTTTTCAAGCATTTATCCCATTCTAATGACCGAACTGTCCAAGTACAATTTTTATTAAAATAATCTACTTTTCGGCGTAAAAAATATTCTGTTTCTTGAGTGTTAGCACCTGTTAGCAATTCTAGCACATCCAGAACAGTCGCGATAAATTTTTGAGCATAATATTCTCTTTCAGAGATCGAACTAAAAGGATGGCTCAAATTTGAAGAATTGGACTATCGCCTCAGTTATGTTCACTTAGGGCAATTAGTTTCTAGCCAACTGGATAAATCAGCTATTTTTGACTATAACACAAACACATAAAACCCAAAATCTCAGAAACCCGCCCCCACCCAACCATAAATCACAAATCCCGTAGGGGCGGGTTTTACCAACCAGAATTGCCTAAAACCCACAATCTCATAAACCCGCCCCCACCCAACCATAAATCGCAAATCCCGTAGGGGCGGGTTTTACCAACCAGAATTGACTAAAACCCACAATCTCATAAACCCGCCCCCACCCAACCATAAATCACAAATCCCGTAGGGGCGGGTTTTACCAACCAGAATTGCCTAAAACCCACAATCTCATAAACCCGCCCCCACCCAACCATAAATCGCTGCGACTTTTATAATTCCTGTAAAATAACCCAGAGAAATATTAAAGACTTGTAAATGAGTGTTCTGAATCACTGACAGGAGAAAGGAACATTGCTAAGTTATTGCTGTCAAGAATCTCGCGTGTCATCTGTCCCAAGGTAGAAATACCGCCTCGTAACTAAAATCGGGCTACAGAGCCAGACAGGATCATCTACCCCAAGCAAAAACCAATGAAAACTCTACCTCAAATTAACCACACCCCCAAAAAAAATTTTTTGAATTGGGATTTTTGCTAAAGCAAAAATCCCAATTCAATTGCGATCGTTGACCCCACAGTACCCGATAGTAATCATATAGCCCAAGGCATCAAACCAGGCACGGAAACCTACATCCTCGAAAGCCAGCCTAACGCCATAGAGCAAATCACCACACTCCTAGCTCAACATACAGGCATCGAAGCCCTACACATCATCTCCCACGGTAGCCCCGGCCACCTGTACCTAGGGACAACAGAACTAAATAGCCGTAACATAGAAAACTACAGCCAACAGTTGCGACAATGGCGAAACGCCCTCACACCTGATGCCAGGATCATATTATATGGATGCAACGTAGCCGAGGGGGACTCCGGTAGCCAATTCTTGACTCAACTTTACCAACTCACCGGGGCCAACATCGCAGCCAACCCCAACCCCACCGGGAATGGGAAAAAAGGCGGCACCTGGGACATCATCCAACTCATCCCCCCATCCCCCCAAAGGCCTAAACTTGCCCTCACCGAAACCAGCCTCAAAACCTACAGTGGCATACTAGGCTTCGCCCCCAAAGTTGACTTCACAACTGGCGATCAACCCGTCTCCGTCAGCATCGGCGACATCAACGGCGACGGCAAACCGGACTTAGCTGTGGCGAACCTCGGCAGCGACACTGCCTCCATCTTCCTCAACACCACCGCCACCAACGCCACCACCCCCACCTTCAACCCTAAAGTTGACTTCACCACTAGCACTAGGCCCTACTTCGTCAGCATCGGCGACATCAACAAGGACAACAAACTGGACTTAGCTGTGCCGAACTTCAACAGCAGCCCCAGCGCCTCCATCCTACTCAACACCACCGCCACCAACGCCACCACCCCCAGCTTCAACCCTAAAGCTGACTTCACCACTGGCGGTTTACCCATCTCCGTCAGCATTGACGACTTCAACGGCGACGGCAAACTGGACTTAGCTGTGGCTAACTACAGTGGCAACACCGCCTCCATCCTGCTCAACACCACAGCCACCGGAGCCACCACCCCCACTTTCGCCACCAAAGTTGACTTCACCACTGGCATTAAGCCCTACTCCGTCAGCATCGGCGACATCAACGGCGACGGCAAACCCGACTTAGCTGTGGCGAACAAAAACGACAGCACCGCCTCCATCCTACTCAACACCACCGCCACCAACGCCACCACCCCCACCTTCGCCACTAAAGTTGACTTCACAACTGGCACTGGCCCCGCCTCCGTCAGCATCGGCGACATCAACGGGGACGGCAAACCGGACTTAGCTGTGGTGAACACCGGCAGCAACAACGTCTCCATCCTGCTCAACACCACCGCCACCAACGCCACCACCCCCACCTTTGCCACCAAAGTTGACTTCACAACTGGCAGTAGCCCCCGCTCCGTCAGCATCGGCGACATCAACGGCGACGGCAAACCCGACTTAGCTGTGGCGAACTACGGCAGCGGCAACGCCTCCATCCTGATCAACACCACCGCCACCAACGCCACCGCCCCCACTTTCAACCCTAAAGTTGATTTCACCACTGGCAGTGGCCCCCGCTACGTCAGCATCGGCGACCTCAACGGCGACGGCAAACCGGACTTAGCTGTGGCGAACCGGGTCAGCGACACCGCCTCCATCCTGCTCAACACCACCGCCAAAGTGACTGCGGTAACTGCTACCAACACTAACAACAGTTACGGTGTAGGTTCTACTATCGCCATCACCGTCACCTTCGATGCTGCTGTGACTGTCACTGGCACGCCGCAACTGCAATTAGAAACAGGTACAACTGACCGTTTTGCCACATATACCAGTGGTAGTGGCGGTACTGTACTCACTTTCAACTATGTAGTGCAAGCCGGGGATTCTTCTACCGACTTAGAATATCTCTCCACAAGTGCCCTTACTCTCAACGGTGGCAAAATTCAAGATAATTTGGCTACGAATGCCGACTTAACTCTTCCTACCTTAGCTACAGCTAACTCTCTCGGTGGTAGTAAAGCCATAGTTATTGATACTGTTGCACCAACAGTTACTTTAACCTCCCCATCAGCCACCACAATTAACGCACCATTTAGCGTCACTGCTACCTTCAATGAAAATGTCACAGGGTTTGATACTAGCGACATCACCGTAGCCAATGCAACTGTTGGTAACTTTGCCACAGTTGATGCGAAAACTTACACCTTTGATGTCACTCCCGCTGCGAATGGTAATGTCACAGTTGATCTTCCGGCGGCTAAAGCAACTGATATTGCGGGTAATAATAATACCGCAGCAACTCAATTAACTCGCACTGCTGATTTCACCGCACCAACTGTTACTTTAACCTCCGCATCAGCCACCACAATTAACGCACCATTTAGCGTCACTGCTACCTTCAATGAAAATGTCACGGGATTTGATACTACTGATATCACCGTAGCCAATGCAACTGTTGGTAACTTTGCCACAGTTGATGCGAAAACTTACACCTTTGATGTCACTCCCGCTGCGAATGGTAATGTCACAGTTGATCTTCCGGCGGCTAAAGCAACTGATATTGCGGGTAATAATAATACCGCAGCTACTCAATTAACTCGCACTGCTGATTTCACCGCACCAACTGTTACTTTAACCTCCGCATCAGCCACCACAATTAACGCACCATTTAGCGTCACTGCTACCTTCAATGAAAATGTCACGGGATTTGATACTACTGATATCACCGTAGCCAATGCAACTGTTGGTAACTTTGCCACAGTTGATGCGAAAACTTACACCTTTGATGTCACTCCCGCTGCGAATGGTAATGTCACAGTTGATATTCCGGCGGCTAAAGCAACTGATATTGCGGGTAATAATAATACCGCAGCAACTCAACTTTCTCGCACTGCTAATATTACCACACCAATTGTTGATGTTACCGCACCAACTGTTACTTTAACATCCACTTCCACACCAACAGTTAACGGTTTATTTAGCGTCACTGCTACCTTCAATGAAAATGTCACGGGATTTGATACTACTGATATCACCGTAGCCAATGCAACTGTTGGTAACTTTGCCACAGTTGATGCGAAAACTTACACCTTTGATGTCACTCCCACTGCGGATGGTAATGTCACAGTTGATCTTCCGGCGGCTAAAGCTACGGATACTGCGGGTAATAATAATACCGCAGCAACTCAACTTTCTCGCACTGCTAATATTACCACACCAATTGTTGATGTTACCGCACCAACTGTTACTTTAACATCCACTTCCACACCAACAGTTAACGGTTTATTTAGCGTCACTGCTACCTTCAGTGAAGATGTCATCGGCTTTGATAATACTGATATTACCGTAGCCAATGCAACGGCGAGTAACTTTGTTAAAGTAAATGCAAAAACTTACATCTTTGATGTGACTCCCACTGCGGATGGAAATGTCACAGTTGATCTTCCGGCGGCTAAAGCTACAGATACTGCGGGTAATAATAATACCGCAGCAACTCAACTTTCTCGCACTGCTAATATTACCACACCAATTGTTGATGTTACCGCACCAACTGTTACTTTAACATCCACTTCCACACCAACAGTTAACGGTTTATTTAGCGTCACTGCTACCTTCAGTGAAGATGTCATCGGCTTTGATAATACTGATATTACCGTAGCCAATGCAACGGCGAGTAACTTTGTTAAAGTAAATGCAAAAACTTACATCTTTGATGTGACTCCCACTGCGGATGGAAATGTCACAGTTGATATTCCGGCGGCTAAAGCTACAGATACTGCGGGTAATAATAATACCGCAGCAACTCAACTTTCTCGCACTGCTAATATTACCGCCCCAACTGCTAACTTTGGTGCAATTTCTAACATTACTACAGCAGGAGGAACCAGTCAAACTTTGACTGTGACTTTCAGCGATAGTAATGCTGTTGATGTTTCAAGTTTGGATAGTTCTGATGTTTTGATAAATTGGTCTGGCGGTGATATTCCTGCAAAATTTGTCAGTGTCGATACTAATAGTAATGGTACGCCGCGTACAGCAACTTATTCGTTTATTCCTCCTGGTGGAAGTTGGGATGATACTGACAATGGAACTTACACTGTCAAGTTACAAGGAAGTCAGGTTAAAGATGCACTTGGCAATTTTAATGCTGCTACCAGTTTAGGGACTTTTAACGTTAATGTTGCGGTTCCGGTTCCGACACCAACGCCAATACCAATTCCATTGGTAACACCGACACCAACGGTGACACCAACTCCCACACCATCGGTAACACCTGTTCCCACAGAAACACCGACAACACCAACACCCACACCGACACCCACGGCGATCGTAATTGACACACCACCCGTCAATAAAATCGATCGCGGTGAACCAACTAATTTCCCACAAAATCAAGTGGTAGATAACCAATATCTACTGAGTGATGGAGATGATACCAGTATCCCACAATCAGCCTTTGGTAAACCTATATTCGGGTTATCAGGTAATGATAAGTTGACGGGAAGTGCCGATAATGACACCATCTCTGGTAACGAAGGTGCTGATACGATTGATGGCGGTGATGGTAACGATCAATTGTTTGGGGGGAAAAAATCGGATCAATTGTCTGGTGGTAATGGGAATGACTTCTTGAGTGCAAATAATGACAATGATACTGTCACTGGTGGCGGGGGTAACGATCTCTTACGCGGGGGTAAGGAAAATGATGTTTTGATTGGTGGGAATGGGGATGATGAATTGTGGGGCGATCGAGGTTTCGATGTGCTCACCGGTGGTGCGGGTAATGATACCTTTGTATTACAATATACCGCTACTAACCCATCTCAAGCTGATGCGATCGCTGACTTCACTTCCGATGATAAAATCAAGTTGATTGGTGTCAATTTCAGTCAACTAACCTTTGAGTCTGTTAATATCATCTTAGATGGTGCAACTGCTGTAGCTTCAACGGCGATTAAATCGGGAAATAACTACTTGGGAGTGGTTTATAATGTGAATCAAACTGCTCTTAATAGTGGCTCTTTCTTGTAAGATTGCTGGGGAAGATACTGCTAATACCAATTTTTTATGAAGCTGCATAGAATTCGATCCCCCCTAACCCCCCTTAAGAAGGGGGGGACAAGAGTCCAATCAAAGTCCCCCTTCTTAAGGGGATTTAGGGGGATCGGAATATGTGCAACTTTACATTAAATTGGTATAAGTCATCACAGGGAGGCGAAATCCTCCCTGTTTGGACTGTTAGCAATCACTCCAAATAATCATGGAACAATTCTCAAAAACCTCTTGACAGGGGAGGAGTTAGGTGTTATGATTGGAGTGATTGCGAATTGGATAATATCGGTCAATTTCCGGCGGATTTAGGGAAGGAAGGAAAAGTCCGATCGCCCTTAAGTAAAAAAGGGGGATCGCCATTTAGGGAATAATATCAAATCCCCATCTATCCAAGTACAAAATCGCTCTTCACTTCCAACTCAGGAAATGCGAACGGCGAAACTTGTTGACGCCGCCAAAACTTTTGGATTAAACTGTAACCATTAGGAGTTGGCTGGCGGTAAACTTCTAAACATTGTGCCTCTAGATCTACGAGCCAGACTTCTTGAATGAGCGATCGCACGTAAATCAGAACTTTCACATCTCGATCGTAATCAACCGTGCTATCGGATACCTCTACCAACAGCAAAACTTCTGATGGTACTGGATGTACTGTTGAATAGTAATCAGCGCGGGGTTACAGCAATACTACATCAGGTTGAGGTTCGGTGCGATCGCTCAACTGAATGAATGGGGTTTTGCATATCCAGAAAAGCCCGGTTTTTGGGAATTTCGCTGAACAGTCCGATGAATCATCTCACGCAGGAAGCATGACGAGTTCCAATTGCTGCCCTTTGTACAAGTTCTCCTTCTATCAATTCTACCCGATCGCCCTCGGAAAGAATACCAGCTTTGCTGATTAAGTGATATTCTTCTACAGTCAACAACCTTTTGAGTAATTGCACAGCCATAACCCACCGCGCTGCTAATTATTTTTTAAATTGTAGTCGATCTACAAAGGAAGAAGTCATTGTAATCGGTCACTGGGAATTGGGAATCGGGAATTGGGAATTGGGAATTGGGAATTGGGAATTGGGAATTGGGAATTGGGAATTGGGAATTGGGAATTGGGAATTGGTAGCAACTAACAACTAACAACTCACCAATAACCAATAACAACTAACAACTAACCAATAACAACTAACCAATAACAACTAACCAATAACTGCTGACTTATAAACCTTTTCCACCATTTGAGCCAAACGTTTCATCGCAGTTTCAAGCTCCTGATTAGTCGCTGTCAAACTAATTCGCAAACACTCCTGCTTGTGCCGCCAATCTTCGCGCAAACCAGGAAAGAAAGAACTTCCCGGCACGACAATCACGCCGACCTTCTTCAATTCCTGATAAAATTCCCAATCAGTCATTGGCAAATCTTTCAGCCACAGCCATGCGAAAATTGCCCCTTCGCCACGGTGCAAAAACCACGGCAAATCCTTCGGCATTGCTTGTTCTAAAGTTGTTTCAACTACAGCAAATTTGCTTTGATAATACGGCCGAATCACGTTGAGGGCAATGTCGGCAAGAGCGCCGGAATTAATGGCACGAGTGGCGATCGCCTGTCCGTATCTAGGCGAGTGAATGCACATATTGGTCTGAAAAGACTCTAAAACTTGAATAATCTTTTGATCGCCGATCGCAATTCCGATTCTCTCACCCGGTAATCCCGCTTTCGACAAACTCATGCAGTGGACAATATTGTCGCCAAAAATCGGCGTCATCTCGGTAAAATTCAAGGCCGGGAAGGGAGGCCCGTAGGCAGAATCAATGAAAATCGGCACGTTGAAAGGAGCCGCCAAAGCTGCAATTTTCTTCACTTCGTCATCGGTGAGGACGTTCCCAGTGGGGTTACAGGGACGGGAAAATATTATGCAACCAGTGGTTTCATCGATCGACAATTGACTGAAATCCGGGCGGTATTTGAACCTGTGAGCAGCTTCGTCAATATCGAGAGTTGGCTTACAAGCAATTACAGCTTCGGGAATCAAGCTGACACCGCCATAACCGGTGTAATCCGGGCTGAGGGGTAAAACAATATGTTTAAGGCTACCCCCCCTCGCCCCCCCTTGGTAAGGGGGGGATGGGGGGGGTGCGGTGTAGCCACCGAAAGCATTGGCTGCGTAGAAGTAGATCGATTGACTACCGGGAGTAATTAGAATATTGCGATCGGTCAAATTCAGTCCGTAGCGTCGGTTAAAATCCGCCAGCACCGCATTGATAAACGGCTGATAGCCTTGACTCGAACCGTAGCGACAAACCACCTCGCCGTATTCCGCACTCGCCAAAAGTTCCGCAGTGCTGTCGCGCCACAACTGCTCGACTTCCGGCAAAATCACCGGATTTCCGGCGCTCAAATTAATAAACTCCTGCCCGCTACCGGCTCTCAGGGTTTCAATAATATCTTTCATAATTGCCCGAACCCCGGTGAGGTGGGACATTTGAGTGCCAAATTGAGTCAGGGCAGGGTTCATAGCAAATGCAGCGACAAGGATAGAAGTTTACAGTTTACCTATAATAACCTTGTTTGGTTGCAGGAGAGGGGAAAATTGAGGGCGTAGAGCGGGTGTTCTTGGTCGATCGACCAAGATTTTTTGTTTCAAAATGCGGAAGTATGTGTTAAAATCCGGATGTTAAATTTTTCGGCTGTAATAATGTAGATATTGAATCGAGTAGCAAAAATCCTACCCCCTGCTAGCTCATATTCACTACTTGTGGTTTGTATAAAGCGGTGCATCTGACCATCAACAGTAGTAAAAACTATAATACACATGACACACTTTCCGATCGCCGAATACGAGCAACTCACCGATCCAAAAGCTCAAGCAGTATACGACGAAATCTTGACAGAACTAGGATTTGGCATCGTACCAAACCTGTTCAAGTCAATGGCCACCAACCCAGACTTATTAGAAGCAAACTGGAAAAAATTTCGGTCTACAATCCTGCAAGGAGATGTGCCCCGCACCCTCAAAGAAATGATCGGAGTCGCCATTTCCCAAGCAAATAATAGCCAGTACGCCTTAAAAGTTCACCTCCACGGACTCTCAGCTTTGGGAATTAGCGAAGAAGTCCTGCATCTGCTGGTTTCAGACTTTGCCAACTGCCCCCTGCCCGATCGCGAAAAAGCCGTAATTACCTTTGGTTTGCAAGCCGCCACCACTCCCCAGCAGCTCACAGCAACTCACTACCAAAACCTGCGGGATTTAGGACTAGATAATGCAGAAATCTTTGAATTGATTGCGACGGCAGACCTGTTTAGCAGTGTCAACAGATATACTGATGCTATTGACCTCGAAATAGATGCGTTGTAATCTATGTCCCACATCCCTAATATGGGTAATCGACTAGAAGATCAAAACCGGGAAGAACTTCTGCTAACAGCGCGCAGCTTATTAGCAGAAGCTCAGTCCCTTTCCACACGCATTGCTGCCGTCAATGAAATTGCCACCGCAATTAACAGCACCCTCGATATCGATTTAATTTTTCGAGTAGTAGGCAAGCAAGCCAAATGGCTGCTAGACTTTGAACACTGTAGCATTTGCCTGCACAGCATAAACTCTTGCACCACACTGTTTGGCAAAGCCATCAATTTAGATCTTGCCAGCTTCCCAGAAAACGCTCCCATAAAAAAAGCCTTCAAAACAGCACAACCGCAACTAATTCACGAAGGATTTGCTGCTGATATTGGGTCCAGCTACGCCTCCCAAATTATCATTCCTTTAGCAAGCGAAGGTAAGGTTTTGGGGACAATTCTTTTTGCCACAACCAAGCCGCATTCTTACAACCAAGAAGATGTGCGGATTGGCTATCTTTTAGCTTTGCAACTATCCTCAGCCATCCGCAATGCTGAACGGTTCAAAGAGATCAATAGACTGTATGCTGAACTAAATGCCGAAAAGCACAAATCAGACAAGCTACTTTTGAATGTGCTCCCGGTTGAAATTGCCAATGAACTCAAAAATAACGGCAAAGTGGAACCAGTTCATCATGACAGCGTATCGGTTTTATTTACCGATTTTCAAGGCTTTACTCAGTTATCAGAAAAAATGACACCACGAGAGTTAGTGGACGAACTTGACTATTGTTTTTCTTATTTCGATCAGGTGGTGGATAAATACTGCTTGGAAAAATTGAAAACCATTGGCGACAGTTATATGTGTGCGTCAGGAATTCCTCAACCCAGCCCCACACACGCCCTAGACGCTGTGCTGGCGGCCAGAGAAATTCTACAGTTCATGGAACTGCGAAAACAGCATAAATTCGCTCAAAATATTCCTTATTGGGATCTCCGCATCGGCATTCATTCCGGCCCTTTGCTAGCTGGAGTAATCGGCAATAAAAAGTTTGTCTATGATGTCTGGGGAGATACAGTTAATACCGCATCTCGGATGGAATCTTCTGGCGTACCGGGAAATATCAATATCTCTCACGCAACATTTGAATTAGTCAAAGATTTTTTTGAATGCGAACACCGAGGCAAAATTTCTGCTAAAAATAAGGGCGAACTGGATATGTATTTAGTTCGCGGTATTAAATGACATCATTGTTGCACAGTTATATTAAAATAATACAGTTGTTGAGTTTATTTTTAATTGTTTATGCAAATTTGGCAAGCCGATTTTTACCGTCGCCCTCTCCAAGACGAAGCGGGAAAACCACTGTGGGAACTCTTAATTTGCGATGCGGCGCGAAGTTTTGAATTCAGCGCTTTTTGTAGCCAATCGCAAGCTAATTCTACTTGGCTAGCATCGCAGTTGCAGCAACAAAGTCAAATTCATAAAAAGCCCGATCGCCTGCAAGTATTTAGACCTCAATCTCTCAGTCTAATCGAAGCTGCGGGCAAAGTTTTGGGCATCAAAGTAGAAGCAACACGTCGCACCCCCGCCCTGAAATTGCTGCTACAATCACGGGCCAAGGAATACCCAATCATGCCGAATTATACTGGCGAAACCTACAATGCGATCGCCCTTGAGTCACCACCACCCCTACCTTTACCAGAAAACTTGTGGGGCGATAGCTGGCGTTTTGCTTCCCTTCCCGCCGGCGATATTGAAGATGCTTTCCAAGGGCGTCCGCTGCCTATTTTGGAGATGCCAGAATCCCTGCTACCACTGAATTTGGGATTGTCTTCAACAGTAGCTGTACCGGGAGTTGTCATTGACGGCGGGCGACAGTCTATGCGCTTGGCTAGATGGCTTCAGGATGCTAAACCTTTCGCTTTAAATTATATTGCTGGAGCTCCCGATGGGTTGATATTGGAAGCTGGGTTAGCAGATAGGTTTGTGGTTGCGACTTTTGCAGATGATGAGGTGAAAGCGGCGGCCGAAATTTATCAACAGCGCAAACAACTAAGTAAAGGATTACATTTTTTGTTAGTACAGCCTGATGATAGCGGCATGACTTACACTGGGTTTTGGCTATTGAATTTTAATACTTGATATCCCTTCGGTGTAGAATTCGCGATTTGGGCGATCGCCATTAAGTAAAAAAGGGCGATCGCCCTTAAATCCAAATCAACATTCATCCGCGTACATCCGCGTACATCCGCTATAGCCTTTCTCAGTAACATGAGATACCCGACGTGCATAGGGCATAGGGCGTAGGGCGTAGGGCATAGGGCATAGGGCATACCTCACTTTCTTGAGAACCGCAATACCATCTGCGGTAAAAATTGTCAAGTAATTATGTCCTCATGGCAAAGATCCTACTTTTCCGACTTTAAGATCCGACTTTTCCGACTTTACAAAGGCAGGGACAGGAAGCAATGATAGAGATAGGGAAAGTCAACCCACGATGTCTAGATTATAAAGATCTCGTAAACCTTGATGTTGTGTTGCGAAATATTAAATAAAAATCTGGAGAAAAAATATGCCTTTAGTATGATATAGCTAGCTCGCATCTAAGTTATTCGCACCCATTCCAACGCGAGGTAAGTGAAAGGTCACTTCATATCAGGATTACCTCGATCGGGTTCTACTTTGCTGGCGGCTTTGTTGCGCCAAAATTCGCGTTTCACACTGCGATGACGATCGCCCTGGGGGCGCAAGTCGATCGAATGTTGTCAGCCATGAGCGAAGACAATCAGTTTTCCGTTAATTAGGACACGGCAATGCCGTGTCCCTACAAGATTATTTTGGGTAGTTAATTAGGACACGGCAATGCCGTGTCCCTACAAGATTATTTTGGGTAGTTAATTAGGACACGGCAATGCCGTGTCCCTACAAGATTATTTTGGGTAGGGAAACGGCACTGCCGTGTCCTCTATATTATTCCGGTGCAACCGGAATTGATATGAGGCGGGGGTTTCAACCCCGGCCAGACTTGAATGTAAACGATATATATCAAGGAGTTAAGCAATTATGAACTTATCAACTATGAACAAGCAAATTATTTTCGTAGACTCCTCTGTACAGGATTATCGAAGCCTGATTCAAGGCATCGATGGCGCTCAAATTGTCATTTTAAAGGAAAATTCCAGCGCCATAGACCAAATTACTAACGCCTTGGCAGATCAAAAAGATATTGAAGCAGTTCATATAGTTTCTCACGGCAGCGAAGGCAGTTTAAAACTCGGTGCTGACGTACTCAATGAGCATAACCTAGAAAATTTTAACGCTCAGATAAAACAGTGGGGAAATGCCCTGACAGCAAATGGCGATATCCTACTTTATGGATGCGATGTAGCAGCGGGAGAAGCTGGAGAAAACTTCGTAAAACGCCTCAGCGAAATAACCGGGGCAGATGTAGCAGCATCCACCGACAAGACGGGGAATGCGGCACTCGGTGGGGATTGGGAATTAGAAGTAAAATTAGGAGAAATATCTGCACCTAGTATTATTACCCCGGATCTGCAATTAACTTATCAAGGCGTATTAGGTGCAGGGGATTTAGACACCAGTTTTAATAGTACAGGGAAAGTCATCACTCCGATCGGCAGTGGTAACGACGAAGGCCGAGGGATCGCCATCGATAGTAGTGGCAAAATCGTCGTCGCGGGGTATGCGGACAATGGCGGTAACTTTGACTTTGCCCTCACTCGGTACAACACTGACGGAACCTTGGATACCAGTTTTGGTACTGGTGGTAAAGTGACTACTGCTATCGGCCCGGGGAACGATCAAGTCAATGCCATGAGAATAGATAGTAGTGGGAAAATCGTGGTAGCAGGGTATGCTCACAACGGTAGTAACAATGACTTTGCCCTCGCCCGCTACAACACTGACGGCACCTTGGATACCACTTTTGATACCGATGGTAAAGTCACTACTGCGATCGGTAGTAGCGACGAATTTGGCAATGCCATGACCATAGATAGTAGTGGAAAAATCCTGGTGTCGGGGTTTACCAACAATAGCGGTAACTTTGACTTTGCCCTCGCCCGGTACAACACTGATGGTAGCTTGGATACCACTTTTGATACCGATGGTAAAGTCACCACTGCGATCGGCAGTTTCAACGAATTTGGCAATGCCATAACCATAGATAGTAGTGGAAAAATCCTGGTAGCAGGGCCTACTCACAATGGGAGTAACTTTGACTTCGGCCTCGCCCGATACAACACTAACGGTAGCTTGGACATCACTTTTGATACCGATGGTAAACTCACTACTGCTATTGGCCCTGGGAACGACGAAGGCGATATCATCACCACAGATAGTAGTGGAAAAATTGTGGTGGCGGGGTATGCCAACAATGGCAGTAACGATGACTTTGCCCTCGCGCGGTATAACAGTGACGGCAGTTTGGATAGCACTTTTGATACCGATGGTAAAGTCACTACTGCTATTGGCAGTAGCAACGACCGAGGCCGTGCCCTGACCATAGATAGTAGTGGGAAAATAATGGTGGCGGGGTATGCCAACAATGGCAGTAACGATGACTTTGGCCTCGCCCGGTACAACAGTGACGGCAGCTTGGATACCACTTTTGATACTGATGGTAAAGTCACTACTGCGATCGGCAGTAGCAACGATATTATCTCTGCCATAAGCCTAGATAGTAGTGGGAAAATTGTCGTCGCTGGATTTGCTAACAATGGCAGTAACAATGACTTTGCTTTAGCCCGCTATGGTAGTCCCGATATTGTCGTCACCACACCAGCCATCTCCGCTGCGACAGTCGGCCCCAGTAATACCAATAAATTGCTCTATCAAGTCAACTTAGCAGTGACAGGATGGGATACCAAACTTACAGGTTTAACTCTCACTACAGGCGGTACTTATCAAGCGGCTGATGTCTCTAATTTCAAATTGTGGTATTCGGCTGATGGCACATTTGATGTAGGCGATACCCAACTATCAAGCCTAGCACCCGTAGCATCAGGTGGTAGTTTGTCTTTCACAGGATTAACTCAAGCTATTACTAAAGGTAGCACTGGTTATCTATTCGTCACTACTGATATTGCTGCATCGCCTACTGATGCTGATACCATCAATTTAGCAGCACCCAGTTTAACTAATATTACCTTTGATAGTGGTACCAAAACCGGTACACCCATAGCAAGTAATAGTTTAACTATTGATGCTTTAGCTCCCACTGTCAGCCTCAGTTCCGCTGCCGCAGCCACCGTCAACGCCCCATTTGCCGTCACGGCCACCTTCAGCGAAAGCACAACCAACTTTGTTGACACCGATATCACCGTCACCAACGGCACCGTCAGCGGCTTGAGTGGCTCTGGGACTACCTACACCTTCACCGTTACCCCCACCAGCCAGGGAACCGTTACAGTTGATGTTCCGGCTGGGGTAGCCACCGATGAGACAGGAAATAACAACACCGCCGCCACCGCCTTAACCCGTACTTTTGACAGTGCAGCCCCTACAGTCGCTTTAACTTCGGCTACCGCAGCCACAGTCAACGCCCCATTTCCCGTCACGGCCACCTTCAGCGAAAGCACAACCAACTTTGTTGACACCGATATCACCGTCACCAACGGCACCGTCAGCGGCTTGAGTGGCTCTGGGACTACCTACACCTTCACCGTCACCCCCACCAGCCAGGGAACCGTTACAGTTGATGTCCCTAGCAGTGTGGCCACCGATGCGGCTGGAAATAACAACACCGCCGCCACCGCCTTAACCCGTACTTTTGACAGTGCAGCCCCTACAGTCGCTTTAACTTCGGCTACCGCAGCCACAGTCAACGCCCCATTTCCCGTCACGGCCACCTTCAGCGAAAGCACAACCAACTTTGTTGACACCGATATCACCGTCACCAACGGCACCGTCAGCGGCTTGAGTGGCTCTGGGACTACCTACACCTTCACCGTCACCCCCACCAGCCAGGGAACCGTTACAGTTGATGTCCCTAGCAGTGTGGCCACCGATGCGGCTGGAAATAACAACACCGCCACCACCGCCTTAACCCGTACTTTTGACTCCACTGCTCCTACTGTCACCATAAACCAAGATGCGGGACAACCCGATCCCACCGCTGCCTCAACTGTCAATTTTGCCGTTGTATTTTCCGAAACCGTAACGGGTTTTGATAGTACCGATATCACTTTGGGTGGCACTGCTGGGGCTACCACTGCCACTGTCAGCGGGAGCGGCACTACCTACAATGTTGCCGTCACGGGAATGACTGCCGCTGGTACGGTGACAGCTTCCGTGAAAGCCGATGCAGCCAGCGATGCTGGGGGCAATACTTCTACCGCCAGCACCAGCACAGATAACCAAGTTAATTACAATAATGCCATCCCGACTGTTGCCAGCATTGTTCGCACTGATGCAAACCCCAGCAACGCTGCTACAGTCAACTATACTGTCACCTTTAGCGAAAACGTTACTGGTGTTGATACAAGTGACTTTAATTTAGCGGCGGTCAGTATTACCGATGCAGCTATTACTAGCGTCACTGGTACTGGCAGCACTTATGCCGTTGCAGTGAATAGTGGCACGGCTGATGGCACAGTACAGCTAAATCTCACAGATAACGACAGTATTCTTAACAGTCTAAGTGTTCCTTTGGGCGGTACGGGAGCTGGTAACGGCAATAGCACCGGTCAGATTTATACAATTGATAAAACCGGGGCAACTGTTACCAGTTTTAACCCCGTAAATAACGCCACTAATATTGCAGTTGCTGCTAATGTAGTTGTCAACTTGAGTGAAGCGGTGCAAAAAGGCACTGGCAATATTGTCATCAAGAAAGTTTCCGACAACTCGGTTGTTGAAACTATCGATGTGACTTCAGCCAATGTCACAGTTAGCGGTAGTAGCGTCACAGTTGATCCCACGGCAGATTTAGCAGAAGGTACTGGTTACTACGTTGAAATTGCGGCCGGTGCGATTAAAGACTTAGCAGGTAATAATTATGTCGGCACTACAGGTGCAACTACTTGGAATTTTACCACCGCTGACACCACAGCGCCTACTGTCACCACTTTCACACCTGTAAATAACGCCACTAATATTGCCGTTGCTGCTAATGTAGTTGTCACCTTGAGTGAAGCTGTACAGAAAGGCACTGGCAATATTGTTATCAAGAAAGTCTCTGATAACTCAGTGGTGGAAACCATTGATGTTGCTTCAGCCAATGTCACAGTTAGTGGTAGTACCGTCACCGTTAATCCCAATCTTGATTTAGTTGATGGTACTGGTTACTACGTTGAAATTGCGGCCGGTGCAATTAAAGACTTAGCTGGTAATAATTACGCCGGCACTACAGGTGCAACTGCTTGGAAATTCACCACTGCTGACACCACAGCGCCTACAGCCACCACTTTCACACCTGTAAATAACGCCACTAATATTGCCGTTGCTGCTAATGCAGTTGTCACCTTGAGTGAAGCAGTCCAAAAAGGCACTGGCAATATTATCATCAAGAAAGTCTCTGATAACTCAGTGGTGGAAACCATTGATGTTGCTTCAGCCAATGTCACAGTTAGTGGTAGTACCGTCACCGTTAATCCCAATCTTGATTTAGTTGATGGTACTGGTTACTACGTTGAAATTGCCGCTGGTGCAATTCAAGACTTAGCAGGTAATAATTATGTCGGCACTACAGGCGCAACTACTTGGAATTTTACCACTGCTGTCGCCCCTGATACCACACCACCTACTGCCACTTTCACCCCCGCAGATAACGCCACTACTGTTGCAGTTGCTGCTAATTTAGTTGTCACCTTGAGTGAAGCTGTCCAAAAAGGCACTGGCAATATTGTCATCAAAAAATCCTCCGACAACTCAGTTGTAGAAACTATCAATGTTACTTCCACAAATGTCACAGTTAGCGGTAGTAGCGTCACAGTTAATCCCACGGCAGATTTAGCACAAGGTACTGGTTACTACGTTGAAATTGCGGCCGGTGCAATTAAAGACTTAGCAGGTAATAATTATGCAGGCACTACAGGCGCAACTACTTGGAATTTTACCACTGCTGTCGCCCCTGATACCACACCACCTACTGCCACTTTCACCCCCGCAGATAACGCCACTACTGTTGCAGTTGCTGCTAATTTAGTTGTCACCTTGAGTGAAGCTGTCCAAAAAGGCACTGGCAATATTGTCATCAAAAAATCCTCCGACAACTCAGTTGTAGAAACTATCAATGTTACTTCCACAAATGTCACAGTTAGCGGTAGTAGCGTCACAGTTAATCCCACGGCAGATTTAGCACAAGGTACTGGTTACTACGTTGAAATTGCGGTCGGTGCAATTAAAGACTTAGCAGGTAATAATTATGCAGGCACTACAGGCGCAACTACTTGGAATTTTACCACTGCTGTCGCCCCTGATACCACACCACCTACTGCCACTTTCACCCCCGCAGATAACGCCACTACTGTTGCAGTTGCTGCTAATTTAGTTGTCACCTTGAGTGAAGCTGTCCAAAAAGGCACTGGCAATATTGTCATCAAAAAATCCTCCGACAACTCAGTTGTAGAAACTATCAATGTTACCGCAGCTAATGTTACTGTTAGCGGTAGTACAGTCACAGTTAATCCAACTCTCGACTTGGTTAATGGTACTGGTTACTACGTTGAAATTGCGGCCGGTGCAATTCAAGACTTAGCAGGTAATAATTATGTCGGCACTACAGGTGCAACTACTTGGAATTTTACCACTGCTGTCGCCCCTGATACCACACCACCTACTGCCACTTTCACCCCCGCAGATAACGCCACTACTGTTGCAGTTGCTGCTAATTTAGTTGTCACCTTGAGTGAAGCCGTACAAAAAGGCACTGGCAATATTGTCATCAAAAAATCCTCCGACAACTCAGTTGTAGAAACTATCAATGTTACCGCAGCTAATGTTACTGTTAGCGGTAGTACAGTCACAGTTAATCCAACTCTCGACTTGGTTAATGGTACTGGTTACTACGTTGAAATTGCGGCCGGTGCAATTCAAGACTTAGCAGGTAATAATTATGTCGGCACTACAGGTGCAACTACTTGGAATTTTACCACTGCTGTCGCCCCTGATACCACACCACCTACTGCCACTTTCACCCCCGCAGATAACGCCACTACTGTTGCAGTTGCTGCTAATTTAGTTGTCACCTTGAGTGAAGCCGTACAAAAAGGCACTGGCAATATTGTCATCAAAAAATCCTCCGACAACTCAGTTGTAGAAACTATCAATGTTACCGCAGCTAATGTTACTGTTAGCGGTAGTACAGTCACAGTTAATCCCACGGCAGATTTAGTTGATGGTACTGGTTACTACGTTGAAATTGCGGCCGGTGCAATTAAAGACTTAGCAGGTAATAATTATGTCGGCACTACAGGTGCAACTACTTGGAATTTTACCACTGCTGTCGCCCCTGATACCACACCACCTACAGCCGCCAGTTTCACCCCCGCCGATATTGTAGAAAAGGGATTGGCCAAGCTGGACGAAATCGTAAAAAAAGAACAGCAAAGTATTAAACTCCCCATTGTCGGCCCCTTCCAGAACCTCAATCAAGATTTTATTGGTAGCTTCAAAAATAGCCTCGTTAATGCGCTGAAAACAGGAAGCGATTTAACGGCAGAGCAGTTGCAAACCAACCTGCGGAATTCTCTAGGAGCTAACTTCAACATTACGGTTCAAAAGAATACCACTAATGAGGAAAGCACCTGGGATATTGCAGTAGGCCGGAAATATCAACTCGGTACAGTTAACGTCCTCAAAGACATAGGAATGCCTGCCCTTGGCTTTAACGCCGATGGTAATGGCAATGCCAACCTCGATTATCAGTTAAACTTCAGCCTGGGTAACAGCAAAACTTTTGGCAACTATATCAATACCAGCAAAACGAATCTGACGACTAACCTGGGGTTTGGTCTAAATGACTCGTTCAAGACTTCTGCAAAACTAGGATTTTTCCCAGCCACCCTCAACGAAAATACCACCCAAGGCAAGCGCACTCAAATTGGCGGCACATATCAGCTCAAGCTGAATGACTTAGATAATCTGGGAGGTATCAATGATGGCGATCGCCTGACCGAGGCAGAACTCAATAGTTCCTACAACCCGCAAAAATTATCACAGTCTACCTTCTCCACCAGTGGGGATCTGAGCCTGAAAGGCCGGACAAATGTGGTCAGCAAAGCATTCCCCAACTTGGTCTTCGAGATGAAGTTCGGGTTTCCAAAAGCTGATTACGTCAACGGTAACTCCGTCAGTTCTGCTAGCATACCCAATGTTGAGGTCAATAATGCAAAACTGGATTTTGGCGAATTTATAACCGGCATTGCCCAACCTGTTTTCACTAAGGTTGACCAGGTTCTTAAACCCTTTCGGCCAGTTATTGATTTCCTGAATGCGGACACGCAGATATTTTCCAAAATCGGGATGGAGAATTTGTTTAAGGATATAGATAACAATCGGAAGCGGGTCAGTGTCATCGAAATGGTCTCTACCCTTTCCAGTTTGTCAGGCCGACCAATATCCACGGGCTTCATAGAAACAATCGTCAAGTTAGACCGGGTGACTAAGCTGGTTAACGATTCCATCAAAAACAATGACACTATTTTGATGGATCTCGGCTCTTTTAAGCTAGATAATTACAACCCGTTAAAACGGATAGAAGAGTTCGAGAAAACATCTCCGCAGGCTAAAGCTATCGTTAAAATAGGCAAGGAAGAGCTTAAGAAAAAAGATCCGAAAGCTGCCGCAGTTTTGACAGCGTTAGAGGTGGTTGATGGACTGGACGTGCCAATTATCACTAAGCCAGAAACAGCCATCCAGCTACTTTTAGGCAAACCAGATGTCCCAATTGTGACCCTGAATTTGGACAATCTGGATTTGGATGTGCCGATAAATATTACAAAGCCTCTGCCTCCTTTCCCACCGGTGAGTGTAGGCTTTGAAGGAAACTTGAAAGCAAAGGCTGACCTAAAATTTGGCTACGACACCTACGGGCTGCAACAGTGGAAAGCAACGAACTACGCCTCGGATAAAATCCAATTGTTAAGAGATGGCTTTTATGTCAGCGATCGCAAGAACGCTGACGGAACTGGCCAAGATGTTCCAGAACTGACAATCTCCGCAAATCTCGCTGCCAAAGCTGGCCCAGATATTAAGGTAGCCGATTTTTACATCCTGGGCGGAATCAAGGGAAATGTCAACGTCGATTTGCGAGATGTTGGAGAGCGAGAAGGTAGAAGCGATGGAAAATTGCGAGCTTCCGAGATAGATACTGTCCTCAACAGCGCCCAACCTTGGAATATCATCAATTCAGTTTCCGGCACAATTAATGGTTCCTTGGATATTCGAGCCACAGCAGGTATTGGGCCGTTAAAGACAACCCTGTACCAGAACAACCTAGCAACTTTCCCACTGGCAAAATTTGGTTGGGAAACTGGAAACTCCACCGCCCCCCAAGGGACATCGAAATCTCCCAGCTTGTTCGATGTGTTTGTGCCCTTTCCAGTTCTGCCAAAATCCTTTACAGTTGGAGGATTCGCTAAGGCTTTCGGCCAGACAAAATTGAGTTATAGTCCGGCTTACCGCGCTTTAAACTTAGCTGTTGCTATAACAAATAACCCTGTTATCAAAAGGATTTTTCCGGCTCCCATATTAGGACCGATCAACACGTTAGCTAACGCTGGCAGAGACGTTGTGGGTTCGGTGCTTAGTCTACCCTTCAACGTGATTAGCCAGGGTCCTAAAGCGGCTATTAAGGATACCGTTCAGAGCTTTAGCAGTGGTGTGAAGGCAGTCGCCAAAGTAGGCAAATCTATCGGTAAAAGTATTGGAAAGCTGTTTAACAGTGAAGTGACTGGGGCTGAGGTTTTCTTCGATGCCAACTTTAATGGAATTTTAGATCCCGACGAACCTTTTACCATTACTAACGCTGACGGCACCTATGATTTAGATATTTTTGTTCCCAATTTCGATACCAACCAAAGCGGTTTCCTAGACCCGGAAGAGGGCCGTGTGGTGGGAATTGGTGGCATCAATACTGCCACGAATTTGCCTCTGGAAACGCCCCTGTTTGCTTCTGAAGGTACGACCATCACTCCGCTTACGACTTTGGTCAGCGAGTTAGAGCGCAAAGGAATGGATGCAGAAGAGGCTCAAGCCAAGGTGCAGGCGGCTTTGGGAATTCCGGCAGATGTTGACTTGGGCAATTACGATGCCATCGAAGCGATGCGGGACAATGAACTTACTGGGTTAATTATCTACAGCCCGCACGTTCAGGTTCAAGTTGCAATTGTCTTGGTGACCAATTTATTCGCTAACGCCTCCAATCTTTCTAAGGTGGAGATTGCCACAAAGGTCATTGGCGAGTTATCGAAGGTTGTAGAGCCGGGAACTCCTGTAAACTTGAGCGATCCGGCTCTGTTGCAGAGGTTGATTGAGTCAGTTGCCCAAAGCGTGCAAAAGCCAGAAGTTGCCAGTCTAGCAGGCAATGTGGCAAAAATCATTGCTGCTGGCAATCAGCGCATCAGCGATATTGCAGCCAGCAATATCTCGATCGCCGAGGCAGCGCTTCGCATCGCTCAAGTGGAAAAGGCGATGTTAGCTGAGGTGGCTAAAGACCTCCAGCAAGTGGGGGCTGGTACGAAGAACATTGAGGAGGCGCTTTCTGAAAACACCGGTGCTGCTTTTGACAAGATGATTGCAGAGGCGAATGTTGAAAGCCCCCTGACTGTCAAAAATGTACAATATGGCTCGGAGAGCTCTACCGACACCGACACCACCCCCGACACCACCCCCGGCACCGTCACCCCAACATCAACCACTGCGATATCAGGAAAACCGACACCGATTCCATTGGTAACACCGACACCAAAGACCACTTCGACCCCATCAGAAACACCATCAGCAACAACATCGGAAACACCGACACCATCGGAAACAACTAATAACCTCTCAGACGATGACTGCATCTGCGATCGAATTACCTATCCCAAATTCAATCAACCCAATGCAGTTGAAAACACCATCATCGGTGGAGCGGCAATTCAAATAGGTACTGCCAAAAACGATGAATTACTGGGTAGCAACACTGCCAATATATTCAATGGCCAATCCGGCGATGACAACCTATATGGTGGAGCCGGCAACGACATCTTTAACGGCAACCAAGGCAACGACTTCATCACCGGAGGCAAAGGTGACGACATCCTCTATGGAGACGAAGGAAACGACATCATCCTTGGCGAATCTGGGAACGATTTAATGTATGGAGGCAAAGGCAATGACTTGTTACATGGTCGCGAAGGTACTGACATCATTTATGGCAATAAAGATGATGACTTCATCGATGGTGGTAAGGATAATGACACCTTATATGGAGGCAAAGGTAACGACATCCTGCTTGGTAGTCAAGGTGATGACAACCTGTTTGGACAGGATGGAGATGATACCATCTGCGGTGGCGAAGGTAATGACTTAATCAACGGTGACGCAGGAGCAGATATCCTGGGAGGGTGTGCCGGAAATGATACTCTTTACGGAGGCGCAGATAACGATACTCTCACGGGTGGGAAAGGCGACGATCTGCTTGACGGAGGTATGGGGAATGATAGTTTAATTGGCGGTAGCGGCAACGATATCTTTGTCTTAAAAGCGGGTCAAGGATTTGATATCATCGCTGATTTTACCCTGGGTCAAGATTTGATTGGATTAAGCGGAGGTTTGAGTTTTAGTCAGTTAGCAATCACTCAAAATACTCAGGGAACTCTCATTAAAAACCTCTTGACAGGGGAGCAGTTAGGTGTTATGGTTGGAGTGAGTCCGACTGCGATAACATCGGCTAATTTCAGGCTGGTTTAAGGAAAGGAAGGAAAAGCGCGATCGCCCTTAAGTACAAAAAAGATCAAAAAGGGCGATCGCCCTTAAATCCAAATCAACATTCATCCGCGTACATCCGCGTACATCCGCTATAGCCTTTCTCAGTAACATGAGATACCCGACGTGCATAGGGCATAGGGCGTAGGGCGTAGGGCATAGGGCATAGGGCATACCTCACTTTCTTGAGAACCGCAATACCATCTGCGGTAAAAATTGTCAAGTAATTATGTCCTCATGGCAAAGATCCTACTTTTCCGACTTTAAGATCCGACTTTTCCGACTTTACAAAGGCAGGGACAGGAAGCAATGATAGAGATAGGGAAAGTCAACCCACGATGTCTAGATTGTAAAGATATCGTAAACCTTGATGTTGTGTTGCGAAATATTAAATAAAAATCTGGAGAACAAATATGCCTTTAGTATGATATAGTTAGCTCGCATCTAAGTTATTCACACCCATTCCAACGCGAGGTAAGTGAAAGGTCACTTCATATCAGGATTACCTCGATCGGGTTCTACTTTGCTGGCGGCTTTGTTGCGCCAAAATCCGCGTTTCACACTGCGATGACGATCGCCCTGGGAGGCGCAAGTCGATCGAATGTTGTCAGCCATGAGCAAAGACAATCAGTTTTCCACGTTCATTTCCCGTGAAAAAGGGGAACGGGCTAACAATTGTACCGATCGATTGATTTGAGCAATAGGACTAATAAATTCTTCAGTTCTCATAACGAGGACTGAATCTGTGAAGCGGGGGTTTCAACCCCGCCCAGACTTGGATGTAAACAATAGATATAAAGGATTTCAGCAATTATGAACTTATCAACTATGAACAAGCAAATTATTTTCGTAGACTCCTCTGTACAGGATTATCAAAGCCTGATTCAAGGCATCGATGGCGCTCAAATTGTCATTTAAAATGACAATTTGAGCGCCATCGACCAAATTACTAACGCCTTGGCAGATCAAAAAGATATTGAAGCAGTTCATATAGTTTCTCACGGCAGCGAAGGCAGTTTAAAACTCGGTGCTGACGTACTCAATGAGCATAACCTAGAAACTTTCAGCACTCAAATAAAACAGTGGGGAAATGCCCTGACAGCAAATGGCGACATCCTACTTTATGGATGCGATGTAGCAGCCGGAGAAGTTGGAGAAAACTTCGTAAAGCGCCTTAGTGAAATCACCGGGGCGGATGTGGCAGCATCTACTAATAAGACGGGGAATGCAGCACTAGGCGGCGACTGGAATTTGGAATACAGCACCGGAAAAATTGAAAGCCCCTTAGCCTTTAAGTCAACGGTGCTAAAAGATTACCAGTCTACCCTCGGTACTCTTGTTAGCGAAACTTTTACAGGGTCGAGCGTTACTGGGCCTTGGATTTGGGCGCTGGCTGGTGCTTCCACTCCCCCTGGTTTAACTGCTGGCTCTGCCCCTAACACCCCCCTGCAAAATTTGAACCTCGATACGGCGGGTAATGGTGCTTTGCGGTTAACTTCAGCTAACACAAGTCAAGCCGGCTTTGTTCTTTACAACAACCCGCTTTCTTCCACAGAAGGCGTTAAAGTTACCTTTGACTTCTTTGCCTACAATGGTGTCGGATCTCCACCAGGGGATGGGCTCAGCTTCTTCCTAGTTGATGGTACAGCTAACCCGACTTCGGCTGGAAACGGTGGAGGAGGTCTTGGTTACAACACTTTGATTGGTGGCTATGTAGGGATCGGCTTCGATGAGTATGGCGGTTTTGGCAGCACCGGACAAGATTCAGTAGCGATTCGCGGATCTACAGCCAGTAGCAACACTCTGTTGCAATCGGTGAGTGTGGCCGGTCAAGGTGGTATAGATGCTGGGACTGTAGCTAACCGCAACACCGCCTTGAGACGGGCACAGATCATCTTAACGCCAAGCAATGCGGCTTCCCCAAATCGGCTGTCGGTAGCGATGGATTTTAATAACAATGGCAGCTTTACTGATGCGGGTGAAACCATTATCGCTCCCTTCGACATTACTACTAGCAATGGCGCTGTACCAACTACCCTCAAATTTGGCTTTGCCGCCTCAACGGGAGGTTCTACAGACGTTCACGAAATCCGCAATCTCATCTACGAGACGGTCGATGCACCGCCTACTGTCACCACTTTCACCCCCGCCGACAACGCCACTACTGTTGCAGTGGCGGCTAATTTAGTTGTCACCTTGAGTGAAGCCGTACAAAAAGGCACTGGCAATATTGTCATCAAGAAAGTCTCGGATAACTCAGTTGTTGAAACTATAAATGTTACCGCAGCTAATGTTACTGTTAGCGGTAGTACAGTCACAGTTAATCCCACGGCAGATTTAGCGCAAGGTACTGGTTATTACGTTGAAATTGCTGCGGGTGCAATTAAAGACTTAGCTGGTAATAATTATGCCGGTACTACAGGCGCAACCACTTGGAATTTCACCACCGTGGCTGATACTACAGCACCCACAGCCGCCACTTTCACCCCCGCCGACAACGCCACTACTGTTGCAGTTACTGATAATTTAGTTGTCACCTTGAGTGAAGCCGTACAGAAAGGCACTGGCAATATTGTCATCAAGAAAGTCTCGGATAACTCAGTTGTTGAAACTATAAATGTTACCGCAGCTAATGTTACTGTTAGCGGTAGTACAGTCACAGTTAATCCCACGGCAGATTTAGCGCAAGGTACTGGTTATTACGTTGAAATTGCTGCGGGTGCAATTAAAGACTTAGCTGGTAATAATTATGCCGGCACTACAGGCGCAACCACTTGGAATTTCACCACCGTGGCTGATACTACAGCACCCACAGCCGCCACTTTCACCCCCGCCGACAACGCCACTACTGTTGCAGTTACTGATAATTTAGTTGTCACCTTGAGTGAAGCCGTACAGAAAGGCACTGGCAATATTGTCATCAAGAAAGTCTCGGATAACTCAGTTGTTGAAACTATAAATGTTACCGCAGCTAATGTTACTGTTAGCGGTAGTACAGTCACAGTTAATCCCACGGCAGATTTAGCGCAAGGTACTGGTTATTACGTTGAAATTGCTGCGGGTGCAATTAAAGACTTAGCTGGTAATAATTATGCCGGCACTACAGGCGCAACCACTTGGAATTTCACCACCGTGGCTGATACTACAGCACCCACAGCCGCCACTTTCACCCCCGCCGACAACGCCACTACTGTTGCAGTGGCGGCTAATTTAGTTGTCACCTTGAGTGAAGCCGTACAAAAAGGCACTGGCAATATTGTCATCAAGAAAGTCTCGGATAACTCAGTTGTTGAAACTATAAATGTTACCGCAGCTAATGTTACTGTTAGCGGTAGTACAGTCACAGTTAATCCCACGGCAGATTTAGCGCAAGGTACTGGTTATTACGTTGAAATTGCTGCGGGTGCAATTAAAGACTTAGCTGGTAATAATTATGCCGGCACTACAGGCGCAACCACTTGGAATTTCACCACCGTGGCTGATACTACAGCACCCACAGCCGCCACTTTCACCCCCGCCGACAACGCCACTACTGTTGCAGTTACTGATAATTTAGTTGTCACCTTGAGTGAAGCCGTACAGAAAGGCACTGGCAATATTGTCATCAAGAAAGTCTCGGATAACTCAGTTGTTGAAACTATAAATGTTACCGCAGCTAATGTTACTGTTAGCGGTAGTACAGTCACAGTTAATCCCACGGCAGATTTAGCGCAAGGTACTGGTTATTACGTTGAAATTGCTGCGGGTGCAATTAAAGACTTAGCTGGTAATAATTATGCCGGTACTACAGGCGCAACCACTTGGAATTTCACCACCGTGGCTGATACTACAGCACCCACAGCCGCCACTTTCACCCCCGCCGACAACGCCACTACTGTTGCAGTTACTGATAATTTAGTTGTCACCTTGAGTGAAGCCGTACAGAAAGGCACTGGCAATATTGTCATCAAGAAAGTCTCGGATAACTCAGTTGTTGAAACTATAAATGTTACCGCAGCTAATGTTACTGTTAGCGGTAGTACAGTCACAGTTAATCCCACGGCAGATTTAGCGCAAGGTACTGGTTATTACGTTGAAATTGCTGCGGGTGCAATTAAAGACTTAGCTGGTAATAATTATGCCGGCACTACAGGCGCAACCACTTGGAATTTCACCACCGTGGCTGATACTACAGCACCCACAGCCGCCACTTTCACCCCCGCCGACAACGCCACTACTGTTGCAGTGGCGGCTAATTTAGTTGTCACCTTGAGTGAAGCCGTACAAAAAGGCACTGGCAATATTGTCATCAAGAAAGTCTCGGATAACTCAGTTGTTGAAACTATAAATGTTACCGCAGCTAATGTTACTGTTAGCGGTAGTACAGTCACAGTTAATCCCACGGCAGATTTAGCGCAAGGTACTGGTTATTACGTTGAAATTGCTGCGGGTGCAATTAAAGACTTAGCTGGTAATAATTATGCCGGTACTACAGGCGCAACCACTTGGAATTTCACCACCGTGGCTGATACTACAGCACCCACAGCCGCCACTTTCACCCCCGCCGACAACGCCACTACTGTTGCAGTTACTGATAATTTAGTTGTCACCTTGAGTGAAGCCGTACAGAAAGGCACTGGCAATATTGTCATCAAGAAAGTCTCGGATAACTCAGTTGTTGAAACTATAAATGTTACCGCAGCTAATGTTACTGTTAGCGGTAGTACAGTCACAGTTAATCCCACGGCAGATTTAGCGCAAGGTACTGGTTATTACGTTGAAATTGCTGCGGGTGCAATTAAAGACTTAGCTGGTAATAATTATGCCGGTACTACAGGCGCAACCACTTGGAATTTCACCACCGTGGCTGATACTACAGCACCCACAGCCGCCACTTTCACCCCCGCCGACAACGCCACTACTGTTGCAGTTACTGATAATTTAGTTGTCACCTTGAGTGAAGCCGTACAGAAAGGCACTGGCAATATTGTCATCAAGAAAGTCTCGGATAACTCAGTTGTTGAAACTATAAATGTTACCGCAGCTAATGTTACTGTTAGCGGTAGTACAGTCACAGTTAATCCCACGGCAGATTTAGCGCAAGGTACTGGTTATTACGTTGAAATTGCTGCGGGTGCAATTAAAGACTTAGCTGGTAATAATTATGCCGGCACTACAGGCGCAACCACTTGGAATTTCACCACCGTGGCTGATACCACAGCCCCCACCGCCGCCACTTTCACCCCCGCCGACAACGCCACTACTGTTGCAGTTACTGATAATTTAGTTGTCACCTTGAGTGAAGCCGTACAGAAAGGCACTGGCAATATTGTCATCAAGAAAGTCTCGGATAACTCAGTTGTTGAAACTATCAATGTTACCTCAGCAAATGTCACCGTTAGCGGTAGTACAGTCACAGTTAATCCCACGGCAGATTTAGCGCAAGGTACTGGTTATTACGTTGAAATTGCTGCGGGTGCAATTAAAGACTTAGCTGGTAATAATTATGCCGGCACTACAGGCGCAACCACTTGGAATTTCACCACCGTGGCTGATACTACAGCACCCACAGCCGCCACTTTCACCCCCGCCGACAACGCCACTACTGTTGCAGTTACTGATAATTTAGTTGTCACCTTGAGTGAAGCCGTACAGAAAGGCACTGGCAATATTGTCATCAAGAAAGTCTCGGATAACTCAGTTGTTGAAACTATAAATGTTACCGCAGCTAATGTTACTGTTAGCGGTAGTACAGTAACAGTTAATCCAACGGCAGATTTAGCGCACGGTACTGGTTATTACGTTGAAATTGCCTGCGGGTGCAATTCAAGACTTAGCTGGTAATAATTATGCCGGCACTACAGGCGCAACCACTTGGAATTTCACCACCGTGGCTGATACTACAGCACCCACAGCCGCCACTTTCACCCCCGCCGACAACGCCACTACTGTTGCAGTTACTGATAATTTAGTTGTCACCTTGAGTGAAGCCGTACAGAAAGGCACTGGCAATATTGTCATCAAGAAAGTCTCGGATAACTCAGTTGTTGAAACTATAAATGTTACCGCAGCTAATGTTACTGTTAGCGGTAGTACAGTCACAGTTAATCCCACGGCAGATTTAGCGCAAGGTACTGGTTATTACGTTGAAATTGCTGCGGGTGCAATTAAAGACTTAGCTGGTAATAATTATGCCGGCACTACAGGCGCAACCACTTGGAATTTCACCACCGTGGCTGATACTACAGCACCCACAGCCGCCACTTTCACCCCCGCCGACAACGCCACTACTGTTGCAGTTACTGATAATTTAGTTGTCACCTTGAGTGAAGCCGTGCAAAAAGGCACTGGCAATATTGTCATCAAGAAAGTCTCGGATAACTCAGTTGTTGAAACTATAAATGTTACCGCAGCTAATGTTACTGTTAGCGGTAGTACAGTCACAGTTAATCCCACGGCAGATTTAGCGCAAGGTACTGGTTATTACGTTGAAATTGCTGCGGGTGCAATTCAAGACTTAGCTGGTAATAATTATGCCGGCACTACAGGCGCAACCACTTGGAATTTCACCACCGTGGCTGATACTACAGCACCCACAGCCGCCACTTTCACCCCCGCCGACAACGCCACTACTGTTGCAGTTACTGATAATTTAGTTGTCACCTTGAGTGAAGCCGTACAGAAAGGCACTGGCAATATTGTCATCAAGAAAGTCTCGGATAACTCAGTTGTGGAAACTATAAATGTTACCGCAGCTAATGTTACTGTTAGCGGTAGTACAGTCACAGTTAATCCCACGGCAGATTTAGCGCAAGGTACTGGTTATTACGTTGAAATTGCTGCGGGTGCAATTAAAGACTTAGCTGGTAATAATTATGCCGGCACTACAGGCGCAACCACTTGGAATTTCACCACCGTGGCTGATACTACAGCACCCACAGCCGCCACTTTCACCCCCGCCGACAACGCCACTACTGTTGCAGTTACTGATAATTTAGTTGTCACCTTGAGTGAAGCCGTACAGAAAGGCACTGGCAATATTGTCATCAAGAAAGTCTCGGATAACTCAGTTGTTGAAACTATAAATGTTACCGCAGCTAATGTTACTGTTAGCGGTAGTACAGTCACAGTTAATCCAACAGCAGATTTAGCGCCAGGTACTGATTATTACGTTGAAATTGCCAGCGGTGCAATTCAAGACTTAGCTGGTAATAATTATGCCGGCACTACAGGCGCAACCACTTGGAATTTCACCACCGTGGCTGATACTACAGCACCCACAGCCGCCACTTTCACCCCCGCCGACAACGCCACTACTGTTGCAGTTACTGATAATTTAGTTGTCACCTTGAGTGAAGCCGTACAGAAAGGCACTGGCAATATTGTCATCAAGAAAGTCTCGGATAACTCAGTTGTTGAAACTATAAATGTTACCGCAGCTAATGTTACTGTTAGCGGTAGTACAGTCACAGTTAATCCCACGGCAGATTTAGCGCAAGGTACTGGTTATTACGTTGAAATTGCTGCGGGTGCAATTAAAGACTTAGCTGGTAATAATTATGCCGGCACTAC
>JAYFMW010000006.1:0-1082658 GCA_042408215.1 Microcoleus sp. | reverse complement strand
AGCACAAATTGTGCACCTTTACTCAGAGCATAATAAATTGCGTGGTGGACGAGGTGAACACCTTTTTGGTCGTCTAAACGACCGATAAACGCAATAATTGGCTTGTCAACATCCCGCAGTAAAAGTCGATCGCGCAAAGCTTTTTTAGTTTTGGCTTTTCCGGCCAGATTTTCCTGAGTGTAGTGGTGGGGAATGTAGCGATCGCTTTCTGGATTCCACACATCATAATCAATACCGTTGAGCACCCCGCGAAACTTATCTTGATACAAATGCAAAGTGTGCCCCAACCCATAGCCAAACTGACCCACATGAGCTTCCCAAGCGTGGTGTGGTGACACCGTGGTGACAAAGTTCGAGTAAACCATGCCACCTTTCATAAAGTTGATCGCAAAAGGGTTAAAATTATCTCGGAGGCGATCGTACTCAAAATAATAATCCTCTCGATTCAAACCCGTTGCTTGCAGAACTTCGCTGCCGCCCATACCTTGATGTTTGAAATTGTGAATGGTATAGCAGACTCGCTGATTTTCCATCCAATTGTATTTGTAGATTTCAAACAGCATGACTGGTACTAAACCAGTTTGCCAATCGTGACAGTGAATCACATCAGGGCGCTTGTTACTTCTGAGCAAAAATTCCAAAGCGGCTTTGCTGAAAAATGCAAACCGCATATTGTCGTCATTGCAGCCGTAATAACAGCCACGATTGAAGAAATTGTCCTGAGAGTGAGACTCGATGAAGAAACACAACTGCCCGTGCACCCAGCCGCAGTAAACAGTACAGCGAATTTCGCCGCCGTACCAGGGCACAAACAAATCCTCATAGGCAACGTGAAGTCCCCAAATGTGGTCGTACCTCATGCAGTCATACTTGGGTAGAATAATCTCGACCGCATGGCCGCAACTTTCTAACTCCCGACTCAAACCGTAAACTACGTCGCCTAAACCTCCTGCTTTGATGACAGGGGCGCATTCAGAGGCAATTTGTACGATGTACATTTTTCCGGCTTACTCCTGGGTGAATCAAAAAAATATTTTCTTAACTTGACAAATTATATGATTTTTAAGCAAATAAGCAAGTCGGCCCTTGGGAATAAGGGGGCGATATCCGCAACTAGGGGAATTTGGCGCGGTTGCGGGCGATCGCTGGCAATAGCCTAACGGGGAGGATACCATCGAGGCGAGGCTGCAAGCTCTTTAGCAGAGGAAAAACAATCGTTTGCCCGATTCGCAATTGTTGTAACTCCATCGCAAATTCTGCAAATTTTAACTCATTTTATCGCATTTGTCAACTCAATCTTTTGCAGCAAATCGCCAGTTGTCTCGTCTAGTTCCGAAGAGCGATCGCATAATATCAAATCCGCTAGCATCGGAACGATCAAGTAGGGGCAATTCATGAATTGCCCCTACCAGTGGCCACCCTATGTATCTTCGATATGTATCTTCGATATGTATCTTCGATATATCAGCGCAATTTTCAGTTTTTCGATTCACAGTCAACAGTCAACAGTCAACAGTCAACAATCATTCCGGTGTTACCGGAATTGATATCATAGCTTCGTCGCGGTGATGCGCCCAACTGTAATCGATCGCCTGTTTTTCCAGATTTTGCCAAAATAAAATTAGTTGGTCAAATCCATTACCTTGGATTACTCCTAAGTAGAAAATTATCTCTGGCTCTTGCACCGGAGAGTGCGTATCGGTAATTGATAAATTGATCTTTGGCAGACATTTTCTGCTAGTCTAAAAGTATATAGCTATCTTACCAATAGTAAACAGTGCCACTCCACAATTCTTGAGAAAAATTCTATGCCTGCGATCGCACAATCTCCCAACCTACCCATTTTAAACGAAATCAACTCAGGATTACCCAATATTTGCGGATCGGAAGCAGAAATCAGTTCCGCAGCCAACAGCAATGAACCAGTCTTTCTACCTAGGACAAATCTTCGCCTCGAAAACATTCAAGCCGGATTTGCCTGCGCCCTCCATATGCACCAACCCACCATTCCGGCTGGTGCAAACGGCGAACTAATCAGCAATCTCCAGAATATGTTTGAACATCCCAACCAAGGAGACAATCACAACGCCGGAGTCTTTGCTTCGTGCTACTCACGCATGGGAGAATTTATCCCCCAACTGATTGCTGAAGGTTGCAACCCGCGAATTATGCTCGACTATTCCGGCAATTTGTTGTGGGGATTGCGCCAAATGGGACGGGAGGATATCCTCAACAATCTCAAGCGGATTACCTGCGAAGCTCAATATCAACCTCACGTAGAATGGCTGGGGACAATGTGGAGTCACGCCGTCATTCCCTCAACTCCAATTCCCGACATCAAACTCCAAATTCAAGCATGGCAACATCATTTTGCCGCCATTTTTGGCTTGGATGCCCTCAAGCGCGTCAAAGGTTTTTCGCCCCCAGAAATGCACTTTCCCAATCACCCCGACACGCTTTACGAATACATCAAAGCTTTGAAAGAATGCGGCTACCGCTGGCTGATGGTGCAAGAACATTCTGTAGAAAATATCGAAGGTTCGGGATTGTCGCAAGACCAAAAATACATTCCCAACCGTTTAGTAGCCCGCAATTCTCGCGGCGAAACTATCAGTATTACTGCTTTGATTAAAACCCAAGGTTCTGATACGAAATTGGTCGGTCAAATGCAGCCCTATTACGAAGCAAAAGGACGTAATAAACAGCAAATTGGCAATGTCACAATTCCTTCTTTGGTCACTCAGATTGCTGATGGCGAAAATGGCGGCGTGATGATGAATGAATTTCCCAGCGCCTTTGTCAAAGCTTGGCACGAAAACCGCTCTCAAGGTGGCGGAAAATCCGGTGTTGTCGGTTTAAACGGTACTGAATATTTGGAGATAATTGAGGCGGCGGGCGTTAATCCTGAAGATTATCCGATTTGTCAGGGGATTAATCAGCACAAAATCTGGCAGCTAGTCGATCCAGATAGCGCGACACCGGAAAAAGTCGAAAGTGCGATCGCTCAACTCAAGCAAATCGACCATAATTTTCACATGGATGGTGCTTCTTGGACTAACGATTTGAGTTGGGTGAAAGGCTACGAAAATGTCTTGGAACCGATGAATTTACTCAGCGCAGCATTTCACAAAAAATACGACACGCTGGTGCAGCAAGATGCCACCGTTACCAAGCAGTTTGAATACCAACAAGCTTTGCTTTACAACTTGTTGTTGCAAACAAGCTGTTTCCGCTATTGGGGACAGGGAACTTGGACTGATTACGCGCGGGAAATTTACAACCGCGGCGCTGCTTTAATGAACTAAGATAAGTTCGCAGTTGCGGTGTGACGAAAAAACCGCAACTGCGAATTTTACAAAAATTTTACAAACAAATAATTCCAGTACACCCGGATTTTAGATCGACAGTCCAGGACGCATGGGGGCTCAGAAACCGGGTTTTTTTACGGAAATTCTTGATTGTAGCCCGCAGATTCGGTAAAAAACCGGGTTTCTTTGCTCTGTGTGCGTCCATGACTGTTACATAAGTGTTAAGCTTACACAATTTCTCTCTTTTGTGAAGATTGTCTACAGTTAGCTGGTGTGCCAGAGTGCCAATTTCATTTCCAGCAGTCCTCTTGACGCTTTTGACAACAACTGATCCGAAACGTCCGAAATGCCGGAGATCAGATTTTTTTATAAAGATTGTGTAAAGTTAACTTTTTTGTAACAGAGAAATCTCTAGTTGAGGCTAAGTTTCGGAGACCATGTGAATTCCAAAAAACTCAGTATAAACCCTGTATCCAGCTCCAAAGAGTCATGCTAATTTTATTACATCAGTTCAAGTGTTAGCTATCAATTCATTGCTCGGGGAAATCCAAGGCATAGTTATGAACTACGGCGAAAAACATTACTGCGACAAATCTCACTGTCCTCACCCTCTCAAGCTGGCTAGCAATTAGTTTTGTATCAGTTGCAGTCGCACAATTGGGCCCCATCGCACCAGGGAACTGAAGTCGGAGTTTGTGCAGGTAACGCAGAAGGAACTTGCTCCCCAAGAACGCTTACCTCCTCGTTCAAAGCTGAATTTAACTTACGGTTATCTCCCCAGCAGACGGCGGAGTATGCCAGAAAATTATGGGTCAAAACCTTCTCATTCTTGGGCGACTCCCCCACCACAAAAGAATGATTTTCAGCGTGTATTGGGATATTACAAGTATACTTTCGTTGAACATCCCGGAGAGTCGAGTGGGAGTTGGAGGAAATTATTTTGGCTGATGATAATTGGTGCCGCGGTGTGGTTCTGGTTTTTCCGTTGATTGTCCGGTAATTCAGGGGGCGAAATTATGAAGTATTTTTTGCGGTTTTTATTGGCTTTAGTAATTTCGGCGATCGTGGTAATAACCTATGGGAGTAGAGAAGCAGTTGGAAATAAACATTCAAGAGTTGGAAGGATAGCAAACATGACATCTCAAGGATCGAATAACAGCAATAAAGTTAAACAAGATGGCCTCCTACTTGAAATCAGAGAGCCACAAATTATTGCACTAGCCATCCCAGAAAACAAGCCCAATGCCACGGCTCCAGTAAAGCTTGCTGTTGTCGTTACCAATAATACACAAACCTCAATTCCCTTCAGAATCTCTGGCGCTTTAATACCAGAAATTGTCGGGTCTGATGGTCAAGCACTGCACCGAAAAGAACCGAAAAATCGGCAAGTTGGGGTTGGCAAATATGATTGTGTATTACTTGGGGTCGGAGAACAAATAGGCATCTCTTTGGACGCAAGACTCTCTTGGCAGAATAACTTACTTCAACTCGTAGTACCTAATAGCCCAGACTACTGGCAAATTCCTACTAATTTCGATAACTCTTGGTCTTTTGATACTCTTGGGTCTGGGGAATATCAGGTTCGATTCTCTTATGACAGCCCTGTTGGGAATGTCTTTTGCTTAGACCCACAAACTGGACAAGAAAAGATAATAGAAGTAATCGAGACAGGTAAGTTGACAACTCCCTTCGCTAATCTTCGCCTAATTCAACCTGTTGGATTTAATAACAATGCAGTGGAAGTTGATGGCATTCATTTTGAAACCTTGATGCCGGAGCAGTTGTTAACTGTGCTCAACAAGAGGCGCAATGCAGAAAGTTCTGTACAGATTGGTATGCGGATTACCAACAACACGCCAACCCCATTTTACTTCAGCTTTTATGCCACTTTTACTCCAGACCTTGTAATGCCAGATGGTCAGGTAGAGCGGGGAGGCTATAATAGCGACTGGATGAGATTGCCTGAAGAATCTGATTTTCTGTTAGTCACACCTGGAAAGAGTATGACATTCTTTCCAAGCATCACCCTGTCTTTGAGGAAGCGCGACAACTTTTCCCTTCTTGTTACTAATGGATATGGTGGTTATTGCCCTTTTGACTCACTCAAGCCAGGTATATATCACTTCCGCTTCCAGTATTACAATACGAGTGATACCATACCGAAGAAAAATCTTGCTGGGGAGTCGATTGAAAGTCGGCCAATAGAAAAAGTTTGGACTGGGTGGGTGGATACTCCCTTTGTTGAATTCAGCATAGTCCAGCCTTGAAATGAATGAGGAATGATTCAAGGCGGTGTGGTTCTGGTTTTTTCGCTGATTGTTCGGTAATCCAGAGGGACATGAGGTGTTTTTTTCGGTTTTTAGTTTACTACTTTCCCACGAAAAACAGTATCCATTGAAACTTTTTAGCTACCTGAGTCAAGATTTTATCTTAAATCTTCCTTGAGGCATAACTAATATTACTGGGTAAAATTTGATTTCCTTCTCTGGATGTTACTAAAGTCAGTAAATCTTAGGATTGTGGTCAGCATTTGTGCTGTGATAAAATTCGGAAATAATCTCAGCAAACTTGTTTTAAATCAGCGTGCTACTGCCACACTCTTAGGATAAAGCAATAAGGAGGACAAGCATCATGACCATAGGAGAATCAAGTGACAACAATGCCGTTGAAGTAGATGGCATCCGGTTTGAAACAATCCTGTCAAACCCCGTATTGAGTATCCCCGTAAAAAAAGCTAATTCAAATGGTTATACCTCTGTAGAGTTAGGGATGAAAATTACCAATGCTACTCCGAACCCTCTTTATTTCACTGGATATACAACATTAATTCCAGAACTGCTGGAACCGGACGGTCAAATAATAGAGTGGGGTAGAGCTAGTAATTGCGTTAGAGGGCCATCGGCATCGGATTTTCTTTTAGCCTTGCCAGGAGAAAGTGTGACTTTCTTTCCAATTACTGTCCTTTTTTGGATCGAAGGCTATGGAGCATCGCTAAGCATAGATTATGGAGATGGTAGTATTTGGGGCTCTGACACAGTAAAACCAGGGAGATATCAATTTCGTTTCAGGTATCAAAAGATTTTTGATCCTAGAGGTGAAATTATTTATCGCCAGCAAGAAATTGAACAAAAATTATTAGAACAGGTTTGGTTCGGGAGGGTGGATACTCCCTTTGTAGAGTTACACCTAGTTAAACCATAAAATTAAACTTTAGCCAAGTTGCTATCTGTCTCTCAGGAATTACCTTCTATTTCATTTGAAATAATTCTGCATCATCTTAAATAAGTTATTCAGAAAGGAGTCGATGTAAAAATGCAATCACGACAATGGCCTAAACTTTTATTAGCAACAACTTTGTTGTTTTCATTAACGGATAGAGCAAGTGTTGCGTTCAATATTATCCCAGAAGAAACTAGAGGAGGGAAAAATGCCACAAATAGTTATAATGCCTTAGCTAACTACTATGTAGGAAGTCCCAATGACTTTCAAGGATTGGCAAGTCTAGACACAAGAACTACTTTCTATCCTCCCACATGGCTGGATACTCCGGGGGCAGTTACTAACCTCAAACGAGGTGGGACGCCAGGATTGTACAATGCTCTGCGACCGTATCAAAAATTAGGCTGGAACTTTAAAAAAGCAAAAAATGATTTAAATGGCAGTTTGAGCATAATAAATTACTACGCCTGTGGTGCTCAGACTGAGTGTGGCAAAGAGAAACTCACTGATGCACCATTAAATACAGTAGGAGCTTTTTTTGACCTAAAATATCATCCGAAAAGTTCAGATCCCAATCCTAGAAATAGTAAACTTCATTGGATTCAGCGGGTAGTTAGCAACCATGATAAAGATCTGCCAGCTCCACGCTATCATGGCCGTCTTGAGGATGTTATTGATATTGGTCGTAACAACAGCACAACTCCGTACTATGACACTGGTACTGATGCTGCTGGCGAAAACTTCTTTATAGACCGACCTTTCAGGAGCGATCTATTGAACAACCATTATTGGTTTGCTGAATTATACCTTGTTGAAGAGACTGCAACGAGAAGAATTGGTAATCGAACTGTTGGAGACGTAACAATTTATAACGGGGTCAGATGGGGTTGGAAAAATATAATAACACGTCGCAAACAACCAGTGCCCGTCCCCGCTCCTGTTCCAAAGCCAACCCCAGTTCCAGTTCCAGTTCCAGAAGAATATTGTCCACCACCACCTGGTTTGCTTACTAAAAGCGGTAGCGCTATTGTCGCCAGCAGCAGCAGCGGTGGCGGCGGCATAGGCTGTGTAGCAGTATCACCATCGCCAACACCCTCACCATCGCCAGCGCCCGCACCCAGCCCACGCCCAGCGCCAGCACCCAGCCCACGCCCAGCGCCAGCACCCAGTCCGCGTCCAGCGCCAGCACCCAGCCCACGTCCGGCGCCAGCACCCAGCCCGCGTCCGGCGCCAGCACCCAGCCCGCGTCCAGCGCCAGCACCCAGCCCGCGTCCAGCGCCAGCACCCAGCCCGCGTCCAGCACCAGCACCCAGCCCACGCCCAGCGCCAGCACCCAGCCCACGCCCAGCGCCAGCACCCAGCCCGCGTCCAGCACCAGCACCCAGCCCACGCCCAGCGCCAGCACCCAGCCCACGCCCAGCGGCAGCACCCAGCCCGCGTCCAGCGCCAGCACCCAGCCCGCGTCCGGGCCGGCGTCCGATTCAGGCAGTTCCCAGTTCTTGGATACCAAACGCTAATGTCTCGAACTTGCGAAAAAGCTCACTTTTTGAGAGCCGTAGCAAAGCTAACACTGACTACTTAACAGCAATCAGCAGCGACTTACTCGAAGACCCAGAATTATCATCAACTGACAATAGTTTGAACAATGCGAACGTAGCTGGCGTCAGTCGTGATTTACTAGAAAATCCAGAACTATCATCAACAGACAGCAACGAAAACCAAGTAAATTTAGCCAGCATCAGCAGCGACTTACTTGAAGACCCAGAACTATCATCAACAGACAGCAACGAAAACCAAGTAAATTTAGCCGGCATCAGCAGCGAATTACTTGAAGACCCAGAATTATCATCAACAGACAACGACGAAAATAATGCAGATATCGGAAGCATCAGTGCCGATTTACTCGAAGACCCAGAACTATCTTCAGAGGATAACAATTCTAACCAAGTAGATTTAGCAGGCATCAGTGCCGACTTACTTGAAGACCCAGAACTATCGTATTTTGACGATACTCTCACCGCAGAAATTCCAAAAGTCTCATCTAAAAAATACCGACGACGATGCCCTCTCCGCAGAAGCTGTGCCCGAACCAACCACCGGATTAGGAACTTTATTAGCCGCTTCTGTATTGCCTGTAATTAAAAGACTCAAGAACCGGAAAAACCAAGAGTAATGAAAACCCTCTACACCCTGCTATATGCCCTCAGCAATACTTGATTACTAAGATTACACCCAAAATAGACAGTTTAAGAATAGCGTCCGCTTGATGATTAACTTTATTTGACAAATAATTTGGAATTGCCTGCGCTAATTCACTTACATAAGTGTTAACTTGACACAATTTCTCTCTTTTGTGAAGATTGTGTAAAGTTAGCTTGTGTGCCACAGTGCCAATTTCATTTCCAGCAGTCCTCTTGACGCTTTTGACAACAACTGATCCGAAACGCCGGAACTCGAAAATTTATCTCTTTTGTAAAGATTGTGTAAAGTTAACTTTTTTGTAACAGAGAAATCTCTAGTTGAGGCTAAGTTTCGGAGACCATGTGAATTCCAAAAAACTCAGTATAAACCCTGTATCCAGCTCCAAAGAGTCATGCTAATTTTATTACATCAGTTCAAGTGTTAGCTATCAATTCATTGCTCGGGGAAATCCAAGGCATAGTTATGAACTACGGCGAAAAACATTACTGCGACAAATCTCACTGTCCTCACCCTCTCAAGCTGGCTAGCAATTAGTTTTGTATCAGTTGCAGTCGCACAATTGGGCCCCATCGCACCAGGGAACTGAAGTCGGAGTTTGTGCAGGTAACGCAGAAGGAACTTGCTCCCCAAGAACGCTTACCTCCTCGTTCAAAGCTGAATTTAACTTACGGTGATCTGCCCAGTAGACTGCGGAGTACGCCAGACGATTATTGGTCAAAACCTTCTCATTCTTGGGCGACTCCCCCACCACAAAAGAATGATTGTCAACCTGTGTTGGGATATTACAAGTATACTTTCGTTGAACATCCCGGAGAGTCGAGTGGGAGTTGGAGGAAATTATTTTGGCTGATGATAATTGGTGCCGCGGTGTGGTTCTGGTTTTTCCGCTGATTCTTTGATAATTGAGAGGGTGATGAAGTATTTTTTGCTGTTTTTATTTGCTTTAGTAATTTCGGCGCTCCTGGTAATAACCTATGGAAGTATACAAGCTGTTGGCAATGAAAATTCAAAAGTTGAAAAGGTAACAAACATGGCATCTAGAAAATCTAAGCGCAGCAATAACGTTAAACAAGATGGCCTCCAACTGAAAGTGGAATTGCCAGAAATTGTGGCACTATCTATCCCCGAAAACAAGCCCGGTATCACTGCTGAATTCAGCTTTACTGTCAGCCTGACTAATAATACACCAGCCCCTATTCCCTTGGCTATAGATTATGATGCTTTAATTCCAGAAATATTCGGGCCAGATGGTCAAGCACTGCACCGAAGAGAACCGATAAATAGGCAAGTTGGGAACGGAGAATATCATGGCTCGTTAGTTGGGGTCAGAAAGCAGATATCCACCTCTATGGAGGGAAGACTGTCTTGGCAAAATAATTTACTTCAACTGATATTACATCGCCCCACCTACGATGAAAGCCCTATTGATCTAGATAAATTTTGGTCTTTTGATACTCTTGGGTCTGGGGAATATCAGGTTCGATTCACTTATGAAACTCCGACGGGGACAATAGTATACACAAATCCCTTCACTGTTTTTAATATTAAAGAACTACTAGAGGGAAAAGAAGTACCTCTAGAGAGAATAGAAGTAACTGGGACAGGTCAGTTGGTAACTCCCTTCGCTAATTTTCGCCTACTTCAACCTGTGGGATTGAATAACAGCGCCGTGGAAGTAGATGGTATTCGTTTTGAAACTTTTATACCAGAGCCATTGTTAACTCTGCCAAATCAGAGTGACAATTCATACCAATCTGTACAGATTGGTATGCGGATTACCAACAACACACCAACCCCATTTTACTTCAGCTTTTATGGCAGTTTTTACCCTGAACTTATAATGCCAGATGGTCAGGTACAGCGAAGAGGCTATGCTAACGACTGGATGAGAGGGCCTGAAGAATCTGACTTTCTGTTAGTCACACCTGGAAAAAGTCTGACATTTTTTCCAGATATCAGCCTCTTCTGGACTAACCATAGCCAATTTTCGCTTGGTGTCTCTAGCGGATATGGTGGCTCATGCTCTTTTGACCAACTCAAGCCAGGTATATATCACTTCCGCTTCCAGTATTACAATACGAGTGATACCATACCGAAGAAAAATCTTGCTGGGGAGTCGATTGAAAGTCGGCCAATAGAAAAAGTTTGGACTGGGTGGGTGGATACTCCCTTTGTTGAATTCAGCATAGTCCAGCCCTGAAATGAATGAGGAATGATTCAAGGCGGTGTGGTTCTGGTTTTTTCGCTGATTGTTCGGTAATCCAGAGGGACATGAGGTATTTTTTTCGGTTTTTAGTTTACTACTTTCCCACAAAAAACAGTATCCATTGAAACTTTTTAGCTACAGAAGTCAAGATTTTCTCTGAAATCTTCCTTTAGGCATAACTAATATTACTGGGTAAAATTTGATTGCGTTCTCTGGATCTCACTCAATTCAGTAATTTTTCGGATGTGGTCAGCATTTGTGCTGTGATAATCTTTGGAAATAATCTCAGCAAACTTGTTTTAAATCAGCGTGCTACTGCCACACTCTTAGGATAAAGCAATAAGGAGGACAAGCATCATGACCATAGGAGAATCAAGTGACAACAATGCCGTTGAAGTTGATGGCGTCCGGTTTGAAACAATCCTGTCAAACCGTCTGTGGATTGTCCCGATAAAAAGAACTAACCAAGACGATCATACATCTGTAGTGTTAGGTTTTTCCATCACTAACAATACTTCAACTCCATATTATTTTAGTTTTTTCCAATTTCTTCCAGAAATTATAACATCAGATGGTCAAAATATTAATCCTGGTTATCAGGCAGATGGAGTAGGAGTACCTGACGAATCCGATCTTCACTTAACTATGCCGGGAAAGTCTGTAACTTTTTCTCAAACCGCTCAGTGTTATTGGGAGCGAAAATATCCAAAAATAAAAAGAAAGCAGGATAGAGATTTAATGCTTTTTATGCCTTTTACCAACCGTGAATATTGGAAATTTCATCTACCATCTACGGGAACTTATTCGATTAGATTCAAATACGAAGTAACTAATGGGGCAGTAAAATACTATGAGGAGTTAATAGATAAACTGTGTTGGGAAATGGTATGGCTGGGGCAAATTGTTACCCCTTTCATAGAGTTTTGCATAGTGTAACCAGTAACCACAAAGTGAAAATGAAACTAATTAGGATTAACAATAATTAGCACTTCGTATAAACATAACTGATTGAGGATACATAATGGCGACCACACAAACGATCGTAATGTTTTTAGCAACACCCTTGTTAGTTGCATTCACGAGTCAAGAGGCTATGGGTTTCAGCCTCAGTTTTGCAGCAAAAGGAGCGCGAGATTTATACCTTCCAACTCAGTCTATCACTTATATGCAAGGGAATGAAGAAATAACTATCAACACCAGACTGGAGCCATATAAAATAACAGAAATGCCACGTGGCGGGACGATAACTTTGCAAAATCTGCTAGAGGCTTATAGGATATCAGCTTATAATAATTCCGGTCGTACACAGATTTGGAATTTTACTAAAGCGGATAAAGACTTAAGAGGAAATGTAGAAGTATTAAACTATTATGCTTGTACTTTTAAAATTCCCTGTAAATATCCTAATTTACCAAATGTAACAACACCTAATCCACCTGTTTCAACCGGAGTGGGAGCTGGGATTGAGTTGAATTACCGGCGAGGTAGAGGTGATACAACACGAGACCTTCGTTGGATTCAGTGGGTAAACACCAACCACCCGGCTCATGTGAAGGAACATGATAATAAAGTGTCAAAATACCTTGACAATGTAGGCCGTGAAAACACCCCTTTCTATCCAGGAAGTACCGAAAGATTGACAGATAGAAGCTATAGAGATGATCCCTTAAACGAGCATTATTGGTTTGCTGAAGCTTACTTAGCCGACATAGAGACATTCAGGAGAAAAGATAAAAACGGACTACCAACTATTACGGAAACGAACGTAACAATTTATAACGGGGTCAGATGGGGCTGGAAAAATAAAGTAACACGTCGTCGCAAACAACCAGTACCCGCTCCCGTTCCGGTTCCAGCTCCAACTCCAAACCCAATCCCGTTGCCCATCCCCTTCCCATCCATACCTAAGATACCCAACTTAGGTGAACCTAACTTTGTCCGTAGTAGTGCTAGCGGCGGCGGTGGAATAGGCTACGTAGCAGTATCACCATCACCAACACCATCGCCAACACCTCGACCCAGCCCACGCCCAGCGCCAGCACCCAGCCCGCGTCCAGCACCAGCACCCAGCCCACGCCCAGCGCCAGCACCCGCCCCACGTCCAGCGCCAGCACCCAGCCCGCGTCCAGCACCAGCACCCCGTCCAGCCCCAGCACCAGCACCGAGTCGGGGCGGGCGTCCGATTCAGGCGGTTCCCAGTTCTTGGATACCAAACGCTAATGTCTCGAACTTGCGAAAAAGCTCACTTTTTGAGAGCAGTAGCAAAGCTAACACTGACTACTTAACAGCAATCAGCAGCGACTTACTCGAAGACTCAGAATTATCATCAACTGACAATAGTTTGAACAATGCGAACTTGGCTGACGTCAGTCGTGATTTACTAGAAAATCCAGAACTATCATCAACAGACAGCAACGAAAACCAAGTAAATTTAGCCAACATCAGCAGCGACTTACTTGAAGACCCAGAACTATCATCAACAGACAGCAACGCAAACCAAGTAAATTTAGCCGGCATCAGCAGCGAATTACTTGAAGACTCAGAATTATCATCAACAGACAACGACGAAAATAATGCAGATATCGGAAGCATCAGTGCCGATTTACTCGAAGACCCAGAACTATCTTCAGAGGATAACAATTATAACGAAGTAGATTTAGCAGGCATCAGTGCCGACTTACTTGAAGACCCAGAACTATCGTATCTTGACGATACTCTCACCGCAAAAACTCCAAAAGTCTCAGGTGAAAACACCGACGACGATGCACTCTCGGCAGAAGCCGTTCCCGAACCAACCACCGGATTAGGAACTTTATTAGCCCTAGCTATATTGCCTGTAATTAAAAGACTTAAAAATAGAAAAAATTAAGAGTAATGAAAACCCTCTACACCCTGCTATATGCCCTCAGCATCATCCTCATCAACCCTTGGGGAAGCAGCCGGGGCATCATCTGGACTTCCCCAAAAGTGTTCGTTATTTGGCTAATAGTAGGAGTCAATCTCGCCCTCTTGTGGGAACAAAGAAAAGCCATAACCATTCCCAGACAATGGAAAATCTCGCTAATACTTTGGACAATATTTCTATCAATCGGAGCTATCTCGACTCTACAAAGTCCTTTTCCCTTAACCTCTTTCTTCGGTCAAGATCAAATGGGAGACGGCTGGCTCTACTGGTTGTTAATTGCCGCCTTCACCCTCAGCAACAGCTTACTCCTAATCGTACACCCGCAACTCATTAATTCCCAATTCCAAGGACTGCTAATTGGTGGCATCATTCTTTCTCTTAGTATCTTCCCCCAAATCATCGACTGGCGAATCGACTACACCGCGACAATGGGGCAAATTATCAGAGCTGATGTCCTAGCCAGCAGTATTTTTCAAGGACAACAACCAATAGGATTGTACTCCCACAGAGGCCATGCAGCTATAGTTTTAGCATTAATAGTAATTACTACTATTGTGGGCTGGATTGGGAGATTTACGACAACTAAATTAACTGCAATTACTTGGATTTTAACTGTTCCTGCACTGCTGCTAACTTCTACCCGAAGTGCTATTTTAGCTTGGATTGTGGCTAGTGCCTATTTGCTCAGAGGCAAATATTATAAAATCCTTGTAGGAATTGTTCCGATCGCCATAATCGCTATTGGCATCATGACTGTCAGCAGACCCCTAGATTGGAGCAAACCGACCATCGCACAAATCATGTCTAGCCGATCGCCAATGTGGACACTCTCAGTGCGTGGCCTCAAAAAACGCCCGCTATTTGGATGGGGATTTGACGGTTTTGGCATTGCCTATCCCTACATCAGAAATCCTCAAGTAACTCCGATCGTTGTAAATTTAGACGAGTTTACTTACGACTATATTAACATAAAAGGTGAAATCAGCACTAGAGAAATTTCTACTTACAAAGCTCACAATTGGATTCTGGATACAACCCTATCAGTTGGCATTTTAGGGCTGCTTGCTGCTATGGCACTTTGGGGATATTATGTGTGTTTAGCGCTGAATTCGTCTCTGGGTGGCATTGAGGCAGTTGTTATTGCTTATTTGATTTTTACGTTCACTTGGTTTGACTGCGCTCAATACGCACATATTGCCTGGTGGACGATGAGTTTCGTCCCTGTTAAATCTGCTTCTGTTACTCGTTTTTCTCGTTGGCGATCGGAGTCCGGGCAATTACCAATTACCAATTAGCAATTACCCATTCCCCATTACCCAATCTTACATTTCTTGCATCAACCGCAAATAATTTTGCCGCATCTCCGTCATATTTTCCATCATTCTATTGGCCATATCTTTCTCAACATCGCTCATTTGTTGCCAAAATATAGCCGATCGCCTAGCCGTGATTGCCTCTTGCCATAACATCTCCAAAAGTTGCGCCGCCATTGGATTTTCAGCATCTAGAATCCCACACAATTGCTCGAAGGCCCGGTTCGCTTCGGCGTGACTCCCAACATCCTGAGCCATCGTTAGGCATTTCTTGAGTTGTAAGATCGGATTTTCAGAAGAGTAAGCCATAATTTGATAGAGATAAGTGACAAAATTTACACTGACATCTTTGAGATTACTAGAATTTAGACACGGCCGCACAGTTCCCAATATACCAACGCCAAGGTAAATCAATTCCTTGAGAAATCCCGATGCGGGAAGTTTGGACAATACTAATGGCACCTGACTCGATCGCATTCTGAAATTGGGCACTCCGGTGTTCCAACCTGAGCGGTTCCCCAACACCCAAAGGTAAAGCGTTTAAAGTGCGATCGATATAAAGTATTTTACACAGTTTCCCAGGCGATCGAGGCGAGGCGCGATCGCTTCTTTTCGGGGACATCCGAGAACCCTTTCGGGATACTATCTAGCTGTAAGGCTCTGATTAACACAGCGCTAGCAACTCCGTCTGCATCCGTCACGACATTAAAACAATGATACATTCCATAGATTAGTTGACACTCCCCGGCATGAATGCGCGGGGATTCTTGGTTCACCGATACACCTTTAAATTGCCTATCCTTTCGGCATTACTTAAACCAAAAACCCGTTCAATAGAACTAAGTTTCGAGCCTAAGTTAGACAATCCCAGAGGGCTGATCTCCCCAAGCGATAGAGAGTTTCCTCTCTTGTTTCCCTGTGCCCCACGGTACGTTTAATATTCAAGATTTTAGTTTTCTGGTCTGGGTTACGTTAGTTACCCTAGCTATGTTTTTCGTGGTGTTCGCCACCCACTAACCATTATTATTTCCCGACCAGTCGTTTGAGCTTGGTGCGCACTGTGTATCGGCGGTTATTCTACCTGTAGTATTACTCTATTGTACCATACTGTTCAATTAATTTTCGGAAACCTTGAACCGGAAATTTAGATCATTAAAGCCGTCCTAAAAGGACGGGGCTTTAGACCCAATTTACTGGTAAACATAACTCATACCCCCAGGCCCGAACATCGCCTCATTGCGAGGAGTGCGCTGTTCGTTTGCGTGACAAGCCGGATCTTCCGGGCCATAGGCTTCTGTTTCCACCATTGCCGGAATCGTCTCCCCGTCGGGAAACTGTCGCGCCAGCGAGCAGCCAAGCAAATCTGGCGCTACCCTAGTAGATGGCCTCGCCAGCCAAAAAGATTCTACAATCTGAGTATTTCCACGCACTGAACCAGAGAAGGTAAATTATGGATGTTAAGTTAGTTTTAGCAGTCTTGACAGCAGTTTTCACTGTGTGCTGTCTGTTTTTCGGTACAAAAAACGGATTCTACGATACCGACAAGTATCACGGTAACGGTTCTGCTCACTAATTTTAGGCGGCTGTTAGTTGCTTGAAAAACCGCTGTCTGTTGTTCGGACGGCGGTTTTGTTTTATGAACCACAGAGGCCACAGAGGACACAGAGAAAGAGAAAAGAGAGAGCAGAAAGAATGAAAAGAAGTTGACAAATGATGATACAGGAGATTGCTATATTTGCTGCAATTAAGGGTGAATTTTGCTATCTGGCATTTTAGTTTCCTGCAATCTAGCCTTCTCGAATTCGGCGCATCCCGGCTGGTTGAAACGCATTGTGGCTCCTCGATCTGTTGCTTTTATGTTGAAACCAACTACTGCATTTTCTGGGTTATTTTTTTCGGGAACGGCACTTACCTTAAAATCCATATTTGCTCCTTGATTATTAGCATCAAGGTTGAAACTTATGCCGGCACAGCCAAAATCAGCTCCGGTTAGGTTGGCTCTATTTAAGTTAGCATTTTTTAGGTTGGTATTGCTGAAATTGCATTCGGGACATTGTTTGGTTTCCAGTAATTGCTTGACTTGGTTTTGTTGCGTAGAAGCGGGTATATATTTGGCGACAGTATATATAACTGCGATCGATCTCTCCTGAATTTCCACAAAAATTTGCCCAGCATACGGAATTTACTTTTACCCGCCCCGGTGCAGCGTGCACATATACCTGCGAGCTGACTTAAAAAAAATTCTATATCCATAGAAGGAGGAAATCTGAACAAAATTTGACGATGATTAAATAGAAACGCAATTGTACCTGCGCTGTTGTAGTTCTCAGCAACTACTTTTGTTGTCAAAATTGGTTTGAGAAATTAATTGACTATAACAACTGTTGGCAGCAGCTCAGGTTCCTCAACCCTGCCAAAACACCCACACCTGCAATCTCAACGAACTCGGAGCGGCAGTCAACAACCCGGCACCGATCGGATTACCGATACGGTGCAGGCAAGAAATTCGCCAAGTTGACCAGTCTAAGTGGTTCGCCCACTACGTTTAAGGTAAGCGTTAAAGTACCTACCAGAAAATGCGTGCTAGTTTTCTGCTCTAGAAATTAAAAGTTAAACAGGTGTAAGGGTTAAGCCAGTGCTTTTAATATAGTTACCGACCTTAAACATTGACGAAGCAAACATTACCCCGCAAGGGAGGGCTGAAATGTCTAATTTTGTTTTTGTACTTGATACCAGAAAACAACCGCTCAATCCAATCCGGGATTGGCTCGTAAATTGCTAAACAATGGCAAAGCTGCTGTTTTCAAAAGGTATCCATTCACACTAATTCTCAAAGTAGAGGTGACAGCAACCCAAAAACCAATCACTCTTAAAATAGATCCGGGTTCTAAGACTACAGGAATCGCATTAGTGCAAGGAGAGGACGTAATCTTTGGTGCAGAACTAACTCACGCCCGGTCAAACAATCAAAGCCAGTTTGGAGTCTCGCCGTTCATTGCGTAGAGGTAGGAGAAATCGTCATACTCGCTATCGTCAAGCGAGGTTCCTAAATAGGACTCGCCCTAAAGGGTGGCTGGCTCCCAGCTTGCAACATCGTGTCGAAACAACCCTAACCTGGGTAACTAGATTGATGAAGCTCGCCCCTATTGCCTCGATTATTCAAGAACTTGTACGGTTTGACTTACAACAATTAGAAAATCCAGAGATTTCTGGAATCGAATATCAGCAAGGTGTTTTATGTGGCTACGAGGTTCGGGAATACTTGCTCAATAAGTGGGATAGAAAGTGCGCGTATTGTGGTGTTACAAATACACCATTACAAGTCGAACATATTCATCCTAAAGCTAAGGGTGGTTCTAATCGCATTTCTAATCTTTGCCTTGCTTGCGAAAGATGTAATAAAAAGAAAGGAACTCAAGGTATTGAGCAATTCCTCTCTAAAAAGCCAGAGATTTTGAAGCGGATTCTATCTCAAGCTCATCGTCCTCTCAAAGACGCGACAGCCGTTAATTCGACTCGTTGGGCATTATTTAACCGACTCCCTATGACTGGCTTACCAGTTTCTACTGGCAGTGGTGGCCTAACAAAGTTCAACCGCACTCGATTGAATTTAGCTAAAACTCACTGGTTAGATGCAGCTTGTGTTGGGAACGTTGATTCGTTGGAAATATTAACAAACAAGCCATTGTTAATTAAAGCGACTGGGCATGGGACAGGTCAAATGTGTCGTACCGATAAGTTTGGATTTCCATCTTGCTATGTCCCTAGGTTTAAGTTTGTCAAAGGTTTTCAAACGGGAGATATCGTTAAAGCGATTGTAACCTCCGGCAAGAAAATTGGTAAATACGTTGGATCTGTTGCCGTAAGAACGAGTGGTTCATTTAATATTTCCGCATCCGAATTGGTATCGGGAATTAGTCACAAATATTGTTCAGTTGTTCACCGAAAGGATGGTTATTCGTATGCAGCATAAACCTTGCCTCCCTTTTCCTCTCGCCACTGACCAGGGTACAGGTACAGTGGGAGTCTCCAAGGGGGAAGACAGATGAATCAAGTTTACCCGGAACCAAGAAGCTCGCGCTTCATGGCACTGCTGCTGACAACGCTGCTCACATTTCCCTTTGTCACTGCTTGCGGTTCCAGCCAGCAAAATTCTGCTCCCCCGCCCCCAGTAGATGATACTCGCGCTGGAGCGCCCGCAAATCGTACCTCCAGTCCTTCGCCCCAAGCGAAACAAGGACTGAGCAATACTCAAAAAGTAGCGATTACTTTAGTAGGAGCAGCCGCCCTTTACTACCTCTACAATCAGCACAAAAATAAACAAGAACAGGGGCCGCAGGGGCAATATTACCTTTCCAAAAACGGCCGCGTTTACTACCGCGACGCCCAGAAACGAGCTCACTGGGTAACGCCGCCACCAGAAGGCATTAAAGTGCCGGAGTCGGAAGCATCGCGTTACCGCGAATTCCAGGGGTACAACAACCAAACTACAGGTAAAGACCTCACTAGCTTGCCGGAAGCTACAACTCCTGTTCCGGCACTGTAACCAAACTATTTCAGCTTTTAGATGGATGATTTAAGATTTTCTATTACATCTGGCATTTCCCATCTCAAACAGCCGTTTTTTTAGCTAATAAACCAGAGGAAATTAATCATGGTAGACAGTTTTTTGCGAAAATTGAAAGATGCGATCGTCGGGCCGGAAAACGAAAATTCAAGATCTTCTGAGGATGAAGACAACTACGATCGTCCCCCAGATTCTGGACAGTTCGGCAAGGTCCGCCCGGCCAGCGAAGACCCCCTGGGCGACCCGGCCGACTACGCGGATTCTGGACAGTTCGCTAACGTCCGCCCGGCCAGCGAAGACCCCTATGGAGACCCGGCACACTACGTAGCGGATGCTGGGCAGTTTGGAGATGTCCTCCCAGCCAGTGAAGACCCATACGGAGACCCAGCGGATGAGGAAGGGTTTAGTTAAGTCAGTTGACCTGACAGATTATTTGGTAGGCAAAAGCACCTCTGCGGGGTGTTTTTTTTGGTGGGAACTCGCAGCGGTATGTAATGTGATTTAAGAACCGAGAATTTTTTACATTCTTTTCTTTTTTTTGTTCCTAAATTTGTTTTGTTGTGTGATCTTCTGAGAAGCACAGAAAATTTTAGGAGCTATGGCACAGGATCTTGCCCGCGAACAGCTCGTCAAATGGCTCACAGAGCAAATTGACCAGCAGAAGTCAGAACTTGCTGAAGTACAAGCGAAAGCTGTACAACTAAAAGAAAGTATTCTTTATTACGAGAGTACGCTGGCGCAGGTAGCTCCTGATGAAGTGGCATCAAAACCTACAGATGTGGTTTCCGAAACAGAAACACTGACTTTGAATGAGAGTCAAGTAGCTTCGACAAGTTCTCTTGGTGCAGAGGAACATCTAAAAGGAGGCCTAGCCAATGTTAGTTTTGCTTTTGAAGATGCAGGTCTTGAAAAAGCAATCTCTCAAAACAGACATCAGCGTAACCCTGTGGAGATAAAGCGTCCTCAGTACCTGGGGCTGACCTTTGCAGAATCCATAGAAAAGGTTTTGAATGCTCATCAAGAGCCAATGCTAGCCGATCGGATTGTCGAAGCTATATTTGACGCGGAATCTGAAGAGGAATTTTGGCGAGCCAAAAACTCCTTGAGCGTAGAATTGCGTCGGGGCGCAGAGACACATAAAAGGTGGAAAAAGCTTGGTCGAAATCTTTATGCTTCAAATTTGTGCAACGAATAATCAGAGTCAAATAATGCGAGCAACACGATGATGACACCGCAAATGATATTTTCTCCGTTAACAAACAGCGACGATGCTTTGAGTTCCTAATTCAAAGTATCGCCGCTGCATTCTACTTGGGGATGTGGCGGAACTGGAAAACGCATCCGGCTCCTAACCGGATAACCTGCCAGGGTTTTTGTGGGTTCGAGTCCCACCATCCCCACAGATAAGGATCTTGCTCGGTAGTCGCTTTGGGCTATACACCTGAGCTGCAAGAATTTAATTTCTTGCGGTCTAGAGTTTCTTGTGCTTTTATCATAGCACATTTGTCAACCCTTAGCTACTACCACACGGTCACAAATATGTCAAGACTGTTTTGGATTTTAGTGGAGGTTTTTTGGCGATGGGGAAATTACGGAGTAAGAACATGAATTACAAAGGTTTAGTGATTCATTGTCAGCAAAACGGTGGGCTAATCTGCCTGACCGATATGTGGAAAGCTGCCGGGTCTGTTAAATCCCAAGAGCTAGATAAGTGGTTGATACAGAAGCGTATCTGTGAACGGCTGTTGGAATTAGTCCTTGAAGCTAAGCTTGAGTTAAAACCCGTTGTCGAGAGAACTTTTGTAGAACAACCAGTCGCTAACTCTGCATGTAAAAAATACAGAGCTTGGGCAAACCAAGTCAGAAAATTAGCTAAAGATGTTGGTCTGATATCAACTCGCGGAGGTATAGGCGGTGGAACTTATGCCATAGACAAGATAGCCATCGAATATGCCGAATCCTTGTCTACAGAGTTTCGTGATTGGGCGCGAAATGCTGTCAAAGAAAGGATTGAAGAAGAAGTAGATCCAGAACTCGGCGTTCGCCGTAGTCGGCAAAGGGCAGTTAAAAATTGGGAAAAGCAAGGCAAAAGCCGTGAATATATTGGAGCCCGTCTTGACTCTATTCCCAAAGAAGACTTCTACGAGGCAGCTTTGTATGAACATGGGGTTCAGGTTCCACTGCACTTTGCTCAGTGCAAGGCGAGGGTGTATCAGCCGATCATTGGCCGTACCGAAGATTTCCGAACAGCAAGAGGATTGAAAAAAGGACAAAACTGCAAAGATGCCATGACAATGGAGGAACTGGCTGCTACAGATTTTGCCAAAGTTCTCAGTGCCAAGCGGATCAACACGCTTAATCCTAATGGGGTGAGCTCATGCGCTAGCATCTCCCATTCCACAGCGCAGCAAGTTGCTAATCTGCTGAATCAGTAGCCTAGTTAATTGAGAGTCATGCTGCTTGCTTATGTTTACAAGCTGAATCCATCGCCCAAACAAGCTCAAACAATCGAGCGGTGGATTCATTTGCTCCGCTTGCAGTACAATTTCAGAGTCAGAGAGCGGACAGAAGCCTACGAGCAAGCAAGATTTCCTGTTATGGGGAACTACTGCTTCATCGAAACTCAAGCCGAGTGTTGCCCTTTCGCTTGCTCGTTAAGCAAAGGTGCTTTGTACGGCTATCCTTGGACAGCAAAAGGCAAGAAAAGGACTCCGCTGGCTCAACAAGATGCCAATCTGGTTGACCTGAAGCAGGAGCGTCCTTGGTATAGAGAAATCTATCACCATGTTTTGCAACAAATGCTGAAACAGGTTGATGCTGCTTTTGGGCGCTTTTTCCGAGGATTGGGCAAATATCCGAAAACAAAGCGGCAGGGTAAATTTCGCTCTTTCACCTACCCGCCTGGAGATGTCGCCTTTAAAGGGAATAAAGTTCGACTTCCCGGTATTGGCTGGATGTCGTTTTTTCAGTCCCGACTGTTTCCCAATGCTTTCAGCATTCGTTCCGTCACTGTTCGGAAAAAAGCAGATGGCTTTTATATTTCTGTTTTGTTGCAAGATGAGTCTGTTCCAGATATTCCAGCAGCAAATCAAGTTAAAACAGCAGTAGGAGTAGATCTGGGTATCAAGAAGCTAATGTCTCTCAGTACGGGACAAACCATTGCCAATCCCAGATTTTATCAACAGATGGAGCGGAAGCGATCGCAACTAAACCGTGCTGTCAGCCGCAAGGTTTTAGGTTCCCGCCGTCGCAGAAAAGCCTGTCAGCGCTTAGCCAGACTGGAACAAAAAGTTGCCAATCGACGAGAGGATTACCAATGGAAGATAGCTAATAACTTGGTGAAGCAATTCGATCTGATTGTGTTCGAGAATCTGAATATTCAAGGCATGATGGCACGCTGCAAACCAAAGCAGGATGAAAACGGAAAGTATCTGCCTAACGGTCAGTCTGCTAAATCTGGACTGAACAAAGCCATTACTGATGCTGCTTGGGGTTCCTTAAAACAGAAAGTCAAGATTTTGTCCGACAGGGCGGGCGTTCTGGTTTATGAAGCGATGCCTCACTTTAGCTCTCAGGAATGCAGCGAGTGCGGGTATATCAGTCCCACAAATCGAGATCAAGAGAAATTTATCTGCGAAGAGTGCGGCCATCATGAGGATGCCGATGTGGATGCTGCAAAAGTTATTTTGCAGCGTGGCCTGAATCGACTGGGAATCTATTTGGATGCTGTACCGAGAGTCCCTCGGAAACAGGATAAAACTACGCCCGAGGAGCCTGTTGGAAGACAGGGAAAATCATCCGCGTTGGTGGGTGAGCCTGGGAACCCTAAGATAGTTCCAGCAATTGGAGTTATTTGAGTGGAGGGGAGTTTGAGCGATCAACTCCTGACCTTTACGGCTGTCAATTGAAATCAGGTGTGTCTGACCAAGTTGCGATCGCCCAAAAATCAGGCAGTTTCCTAAAAACGGAGAGGGTGGGATTTGAACCCACGGTGACATCACTGCCACACTCGGTTTCAAGCCGAGCGCATTCGACCACTCTGCCACCTCTCCCGGTGCATGAAATCTATCATACCAGTAGTTGTCTCTAACCACAAGCAGTTGCAGATTCAGCACGCCGATACAGAATTTGTTCTCTTTCCACAGCAAAATCCCCCCCAACCCAAACCAGAGACACTTCCGACACTACTCCAGCTTCCAGCAGCACGATCGAGAAATTTCGCAGTTTCGAGCAGTCTCTGTCCACAATTCGCGGTACGCTGGCCGCATTCAAATAAACCGTACCCTCCGCACTCACACTTAGCGACTTCCGCAACTCCTTCTTTATGTGCCGCAGTTTGTGGTGCATATGACCAAAAGTTACCAGAGGTACCTGCTTGCCAGAATTACGAGTTTTGTCGATCGCCACCGCAAAATCTGGGTCGCCCCAATCCCCTCCCAGTGGCTTCCAATCTCGCCCGCAGGGGTCTTCAGGAGCCTCTCCCAAGCCCGTCGGGCCTGTGTGACCCAAAAAAATCACATTTTCGCAGTCCGCGTCCGCAGCCGAAAGTGCAATGCGTCTGGCCGACTCCTCAAAACTCTCCACCCCAAACCACTCCGAGTAAAAATCCGCGTACTTCCACTCCGATCCCCCCCAAGTAAACGGGCGACTTCCTACCACAGTTACTCCCAATTCTGGAAAATCCCGCTTCCCGTAACCGACGTGAGCTTCCCCCATTAAATCTAACTGCTGTTTCACCCGATTCTCTTGAGTGCGATCGTAGGGGCATTGACTTCTGCCCCAATCCGTCGCCGTGTACCAAGCGTCGTGGTTCCCAAATACCGCTGCTTTCGGAATGTCCAATTGGGCGATCGCCCGCACCACCTCCACCGACTCATTCCCAAAATCCCCCACAAACAGCACCAAATCAACGCCTAGACGCAGCAGCGCCTCGCCGTCTTCCGCTTCCCACTGATCGTGAACATCCCCCACCACCGCAATTTTGATCGCCTTAGTCTCATTCATCAGAAATTTGGGTTTGAAACCCCGTCCTCTAGCGAAGCGGAGGACGGCTTTACTGAAAGTTAGCAATTGACATACTCCCCGCCCTAGAAGAGTGGGGATTCTGGGGTCAAACAGTAACTGCGGGCGTAGCCCGTCTAACATCACCTAACCCAATGGTTGATGCCCCAACCATTTGAATATTTATAGCAGCGTTTTCGTCTCTGCCGTTCACTGACTGACAGGACGGACAACGCCATTCACGCACATCTATCGCTAATTCTTTTAAGACTTGCCCACAGTGCGAACAAGTCTTAGAGGATGGATACCATCTGTCGATGAAAACAACCTGCTTCCCTTTCTTCGTTGCTACCCATTCGAGGATTTGCAGAAATTCACCAAAAGCCAAGTCTGATATTTTTCTACCCCAAAGACGTTGCATTCCCTTAAGATTTAGGGTTTCAAAAAATAAAACATCAAACTTGTCTGTCAATTGTTGAGCTAATTTCCAGAACCAATCACGTCTGCGGTTACAAATATCTTCATGTTTACGAACTAAGTTTTTTCTAGCTCGTTCACGATTGGAGGAACCTTTCCGTTTCTTGGAATGATTGCGACTCGCCTTCTTGATGGCATTGAGCGATTGTTTCAGAAATTGCGGTGATTTAATCTTGGAACCATCTGAACAGGTGAGAAACGTTTTCAAACCAAAATCAAATCCAGCGATTCTACTCGTCTCGAATTTGGTTTTAGGTTCATTAACGCTGTCTACAACGATGACCATAAACAACTCTCCTAAGGTCGTGCGCTTAATAGTCAAGGTCTTGACCGTTCCCTCAATGGCTCTAGTGTTCCAATACTGATAGACACGATTTCCAATCTCGATCCGGTTGCCACCTAATAATTTGTAGCCAGCTTGTTTTAAAGTGAACGATTTGTATCGTCTAACTTTCTTAAAGTTGGGCGGTCTAACTTTTTTATTCTGGTGCTTAAAGAACAGTTTATAGGCTTTCTCAATGCGTTGACAGATGTCCTGTACTGCCTGAGAACCGACCGATTGCCAAAATGGATTACGTTTTCTCAACTTGGCAATATGAGACTGAATTTTTGCACAACTCAAGTGCTTGCCCCACATTCGGTAGTACCGTTTATGTAGAGCAATACAATGGTTATAAATCACCGCTGCGGCGTTAATCATCCGCTTGAGGTGTTTATTCCGCTTGTGTTCGTACAACTTAAACTTCAGTGTTTTCATGCTAGTATTATATCACAAATCAACGGCGATATGACGGCATGAAAAAATTAACAATTAGATCCTAAGATGAGGAGTACGAGATACTCATGGAGTATTGCACCCAGACAATACGTACTTAAAATGATCTACTGAGAGAATTAATTAGCAAATTAAAGAAAAGCCGTCCTAGAAGGACGGGGCTTTAAACCCATTTTTTTGGTAAACTTTGCCGACACAACGCCAATACCTGAATATTTCTTGCCGGGATCAATCCCGATCGCAATATCCTGAGTGGCTCGTCCAGACGGCTCTGCAACCAACTGGACATAGAAGTGTCCGCAATCTGACCAGTGCTTAACTGCTTTACCAGATTCAACCCATTTCCGCGCCCGTGCAGGTGTTGTGGGCATGAGTGGGTGATGGTCTTTGTCTACTACTGGAATTCGCATCTTGGTATAACCGTTCTGAAAAACTTACCCATAATTATCCAAATGTAGACATAACTAGACATAAGTGCTTGTGGTGTTAACTTCCTGTTTCACAGTAGCGACAACATGACTGCTGTCGGGTTTGTCTACTCTCGCCCGTGCTGACACGGTGGAACTCACCGCCAATTCTGATCCAACGCATAGCTCAGGACTCTGGAATAAATATTCCTTCAAACCAACGTTCTATATTTTTCGACGCATTCAAGTCACGGTCTTGAATATTTCCACAACTGGGACATTCAAAGGCTCGGACTCTTAATGGCATTTTATGCCGATGATTGCAGCAATTTGAACAGATTTGACTGCTAGGAAAGAATCGATCTATGAGCGTCAATTTTGAGTTAAACTTTTTGGTTTTATATTCAAGTTGACGCTTGAATTCGTAAATTCCGCAGTCGGCGATTGCACCAGCTAACTTGTGGTTCTTCAAAAATGCCTTAACATTCAAATCTTCAATCTTCACCTCACTGTGGTTTTTGGCGAGGTAAGTTGTTAGCTTATGAATAGCATCTTTTCGGATATTTGATACTTTTAGGTGCAGCTTGGCTAGCTTTGAGACTGCTTTTTTGCGGTTATTAGAACCTTTGACTCGTTTGCTAACACGTCGTTGCAGATGTTTCATTTTACGGTTCATCCGACGCTCGGCTTTAGGGTTGGCAAAGACTTCGCCGTTAGAACAAACAGCTAGCTGCTTGATGCCGATATCAACTCCGACGGTAGGACGGCTAGGTAGAGTTGCGGGCTGCTCAATTTCGCACTTAAAAGCAATGAACCATCTGTCAGCTTTTCGACTGATTACGCAGTTGTGGAACGCCGTAATGGGCAATGGTTCGTGCAACCTAACCCAACCAATCTTAGGTAACTTGATGCGCTTGCCGTCGTTATTAATTCCTGGCTTTGCTTTGGTTCCTTGCTCTAGATAAAAAGAATCACCTGACACACCTTTTTTCTTGAACCTAGGTTGTTTAGATACCTTTTTGAAGCATCTATCCCAAGCTATCCTCAATTCAATTAGAGCCTGCTGTGGGCTTGCTTTGGAAGACTCATAATACCAGGGATACAGAGGCTTGACTTCCGCTACTAAACGTTTGTGTAGATCAATGGCAGAAGGGAGCTTTACACTTTTATCCGTCTCCCTGATTTTTAATGTTTCAAGGATGATTGAATTTGCCCAGTTGTAAGCGTGTCTTGCTACTGGGCAATGCTGTCGAAATATTGTCACCTGTTTGTTGTTAGGTTTTAATTCCGTCTTGAAACTAAGTAACATTTGCTTTTGCCTCATTTCTGCCTTACTGTTATTGTATGCGGAATTAATGCGGAACAACAAAATGCCTAGAAAAAAGATTTACAGCGAGCCTAAGCGTAAAGTCAACCTAAGCCTGACCGAGACTGCTACTAAGTGGCTAGAGGAAAAACGAGTTCAGCTTACCGCAAGCAGTCTTAGTGACGCGATCGAGAGACTTGCTAGAGAGCTACCCAACAATTCCATCAATGGGTAACTTTGTCCAAGAATTACGTTACAGCTTTAAACCCAATATTTGTTTAAGTCCCTTCCCACAACACAGCTAAGATGTCTTGGCTTTACCCAACACCTGAACCAATCAGGTTTCAAGAGATTCCGAACTAGGGAAGTATTCGGAGGTTTGTACCAAGCTGTGTCCCATGCGGTATTCAACGCTTACGTTGCCCGAATTGGTAAGGGAGTATCCCCGTCTCGACAAAGGGCGGGGTTGTTGAATTGCTTTGCCATGTGCGATCGATCCCTAGCCCCTGTTGATCAGCATAGGAAACAGCGACCAACTTTTACGCTCTCCCCCAGCCAATTTTAGATTTTAGATTTGAGATTTTAGATTTGCCCAACGGAACTGCCAGTCTTTTTTGGTGAATTCAACTATAATTCAGAATACACTTTAGCTTTCTTCACCACCTTCCCCCCGGAATATTCTAACTGTGTTTATCACCGCACCTTCTCCAAACCTGACCCAAACCAGACTGCCCGACGACTTGTTTGCAGCAATTAACGCCCTCAAACAAGAGTTGAACGCCGTCATTCTCGCCCACTATTACCAAGACTCCGACATTCAAGACATCGCCGACTTCATCGGTGATTCCCTAGAACTTGCTCGCAAAGCCGCCAACACCGACGCCGATGTCATAGTTTTTGCCGGAGTTCATTTTATGGCGGAAACCGCCAAAATCCTGAATCCCGACAAATTAGTATTGTTACCAGACTTGAATGCAGGTTGCTCCCTCGCCGACAGTTGTCCTCCCGAAGCCTTTGCAGCTTTTAAAGCCTCGCGACCAGGACATTTAGTAATTTCCTACATTAATTGTACCGCCACAATTAAAGCAATGAGCGACATTATTTGCACCAGTTCCAACGCTGCCAAAATTGTCAGCCAAATTCCTGAAGATCAGCCGATAATTTTTGGTCCAGATCGCAATCTTGGTCGCTACGTTATGGAACAAACTGGCAGAAAAATGGAAATCTGGCAAGGAGCTTGCATTGTCCACGAAAACTTCTCAGAAAAAAAGATAGTTCAACTCAAAATCGAAAATCCCGAAGCCGAAATAATTGCCCACCCAGAATGCGAACCTCCCGTACTTCGCCACGCCAATTACATCGGCTCCACCACTGCTTTGCTGAAATACTCTCAAGCTAGTTCCAGCCAAGCTTTTATTGTAGCGACTGAGCCGGGAATCATTCACCAAATGCAAAAGCAAACACCTCACAAACACTTTATTCCCGCTCCTGGAAACAATAACAGTTGTGCTTGCAACGAATGCCCACACATGAGATTGAATACCTTGGAAAAATTGTATCTAGCTATGAAAAATCAAACCCCCGAAATTACCATGCCTCAAGATCTGCAAATAGCAGCTTTAAAGCCAATCCAGCGAATGTTAGAAATGAGTTAACAGTTGACGGTTGACTGTTGACGGTTGACGGTTGACGGTTGACTGTTGACTGTTGACAGTTAATAATGAATTCATGCTAGGGTTGGTTGGGGTCAGCGATTAAATTAAGTCATTCCTTTAAACATCAGGGACGATCAATGATTTCAGAAAAACTAATTATTTTCACTCGCTATCCAGCACCGGGAAAAGCCAAAACTAGACTAATTCCCGTACTCGGAAAAGAAGGAGCCGCCAACCTTCACCGCCTGATGGCCCAAAGGACGATCGCCCGCGCCCTATCTCTCCAAAACTCCCGCCAATTATCCGTAGAAATTCACTACACAGGCAGCAGCCAGCAACTCATGCAAGACTGGTTGGGAACTGATCTTCTTTATCATCAACAGTCAGACGGAGATTTGGGCGCAAGAATGCTCGCAGCCTTTCAAAAATCTTTTAATTTGGGTATTGACAAAGTAGCAATTATCGGCACAGATTGCCCGAATTTGAAAGAACAGATTATTGCCAAAGCTTTTGACGATCTCAGTGAGAAAGATTTAGTTTTGGGGCCGGCAAAAGATGGAGGTTATTATCTAATTGGCCAGGGTCGCATGATACCGGAATTGTTCGACGGGATTAACTGGGGAACCAGTGAAGTATTTGCTGATACGCTAGCGATCGCCCAAAAGCTAGGTCTAAATCTTGCCCATCTTCCTACTCTTGCAGATATCGATCGACCAGAGGATCTGCTCGGTTTAGATATCAATATATTGCCATAATTAAAACTTGTTTAACAGGCGATGATTAATGAGTAATTATCATCATTTTTTTCGGAAAATGACTTGATTGTGAAACCACAAGGTCATACTATAGTAAATGTATTTGTCTAACCAAATACTGAAATTCAGTAGTGGTTAGACAGCGCTTGAGAGAATTCTCTCAGGCGCGAGAAAAAGCAAGTATAGCAGAAGGAAGTTCGGCAAGGGATTTTGTAACGCATTTAATGGATGTCAGGAAGTTCGGCAAGGGATTTTGTAACGCATTTAACGGATGTCAGGAAGTTCGGCAAGGGATTTTGTAACGCATTTAACGGATGTCAGGAAGAAGGAAGAGGTAATTCCAGGCAAGGGTTTCAGCTTAAGCTTTGTACAAAACTGACTCTAACGGTGTTCTTGATTTTGTATGCCAGAAGCTCCGAATCTCAAAATTTCCATTATCATTCCAGCATTAAACGAAGCTCCTACGATCGCCCAAGTCATCTCCACTGCCCGCAATGCCGAAAATGTCGAAATCATTGTCGCCGATGGCGGCAGCAGTGACGGCACTGTTGAAATAGCAAAATATGAGGCCGATCGAGTGATCTCCACCATTCCAGGCAGGGCTACCCAAATGAATGCAGGCGCGATCGCCTCAACTGGAGATATCCTGCTGTTTCTTCACGCAGACACTTATTTGCCCCACGGCTATGACACTCGCGCCCGTCAAGCACTAGCGAACCCGTCCATAGTAGCGGGTGCTTTTGAACTCAAGATTGATGCCCCTTTACTGAGCCTGCGACTGATTGAAAAAGGGGTCAACTGCCGATCGCACTTCCTGGAAATGCCCTACGGGGATCAAGCCATTTTCCTCAAAACAGCTACTTTTAACCACATTGGCGGCTTTCCCGACTGGCCCGTCATGGAAGACTTTGATTTGGTGCGCCGATTGAAAAAACAAGGCCGCATCGAAATATTGCCCCAAGCAGTGCTGACATCAGCCCGCCGCTGGCAACAGGTTGGGGTACTCAAAACCACGGTCATCAATCAAATAGTAATTATTGCTTATTTTCTCGGAGTGTCGCCCGATCGCCTTGGGGAATGGTATAGAGGAAAAAGGAAAAATTCTTCTAAAAACTAAAGAAAAGTAAACTTTTCTGAAGCTGGCTGTCAATTATGTAAATACGCTACACGTCCCTGCGTAAAATATGACTTGAACGCCTCAACTTTCTTTGATACCGAGGAGAAACTAAATATGGCCGACTCCAGAAATGCAGAACTTATTCAACCCTTTAACGGCGACCCCTTCACGGGTCATCTAGCAACTCCCATTAGTGCTTCTGATTTTACCAAAGCATTCATTGGCAACTTGCCAGCCTACCGTAAAGGACTCTCCCCCCTAGTTCGGGGCCTAGAAATCGGCTTGGCACACGGTTATTTCCTTGTCGGCCCAGAAATCATCCTCGGACCACTGCGGGACTATCCAGAAGCTGCTAATCTTGGTGGACTAATTACAGCCATCGCCTTAGTTCTAATCGGCACATTAGGTATGTCTGCTTACGGTCTGGTATCTTTCCAAGAGAACAGCACCTACGCCAGCGCCAATCCAATGACTCCCGAAGCCCTGAAAACCGGTGAAGGCTGGAGCCAACTCACCGCTGGTTTCTTCGTTGGTGGAATGGGTGGTGTCTTTGCCGCCTATTTCTTACTCGAAAACTTTAATGTCGTCGATGCCATCTTCCGGGGCTTAGTCAATAATTAGACCGCACTCCGAAATATCTCTGTTGCAACACACTAACTTTAGCTGGGAGAATTTGATATGACAGGTTCATACGCTGCTGCTTTTTTGCCTTGGATCTTGATTCCGCTAGTTACCTGGGTAATGCCAGTTGTGGTAATGGGTTTGTTGTTTGTCCATATTGAAAGCGACGCCTAATCTTTACCAACCAAGGAAGACAGAAGTTGGATGGTTGACGAATCATTGGTCTGAAGCCTCTAGATAAATCTAGCGAGAATCAGAAAAAATTATTTTGAGATTGCGGGAAACCAGAAAACTTGATTTCTTGACCCGACTTCCCAAAATTGATCGGTCAACTAATTCTTCCGTCTTCTTCCTTCTCAACTCGACCTTGCAAAAAAACCTCTGCCTGCACGGCAGAGGTTTTTTTGCAATTGAGACAAATCATCCCATCCCAGAGGACAAATTGCCAAATCCTAAGCGATAATTACGATCGTCCACCCCCTCATCAAGAGACAGCGATGAAATTACCCCTCGCGCGCAGAATCCTAGCTCCATTCCTGATCTCGGTACTGCTGCTCGTCACCGCTTGCGGTCAAACTCAGGCCCCCTCTCGCTGGGACAAAGCCCAGCAGGAAAGCACCCAAAAATCTGGTAAACCAAAGCAGACAACGGCCGATCAATCAACTGCTCAAAATCAAAACCTGCCCAAAAAGGCCGTCGCAGGTGACAAATTAAATAAATATTTCCCGTCGTCTGACGACGGATTCGATCGCGTCTTCGCTCAAGAAAAGTCAGGTTTTGCTGAAGCTAAGTTGAACAAAGGCGGTAAAAATGTCGCCATGCTGTCCATCAACGACATCGCCGGCAACCCCTCGGCTGGGGCCAAATTTCAGCAAAGTACCAAGCAAATTGGTGGCTATCCCGCTGTTACCCAAGGTGCTAATATCACTGCGGTCCTCGTGGCCAATCGCTACCAGGTGAAAGTTCAATCCCGCGATCCCTCTTTTTCAGCTAGCGATCGCGAAGATTGGCTGACAAAATTTAACCTCAGCGGCCTTGCTAACGTCAAATAGCAATACCTCTGGTCATAGTCCGCGCCCGACTTCAGTCTGACTCTTTGTTTCCAAATCTTTACCCAGACTGTGAGACTTTTGCCATCTGCCAAAAGTGATACCTTTGAGTCCTGTTCAACAGTAAGGAGTTTTTTATGAGCAAAACCGTCTTTGAATTAGTCGATCAATTACCTACAGACAGCTTCACTGTCACAGCTCTGCGAGCTCTTGACTTTGTGGTTCCCGGCGAGTGGAACAATTTAGTTGGTTTTGAAAATACCATTCGCACCGTTACTGGCGAAACAGATGAAGACCTGATTCAGCAAATTGGCGATCGGGCGATCTACCTCTACAACGATAAATCTCAAGGCTACCAGCGCGCTCTCTGGCTCTACCAAACGATCGACAGTGCCTCCAGCGCCTTGGGTGCAGGCGCAATCGCTAACAAAATTGCTCAAAATGTTCCCTTTTTGGGGTTCCTCGGCAATCTCACCCCCAAGCCGGAAAAGGCTCAAACGATCGACCTTTCTTTGAAGTTAGTCACTGAGTTGCTGGCTTTTTGCCAAATTAACGGCATTCCCGGCGACAGCATCGGCGATTTTGCTTCGGCTTTGGGCGACTACGGCGGCGAGTCTCTGATGCGGATGGCTGCTTTGGTTTGCTTTGATGGTTTGATTCCCCTGGGCCCGGACTTTATCCTCGCCACTCAGTCTTGGATAAACAAGCTTTCTCCTAGCGATTTGCAAGAGAATTCGGCATTTAAGTCGATCGGTAGCATGATTCCTGGCGGCAACCCAGCGGGACAGCTAGGCTTTATTGGGGAAAGCTTTAACTCGGTTTCTGGCTGGATGAGCTCTTTTGTGAGCGATCGAGGTTTGACTCCCCAAAACGTGATGAGTCATTTGCAAAGCTTTGTGGAGATTTCTGCTGATAAGGTGGACTATGTGGGTGCGTTCCTCGATATGAGCACCAACTACTACGAACACACTGGTGTTCAAACTTTGACCCGCCGTTTGATTGAACGAGCTGTCGCTGAGATTTAGAATAATCATAGTCCTCAGTCATTAGTCAGTAGTCATCGGTCATTAGTTATTGGTTATTAGTTATTGGTTATTAGAAACAACAACCAACAAATAACAACCAACAAATAACAACCAACAAATAACTACTGACTACTGACTCCTGACTCCTCTACTCATCACTTTTTCAAAGGAAGCACCAATGGCAGAAGAACCGACAAATCCAGCAGCAGGCGAAGCCGAAACTCCTAGTCTTTCTGCTGAAAACACTCCCAGCACTGACAATCCTGCGCCGGCTGCAAAAAAAGCGGCCGCTAAGGCTGACGGTGACAAGCCCCCAGCTAAAGCTAAAAAGGAAAAAGCTCCTGCTGTTGAAGACAAGCCGTTTGCAGAATTTATGCAACAAGATTATTTGCCGGCCTTACAAACTGCTTTGACTAAGCAGGGTGTTCAGGATTTAGACGTCAGTTTTGCTAAGCAAAAAATCCCCGTGGCTGGCATGAGTTCCGCTGGGGATTGTTGGCAAGTAGTTGGCAAATTCCAAGCAGGTCAGCGCCAATTTAACTTGTATTTTCCTCAAGAAAATATTCAAAGTCAAAGAGCGTTTTCTTGCGCTGAAAATCAGACAAAAACCAGTACGCTGGAGCCTTTTTTGATTGATGAGCGCAAGATTACTCTAGATTTAATGGTCTTTGGAGTTGTCCAGCGACTTAATGCTCAAAAATGGCTGAATCTTAATTAGTTAATTGGGCATGGGGCATGGGGCATGGGGCATGGGGAATTGGGAATTGGGCCTTAGGAATTGATAACATCATGTCCGGGTAATCCCGATCTTTATTGTGCAGTGCGAGCTTAAGGCTCGCGAGCCTTAAGCTCCCACTGTAGTCGTAATTGATTGACCGGACATAATATAATTGGTAATTGCTGATGCCGATAAGATTGTTTTTCAGAGATGAGTGATTACCAATTACCAATTACCAATTCCCAATTCCCGATGCCCCAGGCCCAATAACTAATAACTAATAACTAATGACTAATGACTAATGACTAATGACTAATGACTAATGACTAATGACTAATGACTAATGACTAATAACTAATGACTAATGACTAATGACTAATAACTAATAACTAATGACCTATTTGTCAAAAAATTGCGAGCTTCCATAATCCCATGAAGGTCAACGTCGGTTTCTAATAAACAAGCGTGACCGCTATTAGCCAGCATCAGCATTTCAGCATTGGGAATTACCTTGACTAAAAGCTTCGCTTCTGCTATGGAAGGCAGAAGCCGATCGGCACCACTGGCAATTACTAGGGTTGGCTGTTCGATCGCCCGCAACTGATTTTCGTCAACATCGAACGATCGCACTAAAGCTAATCTCCACACAGAGGTGCTTTGGGGTACCGCTTGCATCGCTTCTAGCAAAGCGACACGATCCTCTCGCCCAATCTTTCCCAAGGATGCTAACATCGGCAATAAACCCACAACCGAAAGCGGATAAAGGCTTGCCGGCAGCCACTGAGTCAGGTGAGAACCCCACTGTACCCAAGGCTGTTGTCGGAATGAAGAAGCTGGATTGACTAAAATTAATCGATCGCACAATTGAGGAGCTTCTAAAACTACTTTCATCGCCAAACACCCCCCAAATGACTCCCCACATAGATAAACCTGTCTCTGACAACCTGCGGCCTTTTCTGCTGCAATTAAGGCTATTGTTTCCCTGACGAGTACCTCCCAACAGGGTGTATCATGAGCGGGTAGAGCCAAGCAGCGAATGTCGAAATCCTGGGCTAATTTAGGAATTTGCGATCGCAGCAGCATACCACTGCCATCCATACCAGGTAAAAATACAAATAAAGGGCGATCTGAATGCGGCGATTTTGGTGTTATGAAACGAACTTTGTTGTTGAAATTTGGCATGATTAAACTCAACTGATTTTAGATATTATAGAAGCAGGAAGAAGGAAGAAGGAAGAAGGGAAAAGCCGTCACAACCATATTTTTAGCCATTGAGAATGTCCTAACTGTCTTGGCGGTTGCTATATGTTTTAGATGGGAAATATGACAACAAATCGATTAGACATTTCAGATTTTAGATGGAAATATGACAACAGTTAACAGTTAACAGTTAACCGTCAACAGTCAACCTGCTTCGAGTAATTTTGCAATTTCTCCCTGACAGTGTTCTGTCAATTCAGCCACAACACTTTTGGCTTGTTTCCCTCGATATTGCTGTTGTCGATCGCCCGTAATCCAGTAAGGACGACCAACAAAGACATTAACTCGCTTGTAGACTATCACAGGATGCCATCCTGGGCGATCGAACAAAGGTTCCGAAGGATCGAACAAACTCAACAACCTCAGCGGTATACCCGATCGCACCGACTGTTCCTCAAAAGCACAAATCGCGATCGGCAAAACCGCCAAATCCCGCACCGGAGCCCGCAAAGCCAAATGAGCAAATCCCCGCTGAAACTTCCCCACAGTAGTCGGTTGAGTAAAATTCACCATCGGTGCCGCACCCTCTGGAAACACCCCCACCATCTCCCTATTTTGCAGCAGGGCCGTCGCCTGATCGAAAAAATGCCGCTGTCGGTGTTCCGGTTCCTTTAAGGGAAAAGCCCCAAAAGTAGTTACCAATTCCCGAACCACGGGGACTTCACCCATGTAATGATGACAAGCAAAGCGGATCGATCGACCCAAAGCCGCCGTCAGCAAAACTGGATCTAAGAAACTGCGGTGATTACTTACTACCAGTACCGGGCTCTCTTGCGGGATGCGATCCTCCCGGTGCAAAAACATCCGCGTTCCCAAACTGGCTAGGAAAGAGCGCGAAATCATTAATGTGCGATCGGGCGACATAGGCAAAAAGACAGGTGTGACCCTCTGAAAGTTAATTCTATCCTCATGTAACTTAACATTTCTTTACCAAATAGGCGATCGGTCACAAAGTAGATTTTTCCCAAACTAATAATCTATAAGTGTTGTTGCGACTTCTATAAAAATGTTTAAAACCGCCGTTAAACCAAGTTAGGCTAACTAAACTGGTAAATTTAAAGTATTTTCACGCAAGTCCTAATAGCAACCTCGCGAGGTCGAAAATGAATAACTTCCACAACTATCGCCTTAGATGCACGCTGACCTTCGGCGACATTTACGGTCAAATCATTATTTGGCTGATAGTCATCTTCCTGAGTCTAGCCTCCGCCCTCGCCTTGTGGAGCAGCGTCCGTCAAATCTACGCTTTAGCCACCGTCGGATTGATCTTAGTCCTGTCTCTGCCCTTCTTGCTGTTTGCGTTTGTCACGACTTTGCTAAATCACATCGAAGTCACAGCCGTAGAACCCGCTACCGAATCGAAACCATCCGCTAGCGGAGATTTGCCCAGTCAAAAACCAGCCCCATCTGTGGGCTAATCCAATTCAAGATTTTTGATTTTCAATAAAATACGACTTACCCACCGGAGGCCAGAAACCCGGTTTCTTCGTCAATACCTCAAAGGAGTATCCACGATTTTTTACAGAAACCGGGTTTTTTGTGTAAGTCCCATAAAATCAAAAGTTAAAAAGTTCCTTACCTTTGCGTCAGGATTTTTTTTGTGCATCAGAATTACCTGTACAGCAGAACACTCAACATTACTCAAAAAATGCTAGAACACGACGTAATCATTGTGGGCGGCGGTTTAGCAGGTTGCCGCGCAGCCGTGGAAATTGCCCGGACTGACCCCAGTTTAAAGGTAGCTGTAGTTGCCAAAACTCACCCGATTCGATCGCACTCCGTCGCAGCCCAAGGCGGCATGGCCTCCAGCCTCCAAAATGTCGATCCAGAAGACAGTTGGAAAGCCCACGCCTTCGACACAGTAAAAGGTTCAGACTATTTAGCTGACCAAGATGCCGTCGAAATTCTCACCCGCGAAGCACCCGGTGTAGTCATAGACTTAGAACACATGGGAGTCCTCTTCTCTCGCCTCCCAGACGGCAGAATAGCCCAGCGCGCTTTTGGCGGACATTCCCACAACCGCACCTGTTACGCCGCCGACAAAACCGGTCACGCTATCCTGCACGAATTGGTCAATAATCTGCGCCGTTACGGGGTTCACATCTATCAGGAATGGTATGTCACCCGCCTGATTTTGGAAGCAGGACAAGCCAAGGGCGTAGTTATGTATCGCCTTGTAGACGGTCAAATTGAGGTCGTGCGCGCTAAGGCGGTGATGTTCGCTACGGGGGGTTACGGCAGGGTTTACAACACGACCTCGAACGATTACGCCTCGACTGGAGACGGTTTGGCGATGACGGCCCAGGCGGGATTGCCGCTGGAAGATATGGAATTCGTGCAGTTTCACCCGACTGGTTTGTATCCGGTGGGAGTGTTGATTTCGGAGGCTGTGCGGGGCGAAGGGGCTTATTTGATTAATTCAGAGGGCGATCGATTTATGGCGAATTATGCCCCGTCGCGGATGGAATTAGCCCCTAGAGATATCACATCCAGAGCCATCTCCTTAGAAATTCGTGCAGGCCGAGGAATTAATGTGGATGGTAGTGCCGGCGGCCCATTTATTTACCTCGATTTGCGGCACATGGGACGGGAAAAAATCATGAGCAAAATTCCTTTTGCTTGGGAAGAAGCCCACCGTTTGTTAGGAATTGATGCCGTAAATCAGCCCATGCCCGTCCGTCCTACGGCTCACTATTCAATGGGGGGAATTCCTACTAATATTCGCGGGCAAGTTCGCAGCAGTGCTGATGGTTTGGTGGACGGTTTCTTTGCTGCGGGGGAAGCAGCTTGCGTATCAGTTCACGGGGCTAATCGTTTGGGCAGCAATTCGCTTTTGGAATGCGTCGTTTACGGCAAAGTTACTGGCGCAACCATAGCACAATACGTGCAAAATCGCAAGTTGCCATCTGTAGACGAACAGTTGTATATCAAGGAAGCAAGCGAGCAAATTCAGGCACTTTTAGAGCGTCCCGGAAAATACCGAATTAATCAAATCCGGCAGCAGTATCAAGATACTATGACTGAGTATTGTGGCGTATTTCGTAGCGCTGAAGTGATGCAGGAAGGTTTGCAGAAATTGGAGGAATTGGAGCGACAATATCAGGAGGTTTATTTGGATGATAAAGGCAAGTTGTGGAATACTGAAATTGTGGAAGCTTTGGAGTTGCGGAGTTTGATCGTTGTGGGGAAAATGATTTTAACTTCTGCTTTGAAGCGTCAGGAAAGTCGGGGAGCTCATTCGCGGTCAGATTTTCCGCAGCGGGATGATGGCAATTTCTTGAAGCATACGCTGGCCTATTATTCGCCGACGGGGATTGATTTGGCTTATATGCCGGTGGCGATTACGATGTTTGAGCCGCAGGAACGGAAGTATTGATTTGTAGGTGGGCGATGCCCACCTTACTAATTAAACGGCAAAAAAAGGGGATAAAGAAAACAATGCGCGAACTTCCCGAACAAGAATTTAAGAACGAAGAAGCCAAACGAACTTTAACAAGCGAGCAGCTAGCGGCTTTGATCGTTGATGCACTCATTGATGCAGGCATTATCGATCAACAAAGGGTTCCAGAAGCCATCGAAATCGCTGCTGAAGAAATCGAGGTTCGTAAAGCTCTAGGTGACTACTGAGTGAGCTCGCCTTGTAGATTGCTTTAGGATGCACGGGTGAGAAGCGATTGTAGAAGATGCAAATGTGGTATTAATTTGTAGGGCGGGCCGTTCACACCTAATTTGTTCATTTTGAAAGTCGTCTCAGGATTTCTCCACATCACAACTAAAAAATGCTAGCTTAGGATAAGTCTTGCTAAAATAAATACAAAATATCGTGATTATAAGTATAGCCTTTCTCAGAAAGATGAGGTACGACTGGGCATAGGGCATGGGGCATGGGGCATAGGGCCTAGGGTGCCGTGGGCATACCTCACTTTTTTGAGAACCGCTATAGCAAAAAAAATATGAGTAAAACGACACAGACATCTCAATTCCAGCAAGCTCTTGAAGCTGTAGAAGTTTTATCATTAGAAGATCAAGCTATTCTTCTAGATATTCTTCAGAATCGTCTGCGACAACAGCGACGAAATGAATTACTTAAGGAAGTAGCAGAAGTTCGTCAAGAGTATGCTGAGGGAAATGTTAAATTTGGTTCTGTAGCCGATTTTATGGCGGAGTTGGATGATTGATGAAAATTGGTTGGACTCCCAAATCTATTCGTACTTTCAAAAAGTTAGATCAATTTTTTCAATCTAAAATCTAAAATCTAAAATCTAAAATCGGTTGACTTCCTCCACAGATAAACCTAACGCCTCCGCCACTTGTTCGGCACTCAAACCCATTCCCAACAATCGGGGAATTGCATCCCTTCTTGCCTGAAATTCAGCTTGTCGTGCCTGCTCTGCACTCTCGCCCCTTTCCCACTGTTGTTCCCCTCGCAATCTCTCCAATTCTGCTCTTTCATCGCCAATCAACAGCAAATTACCTCCCTCGTCCCACCAGCGCAGCCAAAGCATGGTTGGATTTTGATAATTGCCTTGCCAAATTCCCAATTCTATGCCTAAAGATGCGATCGCAAAATGACCGCGTTGATTGAGTTCTAACAGTTGATAATACCCGTCAATCAACCGATAAACTTCTAATCTGCCATTATTAACTTGGTAGATGCCGTAATAGGGAATTCGCATCACCTGCTCCTACACCCAAAACTTTCCTGGTTTCGTTATTACCCCTTCATCAGTGCGAGATAAAGGAGTACGTGAAGCGAAGCTATCCCGTTCCCCGTAGGGGTTCCCGAAGGGTAGGGAATCGCGCTCTTCATCCCCGTTCCCGCTCGCAAATTCCAAAGCAATTAACGGTGCTATGTGTTCCCGCCACAGCACGTAGTAACGCCGAATTTGACCGTCTAAATTGGGAGGTACATTGGGAACGTAAAACCAATCAGGAGCTTCGGCACCTTGTTCTGCCGGTTCCGTTTCTCGCCAGTAAATGCCGCAGTCTTGACCGATCGCATATTGTCCGTCAGGATGCCGCTCCTGCAAAATTGGTCCGATCGAATCAGTTAGAATTAAACTCTGCGGATGCTCCTGAAAATTTTTCACAAAAGTACCGTCGGAGTCTGGTAATTGAGTGTGGTCTGGAAAAGCAGGGGGTAGAACAATGCTATCAATGCTTTGAATCATAAAAAAACTCGGTAAGTGGGAAACTCAGCGGCTTGACCCTAGAGAGGGAAACGACACTTCGGCGGAGTTGATCCTGAGCGAAGCGTCGCACGCTCGCGTAGTCGAAGTGTCGAAGGGCGAGCGTGCATCCCAGGGGGGATTTCAATAAGCGAGTGAATCTTTAAAATGCGTAGCCATAACCATCTTTACGATGAACAATTTGGCTGTATTTGTAACTGATTCCTTGCACAAATTATGACGCTGAAATATTAAATGAACCCGTTGACCTGAATGCCTTCCCGACCCACATATTTGCCTATTTTTTTTCCATTAGTGACGACTGCTTTCACAATGTCACCCGTCTGAAAACCTTTGACAAACTTGTTTTTTAGAACGTACCGAGATGGGAAGCCAAACTTGTCTGTCCGACACATTTGACGAGTGCCGTGTCCCGTCGCCTTAATCAACAACGGCTGGTTTGTTAAAATTTCTAATTCTCCAATTTTCCCGACACAAGCAGCGTCTAGCCAATGAGTTTTATGTAGTTTTAATCGAGTTCGATTAAACTTAGTTAATCCACCGGAACCAGTTGAAACAGGCAACCCTGTTTCTTTGAGTTTGTTAAACAAAGCCCATCGAGTTGAATTAACGGCCGCTGCATCTTTGAGAGGACGTTTTGCTTGAGACATAACCCGTTTCAGAATATCTGGTTTCTGGGCAATAAATTGCTCAATATTCTGAGTCCCCTTTTTGAGATTGCATTTTTTGCAAGCAAGACAAAGATTGGAAATGCGATTACTACCCCCCAGGGATATGGGATGAATATGTTCAATCTGTAAAGGCACATTTTCGAGGCCACAGTAAGCACATTTTCGCTCCCACTTATTGAGTAGGTATTCACGAACTTCGTAGCCTGGGAACTCTCCTTGCTGATACTCAATACCTGAAATTTCAGGGTTTTCTAGTTGTTGTAGATCGAACCTGACAAGCTCTTGAACAATTGAACCGATCGGTGCAAGCCTAATAAATTTGTTCACCAAAGTCAAAGTTGTTTCGACTCGATCTTGTAAACTAGGGGCTAACCAACCCTTCGATCGGGTGCGGTTTAAAAACCTTGGTTGGCGATAGCGAGTATGGCGGCTTCGTCTTCCCCTCCGTAATCAGCGACGGGACTCAAGACTTGCTTTGATGCTTTGCCCTCTATGGGTTTATTCAGCACCAAAAACAACTTGATCGCCTTGCAGTAAAGCAATTCCAGTTGTTTGAGAACCGGGGTCTAGATTGAGAGTGGATTCAGGTGTTTCTGTCACCGCCTTTTTTAAAATGATGGTAAATGGATCGCGCTTAAAAACCGCAGCTTTACCCGCAGTCAACAACTTACGAGCCATTGATGGCTTACAATGTGTAAGTGGTTTTTTGTTGGTATCAAGTACGAAAATAATGTTAGACATTTTTGTGTCTCTCCAATTTATTGTGATGTTAGCGCGCGCCTTTGTTTGGCGTGCTTTTTAGACCTGCAACACTGTAAAGCGTGACTTTAAAACTGTTTAATTGCTCCGGACAGAGCTCTTAACTAGCTTCGCATTCCACAGGTGTGGTTCGACTACGCACGCACCATCGTGACTCGAAAAACGTAGTCAGTTAAGACGATAGCTGGTCAGTACAGCTTGCGAAAGATTGCTCTTACAAGCGAGCGCGTCTTTAGACCTGAGTTACTGACAATTCCCTCCGAGATTTTGTCGAATTGGTAATCCGATTTGAGTTTTTAGGTTGATAGAGTGCGCGAATTTTACTCCTTTCGCGCCCGAATAATTATGATTATTCAACCGCGAAGACGCGAAGGACACGAAGTCAGAATCAGGAAGAATCAGGAAGAAGTAGATCATCTTCTAGCGGGAAGGGGGTAATGATTGAGTGTCTGAATTTCAAACTGTTTAACTCAAAATAAAGCGGGCGGGCCTGGGGTCACCGCCCCTACAACTCAAAATACTCTTTAAGGCTTCGGTAGCGCACCTTCAGGACTCGGCGATGCCCCCGGTTTTGGACTCCCAGCAGGCGAAGGAGAAGGCTTTGGAGCCTCGCTAGCTAACTGATTAATTTGGTCTTTATAGTTAGGAGGCGCTAACTCAGTAGCTTTATCAAACAGCGTTTTGGCCTCATCTGTTTTTCCCTGTTCCTTCAGCACGATCGCCTTTCCTAAAGTTGGGCGAAAATCCTTGGGATTAGCCTTAGCGGATTCGTCATAAATCGCGATCGCCTCCTCAAACCGCTTCTCCACAGCATAAACCTGTCCCAAAATCAACTCCACCGAAGTTGTATCAATACTTTCGGGTTTCGCCAGATTCGCAGCAGTCGCCGCTTTCAGCGTATCTTGCAGCAGTCCGATCGCAGCTTCCGGCCGCTGCTGCACCAACAGCAAATTCACCAATCCCTGCAAAGCCTTAATTTCTCCCGGCTTAGCCGCCAAAATTGCCCGGTAAGCCTGAGCCGCACCTTCGCGATCGCCCGTGCGTTCCTTAGCCTGAGCCAGCAAAATCCCGTATTCAGTAGTCTCAGGATTCAGCTTAGCCAACTTGGACAAAGGAGACACCACATCCTTAATGTCCCCCACACCTTGTCCGATCAACTCCAGCCGCACCTGCAACAGTCCCCGCAGAGCCGTTACATTGTCAGCTTCCCGCTGCAAAACCAATTCGTAACCCCTCGCCTGAGCTTGCAGCAACTCTGATTGCTTCTCCCCAGCCGCCGCCGTCTGAGTAGGCGTTGGAGTTGACCTACTTTGGGCTTGGTTTCCCTTGAGAATGCTGTCCAAAATCGGAACAGCAGAAAATCCCACAAAAGCGATGAGCGCCAGCACCATCGCCACAGTAATCAACCCACGACCCTTGTTTGCTTTATCCATAATTCAACTATTTCAGCTTAAAATTTACTATTTTCTGAGATTGAAGGCATCACCTGCTGCCTATGCCAAGTCCATCAGGTTTTTAACTTTAGGGCCCCAACTGTGACAAAGCAACCTTTTACTTGCAGCTAATATGGTAACAGACCCACAACTCCATGCTAGCTAAACAATTTTGGACACCAAGACTCGCAGCCCCAAGGAGTGCGTAGTCTGTCCAATTGAGTTTGGTCTTGCTCAAAATTACCAAAAATATGGCGGATCAGCCCGTTCGGTAATTGGATTAAGTAAAATAGGCAAGCTGAATATCCTAAATGCTATTAGCCAGCAACTCCAACTTTCAATGGGCGCGATCGAAGGTTCAGCAACTCTCAAAGTCCTTGCTCACAAGGATTTTAGCAGCCAGCGAACCGATCGACACACCTAACGCATTGAAAGTTGGCGTTGACGGGTCAAAACCAGACCAGCGGGCCCACCGGCCCGCCTGTCTGGTGCTAGTAGTTTTTAAAGCAGTTTCTTCAGTTTATTCCTAATCTCCCTTAAGGGATGTGTCTCCGCTGCAAGGAGTTTTTATGAACCCCTCTCCCAACCGGTCTTCCAAATCGTCCAAATCTACTTCAGCTCGATCGGCTCAGCCGAGCGAACTGGCCGTCAATCCGCCCAAAGATACAGCCTCCGAGCCCCAGACACCAGACGAAAGTCCCCTGTCTGCCACCTCGGCTGCACCTGTTGACCAATATAAAGCGCCAACACCAACGGACGCTCCAGCGTCCAAGGAAGCACTGCAACGACCACGCTACAGTTCTGGCCCGAAGGAGCAAGCAAAGCCCAAAAACCCGCCCAGCAATCCTCCTACACCCTCCAAACAGGCAGCACCTTCGGCATCGGCCAGTGATACTCCAGCTATTGCAGTCGCGCCGCCCGCGACAGCCGACACAACCACTCACGAAAGCGAAGCCACCGATGGCATACCCGCTGTCATGCGCCAACATCCGATTCCCCCCCCCAGCGAACCCAGACAGTACCGAGCTGTTGGTTTGGTGCGGGGCCGCTACACCCAATCAGAAGAGCAATTCACGCGGGGTATGCTCATAGCTTCCGACGGAACTGCCATCGACGCAGTTTTGCTGGGTAGAGTCATGAGTTTAGTCAAAAATCACCTGGACTTGGAACAAGAACACCTGTGGGTGGTCTATCCCCGCACCCGACAAGAAGACGGCAACTTGCACGCCCAGATTATGGGAGTTTGGGAGCCCGAAACGCTCAAAAAACCTCCCGAACCTTCCTCTGACGAGGAAAATCTAGACACAGGAGAAATTGAGAGCAGTGGCGAAGCCTCAACCGCACCTTTGTCGCCCTCTGAACCTGATGTTGAAGATGGCTATTTTTCGATTCGAGGCGAGGTCATCTATCAATCCCACGATCAAGAAAAATATGTCATCGTCAAGATTAAGCAAGCTCCCCGCAAGAATGACGAAAACAAGATGAAGTTTTTTAAGTTGAAACTCAAGGGAGATTTAGCAACAAAGGCGATCGGGTTTTTTTGGGATTTTCACGTCAAGTTGCAGGCTGATAGTCTGATGATTCAGCAGGCTAACAATATTGGGGCGCTACCGATCAAAAAGCGGAAATTCCCCCCCGGTAGCAAACCCGGTGGCTTCAAAGGAGGGGGAGGGAAGCGTCCATTTACCCCACAGCCTCGCGGTGACGGTTCTCCTATAGAGCGTCCTCACATCAAGCCCTCAGCCGGAGCGCCCCCAGTTCCCAAGGAACCCCTTGCTAAGCCGGTGAAGAAACCTAAGCCTGTTGAGCCGTAAATCGCCCATCTAAAATTGTCAATCTAGTCTGACTTGTGCCCCCCACACATCCTGTGGCAGAAATACTCTGTCTGCTGGTAGAGGAGCAACTGGGGCCGTCAGGGTAAATTGACCAGCTTCAATTTGCTGCTTCAATTCCAAAGCTACTTGTCGGGAGAGAAACATACTCGCTAGGGGGGCCGCCCGCACGGGTTTTCCCTCTATGACAATGCGACCTGTTTTTAATTGGGCATAGCTAACTGAACCGAAGGTGGGACGAACGCGCCGGGGGATAGAGAAATCTACCACCGGCGCTACTATTTTTTTGTCTGATACTGCACAGTTGGCGACGACGGTTTCGTTTAAGACGGGAAAGGGGATGCCGACTCCCAGCATCAGCGATGGGCCGTAGTTTTTGAAGTAGCAGCCGCGCACCCATTTGGAGTTCATCTGTTTGGCGTCGCCGATTAGTGCGAGGGTGGCGGCCGGGCCGATGGGGGTGCGGTTGGGCTGGCGTTTTTGCAGCGGAAAGTGTTGGGTTCCTTCCCAGGTGATGTAGCCCTGAGCGCCTCCTAGGAAGATGCGGGTGCCGATGCCGATGAGTTGGAGGTCGGGGTCATTTAGCAGGGGAGACATGGCTCCTAGGCTGGAATAGACGGCGTTGCCGAGGTTTGGTTGTAGGGGCCCTAGGTAGGTGAATAGTGGTCGATCGCCCCCGTTGACACCAACAATAAAATTTTGATATGCGTTCCGGGGATTGAATAAATAAAACTGGTTGATGGTATCGCGGGTAATTGTGGTTTCAAAGGAGGCACGGGGGTAGCAGTCTGTTACTTGCCCCTGGGCGCGCAATTGTACGGGTTTGCCAGCAATCAAATCTTCGATGACGTGTCCGCCACCTCGTTCCCGCGATTCTTCGCCTTCTTCGGCTACTTGGGTGGCCCCCAGGTACAGGTCTACGGCTCCGAAGCCGGAGTAGGCTAGAACGCCGTCTAGCCAGCACTGGCGGATTTTTATGGGGGGATCTGTGTGGCCGAGGTTGATAATTGCGCCTGATGATTCCATTGGCTCGAAGGTGCCGGTGGTGATGACATCGACTTCTTTGGCGGCTTGGGTAATGCTGGTTTCTTGGACTCGGTTTTTGAGTTCTTCGATTGTCCAGACTGTGGCTTTGCCTTGGCTGATTTTATCGTTGATTTCGTCGATCGATCGCATAATACAATTTTAGGTTTTGGATTTTAGATTTTGGATTGATGGATTGTCGAGGGAGGGAATGCTGTGAGTGGCGATCGACCTCGTTGTTTGAATTGACACTCCCCGGTCTAAAGACACGGGGATTCTTAAGGACAAACTTTGGGGGATGAATCCGCCCAAAGTTTAATTCTCAAAGGATTAGTCAGCAACCCTCTACCCACTCTCTCAATAATTGAGTCTATGGCAAATGATTGATTTTCTAATGATATTAGCAGCACCGTTAACGTCTGCATTGATTAACAACCCAGCGCTAGAACGGTACAATCCTCTTTTGATTCTTTTACCCGATGGTTGCCAATTGTCAGGTTTTTCACCGACTTTTACTGGCAAAATGTCTCGGTCTAAAAAACTTGCTTTTGATGTGTAAGATTCATCTTGTTCGACAAATCGCCACCCCTTTAAGTCACATTCTTGTTGGAGTCTATCTTTGACTTTAGCAGTGGGTATTTGGACAAAACTTTGGTTAGTCACTACCCCCATATTGACTTCTTGCTTCTGTCCTTTATTCCAACCAAAGACTAAGACGTTAATTTGGTGATTTTCGCAATAATCTACGATGGTTCTAACTGCTTTGTTGACAGCATCTCTCATCCTTCTAGTGCGAATTTCCGACAACTGTTGTAATCTTTTTGACGAAAAACCTTTGGGTAATTTATGTATTGCGTGTTCTGATTGAACTCTCGCTTTTTCTTTGTTAAACCATTGGTTCCAAGACTTGAGTCTATGTCCATCAATGATGAAAGGTTTACCATTGCTAGAGACACAAGTTAACCAGTTATTGATGCCATGATCTATTCCCAGAACCCCTGTTACTTCCAGGCTGCAACTAGGAGCTTGCTCAGTCAGAGATTCGTGGACATATTCGACCCAGACCTCACCATTTCTAGGGATTAACCTGAGTTCTTCGATCTGGCAATTCTTGATACGTTCAGGTAGTGGAACCCAAATCGCATCTTTCCCAAAGTATTCTTTTCCTTTTTTCCCCAGGGGTAATCTGACTTTATTTCCAATCACCTTTAAGGCTTGACCGGGATATGAAACGGGGTACATTCCCCCTTTTGTTCTGTACCTTGGTAGTCTCGGTTTTTGATGGATTTCTCCTTGATTTGCCAACTTCTCTAAGGCTCGGAAAGAAGTAAAAGATTCCGCGACAGATTTAAGAGATTGCTGGGCGACTTGAGAGTATAGCAACCCGTAATTTTCGTTGGTTTTGGTGATTTTATACAAATCTGGATATTTAACTACGCTTTGGTTCTTAAAGTATTGTTGCCGACTTTCGTAAGTTCCGACATTAAACAGATTATTTGACCATCTTAGTAGTTGTTCGACAATGGTTTTGTCGAGTCCTTTTAAATGCCAAACATCTTTTTGTACTGCGTACATTTAACTTACTGGCTGTTATGATACTATGTTTAGTATATATCGTGAATTAACAAGTTAATTAATCCTCAACAAATCTTTACCTTGGTCTCAATTGCTAGAAGTATTTGTCCGGGGACGGTTAAACATTATGTTATATTGAAACTTACGAACAGGCAGGATAAATCCTGCCACGCCCTTTCATCCCTGGACTAAAGTCACAGGGTTTTCAGGGTATTTCTTATAATTTATGAATTTTCAGGATCATCAATTTCTGTATTATTTGGGATTTCTGATTTTTGTTCTGGCTTGCTTTCTGGCTTGCTATGTGTTACTCCTATAGCTTCGTACTCCTCGTGAATAGCAGAATCAATTGCTGCTAGGTTTCTGGGATTGGTGTCCCACTGGTTGAGAATGTCTTTAATTAAGACTTCTCTAATCCAAACTTGAGCAACAACAGTGAGGGGAAGGGCTAGCAATAAGCCTAAAAATCCAAAGAAGGTGGCGAAGAATACTTGAGCTATTAATGTTACTGCTGGCAGCAGTGATACTTGCTGTGCCATGACGTAGGGGGTGAGGACGTTGCTTTCAAACTGTTGAATTAGAAAGTAAAGGATTAGGACAAAACCTGATTGTAAGGGAGAATCTAAAAGTGCGATCGTCATTGGCGGGATGACGCTCAGAGTGGGGCCTATATTGGGAATTAGGTTAAGAAATCCTGCTACTACAGCGTGAGCTAGCGGTAGGGGAACTTGCAATACCGACAGACCAATTAAGCTCAAAAAAGCAATCACACTCATGCTAATTAAAGCGCCGATAACCCATCGACCGAGGGCTATTTCGCATTCATCTAAGATGCCATCGACTCGTCGCCGATAAAAAGATGGAAATAGTTGTATAAATGCTTTGCGGTAAGAGAGAGGTTCTGCTAATGTCATCAAGGTCAAAACTATGACGAGCAAAAAGCTGAGGATAACGCCTAATGTGTTGCCGACAAAGGCTCCTGCACCGCCGACGAGTTGGTTGAATAAAGGTTGCAGTTGTTGCATGATGTCGTTAACATCAAGATTTGGCAGCCGCTGACCAAATTGTCCTGAAAAGCGAGCTTCAATTTGATCTATCCACTCATTTAATCTTTCTATTCCTTGAGGGGCTCTTTGGGTAAGTTGTTGAAACTGTTGGGTAAAGGGTGGTACAATGATCAGGAATAAGCCTACGAAAATCAGGACTAGGAAGCTAATTGATAAGAGTACGGCGATCGATCTTTTGAGCCGGAATTTCTGTAAGTACCGTGCTAGCCTGTTTAAGGCTGTGGCTAAGACGACTGCTGTAAATAACAGCAATAGGGCTTGCCTGATTTGCCACAGGATGTAACAAGATGCGATGAGGGCTAATAAGCCTATCCATTGTCCTAGCTTCATCTCAGCCCCCAGGAGACCCACACCATAGCTGTACTCAGCTCGGTGTTGGGAGGAATGGGGGTGAATTGCGAAACGTCCCCTGAGTGAATTTTTGCGTTAGCAAAAACAGGGATGGGGACAGTTGAGTAATTCACCAACCAGCTCAAAAGGCATAGTTATATCCGTCCTTTTTGTGAATGGTTTTGCAATATTTGGAACTAATACCCTGAACCAAGGTATCTGCGGAGATATTGAACGAACCGCTAGACCTAACGGCAACACGCCCGACATACGTGCCAATTTTCTTGCCACTGGTAACAGTTGCCCCTCACGATGTCGCCAGTCTGAAACCCCTTGACAAACTTAAGTCGTGGCACATAGCGAGATGGGAAACCAAATTTATCCGTGCGACACATTTGACGAGTACCGTATCCCGTCGTCTTAATTAACAACGGCTTGTTTGTCAGCACAGATAACGATTCAATTTGACCAACACAAGCGGCATCAATCCAATGGGTTTTAGCTAGTTTCAATCGAGTCCGGTTGAACTTAGTTAATCCACCCGAACCAGTCGAAACAGGCAATCCCGTTTCTTTAAGGCGATTGAACAATGCCCATCTGGTAGAGTTGACGGCTGCTGCATCCTTGAGAGGACGTTTAGCTTGTGCAAGAATGCACTTCAGAACGTCTGGTTTCTTGGCTAAGAATTGCTCGACATCCTGAGTACCTTTCTTGAGGTTGCACTTCTCACAAGCAAGGCAAAGGTTAGAAATGCGATCGCTGCCACCTTTGGCTTTGGGACGAATATGTTCTACTTGCAAAGGTACATTTTCAACACTACAGTAAGCGCATTTCCTGTCCCATTTGTTCAATAGATATTCCCGAACTTCGTAGCCAGCTAATTCTCCTTGCTGATATTCAATGCCTGAAATTTCAGGATTTTCTAATTGTTGTAAATCAAACCTGACCAGTTCTTGAACAATTGAACCGATGGGGGCAAACCTAATTAATTTGTTCACCCAAGTCAAAGTTGTTTCGACTCGATGTTGCAAACTAGGGGCTAACCAACCTTTCGATCGGGTGCGATTCAAAAATCTTGCTCTCCGGTAGCGAGTATGGCGATTTCTGCGTGACCGACGTATTGAGCGACGGGACTCAAGGCTTGCTTTGATGGCTTGACCACGATGGGTTAGTTCAGCACCCCAGATCACCTGATTACCTTGCACTAATGCGATGCCAGTAGTTTGAGAACCAGGATCTATTTTTAAGGTGATTGGTTCTGGAGTTGCTATTACTTCCACTTTGAGGATTATGGTAAATGGATACCTTTTGAAAACAGCCGCTTTGCCAGTAGTTAGTAACTTACGAGCCATTCCTGGTCCTATTGGATTGAGTGGTCGTTTCTGGGTATCAAGTACGAAAACAAAATTAGACATTTTAAGTCCTCCCTTGCGGGGTAATGTTAGCTTCGTCAATGTTTAAGGTCGGTAACTATCTCAAAAGCACTGGTTTAACCCTTAAGCCTGTTTAACTTCTGAGTTCTAGAGCAGTGGACTAGCTTCGCATCCACTGGTAGGTCTTTAACTCTTGCCCTAAACGTAGTAAAAGTGGCTCCACTGAGCGAAGCGTCGCACGCTCGCGTAGTCGAAGTGTCGAAGTGTTCTCTTACTTAGACTGGTCAACTAGGCGAATTTCTTGCCCCCGCTATATCGGTACTCCGATTAGCGGTGGGTGATTGACTTGGTTGGAGATTTGAGATTTGAGATTTGAGATTGGGGAGTAGAGTATTGGGAATTATAAGACTATAACCCTTTGTATCTCTCGTTTATAACCGAGTTTCGATCCCCCTAAATCCCCCTTAAGGGAGAGGGGGAGTAGGGGTTGACTTTGAGCGCTTCCGGTTCCCCCCTTCTTAAGGGGGGCTAGGGGGGATCTAGTCCTAATCGTCAGACACCAGTCTGGCACTAAGTTCACAGCTCAAGTTGACTCCTATGTTCACTAAAATACCCTACTTTGACAGCAGAGGAAACAGAATCCTCATTTGCCTTTGGCGAACACCTGCTCTGGCGTCAGGTTTAATTCGGGGAAAATTGGGGACTCAATGCGATCGCCATTTCTGAACAGTTTGACTTGGTACTCGCCATCAACGAGTTGATAAACTGAAAAAGTAGGTTGTTTGGGATTCCCAATAAACCGTCTGCCGCCCAATCCTAGATAGTCTACAATCCAATATTCTTGGATGCCCATTGATTCATAAGCCTCTAGTTTGAGGGCATAATCATCCCCCCAGTTAGTGCTAGTTACTTCTACGATTAAAGGTACTGATGAACCCATTGTAATAATTGATGATTTATCCCATCGCGGCTCGTTTCCGATAGTTTGTTCGTTGAGTACAATGATATCTGGCTCATACCCAGATTCCTCCCGCATGGGTTTGATGACGCATTCTTTGGGGATGAAGTAGGGCAAATTGAGACGCTCAATCTCAATTCCTACCTTCAGTGCGGTAAAACCGGCCACTTTAGAATGTTTTCCTGTTGCTTTTGGCATTTCAACAATTTCTCCATTGTGTAATTCGTAGTGGTGTTCTGAATTCTCAGGATACCAGTCTATGAATTCATCAAATGTTACTAATTCTGTTATGGTTTGAATCATGGTGAGTGCCTTGAGTTTGGTTTTGATAGCTGTACGGGAAAACAGGCAGGAATTGAGTTTTTGGCATAGTCTTTAGACTAAGTTTAGATCGATCGCACTCTCGATCGCCTCTCTACTGCTGTTGCGATGCCCGCCAGCCGAGGATAGCAGCTACGATCAGACTGGGGGAAAGGATGGCGATGAGGGCGTTGAAGTCGGTAGAGGGTATGGATAAGCTAGGCCCTGCGTACTTGATGGCGAGGGAAAGGGCGGCGGAGAGGGTGAATACTTTGAGGATGGGGCTGATGTTGGTGTTCATGGAAGTCGTGGTTGGTTATATAATCTGGTTTTCAGACTATTATTGCAAGTATGTGTTGCGGGTGGGCGGGCGATCAGTTGGGGATAACATTCCTTTCCATTTTAGAATAGGAAGTGCCGTAACCTCATTTACCAGCATCAGGACTTATTCATAATGGAAAATAAAGAATCTGACTTAATCGAGAAAATTCGCCAGCAATTTGACTATGCCCCTTTTCCGAGAATTCCTCTCGAAAAATCTCCTGAGTCTGACTATGAATTGCTCTACCTTCATAATCTTGTAACTGCTTACTACTTCAGAAATCGGAAAGTTGTCAAGACAGAAGGCAAACTGATTCTGGATGCGGGATGCGGTAGTGGCTACAAATCCTTAGTTTTGGCTCAAGCTAATCCGGGATCTAAAATTGTGGGAATTGATTTATCAGAAGAATCAGTTAAATTAGCCCGCCACCGCTTGCAATATCACGGATTTGAAAATGCCGAATTTTATGCTATCAAAATAGAAGAATTACCGAGTTTAGGGTTACAGTTTGACTATATCAATGCTGACGAAGTTCTGTATCTCTTGCCAGATGCTATTGCTGGATTGCAAGCGATGAAATCTGTTCTAGCTCGCGATGGCATCATCCGCACAAACCTACACAGTTCAAATGGTAGAGCGGGAATATTTCGCGCTCAAGCTGCTTTCAAAGCAATGGGATTAATGGATGGAAGTCCGGGAGAATTGGAGATAGAAATAGTCCGGGAGACTATGGAAGCCTTGAGAGATGAAATATGGCTCAAGACGGCTGGGTGGAATGCCACTCTCGCGCAGGATGAGGGATGGATTATGGCAAACTATTTATTGTTGGGTGACAAAGGCTGTAGCGTGCCTGAACTGTTTGCCATGTTGAGGGCTGCTGATTTAGAGTTTATCAGTATGGTGGCTTGGCGCAGGTGGGAATTGATGGATTTGTTCAAAGATGCAGATGATTTGCCTCCGTTTTTGGCGATGAGTCTGCCAGAAGCTTCTGTGGAAGAGCGACTGCACTTATTTGACTTGTTACATCCTCTGCACCGTTTGTTTGATTTCTGGTGCGGCAATCCCGATCGGGATCAGGATTTTCTGCCCGTGGCGGAATGGACGGAGGCTCAATGGCGGGAAGCACGGGTTCACCTGCACCCTCAACTGATGACTTCCCAGGTGAGGGAAGACTTGATTAATTGCATTGACAGCCAGACGCCGTTTGAGATTAGTCGTTATATTATTGTCCCAACTCTAGCGCCGGTGGCGATCGACTGTATAATAGCTGCTTGCTTGCTACCTCTGTGGGAGGGGCCGCAGTCTTTGGTGTCCCTGGTGGAGCAGTGGCTCCAAATCCGCTCCCAGATCGGTGTTAACCTAGAGCCTGTTAGCGAGGAGACGGCCTCCTCGGAAGTCAAGGAACTGTTGATCGGGCTGGAAGTCTTTCTGTACGTCCTTTTGGAGCCTTAGAGCTAGGAGTTGAAAAAAAAAATAGTGTGGGGTGATATTAAAGTGCCGATAACTGGGTAAGTTACATATAAGAGTTAGAAATCGAGCATCCCACCCCTCAAGGAGAAAAGACTTATGAAGACTGAACTTAAAGCCAAGTTCCTGCAACACATCAACAAAAAAAGACAGGATCAAGGTTTCACCCTGATTGAACTGCTGGTTGTTATTATCATTATCGGTATTTTGTCGGCGATCGCTTTGCCTTCCTTCCTCAGCCAAGCAAACAAAGCGAAGCAATCTGAAGGTAAGCAGTACGCTAGCTCAGTTAACAAAGCTCAACAAGCAGTCTATGCAGAAACTAGCAAGTTTACCGATCAAATGACTTCCTTGGGTCTTGGTCTGAAAACTTCAACCACTAACTTCACATACACACTCTCGCTCGCAGGTGAAAATGGAGCTCATGTTCTTGCAACACCACTTGCTGCTCTTAAGGGATATGCTGGAACTGTAGGTTTAGTTCCGTCGGGAGAAGCAAAAGGTACTCAATCTATTCTCTGCGAAAGTACCACAACGGGTACGGCAGTAGTAGGTACTGCTGATGGCGCCACGGTCGGCTGTGCTGGTACCATGACACAAGTTACCAAGTAATTCCTGAGTGCCAACGTTACGACTCCTTTGTTAGGAAAAAGCAAGAAGCGGGTAGTCCTTTGTGTACTATCCGCTTTGGTTTATTTAGTAATACTCAGGTTGATTTCTCAGAGAATTTTTTAGATGTAGGCTCACCCTATGGTTGACCAAAATTTGTCGGTTATGGCATCAGATTGGCAGGAGCAAGCTGCTCAATATTTCCGAGCTGGTGATTATCTTCAAGCTGCAAAACTCTATGAAGCAGGAATTACTGTAGAACCTAGCGTCAAGTCGTACTACTGGCACTTAGGATTGATTTTGCTGTTGCAGGGACAAGAAGCAGAAGCTCAAACAACTTGGCTGTTAGCAATGCCTGAGGGGAGTGGCGAAGAAATCGAACAATCGGTAGAAGATTTGATACAGGTGCTACAAGCTGAAGCTGAGCGACGGCGGCTAGAGCTAGCAGATTATTCATCAGCTTGGGTAATCCGGCAGCATATCAGGGAAGTTAACCCCAATGATATTAACAATCTGTTGCATTTAATTGGTTTATCCACCTTACTGGGCAGATATACAGGGGATGAATTGAATGAGCTAGGTGTAATTGATCTGCTCAAATCTGAAGCTGGAACCACCACCGATTCGGAATTATTACTACAAGTATGGAAAAATGTTTTAGAACAGGCTCCTCTTCACCCATCCTCTTTAAATTTCACAGAAGCCTGTCTCCCTTATGTTAAAGAAAGCCTTCCTTTTTTAGATAATTTGATAAAGTTTGTTTATACTACCGCTTACTCAGCCAAGCAATTTGTTCTAGCGACACGTTTTACTGAACTAGGATTATGTTTAGAACCAAAGGACCCAGAATTATTACGAACTCTGTCTTGTCTTTATCAAGATATTTGTGAATATTCTAAAGGAATTGAAACTGCAAAGTTATGTTATTCAGTCATAGATAATTTAGCGGATAAAGTTTATGCGAATCATCTGATTATGCGTGGTTTAATGAGCGCGGGTGGTTATTGGGATGAGTTTTGTTCGGTCATGGAGAGTCATAAATCTCTACTTGCTGCTTTACACGAAGAACAACCTTCATCCCTTACCTCCAGCGCGACAATCCGCTTATTTAGTTCTTGTTTTTTCTTTCCGTACTTTCAGGATAGTCCTGAAGAGAATGGAATAATTAGGAGCCAAATTGGTCAAATTTGTCAAAAAAATATAGAAAAATATGCGAAAGAGCAAGTAGAGCGATATCGCCAAAAACGTTTTTATAATCCGAAATATAAAGGTTCTACTAAACGTTTAAAGATTGGATATATTTCCTATTGTCTCCGCAAGCATTCTGTCGGGCATTTAGCCCGGTGGTTATTTCAGTATCATAACCGCGATGTTTTTGAAATTAATACTTATTTATTAAGTTCGGAACAGACAGATGACCCTTTGCAAGAATGGTATATTAGTCAATCTGACAAGGCGTATAAATTGGCGTTAGATAGTAGTGGGATAGCAGAACTGATTAACAAAGATGAGATTGATATTTTGATCGATCTCGATAGTCTGACTCTGAATAATATTTCTGAGATTATGGCAATGAAACCAGCACCCGTACAAGTCACCTGGCTTGGTTGGGATGCTTCAGGAGTACCAGCAATTGATTACTACATTGCCGATCCTTACGTTTTACCAGAATCCGCTCAGGATTACTACACGGAAAAGATCTGGCGTTTACCTCAAACTTACATAGCAGTAGATGGTTTTGAGGTAGGTGTGCCAACGCTGCGTCGGGATAATTTGAATATTCCTAGTGATGCTGTTATATATCTGAGCGCTCAGAGAGGATATAAATACAATCCGAATACGGTACGGCTGCAAATGCAAATTATGCAAGCAGTACCCAATAGCTACTTCATTGTTAAAGGCTTAGCGGATCAAGAAGCCCTCCAAAACTTTTTTATTAAGATTGCAGAATCTGAGGGTGTGGCTGGGGATCGTTTGCGATTTCTTCCCTTGGTATCTTCAGAGGAAATTCACCGAGCCAACCTAGCTATTGCTGATGTGGTACTCGATACTTATCCTTATAACGGAGCTACAACCACAATGGAAACCCTGTGGATGGGTATTCCTATAGTAACCCGCGTAGGACAGCAGTTCTCTAGTCGCAATAGCTATACGATGATGGTGAATGCAGGTGTGAGTGAGGGAATTGCTTGGACAGATGAAGAATATGTGGAATGGGGAGTTCGTTTAGGAAAAGATTCTTCTCTGCGACAACAAATAGCTTGGAAATTACGGCAGTCACGGCAAACAGCACCTCTGTGGAATGGGAAACAATTTACCCGTGAAATGGAGAAAGCTTATGAGCAAATGTGGCAAAAATACTTAGATTCTTGTAATTAACCATTCAATTCTTTACTTCTAATAATAGTGAGGCTTCAAGTAGCTATGACCGATGATATAATTCGGAGAGATTCAATGGCTTGGTCATTATTTAATGTAAAGCAACTGGGCTTTGAACCTAAAACAGTTATTGATGTGGGTGCTGCATTAGGAACATTTGAACTTTATAAAGTTTTTCCTAAATCCAGCCATTTTCTGATTGAACCCATCCAAGAGAACGAACCTTATCTCGCACAACTATGTAAAACTCTTGAGCGGGCAGAGTACATCATTGCTGCTGCGAGCAAGAAATCTGGTGTTGTTACGCTCGAAATTCATCCCAATTTAATACACTCTTCAATTTCTGACTCTTGTGAGGGGGCTGATTCTGAAGATTTAGAATTAAGGACTGTACGAGCTATTACCCTAGATGAAATCTGTAGAGAACACCGATTAGAAGATCCTTACTTAATCAAAATAGATGTAGATGGCAGAGAACTAGATGTGCTAGAAGGGGCTATTCAAGTTCTTGAGGCTACAGATTATTTGATTATAGAAGCAGCTCTCTTCGGAAAAATTTATGAGATAGTCAATTTTATGAAATCACATGGATTTGTAATCTACGATATTGTTGACCCTACCTATCGCCCATTAGACGCAGCATTATGGCAAGTAGATATAGCTTTTGTCAAGGAATCGGGTTGCTTCAGAACCAGTAATCGCTACTGTGCCAACCAAGAGCAAGAAGAAGAACTGAAAATCCACCTCAAATGTTATCGAAAAGAATTAATTACACATATAGAAAATTTAACAGAACTCAAGTTGTTACAAAAGACTGCTTTGAGTGAATCTACCACTTTGGACCAGCAAGGGTATGAATGTTTGATTCAAGGAGATTACACTAAAGCTGCAAACTTATATGAGCAGGCAATTCAGGCAGAGCCGGAGAATAAGTCCCTCCACTGGCATTTGGGGTTGACATTGCTGTTGCAGGGACAAGAGGCAGAAGCTCAGACGACTTGGCTGTTAGGGATGACGGAAGGGAATGGGGAGCAAGTTGATTTGTGGACAACAGAACTAATGCAGGTATTAGAAGTGGAAGCGAAGCGGCGACAGGCTTTGGGCGACTATCCAGGGACATGGATAATCCGGCAGCATCTGCGGGAGATTTGTCCTACAGAGATTAATAACCTGTTGCGCTTGATCGATCTGTCTATGTTGCTTGGAAGGTATGAGGGAGAGGAGCTATATTCTCTCGGTGTCATCGATATTTTGAGGTCAAAGGAATCGGCTGACGTAGATTCTGAGCTGTTGATGCAAGTGTTGAAGGGGGTTTTAGATTGGGATCTTTTGCACCCAGCCGCGCGGGAATTATACGAACAAACTTGGGAGCGTTCTGCTAAGGCTAATTATTAGCAGAAAGCCACTTATATTTTTTAATCAAAGAACAGTACAGAATGATATTTTGTCATTCAATAGGCTTATTCTTATAAGCTGTTGCCCAAAGATTGAGGTTTTCACTGCGGACTTCAACGGGATGGAAACCAACTTGCTGCATTTTCTGAGCGAGGCTTTCCTGGGTGAAACCTGTGCGATGTGCCATGTAGTATTTACCTTTGGCGAGATCTGTACCCAAACCATAGAGAATATCAATTGCAGCAATTGGGCCAGCAGGAGAAAGGTAGATAGGCTCCTCTAAGTTCCCTTGAGCTACATACTCTGCTACTTTCTGGATATCTGGCAAGGTGATTAAAACAAATCCACCAGGCTTCAGTACGCGGTAAAATTCAGCTAAGGCGATCGGCACTTCGTGTGGATAGATATGCTCAATATTATGGGATGACCAGATTGCATCAACCGACTGGCTGGGCACAGGACTCATATCTGTAATAGAGCTTATAATATCTGGCTTTACATTTGGGTCAATATCAAGCCGCACTTCCTGCCATTCATCAGTTTTGAAAGTCTCATGCAAGCCCGATCTGGAATAAGGCCCGCAGCCAACATGGAGAACTTTTTTCTTAGCTGTTGACAATAGCGGCGGTGTTTTGGCATCAGTTATTAGCTTGTCTTCCACAACCTGTCGGTAGAACTGCTCAAGCGCTTTGACACAGGTTACGTCTTCGTAGAGATTAGCATGGCGATCGCTCATTTGCTGCGAGAGAGTCCGTCGCCATTCCGCATCTAATCCCAATTTTACAGCGATGTCAATATACTCTGCCTCATCTTGGGCAATCGTATCTGTTAGACCTAGTATGTTTAGCATCCCACAGGATTGACGACCGCGCATCAATTCCCCAGGACAGGTGACGATGGGCAAATTACAAGCGATCGCTTCGAGGGTAGTAATGCCTCCCGACCAACTAAAGGTGTCTAGGAAAATATCTGCAAGTAGATTAAGTTGCCAGTAACTAATGACAGTTTGCCTGGGTAAAATGATGCAGTAGTCTTCATTTTTCAAGCCATACTTAGCAAAAGCTTGTTTAAGACGTTGCTGTAATTTCTCAGTAATCAGGGGGCTTTGGTGAGCTACGAAGACAAACTGAGATTGAGGTACTTTTTGAGCAATTTCTGGGTAGATATAATCATACTGCGGGAGATACTTAGACAGAGTTTGACAGGATAGATACACTACCGCGTCATCGCGCAGTTGAAAATCCGCTCTTTTTTTTGTCTGTGTAGGAATGATTGGTTTAGTACAAGACATTCCTAACTTAGGCAAGCGGATTAGTTGTTCAGAGTAATGTTCCGCAGCATTCTCTGGTTCCATTGCCTCACTAGATAGGAAGTAATCTATCGTTGGCAGACCCGACGTAACTGGATGTAACCAGCTCGCACATTGGATGGGTGCAAGTCGCAATGCTGCCATTTGTATCATCTGCGGGTGCATCCCAATTTCTACAAAAACCAGGAGGTGCAATTTGTCTGAGACAATTTGTTGACAAACGCCTTCTAGATCGTTTCCAATCTGATGAAAAACGTCGCTATAAACTCGAAATTTTTCAGTTAGGGCGTCCTGTTCGGGATTAATGTGATAGCAATACACATCAAATTGCTGGCGATCGCAGTTGCGAAGCCAGCCAAGCAAAAGTTTGCCTACCCCATTTCCGCGCATACCATGAGAAACATAACCAATCCGAATTTTCTCTGTTGGGTTGAGGGTAGGCATTGGGCGGGGCAATACCCAGTGGGGATAGTTAGCAGCCATGATTCTATGAACTAACTCTCCGTACTGTTTTTGTAACTCTAAGTCGTTACTACCTTGGTATTGAAGTAGAAAGTTTTGATAGCAACTGATTCCCCTGAAAGAATTCTTTTTCATGTCAGCAGTGTCTAAGGAGATTTCCTGACTAAAATTCTGCAATCCCTGAGTAAATCGTTGCCTATAAAACTTAATTTCTTCTGGGTATTCATAAATTACAGGCAGTAGGAGTTCTGCTTCTCGCTTCAGTTGTAAAGCATTTGGGAGCAGTTGTGAGGCCTTGCTAGCCACTGCGATCGCTTCCTGGGTTCGCCCAGCCTTTTGCAAGGTTAATATCCATGAAAAGTAAAGGTTCTCGTCCTGCGGGTATAAACTGATGCTATCTTCATACACTTTCAAAGCTTCATCATATTGATTCGTTAATTGATAGCAGTCAGCCAAGGCTATATAAAAATCTCTATCTCCAGTTTGAATTTCGAGAAACTTTTGAAAGTAATTAATCGCTATTTCATGTTTATTCTGTCGATAAAAAGCATATCCTAAGTAGGAAGAAGCTTGGGCTTTATCATTTTTAGCTTCAAATGCTAGCCCTAGATTATTGAGAATGTCAGGATAGCGTGGCTGGAGTCTAAGGGCTGTTTCATAGGCTGCGATCGCCCGATCAATTTGCTGCCGCAACATCAGAATGTTGCCCAAATTCAGATAGCCACCAAAGTGTTCTGGATTAGCTGCGATCGCCTGACGATAAACTGATTCAGCTTGCTCGATTTCACCCGCTTGTGCAAGGATATTACCTAAATTGTTATAAGCTTGGATATTCTGAGGATCGAGTTTAATCGCCTCTTGATAAGCTCGAATAGCTTGCGAGCGATCGCCAACAGCTTCTAGCACCACACCCAAATTGTAATGCCTGATAGTTTTTAACGGGTCAATCTCTATAGACTTGATCAGTAACAATAGTGCATCTTGATATTGCTCTTTCATGTAATAAAGCGTACCCAAATGGAGCCAAGCATCTGCATTTCCTGGTTCCAGTCGCAAAACTTCTTGGTATTTTTTCTCTGCTTTTTTCAGATTTTCGTTTGACAATGATAAAAATGATTCTTCATTCTCTGTATTGACAAGCTTACCCTTATTTATCGGTGTTATTGCACCAGAACAATGCAATTCTACGGCTTCGTTATGGAGAGTATCTATCTGTTTTTTGCGCTCTGCTTCTTGCAGCTTATTTAAGGATGCAATGACTTCTTTATTTCGTCTTGCTCCGAAAGTTTCCCCATCTTCTCGATGCTTTCTAGTCCCATCCCAAACAAAAAGTTGCACGCCGTTCCAAATTTTATAATTATCATCATCGCCGTCCGCCTTATCTAAAAGTAACTGGCATTGAGGATGAGCAGCGAGGAAATCGTAGTTAGCTTGTTGCGGGGCTGACCAATTGCTATTGCTGACAAGAATAATCGCTCGCTCAGCCAGGAAAGGTCTTACCAAAAGTAATCCCATTAAATGCGATCGGTAGTCGTGGGAGCCATCATAAAAATAAAAACCAATTTTATCTTCTGTCTCAAGTCCACCCAGATCAGAGAAAAACTCTTCAAACTCTTGATTACAAAAAAAGACTTGATCTGACAAATTGAAACTTGATAAATTTTCCGTCAATTTTTCAAAACTATCCCCAAAAGTATCAAATTCCGAAAAGTTATCCACTGCATAAGCCATGCGCTCTGGATGATCCAGAAGGGCTGCAATTAAACTTGCACCTTGGAAGCATCCCACTTCACAGTAAACCTCATTAGGTTCCAGGCATTCCACCGCAAAATTGAGCAACTGCATAACATTTGCTGTTGTCATACCTGTCACTTGATTCAGGATTTTCTGAAACCGATCCGACTTGGGAAAGGCTAAACCTTGTTCCCAGTTTTCATACAAGCTAGGGAGTTGCTCGAAAAATCTTTGATCATCCATATTTTTCAAAAACGTAGGTATTGAGTTCGTTCTCTAAGTTTCTCAGCTCTTCATTGCCTACAAACTGTCTATTTGCCATAGGGCAAGATTTTCTGCCTTAGCTTGAGCGATCGCCTCTCTGTTCTCATTTTCCAAGACGATTCTAGCGTGAAGGCGAGGCATTAGAGCTTCCCACTGGATTTTGCTAAACTCTCCGATGAGTGCAATTTCAGGACCACCAGAAACGTCTAAATCTTCTTCCATAAGAAGATTCATGGCAACACTAGATAAAGCTAGATTAGCATCTTCATCAGAAATATTGCTGTTGTCTACAAGTAGAGTTATCTGGCTCTTATCTGGATGAACTGCGACCGCTGCGATCGCACTGGCTAAACCTGGTAACAGTAATTCTTCTGGCTGACTCCAGTCTGGAAAAATAATCAGATTTATATCTCTCAAATTTAGTCTTGTAGTCAGAGCATTTGACTGGTATTTTCTGAAAATTTCTTGGAACAGCCTGCCGATTTCAGCGGAGTAAGAGCGGCTGTCTAGAAATCCCGGATTTCCCTGCATTTTTTGCTTAATCTGAGCACTCTTTTGGTGGCTAAATTCAGGGTGAGTTCCGAGGGCGATCGCTAATTCGATGTAAGACTCTTCACTTTCGGCAACTAAATCTGGTATGCCTAGTTGTTGTAGAAGTGCTGCACCCATTGCAGAGCGGAAGCAAGCTCCTTGTCTTGCTACTATAGGTAGACCAACTTCCAAGGGGTCAATCACAGATGTTGTTCCTGAAAAGGGATGGGAATCAAGATATATATCTGCCAGCTTCAGGTATTCTTTGATATCATATCGGTTTGGTACAGGTGTAGGGTCTAATATCAGCAAACTATCTGGATCTGCACCGTGCTGTAAAAAGGCTGCATTTAGACTCTCTATAAAGACTTGCTTGGGATAAGAATTGGACCAGTTTGGCCCAAACGGATAAAGAACTAACACTGAGTTCGGGACAGCAGCTACTATTTTGGCCCAAGTATTACGCAACTCTGGAATAATTTTAAACAGGTTAGCTCCTGAGATAAAAACTACTGCGTCTTCTGCTATACCGATGCTTTCCCGATTTACTTTTGTACTAGCTAGATTTTGATCGTTTCCATAACTAAAGCAATGTGCAGAACCATCAAGTTTTAATAATTCCTCCTGGTAGTGCTGTTCTGCATTTTCAAACGATTCGGTCAATTTACCAGAAATATAATAATCTATATTCCGTATTCCTGTGGTTACTACTGAGGCAACACTGGTTACTTGAATTCTTGCCATTCGGTGCAGTGCTAGTAGATATATTTGGTTAGTGACTGCTGTCACATTTGTGGCAATAAACAATATGTCTAGGTCGTCTTCCCGAATTAATTTGACCTGTTCATTTAAATTTTTAGGCAGCAGCTTAAACGAATTAGCGCAGCTTTGACAATATTCCTCTAGGGGATGCCCATTGCTAATTAAGGAATACAAAATAACTTCAAAATCTCGACTGATATACTCATACACAGGCAGTGAGGCAAAGGTTTCCGCTGCTGGCGTGAAATGTGAAGCCAGGATACCCAGCCGAATTTTTTTTCTGGTTAAAGAGCGCTCAGCAAATTCCCAGTCAACTTCCTGTCCTTCTTCTTTGAGAGCAAATGCTGTAATTTCCGAACGTTTAATATAAAGGTCTTTAAGATTAACTTCATTAAAATAAAGAGGTATGAAGGATGTGATTTGTAAAAATTGACTAGCTACATTATGCCAAAAATCAGAATTTGGATTCGTAAAAATAGATCGGTGTAAGTAATTTACTATTTCCTGCATATATTTGCAGTAACTATCTGCCTCGCCAATTTCTTGAAAATATGGGCGACAGTTAAGTATAAATTTCAGATAGTCGTTGAGGAGCCAATGAGGAATGCGAGGGAGATCCTGTGGAAGGGATAAATGATAAGCATTGACATAGAGCATTCCAGCTAGTACACACTGGATAGCTTTTGGATTGTCAAATCCTTTAGAAGAAATTATGGTTACTAGCTCGCCCACAAAAGTCTGTTCACTTGTGGTTAGAGGTTGATTGCAAATTCCACTACCTAGTATTAGTTGATGACCTTTACCGATGTCGCTCAAGTAGACACTTTCAAGCAGAACATCTGCTGTATTAAGCCACAGTTCAGCGATATTTTTTCTGGTTTGACGCAGATCAGCTAATACAGATTGTTCTGAGGAATCTTTCTGGTATTGCTCAACATAGCTAGAGAGTCCAGTAAGAAACTGAGGTGATATACCGCTGACAGAATAATGTTTTATGTGCTCTGGCAAGTGCCATTTAACTTTGGGGTCTGGCAAATGTTTAACAGGCTCTACATTCCCTCGCCAAGCCACACCCATGATTTGCATTGTTTGATAAACCATTGTATTCCATCCATTTTGTCTTAGGTAATCTAAGCCTTGGGCGACATCAGGAGATGGTAAATCGTGAAATAAAACTATAGCGTCTGCTTCGGCAACTTTATTAGCAACAATAGCATCTTGGAGGGGACCGGGAGCAGCGTGTTCTCCATCAATAAAAATTAATGACCAACGACGTTGTAATTGAGTTGTTAATTCTTCTACTTTCTGTGGACTAAAGCCAGCTATTAGATTAACTGAGTTCAGCACGCCAGCGCATTGAAGCGAATTGCTTACACTTTCATAAAAATCTGCTCTTCCCAACAAAGGATCGATAACGTCTAGCTCAACTCCTCCCAGTGCTAAATGACAAGTTGACCAACCCATAAAGCACCCTATTTCTAGAGCTCTTTTTCCCTGAAATTTCAAAGCTGTATTGTAAAGAATATGGGCTTCATCTCTATTCTGAAATCCTACATCTGGAAAGCGCCTGTCCACATACCAGTTGTGAGGAATACCCTGACGCTGGTATGGCCAAGGACAAGTTTTTGGGTCTGCTACGATCATGTTTGGAAAGCATTTATCAGGCAGAATTATTGATAGACCTGGTGAAACATAATCTCTGATTGGTAATAAAGCACGTTCAATGACTTCAATAGTATTTGTGACCATTTGTTCTTCCCTAAACATATTTTCGGCTCGCTTTTTGCAAGACTGACCTATTGACAGACGTAATTTTGAATTCGCGCACCAAGCACTAACTGTTTTAACTAAATCTCTAACTGTGCCCTGCGAATCTATTTTTGGATCGGGAAGTAGTTTGCCAGTATCGCCCAAAACTTCGGGAATTCCACCAACTGCTGAAGCTATTACTGGGAGTCCTTTTGCCATCGCCTCTATAATAGCTAGCCCTAATGATTCTAATACGGAAGGCAAAATAAAAATATCAGCAGCATCCATCCAGTCTGAAATATCCCATCGCTGTCCTAATATTTTAACTTGCGTGTCTACTCCTAGTTGCTTTACTGTCTCCCTGAGCTGAGTTTCTAAAGCTCCAAAACCAGCCCAAACAAAGTAAAGTTTAGACCATACTGAGCTTTGATGAAGCTGTTTAATGGCTTCTATCTGATATTCAAATCCTTTCCTCGGATCTAAGCGAGCAGCCGTAAAACAAACCACAGCATTTAAAGGAATATCAAATTCTTGGCGTAGGCGTTGTCGAGTTGCTGCCTTGGGAGTTTCAAAATACTCACTAGGTCGTCCCCAGTAAATAACTTCTCCCTTATCTTTAGGAAGCCTAAATAGTTCATGCAGTAAATTCAAAGTTTCGCTGGCGATTGCCAAAACAAATTTAGCTTCCTCATAATGATGTGCCACTTCTTCTAAGTAGTCAGTAAATCGCTCGGCTAGATAGGGAGCTGCAAAACCTACAACAGTAATGTAGGAAATTCTAAGTTGAATGGCTACCTGCTTAGCTGCAAAATTAGATAGGGGACAGGCATCACTAAAGACAATTAGATCTGGTTTAGCACTAGATAAAATTCTTTGAGCATCGGATGGATTGGTCAAGGTACGTCCAAACTCATTAACTGTATTGAAATCCAGCCACCAATGTTGAATCCCCAGCTTTTTTTGGCAAGTTATCATTGGGCTGGATGTCTCGGAGTTTACATAAGAGACTTGGTATCCTGACGTTGCTAAACCACATAGAATTGAGTGATCGTATCGTGCACTTCCCCCTATTCCTGGATCATCTGAATACAAAAGTATATGTTGACTTATAACCATTTATTTCTATTTTACTCAGAATTTTCTAAGTGTTAACTTTTTGTGGGAATCGCCCTTTCCGCTACTTCTTCCCCTTCACCTGCCCCAACAATACCTTATAATCAGCCCGATCGCCATGCAGCTTAACCAACTTCTCCAAAGGAGCGATCGCCCCCACCTGATTATTCATCTGCAACCGCACATTTGCCAACCCCTCCAGAGCCGTCTGATTCTGCGGTTCCCGCTGCAAAACAGTTAAATATCCCCGTTCCTGCGCCGCCAGCAAAGACTCCTGAGACACAGCCACCGCAGCCTGCTTTTGCTGGTGCTGACTGCTCAAACCGCTGCTGAACAGACTGACAATACCAAAAATTGCCGAACCACCAAACGAAACCATTGACACTAACGCAAAAATCTGCTTAATTCGATCGCGCTTATTAACCAGACCATCACCAGATTTTTTCTGCGTACTTTCCATCGTCAATCCTTTGCCTAGAAGGTTTCCAGGCACTTACACAGTACCTATATCTAGAATGCCCAAGTTCGATCGCAAAACGATCGCCCCTCACCGATTTAAAATTTGAGATGCGACCCCATAACACAAAACTTGACATTTGTCAAGGACTTCAACTAACAATTTACCGGAGAATTAGAAGTGCGATCGACGGGCTTGAAGTGCGATCGCACCCCTGCATCTTTAGCCGTTATCCTGCGGCAATTCTCCAAACTGCTCTCGATAACGCGCTAGCAAAGATTCGAGTTCAGCAGCCCGCTGCCGTTCTGCTTGCAAAGCTGAAGCCAATTCATCGGGAATCAATAATTTCTCGACCTTATCTTCCCGATAAAACCCAATCAATTTTCCTTCTATTTCCAACCGCAGTTGCAATACCTCGCTGCGACTATCTCCAATTAATTCATACCCATCTTCCCCCAATCGATACCCGCGCAATTGTTCAGGAATCCATTCACCTCTAGGGTCAAATAACCAATATTCTTGAACTTCTATCCCCTCATACAATTCTTTTTTATTGATGATATCTTCCGACTTTGTAGCTGGTGATGTGATTTCAAAAATTACTTTCGGCACTTGACCTTCTTCCCAGATTTTATAATTATCTCTGCCACCTGGTTCTACATCAAAAATTACCATCACATCAGGTGCTACGCGCAATTTTGGGAAGCCTTGAGCGTAGTACAAAAATTGGTTTGCTAAAACAGTAGCTCGACGGTCAGCTAGGTATTGTTTTAAGACTTCTAAAGTGGTTAAAATTGCGTAAAGATGGTCGTAAGTTTCTGCCACTGGTTCTCCATCAGCGCTAGGGTATACGAGTTCAGAAGTTTTGAGGGTGGGAACGACTGTTGTCATGGTCGCGCTTCCTATTAGTTATCGATAATGTATTATAAACTTTTTTGCTGCAACCCAGTAGGTTAATACAGCACTTTTCAGGTATGTAGGTACCAGCTTCTGTAGAGACACGGTAAAGCCGTGTCCCTACGGGGATATTGAATGTACCCCATAAACCTGCAATCTATGGACTTCTCCTATGGCAATTTTCCAAACTGCTCTCGATAACGCGCTAGCAAAGATTCGAGTTCAGCAGCACGCTGACTTTCCACTTCTGCACGTTGACTTTCCGATTCTGCACGCTGACTTTCCGCTTCTGCACGTTGCCGTTCCGCCTTTAAAGCTGAAGCCAATTCATCAGGAATCAATAATTTCTCGACCTTATCCTCCCGATAAAACCCAATCAGTTTTCCTTCTATTTCTAAACGTAGTTGCAATACTTCGCTGCGATTATCTGTAATTACTTGATACCCCTCTACCCCCAGTCGATACCCGCGCAATTTTTCAGAAATCCATTCACCTTTCGGGTCAAATAACCAGTATTCCTGAACTTCTAACCTTTCGTACAAGTCTTTTTTAATGAGTTTATCTTCCGACTGCGTGCTTAGTGATGTCATTTCAAAAATCACTTTCGGCACTTGGCCTTCTTCCCAGATTTTGTAATTATCTCTGCCACCCGGTTCTACATCAAAAATTACCATCACATCAGGTGCTACGCGGACTTTTGGGAAACCTTGAGCGTAGTATAAAAATTGATTTGCTAAAACAGTAGCTCGACGGTCTGCGAGGTATTGTTTTAAGACTTCTAAAGTAGTTACAATTGCGTAAAGATGGTCGTAAGTTTCTGCCACTGGTTCTCCATCAGCGCTAGGGTATACGATTTCAGATTTTTTGAGGGTGGGAACGACTGCTGTCATGGTCGCGCTTCCTATTAGTTGTAGATATATTTTGACACTCCCCAGCCTAAAGGCGTGGGGATTCTTTGTTCATAGAGCTAACGTGCTGCGGACAGGATTTCTCCAGCCAGAGTAGAGGTCAATTCTCCCAAAGCGTTGCTTGCGTTAAGCGCAAGGGTTCCGGTATGCCCTACCGTACCCAATCCTCGACTCAGGATATTTCTAGCTGCGTTTTCATCCCTATCAAGAGTGCATCCACACTTGCAAACGTGCGTCCTCGTGGATAGCGTTTTCTTGACAATTGCACCGCAGCTAGAGCATTCTTGGCTAGTGTATTGCGGATTTACCGCAACCGTAACTCTTTCAAATACTTTAGCGAAGTATTCAATCCAGACACGGAACTGATACCAAGAAGCATCGTTAATTGACTTAGCTAAACAATGATTTTTCACCATATTTTTAATTCTCAAATCGACCTAAGCTATCAAGTCGTTAGACTGAACTACGCACCGCGCTAATTTCACAGCGTGGTCTTTGCGTTGCCTACTTATTTTGAGATGGCGCTTACCTAAAATCTGTCTAGCTTTGCCTCTATTTTTTGAAGGTTTTACTTTCCTAGATACACGACGTGATGAACGCTTAAGAAGTTTTTCACCTATTCGGAGGAATCTCGGATTTTCAACCATCACTCCGTTAGAATCGGTGTAATATTCTTTCAATCCTACGTCTAATCCGATGGTATTTCCAGAAGGCTCCGTGTTTTCCTTTCGATCGACATCGACACAGAATTGAACGTACACGCCGTCTGCACGCTTTACCAATCTTACCCGTTTTATTTGGCTAATTTGGTAAAAGTGCAAGTCGCGTGTGCCTTTCAACTTGAGTTTGCCAATTCCTTTTTTGTCGGTAAACTTTATGGTTTTTCTGTCATCCGCAAGTTTCCAACCAGTTGATTTATACTCAACTGAGCGACAGTCTTTCTGAAATTGTGGATATCCTTTTTTACCTGGAATTGACTTTTTGCAGTTCTCGTAAAATCGGGAGATAGCAGACCAGGCTCGTTCGGCGCTAGCTTGTCTAGCTTGAGAGTTAAGTTCGTCGGCAAACGGGAAGTTATGAGCCAATACAGCACAATATTTGTTTAAATCGTACTTATCTATTTTTTTGTTGTCCATCCAATAGCGCAAACAGCTATTGCGGACAAATTGTGCTGTACGAATCGCTTCATTTACTGCTGCAATCTGACTGGATTTTCCGTAAGCTTTGAACTCAAAAACTAGCATCGCCTTACCTCCTGCCTTATACTATATCTTTCAGCACAAGATGGGCTTTAATTGTAACAAAGGTTTACAATTAAAGCCGTCCTAAAAGGACGGGGTTTTAGCCCTCCGCTACGCTCCGCCCAATTTCCTGATAAACCTTTTTTGCTGCAACTAAGTAGGTTAATTTAATTAAACTAGGACTTACGCATAAGGGTTCATAAACCGGGTTTTTTACCAAAAGACGGGTTGCAGCCACAGATTCGGTAAAAAACCCGGTTTCGAGGAGTCGGAGTGCAAATCCTGTCAACGTAAAATGCACCCCTGTTATATCCCCGACTTCTTCAAGAAGTCGGGGATATCGTATTATCCATATTTGACTACAAAGCCCGATCGCACGCACTGTTAAATTCTTTGATAGCCTCAACATGATTGGCGATACTCATGCACCTAACAAACAAAGCAATATCGAGTTCTGGTAGCAATTCGGAACTGCCAATTTGTTCGTATCCTTCCTCTCTGAGAGCGTACAGAGACAATTGGCTTTTTTCCCAAAACCAAACTTCACGGATTTTGAGGCGTTTGTAGGCCTCCAGTTTATCAATACCGCCACTACAGACGACAACTTCGATCGCTAAATGTGGACGTTTTCTATCAGCACCCAATTCGTAAGATTTATCTGCTTCCCGTCTGACTAAACATTCTTCGCTTTCTAATGTCATCGAACCTGTTGGAGTGTAATCTATATCTGCTTTCAGCAAATAGACTTCCAGCAAACCACCAATTCGCGCCTTAACTATTTCGTGTTTTCTTCCAGGCATTCTTTGAATCTCGAACACCTCATCTAAAAACGACAATCGAACACATGGAATATCCAGCATCGGTTATAAAGTCTTGAATTGTTCCCAGGTAAATCCTGGAAATAGCAATGGCAGATCTAATTTTTTGTCTAATATTGTATTCCTGGCGAATTCACTCCTTATTCATTCACAATTCCTGCGTCAAACACCTGTTTAGCAGTCAAATTTAACTCTGGAAAAGCAGCCGATTCAATTCGATCGTCTCCCCGGAACTGACTCAAATCGTACTCCCCGTCAACTAATTGATACACCGAAAGCGTAGGTTGTTTGGGATTACCGATGTAGCGTCTTCCACCCAATCCCAAATAATCGACAATCCAGTATTCAAGAATGCCCATTTCTTCATAATCTCGCAGTTTGGTAAGATAGTCAGTCTGCCAGTTAGTGCTGACTACTTCTACTGCTAAACGCACCGACGAACCCATTGCGATCATCGATTCTGCTGCCCAACGCGGTTCATTTATCACTTGCTGTCGATCGAGAACGATAACATCTGGCTCATATCCTGATTCGTCGCGATCGGGTTTAAGGACGTATTCTCTGGGAACCGACCAAGGTAAGTGCAGTCGTCGAATCTCAAAATGAAATTTACCAACCAAAAAACCTCCTAAATCTGAATGTTTGCCAGTTCCTTTGGGCCTTTCAACAATTACTCCATTGTGCAATTCGTAGTGGTGTTCTGAATTTTCAGGATACCACGCAATGAATTCGTCAAATGTTACTAATTTTGTTAAGGCTTGAATCATGTCGATCGCTCCTTTATTCTAGTTACAGCAGATTCCAGGTTGACGAAGTATACCGCGCGATCGATCCCCCTAGGGACACTCCAGGAGCCCATTGGTGTCAACTTAACGTTAAACCCAGTCAGAGACTGCTGTTTGACCATTAAGCCTAGATCCCCCCGCATTCTTGCCCCCTACTCAACCCCTACTCCCCTTAAGAAGGGGAGTAGGGGAGTAGGGGGTGTGGGACAGGAAGCCTCTTTAAGTCCCCCTTCTTAAGGGGGATTTAGGGGGATCTAGACTCAGCTAAAAACGAGATTTCTCAAGGCTTTCAGGCTTAAGTTGACACCAATGGAATGCCTGGTCACCTACACTTCATAAACCTGGAATACGCTGTATATTTAATTTTAGGTTACTTGAACTATTCCCGCAAGGCTTTGATGAATTCAGTGACAGCATCATATTGGTCAAAGTAAGTTACATATCTCACTAACAAAGCAATGTCTAACTCCGGCAACAACTCGCTGCGATCGACTTTTTCGTAATCCTCCCTCAAGTAATAAATACTCAGCACTCCATCTTCCCAAAACCAAACTTCTGGTATACCCAACCGCTTGTATAGTTGCAGTTTATCAATGCCGCCGCTGGTGAATATAACTGCGATCGCCAAATCGGGAATTGCCTTTTTAGTCTGCAAATTATACGACTCATCAGACTCTTTTCTTGCCCTTAATTCTTTACTCCCAAAAGTCGGCCCGCCCTTAACATAAAATCGGATGCTCTTCTCTCTCAGGTATGCTTCTAATAAAGCCCTGATAGTACCCTTTGTCTCTTCATGTTCGGGGCTGAACTGTCATAATTTCTAAAATCCCATCTAAGTAAGCGAATTTGATACCGCCGACAGACTCAAAAGCGGCTTCGAGTGATTCAAATTGCGACCAACTCACTCCTTTCAGAGTCAGGAAACTATCAGTAATTGACTTTTTGACTACTGTTTGTGTCATGTTTTCTCCCGATCAATCTTTTAGTTTAATCTTTTGACAGCGCAACTGCTTTCTCAATTTTATTAACTTTTGTTCGATCGATTTATCGTTGCGCGGGGGCGGGTTTATGAGATTATTGGTCTTAGGCATTGATGGGGGGAACCGGAAACGCTCAAAGTCCCCCTTCTTAAGGGGGATTTAGGGGGATCTAGACTCAGCTAAAAACGAGATTTCTCAAGGCTTTCAGTCTTAAGTTGTCACCAATACCCGACACCCTCAAATTCCATCGGGATTGATACCCTGACTTCTCAAGTATGCTGCAAGTCGATCGCCCCGCAAACGTTCCTCTTCCGCCCGCAAACGTTCCTCTTCCGCCCGCAAACATTCCTGTTCGGCTCGCAAACGTTCCTGTTCCACCCGTTCCGCACCCCACAGCAACAAATTGCCATTCTCATCCCACCAGCGTAGCCAATAACCCCTTCTCTGGGATTTTTCGCCTTCCCAAACCCCCAAAAATAAACCCATTGATTCAAGCGAATAACGGCCACCATCCGCTGCTTGCAGCTCGTATTTTCCAGAAATCAGTTTGTATACTTCCAATCTTCCCGATTTTGGTTCAAAGATTGCATAAACCGGAACTTGCAAAATCCGCTCATAAAACCACCACTTCCCATAAGGATATGTCGGTTTTATCGAATATTCAGCCTCACGATCGTCTGATAAAAATTCCATCACTACTGCGGGAACTTCCCCCTCCGCATTGGGAGTATAACTGCGGCGGATTTCTCCTGCTGCTGCGGGAAATACTGAGGGAACGTATACCCAATCTGGTGCTTTTACTACTGTTTTTTCATTGACTTTAGCACAGAGTCCAAAGTTAGAAGCTATCAGCATTTCTGCTAAGATAAATCCTGCGAGATCCAATGCTTCTCGCAGGGCTGCGGCTAAAAGTGGTTGGTCGATGTTTTCCACGGGATCGTCCGGTAATTTAAAGTCATCTGGTAACTTTTCCCAAGTTACAGTATATTGGGTTTTGATTTCGATCTGCTTTGATAATGTTTGCGTCATAGGTTTGGTTTTTTTTAGTTAAAAGGCTGTTTATTTAATTCACCTTTCTGCCGATCGCGCCGAGTTAGGCAACAGAAAATTTTGCAAGTATTGCTATTTTCAATTATCCCATATTTTAGGGATTATTTTCACTGCCTACAGGCTCTGCGTTGGTGGCGGTTTGAGAGGGAAAAATTGGCAATTTTTGTTTTTTGTGCAAGTTGGGAAATCCCGGCTCGATTGATTGATTTACCCCATTTGTGTTGATATTTACTTGCTCTGAAAGGGGAGCTAATGTTTGAGATACTGCAACTTGTTGTCGCAATTGTTCGGTGGAACCCAACAAGCCTCCTAATCCGTTGAATAACCTGCGAATGTTGTTGCGGAAAGCCGGATCTCCTGTCAAATCATCTACGTCGGAAGTGATTTTCTGCACGTTCTGCAATGTAGCCCGTGCGGCATCTAAAGTTTGCTGCAATAATAGCAAGTTGGCGGGATGGTTGACCTTGGTGGATAAATCTCGCAAATTAGCAGAAGCTTCGGCCGCATTGGCTGATAAAACTTCTAAATTATTCAGTATTTGTCCTTGGTTAATTCGATTAATTGTCGGACTTAAACTGCTGACAGTTACACGCAGTTCTTGACTGGCTTGATTGATATTATTCAGAGTTGAGACTAAACTGGATCTGTTGGTTGCTACTAAGGAATTGAGTTGGTTGGCTGTTAAAGTAATTTGATTGGCTGCTTGAGTTACTGAGTTGGCGGAAGCGATCGCAGCGGCAGTTACTTCTTTTGTGGAATTGTCGGCCGTTGCTGTAACTTTTCTAATATCGGTTGAAACTGCTGACAATTCTCCTTTAGCTGATTTATTTAAACTGACTATTTCCCCTCTCAGGGATTGAGTTAAAATACCGGCTTCTCCTTTTAAGGATTGATTTAAACTTCCTAACTCGCCTTTTACAGATTGATTTAAGCTGCTAAATTCTCCTTTTACTGATTGACTCAAACTGGTGATTTCTCCTGTCGTAGTTTTGGTTAAAATAGATAATTCTTGAGTGAGTTTAGCCGCCGATTTAGCCGTATTTGCTGTGTTGGCAGAAAGCGATTTAATATTGTTGAATAGGGCGGGGTCTGTGTACAAGTTAGCTAGGCGGACTGTGGAGCGAATTAGTTCGTCGAGACTTACTCCAGCTTGGCCTTTCAATCGGGAATTTTTGCAGATAATCTCAGGGGGACAGTCGGCACTAAAAGGATTGGCGGTAAGTAAAGATTCTGGTAGAATTGAATTGGGCGTAATGTCGATCGATGCTTCTCCAATTAAACCGGATTTATTCGCTTCGATCGCCACATCGCGGGGAATTACTAAGCTACCAGGGGAAATTTCCAGGGTCACGTCTACCCCGTTGGAGCCCGGTTTGATGGCAGTAATTTTACCGACTGCAACCCCGCGATACCTGACGGTTGTGCCGATTTGCATCCCTTGGGCGCTGGCAAATTCTACGGCAAATTTGTAGTTGCGGTTGCCTAGCTGCACGCCATTCAGCCAGAGGACTAAGCCTCCAAATAAGCCGATTCCTACTAAAATTAAAAAACCGACAGAACCTTCTCTTACAGTTCGCGATCGCATATTGCCTCCTTAGTCATTAGTCATTAGTCATTAGTCATTAGTCATTAGTTATTGGTCATTAGTCATTAGTTATTGGTCATTAGTCATGAGTTATTAATTCTTAGTTATTGGTCATAATTTTTAGGGGATGACCCGATAGATTGTAGGTATGAGTTTAATTGAGGGGCTAAGTCATTAATGATTGCTGTGAATGTATTTACTTGTTGAACAGTTAAAAGGTTTCGAGTGTAAGCTCGTCTCAACCAGTGTTGAGTTTCATATAAAGAACCTCTAGCTATCTTGACAAAACGTCTATTGTCTTGATAGCTGCCTCGTCCGACTCCTTCTGCTATGTTAGCACCGACGCTATCGGCTGAACGAACAATTTGTTGGCCTATCGTATTTTTGGCCAACGGCTCCCAGGTGTTAACAGTTGTCCAAATTTCATCAGCTAGTCGTTCTGATAATTTATAAACTCGCAATTCCTGAAAACTTTTTGTTGCCATATTACCCTCAAGCTTAATGACTAATGACTAATGACTGCTGACTAATGACTAATGACTGCTGACTAATGACTGCTGACTAATAACTAATGACTAATAACTAATGACTAATGACTGCTGACTGCTGACTAATAACTAATGACTAATAACTAATGACTAATGACTGCTGACTAATGACTGCTGACTAATGACTGCTGACTAATAACTAATAACTAATGACTAATGACTGCTGACTAATGACTGCTGACTAATGACTGCTGACTAATGACTGCTGACTAATGACTAATGACTAATGACTGCTGACTAATAACTAATGACTAATGACTGCTGACTAATGACTGCTGACTAATAACTAATGACTAATGACTGCTGACTAATAACTGCTGACTAATAACTATCCAATCACTTGAATCGGCCCATTAACGCTGCCGCTAAAAAATTGTTGAATTAATAAATTATCTGTCGATGCAATATCGCTGACAGTTCCCTCCCACTGCACTTTTCCTTGATAGAGAAATACGATGCGATCGGCTGTGCGGCGGATGGTGCTATCTTGGTGAGTGACGATCGCATAAGTGCTGCAAACACTTTTCGCGGCTTGCAAATCACGAATTAAATCTTCAATTACTGTTGAGGCGATCGGATCTAAACCAGCCGTCGGTTCGTCGTACAGCAAAACCTCTGGATTGTCCCTAGCATGATCTGGATTCGCCATAATTGCCCGGGCAAAACTGACGCGCTTCCGCATTCCCCCAGACAACTGGGCGGGATAGCGATCGCCAATTTTCGGCAAACCCACCATCTCCAACTTTTCCTCCACCAATTCTCGAATCCGACGGCGCGGCAGCTTAGAATGCTGGTACAGTAAAAAACCAACATTCTCCTCCACCGTCAGCGAATCAAACAAAGCCGCTTGCTGAAACACCATCCCAATCCCGATCGGATCTACCACGTCGTCCACCCATCCAACCCTGCGTTGTCCCTGAACAAAAACCTCACCGGCATCCGGGGCCAGCAAACCCGCAATGATCCGCAAAATCGTAGATTTCCCCGTCCCGGAAGGGCCAATAATTGCCAAGGCCTCTCCCCGATCAATCCTCAAATCTACTCGATCGAGGATCGGACTCTGACCAAAGGACTTACTTATGCCCTTGAGTTCGATTAGCGGCTCAGCCATAATATGTGATTAAGATGTTATCAGTCCCCAGTCATCAGTCTAGCTAATGACTAATGACTCTTGACTAATGACTAATGACTAATAACTTAAATTGACTGTCAGAATCAAAACTCTCTTGTATTCTAAATTTGTCAGTTGGATCTGTTCCGATACCCTTAAGACTAATTAATCATGTCAATTAGTTTATTTCCTAAAGCCCTCCGCATCTTGGCTAAAGCCAGACAGGTTGTTGCCAAGTCCAGAAATCCTTACCCTCCCTCTTTGCGGAACGGGCGTGTTCACCAGTGGTTCAAGTGGTTGTCCCCCGGACTGTTGGTGAAACGGTGGCTGCTGATCAGTGCAAGTGGAGTGGTACTTGCTAGTTTGGGTTTAGCGATTTGGACTGGGATGACTCCCATTTTCTTTTTGTTGCAATTGTTGAGAAATTTTTTGACGTGGATTGCGGAAGTTGTTCCCAATTACATATCGGGCCCCGTAGTCATCGCCACCGGTGTTTTGTTAATTCTCTGGGGACAAACCCGCAGTTTGAACTCCATTACTCAAGTGCTAATGCCCGAAGGAAACGAGGAATTGGTCGATCGACTCCTCAACCACCGCCGCCTGCACCGTGGGCCGAAAATTGTGTCAATTGGGGGCGGTACGGGCCTTTCCAATTTGCTCAGGGGATTGAAGGACTATAGTGCCAAAATCACTGCTATTGTCACGGTGGCCGATGACGGCGGGTCTTCCGGGCGGCTGCGGCGGGAAATTGGGGTGTTACCACCGGGTGACATTCGCAATTGTTTGGCTGCTTTGGCCGATGAGGAAAAGTTATTGACTGAGTTATTTCAGTATCGCTTTCGGGCCGGTGACGGTTTGATTGGTCACAGTTTTGGGAATTTGTTTTTGACGGCGATGAGCGATATTGCTGGAGATTTGGAACAGGCGATCGCCGCTAGTTCTAAGGTTTTAGCCGTGAGGGGGCAAGTGCTGCCGGCTACTCTGAGCGATGTTTCTTTGTGGGCAGAACTGGCCGACGGCCGGAGGATTGAGGGGGAGTCCAGCATTACGAAAGCTAACGGGAAAATCCTCAAAATAGGCTGTACTCCTGCTAATCCTCCGGCTTTGCCGAGGGTTGTGGAAGCGCTGAGGGAAGCGGATTTTATGATTATTGGGCCGGGGAGTCTGTATACGAGTGTAATTCCGAATTTGTTGGTGCCGGAAATTGCCGATGCGATCGCCCATAGTCAAGTTCCGCGCATTTATGTCTGCAATATTATGACTCAGCCGGGGGAAACTGATGGATATACGGTAGCGGATCATATTCGGGCGATCGACCGTGCTTGCGGCCGGCCACTATTTGATGCTGTAGTAGTTCAAGGAAAAGTCCCTTCTGCAAAAGCTTTGATCCGTTATTCTCAGGAGAATTCCTATCCTGTGGTGCTCGATCGAGCAGCCGTAACGGAATTGGGGAGGCGAATTGTGATTGCAAACGTGATGGATGAGGACAAAACAACAGGCTTAATTCGCCACAATTCTCAGAGACTAGCTGGGATGTTGCTGCGGTGGTACAGTCGCGCCCAGAACATTTAATTTGTTGACTGTTGACTGTTGACTGTTGACTGTTGACTGTTGACTGTTGACTGTTGACTCATGTTATTGGCTATTGGTTATTCGCAGAGCCAAGCGAGTAACAAATAACATAGGACAAATAACATAGGACAAATAACATAGGACAAATAACGAATGACTAATGACTAATGACTAATGACTAATAACTAATGACTAATGACTAATGACTAATAACTAATGACTAAAATGATACTTTCTCTTCCAGATGCTGAAGCTACCCGCAAGTTGGGTGTAGCATTAGGGCGATCGCTCCCCGCCGGCAGTGTAATCTTATTACAAGGAGATTTAGGTGCTGGCAAAACTACTCTAGTTCAAGGTATCGCTGAAGGTTTGGGAATTCAAGACTCTATTGATAGCCCTACTTTTACCCTGATTAACGAGTATTTAGTCGGGCGAATTCCGCTTTATCATTTGGATTTATATCGGTTAGAACCAGAGGAAGCCGAGGCTTTGCACTTGGAAAGTTATTGGGACGGATTAGAAATGGATTTGGGAATTGTGGCGATCGAATGGGCGGAAAGATTGCCCTACAAACCAGATAATTATTTGCAAATTTGTTTAAGTTATTGCGATAATGGGCGGCAAATTGAATTGATTGGTGATTGCCAATTATGGGATTAATTATTAGACATCTCCAATAGTGGAACAGGCCTGTTCAAAGCTTGCTGTTATGGAGATGTCTATTATACCAATTCCGGTTGCATCGGAATGATTTAACCGCAGAGTACGCAGAGAACACAGAGTTAGAGAAGAGAGAGGAGAATAATTCTGAAGTCAGTCTTCCTCATTGTTGCAGATTGCTTGTTCGATTTCCTCTAGATGTGCATCAGCATAAGTCCAGACATTGACTAAGTTTTCAGCATTCAAATTAGGATAAAATTGCAGAATTTCAGCATCGCTTGAACCTTCACGGCGAAAACTTTCAAGCAGCCAAACTGGGATGCGAGACAAGTCGGGAGTTTTGGTAATTCCTGGCCAGCTATTGTTTTAACTTTGGGTTAAAAGCCGGATGGCTTCAGCTTTCTCAGTCGGAGTTAAGCCCTGGAGTTGTGTTTCTAGTTCTTGGAGAAGCATGGGTAATATCGCCTTTGCGATCGGGAATACCCAATTCTAACACTTGACCTTAATTCATGCTTACTCAGCGTCAAATGTCAAGGCTTCTCCCCTCACATTTGTATCCAATTTTCCACGATCAAAAACCACTTTTCCTCCCACAACAGTCACCACAGGCCACCCAGTCAAATTCCAACCTTCAAACGGGCTCCAGCCGCACTTACTCGCCATTTCCGATCGCACCACCGGGCGGTAGTTGTCCAAATCTACTAATACCAAATCTGCATCAAAACCGGGCGCAATTTTACCCTTATTCGGAATCTTGTAAGCCTTAGCAACCGCCGCCGACATCCAATTAGCAACTTGAGCAACTGTACACCTTCCCTGGACTGCTTGGGTCAGCATCAAAGGCAAAGAAGTTTCAACACCGGGCATTCCTGACGGTGTATTTGGATAATCTTGAGCTTTTTCGGCTAAGGTGTGCGGCGCGTGATCCGTGGCGATAAAATCAATTACGCCGTCGAGTAAAGCTTGCCAAAGTATTTCGTTATCGCGGGGCGATCGCAAAGGTGGATTCATTTGAGCTAAACTGCCAATAGTTGCATAAGCACTGGTATTTAATAACAAATGCTGTGGTGTCACTTCCGCCGTTACCCAACTCGGTTTTTCTTGCCGCAATAACTCCGCTTCTTCTCCTGTAGATAGGTGCAGAATATGCAGTCGGCGCTGATATTTTTGAGAAAGTTTTAAGGCTAACTGAGTAGCTAACAAAGCAGCTTGATTGTCTTGAATTTGTGAGTGAACTGCAACATCGGAAATCCCGGCAAATTCTTGACGACGCTGATTAATTCTAGCTTGGTCTTCTGCGTGTACCGCAATCAGTCGATCGCCCTTAGCAAAAATCGCCTCTAAAACTGCTTCATCATCCATCAATAACTGCCCGTGCATCGAACCCATGAACACCTTAATTCCCGATGTCGGATTGGCGGTCAATAAATCCGGTAAAATCTCAGCCGTAGCTCCAATAAAAAAGCCATAATTAACCAAACACTTCTCGGCCGCGCGGCGCAGTTTATCATCTAAAGCAGCTTGAGTTGTGGTCAAAGGTCGCGTATTCGGCATTTCCAAAAATGATGTCACGCCGCCTTTAGCGCAAGCACAGCTAGCCGTAAACAAATCTTCCTTGTGTTCCAACCCCGGTTCGCGGAAGTGCACCTGGGGGTCAATTACTCCCGGTAACAAAGTTAAACCGATCGCGTCTATTTCGCGATCGCCCGATTCGACAATTTCAGCAGCAACCTTGACAATTTTGCGATCGCAGATTAGCACATCCCCTACCAAAAACTCGCCATTGGGCAGAAGAATGCGAGCGTGGCGGATTAACAAACTTGATGTGGGAGCCATAAGATATAATTAATTGAGTAAAGTGCGTGCAAGCATGGCAATATTTTATCCTTAAACAGTTCCGCCAACACAAGAGGAATTGAAACTCCCTCTCAACAATTAGAAGGTTTTTAATTGCTGAAACCATTAATTTTATTGCATTTTTACATCAATTTCTGACTTCTGACTTCTGACTTCTGCTAGAATTTGTATTCAGCCTAGTGACTACAATACCCTGTCAGGAACCCAACTCTAAAGAGATTGGGCTTGCAAGAGAAATCAAGTAAGCCATTCTGACCAGCCTAAGACCTTCGAGGTCTACGTTATTTGGGTCACGACACCCTGTGGATGCGAAGCTAGTCCCCTGCTCTGTCGCTTGTGGTTAAACAGTCTTAAGGTAACAGAGATAGTGCTGCAAGCCGGCGCAAGCCCTGATAACATTGGCGAAGCTAACATCACCCCGTAAGGGAGACCGAGGCAACCATACCTCGAAAGGAGGGGCAACCATACCCCTCCAACCCCGAAAGGGGATTCAAGGCGGTTTCAACCCCCTTGAAGTTTCCCTCTCAGATCTAAAGACTCTGAGTTTCCCACTTACCGAATAGTTTTATGACTCGTTTAGACAAGTCAGCGGACCAAAAACCCCCGCAAGACACCGAAAACCCTTGGATAGAAGCAATTAAGACGATCGGCTTAGCAGCAGTCTTAGCCTTTGGCATTCGCACTCTCGTTGCTGAAGCTCGCTACATTCCCACAGGCTCAATGCTCCCAACCCTACAAATTAACGATCGCTTAATTATTGATAAGGTGAGTTATCGATTCCAAGATCCTCAGCGAGGAGATATTATCGTATTTATGCCTCCTGACCCGGCCAGCTTGTGTACGGGACAGCCGCCGCCGATCAAAGATGCCTACATCAAGCGAGTAATCGGACTTCCAGGGGACAGCGTGGAAGTTAGAGAGGGAAAAGTTTATATCAACAAGCAACCGCTACAGGAAAAATATATTGAAGAAATTCCGCAGTATCCCTACGGGCCTGTAGTGGTATCTCCAAATTCTTACTTGGTGCTAGGCGACAACCGTAACCAAAGCTGCGATAGTCACTATTGGGGCTATGTACCCAAGCAAAATATTATCGGTAGGGCAATTGTGCGTTTTTGGCCTCTCAATCGCACAGGTTCCATCGACCCTTCGCCCCTTTATCCCGCTAAAAATTAGTTATAGCAGAAGGAAAGCACCACAAGGATTTTGACACAGATACAGGGATGAATTATTGATCGTAGTGATATCAAATCCGGTCGCATGGGAATTAATATTACCCACAATCAGGACACGGCAATGCCCATTGGTGTCAACTTAAGGCCAAACCCTGTCACAGACTACTGTTTGACGATTAAGGCCAGATCCCCCCTAACCCCCCTTAAGAAGGGGGGGACAGGAGTCCGATCAAAGTCACCCCCTACTCCCCTTCTTAAGGGGGATTTAGGGGGATCTAGACTTGGGTAAAAGCGAGAGATACCAAGGGTTTCAGGCTTAAGTTGACACCTATGGGCAATGCCGTTTCCCTACAATTTATCGGGGTAGGGAAACGGCACTGCCGTGTCCTCCGTTTCTATCTAAAATCTAAAATCTAAAATCGACAGAGGTTTCTCGATCGAGAACTTTCACAACTTTATTATAAATCTCCTCTGCCTCTTGCGGGGAATTGCCAATACTTGTCAATCCCAATTTCCCAAATTCCGACAAACAACCCATTAAATGAAACACCGTACCAGTCTCAGTACCGCTGTCAAAGTGCAGTTGATTATCAGCAATAATATCCATCAAATCATTCGGCAACAATCCCCGATAGCGCTCTTTTTTCAAATTATCAGAAGCCACATAATATTTCGGACGGCCCTGCTGACTGTAAAATGAACCTGTAGAACGTTCGTACCGACCATTTGTTAACAGCTTCAGCGCCATAAACGGATGAGTTGTGCCGCCTTTTCGTAAGTTAATTTCAATTGCTTGAATGTCCCATTTGCCGTCCTCTTGCCGCACAGCCACATAATCGATGCCAAATTGCTCTAAAGCACCTTTTTCTGCCAAGTTATACCCGATTTTCCTGCCTAATTCTTGCAATTCCAGCCGATAGGATTCGTCCGCAGGAAATCGACAGCCCAAGAAAATTTGACCGTCTGGGCCTCCTAAAATCTGGTCATGGGTTGAGAGAATTTCTACTTCGCCACTGGGTACAATTCTCCCTTGAACGCTTGGCGATCGCTTTTCTGCTCCTTCGATAAATGCTTCGGCAATTGCCCCTAATTCTGGGATTCTGCTGCTGAAATTTTCCCAAGTTTCCCCCGTTGCTTGAAAGCGCAAATGTGGAAAACAATCCCTGATTGCTTTTACTCTTTCCCAAGGTGCTGTATGGGCGATCTGCTTCAGTTCCAAAATCGCATTTCCCTCCCCGGAAAAGCCCTCATTTAGCTTAATTACCATCCGCTGCAAATGTGGCTGGCGTTCCCACAATTTGGCTGCTGCTTTTGCCAAATCTTCCCCATTCCAAACTAACTCGGAACCGTCAGGATAAGGCACGCCAGATTCTTCAAAAATCTGCCTACTGCCACTTTTTGTTCCCCAGTAGAGCAAATCAGGATCGCTGGCCCACAAAGGAATTCCCAACTTCACAGATAACTCGCGCTCTAAGGGCGTTGAGTTGTAACAAACCATATAAGATTTTGTCGGCCGCACTGCTTGACGAATCCGTTCCATCAACCGTGGCCGCTCTAAAATTTTCTGGGTGAGAGATTTGGGAGAAGCATCGTAAGTGGAGAATAGAAAAAGCCGATCGCGCGCGTGTGAAAAAGGAATTCCGGGCAGCAATTGCAAGTAATAATCAACGATCATTGGATGCAGCGGCTGGGAAGTAATATAAATCAGGCGCGTGCGGGGATTTCGCAGGCGAATCAACGAAAATAAATGCCGCTCTTCGTAGTGGTAAGCACCCTCAACTTTCTGCATTTCTTTCCGATCTAAGCTGACAGAAGGAATGATGATGATGTCACAATCTCCGCTGTCGAATTCTTCTACTTTATGCCACCGTTCGCGCAGTTCTATCTGAAGATTGCGGAATTGCTGCCCGTATTCTGAGTCAGCATTTTTTAACTCTTGCATTTCCTTTTATCCCGCTATTTTAGATAATTATTGATACAGGATATTCCAGGTTTATGGAGTGTAGGGACAGGGCCATGCCCATAGGTGTCAACTTAAGGTCAAACCCAGTCATAGACTGTTGTTTGACTATTAAATCTAGATCCCCCCGCATTCTTGCCCCCTACTCCCCCTTAAGAAGGGGAGTAGGGGGTGGGACAGGAGTCTTTTCTTTCGTCCCCCTTCTTAAGGGGGATTTAGGGGGTTCTAGACTTAGGTAAAAGCGAGATATACCAAGGGTTTCAGGCTTAAGTTGACACCAATGGGCACGCGCTTAGTGTCCCTAGGGGGATCGAACGATCGCACGGTGTACTTCATAAACATGGAATCTGCTGTCTCTACTTGCTCTCTCGAAATTCTAGGAAGCTCGCCGCCCTCGAAAAAGTCTGGCGTATTCCAATATAGGCTCTAACCGACGTTGATTTCGCTTAAATGCCGATCGCAATTTTTCCGAAGGGCGGAACACCAGCGGAGCCGAATATGTGTTCAACATCTCGATGTCGGGTGACTGGCTTATTAGCATCAGCCGTACATTTTTGTCAAGCAAATAACTCAGGGAAAGTAAATCTCCCATGTTAGTAAAATCCTTACCGCGATCGCTAATTACAATTGTATCTTTGATCGACCTATTCGCGATCGCCTCTGGATTAATCTTTTGGGCGACTTCAGCATTAAAATAGCTCAAGTCTTTGCTCCACCAAGTATCCGAAAAAGCGCTAACAACACAAGATACTATACTTGCTGTAAATACCGCTGCTCAAGTAAATTCCCAGAACCGCTGCCGATTTTTTACGCTATTTGCTAGCAAATAAGCAACAGCTAGCTGCACTCCCGGAAAGCAATAAATGAGATAGCGGCTGACAGCGTAACCTTTGCCACCGATGATTAGATCCGGCCAAGCCAGCATCACAAAAGGTACAAAAATTGCTCTTAAAACAAATAGCCAAGTTGAACTGGTTTTCCGTTTGCAAATTTTGTAAATAGCTGCTATAATTAAGAGTAAAAATGGCAATTTGCCCAGATAATTCCAGACACTATCAAAGCCTAAATTTAGGTCAAAAAATAGCGCTGTAAAACTCAACACAATTTTACCAGATCAAGCAATCCGGGATATCCTCGCGTCCAATCTGTAGTAGCTGAGGCTCGTTGAAGATTAGTTGCTAGCACGAGAGCCAAGGAATGTACAAGATTAAAGCTGCTGTTACTGCTAAGATACTGTCAGCAAACTGTACGGCTTTGCTGTCAGAGCAAATAAGATGTCAAAGGGAGATAAAGCTAACAGTGCTGTGGCTAATAACGATGTTAAATTCGAGGCAAATATAGCCTTTCTCAGTAACAGTGCGGTGCTCTCGGAACTAGGGCATAGGGCATAGGGCATAGGGCATAGGGCATAGGGCATAGGGCATAGGGCATAGGGCATACCTCACCAAGATTGAGAACTGCTATAGTTCTTGAGATCGAGCGTACATTAAAGGCAGGGATAGCAAACTTAATAGTGCTGGTAAACTGCGGGATGCTGTTAAAGAAATACCAAATTTCTGCATCCAAAAACGAGCAATTAAAAAATATAAAGGCGGATGCTGTGGGTCTTCAAGTGCTAAAGCATGGATTGTGTCTGCTGCTGTACTTCCTGGTTTAATTCGCTGATATTTTGGTAATTCCGGCGCGGTAAAATCCGATTTTGGAATAGTTCGTCGTCGATTTCTTGCCTGGTGAAACCAGCGGCCCGGATTGAGGTGTATGCTTCGTTGATGCCCGTAAAGTTGGCGATCGAGCTCAAAGCCACGAAATCCGATGCCTAGTACAATGGCGATCGCTAATCAGCCTAGCAGCCACCGGGAGTTTTTGCGAGCCTCTTCGAGGGCTGCGCTAACGACAGATTTGTTTTGATGTGTTGTAGATGCTATGTTTGCCTCGTGGCGATTACTCGTTACCAGGAAGAGCCTGGTAACACAGATGCTTTGGCTCTGCCTCCAATTTTCATGTCAGCTTTTCGAGGCCCTCTGGACATCGGTTCCCAGACTCTGCCTGGAAACCAGTAAAACTCAATGTTCCTGAGATTGGTGGTATATAATAAGATAGGCTACCGTTTAAAACCAGCGCGCTGAAGCATCGGACTCAAAAGAAAGTTTCGTAGTAAGCGTAACGGCTCAGCTCCCAAAAACGTAACTTCTGGAATAGCGCTTTCAATATTTTGTTGAAAGCTTTGAGAGATACCTCCCTATCGGTCAAGCTAAAAGCGATGCCTGATATGCCGTACACAGTAGATCGAGGCGCAATCCTGGATTTACCGGGTTAAATGTATCTGCTAACATACGTGTTGTACAGTTAATCAACAAGCTCCCCAAGGGCCCTACCCGCGTACCCCAAATGGCAAAAAAAGAAACCTCTATAAAAATTACTGAAAACCCCGAAAAGCAAAAAGCCCTCAATCTGGTACTATCCCAAATTGAGCGTAGCTTTGGCAAAGGGTCGATCGTCCGATTGGGAGACGCCACTCGCATGAGGGTAGAAACCATTCCCAGCGGAGCTCTCACCCTCGACATCGCTTTAGGTGGCGGTTTACCCAAAGGCCGAGTCATTGAAATTTACGGCCCAGAAAGTTCCGGTAAAACAACTTTAGCCCTCCACGCGATCGCCGAAGTCCAAAAATCCGGCGGTATCGCAGCCTTCGTCGATGCCGAACACGCCCTCGATCCCACCTACGCCTCAGCTTTAGGCGTCGATATTGAAAATCTCCTAGTTTCCCAGCCGGATACCGGCGAAATGGCCCTGGAAATTGTCGATCAACTCGTGCGTTCCGTCGCCGTCGATATCGTAGTAATAGACTCCGTAGCCGCCCTCGTCCCCCGCGCCGAAATCGAAGGCGACATGGGCGACTCCCACATGGGTTTGCAAGCCCGCTTGATGAGCCAAGCTTTACGGAAAATCACCGGCAACATCGGCAAATCCGGCTGTACCGTCATTTTCCTCAACCAATTGCGGCAGAAAATCGGCGTAACTTACGGCAACCCCGAAACAACAACCGGCGGCAACGCTCTCAAATTCTACGCCAGCGTGCGGCTTGACATTCGCCGCATTCAAAGCTTGAAAAAAGGTACAGAAGAATACGGCAACCGCACGAAAGTTAAAGTTGCTAAAAATAAAGTTGCTCCGCCTTTCCGCATTGCCGAATTTGACATTGTATTTGGCAAAGGCATTTCTACTTTAGGCTGTCTGACTGACTTGGCCGACGAAATGGGAGTAATTACGAAAAAAGGTTCTTGGTACAGCTACAACGGCGACAACATTGCTCAAGGACGCGATAACGTGATTCGGTACATGGAGGAAAAGACCGAATTTAAAAATGAGATCGAGAAGTTAGTGCGGGAAAAACTTGATACGGGAGCTGTAGTTTCTGCTAATTCTGTCGCTCCTGTTGAGGATGAGGATGAGGATGGAGATGTAGAAGTAGAAGATTTGGAATAAATCTAAATCTTTTAGTCAGTAAATGCCATAGCTGTTAGATCCCTGACTTCTTAAAAAAGAAGTTGGGGATTTGTTTATTATGTTTTTTTAAGATGTAGGGGTGAAGCATTTGACAAAATACCAAAATCCCCGGCTTCTTCAAGAAGTCGGGGATTTAAAATAAAAGTATTTCACGTTTAAAGTTGAGGAGTGTGGTTGAAGGAAATCTCTAAAACTTCTATCTGCTGGTTGAGAGTAGTAGAACGCTTCTGAGCATATTTGTCGTGCAGAAAGATACTTAATGCCACACCCACAGGCAACACAAAATAGATAAATCCCAACAACATCTGGGAAATTTCTTCCTGCTGAGCAGCATCGAATTGAGGCACAGCATTAGGTTGAGTTGTCGTGCTGTTGACGAGTTCGGCTTGTGCTTTTACTTGCGGTTCAGCTTCCTGGGCGATCGCCCCAGGAGCAGTTCCCAAGCATCCAGCCACCGCTACACATACAGTCAGAAAACTAAAAAGTCTTGATTTAAGCTTCAATCCGTTGTTCATGGCACTGCTGGAGTTCCGATCGCCTTGCTGAGTTTCTATTTTGGTTAAGCGTACAAGCATTTTACCTACCGCCTTTAAATTTAATTTAATTTCTGTATTCAAATATACTTTTTTTTATCTTTGAACGCAATAAGTATATATTACTAAAATCAAGACTAAATGCAAGATCTGCATCGAATTGATGCGTTTGCTTGTGCGATCGGAAGAAAAAGTTACCTAGTATACAAAGTTCTCTGAAGACATCGACTTGAATGGGGACGCAAGAGGTTGAGGCGCTATCAGCGAGATACTGGATCAAACTGGACAACCAGTTCAAACCGTACAGAGATAGTCCGGTTAAGTCTAACTACAGACATGGAAACGTTACCGATCGTAAATAAACCCTATTTGCACTATATTCTGAATAATTTCTTAGGATAACTTAGTATGTTTCAAGGGCTTTTGTCGTTCAGAGGGCCTTTTCGGATTCTGAACCTGAGTTGGTTTGCTTTTTTCTTAACTTTCGTAGTCTGGTTCAACTACGCACCCTTCAGCACCACGGTGCAGCACGATTTGGGATTGACTGTTAGCCAAGCCAGAATCATCAGTCTGTGCAACCTAGCTCTCACCATTCCGGCACGTATTATTATCGGGATGTTGCTCGATCGCTTCGGGCCTCGCATCACCTTCTCTTCACTCCTGGTGTATGCAGCATTTCCCACTCTGGCCTTCGCCTTTGCCCAAAACTTCAATCAGTTGGTTTTGAGCCGTCTGGCGATGGGAATAGTCGGCGCTGGATTCGTGGTTGGCATTCGTTTAGTTGCCGAATGGTTTCCCCCAAAAGATATCGGCTTCGCTCAAGGTATCTATGGTGGTTGGGGCAACTTTGGCTCTTTTGCCGCAGAAGCAGCGTTACCCGCGATCGCCGCAGGAACGGCTTTTCTCTCAGTCGGGCCAACAAATTGGCGACTGGCGATCGCCCTCACCGGCATTGTCACAGCAGTTTTCGGAGTCATTTTTTACTGCAACGTTCAAGACACTCCTCCCGGCCAAGTCTATCAGCGCCCAGCCCGCAACGGTGCAATGGAAGTCACCAGTGCTAAAAGCTTTTGGGCATTGTCGATGACCAATATTCCTCTATTTGGCGCCTTAGCTTTAATTGTGTGGCGCTTGCAAAAAGTAAATTTTCTGACTACAGATGTGATGTACGGCATTTGGGCTAGTTTGACAGCACTCTATTTTATTCAGGCTTACAAAGCCTGGGAAGTTAACCGAGAAGTTGTCACCGGTCAAAAACATTACCAACCTGATGAACGTTATCAAATCAGTCAAGTATTTGTATTAGAACTAGCTTATGCAGTCAGCTTTGGTTCAGAGCTCGCTGTGGTTTCCATGCTACCAGAATTTTTTGAACACACCTTTAATTTAAATCATGCGATCGCCGGGCCCCTAGCTGCTACCTATCCCCTCATGAACTTGGTCAGTCGTCCAGCCGGAGGCTTAATTTCTGACAAAATCGGTAGCCGCAAATGGACACTAACAGTCATGACAGGCGGAGTGGGATTGGGGTATTTAATGATGAGTCAAATTACGGCCAACTGGTATTTGCCAGTTGTGATTGTGATGACTATGTTATGTGCCTTCTTCGTCTTCGGCGCAGCAGGTGCGACTTTTGGCATCGCCTCCTTAATTAAACGAGAAGTCACTGGTCAAATTGCCGGTAATATCGGTGCTTACGGCAGTGTCGGCTCTGTACTTTACGCCACCCTTTATAGCTTGTTGCCCCAAACAGTTGCAGGCAACCACAGCTTTTTTGAGGTACTCGGAATTGCGGGTATAGTTGTCTGCTTCCTTTGTGTCTTTATTCTGAAGGAACCGAAGGCTGCTGAAAGCAAAGATTTCGCAGAAAAAGCTATGCTGATCGGTCACTAAATACCAAATCTGGTTTTAAGTAAAACAAAACTGACGCATCAACCCTATTTGTAGGGTGGGCAATGGGCACCTTACTACTATTTCTGTATGATAAGCAGCAGCTTATTGGTCACTTACTCCGGCAAAGAAATTGGCTGAATGTATTGATAATTAGCACGCACATAACAGCCTTTTGTTGTCAGCAGCCAGGGTTTACCCTTGTCAATTCTAATTGCATTTGTTCCCCTGAGTTCAGCGGAAATTGTATCTCGATTCGCGCGGTAAACTTGTTTAATTGCTCCGTTTGGCGTCTGGCGACAGTTGAGTTCTCCATCCCGCGAGGTGATTCGCCACAATGGCCAAGTTGCTAAACCAGCAGTTTCGGTCAGCCAAGTATTAGCATTGTTAGAATTGTAGTCGCGGCTAGCATTAGCACGCGGTAAAGGCTCGATTAAATTCATTTTAATTGTCTGCCCCACAGCCGGACAATTTTCTCCTCCCTTCACCTTCCAAGTAACATCGGCTCCCCATTCGCTCCTGGCAACTTGATACCTGACAATGCTGATATCCCCAGAACAAACAATTTTTCTGCCGGGACCGATCGCACGATCTTGGAAAGTTCCGTTGTAGTAGTAAGAGCCGGCCGCGCCTTCAGAACCTCGAATTTTAAGATGGCCTAAAAATTCGCGATCGCCTACTTTGGTATAATAAAAACCTCCGGGATTATTCCCTTTTTCGGAGAGGTTGAACGAAGTTTTGCCAGTGTCGGCATTAATATAAGTAGTAGCGCTAGCAGCGCCGCACCAAAATAAAGACAAAACTGCTGCGGATAACCAGATATAATGTTTTTTCATGGCCACACTTTGGATGAATCTATACTTTATTTATAGCTATTGGTGAAACTACTTGGCCAGTCGCTCGATCTAGTGACACTCATTTGAGCGATAGGGCGGGAGCCAGCGCTCAAAAGATTGTCACTAATTTGAGCTTTTGTGGGATGGGAATCCTGCCCGCCCGCCTCAATTCTGCAAAACTTCACCCTACTTCGGCTTACTTCAACTCTCTTCACTTGGAATCACCCCTAGGAATGAGCCTACACGCTGTCACTTCTGACTCATTGCAGGTGCAAATAATTCGCATCAAAATAAATTTATCTACGTAAGTAAGGAGTTGTAATCACCGCTCAATACTGTGGATTTTACGGAGTAGTCCCCGTCGGGTGAAGTTGGTCTTAGCAACACTAGGACGATTTTTACAGTTGGCAGATTTCACATCTCAGGCTGTTTGTAAAGAAATGCAAAGGTTCCTGAAACTGGATTGGTTCAACAGAAATTCGTATTTCTGAGGTAACACACTCAAAAAATCAAGTTGCTCTCCAACACAAATGAACTTGACAAACGCCAATTAAATTCTGAGGCAAATTAAATCCTTGCTCCAGGGAGAATAAATCATGGCAGATTCTGAATTAGAAGTTATATTAAAGATGGCTCAAAAAATTAATCCTCAAATTGAGAGCGGTCTAAAATTAGAAATTGACTTGGAAAAATTGCGCCAACTGCCGGCAAGAACATTAGGGTGCTCAGTGGCGCGATTTCTGGATGAGCAAGGCTTTGAGCCGATCGGATCGGGAGACTGGATTCAGCGAAACCACGAGGTTTGGCAGGTTTTGACTGGTCTTTCACCTTCAGTCGAAGATGAATTCGTACTTCAAGCGTTTACTCGTGCTCAAGTATTTCGCCCTGACTGTGCGATTTTAGTGTTAGTTGGACTGCTAAGTGGCAATTGCACGTTCTGGCTGACGATCAAAGGTTTAAGACAGGGAAAAATAGTTGATCGCCTAACTGAGTTGGACGTTGAATCCGATGGGGAAACTCCCCGATCTGAAGTGCGAAAAAAACTCGGAATTATGCCATTAATTGATGAGATTTTAACTGATTTTCTGATAGCAAAATTATGCAAAGCACAAGTTACAAACCGGTAATTAGCCTAAGTCCACGGGAAAGAGCGATCGCCCAATTAGTAGCCCAAGGTCTGCCAAATAAATGTATTGCCAAACATTTAAATATCAGCCACTGGACGGTTGCTACTTACGTGCGCCGAATTTTTATCAAACTCAGTGTTTGTTCCAGAACCGCGATGATTGCACTGTTGATTAAAGAAAATTTGCTCTGGGATTAATGATTTTGGGAATGGGGCTTGGGCATGGGGCATGGGTTATTGGTTATTAGTTATTAGAACAAACAACTAATAACAAATGACCTGTTATACCAATTTAATAGGTCGTTGCATATATTTCGATCCCCCTAAATCCCCCTTAATAAGGGGAGTAGGGGGTGACTTTGACCACCCTCTTGTCCCCCCCTTATTAAGGGGGGTTAGGGGGGATCAGATTCTATGCAGCCTCATAAAAAATTGGTATTATAGCAATTCCGGTTGCACGATCGAGATGATACTGAGGACACGGCATTGCCGTGTCCCTACCTCAAAATAATATTGTAGGGAAACGGCACTGCCGTCTCCTGATTTCGGGTAATATTTATCCCAAAACCAAAGAACCAGAAGAACTTCTGAGAAAACTCAGCAATTCTCGATTCACCGTTTGCGGCACTTCTTGCTGAATCCAGTGCCCGCAATTCGGGACTAATTTTAACTTAAACGGAGCAGTAATTAACCGGTCTAAACCTTCTACAAGTTTGGGGCTCAAAAACCCATCTTCTTCTCCCCAAAGCACCAAAGTAGGTACTTTCACGGGTTCCCATTTCTGCCCCAAATTCCACAGCCTCTGCGGGTGAAACATCTGCCGGTAATAATTCACCGCCGCCGCCAATACTCCCGGCTTTTCCAAAGCCGTCTGATAAATCTTAGTTTCCTCAGCGCTAAAAGCTCCTTTGCGAATAGCTTGTCCTTGGAAAACATTGTGCACAAAATTTTTCAAGTTTTGCTGAATCAACCATTCGGGAATACCGGGAACCTGAAAAGCCAAAACGTACCAACTGCGGCGGATTTGATCTAAATTGCTCACCATTTCCTGCACAAATCGCTGCGGGTGTGGAGCGTTTAAAATTGCCAAGCTGTTGAGTTTTTCAGGGAATTTTTGAGCTAAATGCCACGCGATAACGCCTCCCCAATCATGGCCGACTATGTGTGCTTTTGTATAGCCGAGCCGATCGATCAAACCGCGAATATCCGCACTCAGCGTATCTAAATCATAGCCACTTTCCGGCTTATCCGAATCGTTATAGCCCCGCAAATCCGGCACCACAACCTTAAAATGACGCGCCAAGGCAGGAATTTGGTGCCGCCAAGAGTACCAAAACTCTGGAAACCCGTGCAGGAGCAAAACGAGCTCGCCCTCGCCTTGAGCAACGCAATGCAAGCGGATATTGTTGGTTTCGACAAAGATATGTTGCTGTTCGGAATCTAAAAATTTCATATTTGGAAAGTTAGACTTACCTTCTAGTCATACAGAAACCACAAATCGGCAGCAGACTGAAGCTGCCCAATGGTTTTAATTTCTCTTCTCTTCTTTTATTGTAGCCGATCGACGATGCTAATATCTAAAATCTCTCAGCTCAAATCAGTTGTTTCAACAGCGGCGCAGCCGATTCAATAATAGCACAATTTCGTCGATCGCCGATCGCACTTTTGGAGCAGACAGATCCGATTGATTGACAATAATGCTAAACACCAGCGGCTCATAATTCGGAACTTCCACATATCCCGACAGCGCCGAAACCCCGCTCAAAGTTCCAGTTTTTGCTTGCAAAATGACTCGATTTGGTGTAAGAAAACGATTTTTCAAAGTACCGCTCTCCCCAGCCACAGCCAAAGACGCGCGGTAAAAAGATGCAGTCGGTGAATTCGCCATTAATCTCAAAGTTTGCACCAAGGCTTCTGGACTAATTAAATTGTGGCGAGACAATCCAGAACCATCAACTAATATGTAGCTATTTGGATTTACCCCTAATTGAGTTAAAGCTGTTTTTAACTCCTTTAAACCAACTTCAATTGTATCCTCTTGTGGAACAGGCATCTTGCCTGTTTGTAGTTGTGAAACAGGCAAGATGCCTGTAACTTTCCCCAACAATCTTAATAAAACCTCTGCATAAACATTGTTGCTTTCCCGATTAGTTTCTTTCACCAATTCCGCCAGTGGTGGCGATTCAACAGTTGCTAATTCCTGAGTAAAATTGCGAGAACTCGATGCAACTAAAGCCTGTTTAACAGCAATTCCCTCCGCCGCCAGGGCTTGCTGAAAATGCTGCAAAAAATTATTAGCTGGATTGATAACTGCTACATAAGCTGATTCAGACTCAGCACCCGATTTCAACTGTCCGCTAACTCGAATTGCGGGTCGATCGAAGTCCCTACCAACCTGCACAAACTCGGATTCATTTTGTCCGACTGTCACCGAATTATTCTGAATTTGCCACTGATTTGTAAGCTTTGGTTGGGCAAAAGTAACTTTGAGAGGTTGCCCGATCGACTGCGGTGATAAGATTAGTTCGATCGCATTTTGATTGAAAATTAAACTATTGATGGGCGCGCCGTAGCCAGCTTGAGCATCTTCCCATTCCCAATTCGGATTAACTGCATTGCCTTGAAAATAGCTGTCATCGCCAATCAAATCGTTAACTCGATTAATTCCCCGCTGCTTCAACTGCGAGGCCAAGGATTTTAACTGAGTCTCAGCAATACTCGGATCGCCCCTGCCAGCAATGTATAAATTACCATTTTCACCGCTGTAAACCGATGTTCTAATCCGAAAATTAGCACCGAGTTTCTGTAAAGCAGCGGCGGTTGTTAGCAGCTTGACATTTGATGCCGGAATAAAGTATTTTTGGGAATCACGACTGTAGAGAGTAGTAGTAGAAGATAGGGGTTGAATCAAAATGCCCCAGCGCGATCGACTAAATTCAGGACGATTGGCGATCGCATCCACCTTCGCCCCCAATTCCCCCGGACAAATATCTCCTGAAACCGCTGGCATTTGCGCGACAACCTGTGGCACCGGGCCCAGAATTAGCACCAACCAACTAACCGCAATTCCTTTGATTTTTAACTTGTACATATATAGAAGAAGGAAGAAGAAAGAAACATCATGCCCTAGGCCCTAGGGCGTGTTTTCTCTCCCCGGAGATACCCCCTAGCCCCCCTTAATAAGGGGGGAACAACCCCCTCTTAGTCCCCCTTTTTAAGGGGGATTTAGGGGGATCTCCGGGTTTGTGCAAAGTTTGAAAACACGCCCTATGCCCTAGGCCCCATGCCCTAGGCCCAATTACCCATTACCCATTACCAGAAAATGTCGATCGCAGCCAGGGACTAATCATAAAAACGCATATGAATTCTGGGATTGAGCATCGCCTCTACAGGCTTTCCCCCCTGGAGGTGCTGTTCCACGATCGCAGACACATCGATCGGTTTAACTCGACAATACCAGATTTCTGCTGGCGTCACTCGCACCGTCGGCCCCATGTTGCACTGTCCCTGACAGCCGCTACCCTCCACATTAACTCCTGAAACTTGCTGGGCTTCAAAAGCAGCCAGCACTGCTGCGGAACCATTTTTCAGACAAGATTGGTGTTGACAAACTAATACACAGCACACTTCTGGCTGGGAGTCTTGTTTTTTAGCTTCGGATTCTGGCATCGATCGGGATTGGTTCGGTTTTTAACAGATCTTAACAATTTTGAGCGCGATCGACCGATTTGAGATTTGAGATTTTAGATGGGAGATTGGAGATTGGCTATATGATCGATGGAGACAGACAATTGAATCAAACGCCAATCATGCCGAAAACAGTAGCCGATTTAATGACTCGCGAACCCCTGACGGCGCGACCAGAAATGTCCCTGAAGGAAGTGATTAAAATTTTAGCCGATCGGCGGATTAGCGGTCTGCCCGTTGTAGATGAGCATGATTTGTTGATCGGCATCATCTCCGAAACCGACTTGATGTGGCGGGAAACAGGCGTGACTCCCCCTGCTTACATCATGGTACTCGACAGCGTGATTTACTTGGAAAATCCATCTCGTTACGAGCAAGAACTCCACAAGGCTTTAGGACAAACAGTAGGAGAAGTCATGAGCCGAGATCCAGTTAGCATCGCGCCAGAAAAATCAGTCCAAGAAGCTGCAAAACTTCTGCACGATCGCCATATCCACCGATTGCCGGTGCTTGATACTACTGGCAAAGTAATTGGTATCCTCACTAGGGGAGATATTGTCCGAGCAATGGTAGCCGAGTTTTAATTGGCTGCTATATTAACATAAATTAATCGGAAAGTCAGCCGATCAATTCTTCCTTTTTCTTCTTCCTTGTTCCTTCTTTATACCCTGAACCCTTCGGCTACGCTCAGGATAAACGCAGTCGTTGGGTCGAAGGACCTTCTTCCTTCAACATCGGCTATACCAATTACCAATTATCAAATCCCATGAGCATTACCCCTGAATCTGTAGAACAATTGCTGAATTCCGAGGATTTTGGCGATCGCCTGCGAGCTGTCAACCAACTACGCCAACTAGAACCGGCGATCGCCTATAATTTGATTCAAAGTGCGATCGGCGACAAAAACGTCCGCGTGCGTTATGCCGCAGTCAGCCAAATGTCAACCCTCGGCACACAGAATCTATCGAACGCTTTAGAGGTACTGCTCCACAGCCTAAAAAACGACCCTGAACCCGACGTGCAAGCAGCAGCAGCCGATGCTTTGGGCGCATTGAAATTAACCGATGCTCTCGAAGATTTACAACAAGTTTACAGCAATACATCTGAGTGGCTGGTTCAACTCAGCATCGTCGCAGCTTTAGGAGAAATGGGAGATCCGAAAGCATTTCCGATTTTGGAAAATGCCCTGACTTCTGAAAACGAATTGATCCAAACTATGGCCATTGGTGCATTAGGGGAATTGGGAGACAAACGGGCGATCGCACTGCTCATCCCCTACGCCGGAAACGCAGATTGGCAGATCCGTTACAGAGTCGCCCAAGCTCTAAGACGGTTGGGCGGTGCAGAAGCAGAGACTACTCTAGAAATTCTCGCCAAAGACGAGGTAGAGCAAGTTGCTCTAGAAGCAAAAGGGGCATAGGGCATAGGGCATAGGGCATGGGGTTATTGGTTATTAGTTATTGGTTATTTATTATTGGTAACTGGTTGCTAACTGGTCATTTGTTATTGGTAGCCCATCACAAATAACAAATAACAAATAACAAATAACAAATAACAAATAACTTCTTCCTTCTTCCTTCTTCCTTCTTCCTTCTTCCTTCTATCCGTTACAGAATCCGTTGCCGAACTTGCTGATTCCATCTATCCGTTACATCCGTTAAATCCGTTAAATCCGTTACAGAATCCGTTGCCGAACTTCCTGATTCCATTTTTAAGAACAGGCCGAAAAGCCTGTTCCACAACAAATTTTTAGGTTGTTTAAGTATATTTACGGAATTGAATCAGCGAATTTATTAATTTTTATGTTGAATATTCTACGATCGTTATCGGATTTACACGTCTAGTCCGTAGATTGACTTAGATGAATTGAAGATGTGGAATGCGATGCTTCAATCTCAAATCTAAAATCCATTGACATCCAAGTTGGGCTGTCAGCTATAATTAAAATAAGTACAGCAGTGGTAGATGTTAAGTCAGCCCACATCAAAAAACATAATACCCAGCTATCAATCAGGGTGACAGGTGCTTAGGGCGATCGGCATTCTACGATGAAACCTACATCTTCATAAATTTTATAACTCCCATGTTTGAACAAATCAATTCCGATTCTCAACCTTTCGATATCAGTATGTTATCGAAGAGTGGAGAGCGTTTTATCTCTCAAATTTCCGCAACTGCAACGAATCCGGCTTTTGTTGATAAAGTTCTAGAACTTACGAATTTAGAACGCAGCAAATTAGGTTTGTCAGCCATTAACCTTAAATACTCAGTTGGCCAATGCGGCGGAAACTCACAGCCAAAACATGGCACTGCAAGACTTCTTCGATCATACCGGCAAAGATGGTTCTTCTATCGGCACTCGGATTACTGCAACTGGCTATCAATTCTCGGCGGCGGCGGAAAACATTGCTGCGGGTTCTTCTACACCGGAAGCAGTTGTAAACTCATGGATGAACAGTGCCGGCCACCGTGCTAATATCCTCAATCCTAATCTGAAAGAAATTGGGATTGGTTACTATTTCTTAGCCAATGATACTGGTAGTGTAAATTGGAATTACTATTGGACGCAAGTTTTTGCTACTTCTCTTGACGGTAGTGTCAATCCCGCACCTACTCCTACTCCTACACCCACGCCTACTCCTACACCCACACCTACTCCTACACCCACACCTACTCCAAACATATCTGCATCTATTACTTCACCGATCGCCAATGCTACAGGTGATGGCAGCCCAACACAAGCCCCTAAAAATACAAGCAGCGGCGGCAATTATTTCCTATCTGACAGTGGGGATACTCAGATACCGATTAATGCTGCTGGATTGCCAATTTTTGCCCTTTCTGGCAAGGATAATCTCACCGGTGGAGATGGTGTTGACATTATTAATGGAATGCAAGGTGCTGATACAATTAACGGTGCTGCTGGTAATGACAGTTTATCGGGCGGTAAAGAATCCGATTCCATAGATGGCGGTGTTGGTAATGATTTTATCAGCGGCAACAATGATAACGATCGCCTGATTGGATCTGACGGTAACGATACTATCCGTGGCGGCAAAGAAGATGATATCTTGATTGGCGGTAACGGCGACGATTTGTTGGCGGGCGATCGCGGTCAAGATATTCTGACCGGCGGTAGTGGAAATGATACGTTTATTCTAGCAGGAGGTTTGTCTGCTTCAGCTACTTTAACAAATGCAGACGTGATTACCGATTTCGTGGCTGGGGATAGCATTGGTTTGACTGATGGCATCGGATTTGCTAATTTGACTTTTGAAGCTCTGAGTTTCGGATTGGATGGAACTGCAAGCGTTGTTTCTACCGCGATTAAATCGGGCGGCAATTATTTGGGAATTGTCCAAGGTGTAAATCAAAGTCAGCTTACATCCTCTGTTTTTGTTGATAGTTGATAGTTGACAGTTGATAGTTGATAGTTGATAGTTGATAGTTGATAGTTGATAGTTGACTACTAATATCAAATCCTCTCTTCATCGGAATTATTCATCTCTCTGCTCTCCCTCTGTGTTCTCTGCGTTCTCTGTGGTTAAATCATTCCGATGCAACCGTAAACGATATAACAACTAACAACTAACAACTAACAACTAACAACTGACAACAATCAACTGACTAATGACCAATTGATGCTACAGCCGATCGCAAATTCCCCTGAAATTTGCCCAAAATTCGATCGCACTCTTCCTTGTCCAAACCAGTCCAGTGCATCATCAAAGCCAACTTCACAGACTTGCCACTTTTTTCGAGCAAAAAACCCGCCTCATCCCGGTTCAAATCAGTCAAATCTTGCAGCATCCTCACGGCTCGATCGCGCAATTTCTTATTTGTCACCGCCACATCAACCATGCGATTTCCGTAAACCTTCCCCAGCTTCACCATCACCCCAGTCGAAATAATATTCAAAGCCATTTTTGTCACCGTACCCGCTTTTAAGCGCGTCGAACCCGCCACTACCTCCGGGCCAACTAACAAGCGAATGTCAACATCCGCCTCACAACTCACTTGTTCGACAGGTACACAAGCCATAAAAATAGTCTTCGCCCCCCGCTGGCGCGCGGAGAGTAAAGCACCCGCCACAAACGGCGTCGTACCCCCAGCAGTAATGCCGATAACTACATCTAGATTGGTAATATGACGGTGGGCGATCGCACTTTCCCCGTCCTCGGCCCGATCCTCCAAATCCTCCGAACTCCGCACCAAGGCCCCCGCACCCCCAGCAATTATGCCCTGTACGAGCTCTGGCGGCGTGCAGAAGGTGGGCGGACATTCGGCCGCATCGAGCACCCCCAAACGCCCGGAAGTACCCGCACCGACGTAAAACAGGCGGCCTCCTTGACGCAGAGATTCAGAGGCGATGTCAATAGTTTGGGCTAAATGCTCGCGGGCACGGGCGATCGCGCTTAATGTTTGAGCGTCTTCCCGATTGAACAAATCCACCAATTCCAGTGAATTGAGTTGGTCTAAATTCTCGCTATTGGCATTTACCTGTTCTGTCAGCAGATGCCCCCGTTCTTCCAAATTCTTCATGTTTTTTTATTAGTCATTAGTCAGTAGTCATTAGTCAGCAGTCCTTAGTCAGCAGTCCTTAGTTTGTAGTGAGGACGAAGATTCCTCTATATCAAGGCATTAGTTTGTAGTGAGGACGAAGATTCCTCTCTGTTTGGCTTTTAGTCAATAAGGACTCTTCGTCCTGACTGCAAACACTAAAATCCTGACTGCAAACTAATGACTAATGACTGCTGACTAATGACTGCTGACTCTTACAAAAGTCCTTCGAGCCGACGGCGAATAGAATCCAGTTCGGTTTGGGAGACATCAGCATCCGGCTTTGCCTGCGCCTCCGGCTGCCACTCTCTCTGTGTTACATTCTTTTCTGGCGGAATCTCCAGCGCGCCCGCCGGTACCAGTTCCCAATCATAATCGACACTATCGCAGAACTCCTTAATTTCCTCATCGTCGATCGCCTCGACAGTGGGTTCGGGGAAATCCTGAGCTTCCAACATCAAGCCAAAGCGGATGGCGTCGTCTTCTGACTCAAACATCAGAACCTTGTTGCGATCGCCGAGCTGAATGGTATGAATTCCCTCATTCTCGGTGCGGGCATTGAAGAGTAAGACGAACACTCGCATAACTTTTAAAGACCTTTTTAACGACCGTTTTTTTATCTTAGAATCGATCGACCCATCATTCACAGGAGACTTGGGGGAGATACCCAGGGCACGAAAAATTAAAAATCGAGCGGGGCCTAATCTACATGAGTCCCCTTTTTGAACAAAAAAATGGGCGGAGCGTAGCGGAGGGTTGAAACCCCATACTTTTAGGACGGCTTTACAGTTTCACTACCGCCTTGGGGCTGCTTAATTCGGTCGGTCACGGTCGCGTAGCCGAAGTGTTGTAATGCACTTTCAGCGGGACAGTTACCGCCTCAAATTTTACAACCCTGTACCCATAGTGGTTTGCTACCAAGGTAGCCTCCATGAGAGGGGTAATGCGACGCACGCTCGCCCTTCGACACTTCGACACTTCGACTAAGCGAGCGTGCGCCGCCAAGCTGAGCGTGCGCCGCCAAGCGATGGGGTAAACGCAGTTGTTGTGTCGAAGTGTGGTTCTTGCAAGCCCCGTCTCTTAAGAGCGGGGTTCCTGACGGGCTTGGGGGTTGATCTACACAAGTCCTGTTTAAGTTCCGCCTCTAGTTTAATTGGTTGTAGGCGTTGGTGTATGTTTTGATTAAGTTTGCTTAACGTTTCTGGACTCTGCCTGACTGTGAGGGGTGTCAGTCTTGAGATTATACAAAGCCAAGGCACTTGGCTACTCAGTCATCAGTCACAGGAAGGTAGAAGGCATTCGGCAGAGTCAAAGCGGATGTTACCTTAAGAGGTGCGAATTTAACATGAGCTGGTTTCCTCAATCCCTAACTTCTCTGAGCTCTGAAAGCGACAAGCATGACTAACTCGGACGATCGCAAAAATCAACCCACACCCTCTCCCGGACGTCGCTGGTGGCGTCTGCTGCTGCTTAGCGGTACGGGCTTGGGAATCTTGGCTTTCATGGGGCTTGTGGCGGCTCAGGCGTGGGTGCGCGAAAAATTAGCTCCTTTGGTGGAAACTGAAGTTAGTCAGTTGTTGAAGCGGCCTGTGCAAGTCGGACGTTTGGAAAGGTTTTCTCCCACGAGTTTGCGATTTGGCCGATCGAACTTACCTGCAACTGCGATCGATCCCGACTATGCTTCCACAGAAGCTGTGGAAGTGCAGTTTTCGGTCTGGCAACTATTGTTTAATCGCACTCTCAAATTAGATATTACTTTAGTTAAAGCCAACGCTTATATCGAACAGGATACTCAAGGCCGCTGGATTAACCTTCAAACAGCTCCACCGAAACCTCCGGGTTTATTTAAAACAGAAATCGATGCTATACGAGTTGAAAATGTCGCCGCTGTTTTGGTTCCGAATCCAGCAGTCGGACAGAAAACTTCGGCTCCGATTTCTGTAAATATCAAAAATGGCAGCGCTAAATTTTTGGAGCAAAATCAGCGGGTTCTTTACGAGCTTAACGGTCAGTTTACTCAAAATGACAATTTTGCAGTCAAGGCTGATTCTCTGCTGCCTACGGCTCAAACTAACCTGCTTGTGCAAGGTCAAAACCTGCCTTTGTCCGACCTCGCTCGCTTGTTGAAAGTTCCCGGCATCGCTTGGCAAAGTGGTTTAGCAAATGGCAATTTGACTGTGCAATTGCGAGACAATCAAATATCGGGAATTACGGGAACAGCTAGTTTTCAGGGAGTGCAGGCAAGGATTAATCCGCTGAAACAGTTAGTACAAAATAGCAGCGGTGAGTTGCGATTTCAGGGAACTAATTTAATTGTCGATCGCCTCGCTGCCAATTATGGTCAAATTCCCCTGTTAATAGCAGGAACAGTTGCCACTGGATCTAATTTTAATCTGGAGCAAGCTAGGTTGAATCTGGTCACAAATGTGCAACCGGTGGCTGTGGCAAATGTTCTCAGTGCCGTGGAACAAGAATTAGGTCAAAAAGTGGTATTGCCAATTCCTGTGGCGGGGGAAGTGAAGGTAGATGCACAACTGACGGGGACTGTTGCACAGCCGATACTTGCAGGTGCGATCGGCTCGACAAAACCGACAATAGTCGATCGCCTGCAATTAAATAATATTAGCACTAACTTTAAACTAGAACGGAGGATAATGGCTCAATCGCCAACTCCCAATTCTCCATCCTCGATGCCACAATTTTCATCTTTAGCTTTGACTTTAAGCGATATTGTGGTAGTGCCGGCTGCCGGTGGTAAAATTAGTGGCAAAGGTCAAGTTGATCTGGCTTTGGGAAGTGAGAATTCGCGATCGGGTTTGGTGTTTGACTTCCAAGCTGAAAACTTGCCCGCAGATGCGATCGCCCAAGTTTATGCTCTGCCAATTCCTGCTACTGTTAAAATTGGCAGTGTCTCAGCTAAGGCTCAAGTTTTCGGCCCTTTAGAAAACATTCAAGCTAGAGCTCAATGGCAAGCACCACAAGGGACTTTTCCTGCTAGTGGCGAAGTTCGTGCCGATCGCAATTCAGCGGATTTGCCAAATACGATTGTGAAAGTTGGCGACGGTTCTGTGAATGTGAATGCTGCGTTAAATAACCGTCAGTGGGAAGCTTTCATTAAGGGCGATCGAATTGCTATCAATAGTTTACAGCAAGTTGTGCCAGGACTTTCTTTACCACCTGAATTAGCAGGTTTGTTCAGCGGAAGTGCCGAAGCGGCAGGAACTCTGGACGATTTGAGTTTAAATGCGATCGCTGCTAGTGGCCAAGGAAAGTTGAATATTGCTGACAGCATTGTTAATGTTAATGGCGAACTAGAATCGGGACGCTGGCAAGCTTTTGGCAAGACTGACAAAGTTGCTCTGAATCGCTTAATCGATCTTGGATTGCCCTTTCTAGCAATTGGTAATTCCCACAATTCCACTGCTGCCAATCTTAACAATCTAAAATCCAAAACCCAAAATCTCAAATCGTTAGATGGACAGCTAGCCGGTCAATTTCAAGCGGCGGGAAATGTTGACAATTTGACCGCGAGTGGCATCAATGTTAGCGGCAATGGTCAACTTAATATTGCCGACAGCCTGGTCAATTTTAAAGGAGAATTGGCCGCCGGAAATTGGCAAGGAATCGTAGAAACCGATCGCACTAACCTCAGCCGCTTGGTAGATTTGGGATTGCCGATTTTAGATGTTGCTTCAGCATTCAATACTGACAATCAGCAAACCGCCAACCTCAACAATCTCAAAGCGAAAATCCCAAATCTCAAATCCATTGACGGACAACTATCAAGTCAATTTAAAGCGGCTGGAACTCTTGACAATTTGACCGCGACTGGCATCAATGTTAGCGGCAGCGGCCAACTCAATCTGGGCGCAGGAAATGTGAATGTTAAAGGAGAATTGGTCGCCGGAAATTGGCAAGGAATCGCCGAAACCGATCGCACTGACCTCCGCCGCTTGGTAGATTTAGGAATACCGCTTTTAGATGTTGCTTCAGCATTCAATACTGACAGCCCCCAAACAGTCGCTAATCTCGATAATCTCCAATCCAAAATCCAAAATCTCAAATCCATTGACGGACAACTATCAAGTCAATTTAAATCGGCGGGAAATCTTGACAATTTGACCGCGACTGGCATCAATGTTAGCGGCAATGGTCAACTCAATATTGCCGACAGCCTGGTCAATTTTAAAGGAGAATTGGCCGCCGGAAATTGGCAAGGAATCGTAGAAACCGATCGCACTAACCTCAGTAGTCTAGTAGATTTAGGATTGCCGCTGTTAGATGTTGCTTCAGCATTCAATACTGACAATCAGCCAACTGCCAACCTCAACAATCTCAAATCCAAAATCCAAAATCTCAAATCCATTGACGGACAACTATCAAGTCAATTTAAAGCTGCGGGAACTCTTGACAATTTGACCGCTAACAGCATCAATGCGACGGGCAGCGGTCAACTCAATCTGGGCGCAGGAAATGTGAATTTTAAAGGAGAATTAGCCACCGGAAATTGGCAAGGAATCGCCGAAACCGATCGCACTAACCTCAGTAGTCTAGTAGATTTAGGATTGCCGCTGTTAGATGTCGGTTTGGCCTGGGCTGCTGACAGCCCCCAAACAGTCGCCAACCTCAACAATCTCAAATCGAAAATCCCAAATCTCAAATCGTTAGACGGACAAATATCCAATCAAATTCAAGCGGCGGGAAGTCTTGACAAATCAACCATCGCCGATATCGCCGTTAACAGCAGTGGCAAATTAAATATTGCTGACGGTACGGTTGATTTTAAGGGAAAATTAGCAACTGGACGTTGGCAAGTTTTCGCTGATGTCGATCGCCCTATTCTCAGTCGCTTAGAACAAACTATTCGCGATACCAAACTGTTTACCATCACCGCGACTTTGCCGAAAGGATTTGACGGCAGAATTAACGGTCAATTCCAAGCGGCAGGCAGTTTGGATAACTTGACAGCGCAGGGAATTAGTGCTAGTGGGGAAGGGCGGATTTTGGCCAATGGACTTGGGGCGATCGACACTACAGCCAAATTAGAAAACGGCAACTGGCAAACATTCCTCGAAACCAACGGCATTCCCCTAGCGAATCTGGAACAAACCCTGAAACAAACCGGTTTACTGACAGCAGATTTACCACCAGAAATTGACGGCAATCTCGACGGCAAAATCCGCCTTTTAGGAACAGTAGAAAATCTCACCGCCAACGGCATCACCGCCAACGGCGAAGGACAAATTAGACTTGCTAACGGCGCAGGTACTGTGAATGCCAAAGCCCAAGCCGAATCGGGGAATTGGCAGGCATCAATTGCCGGCGATCAAATTGCTATAAATCGCTTCCAGAAAGCCTTTGAAGCCCAACGCCAAAGCTTGCAAGCCCAAGGTTTAGTCTCAGGGGCCCAAAATTTACCCCTACTCCGAGGACTATTTAACGGTAATCTAAATTTGTCTGGCCCGATCGCCACGGGCCTGGGGGCACGGGCGGGCCTGGGGGCACGGGCGGGCCTGGGGGCACGGGCGGGCCTGGGGGCACGGGCGGGCCTGGGGGCACGGGCGGGCACGGGGGCACGGGCGGGCACGGGGGCACGGGCGGGCCTGGGGGCACGGGCGGGCACGGGGGCACCGCCCCTACAGGATGTTCGCGCCGGTGGCAGTTTTCGCATCTCGGAATTGCCATTTCTCAAACAACCTTTGGAGGCAATATTTAATTGGGATGGCAAACGGGTGGAAGTTGAGAACGCTACAACTCCTGGTTTGACAGCAAATGGCTTTGTAAATGTCGAACTCGCAGGTAAAGGATTACCTTCGATTTCTAATCTAGATTTGAATGTCAAACTCTCCAACTTTAACCTGGAAGCCTTGCCGGCAGAACAACTCAGATTTTTGACACCAATTGGTGTCAAAAAGTCTTCAGAGAATAATCTTCCCCTGCGCGGGAATGTCGATTTTGTCGGCCGCCTCACGGGAAATCTGACCACTATTAACTTAGTTGGCGATGTGGAAGTGCAAGATTTAGCCGTAAATCAGGTAGCTTTTGACCCCGTACTGGCGGGTACTGTGAATGCAAGTTCTGGTAAAAGCGTAGATTTGCGTCTAGCCGGCGCCAGCGACAAAATCGAAATCGCTTTAAATCAATCTTTCCTCCCGACATCTTTCTTAGTCAAACGTGGGGAATCTGTGGCTAGCGGCCAAACTGAGGGGGAAACTCTGCGAGTCAATGTCAGCGATTTTCCCCTCGCTGCTTTGAATCTATCGCCGGGTAAAGATGCCGGTTTGGGGCAGATAACTGGTACTGTTTCGGGACAAGTTAACGTACCCGGTTGGAAAATGCCTTTGAATCCAGCAACTTTGCAAGCAACTGGACAAATTGCGATCGCCCAACCGGCGATCGGCTATATTAAAGGTGACAGTTTCCAAGCCGAATTTAGCTACGGTAACAGCGCCGCTACTCTCACCAACGGCATATTCCGCCAAGGCATCGGTCAATACTTAATTTCTGGCAATCTTAAAGCAGGCGCTAACCCAGAATTTGCAGGAAAAGTTAACATCCAGCAGGGAAATCTGCAACAAGTTTTAGCAGCCTTGCAATATTTCAATTTAGGCGACTTGGCCAGAGGCTTAAAATCACCCGTTTATGGTACGGCGGCAGACGTGCAAACAGTGGCTGTGGGCGTGCCGGAAGCCCCGTTAATCGAACAGTTGCAGCGCTTGGCAGAAATTGAAGAAATTTTAAAACAACAACAGGCTATTAAAGAATCGGAACCCTTGCCTCCCTTGAATCAATTGCAAGGCACTTTTGGCGGGGAAATTGCCGTAGCTGCTTCTTTGCAAACGGGAGTGCAAGCTCAATTTAACGTTAAGGGCGATAACTGGCAGTGGGGCAAATATGTCGCCGAAAAGTTCAGCATTGAAGGCGGTTTTCAGGACGGGATTTTAACTGTTTTGCCTCTGGAAATTCGATCGGGAAAAAGTGCGATCGGCTTTTCTGGACAACTCAACCAAAAAGCTCAATCCGGTCAGTTGCGAGTAGAAAATGTCCCTGTCGAAGAGTTAGCAAAACTGGTGGAATTGCCCTTGGTGGATGTCACCGGCAATTTGAATTTGCGGGCGAACTTGGCCGGCACTTTAGCCAATCCGCAACTAGCCGGGGAATTGAGTTTGCTTGACGGTACGCTAAACAGAAAACCGATTAAAAAAGCCGATGGCAGTTTCAGTTACAGCAACGCCCGCCTGAATTTTGGCGGCAGCGCTTTGGTAACTCAAACTGAACCGATTGATGTCACCGGAAGTTTGCCTTTTGAGTTGCCTTTTGCCACGGTAAAAGCCGACAACAATCAAATTGATTTGAGGGCAAATTTGCAAAATGAAGGATTAGCAATTATTAATGTGCTGACTCCACAAATTGCTTGGATTAGTGGCAAGGGACAGGTGCAAATTCGCGTCGGAGGGACACTGGAACGGCCTTTAGCTGAAGGAATTGCCAATTTTGAAAATGCAACCGTCCGGGCGAGGGCCTTCCCAGAACCGCTGACAGGGCTGACTGGGGCGGTGCGCTTTGAGGGCGATCGGATTCGGGTAGAAGGAATTCAGGGACAATTGAGTGAAGGACAAGTTGTGGCCGCTGGTGTGATTCCGCTGTCAGTGCCTTTTGCTGAGGGCGATGTCGATGCGGCTACTCCCTTGGCCGTAAATCTTGACAAGTTAGCCATCAATCTCAGAGGATTATACCGTGGTGGCGTAGTCGGAAGCGTGCAAGCAACGGGTACAGCTTTGCGCCCGCAGTTGGGTGGCAATATTGAATTGTATAACGGCGAAGTATTTTTACCCAGCGCCGGCGGAACAACGCAGTTAGCTTCTTCTCCCGATTCTTCCCCTGCTTCTCCCGATTCTGCTTCCACTCCTCCCCCTTCCTCTTCCCCTGTTTCTATCCCTTCCCAGTTTGAAATTGGTTTGAATGATTTGCGGCTGAATTTGGGAAAAGGAATTCGAGTCACCAGTGCACCGATATTGGATTTTCAGGCGACTGGGGGTTTGACAGTAAACGGCACCCTAGACGATATTCGCCCTGCTGGTACGATTCGCCTGACTTCGGGTTCGGTGAATTTGTTTACGACACAGTTTAGACTCGATCGAGGGTACCCGCAAACTGCTACCTTTGTACCAGCACAAAGACTCGATCCGACGCTGGATGTGAGATTAGCAACTTCGGTACAGGAAGTAACGCGGTTTCGCACACCCGGAACATCTGTAGCATCCGAAATAGCAGACGAACCGACAACTTTTGGGAATGTGCGGAGTGTACGGATTCAAGCCTCGGTTCGGGGAAAGGCTTCTCAGTTAGCCCAGAGTCTGGAGTTGAGGAGTTCTCCGAGTCGATCGGAAACAGAGATTGTAGCTTTATTGGGTGGCAGTTTCGTGCAGACTTTGGGACAAGGAGACAGTACGCTGGCGATCGCAAATTTAGCCGGTGCCGGTTTATTTAACAACCTTCAATCTGCGATTATTAATGCCACAGGATTGAGTAAATTTCGCCTATTTCCCACTCGAATCAGAAGCAACGAAGCGGTAACTGCTAGTTCTGGTTCTGCATCTGGTGCGGGTTCTCTCGGTTTAGGTTTAGAAGTTGGAGTTGACATTACGCGCAATATTTCGGCATCAATAATTCGGATTTTGTCAGCAAATCAGCCGACTGAATTTAATGTAAGGTATCGTTTGAGCGACAAAATCTTGTTGCGTGGTTCCACCGACTTCCAAGGAGAAAATCGCGGAACAGTCGAATACGAATTGAGATTTTAGTCATTAGTCATTCCTTGTTCCCAGTCAGAGCCTGGGAATACATACCCGGAGGCCCTACCTCCCATTCCCAATTCCCCATTCCCCATTCCCAATTACGAATTACGAATTCCCAATAACCAATTCCCAATAACCAATTCCCAATAACCAATTCCCAATTCCCAATTCCCCAATAACCAATTCCCAATTCCCAATTCCCCATTCCCAATTCCCCATTCCCAATTCCCCATTCCCCATTCCCAATTCTCGAACAATTTGCTATAATTTAAATAGCAGCACCAAAGCGCTACTGTTAACCCCGCACAAAAAAATATAGGAGTTAAGTCAAATGGCAAACCAACTCCAAGTTAAAACTCAGTGGATCGGATACAGCGACTTTTACTGGAACCGCTTTAGTCCGAGAGTTGCTACTATCAGCAGCATCCGCAACGCCAATCACTGGAACGGCGGATTTATTGCGTATATTGGATATCCCAAAAAAGATGAAGCCACAGCAGCAATGAAATATTTGCTCTTGCATCAAAAAGCTGCTGATGTCGATATGCGGAAAGCCAAGCGGATGAAAGCAAAAGGCATTCGATGGGAGCTAAAAATTCGGGGTTTAGCTTTTAATGAAGTGCTGAAGCTGGCGACGATGGACATAGCTGGAAAGCTAGTGATGTCTGCTGCAAATGCCGATCGAGCTACAGGCTGATAGCTCCATTTACATACAGGAGTAAGGCCAAGTGTCACATTGAAAAAAGCTTTGTAGTTGCGCGTTGACTCGCGCTCAGCGCAACTACAAACCTAAAAATCGCTCAAGTATGGCATTTTCACATCGACTTCTTCTTTCTGACTGACATCCATTACATCCGTTACATCCGTTACATCCGTTACATCCGTTATAGAATCCGTTGCCGAACTTCCTTCTTCCTTCTATATATCCGTTTTATCAGTCCCAAAACAGATTTTGCATTCAAAAGGATATTCGGATCTTCCGAACATCCCGAAATTTTGATTAGCTTCCTGAATGCAATGCTCTATGACGGAGAACCCACAATTCAAGACCTAGAAATCATTGACCCTTATTCAGCAGCCAGCGTTACAGGATTGAAAGACACTTACCTGGATGTGAAAGCTCAAATCACCGGCAACAAAACAGTGATTGTAGAAATGCAGGTACTCAATGTAGCCACTTTTGAAAAAAGAGTAGTTTACAATGCAGCTAAAACCTATTCAACTCAACTAAAAGCTGGAGAAGGCTACTTAAAATTAAATCCAGTGATTGCTTTAACTGGAGTTTAGACTAAGCAGGTCAAAAAGTGCGATCGCTGTGAGACTAGCTCACAGTTCTCAAGAACGGCAATGGTCGCTGGCGACAAGCTATCAGACTCAACCATAATATAAATGCCAGCGACCGTTGACGTTCTCGGAGACTTGCAACAACCTAAAAAAACTGTCTGCGATAGTTTCAACAGACAGCGTAAGGGTAGAAGATTGAGAATTCAGCTAAAAATCTCAAATCTACCTGCCATGAAGTTAGAACAATTACGGGAATTTCGTCAACTAGCTTATGAATGTCTCGGCAATGCCAAAGACGCCACCTTTGAACTAGCAGACGCGGTAATGACGACGCGCCACGTCTCATGTTTAGGAGATTTAGCTCTCAATCCCTTATTTCGGCGTCAGTGGTCGAGCGCCTATGAAGCACTACAAGATTGTAGACCCGATCGAGAAAAATTGATGCAACTGTACATCCAACAGATGTCACAAGTAGAACGTCCAGTATTAGCGATCGATCATACAGCGTGGTTAAGACCCCATGCACGTACCCTCAAAGAACGCACCTATGAACACCAGCCCACGGCCTTACCTCACGGCATACCTGTCGGCATTGGTCAGGGATATAGTACGATTGCCTGGATACCTGAAAGTAGTGGCAGTTGGGCGCTTCCCTTGAGACACGAACGTATTACGAGTTGGGACAACCCGATCGGTTTTGGCGCTCAACAATTGGTACAAGTATGTCAATATCTTCAGAATAGACCGATCGCTTTATTTGATAGTGAGTATGGGTGTGCCCCTTTGGTCAAAGCCACCGCAGCCATTGCCGCCGATAAATTGATGCGTGTCCGTTCTAATCGTTGCTTGTGGTCAACACCCCCAGCCTATAGTGGTAAAGGCAGACCCAAAATTCACGGTCAACAGTTTAAGCTCAACGACTCTCAAAGCTGGTGGACACCAGAACAAACTCTGGAATCTGTTGAACCCAGATTCGGGAAAATTCGGTTAAGAAAATGGGATGACTTGCATTTTCGAGGCAGTCCCAAACATCCAATGACCTTGATTTTAGTCGAACGTTTGGAAACTGTAACGGGTCGATTAAATAGTCAACCTTTGTGGTTAGTTTGGATTGGTATCCAAATGCCATCTCTGGCTGAAATTTGGCAACTGTACCTACGTCGCTTTGCCATCGAACATTGGTATCGGTTAGCTAAACAAACTTTACATTGGACTGTGCCGAAGCTCAGCACACCAGAACAGTGCGAACGATGGAGCGATTTGATGCCTTTACTAACTTGGCAATTATGGTTAGCTAAAGATCTAGTCAGAGAAATTCGTCTCCCCTGGCAAAAGTCTCTGCCCTCGTTGACGCCTGGAAGGGTTGTACAATCAATGCTTCCACTTTTAATCACGATTGGGACTCCGGCTGTTGCTCCCAAACGGCGAGGAAATTCAGACGGATGGCAAACCGGAAAACCTCGTACTCAAAGATGTCGCTATCCTGTGGTAAAAAAGGCCAAAGGTCGGTTCCAAAAATCAACAAAATTCGTAAGTTAACCTTGAGAACCTCTCGCTGATTAACCATTCTTTCCACTCAGCTCATGCTGAGTCAATTTGTGCTTAGTCTAAACTCCAACTTTAACCATCACCGATTTTATCTTATTTGAAAATACAGAAAAACTTATTTCTAACTTTGTTTTCACAGAAACAGAAGAAAAATTCGCCTATCCAAATTGTGAGTTAAAGTTAGTGTTTGTTGAGTTGCCGAAGTTCAAAAAAGAATTGAACGAACTCGAAACTCTAGCCGAAAAGTGGATTTACTTCATGAAAAACAGTCCTATTTTGGATGCAGTACCAGCTACACTGAGCTCAGTACCAGAGATTAATAGCGCGCTGATAATTGCCGATCGAGAAAATTTAACACTCAAAGAAGCGGAAGATTTGGACAAGCGAGAAATGTTTATCCAAGATCAGCTCGGCTCGGTGATGAAAGGGATAGAAATCGGACTGCAACAGGGAATCGAACAGGGGATACAACAAGGCATTGAACAAGGCATTGAACAAGGCATTGAACAGGGGATAGAAAGGGGGAAACTTGCAGGACAAATAGCATTAATTCTGCGTCAGATTGTGCGACGTGTGGGCGAGGTTGCACCGGAAATTGAAGCTAATATCCAGCAGTTATCTGGTGAAGAGTTAGATGATTTAGGAGCAGCTTTGTTAGATTTTACGACTCAAGAGGATGTAATAGCTTGGTTGGAGTCTGCACTTGCATGAATTGATGAGTTAAAAAGTGCGATCGCGCTTCAGAATATCCTTTGACCAGGCATACAGCAGTTCCCGCTGTTATGAAACACGGTAGGGACACGGCTCTTGGAGTGTCCCTAGGAGGATTGAACGATAAGTGGGTGTACCTCATAACAGCGGTTTCCGCTGTAAATGCTTAAGACTCCAAACCATCTAGACAATTTTGCTAGATGCGATCGCCCGAAGAGCAGACGCCAGAGGTATATCGCAATTCGCCAACAGAATCATAATTTACGCGACGAACGTCATCTTTTTTGTCCAAAGTCCAAATGCTAAAGGAGTTTGTTTGAACCTCCCCATAGCTAGAAGCTAGGGGATTCCTGCCAACCAAAAGGCGACAGTGGGACATTCAAGTATCCCTCTAGACCCTCAAAACAACTACTTGGCGGTGCTGCAATTGGGCTTACTTTTTGAGTTTTTTGCTTTCAGAGTTCATCACTTAGCCAGATAGGTACGCTCCGTATTCTGATATTGCTTGTCAGTTGTATAGGCTTGCTGCCATTGGCAGTAGTGACTTACTGTGCCGGAATCTCACCGAGACTAGAATACTTCAACACGTAGACAATTGTTCTTAATCACTTCTTGATTATATCAAACTCAAGGCGGCTAAAGCGGCTAATCACCTACATCCCCATGTCTAAAGCCAGGGGCTTTGGTTCGTTTTTCGGTAAAATGCCTGAGTTTTTACCGATTGTATTCCTTAACGGGTTTACCTTGTTTGCTGGACTAATAGTCGCCATTGGTACTCAAAACGCCTACGTTTTGCGTCAAGGTCTCAAACGCGAATATGTTTTCGCAACTGCAAGCATCTGCTTCCTATGTGACGCCACTCTAATTATTATCGGTACTATAGGGTTCGGTACACTAAGCTCGAATATTCCAGAACTAACTAATATAGCTCTATGGGCTGGCGTGGTGTTTCTTTTATTTTATGGCTTGTATTCATTTAAATCTGCTTTTGCACCAGCAGCGATAGATATAGATAAACTGGATATTCAACCAACAAGTCTTTGGAGCAATGTTCTGACGACGCTGGCACTCAGCCTCCTAAACCCACAGGTCTATCTCGACACTGTGGTACTGGTTGGTGGTTTGGCTGATCAATACAAGGTGAGTCAACGCATTTTTTTCGCACTTGGCGCAATTCTTTCTTCCTTTATCTGGTTTTTCGCACTTGCATATGGCGCTGTTTGGCTAACGCCATTTTTCCAACGTCCATCTGCGTGGCGAATTCTTGACATTATTATTGGCTGCATTATGTGGTTTATAGCTGCATTACTAATTTTTCCTACGCTTAACTTTGATCGATTTTTGGCGTGGCAGCCTTGTATCCTGTGTGGATTTGGTAATTTCCAAATATCTGATTTTATCTGTTCTTGTTCTACTAATATTTGAATTCCCACATTCCGCACTTCAATTATGTAGTAAACTACAGATATCAAGTCCGGTAGCACCGGACTTGTATGGTGGAAGTGCGATCGCCAGCAACAGTTGAACACTGGTAGAGCGACATCTTCGATCGATGATTAATGTACTCCTTTTGATCCTCGATTAGTTACAGATTTAGTTGTTGCCTAGTTTGATACTGTCCCCGAAGTGACAATCATAGCGATCGCGCATTAATTACGCTACCTCGCTGGTTTCTTTAACGGCAGATTGACTCGATTGAGCTACATAGATACCGCATAAAATCACGACAAACGCCACCAAGTCAAGGAAACCCAAGCGTTCAGAGAAAATTACCCAAGCGAAGATTGAGGCAAGGACTGGCTCGAAAAGCAGCGTGACGGCGACGAACCCTGACGACAGTTGGCTGAGGCTGTAAGCCAAAAGTCCTTGACCCAACACTTGGCACAAGATGGCTTGCAAAATTACGAAAAACCACCCCATCCAGGAATGGGGAAACAATGTTTCTTCGGCGAGTGCGAGGACGGGAAACGCAAACATAGTCGTGAAGGCGCAGCGCCACAGCAATAAGGTTGCCGTGGTAAATCGTTCTCGTAGCAGTTCTAGCAGTATCAGATACGCAGCAAAACAAATCCCCGATAGCAAGGCGAGGGCATTACCTTGTACTTGGTTAGTGGCGAACTGCACGTCATCCAATCCCATAGCGATCGCTCCCCCCAGTGCCACGATCATGCCAATAATGAATCTGCTATTATAGTGCCGACCTAATAACAACCACCCCCCCAAGCCGACAAACAGTGGGTTCAAACCACAAAATAACGTAACGTTGGCAACGTTGGTTTGAGTCAGCGACAAAGACCATAGGAGAAAGTAGGTCGCTCCGAAAGTTCCCAATGCTACCAATAGCCCGAATTCTCGTCTCGTAAAAGGCTTCTGTTCTACGGGTTGGTTATCAGATTTTTGGCGCTCCAAAGCCTCAAGTCCGCTCAACAACCCAAAGATGATGGTAGCGATCCAGCCACGATGGAATGCTACGGCATTTGAACCTATTTCTCGTTCGCACAATTTGACCAGGATTGGTGCTAAAGATAGGGGGATTAGGCTGGCAAATAATGAAGCAGTTGCGATCCAAGTTGGTGTTCTGGGCAACGGTTGCTGTGCTAATTCCAGTTTGGCTGTCATACTTTTTAACAAATGTGTTGACATCTAGTTGTGCTGATTTTTTGAGCCAAGTCTTGTTCCGTTGCTTGCCGTTGAAACAAATAGTAATAGACATCTCCCAAAAAGCTTGTCAAGAACAGGCATCCTGCCTGTTCCACAATAATTATGGGAGATGTCTAATGGTGACTACCCGCTCTCTAGCTGATTTTGCCGGATATCGACAGCCGCTTGGCTAGATACAGCTAGGTATAGACCGATGAGAACTAGGGCAAAACCTACCCAATTCGAGAAACTTAACTTTTCCCAAAATAGGGCCCAAGCCAAAATGCTGCTAAATACTGGCTCTAACAAATGTACTAAGGAGACAACCACTGAGGACAACCGAGCAACGCTATATGTTAAAAGTCCCTGACCTAAAACTTGGCAGACGAGGGCGAGAAAAATGACGAACAGCCACCCATTGACTGAAGAAGGAAAAAGCCGATCGCCAGTGAACACAAGTATGGGCAAGATGGATAAAGTAGCGATCGCACAAACCCACAACTGAATTGTGATGGGGTCAAATTTGGTTCTCAGTTGTTCTATCACCAGCAGGTATGCACCCAAGAAAACCGCAGAGAGGATGGCTGCTATGCCTCCTGTGACTTCACCAGTGGCGATTTGGATCTGCTGGATTTCAATGGCGATCGCTCCCCCAATGGCGACGACCATCCCAATCAGAAATTGGCGGTTAAAGCCTTGACCGAATAACAACCACGCTCCTAAGCTGGTAAATATCGGGGCTAGATTATGTAGGATTGTCGAGATAGCGATGCTGGTTTGAGTCAGCGACCAAGCTACAAAGGATAAGGTGGCAGCAAAAAAAGTCCCAGCACCCAGCAATAGCAAAAGCTCCTGACTGGTGTATGAGTGCTGTTGAACGGGTTTGTCACCAGAAAGTCTCTGACGTATCGCCTTGTATCCTTGCCACAGCGCGAAGACGACACTACCTAGCCAAAAGCGATTAAATATTGTAGCATTGGGGCTGAGTTCAGCTTCACTCCATCTAATAAAGATAGAGCCAAAAGATATGGCGACTACACCGACAAATAATGAGGCGATCGCCATCGTCGTTTTATTGGATTCATTCATCAGGGGTGAAACAAATATAAAACAGAAAAATTTATGATAGGCTGTGAAGCAACTCTGCTTCGTGGTGGCTGTGAAGCAACTGTGCTTCGTGGCGATCTAGAAGTTTTCTCTAGCAAATCCAGCAGCTAAATGCTTGTTTTAGTTTTTTTATATTTCTATTTTTGAAAGAGCATCCCTTTCATTAATTAACACTTATCTAAAACTATGTCAAGCACCATTTTTACATACTTTACGGATCTATGGAGTCGGTTACCAAATGACGACGATCAGCAGTTCTACGTTTCTGTTAGCCATTTTTTCTGCTCCAGGATGGGGTGCATTTTTGCTTAACTTCGGCATTATTGGTGTTGTCGTTATTGCTCTCTACCTACTGTTTGGTATTTTGCGGAGGGTGTTCCGTGTATTTACCTCCGACCTTGCCTTAGTTGCACTCAACGTCTCAGAAACGCCGCTGACACTCATTGTGTTCGCGAGCGGTTTGAAGCTGGCATTACTGAAGCTATCTGTCACTCCTACAAGTTACATTACTTGGTTCCACCGAGGCTTGACCGCTTTTCTTGTCATTGTCGCCACCTTTTGGGTGGTTCAATTGCTTACTGAGGTTGTGAGCTATGCTTTTAGGCAGTATGCCGCACGCTCCGAGGCAATGTGGGATGATGTTCTGACTCCCATCCTACAAAATGTTCTCCCTTTAATTGTTTACTTAATGGGTGGACTGCTGTTTCTCCAGGCATTCGGTGTTGACATCCAAGGTGTGTTAGTTGCCATCGGAGGATTGAGTTTTATCTTAGGGTTTGCGCTAAAAGATATTCTGGCAAACTTCTTCAGTGGGTTAGTTTTGCTCATCGATACACCGTTTCGCTTTGGGGATGTGATTGAGCTAGCCAACGGTAAAAGAGGTGTGATCAAACACATTGGGCTGCGATTAACCGAACTGTATCTCATTGACACGCACTCACAAATTTACATCCCCAATGCCGCGTTTGAAGGGCAGGACATTATTAACCTCAGCCGTCCGACCAATCATTACTACTACACGATCTCCATCCCCATCAAAGCAGATGTTGCCCCGGCTCTAGCCGTCTCCATGATGGAAAAAGTCGTGCTGGCGCACCCCGATACTATGGGCGAAATTAACAAGAAGTTAGAATTAGTTGACCAGTTTTATGGCTACTCTTTACCTGGGGTAAAATCGCAACAGAAGCGAGAGGCGGGACGGCAACGCTTGTTAGCTGAGTCTAAGGTGAATACTGTACTAGCTGAGATTGAAATGGGTTTGGCGCACCTAGCCGATATCATCTCCCAATTAGAAAGGGGCGGATTAGATATAGAGGAGCGGCGAACAGTGCAAGCACACTATCTGGAACTTTGTCAAAAGATTGGACTGGAATCAAAAAAGTCCGATCGACATGACCGTCGCAGACGCTGGCTTATTGAAGCTACCGGAACAGTATCCGAGAGTAGTTTGATTGGGCTGATGCGCCGTTGGTATCAGTACTGGTTGAAAGACCCTGACCTATTTCAAGAAGACCAGCAAGCGTTGAAGCAAGAGTGGGAACAGAAGATTGATTTGTTGAAGATAAAAGTCAACAAGCTGTTTTGGGCAATCAGTAATCCCAAAGGGTTAGAAACGCGATTAGACGCTCTGGTAGAAAGCTTTCGCGAATGGTTGCGAGAAAACTTCAAGAGTTCACGCAATGAATGGCAAGATCCCAAAATCTGGATCAATGACCTGAATGGAGATTACACGCGAGACACGCTGGTGCGGTTCTATGTCGATGACATCAAGTTGGAACATTGTGAACGGGGACAGCGGATTCTCAGCGAAATGCGGCGTGAGATAGTCTGGCATTTGCGTCAGTCGTATTTGTCTAAATGAAATATTTGCTCTTGAATCAAAAAGCTGCTGATGTCGATATGCGGAAAGCCAAGCGGATGAAAGCAAAAGGCATTCGATGGGAGCTAAAAATTCGGGGTTTAGCTTTTAATGAAGTGCTGAAGCTGGCGACGATGGACATAGCTGGAAAGCTAGTGATGTCTGCTGCAAATGCCGATCGAGCTACAGGCTGATAGCTCCATTTACATACAGGAGTAAGGCCAAGTGTCACATTGAAAAAAGCTTTGTAGTTGCGCGTTGACTCGCGCTCAGCGCAACTACAAACCTAAAAATCGCTCAAGTATGGCATTTTCACATCGACTTCTTCTTTCTGACTGACATCCATTACATCCGTTACATCCGTTACATCCGTTACATCCGTTATAGAATCCGTTGCCGAACTTCCTTCTTCCTTCTATATATGCGTTTTATCAGTCCCAAAACAGATTTTGCCTTCCAAAGGATATTCGGATCTTCCGAACATCCCGAAATTTTGATTAGCTTCCTGAATGCAATGCTCTATGACGGAGAACCCACAATTCAAGACCTAGAAATCATTGACCCTTATTCAGCAGCCAGCGTTACAGGATTGAAAGACACTTACCTGGATGTGAAAGCTCAAATCACCGGCAACAAAACAGTGATTGTAGAAATGCAGGTACTCAATGTAGCCACTTTTGAAAAAAGAGTAGTTTACAATGCAGCTAAAACCTATTCAACTCAACTAAAAGCTGGAGAAGGCTACTTAAAATTAAATCCAGTGATTGCTTTAACCATCACCGATTTTATCTTATTTGAAAATACAGAAAAACTTATTTCTAACTTTGTTTTCACAGAAACAGAAGAAAAATTCGCCTATCCAAATTGTGAGTTAAAGTTAGTGTTTGTTGAGTTGCCGAAGTTCAAAAAAGAATTGAACGAACTCGAAACTCTAGCCGAAAAGTGGATTTACTTCATGAAAAACAGTCCTATTTTGGATGCAGTACCAGCTACACTGAGCTCAGTACCAGAGATTAATAGCGCGCTGATAATTGCCGATCGAGAAAATTTAACACTCAAAGAAGCGGAAGATTTGGACAAGCGAGAAATGTTTATCCAAGATCAGCTCGGCTCGGTGATGAAAGGGATAGAAATCGGACTGCAACAGGGAATCGAACAGGGGATACAACAAGGCATTGAACAAGGCATTGAACAAGGCATTGAACAGGGGATAGAAAGGGGGAAACTTGCAGGACAAATAGCATTAATTCTGCGTCAGATTGTGCGACGTGTGGGCGAGGTTGCACCGGAAATTGAAGCTAATATCCAGCAGTTATCTGGTGAAGAGTTAGATGATTTAGGAGCAGCTTTGTTAGATTTTACGACTCAAGAGGATGTAATAGCTTGGTTGGAGTCTGCACTTGCATGAATTGATGAGTTAAAAAGTGCGATCGCGCTTCAGAATATCCGACGACCAGGCATACAGCAGTTCCCGCTGTTATGAAACACGGTAGGGACACGGCTCTTGGAGTGTCCCTAGGAGGATTGAACGATAAGTGGGTGTACCTCATAACAGCGGTTTCCGCTGTAAATGCTTAAGACTCCAAACCATCTAGACAATTTTGCTAGATGCGATCGCCCACAAGAATCTTAAATTGTACCTAAAATTGATCGACTGTTAAACAAGCCCCCGGACGAATCCGTGGGCTCAATCTAAAATCGAAAATCTAAAATCTAAAATTGGATGACCCTTTTTGTGCAAACCTAAAACACAGGCGACACAATTTTATAAACTTTTCGTAACAGAAATCTACCAACCAGTTATGCAAACTCTGCCCAATCCCACTAAAACCCCCTCCGCCGAACCCGCATTCGACACCAGCATCAAACGCCGTAAAACCCGGCCCGTCAAAGTCGGGAGTGTTACCATCGGCGGTGGCTACCCCGTCGTAGTTCAGTCGATGATCAACGAAGACACCCTCGACATCGACGGTTCAGTCGCCGGAATTCGGCGCTTACACGAAATTGGCTGCGAAATCGTCCGCGTCACCGTGCCCAGCATGGCCCACGCCAAAGCATTAGCCGAAATCAAGCAAAAACTGCACGCCACCTACCAACCAGTGCCCCTCGTGGCCGATGTCCACCACAACGGCATGAAAATTGCCCTCGAAGTGGCAAAACACGTAGACAAAGTGAGAATCAATCCGGGTTTGTACGTGTTCGAGAAACCCACAACTGACAGAACCGAATACACACCAGCCGAATTCGGGGAAATTGGCGACAAAATCCGCGAAACCCTAGAACCTCTGGTGATTTCCCTGCGCGACCAAGGTAAAGCTTTGCGAATCGGGGTTAATCACGGTTCCCTCGCCGAACGGATGCTGTTTACCTACGGTGACACCCCGCAAGGCATGGTAGAGTCGGCCTTGGAATTCATCAAAATTTGCGAATCCCTCGACTTCCGCAATATCGTACTTTCCCTGAAAGCCTCCCGCGCCCCGGTGATGGTTGCCGCCTACCGCTTGATGGTCAAGCGGATGGATGATTTGGGCATGGATTACCCGCTGCATTTGGGTGTGACGGAAGCAGGAGACGGCGAATACGGCCGCATCAAATCCACCGCTGGCCTTGCACCTTTGTTAGTTGAGGGCATCGGCGACACCATCCGCGTCTCACTGACAGAGGCCCCAGAAAAGGAGATTCCTGTCTGCTACAGCATTCTGCAAGCCTTGGGACTGCGGAAAACGATGGTTGAGTATGTCGCTTGTCCTTCCTGCGGTCGCACTTTGTTTAATTTAGAGGAAGTGTTACACAAAGTGAGAGAGGCGACGAAGCATCTCACGGGTTTGGACATAGCAGTAATGGGCTGTATTGTCAATGGGCCGGGAGAAATGGCTGATGCTGATTACGGTTACGTCGGGAAGCAACCGGGTTATATCTCGCTGTACCGGGGCCGGGATGAAATTAAGAAGGTGCCGGAAGACCAAGGGGTGGCAGCATTGATTGATTTGATTAAATCTGACGATCGCTGGGTTGAGCCTTAATTGCTCTCGATCGCCCCTAATGCGTGTTTTTAAACCCGGAGATCCCCCCTAACCCCCCGCGAGTTCGGGGAGTAGGGGGTGGGACAAGAGCGATCTAAGTCTTTGTTAAGGGGGGACAGGTGGGGTTAAAGTCCCCCTTCTTAAGGGGGATTTAGGGGGATCTAGGCTTCGATACAAACGAGAAAGACAGAGGGTTTCACTCTTAAGTTGATACCGCAGAACCCAACAAAGTTAAATAATATATCTACGCCAACTGCGACCGGGCCTTGCTTGTGTTAGATTGGGCGTAATTATTTTCAACTCTTTGCTCCGGCGCGTCAGACAAATGGTTATAACAAAACGAGGGCTCCTTTTAAGTACAGCAGCGGTGGTACTTACTGCTGTAACTCTTGCTAACACTGGATGCAGTTCTAAATCTCTGGCTTCTTTTAGGGGAAGTCCTAAAGAGTTGGTTGATGAAGTTTGGCAGATTATTGACAAAAGTTATGTAGATGGCACTTTTAACCAGGTTGACTGGAAAGCGGTGCGGAATGATTATTTGAACCGGACTTATACTAGCGATGAGCAAGCTTATAAGGCTGTTCGGGAAATGCTGAAGAAGCTGGATGATCCTTATACGCGGTTTATGAACCCGGAAGAGTTCAAAAATATGCAGGTTGACACTTCTGGGGAATTGACAGGAGTGGGGCTTCAGTTGACTCAAGATGAGAAAACTAAGAAGTTGGTGGTGATTTCGCCGATCGAAGATACTCCTGCTTTTAAGGCTGGCATTCAATCAAAAGATATTATTACTAAAATAGACGGCAAGAGTACCGAGGGGATGGATACGAATCAAGCTGTAAATTTGATTCGCGGCCCGGTTAATACTGGGGTGACGCTGACTATTGTCCGCAACAATAAGGAATTAGAATTTAAGCTGAAGCGGGCTAAGATTGAAATTCATCCCGTGCGACATTCGGTGCAGAAAAGTCCGATCGGGGAAATCGGCTATATTCGCCTGAATCAGTTTAGTGCAAATGCTGCATCGGAAATGCGATCGTCTGTGCAGGATTTGGAAAAGAAAAAGGTGACAGGTTATATTTTAGACCTGCGTTCCAATCCGGGCGGCTTGCTGTACGGGAGTATTGAAATTGCTCGGATGTGGCTCAAACAAGGTACGATCGTCTCCACGGTCGATCGAGCTGGTGAGACCGATCGACAAACAGCCAATCAAAAAGCGCTCACTGACAAACCGTTAGTGATACTGGTAGACGGCGGTTCTGCAAGTGCTAGCGAGATTCTTTCCGGTGCTTTACAAGACAACAAGCGTGCGGTTTTGGTGGGAACAAAGACCTTTGGGAAAGGTTTAGTACAGTCGGTACGCGGTGTTGGTAACGGTGCCGGTTTAGCTGTGACGATCGCTAAATATTTTACTCCTAGCGGACGGGATATCAATCACTTGGGTATTGAACCGGATTTTAAGGTTGAACTCACTGATGCTCAAAAAGAGGAATTGAGGCGCGATCGAGCTAAAATTGGCACGACAGCAGATCCGCAGTACGCGAAAGCTTTGGAGGTTTTGACAAACAAAGTTACTGGTAAAACAGGGAATCAGAAGGCTGAGTCGAAACCGAATGCTGCGCCACCTAAAGCGAACGCTGCACAGCCCAAACCTAAGTAGCGGTCAGCGACACAAAAATTATCTAATTAGGACACGGCAGTGCCGTGTCCCTACAATTAATGGGGTAGGGACACGACTGTCTTGTCACTCGGTATCATTCCGATGCAACTACAATTAATGGGGTAGGGACACGACTGTCTTGTCACTCGGTATCATTCCGATGCAACCGGAAACGATATTAGATCAAATTCCTTGGCATCAGAATTATTCATCTCTCTCTTCTCGAACTCTGCGGACTCTGTGCCCTAGAAGAGTTAAATCATTCCGAAAAAACCCTAAACGGTATCACAATCAACAGTCAACCATTCCGGTGTTACCGGAATTGATATTACCAAAAACATGGGTCTAAAGCCCCGTCCTTCTAGGACGGCTTTAATTTCTACAAAGTGTAAACAATTCTTAAATATATGCACTTTGTGAATACAATGTTCTGCAAAAACGATACAATAATGGCATGATTGTACTAGAGTTCAAGTTAAAAGGCAAAGCGCAGCAATATCGGGTCATAGACGAAATGATCCGCACAGCTCAATTTGTCCGAAATAAAACTCTTAGACATTGGATTGATAATCAAGGAGTTAAGTTGGTCGATCTATACAAACAATGCGCCATCATGGCCAAAGAGTTTGAATGGGCAGGTAAACTTAACTCAACGGCACGTCAAGCTTCGGCGGAACGTGCCATTTTCGCTATCCAGCGTTTTTTTGCTAATTGCAAAGCTAAGAAACCAGGAAAAAAAGGATACCCACAATTCAAAAAGCAGACTCGTTCCGTAGAATATAAGACTTCAGGTTGGAAGCTTTCTTCTGATAAAAGATGTCTCACTTTCACGGATGGTTTTGCTGCTGGAAATTTTAGGTTGCTGGGTAGTAGAGATTTGCACTTCTATGCACCTGATGAAATTAAACGAGTCAGAGTAATTCGTCGTGCCGATGGTTACTACGCTCAGTTGTGTATCAACGTAGAACGGATAGAGGAATCTATTTCTACGGGTAAAGCTATTGGAATAGATGTAGGTTTAAACCATTTCTACACCGATAGTACCGGAGAAACAGTTTCTAATCCTCGACACCTCCGTAAAAGTGAAAAAGCTTTAAAGCGGTTACAGAAACGAGTTTCTCGGAAAAAGAAAGGTTCCAGTAATCGCAAAAAAGCCATCAATAAGTTAGGAAGGAAACACCTAAAAGTCAGTAGGCAGCGCAAAGACTTCGCCATCAAGACGGCGTTGTGCGTAGTGAAATCTAGCGATTTCATAGCCTACGAAGACCTTCAGGTGAAAAATATGGTGAAAAACCATAAGCTTGCTAAATCAATTAGTGATGCAGCTTGGTCGCAGTTTGCTCAATGGTTGCAATACTTTGGAAAAGTGTACGGTAAAACGGTAATTGCTGTTGCTCCTCAGTACACTTCTCAAGATTGTTCAAGCTGTGGCAATAGTGTTAAGAAAACGCTATCAACTAGAACTCATGTTTGCAGTTGTGGCACGGTATTAGATCGCGATCACAATGCAGCTCTGAATATTCTGGCAAAAGGATTAAAACCAACAAAAATCTGTTTAAATACGGTGGGGCACACCGAAATTAACGCTTGGGGACAGACCGACCTCTACTCGTTGGTGGTGACATCAACGGGCAAGCCGACTGACTGAACCAAGAATCCTCGTGCCTGATAGCCGAGGAGTGTCAATTAATTCCCGCACTCCAAAAAACGCATTGCTTGGTCAGTAGTTAGGAAAATATGGTCTTTTCCTAACTCCTCGACAAACCCAATTTTGAGTAATCCATCCATCACTGGGCCCTTGACTTCAGACATATAGAATTCAATTCCCCGATTATTTAAGTCAAGAATCAAACTTTTGAGCGTTTCCAAAGCACTACCATCAATGGAATTCACAGCACTACATACCAGTAATAAATATTTGACATCTGGGCGATCGCTCACCGCTTTGAGCAGGTAATCCTCCAAATATTTAGTATTCACAAAGTAAAGACTAGCATCAACCCGAACTGCCAAAACGTGAGGACAAGTTTTAACTTCGTGTCGCAAAAAATTGCGAAAATGTTCGCTGTTTCCAACTCTACCGACCACCGCGATATGCGGCTTGCTAGTACGCCATAAATGTAATAGAATTGATACAGCAGCACCGAACAAAATACCTTTTTCCACACTGGTGATTAAGACGGCAAGAAATGCAGAGATCCAGGCGATCGCATCCGAACGATTATATATCCATAAACGTTTCAGTGTTGCAAAATCTAAAAGACTGCTAACAGCCATCACGATAATTGCCGCCAAACAAGCTTGTGGTAAAAAGTAAAACAACGGCGTTAAAAACATGACGGTAAGCGCCACAATTAATGCCGTAATTATCGAGGCTAAAGGAGTATTAGCATTAGCAGAAAAGTTCACACCCGATCGACTTACGCCTCCTGTAACCGGATACCCTCCAGTCAAAGCTGCACTAATATTTGCGGCTCCCAAAGCAATAAATTCCTGGTTGGCATCAACTTTTTGGCGTCGCTTACTAGCCAAAAACTTACCAACTGAATAGGCTTCCATGAAACCTACAAAACTAATCGCCAAAGCCGCCGGTAATAATGTAGTAATCGTATTGCCATCAAGGGCAGGAAAAGAGAGAGAAGGTAAGCCTTTGGGGATATCACCAACGACTTTCACTCCCGCAACTCGATCCAGGTGAAAGCACCAGACTAGCAACGAACTACTAACTACGATGAGGAGAGGCGCACTTTTAGTAAGTGGCATAATTGTTAACTCTTGAAATCCGCGTTTATTGAGTTGTTTTCCCAACCAGTTTGGGAAATAGACTAATAGGAGAATGCTGAATAAACCCAAGGATAGAGTAAGCCAATTAATTGCACTAATTCCTTTTCCTAGATAAGTTAGTAACTGAATAAAAGATTCTGTTTGTGGAATCTTCAAGCCTAACAAATGTTTAACCTGACTAAAACCAATTACAATTGCAGCCGCACTGATAAAGCCAGAAATCACCGCTTGGCTAAGAAAATTCACCAAAAACCCTAACCGAAAGACACCCATTAAAATGTCAATCACCCCAATCATTAGTGCCAGCAACAATGCCAATCCTAAATATTCCGGTGTATTTTCAGTCGCTAGAGGAGCAATTGCCGCCGCAACCATCAGCGAATCCAATGCTACCGGGGCAACCGAAATCAGACGACTGCTGCCAAGAAAGGCATAAACCACTAGGGGCAAAATACTAGCATATAGCCCGATTTGGGGAGGTAAACCTGCTAACAAAGCATAGGCCATTGCTTGGGGAATCAGCACAGTGCCAACAACAATTCCGGCAGTGATATCTCCTACCAAATAGTCCCGTCGATAGTGTAAACCCCAATCCAAAATCGGAAGAAAACTACTCCATTGATCCAACCATTTTTGCTTTTGCGATCGCTCAACCATTGTCTTTTTATCAAACATTTCAGTCAATCAAACTATGAATTAGTTAATATTTCTGTACCGGGCATGAAACTATCTCCACATCTGTATTTCAGGACTTACGCAAGCGGGGCCAAAAACCCGGTTTCTGCGTCAAGATTTCTCGGCTAGACCCACGATTTTTCAAAGAAACCGGTTTTTTTTGCGTAAAGGGACACGGCATTGCCGTGTCCCTACCCCTACTCATATAAAAATTACTTTTCAGATAAGTTTTTATAGGTCAGCGAACCAGCAATGAACGCCACCACAAACAAAATCGGATTCCAATTACCCAATACTAAAGCAGTGATCCCCGGCCCTGGACAGTATCCACAAATTCCCCAACCGATACCGAAAATAGCTGCCCCAATTACTAAAGGTTTGTCGATGTCTTTCTTAGTTGGTAAATTAAATTTGTCAGCAAAGATTGGGTGAGGGCGACGCAGCACAAATCGGAAGGCAATTACTGTCACCGTGACCGCGCCACCCAACACAAATAATAATGTTGAGTCCCAAGCACCGGCGACATCCAAAAAGCCTAGTACCCGCTGGCGATCGATCATCTGCGAAAACCCCAGTCCCAGACCAAATAACACTCCTGACAATAACGCTATTAGCTTCTCTTTCATATACTCAACTGCAATAGGTGACGGACAACAAAAACTGTGAGGATGGCGGTAATCATAAAGGTGATAACTGCCACTAGCGATCGCATAGATAATCGGCCTAACCCACAAACTCCATGACCGCTAGTGCAACCGCTACCCATTCTAGTGCCAAAACCAACCAGAAAACCGCCGATAATCATTGCCCAAGGAGTCAATGTCGCGGTGGGAGTTAATTGAGATGCTAGTCCATATTCGTATAATATGCCACCCAGCAACATACCCAGGATGAAGATCCACCGCCAGACTTCTCGTTTGGAAAAGGCGATCGCACCATTGACAATTCCACTAATACCAGCAATTCGACCATTAAATGCCAGTAAGACGGTGGCACTTAACCCAATTAAGATGCCACCAATTAAAGCTGTTACCCAGTTCACATTTGCCACGATCTAAATCCTCAAACTTCTGCGATCACAGGTATTTTCCCACATTGTTGATTCGCCGGTACTGCTTCCGCAATTTTCTTCGGATTGGGCAGATTCAGGTTATTCATTTGTTCGATAAAACTCGCCCGATCTTGGCCAACAAACCGGGGATTATATTGCTTTTCCTCGCCAATTGTAGAAACCAGATGTCCTTTATAATCGTGACCGGGATAAACTAAAGTTTCATCGGGTAAGGTAAATAATTTTTGCGTAACGTTGTCGTACATCAAACCCGGATTACCGCTTTGGAAATCAGTCCGTCCGCAACCGCGAATCAACAAAGAATCTCCAGTCAGCAATAGGTTTTGATTGACTAGGTAACAGTTATGACTGTCGGTATGTCCTAAAGTGGCGATCGTTTTAATTTCAATCTCGCCTAGCTGTAATATTTCCCCATCTTTAATCAAGCGGTTAGCACAAGCAACTTGGGCATTTTCTGGCACTATGCCATCACAATTTGTGATTTCTCGCAACTTACCCGTTCCCGTAATGTGATCGGCGTGAATGTGCGTTTCCAAACAATAGCGCAAAGTTAGTCCTAATTCTTGAATTAGCTTTAAGTCACGATCGACTTGCTCGATCACCGGATCGACTAAAGCAGCTTCTTTGGTGTTTTCGTCAGCAATTAAATAAGTATAAGTGCTGGTTTCGTTGTCATACATTTGGCGAAATAGCATATTTCTGGCTCCTTGTAAAGTTTTTACCTGCTTAATGGAATGTCTGGCGATCGCGATCTAGTTCCCTGGCTGAGCCAGGGAACTCGGAAAGAAGGCAGAGCCTCCTTAGCTTTCAAATATGCCACGGGAGTAGTGCATATTTATTAATTGCCTATATTGCCATATAGTAAGCTAAGTTGTACAATTTGACAATAGCAACAAAAAAGTTAGCAGCGGGGGTAAGTAGATTTACTCAACAGGACTTACGCAAAAAAACCCGGTTTCTTTGAAAAATCATCGCTTTTTTCGAGAGATATTGACGCAGAAACCGGGTTTTTGGCCCCGCGTGCGTAAGTCCTGCTCAACCTGCTAGAACCTTATTGACTAAGGAAGCGATCGGTCAACCTATTCTCAAAGAAAAAAACTACTTATGATCACCTCAAATTCCCAACAGTCCCAGACTCCAGCGTCCGCAACCCCCGCCATTACCAAGACACTGCACCACCAAATCGTTTTCATCGGGGGCGGGTCTGCCGGACTTCCCACCGCCTCTATGTTATTGAAAAAAAACAAATCCCTAGATATTGCCATCATCGAGCCATCGAAGAAGCAGTATTACCAACCCGGTTGGACGCTGACAGGCGGAGGAGTATTCCAAATTGAGGATACAGTGAGGGATAAAAAAGATTTCATTCCTCGACAAGCGACTTGGATCGCAGACCGAGTGGTTAAATTAGACCCAGAAAACAATGCCGTCCTCACCAAAGAAGGCATCCTGGTTGAGTATGATTACTTAATTGTCAGTCCCGGCATTCAGTTGGACTGGCATTTAATTAAAGGACTGAGAGAAGCGCTCGGAAAAGATGGTGTTACTAGCAATTATGCTCCTAATTACGCACCTTATACCTGGGAACTAATCAAAAATTTCCAAGGTGGAAATGCTCTATTTACCTTTCCCAACACTCCGGTAAAATGTGGTGGTGCGCCGCAAAAAGTCATGTACATGGCAGATGATACCTTCCGCAGTAAATTGGGAGTCCGTCAGCGCACTAACGTGATGTTTCTCACACCAGCAACCAAAATGTTTTCCGTACCGGAGTATTCATCACTATTAGATAAAGTCGTCCAACAACGGGAAATTGATGTTAAGTTCCGGCACAATTTGAAGGAAATTAAACCTGAAACCAAAGAAGCAGTTTTTGATGTTTTCGATGATAACGGTGCTGTTGTCGATGAGGTCACCCACAAGTACGAAATGATTCACGTCACACCGCCGCAAAGCGCTCCTGACTTTATTAAACAAAGCCCTTTGGCCGTTCCCGGTAGTTCCTATGGCTGGGTAGATGTAGATAAATACACGCTCCAGCACAATCGATATCCCAACGTATTTAGCTTGGGGGATGCTTCTTCGCTGCCAACTTCTAAGACAGCAGCAGCAGCTCGCAAACAAGCACCGATCGTAGCAGAAAATTTACTAGCTTTAATAGACTCCAAACCATTATTACATAAGTATGACGGCTATACTTGCTGTCCTTTAATCACTGGTTATGGCAAGACAATCATGGCCGAATTTGATGGTTATAGTGGTACTGTGCTTTCTAGTTTTCCCCTCAACCCTGTGCAAGAAAGCTGGATTATGTGGAAGATGAAAACTACTGCTTTGCCTTGGATTTATTGGAATCGGATGCTGAAAGGAGAGCAGTTTGAAGGAGATTACATCAAGTTGATCCAGTGGAAAAAATAAATTGACCAGTTTTTTTAGATGTTGAGGATTTCTTAAATCGAGTGCGACGGCTATTTAGGACTTAGGCAAAACAGTTTGTAACGCCGCCTTCGGGCGGTTATGGCACCGCATAGAAGGCGGCGTTACTCCTGTTCAGGCTTTAATGCTGTACATCCCGATCGCAATTACCAATTCTCCTGTTTACTTTTCTACATAATATTTTTCAACAAAACTGTCGCAATCCTGATTTATATCCTTGTCCTACGGCCTGAAACCTCCAGTCTCCGCTCTTTTTATACAAACGTCCAAATTCCAAAGCTGTCTCTAATGTAAAATTCTCTTTTAATTCGTACCGAGTCAGTTCGGTTTTGCGATCGCGATCGTATAGAGCTGATAAAAGCGTTCTGAATTTGGCTAAAATTTAATCCTACTGATTCAGCATCGTGGATAGTTACAATCAGCACAATCTGTTCAATGGTGGCATCCATCAGAGATAAATCAACGCTGTAGAGCGTGTTAATGTATCCTTTTCTGGGCGAAGATTTATCAGTGCCGGATTGTTTCACAGAACCGTCAAGGGATTTAGTATTATTATAAAATACTAAGTAGTCTTCGTGGGGGATTCTGCCATCAGTGCCTAACATAAATGCTGAAGCATCAATTTCACAGTTTTTGCCTATTGAATTGACTTGCCAACCCAAGGCGATCGCTAGTCTTTTTAAGTTCGGCACTTCTTGAGAAAGATTGAATCTGCCACCTTTAATTAATTGTACGCTCATCTGTGTTTGTTCCTTCCTAGACCCTAATCTCAATAGCCCTCTTTTTAACAGAGTTGGGGGTTCTCTTCTGCCTAATTCTTCTTAATGATTATATCTTTAAAAGGTACTAGGTCTGGCCATCTGTGGGCGCAAAACGCACGGGAATGTTAGTTTCCTGCTGAATCTGGGTGGCGATCGCTCCTAATTCACTATAACTCAAGCATTTGAGCATTTTTATGGGATAAGGGCGATCTTCAGGGGTGTGATTTCCCCGCCCGTCTAACTGGCGAGTTAAAGGTTTGGGCCTGGTGGGGGTATTGAGTTGAATTTCGGCTGGTGATAATATTTTAATCCAGCGGATATATTCTGTTTTAGTGGCGGCATCCCAAGGTGATAAAATCATTGTTTGAATGCCAAATTCCCCGCTATATTCTTGTCTAAATTGCTGCAAACCTGTCTGAATGCTTTGTAAGTCTATGCCGGCGACGGGACGGTTGACGCGCTGGAGGAGATCGCTACTAACTGCATCTAATTTTACTGATACTTTGTCGGCGAAAGCTAATTCTAAACGCACTTGTGGGTCATTGAGTAATGTAGCATTAGTTAATACTGCGATCGCTCTTTTGGTACATTCTTTGACAGAGGTGATAATTTCGCCTAAATTCAATGCTTGAGTGGGTTCGCCACTACCGCTGAGGGTGATGATGTCTACATCCCAAGGCGCGAAGGATTGCAAGTCTTGTAAGATTTGGTTGGTAGGGATAAAAATGGCACGATCGCGTGTTTTAACTTCTATCTCTCCCAGTTGACAATAAACGCAGTTAAAGGAACAGGTAGAAACTGGCCCGATGGGGTCAATACCCAGCGATCGCCCGTAGCGCCAAGACTTGACTGGGCCGTAAACTGAGGAAAATTTAGATGTTGTAGTCAATGACATAGTTTTGAGCCAATGGGAATTTGAAAATATCAATCCTGCTTCAATTATACAACTCTCCGTTTAATTATGTCTTCCTACTAACAACCAACTACCAATCACCAAGAACTAAGATCGAGTCGGGTTAATTAATTATCAGGAAATTGGGTTTAAAACCCCGTCCTTTTAGGACGGCTTTAATTGTAAACCTTTGTTACGATACCAGCAAATCTTGTGCTAAAAGATCTAGTATAAGGCAGGAGGTAAGGCGATGCTAGTTTTTGAGTTCAAAGCTTACGGAAAATCAAGTCAGATTGCAGCAGTAAATGAAGCGATTCGTACAGCACAATTTGTCCGCAATAGCTGTTTGCGCTATTGGATGGACAACAAAAAAATAGATAAGTACGATTTGAATAAATATTGTGCTGTATTGGCTCGTGATTTCCCGTTTGCCGACGAACTTAACTCTCAAGCTAGACAATCCAGTGCTGAACGAGCCTGGTCTGCTATCTCCCGATTTTACGAGAACTGCAAAAAGTCAATTCCTGGTAAAAAAGGATATCCACAATTCCAGAAAGACTGTCGCTCTGTTGAGTATAAATCAACTGGTTGGAAACTTGCGGATGACAGAAAATCAATAAAGTTTACCGACAAAAAAGGAATTGGCAAACTCAAGTTGAAAGGCACACGCGACTTGCATTTCTATCAAATCGCCCAAATAAAACGGGTAAGATTGGTAAAACGTGCAGACGGCGTGTATGTCCAATTCTGTGTCGATGTTGATCGAAAGGAAAACACAGAGCCTTCTGGAAATACCATCGGATTAGACGTAGGATTGAAGGAATATTACACCGATTCCAACGGAGTGATGGTTGAAAATCCTAAATTCTTACGAAAAGGTGAAAAAGTTCTCAGACGTTCTCATCGTCGTGTATCTAGGAAAGTAAAAGGTTCAAAAAATAGAGGCAAAGCTAGACAGATTTTAGGAAAACGCCATCTCAAAATAAGTAGGCAACGCAAAGACCATGCTGTGAAATTAGCGCGGTGCGTAGTTCAGTCAAACGACTTGATAGCTTACGAAGATTTGAGAATTAAAAATATGGTGAAAAATCATTGTCTAGCTAAGTCTATTAACGATGCTTCTTGGTATCAGTTCCGTGTCTGGATTGAATATTTCGGTCAAGTATTTGAAAGAGTTACGGTTGCGGTAAATCCGCAATACACTAGCCAAGAATGCTCTAGCTGCGGTGCAATTGTGAAGAAAACGCTATCCACTAGGACGCACGTTTGCAAGTGTGGCTGTGTAATGGATAGAGATTTTAACGCAGCTAGAAATATCCTGAGTCGAGGATTGGGTACGGTAGGGCATACCGGAACCTTTGCGCTTAACGCAAGCAACGCTTTGGGAGAATTGACCTCTACTCTGGTTGGAGAAATCCTGTCCGCAGCACGTTAGCTCTATGAACAAAGAATCCCCACGCCTTTAGGCTGGGGAGTGTCAAAGTATTGCTCCGGGGCGGGTTTTCTGGAGCGATCGCGCTTACGTGCAGATATTGGCGAACCAGCCCCTACGGGCAGATCAAATCCCCTACCATTCCCCCTTTTTTAGGGAAACACAAAGACACAAAGACATGAATATAGCCCTTCTCAGTTCAATGAGGTACACTTGGGGATTGGGCATAGGGCATAGGGCATCGATCGGCTTGTACCTCATGGGGTTGAAAACCGCTATAAAGAAGAGGAAGAAGAGTGAGAAGATCATCAACCTAGATTTAGTATTATGTCTAATTAACCGGACTCGATCTAACAACTAAGACTAAATCACCCACGATTACCCCTGTTATTTTCTGACTCTTCCCTCAGCGCCTTTGCGCCTTTGCGGTTCATTCTAAAAGACTATACAACAAAATTTAGGATAAAAACCAACAACTAACAACTAAATATGCTGTGCCCGTAGGGAAAGCATGAAATAGAAGGTACCAGAAATTCCCAAGAGCATTCCTTCAGAAAAGCTACCTTGTCCGATCGAACTGGCTTCCCAAATTGGATAGAAATGCAAACCGATCGCGGCTGAGGTTGGCACTACTGCGGCGGCGATCGGATTTTGATGACCCTGAATTGAGCCAAAGATCGGTTCCCGAATTCCTTGTTGAAGCTGAATTAACCGCTGTTCAATGCGGTTTAAAGCGGGGTAATCCCATCAAGCCTTCAGCCTTTCGTAACTCCTCCCATCCGGTCAATTCAACACAACTCTTGGGTTTTGAAGGCGATCGCACAGAGGTTATGAAAACACCCAAGTTGCTAGTGGTAGTGAATAATGGCTAACCTCCGCAGGATGGATTACCACTTTATTCTACTAAATCATTATATATATAATATTCTTAATTAGTTGTACAATTAACAAAAAGTATTTATACTCAAGCTAGAGCGGCGAAAGTGACGGCTTCATCAGCCATCAGACATATTTACTGCCCGAATCAGCAAGATTTTCCCAACACCAGAAACCTATGCAAACATTACCTTCACTACAAATTGGTCAACACATCGCCCGTTACCCCATCATCCAGGGAGGTATGGGTATCCGCATTTCTGGAGCTAATCTCGCCTCCGCCGTTGCCAATGCTGGAGGGATTGGGGTGATCTCCGCCGTTGGATTAGGGATCAACTCGCCCTACTTCGACATCACCCAGCCCAACGCGAGGCTCAGACGAGAAGAGTTTTTTGCAGCCAATCGACTAGCACTCATTGACGAAATCAACAAAGCCCGTGAACTCAGTCCTGATGGGATCATCGGCGTGAATGTGATGGTGGCGGCAAAAGATTATGAAACTCTGGTTCGCACTGCCGCTGAACAGGGCGTAAACTTAATTATCTCCGGTGCAGGTTTGCCTCTTCAGTTGCCGGAATACACCGCAGAGTATCCAGAAGTGGCCCTAGTGCCGATCGTTTCCACTACTCGTGCGGCTAAAATTATCTGTCGCAAATGGGAACGCCAGTACAAACGGCTACCAGATGCCTTTGTGGTGGAAAATCCCAATACCGCAGGTGGACATTTAGGTGCTAAGTATGAGGAACTAGATGATCCAGCATTAGAGCCAGAACAGGTGATTCCTGAACTGGTAAATTATTTACATCACGAACTCGGTCAACCGATTCCGGTGATTGCCGCAGGCGGTGTCTGGGATCGCGCAGATATCGTGAGGATGCTAGAGTTAGGGGCAAGTGGGGTGCAAATCGGCACTCGCTTTATCACCACAGACGAATGTGATGCCGACCTTCGTTACAAAGAATTTCACCTGCACGCTCAACCCGAAGATGTAGTGGTGATTAAAAGCCCAGTGGGACTGCCGGGACGGGCTCTGCGAAACCCCTTTGTGGAAAAGGCGATGTCGGGTTCTGCCCCTTTAGAAAAAGGGTGCGTGTTAAACTGCCTACATGTTTGCCGTTTTCGAGAGTCCGGAGAATCTTACTGCATTGTTCGGGCCTTGGACAAAGCAGCGCGGGGTGATGTGGAAAATGGGCTGGTTTTTTCAGGCAGCAACGCCGGAAGGGCCGATCGCATCATCCCCGTTGCCGAGTTGATGGCAGAGTTAGTTCAGACTGTAGGTTCTCGCCGCAGCTTTCCAACTTTAAATGCTGGGAAAAAACCTCGCAGGTTGCCGTATCCCAGCATTTGTAAAGCGGTTACTCTCTTGAATAAAAAAGAGTTTGCCACTCTTGTACAAAAGATGGTGGAACTGATAGATTAATCGCTTCACCGCCTCGCGTTGGTAGCGTCAACTTTAGGGGAATTTCTGCCTGCAACTGCGGTAACAACGGCTGAATATCATACTGTCCTACATTAGGTTGGGGAGCGGTTCCATCAGTGAAAATATCGCTGGAAACATCGGCAGCCGTCAGCGTTTTACCCAGTGAATTAGTCAACAATAGGGGTTGAGCGCGAGCGATTTCTGCCACACCGGGGAAACCAACTAAACGTAGTTCCAAACTCGTTTTACCATGAGGACGAATGCGTTTGAACGCGATCGCCTGCCAGGTATTTCCTTGTTGATCTTGGAGGGTTTGTCGGGATTGATAAACCACTTGCCCTGGTGCTTCTTCTAGTTGTCGAATTGCGGCGGCTGCATGGGGAGTAGTTACTATTCCTAACCCCAGGAATACACTCAACACTAAGGCTCCCAGCAATAGGAATCGGGAAAATATTTTTCTGACACGACATCTGAGCATAAGTATTCCTCTTTTTCATTAACCTGATCGACCGGGTTTCTTAAGGAAAAATCTAGGCTTTTAGGTTGATCTATTGGCAAGATGTGAGTACATCCTACTTTTCCAAAGGTTCACCCGCCGCTTTCCAACCTTGAATGCTAGGAGGAAAAGCCTGCACGTTAGTATATCCTAACATTTCCAAAGTCATAACTCCCATTCCCGTTCGATAGCCGCTTGTGCAATAGAGAACTACAGGGCGATCTTTGGGAATTTTATCGAGATTTTCGGCTAAGGTTTGCAAGGAGATATTAATGGCATTGGGAATGTGTCCAGAGGCGTATTCAGCAGGCTGTCTGACATCAATTAATAGAGGATTATCAGTTTTGATCTTCTCTTTAAGGTTCTCGATCTTCATCACAGTGTAATAATCGCTTGGAAGAGAAGTCAAAAAATTATCGATCGCGTCTGATAGCGCTTGGGGCATCGAACCTGCGGCTATGACTGGCATGGGCGCGATCGACAAAATCCCAATAGATAATAACATCCCCAGCAATAATTTTAGAAAAATTCTTCGCATATCTTTGTCCTAAAAACTAAATAAACTCGTCAAATTACCGCTTTTAAATGCCAAATTTTAAGCGAGTACCAACGGAGCAACTGATACACTTTCCCGCCAACTGATGCCACAAAAAAGCTATGGCGGTCATTCCTGTGCAGTGGTTAGCACCTATTATTTGCACGTCATATTTGGTCAAGGTTTCTGCCGTTGCTTGCAGGCGATCGCGACTAGCATTCAAAAGGTGCATTCCCCCAATTATAGCATAAAACTTGTCTTTTCCAGTAATTTGTGCAATGTAATTTAGAGTGTTAATTACTCCCGCATGAGCGCACCCTAAAACCACCACTAAACCCTCTGGTGAATCAATAAATAACGCTTGATCATCTAAGAGTAAATCAACTCGATCATGCTGGGAATCTTGCCAAAAATCACCCCCCGTATCCTCCAAAGGATGAAGTCGAGGAATAGTACCAGTTACATAAACTCCAGGGATAATTTCTGTTGGTTTATCTGTCCAAATTAACTGGCGAAATTTCTTTTCCAGAGTATCTTTATCTTGGATAGGAGAACCAATATCACCTCGATTGCTAAATTTGGGTGGCAGTGCCGATGGATGCAGGAATAATTTGGTGAGATGACATTCATCTAATACTGTGATTAAACCACCTGCACGATCGTAATGACCATGACTGAGGACAACAGCATCTAAATTATGTAAAGAAATTCCCAACTCTTTAGCATTATGTTGTAATGCCAATCCTTGTCCTGTATCGAATAAAATTCGGTACTCACCGGCTTCTATTAGATAAGATAGTCCATGTTCTCCCAATAATCCTCTACCGGAAGAGGTATTTTCCACTAAAACAGTGAGGATAAACGAGGTTTTCATAGCATTAGTCAATGGGTGTATTCAGGGTGATTTTTTTGAGAAATTGGGGAATTTTGATCGCAAACTCCGTTACTTTTTCATCGGCGGAAATACATTCTATAGTTCCTCCATGTTTTTCGATAATTTTGTACACAACCGACAATCCTAAACCCGTTCCTTTTCCTACAATTTTTGTGGTAAAAAATGGGTCAAAAATTCGCTTTTTTATCTCTGCTGGAATCCCCACTCCATTATCAATAAGGCGAATCGCTAATTCTTCGGTTTCCCATACTTCCGTAACAATCCGAATCCTTGGCTGCTTCAACGGAACTTCTTCTAAAGCATCAATGGCATTCAGAAGTAGATTCATAAAAACTTGGTTGATTTCGACTGCATAGCACTCAACTAAAGGCAGGTTGCCATATTCTTTAACTACCTGGATAGCCGGACGTTCTAAATTAGCTTTTAACCGATTTTCCAGAATTAATAGAACGCTGTCAATACTTTCATGCAAATCAACAGGTTTGATCTCGGCTTCGTCTAGTCGGGAAAAGTTACGCAAGGATTGGACAATTTGTCGAATCCGCTCTGCACCAGTTTTCATAGAATCGAGCAGACTAGGAAAGTCTTTCTGCATAAACTCCCAATCAATTTCTGCCAATTCTGTTTGAATCTCAGGGGTGGGATTGGGATAGGATTCCTGATAAAGCTCCACGAGATTAAGCAAATCTTCTATATAAGTTTTCGCGGGGGTAATATTGCCGTAAATAAAGCTAACTGGGTTATTAATTTCATGGGCGACTCCCGCTACCAGTTGTCCCAAACTGGACATTTTTTCCTGTTGGATCAGTTGAGTTTGGGTGTGTTGCAATTTCAGCAAAGCCTCTTGCAATTCTAAGGCTTTATTGGCTTCAGAATCCGCGATCGCTCGACTTTGTTCGTATAATTCTGCTTGAGTTAAAGCGATCGCGAGTTGATCCGCAACCCTTTCTAATAGTTGTACTTCACTATCACTCCAACATCGGGTTTTACTACTATGACTGCAACTAATTGCACCCATTTTACCTGACTGAGTGTGAACAGGTATAAACACGACAGCACGATAGTCTAAAGTCTCAAGAAAAAATTGTCTTTCTACGGGATCTTCTAGAGTTAGAGTATCTTCGATTCTGGTAACTTCTTTGCGTGTAATCTTAGCAATTAACGGGGCAATTTCGGCAGTGGGAACTCGATTCCCTTTTAAGGAAGGTAAGTCTGTTTTTTTCGCTTCCGCGATCACTTCAGCTACTGGGGGAATAGCTTCTGGTAAATATAATCTGAAGGCACATCTTTCCAACTGCAACACTTGATAAAGTTCTTGTACCGCCGTTTCTACAACAGTATTAAAATCAAGGGAAGCGCGAATTTGACTGGCCATACAATTGAGCATAGATTCTCGCTGTGCCAGTTGTCTATATCTGGTTTCCGACTGTTGTAAAGCTGACTCGAATTGTTTGCGTTGCGTAATATTAGTACAAGTTCCGACTAACCTATAAATGCGTCCATCAATATCCTTTAGGGGTGTTATTACTGTTAACCACCAAGTCTTTTTTTCCTCTATATTCAAGACTTTTTCATATTGAATTGTCTGTCCGTGATGAACGCATTTATCCGAGGAATGCAGACCACCTTTTGCTAGTTCTCTTAGAAATAATTCTGGACTTAACACCGCTGGAATTTCATCTAAATTTATGCCAAAAATATTTTTAGCAACTGGATTCAGATCGGCGCAACGGTAAGTTCCGTGAGCATCTACATCTATCACGAAAATAGGATAATCTACCCCTTCGTAGATACTGCGTAAAAACTCCTCTTTTTCCCGCAACGCTTCTCTTATTTTCCAGCGTTCCGTAATGTCATTCACCAAGGAAAAAATACCGATAATATTTCCTTCTTCATCGACTAACGGCGTATTGTGCCACTCACAAATAATTAATTTGCCATCTTTTGTGACATTTTCATTAATATTGTGCGTCCCGCCAATTGATGTCAGTGGCTCTTTAATAATTGGAATTTCTCGCGGTTTGACTTTTTGGGGTAAGATTAAATCGGAGGCCTGAAGACTTAGCATTTCGGTGACACTCCAACCGAACACCTTTTCGGCGGCGGAATTCCAAGCGATAACTTCTAAATTGGCATTCCATTCAATGGCGGCTAAAGCAGTTTGATTGAACAACAGTGATAACTTTTGCTCTTGTTGTTTCAGTTGTGCTTCGGCTTTTTCCCGTTGTTTAATTTCTCTTTGTAGTTGCTTGGTAGCTTCCGCAAGGGGGATTTCAGTGATTTTGCGATCGCGAATATCTTCAGCCATAATATTATCCATTTGTCACAGCAGGGAGATTTTCAACCCAAGGTTTAGCTCCTGCTGCACGACGGATTTCTCGCCAAATTGCCGTAGCCGCTAAAGCGCCATCTCCTGCTGCTATTATAACTTGATTTAACCCTACTTTTAAATCCCCGATCGCAAAAATTCTGGGGTGAGAAGTTTGGCACATTTTATCAGTAAGTAAATTGTTACCTTTGACTTCTAAGTTAATTCCCTTGAGATAGGTATTGTGATAGCGAGAACCCATTGAAATTAAGCCAGTTTCTAACTCTATTATTGCTCCATCTGCTAACTCAACCCCTGTCATTTGGTGATTTTGACCTAGAAATTGTTTAATCGGTGTTTCTACAAGGGGATAACCATGTTCTCGCAGTTTAGCTTTCAGGGGTTCGCTGACAGTAAACACTCCATGAGTAAAGACAGTAATATAGGGCGTAAACCAACTTAAATTAAACACCATTTCCTCAATAGCTGCTTCACTACCTGCAAAGAAACCGCATTTTTTGTCAGTCATTTCATACCCGTCGCATACCATACAAACGTGCAAGTTATAACCGGCATATTCGAAAACATTCCGCAGATCATCTAAAGGCGGTAAATGGTCGATAATTCCGCTTGCAGCTATTAAGTATTTTGACCGAAAAACAGCCTCACTACTATTTTGACGACCGACTTTAACCTTGACAGCAAAGGTTTCTCCCTCGTCTACAACTTCTTCAACAAAACCATTGAGAAAATCACCATTTAAACTGTCATAATGTTCTTTTCCTCGTTGTAACAAAACTCGCCCCGGAGTGTCGGGAGGCAAACCTAAATAATTGTGCAATTCTTGCATCCAAAAAGACCGCGCTTTGCCTTTATCAATAATTAAGCTAGAAAGGCGATATCGTTGCAAGTAAATACCAGCCGAAAGTCCTCCCGCACCCCCACCAATGACAATGACATCGTAGATTTGGTTTTGTCTTTCTTGTAGATTGTTTTTGGAAAGCTGCATAATTTTTCTCCCTTAACTCCACCCGGTAATTCTCGCCATAACTGCTGCGAGCAGTGGCAATAAAGTAAAACAGAATAATTCCCCTTTAATCAGCCAAGATAGTCGGTTTACTTGGTCAATTTCTAATCGGGGAGTTTGACCACTTTGTAAGTCTTTAAACCACGATATAAAGGTAAATGTTGGATACAGGGAAAATAAACTGACGAGGATAAACACACCCATTTTAGCATAGAAAAATGGATTATTTAAATAGTAATCCGTTCCCTTGCCAAAATAGAGAACTCTCAACACCCCTGTGATTAGAATTGCCGTAGCAGCTATCCCATAAGCAGCATCGGCAAAAGCAACTCTTTTAGCTTCATCAAGGGTCATTTCTTTTTTGAAGTTAAAAATCTCGACTGTGAGAGCCGCAAAAGCTACCATGAAGCCTAAGTAATGGAAATAAGCTGTAATCGAACTTGCCCACATAATTGTATTAGTAGATGAACATCAATAGTAGGGTGCGTGGCTGCCACGCACCCTACCCAACTAGCAGTAATAACGGGAATTACACGGCACTCTTAGATTCGCCTTGATGACCGTGTTGATGGCGATGTTGATGCTTATGTTCACCTTCCTGCTTGTGTTCACCTTCATGCTTTTGTTCACCTTCATGCTTGTGTTCATGCTTGTGTTCATGCTTGTGTTCACCTTCATGCTTTTGTTCACCTTCATGTTCGTGACATTCCGGTTCTCCCCTAACTAAAGAACCATCAAGATAGGCACTTACCGCTTTCTCTAAATCGGTTTCTTTGGTGATAACGGCTTCAATTCCTTTTCGTTCCATTCGTCGCACCAAACCGCGTCCCATACCTCCAGAAATCAAAACCTGCACATCATCTAAAGGATGGGGTTCGTCGCCAGAACTGTTATGAAAAGATTGTTCTGGAGATAATTCCAAAAGTTGCTTTCCCAGAATTTCTGTTGCGTTGGTTTCGTAAATCCAAAACTTACGGCAATGTCCGGCGTGTTCCGTGATAGCTGTTTTATTTTGACTAGCTACAGCGATTTTCATGGCAAATCCTCCTAAGATTTAACTTGATTTTGTGAGTTGATAAAATACTCATGAGCAAAGGCTTCTAAAGGACAATTCGGCTTGTGTTCTATTCCCAAAGCTTGCCGATGTTCTAAATACTGCTGTTCCGTCCAATTTTCTTGATTTGCTAAAGTTAATAGAGTCATTACTCCCGCTCGCAAACCTGATGCACAGCGGGTATAAATGGGCTGGTTCTGGGAATCAACAGCCTGCATAAATCCTTGCAGAATTTCCGGTTTGAGGTTTTGTCTATCAACGGGTAAGCTGATATAATCAAACCCTAGTTGTTTAACTTCCTCTGCATTGAGTTGGTTTCCTTCTGCCGCGGTACATAAATCGATGATTGTCCGGTAGCCTTTTTGGTAAATTTCGCTCAGTTCTTCCGATGAGGTAACATTACCAATAGCTAGGGATTCAGTGACGCTTTGAAACATCTATTTTTTCCGGTTGTTGATGATTTTATTTGTTGTTCAATTCCTGGATTTAAACCCACCAAGGAGTTTCGCCGGTGCGGGGGTCAATTTCTGTCCAAGGAGAAATCAAAATGGCATTTTCTTTGACGGCAACATTAACTAATTTTAGAGGCAGAGGAGCCGGGCCCCGTAATACAGAACCGTCAGCACTGTAGCGAGAACCATGACAGGGACATTGAAATTCTTGGTCAGTTCCATTCCAAGGAAAAGTACAGCCTAAATGGGTGCAGTTATCAACAATTCCCACCGGATCGATCATACTATCTTTTTGAACAATTAAGTAAGTAGGTTCGCCAGCTAACCCCGCCACTAAAGCGCGAGTTCCCACAGGTTCGGCTAAAATTTGGCTGGCGGGAATGGGATTTCCTAAGATATCTTTGGCGATAATCGCTCCCCCTTCGCTGCTTTCTGATGGGGGGATAAAATATTTCACGACTGGATAAAGTGCGGCACCGGCAGTAGATGCAACGACAGTACCAGTTAGAAAATTGAGCAACTGTCGGCGAGACATGGAAGGACTTTCGAGAGGAAAACTATTATCCATTATTGTTTTTTAGAGTGTTGATAGTTGTCGGAATTTAACGGAAAATTACACAAGTCAGTTGGGAGATTTGCAAGTGCTAATCCCCAGCACGCGATAGATGCCACAAAAGCCAAACAAAGCGCTGAAAGCCAGCAAAGCTGAGGCAATATCTAATCCAATTCCCAAGGCAGTACCTTGGTAAATACTCAAACCCCTGTAAAGCAGAATTGCTGCTAATAAAAAGCGAACGATTCGATCTGGGCTTCCCACATTGCTAAACATGATAATTACTGGTTTAAATGAACAGAGATTTTTTCCGATCGATTCGATCAAAAGCTAAAATTTGAGTCGGTTTTGAACAATCATGTCATCACTAAAAATTGCGACCTTGACCGACACCAGGTCGATTATGACAGCGCTGGAAGGCGGCTAAATGCTTTTCCTGAGAGACTTGGCGCAGTTGGGTAAAAGCTGCCTGCAAATCTGGCTGGGTGACAAAACCTAAAAAGCGATCGTACATTTGCACGTTAGCAATTTCATTTTCAACCCCAGCTTGACAGGCCGCTTGTAAGGTATTAGGAACCGACATTTTGCCGGCAAAAGAATCCGTCGGTACAGCCATTCCATACTTAGCAAACAAGGAAATCCAAAGATTAACATGGTTATTTTCCGCTTGGACAATGTTGCTAAAAGGGCGGAGAGACCCAAATTTTTGCAGGACAGCATCATACAATGCTCTGGAGCGATACTCATCATTAATCGCGTCAATCATTGCCTGTTGCGTCTTAGTGTCTAAGGAAGTTTGAGACAGTGCTTTTAAAGGGGAAAAGCAGGAAAAAACGATGCCATTACTGATGATTATAATTCCTGCTATAACCCACTTCACAACTGTACTATGATTGTTTCTCTGGAGTTTGTAGTTGTTCATAATGTCAAGCTCGAAGTTAGAGAGAAGTATGAACCGTGATTAAATATCGAACTAATTTGCTTAAAGCTCGCCAATACAGGATAATATGAATCACGGTCAAACCGAAGGCAACTAAGCTAATGATGAAATGAATATCACCCCATCCATGTCTGGTTAATCCCCAAAATAGAAAGCCATGACCTACCTTTTGACCCGGGGAATCAACCACAGCAGAAATCCGGTGAATGTGACTAAACTCCAAGCACTTAAAAGTCCTAAAGTCACAATTGCTCGAAGATAAATCGTTAAATTTATTGGCTGTTTACGTTTCATTTTTATGGTTTATAAACCCAATTTTTTGAGGACGGGTTGTGCTGAAACAATGTGCTTGTTCATCCCCAATTTACTCGGTTTCATTCCTAAAGCCAATCCGATGATTTCGGTGATATAGAGAATTGGCAAATTGTAAGAAACGTTGTATTTTTTCTCGATATCCGACTGGCGCAGTTCTAGGTTAGTGTCGCACAACGGACAAGCCAAAACAATACAATCTGCACCCAGAGATTGGGCCTCATCCAAGAGTTTCTTCGTAAGGTCAAACGCGACCTCTTCTTTGGATACCAGAATCGGGCCACCGCAGCACTTAGTTTTCGATCGAAAATCTACTACTTCCGCCCCACAAATTTCAGATAATCTATCCATTGATGTCGGGAACATCGGCGAATCCCAACCCGTGATATCTGCCGGTCTAGTTAACAGACATCCATAATAACAGGCAACTTTTAAACCTGTTAATGGCTTTTTTACTCGCGAGGCAATATCCACATCATTTACTAACACATCCACCACATTTCTGACCCGGATGTTATAGTCAGAAACATCGATCCCCATATCCGACATAATAGCCATAATTCTATCTTTTTCGGTGGGTTCTTTTAATGCCTTCAGCGCCCTTGCTGACTTGTTGTAACACCCCGAACAAGATGCTAATAAATCGAGATTTTGTTTTTGGGCTAAAGCGACATTTCTCGCCGCCATTGCCATACCAACATCGTGAGAAACACTCGCCGCGATGGAACCGCCACAACAAGACCAGTCTTTGAGGTCTTCTAGTTCAATTCCTAATTCCTGCATTACCACTCTAGTTGAGATATCAAACTCTTTAGCTGTGGTATGCAGACTACATCCGGGATAGTAAGAATATTTCGTGGTTGATTTCATGGTTTTTTTGCCTTTTCTAATGCTTCACTAAATTTTTTGGGATCTTTTACGTTTTCTGGGAATGGTGACATTTTGCCTTTTAAAGCTAATTTAATTCCCAATTCTGCTTGTTCGATCATGGCTGGTAAACCGCCATATTTGTGCATTAATTCCGGTTCAAACAAAATGCCTCGTTTCTGAACTAACTCGACAAATATCTGATTGAATCGGGTAGAATCGTTCTCGATTCCTTGGCGAATTGCGAGTGCTTTTACCGCTTCAATCACATCAGAAGGACGCACCCCACGCGGACATCGAGAGGTACAGATGTAGCAGGAACTACACATCCACAAAGCATTGCTTTGAAGTACCTTTTCCCATTCCCCTCTTTGCACCATTAAAATTAGGGTTCGGGGGGACATATCCATCAGGTCAATATTGGTACAGCCACCGCTACAAGTGCCACATTGCATACAAGCCGCGATCGCCGCACCTTGGCCACCTTCAGCCAGAACTTTCTTAATAAAATCGGAGTTCATTTGATCGCCATCGAGTTGACGATCAACTTTCAGACCAAAGACAAATTTTTTCTTATTCTTAGTTGCCATTGTTGTTTACCTCACTTCAGAGATGCTGCCATTTTTGTTACTGCTTTTCCATTCAGGTTGGATGCCAAATTTGCTTGATTACTCGCTACAAAACTGGCAATTTCTGCCGCCGCCGATCGGCCATCGGTAATGGATTCCATAATCGCTTTTGGCCCCGTTGCTGCCCCGGCGAGAAAAATACCCGATCGAGCAGAATGATTGTTAGAATATTGCAGATGGGCAGTGGCATAGAAGCGATCGCAACCCAAGGTTAAACCGGCCACGTCAGATAACTCGGTATTACCCTCCATCCCCACCATCAAAACCAAAAGATCGACCGTCAACCGCATCGGTTTTGCCGTTAACGTATCTTCTAGCCGCAACAATAAACTGCCATCATTTTTCTCACCCGCTTCAGAAAGCCGACCCCGAAGAAACTGCACTCCAAACTCTTGTTGAGAAGTTCTGTACAGTTCCTCATAACCGCGACCAAACACCCGAATATCCATATAAAGGCAGTAAATTTCACAATCGGGATTCTGTTCTTTAATCTCAATTCCTACCTTAATGGCATTCGTGCAGCAAACTCGCGAACAGTAATTATTATCCACCTTCTCATCACGAGAACCCACGCAATGAATCAGCGCTACTTTCTTCGGCACTTTCCCCTTTCTGGTTTTAACGCTTTGTGCCTTCAGCATGGCATCTAGTTCTACCGAATTGATGCAGTTATCATAAATTCCGTAGCCGTATTCTTCTTTTAAAGTTGCATCAAAATGCTTATATCCTGTCGAAACTAAAATCGCCGCTGCCTCAATTTCTTCTCCCGTTGATACCGTCACTTGAAAATTAGGAGCAGAACCTTTAATCTCTGTCACCGTAGCATTATTTACAATTCTGGTATTCCCTAAACCAGCTTTGAGATTGGCGGTAATTTCTGAAGCATCGGTAAAATCAGGAAACACTTTATACCACTTGTTTAAATGTCCCCCAACTTCGGCTTGTTTCTCGATTAAAACTACATCATAGCCAAAGTCTTGCAGTTTTCCAGCCGCTGCTAGACCAGCAGGACCACCACCAATTACGACCACTTGTTTGTTCATGTTTTTTACCTTTATAGTTAATTAAAGAAACCGGGTTTATTTGATTGGTTGAAAAGAAACCGGGTTTATGGTTAGGTTTTACCAGAAAACTTTGTGCCCAGGAAGAAACCCGGTTTCTCACCTCTTAAAATGGTCTTCGGCGTTGTTCAGCAGTCTTAGATTTATCGTAAGGAATGCCGATTTTATCCAGCAAAGGCTCGATTTCAACCGCCTTGGCATTCAGTCCGCAATCCTTAAATGGGTCATAGCCTAACATTAACCCAGTCAATTGTGCGTAATCCAGAACGCTGACGTTAAATTCTTCTTCCAAAACTTCTTTAATCGTTCCTTGTTCAGCATCCAAAAATACCGTACATCCGGGACAGTTAGTGAGAATCAAATTGCAGTCTGGGTGCGCTTCTTTGAGACCTTTCATTTTCTTGTAGACGTTACTTGCGGTGTAGTCTCTGTTTTCGGGAAAAGCACACTGGCGAAAACCCATCCCACAGCAATGTCTTCTTTCTGGATAGTCAACAATTTCTGCACCAAAAGCTGCCAGTAATCCTACTAAAACTTGGGGAAATTCCACCCCACCCATTGCTTCACCCGGAAAGATTTTTCCGTAGTGACATCCGATGTGATCGACTGCTTTAATTCCCTTCAGGCTATATTTCGCTTTGGCGGCTAGTTTATACCGATTGGCATAGAAAACATCGGAAGCATGAACAACAGATGGTCTTCCCCCGGAAACATGGGGAACCCAAAATTCTCGTCCGGTGGTTTCTTTTAAGGTTTTTTCGGTGTATTCTCGCAACTCTGGTTCTTCTTCCCAGAGTTTGATCATTTCTGTGTAATTCGCAAAAGAAGTGACACAGAATGAGAAGAGATTATCAACACCTAATTCGTGATGGGCTACGGAAAAATTCCGCGCTGCAACTACCATTTGAGTTTCGAGGTTTGACACATCTCCGTGATAGCCAATTGCGCCACAAGAAGTATGTCCGGGTGCTTCCCGCAAGTCCATGCCCAAATCGTTTTTTAATATTTTATAGGCAATCCCTTCGGTGTATGGTGCGGCACTTTGGAGAAAGCAACTGCGGAAGCATCCCCACAATTTGCCGCCTTCATCATCGACTGTTGGAACCTGCTTTTGGTGTTTTTCCCAAACCAGATTTTGTCTTGTTACTTTCATTATGTTTTGTCCTTATTTATTGTCTTTTGATTCGGAGTTTCTGTTGATGTTGATGTTAATTCAGGAATTAACGCAAATTAAACCTTGGGTATTACAATCATTGGTCGGCCTCATATTAAGAGTACCAATCTGGGTTTGATTGGCAGAAAAGCCTGTCCCCAAGTTGTTCGTAGATAAGTTACTGCTCCTCCCGGCATTGCATGAGCCAATGGGCAGGTTTTGAGCCGCAAAATTCCGATCTAAATTTCGATAATTCTGCTCAAATTCCTGTACTTGATAGTTGTTAATTTGACTCGGCGAATTTAACAAAAAATCTGTGCTATATCTTGAGTTAGCACCACCCCGAACAACGTTATTATTTCCTAATTCTCCTGTCAGTAAATCGCCGCCACGATTCCCAACTAACATTTGATTACATCTCCCCCCAGTTAGGGTGTCATCTGTTGTTGTTCCCTGAGTCTGATTTGTTGGACAACTAGACGAGTTGGTATTAACCGTTTCGCCAGTCAAGTTTGAAGTAAATGCACTCAGGTGATTATTCGATCCACTTAAAAGCTGTTGATATACTTGTTGAATGTCTGCGTTATCTGTTTGGGCAATTCGCGTTTGCAAATCGGCAATGTCAGTCTCCTCAATTAAAACTCCTACCTTCAGGGCTTCAGTCAGCGATTGACTCCCTTGCGCTACCAGATTGTTGTACAATTGTTGTAAATCTGGATTGACAAAAACACCAACCGGATTATCACCTACTGAATCTGAAATCTGATAGCTATTGAGCAGTGTTTCAATCTTATTCTCGTGACGATTTTCGCTATTTGCGATGTTGTTAAAAGTAGACAATCCCCACTGCTGGTACAGGGTGACATACACATCATGCGCTAATTTTTCTTCTTCGCGCATATAGATGAGTCCTGCCGTTTCTGTGGCATCAAGACTGCTATTTACATTGCTAAGGCTATTGACGGTCTGCATAATTTTTCTCCTTATTTATTTTCGTCCATTTCGTAGTTTCTGCTATCAGCAGTTTCTACCCAGTTTTCCCAGAATTTTTCGACTTCTTCTTTGCTACCGAGTTTCTTTTCCATGCCTTTTTCTACGGCATCCATTAACTCGATCGCCCCGGTTGCTTGATAAATTGCCCGCAATTCTTCCATGTCTTTTTCAGGAATAACTCGGTGGGAACCTGCACTATTTTTCAAGTCCATCGGCACATCCCACCATTCGCGCATTTCCGCCATGTGTTCGTAATAGTATTCCCAGTTTTCTCCGAGTTCTGGGAAGTGGGCGGGGGTGATATTTTCTGCCAGCAAGGTATAACCTCGTTTCAGCATATTTTCCCCAAATACTCGCTTGGCAAACAATTGCTGTCTGCCTTTTTCTGACTCGGCAAAGTAACCGTGACGAACGGAAAGTCGGCGCAATGCCAGAATAACATTGGCGGTATTATTACCTCTTGGACACCTGGTTTTACAGGAAAAACATTGCCCGCAATACCAAATTTTGTCTGACTTAAGTAACTCTTCTATTAGATCGTCAGCTTCAGATTGGCAAATGTTCATCACCTCTCTGGGAGAGTAGTCATAAAACTCTGCCGCTGGACAAACTGCTGTGCATATGCCGCAATTCAGGCAGGCATTCATGCCGTGCTGGTACAAAATGTCTTGTTTAAGCTCGTTAAATAGCTTGCCCATTATGTATATCCCCTATTTGAGCTACTTGAGGTTAGGCCCGTTGCCTATTTGCTCAGTATATAACCACATAGTCATATTGTCAAGCAAGTTAAAAAATTAATTTTTAGGGGTGAACTAAGTAAAAATACTCAATACCTTAGAGCGCTAAAGCACAACAACATATTTATGTTTAATGTGCGTTTTGTAGGTCATAATTATATGAAGTAAAGCAAAAAAAGGAATACTACCTTTACAAAAATCCGCAAGCTGCGACGCTTGCCATCGCACAGAAAAAGGAAATCAAAAAAATGGCAAAAGTGGTTGTAATTGGCGCGGGATTGGGGGGACTTCCCACTGCTTACGAACTGCGACATCTGCTGCCGAAGGAACATCAGGTGACGTTAATTTCCGATCGCCCCGAATTTACTTTTATTCCTGGGTTGGTCCGGGTAGCGCTGAATCTTAACCCCCTAGAAGACATTCAATTAAAGGTACCTGAATTAACTCAGCGACACGGGATTGAATGGATACTAGGAAAAATCACAGATTTTGACCCTGAAACTAAACGCATCACTGTTGCAGAAAATCGGATTATTGATTATGATTATGTGGCGATCGCCACAGGTGCTTCTTTTGCATTTGATGCTGTCCCCGGACTTGGGCCAGAGGGGGGTTATACGCACTCAGTTTGCTCTCCCCATCATGCTTTAGAAGCGCGAACAGCATGGCTAAAATTCTTAGACAATCCCCGTCATTTAGTGGTAGGAGCAATGGCAGGAGTGAGTTGTTTTGGGCCAGCTTATGAGTTTTTATTTATGGCAGAGTGGGAGTTGCGGCGCAGAGGTTTGCGAGAGCAAGTATCAATTACTTTTGTGACACCAGAACCTTATCTGGGACATTTAGGTTTAGATGGATTAAGTAACTCTCAAGAATTCACGGAAAACCTGATGAAAAAAAGAGGAATTCAGGCAATAACTAACGCTCAAATTACCTCAGTTGATGCCGAAGCGATCGCGCTTGCTGATGGGCGAAAACTTCCCTTTGAATATGCCATGATTCTGCCAGCTTTTCGAGGAGTAGATTTTATCCAAAAAGTACCTGGATTGGGAAATGAAAAAGGGTTTATTCCCGTATTACCTACCTACGAACATCCTCAATTTTCCTCAGTTTATGCCCTTGGTGTCAGCGTGGAATTGCCCGACAACAAAGCAATCTCTGGGCTGGGATTACCCAAAACTGGACAAATGACGGAAGCAATGGGATTAGCCGTGACTAACAATATTGGGGTGAGATTAGGTGCGATCGCAAATAGTTGGAAAACACCAACTTTGGAAGCGATTTGTTTTGCTGAATTTGGCGATACGGGCATTGTCTATGTTGCCGCCCCCGTTTTACCAGATCCAAAAACAGGTAAACGGCGTTACTCTTATGCTTTGCAAGGACGCTGGGTAAACTGGGCAAAAGCAGCATTTGAAAAGTATTTTATCCTCAAGATGAAATTGGGATGGGGTTTGCCTTGGTTTGAAATTTGGGGTTTGCGAATTTTCTTCGGATTGTCCCTATTAAAAAATTGCGATTCAGTGCAAGAGCCGGCCATTAATAAAATAGTTTGAAAGCTTCTATTAAGGTATATTTTTTGAAATCTTAGGTAATCTATACTTCCCCACTCAAAAGTGCCAAGGCTTAAAAAAAGCTAACACTTTCGGGAGATGGCAAAAATTTTGTTTATTCTCAAAATAGAGACATTTGTCGAGTGCATTAAACACTGTGACAAAACTTTGACAAATTCCGAGATATTGTAATCATTCCAGAAAAATCCCCATGCAATTTATTCCCAAAACAATCCCCGAAATTCAATCAGAAATAATCATACCAGTGAAAGAATCCCCGCCGCCTGAAATTGTGACTTTCGATGTCGGCGGCATGAAGTGTGCAGGCTGCGCCAAGGCAGTTGAACGCCAGCTAATGCAATACTCAGGGGTAATTTCAGCTTGCGTTAACTTAGCTGTGGAAGTAGCAACGGTTGAGTGCCAACCGGGGGCCGTCGATGCTGAAGCTTTAGCAAAAAAATTGACTGATAATGGATTTCCCAGTCAGTCTCGCTGTGGTGGAAATCAGCGGGAAGTAGAGGCGGCGGCAATTGAAAGGCGACAGCAAGAAATTCGACAGCAAATAAGACAATTGACGATCGCCCTAATCTTAATTATTCTCTCCGGTTTAGGTCACGTATTGGGCCGGGAAGCCCCAATTTTAAGCAATATTTGGTTTCACTGGGGACTCGCTACCCTAGCTTTGCTGCTACCTGGACGCCCAATTATCGTTGACGGGTGCCGCAGTTTGTGGCGAAATGCACCCAATATGAATACTCTCGTAGCTTTAGGCGCTGTCACAGCTTACACCGCTAGCAACGTGGCGCTGCTGTTTCCCCAGATGGGATGGGAGTGCTTTTTTGACGAACCGGTGATGCTTCTCGGCTTTATTTTATTGGGAAAAACTCTCGAACAGCAAGCTAGACGCCGTGCCGCATCAGCCCTGCAAGCTTTAATCGCATTGCAACCGGCTACTGCCCGCTTAGTTGATTTTAAGTTGGAAATTTTAGATTTGGGCTCGGAAGAATTGCCTCAGAACTCGACATCTTCAGTCTACAATTCACAATACATTGAAATTCCAGCCGATCGCGTCCGAGTCGGAGAATGGCTGCAAGTTTTGCCAGGGGACAAAATTCCGGTAGACGGCGAAGTTTGCCAAGGTAAAACAACAATAGACGAGTCGATGTTGACTGGCGAATCCATGCCTGTTTTGAAGCAAAAAGGAGATGCAGTCGCGGCGGGAACTATCAATCAATCCGGGGCGATTGTGATCCAGGCAACTCGCACCGGCAAGGAAACAACTGTAGCTCAAATGGTGGCTTTGGTGGAAGCAGCCCAAACTCGAAAAGCGCCGATTCAAAATTTAGCCGATACTGTCGCGGGATATTTTGTGTATGGGGTAATGGCGATATCGGCTTTAACTTTTCTATTTTGGTATTTTGCCGGAACTCATATTTGGCCATCCGTGCTTTTGGGGCATGGGGCAATTAACATGGGACATGGGGCAATGGGCATGGGGCATGGGGCAATGGGCATGGGGCATGGGGCATGGGGCATGGGAGATCAATTAATTCCCAATTCCCAATTCCCAATTCCCAATTACCCATTCCCATTCCCAATTACTCATTCCCAATCTGCTTTATTATTAAGTTTGAAATTGGCGATCGCAGTTTTAGTCATTGCTTGTCCTTGTGCTTTGGGACTGGCTACCCCAACTGCAATTTTAGTGGGTTCTGGTATCGGCGCGGAGCGGGGACTTTTAATTCGCGGTGGTGATGTTTTAGAACGGGTGCATCAATTAGATACGGTGGTTTTTGACAAAACTGGTACTTTGACTACGGGACATCTTACACTCACAGATTATTTGCCGATTTTTGAGAATTCCGATCTGCATCTGACATCAGAGATTAATGTTAGCAACAGGCAAGATGCCTGTTCTACAATTGATGTTAGCAACAACAGGCAAGATGCCTGTTCCACAGTTGATGACATTTCTGGAAACAGGCAAGATGCCTGTTCCACAATTGACTCAAAATTGCTGCAAATTGCGGCTGCGGTGGAAATGGGTTCTTGTCATCCCATCGCCGCAGCGATTTTGCTGGAAGCCGAAAAACAAGCTTTGCCGCTGCTAGCTGCTGAGGATTTCTACACGGAACCGGGATTAGGGGTTTCGGCTTTGGTGGAAGGCCGGCGGGTGTTCGCGGGGAATGCTGAGTGGATGACGCAGCAGGGGGTCGCTATTGCAACGCAGTTGTTGGGGTCTTGCAAAGGCAAAACGGCGGTTTACGTGGCTTGTGAGGGCGTTTTGCTGGGGGTAATCGGGCTAAAAGATACTCTCAGACCGGATGCTAAGGCGACGGTGGAGCGTTTGCGGGGTATGGGATTGCGGGTGATGATGCTGACGGGGGACAGGCCCGAAGCGGCGGATGCGATCGCCAGACAGTTAGATTTGCCGACGACGGATGTTTTGGCCCAAGTTCGACCGTCCGGGAAGACTAGGGCGATCGCAGCTTTGCAAGCCCAAGGCCGAAAAGTGGCGATGGTGGGAGATGGAATTAATGATGCCCCGGCTTTGGCTCAAGCAGATGTGGGTATCGGGCTGCACGGTGGGACTGATGTAGCTGTTGAAACTGCTCAAATTGTGCTGATGCGAAATGCTCTAATGGATGTTGTTGAGGCGATCGAACTTAGTCGCGCTACTTTTAATAAGATTCGCCAAAATCTATTTTGGGCTTTTGGTTACAATACTCTCGGAATTCCGGTGGCCGCCGGCTTTTTACTCCCCGCAACTGGAATTTTACTCAGCCCTGCGGCTGCGGGTGCATTTATGGCGTTTAGTTCTGTTAGTGTTGTTACCAATTCTTTGCTACTGCGTCGGGGATTTCGGCCTTAAATTTATCGATTGTAGGTAAAAGTCCTCAGTCATTAGTCATTAGCCCAGAACTCATGCCTCCCGAAGGCAGAAGGCAGAAAGTATTTATGCTGAAGGCTGAATTCAATAAAAATACTGACTAATGACTAATGACTCATGACCAATGACTACTGACTACTGACTAATCACTACTGACTACTGACTACTGACTACTGACTACTGACTACTGACTACTGACTACTGACTACTGACTAATGACTAATCACTAATGACTAATCACTAATGACTAATCACTAATGACTAATCACTAATGACTAATCACTAATGACTAATCACTAATGACTAATCACTAATGACTAATCACTAATGACTAATGACTAATCACTAATCACTAATGACTACTGACTAATCACTAATGACTACTGACTACTGACTAATGACTACTGACTAATGACTAATCACTAATGACTAATCACTAATGACTAATCACTAATGACTACTGACTAATGACTAATCACTAATGACTACTGACTACTGACTAATGACTAAAGTGCCATGCTTTCTAAGAGCCGCCAGTTGCGGTTGTTGATAATCGAATCACTGACTAGATCGAACATTTGACGGCAGTGGTTGTTGGTTTGGAAGGGCAGTTCCTCGTTTTTAATCACGAAGTTGATGCGAACCTCTGAGTCGCTGCTCGTGTTTTTCTTAATTAGGACTTCTGCGGTGACTCGCTTCGGAAGCGAAACTTGACTGCGAAGTTCGCGAGCCATGAGAGAATCTCCTGTATTGTAGATAATATCAAGATTGCATGACTCTAAAATCTCAATCAAGGATTGACGGAGATGGTCGATGGGAACAGCAACGATAAAAAAACCAGTATAACGAGCCATAGAAAACTCCAGCCGTGAGGCATTTAGACCTTATCATCATAGCGAACATAGACGAGATCTACGGTACAATAACGATTTATTTTATTGAAATTGAAAGGCAAGGCAATGGACGGGAGACTGATCGTGTTTGAAGGGGTTGAAGGTGCGGGAAAAACTACGCAAATGCAGCGGTTGATACATTGGCTGCAAGCAAGCTGCTTTCTAAGCACCAGTTTGGTTGCTACTCGTGAGCCTGGGGGTACTGAGCTAGGAAAGGGACTAAGACGGTTATTGCTGGATCAGGGTGAGGGGGAATTAGTATCAGATCGAGCGGAATTACTGATGTATGCTGCCGATCGCACTCAGCACGTCGAAACTTTTCTCAAACCGCAGTTGGCCTTGGGGACGATGGTTTTGTGCGATCGCTTTACTGATTCTACTATTGCTTATCAGGGCTACGGCCGCGGTCTTGACTTGGATTTAATTCAGCAACTGAACGCCATTGCTACCGGTGGCTTGCAAAGTGATTTAACTTTCTGGCTGGATATTAATGTGGAGGTGGGTTTGGCGAGGGTAAGGGCTAGGGGAGAGCGCGATCGCATCGAGCAAGCTGATGTGGAGTTTCACCGCAGGGTGCAGCAAGGTTTTGCGGAGTTGGCTCGACAAAATCCCGATCGAATTATCCGCATCAATGCCGATCGCACTGAAGATGAGGTCGCCCAGGAAATTCAAGCTATTTTAAGTCGCTCTTTAGCAGCTTGGGGATATTTAAAGAGTTTTGCATCTTGATTATGGATTATTTTGCATCATTAATTGGACAAAACCAAGCAGTAGAATTGCTGACTCAAGCAGTCTCTCAAAACCGCATTGCTCCCGGCTATTTATTTGTCGGCTCTAACGGCATCGGAAAGAGTTTAGCTGCTAAGTATTTTATAGAGCTATTATTCTCAGCCCATCTGGCCGAACCACGATTAATAGCCTCCGTACAAAATCGCGTGCAGCAGCGAAATCATCCAGATTTGCTTTGGGTAGAACCAACTTACATGAACCAAGGCAAGCGACTTTCAATAAAGGAAGCTGAATCAACTGGTTTAAAGCGCAAAGCACCACCACAAATTCGATTAGAACAGGTGCGAGAAATCGGTGATTTTCTAAGTAGACCACCCCTAGAAGCTGCCCGTTCTATTGTCGTTTTGTCACAGGCAGAAACAATGGGTGAGGGGGCAGCTAATGGCCTATTAAAAACTTTGGAAGAACCGGGAAAAGCCGCGCTAATTTTAATTGCTCCGACTGTGGAATCTTTGCTGCCAACTTTGATTTCGCGGTGTCAAAAAATCCAGTTTAATCGACTGAATCCCGCAGCTATGGCACTGGTATTGCAGCAAGGGGGATTCGGAGAAATTTTGTCGCATTCCGAGGTAATGGGAATGGCTCAGGGCAGTCCTGGAGAGGCAATTGCTATTTGGCAGCAACTGCAATCTATGCCGGATGATTTGCTGCAAAAGGTGAAGCAGTTTCCTCAAAATCTGCGATCGGCTTTGGAATTGGCTAAGGAAATTGATAAAACTTTGGATACTGAATCTCAGTTATGGTTAATCGATTATTTACAGCACTGTTACTGGCAGCAATTTTTAGCAGGGAAAATTAGTCGATCGCCCTTAGAGCCCTTAGAAAAAGCTCGACAATATTTGCTAAATTATGTACAGCCACGATTGGTTTGGGAATGCACATTAATGGGAATCTGTCAATAGATTTGAGATTAGAGAATTGAAGAGTTGATCGGCAACGGCTAAAAAAAAGAATATGCAGTAAGATTAAATGAACCGCGAGGCACGCGGACGCGAAGGAAGAATGGAGCATCTTCTTCCTTCGCGCTCTTTGTGTCTTCGCGGTTTAATCATTCCGATTATTTGTTAAACTAGAAATTGCACTCTGTCAAAAACCTTAGATTTATGCACAGGTTATTAACTGGCAAACTGCGGGTAGAACATTTAACAATACCGATCGCCAATCTTCCAGCAAATCTATCGGGTACTAAACTCGTACAACTGACAGACTTTCACTATGACGGGATGCGGCTGTCGGAATGGTTGCTAGAAGAGGCGATCGCTGCGGCTAATGAAGCTGAAGCAGACTTAATTTTATTAACCGGGGATTTTATTACTTGGGAAACTGCGCCGATTTACGGCTTAGTAAAACGATTAAAACACTTACAAACTCGGCTGGGAATTTACGCTGTTTTGGGCAACCACGACCACTATTTCCCGGGGGCAAAAATCGAAGTTGCTAATGCTTTAAATAGTGTCGGCATTCGAGTTTTGTACAACGAAGCAATCTATCCTTTGGGGTCAGAATTAGCTTTAGTCGGATTAGCGGATTTTTGGTCGGGCGATTTCAAACCTGAAGCTGTCATGGCATCGGTCGATCTAGAAATTCCTCGAATTGTATTGTCTCACAATCCCGATACTGCTGAAAATCTGCAAAAATACCGGATTGATTTGCAATTGTCGGGACACACTCACGGTGGTCAAATAGTTATTCCCGGTATCGGGCCTCTGTATGCTTGGGTAAGAAAAATTGGCTATGCTATTCCTCAACCAGTGCGAAAGTGGATTCCTTTGATCTCAGCTTGCGATCGAGTAGTTATTCACTGGGAATGGGCCAGCGGTTTGCATCAAGTTGGCAGTAATTTGCTGTACGTGAATCGCGGTTTGGGAACTTACCCGCCCGGCCGGCTATTTTGTCCGCCGGAAGTGACAGTAATTACTTTAATTTGTCCATGACTTAATTTTGTGGAACAGGCCGAAAAGCCTGTTCTCGATCATCATACAAGATCTCAGATTAACCCTATGCGAGGCCAAAAACCAGGTTTCTGTGTCAATATCTCTCGCTTCGATGCACAAGTTTTCCTAGAAACCGGGTTTTTTATGTAATACCAATTTTTTATGAAGCTGCATAGAATTCGATCCCCCCTAACCCCCCTTCTTAAGGGGGGGACAAGAGTCCAATCAAAGTCAACCCCTACTCCCCATCTTAAGGGGGATTTAGGGGGATCGGAATATGTGCAACGACCCATTGCACAAGTTTTCCTAGAAACCGGGTTTTTTATGTAATACCAATTTTTTATGAAGCTGCATAGAATTCGATCCCCCCTAACCCCCCTTCTTAAGGGGGGGACAAGAGTCCAATCAAAGTCAACCCCTACTCCCCTTAAGAAGGGGGATTTAGGGGGATCGGAATATGTGCAACGACCCATTGCACAAGTTTTCCTAGAAACCGGGTTTTTTATGTAATACCAATTTTTTATGAAGCTGCATAGAATTCGATCCCCCCTAACCCCCCTTCTTAAGGGGGGGACAAGAGTCCAATCAAAGTCAACCCCTACTCCCCTTAAGAAGGGGGATTTAGGGGGATCGGAATATGTGCAACGACCCATTGCACAAGTTTTCCTAGAAACCGGGTTTTTTATGTAATACCAATTTTTTATGAAGCTGCATAGAATTCGATCCCCCCTAACCCCCCTTCTTAAGGGGGGGACAAGAGTCCAATCAAAGTCAACCCCTACTCCCCTTAAGAAGGGGGATTTAGGGGGATCGGAATATGTGCAACGACCCATTGCACAAGTTTTCCTAGAAACCGGGTTTTTTATGTAATACCAATTTTTTATGAAGCTGCATAGAATTCGATCCCCCCTAACCCCCCTTCTTAAGGGGGGGACAAGAGTCCAATCAAAGTCAACCCCTACTCCCCTTAAGAAGGGGGATTTAGGGGGATCGGAATATGTGCAACGACCCATTAAATTGGTATAAGTCCTATTTAACTTCCTTCTCCAAAGCGATATCCTCTGCCGTAAACAGTGTGAATTAGCACCGATTCGCCGGGAGCTTCTATTTTGCGGCGCAGCAGGCGAATCTGAGCTGCTAATACATTGCTACTCGGTTTTTCGGCTTCGCTCCACAAATATTGGTGAATTTGTTCGTGTGTCAGCAATTGACCGGGATGACGCATGAAATATTCTAACAACTGACATTCTTTTTCTGATAAATCAATTGTGCGATCGCCCCGATAAGCTAATTGATTGTCGTAATCGAGTTCTAAATCTGCAACTTGCAGCCGCCCGACAGTCACATCGGCATCAAAAGTAGGAGGTCGCCGCAGCAAGGCGCGGACTCTGGCCAGCAGTTCTCGCAATTCAAAAGGTTTGACCAGATAGTCGTCAGCACCGGCATCCAGTCCTTGTACGCGATCGTCTAGAGTATCTTTAGCGGTGAGAAATAGCACTGGTGTATTCCGTCCTTGCGATCGCAATTGTTGACAAATTGCCAATCCTGTTTGTTTCGGCAACATCCAATCCAAAATTAGCAAATCATAATTGCCCAGCCTTGCTAAATTGCTGCCACTTGCGCCGTCAAAAGCCACATCAACCGTATAACCCTCGCGGGTTAAAACTCGACTCAAGGGGTCAGTCAACTCAACTTCATCATCAACTAAAAGAATCCGCATTCTGATTTTAGATTTTAGATTGGAACAATTTGTGCTATTGTAGTCTAGGAAAAAGTCGTTTCCCTCTCAAGTCTGAAGACTCAGAGTTTCCCACTTACCGAGTATTTTTATGATTACCGTAGCACTTCCCAAAGGTGGACTGTTAGCAGATAGCATTAGACTGTTCAAATCTGTTGGATTAGACTTCAGTGCTTTTCTAGATTCATCTAACCGCCAACTTCAAATTTACGACCCTACCGGAACTGCAAAAGCTTTGCTAGTCAGAACCCATGATGTGCCGGTTTATGTGGAATACGGTCAAGCGGATTTGGGGATTGCTGGTTATGATGTTTTGCGGGAAAAACAGCCGAAGGTTGCAAATTTAATAGATTTAAAATTTGGTGAATGTCGGCTGTCGGTGGCGGTGAAAGAATCTAGTTCTTACCGCAGAACTGTGGACTTGCCGCCTCATGGTAGAGTTGCTTCTAAATTCGTCCACTGTGCAAGGGAATATTTTCACAATTTGAATTTGCCGGTGGAAATTGTGCCGCTTTACGGTTCTGTGGAATTGGGGCCGATCACGGGAATGTCGGAGGCGATCGTGGATTTGGTGGCGACGGGCAAAACTTTGCAGGAAAATGGTTTGGTGGAGATTGACGTTTTGTTTGAAAGTTCGGCTTATTTGATTGGCCATCCTTTGAGTTACCGTTTGAATACGGGGGGGGTGAATGAGTTGATTGGGAAGTTGAGAGAGCAAATTTTGACAGCAGCTTAAAAGTCAGAAGTCAGAAGTCAGAAGGATGAGGGAAAATTCTCATCTACTCAAAACTCAAAACTCAAAATTATTCTCCTGACCAAAACTCAAAAATCAAAACTATCACCCCTCTTAGTTTGAGAGATTTAAGAGGGAGCGAAATTAATGTTTTTTGGGTTTTTGAGGAAAAGGAATTCCCAAACTTTCGTGAAAAACCAGCTGAGTTTTATAAGTCAAGCGGCGGTTAACTTGTTTGATAATTTTTTCCAAAACTCCCTCGCCGGTTTTTTGAATTAAAGATTCAGACATGGATAGAATAAACTTCGGAAAGTGAACTCCTACTGCTAAATCCAGCTTCCACGCAGCACTGGTAATCACAGGTGGCAACTTAGAACGCTCGGAAGTCGGCCAATTTGTGGCAAACTCGTCAGCAGGTATTTCCACCAAATTCATCGCGGAGCAAAAATTAACTTCATATCCGGGTGGCGTATAATTCGGAACCGGAATTGTTCTAATCAAATAGCACCCTTCGGCATCAGGAGGTAGTAGTTCTAAACCAATTCTGACTTCAACGCGGTAGCCGAAAGCACCAAAACGGCCGATTAATAAATCGTAGCCATTTTCTCCGATCGATTCTGCCTTCATCGGCAAAGCGCACTTACTAAACCAACTCTTGTGATTGTTAAAATGCTTGGCCACCGTCTCAGCATCCGCATACATCTCCATGCTGTCTTCAAAATGGGTGCGAAACCAAGTCTGCTCAACTGACTCGGCTACATCTGCACCTTCACTTTCCGTTGGCTGGAAACTCGAATCTGGATACCAAAGTTGATCGGAAGCCTCAACGGTTGGATATTCGGCGGAATCCTGCTTCATGGTTCGCTCTCCTTTAATACACGCCTATTACTCGGGTTGGGGATGTGGCAAGGGAGGAAACTCCCTACAATTGAGAATGGAAACTTGCTGGTAGCAACAAAACATACCCTAGTTCAGGATAACTCGATTTGTCAGGAACCCCGCCCTTAAGGGACGGGGCTTGCAAGAGTAATCGAACAAGCCATTCTGACCAGCCTAAGTCTTAGCTGACTACGTTATTTGAGTCACGACACCCTGGGATGCGACGCTAGTCCCTTGCTCTGTCGCTGCTAGTTAAACAGTTCTAAGGTCACTGGAACAGTGCTTTCAGCCTAACAAGCTCTTATAACATTGGCGAAGCGAACTTTACCCGAAAGGGACTGGAGACAACCATATCTCCAAAGGAGGGGCAACCATACCCCTCCGCCTCGAAAGAGGTAGGCAACTAATTTATCAAATCAAGCAAAGCCGTCCTAAAAGGACGGGGTTTCAAACCCAATTTTCTGATGAAAGCATTTGTAGCAGGAGCCACAGGCCAGACTGGACGCCGAATTGTCACTGAATTGGTAAAGCGCGGGATTCCCGTACGTGCTCTAGTCCGTAATTTAGAGACAGCTAGGCAAATTTTACCCCCGGAAGCTGAGTTAGTCACGGGAGATGTATTAAATGCTACATCTCTCAGTGATGCCATCGGTGATAGTACGGTATTGCTCTGCGCGACGGGTGCAGCCCCTGGTTTTGACCCGACAGCGCCTTATCGGGTGGATTTTGAGGGAACTAAAAATTTGGTGGATGCAGCTAAGGCTAAGGGAATTGAGCATTTTGTGCTGGTGACTTCTCTGTGCGTGTCTAACTTTTTCCACCCGCTGAATTTGTTCTGGTTGATTTTGGTTTGGAAGAAGCAAGCTGAGGAATATTTGCAAAAAAGTGGGCTAACTTACACTATTGTCCGTCCAGGCGGTCTCAAAAATGAAGATAATTCTAATGCGATCGTCATGGAGTCAGCGGACAAACTATCAGATGGTAGTATTCCCCGCACTAAGGTAGCTCAAGTGTGTGTGGAGGCTCTATTTGAGCCGGCTTCTCGCAATAAGCTTGTGGAGATTGTGGCGAAGTCGGAGGCGACGGAAAAGAGTTTTCTGGAATTGTTTGCGGGTGTGGTTTGATGGAATAGTCCTGGACGCACTTTGATTAAAGAAACCGGGTTTTTTACTGAATCTGGGGGCTACAACCCGTCTTTTCGTAAAAAAACCCGGTTTCTCGGCCCCCATGCGATCGCGAACTAATGTATTGTGGAACAGGCCGTCCAGCCTGTTGCAAGCCCGCCTCCCATCTCAAATCTCAAATCTCAAATCGATTGATTTTCCATGAAAACTCTCAAGTGGCCAGCTTGGTTCCCCTATCCGATTTCCTGGTTAAGGGCATTTGTCCTCGCTCAGAGTTTTAGTTTTGTAGTGAACAGGGGCATTCCTTTAGTCAATGACGATCTGAGCTTTTTGACTCTATTGCTAACTGCTTGGCTAATTCAGTTACCTTTGTTCTTTGTTGTTCACTTTTTAGCCGTCACCATCTTAAATCCCATACTAACTCTGCTACCTGGCCGCTTTCACATAGCAGGTAAGTTCCAGCGCCGACATACTGGTATTCGATCGCACTTCCGGGAAGGTTTGAATGCTCTAGTAGTAATCTTTCTGGCATTTAATCTGTCGCTGCTGGTGCAAGTTGCGATTTTTTATTGGCAGGCGCGATCGCTTAATCCGGGGGAATTGCTAGCAGGAATATCTACTCTGACAAAAGTTGCATTAGCTGGTGAATTCGATTTCTGGCTGCTTAGATTGGCTGGGGCTTTGTCGAGTTTGACGCTGTTGGCTGCGCCACTATATCAACACGATTTCCGGGTGCGCCGGATGCGGGCTGCTACAAAATTGGCCGAAATTGCTGAAATGGAAATGAGTTGGCTGCAAGCTCAACAATTCCGCCGTCAACCGGGGGGTTTGCTGAGGCGATCGGAAATTCAAATCCTGGGATTTCTAATATTAATCGGCGCTGTGATTGGCGGCGCTGTTTTTTTGGCTGTCAGTTGGCGGGGTTTGCCGCCGTTATCTCCCCAAGCAAGTGAGGTTCGCAAATTGCCGCCACTAGCTATGAAAGCGGGCGATCCTTACATTCGGGCGCTGATGCGAACTATTTCTGCTAGCGAGTCGAATGTTTCTCGACCTTATCATGTTGTTTATGGTGGCAAATACATATTAGATTTGAGTCACCATCCTGACTGGTGCGTGACGATTGTGAATGGCCCGAATCGGGGTAACTGTACTACGGCGGCGGGTAGGTATCAATTTTTGAGTTCGACTTGGAAGGATAAGGCTAAGCGCTATCACCCGAAACCTGCTAATTTTATGATGTGGCAAGATTACAGTTTTGAGCCAGAATATCAGGATGCTGTGGTTTATGCTTGGTTGAGCGATCGCAAGTTTTGGAAAGCTGATATTTCTGAGATGCTGCGATCGGAAAAATTAAGTCAGGTATTGCGGATGCTGTCGGGAACCTGGACGAGTTTGGGCTATGGCATTGAGAACAATTCTATGAGTTCTAGTTTGCCGAAAGTCTACCGACAAATGCTCAAAGAAGAGTTGAAAAATGCTGGTTATTAGGATGTTGTTATTGGTTATTTGTTATTGGTTATTAGTTATTGGTTAGCTGCTACCAATAACTAATAATCTCTCACCAATCACCAATGACTAATGACTAATGACCAATGACCAATGACTAATGACCAATGACCAATGCAAAAGTTGCATTAGCTGGTGAATTCGATTTCTGGCTGCTTAGATTGGCTGGGGCTTTGTCGAGTTTGACGCTGTTGGCTGCGCCACTATATCAACACGATTTCCGGGTGCGCCGGATGCGGGCTGCTACAAAATTGGCCGAAATTGCTGAAATGGAAATGAGTTGGCTGCAAGCTCAACAATTCCGCCGTCAACCGGGGGGTTTGCTGAGGCGATCGGAAATTCAAATCCTGGGATTTCTAATATTAATCGGCGCTGTGATTGGCGGCGCTGTTTTTTTGGCTGTCAGTTGGCGGGGTTTGCCGCCGTTATCTCCCCAAGCAAGTGAGGTTCGCAAATTGCCGCCACTAGCTATGAAAGCGGGCGATCCTTACATTCGGGCGCTGATGCGAACTATTTCTGCTAGCGAGTCGAATGTTTCTCGACCTTATCATGTTGTTTATGGTGGCAAATACATATTAGATTTGAGTCACCATCCTGACTGGTGCGTGACGATTGTGAATGGCCCGAATCGGGGTAACTGTACTACGGCGGCGGGTAGGTATCAATTTTTGAGTTCGACTTGGAAGGATAAGGCTAAGCGCTATCACCCGAAACCTGCTAATTTTATGATGTGGCAAGATTACAGTTTTGAGCCAGAATATCAGGATGCTGTGGTTTATGCTTGGTTGAGCGATCGCAAGTTTTGGAAAGCTGATATTTCTGAGATGCTGCGATCGGAAAAATTAAGTCAGGTATTGCGGATGCTGTCGGGAACCTGGACGAGTTTGGGCTATGGCATTGAGAACAATTCTATGAGTTCTAGTTTGCCGAAAGTCTACCGACAAATGCTCAAAGAAGAGTTGAAAAATGCTGGTTATTAGGATGTTGTTATTGGTTATTTGTTATTGGTTATTAGTTATTGGTTAGCTGCTACCAATAACTAATAATCTCTCACCAATCACCAATGACTAATGACTAATGACCAATGACCAATGACTAATGACCAATGACCAATGACTAATGACTAATGACCAATGACTAATGACCAATGACCAATGACTAATGACTAATGACCAATGACTAATGACTAATGACCAATGACTAATGACCAATGACTAATGACGAATTACGCATGACTAATGACCAATGACCAATGACTAATGACTAATGACTAATGACCAATGACTAATGACTAATGACTAATGACTAATGACCAATGACTAATGACTAATGACCAATGACTAATGACTAATGACCAATGACCAATGACCAATGACTAATGACTAATGACTAATGACTAATGACTAATGACTAATAACTAATGACTAATCTTTCAATTTTGGCAAAAATGCTGTCAAACATTTGTACAATTGTAATCCGGGCCCAGCTTGCAGCGGATAAAGTTTGTCGAAATTAATTGGGCTTCCCGGCTCCAATTTCCACTCGGTTTGCTGTGTGGGCGAGGTTTTGAGATAAATTTCAGTGGCTACAGTGATGTTAATAATGTTATTGTGTAGGGCAATTCCCCGAAAACAGTAGCTTTTACCCGTGGCTTTGTCGGAATCGCTGCCGGTGATGTATCTGTCTTGTTTGCGAAATTGGATTTCTCTAAAAGGTCGATCGATCGCAAAGGAGTCTCGGTACCGGTAGTCTCCATCGGGTAAACTTTCGACAGTCGGTCTAATTTGAGCTATAACTGTTGGTGCTACAAGGGGATGTGGTACAAAAAACATAGCTAAAGAATGATAACTTGTAGGGGCGGGTTTTACCAACCATCAGTGCCTAAGACCAATTATCTCATAAACCCGCCCCCGCGCCACGATAAATCGCCATTTACCTCTTTCAAAATACAAGGCGCGGGTTTCACCAGATATATTTTAGGTAACTAATAGTATAGATCGACCCGCCCCCAGCCGATCGCATAAAATATCGCATAAAATATCGCATACAATACCGTCAAAAACATGAAAAATTCTCAACCTCAGTCTTTAATTCTGTGGCGACAAGTGGGGGGCGTGGCGGCTTTGCAGGGAGCAATTACTCTGAGTTGGATGCTTTACCGACTATATTTGCCGAAACTTTTAGAGGGATTTGGTTTGCCCGGATTCGACAGGGGAATCACAATTCTGGAGGATATTTTGGCAATTGCGATCGAACCTGCGGCGGGCTGGCTTTCTGACAAGCAGCGTCACTGGATGGGAACTCGTTTTCCGCTGATTGTTGTGGGTGTTATCTTGTCGTCGGTGCTATTTATTACAATTCCTGCTATTTTTATTTTCGGCAATCCAGTCTCGCCTCTGTACTGGATTTTGCCTGTGGTAATAGTGGCTTGGGCGATCGCAATGGCGATGTTTCGATCGCCCGCAGTGTCGCTGTTGGGCCAATATGCGAGTCAAACGCAGTTGCCCCAAGCCATGAGTTTATTAGTGCTTGTGGGGGGATTGGTTGGGGCGGCAAGGCCTGTTGCGGGCGATTTTATTCTGAGTTTGGGCCCAGCTTTTGCCTTCGCTATTGGTTCGTTTGTATTGTTGGGTGCGGTGGCTTTTTTGCGATCGGTTAATCCTGATGCTGCGGTGTCGGAATTGCCGCCGGCTACTGCAATTTCTGAGGGAGTTTCTATCATGCCGCTGGGGTTAATTGCGGTGACGGGAATGGCTGTTGCTTGGGGAAGTCGGGCGATGGGAGAACGGATTTTACCCCATGTTTTCCAAACTCAAATCGCGGATGTTAATGTTAAGTTGTTAATGGCCGGATTTACCTTGGCTTTAGCTGTTGCTTCTTTGCTTGCTGGGGTAATTGCGGTGCGTTTGGGAAACCAGCGGACGCTGTTGGGTGGATTGGTAGCAACGGCGGTTTTGCTGTTGGTGATGGTTTTTAGTCAGGGCTTGGTGATGGTGGCGGTGACTGTTTTGGCTGTGATTTTTACTAATAGTTTGATTACTACTGGTGCGGTTCCTTTTGTTTTGTCTCTGGTACCTCCGCGCCGAGGAGGATTCGGCGTAGGGTTGTATTTTGGTGGTTTTTCCCTGGGGATGAGTTTGTACTCTTTGGTGTTTGTGGCACCCAAGGCGATTCCTGCTGTGACAACGGCGATTGTGGGGGCGATCGCCTTTTTGGTGGCTGGTGTCTGTGTCGTCGCGGGCGATCGGATTAAACGGACGCTCCCTGTAACAAATTAATAAGAGTTGTTATGTAGTTTAAATTGATCCCAGTCGATCGTGAATAATTATTTCATGGTTTCATCTCTATTACCATTATGGGCAATAATAGAGATATCGAGCAATCGCTGAGAAATTTTCCGGGCAACCCTAGGATTAATTGAGGATACTACTATGTTTTGCTTGACACCAGAAGCCAGAAATTTAGATCTAGTCAAAACCGGAAATCGGGGATTCCGAGGTTCTAAAACCTCGGCGGCAAATCCGAGCCACCGGGTTCGATCGCGAGTTTATAAAGATGAAGCTTTGGTAGCGGCGACGTTGGGGGAATTACCAGATATTTTGGCGTCGCTGGAAAGCTTTCGCGAGTAGTAGAGTTTGACAATTTTTCTTGTTAAATATCGCGAGTATACCGAGTAAATAAAGGAGACAAGTCTCTCCCGAAGCGGGGTGAATCGAAAAAAAATCTCGCTGATTGCTCCTCATACTAAATCCGGCTTAAATATCTCCCTGATTTCTTAGTCCCCCTCTGCTGGGACTTGGTTTGTATATTAGCGGTTTAAACCGCCTCGCCCTCGCACTAAGCTAATTATTTCCAGACACCGGAAAAGATATTCTTAACTGCGATCGCAATGCGATTTAAGTCTTCTTTCAGCAGCGGCGGCCAAGAAACTCCTTTGCGAAATCCGGCTTCAAATTCCTGCAAACTTTCTACCGACAGTAAATGCAGTGCCGAGATTAATTGCCGATCGAGCATTGGAGATTCTTGCAAGCTTTCAAACAATATTTTTAAAGCTAATAAAATCGATGTCACCTGTCCGGGTACGGGAGGTTGACCTTGTTTGAGACGCATCAGGAAGGCGTCTGGGTTTTTCTTGGTTTCGAGGGCGGTTCCCTGATCGATCAGAAAACTACGGGCTGTTTTGTAATCCATTTAATGTGCGATCGAGCTGCAATCATTATATCATTGTTTGTCACGATCAATCAATTTGAGATTTGAGATTTAAGATTTAACAGCGGTAAGGTGCGCCCATAAGCACCCGGAGGATAGAGTTTATGCATCCAGGACTATTCAGATAGAAGTTCGATCGACCTTTGTGGAAGCAAGCAGTAAGATCTGAAATTTTGACCAGGATAAAAACAATGGCAAAACACCCAAAAAATAGCCAAAAATCAAACAAGTATACCTACTTGTGGGTGCTTGGTTTGTGTTTGAGTTTCCTGTTAATTCCAGCCCTCAAACAAATAGCTGCTGATACGCCATTTCCCTTACCTGCTCCCCTTCAGAACAATGCTAATTTTGGAGGTCAAATTCAAAGGACAATGGGGTTGCTTGCTACCAGCACTCCCACGGATCGCAAACCAGTGCGAATCCTATTTTACGGTCAATCTATCACTAAACAACAATGGTCGCAAGATGTAGCGAACGATATCATAAAGCGCTTTCCATATGCAGATTTGACCATTGAGAATCGGGCGATCGGAGGATTTGCCGCCCCACTATTAATCCGTCCCAGCGAACACGATTTATATCCTTTTTATCCCGACTTGCTAATTTTCCACGTCTACGGAGGAGATGAAGATTACGAAGCAATAATTGCCAATATCCGCCGCCGCACTGCTAGCGAAATACTGCTTGCATTCAGACCACATTACCTGGCAGCCTAAAGGCAACAGCAGCGACGATCCTGATGCCCTCAAAGCATACGAATGGCACAACACTCATTCTACTCAATGGTTGCCTCAACTTGCCGATAAATACGGATGCGAACTCGCAGAAATTCGGGAACCTTGGAGACGGTATTTGCAAGAAAATCGCTTGCAGCCAAAACAGCTATTGAGCGACGACATTCACCTCAACGATTGGGGAAACTTTCTGCTAGCAGCCCTCATCAAACCACACCTGCGATACAATCCAAATTTCCCTAAAAAACCCGATCGAGATTTAGTGAAAACTTATACAGTTGGTAGCGATGTCAAGTGGAAAGATGGCAAATTGCGGTTAGAATTTGAAGGAAATAGAATAGATGCGATCGCAGATAAAACCTTCCAGGACAAAGCAACGGCTGCTAGCATTACCATAGACGGCAAAAAACCCTCAGAATTTCCTGAACTTTATGCCATTACCCGCCCCAGTAATGCTATGGGCGTCGATTGGCCGGCAATTATCCAAGTATCCAGTCAGAAACCGCTAATCGTCGAAGATTGGAAAGCAGTAATTACAGAAATTAACAGCGACGGGAGCAAGTTTAAATTTGACATTTTAGGTTCACAAACAGGTGACGATGGTAGCGGAACAAACGACCAATTATTTGTATCAAATTCTGGCCGCGTTGTCATTGAACCGAGCAACTGGTGGCTGCAAAATTCCTATGAATATTCTAAACAGCCAACACCGAAAGGATTTGAGATTAAATGGCAGGTAAAACCGATGTTTGTGGACTCATATATGCCGCCACAAATAGCAGATTCAACCCGCGAGTATTATACCACATTGGCTCAGAATTTAAGCAACTCCAAACATATTCTTGAAATCCTTCCTGAAGCTAACGGGAAAGTGCCAATTCAGGCAATTCGAGTGTATCGCCCTCCTTTCTCCAATCTAAAATCTCAAGTTGAGAGTTTGTAACCGCAGATATTAGCGGATGAACACGGATGAACGCCGATGCAATTTTATCTGCGTTTATTTGCGTTCATCTGCGGTTGAAAAAAATCCTGTTGTGATTAAATCAAATTAGTTGAGAGTTGGTAACCGCAGATATCAGCCGATGAACACGGATGAACGCCGATGCAATTTTATCTGCGTTTATTTGCGTTCATCTGCGGTTAAAAAAAATCCTGTTGTGATTAAATCAAATTAGTTGAGAGTTGGTAACCGCAGATATCAGCCGATGAACACGGATGAACGCCGATGGGATTTTATCTGCGTTTATTTGCGTTCATCTGCGGTTAAAAAAAATCCTGTTGTGATTAAATCAAATTAGTTGAGAGTTGGTAACCGCAGATATCAGCCGATGAACACGGATGAACGCCGATGGGATTTTATCTGCGTTTATTTGCGTTCATCTGCGGTTAAAAAAATCCTGTTGATTTCAATCGCCAATGTCATCAACTTCTAGTAATCGCCAACTCATGAAACATTAACAGCGACAAAAAGAAATCCGCCACAAAAATGAACACCCAAGAAGTCACCACCGCCGCCGTCGCAGCTTGTCCTACTCCCTTTCCTCCCCCCGTCGTAGTCAATCCCCAACCGCAACCAACAATCGCAATTATCAACCCAAAAATAAAACTCTTAATCACCACAGTTACTAAATCCCAAGGCCCCAAAAAAGTCCGCACCGATTCCAAAAATACCGACGGTTCCAAACCATAAAAAATAGCCGCTACAAACAGCCCACCAACAATCCCCACCGCCACCGAAAAAATCGTTAAAATCGGCAGCATTACACAGCAAGCTATCACCCGCGGCACTACTAAATAATCAACCGGATTTGTTCTCAACATATACAGGGCGTCTATTTGTTCCGTCACCTGCATTTCGCCTATTTCCGCTGCAAAAGCCGAACCCACTTGTCCCGCCACTACGCCCGCTGTTAAAACAGGTGCTAATTCCCGGCAAAATGCCAAAGCAAAAGCACCTCCCACCGCACCTACCGCCCCAAACCGAATCAATTCTCTGGCGGATTGAATAGTAAAAATCATGCCCGCAAAGAAGGCTATTAGTAGTACAGCGCGCAAAGAATCTAACCCTACTGTTACTAAATGCTCCATGATTTTGCGGCGGTCAATTTTGCCACTCAGGATTCGCAATAGCACTTGGCCTCCCAGAAACAGGGTGACAGAAAACCGCTGAAACCACCTGTTGTTAAAGGTTTCATCTAAATGCCGATCGCCCTTTTCTTGGTATTTTTTAACCAACGATTTAGATTTGATATTTGAGATTGCTGCATACTAACTAATGTTAGATCCCCGACTTCTTAAAGAAGTCGGGGATCTGGGTATTCCTAACTAATTATTCGGCCAGCAACAAGTCAATAAACCGATCCAACTCCTGATTATACTTGTCTGCTTGCTCCAGGCCAATTCTCACCAGTTCCGATATATTTTCTTCGGAAGCTTCATCGATTGGTAGGGGTTTTTCATTGGTCAAATTTGGATGAATTCTCAAATATTGATTGGGCTTTTCAATCGCATCAAAAATTTGCATTAGTTGATAATTGACCGTTTCTGAAACTCCGGTCATCAGGATATTCATCAAAGGCTGAACCCACTCTAATTGACCCCAGTTTTTCACTTCTTCGTAGGGATATTTTTGTTGAGCTGAACCCGTCCCCAGCGATAAGATTACCATGTCTTTTGCAGTCGGGCCTTTGTCGGGGCGTTCGTCGGGAATCCTGAATTTACTTCTCACTTCTGCATAAGCACAAAGTGCGGGATTGTTGGCGAATACTACCCCATCAATTAAAGCATAGGATTCCTTCGTCAAAGAGCGGATTTTGGGAACTTCAAAGTAGGAGGGAGCTGCCGATGTGGCTCTGGCTACATCTCTGATAAAATATTCTTCTTCTGGATTTGTTTTAGCATCTATTTGATTGAAAAAGTGAGCTTTTCTCCTTTCGATATCGTAACTGGAAATCAAACAAGGTTTCAGCAGTTCGCTGAGTTTGCAATCTCTAAAAGTTTCCCCCAAAAATAAATCTAAGCGATCGCTCGGATATTTTTCATCGATCAAACCGTCTAGGGACTTGACTTTTTGCCAAAAGGAACTATTAAAAACATCGCGGCCACTATCGATCGCAAATTTAACAGCGTCTTTGGCACACCACCGGGGTCTGTGGGGATTTTCCGCATCGGGATATAAATAAATGCAAGTTAAAATCCCTCCAGCACTTGTGCCGGCGATTAAATCAAAATAGTCAGCTATTCTTGCATCGGGGTTGCCACTTTTCTGTTGCAGCTTTTCTTCAATGCTAACTGCAACTTGCGCGGGGATAATTCCTCTAATACCGCCTCCATCTATGGAGAGAATTCTGGTATATTTAGCCATAACTGTTGCCTCTTCCTAAAGTCTAAAATCTCAAATCTCAAATAGAATCACTTGGCTAGCTGTCACCATGTAGCGAAAAATGTATTCGACAATTTCTATGTAATTGTAGGCGGCTTCGGGGGAGTTGGCCCAGACTGTAACGCCGTGATCGCGAATTAGCAAAGCGGGTACTGCTGGCCGCGAAACGGCCAAGGCCTGGGAAATCTCATCAGCTATTTTCGGCACTGACAAATAATTTGCAAATATGGGCATCGACACCTGGGGGTTTTCTTCCCACACCCCCAAACCTTTTAGCATTTCAATACCGGGTAAAGGTACTGCATCTCCTGGTGTTAAGCGAGAGACTAAATTTGCTTCGATAGAGTGTACGTGATAGCAAGCTTGCGCCTCTGGAAAACTATTGTAAACAGCTAAATGAATGCTGGTTTCTGCTGAAGGGCGACTCTCGGAAACAGGCTGTTCGACAATAGCGCCGTCTAAGTTCATTCTGATAAAATCTCGATCGGTTAACTGCCCTTTTTGGCGGCCGCTAGCAGTAATCCAAAAAGTGCCATCGTCTAGGCGGGCCGAAAGATTGCCGGCTGTGCCCACCATCCAACCTCGATCGTAAAAATGTTTAGCTGCGGCAATTAAATCTGCTCTCAAATCAACACTCATTGTTCTTCAATTCTCTGCTTTTTATCTATATTAGGACTAAAGCCAAATGTTACACTTAGTAAGGTGCGTCAGATCCCTAAATCCTCAATAATCGCCCTAGAAATTCGCCTGACGCACCCTACAATTTGATTTCAGTATGCCAGTTGCGTCCTGGACTGTACATTTTACATTGAGTTTTAGTTCCATGTTTGGGACAAGTTTTCCAGCACGTCAAAAAAATTATCCCATTTAATATAAGGTTTTTGCTGTTCGTCTAGATATTCGGCTAGCCGATCGCGCGCAAACACCTGCGAAGCCTGCAATGCCATGTTAAAATCGGTCAGCGAATCTCCGATCGCCACCTGTGACTCGGCCTCGTACAGCCCCATCACTCGTACCTTAGACACCAATTCCGTATCCCCTTCAAACTCTGCATTTACTTGCAAGCGAGGGCCCGTCGCGTCCAGTTCCACAGCATAAATAGCGCTGGCCCGATCGACCAAATCGCCCATTACTGTTTCTACCATGACCCGCAGACCGCCGGAAACTATCACAAAATCCACCCCTTTAGCATCCAAAAAATCCAGCAATTCCACCAATCCCGATCGCATCAGTTTCCCCCTGGAAAATTCGACAATTTCCCCATAACATTCCGAGGGAATCGACTCCAGTAACTGCCGCACTCCCGATCGCAAACTCAGCCTTCTAGCATACATTTCAGGCATCAGTTGCGATGATAATTCCGGCGCGAAATGCTTGAGCATTCCCACAAAAGTTTCCTCAACGGTGATCGTCCCGTCAAAGTCGCAGAATACTACCCGTTTCGGATTGTTGGGGATGGTCGATTTTTGCTGAGCCTTGGTCATATAGAAGAAGTCATTAGTCAGTAGTCATTAGTCAGTAGTCATTAGTCATTAGTCAGCAGTCATTAGTCATTAGTTATTAGTCAGCAGTCAGTAGTCATTAGTCAGTAGTCAGCAGTCATTAGTCACAAGGAGCTCAGCAAGTTAAAACGTCTGGATGCACCTTGACGATCGTCATTGTCGATCGCACCCTGAAAACACGGCAAAAGTTTACATAACTCATGGTACAGTGTCGAGGGACAGACGCTGCGATCGACAAAAAACTAACAAAAGACGGCTGTTGATTGGCGATCGCCCGCTGGCTTTTATGCAGATTCTTCGATCGCTTCTTTTGCCTTCTGCTGTTTGCTGGCTGGCGAAGGTCGATCGGAGTTAGCCGGCAAACAGATTAAATTATCGTCCTCAGTATTAATCAAGCCTTTCGAGCGCAACTTACCCATCAGCCGCGTCACCGTCACCCGCGTCGAGCCGATCGCACTGCCAATTTGAGAGTGAGTCAGAGTCCAAGGTAACCGATAGCCGCGAACCACATTCGGTTGGGCCTCACTTACATAGGGTTCCCCGAACTCTTCAATCAACAAAGTGAGAAATCCCAGCAAGCGGTCGATCGTCCGGCGCTGTCCCAAAGTGCTTAGCCAGAGGAGTTTCCGCTGATGCTGGTAGCGAAACGCATCCAAAATTTCTCTGCGGAAGTGAGGCCAATTATCCAAATCGTGCCAGTACATCCACACTACGTGAGTTTGGTCAGCGTGGGCGTAAGCTTGGAGGGTAAACGGCGACTGGGCCACCAGTTCAAAGGGCTGGCCGGCCCCAACGAAGCCCAAAAAAGCTTCTTCTGTAGTTGTGAGAGTGGATTTCGACCCTGGTTTGGCAGTGGCGCTGACTTGAGCACTGCCCACCAGCCGCACGGAACCCTTCTGCACTAAATACAGCAGTCCCGGTCTGGCTGGAATCCGCTCGTCTTTGCTAAAAGTCCGGCAGCGGTAGTGTTCCTGGGCCCAGTCTATAATTCGCTGCCAGGTGATAAACGGTCGATCGATGGTCTCTGAAGGTGTTGAAGTTGATTGCATGGTGAGGCTTGGGGATATATTTAATCAGTGAGAGATAGATGATATCAAAGAGCCAAGAGCAGCGACCGCCAACATCTCGATACAAAGTGAGAATTACCAACCCCCGATCGAGCTTGCACCAGCTTTGCTTGTTCTTGTCAGTTTTACCTAAAAATTTAATGTAGCAAAAAATACATCTAAATAGTTGAATCCAGCAAAAATTCTTGCCAATTTGGCAAACGCTTCGACTAAGCTCAGCGACCAGATAGCCGATGATTTCGATACAGCCCTGGTTGTTGATGCCGAACGCCAGAGATGATATCAAAATATGAGATCAAAGAGGATCAGCAGTTTGACGTACAAAGACAGTGCAAGCGGTAACAGTATCAGAGTTATGAATACAGTCAATAACTGGAAGTTTCGGGAACTCACACTCAAAAGTTGGTTGAACAGGAGGCTGCGGTATGCGATCGAAGAGGCGATCGGCATTGTCTATCAGCCTGGCAGTGGCGGGCTAGAAGCCCACCCCACAAAAAACTTGATTTCTTCTGGAACAGGCATCTTGCGTGGCGGGCTAGAAGCCCACCCCACAAAAAACTTGATTTCTTGTGGAACAGGCATCTTGCCTGTTACTGACTCCGAGGCGATCGGCATTGTCTATCAGCCTGGCAGTGGCGGGCTAGAAGCCCACCCCACAAAAAACTTGATTTCTTGTGGAACAGGCATCTTGCCTGTTACTGACTCCGAGGCGATCGGCATTGTCTATCAGCCTGGCAGTGGCGGGCTAGAAGCCCACCCCACAAAAAACTTGATTTCTTGTGGAACAGGCATCTTGCCTGTTACTAACATTGGTGCAACATCTGGGTTAAAACTGACTAAAGACACCTGTCGCCATGAAATTCCGTTAAATCGGGCTAAAAATAGCACGCGAGTGCTGTATGTATCTGCGATCGCCCTCAAATTGGCAGAGTATGATATCCAAGAGTATCAAAGAGTGTGGCAGCAGACACCCCAGGCCATCGCCACACAGTTAGCCGAAACCCTGGAACCGCTGTGCAACGGAGATTTCACCATTGCAGTCGCGCCGTCGGGGATCATTGAGTTTGAGTTGACTGATGTAGCTTTAGCCGTCTGGTTGCAGCGTTTAGCTCAAACTGCGCTACCACTTCCAGAGTCTCAAATATTATCTCCTGTTGTGCCGGTCGATCGACTGTTTCCCATTCAATACAGCCACGCCCGCTGCTGTTCTCTGCTGCGAATGGCCCACCGCGATCGGATAATTGCGATCGTCGAATTCGATCGGGCTCCAACACCCCAAATTTGGTCGCTTTCAGATCCAAACCCCATCCCCTGGCTCGACGCAGATGGGCGACTACGATTAGTACATCCAGCAGAAAGCAATTTAATCTCACAACTGTTAGCAGTTCTAGACAGTTTAGCTCCTATTATTGAACATTACAACGACGAAAAACCCGTCAATTATTTCAAATTAGCTAATAATTTGAGCACAGCTTTTCAGACATTTTACAGCCAGTGCCGGATTTGGGGCGAAGTGAAAATAGAAACACCAAAACTCGCTCAAGCCCGATTAGGTTTAGTATTAGCAACTCAATCTTTGCTCAGGTTTATACTAGAAGATTTATTAAACGCTGTTGCTCCCTTAGAACTTTGATTTATTCTACTGTCTGAGTTGACAGTCTTCCCGATCGGCCCTAGGGCGGGCCAGGGGGCACCGCCCCTACAAAGGGGGACGCAAGAATACTGCTCTAAGCTAAATTGAAATCGGCGACATTAATCAGGCTGGCAGACACCCCATTGAGAGAGGCTAAAATTTCACTTGTTGCTGACAAGCGAATTAAAGTTGAACTGTTTTCTTGAGTAATTGACATTTGGGAGAAAGTGAGATTGTTTGCGAGTGTTAGCAAATCTTTTCCATCTTCAAAATCCCAGATAGTATCAATGCCAGAATTGGTAGATATTGACACTCCCCGGTCTGAAGACGCGGGGATTCTTAAGGACAAACATTGGGGGATGAATCCGCCCAAAGTTTAATTCTTAAAGGGTAAGTCAGATACCCACTACCCACACAGCGAGTGGCTGAGTCTATGGCTACTTTTTTGCCTAACGGCTTGCAACTGTCGGGTTTTTCACCAACTAAGTTTCAACAACTTTATCAAACCAAAATCAGTTTGTCAAGATGGGGCAGGCAGGATAAATCCTGCAACGCCCTTTCATCCCTGGACTAAAGTCGCAGGGTTTTCAGGGTATTTCTTATAAAAAGCGCTCGCTCCCATTCCCTCCTATCAAACTGTCATCTCCATCTTCACCGAATAGGAAGTCGTCACCCTCACCGCCAATAATAGTATCATTTCCCTTGCCTCCGCGCAAAGTATCATTGCCAGTGCTGCCATCTAGTAAATCGTCGCCTCGGTTGCCAAAGATAATATCGCCACCATCGCTACCTGTAATGGTATCAATTCCCTTGCCGCCGTAAAGGGTATCGTCGTCAAAACCGCCATTTATTAAGTCATTGCCTTGATTGGCATTAATCCAGTCATTGCCGTTAAAACCAAAGATCAAATCATTTCCCTTTTTGCCACTTAAAACCTCATCGCTGCTGTCGCCGCCTAGAGTATCGTCGCCATCCGTACCGATTTTTTGATTGGGGGAATTGTTGACTAATTCTATGCCACTATCGGGGAAAGGTTCGGCAGCAGTGAAGTCACTATTTATACTGTTGCGAATTGTGGGGTTATTGACAGTTGCTGATTGAATTTGTGCGTCTAAGGATGTGCCTGTATTTTCGGCGATCGCCTCTTGAATTGTCTTATTTCCGGCTGCAACTTACTGTAAATCTTGGGCTACTTCTCCTTGTGCGACTTGTTGAATTTTGGCTAGTTTAGTAGCTGCATCTGAAAGGGGGATGTTGCTAGATGCGATCGCCCGTACCCGCTGATTCCCCTCTGCAATAATTCGAGCAGCTTCCGGTGCAATATCGGACGCTTTTTGTGCTTGCAGTTGAGTCGCAGCAGACTGAATGATGGTTGGCAATTGTGCGGGATTGGTTAAATCGACAGGGCCGGATTGAATTTGATTGGCAAGGGTGGAAATAATGCGATCGGCAATATCGGTTTGAGAGTTAGCTGAAATCCCGCCGATTAAAATTGTCGTCTGAACAACAACGTTTTGTACCTGAATGTGCGCTGCATAAACCGCCAAACCGTTCGGATCGTTTTGAGTAATTGCCTGTAGCGGATCGTAGCCAGTCAAATCAATTGTTGACGGCAATCCCAGTGCAGATTTAACTTGAATTTGCGCCTGATTTTGGTCAGTACCTGCCTCGACTAACTCGGTCAATAGGGTAGTTAACGGAGTGACGACAGTAGCATCTGGTGTGGCAAAGAGAGGCGTTTGCTGCGACAAATAAGTAGAGGTATTTATGCCATCGGTAATGACAATTTTGCCTTCTTCCGGTTCGAGGTCGCCGCTATTATTTTTGTCGAAATTGTCAAGAGAGACATCTAAGTCAAAGCTGCCATCCGCGTTAGTAATTGAGAACGGTTCGCTGTCATCTTTTACTCCATTGAAGTTGGCATCGAAGAAGACAGTCGCCCCGGCCATGTAACCGTTAATTGCTTTGCCCCTAGTGCTAGAACTCGGCCCTAAACTAAAGCTAGCTAACTCAAATGTGGCAAAGTTATTATCGTAGACTGTTTTTTTCCATTTCCAAAATCCTACTTTAAATTCAGCACCCAAAAAAGCATTGATTTGTCCTGTTACATCAAACAGTTCCGAGGGTTTGCTGATGCGGGAAGTGATTTCTGATACTCGAATTTTGCCGTCACCGCCTTGTTTGGGCTGGAATTCTCCAATATCTATCAGATCAATGCCGACTTTTCCTTGAATTCCACCTTTGAGATAACCCTCGGCAAATATCACATCTAGCCCCAAACCCGCGGCAATACTAGCGTCAAGACTGAGTTCGTCAACATCTGGCCCTGTACCGTCAGCATTTTCGCGATCGCTCACATAAAATCCATCCAAAACTTGGTCAGCAGAACCCGCAGCAAAATTAGAGTTTTTCCACTCACTTAATCCGTAGGTATCGTACCCAAATCCTAGATGAGCTGAAGCACTAAACTTGCCTTCAAGTAAAGCCTCGATCGGCCCCCAAATCGGAAAATCTTTGCGAATGTTAAAGTCAAATCCCAGTTTGGGCATCTGATAGCTTAAAACCGGAACATCCGGTTTACCTATCAGCAATTGAATCGCGGTTTCCGGTTTGGTCAAGAGTGGCAAATCAAAGCCATCAATCTTGTAAAGCATTTAAGAATTCCTTGACTTTGCCGCTTGTTTTGGAGTTAATTTGTTGGTTAGCGGTTTGCTGAACAGAAGTTTTTGGGACTGGTAAAGTATTCTGAAGATTAGCACTTTCATCGGCAACATCTATATTACCCAGAGTGTAGGAACCCAAGTCAATTTGAGCGGGGAAAATTTGCTATTTGGTTTGCCAAATTAACAACTTTATCAACCTGGGCAACCGCATCTAAAAAGCGAGTATCGATATCGCGACCAGAGATTTTTGCTGCCAGTTCTAGTACACTGACTTTGCCATCCCCATTTTGATAAAATGGCTCAGCTAGACCTATTTTAGACAGTAACTTGGTGTCGGCATTCAGAAACTCAATAACTGGTCGAAATGGTTGAATGACATCGGAAATTTTACCGACAATTGGTTTGGCAAAATTATTGACAAATGTCCCCACATCTAGTTGCATATTGTTAAACGCAACTGTGGGTTTTTGCGGCCTGGTTAATTGACCGTTAGCGTAATTTAGGATCGGCCAATTAACTGCTAAGTCGAAGTCAAAAGATGGAAAAGCAGCATCGCCGTTGATGCTAGTTTTGCCGTGCAAGCCGAGATTGGCATTACTGGTTAAGCTAGATTGAAATAAGTCTTGTAACTGATAACTGCCGTCCAACTCAGACAAAGTTAAACGATTGCCATCATCAGTACCGCCCAGATTATCTAAGTCATTGAGCTTGACTTCAAGGTTGGCATCGACTTTAGTAGGGTTTTTGGTATCGTTTGCAAGGTCAACTTGGAAAAAGTCTAAGTTGCCTTTAGCCTTGAATTGGTCATCTAAACCCAAGTCAATGTTGGCGGTTAACTTGGTTTTGTCAGTATCTATGTAGCAGCCAAAATCTTTACTGCTCCCAACTCCTAGCGACAAGTTGTATTCGTATTTTGATTTCGCTTTCCCATCGATGTTTAAACCTAGAGCTGGAACTCCTAAATCTTTGGAGAGATTGATATCCGGGAACTGGTATTTCTTCCCAAGTGTAATTAGCAGGGTGCTGTCATCGGCAGTTGAATTTCCATCTACTTTGACATCAAAATCTGGCCCTAAAGTATTGCGTATGCTACTTTCTAATTGACTCAGACTTTGATTTTCCCCATTTTTTACAGCATTGACTAGCTTACTTTTGAAGTTGTCAATAAAATTTGGATAAATGTCTTTGAGGGGGCCGATGATTGGCAGTTTAATTGTCTGTAGTTGGTTGTCGAGGATGTTCTCAAGTTTATCCAATCCAGCTTCTACGCCGCACCAGTTTTTTGATAAATCTATGGTGGAATTACCTGCCGGCATTGGTGTTGTCGTGACTGGTCTCGGCGTTGTCGTGACTGGTGTCGGCGTTGTCGTGACTGGTGTCGGCGTTGTCGTGACTGGTGTCGGCGTTGTCGTGACTGGTGTCGGCGTTGTCGTGACTGGTGTCGGCGTTGTCGTGACTGGTGTCGGTGCAGTGTCGTTATCTGCGATCGCCACTGTCACCCCTGGAACCACAATCCCATTATACTTACTATCAGTGCTACTCACATTGTGAGCTATGCTACCGCTGTGTGCACCTTCCACAACCGTATCATCAACAGCAGCAACCGTAACGCTTTGAGGAACATTCCAATTAGTAGCGGTAAAAGTAAGTGCAGTAATGGGTTGAATTTGACTACCTGTAGCCAAGTTAATCGTAACCGATGCTGTCGGTTGAGTATTTAACTGAACACTATAACTTCCATTTGCACCGCCTTCCGTTGCAGTCGTGTTAGTCGGAGTAATAGAAACCCCTGCGCTGTCGTTATCAGTAATGGCGACACTAACAGGCGAAATCGTGATGTCTTGATAATTAACATCGGTACTGGTAGCTGTCTGGGCGATCGGGCCACTATGCGGCGAAGTTTCTGCTACGCTATCATCAACTGCACTGACTGTCACCGTTTGCGGTAAAAACCAATTAGTTGGAGTGAAATTAAGGGCAGTAATCGGTTGAATTTGAGTGCCGGTAAATGCGATCGCCACATTTGCAGTAGGCTGATTAGTCAACACCACTGTATAAGTATCCGTCGTCCCGCTTTCAGCTAAATTAGTGCTGCTCCCCGACTCAATAATCTTCACCTGTGGCCCGCCAGGGATTATTTTAGTAATAAAAGCATCATTGTCACCTCCCCCATTCGCCACTTGCAAAGGATTCGCAGTAGGGAAATTAGTAGAATTAGTACCTCCCGCTACATAAACTTCACCAGAACTATTCACCGCAATACCATTACCTGCGTCGTCGCCGCTGCCGCCAAGATAAGTAGAATCTATTGAGGCAGAACCCGACGAATTGATACTTGTGACAAAAGCATCTTTCCCGCCGCCGCTGACACTTTGAATAGCATTCTTAGTCGGAAAATTAGTCGAAGTCGTATCCCCCGTCACATAAACATTATTCGCACTGTCTACAGTAATGCGATGGCCATTGTCATCTCCGCTGCCGCCCAAAAAAGTTGAATAAATCAAAGAATTACCGCTAGGACTCAGCTTGCTGACAAAAGCATTACTGCTGCTAAAAAAATCATTGCCAACACCTGCAAGAAGCTCTTCAATTGGATTAACTCTAGGGAAATTAATTGAATTGGTAGTTCCTACAACATAAGCATTTCCAGAACTGTCTACAGCGATATCCCCACCTTTTTCACCGCCACGGCCACCTAAATAAGTGGCATAACTACGTGCACCATCCGCGTCAAATTTACTGACAAAAGCATCATATTCACCGCCTCCAATTGTATTTTGAACGGCCTTAATAGTCACCGGCAAGTTAGTCGAATAAGTAATGCCTGTCACGTAGGCCTTACCATTATTGTCTACTGCAATGGCTTGACCTTCCTCGCGATTGCTACCGCCGAAATAAGTAGAGTAAACTAAATCACTGCCCGTTGGATTAACTTTAGCAATAAACGCATCAATTCCGCCTCCGTATACAGGTTGGTTAGCAATAAACGGATCAATTCCGCCTCCGTATACAGGTACAGGTATGGTGGGGAAATTGTCGCCTGTCGGCCCGGTAACATAAGCATTGCCTTGATTGTCTACAGCAATGCTGGTGCCGAGGGCAGTCCCGCTACCGCCTAAAAAAGTAGAATAAACTAGAGAATTCCCGGCAGCATTGAGTTTAGTTGCCGCAGCATTGTAAGTAGTTGCTGTCGGTTGATAAGAACCGGTAGTAGTTGGAAAACCAGGATCTACTTGTCCTGTTAAATAAGCATTGCCTTGATTGTCTACCGCAATACCAAAACCGTATTCATTACCAGAACCGCCGATATAAGTAGAGTAAACTAACGCAGTTCCTTCGGGGTTAATTTTGGTAACTAAGAAATCAGTTCCACCTGCTGGTGTAGTTTTATATGCACCAGGAGTAGTCGTAAAATTGTTAACAGTAGTGCCAATAATGTAAGCCGCACCGGTGCTATCTACGGTCATGCGGTTGGCGGTGTCATTGCCGCTGCCACCTAGGTAAGTCGAGTAAGCTAAAACCGGGTCAATAACTAGGGGTTGAGTGCGGTCAAAATCTCCAAAACTAAAATTAACTTGACCGTTTCCTAATAAATTGTAAGCTGCGGGAACATTCACCCGCTGTCCGTTGATGTCTTGATAAACTATCGGTGCGTTATCAATTAATTCGCCTAGCGGTGTCTCTAAGATCAGTGCTCCGTCGTCACCCAACCGGATGTCGCTAACACCAGTATAGTTCATCTTAATTTGACTCGGATCGGCAAAAGGTGCTACCAAAAATTCGCTCTTAAGTTGTCCTTCTGTGCCTTTGAAAACGCGGTCAATTCCTGGATAGACGTTTTGATAAACGACACCGTTAAAAGTAGGTACATTAGTCTGCCATTGGCTCGAATTTTCGCCTAACAGAAAGTTAGCAACTCCCGGCAATTTTTCCAGCCCATAAATTGTCGGGTTGGGGTTGCTGTTGGCTAAGCTGCTGCGTACAACTGAAGACTTTGTTGCTTCCTTCCCCGGTTCATTGGGTGTCTGGAAAGCGATGAAAGTAATTTCGTTTGGAGTAAAAAAGATGCTATGACCGGCACCTTTCACCTGGAATTTTACAGAAGGGTCTGTTTGTCCCGTATTTGCAATAAAAATTAAGGGAACTTGACCGTAAGATGCTTGTTGATTTTGAGAGTTCATAGCAGGCACTCCTAGTTCATGTCATACCAATAAGTCTACAAAATCACCAGATCTGCTGTATTGTAAAATCTTGGGAAAAACTGGCCAAAAATACAAGTTTCTTGCGAAATTTCTCGGATTTTGATGAACAATTGTAACACTGCCGACGGACTCGGTTTTTGTAGCTGGTTTCTTGCCTTTCCCATCAGATTCTGAACCCCCTAAATCCCTTTTAAGAAGGGAGTAGGGTGTGAGTAGGGGTGACGAAAGAGAGTGCTTCCAGTTCCCCCCTTGTTAAGGGGGGTTAGGGGGGATCTTCGGGTCAAGAAAACACGCCCTAGTTCTGTAGGGGCGGGTTTTACCAACAATAATTGCCGCTCAATCGATCATCTCGTAAACCCGCCTCCACCAAACCCTAGACCCTGTTGCAAGGGTTTGAGATTCTGCGCGGAGTTTACGCGGCACGAACGAAGGGTCGGGCCAGAATGATATAATCAGTCCTGTTAAAGTCGATCGCGATATTTCTTAGGAGTCACACCGACGATTTTGCAGAAAGTCTTGCTAAAATGACTGTGGTCGTGAAACCCGACTTGCTGCGAGATATAGGTTATTGATAAATCTGGTATTTTTAACAACTGTTTGGCTTTTTCAATCCGGTACTGGGTCATGTACTGATGGGGAGTTATTCCTGTTGATTGTTTGAACAAACGACAAAAATAATCAGGACTCATTTGCACTAATTTAGCAAGTTCAGCTAAGTGTAAATCTCGGCTTAGGTAGTCATTTATGTAGTTAATAACTATCTGCAATTTTCCCGGAACAAGACCGCCTTCAAAATCTCGAATATTCGGTTTTTGTACAGAGCGGTTCAGTAGATGCAGTGAAAGGGCGTTTTTCAGTGCATCAACATAAAGAGTACCGTTTAATCCACCTGATTGTAGTTCATTTTTTAGGGCCCAGGCAATGCCGAGATTCAAGGGATCGCGGATTGGCTAGTGCGGTATAATTTCAATGAGATTTGAATTTTTCTGCCCATCCAAAACGACTACTTCCGTACCCGGTTTTACCCCAGCCATCAAACTTTGCTCATCTTTAACTTGACGATCTATAAATGCGATTGCTCTTCCTGAATCCTGACCGATAAAGTTTTTCATATATGTGTAAATTTGTGACACCGACTACCGCCACTTGTAGATCCTCTAAGTAGGTAGACGCAAATAAATCTGGCTATCTAAAATTAAAAACCCGTGCAAACAGACTAGGTTGCCAATTGGGCATAAATTTACAATAATTTACATAACGGCGTTTAATTAGGCGCTCCTACTTAGCAGTTTACACGGAGGATAAGTGTCAATAATTTATAGGGAAATACCCGATTTTATAAAGTTTTCGTTAACTTGGATTAAGGGCGATCCGGAAAACGCATCTTCAATACTTTTAAAATAAATAGAGTAGGCAAGGGCAATTTAAGATAATATAGTTTTAGACATTTTTCTGAACATTTGTACTGTCGGCTGTCAGACCGGCTGCCTCGATCGAGATTAATGAAATCAATTTCTGCGGTAAATTTGGCACAGATCCAAGAACTAGAAAGCATTGTCGATGCTGCTGGCGTCTCTTGCTGGCAAGATGCAGGGGCTTTTTGGCAAGAAAAGCTCAAAAGTGCGATCGCCCCCGACACCGACATAGACTGCATTGTTTTTCCCCACACCCAAGAAGAGCTCGCGGCAGTCGTCGCTTGTGCTTCCCGAAATCCTGGGGGTATATTAATTTGCGGCAACGGCAGCAAAATCAATTGGGGCGGCTTAGTTAAATTAGACACCCCCAACCCCCCTCACATCGGGGAGCTTTCAGAACCGCCTTTGTTAAGCTCTGTAGGGGCGATCGTCGCTGTGAGCACGGGACGCCTCAACCGACTGATTGAACACGCTGTCGGCGATTTAACGGTGACTGCGGAAGCGGGGATGAAGTTTGCCGACTTGCAGCAAATTTTGGCCGCATCAGGTCAATTTTTGGCGATCGACCCAGCCTATCCAGAACACGCAACCTTGGGCGGCATAGTCGCTGCTGCTGACGCGGGTTCCCTGCGACACCGCTATCGGGGCGTTCGCGATCTACTATTGGGAATTAGCTTTGTGCGATCGGACGGCAAAATTGCCTCATCCGGGGGGCGAGTAGTTAAAAATGTCGCCGGTTACGACTTGATGAAACTATTTGCAGGTTCCTACGGCACATTAGGCGTCATTTCTCAAGTCACTTTCCGAGTTTATCCCCTCCCGGTCGCCTCTGCAACAGTCGTGCTGATTGGGGAAACTGATGCTTTAGCTCGAACGACTCAAATCTTATTATCTTCTGCTTTGACTCCCACAGCCGTTGATTTGCTATCACCTGATTTAGTAGCAAAATTAGGTTTAGGAAAAGGCAAAGGATTGATAGTAAGATTTCAAAGTATCGCAGCAAGTGTTAAAGAACAATCTACTCGCTTGCTGGAAGTTGGCGAAAAGTTGGGTTTGCAAGCAAATATATGCGGCGAGAATGATGAGAATCAGTTATGGCAAACATTACCAGAAACTATCTGGAATTCTGCCCAAAACTCAGCGATTATTTGTAAAATAGGAGTCAGGCCGTCGGCATCTGTCAAACTAATTGACGAATTGCTAATACAAGATGCTCTGATTCATGCAGGTAGCGGTTTGGGGGTTTTACGGTTTGAGACTGCGACGGCGGAAACGATCCGGCAAATACGCAGAAGCTGCGAAGCGAAAGGCGGTTTTCTGACTGTCTTAGCAGCGCCGATCGCTCTTAAGCAAGAGTTGGATGTTTGGGGCTATACTGGAAGTGCGATCGCTTTAATGCAGCGGATCAAACAACAGTTTGACCCGCAAAATATTTTGAATCCCCATCGTTTTGTTGGCGGCATTTAGTTGAAAATTTTTAGTAAGGACTTTAGTTTTTCTTAAATCCCAGTCTAAATCGTTTGTGAACTAGATTTGTTTTTTAACGAACCGCGAAGGCGCGAAGACCGCGAAGGAAGAGAAAAGAAGAGAAGTGTTTGAAGGACTAAAGTCTTTACTGCAAACCAAAACAATTAGGAAATATATGCAAACTTCCGAAAAATCTACAGTTTCCAGCGACGAGTTAAAACCTGCTAAGTCAAGCAATTTTCTAGCACAAAATCCCCATTTACAAACTCCAGAACTACAGGGTTTTGATGCTAATAATCCGCCGAATCCTAAATTAATTGATACTTGCGTTCACTGCGGTTTTTGTTTGTCTACTTGTCCGAGTTATCGGGTACTTGGCAAAGAAATGGATTCCCCTAGAGGCCGCATTTATTTAATGGATGCGATTAACGAGGGCGAAGCACCTTTAAATGAAGCAACCGCACAGCATTTTGATACTTGCTTGGGGTGCTTGGCTTGCGTGACAACTTGTCCGTCTGGGGTGCAGTACGATAAATTGATTGGCGCAACTCGTCATCAAATAGATAGAAATTACGCTCGCACTTTCTCCGACAAACTAATTCGCTCTATCCTGTTTAACTTCTTTCCCTATCCTAACCGATTGCGACCTTTGCTCGCTCCGATGTTTCTCTATCAAAAATTGGGAGTGCAAAAACTTGTTCGTTTGACTGGTTTGTTGCCAAAAATATCTCCCCGATTGGCGGCGATGGAGTCAATTTTACCGGAAATTACGATCGAGTCTTTCCGGGATAATTTGCCGGATGTCATTCCAGCCCAAGGAGAGAAGCGCTATCGAGTTGGGATGATTTTAGGCTGCGTACAGCGACTATTTTTCTCGCCAGTTAACGAAGCAACCGTGAGAGTTTTAACGGCGAATGGCTGCGAGGTTGTGATTCCCAAATCCCAGGGATGTTGTGCCGCTTTACCCGAACACCAAGGACAAACTGGACAAGCCAAAGTTTTAGCAAGACAAATGATTGACAGTTTTGCAAACATGGGAGTTGATGCTGTGATTATCAACGCGGCTGGTTGTGGTCATACTTTGAAAGAATACGGTCATATTTTAGCAGATGACCCGGAATATCGGGAAAAAGCTGAGGATTTTGCGGCCCATGTTAAAGACGTGCAAGAGTTTTTGGCAAGTGTGGGTTTGACTGCAAAACTTCATCCTTTGATTGACGGAGATTTGACGATAGTTTATCAGGATGCGTGTCATTTACTGCACGGACAAAAGATTAGTTTGCAGCCGCGTCAACTGCTACAACAAATTCCGGGTGTGAAGTTAAAAGAACCTTTAGATGCGGCTTTGTGCTGCGGGAGTGCTGGCGTTTATAATATGTTGCAGCCGGAGGTTGCTGAGGAGTTGGGACAGCAAAAGGTTGAGAATTTATTGAATACTGGCGCTGAGTTGATTGCTTCGGCGAATCCTGGTTGTTCTTTGCAAATTAAGAAGCATTTGGAATTGCAGGGAAAAGAGGTTACTTTGATGCACCCTGTTGAGCTTTTGGATTATTCGATTCGGGGGGTGAAGTTGCAGAGGAATTAATTTGGTAGGGTGGACATCGCCACCTAATTTGTAGGGTGCGCCGCTGTCAGATATTCGATGGAACTTGCAGATTGTTGCGGGCGACGCACCTTACTATAGCTAATTTGTAGGGTGCGTCGCTGTCAGATATTCGATGGAACTTGCAGATTGTTGCGGGCGACGCACCTTACTACTGACTAATGACTAATAACTAATGACTAATGACTACTGACTACTGACTACTGACTACTTCTAACCTCAAAAAATGCACCTGTCCCGAAGCTTCCGCTGCCACAATTGTCACCCCATCGGGTGCAACTGCACAAGATTTCAACGCACTATCTCCTCTGAAACTAGCAATTACTTCTCGACTTAACAAATCCCAAACTTTGAGAGTATTGTCGTCCGAAACAGAAATTGCCCTGGTTCCCATCGTCGCGACGGCTGTTATCGTATCGGCATGACCAGCCAGAGTAAATGCTTCCTTTCTACTTGGCAAATTCCACACTTTCAAAGTTGTTTCTCCCCCGCCAGAAATTGCAAATTTTCCATCTTCTGTAACTGCTACAGCATTCACAAAACTCTCATGACCTTTGAGAGTGAAAAGTAGATTTTTTACTGCTAAATTCCACAAATCAGCAAAAATATTCTGTTCTTGACCCAAACTCCAAACTTTGAGAGTTTTGTCGCCGGAAGCAGAAATTACCCCCTTGCCGTCAGGAGTAACTGCAACAGCTTTTATCCCGTCGGTGTGACCTGTAAAAGTAAAAAGTTCCTCTCCTGTTTCCAAACTCCAAACTTTAATAGTTTTGTCTCCAGAACCAGAAATCGCCATCCTTCCGTCTGGAGTAACGGCAACAGAATTAACCCAGTCTGCATGACCAGTGAAAGTAAAAATTTCCTCTCCTGTTTCCAGATTCCAAACTTTAACAGTTTTGTCGCCGGCACCCGAAATTACTCGCTGGCTATCTGCTGTTGTTGCGATCGCTTTTACCCAATCTTGATGACCAGTAATCGTGAAAATTTCTGCTTGTGTTTCTAGATTCCAGACTTTAATGCTGTTGTCCCCTGAACCGGAAATCACTTTAGTACCGTCCGCAGTCACCGCTAAAGCATTTACACAGTCATCATGGCCTGCAAATGATAAATTTTCTTTTCCTGTTTCTAAGTGCCAAACTTTGAGCGTTTTGTCTGAGGAACCAGAAACTATCCGCTTTCCGTCCGCAGTCACCGCCACAGCATTCACCGGGGCAATATGATTGGTCAAAGTGAAAAGTTCTGCTTTTGTTTCCAGACTCCAAACTTTCAGCGTTTTGTCGCCGGAAGCAGAAATTACCCGCTTCCCGTCAGGAGTAACTGCCACGGCTTGAACGAAAATGTCGTGATTTCCTAATGTGAAAAGTTGCTTTCTCTCTGACAAACTCCAGACTTTAACAGTTCCGTCGTAACTGCCGGAAATTATTTTTTCGCCGTCGGGAGTAACTACCACAGCTTTTACCCAATCTCCATGACCGGTCAGAGTAAAAAGTTCTGTTCCAGTTTCTAAACTCCAGACTTTGATGCTGTTGTCGCCCGACCCGGAAATTAATCGTTTGCTGTCAGGAGTTACTGCTACTGACTGCACAAAACTCCCATGACCTTTGAGATTAAAAATTACTGCCCCTGTTGACAAATCCCAAACTTTAATACTGCCGTCCCAGGAACCGGAAATTACTCGCTTCCCGTCGGGAGTTACTGCTACAGCTTCTACGGCAAATGTATCGCCGACAAAGGTAAAGAGTTCTGTTCCAGTTTCTAGATCCCATATTTTAATCGTATTGTCCCAAGAACCGGAAATTGCTTTAGTGCCGTCTGGTGTTACTGCGACAGCATTGACATAGGTAATATGACCTTGGAGGCTGAAAATTTCTGCTCCTGTTTCTAAGTGCCAAACTTTTAAAGTGTGGTCGGAAGAAGCAGAAATTGCCCGCTTGCCATCGGGAGTTATTGCTACACCTTGTACCCAATCTGTATGTCCGGTCAGAGTACGCATTAATCTCCCTCCAGGAGGGGTAAAGCTGGGTGTTAGCGGTCGCAGCCAGGGTTTTTTCTGGCGTTTTGCTTGTTCTAGCAGTGCTTGAATTTCGGTATTTTCAAAGCTCATCAAGCGGGCAATTAGTTGGGCTGCTAGTTGGGTTTTGTCTTGGGCTATAATGTGAGCGGAAAGCCGAATTGCTTCTTGGATTAATTTGAGGGTGTCTGCTTTTTCGTCTGAGGTTAAAAGATCGGGATTTGTTGCTAAATCGTAATCTTCTATTAGTGGCTGTACTCCCGATTCTGACAGCTTAGCTTCGATAAAATTATAATCTGTTAGCAAGCTGTAGAATTTTTCTGTGTCTGAATTTGCTGCTAACTGACTTGGCCCGATTCCCAGACAGTGTGTTTGTTCTCCTGGCAGCATCTGATCTAAATCTTGTGTAAACTCGCTCATAAATTTGTGGATTTCTTTCTCAAATGTATGCGATCGCTAGCTGCACCTGGCTGAAAACCCGATCGATCAACTTTTATCTGATCTTAGCATGACATATTTAAGGGCTATTTGCTACCATCGCCCGGAGTGGCAACACTGAGCTGCTATGATTGAGACAGCAAGTGTTTGGAAAATTCATCAAGTGACATCAGACACAACAATTAAAAATTAAAAATTAAAATCTTAAAATGCTCTTTTTTGATTTATAATTTAACTGGCTGGGATTTCGTACCTCCACCCAACTGAGAATCTGCTTAACTCAGAACTCCCGGAAAGCTTTGCAGGCGCGCCCCCTTCCTTTAAAATATACAACATAGATAAGTATTAAGTTCAGAGACAAAATTCATGGACGCGATCGAGTTTTTCGAGTTAAGTGCAGGCCAATGGTTTTCCCAGCGCACCGTACACAATCTACATTCAGGGGAATTGCAGGTAGGCAAATCTGACCTAAAAATAGAAATACTGACAGCGACTGATCCAGCAGTCGTCAAACTTTGCCAACAGCACTCGATTAATCCTGCTTCCACTGGGCTAACTAGCCTGCGGGTGACTTGGGATGGTGTTCCCGATCGCACCAGTAGCAAACAAGTCGGTTCTACAATATTAGCGATCGTACCCAATCCCGACAACCCCAGCGAAGGCCAAGTCCTCCAAGATAAAAACACCAGCAGCTATGTGATGGGCGCAGATGATGTGCTGACATTGATTACAGAATCCGAAACCATCCATGCTGAAGAAAGGCTGTGGTATCTGATACCAAACCTCCGACTGCGTACCAGCGTTGTCAAGCAAGCAAACGGTAGGTCTCAAGCATCTTTTTGTTCGGAAATTCGCATGGGAGTAACTGCGAAAAATTAACAGTTACAGCCGCAGTCAGAAGGAAGAAGGAAGTTCGGCAACGGATTCTGTAACCGATTTAACGGATGTAACGGATAGAAGGAAGAAGGAAGTTCGGCAACGGATTCTGTAACCGATTTAACGGATGTAACGGATAGAAGGAAGAAGGAAGTTCGGCAACGGATTCTGTAACGGATTTAACGGATGTAACGGATAGAAGGAAGAAGGAAGTTCGGCAACGGATTCTGTAACGGATTTAACGGATGTAACGGATAGAAGGAAGAAGGAAGAAGGAAGAAGGAAGTTCGGCAACGGATTCTGTAACGGATTTAACGGATGTAACGGATAGAAGGAAGAAGGAAGAAGGAAGAAGGAAGTTCGGCAACGGATTCTGTAACGGATTTAACGGATGTAACGGATAGAAGGAAGAAGGAAGAAGGAAGAAGGAAGAAGGAAGAAGGAAGGAGTTATTAACAGTTACAAACAATTACCGATGACCCATGCCCAATGCCCAATGCCCAATTCCCAATTCCCAATTCCCAATTCCCAATGCCCAATGCCCAATTCCCAATGCCCAATTCCCAATTCCCAATTCCCAATGCCCAATTCCCAATTCCCAATTCCCAATTCCCAATTCCCAATTCCCAAAATTCACAACTTCTTTCTTCTTTCTCCCTTCTTCCTTTTGCCTTCTCGGGCAATGGCTGTTAATTTGGAGTGAAAATCGGTGTGTTTGACAATTGGGGCTATTTTTGCCACCGATTTTTCGGCAAATTCCCGATCGGCTTCGGCTTGGTCTGCCACCGCAGTCACTGCCAAATCTTCTTCATAAATCACAACTTCCGCAGTTTCCCCCGTGCGATTGACTGCGGATGATGCTTCTATTTCCTGAGTCTTGAGCTCTGGGAATTCTGGATGTTGCACCCGATCGCACTCAGGCTCTGGCGGCGGCAACAAATCTAGTTCTGGGACACCGACATCCGATGCAGCCGTCGGCAAAAATATCTTTTCCGGCACCTGTTTAGCATCACTTTCAACCGTTAAATCTTGAGGAAAATTGTTGCAAACCAAACGTTCAAACTCGCCATTAAAATGATAAAGAGGTTGACCCAGCCGCTGCCACATACTCAATATTTGTTCCACAGAAACAGCTTTGTAGCGACCTTGATATAGCGCTTCAACCACTGCTAAACGCAGCCATTGGTGGGGATATTTGGTCAGCCATTCCATCACCAATTTCTCGGATTTGTAGCCACCTAGGTCAAAACCGTAGTGAAGCAGCAGAGCCGCTGCTTGTGCAGATATTGCTGTCACTTCTGTCATGGGTTATTTGTTATTTGTTATTGGTTATTTGTTATTTGTTATGGGTTATTTGTTATTTGTTATTTGTTATTTGTTATGGGTTATTTGTTATTTGTTATGGGTTATTTGTTATTTGTTGGTGCCAATAACCCATTACCGATGACCCATTACCGATGACCCATTACCGATGACCGATGACCCATTACCGATGACCGATGACCGATGACCGATGACCGATGACCGATGACCCATTACCCATGACCCATTACCCATTACCCATTACCCATTACCCATTACCGATGACCCATTACCGATGACCCATTACCCATTACCCATTACCGATGACCCATTACCGATGACCCATTACCGATGACCCATTACCCATTACCGATGACCGATGACCGATGACCCATTACCCATTACCCATTACCAAATTGAATTAATCCGATCGGCGCACCCCTCCTTCTACAGTTCGCACGTCTCCTGAAAAAGGTTCGGGAGTGCCATTCCAGTTGAAGTCACTAATCCTAAAAGTCAGGCTGCCGACTTGACGCTCTGGATTAAAACGTAAAATAAGTGCGTAGCTGCGGCGGCTGTATTCCAAAGTGTAATTTGTGCTGATTGCTTGCCCGCTTTCTAAATTAATCGCACTCTGAAATCCGACTCGAAATGGTCCGTAAACTTGCTGCACAAGTCCAAAAGACAAGACTCTCAAATCTACCAAGCGATCGAACAAATACGGCGATATACCGTCCCGCCCTACCTGGGTGTAAGTCACGTTAAACCCAGTGTAGTCGAGGAAAGGGCGGGAAAAATGACCGAATTGCCCTTCAACGCCGACACTGCTGGCGATCGAATTTTGGCTGTCGCCACTACTGTAATAACTGCCAACGCCCCTAACTCCCAAAGCCAATTTCACGAAAGGAATCACCGGGTTCCGCGTGTATTTCAAACCCTGCGTCGGAGTGCGCGGTAGTCCTTTACCCTCCCACAGGTTAAAGCCACGACTTAAGGCGGCGCTGACTTGCAAGCGGCCGATGTCGATGCGGTTGTTTTCCCGCACTGGTGCTAGCAAATCTAGTCTATCGGTATCAGCATTGATCAATTGATAACCGGCTTGATAGCTGAGATTGATACCTGACCTTCCCAGGGGAACTACCGGGGAAGAGAGGACGGCACCGAGGCTACTTTGGACGGTTTGATAGCCCAGAGAACCGTTAAACAGCCGATCGCGGTAGCTATATTCCCCAGCCAGAGTATGAGTGCCGATCGACTGTCGCAGTCGCAAATTCCCCCGAAAGTCGTTTTCAGCCAAATTCGGGAAATTGTCAAAATTCAGAAAGATCGCCGATCCGTCCAGTCTGGTACCTTGGCCCAGCGTCGCAGCCAACCTCGCTTTCAGCCCGTAGTTGTCCATAAACAACGGATTGCCGCCGTGTTTTTCGATCGCCCGCTGAATATAAAACTGAGGAGTTAAGCTCAGGCGTACCGGCCCATTTTGCAGTACCTCAAAGGCACACTCAGCGAACAAACCACCCCGATCGCCCCCATCGAACCCAAAAGTCAAGCACGGGCCGTTATTACGCTGGCTATCAAACACTTGCCTGCGGGGATACACAGGTATTTTCAGCCGGTTGTCAAACACCAAACGAGGTTTAGTTGTCACCAGTTCCTCAGCCGTAGGCGAAATCTTTGTAATCGTCGCCGTCTTGGCCCTGTATTCCAGTTCTGGCGGGGAAAACGGGTCGTTAGTAATCCGAATATTGGTTGCTACCCGAACCCCATCGGGTCGAATTTCGAGGCGTTCTGCTTCAAAGCGGACGCGGTTGACAGCGCCGATAACTTGAGGGGCGGTTAATTGGCCACCGCCACCACCACCACCGATAGTCACTGATGCTGCACCAGAAGATTTTACCCCCCGTACCGGCTGCTGGCTGGTAATCCTGTCGCTTAGCGGCTGGTCAAGAATCGTCCCTGCACTAATATCTGTCGGTAGTGTCGGCGTGAAATCGGTACTGGCGGCGGGCAGGAAAATTTCACCCCTGGCTTGTTCAACCTCCCCAGCATTCAAGCCGAGATTGAACACCATCCGCTCACCGCGCACTACTTGTTGACCGCGAGTATAGGCGACTTTACCGGATGCTACCACTTGGCGGGTGACTAAATTGACGATCGCCCGATCGGCATCAATCACCGTCTGCCGGAACCGCACCACCACATTACCAGTTGCCGTGACAATTTGCTGCTTGTCATCAAACTCCTGGCTGTCAGCCTTAACTTCAATAGTATCTGCCGGGATCACTGGAAAAGGTACCGTCCGCTGGGACGGCGAAGTCCGCTGTCCCGGCTGAGCTGGTTTGGGGCTTGGTTTGGGGCTTGGTTTAGGCGCAGGCTTCGGTGCTGGGGCCGTTCCGGGAGCCGGAATCTCGAACTGCTGCGACCCACTAGGAGGCGGTGCTGGAGTAACATCAGGAACAGGAATCTCCTGCTGTTGGGGAGAATTATCCTGTAACTCCCCTCCTGTGTTCTCTTCCATCTTTCGAGCCTCTTCCCTCTGCGCCAAGGGCGTCTCTGCGGTTCGTTCCCCATTCAAACTACGAATAGGACGCGGAACCGGCCGCAAATAGTAAGTAGTAAACGCAGCATCTTTTTGGGCTTCCCCGGTTTCGGGTTCTCTAACTAAGCCTCGATTTTGAAATCCCACTGTAGCAGCGCCACTTTCCACTGCTGCTACGGGGTCTATGATTTCTGAAGATTGACCGGCTTCTACGGTTGGGCCCAGGAGTAGGGCTGAGGGTGTGGGTTCCGGGGCTGGCGTTGGTTCTGACTGAACGATAGCTGGAGTTGATTCCGGTATTTCTGCGGAGTTGTTGCGGGTATCTCCATTACTAAGCGCGACAACCAGGGCGACTTTTTTGGGCTGGGCGATGTAGATGATGGCAGAGGGTTCGGGTGGCGGTACCGGATAGGACATAATTACAAAATGTGAGTCAACCGATTTTAGATTTTAGATTTTAGATTTTAGATTGAAGAAATTAAAAATGCTGGTGAATGCTTTTTGCTGGTCTGTGGATTTTGGTTGAATTCTTAGATTGCCGGTTCCTTGGTTCTGTGGGAATTAATTTTTGCCAGACAAATCCTTAAAAATTTTTGCATCTAAATTTTTGCATTTACAAAGCAAGCCTTTAAATATTAATCCAACATCCAAAATTTGCAATGGTCGCCGATAGCGGGCCGGAAGATGGCTGTTTTCAGAACTTACCTTCGACATAAACTAACCTCGCTTGCGGGCGAGGTCAAGTTTTTTCTAGATATTTTTGGGAAGTGGGTCATCTGCGGTAGGGGCTGCGGCGCGCCCCTACAATGCGGGTGAGATTACCCGTTTACTCCATGTCTCTGCGGTTGGGGTTCCGGGCCGGGTCATTGGACAAAAATCCAAATATGAACAGGGAAGCAAAGAATAGGACAACTACATTAACTACGATTTTGAGGGTTAGCACTGTGGGAGTCTCCAAGAATACGATAATGCTGAGTTGACTTGCTGCTGCTGTTGCAGTAACTTTTTTATCATATGCGAAAGATTAGTCAATTTTATCTTTGCTGTTCTTGATTTTTGGCAAGTTGATTTTTGCCGATTCCCAGATTTCCACCGCGATTGTTTCTAGGCGCAGCATGATTTGATCCAGCCATTCGAGCACTTGTTCTAGCGGGTGCTTAATGTATCCCACTGATACTGCTTTTGTTTCTAAGTAGTCGCCCTCCTGTTTGGTGTCCCCGCTGTTATTTTGAGGTTCCCGGGCCACAGCAGTGGTGCTGGTGGCTACGAATCTGCTGGTTTCCACGGTTGTGACTGCTGGAGACTGGCTGATTTGTGCGTTGTTCGGGGCTGTTGGTTTTTGCTGTTGAGTTCCTGTGGCTGCGACTACGGAGCTCTTTTTTTGAGTAATTGTTAAATCTGAGCCTTTTTGGGGTTGACTTTTTTTCACTTTTGTGAGCAAGCTTCGTTTTAGCTGCGCGACCAGGGCTTGAATTGCTTCCGGGTAAGGAGAGGTGCGGAGGTTGACCGATCGACCTTCGGGCAATGTTTCTATTTCTTTGCTCTCATGGTTGACTTTTGTGCTGAGTTGCGATCTATGCTCTTGGGCTGGGGAGGGCGGGCACGGGGGCACCGCTCCTTGGGCTGGGGAGGGCGGGCACGGGGGCACCGCCCCTACAATTGGTGCTGGTGCTGGCGGCCCAGGGGACACCGCCCCTTGGGCTGGGGAGGGCGAGTCCAGGGACACCGCCCCTACAGGTGCTGGTGCTGGCTCCCCAAATAAGTCTTGCCAATTCAGCCAAGGTCGATCGCTCTCCACCTTCTCCGTATTTTTATTATTTTGTTGTTCTAAATAATACTGAATTGCTACGGCTTTCTCTGTATTATCACTGGCTGCTGTTTCTTTGCCTAGGAGCTGGTCTACTGATGACCAAATCATTTCTTCTATGTTTCGAGCGTATTTTTCGAGGATTTCGCGGGCGGAAGGGCCTAAATTCCTGTGGGAGCTGGCTGGATCAAGTATTTTTGCCGGCTGATTTTCTGTTAAGGCAGCGGTGATTTTTGATACTGGCGGCAAGCGGAATTCTTCGAGGTTGGCTGCGGCGCGATCGACTAATGTGACAAAGGATAGAATATTCGCAGCTCGATCGAACTTACCATTAAAACTTGTTTCTAATTCTAAGGTATTTTGGTCCATCGAATTCGCTGCGGCAATTGCTTGTCGATCGACTTTTAATCCTGCTATTTGATCCCTGGCTTTTTGAGCTAAGATTAAATTGTCATTAACACTAGCATTAATTGCTTTTTTGACCGCAAAGATTGATTCTCCAAACTGATTTCTTTTCACCGCAACCGGGCTACTTTGTACCCAAGTCATCAGTTGCCAAAAACCGCGAACCGGCGGAAGTTGAGATGTTCGCGCAGCCGACTCTAAACCCAGATTAAATTTTAACTCTTTTTCGGCAATTTCCCGCCGTTGTGGCCCGGAGTTGGCGACTTCCCAAATTATTCGCCCTTCGAGAAGTTGCTGTTGTTCAGGAGTTAAGATATCTAATATTTGATTGGAAGTTCCGACTAACACTAAAGTGCGGGCTGGTATAAAAGTAGCGATTCCTCGAACTTGCGATTTATTGGCAATTTCGGCGGCATCGCTTAATTGAGTTTCTAAGGCTGAAGCATTTTTGAACAGTGATAAATTTGCATCTTTTTCTTGACTCTGTGACACTGGCGTCTCGCCTGTGATTTTTTGTGATAAATTTGCACTTTTTTCTTGACTCTGTGGCGCTGTCATCTCGCCTGTGATTTTTTGTGCTTTTGTGATTTTTCCGCTCAATTGTATTTCCGGCTGTAACTGAATATCAGCAGCAACTTTTGCAGTCGGTTTTGGTGGATTGATTAAAAACGAAAAGCTTTCGGTAACTGTCGAGATTTGTGATGGTAACAACAAATTTTCGGCTATGTGCAGAATTTCGTCGATCGCACTTTCCCCCTCTACCTCCATCTCTAACCAATTTTCCGACAAATTGGGATTTTCCTCCCCGACAAATTCTTGCAATTCCGGTAAATCTACTTTTTTGGTTGATTCTCGCAGTTGTCTGCCCAGCATCCGCGAACTTTGCACGATCAGGTAAACTGGGTAAAGCAGAATTTGCGTTGCGTTGAGCGTAGTCAATCTCACTTTTCGCCAAGTTCGATCGCACCGATCGGTGACTTGGCGAGACTGTCTGGATATAAAATTTAATAGTCGGCTTTGGTATGGACTAGTGTTACCAGAGGACATATATTTAATTTGAGAGTTAAGATTTGAGATTTTTTCGGGAGGGTCGATCGACATTTGCGCCGGACTTACTCAACCATGACTTACGCACTCCCTAGGATTTTAGATCGTTGCGAGCCCGGTTAAGCAATCTCAAACCTTGATTTCTCGTGTTTACTGCGTAAGTCCGATTAACTTTTGCTTTGAACCTCCCCATAGCTAGAAGCTAGGGGATTCCTGTCAACCGAAAGGCGACAGTGGGACATTCAAGTATCCCTCTAGACCCTCAAAACAACTACCTGGCGGTGCTGCAATTGGGCTTACTTTTTGGGTTTTTTGCTTTCAGAGTTCATCACTAGCCAGATAGGTACGCTCCGTATTCTGATATTGCTTGTCAGTTGTATAGGCTTGCTACCATTGGCAGTAGTGACTTACTGTGCCGGAATCTCACCGAGACTAGAATACTTCAACACGTAGACAATTGTTCTTAATCACTTCTTGATTATATCAAACTCAAGGCGGCTAAAGCCACTAATCACCTACATCCCCATGTCTAAAGCTAGGGGCTTTGGTTCGTTTTTCGGTAAAATCAAGACTGGATGTTGATTCGAGATTGCTCCGCTTGGACTGATAACTGTCTATCGCTTGGGCTAGCTTTTGACAAATTACACCCTGTGGGAACCCTAGGATAAATTTTAGCTAAATATGAGCGTTTCTGTGCCACCTGCTAGCAATAATATTTCTGAATCTATCGCAAAGTTGCGCCACCTCAGTCGAGTTGAGGTTCAGTCTGGCTGGAGATATTCGGATTGCGACTCGGCGGTGGATTATGTAAATATTTGTAACTGGCAAGTTGCCGAACTTAACGATAAAGGGCATATTGCTTGGCCCTCTGGTAAACAAGTTTTACATTTGGGACAGCACTTTCTAATTCCTAACACTTTGTGCGGCTATCCTGTGACTGGTTTGCGCTTACTGCTGGGTTTGACTTGGTGGGCCGAAGATGCTCAGATTTTTGTCAACGGTGAGTTAGTTGGACAGGGAGATTTGTTTGATTGTTCCGATCGGGTTTTGCTGACAGATTCCGCAATTCCGGGAGATGAATTTTTAGTAATTTTACGGTTAGTTAGTCCCGGTCATGATTCCGGTGCTTTGGTGCGATCGATTTGTTTGTATGAATCTGCTGATTCTGCTTGTCTCGACCCTGGTTTTGTGGCTGACGAATTGGAGATTTTGCAAAATTTTCTGACTCGCAATTTGGCAAATTTAAAATTTCCATACTCCTCTACCGAAATAGTAGCACATCAAGGGTTTATTGTCAAGAGGGAAACGCTGAAATCTGAAATCGCCCGGGAGGTTGGGTTGATTGATTGGTCGGTTTTGTGCGATCGACAAAAGTTCGATCTTTCTCTTGCTGTTTTACGGCAAAATTTGCTGGGATGTCTGCGGGATGTTCCGAGGGATTTAAAGGATGGAACCACAGAGAGCGCAGAGAGCGCAGAGGGAAGAGAAAATCATCCGGTTTTTGTCATTGGAGATGGTGGGGAGAAATTATCTACATCTATATATATAGGTGAAATCTATTTGTTAGGTCACGCTCATTTAGACTTGGCATGGCTGTGGCCAATCGAGGAAACTTGGGAAGCTGCTGAGCGGACTTTTGAGTCGGTATTGAAATTGCAATCAGAGTTTCCTGATTTGATTTTCTGTCATTCTACTCCTGCACTTTATGCTTGGATTGAAGAACATCGGCCTGACTTATTTGCAGCTATTAAAAAGCAGGTTGCTGCTGGACTTTGGGAAGTTGTCGGCGGGTTGTGGGTGGAACCGGATTTAAACTTGATTTCTGCTGAATCAATGGTGCGACAAGTTTTTTATGGTCAGCGTTACTCGCAAGAAAAGTTTGGTGAATTGATGCGGGTAGTTTGGCTACCGGATACTTTTGGTTTTGGATGGCAATTACCTCAAATTTTGCGTGCCGGTGGCCTTGACTATTTTGTGACGCAAAAGTTACGCTGGAATGATACAACGGAATTTCCCCACAGTGTTTTCTTGTGGGAAGGTTTAGATGGTACTAAAATATTTAGTATGATGTCTGCGGCGATCGGCGAAGGTATAGAATCTGTGAAAATGGCAAATTATACTTTTGATTGGCAATTTAAAACTGGTTTGCAATCTGCTTTTTGGTTACCGGGAGTTGGCGACCACGGTGGTGGTCCGACTCGTGATATGTTGGAGGTGATGAAACGCTGGGAAATGTCGCCTTTTTTCCCAAGTTTGCAGTTTGCTAAAGCGGTTGATTATCTATCTTTGATTGAGAGTCAGTTTTTGCCGGAAATTTCCGAGTCTGAGTCAGCAGGCGCTGCTGTAAATTGGAAAAATCAGCCGATTTTGAAACAGGATGAAGTTGTCGAAAATTTGTCTGCGGTTGAATCTCCAAAATTCACTGAAATTTCCGATTCTGAGTCAGCAGGCGCTGCTGTAAATTGGAAAAATCAGCCGATTTTGAAACAGGATGAAGTTGTCGGAAATTTGTCTGCGTTTGAATCTCCAAAATTCACTGAAATTTCTGATTCTGAGTCAGCAGGCGCTGCTGTAAATTGGAAAAATCAGCCGATTTTGAAACAGGATGAAGTTGTCGAAAATTTGTCTGCGGTTGAATCTCCAAAATTCACTGAAATTTCTGATTCTGAGTCAGCAGTCGCTGCTGTAACTTGGGAAAATCAGCCGATTTTGAAACAGGATGAAGTTGTCGAAAATTTGTCTGCGGTTGAATCTCCAAAATTCACTGAAATTTCTGATTCTGAGTCAGCAGTCGCTGCTGTAACTTGGGAAAATCAGCCGATTTTGAAACAGGATGAAGTTGTCGAAAATTTGTCTGCGGTTGAATCTCCAAAATTCACTGAAATTTCTGATTCTGAGTCAGCAGTCGCTGCTGTAAATCAGGAAAATCAGCCGATTTTGAAACAGGATGAAGTTGTCGAAAATTTGTCTGCGGTTGAATCTCCAAAATTCACTGAAATTTCTGATTCTGAGTCAGCAGTCGCTGCTGTAACTTGGGAAAATCAGCCGATTTTGAAACAGGATGAAGTTGTCGAAAATTTGTCTGCGGTTGAATCTCCAAAATTCACTGAAATTTCTGATTCTGAGTCAGCAGTCGCTGCTGTAAATCAGGAAAATCAGCCGATTTTGAAACAGGATGAAGTTGTCGAAAATTTGTCTGCGGTTGAATCTCCAAAATTCACTGAAATTTCTGATTCTGAGTCAGCAGTCGCTGCTGTAACTTGGGAAAATCAGCCGATTTTGAAACAGGATGAAGTTGTCGAAAATTTGTCTGCGGTTGAATCTCCAAAATTCAATGAAATTTCCGAGTCTGAGTCAGCAGGCGCTGCTGTAACTTGGGAAAATCAGCCGATTTTGAAACTTGATGAAGTTGTCGAAAATTTGTCTGCGGTTGAAGCCAAGAATTTCAATGAAATTTCTGATTTTAAAACTATTCTTCCCCCTCTCCCCATTTGGAAAGACGAACTTTACCTAGAATTTCACCGGGGTTGTTACACGACTCGCGCGGATCAAAAGCGCCAGAATCGCCGCTGTGAAGAATTGCTTTATCAAGCTGAGTTGTTGTCTTCTCTCGCTAGGATTTGTGCGGGTGCGATTTATCCTTCATCGGAATTAGAAACAGCCTGGAAAAAAGTCTTGTTTAACCAGTTTCATGATATTTTGCCCGGTTCTGCGATCGCCCAAGTTTACGTCGATACTAATCTAGCTTTTGCCGAGGTCGATCGCACTTGTCGCCAAATTATGTTAAAATCTTTAGATGCGATCGCCCTGCAAATTTCTCTGCCTTCCCCACCCCAGCCCGACGCTCAACCGATTTTAATCTTTAACACCCTCAATTGGTCGCGTTCTCAGGTTGTCTCTCTACCCCTTCCTGATTCCGCTGCTGAAAATTGGCTGGTTTACGACTTGTTGGGACAACGGCTGGTTACGCAAATTCAAGTGTGCGATCGACCCGAACCACAATTTACACTGTTATTTTCGGCAAATAATATCCCCGCTGTCGGCTATCGGGTGTTTTGGCTGTGTCGCGAAGCTGCTGAAACCCCCGAAAATTCGTCCCTGTTACCCATAAACTACAAAAAGACAGAGTTAAGGCAAGTTACAACCACTATGGCACGAAATGAGGCCTTTTGTCAAGAAACTCATTTTGAGGCCCAAAGAAAGGTCTTAGAAAATGAGTTTTTTCTGGCAAAAATAGACTGGGAAACTGGCAATTTGTCGAGCATTTGGGATAAAATAAATAACAGAGAAGTTCTGAATGTAGCAGGAGGCAATCAACTACAATCATTTCAAGATAGCGGTCAATATTGGGATGCTTGGAACATCGATCCAAATTATGAAAAACATCAATTACCAGCGCCGATACTGAAAGATATTTCCTGGATAGCACAGGGAGAAATACGGCAGAGTTTGCGCGTAGTCCGACAAATTGGTAAATCGGAGTTTTGCCAAGATTATATAGTAGAAATTGGTTCGCCACTGCTGAAAATTAGGACTCTTGTAGATTGGCAAGAAACTCATGTTTTAGTAAAAACAGCCTTTGGATTAAATCAGTCGGCAGATTTTGCTACTTGCGAAATTCCCGGCGGTGCGATCGAGCGTACAACTAAACCGCAAACAGCCACCGAAAAAGCCAAATGGGAAGTGCCGATTTTACGCTGGGTAGACATCAGCAATGATGATTTTGGAGTGAGTTTGCTCAATGATTGTAAATACGGTTGCGACCTTCAACCAAATCAATTGCGGCTGACATTGCTTAGGGGTTCGACTTGGCCTGATGAACAAGCAGATATCGGCATTCACGAATTTACTTATGCAGTTTATCCCCACAGCGGAAATTGGCAAGATGCTGGTACTGTACGACAGGGGTATGACTTGAATTTACCCCTGCTAGTTAAGGTGTTGCCAAAGTTAGAAGAAAATCACAACAAGACTTTACCAACTGTCGGTAAATTGCTCGATTTGTCCGCCGATAATTTAGTTTTAATGGCTTTCAAACAGTCGGAGGACAATCCAAATTTGTGGATTTTGCGGTGTTACGAATCCGAGGGGAAAGAGGCCGTGCTAGAATTGGATAGCGATTTAGGTTTGGCGATTAGTCAGCCCGTCGATTTGTTAGAACGACCAGCCAATTTATCCGAAAAGTTGCCGACAGGAGGTTTCAAGATAGAACCTTGGAAAATAGCTAGTTTTGCAGTGAATTTATGATTCAATTAGGACTTACGCATAAATTCTATCTTTCACCAAAGCTGACCCAACAATTGCGATCGCCGCCCGGTTCATCCGCAAACCCGGTAAATATCCCAAACCGAATCCCAAGTAGGTCAGTCCCAAAACTAGATATTTCAGTGTTATCATATATACTTAAAACCATTTATTGCCGATTTATTCCATTGTGGAGGATACTGGAAGTACAGACAGGGTAATTGCAGCTAAACCTAAGCGCGATCGCGACTCCCGATAGGTGCGCTGTCAGACTGCATTTTCACATCGACTTTTTATTTCTTCCTTCAACATCTGCTATATAATTGAGTTAATTTAAAAGTGTTAACTAAAAACAACTCCGACCGCAACCCAGAAACAAACAATTCTTATGGCCCCGAAATCAACGGCGAATTCGTGCCAGCTAGATTTGCGGGCGGCAGAGAAGTTAAAGGGGATTGGGCTCGAACTCTCTACGACAATTTGCCGGGGATTTACTTTGTTTTAGATGCTTTGGGAAGAATTTTTTCCCTCAATCAATTCGGCGCTTCTCGCCTAGCCTACACCTCACAAGAATTGATTTCTCATTCGATATTTAACATATTTTACTGCCAAAATCAAGGAAAGTTGCAAGCAGAATTTGTAGCATTAGCCCAGCCAGAAAATAGCGGGGAAGCCCGAACAGTTGCCACTTGGGAAGGCCACTTGACCTGCAAAGATGGCAGAATTATTTGGGTAAAAGCAACAGCGCGTACTCTGCCGGATCTCGGCGGGGAACCACCGGAAAATAGCTGTAAATGTGGTGGGAATTTTCAACTACCAATTATACTGCTAGTTTGCGAAGAAATTACGGCAGAAACAACTGTAGCAGTGGCGACAAACCAGAGCGAAAGTTGGCGAAATAAAACTTTGGCGATCGCAAAATTAGCCAAAAGTCAAAGTAAAGAATGCAGCATCGAAGAATTTATCCGAGAAATAACAGAAACTGCTGTCAATATTTTAAACTGCGATCGAGCCAGCATTTGGCTGTACAACGAAGACCGCACCCAGCTTCAATGCCTTGACCTCTACGAGCAAAATACTCAACTCCATTCCGTACCAATAATCGTAACAGCAGCGGAATGTCCGGCTTATTTTCAAGCATTGAAGTCCGAAAGTGCGATCGCAGCGGTGGCGGCAACAAATGACCCCAGAACGCGAGAACTTGCCGATATTTATTTTGCAGATCGAGGCATTACTTCCCTATTAAATGTACCGATTATGCTGGCTGGCAAAATGGTAGGAATTGTCAGCGCCGAACGTGCTGGTTCCGGGAGGCAGTGGACGGAATCAGAACAGGAGTTTACCGAAATATTAGCAGATTTTGGCTCTACCAGTTTGGCAAATAGCGAAAAAATAAAATTAGAATCAATGCGGCGCGAACAGCAGCAAAACTTGCTGAGTGAAGACTACAAAAAACTAGAAAAAAAAGTAGAAAAACGCACGGCTGAACTGAGAAAAGCCAATAAAAAAATGGAAGAGGAAATAATTAAAAGAGAACAAATAGAAGCAGAAATGCGCCAGCAGCAGCAAGAACAGCAAATTATTCTTGATTCCATACCAGCGATGATTTGGTATAAAGATACCGAAAGCCATCTCCTGCGAATTAACAAAGCCGCGGCGGCATCTAGAGGTTTGCCCGCAGACAAATTAAAAGGTCAATCTTTTTATGAAATCTATCCCGACGAAGCAGAGCAATATTATTTAGAAGATTTAGAAGTAATCAATTCAGGCATTGCCAAATACGGAAAAGTAGAACTCCTGTCAACTGTATCTGGTCAAAAATGCTGGGTGCGGACAGACAAAATACCTTGCCGCGATCGAACAGGTAAAGTTACAGGTGTCATAGTTTTTGCAGTAGATATCACCGATTTGATGCGAGGAGAAAAAGAACTGCGAACAGTCCGCGATCGTCTCACAGAAAAATTAGAAAAACGCACAGCTATGTACAGACAGGCAATGACAGCTTTGGATTCAGCAAATATGCAGATTCAACAGCTCATTAAAAATAGCAATTTAGTCGAAAATGGTGACAGCGTAGTAGCAGCGCGCTTGCTAGAATGCGAAGCTTATTTTGAAGCAGTTGCCGTCGCCGACCGCGACACAATTTTGAGCGTCAGCAGAAAATTTGCCGATTTATTCGGTTACGAACCGGAGGAAATGGCGGGGATGAGCCTGCTGGAACTGCTGTCGCCGAAATCCTACAAACAGGCACCAGAAATGATTTCTGCCGCCAGTAATACAGTCTGCGAAACTATTTTTCTCAAGCGAGACGGGACGGCTTTTCCCGCTGAGGTTCGCAGCAAATTCGTGGTAGGCGAAGGTCGATTAGTACAGGTAAAAGCAGTGCGAAACCTCACGGAACGCAAGTTAATTGAAGCAGAATTAGACCGCTCGGTTTCTCTTTTGCACGCTACCTTGTCAGCAACAGCAGACGGCATTCTTGCTGTTACTACAGCCGGAGAACTGATTAGTTTTAACGAAAAGTTAGTCCAAATGTGGGGCATTTCAGAAGAAATTAAAAACTCAATGGATAGAACGGTGAGGCTGACATTTCTCACTAAGCAAGTCAAAGATCCGAGAGCTTTTCTGCGCCGAGTTAAAGAAATTTACAGCGATGCCGAGACAGAAGGCTACGATCTGCTGGAATTTAAAGACGGCCGCACTTTTGAGCGCTACACGCAGCCAATTCGAGTCGGACAAAATATTATTGGCAGGGTGTGGCGCTTCCGTGATATTACCGCTCGCTCCAAGGTGGCGGCAATGTTGGGAGATAGTCAAAGACGCTTTCGGGCAATTTTTGATTCTTCCTTCCAATTTGTCAGCCTGCTGAAACCGGATGGTACTCTGTTAGAAGCTAATCAAACTTCTCTGGATTTTGCAGGAATTAATCTGCAGGATGTGGCCAATCGTCCGTTTTGGGAAGGGCATTGGTGGGGGGGTTCTCAGGAAATTCGGGAACAGTTACAACAGGCGATCGCCCGATCGGCAAAAGGCGAATTTGTCCGCTACGAAGTGGAAGTTAAAGGTGCAAATCGGACGGCAATTGTTGACTTTTCTCTCAAACCTGTCGCGGATGAAACTGGCAAAATAGTATTGCTATTACCGGAAGGTCGAGACATTACAGAAAGCAAGCAAGCTCAAGTCGCGCTGCGACAGCAGGTAGAGCGGGAACGCCTGATTGCACAGATTCAAGCCCGCATCCGCTCTTCTCTTGACCTCAAAGATATCCTGAATACTACGGTAGCGGAAGTGCGGGAGTTTTTGGCAACCGATCGAGTGTTGATTTTCCGCTTCCGGCCCGACTGGAACGGAGATGTGGTGGTGGAGTCGGTTGGGGAGGAATGGCTGCCACTTTTGGAGAAGGTTTTTGATGATTGCTGTTTTGCTAATTCTTATATCGGACAGTATTTGAAGGGCCGAATTCTAGCCGTAGAGGATGTGCGCGCTTCTAATTTGAATCAGTGTCACATTAATTTTTTGATCGAGTGTCAGGTGAAGGCGAATTTGGTGGTGCCGATTGTCCAGCAGGGGATAGAAACTAGGGAAGGTAACGCTTCTTGTTATGTACCGAAATTGTGGGGTTTGTTGATCGCGCACCACTGTTCAAAACCTCGCAGGTGGCAGCAGTTTGATGTAGATTTGTTGAAGCAGTTGGGGACGCAAGTGGCGATCGCGATCGAACAATCTTTACTTTACCAGCAGTTAGCAGCAGCGAACCAGCAGTTGGATAGCTTGGCGAATTCTGACAGTCTGACTCAGCTAGCTAACAGACGGCGATTTGACGAAGTTTTGAAGCTGGAGTGGGAGCAATGCAGCAGTTCGCAACCGCTATCTTTGATTATGTGTGACATTGACTGTTTTAAGCCTTACAACGACAATTACGGACACCAAGCTGGGGATGCTTGCTTGCAACAAGTGGCGCGGGCGATCGGGGATACTTGCACAAACGTACCCCCAGAACGCCTCTATTTAGCTGCTAGGTACGGCGGCGAGGAATTTGGGGTAATTTTGCCAAATACAGACATTGTGGCTGCACAAGCAGTTGCTGAGCAAATCCGCAGTCGCATTAAAGCTTTGGCTATTCCCCACATCAAGTCTGTTGTCAGCGATTGCGTGACTCTCAGCTTGGGAGTTGCTAGTATTTCGGAATGTCAAAACTCGCCGAAAATCCTGATTGAAGCCGCGGATCAGGCGCTTTATCGAGCTAAGTCTGGCGGGCGCGATCGGGTTGTGATTAGTCATTAGTTGTTAGTTGTTAGTCCCCTAGGAGTGGACTTCGTTAGATCTCTTTTTTTGAACCACAGAGGGCGCAGAGGACACAGAGGAAGAGAAGAGAGAAAGAAAGCGGGGATTGCTAGACTAATTCTCAATTCCCCACCTGTTTAGCTAACAGTTTTTGAAACACTTCATACATTTCCCTTGCCAATTTCTGAGGATTCCACAAAGGCGCAAGATGTTCTGGCTGTTTAGATTTTATCAAATGCTCTTTCACCGCATTTCGGAAATTAGCATCTCGCCCAAATTTAACTCCCCACTGCGTGTATTCTTCCCAACTCCACGCCGCACCCACGTCAAGATTTGCACTTTTCAGAAATGCGTAACCCATCCGCGACAGATATTGGTCGCCCGATCTAGTTACCACTGGTAAATTTGCCCACAAAGCCTCTAAATTGTGAGTACCGCCATTGTAAGGATAGGAATCTAAAAGCACGTCAGCTACATAATAAATCGCCCGGTGTTCTTCTTCCGTTTTGGTTTGTCCGACAAACTTAATTCGAGCAAAATCTACTCCTTGAATTTCGCATTCTTCGCGGTAAGTGCTGTGAATAACATCTGGATCGCCTTGACCTTTGCGGATTAGCAAACTGTCAGGAACTTCTTTGAGTATTTTAACTTGAGCGCGTACCATTTCAGGATTAGTTTTTCTCCCAGGCGCAACGCACAGATAAGTCATCTGATTTAAGCCAATTAAGAGAGCATTTCTAATCGCATTGCGATCGACATTAATGCTTTGCAACTCGCCAATTGCTACTGAACAACTAGGCAATCTCACTAACTTTTCTAGGTAATGTTTCTCAACGCCGTGAGGGTGAGTGTGTTCGTCACAGAGAAAGTAGTGATTTTCCGAGATGTAGGGCGCATCGAATCCCAGCCAAGAAACACAAATTCCGGCGGGATTGTGGTTCAGCACTTCTACATTTGTCGGTACTGTCATCGAGTCTAAATCTATTAAAACATCCAAATCATCTTGCACTACTTCTTCGAGGATTTCGCCGCCGTCTGCAAAGCCGTTAGGATATTTTTTAGGCCAGTAAAATTTGCCCGCCATTTGTTCAAATCGCTGCGTAACTTCATCTTTGTTGAGCTTGCCTGTGACGTAGAGGTGAACGTGGGGGGTGATGCGGGTTAATTCGCGAATTAATGCTTCGCTGCACCAGCCTACGGAGTGGCGGCGAAAATGTTTGGATAGAAAGCCGATTCTTAAAGGCTTTTGTCCCGTATAGGCGGATTTGATTCTGTTAACCGGGCGCTGTGGCACGGCTTTTTTGTAGTATTCTTTGGCAATTAATCTATAGAAATTGGCATTTTTTTCGAGGTTGTCTCGCAGGTGGGAAACTGCAAATAAGAAAATTTCGTAGAGCAGTTTTAGTTCGATATTGCTAAAGGTTTCGACTTTTTCGTAGCAGAGTTCTTCGATTTCTTCGAGTTTCTGAATTGCCTGTTGGCTGACACCTGATTGCAGGTAGGAAAAGACGTAGGCGGTGGCTGACATGACTGGGGCTACATCGCCACAGTTTTCGCAGTATTTGTCGGCTACGTTTCGGGCTCCGGCGAGGTTGGTGGAATGGCTTAGCAAGTCGCACAATTGTTGATGGGCTTCGCTGAATTTGGGGTTGGATTCGATCGCCTTTTCAAAATTTGCGATCGCCTCCAACGGTTTATCCTGTTTCTGAATGTGTCCCATCCGACAGTAAACTTCTGCCCAATTCGGTTTTAAGGCCAGGGCTTGCTGATAGCTAGCCAGGGCTTCTTCCAGCCTCCCTAACATAGACAAAGCGTTGCCCAAATTAGCCTGAACATCTGCCCATTCTGGCTTAATTTTGAGCGCATTTTGGTAACAGGTAATTGCTGATTCGTACTTGCCTTGCTGCAAAAATGAATTGGCAAGGTTGGAGTGCAAAACTTCTAATTCTGGCTTTAAATCTACAGCTTTCTGATAATAAGTGATTGCTGCATCGAGATTTCCTTGTTGCGATCGCGCGCTGCCGATGTTAGCATAGGCTTCAGCCCAATCTGGTTTAAGGGCGATCGCCTTTTCGTAGCTTTCAATAGCTTCGTCGCGCTTCCCTTGAGAAAAAAGTCGGTTGCCTAGGTTAAAGTGGAAGTCTGCACCGACTAGCTGGGGGTTGAGTGAGGATGTTCTCTGAAAACAGGCGATCGCCGCTTCGGTGTTGCCGTTTTTGTGATATACTTTGCCGAGATTCCAGTGAGCGCCCGCTAAATCTGGATTGAGAGCAATGGCTTCTTCGTAATGTGCGATCGCCTCTGGTAAACGCCCCATTTTGAAATACATACTGCCGATATTGGCGCGCACTTCAGCAAAATTTGGCCGCAATTCTAAGGCTTGAGAATATGAGCGAATGGCAGCTTCTATTTTGCCGCCAGCTTGCAAAGCATTCCCTAAAGTAACGTAAGCATGGATGTAATCTGGTCGAGTTTTGATTGCTAAATGACACGCGGCGATCGCTTCTTGAATCTTGCCTTTAACTAGATAATTCTCAGCCAGACTTTTGTAATGTTCAACTTCTTGAAAATTGGCAACTTGTTCGTTAGTTGGAACGTTCAACTGCGAAACTTGTTCGGAAACTTCAGCAGGGTTTGTGAAGGGAGTATTTAAGTTTTCAATTGTTTCTGCTGGCGGCAGATTTATGCTAGAAGGCTGCAAACCATAGCCTTCGTCTTTGTTGACAGTTACTGCTTGTGGTTCCCCTGATTCAGTTTCTAATTCAATAAATTTGCTGAGTGGATTTTCCCCCTCTTTTTGTTTAAGCAAATTGGATAATTTTTCGGCTGTACTTGCATCTCTCGGTTGCAATTCCAGCACTTTTTGATAACAAGCAATTGCAGCATCCAACTTGCCTTGATCCTGCAAAACACTACCGAGCATCAAACGCACAGAACACAAAGTGGGATTAATTGCAATAGCTTTTTGGTAATATTTTTCAGCCTCTGCAAATTGCCCTAACTTGTAATACATACTGCCCAAATTAGCGCTAGCTTCGGCAAATTCCGGCTGAATTTTCAAAGCTTCCAAATAAGCTTTAATTGCCAGTTCTAGCTGGTCTTGACTGTGCAGGGCATTGCCCATTGTCAAGTAAGCAGCAGCAAAATTAGGTTGAAATTGAAGAGCGAGATGGCAGGAGTCGATCGCCTTTTTAAATTCCCCTTGCAAAGCATAAACTTCCGCCAACTTTTTGTAAACTTCGGCATCTTCCCCATTGAATTCTAGAGCTTTCTGATAATTCTCTATCGCCCGATCAAGCCAGCCTGCATCTTTCAGCCCGTTTGCCTTTTGGAAATAAGTTTGAGCTGCCTCTAAATCCACCAACGACTCCGCGATCATTTGTTCTGCCACTCTTACAGTTTTGATAGTAATATTATTCATTATGGCAATTATTCGCGGATTTGTGAACTAGATTTTTTTTATTTAACCACAGAGGGCGCAGAGGGCACAGAGAAGAAAGAGAGAAGTTCCCAAGCAATGAAAAACTTATTGTAGACCAACTTGAAATAATTTGCGAGTTTCCTCTCTTCCTCTTCCTCTCTGTGTTCTCTGCGCTCTCTGTGGTTCATTAAATCCATAAATGCTATAATCTTAAAATTATTGAGGAGTATCTAACATGACCACAGAACAAGACCCCGTAAAATTGATGAAACAGCAAGTCGGCTTTGCTGCCGCCGATCGCGTACAGTCGGGTATGATTGTCGGACTCGGTACGGGGTCAACTACAGCTTATACTATTCAGGCCCTGGGCGATCGCATAAAATCAGGTCAACTCAAAGATATCAAAGGAGTACCCACATCTTTTCAATCCGAAGTGTTAGCCAAACAATACGGAGTACCGCTGACAACACTCGATGAAATTGACAGAATAGATGTGGCTATTGACGGCGCTGATGAAGTCGATCCGCACCTAAACTTAATTAAAGGTGGTGGCGCAGCCCACACTCGCGAAAAAGTTGTCGATTATCTCGCAACTCAGTTTATTGTGGTAGTTGACAGTTCCAAAATGGTAGATAAATTGGGTTCTACTTTTCGAGTACCAATCGAAGTGATACCGATGGCGATCGCACCTGTCACCCGCGCCATTGAAAAATTGGGAGGCCAACCAGAACTCCGCATGGGAATCAGAAAAGCAGGCCCAGTAATTACCGACCAAGGTAACATGGTAATTGATGTTCAATTTGATAACCTAGACAACCCTGGGGAATTAGAAAAAACTTTGAATAACATTCCCGGCGTGTTAGAAAATGGCTTGTTTGTCAACTGCACAGATTTAGTTTTGGTTGGCGAAATCAAGGATGGAAAACCTGTAGTGCGCGAGATTTCTAAATAGTCAAAACTTGCCCACGGTTGGTCAGAAACTCTTTGTGGAACAGGCATCTTGCCTGTTCTTGAAAATGGTGCACACAAGTAGTCAAAAACTCTTTGTGGAACAGGCATCTTGCCTGTTCTAGCGAATTCGAAGGGTCTTCTTCCTTATTCTATAACTTTAACCATGATGCAATATCGCAGATTTGGTCGTACAGAATTATCCATGCCTGTCTTTTCCTGCGGCGGCATGAGATATCAATACAAATGGCAAGACGTACCAGCCAATGAAATTCCACCTGACAATCAACAAAATCTAGAAGCAACTATTCGCTACTCTGTAGAATGCGGCATCAATCACATAGAAACTGCTCGCGGTTACGGCACTTCTGAGATGCAATTGGGGTTAATATTGCCGACATTTACCCGTGAAAAATTGATAGTTCAAACTAAAGTTACTATTCAACATAACCCCCAGGAATTTCGCGAAGAATTTGATAAATCCTTAGCTTATTTGCAACTAGAATACGTCGATTTGCTGTCCCTACATGGCATTAATACATGGGAATTGCTAGAGGATTCTATACGTCCGGGCGGCTGCATGGATGTTGCCAAAGAATTGCAAGCAGAGGGCAAAGTTCGGTTTATCGGTTTTTCAACTCACGGCCAGACAGATGTGATTGTCAAAACAATTGAAACCAATCAATTCGATTATGTTAACCTGCACTGGTACTACATCAATCAAATTAATTGGCCGGCAATTGAAGCTGCTAAACTTCACGACATGGGCGTTTTTATTATCAGTCCTTCCGACAAAGGCGGTAAACTTTATAATCCGCCCCAAAAATTGATAGACTTGTGCTATCCTCTGAGTCCGATGGTGTTTAACGATTTGTTTTGTTTGTCCCATCCGCAAGTACACACTTTGAGTTTGGGTGCAGCAAAACCTCAAGATTTCAACGAACATCTGAAAGCTGTAGAATTGTTAGATAGAGCCGATGAACTTTTGCCGCCGATATTAGCAAGGTTGGAAACAGCAGCAATTAATCAATTAGGAGAAGATTGGTTTAAGACTTGGCATATTGGTTTACCAACTATAGAAAACACTCCTGGAAATATTAATATTTATGTGATTTTATGGCTATGGAATTTAGCGCAGGCTTACGATACGATCGACTATTGCAAAATGCGCTACAATCTGCTTGGCAACGGCGGCCACTGGTTCCCTGGCAAAAAAGCCGATCGCACCGATGAATTAGACTTGCGCCGCTGTCTCGCCCACAGCCCCAATGCTGCTATAATTCCAGGTATTCTTAAAAGAGCCGATCGACTTTTTGGAGGTGAAGCTGTTCAACGCTTATCCAAAGAATAATATCAAAAAAACCCGGTTTCGAGACAGAAACCGGATTTGTTAGCCGGAGTATGTGAGGCTTATTTACACGCACCCCATTAGCGTATACTTGAGGTGTTCTAACAAACATCACCCATCCGTCTCATCCATTTGGGCGATTGCACTTTTCGATCTAAACTCGTTCCCATTTTGCTTGAATCTGAGATCAAACAGTTAATAATTCACCTAGTTACATTTTATGACTCTTAAACGTCGAGATTTCTTGTATTTACTGACTGCTAGCGTCGGAGCTCTTACCGCAGGTGCTGATCGAGCGTCAGCAAATAATGTATCCCAAGCAAGTCAAATTGCAAAAGCAACCAATATCGCCCAAACTCCAGGGCCTTTTACACTCCCACCTCTGCCTTATGAATACAAGGCCTTAGAACCGCACATCGATGCGCGGACAATGCAATTTCACCACGACAAACACCACGCCGCCTACGTTAAAAACCTCAACGATGCTGTTAGCAAATACCCGCAACTAAAAAATATGAGTGCAGAAGATATGCTGCGGGATTTGAGCAAAGTCCCGGAAGATATTCGCACAGCAGTTCGCAATAATGGTGGCGGACACGTAAATCATAGTATGTTTTGGGCAATCATGAGTCCCAAAGGTGGTGGTGAACCCACAGGTGGTTTAGCAACAGCAATTAAACAAAGTTTCGGTAGTGCTGATGCTTTTAAAGCAAAATTCAATGACGCAGGTACAAAGCGTTTTGGCAGCGGTTGGGTGTGGTTAGTCCGCACAAAAGCAGGCAAACTTCAGATTGCAACTACTCCCAATCAAGACTCTCCTTTAATGGATGGGAATTATCCAATTATGGGTAATGATGTCTGGGAACACGCTTATTATCTGAAATACCAAAACTTGCGCGCTGACTATCTAAAAGCTTGGTGGAATGTTGTTAATTGGACTGAAGTTAACAAGCGTTACGAAAAGGCGATTTAGCGGTTTTTAATTAGATGAAATACAGGACATGGCAGTGCCCATTGGTGTCAACTTAAGCCTGAAACTCCTGATAAATATCGCTTTTACCTAAGTCTAGATCCCCCTAAATCCCCCTTAAGAAGGGGGACTTTGAGAATATTTCTTGTCCCACCCCCTACTCCCCTTATTAAGGCAGGGCTGTTTCATTCTCAGGAAAACGAGGGTTTTGTAGGGGTAGCGCCTCCGTACCCTCCCCATCCACGATTTGCTAGGTGTTTCAGGGATTGGGGCCGCCACGGGCGGCGGCCCCTACAAGAGAATGAAACAGCCCTGCCTAAATCCCCCTTAAGAAGGGGGACTTTGAGAATATTTCTTGTCCCACCCCCTACTCCCCTTATTAAGGGGGGTTAGGGGGGATCTCCCAGTTCGATACAAACAAGAAAGACTGTCTGTTTGACGTTAAGTTGACACCAATGGGCGGAGCGCAAGCGGAGGGAGTGCCGTGTCCCTACTAAAGAGCAGGACGTTCTAATTGCTGTACAACTTTTCGCAAGTAAACGCAGTGCCGCGTGCCCTGACTCACGGGTGTTGTGAATGCTTCGACTGACTCAACTTTGCCGCCCAAAGGCCCGATCGCACTTTGTAACTGGGCCTCTTCCTCCGCCGTCCAATTACCTCGATAAAGTACAGCTAAACCGCCATTTTTCAGGAAAGGTAGGGCATATTTAGCACAAACAGAGGCTGATCCAACTGCTCTGAGCAACGCCAGATCGTAAGCTGCTTTGTGATGGGGTTGTCGCCAAATTTCATCGGATCTCCCCAGCAAAGTTGCCGCATTTTTGATAGTTAATGATGGCAAAACTTTGTCCAAGAAATCAATTTTCTTGCGGGTAGAATCTAGCAAAGTAACTGATAAATGCGGCAGGGCGATCGCCACAGGCAAACCCGGAAAACCCGCACCAGTCCCGATATCGATCGCTTTGAGCACCGACTGTGCGGGAAATTCGCGATTTTCCCCTAAATTGTCATTAGCTGGCAGCAGCCTCGCAATTCCCCGCAGAGAATCCCACAAATGTTTTTCCCAAAACTCTATCGGCTCAGTAATTCGAGTTAAATTCAAATAGCGATTTCCCTCAACAATTAATTCATACAGTCGCTGAAATTGTTGCTGTTGTGATTCATCCGGCAGCCAATTAAGGGATTCCAGCCACAACTCATTCATCTCCGGTAGCACAGGCCTTGTAATCTCATTCATTTTCTCTTCCTACTTTTTCTTGACCTACTCTCAACTAATAACCAATGACCAATGACCAATGACTACTAACTAATGACCAATGACTACTAACTAATGACTAATGACTAACAAAGCTCGTTTCCTTAGCTTCTAATTTTGCCCGATCGACTTCCTGCAAATCCCCGTGGTCTAAAGTCCAAAATCGATCTGCAACGCTCAATAAATCGCTAGCATCGTGAGTGACAATCAACAAAGTCCAGTGATTTTTTAACTTACTCAACAAGCTTACCAACTGTCGCCGCATCGACCAATCCAAACCCGCCGTCGGTTCGTCCAACAGCAGCAAATGCGGCTGGCGAATTAGCTGCACCGCCAGCGCCACCCGTCGCTGTTGGCCTCCGCTCAAAGCGTGGGGGGAAGCCCGCAGCGGCAAATGTCCTAGTCCCACTTCACCCATTGCTTTGTTGATTTGTTCTTGTCCTAATTCCGGGTGCCCTAATCGCAATTCTTCTAAAATTGTGCCTCCGCAAAAATGCCTTTCTGGAAACTGAAATACTAAACCTCCTAACTGTTGCAAGTGTTCAGGAGTTAATTCTTGTTCGCGCCAGCGGATGTCCCCGCTAGTTTTTTCTGCTAAACCTGCTAATATTTCTAATAGCGTACTTTTGCCTGAGCCGCTGCGGCCGACAATCAGCCCCATTTGCTGCGATGGCAGTTCTAAGTTAATATTTTTGAGAATCGCATTCGGACAGGCTGTAGGATGATAGACTAGGTTTTTTAGATTAAGCATTAACGGTAGTTGTTATTGGTCATTAGTCATTAGTCATTAGTCATTAGTCATTAGTCATTAGTCATTAGTCATAATTATTGTGGAACAGGCATCTTGCCTGTTCAAGACTGGCTTTTTCTGGCTTTTGCCGATCGCCCATAATGATTTTACATAATTTTTACATAAATCTTTACAAAAATCGGCCTTTTTTTCGAGCTTTCCCCCTTGATTTTTAGCTCGATTGATGGTATAGTTTAACAATGGAAATATGTGCAAAATTTTGATAAATGCTCATACTCCCATTATTAGATTATAGAGCAATAGCCAGAAAAAATCAAGAGCATCCGATCGCTTTTTAGTCGGGGCCGGAAAGTCTGAACTTTCAACTTTCAGATTCCCAGTTCACAATTTATTGCCTTCAGAGAATTGACTATGATCCAAACCATTTTAGCGTCCCTTGGCAAGCAAATTAGCAGAAATAAACAGACTGTGGGGGCGATCGCCCCACTGGCGATCGCCCTGAGCATCTGCATCAACTCAGCATTAGCGGGCGATCCCTTTCGCGGAAGTAACCCACAGGCGATCGGGCCCAAAACCGAAACCGCCTTCAAAACAATGTTTCAGCAAGGAAACTACAAAACAGCAAAAACTCAAGTTCAACAAGCACTATCCTCCGAACCAAACGAGCCACTCGCCTATGCAATGGCAGCCTCCCTATCCTACATCGAGCAAGACTTAAACTCGATGAATTCCTACGCGCAAAAAACCCGCGAAGTCGGCGAACAATTGAGCAAAACCAATCCTCTGCGCGGCAACATTTATACAGCAGCAGGTCACTTTCTAGAAGGAGCTAATGTCATAGCCAAATCAGGAACAGCCCAAGGCGCACCCCAAGCACTCAACAAACTGCGAGTCGTATTTCAATATCTAGATGCCGCCGAAAAAATAGCTCCCAACGACCCAGAACTCAACTTAATCAAAGGCTACATGGATTTAATTCTAGCCACAAACCTGCCCTTTTCCAACGCCAGCGAAGCAATTCAAAGACTAGAACAAAAAGCCTCTCCCCGCTACTTAGCCTATCGGGGAATGGCCGTAGGCTATCGAGACCTAAAGAAATACGATCCAGCCCTAGAATTTGCCAACAAAGCACTTGCAGAAACACCCCAAAATCCAGAAATTCTTTATCTAAAAGCACAAATTTTATTCGATCAGGCTAAGGGGAAAGACGGTAAAGAATATAATAAAACTTTACTAGAAGAAGCTAGAAAAAACTTCGATGCAGCCTTAGCAAAACCAGAGCAGTTACCCAGAACCTTAGTGGCAGAAATTTTCTTCCAGCAGTGCAGAACCCGCAACCGTCTCGACAGCAAATCTCGCGACTGCGACCCGATGCGCGATAAAATTCGAGATGCAGATGGTATCTGGGGACCGGCGGCCTTACCACCACTATAAACAAAAGGAAGAAAGCCCTTCGACCCTCCGACCCTCCGACCCTCCGACCCTTTGACCCTTCGACTTCGCTCAGGGTACAAATCAGGAAGAAGCAAGAAGATTGATGTGGAAATGCAGTTACTGCATTTGAGCGATTGAGAATGTCCTAACCGTCTTGGCGGTTGTCAAATAACAAAAGATAAAACTTGATGCAAGTACAGTTTCGCGAATTTAATCCATTTGACCTATGGATTTGGCTGAAGTTCATCAATGTGCCTTCCAATGGTGAAAAACAGTATATTGAAGAGGTGTTTGACTCTTGGTTTTTCTTGGGAAAACTAGGAGGATTTAATGCCGAAAACCTGCAAGTGCAAGATGAGGGCTTAGATATCAGTGACATGGATTACGATGTTCATCTAGCTGACCAAAGCATGATGGCTTTGATGCACAATATGGGAGAGATTGAGTATGAGGGAGTTTGGGCTCGATGCTGGTTTGATTTGGGCACTAGCGATGCGATCGGACTCGATGTTTTGATTAATGTTTTCCAGCAACTCAGCAAAGAATTTGTGACGGTGGAAGAGCTAATCATTGGCGGTGAAAATGCAGATTGGCCAGTTGAAAATAGGAGGAACAGAGAGGGTTTTGAGCCTGATAGTTAACCGTTAGCACGACATTGATATCAATGCTGTAAGGTGCGTCGCCATCCATCTACTTCTGAAACTTGAAAATATCCCAGGGACGCACCCTACAAGTGAATACTGTAAGGTGCGTCGCCATCCATCTACTTCTGAAACTTGAAAATATCCCAGGGACGCACCCTACAAGTGAATACTGTAACTTTTACCTACCTTACCCTAGGGAGTGTCCCCAACACCTGATAGAGCAAAGAGTTAACAAAACCGAGGGCGATCGCCCCCAGTAAAGCACTCCAAATTCCCCACCGCAAGCGAAATCCATGCACTAGCCAAGCCGCTAATCCAAAGATAGCAGCATTGATAACAATCGCAAACAAGCTAAAAGTTGGCAACGCAAATGGTCCAAAATGTCCAACAAAAAGCGGCCGAACCAAAGCATTCACCAATCCAAAAACCGCAGCCGAAATCATCGCTTTTTCAAAACTGTCAATTTCCACCCCCAGCGGCAACTTGGAAATGATAAAAAAGCTCACCGAAGTAACTAGCCAAGCAATGGCCAGCGAAGTGATATCCATGTGCCAATCTCCTTAAAAAAGCTAAACATTAAATCGGAACAACAGCACATCCCCCTCCTGTACAACATACTCTTTACCTTCACTGCGAACCAGGCCTTTTTCCTTAGCCGCATTCATCGCGCCCGTAGCAACTAAATCTTCATAACCCACAGTTTCTGCCCGGATGAAACCCCGCTCAAAATCAGAGTGAATCACCCCCGCAGCTTGCGGTGCTAACATCCCCGCGATAATCGTCCAAGCGCGAGTTTCTTTTGGCCCGCTAGTAAAATAAGTCCGCAAACCCAATAATTCGTAAGTAGCTCGAATCAGAGATTTTAAGCCACCTTCTTTCACCCCCAGAGATTCTAGGAAATCCGCCCGTTCTTCCTCTGATAAGTCCACCAATTCTGACTCAACTTGCGCCGAAACTATGACAACCTTAGCATTTTCTGCTTCTGCTATTTCTCGCACTTGTTCGACATAGCTATTTCCTGTTGCCAAATCGTCCTCAGACACGTTGGCAGCATAGATAATTGGTTTGTTTGTTAGTAATTCCAAACCTTTAACTAACTCAGCTTCCTCATCAGTAAAACTGTACTGTCGCGCTGGTTTACCCGCATTCAAAACCGCGACCAATTTTTCGAGCACGTCTACTTCTGCCTGAGCTTCCTTATTGTTGCGGGCTTGCTTGCGAGTGCGATCGAGCCTGCGTTCAATTTGAGCTAAATCTGCTAAAATTAATTCGAGATTGATGATGTCAATATCTCGGACTGGATCGACAGAACCCGCAACGTGAATGATATCATCATTGTCAAAACAGCGGACAACGTGGGCGATCGCATCTACGGCCCGAATATGAGACAAAAACTGATTTCCCAATCCTTCTCCCTGACTCGCACCCTTTACCAAACCCGCAATATCCACAAACTCCATCCGCGTCGGCACTGTTTGCGCGGAATTGCAAATCTTGCTGAGCACCTTCAAGCGATCGTCAGGGACTGCTACGATACCCGTATTTGGTTCGATCGTACAGAAAGGAAAATTAGCAGCAGTCGCCTTGGCATTAGCAACCAAAGCATTAAACAAGGTAGATTTGCCAACATTAGGCAATCCGACAATTCCGGCGGTAAGCATAGCTATGTACAAACATATAACTGTATCAAAATATCATAAGCAATAGCAATATACAGATTAATCCCTGTAGGGACACTCTAAGAGTTTATTGGTGTCAACTTAACGTCAAACGTAATACCTGTCTACTCTTTGACGATTAGGCCTCGATCCCCCCTAGCCCCCCTTAAGAAGGGGGGAACCGGAAATAGATCAAAGTCAACCCCTACTCACACCCTACTCCCTTCTTAAGGGGGATTTAGGGGGATCTAGACTCGGCGTGAAAACGAGATTTTTCAAGGGTTTTAGCCTGGTTGTTGACACCTATGGGCATTGCCTAAGTCCCTACTTGCTCAACCTGGAATACGCTGTATCTGAACTTGCCCTTTCTCACTTCTAAAGCTAAGCTTGAATAAATATCTAACTTGAGGTAGATGGCTCAATGGTTAACAAGTTGTTAAGCAAAGTAGCGATCGCTGCGGGGCTGTCGCTGCCCCTGGTGGCGCTGACAGCAGCTAGCGTCTTCGCTCAGACGATCAAAATTTCCGTAGTTAACAACAGCGGTAAGACGATGACAGCCGTTTTTATGTCTCCTCCCGATAAGGATACTTGGGGACAAAACGAGCTAGACGGCCCCATTCCCGATCGGGAAAAAGAAGACTTTGAGTGGAATCAAGCTGACTACGGTGGCTCGGATGCGGGCTGTATTTTTGATGTCAGGGCCGAATACTCTGACGGGAAATACACAGAGTTGGATGCTGTTAACGTTTGTAAAGAGACTGCGCTCAACTTCAATTAATTGATAATTTACACAAAAACCAGTTTTTTTTAAGTCCCATATTCATCAAAAAGATTGGGGACTTTGGGGAAACTCGGTTTTTGCGATCGACCTCACAAACAATCTTAAATTTAGCTTTCAATTAAAACATAATTTAAACGTCTCACAAGAGTAAGCTCTCACGAAGAAGATCGATCGCCCAACGCCCAATACAAACCACTCATCCGACTACAATAAAAAAAATTAACCTCACGCGGAGCCTTTACTCATGACACACTTCGGCATTATTTGTCCAGCCGGCACCGGCCACCTCAACACCATGATACCTTTAGGCCGCGAACTGCTTCGCCGAGGCCATCGAGTTACAGTATTGGGCTTCCTCGATGCTCAAGTCACCACCTTAGCCAGCGGATTAGAATTCCAGCCATTCGCTGAAGATGAATTTCCCGTTGGCTCAAACGCAGAAGAGTTTACCCAACGAGGAAAACTCAGCGGACTGGCTGCCTTGCAATATAGTCTTAAAGCAGGTCATAAAAGATTAGCTGCTATTCTCAGAGACGCGCCAACCGCTATTAAAAAAGCTAGTATAGAAGCTCTACTCGTAGACCAAATTTCACTTGAAGGAGGAACAATTGCAGAATTTCTAAACATTCCTTTTATCACAGTTTGCAGTGCGTTGCTCTTAAATCGAGAACCAAACATTCCGCCTATTGTTACTACTTGGCAATATAGTCCAACTTGGAAAGGGCGCTTACGCAACCAAATCGGCTATCAGTTACTCAATTTGCTTACCAAGCCGATTCGAGAGACGATCGCCGAATCTCGCCGCCAATGGAAATTACCTCTGTACTCTAACCGGAATGATTATTACTCTAAACTGGCTCAAATCAGCCAGCAGCCGGCTAAATTCGAGTTTCCCAGGCAAAAACTACCCCCACATTTCCATTTCACGGGCCCTTATCACAATCCAGCTACTCGCAAACCAGTGCCTTTTCCATTTGAACAATTAACTGACAAACCATTGATTTATGCCTCAATGGGAACAATTATAAATCGCTTGCCGGAATTTTTTCAAACGATCGCCTCCGCTTGTGAAGGATTAGATGCCCAATTGGTAATATCTCTCGGCGCAGGTGCGACTCCCGAATCCTTGCCGCCCTTGCCCGGAAATCCGCTCGTTGTTGGCTATGCACCGCAATTAGAACTGCTGCAAAAAGCCACTCTCACGATTACTCACGCCGGGATGAATACAACTTTGGAATCTTTGAGCAATGGAGTCCCAATGGTGGCAATTCCTGTGATGAATGATGGGCCGGGAGTGGCGGCGCGCATTGCTTATACGGGTGTGGGTGAAGTGGTTGCTTTGAAGGAATTGAGTGTGACTAAATTGCGATCGGCAATTGTGAAAGTGCTCACCCAAGAGTCGTATAAACAAAGGGCGATCGAGATGCAAGAGGCAATTGTGCGATCGGGCGGAGTCAAGAAAGCTGCTGATATTATCGAACAAGTTATATTGACTGGGAAGCCTGTATTAGCTTAATGGACGCACTTTGACACCTCGAAACCTGGTTTTTGCGAAAATACTTGTTGCAGCCCGTAGATTCGATAAAAACCCGGTTTCTGAGCCCCTATGCGTCCAGGAATAAAATAATCCAATCAGGATGAAGCGAATCAGCGATGAACTCTCAAACAAACACGCCTTTATTAGATGCTTTGCGCGATCGCACAAATCACCCTCACTCCCCATTTTACGCCCCCGGACACAAAGGCGGCCAAGGAATATCTGGGCCGCTGGTTGACTTGTTGGGGGCCGCAGTATTTCGATCGGACCTGCCAGAATTACCAGAATTAGATAATCTCTTTAATCCAGAGGGCGTAATTGCAGAAGCTCAAAATCTAGCTGCTGAGGCATTTGGAGCCGAATATACTCGGTTTTTAGCCAACGGTTCGACTTGCGGAATCATCGCGGCAATTGTCGCGACTTGCGGGCCTGGAGATAAAATTATCCTACCTCGAAATATCCATCAATCGGCAATTTCTGGTTTGATTTTATCCGGCGCAATTCCAATTTTTGTCAATCCAGAGTACAACTCGGATTGGGATATTGCCAACTGCATCACAGCCGCATCCACAGCAGCAGCATTAAAACAACATCCCGATGCGAAAGCAGTCATGGTGGTTTACCCAACTTATCACGGGGTTTGTGGAGATTTGCGGGCGATCGCCAAAATTACCCATCAATACAACATACCATTATTAGTAGATGAAGCCCACGGCGCGCACTTTAACTTTCATCCAAACTTGCCAGAACCAGCACTCTCAGCCGGTGCCGATTTAACAGTACAATCAATCCATAAAACCCTCGGTGCAATGACACAAGCATCGATGCTACACCTTAAGGGTTCTAGGGTAGATAGCCAAAAACTAAATAGAGCATTACAGCTAGTACAATCCACCAGTCCGAGTTATATACTATTAGCATCCCTAGACGCCGCCCGCCAACAAATCGCACTCCACGGCAAAGAGTTAATGGCGCAAACTTTACAGCTAGCAGAAAAAGCGCGATCGGGCATATCTCAAATTCCGGGTTTATCAGTTTTAGAACCATTAAATACACCGGGTTTTGCCGAGTTAGACCAAACCAGGGTAACAGTAAAAGTATCAGATTTAGGAATCACAGGATTTGCAGCAGATGAAATTCTGCACTCTCAATTCGGTGTCACCGCAGAATTGCCAATGCCGCAACATCTAACATTTATTATCAGCTTGGGAAATACAGAATCAGATATTGAAAATCTAGTTAAAGGTTTTACTTTTTTAGCAGGAAGGGAGTTCGGCAACGGATTGTGTAGCGGATTTAACGGATTTAATGGATGGATGTTTAAGGAAAAAGCAAAAAGCAAGAAAGAAGATTTTTCCCATCCTTCCCTCCCCCACTCCCCTTCCCCCACTCCCCCACTCTCCCCAATCTCCCCCCGGGATGCCTTCTTTTCCCCAACGGAAACAGTAGCAGCAGACAAAGCAGTCGATCGCCTCAGTGCCGAACTCATCTGTCCTTACCCCCCAGGAATACCAGTCCTAATGCCTGGTGAAGTCATTACCTCAAAAGCCCTTGAATACCTGCAACAAATCCAGGCCGCCGGCGGAAAAATCACAGGTTGTAGCGATCCCAACATCCAAACTCTCAAGGTTGTGCGACAGTAGATATGAAGGAAAGAAATAGGAAAAAGTCAAGGCATAGGAAGAAATTCTTCCTTCTTCCTTCTTCCCTCTTCCTTCTTCCCTCTTCCCTCTTCCTTCTTCTGCCCTCTTCCTTCTTCGTTCAATTTAAAATAAAACTATGCTTTGGCCCTACGTCACTCCTGGTATCCCAGACGATTTATTTGAACGTTTACCGGGTATTCCCATGAGTAAACGAGAAGTCCGACTGCTGTTAATTTCTCACCTGCGGCTGCAAGCAGACTCAGTGGTGTGGGACATTGGCGCAGGTACTGGTACGATCGCCGTAGAAACAGGTTTGCTGTGTCCCAAAGGTCGAGTTATCGCCATAGAAAGGGACGAAGAGGTAGCAAACTTGATTCGCAGAAATTGCGATCGCTTCGATCTCAACAACGTAGAAGTCATAGAAGGTAGCGCCCCGGAATGCCTCAAAAATCTGTCAAAACCCCCACACCGAGTTTGCATCGAAGGAGGTCGCCCCATTAAAGCCATTCTCCAAGAAGTCTGGGGGTACTTGCAACCCCACGGTCGAGTTGTGGCCACAGCAGGCAATTTAGAGAATCTTTACGCCCTTTCCGAAGGGTTCGCCGAATTGCAAGTCCGCAACATCGAAGTAGTCCAGTCCGCCGTCAACCGCTTAGAGACTCGCGGCCTCAGTCAAACCTTTGCCGCCGTCAATCCCATATTTATTCTCAGCGGCGAAAAGATAGATTAGTCAGTAGTCAGCAGTCATTAGTCATCAGGGTAAACAACCCTAGGCATAAATGCGACGGCTTTCTGTAGCCTTGATAGAATCGAGAGGGTTTACAGCTTATGGCGTGGGGCTTCCCGGCCTCTAGCTAATCACCAATAACTAATGACTAATGACTAATGACTAATGACTAATGACTAAATGTAATTCTTAACCTTTTTTAAGTCCCGTTAACCTTCATACTAAGAGTAAGGGCAACCATAGCTGGATTGACCGCCTGACTTGAGATATTTGGATGACCGATGGGGGAAGAACCCGTGCCCTACAAAAATCCCAAATCTAAAATCCCAAATCCAAAATCGAATAACCCGCCGCCGTCTGCAAGAGAAATTCATTTTATGCCTTGGTCTCGTATCCTGAGTGGAATAGTTGCGATCGTCCTTGCTTTGGGAATGATTATTTTAGGAGGATGGTACTTCACCATCGGCTTCGGGATCATCGTCTACCTAGGCCAATTAGAATATTTTCAACTAGCCCGTGCTAAGGGGATTGCACCTGCTGCCAAAACTACCTTAGTTGTCAGTCAAGTTCTGCTAATTACCGCCGCCCTTGCACCACAACTCGTAGATGCGATGTTTCCCCTAGCGGGAACCTTCATCTGTTTCTACCTGCTGTTCCAGCCTAAGTTATCGACGATCGCCGATATTGCCGCTTCTATTTTAGGATTATTCTACGGCGGTTATTTGCCCAGCTATTGGATACGGCTGCGAGTCGGACTTGACCCAGTTTATCAAGCCACAACCGGATTGGGACAAGCAGTGGCAAGCAATTCGCCGATGCACATTTACCCGCCGCTGTCTTGGGCAAACCTCAATCATATATCTTTGGGATTGACTTCGCTACTGCTAGCCTTTTTCTGTATCTGGGCCGCCGACATTGGGGCTTATTTTGTCGGCAAATTCTTCGGCCGCACTAGCCTTTCCCACATCAGCCCCAAAAAGACCGTTGAAGGTGCGGTATTTGGGGTTTGTGGCAGCATAGCAGTGGGAGCAGCCGGGTCTTGGTATTTGAATTGGCCGGGGTGGCCCTATACTGGGGCTGCTTTTGGTCTGTTGATTGGCGTTGCTAGTTTGTTAGGCGATTTAACTGAGTCGATGATGAAGCGAGACGCTGGTGTTAAGGATTCGGGGCAGTTGATCCCCGGTCACGGTGGCATTCTCGATCGCACGGACAGTTATGTTTTTACCGCCCCGTTAGTCTACTATTTTGTGACTTTACTCTTGCCCGCGATCGACTCTTATCTAATCAATCGGTAATTGGGAATTGGGAATTGGGAATTGGGAATTGGGAATTGGGCATTGGTTATTGGGCATTGGTTATTGGTTATTGGTTATTGGGCATTGGTCATTGGTAATTGGTCATTGGTAATTGGTCATTGGGAATTGGTTATTGGGAATTGGTTATTGGTTATTGGTTATTGGGCATTGGTCATTGGTAATTGGTCATTGGTAATTGGTCATTGGTAATTGGTCATTGGTCATTGGTCATTGGTCATTGGTCATTGGTCATTGGTCATTGGTCATTGGTCATTGGTAATTGGTCATTGGTAATTGGTCATTGGGCATTGGTCATTGGTAATTGGTCATTGGTCATTGGTAATTGGTCATTGGTAATTGGTCATTGGGCCTTGGCCTTGGGCCTTGGGCTTTGGGAATGAAAACAGTCAACAGTCAACCGTCAACCGTCAACCGTCAACAGCCAACCGTCAACAGTCAACAGCCCACAGTCAACAGCCCACAGTCAACAGTCAACAGTCAACAGCCCACAGTCAACAGCCAACCGTCAACAGCCCACAGCCCACAGTTAACTAACTAAGGCAAAACTCTAATTCCGCCCCGACAAACTATTTCCCCCGGATTCAAAGTTAATTCCTCAATCTCGACTTCTGGCCCGAAATCAATTTTAAAACTCTTTAAAATATTCCTATTTAATTCTTGTGACAACTCTATTTCTGGATTTTCAAACATCAATTCGTGACTGCTAGCCATCCGCAAACCAGTCCGCAATACAAAAGGTATTTGCATACCGCCAGCGCGCAAAATTACAGCCGAAAGTGTCAATAAACCTGCGTCAATTGCGATTTGTGAATTTTCCAATTTTAGGGGCTGTTCCCGATCGGTCAATGGCAAAAGAGGCAGCAAAAATTCGCTCAAAGCATCCGCAAGCAAAGGTGCTTTCAGCGACGCATTTAGATCGGCTTGAATCAGCCGTAAAACGCCGAATACGGGAAAGGATTCTAAGAGGCGGAGTGGTTTGCCCTTGATAACTTGACCGAGGTTAACGCGAATGCCAGCACCCTCTAGGGCGACGGATGTCAGGTGCATTCCTCGATACACTGCACCGCGAGCAGCAGCCGTTACTTTGGGGATTGCTCCACTGAAGATTTGTCGATCGCTCCCCTCAATTTTCACCCTCAACTCGGACACCTGCTGAACTTGCGATCGTAGCCACAACTGCACCGCCGGAGACAGCACCGCACTCGCGATCCGGCTACCTTGACCCCAGGGCGGTATCTGCGACTCCTCGATCGAGACTGGTAGTTTCTAGTTGACAGACACCGGCAGAGCCGTTATGGAATTCACGAGAGTTGCGATCGACAGCCATAAACAATTTGAGAAGAGTGAATTAACCTTAATATTCAAACACGGAAATATAACTTTACCTCGCCGGCTCTGGAAAACCCGATCGCCAGTTTCCAGACTATGACGGAAAACTGAAACATCCGAACTCAAACTCTTCCTTTGACACTCCCCAGCTATCAAGGCGTGGGGATTCTTGGTTCTAGCGACACACCTTAAAACTAGCTATCCTTGCGGCAATACTTAAACCAAATATCCGTTCAAAGGAACCAAAGATCGAGCCTAATTTAGTTAGTCCCAGAGGGTTTGATCTCCCCAAGCGTTCGAGAATTACTTCTCATGTTACCGGATGCCCTACGGTACGTTTTAACTTCCCAAAATTTACTTTTCTGATTTGGGCTGACATTAGTCAGCCTAGCTATGTTTTTCGTGGTTTTCGCCACCCACTAACCATTATTGTTTTCCGACCCGTCGTTTGAGCTTAGTGTCTCATGTGTATCGGCGGTTATTCTACCTGTGGCAGAATTATTATTCTACTCTATTTTAAAGAGAATGCAAGGAAATTTGAAAAATAGATATTAAATGCTTGAATGCTTATCAGGTAGACCCTTAATTAAAGCCGTCCTATAAGGACGGGGCTTTAGACCTCCGCTACGCTCCACCCAATTTTGTGGTAATATTTGTACCTATAGCCCTGCTAAATCCTGTCAAGATTTAGCAGCGCTGCAATCGAACCGACAACTTTACGAAGCAAAGATGCCTTATGGATGAAAGGCTGCAAAAAATCCTCGCCCAGTGGGGGATTGCTTCTCGCCGTCAAGCTGAACAGATGATTCTAGCTGGACGAGTGCGACTCAATGGCAATATTGTTCAGTTAGGACAAAAAGCGAATCCCGATCGCGATCGCATCGAAGTCGATGGAGTCCCCGTCACCGCAACAGAACGTCCGCAGTTAGTCTATCTGCTGCTCAACAAACCCGCAGGGGTAGTTTCCACTTGCAGCGATCCGAGGGATCGATCGAAAGTTCTTGACCTGCTGCCGCCCCAACTGCGCTCTGGTCAAGGCATCCACCCAGTAGGACGCTTAGATGCAGATTCTACGGGCGCACTGCTGCTCACCAATGATGGTAAGCTGACATTTTGTTTGACCCATCCGCGCCACTCGGTATCGAAAACTTATCAAGTTTGGGTGCAGGGGCATCCTCCTGAATCAGTATTGCAAGCATGGCGTCAGGGTATCATCTTGTCCGGCAGAAAGACTATGCCAGCTCAAGTTCGAGTGCTCGATCGCATCCGCGACCAAACCATGTTGGAAGTCATTCTCTCCGAAGGGAGAAACCGACAGATTCGCCGAACCGCCGAGCAGTTGGGATATCCAGTGGTGCACCTGCACCGCACAGCCATAGGCTCGATTCAATTGCAGCCGCCGTCAGAGCCAATATTAGCAGTGGGCTGCTGCCGCTCCCTTACAAATTCGGAAATTATTTTTTTATGGAGTCTAGTCAACCTAACATCAATCAATGTGCCGGTAAACGTCAAAGAGCACAGCATATGACAAAGAATTTATTTTTTTTATTCTTCAAAACCACTAAGAAAAAGTTGCACTCCCAAGAGGCAGAACGCGCCGAAAAGCTAGCAGAAATCGGGGTTAAACTCCGCCAACGTCGCGAACAGCAGTCGATTAGCTTGGAACAAGTAGCTCTGGTGACCAGGATTCGGTGTCATCTGCTGCAAGCGATCGAAGAGGGTCAACTCGACCAACTGCCCGAACCCGTCTACACTCAGGGTTTGATCAAGCGCTACGCCGAGGCGATGGGGATCGACGGCGCTCAGTTCGCCGACTTTTTCCCGATCGAACCAGCACCTCGATCGCTAACCAAGGTTTCCTGGCAGGATTTGCCCCAGTTACGGCCGATGCACCTGTACCTGTTTTACACATTTCTAATTATCTTTTCTGTGAATAGCCTGTCTCAGTTGATGGGAAGTTCTCTGACAACAAAGAATGTTACAAGTGCGCCAGACCCCGCCCTGCAGGAGCAAGAACGAGCCCGTTTAGTTGCCAAGTCCTTGAACGCCACCAAAAATCAGAAGGTGGATACTTACACTGCCCTAGAAGCAGCAAAAGCCGATGAAAGTTTAGATAAATCTGGCAATAAACCGGTGATGGTTAACGTCACATTCAAGGCCGAATCCTGGGTGCAGATTCAAGTCGATGGCAAAACCGAGTTTGAAGGACTTTTACCTTCAGGGACTGTACGCACTTGGCAGGCCCAAAAGGAATTGGTATTTGTAGCTGGCAACGCCGGCGGGGTAATGATTGCTGTTAATAACGGACAGGCCGAATTGTTTGGAGCCCCTGGAGTTGTCAAAAAAGTTATTTTGAAAGCCGACGAACTTAAGCCTTCAGAAAAGCCTAAAAATGAAGGGTAATAGGTAATGGGGCATGGGGCATCGGGTATCGGGCATCGGGCATGGGGAATTGGTAATTGGTAATTGGTAATGGGTAATTGGTAATTGGTAATGCAAAAGTGAAAAGATAAAATGCGTTATTTTAAGTTTTACCTTTTTACTTGAAAGTCAATTACCAATGCCCCATGCCCCATGCCCCATGCCCCATCCCGGAGCTTCGCTTCGCCCAATTCCCAATTCCCAATTTTTAATTTTTATGGGGGGTGCGCCCGCAGATATAAGTGATAGTTTTTAGCCGATCGCGCACGTCCCAATTCAAAGCTTCGGGTCGATATCGCCATCCCCAATTTCCCTCTGCTTTCCCCGGAAAATTCATCCGCGCGTCAGTACCCAAACCCAACAAGTCTTGAAACGGAACAACTGCCAAATTAGCAATAGAACTCCAAGCCATGCGGATTAAAGACCAGTGAATCCCTTGGGGATCGATGCAGCCCAAATAACGCAGAACCTCATCTCTTTCGTAGTGTTGCAGTTGATTGAACCACCCGATAGTCGTGTCGTTATCGTGAGTTCCGGTGTAGACTACGCAGTTGCGAACGTAGTTGAAAGGCAAAAAAGGATCGCCAGGGCCAGCGCCAAAAGCAAACTGCAAAATCTTCATTCCCGGAAACTCGAATCGATCGCGCAAAGCTTCTACTTCCGGAGTAATTACCCCTAAATCCTCAGCGATAATTGGCAGGTCGCCCAACTTCTCGTTAATTACCTCAAACAAAGCTGTTCCCGGCGCTTTAATCCACTCTCCCTCGATCGCATTTTCTTGTCCGCGCTCCACAGCCCAGTAAGCATCAAATCCTCGAAAATGGTCAATCCGAGTCACATCTACATAATCGAAAATCGCTTCAAAACGCTGCACCCACCACTGGAAATTATTTGCTTCCAACTTCTCCCAATTGTAGACTGGGTTTCCCCACAATTGACCTGTATTGCTGAAGTAATCAGGAGGAACTCCGGCCATTAAAGCTGCTTCTCCTGTCTCTTCATCCAAGCAGAATGTTTCTGGATGAGACCACACATCCGCGCTGTCGTGAGCTACATAAATCGGAATATCGCCAATAATTTTAATGTCCCGCAAGTTGGCATAGCGTTTCAACTCCGTCCACTGGCGGAAAAACTCAAACTGGACGTATTTGTAGTAATAAATCTCAGCATTTAGCTGCTGCCGCCACTTCTCTAGCGACTCCGGTTTTCGATGGGCAATATCTGGTTCCCAATTGTTCCAGCTAACACCACCAAAGCAGTCTTTTAGTGCCATAAATAAGGCATAATCTTCCAGCCAAGTGTGTTTGCTGTTGCAAAAAGCTGAGAATTCTTTTTGCTGGATCGGCGATGCTTTGGCCTTGAAGTTTTCGCAGGCTTTTTTGAGCAAGGGAAATTTGAGCGCGATCGCCCGCTCGAACTCTACAGTATCGAGGGGAAATTCTGGCAAATTAGCCAAGTCTTCATCTGCGAGCAATTGCTCGTCCCGCAGCAGTTCTGGGCTAATCAGCAGCGGATTTCCTGCCATTGCTGAATAGCACGAATAAGGAGAATTGCCGTATCCTGTCGGGCCCAGCGGCAAGATCTGCCAGTATTGCTGGTCGCTCTCTACTAAAAAGTCAATAAACCGATATGCTTCTATTCCCATGTCCCCTACGCCAAATCGACTGGGAAAGGATGTGGGGTGGAGTAGAATACCGCTCGAACGGGGAAAAAGCATAATCTATCTCAAGATATAGGGATTAAACATTGACAATTTGACCGAGATTCCCTATCTGTTAAAATTCGCAGTTTTTCTGCTGATTTTCAGGGAATACAGCTTCAAAAAATCCCGACAAATCGAGACAAACTAGGCTGTTTAAGTTTCTTAAGCATTCTTTCCTAGTGCTTAGACTTCCTCAATACTGAGGTTGGCCAGGAAATCCCAGTTAGAGATGGTATAGTAACAATGTCTAGTTGTTACCATACCAGAACACTTGATTTTTTTATTAAGTTGATTCCACAGGCTCCAAACCTGCTTAGTTGAGTTCACCTCAAAGGCGGCGGTTAAGGAGCCTGGTATCTTTTCCGATAGCCTCATCCCTCGACGAGCCATCACTAAACCCGCTGATTCATCACTAGCTAAACCATACATTTTTAGATATTTGACTAAGCCAATGATACTCGAATAAGCCGGATTTACTGCGATCAATTCTATCCCACGATTAGAAAGAATAGAGTTTAACAACTTGAAAAACCGAGAATAAGCCCAATGAGAAAGGCTTCGAGCATACTTTCTACCCCGTTCTCTTAGTTGTTCTTTCTTAGCACAAAAGTCTAATTTTTCACCCACAATGGGACATTGATAATGGCTGGCTAGTTTCGCCAATTCCCGACAAGCTTTAACAATTTGAGCCTGTTGTTGACCCTTCGGGAGTCCCGTTTGTAATGGTATTTGATTATGAGCTTTTAAATTCCCTTCCTTGTCGATATAAGCCCAACCAATGGACCCCGGATTCAGATCAATACCGATACATCCATAATCTACAGAACTCGATACTCGCTTAACTTCTGATGGGGTAAAACTCACAGCCGCACACCACTTACCCGATTTGTAATAGAAGTGCCAAGTTTTAGCCCCTGTTGCAGGTAATCGGTTAATGTTGCGAGGAAAATCACCAATTTTCGACTCGACATACTTACCAACTTTGGATGCCAAACAGGCGGGTACTCTCAATCTTAAATTATTCCCATCCCATTGACATACCTGATTGCCATTAGATTCATTTTTACACCCAACGACAAAGGCTTGATGTCGGGGGACTGACACCCTAATAGGAGCCAATCGCACCGCCGATATTTGGGACTGATATCTGTGTAATTTACGCTTTTTGTGATGGATTTGAAACCGTAAATTCTGCCAAGAGGTTTGGCGAGATTTGAGAGAGCAGGATAAGGGAAAAACACACCCTTTTTTACGCTCGCGCCAATTGGGGGCGGCGTAAAATTTCCGAGCATTCTTCAGTTTCCTTTCTGCCTTCTTCAACCAAGCTGCACAGGATTTGGCTTGACCTTCTAAGGTTTTGATATGTAAAATCCGACATTCTTTTGCACTACCAACAGCACCCTTGGCGGCTGAGATAACGCCCTGGGCGTGTCGAGCACTAATCCCGTAATTGTCTTGTAAATGGGTTCGCCATTGAGATTGGTTAAAGTCAACACCTGAGAGGATAAAGTTCACCGTTTCACATACTGCATTGTGGAAAATTGGGGTATAAGCACTCAAAAACATTTCTAGCTGAGTTTGGCCCAGTGGGTTTAACTCATATATTGGTGTCGGAAGTGCTTTGCAGTATGTCACAGTAGTCATCGGTGTAAATTCGCTCTGGTTATGGACTATTGTCACACTTTGACGTGACCCATGTCAATTTTCGGGGATTGTCGGGGATTATCGGGAAAATAGTTTTCCTGGTAATTACACTTTTTTGATTGTCTCATATTTTAGGCGGCAATGTGTTTGGCAAATATTGGGATTGCACTCAACTGACCAATGCTGAGTAGATGGTCAAAAATCAATCTAATTTTTCTTTCGGCAGTGCCTAATCTCTCTGTGGTAGTAAATTGGCCTCTCTCTCCATATCTGCCGATCGCCTCCGAGAACCAATGCACAAATAAGCCGACTGTTTTGTATTCCACGAAACAGTCGGCTCAGAAAATAGATGAAGCGAACCGCAACCCGATGCCGTTTCTTCCTAAGCTTGCTTGTTCAACAAGTTCTGAACTTGTCTGAGAGCAAGAGCGCCGATGTTGTATACGGCCCAGCCGGCGGCCAACAAGAGGGGCGTCAATACTATCAGTATGCGGAAGTCAAAATCCATGAGTTCTCCTCCTAAAGTTTTTTAACAAATTCTCTTGACACTCCCCGGTCTGTCATAGGCGGGGATTCTTAAGACTTGGCGGCCTTAATATCCCTATTGCTAGGGTTTCCGGGCGCAATCCTGTTGCCAAAAATGGCGGTCTGCTATCCTAGTCTTGCAACTAGATCCTCGGTCGTAACTTTCCCCCTGTCCGGGGGTAGGTTTTAATGTCTTGTACTGACAAGTGCTATTTGACCACGCCAAAACACGGTGTTAACATGATTCGGCACGATCGGTAAATCAAGGCCGGATTTATCCTGCAACTACCTTTCATCCCTGGACTCAAGTCGATCGGGTTTTCAGGCTATTCTTTATAATCTATTTGTATCTCATTTTGTCGCCGTTCTTCAGACTGAGCAAGCAAATATTTTCAGCAGAAAGTTCGATCGCCCGTAGTCTAAAGCCCGCCGGAGCCATCGCGCCGGAGGACTTGGACTCCAAACCCTCGATCGGGTATTTTCAGAAGATCCCAGCGTTAGCCGACAATCTCTTTAGCAATCCCTTCCACCACCGCAGTTAGGGGATCCTTGGGGAAGTGCAGAGCAAAAACCCCTTTGCTGGCGAGCAGCATCATTTTATCGCTGTGGGGGAGAACCCCAGCCACGGGGATTTTATAGATCGTCTCTACTTGCTGCTTCAAATCGTCGAAATCGAGGGATTCAGGGGCTTTGTTGATAGTCATCAAGATTTTGGGAACCTCTAATTGGCGGGCGACATCCACCGTGACAGCCGTTCCCTGAAAGTCTTGCTGATCTGGACGCAGGATCAGCAGCAGGATGTCGGAAATGGTGATGCTGAGCAGGGTTTCTTCGTTAAGGCCAGGGTGAGTGTCGATAAATAGGTAGTCTAAGTTGAGAACCTCGATCAGTTCTTGAAAGCCATCGGTGAGAAGGCCCACGTCGTAGCCTTCGCGCAAAACTCGCGCAATCTCCCCTGCTTTAATGCTCGAAGGGATCAGGTAGAGGCTGCCATTATTGGCTAATTTTGGCAGCAGGGAACTAACATCGTAGGCTGTATCGGCGATCGGACACCGGCCCCACAGGTAATCATTGATACAGCGATCCATGTTCTGCTCGCTGAAACCGAACAGTACGTGAATCCCGGGCGATTGAATATCCGTGTCTACAATGCCGACCCGATTTCCGTCGCGAGCGATAATAGATGCCAGGTTGGCTGTCATGTTCGATTTGCCAGTTCCACCTCGGTAGGAGTGGACAGAGATGATTTTAGACATGATTTACCTATGAGGGCGAGAGCGGGCTACTTCAAGCAATTACAAATTCCCAATAAAAACAGAAGGGCGAGGGAAACGGATTTGCAGCCAGCAGATATCAATTATGCTCCCTTATCTGCTCCCAAATCCTCTTTGTCCCCCAAATCTTCGCTATCTAGATCTTTGATCTTCTTTGCTGCGCTTCTGCGTTCCCGCATCTGTTTGGCCTTGGCTTGCAATTGACTCATTTCGTCGTCGGGCGAGGTTTCGGCCCAGGTATTACTGTTGCTAGCATCAATGGGGACGCTGGCTTGAGAGTCGCTTTCAGATTCAGTGACTGCGGTGCGCTGCTTGTGTTGTTTGACTGTTTGCTGCAACTGAGCTAAGTATTCCTCCGGCTGACTTTTAGCGTTTTCAGGCTCTTCGGAACCGACAGTTATTTCTTGGGGTTGGTTCGGTTCTGTTTGAGAGGGTTCTTTTTTGCCAACCCTTAGTTTATCTTTCTTTTGCTGCAATTCTTTAAAGAAATCTGACCCCGTAATTTCTGCGACTTGCTCTGCTTTTTGGGCTTGGTCTATTTCGATTTTGAAGACTTGTTTTACCCGATCGCTAATTACTTTCCCGTATCCTGCTTTATTAAATCTGTCTGCTGATACAATGCTGCCAGCAGTTACAATTAATGCTAAAGCAGGCGCGGCTACAGGTACCCACCCTGCTAACAGAAAAATCCCAAAGCTGATGCTGCAACATAGTCCCAGCGTGGCTGCAAATGCCAGGGCCAAGCGCGTAGGGTGAGCCATCCGCCAAGCTAAGGTTCCTCCGACCATTGACCATCCCCAAATCCACAGGATTTCTGCCGATTCTGGCCAAAACCAAAACAGGGGTCGCTTGTCTAAAACAGCACTTAAAATTTGACTAACTACTTGTGCGTGAGCAACTATCCCGAACATGAGTTGGTTGTTGTCCTTTCCCGCACTGTAAGGAGTGTAAAAAAAGTCTTTAACAGTTTCGGTGGTGTAACCGATCAGAACTATTTTATCTTTGACTAAATTAGGAGCTATTTTGCCTTCTAAAACATCTGTAAGTGTGACTTGGTTTGCGACTTGGCTTCGGGAGCGATAGTGGATCAGTATTTGATATCCCCGGACATCGGCATTTTTGTATCCTCCGTCATTGTTTCCTAATTGTTTAAATTCGGTTGCACCCAGCCATAAAGATTGATCTGCGGCGAGTTTAGGGTATTTTTTTTCCGCTTGTAGGTAGCGAAGTGCTAGCTGGAGGTTGAAAGAAAATAATACTTGGGAATCGTCGTTACACAGATGTTTTTCAACCGGGGAATTGCTCTCAATTGTCGGGGGTTTCATGAATAATAAAGCCCTGCGAAGCACGCCTCCGGGATCGACTCCAAAATCAGCATATCCAATACTGTTTGGTGGCAGTCCGGGGGGAGGGGGAGAACCTGGACTTTCGGCCGTACCATCGGTGACTAAACATACCCCGATAATTCGATCGCTCTTTTGTAAAACTTTGGTTAATTCCTGGCGGCCATCTCCTAGGGGTACGTCTCGCAGTATGTCTAAACCAATGGCTCGCGGCTGCATTTTTTCGAGTTTTTGTAAGATTTCAGCTATTTTGCGATCGGATATTGGCCACTGTTTGAGTCTCTGAATGTCTCCTTCGGTGATGCCGACAATCAGCAAGCGCGAGTCTGGAGTTTCGTCTGGTCGCGACCTCAGCATCTGGTCGTAAGCGCCTAATTCTAATGATTGCAACATTCCTAGATGTCTGACCGCAATCAATGACAATGTTACGGCCACGCTGGCAATTAGTACAGACCTAGCAAATGCTACTGAAGGTGTGTACAGCTTGTTCAATTGCGTTTTTGCAGATAGAATTTTGTGAGATATTTTACTCATCATGCCAGTATAAAAGTTTGAATCGTTTCTGGAACAGCAGTGGACGAGTGCTCAGCCAAGCGCTCGACTTTCTCCATATTAGAACAGCCTCCAATTCTCGGAACTTTGTTACAAAATTTTACTGTTCGCAATTAGAGAGTGTGTCCAATGATACTGGCGACCTCGAAAGCTAGATTTCTGGGAGCGAGAATCCACTTGCCGATCGGATTAATTAATGTTATTGATATGTCAGGGTTCAAAGTGTTTATCTACGCAAAAGCTAGTGGTTCGAAGATATATGTCGCCAGCCGACAAGATCTGTGGCAGGGAATATTATAATGAAAGGTACAAAAAAATGAAACGTTTTCTACATCTGGCTGCGTTTTATGTGGCCGGATATGCTATCGCAGCTACTGTTCCTACTTGGCCGGTACCGGTGCGGGCACAATCCCAGCCAATTTCCAGCAGTCAGAATGTTAATTTCCAGCCTCCCAACGTCACCGCCCCGGGGAACCGACAAGGGGGGACGCATCGGGGCAACGGTGCTTGTCCGGCGGGTTTATCTATGACTCCTTTAGTACCTGTGAGTAATATTGGTTTAACCAATTCAGAGTCGCCCACATTTTTTGTTTACGTTCCTCAAACTTCGGCCAAAATAGAGTTTACTTTGTTAACCGAAAATGAAGACGAAGTAGTCTACGAAACAGCTTTTAAAATTGACAAACCAGGCATAGTTGGAGTTAGCGTTCCAGCCACAGGCAAGCCAAAATCTGTTGAGGTTGGCAAGCGGTACGTGTGGTCATTTTCGATGATTTGTGACCAGAACGATCGCTCTGCGGATTTAGTGGTGAAAGGGTGGGTGCAACGAATTCAACCCCAGCCAAATCTCAACAGCGATTTGGCAAATCCCGACCCTATGGCCTTGGTCAGCGTTTACGCAAAAAATGGGATTTGGTACGAGACTATAACTACTTTAGCCCAATTGCGTCGCCAGACACCAACGGATTCTAGGTTGACAGCCCAGTGGACGAAATTGTTGGAGTCTCAAGGGCTTGAGTCGATCGCCGATCAACCGCTGGTTAAGTCTCTTTAAGGCTCCCGATCTCTACAGGCTTTGTTCTGATATTTGGTTAGGGTTGCAATTGACAACTTTTGCCGATCGCACCAGGGGGTTTTAACTCCAGGCTAAAAATAGAGACGGAGTATGTCCAATCTCTACAAGTTGGTTGAAAAATGAAACGCTTTTTACATCTTACTACCATGTCGCTCGCTGGAGTGGCTATCGCAGTTAATCTCCCTAGTTTCTCAGCACCGATGCCGGCAAAGTCGGTGCTAATTCAGAGCAGTCAAAATGTGAATTTCACACCTCCAGATGTCGGCGCAACCGGCAACCGGCAAGAGGCAACCCATCGAGGCGAAGCCTGTCCGCATGATTGATCTATTACTCCTTTAATACCAGAAATCAAAATTGGTTTAACGCTAGCAGAGTCGCCAACATTCTTTGCTTATGTTTCTAATACTTCAGCACAAATAGAGTTTATTTTGCAAACTGAAGATGGGAAAAATGTGGTCTACGAAACAGCTTTTAAAATTGAAAAACCAGGGATAGTTGGAGTTACCATTCCTGCTGCTGCGGGTGACAACAAATCTCTTGAGGTTGGCCAACGGTATCAGTGGTCGTTTTCGGTGATTTGCAACCCTAAAGATCGATCGAATGATTTTGCTGTTACAGCTTATGTAGAACGCATAAAACCGCAGCCAACCCTCAACAATGATTTGGCAAATCCCGACCCGCTAAGCTGATTGTTTATGCTACAAATGGGATTTGGTACGAGACAGTCGCTACTCTAGCTGAAATGCGGCGCAAAACTCCTGATGATGCAAAACTGACAGCAGAGTGGACGCAATTGTTACAATCCCAAAAGATTGAGGCGATTGCTAATCAACCGCTGGTTGAGTATTTTTAAGGTTCGCTATTTCTCAAGTCTTTTATAAAACATTTCTCAACTTGGTGAAAAAATGAAACGTTTGCTATATCTTGCTACACTTTCATTGGCTGTCTTTGTCTTAGCCATTTTCCCGAATTTGACGACACTGATGCCGGTCAAGTCTGAACCGATTTTGCTGAGTCAAAATGTTAATTTCAAACCTCCAAATGTAACGGCTCCCGGCAATCGGCAAGGGGCAACCCATCGAGGCCCCAAGTGTCCGGCTGATTTATCTATTACTCCTTTAATACCTGAAAGTAATGTTGGTTTAACACTATCAGAGTCACCAACACTCTTTGCTTACGTTTCTCATGCTGGGACACAAGTACAATTCAGTTTGATCACAGAAAAAGAGACAAAAGATCCAGATGAAGTGGTCTACGAAACAGCTTTCAAAGTTGACAATGCTGGGATTATTGCAGTTACCATTCCTGGTGCTGGGGGTAACAAGCAGCTTATGGAAGTTGGTAAGCGGTATCAGTGGTCGCTGGCGGTGGCTTGTAGCCCCGGAGAGAACACCGGAGAGAACACGGGAGATCGATCGAATGATTTGTTTGTTACAGGTTCTGTAGAACGCATAGCACCGCAGCCAAGCCTCAAGAATGATTTGGCAAATCCTGACCCGATGGCTAGGCTGAGTGTTTATGCTAAAAATGGGATTTGGTACGAGACAGTCGCTACTCTAGCTGAAATGCGGCGCAAAACTCCTGATGATGCACAACTGACAGCAGAGTGGACGCAATTGTTAAAATCCCAAAAGCTTGATTCGATTGCTAATCAACCCCTGGTTCAATCTTTCTAATAATTACTCATAACTCCTGACGTACCGCCAACAGACAACTTACCAATGACTAATAACTTTCCAACAATTCTAGCTCTTGATTTTGACGGCGTGATTTGCGACGGACTAATTGAATATTTTCAAACAGCGTGGCGCACTTATTGTCAAATCTGGAAACCGGCAAAGACAGTGCCAGATTCAGACTTAGCTTCCAGTTTTTACCGAGTGCGGCCGGCCATCGAAACCGGTTGGGAAATGCCCCTGCTGATTCGCGCACTGCTGACAGGAATTACGGAAGAGCAAATTTTGCTGGATTGGCCAAACATTGTACCACAGTTAATGACAGAAAATGGTTTAAAAGCTGCGTCAGTTGGCGCTATGTTAGATGGATTGCGCGATCGTTGGATTGCTGAAGATTTGGCTGGATGGCTTTCTCTGCACCGTTTTTATCCAGGAGTAGCCGAAAGTTTCCAGAAATTGCAAGGGAGAGGAGTAAAAATTGCGATCGTCACTACCAAGGAAGGCCGTTTTGTGCGCGAACTTTTGCAGCTAGCAGGTGTAACAATGCCATCCGAGTTAATTTTTGGGAAGGAATACAACAAGCCAAAACACCAAATTTTGCGGGAATTTATGACGGCGGCTGGCAAGAATTCGACTATTTGGTTTGTCGAAGACAGGTTGAAAACTTTGTTGTCAGTTAAACAGCAACCGGATTTATCTGAGGTGAGGTTATTTTTGGCTGATTGGGGTTACAATACTTTGGCTGAACGGGAATCAGTAGCTCAAAATCCACCAGTTCAATTGCTGTCTCTGTCGCAGTTTTCGGCAGATTTCGCCGATTGGCTTTCAGGGTAATGCTGATGTTACTTAGTCATTAGTCTAGGACTTACGCAGGGGTGGTCAGAAACCGGGTTTTTTGCGAGAATACTCGTTACAACCCTGAGAAACGGCCAAAAACCCGGTTTCTTTGGTCTTGATGCGTAAGTTCTGTATTAGTCAACAGCCATCAGTTAACAGTCAACAGTTAACTAATAACAAATGCTAGATTTAACTAAAGCAGCAAAAGCAATGCAGGGAATGAGCCAACATTTAACTGTGGAGGCTCTGGCGGCTCGCCAGCGTTTAGAAGTGGCTCAGAATTTGCTAGAAAAAGCGGCAACGAGACAGGAAGAATTGGTAGAATTAAAAGAGAGTTGGCGCGATCGCACTTTATTCAATTCTGCCACGCCAATCGAGCCATTGTCCGATCGCCCTGATATCCCAGCACCCCCCACAGCCCACACAGTATTTGCCACAGACGGCTCTCAAATTTCACCAAGCCATCACGAAATAGCCTACTGCTACCTGCTAAACATCGGCACCGTCATGCTCCATTACGGGCAAAGCCGCCACCCAGTTTTAGACAGCATACCAGAGGTTTTTTACAAGCCAGAAGACTTGTATGTTTCCCGACAGTGGGGAATTAGAACCGAAGAGTGGATGGGATATAAGCGCGCAGTTTCCGAAGCAATTGCCTTAGCAGAAATTGGCCGCAATTGGGCGCAAGTTAACAACAATAAATTGCCGGCGCCAACTTTGGCAATGGTAGACGGTTCCCTGATTTATTGGTTTTTAGAACCCTTGCCCAGCGAAGCGCGCGATCGAATTTTACAGCCAATTTTAGAAGCTTGGGACAAATTGCGTTTAGCAAGAATTCCCCTATTAGGATATCTGAGTGCTTCTCGCAGCAGCGAAAGCTTATCTTTTTTACGATTTCAAGCTTGCACCCACGAAGTACCCGACTGCATAACAAATTGCCCCAATGTCGGATTTGCCGCCACAATATCCTACGCCGACAAAGCACCTTGTCAAGTATTTGAACCCTTGCGAGATGCAATTTTGTGGGCAACAATACTGTCACCGGGACAAAGAAGTCCTTTCTGGAAATCCCAATCTCGAATCTTAGACTTGTACGGCCTTAATTCTGTCTATTTCTGTTACGTTCACGTCGGGACAGAAATTGCTAGAATAGAAGTGCCGGAATGGGTAGTTGAAGATTCAGCCCAGCTAAATTTAGCATTGGGAATGATGCTAGCTCAGGTGCACAAAGGAGGCGGCTATCCAGTAACATTAGCGGAAGCCCACAACCAAGCCGTGGTAAAAGGAGGAGATAGAGGTCGCTTTTTCGCGTTGTTGGAACAGGAAATGATTAAAGCAGGTTTAAAAAATGTCGGAATTTCTTACAAGGAAACACGGAAACGCGGCAGCATTGCTTGAAGTATAGGAGAAGGAAGTTCGGCAACGGATTTTTTAACGGATTTAACGGATGCAAATGAGATATTGTCTTGTATCATTCTCAATCACCTGTAGGGGCGGGTTCACCAATAGCCTTAAAGAGTGCAAACAGGTTAAATAAACCCGCCCCCACCCATAAAAAAGCCCCTTATTGGTATCGGAATTATTCATCTCTCTCTTCTCTTCCTCAGCGCCCTCTGTGGCCTCTGTGGTTTAATCATTCCGAAACTACCGTAAACGATATCAGCCATTAACAACCTCCGAACAGTCTTAGCGATTGCTATAAAAAGTATAGTTAAATTAGAGTGAAAAATGTGATATGCCAATAGAATTAATTATCTTAATTGCCTCATTACTTGTATCTTGGTTGGTATTTAACTGGGCCCTCAAAGTAATGAATGCCAGCATCGGGACGGCGATTTCTCTGGCAGTAATTGTGTTGACGATGCAGTTATTGTTTGGCATCGGGCCAAATCAGTTGTTTCAGTATGTAATTCACCTGCCAGAAACACTTTGGAAAATGACTTCGGGCAGGTGATTCAATTTTAGATTTGAAGACTGGTTGAAACCGCTACTACACAAACGAAGTCCCAGCAGAGGGGGACTAAGAAATAAGCCGGATTCAGCTCTTAACTTCCCAGCATTTGCAACTTGTACAAACTAGCATACAACCCTTCTTGCTGCAACAATTCATCGTGGCTGCCAGACTCTACTAATTCGCCGCGTTTGAGCACTAAAATGCGATCGACATTTCGGATAGTCGAGAGTCGGTGAGCAATAATTATCGCCGTTCTTTCCGCCATTAAACGCTCTAGTGCTTGTTGAATTAAAGCTTCTGTCCCCACATCCAAACTAGCAGTTGCTTCATCTAGAACTAAAATACTAGGATTGCGAATAGCGGCGCGAGCAAAGGCCAATAATTGCTTTTGTCCCCCCGAAAGATTAGTGCCCCGTTCCCGCAATTGCGTATCATAACCTTGAGGCAATTGTTCAATTAATCTGGCAACATTTGTCTTTTCTGCTGCTGCTTGAATTTCCTCGATCGAGTAATTTTCTCCCAGGCTAATATTGCTCTTCACATCGCCAGCAAATAGAAAGCCATCTTGGATAATAACACCTATGTGTCGCCGTAATTCTGCTTGGGGCAAATCCCGAATATCGACATGATTAATTAAAATACGTCCTTGGGTGGGCTCGTAAAGGCGACACAGGAGACGGATAATCGAACTTTTGCCAGCACCGGTAGGGCCAACTAATGCTACTTTATCGCCGGATTTGATTGTGAAATTGAGGTTTTGCAGAACATATTCGTCTTGTTTGTAAGCAAACCACACATTGTCAAATTGGATTTCTCCTGATTCAGAATCCTGCGATTTTGGATTTTCTCCCCCCCTTAGCAAGGGGGGGTTGGGGGGGGTGAGTTTGGAATTATTAGACAATAGACGATATTCAGAAGTTGCGGGATTTTGATTATTATCTGCCAATTCTCGATGGAAATGGGACCAATTGTCAGCAATTGCCTCTGGATGTCCTGTTATCAGCAGGGGTGAATAATATTCCGTTTTTTCCTCTTCCCTCTTTTTACCCTGAGCGAAGTCGAAGGGCCCTCTTCCTTCTTCCTTCTGCCCTCTTCCTTCTTCCTTCTGTGCGCTAGTTGGATCTTTAATTTCGATCGGTTCGTTGAGAATATCGCTAATCCGTTCAACGGCGGTAAATCCTGCTTGAATAGCGGTGAATTTCTCAGCAAATTGCCGGAGGGGATCGAAGAGACGCTGAGCAAACAGAATGAATGCAGAGAGAGTACCAAAGTTAATCGTACCTTGCATCAGGCTTTGACCGCCCATCCACAAAACTGCTGCGATCGCAACTAAAGCAATCCATTCTAATGTAGCAGATACGGCTGAGTCGTAAAAGATAGTTTCATCAATTTCTTTAATGTAGCGCTGATTGGTGACGCGAAACAATTGTGAGTTGAATCTTTCGCGGCGGAATAGCTGCACTACAGCAATACCAGTCAGGTTTTCTTGCAGTTGGGCGTTGAGATCGGCAAGTTCTTCTCTAGTCTTGTAATTTGCTACCCGATATTTGTACTGAAAATAAACTATGAGTGCCGTAATTGGTATCATCATCAACACCAACATTAAAGCTAATTGCCACTGCATGGTAAACATGAATATGGCAATTACTAATATTGAAAATAAATCGCCGAGAATGCCGATCGCCCCAGAAGAAAAAACCTCTCCCAAAGCCTCCACATCGCTGGTGAGGCGAGTCATCAATTTGCCTACAGGAGTGCGATCGAAAAATCTGACTGCTAGGGAAGTGACGTGGGCGAACAAATCATTTCTAATATCAGTAGTAATTATTTGCCCTACTTTCGTGACTAAATAGCCTTGAACCGATTGCAATCCCAGCCGAAATGCTATAGTTAGCATTAGCATAACTGCCAGAATATTTAATCCGGCAGATAAAGGCATTCCCCGCAGAAATTCGTAGGTAGGTTCAGCTCGAATTAGGGAAATTGCCTGTCCGATCAAGATGGGTTGAACTGCTCCCGATACGGCCAGCGGCACTAATAGCACGAGGGAAATAATCAGCAAACGTTTGCTGCGGGTTGCATAGGATGCCAACCTCATGAATAACCGCCAGTCTGTTTCGCGGCGGGGTTGGTTTTTGGTGTCTGCTACTGGTGAAGAAATGGTCATCGATCGCAAAAATGGTAGAATATATCCCTGTCATAATTGTAACAACAGAACTTACGCACGTCGAGACCAGAAACCGGGTTTCGACCTAGATCTATAGTTGAGAAAGCAAATATTTTTCAGAGAAACCCGGTTTCTTTAGGAACTCTTCTCCAATTGCTTGTTGACTTTTTGAATTTTCCTAGCAAAATACTCTTGTCGGTGTCCCAACCTTTTAGCCACTTCCAAGCCTTTTTGATAAGCTTCTAAAGCTTTGTTATAATCCTTCATCTCCTGATAAACTTGACCGATATTGTCATAAGCGTTCATCAATCCGTAGAAATTATAAGCCCGCTCTTCTAACAGCAACTGCATTTGATAAATTCGCAAAGTCGGCTCCCATTGCTTTTGCGATCGATAAAGTAAAGCTAATTTGTCCAAAGCTTCGCTAGCGTGAGCATACTGTTGAATGGGGACGGCTAAATTGTATGCTTCCTGATAGTATTGAGCTGCTAAATTGATTTGACCTAGAGTTTTGTAATCGGCAGCGATCGCAATTTTTAGCGGTGGTATAGCGCTGGGATTTTGCAGATTGACATACACCGATGTTAGTTTTTCCCTAGCTGCGATCGCCTTCAGTGGCTGTTTCGACTGCTGGTAAACATAAGCCAATTGTCTCAGAGCATCTACCTCAGTTGGAGGAGTTACAGGTTGCGGAGGTGCGCCATTTCCAGCCGTTACAGTAGGATTGGTAACAGCAGAATTGGTAGCAAATAAAGCGCGGTTTTCCTGAATTAAACTTGCCAATTCCTCATACACGGGAGCTGCTTTATCGTAACTCAACCAATTAATATGAATTTGCCCGATCGCCTTTAAAGTCTGACCTTGAGCCAAAATATCCTCCCGCTGGCGTGCATTGTCGAGAATTTCTTGATAAACTTCTACTGTCGGGCCTTTAGCGCGCACCTGCTGAAAAGCCGCCGCCAAGGCTGGGAGCAACTCAGTATCAACTGGTACCTGGGATTTGACTTGTTTTTGAATTGCTTGTAGCCGTTGGGTAATAAACTTTAATTCGAGGGTTTTACCGCTACTCCAAGCAACACTTCCCACCCGACTTAAAGCAGCAATTTCCGCCGCCGGGCCGAGATACCTGCGTAGTCGCAATTCTCGAAACCAGATTTCAAAAGCACCGACTCCATCTCCAGCTTGCTGTTTAGCCACAGCTTCTAAATTTAACTGATCCAAAGCCGCGCTCAATTCATCCCGCTGAGTGCTGCTCAAAGATTCACTGGCGGGAGTTAGGGGATCTGGTGTGGTAATCTCTAACGGATTAGGAGAAAATTGATCCAGACCAGGTTGATTAGTTTGGGCGCTAGCAATAGAACCAGCACATAACCACAAAAACAGTAAGCACCCGATGGGGACAGAACTTCTCATCATCAAAATTTGGTTGCAGCGATGCCGCATCCATTCTCGAAACATCAAGTTTTGCATATCTACAAAACGGTATATATTATGTCACAAAGATGGCACAAAAGCCAACAGTTGAACAAGAACAGCAAAATAAAAATTACCGCACTGAGCAATTATTTGGATTTCAAGACCCTGGGCGATCGTATTTTGCGCTTATGCAGTTTAGCCCTAATTTTGTTAACTATTTGCACAGCTTGTGCTCCACCTCCCGCAGTGGCAAAAGACCGCTCTTTCCCGGAAATGTCCCTAGAATTTTTGGGGGAGTATCAATTGCCAAAAATTAATTTTGAAGGAGCACCAGTCGGCGGCTTATCAGGAATTACCTACGACTCCAAAGGTATGAGCGGAGTCACTTCCCAAGCTTATCGCTTTTACGCTCTTTCCGACGACCCCAGCGAAAATGTAGATGCCAGATTTTACAGTCTTAGACTCGACCTCACATCGGTTGATTCACCAAATATTAGTCTGAAAAAAGTTACCGTTGAAGGTGTTACCTACCTCAAAAAAGCAGATGGCGAAACCTTCTCTTGGGGTTCCATAAATCCAGAAGGCATCGCCCTTTCTCCCCGCAATTCCGTTTTGATCGCCAGTGAAGGCGTTACTCATGTTGGTATCCCTCCTTTTGTCGGAGAATTTGACTTAAAAACTGGCAAAATGCGGGAAAATTTACCAATACCAAAGCGCTACATTCCCGATGCTAGCGATGAGAAACAGCAGCAAGGAGTGCTGGATAATTTGGGTTTTGAATCTTTGACAATTGATCCAGAAACTTTTAGTCCGGGCGGCCTCGATCCGTTTCGTGTGTTTGTGGCTACGGAAGCGCCTTTAATGCAAGACCTAGACCCGGAACAGGCAAGTAAACTTCGTCTTTTACATTATATCATCGTTGATAAAACAGCGCAATTAGTCTCAGAAAATCTTTACACGCTCGATCAAGTTCCTTTGAGTATTTTGAATGGTTTAACAGAATTAGTAGCTGTTGGTGGCGGCCAGTTTTTGAGCTTAGAGCGTTCTTTTGGGCTGTCGGGATACGGCGCGCGGATTTATCAAGTAGCAGTTGGGGCGGCTACAGATACTTCGAGAATCAATAGCTTCAAAGGGCGATCGGCGGTTGAACCTGTCAGGAAAAAGTTGCTCCTAGACTTGACAGAATTGGGAATTCCGCTGTACAATTTAGAGGGAATGACTCTCGGCCCGCGTTTGCCAGACGGTAGTCAAAGTTTAGTTTTGGTAAGCGACGACAATTTTGATGAAGCGCAAAAAACCCAGTTTATTTTGTTTAGTCTGAAGGGCAAAGGTTAGGTCATAAGGGCGGGCTAGAAGCCCACCCCACAAGAAGATGTATTCTTTGTGGAACAGGCATCTTGCCTGTTTATAAGGGCGGGCTAGAAGCCCACCCCACAAGAAGATGTATTCTTTGTGGAACAGGCATCTTGCCTGTTTATGAAAACAGTACAATAAAATTCACTCTTTGTGGAACAGGCATCTTGCCTGTTTATGAAAACAGTACAATAAAATTCACTCTTTGTGGAACAGGCATCTTGCCTGTTCATAAAAATAGTATAAATGAGGTAAACTCAAATTTATCCAACTAGAAAACACCCTAATCATGCCAACTCGTAACACATTGCACTTGCCAGAAATCGAACTTTCTTACCTAGAATGGAAGCCAGAAACGGACAAAGAAAAAGTTCCGCGTTTGCTGCTGCTACACGGTTTAGCAGATAGTGCGTGTGTCTGGACTAGCTTGGGCAATTACTTGTCTAACCGCTATCATATTGTAGCGCCAGATATGCGCGGACACGGAGAGAGCAGCAAACCTGAAACTGGCTATACTTTTGAAAGTGCGATCGCAGATTTAGAAGCTTTGATGGCACATCTCAACTGGCCGCAAGCCCACATTTTAGGACATTCTTGGACGGGAAAACTAGCGCCAATTTGGGCAAGGCAAAATCCCGAACGCTTTTGTAGTATGATTTTAGTAGACCCCATCTTCATCACCAAACTGCCCGCTGTGTTGAAACTCACCCTACCCATTGTTTACCGCAAATTAGATTGTCTCAAATGTATGGGCCCATTTGCGACTTTATCGCAAGCGGAAGCTGCTGCGAAACTATCAGGAGAATACGCTGGTTGGAGTGATGTGCAACAAATGATATTCAATCACCTAATCGAGCAAAAATCCGATGGCACTTGGGGCAGTAAATTTGTGATTACAGCGAGAAATCAAATATTTACAGAAGTGATGAAAGTTGCTGGTTTAACTGAAGATATTGATATTCCTACTTTGTTTATTCAGCCGGAAAAAGGCGTCAATCGTATGGCTTGGCAAATGCAGCCCTATCAGACATACTTAAAAAATCTGGTAATTGCCAAAGTACCGGGGAATCATTGGTCATTTTTGGTAGAACCGGAAACTTTTAATCAGACTGTAGCAGAATTTTTAGAGAGCACAAAACAATGAGTTTAGAAATTATTGCACATCGGGGATTTTCGGCGATCGCCCCTGAGAATACCTTAGCAGCTTTTGAACTGGCGATCGCCCGGGGAGCTAGTTCGATCGAATTTGACATCCAGCTATCCGCTGACAGCGTACCAGTGATTTTCCACGACGCCACATTGGATAGAATTACTGGCGTTTCGGGTAAAGTCAGGGAGCAAAACTTGTCCCAATTGCAGTCATTGGATGCAGGTAAATGGTTTGGCGCTGAATTTTTGGGAGAAAAAATTCCCACATTAGAGGAAGCGCTAAGTATTCTCAAAAATGTTGACAAGTTTCTCTACTTTGATGTCAAGCCGCACTGCGAATGGTCTGATGCAGAAGTTGCCAACTTTGTCAATAGTTTGAACGACGCAGGAATCAAAGAGAAATGCGTTATTACTTCTTTCAACGATAATTTTTTGTCACAAGTGCGGCGACTATCTGGCTATTTGCTAATTGGACATATCGTTGCTAATCTGGAAGCGTACAAAACTCAATTGGTTAAAGCTGTGGCCAACCGCGATAATTTGATTAGCAGCCAGTATCGTGTTTTGCTGGAAAACCCTGCACTGGTTGAACAAAGCCGCAGTCAGGGAGTTGACATTGTTGCTTGGACGGTGGACGATCGCGAAGATATGCAAAAGTTACTTGATTTGGGGATAACGCGAATTGTCACTAATTGTTTGATATAATTTTTTTAACCGCAGATGAACGCAGATAAACGCAGATAAAAGATAGATAAAAGATGAATTATTTTCGCACAAGCATCCACGAAATGTCTGGCTATGTGCCTGGGGAACAACCACCATTAGGTACAAAAATTATTAAACTTAATTCTAATGAAAATGCTTATCCACCTTCTCCAAAAGCTTTAAATGTGCTGCGGGAAATAGACGGAGAAATGTTGCGAAGATATCCCGATCCAACAGCAACAAGTTTTCGCCTCGCAGCTAGCGAAGTTTTAGGAGTTCCTAGCGATTGGATTATCGCAGGTAACGGTAGCGATGATTTGTTGAACTTGATTGTTCGTGCTGTTGGCGAACCGGGAAAACAGGTGGTTTGTCCCGCACCTACCTATGTATTGTACCGCACGTTGGCGGAGATTCAAGAGGCTGATTTTGTCGAAGTTCCCTATCCCGAAGACTATCAGTTACCCGTTGATTTACTAATAGCAGCTCAAGGTGCTGTGACTTTTGTGGCTGCGCCAAATAGTCCGTCGGGAACGGCTATATCTGTTGCTGATTTGGAGACATTGGCTAAGGGGTTATCGGGCCTTCTTGTGATTGATGAAGCTTATGTAGATTTCGCGGAACAAAATGCTTTAGACTTGACAAAAAAGTACAGTAATGTTATAGTTTTGAGGACGCTTTCTAAAGGCTATTCACTAGCTGGATTGAGGTTGGGTTTTGGCATCGCAAATCCGCAGTTGCTGGCTGAGTTAAATAAAGTTAAAGACAGCTATAATGTGGATGCTTTGGCTTATCTAGTGGCGGCGGCTGCGATCGCCGATCGAGATTACAAGACAGCCAATGCTGAAAAGATCAAGGTTTCGCGAGAAAAACTAGCAGTGACGCTCAAACAGTTGGGCTTTGAGGTTTGGCCGTCGCAAACCAACTTTTTGTTAGTTAGGCCGCCGCAAGGCGATGCAGAAAGGATTTATCAAACACTGAAAATGCTGGGGATTTTGATTCGATACTTCAAGCAGCCGCGATTGGAAGATAAGTTGCGGATTACTGTGGGTACGGAGGAACAGAATCAAATATTAGTTAAAACTTTGAGGGAAATCCTATAGATTAGGATAATTCAATTTGGTAAGATCGTGTCCGGTTGCATTGGAATAATATATTTGGACGATATCAGTGCGAGCGTCTCGCTCGCTATCAATGCGGCGAGCGAGACGCTCGCACTACATAATTCCGATGCTGCTGGATTTGATATAATGTGCGATTCCCTGCGGGATAGCTTCGCTTCACGCACATTACCAGATTGATTCAAGATTCAAAATAAATCCGGGGAGAACATCTTCACCTGATACAGTGGCTGGAGATTCCAACACTTCAACTTCTTGATTCGGACGGTAAATCTCTACTTGTCGCGATTTGCGATTAATTAACCAACCTAAAACAGCACCATTGTCTCGATACTCTTTCATCTTATCCTGAGTTTCTTTCAAACTATCGCTGGGAGAAAGTAACTCGACGACAAAATCAGGACAAATGGGGGGAAATTTCTTTTGTTGTTCGGGAGTTAGTGCATTCCAGCGTTCTAATTTTACCCAAGAAGAATCAGGCGCTCTATTTGCACCATTAGGAAGTTTAAAACCGCCAGAGGAATCAAACACTTTACCTAGTCTATTTTGCTGATTCCAAATCCAAATCTGTGCAGTTAATCCTGCATTGCTGTTGCTAGTTTCTCCTCCTGCTGGTGACATGATGATTAATTCTCCTTTGGCTGTGCGTTCCAATCTAATATTTTCATTTTCTTGACAGAGTTGGAAAAACTGCTCGTCTGTCAGCTTAATAATGGGGTTGAGGTTGAGGGTGAGGGTAGTCATAGCGGTATTTTATCGCGGGCTAAACGACCTTTATTAACGATTGTAGCAGATCGAGTAGGTGTTAAGGGCGATCGCTTTTTCGAGAATTGTAAATTGAGATATAATATAGAGCCAGCAAAAACTCTTACAACCAAGTCTCTAATTGCTATATAATAGTAACACGAGTCAAAAATCTGAACATAAAGCCTATGTCTACTTACAGCACTGTACTGACTGAGGTTCTCAGACTTGAACCAAAGGAGCAACAGCAACTTTTAGAAGTATTGTCCGCATTGATGCGCGATCGCATAACAACCCAGACTCAGGGTAGCAATCAAAAATTGCCTCTAAAAAATTTAAAGCGATGGCGCGGTTTTTTGCCGTATCGTGTGGATGCTTTGGAATTCCAGTTGCAACTTAGAGAAGAATGGATGATTAGACCTCTGGCATAATTATTGTGGAACAGGTAGGAAAGCCTGTTCAAGACAGTATTTTTGGGAGATGTTTATTAAATAACAAGCTAAAAAATCAAAGAAGTTCAGTGTAACTTAAGATAGCCTATGTTGACTATTGAACAGATAGAAAATGCGATTCTCCAACTTCCCCCCAACAAGATTGGAGAGTTGTTAGAGTGGTTTCTCAATTTGGATTACCAGCGATGGGATGTTCAGTTAGAGAAAGATATTGCTGAGGGTAAACTGGATGCTTTAGCCGCGGAAGCGATCGCAGATTTTGAGAGTGGTAATTATCGAGAATTTTGATGCACTATACTACTCGAAAGTTTTGGGATTGTTACAATGCTTTGCCATCTAATGTACAAGCTACAGCAGATCAATGTTATGATTTGCTGAAGGCAGATCCGTCTCATCCTTCTCTGCATTTTAAGAAGGTTGGTAACTATTGGTCTGTAAGGGCTGGCCAAGCTTATCGGGCGTTGGGTGTTGAAATTAAAACAGGTATTTTGTGGTTTTGGATTGGTACGCACGCAGAGTACGATCGGCTGATAGGTAAATAATGCCGATCGCACTTTAGGAAGATCAGGGCGATCGCCTGTGATTCTATTTCAACTACGCAAACATCGATCGACCTTTCGGTTGTGGAATAGGACGACCCAGTGCGTTAGCCGTTTCTATCCACTCCTGCATAATAATCTCTAGATTTTGCAAGGACTCCTGATAAGTTTCACCATCCGCAGCACATCCTGGCAATTCAGGTATGGCAATTCAGGTATTCGCAATAAATGCCTGGTCTTCCTCACTCCAGTATATGATTACTTCATACTTCATTATGGTTCAACCCCCGCCTTTACCAAAAATTCCCTCTCCTTAAAACCCAAAGGCTAAAGCATCCATCATATATTTACTTCTCTCACGTCCCACTTCTAAATATATTTCCAATAATTCCTCGTAAGCAGTCGCTCCGCCTACAATATTCCAAAATTCATCTCCAATAACTACAGCTTCATCAAAAGGCAGATAATTTCTGGCCTGAGACCACTTATAAACAGCTTTTGTTACACCATAGGGATTATAAGGCATCGCATAGTAAGCTTGCAATTGCGGACGCTTTGCACCCCGCAGTAAATGAAACCTCAACAGACGCTGGATAACTTCTAAGCATTGACCCTTATTCGGCTTAGGAGCTTTAATTTCAAATAAGTATTCTGTTCCGTCATTAGCAAAAATACAAAGATCAGCACGTACAGTTTTTGTTACTAAATCATCCGATCGTCTAGCATTCAGCACTGCTGTTATCATCTGCTCAAAAGATGGTTTAGTTTGTCCTTTTTTATCCATAGATTCATAGTATTCTTTCTGACGTTGAGCTTCTTCAAAAGCTGCAATACTTACTTCCGCTCTGATATCATATCCTCGACGTGCATCTTGATGATGTTCAAGGGCAATTAACTTAGCGCATTCTTCAAGAGAGTTTCCTAACCTTGTACTTAAACCTCGCTCAAATTGATTGATTCGTATTAATTCTATTGGAATTAACGCGGCTTGAAAAGGTTTTAATTCTCCATTAGTTGAACTGCGCGACAGGTACTCTATTCCAGTAGTTGATTTGTGAATAATCCGACCTTTATATTCATCTACAATCCCCTGAATAAAACCTTCAAGATATCCTTTAATTATTTCTCGTTGTTTTGTGCTAATAGCTGTCATATTTTAAGTCACAATTACAAAATAATCTCTAGTAATGCTTTGGCTAAATGGTAAACCACAGGAATTGACACAGCATTACCCAATTGATGTTTGGCTGTAGTTTCATTTTCAGAAATTTTGAACCATTCGGGAAATCCTTGCAATTTTGCGTAATCCTGTGCAGTTAGAGGTTGGAATTTTTTCTTTTCATAAATTTCCCTAATAAATGTTTGCTTATATGCTAAGGGTTCTTGACATTGAATCGAGATTGTTGCTACAAAGTCTCTAGTTCCAGTTGCAGTTAAAGTGGCGATCGCATCCGCATGAGGTAAGAAAATTTTAGAAATTCCGTTAATCCCTGAAGAAATTTTAGAATTCACAAAATCATAGCCTTTCTCATCTACATTCCGCAAAATTTCTTTGTCAACTAAGTTGTCAATTTCTGTTTGTTTCAACTCAGGAATTAGTGTTGCTAACACTTTAAATTCTAAAGGATTACCGTCCTTTTCTCCATAAATATTTTTTCTCCGATTTTTCATAATCGTTTGACAAATTAATTTTTCCCTGCTAGTTGTTTCGATTAAATCCCAAGAATGGATGGTAGTATGTCCATCTCTAATATCAGTAAATAAGAAAAAGTCATTTAATTCATCTAGCTTTTGAAATCTGCCTCTGGAACCCGGTATTTTGCCATCAAATAAAACGGTTGGTGAAAATTTTTGCTTCCGAAAATTGCTACGCTGAATCCCTGGTATCACATCATAAAGCTTTATAGCGCTATCGATGGGTTTAGGAAATGTAAATCCCCAGCATCTTTCTAGATCATTCCTAATGCCAACTATAAACATTCTATCTCTATCTTGCGGCAGTCCAAAATCATAGGAATTTAGCACCTCGTATTTGACAACATAACCAGATGATGTTAAATTATCAATTATGTATTTCAAGCTTTCTATATTTCTTGGTTCAGTCAAGCCTTTGACATTTTCAAATATAAAAGCTTTGGGACGATTAGCTTTTACTACCCTAAATACATCTGTCCACAACTTGCCTCTTGGGTCGTCCAAACCTTGTAATTTACCTGCAATAGACCAAGGTTGACAGGGAACACCACCGACTAATAGATCTATGGCAAAAGGGAATAGATTTAGATTGGTAATATCCCCTAAATATACTTCATCTGAATTGGCATATTTAATAAAATTATCTCGATAAACTTGAAGGGCTTTTTTGTCAATTTCTGAATACCCTAAGCATTTACAGCCTAATTCTTCCAGAGGAATTCTAAAGCCACCAATCCCAGCAAATAAGTCTACGAACGTTAATTGCGATCGGACAGTTTTAATGGGATTTGGATTGAATAAGTCAAATAATTCAAGTTGTTGAGCATACATAGTTAGATTCATTTTATTTTCGTTATGACTGAACATAGACATAAAATAGTCAAGAGGCAGGCCCGAAAGCCTGCCCCAAACTATCCTATTCTACCCCCTCAATCCGGTCTTCCACCTCCTGATACAAGCTCACGCAAACGGTCCAAATTACTCTCCGAAGTCTCCCAATAACCCCGGCCATTCACCTCAAGCAAAGTGCTCACAATCTTGCGGAAAGAATGAGGATTCAAATTCAGCAAACGCTTCTGCATCTCCTCATCTTGGATAAACGTACCGTTCACATCCTCATACACCCAATTATCCACCGCGCCCGCAGTCGCACTCCATCCAGTCGTATTCACCAGACGCTTAGAAATCTCCCGCACGCCTTCATATCCGTGCGATAACATCCCCTCATACCACTTCGGATTCAGCAGCTTAGTCCGCGAATCTAAACGCACCGTTTCTGATAGCGTCCGTACCTGCGCGTTCGCTGTTGTTGTATCAGCAACAAAGGATGTTGGTTTCTTCCCATCTGCGCGCAAACTACCGATCAATTTAGTCGGATCGGAGTCGAAATAGTGCGACACGTCGGTTAGGGAAATCTCCGCAGAATCTAAGTTTTGGAAGGTGACTTCCGCAGTTTTTAAGGATGATTCAAAAATCTGCCTGTCTTGTTCCATTGTTCCAGGATTGTCGGAAGAAAAGGCGAAGGATTTGCGAGTTAAGTACATTTCCTGCAACTCGGCTTCGGTTTCCCAGGTGCTGTTTTCTACCGCCAAGTTGACGTTAGATGAATAGGAACCAGAAGCATTGGAAAAGACGCGGGTGGCTGCTTGGCGCAGGTTGATTCCCATTTCTTCGGCTTGCTTCAAGGCGTGTTTGCGGACGAAGTTCATCTCTAAAGGTTCGTCGGCTTCCGCTGCCATTTTCACGGCTTTATCTAACAGGTTCATTTGGTTGATGAACAAGTCGCGGAAGACGCCGGAACAGTTAATTACTACGTCAATCCGAGGCCGTCCTAATTCTTCTAAAGACAGCAATTCCAGTTTGTTGACGCGGCCCAAAGCGTCGGGTACTGGCTTAACTCCCACCATCCACATTACTTGGGCGAGGGATTCGCCGTAAGTCTTGATGTTGTCGGTTCCCCACAACACAACGGCGATGGTTTCTGGGTAATTTCCGTCGTTATCAGTGCGCTGTCTTTCTAATAGCCGATCGACTACAACCTTAGCAGACTTAATCGCCCCTGTGGTGGGGATTGACTGCGGGTCCAAAGCGTGCATATTCTTCCCAGTTGGCAAAACATCCGGGTTGCGAATCGGATCGCCACCTGGGCCGGGGATAATATATTCGCCTTCTAACGCGCGCAACAGTGCGCCTAATTCATTGTCGGCGCAAACTTGCTGCAAGCAGAATTCTAGATACTCAAACAGCGGTTTAATCAGGTCTGAATCGACCTTTTTGTAACCCGCCGCGTGTAAGGATTCAATCCAAGGTGTTTTCTTGCCCATGTTGAAGAAATTCAACTTGGAAACCAGGGAAACTCGACCCTCAGCATCGGTTTTTTCCTTCACTAAAGCGGCAACGGCATCGCGGCAGGCTAAGGTGATGTTTTGCAGCAATTCAACATCTGCTAAAATGCCTCTGTCATTGTTGGTGTAGATATCGTCAATATTGCGATCGCAACTTTGAGCAATAATCCGCGACAAACTACTCAATCCCTCTTCTTCCCGGTCTAAATTGGCGATATTTACCAAAGTTGCGATCGCCTCTTCCGCAGTCGGCGGCTTCCCAACAATGTGCAAACCGCAAGGTAACAACCGCGACTCAATCTCCATCAACTTGCGGTAAACCAAGCCAACTAAATTATCCCGTTCCTCCGCAGTCATACCCGCAGCAACCCCTCGTTCCTGTTCGGGAGGTAGGGCGATATCCTTATCCAAATTCACCAAACGGCACTTCTCGACGATCGCATCCACAATCGGCACAGCGCGCCCAGTATCTTTCAAAGTTTGATAAGAAGCAATCAACTCGCTGAGTTCCTGCAAACCTTTATACAACCCAGCATTTTCAGCCGGAGGAGTCAGATAGCTGATAGTTTCAGCATAACTGCGACGCTTAGCAATTGTTGCCTCACTGGGATTATTAGCAGCGTAATAATAGAGGTTAGGAATCTTGCCTATCAAACTGTCAGGATAACAATCCCCAGACATTCCCATCTGCTTACCTGGCATGAATTCCAGCGAACCGTGAGTGCCAAAATGCAGCACCGCATCTGCACCCCAAATGCGCTCTAAATAAGTGTAGTAAGCAGCAAAACCGTGGTGGGGGCTAGCAGAACGAGAGAATAACAACCGCATCGGATCGCCTTCATATCCAAAAGTAGGCTGCACTCCGATAAACACATTGCCGAAGTGTTTGCCATAAATCAGCAAATTTTGTCCGTCGCTGTTCAAATGTCCGGGAGGCGGCCCCCAATTTTCCTGCAAACGTTCCGAGTAAGGAGTGAATTCTTCATACTCAGCTACGGACATCCGGTAAGCAATATTCAATTCGGGAGTTTGGTATTGGGCTGTTGCGTCGTGGATGACTTCTTGCATCAGTTTGTCGGCGGAATCCGGCAATTCTGGCAAGTCGTAGCCGTTGCCTTTTAAGCCTTTCAATACTTCGTAAATCGAGCCGAAAACGTCCAAATAAGCGGCAGTTCCAACGTTGCCTTTATCGGGCGGGAAACTGAAAACTGTGATGGCAACTTTCTTGTCTAATTTCGGTTTGCGACGCAGCATTGCCCACTTCATGGCGCGCTGGGAAATCGTCTCAATTCGATCTTGCAGGGCGATCGCCTTTCCAGTTGCGCCATCGCGTCCCGACACAATAATCGGTTCGATCGCCCCATCCAACTCAGGAATCGCAACTTGCAACGCAACTTGAATCGGGTGCAAGCCTAAATCGCTATCTTCCCATTCTTCTGTCGTTTGGAAAACCAGCGGCAAAGCCACCATGTAAGGGCAATTTAATTTTTTCAAAGATTCGATCGCCTTCGGGTGATCTTGTTTCGCCGGGCCACCCACCAAAGCAAAACCAGTCAAAGAAACCACCGCATCAACAATCGGCAGAGGTGTAACACCTTTCGCCCCGACTTCCAAGAAAAAAGTCTCAACAGGTTTCGAGAAGTCCAAACCGCCGGCAAAAATCGGCACTACCCGCGCGCCCATTGCCTCCAATTCCTGCACCATCGCTACATAATGGGCGTCATCTCCTGTGACTAAGTGAGTGCGCTGCAACACTAAACCAATGCAAGGTGCAAGGGGATCTTTGAGATCCGCAGAAATATCTGTGCGGGCATTAAACCAGGTCAGATATGCTTTTACATCCTCAAACATGGACGGTGCCAAAGGATGCCAAATCCCCATGTCTAGATAAACAACTGGTTCTTGGAAAGTTGGCTGTGACTGGCCTTTGAAGACATATTTATGTGACAGCATCAGCAAGAAGTTTTCCAAGTTTTCTTGGGAACCTCCCAGCCAATATTGGAAACTCAGCATGAAGTTGCGGGCATCTTGAGCTTTGTCAAGGGGCAAATATTTCAGGACTTTCGGCAAAGTTTGCAGCAGTTTCAGCATTCCGTCTTGGAAGGAACTCCCGGATTTTTCCTTCCGTTTTTTCATGAATTCGCCGATCGCACTTTTGCTTTGTCCCAACTGTGCCATCGAGAAACTGCCCATTTTATTGAGCCGCATCACCCCCGGCATCGACGGGAATACGACGGCGACATCCAAGCTATCGCGTACTGGTTCCACCGCCGCTACCACTTTTTCGGCCAAATCTTCGATAAAAATTAGAGAAGCAATAAATACGTTGGCATCAGCGACATCCCGCTTGAAAGCTTCGTAATTTTCCGGGCTGCGGAGTTCCTCGATCAGGTAGCCGCTGATTTCGATCGCCAAATTCGGGTTTTTGCTGTTGATCGATCGAACCGCTGCCGACAGGGCGCTTTGATACTGCGGTTCGAGTACGACATAGACCACCTTGAGGAGCGATCGCCCCTGCAAGTTTTCCGGCACAACGTGGCGAATGGTGGGCTTGACGTGAGTGAACATCCGGTTAGGCTCCTTTAAAATGCTGTTTTCGGGAATCGGGAATTTTTTCCCCCATAAGTATTTTTACCAGAAAACGCTGCCCATTAGGTGATTTGAGCCTGCCGATCGCACAATTCGACAAATTTATGGCAATTTTTAGTTACATTTTTTTACAAATTCCTTGAGCAAATACTCCAAATTTTATTTACAAAAATTTACTTGACATATAGATTAATTCATGCTTAGGATTCAGATATAAAAGAAAAATAATCCCCAATCAACCAACCTTTGAGCAAAAAGTCCTGAAGAAAGTTCCAAGTTTTGGAGAACAGATCCAACTTGCGATAGAGGAATTAACAGAGGGAAAAAGGCATAATTTATGAAGGCAGAATAAAACCTTGGGATAATTGCTTTCTCACAAGAATTGATTTTTTCCTGGGAACTTAAAACCATTTCATAAAGTCTGTTCCTGTGTAATTTGCCCCTCGGCGTTCGAGTGAATGAAAAGCTAATTAGTATTCACGATCAAACTCATCAAAACCTTGGTATAAAAACATGGCTAACTACGCAATTTTTGACGAAAAATTCTACCTGGCCTCCTATCCTTGGATCAAACCAGCCATTGATGCAGGAGTCATCAAATCGGGACTAGAACACTTTCAAAAATTTGGTGAAGCCGCCGGCCTAACTAAAGTATCGCGGTATTTTGACGAAGCTACTTACCTTGCCGGCAACCCAGACCTCCAACCCTTTGTCAAGACTGTCAATCCAAACGCACCTTTCGCGACTGGGCTAGATCACTTTATCCAATTCGGTTACGATGAAGGACAGCGCCGCACTCAAGTATCGCCTGAGTACAACGAAGATTTTTATTTAGCAAATAACTCAGAACTGCAATCGTTTATAGGCACAAATGCACCTTTCAAATCAGGCTACCAGCATTTCATTCAATTCGGGGCAAAAGAAGGTCGTTTTGGAACTTCTTTCTTTGAACCGGAATACTTAAAGAAAAACCCCGATATTGTGCCGTTTGTCAACTCTGGAACCTTGAAAACCGGTCGGGAACACTACTTCAATTTCGGGCAATTTGAGCCGGCCCGCTCTGCGACTTTTGTCGGGAGCCGCAGCAACGATATTTTAACTGGCGTTGGTGTGGGGAGTACCGAACTCGTGGGAGTGGAAGTAGGTATTGATCCCACAGGAAATCGGCAATATGAAAGCTTTGGAACCAATGAATTCGATGTCCTGATTGGCAGCCCCGGAGTTGATACATTCGTACTCGGAGTTCCTCCTACAGCCGGGAATTTAAATGCGACGCCGCTCTATTTGGGTAACGGTCAAGCTACTATTCGGAACTTCGACATAGCAAAGGATTTGATCCAACTCCAAGGAAATTCTTTAAGCGACGGCTACAGCCTGACTCCCGTTGGCAGCAATTTGTCAATCCAGCGTTTTGGAGATGTGCTCGGCGTGATTGAAGGAGGAGCAAGTTTGAATTTGGCCTTCCTAGAACCCAATGGTAACGGTACTTTCTTGATTGGTTAGTCATTGGTCATTAGTCATTAGTCATTGGTCATTAGTCATCAGTATTAGCTAATGCTGATGATAGATGACTTTTTTTCGATCGCACTTTCCTATTCCGGCCACTCGCCAAATCTATCCCCCTAAATCCCCATTCAAAAGGGTGACTTTGAATGCTCTTCCGTGCCCGCCCTATCGAGTTAGCGATCGCGCGCTACCTTCAGCACCTCAACAGCATCTTGAGCCGCCTCAGAGCGACAAATTTATTGCTACTTTTAGTTACATTTTTTTACAAATTACTTTAGCAAATACTCCAAAATTTATTCATAAAATTTTACTTGACATATTCCTGAATCTATATATCAAGGTAATGTATAAAATAACAATAATCAAAAATCAACCAACCTTTGAGCAAAAAATCCTGAAAAAAATCCTGAAAAAAATCCTGAAAAAACTGCCAATTTTTGTAGAACCAATACAAGTGGCGATCGAGCAATTAACTGACCGAAGAAAGGCTTAAATTCTGAAGTCATAATGTAGCCTTCGGATAATTGCTGTGTCACAATAATTTATATTTTACCGGGAATTTAAAACCAGTTATAACCTCTATATTGTGTAAGTTCCCGATAGATCTAGTGAATGGAAAGCTAATTTGTCTTCCCGTTCAAACTCATCAAAATCTTAGGAGGAAAACATGGCTAACTACACATTTTTTGACGAACAATACTACCTTTCGCAATATCCTTGGGTCAAACCAGCCATTGATGCAGGAATCATCAAATCTGGAAAAGAACACTTTAAAAAATTTGGTCGAGAAGCCGGTCTAACTAAAGTATCGCGTTATTTTGACGAAGATACTTACCTGGCCAACAACCCAGACCTCGCACCCTTCGTCCGCACAGTCAACCCAAACGGGTCTTTTGCTTCAGGACTAGACCACTTTATCCAGTTCGGTTACGATGAAGGCCGCAACAAAGTATCGCCTGAGTTCAACGAAGATTTTTATTTACGAAATAACTCAGATCTGCTGATCGTTTATAGGCCCCAATGCAGCTTTCAAATCAGGCTACCAGCATTTCGTTCAATTCGGGGCAAAAGAAGGTCGTTTTGGGACTTCATTTTTAGAACCGGAATACATACAGAAAAACCCCGACATTGTGCCGTATGTCAACTCTGGAGCCTTGAAAACCGGTCGGGATCACTTCTTCAGTTTTGGGCAATTTGAGCCGGACCGCGACGCTACTTTTGTTGGGAGTCCGAGCAACGACATCATCACTGGTGTTGGTGTAGGGAATGTCGAAGAGATTGGAGTGGAAGTAGGTATCGCTCCCACAGGAAATCGGCAGTATGAAAGCTTTGGAACCAATGATTTCGATGTCCTGATTGGCAGCCCGGGAGTTGATAGATTCGTACTCGGAGTTCCGCCTACAGCCGGGAATCCAGCCCCGACACCGCTCTATTTGGGTAACGGTCAAGCTACTATTCGCAACTTCGACATAGAAAAGGATTTGATCCAACTGCAAGGAAATTCTTTAAGCGACGGCTACAGCCTGAATCCCGTTGGAAACGATTTGTCAATCCAGCGTTTTGGAGATGTGCTCGGCGTGATTGAAGGAGGAGCAAGTTTGAATTTGACCTTCCTAGAATCTAATGGTAATGGTACTTTCATGATTGGTTAGTCATTGGTCATTAGTCATTGGTCATTGGTCATTAGCTCATACTGATGATTAATGACTTTTGAGTTTTTGTGGGCGATCGCGCTACTCAAAAAATGTATCTGGGGATTCCCGCCTGTTTAGCTAACAAAAATGCCGTCATTTTAGGCAGGAAAAAAGGTGCATCTCAAGTAAAGTTGTCGCCCACATCTGTAATAGGATTCGTTGAACAATGAAGCGATTTCCAACCTACTTTGTGATTCCTAATCAGGTGAATCGACGTTTGAAAGTTATAGTCAGTTAGCTTTACGATCTAATTATAGACGATCATTGGCTACATTTTACTAGGCTATAATTCCTGCTGTCGGTCATTAGTTATTCCTGAGTAGGGTACGCAGTGTGCACCTTACGATGCCCGATCGCAACGGATAATTAAGCTCGATCGCGCGCTAGCTTCAACACCTCAACGGCATCTTTATGCCCCTCAGAAGATGCCCAAATTAACGCAGTCCAAGTATTATTATCCTTAGCTTTAATATCAGCTCCTTTCTCGATCAAAACCTCCACAACTTGAGTACGTCCACTACCAGCCGCACTCATCAAAGCCGTCAAACCAAAATTAGTTCTAGCATTCACATCCGCTCCCGCTGAGAGCAAAACTTGTACAATCTCTGTATGTCCCGCAGCAGCGGCACTCATTAACGCTGTCCAGCCGTCATTGTCGTGACTGTTGACATCCGCACCAGCAGCGAGCAATTTTTTGGCGATGTCAAAATGGCCAGCCTCAGCCGCAGCCGTCAAAGCCGTCGCACCTTCCTCATCTTTAGCATTGACATCTGCACATTGTTCGATCGAAGCTTCTACAGTAGAAACATCACCAGTCTTGGCCGCATTAATTAAATCTGTCATAACTTCTCCTTTGTATCCTCTAAAATCTTAAATCCCATGACAGTAGATATCTTAGTCCTCTCTAACGGGCCCGGAGAATTAGCAACCTGGGTACGTCCTGTTGTCCAAGCTTTGCGAGAACATTTAGGATGCGATCGCACTCAAGTCCGCATTTCAGTTATCCTGTCCCCCTGTCCCCACGCCACCGGGAAAGAAGCACAAATCGCCAGTTCCTACCCAGAAGTTGACCGAGTGCAAGCACCAGAGCATTTTTTGCCATTCCTATTATCTAGCAAAACTGTTGAAAATTGGGATTGGCATGAAAAAGGAGTTGTTTTATTTTTAGGCGGCGACCAATTTTTTACAGTTGTTATTGGTAAAAGGCTGAAATATCGCACTGTTATTTATGCGGAATGGGACGCGCGGTGGTATCGCTGGATTGACAAATTTGCCACCATGAAACCGGAAAAATTTGATAAAATTCCCCCCAAATATGCTAATAAATTTACAGTTGTCGGAGACTTAATTGCGGAAGTAGGCGATCGGAAATTGGACAGGGCGGGCACGGATAAATTGGACAGGGCGGGCACGGGGGCACCGCCCCTACGGGAAATGGAACTAATTGGATTGTTACCAGGCTCCAAACCTGCGAAACTAGCTTTAGGCGTGCCGTTATGTTTGTCGATCGCCCAATCCATCCATCGCATCCGCCCAGAAACTCGCTTTGTAATTCCCGTTGCACCTACCATAGATCTACAAACCTTAGCACGTTTTGCAGACCCAGAACAAAATCCTTGTCTGCATTTATTTGCCAATTCCGCCGCCGAACTACATTTAACAGAATCGCCATTTTTGCAGACAGGAAATGGCTTACAAATAGAACTTTGGACTGAGACACCAGCCTACGATCTGCTGTCAGAATGTAGTCTGTGTTTGACTACTGTGGGAGCGAATACTGCGGAATTGGGTGCTTTAGCTGTACCGATGATTGTGTTGCTACCGACGCAGCAATTGGATGCGATGAAAGCTTGGGATGGCTTGCCGGGATTGCTGGCAAATTTACCGTTTGTTGGTTCTGTTTTTGCGACGGTGATTAATTGGTTAATCTGGCGAGTGGGGAAGCGAAAACTGTATGCTTGGCCGAATATTTGGGCGCAAGCAGAGATTGTCCCAGAGTTGGTTGGGAAGCTGGAACCGGAAGTGGTGGCCGGGTTGGCGATCGACTATTTGAGCCATCCTGAAAAATTAGCACAAATGGGCGATCGTTTGCGTGCAGTTCGGGGAGAATCTGGGGCGGCGAAAAAAATTGCTCAACTGGTTTGTGAAGAACTTGATTTGCAATAATCAATAAAACCTTGTAGATATCGTAGGGTGCGTCGCTATCAACAATCTCCAAATAAACTCGAAAATTTCACAGCGACGCACCTTACAAAAATAACTTAACCTCGATCGTGCTTGGCAATCACCCAAATGGCGTGGACAATGCCGGGAATAAAGCCCAAAAAGGTGAGAACCAGGTTAATCCAAAAATCAGTGCCAATCCCAACGGTCAAAAATACGCCCAGTGGGGGAAGAAAAATGGCAGCTACTATGCGAATTAAATTACCCATCTGAGTTACTCCAAACGACTTTTCTCTTTCCGTTTAACTTCACTGACCAACAGAGCCTTTCCCGAAAAATTTAGGAGGTTCTGCCATAGTGTAAACTTCGGTTTCAGCGGCGATTACTTTTCGCAAGTGGCCGGCAACCTGCATCAATCCCAACAGGGTAATTCCGTCGAACATTCGGAACCCACCGATGGTTTGATCGGCGAGTAATTTGTCCGTAACTTCTGGTTCGGGACGGGTGTTGATTTCCTGAGTTGAAGCTACAGCAAAACCCCAAGGAGCTCCGTAGGTAGAAATAAAGCTGGTGCAAGATTGAACGTTGGGGAAAACCGACTTCAGCGTATTGACAATCCGGGCGTGCATTTTCATTTCTGCTGGAGAAACAGGCCCCGCTTGCACCACAAAATATCCCGTAGGCGACATCACGCGGCGCACTTTCTCAAAATACTCTTTTGTAAACAACTGGAAAGAAGGGCCTTCTTCAATGGGGTCTGACAAGTCGGAAATGACAACATCCCAGTCGTTGTCACTGTTATCTAAATAGTCTAAAGCATCGCCGATTACTACTTCGCAACGAGGGTCGTCAAAGGCATTTTGGTGCATTTCTGGTAGGTGTTCGCGACAAGCATCTACTACTTCGCCGTCGATATCAACCATCACTACTTTTTCGACTGTTTTCCACCGAAGCACTTCTCTAATTGTCGCTCCTTCACCGCCACCGAGAACGAGGACTTTTTTGGGTGAACCGTGCATAGTCATGGCTGGGTGAACCAGGGGTTCGTGGTACAGAAACTCGTCGCCTGTGCAAGATTGCCATTTCCCATCCAATACTAAGCCTTTGCCGTAGGTACCGGTTTCAACCACGTACATTTCTTGAAAGGCTGTTTTCTTGTAAGCAAGCACGCTGATGATGCCGTGAACGTAGATATCCCAAGGGGTGATGTACTCGCTCATCCAAAAATCTGCACGAACTTCGCTACCTGACATCCAATACTCTCCAACTGTAAATTGCTCAAGTATTAGTTCTTAGCACAAAATGGCGCTGCTGTGTAAGTGCGATCGACACAAACAGGTTATGTAGCTTTTCTCTGGTAAATTAAGTGCTCATGGGCCTAGGGCATGGGGCCTAGGGCATGGGGCATGGGGCATTGGGCATTGGGCGTGTTTTCAAACTTTCCAATCAAATCCGGCGATCCCCCTAAATCCCCCTTAAAAAGGGGAGTAGGGGGTGACTTTGAGTGTTCTTGTCCCCCCCTTATTAAGGGGGGCTAGGGGGGATCTCCGGGTTTGAAAACACGCCCTAGGGAATTGGGAATTGGTGGTTCCTTATTCGCTAAATCTAATAGTTAATATGAAGAGAAATTACGCACAAATAAGCTCAGGAAAAATGCCCAACTTATTTAAGAAGTCGGGGATAAAACAGCCAAGTATTTTATGTTTAATTTTGAGAAATTGAGCGATAATGAAAACTCTCTTTGACCGAAAGCTATTTGGTCTGGGGCCCCCGGATTGATTCCGAAAGCAGGCTGACTGACGGGGGTCATCTAAAATCTCAAATCTCAAATCTAAAATAGCATGACCGCGGCTCTTTCTAGTTTGGTGTGTTACCCTATGTCTACTGTCACTTTTGCTTTATCAACGCCCTCCGCTGCTGAGCCTGGGGCATCTTATGGCAGCGATCGACCGCCCAGTCGCCCCACGGTGCGGGCACAGTGGATCGAAGTTTTGGTTGACTCTCCTTTCAGGGGTGCGGGGGACTCCCCAGGGGAGGAAAACAAGTTATTTACCTATCGGTTGCCGGCCCAACTGACGGTGCAACCTGGAGATATTCTGAGTGTACCATTTGGCAGTCAACAGGTGGGGGCGATCGCCATTCGTTTTGTTTCTCAACTGCCGCCAGACTTAGAACCCGCGCGGGTTAAAGATGTCGAAGATGTTGTGAGTCGGGGATTTTTTGCCCCTACTTACTGGGAATTGCTCGATCGCACTTCTAGCTATTATTGTACTCCTTTAATTCAAGTAATTAGAGCCTCGCTACCACCGGGTTTGTTAAGCCGTTCCGTGCGCCGAATCCGGTTAATTAAGGATGCTCTTTCTCCGAATGCCGAAGTATTTCTCAATCCCGCAGCCAGTCAAATTTTACAATTATTGCAATCTCAAAAAAACGGCGATTATACTTGGCAATACCTCCAGCGGCAAGTTAAGGGTGCTTACAGGGGATTGCGAGATTTACTAAAACGGGGTTGGGTAGAAAGTTATTTAGAACCTCCCAATCCTCCCAAACCAAAACTGAAGCCGGCCGTCACATTAATTGTTAGTGCTTTTGTCACAGATTTAACCCAGCGTCAACAAGAAGTCTTGGAAGTTTTGCGGCGCGGCGGCGGTGAAATGTGGCTGAACGATTTGCTAAAAATTTGCAGTGCGAGTTCCTCTGTTGTCAAAGCTTTGGAACAAAAAGGTAGTGTTGTAATTGACCAAAGGGAAGTGCTCAGGGGCGATCGCGGAATTGCCCAACTTCCAGATTCACCCAAAACTTTAACTCATTTTCAGCGGTCAGCTTTAGGATTCATTAACAGTTTTTCTGGTTTTCGTCAAGTGCTGTTGCACGGTGTTACAGGTTCCGGGAAAACCGAAGTGTACTTACAGGCGATCGCCCCAATCTTAGCAAGTGGCAAATCCGCCCTCGTACTGGTCCCCGAAATCGGCCTGACACCCCAACTTACAGACAGATTCCGCGCCCGTTTTGGCGAGCAAATTTGCGTATATCACAGTGCCCTATCCGACGGCGAACGTTACGATACATGGCGTCAGATGCTCACTGGAACCCCGCAAATTGTCATCGGCACGCGATCGGCCATTTTTGCACCTTTACCTCACCTTGGCTTAATTATCTTAGATGAAGAACACGACACCAGCTTCAAACAAGAACAACCAGCCCCTTGCTACCACGCCCGCACCGTTGCCAAATGGCGCGCCGAATTAGAAAATTGTCCCCTAATTTTAGGTTCCGCTACCCCAGCTTTAGAGACTTTTGTAGAAACTAAAATCAATAATTACTCCTTACCAACTATCCATTACTTGTCATTGCCAGAACGCATTTATTCGCGCCCGATGCCGCCGATTCAAATAGTCGATATGCGCCAAGAATTGCGGCAAGGAAACCGCTCAATTTTTAGCGTACCCCTGCAAAATGCTCTCGAACAATTGCAAGCAAGAAAACAGCAAGGTATCCTATTTATTCACAGAAGAGGACACAGTACCTTTGTCTCTTGTCGGAGTTGTGGCTATGTGATGGAATGCCCGAACTGCGATGTTTCGCTTTCTTATCACCACGTCGGCGAAGGCACAGCAGAAATGTTGCGCTGTCACTACTGCAACCACACGGAAAGACACCCTCAAAATTGTCCAGAATGCAGTTCTCCTTACTTCAAAAACTTTGGGAGTGGCACTCAGCGAGTCGAAGAGGAATTAACGAGATTATTTCCTGAATTGCGGGCCATTCGGTTTGACAGCGATACGACTAGAAATAAGGGCGATCATCGCAGATTGTTAACGCAATTTGCGGAGGGGGAAGCTGACATTTTGTTGGGAACACAAATGCTGACTAAAGGGTTAGATTTAGCTGGAGTCACATTGGTAGGAGTTGTCTCTGCTGATGGGTTGCTAAATTTATCCGATTATCGGGCCAGCGAAAGAGCATTTCAAACTTTAACTCAAGTGGCGGGGCGTGCCGGTAGAGGCGACGATCCGGGGCGGGTAATTATGCAAACTTACACTCCCGAACATCGGGTAATTCAAGCAGTTAGGCGGCACGAATATGCAGGTTTTGTGGAAACAGAATTAGCAGAAAGAGCGGCGCTGAATTATCCTCCTTCTGCGCGGCTGATTTTGTTGCGCTTAAGCAGTTTAGATGCGGCGGAAGTTGCGGTGACGGCGGTACAATTGGCCTCTGTTTGTCAGGAGTATATTCAGCGATTGTCTGTACCGGGGTGTGAGTTGTTGGGGCCGGCACCGGCGGCGATTATGCGGGTTGCAAATCGGTATCGGTGGCAGATTTTGCTGAAGTTGCCTTTGGATGAGTCGGTGGATTTGTCGGATTTGATCGGATTGCGCGATTCCCTTCGGGATAGCTTCGCTTCACGCACGCCACGTTCTGTTAGTTTAACTATTGATGTCGATCCGTTGAATTTTGGTTGATTGGGGATGGAAAAGTGCGATCGGGCACTGTACAGAGGGCGGGCACTCTTGGCACCGCCCCTAGGATTATTTGGGGGTAGGGAAACGGCATTTCCGTGTCCTCCGTTATATCAATTCCGGTTGCATCGGAATTAATATTACCCACAGCCAGGGACAAGACAGTCGTTTCCCTACAATATTATTTTGGGGTAGGGAAACGGCATTGCCGTTTCCTCTATCATGTCTGACTGCAACCGGAATTGATATGATTTAACCGCAGAGAACGCAGAGAACGCAGAGGAAGAGAATAGAGAGATGAATAATTCCGATGCTAGCCGCATTTCAAAGTCAATTCGCTTAATGGCGATCGAATAGAAATCTGTATAGTAGATTTGTTGCGGGCAACCTGAACAATTTATCAAAGTTATAAACTGTAGGGGCGGGTTCGCCAAAATATCTGACACCCAGCGACAAATTATCTAAACCCGCCCTACCCCACCCAAATATTACGGTCGATCGACCCAATTCCATCCCAATTGCTCAGGATTTCGGTTATTGCGTAAGTTGGGGGCAGGTTTACCAGATTTGGGGTTTTTCAATCAAAATCTTGGCGAACCCGCCCCTACCAGCCCACAAATCATCGGAAATCAAACAATCTCGATCGACCCACACCTACAAACTAAGGCAAATCCGTGCTCCCCATCAGATAAAGATCGCACTCGCGGGCGACGCCACGCCCTTCATTAATTGCCCAAACCACCAAACTCTGACCCCGGCGACAGTCACCAGCGGCGAAAACTCCCGGAATGCTAGTTGTATATTTTTCATGATCCGCTTTCACATTGCTGCGGGCGTCACGTTCCAATCCCATAGCATCCAGCAAGGGCTGTTCTGGGCCGAGGAAGCCCATCGCTAGCAAGACAAGCTGTGCCGGCAACACTTTTTCGGTGCCGGGGATGTGTTTGGGAATGAACTGTCCTTTTTCGTTTTTCTCCCACTCCACCTCAACAGTATGTACTGCTTTGACATTGCCGTTTTCGTCGCCCTCGAACTTGGTAGAGGTGGTGAGATAGCCACGGGGATCATCGCCGAATTTGGCCGCGGCTTCTTCTTGGCCGTAGTCGAGACGGTAGACTTTTGGCCATTCGGGCCAGGGATTGTTGGCCGCGCGTTCCGAGGGCGGTTTGGGCAGGATTTCAAGCTGTACAAGGCTGTTGCAGCCGTGGCGTATGGAGGTGCCCACGCAGTCGGTTCCTGTGTCGCCACCGCCGATAATCACCACATCTTTGCCGGCGGCCCAGATGAAGTTATCGTTGGTGCTCTTGTCTAAAACTGCTTTGGTGTTGGCCGTGAGGAAGTCCATAGCGAAGTGGATGCCTTTTAATTCGCGGCCGGGAATGCCTAAGTCGCGGGGTTTGGTGGCGCCGGTACAGAGCACAACGGAGTCGAATTCTTTCAGCAATTGTTCTACTGGTAAGTCTTTGCCGACTTCGGTGTTGCAGATGAATTTTACGCCTTCGTCTTCGAGAACTTTCAGGCGACGCATGACGACTTGTTCTTTGTCTAGCTTCATGTTGGGGATGCCATACATTAGCAGGCCGCCGGGGCGATCGGCTCTTTCAAACACTGTTACCCAATGACCGGCTTTGTTGAGTTGGGCGGCGGCGGACAAACCGGCGGGCCCGGAACCGATGATGGCGATGTTTTTGCCGGTGCGTTTAGCCGGTGGTTCGGCGGTAATCCACCCTTCATCCCAGCCTTTGTCGATAATTGAGGCTTCGATGTTTTTGATTGTCACCGGCGGGTTGTTGATGCCGAGCACGCAAGCGCCTTCGCAGGGTGCGGGACAGACGCGGCCGGTGAATTCGGGGAAGTTGTTCGTTTTATGGAGTCTGTCTAGGGCTTCTTTCCAGAGTCCGCGATATACTAGGTCGTTCCATTCAGGGATCAAGTTGTTGATCGGGCAGCCGCTGGCCATGCCACTAATCAGGTTTCCGGTGTGGCAAAATGGGATGCCGCAGTCCATGCAGCGCGCGCCTTGGGTGCGGAGTTTGTCCTCGTCCATTGGGAGGTGAAATTCGTCCCAGTTGTGGACTCTCTCGACTGGTGAGAGTTCGGAGGGCAATTCGCGCAAGAATTCGATAAAGCCTGTTGGTTTTCCCATAGTGCTGTTTTGGTTAGAACTTATTTGTGGCAGTTTCTCAAAGGTGAAGCTGGCGGGCTTCTGAATTAACTATAATACTTCGCGTTTCATCCCCGGACTTTCAAGCCGGGGATGAAACGCAGTGTTTAGCCGATCGGCTACCTGCAAGGTATAATTGACTGTCCTGGACGCAAGTGTCACAATTAGTAAGGTGGTCTACTATCCCCAAACCCTCGATCATCCGTTCAAAATCAAAGTAGTAGAGCACCCTACAAGTCGATGATCCTGTGCCAGTTGCGTAAGTCCTATTGATGCTAAACCACAAACAATGTCAGCTTATTTACCCAGTGGATTCCCTGAACCCGCAGAGATTGGCACTATAGAAGTTAAGCAATATCCCCAGTACCGCGCTGTCACCTACAGCCACGCAGGTGATGTGCGACAAGCAACTGGGGTTGCTTTCAATCCCCTATTTCAACATATCAGCAACAACCAAATTGCGATGACAACGCCCGTAGAAGCGCGCTACACAGCCATTCCAGGGCAAATAGATGTTCCCCAAGTAGAAGTTTCTTTTCTGTACCCCGCACCAAATATCGCTCCCAGCAGCGTTAACTCGGCTGTTACGGTCACAGATACTCCCCCCATGACAGTTGTCAGTATTGGTATACAGGGCGCGTACACTTGGGAAAGCTACGAAAAAAACCTTCAGAAGCTCGAAGATTGGCTGAAAGAGCATCCCGAATACGCCATAGTCGGGCCGCCACGCCGTTTTTTTTATAATTCGCCGATGACGCCGGAAGCAATTAAAATCAGCGAGGTGCAAATCCCGATCGATCTTTCTAATAAATGAAGTCAGTAGTCAGTAGTCAGTAGTCAGTAGTCAGTAGTCAGTAGTCAGTAGTCAGTAGTCAGTAGTCAGTAGTCATTTGTTATTTGTTATTTGTAAGGGGATACCAATAACAAATGAGCAGTTACCAATTACCAATTACCAATTACCAATTACCAATTACCAATTACCAATTACCCATGCCCCATGCCCCATGCCCCATGCCCTTTGTCAACTACCGCTGATATGAACTACGAGTTCGCGAATGTATCCCCGCTGGCGGTGTTCCCACAGGTAAATTCCTTGCCAAGTTCCTAACAGTAACCTACCGCGATCGATCGGAATTTGTTCGGAAGTATGAGTCAACGCAGTGCGAATGTGAGCCGGCATATCGTCTGGGCCTTCCGCATCGTGAATATAGCTTGCACCCTCTGGTACCAGTTTAGCTAAAAAGTTGGCTAAATCTTTAAGTACATCGGGGTCAGCATTTTCTTGAATCAGCAAGCTAGCAGAAGTATGGCGCAAAAATAAGGTACAAAGTCCCATTTTAATACCGGAATTGGCTACCACATTTTCTACCTGATCGGTAATTTTGCACAGAGACTTACCTGTAGTTTTAATTTTGAATATCTGTTGGTAATGAGTCATGAGATTTTAGATTTTGGATTTTAGATTTTCAATGAGACTATTGCAGAAATCTTCTCCTATTGTTACATCTTACTTCTTTGTACCCGATCGCGAAGCGTCGCACTGCCCTTCGACCCTTCGACTACGCGAGCGGGCACCGCTACGCGATCGGGTAAACGCAGTCGTTGTGTCGAAGTAAGCCGAAGTGTCGAAGGGCTTTCTTCCTTCTGACTGACCTCCGTTACATCCGTTACATCCGTTACATCCGTGGAGCGAATCCGTTGCCGAACTTCCTTCTGCTATATTAAAAATAGTCAACAACAGCTTGGGCGATCGCCTCCGTACCATTTCTATCCAATTTTTCCGACAACCGCGGCGGATTCATCGGTTTTCGCAAAAACTCCCAATCCCCCTCAAAAAACTCCCCATCCGTCACAATTTGATGTTCTGCATAATTTTGAATCCCTTCGAGCAACACCTGAGCTTCTGCAAAACCTTCTCTCATAATAGAAACAACAGGTATGGACAAACGCAAAGCTTCGGAAAAAGTGCTGTATCCCGGTTTGGAAATCAACCGCCCGCAGACAGGCATCACATCAACAGGACGCGGTAAAATTGGGAAAGACTTTGCGAACTCCTGACTCTTGACTCTAATCAAATTTGGCAAATCAGGAGCCGCGGCATCAAAAGTAATAAATTGGCGATCGCTAAATTTTTGTAAATTGTGATAAGGAATGTCCTCCAAACCCAGTCCACCAAAAGTCAACAATACAGTTTTTTCTGGCGGTGTTTCGATTCTGAATAAGTCCCTAATTTTATCGTTACTATACCGAGGATTGCCACCAGTTAAGCCAACATCTTCAATATTTGGGAAAAACGACATCGATTCGTGCAAAGGGAGACGAAAAAGCCGATCGCACATTCCGAAACACTCACCAATCCAATCCACTATTTCTCCAAATTCCCCGCCCCAATCTCGATAAATAAAATCCCAGCCAAAGTTACTCATCATCCAGCAAGGAACGCCAGCAGCCTTAGCAATCCTTGTCATCAAAGGGGGAATATCTGCCAGTACCAAACCCACCCGATTTTGTTTAATAAAATTAACTTCGCTAGCAATTAGGGAATTTTGCTTTTTCCGAATTTCCCGCAATTTTTCCAGTGTCAAGTCTAAATCCATATTCAAACTATCAGATTGCACGACTCCCACATCAAAACCGCGCGGGCGGAGGATAAAATCGCCGCCAATGTATGATTCTAACAACCAGCGGGGCGCAGTTGTCGCTATAATCAATAAAATATCTGGATTTAATTCTTGAATTTTTGCTGCTACTGATGAAACGCGAACAGCGTGGCCGAATCCGTGATTGGTAATAGCGATGTATAATGTTGGTCTAGACATTGGTAATTGGGAATTGGGAATTGGGCATTGGTAATTGGCAATTGGGCATCGGGCATCGGGAATTGGTAGCCCCTCACAAATGACAAACAACAAATAAAAAAATCTAAAATCTAAAATCTAAAATCTAAAATCGCCTGACTCGATCGATAATTTAGCCTGCCATTGCTTCCAAGGATACCACTCGATCGGCCCTTCCCAGAATTAGCCACACTTCCCAGCATACCCCAAACCACGCTAGTAGCCTCATCCTGAACTAGAATTTGGCCTCCAGCTTCCCGAATACCCTCGCAGCCGTGAAGTCCATCTTGTTCATCCCCGTCAGCACTAAAGCTAAAACGCCCCCACGGTAAATCTTAGCAGTCGATCGAAACAACACATCAACCGCAGGGCGACAATAATTTTCTGGCGGCTGTTGATTAGTGCGAATTTGCACTCCAAAACCGTGTTTTTCTAACACCCTACGATCATCTCCCGGTGCTATCAAAGCAACTCCCTGCTCAAGAATACCACCTGTCATATCAAATCCGCTAGCATCGGAATTACCAATTCGAGTTATGTTACCACTAAACATCTAGAAATTTTCATTTTTTAGACTTGCTGTCAACCGTCAACAATCAACAATCATCTCTGAGTGCAACCGGAATCAATATCTGCTCTTCTGTTCCGAAATTTAAGAAAAATTAAATCAGTAGAAAAGCATAATCTTAAACTCGGTTCCCTCTCCGGGTTCCGACTTGCAAATTAACTTTCCTCCATGCTGTTCAACCACAATTTGATAACTGATAGACAATCCCAAACCAGTCCCCTTACCTACCGGTTTAGTAGTAAAAAACGGATCGAATATTTTACCCAGCACCTCCGAACTCATCCCCACACCATTATCAGCAATCCGAATCGCCACTTGATTTCCTGCCGCGACTTCAGTACAAATCCAAATTGTCGGATGCTGTGTCGGGTCAACTTTGTTCCCAATTCCGTGAGACAAAGCATCAATAGCATTCAGGAGTAAATTCATAAATACCTGATTAATTTCTCCCGCATAGCAGTTCACAAAAGGCAAGTTTGCGTACTCCTTAATCACTGTAATTGCACTTAATTTTTTCTGCAAAATCATCAACGTGCTGTCGATACCTTCGTGGATATTAACCCGTTTTTTATCTGATTCATCAAGTCGGGAAAAATTTCGCAGCGACAGCACAATGTCGCGAACTCTCGCCGCACCAACTTTCATTGAATCAATCATTTTATAAAAATCTTCTATCAAAAATTCTAACTCTATTTCCTCACTTTTCTCTACTATTTCCTGCACCGTATTTGGGTAATATTTCTGGTAGAGAAGCAATAAATCAACCAAATCTTTAGCATATCGATCGCTGTAATGTAAATTTCCATAAATAAAATTAATCGGGTTATTAATTTCGTGAGCAATTCCCCCTACTAATTGCCCTAGACTAGACATTTTTTCACTTTGAATTAACTGCACTTGAGTGCGACGTAGCTCGGATAAAGTGGCTTGTAATTCCTGAGTTCTTTCTGCTACTCGCGTTTCCAGAACAGTATAAAAACTGGCATTTTCTAGAGAGATAGCTGCTTGTGCAGACAGCATTTTCAAAACTTCTAACCTTTCCTTAGTAAAAGCACCTTTTGTCAGATTATTTTCTAAATAAAATATTCCCTTAAGATTGCCTTGATGAATAATTGGCAATACCAGGATAGATAGGGGTTGATTGAGCGTAATATAAGGGTCAAATTTGAATTGTTCGGCGAGGCTAGCATCGTCTAAAACTAAGGGAAATCGAGTTCTTTCGACATAGTTAATCAAGGAAACTGGCAACATTCCGCCTTCGGCAATTGGCAGAGATTGCAACACAGTAACATCATTTTTGTCACCGACAAGTACAGCTTCTATTGCTAATTGATGACCTGTATTGGCAAGAAATAGTATTTTCTGAGCCCCGGCATTTTCCCTAACAATGTATAGGAGTTTTTCTAACAAACGACTGAGAACAACTTCACCGGAAAGAGCTTGAGATGCTTTGACAACTGTTGATATATCAAGAAAATAACTATTGTTAGTAGTGGTTATAACAGTGGCATCTGTGACATTTTTAGACATGGTTTCTCGCCTGCGATCGACTAAATAATCATAGCGAGATTCTAAGTCTTTAACTTTGGCTATAGCTCCCCAGTGTATGTAGGCATAATAAGCTTTATCCAGATAAGCTCTAGCAATTATTTCTTTATCCAAAGATTGATAAAAGTCTCCAGCTAATTCGCAAGCTAATGCTTCTTCTTGGATGTAATCGTTAGCAGCCGCTCCTTTAATAGCTAAGTCATAATAATCCATTGCTTCTAGCTTGTTGCCTAATACTCGCGCTTTTTCAGCTTCGACTAACTCGTACTTGTGCTGATAATTCATGGGTGCATGATCTGCCCACAGCTTCATTTTTGCCTGATTGGATTCAACAATAGCTAAAGATTCTGTCTGGTCTGTCTGGGGGTACTGAGCGAGGAGAGCCAGCGAATAGTAGAAATTGTGTACCCCAACAGTTATCAAGCCGATCGCCCCATCTGCATATTCTACTGCTAACTTAGCGCTGGCAACAGCCGGAGCATAATCTTTAAACAAGTAAAGGATCATCAATTTAGCTACATAAGCAGCAAACAGCGACATTCGATTATTTTCTTTCTGCCAACGCGACATCACAGCAGCTTCATCCAACCCGCCGCTAACTAACCGTAGTTGCTCTGCTGTTTTGCTTCTTAAGCTTGAAGCCATTACTTGCCAAATTTTAGCATAACCTATGGCAAAATCGTGTTTATTTTTTAGCAAAAATTGCATATATATGGCTTGTTGCTGTTCGACATATTCTAGACTCTCTCCCACAAAAGATAGATTGGCAATATAGTGCTTAGCACTATAAATAGCCCATTCGATATCGCCTATTTGTACACCAAATTTCAGGGCTTCTAAAAATGAAGCAAGTGTATTTTTAGCAGGCTCCTTCCAAATTTTTATGTGACCATTAAACATTACATAAACTTTGGCTTTTTGTTGGCTTGCATTGAATTGTTCCAACAGTTTTAAGGCAATGATTCCAGAATGATATCCAGATGCCATATCACCTTTGACTCCACACAACATCATGCCATAAAGAGTATAGGGAAAAGCGGCTAATGCTGAATGACCGTTTTTAAGACAAAGATTGACCATTGTCAAGACGATCGGCGACACAATTTCTGGTTTCGCAATATAAGCAGGAGGATAGATAGCTATCAGTATTTGCAAAGCTGCCAGTTGATAGGGATCTTTCATAACTGGCAGGTTTTCTAAATCATTAAGCCTCGGCAATTTAGGCAGTGCCAGGTTTTCGTCTAACAAGCTTACTCCTAGACTTTTCAGGACTTCTACACCAGTTTCAACAGCTTTAAGCATCTGGCTTTGAGCTTGAAAAATCTGTATTTGTAGCTGATATACTTTCATTCGATCGAGCTGGTTTTTTGCGAAACTTAAAACTACTTCAGCCAAAGCTTCTGCTCGCTCAAAATTAGTATTAAAACATTCTGCTTCTGCCATTTCTACATATAATTGGAGTGTCAAGTCATAATTACTAACCCAACTATCAGATGCTAATAACGACATTCCCGCCTTCAAATATTTGACAGCAGCTTCGTAAGCATTAGCAGCTTTTGCCTTACGCCCAGCAATCAGATTTAATTCTGCCAGATCATCTTTTTTAACTTGAATATCAATCTTGTCAATCCCCACATTCAACTGATTAACAATATCAAAAATATTTTCCTCTAATTTATCCTTGGGCGTACTTTCCAAGAGCAATTTACCGATGCTGAGATGGGTGGCTTTTTTGTGACTGTCGGGAATCAGAGAATAAGCTGCTTGCTGGACACGATCGTGCAAAAATTTATAGCCTACTCGTGAAGTATCGAAAGTTAAATTAACTGCTTCTTCTCCATCGAAAAGTAAAGGAATAAGGTAACTTTCGTTCAAAGGAAGTATCAACCCCGCTTGCAAAGCATCCCAGAGTTCCGTCGCGGTGACTGAGGGAGACTTTTCATTGACTGTAGAGAGAACATTTAGAGTGAATTTGTCCCCGACACAAGCAGCCAATTGCAAGACTTTTTGTGTTACTTCTGGCATTTTTTGAATGCGATTTGCCAACAGTTCTACTACACTTTTATCTGTAATCCCAATAGCTTGAATTTCTGCTATATTCCACTGCCATGAAGCACTAAAGAAGTCAAATTTTAAGAGATTTTCTTGATAAATAGATTCGATCAATTGCGTCAAAAAGAATGGATTTCCACCTGTTTTATTCCAGAGCAACTCCGCTAAACTTTGAACTAATGCTGAGTTATTTAATGTGTCAGATATGAAGTTTGTTACCTCTGCTAAATCTAGTGGTTGCAACACTACATTATTTACGATCGTTCCATGTTGCTGAATATGTTTTACTGTTTGAATCAAAGGATGTGTCGAGCTAACTTCATTATCCCGATAGGCTCCAATCAATAACAAATATTTAGTTTCAGGGTCGGTTGCCAGCAATTCAATTAATTTCAATGTCGCTGAATCAGCCCACTGCAAGTCATCGAGAAATATGACTAATGGATGCTCTTGTTGCGCGAATACATGAATCAACTCTTTGAAGAGCCTGTTAAAGCGGTTTTGTGCTTCTTTTGGGGCAATTTCAGCGACGGCAGGCTGTTGGCCAATCAGCAATTCTACTTCAGGAATCACGTCAATAATTACTTGTCCCGAATTGCCTAGTGCAGCTAAAAGTTGATCTTTCCATTTTTGTAAATTTTTGCTAGTTTCTGTAAGTAACTGCTGAATCAAAGATTGAAAAGCTTGAATTAAAGATGCGTAAGGTATATTCCGCTTGAATTGGTCAAATTTACCTGAAATAAAATAGCCCCGTTGTCGGGTGATGGGTTTGTGAATTTCGTTGACTACGGCCGATTTGCCTATACCTGAATAACCAGATACTAGCATCAGTTCGATTTGGGGAACGAAAGAATTTTCATCGCAGGGATTAGCTACACGTTCAAATGCTGCTAGTAATTCGCTGACTTGTTTTTCCCGTCCGTACAATTTTTGGGGGAGCAATAACTGACTTAATATATCTAAGTGTCCGGGCGTAAAATTAGCAATTTCGCCTGTAGTTTTTAATGGATTTAAGCAATTTTCTAAATCTGCCAATAATCCGGGGGCGCTTTGATATCTATCTTCGGCATTTTTTGCCATCAATTTCATGACAATTTGTGAGATGGCTGGTGGAATTTCTGGATTTAACTGATGGGGTAAAATTGCTTGAGAGGCTATGTGACTGTAAACTATTTCTAAGGGGTCGTTGCTGGGAAATGGTAATTGACCTGTCAGCATTTCATAGAGGGTAACTCCGAGAGAATAGAAGTCGGTGCGGTAGTCGAGGGTGCGGTTCATTCTCCCGGTTTGTTCGGGAGACATATAAGCAAAAGTACCGGTGATCGAGTTGAAATTATTGATTTGGGGATTTTCTTTAGACAATCGCGAAGCAATGCCAAAATCTGTCAGTTTAATAATTCCTGTTTGGGTGTTGATAATAATGTTGCTGGGTTTAATATCTTTATGAATAATATTTTGAATATGCAGATATTCTAAGCTTTTTGTTATGGCGATCGCAATGTTCAAACAAGTAATGATTTCGATCTTTTGTCTGGACATCAGTCGATCGACTGATTCGCCACCAAAGTCTTCTAAAAGCAACCCCAGACGGTTGTTGTAGGTTTTGAGGCTAAGGACTTTAACGAGACCAGGAGCGTCTAAGTTTTCCCGAATGCGGTACTCGTGCTTGATGCGGGTAATTGCATCGAGGGTGGGATATTCAGCTTTCAGGATTTTGAGTACGGTTGTTGGCTGCTGGGTCGGGATTTTTCCTAGGTAAATAATCGTTTCGATACCTTCGTGGAGAGTGGAGTGGATTTGGTATTGCGATCGAAATTGCATGGAGCGATCCTCTGAGTTGAACAAATATCTGATTCGAGTCGCTGTTGGCTGTTGACTGTTGGCTGTTGACTGTTGGCTAACGGCACGACCACCGTCAACCGTCAAAAGTCTTGACAGGGCAACCGTTATATGCTTAATTAAACCATGTACTTAGGTAAACAAAAATCAGGCTTTATTTACTCGTACAAGAATCTATTTATAGATAAAATGATAGTATTGATGGAATCAAGCCACTTTGCTACTATTATTCTCAATTAATATCCGATCGAGAGCGGACGGCAACCACACCCCTACTATTCGGCTCTCCTCACTGTCGGCACATCCTCAGCAGCGATAGATTATATTGAAGGAAATACACAAAAATTTACAGATATAATTTGTGTAATGTTCCAAATCGCTCCTCACCAGCAGCGATACAGCCCTCGCCAAGTCAGTAGGATGGGAAAAAAATATGTTTGAACGCTTTACAGAACAAGCCATTAAAGCAATAATGCTAGCCCAAGAGGAAGCGCGTCGCCTCGGCCACAATTTTGTGGGCACTGAGCAAATCCTCCTGGGACTCGTGGGCGAAGGCACTGGCATCGCTGCAAAAGTCTTACTGGAAATGGGCCTCAACTTGAAAGAGGCGCGGCATGAAATCGAAAATATTATCGGTAGGGGATCGGGTTTTCTACCGCCGGAAATTCCTTTTACGCCCCGCGTTAAGCGGATTTTTGAGACGGCGCTGAATGAAGCGCGGCAGTTGGGCCACAATTACATCGGCACCGAACATATTCTGCTGGGGCTGATTCAGGACGCTGAAGGGGTGGCGGCGAAGGTGTTGCAAAACTTGGGAATCGATCGCTCCAGAGTCCGCACGCAGGTAATTCGTGCCGTGGGAGAAGTGGCGGCGGTGTCGGGAGGCCGTCAAAGTACCGATCGCAAAACCCCGACTTTAGAAGAGTTCGGCACAAATCTGACGAAGTTAGCCGCCGAAGGTAAACTCGATCCGGTAGTCGGCCGGGAAAATGAAATCGAGCGCGTCATCCAAGTGCTCGGCCGCCGCACGAAGAATAATCCAGTGTTGGTTGGCGAACCGGGAGTCGGCAAAACTGCTCTGGCTGAAGGTTTAGCCCAGCGGATTGTGAACAGAAATGTCCCGGAAATTTTGGAAGACAAACAAGTAATCAGCTTGGATATGGGTTCGCTGATTGCAGGTACAAAATTCCGTGGTGAATTTGAGGAACGCCTGACGAAAATCGTGGCGGAAATTCGCGCAGCCGGCAACATCATTCTGGTAATTGATGAGATTCACACCTTAGTGGGCGCTGGGGCAATTCAAGGCAGTATGGATGCCTCGAATATGCTCAAACCGGCTCTGGCTAGAGGTGAATTGCAGTGTGTGGGAGCAACTACCCTAGACGAATACCGCAAATACATCGAGCGCGATGCTGCCTTAGAACGGCGCTTCCAACCGGTGAAAGTAGGAGAACCGAGTGTGGCTGAAACAATAGAAATATTGTACGGCTTGCGATCGGCCTACGAACAGCACCATAGACTGACAATTTCCGATGCAGCTTTAGAAGCAGCGGCTACACTGTCAGACAGGTATATTAACGATCGATTTTTGCCCGATAAGGCGATCGACTTAATTGACGAAGCAGGTTCCCGGGTGCGCGTGCTGAATTCGCAAACTCCGCCAGAAGTTAAAGAGCTCAAAAAGCAACTGCCGGCAGTAACAAAAGAAAAAGATACTGCGGTTCGGGAGCAAGACTTCGAGAAAGCTGGGAAATTGCGCGATCGCGAATTAGAAATTGAAGCGGAAATAGCAGCAGCTACGATTAACAAAAGCCAGATCAAAACCTCTCCCATCGTCACCGAAGAAGACATCGCCCACATCGTGGCAAATTGGACTGGTGTACCGGTGAGCAAGCTGACAGAATCGGAATCGGAATTGCTGCTGCACATGGAAGACACGCTGCACCAGCGCTTAATCGGTCAAGAAGAAGCTGTCAGCGCAGTTTCTCGGGCCATTCGTCGCGCGCGGGTGGGCTTGAAAAATCCCAACAGGCCGATCGCCAGTTTCATCTTTTCCGGCCCCACAGGCGTCGGCAAAACGGAACTGACAAAAGCCTTGGCGGCTTATTTCTTCGGCTCCGAAGAAGCCATGATTCGGTTAGATATGTCCGAATTCATGGAACGTCACACTGTGTCTAAACTCATCGGTTCGCCTCCGGGTTACGTCGGCTACGATGAAGGCGGCCAACTAACAGAAGCAGTCCGTCGTCGTCCTTACACGGTAGTCTTGTTCGACGAAATCGAAAAAGCTCACCCGGATGTCTTCAACATGATGCTGCAAATTTTGGAAGACGGCCGCTTGACTGATGCTAAAGGTCGGACGGTAGACTTTAAGAATACGCTGTTAATTATGACCTCAAACATCGGTTCGAGGGTAATTGAAAAAGGCGGCGGCGGCCTCGGTTTCGAGTTTGCCGAAAGTGCCGCAGACTCTCAATACAACCGCGTGCGGAGTTTGGTAAACGAGGAACTGAAACAGTTTTTCCGTCCTGAATTTATCAACCGTCTGGATGAAATTATTGTCTTCCGCCAGTTGAATAAGGAAGAAATCAAGCAGATTGCTGACATTTTGTTGCAGGAAATTTTCAGTCGCTTAACGGAACAGGGGATCACTTTGTCGGTGACAGAAGCGTTCAAGGAACTGTTAGTTAAAGAAGGCTACAATCCTAGCTACGGTGCCAGGCCTTTACGGCGGGCAATTATGCGGTTGTTGGAAGATGTGCTGGCTGAGGAAATGTTGTCTGGTAAGCTGAAAGACGGTCAAAGTGCGATCGTAGATGTGGATGAAAACGGTGTAGTGAAGGTGTTACCCGATGGTTCGTCGGAGCCAAAATTGCCTGAATTCGCTTTGAGCCTTTAAAAAGCTGTGGTGAGTTAGGCTACGCTCAGAGCAGGCTTTCCGGCCTGCTCCACAACTGATCGAGATGTTGTGGGACTGGCCTGAAAACCAGTCCCTATTTTGTTTCTTCCCTGTCTCTATTTTTTTACCAGAAAATTGGGTTTAAAGCCCCGTCCTTTTAGGACGGCTTTTTGGTGTTTAAAGACTTGATATAGTCTCTCAAGACCTCAGCCATTGAAACATTAAGAATTGCTGCGTATTCTTTAAGTCTTTGGTATTCAATCTCGTTCACGTTAAATTGTATCTTTTTTTCTCTTGACATATTCTAAGATTAACTCTATAATTAGAGTATATTTCAAAGGGCAAGTTAAGTCAATGAAATTAAGATATCGCTATCGAATCTACCCAACTAACCAGCAAAAATGGCAATTAGCCAAATTGTTTGGTTGTTGTCGTGTAGTTTGGAACGATGCCCTAGCTTTTTGCCAAGAGCAGTATATAAAAGGAGAGAAAAAACCATCATATAGTGATTTGTGTAGAATACTTACTCAAACCAAGAAAACTGAGGAAAAAGAATGGTTAGGAGAGGTTTCTAGTGTACCTTTGCAACAGAGTTTAAAACATTTAGATCGAGCTTATTCTAATTTCTTTAATTCTTGTAAAGGTAAACGGAAGGGGAAAAAAGTTAAGTCGCCTAGATTTAAAAAACGTAGATCCAAGCAATCAGCAAGATTTACTGAGAATGGATTTCAGCTAAGAGAAAACCGAAAAATATACTTAGCTAAAATAGGTGAAATTGAAGTAATTTGGAGCAGGGAATTACCCTTCGACGCTCAGGGCAAGCCAGCAAAACCATCATCAGCAACAATTCTTAAAGATAGCGCTGACAGATATTTTGTGAGTTTTGTAGTTGAGTTTAATCCTCAACAATTACCTAAGAATGATAATTCTGTAGGAATAGATTTAGGAATAACAGACTTTGCTACTTTAAGTAATGGTAAAAAGATCAAATCTCCTAAACCTTTAAAGAAAAGATTGAAAGGATTAAGAAAATTATCGCGTAATCTTTCTCGAAAACAAAAAGGGAGTAAAAGAAGGGAAGTAGCTAGAAAAAGATTAGCTAAACTTCACGCCAAAGTTAAAGATACCAGAACCGATTTTTTGCATAAGTTATCAACTCAGATTATTCGTGAAAACCAAACAATAGTCTTAGAAGATTTGAATGTTTCAGGTATGATGAAAAATCGCAAATTGTCCCGTGCTATTTCTGATTTAGGATGGCGTAGTTTTAGAACTATGTTGGAGGCTAAGTCGGTAATGTATGGGCGTGATTTTCGGATGATTGATAGATGGACTCCCACTTCTGGGACCTGCTCTTGCTGTGGTTTTCGCGGTGGCAAAAAAGAGTTAAATGTTAGAGAGTGGATTTGTCTTAATTGTGGCAGTTCTCACGATAGAGATGTTAACGCGGCAATTAATATTAAGGTCGCCGGAGGGCATTCGGAGACTTTAAACGGACGTGGAGGCAGACGTAAGACTACCGCCAAGGTAGCAGTAGCCCGTGAAGCGTCAACCCAACCAGAATTTAAGCAGTTGTCAATTTTTGATCTGCTTAAATAGATGGAATCCCCGTACCTTTAGGTCGGGGTGGATGTCAAAGCAGTAGAAATGGCAAAAAACCCGGTTTCTTTGATTTTGATGCGTAATTCCCTAAATCCGAAATCCCAAATCCCAAATCCCAAATTGAATAAATCTACTCCCAGGATTGTAATTGAAGAATCCAATGGTGCAGGAAAGCGGTAATGCGATCGCGCCGAGTTTCAAAAGTAGCAGCAATCCAAATAAACACAATCCCAAAAGCCAAACCAATCGCCCATTTAATCAGCGGGCGATCAAATATCAGAACTACCAACTGATAGAAAACATTGATTAAAAATATCCCCGTTCCCACAAACAAAAACGCCCGAACTCGCAGTGACAAACCTGCTGCTATCGCGGCCAAACTAAAAGCTCCTGCAACCAAACCATTGTTCTGCTGAGTCAACAAAGGTATCCCGCAAATTAGCGCTGTTCCTAGCATTCGCAGATTGTGGCGCAGTGGTTTTTGTTCGGGTAATTTAAGAGTGCGATCGAACTGACTAATGTAAAGCAAAGAAAGTCCGAAAGGAGTAACATAAAACTCTGGCTGAGTCAATCCAATTTGCCAAAACCAGCGCAGCAATATCCAGTCAATTATTGCCACACTCACGTAGGTAAAACGGACTTGTTGCTTTTCCCAAGCCAGGAAAATATAGAAGGCGGCAGCTATCAGCAAACTAATCGGATAAAACTTAGCTGGACTTTCCAAAATAGCCACCATTGGAATCAGGGAAGCGATGATTTTCCAGGGATGTTTTGACCAAGCCCACCTTTCCCAAGGCATGATGTAAATGAAATAGGCAAATAGAGAGGCGAGGGCAACTTTCCAAGGCCCCAAGGGCCCAGAAATATACTTGACTAAAGGTGTATTGATCCAATAAAGCCGGATACCAAAGGCTTCTAGCCAGCCTAAGTAAATCCAAATTTCTACCCATTGGCGATCGGGATTATTTCGCCCTTGTAAGAAAGCGTATTGAACTAATAAAGCACCCGTGACTAATCCTAAATTGAGATTAGATTGGATAACATTCGTAGAATCTGAAATCATCAGCCAACTGCTCAAAACCCAGTGCAGGTGTGCAAATATTGTGATTTCGGTATTAGTTAAACGCAAATAGTTGCTCAGCCAAGGAGATAAAAGGCGATAGATGTATGTTAAAGTTGTGCCGAGAGTTGCGAGCAGGATTAAGCCATCGCCAAAAGCTCCTCCTGGTGTTTGAAAAAGTTGATAAAGCACTGATTCATAGGCAGAAATAGAAACGCCAATTAATCCCAAATAAATCAGAGGTTTAAATTCTTGCTGCCGCCTACCAACTCCGATCGCAATTAAAGACGCACCTAAAACAGTTAAACCAGTCCAATTCGTAAAAGTGTGCGATCGCAAAATCAAACCCAACAGCCCGTAAACCAAAGGTATAACATGAACACTAGGTAAAATTGTGCGATCCTCTTCGAGGGCTTTCCTTCGGATCGCTTCGCTAACGCTAACGGGGTTTCGGTGTCTCCAGACATCACCCAATAATTGTGTGGATAATCCGAGAGCAATATTAGCAACTGCTAAATTAATTGTAGTGCGATCGACAAAACTCAAACCAACAGCAGTCAGCAACTCCAAACTCCAAGCTAGGGCATAAATTGCCCAAGGCGAAATTTGTCGATAACTGCGGTAAACAACAGCAGTAATTGTTCCCAAAGTAGCAATAAATACTTGAACAGATGACAGAAAATCCAAGCTAGTGTCTGTGTATAAGCTAAATGAATAAACAGTGATAATTGTCAACAGCAAGCTGGCGAGTAAGATAGCCCAACCATCTAAAGCTCGATCGTAAATTTCGGCTATTGGAGAAGGGGAAGGTACGCGCTGTGCATAGCGAATCATCATATCGCGAAGCAACCACAAACACAAAAGAGCGATCGCCCCAGCAATTCCCCAATCCCAACCAGACAAAAAGTCTAATTGTAAAATAGATGCCGCTAGGAAGCTCAAGCCAAATCCCACGGTAATTGCTGCCGCTGACATCTCGACTAAAAAGTAGGTATTGACTAACATGAATAGGGTTGCTAAACCCAAACCAATTAACCGACATCCCGGAAAATCAAAAGTCAGAAATTGTGCTAAAATTAGAGCGATCGAACTAAAGGTACTAGCAACTTGTCTGTGAGGCAATTCGGTATATTTAGCAACAGCAGTCAAAGCTAAAGGTGTGGCCAACCAGATTAAACTCCACTGAGGGCGATCGGCAATAGCTGAAAGAGCACTTTGCAACAGAATAAAGCTCAATCCGGCTAATACTAATCCCAAATACCACGCACTTTGGAAGCATGAAGGATGAAAGCGCAAAGACGGAGAATTTTCTTGAGAATTTGCTGCTTTCATCTTGACAAAAAAGCCCCATTCAGCTACCATCAAAAGTAATAAAATAGCAGCCCACACTTCAGGAGTCTGGTTTCGGAGAAATAAGTCAATTCCCGAACAGATTGCGGATAAGCCAGTAATGTGTGTCAGGTAAACTAAACTTGTTGGATCTTGCTTTTGGCGAACATCGGCAATAGGTGAGGAAATTTGACGGGAATTATCCGTAACTGCATATTTCCAAGTTATCCAACCTAAAGTTAAAGTAGAAGCTACTAAATTGATCGATCGCAAATAGGGATTGACTAAACTAATAACAGTTAAAACACTCCCCAAACCAAGAGTAAGGTTTTCGCCAAAACTGGCAAGTTGAAACTTTTGCTGGCGGTAGAGCCATTGCGTCGCACTTACCATTAATATTAAATAAGGAAAGAGCAAAACACCGCACAACGCCCAAGGAGTTGACTGAGAATTGGTAATTTGAGTTAAAAATGTGACAAATTGTGTTTTAATTCCGACAGGAATCACCCGCCAAAACAGCAAAACAGTCTGAATTCCCAACCCCGAAAAGCATCAGCAAATCAAACTTTTGCCAAAACCTGAGTAAACGGTTGTAAAAAAACCCAATAGCCAAGGCGCTAACGGCGATCGCCTGTAGGGGCATTTCCGCCACGGAAACCAGCCACCCCAAACCCAACAAACTCCCTCCGGCTAATTGCCAATTAAAGAAGTTGCTAGGATGATGCTGCTTGGATATATTGTTTGCAGTAGCTGAAGATTCTCCCAATTGCTGCCAATCCAGCCATCCCAAAAGAGTACCGCAAATCCCCAAAGCTAAACCCATTTGAGCGATATCTACACCCTTGACAAATATCGCCCGATTCAGTAAAATACTTAATGAATAAACTACTAAAGCCGCTTTTTTGTAAGTAAGAAAATCTTGTTTTGAACCGAAAGCAGCAGTCAAATTTTCACTGGTTGTCTCGCGTTTTATAGATGGCAACGGTTGTTGTCGAACTTGATAAACTGTAGCAGCAGCAGTGCCCACCGTGCCCAAATAAACGGCAATCAGCGAAAAGCCCGCAAATCCCCAGCCCCAGTGCAAATAACTCAATCCTAAATGATTTAGGGCGATCGATAAAGTTACATTTTTTCCCGAAATTTTTTCATACTGATCTTTAATAATCCCCCTAGTCATCCAAGTTAAAATAATTGCGGCTGCGATGGCTACCGCCCAATCCCAAGGATACCGCCACAATCCAAAACTATCCATCGCCCAAAAATTGATCGGCACCAGTAATAGCGTCACAATTTGCAAAGTTTGAGCTGTCAAGTGTAAATTTTGCTGTCTTTTTGCCCAACTGCTAATCGCCCAAAAAGTTAAAGTATAAGCTATTGACACTCCTCGGCCTGAAGGCACGAGGATTCTTGGTTCAGTCAGTCGGCTTGCCCGTTGATGTTACCACCAGCGAGTAGAGGTCGGTCTGTCCCCAAGCGTTAATTCCGGTGTGCCCCACCGTATTTAAATTAATTCCAGCACGGGCTTTCAATCCGAGAGCCAAAATATTCAAAGCTGCATTATGATCGCGATCTAAAACTGTACCACAACTGCAAACATGAGTCCTAACTGAAAGCGATTTCTTAACACTATTGCCACAGGTTGAGCAATCTTGAGAAGTATACTGAGGAGCAACAGCAACTACTGTTTTACCGTACACTTTTCCAAAGTATTGCAACCATTGAGCAAACTGCGACCAAGCTGCATCACTAATAGATTTAGCAAGCTTATGGTTGTTCACCATATTTTTAACCTGAAGGTCGACCTAGGCTACGAAATCGCTAGATTTCACCACGCACAACGCCGTGTTGATGGCGAAGTCTTTGCGTTGCCTACTGACTTTCAAATGTTTTCTACCTAACTTATTGATAGCTTTCTTACGATTGCCCGAACCTTTCTTTTTCCGAGAAACTCGTTTCTGTAATCGCTTTAAAGCTTTTTCACTTTTACGCAAATGTCGAGGATTAGGAACTGTTTCCCCGGTGCTATCAGTGTAGAAATGGTTTAAACCTACATCCAACCCTACGGCTTTGCCAGTAGGAATTGTTTCCTCTGTCCGTTCCACGTTGATACAAAACTGAGCGTAGTAGCCATCGGCACGACGGATTACTCTGATTCGTTTGATTTCACCAGGTGCATAGAAGTGCAAATCTCGACTACCAAGTAGCCTAAATGTTCCAGCGGCAAAATCATCCGTGAAAGTTAGACATCTTTTGTCTGTAGAAAGCGACCATCCTGATGTCTTATATTCTACGGAACGGGTGTGTTTCTTAAACTGCGGGTAGCCCTTTTTCCCTGGCTTCTTAGCCTTACAATTCGAGAAAAAACGTTGGATAGCAAAAATGGCACGTTCCGCCGAAGCTTGACGTGCCATTGAGTTAAGTTTTCCTGCCCATTCAAACTCTTTAGCCATGATGGCGCATTGTTTGTATAGATCGACCAACTTAACTCCTTGATGATCAATCCAGTGTCTAAGAGTTTTATTTCGGACAAACTGCGCTGTGCGGATCATTTCGTCGATAATCCGGTATTGCTGCGCTTTGCCCTTTAACTTAAACTCTAGTACAATCATGCCATTATTCTATCATTTTTACAAAGCACTGTGTTTAAAAAGTGCGTAGGTTTAATAATTATTTACACTTTATAGAAATTAAAGCCGTCCTAGAAGGACGGGGCTTTAGACCCATTGTCTTGGTAAAACTGCATATTGTCCCGCCGCCGGAAATTTTTCCCACTGACTGGCTGCTAATACTCCAGAGGAGACAACTACCATGAAGACTCCTAAAAATAGCAGCCACACGACGCTAATTTCTGCCATGAGCGAGTGCAGAACATCAGGGATTAAATTTGGAGTCTGAGCTGTTTGTGTGGGTGTAGAAACGTTTTTTAGGCTGTTAGGTAATGATTTAGATGTTGATAGGACAGGTACTTTTTGTGCTGGAAGTTGAGCGATCGATCTATCAATTTCAGGGCGATCGACAGCAGGCTCTTTTAACGGGCAAACTAGATACTGGCGGCACAACAGCTCAACCTCAGCGGGGGAGAGCAAACCCAGCCGCAGCCACGCATCTAAACCTGTCAACAACTCTGGATGGGATGCTAAGACGCTCAATTCAATTTTGCTCGATCGACATGAGGGAGACAACATCGGCTTAAACTGGTAGTAGCTACATTCCAGCTATAGCCTAACTTACGGTCGATCGAACATCCGAGTATTCCGTCGCAGGAATTGGCACAATCAGTATTTATAGCAGAAGTCCGATGGAAGTCGGAAGAAGGAAGAAGGGAAATAGAGTCACAGTAATAGTTTCAGGGATTAAGAGTGTCTTAAGTCTCTTGGCGGTTGCTAGATCTGCGTGTATTTACGGTTAAACACTTCAAGTTAGAACAGCGCAATCTCGTGTTTCTACTGAGGGAGAGATTTCAGCAAAGTTTCCACACTAGCATTGTGGTCGATGAAGGAGAACAAATGTTTAAATAGGAGTTTGCCGTTTTCATCCAAAACAAACTGAGCAGGCAAAGGAGCTCCTAAAGCTTGACCGACTTGATAGGCGCGAAAAATCTGACAACTAGGATCGCTCAACAGTGGCATTTTCAATCCTAAATCTCTAACCACAATCAGGCTTTGGCGATCGTCGGTACTCGTAACCATCAATAATTCTATATTGCGATCGGCAAATTTTTCCCAGTTTTCATTCAAAGCTTTAATATGAGGAAAACAGAAAGGGCAATATTGCTTTTCAGTAAAAATCCGAGTGAAAGCGAGAACCACGGGCCTATCGCCACGATAATTAGATAGGCGTACGAGTTTGCCATTAGTAATATCCGGCAACTCAAAATCTGGGGTCATCTGTCCCAGCTTCAGAACATTAGTAGCGGGAACCGGCAATAAATTTTGAAAAAACCGCTGATTTAACAAGCCGCTAAAATCTGTAGAAGTCAGCATATTTCCTAATTGGGTAATTGGGAATTGGGAATTGGGAATTGGGAATTGGGAATTGGGAATTGCAGGGAAAGTTTCGAGCGGGCGGGCACTCACAGGCGCCGCCCCTACAACTCAAAACTATCAAGTTAGATAGCAGCAAAGAATACTTTAGACTTGACGGGATCGGGAGTCATGGTTTTGTCACCGGGCTGCCAGCCGGCGGGACAAACTTCATCGGGGTGAGACTGGACGTGTTGAATAGCTTGCAGAGTGCGGAGAGTTTCGTCCACGTTGCGGCCGAAGGCAAGGTTATTGATAGTAGAGTGTTGGATGATGCCTTCTTTATCGATGATAAACAGACCTCTGAGGGCAATACCTGCTTCTGGGTCGAGGACGTTGTAGTCGGTACTAATTGTTTTTTTGATATCGGCAACTAGAGGATAGTTGAGGTCGCCAACTCCGCCGGATTTGCGGTCTGACTGTATCCATGCGAGGTGAGAGAATTCGCTGTCAACGGATACGCCGAGGATTTCGGTATCGATTTTATTGAATTCGTCAAAGCGATCGCTAAATGCTGTAATCTCAGTCGGACAGACAAAGGTGAAGTCCAAGGGGTAGAAGAACAGGACTACATACTTTTTGCCTTTATAGTCAGACAGTTTAACTGTCTTAAATTCCTGATCGACTACGGCTGTTGCTGCGAAGTCTGGTGCAGGTTGACCGACGCGGAGGCATTCACTACTCATAGATTTTGTTTCCTTGTTTACGAACTGTTACAAATATATCATACTCATAACGACTACAACTACCTGAACTCAAAATTTATAGCAACCTGAGCGGTTCCACGGGACGTGATTAATTGCTGAAACCATTGCGGGGAATTGCCTGATCGCCTCGACTTCTTCGTTCTCTCCTAGATAACTTCTTCCTTCTTGCTTCAACATCTGACTCATGCCTCACGCTCGATAATTAATCCGTGTATCCGTGTCAAAATCAATCTCAGAGTGCCTTCCTTCTTCCTTCTTCCTTCTTCCTTCCCGGCGTTAAATCCGTTAAATCCGTTAAATCCGTTAAATCCGTTACAGAATCCGTTGCCGAACTTCCTTCTTCCTTCTTCCTTCCCGGCGTTAAATCCGTTAAATCCGTTAAATCCGTTAAATCCGTTACAGAATCCGTTGCCGAACTTCCTTCTTCCTTCTTCCTTCCCGGCGTTACATCCGTTAAATCCGTTACATCCGTTAAATCCGTTAAATCCGTGGAGCGAATCCGTTGCCGAACTTCCTTCTGCCTTCGGCTATAAAAAACACACTCTCAAAACTGAGAGCGTGCTGATTGTAATTACATTATGGCTCAGGCGGGATTTGAACCTGCGACCTTGGGCTTATGAGTCCCCTGCGCTAACCACTGCGCCACTGAGCCAAACCGACTTCACGATTTACTATCGTAGCACGGTAATGCGAGCTATGGCTCACTGATATACGGCAGAATTTCTAATAGCTTGTCGTTAAAGTTATGAGTTTTGCTAATCAATCAAAACTCATAACTTCAGACAAGTCATTAGCGAGAAGCGCTCTGTGCATCGTCTGGCAGAAAAGCCATCGGATTGACAGCACCCTGTCCGGCGGGATGAATTTCAAAGTGCAAGTGTGGGCCGGTACTGAAGCCAGTGCTGCCCATTTCCGAAATCTGTTCGCCTTGAGCGACCTTCTGACCCTTTTGCACCAAAATCCGGCTGTTGTGGGCATAGACAGTCTCAGAGCCGTCGGCATGGGTAATTTCTACCAGATAGCCGTAGCCGCCATCGTTCCACTGTGCATAGGTCACTACCCCGTCAGAGGCAGCCACAATTGGTGTGCCGATCGGCCCTGCAACATCAATACCCTTGTGCATCCGTCCCCAGCGCCAGCCGTAGCCAGAAGTGAGAACGCCCTTAGCAGGCCAAATAAACCCATTAGCCGACCGTTGTTTTGAGCCGTTAGGCAGATAGGTATCAGGGCTAGAAAGCGGGGGCAATTCTGGAGAAACCATCTGTCCCAAAGACGGGTTGCTCAGGGGGTCGTAACCATCTGCACCCAAAGGAGCAGTTGCCACCACCGGCTGCTGTAGAGCACTGGTCGGCATCAGGTTAATCGGTTGCAATTGAGCAGCGCGATCCGGGTCAAAACGCTCTTGCTGCTGCTTCTGAACCTGCTCTGACCACGCTCTCGAGGGAGGTCGGCTGATTTCATTCTGCACCGCTCGATCGTACTCAGGGGTGTAGAGATAGGGATTATTCAGATTTTGGCTATTCTCAGATGGGTCCTCCGTGGCGACTTGCGCCTGAGGCTCCTGATTGGGAGCCTGGGAGAGGGAGGAGGCCCCGATCGAATTGCGCTCGGCCCGATATTCCGATCGCAGCCTGACAATTTCCGCCCTCAAGCGTTCGGCATAAGGGTTGAGAGCCTGTCCGGTTGTCCGATCGACCGAGGCATCGCCCACTGGCAATTCTCCTGCTAGGGGAGCTACCGCCAGATTCGCATCGGGTAAAGCGTTGGTGGTATCAGCGCCTAAACCCCCGGTGCTAGAAATTGGGGTCAAGTTGGGGATTGCAGTTGCAGTCTGAGGGATTTTGGGCAGCGCACTGGTATCAACAGCACCTGTAAATGTTGGTTCGCCTTGAAGTTCCAGCTTCCCAGGGTCGCTAATGCTTTGAGAAACTTGAGTTAGCGAAATGCTGTTAATTTTGGGAACCATCGGCTCTGAAATATTGTTCAGACCTTCCAAGTTCCCAAGGGGAGAGACTATAGGCACTGTTGGGGTAATGGCGGCAACGCCAGCACCGCCAATTTCAGGGGTTTCGGAGCTGGGGTTCAAAGATGCGGGAACCCGAGCAGCCGAGAAGACTGATGTAGAGTTGGAGGCAGAAATAGAGGCGGAAGACTGCACCGTCGGATTATTTAATCCAACTTGGGGAATTTTCAGCCGTTGATTGACATTCAGCAAGTTGGGGTTTCCCAGCTTGTTGAGCGAGATCAGGTCTTTGGCCGACACGTTGTGACCTTTGGCGATCACATCTAGCGTATCTCCTGGACGCACGCTGTACAACACCTCAGTCGGTGCTACCGCGCTACCTGCGGGGGGGACGACCACAGCAGAAGGTAAACCTGGTGTGAACAGCGACTGTTCAATGGACTCGATCGCTCCATCGGGTGCTGCATTCAGAGTTCCTGGATTCTGAGTCGCGGGATTTGGAGCTTGAATTACAGGTGTTGCCGACAGGTCGGGAATTGCTGTCTGCGTTGCCGCTCCGGTAGATTCCGGCGTTGGTGCTATGGCGGGCAAAGATACAGCAGATGTAGATAATGCAGTTCCCCGATCAGACATCAACTCCGATCGACCCGGTGCTGATGAGCGGTTTTCCTGTTTTTTCAAACTCTCGATCGCCCCGTTTGGGTTCGGAGGAGCGATCGAACTTTGCGGGAGTACCGTCGAGGCCAGCGGGGTCGCTGCGGTAGATTCCTGCGGTGACTGAGCCGTCGTCGCCAACGGTTCAGAGCCTGTTAGATTTAACTCTTGTTCGGGATTGACATCCGCCGCGCGATCGGGTGTCGTGGCTGCGGTGTTGCCGGCGTTCTGTTGTGATGCGACGACGGTCGCCGGCCCAATTGTCAGTTGTTGCCCTACTTGGAGTAAGGTTTCGGGTTTGATACCGTTAGCAGTTGCTAGTGCCTTGGGTTCAAGTGCGTAGTCCCGAGACAGCTCCCAAAGGGTTTGTCCCTGTTGCACCTTAACCGCCACCGGGTTAGGCTGTCTATCAAAGAGGGCAGCCTCTGATTGGGCGGGGGAACCGTCAACTTGTGCAGAAGGATCTAGCCCGTTGGCTGATACTGCCTGTACTTCAGCAGTGGATTCTGCCGATTGTGCGAGTTCAGACGCGCGAGCGCTGTCCCCTGTTCTCGGCAGCAGGATGCCGGAAGCACCTACCGATATTGCCAATCCGAGGGTGGCAAGAGAGCGAACTCTGCCATTTCCCATCGCCGTCTGTTTGGACGATTCTGCGAAATCGTCTCTGTCTATTTCATTAGCCTTAACAGGCTGGTTTGTTTGGGGATATGTTCGTTTCAAAAAGAACGACCTCCTACTGAGAAGCGCTTAACAGTCCTTGGAAACACTCAAGGGGATCGCATGACGCCGTTATAAATCAACAACCAAGAATATTCTGATTGTTGACAGCTATCATGCTTAGGCAAGATTAGCTTGCTTTTTAAATTTAGACAAGCTCGTAGAGTCAAAAAATTGAAATTGTCGGTCTAAGTTGCTGCTATTACACCCCAGAAGCCTTACAAGGCAATAGCTCCAACAAATACATGAAATTGTCGTTCCGGTCAAGCTCTCGTGTCACCGATGATTCGGACTCTATGCTAAGTTCCTGCCTAGCTACAACCGTATATTTACTAGATATACCGTGGGTTTGTGACCTACGTGCGGTCATGGGCGCTACCAATGGCTGCAAATCTCTGTTTTTATTGGTTTGATCGTCTCCGATCGGTAATTTAGTGTTGTCGATCGCAATCTGTTTTTAGATGAATAAAATATATTAATCTTTGCTATCTAGAGTTTCACCGCTTTGATATGAATTTCTTATATTTAGATCGAGATTTGGCAGTGGCCAGGAGCTAGAGAAGAAGGAAGAAGGAAGAAGGAAGAAGGAAGAAGGAAGAAGGAAGAAGGGAGAAGGAAAATGCTATAAAATCAATGGTTTCAGCAATTAAAAATGTTCTAATCACCGAGAAGGGAGCTATTAAAGATCTATCTATAGCAGTTCTCAATCTTGGTGAGGTATGCCCTATGCCCTATGCCCTATGCCCGCTTATCAAGCGTGCACCGCACTGTTACTGAGAAAGGCTATATGTATGTGTCGATCATGCTTTATCCCAGCTCGCCCAACTGTCGCCTCGCCTCAAATAAACCTACAGCTGCGCTGACAGAGAGGTTTAAACTCCGCACACCAGGCTGGCTCATGGGAATAAAAACTGTGGCATCGCAGGCATCTAAGACCAATGGCGGAATTCCGACAGTTTCGGAGCCAAACATCAGCCAATCGGTGGCAAGAAATTGGAATTTCGCGTAACTGCATCGCCCGCCAGTGGTGAATCCGATCGATCGCCCTCCCCGCTGCTGCTGACAGGCCAAAAAAGCCGCTAAATCTTCGTGACAGTGGAGGTTGACATAGGGCCAGTAATCTAAACCGGCCCGTTTGAGGTAGCGATCGCTAATTTCAAACCCCAGCGGCCCGACTAAATGCAATTCAGTACCTGTCGCAGCGCAAGTGCGGGCGATATTACCAGTATTCGGGGGGATTTGGGGGTGAATCAAGACAAGTTGGGGCATGAAGCTATAGAAGATGTTGAAGGAAGAAGAAAGATGTTGAAGGAAGAAGGAAGAAGGAAGAAGGAAGAAGGAAGAAGGCTTTAGTTATCTAGGAGAGCGGTCAGCAGTAGATGCGATCGGGCAATAAAATCAATGGTTTCAGCAATTAAAAACGTCAAACATGACCGATCGGGTTGCTATGTATATCTACCCAAAGGTAGATATAACTCATAGCTTTTATTTATCACCTGTGTCGGGTGCCATTGATTAAATATTCTGATCGGTCACGCTCGCGTAGTCGAAGTGTTGATTGCTGCTATACAAAACTTGGCTAAACTTATTCAAGCTTCACCATTCAACTAGAAGTGGTTTCTTTCTTGGTCTGCTTCCTGCTTCTGCCAAGGGAGTCGGCTCCGTACGGACACGGCAGTGCCGTGTCCCTACAGTCCACAGGCGTAAATTCGGGTGTAGCCCACCCTATGCATCACGTTGTATAACTGTTGAAGCTTTTAGCCATTGTTCAACCTGTATTTTCCACCTATTTAACGAATCGTGGTCTCCCGTTCGACCTTTTTACAGGCTGGTCAGTTTTGAATCGACGCTCGGTTTACAAACCAGATATTTTGCCTCATCGTTTCGGCATGAGCGTCAAATTAGCAGAAAATTACAACGCTGTCAATATCATCACGCCAGAAGAACTCTGAGCAACTTTAGACAAGTATTTGGCTATTTAGTCTAGCTCCTTTCAAGCAACTAACTGGGCGCACAAGTTATCTTCGAGATCCCATTCCTGGTGAGCCATCCCATTAATCCCTTGCAGAATAATACTGCGGGTGTCCAAACCGCCCTCATGCAGCTTCAACCACTGCTGGGCGGTGTTGCCTTCCCGAAGAATCTTTTTGAGCGGCGACAGAAAGCAACTAAAGCCACGTTTTTTGGCAATTGGCCAGACTTGCTGAAAAATTTCCTCAATCCAATCTCGTGCCAGAATAGTTCTGCCATCTTGCCAGTGCGTGAGTTCGGCATCCAAACTTTGGCGGGATGCAGCAATTTCGTTGGCATCGGTGAGGGCAACTAAGTCTTCGTTGCGGGTAGCCGCGGGCAAGGTGCACAGTTCTAAGGGGTCTAAGCTGGGGTCTTCCATCATCTGCCAAATGCGAGCTTCTAACAAGGCAGTAATGGCCAACAGGGCAAGAGGATTGACTTCGAGGTCACAAATTCTCAGTTCGAGGCGGTTGAGACAGTAGGGGCGACGATCGCCATTGGGGCGCACGGCAGACCAAAGGTGGCGGACATTTTGCATGGTACCGAGTTCTAGCTGTGCTTCAGTCCACTGGATGTAATGCTTGTGACTTTCAAACAGAGGGACGATGGCTGGAGTTTTGGGAAACAAACCCCACCGGGTGGAATGATAGCCGGTGACTTCGCCGTCGAGGAAAGGGGAAGAGGCACTCAAGGCAAGGTAGAGGGGTGCTTCGACCCGGGCGAGGCGAATTGCCCGCATCAGCAGTTCTGGTTGGGAGATGCCGATGTTGATGTGAATGCTGGCGGTGACGACTTTGGTGCCGTAGGTTTGCTCGATGTAGGTGTGGTAGGGGTTGTTGGGATCGGAGCGGTAAAATCGATCGCTCCCTCCGAGAGACAGGGTACTTCCCGGCAGTAAGGTATAGTCGCCCAATTGTTTTAAATACTGTCGCAGCCGGACTCGTGGCTTGACTAGGGCGCACAGCAGGCGATCGTAGCTGCACAGCGGGGCCGTCGTGTACTCCACATTGCGACTATCAGGCTCGCGCACAAATCCCTCTAAATCGGCGACTATGCGATCGGAGAGACCGACCACATCACCTTGTGGTGTGCCGGTATACATTTCTACTTCAAAGCCTTTTGATAGCACGTTTGTTCCTCAGCTAAGTTGAGTGCTATTTCTATTATCCCAAAAATTGACCAAAAGAATGGGATTCAATCCCCGTCCTTTCAGGACGGCTTTTCTTCTGTCAGACTATCTACATACTCTCTGAGTAGTTTCTGCCAGTCAGGGATAGCCATCAGCTTTTTTCGCACACCTTCTCTAACCTTAAAGCAGATAGGATTTCTGTCTAAAGGATCTTTGCTGGTAAAACCTAGTTTGTGTTTTTTTCTGAATGGCATTGCAAATTCTTGTAGATATTGGTATACTAATACAATAGTACAAAACAAAGATTATGAAAGCTAGGTATCAGTACCGCTTCTACCCAACCGACCAGCAACAACAGAGCTTAGCTCAGTTGTTTGGTTGTGTTCGGGTAGTCTGGGTGCGATTCGTTTAGCCTAAATGAGTAGTGATACTTAGGGACGGCTAGTATTATAAAACTTTATTAAGTTCAATACTCCGGACAGTTTTTAAGCAGCCAGAGTACCATAAGACAAGACTGAAGGAAGGTTAGGGTGATTTAAAATCAAATCCGGGTCTAAATCTAACTTATCAATAAAGGTAGAAAGTAGATGCTGATTGAATTCGAGACGTTTATAATAAGCCATAGAAAACACAAACGATTTGGCAGATGAATGACAAATAGAGAGTTCATGTTTAGCTAAGTTTAAGGCAATTAGACTGGCATTAAAATGAAAATCAAGCCGTGGTAAATGACGAGCTTGACAATCAGACAATCCCGTAAATTGCTTGGCATCACGAAAAATAAATTCAATCTGGAAACGAGCCTGATAATATTCAAGAATTTGCTCAGGCAGTAGGTGAATATCAGTGCTAAACAATAACGCATTTTTGATTTTACCGTTAGCTTGAACCTCAGAAATACAAGCCAAACTAATCTGGCAATTTAAACAACAACTCCAGAGTACCAATGTATATAATGAAACTCCCGGGTTGAGATTTTTGACAAATTTAAGACGACTCAAATCATTAGAGTCAAATTTACCATCATATTTTCGAGGAGCTCCCAGTCTATTTTGTTCACCTGTATAGAGATAGCGTAGGTTAGCATCAACTCTTAACTTGCCAATAAAGTCTAAATTTAACTCCCGCACAGCCTCCCATAATTTAGAGCGATAGTAATAGCCATCAGCCACCAAATAACGTACAGAAGTGGGGCAAAAATAACGAGTATTCTTCAAATGTTGTGCATAGTCATCAACTCTTGTGATGTCAGGCTTTGAGCTTTGAGAGTCCGGGTTTTTGCGAGATTTTTTTGAGCGGTTATTCTTCGGGTTTTTGGGCATTTTTTTCACGGGCTTTATTTGAGGGCGTGACGGAGTTTGTTGTACGCTTAAGCTATAGCAACCGCCTTGGCGGTTAGGATGCAAGCTCTAGAAGATCTTCGATCGCATCACGTAAACAATCAAACCGATCTAATTGTTTGCGGATGCGACTTTTGAGCCACGACCAGCATTTTTCAATTCTGTTCAAATCTGGGGAGTACGGCGGTAAATACAACAATTTACACCCTACACTTTGAATTAATTCCTCAATTCTGCCACCTTTATGAAACGTGGCATTATCCATCACTACCACCTGTCCTGTCACAAGTGTTGGCAGTAAACAAGTTTCTAGCCAAATTTCAAAAACTGTTCGATTACACGCTCCAACAAAGGTAAAAGGGGCGAGGATTTTTTGGTTACATAGAGCAGCAATCATATTTACCCTATCCTCACGTCGCCCTGATTTGAGTGCATGAAACCGTTGGCATGACGGGGTTCCAACCATAATCATACTGGTCTCTATTATCCATGCCAGATTCATCAACATAGACAATCTGAGCCGAGGGAATGGTGGACAATTCGGTTACAAAAGCCTGCCTTTTGACTTCAGCCCGCGCCCGGTAGCCCTAGGTCTTTTTTTTCGAGTAAAACCAATTTTTTTCAAAGCCCGCGAGATTGTGCGATCGCTAATTTCTCCATCCCAAAGTGAGGCCATTTCAACTTGAGTTTTATCCCCATGAGTCTTGACAATTGGAGTTTAGACTAAGCAAAAATTCACTCAGCAGAAGTTGAGTGTAAATTTTGTGAGTTTAGACAGAGGTAGAGAGGTTAACTAATCGATTTTGACGAGTGTTGAAACCGACCTTTACCCTTTTTGACCACAGGATACCGACATCTTGGAGTGCGAGGTTTTCCTGTTTGCCATCCGTCTGAATTTCCTCGCCGTTTCGGAGCAACAGCCGGACTTCCAATCCTGATTAAAAGTGGAAGCATTGATTGTACAACCCTGACCGGGGTCAATTCAGAGAGAGACTTTTGCCAGGGTAGACGAGTTTCTTTGACTAAATCTTTAGCTAACCATAATTGCCAGGTCACTAATGGCATCAAATCACTCCATCGTTCGCACTGTTCTGGTGTGCTTAGCTTCGGCACAGTCCAATGTAAGGTTTGTTTAGCTAACCGATACCAATGTTCGAGGGCAAAGCGACGTAGATATAGTTGCCAAATTTCATTAAGAGATGGCATTTGGATACCAACCCATACTAACCACAAAGGTTGACTATTTAACCGACCCGTTACAGTTTCTAAACGTTCGACTAAAATCAAGGTCATTGGATGTTTGGGACGGCCTCGAAAATGCAAGTCATCCCATTTTCTTAACCGAATTTTTCCGAGTTTGGGTTCAACAGATTCCAGAGTTTGTTCGGGTTCCCACCAGCTTTGAGAGTCGTTCAGCCTAAACTGTTGACCGTGAATTTTGGGCCGTCCTCTACCACTATAGGCTGGGGGTGTTGACCATAAGCAACGATTAGAACGAATACGCATTAGTTTATCAGCAGCGATCGCAGCGGTGGCTTTAACCAAAGGGGCGCACCCATACTCACTATCAAATAAGGCGATCGGTCTATGCTGAAGATATTCACATACTTGTGCTAATTGTTGAGCGCCTTTACCGATTGGGTTATCCCAACTGGTAATACGTTCGTGTCTCAAGGGCAGCGCCCAACTCCCGCTCATCGAAGGTATCAGTGCGATCGTACTATATCCCTGACCGATGCCGACAGGTATACCGTCGGGTAAGGCTGTGGGTTGATGTTCATAAGTACGTTCTTTGAGGGTACGTGCATGGGGTCTCAACCATGCCGTATGATCCATCGCTAATACTGGACGTTCTACTTCTGAAATCTGTTGGATGTATAGTTGCATCAATTGGTCTCGGTCTGGTCTACAGTCTTGTAGTGCTTCGTAGACGCTTGACCACTCACGCCGAAATAAGGGATTGAGGGCTAAATCTCCTAAACATGAGACGTGGCGAGTCGTCATTATCGCGTCTGCTAGTTCAAAGGTGGCGTCTTTGGCATTGCCGAGACATTCATAAGCTTGTTGACGAAATTCCCGTAATTGTTCAAACTTCATGGCAGGTAGATGTGAGATTTTTAGCTGAATTTTCAATCTTCTACCCTTACGCTGTCTGTTGAAACTATCGCAGACAGTTTTTTTTCTGTTGCAAGTCTCCGAGAACGTCAACGGTCGCTGGCATCTATCTTATGGTTGAGCCTGATAGTTTGTCGCCAGCGACCATTGCCGTTCTTGAGAACTGTTGGCTAGTCTCACAGCGATCACACTTTTTGACCTGCTTAGTCTAAACTCCAATTGACAAACTCACGAAACTTCTCCCAATCAGTAATTTTATGACCGTTACCGCGAGGCTGATTCGGTAATGCTAAAAAGTCTCCTGTTTCCGTTTGTCGCTTCAACCATAAGCTGATTGTGTTGCAACTGATACTGAATAGTATACTCGCTTCACTAATCTTTAAGCCATCTAGTTTGATAGCTTGAATGACTTTCTGACGTAGGTCATAACTGTACGGTTTTCGCATGAGTCGTGCCCTCGGGTAAACAGCATAATGGATAAGAGACTACTTCCACTTTACACCATAACCGCCAAGGCGGTTGCTATATAAGATAAACGAGTCTCAATTTCGACAATAGAAATTACAGAAATTTCCAACCCCTGTTCCGATTTACCAGCTACACCATTATAAAAATAAGCCTTGCCATCAGTTTGTTTTCCGCTTTTTCTTAAAAAAGAACAATCAATAACAGCAATAATTGTGTGTTCAGGGTTTAAAGCTTCTTTGAGAAAATATTGATTAAATTGTGGAAAGTTAAAGCTTTTGAGAAAGTGACGACGGTAGGTTTTTTCACTCAAACAGCTATAACGACTGAGATTCGTGAAGTTGACCTTGCCATAGGCCAGCAAAATAGTTGAAAATAAAGTGATTAAAAACTTCTTTTGGGGTTGACTAATCCCCGGCATTTGTTGTAAGATGGATTCAATAATCTTCCTAATGCAATCTGTTGAGCTTTTGTGTTTTTATAGCTTAACCTAAAAGAGTGCCTTTTTTTCTGTTTATTTTGGGTTGAGATTGCACTCACTTTTTTCACTTCTCTATTTTATTGCGATCGCATTCCTCTTTAAAAACTGTCCGGAGTATTGTTAAGTTTGTAAGCAGTAGTAAGCAATGGTAGTATCATATAGTCAGAAGGCTCAACAGAGATAATTATTGCGATTGTTAAAAAATGGAGAGTCTGAATGCAAGTAGCAGAGAGGCATATCATTAAATCCACCGAGAATCGTTTTGTTGAAATTGACGCATTAGCCTTTAAATCCAAAAATCTCTACAACGTCGCTAACTACGTTATTCGTCAGAGTTTTGTCTATGGATGGGGTTATATCAATTACAACGAAATGAACCGTTTGATGAAGTCTCATCAAGCATACAAGGACTTACCAGCCAAGGTAAGTCAACAAATCTTGATGATATTAGACAAGAATTGGAAATCTTTTTTTGAAGCCGTTAAAGCTTACAATATTGAGCCAACAAAATTTACTGGTAGCCCAAAGTTGCCCAAGTACAAAGATCAAGTTAAGGGTCGGAATATTCTCGTCTATACGATTCAGGCGATTAGTAGCAAGCAACTAAAGAAAGGAATTATCCATCTGTCCGGGACTAATATCTTGATTAAGACCCTGGTAAAACCAGAGCAAATTTGTCAAGTTAGGTTAGTTCCTAAGTGTGATTCTTATGTAATTGAGGTAATTTATGATGAGCCGGAGTCCACCATTGATGAAAATCAGAAAGAATTAGTAGCTAGTATTGATTTAGGATTGAATAATTTAGTGGCGCTAACTTCAAATCAGCCGGGATTTGTCCCTTTATTGATTAACGGGCGACCACTGAAATCAATTAATCAATTTTACAATAAGCGTGCAGCTACAATCTCGATTGAAAGAGAGTCGCAAAACATCGCGTAGGATTCAGCGCTTGACTCGTTGTAGAAACCAAAAAATCGATAATTACTTGCACTCCTCTAGTCGTTCCATCATCAATCTTTTAAGTTCAGGAAAGATTGGGACTCTGGTAATAGGGAAAAATGTACAATGGAAAAACGAGATTAATTTGGGAAAAAAAACTAATCAGAACTTCGTAACTGTTCCTCATGCTCGATTAATTGAGATGTTGGAATATAAGGCTGTATTGGTTGGAATAAGAGTGATGGTGCAGGAATAATCATATACTTCTCAATCCAGTTTCCTAAATCTAGACCCGATCCCTGTTTATGGGAATAGTGATACCCAAAAAAAGGTATTTAGTGGCCAACTAATTAAGAGAGGATTGTACAAAACATCCTGCGGTCAATTAATTAATGCCGATGTTAATGGGTCTTACAATATTATGCGAAAAGCAATCCCAAATGCCTTGTGCAATGGGATAGAGAGCTGCGTAGTTCAGCTTTAGAAGGGTCAATCCGCTCGAAGTAAAAAAGAAAGGGGAGGGACTTCATGCCTCCCACGGCACTGTAATAAATGACTATACTTTTACAAGCTATGGCTCTCAAGCCATAACAACTAAATACGCTTTTGGGTGCAGATAATTCTTAGTCCCAATCCGCAAGTGCAGCGGTAAAAGCCTATCCCCTATTTTGTTGTATAGCAACCAACAGGATAAAGCGGGGATAAAAGGCAGACCACTGGTAGCCGAAACTGGTAACTGTCGAGCAAGAGTTCATGTGTAGCGAAAGCGAAGATGTGTCAGAACCATCGTAACCCGTAATGGTCTAACGGCTGAATCAAGTATAAAACCGTTGAAAAACATGGTAAGGACTGGTTAAGACCAAGCCAAAAGGCAAGGATAGGGCATAGGCGATTCCAGACTCGACCTATAAGCACCGCCCATAAACCCGGTGGATAGCATCACACTAAAAACTCAATCAATGTGTATTTGGAACGAATTAACTCTCACATATTTCTGGAAATAGGTCGATTACCCAGTAAGTAGCTAACGAATAATATATGAGAGAGGGATTGTATCAGAAGCGAATGCTCTGTTGTAATGACAGAGATATGCAGACAGATACACGATAACTTCAAGGATAGGGACTGTCTTTAGCAATGAATAAGTCTAAAACGCGGGATAACCCGACGGTGGAATGGAATCAAATTAATTGGCGAAAAGCCGAAAGATTGACATTCAAGTTGCAAAAACGTATCTCTCGATCAAGTGAGCGTGGCGATGTAAAAGCAGTGAGGAAGCTTCAGAAGACCTTGATTAATTCATGGTCTAATAAGGTATTAGCGGTACGACGGGTCACGCAAGATAATACTGGCCAACGTACAGCAGGTGTGGATGGTATTAAATTATTGTCTCCGAAGCAACGCTTTGAGCTAGTAAGTCAACTCAAAGCAACTGGCAAATCACAACCGACACGTCGGGTAATGATACCAAAACCAGGAACCAATGAGTCAAGACCATTAGGCATACCCACTATGTACGACCGCGCTTTACAAGCAGTTGTTAAAGCAGCTCTTGAACCAGAATGGGAAGCTCTCTTTGAGCCAAACTCATATGGTTTTAGACCAGGTAGGTCGTGTCACGATGCAAGAGAAGCTATTTTCACCAGTATCAAGCAAAAAGCTAAATATGTGCTAGACGCTGATATTGCCAAATGCTTTGACCGCATTAATCACAAAGCATTACTTGACAAAATCAATACCTATCCGCGATTAAGAAAACAAATTAAATCGTGGCTTAAAAGTGGGGTATTAGACCAAGGTGAAATTTTTCCGACCACAGAAGGTACGCCACAAGGAGGAGTAATTTCTCCACTTTTGGCTAACATAGCCCTTCATGGAATGGAAGAACGGGTTAAACAATTCGTTGGAAATGGCAGAGACCAAAGAAATGAAATTAGTTTAAGCCGATCTGCAGATGACTTTGTGATTATCCACAAAGACATCGAAGTAGTAATAGCCTGTCAAAAGATAATTGCGGATTGGTTAAGTGATTTAGGCTTAGAATTAAAGCCAAGCAAAACAAAATTAACCCACACCCTCAACGAATACAACGGAAATGTAGGGTTTGATTTTTTAGGATGACCTGTACAACAATACAAGGTAGGAAACTACCGAAGTACCAATAATACAAAAGGAATACCACTAGGTTTTAAAACGTTAATCACCCCGTCCCAACCAAAAACCAAAGCTCATCTCTTACAAATCAAAAAGGTAATAGACACCCATAGTCACTCCCCCCAATATGCCTTAATAAGTAGGCTAAATCCAATAATTAGGGGATGGTCAAACTATTACTCAACAGTAGTAAGTAAGGAAATCTTTAGTAAGATAGATCATCTTACCTACGACAAATTAAGAGCCTGGGCTAGTAGACGGGGAAAAGGTAGCATCAATAAAGACAAATACTGGCGAACAGTAGGCGACAGAAATTGGTGTTTCAGCACACAAGAAGGTTTAGAACTAGCCCAACACTCAGCAACGCCTATTACAAGGCACGTAAAGGTAAAGGGCAATTCAACACCTGATGACGGTGACTGGATTTATTGGAGCAAGAGACGTGGAGAATACCCTGAAACATCAACAAGAGTGGCAACACTACTTAAGACACAAAAAGGTAAATGTACCCACTGCGGTCTGTACTTCACACCTACAGACATTGTAGAAGTTGACCAGATCCTACCCCGCTCACTAGGCGGTAAGGATGAATATAAAAACCTACAACTTCTACATAAGCACTGTCACGACACAAAAACGGAAAATGACGGTTCCCTTGATAAGGACTATCATAGCAATCCGTTTTGAATTGTGTCCATAAAAAAGGATGAAGATATCGAGGAGCGGAATGAGACGAAAGTTTCACGTTCCGTTCTGAAAGAGAGGTAGAGGTAGAAATGCCTCTATCGACTCTAACAATGATGCTCAGGCTCTCTGCAAGCAGTCAGGGAAAAAGCCAAAGTCTAGTGAACTCCAAAAGTTAGTAATCACTCAGGCTAAGTTAACCTCTGAACGTGCGTGGTTATCTGAGGTCTCAAATATTCCACTGCAACAGTCAGTTGCCGATTTAGAGATAGCTTTTAAAAACTTTTTCAACTCCTGCAAAGGAAAGCGTCCAGGTCGTAAAGTTGGTTATCCTAAATTCAAGAAAAGAACAAATAACCAATCGGCGCGTTTTAGAATTGGAGGGTTCTCCTTTAAAGATCATGGTATTTACTTAGCCAAGATTGGAATTGTTAATCCAATATGGTCGAGAAATCTCCCTTCGTCACCTAGCTCTGTCACGGTGATTAAAGACTGTGCCGAACGCTATTTCTTAAGTTTTGTCGTAGAGATTGAACCAATCCAAGTAGAAGCCAATAATCAAAGTGTCGGCATCGATTTAGGGATTAAAACCTTTGCGGTGATGAGCAATGGCGAGAGATGTGAAAGTCTTTCCTACAAGGAATTAGACCGGAAAGTTCGCAAACTCCAAAAGAAGTTGGCACGTCAGCAAAAAGACTCGAAACGTAGAAATAGAACTCGGATTCAGATTGCTAAACTGCACAATCAAATTGCGGATACCCGCAAAGATTTCCTGCACAAATTATCTACCAAAATTGTTAGTGAAAACCAAACTATTATTTTGGAAGATTTGAATGTGTCAGGCATGGTGAAGAATCGGAAATTATCAAGAGCCATTAGTCAGCAAGGATGGAGAGAGTTTAGGACTCTCTGTGAGGCTAAGTCCGAGAAGTTTGGCAGGGAGTTCAAAGTAGTTAGCAGATGGGAACCTACTAGCCAAGTCTGCTCGGATTGCGGTTTCAAATGGGGAAAATTGGATTGAAAAATCCGATCGGTTCAATGCTTGAATTGTGGCACTGAACACGATCGAGATGAAAATGCAGCGAAAAATATAGAAAAAGTCGGGATAGGGCATACCCACGACTCGCTTCAGGACGCAGAGACAGAGTAAGACTACTTCGGTAGCATCAGTCAGTGAAGCGTCAAGAATCACCGCTGCTTCAGCGGGGGTGAGTATGTCAACAATTAAGACTATCTTCCACAAGGCAGAGTTAAAATTTTTTCTCTACTCCCACAGAAACCGGGTTTTATGGATTTTCGATTTTACATTAGACATCTCCAATAATTATTGTGAAACAGGTATCCTGCCTCTTCTAAACAGGCTTTTCTGGAAATGCGTATTGAAGAATTCACCCCACGGCTCAATCCGCGGGCTCCTGGCCCAATTGCTTGATTGTCAATAAATAAATTGCAATTCCGTAGGAAATCTTTCTTCTTCAGGTTCGGGATGGTAAATGTAATCGCAGTCAAACCGCAAAGCTTGAGAGTGGCGACTGATAGAAAACCCGCAGTTACTCACCATTTCTGTACTAAAACTTGCCATAACTAACTCAATTACTTTGTTGTTGGAAATGTTAGGCATTTGAACGTAATAAGCGCGTCTAGCAAAAAAAATCTTCTCATCTTTCGGTACAATTATGCCGTTAATTTTGTGTGCGTGTTGAATCGGTTTGATATAGGTGTCAAGAAACTGCGACTGATTTTTTTGTAGCCTAGCCAATCGTTCGTGTTGCAGCCAGCTCATTTGAAACACAATCTTAAGAAATTCAAAACCTAAAATGTAGTTGAAAACATTATTGCGTTCTTCTGTACTCAAGACGAAGCGGAGTGCAGATTCTAAATACTGGTCAGTTTCCCGGAGTGCTTGTTGAGCTGAGTGGATGTAAAATTGTTTGATGTAGCTTCTTAAATCTGATTCGTTTAATTCTTTTTTGACTCGGAACCTGATTAAATACTCTTTGACTCGGTGCAGAGTATCTACGTCTTCAAACATTTTTGAAATTAAGCCGTCAGCGGTGTAGTCATCTAAAAATTCTGCTTGCAAGTCGGGAGTGGACGCGCACAATATGTAACAGAGGGACAATAGGTAACGGCGCTGGTTCCAAGGCAGGCTTTCTGCCCAATCTTTAACTTCTACGGGGATTTTTTCCAGCACAGTATCTGTATATCGGCGTTGAGAAAGGTCGGCATCTTTATTGTTTTCTTGAATCATAAAAATACTCGGTAAGTGGGAAACTCAGTGGCTTCAGCCTAGAGAGGGAAACGACGCGGGCGGTTTCAACCGCCTTGAATCTTTCCACTACCGCCTTGGGATTGCTTGATTTGGTGTACTTTTGTGATGTACTTTCAACGGGACAGTTACCGCCTCAAACCTTCCAATCCTGTACGCATAATCTGTGCTCTCTTATAGCCTCCCTTGCGGGGTAATGCGACGCACGCCTTTGCGATCAGAGCTTGTTAGACATACGGCACTGTCGAGCGTGACTTTAAGACTGTTTAACCGTACATGACAGAGCGGAAAACTAGCGTCGCATTCAAGGAGTGTCGTGACTCAAATAACGTAGTCAGTTAAGACGATAGCTGGTCAGTACAGCTTGATTCGATTGCTCTTACAAGCTCAGTGGCTTTAGCCCGCTCGTTACAGACTGCCTGGAACCTTGATGATTAAGTAGACCGGGTAATATATCGCAGACGAGGGCTGGGGATAGGAATGGTGGAGAGATGCACTTATTATTTTTTGAACCCTTACCCTACTATAGCTCTTGTTCAGGCTGCGGGAGGTGATATAGATCACAATTGTTCGGGTTGAAAATCACCGGTCACAAAAGCGGGCCCCCCTGAGGGAAGCCGAAGTGTAGTCGAACGGGTAGCCGAAGTGTGAGAATTACTCCCGTCAGTCAGCCTGCGCTAGGAGAATGAATTCGGGGGCTTGTTAGGAACGATGCTACGCTTTTTAAAGTCTCCACAGATGAATCCGGGGGCAAGAGACCAAATTGCTTGATTGTTGTACTGGTGATTGAAGGGTGTGATACCTCATCGCACATTGCTCCAAATTATTTACAGGGTGTGTTGAGTGGCTAGTTGTTCGATCGCTAATTTAAGCGATTATCGTTGATAATATCAATATATGCTTCTAGATAAGAGCTGGCATCCGCCTAATAGGTTCGGTGAAAATTCAGAGCAAATACTAGCCGAAAAAAAATAAATATAAAAATAATTTAACAAGCTAGTTTGGATAAGGGAACTGAATATGTTTAACGGAACTGAACTGCTGATAGAAGCTTTCGTGAATCGGCTAATTGAAGGCTACCGCCATACTTACGGCAGCTTCAAGTCCGACTATGGAGAGATTATTGCTTGGGTAGCTGGTATGACTTTGGAAAATATTGCTAATAGCGATGCTCTTTACCACAATGTGGAACACACTATTTTAGTGACCTTGGTGGGACAGGAGATTCTGCTTATAAGAAATACCCTGAAAACCCTGCGACTTTAGTCCAGGTATGAAAGGGCGTGGCAGGATTTATCCTGCCTGCCCCATCTTGACAAACCGATTTTGGTTTGATAAAGTTGTTGAAACCTAGTTGGTGAAAAACCCGACAGTTGCAAGCCGTTAGGCACCAAAGTAGCCATAGACTCAGCAACTCGCTGTGTGGGTAGCGGGTATCTGACTTACCCTTTAAGAACCGAAGTTTGGGTGGATTCATCCCCCAAAGTTTGTCCTTAAGAATCCCCGTGTCTTCAGACGGGGGAGTGTCAATGCTAATTTGAACTCGAATGTGTTCCGGGTGGAGCATTCTCAGGTGCCAGAGTCGGCGGTGGCTGTAGTTCGTTGATACCTTGTCCTTGCTGATACCTTGTCATTGCGAGGAACGAAGCAATCCCAGCGCTGATACCTGGTCATTGCGAGGAACAAAGCAATGCCAATAAAATGTGTAATTCCCGATCAAATTCAGCAATCCTGTTGATATTGAAGCGCTAAATCTTCGATGAGTTCCACCATTGCGCGAACCATAGGCATTTTAGTGAGAATTTCGATCCAATACCACCGTCCGTTGGGATTGAGTTCGATAAAATAGAGCGTATCATCCCGATCGCGAATGATATCGAATGCACCAAAATTTAAACCTAACTCGTCAAGCATTTGATGAAGTTTGTTGAGGTAATCCATTGGCAATTTGTCGGGAACGTGAACGAGTTTCTCCGGTTCCGTGACGCGCCAATCCAAAGTCACACCTGAATCCTTGGTATGTTGAGCATCAATGCGGCAGACAAAACTTTGCTTACCAATTAACGTAACGCAATATTCTGCCTTCTTTTGAATTCGTTTTTGAATAAAAACGGGTGCTAATCGAATGCTCTCTCGAAATTGCTCAATTGTTTCTAAATCAATGGGGCTAGTATAGCAATCGTACTGCTTTTTATCATGTAAAAAACCAGAGTAGCGCATCGGTTTTACAAGGCACTTTCCCTGTTGTATCACAAAGTTGCAAGCAGCATCGTAGGAATTGGTGACGAGTGTTGGAGGGATAGTAATTCCCAGCTTGTGAGCCGTTGGAATCTGGTTAATTCGATTAGATGGAAATCTAATTTTGGAGTAGTGATTGACCCATCTAGCTTTGGGATATAGTCCAGAAAGAGAGTCAATCAAAGATTCTGTTTCCTGTTGACAATACTTGAATCCCCAAGGAGCATTAACTTCTGGAAAGACTTGATAATGTTCTGGTTTTAGCCACCAAATCACGCCGACTTCTTGCACTTCTTTGAAGGAGTCTTCAAAAGACAAAAAACTTTGAATGGGATGGCCAGAAGCTTGCCATTCATAAAAATACTGACTTTTTTGAATAAAACTTTCTGAATTTAAGCGAATTGCTCGAATATTCGATTTTTGCAATTCCTCGATCACAACATCCGCATGAATGTCTGTCTCGGAAGTCACGATTAAAAGGTCGGTCATAACTACATTATAGTACAGCAGCTTGTAAGTCTATTGAGTATAGCACGATAGCTAAAACCATTGCTAGGTAATGACTTTACTATTTCAGATGTGGATATGTCTGTTCACATTCCACTGTAAGTATAGTCAAGGGCCAAAGACCTGTAGGACGAAAAATATTAAGTAAATCCACTTAATTCAACGTAAGATACTGGTGGCTAAAAAGCTTGCTGTATGAGCATTCTTCCGACTTCCATCGAACGACTTCCATCGGACTTCTACTTATAGCATTTCTCAGTTGAGTGAAGTACAGATGTGCGGTAGGGACACGGCACTGCCGTGTCCCTACAGCCGTCTGCTGTATTTCATCCGATTTAAAACTGCTATATAGGTATTTTAAAAAATAAGAGAGCCGTTTGAAAATCTATTACTCAGGAGAAGTTTTAATCATCTTCTTGTCGATCATCATCGAATGTTTGAAAAGGTCAAACACCTTCAGAAAAGCAGGCACTCCGAGTACACCAGGAGCCGCTCATGGAGGTGATGTTAGAGGTTTGCGTGCTGGGATCTTAGCTAATAGATGGATCTTCGGAGATGTCGTACTTCGGCAAGATGCTCAGGTGCATCATCAAAGGATATGCTTTCTTGTCGAGAGCGAGCTGGGTAGTCGTCATAAGTGGATTTTTATTGAGCGATGGTTTTAAACTCACAACAATACAACTTGCAGATGGATTTGTCTAGTCGAAAAAAGTCGAAAAAAGTCGGATAATGCAGAAAAATTTAAGAGCTATTCAATCGTTTTTGTATTGAAGGCGAAAATAGTCGGATCTAGACGGTTATAATTTTATGATTGTGGGCTTTTGAGGAAACCTGATGAACGTTCAAGAAGCACTGGCTTTTGCAGATGAAGTGGTCTTTGCGAAAACTGGCAAGCATTTAGATGATATGCAATTTGGCGTGATTGAGGGCGTTTTGAAGCGGCAAAAGTACGGAGATATTGCCCAAGGGCTGAACTGTACTGAGGGTTATGCTAAAGATGTGGGCTACGAGCTATGGGAGTTGTTCTCTGATGCTTTCGGAGAAGAGGTTAATAAATTAAACTTGCGCTCAGTGTTATTACGGAAAGGGATTGTTAATAGTCACAAGTTCACTATCTTTGGTAATGGCAATGTTGGTAGCGGTAATGTAATCGGATCGCTGAATATCTGCACGTCACAGGAAGAGTCGCCTGAGTTTTTGCGGGGAAAGCAGCGGGCGAAAATTGAGGCGATCGATCGCTTACAAGCAGTAGGTTTGAGCGATGAGCAAATCGCGCAATGCTTGGATATGACGCTAGAAGAGATTCGAAAAGTCGATTTGACCGAATAAGTATGTCAACTTAATTAAACGTAAAACGCTTTTCTGTTAGATACCGGACTTCTTTAAGAAGTCCGGTATCTGGGTGTTCTGTTTTTTTAGTACATCATTTATAATAGTCCTGGACGCATTTCAACGTAATTTTGTCATTCTGAGTCCTGAGTGAAGGGAAGGAAGTGAAGAATCTCGCTCGATTCTTTGCAGTCCTGATCCTTCGCAATGCTCAGGATGCGTTGGATCAGAATGACAGACACAATAGCTGCGTAAGTCCTGTGATAATTTAAATCAGTCAAGACAGCTTAATTTTCAGCTTATGAATTGTCCTCGGTTGAGCAGACGACCGTCCTCAGAGTTTTATGATGACGGTCGTTCTCATTACAAACCTATATATAGACGAGTCCGCAATCTGTCTAAAGGAAGATGTTATTAAACAGGTAAATTATTTATGATTTTATCAAAGTTGGTTTGAAGGGCGATCGGCTACTGACCCTAACTTTAACTGATTAGTTTCACCTATAAAAAAACACATCTCATGAAACCAGTCACTCCTACTCAAGTTTTAGATCAATACGAAACTACCAAAGCAGAAGAAAAAATTGACTCTTTGGTAGCAGAAGTTAAACCATCAAGCGAAATTGATTTAGAATTCCTCTACACTAGAGACATTGAATTTCGACAAGAAACAATTTATTTCATTGTAGTCGATCGCTTTTACGATGGCGACCCGGAAAATAACGAAGGCCCAAATCCAGAACTTTACGATCCTGAAGGGAAAGACTGGGGCAAATATTGGGGCGGCGATTTGCAGGGAATAATTGACAAACTCGACTACTTAAAAGACATGGGAGTAACTGCTGTTTGGCTGACTCCTCTGTTCGAGCAAGTAGAAGCTTTATTTGTGGAACAAGCTGCGATGCATGGCTACTGGACTAAAGATTTCAAGCGACTAAATCCTCGGTTTATTGCCAAAGGTGATAATCCTTCTGTCAACCAAACACAAGAAACCAAAGATACAGTATTTGACAAATTAGTAGAGGAGTTGCACCAGCGAAAAATGAAACTGGTCCTTGATATTGTCTGCAACCACAGCAACCCGGATTTTAGTGGTAAAAAAGGAGAACTCTATGACGATGGGGTAAAAATAGCTGATTTTAACGACGATGAAGATAACTGGTATCACCACTACGGCGAAGTGACAAATTGGGAAGATGAATGGCAAGTTCACAACTGCGAACTGTCCGGTTTGGCGACTTTCAATGAAAATAATACGGCCTACCGCAGTTACATTAAATCAGCAATTAAACAGTGGCTGGATCGAGGTGTTGATGCTTTGCGAGTTGATACTGTAAAGCATATGCCTATCTGGTTTTGGCAGGAATTTACTGCGGATATCTTAACACACAGACCTGATGTTTTTATCTTTGGTGAGTGGATTTACAGCGACCCCAGAAATCACCGTTCTGTCGAATTTGTCAACAATTCGGGGATGACTATTTTAGATTTCGGTTTGTGTGTGGCAATTAGAGGAGCATTAGCACAGGGTGCTGAGATGGGATTTCAGTTGATTCAAGATGTACTTGATTTGGATCACCGCTACTACGGGGCGACGGAGTTGATTACCTTTATTGATAATCATGATATGCCTCGGTTTCAATCATTGAATCCCGAGCCACAAATGCTCAGGTTGGCGATTAATTTAATTCAGACAATTCGTGGTATTCCGTGCATTTATTATGGTACTGAACAGTATCTGCACGATGATACAGAGGACGGGAATGATCCTTACAACCGCCCGATGATGGAAAAGTGGGATACTGATTCGCCGCTTTACCGAGATCTACGGTTGCTGTCAGAATTGCGACGGCTGAATCCTGCTATTTCTATGGGGAGTCAGTGGCAAAAATATCTGACTCCTGATGTTTATTGTTACGTGCGCCTCTATCGGGATTCGGTGGTGTTTGTAGCGATGAATCGCGGCAATGCTGTTACTGTTGAATCTGTTGATACTGAGTTGCCAGATGGAGAACATATGGAGGTTTTATCGCGTCGCAAGTTTGAAGTGAAAGAGGGAATGCTGTATAATTTAGAATTAGGCTCGCGGGGAGTGATGATTTTTAGTCATGTGGGCGATCGAGTTAAGGGGAAAACTATTGTGCGGGCGCAGCTTAATAGCGTGAAGAGTCAGCCGGGGGAAAGAATTGTGGTCATCGGTGATTGTCCTGAATTGGGTAATTGGGATATTAGTAAGGCTTATCCGCTGGAGTACATCAATACTAATACTTGGTTTGGGGAAATTCCTTTTGATGAAAGTGCGGGTAAGCTGATTGCTTATAAGTATGTGCTGCTGCGGGAAGGATTGTCGCCGCTGCGAGAAAATTTGGTTTGTCGGCGGTGGGTTTTGGCTTCGGAAGGGACGGTAAAATGGCGGGATAAATGGGCTTCTGGAAGGGAGTCTTGATTTTTAATGAACAGGCAAGATGCCTGTTCCACAATAAAATTTCTGTTTTGTGGAACGGGCTTCTAGCCCGTGATTTTTAATGAACAGGAAAGATGCCTGTTTCACAAGTTTTAGATGAACAGGCAAGATGCCTGTTCCACAAGTTTTTAGATGAACAGGCAAGATGCCTGTTCCACAAGTTTTTAGATGAACAGGCAAGATGCCTGTTCCACAATAAAATTTCTGTTTTGTGGAACGGGCTTCTAGCCCGTTGCTGATATTGGTACTATCGGGCCAGTTTAGAGCGATCGCAGCCTTTCTACTAAAACATCTATAGTCTTATTCTGAAGTTGAAAGATTTATGATAAGCGCATGGAGATTTCTGCCGCTCAAGACCAAAAAATTCGCTCTTACCTCCGCCTGTGGGGTCAACAAGCTCACCAACTCGCAGCCTTACCCTTTGAAGTTTCCGAGAAAGGGCCCAATGACTACGTGACGAGTATCGATCGATTCCTAGACGAAAAGCTATCAGCAGCATTTTGCGCCCTGTTTCCTGAAGATGGCATCATCACCGAGGAAAACGTCGCCTCAAGAGCAGCCTACGGGGCGAATTACCAGCGCCTCTGGTGTATCGATCCCCTCGACGGCACGGAAGAGTTTATTAAGGGCAAACTCCACTATGCCCTGATGGTGGGGCTGCTACAAGATAGCGAACCGGTGGCCGGTTGGATCTACGCCCCAGCTTTCGGGAAAATGTACTTCGGTGGTAAAGATTGGGGATTGTTCCAAACGGTTGGAGAAGAAGAGCCTTCTGCGATCGCTCTGCACCAACCTCCTGCTCCGACAGCAGAAAATTGTAAAATTGTCCTCGGAGACAAAGACCAGAAAAACTACGGTGAGGCGATCGCCCAAATCATACCTGGTGCTGAGTTTTATTCCCTCGGTAGCTTCGGGTTAAAAGTTCTCGAAGTCATGCTCGGTCGCGCCGGTTTGTACATCTATCTCAATGGTAGAGTCAAAGTGTGGGATACCGCAGGCCCTCTAGCCCTAGCCAAAGCGGCAGGTTTAGTCTGCTGCGATTTGCAAGGGAGGCCCCTCCTGTGGACGCCTGATGCCGTCGAACCGGATTCTCTCGCTCACACTCAGGCGATCGCGATCGGCTGGCCCAACTACATAGAACCTCTATTGGACAAAGTTCAACAGGCGGTTTCCAGCATTTAACTAATGGGGAGTTTGAGGGGCTATAAGTCCCGCGCTGTAGCGGTACTCCGTTCAGCGTCGGGATACAGGGACAGCGATGAGGCTGTTGAGGGGTTCGATGCCCCAAAAACAGCCAATTAATTATGCGTCAGAAGAAATTTACGGTGAACGTAATTCGTGTTAAACTCAAACAATGAAAAACGTTGCAAAGGTACGAATTTATCCAACCGATGAGCAGAAGGAAGCACTATCACAAGCTTTCGGCTGTGCCAGATGGTTCTGGAATAATTCACTGAATGCAACAAATGAACTCTACAAAGAGACTGGCAAAGGGCTATCCCAGATTGGGATGAATAGCCGTTTGCCTGGACTCAAAGAGGAGTTTCCTTGGCTGACCGACTGCTACTCCCAGGTATTGCAGTCGGTCAGCCTCAACCTCTCTAGGGCATTCATCAACTTCTTTGAAGGTCGGGCATCCTTCCCGAACTTCAAGAGTAAGCACGACAAACAGTCCATCCAATATCCTCAGAACGTCAAGCTACTTGACAATGCCTTGAAGATTCCCAAAATTGGGGAAGTCAAGGCTAAGCTGCACCGGACGTTTGAAGGGAAATTGAAAACTGTCACTATCAGCATGAACAGGACACGGAAGTATTATGCTTCTCTCTTGTTCGATGATGGACTACCCGAATTAGAAATTAGCTCAGAAGGTAAAGCAGTTGGGATTGATGTCGGTCTAACCCACTTCGCTATCACTTCTAACGGCTCTAAGTTTGATAGTCCCAAACCTCTGAGGAAGCGTGAGAAAAACCTGAAGCGCAAGCAACAAAAGCTTTCCCGAAAAGAGCAGGGTTCAAAGCGTCGTGAAAAGGCTAAGCGCATCCTAGCGCGAGTGCATGAGCGGATTGCCAACACTCGCAAAGACTTCCAGCACAAACTATCTCGCAAACTGGTGAACGAAAACCAAGTCATCATTGTCGAAGATCTAGCAGTCAAGAACCTGGTAAAAAATCACAATCTGGCTAAATCAATTAGCGATGCAGGTTGGTCAGAATTTACCAGACAACTAAAATACAAGGCCCAAAAAGATGGAAAGACCTACCTAGAAATTGGCAGGTTTTTTCCATCAAGTAAGACTTGCCATGTATGCCTAAATCAAGTGGGTAGCTTGCCTCTAGACGTGCGTAGCTGGACTTGCTCCAACTGCGACACTAAACATGATAGAGATGTCAATGCAGCTATCAACATTCGAGATCAAGGCTTACGGATATTAGCGTTGGGAACCAGCGCTACTGCCAGTGGAGGCAATGTAAGACAAAAGGTTGGAAGGAAATCTTCCGTATCTAATGCTGTTGCCGTTGAGACTGGAAGCCCGTGCTCTATCGCCTAGCGATGAGCGTCGGGTAGTTCACCGCCCCTTTGTCGCGCTACCCTCGCACTCGTCGGGTTACAGTATCGGAAGCCTCTCATTTTCTGTGCAAGTAAATGGTGCGAAAGGAATGCTCACCTTGAGGCGAAACGGGTTTTTTTAACTCGATATAGACTTAACTGATATGTGGCTCTTACCCCGCCCCCTTTTTCCTGAGTCAGTGAGGCCCCCAAGTCTCCTCAAGTCTAGCAACTGCGATCGGGCCTACCCCGTGCTGAGTACAGCTACTTGTGCTGAGCCCTTCGGCTTCGCTCAGGGACCACTTAGCGGAAGCATACTAGGGGTATCCAAAGGGGAAGAAAGATGAAGACAGAAGCTTTCAGTGAGCTTTTCCCCCTGTTTAAGGGTGCTAACCCAGAAACCTTGGCAGGGCTACTATCAAATGCCGTCAAGCACGAGTATCCTCCAGGCAGAGCTGTCGTGATGGAGGATTCCTGGGGAAACGCGATTTACTTTGTAGTGTCCGGCTGGGTCAAAGTCCGGCGCCTGTCAAACGATCGAGCCATATCGATGGCGATTTTGGGACGGGGTGCATTCTTTGGCGAAATGGCGATTCTTGACGAATCTCCCCGATCGAATGACGTACTGGCTCTATCGCCCGTGAGGCTGATCAGTGTTACGGCTCAGCGATTTATTCAAACCCTGTTCAAAGATCCGCATTTGCACCACCGGATGCTGCAACTGATGGTGCGGCGACTCCGCCAAACAAATCTCCGGTATCAACTGCGGAACCGCCAGCCAGCGGTTAAACTAGCAAATACCTTAGTCGAGCTGGCAGAAAACTACGGTCAGAAAACGGAACGAGGCAAAGAGATATTTAATATCCCTTATCAAGACTTAGCCGACGTGACAGATATCGCCCTAGATGAAACCAGCAAAATTATGGAAAAACTGGAGAGTAAAGGCTGGATCAGTATCGATCCCGATCGCCAAACTATCCATTTGATCAACCTCAAGCACTTGATGAATTTGGCAAGTCAATGACTGATGTCACCCGTTTTGAGACTTCCGAAGTGGCCGTTAACCCGACACTCCAACTAACAGCACCGACAATTGAATATTCGGTGGCGATGCCCAATCCTGAATCCCACCTGTTTGAAGTGACTTTGCGCGTGCAAGGTTGGTCAGAATCGGTGATGGATTTAAAAATGCCCGTTTGGACACCCGGTTCGTACTTGGTTCGAGAATACGCCAAACACCTACAAGATTTTCGATCGCAGTCGGGCGATCGACCTTTGGCTTGGCGCAAAAAAAGCAAAAATCACTGGCAAATCGAGACTGATTCGGTTTCGGATGTGACGGTAAACTACCGCATTTTTGCTAACGAACTAACAGTGCGAACCAATCATTTAGACTCGACTCACGGTTATTTCAATCCAGCAGCTTTGTGCTTTTTCTTGTCTGGATTCGATCGCAACTGTTACACCATAACCATTGTGCCGCCACGGCCCCAATGGCGCACCGTTACTACTTTGCCTCCCGTCTCCGGGCAAGATTGTACTTTCGCTGCTGCGGATTTTGACACTTTGGTAGACAGTCCTTTTGAGATTGGCTGTCACGATTCCTACGATTTTGAGGTGATGGGAAAACCCCACCAGCTAGTTATTTGGGGAAAAGGTAATTTAGAACCACAGCGGGCGATTCGAGACATCCAAAAAGTGATTGAGGTTGAGGCAGAAATATTTGGCGGTTTACCTTACGAACGCTATGTATTTTTGCTGCATTTGTCCGGCTCTGGTTACGGGGGTTTGGAACACAAGGATAGTTGCACTCTCAATTATCCGCGTTTTGGTTTTCGGGTGTCAGACAAGTACGATCGCTTCATTCAATTGGTGGCTCACGAGTTTTTTCACCTCTGGAATGTCAAGCGCATCCGACCGAAAGCTCTAGAAGTATTTGACTACGAACAAGAAAATTATACTCCTTCTTTGTGGTTCTCCGAAGGCACGACCAGTTATTACGATTTGGTGATTCCTTTTCGAGCTGGGATCTACGGCGTGAAGGGTTTATTTCAAAATCTGGCTAAGGAAATCACTCGTTTGCAAACGACTCCGGGGCGAAACGTGCAGCCCGTGAGCGAGTCGAGTTGGGATGCTTGGATTAAGCTTTACCGCAGGGATGCTAACAGCGACAATTGCCAAATCTCTTATTATTTAAAAGGGGAAGTAGTTTCGTTTTTGCTGGATTTGTTGATTCGAGCAAAACACCGAAATGAGCGATCGTTTGATGATGTGATGCGTGTGATGTGGCAGCAATTTGGCCAGGCTAATTCTGCGGCTCAAAATGGCGAATTTAGCCTCTACTCGGAAAGAGAGGCAACACCAGTGCGTGAGCAATCAAACGGACTATTAAATTCTCACTCGTTGCCAGCAGAAATAGGTTTTACTCCCGAACAGTTACAAGGTGCGATCGAATCGGTCGCTGACATGGATTTGAGCGACTTTTTTGCCCGTTATATTGATGGCACCGAGGAGTTGCCTTATAACGAATATCTCGAACCTTTCGGGCTGCAAATCGCATCGGATCAAACTAATGAAATCCCTCGCATCGGTTGGACGTTGGGAGTAGAAAACGGGCGGGAAATGATTAAGTTTGTTGAAGCAGGCTCGCCGGCACAATCGGCCGGAATTGACGCAGGAGACGAGTTGCTAGCCATCAACGGTTTTCGGGTGATAAATGCGGAACAAGCGGGCGATCGGCTTAAAGATCATCAGCCTGGGGATATGGTGCAAATAACAGTTTTTCACCAAGACGAACTCCGAACTTGCGATGTTATTCTCGCCCCCCCGCGACCGACGCGCTACCATATTGTGCCGGTGGAACACCCAACCTCTATTCAGAAACAAAACTTTACTGGATGGTTGGGAGTTCCTTTGTCGAAATTGTGACATCATTGTTAGTAGTTAGTAGTCAGTAGTCAGTAGTCAGTAGTTAGTAGTTATTTGTTACTTGTTGCGTTGTTATTTGTTATGTGTTGGTAACAAATAACCAGTAACAAATAACCAATAACCAGTAACAAATAACCAATAACAAATTTTATGATGCAGCCCCCACCACCTCCATCAATTACACCCCGTCAGATGAACCTGCTGAGAGTTGTTGCTTCTATGGCCTGGTCAGATGGCGAACTGGCGACAGAAGAAGTTAATTTAATGCTCGATCGCTTTTGCCGTTTGTTTGCTACAGATATCGAACAGGAATATCTGCAACAAGAACTGCGCGACTATATCATGCAAAATATTCCCCTTGACGAATTAATTGAGCAACTAGAAACTCCAGAAGAACGGGAATTAGTGCTGCAACTCGGCTATGAGGTAATTTCATCTAGTGCTCGCACTCCCCAGGAACCAAAAATTAATGCTGAGGAAGCCGCAGCTTATCAAAAATTAGTGCAGTTGCTGAACCTTCCAGAGGATGCTGTCAAGCGTATTGAAGCTCAAGCATCCACCGCACCTACTGCGGTGGGAATTGTAGAGAAGATGGCTCACAAATTAGAACAGTTCATCAAAGGTTAATTTAGGACTTGCATAAAAGTACCGCCCAGACAAGTATTCCCATCAAAGCGAAATAGGACATAGCATTGCTATGTCCCTACCTACCGAGCGCGATTTTAAGTGTTATTAATGGGGTAACTTGCTCAGAGCGTGCCAAGTTTTCGGCCCGACAATTCCATCGGCTGGTAATAAACCCTTAGCCGTTTGGAATTTTTTCACTGCTGCTTCTGTGATTGGCCCGAAGTATCCGTCAACCAAACCCTTATAGAATCCATTCAATTTCAAGACATTCTGAACAATTTTGACATCATCACCTGAACTACCAATCTTGACAGTCTGCTTATTAGGTGCACCAGAGTATAGTGCTTGCCAGGTTCGAGGACCCACAATGCCATCTTCAGGTAAAAAGACGCGGTGTTGATAGCGTTTGACGGCGTTTTCAACTTCGACGTCGAAGATACCATCGCACGGGCCAAAATAATACTCCCAATGAGACAGAAGCTGTTGTAGTTCCTTGACAGTTGGACCGGTGGAACCGCGCCGTAAAGTGGGTTTGTTCAGTCCAGACGCTTCAGCAAATGCTAGATTTGACTGAGAATTAGTATCGGCGACGAGATCCATAGCTTCATTGTTTGGGTTTTTTTCTTCTGTATACATGATCGAAATCCTCTCTGTATTCGAGTTTTTGCATTTGATATTTCAGGTATAACTAATAGGTTTTGTGGTTGCACAGTCGCTTTTTATAGTGACACTTTTGTGTGCTACCACATTTGAGTGTCACTCATTTGCTTGTCACTCATTTAACTTAAGTATAACTACTTAAATACAGGGGTCAAATTCTCGCAAAGCTGGAATTAAATACTCTGTCAAAGTAAAGGCATTTATTTTTAACTTCGTGTGTTCTTGAGCAGCCATAATTCCGGCTTGAGCGTGCCACCAAACTGCTGTGGGTACCACTAATTGTGGGGGGGATTTGCGGGCGATCGCTGTTGCTAAGAAACCCCCCAATAGGCCTGTGAGAACGTCGATCTAATGTTTTTCATCGCCGGGAAGGGGAACAGAATTTGCCCTCGCCCTTCCCATCAAAGCGAAATAGGACATAGCAATGCTATGTCCCTACCTACCGAGCGCGATTTTAAGTGTTATTAATGCGGTAACTTGCTCAGAGCGTGCCAAGTTCTAGGCCCGACAATTCCATCGGCTGGTAATAAACCCTTAGCCGTTTGGAATTGTATCACTGCTACTTTTGTCATTGGCCCGAAGAATCCGTCAACAAAACCCATATAGTATCCATTCAATTTCAAGACATTCTGGACAATTTTGACAGCATTACCTGAACTACCCTTCATCAGAATCGGCATATTCACAGGTGCACCAGAGTATAGTGCTTGCCAGGTGAGAGGACCGACAACCCCATCTTCAGCTAAAAAGACGCGGTGTTGATAGCCTTTGACGGCTTTTTCAACTTCAACGCCGAAAATACCATCAATCATACCGAAATAATATTTCCAATGAAATAGAAGCTGTTCTAATTCCTTGACAGCTTGACCGGTGGAACCGCGCCGTAAAGTGGGTTTCAGCAGTCCAGACTCTTCAGCAAATGCTAGATTTGACTGAGAAGTAGTATCGGCGACCAGAGCCTTAGTTTCATTATTTAGGGTTTTTTCTTCTGTATACATGATCGAAATCCTCTCTGTATTCGAGTGTTTGCATTTGATATTTCAGGTATAACTAATAGGTTTTGTGGTTGCACAGTCGCTTTTTATAGTGACACTTTTATGTGCTACCACATTTGAGTGTCACTCATTTGAGTGTCACTCATTTGAGTGTCACTCAAATGAGTTAAGTCAATCTGCTTAAAAACACCTACAAAAACCCTGTTTCTGTGGTGTTCCGGTAATACCAGTTTTTTATGAGGCCCCGTAGAATCTGATCCCCCCTAACCCCCCTTAATAAGGGGGGAACAAGATTCTGCTCTTTCGTCACCCCCTACTCACACCCTACTCCCTTATTAAGGGGGATTTAGGGGGATCGAGATATATGCAACGACCCATTAAATTGGTATAACAGGCTTTCTGACCTGTTCCACAAGCAATAAATCTTGTTGTGGGCCGTTGCGCCTCAACCCAACCTACGATCGCTAAATATACAGGGTTAAAATTCTCGCAAAGCAGGAATTAAATACTCTGTCAAAGTAAAGGCATCTACTCCTAACTCCGTGCGTTCTTGAGCAGCCATAATTCCGGCTTGAGCGTGCCACCAAACTGCTGTGGGTACCACTAATTGTGGGGGGGATTTGCGGGCGATCGCTGTTGCTAAGAGGCCCCCCAATAGGCCTGTGAGAACGTCGCCGCTGCCGCCTCTAGCGAGGGCTGGGGTGCTTTCGGGATTGAGGTAAGTGATGGTACGATCGCCCTGGGCGTGACAACAAATGCAAACTCTGGCTCCTTTCAACAATACGACTGCACCGCTAAGCTGGGCTGCGGCTTGAGTTGCGTAAATTCGATCGCCCATTTTGTCAGCTAATTCGGGAAATAAACGCTTGAATTCCCCTGGATGAGGCGTAATAATTGTCAGGGCTGAGCGTTCCGACAAAATGGGGACTGTTCCAAGTTGAGCGAGGATATTTAAACCATCGGCATCTAGCACGAGAGGTCGATCGCTCTCCAGTACAGATTCTACAGCAATAGCCGCCTCCAATGTCAGACCAGGCCCTACCGCGATCGCATCATAGGTACTCAGATCAATTCCTACTGGTAATTCACTAATTGCACCGCTGCGCGTTTCTGGACATCCTATAACTAAAGCCTCTGGTAACCGACTGCTCAACAGCGGTTTAATCGATTCTGGGACAGCAATTGACAGCATTCCCACGCCGCTAGCCCTTGCTCCCAGTGCTGACAAAATGGCTGCTCCGCTGTAGCGCTCCGAACCTGCGATAATTAGTAGATGACCGTTGGTGTATTTATGAGAAATTGGCGATCGGGGCAATGGCAAATGCTCGATCGCAGATTGTTTGGTAATGCGTTGTACTGCGGGCAAATCGCCCAATATTGCTTGAATATCTGCGACAGGAATATCAAAATCAATTAACTCAGATCTGCCGATATATTCTAATGCTCTGTCTTGCAGAAATGCCCTTTTCCACAAACCCAAACATAATGTATGACTAGCCCGGATAGCCGTCCCCAAAACTTCTCCCGTATCAGTATGAATTCCCGACGGAATGTCAATACTAAAAACAGGTTTATTTAACTTATTTATTTGCTCAATAGCGTCGGCGATGGGATTAGCAATTTCTCGTTCTAAGCCAAATCCAAATAAACCATCTATGAACAAATCGCAGTTTTTCAGCGGTTCAATTTGGTCAAAAAATGGAATATTTAAAGAACGTACATACTGAGCGTGAGAGCCTGTTAACTCTTTCAGTTGAGAAAAGGGGCAGTAGACAACTACTTTGAATCCTTGAAAGTGCAATTCGCGGGCCACAACCAAAGCGTCGCCCCCGTTATGTCCCGGCCCGACCAATACGCCGATAACTGGGAATTGGAAATTAACAATCTTTTTCCCTTCTCCCCTTTTCCTTCTATCCGTTAAATCCGTTACATCCGTTAAATCCGTTATACAATCCGTTGCCGAACTTCCTTCAGCCTTCAGAAGCGCCTGAATGCGTCTGGCAAGCAGTCCCGCTACTTTTTCCATTAAAGCTGCTACAGGCATTCCAGCGGCAAATATTCTGGTTTCTATTTGCCGCATTTGGTCGGCGGTGACAACAAACTTTTCAATAGTCATTACGATTCACAGTAGTGTTAAAATTTCAGCTAACAGCAGCAGACCAATTTGTAGTATTTTTGTACTATACTAAATTAGCTCGATCGAACAAAGTAACAGTAAAATAGCAATTTCTCTCCGAACCATGAACAAGATAGTTGTAGGCCTCTCCGGCGGGGTCGATAGTTCCGCAGCAGCCGCAATTTTACACCATCAGGGATATGAAGTGGTGGGTTTAACCCTGTGGCTGATGAAAGGCAAAGGTCAGTGCTGCTCTGAAGGCATGGTCGATGCAGCTAAAATTTGCGAACAATTGGGCGTTCCCCACCACATCGTTGACAGCCGCGATGTCTTTCAAGCAAGTATTGTAGATTATTTGGTGGGCGGCTACAGTGCAGGAATTACGCCTTTACCTTGTTCGCAGTGCAATAAAACCGTGAAATTCGGCCCGATGCTCAAGTACGCTCGCGAAGAACTCGGAATTGAAAAAATTGCTACAGGCCACTACGCTCGCGTTACTTACGATGCCGAAACGGGTCGCACGCAGTTGTGGCGGGCTGTAGACCCGGACAAAGACCAATCTTATTTCTTGTACGATTTAACACAAGATTTACTGGCTGGTACGGAGTTTCCTCTAGGTGAAATTACTAAGACAGAAACTCGCAGAATAGCGGCGGAGTTTGGCTTGACAACTGCTGAAAAGCCGGAAAGTCAGGATTTGTGCTTGGTGGAAAGTAACGGTTCGATGCGGGCTTTTCTGGATAAGTACATTGCTCCCCAAAAGGGTGAGATTGTTGACAAGGATGGGCGGGTGCTCGGACAACACGACGGCGTACACCACTACACGATCGGCCAACGGAAGGGGCTCGGCATTGCAGCACCTGAACCCCTGTACGTGATTGAACTCGATGCTGCCCGGAATCGGGTAATTGTGGGCGATCGACTTTTAGCCGCAAATTCAGAATGTCATGTCCAGAAAGTGAATTGGGTTTCTGTAGCACAGCCAACGGCTCCAATTCGAGCGGGCGTGCAGATTCGATATCGATCGCACCCAGTCCCCGCGACAGTAATTCCTCTAGAATCATCCCAAGAAGCAGAAAATGCCAGCGGTACAAGAGTTAAATTGATTTTTGACGAACCACAGTTGAGCATCACCCCCGGACAAGCCGCTGTTTGGTATGACGGGGATATACTCCTCGGCGGCGGCATCATCGAAAGACAGGCGACAGAAAAGACAAGCTAGAAGCCCGCCCCACAAACAAATTCAATAAAATTTGTGTAGAACAGGCATCTTGCCTGTTCCCTGATAGAGTCATATCAAATCCGTGGTATCGTCCTGTATTCATCTCTCTCTTCTCTTCCTCTGCGGTCTCTGCGGTCTCTGCGGTTAAATAATTCCGAAACAACCGTAAACGAGATCAAAAGCAAATTCAATCTTTCTTTTCCAAACGGAACACCTTTCCCCTAGCATCGGTGCGATAAACCCAAGTGCGGCGGCCATCAGAAACCACAACTCGCCAACCTTCCACAATCATTTGACCGCACAACTCATCAGTTGTCGCCAGTCCCAAACAAGTATTCGGCCAACTTTGGCGACTCGATGCAGTCACTTTCAACCGTGCTGGTGGAATCCCTGTTAGCCGTGACAATTCATCGAAAAGCGCTGCTTCTACAGCGGGGGGTAATTCGTTGGGGGAATTTTTGCCCGCGCTTTGAGCCAAATTGGCCGGTTCGGAATTTAAACTGTTGAGTCCAAATCTGGAATAGCTGATTTTTTCAAGTACCCGCGCGCCGGGAAATTGGTTTACGGTTAGCAATTCTTGGCTTTCCTTGGCGAGGGAATGTTTGAGGACGCCGGTGTTGGCTGCTGCGTTGTCTATTAGCGCCGGATACATTTCCCAGGTCAGAATTCCTGTCAGTACCAAAGCCAAGACTAAAGGCCTGGGCTGCTTTTGGGCTTGGTTTTGACTGTTTTGAGAGTTATGTTCGGAAATTCGTTTCATAATCAGCCCTCTGCCTCACTTCACACTATGCGCGATCGCCTGGGCGCTAAACTACTGATAGTTATTTAGACACCAATGCTGGTGCTGTTAGTTCCTTTGTACAGAACCGACATCACTAGGAGCGATCCAAGTGTTTTTTCTTCGCTGCCTGCATAAGTATTTCAGGAAAACTTATACTTAAAACTTATACTTATAGTTATTACCTAATTTTTAGTTATAGTCTGATACCAATTTAATGTGAAGTTGCACATATTCCGATCCCCCTAAATCCCCCTTAAGAAGGGAGTAGGGTGTGAGTAGGGGTTGACTTTGATTGGACTCTTGTCCCCCCCTTGGGAAGGGGGGTTAGGGGGGATCGAATTCTATGCAGCTTCATAAAAAATTGGTATGAGGTATTTAGAAAAATTTATGCTTAAGTAAATATTCTTAGAACAAATCTGAGGTCGCCCGATAATCGCAGTATAAATAACTATTGAGTGCCCAAAACTGAAGCAGGTGTTTTACACTGTTTATAGCCCTTCTCTGTTCAATGAGGTACGCTTGGGGATTGGGCCTAGGGCATAGGGCATAGGGCATCGATCGGCTGGTACCTCATGCGGTTGAAAACCGCTATATCTGCGTAGCAGCTTAGCTCGGCAATGGCGATCGTCCCAGAAAACCTGTTAGTAGCGATCGCTACTTTTTTAGTAAAATATTTATGAATTGTGTCCGATATGAAAAAAACATCCTTGGGAATCCATGTAATGAATCGGCTGAACTATCCTCAAAAATTCACCCCGATCGGTTTTATATTTGCCATGCCATTAACATTGGTTATGTACTTTCTGATTTCGGAAATTAACAGCCGGGTTGATTTTGCACAAAAAGAAATTTACGGCAATCAATACCTGCGCCCGCTGCGACAGTTGAGAGAATACATCCCCAAACTTCAACTATTAAATGATCGGGGTTTAAATCGGAATTTAAGCACTCCCGATCCGATGGCAGATTTAGAAGCAAAAATAGATGCAAATTTTCAAATACTGGAAAACACCGATCGCCAGATATCACACATCTTAAGCTCCAGCGTAAATCTTAATAAAATTTATCAAAACAGGCAACTTTTTAAACTTCGCCGCAGCCAGTGGAGTTGAGAAACTTATGATTTTTTGTATCCAGGTTTAGCAGCAGATATTAATAGATTAAGCGCTCGCTTCGGCGAGAGTTCTAATCTGATATTAGACCCTGATTTGGATACCTATTATTTGATGGATGCTACTTTGCTGAAGCTTCCAGAACTCCCAAAAATCTTGTCGGAAATTAGGCTAATATCTCAAAAAATTAGCCTGCGTCAAGATGGTAGAGTAAAAATTGGCATCGGCGATGTCACAGGAGATGGATGAGAAAGTGGCGTTTTAATGATTCTGGTTCAAAGGGCGGTGCGGACTTTGCTTGCTTACAATGAACCCGATCCAGTAATTTTTTTAAGCGCTATAAACCTGGTAATTTACGAGAATGTGCAACCCATGAGATCTGACAAGAATGCTAGCCTTGCTTTGTTGGACTATCAGGAAGGAATGCTGAAGTTGAGCGGCCAGCACGAAGAAATGATTGTAGTGCGGTGTAATGGTTCTGTAGAGCGGTTTGATACGATCGATTTGGGTTTCCCGATCGGGCTGGATGTAGATATTACTGAATTTGTTGCTGAAAAACTGGTGCAGTTATATAAAGGAGATGTGGTGGTGCTTTACACTGATGGGATTACGGAAGCTGAAAATATGGATCAAGTGCTTTACGGTTTAGAGCGGTTAATTGAGGTGATACAAATCAATTGGCAGCGAACGGCATCAGAAATCAGGTACGCTGTAATTGACGACGTGCGATCGCACATTGGCGAACAAAAGGTTTTTGATGATATCACATTGCTGCTACTCAAACAAAAGTAACGGTAATTGGGAATTGGGCGAAGCGAAGCGGAGGGATGGGGCATGGGGCCTTTATAGCATGGGGCATGGGGCATTATAACCAACAACTAATACCAATTTTTTATGAGGCTGCATAGAATCCGATCCCCCCAGCCCCCTTAAAAAGGGGAGCAAGAATTCAAAGTCAACCCCTACTCACACCCTACTCCCTTTTTAAGGGGGATGCGAGGGGGATCGGGATATGTGCAACGACCTATTAAATTGGTATAACAACCAAAAAATAACAAATAACAAATAACAAATAACAAATAACAACTCACAAATAACAACTCACAAATAACAACTCACAACTAACATGATTCAGACCTTTGGTGATTTGATTGAACCGACTCCCAGCCAGGAATACTTGATCATTGGATTTTCCCCTAGTTCTATTCCCCTCAAGCAGCGGTGGCGGAATAACGGTTTGTCGGCTGATTTCCTCGCGGACTACTTGACGACTTTTTTTCCGGGGAATCAAGACGACTCCTCGTCACTGACAAGACAAGCCGAGATTAAAAGTGCGGTTAGCTATATTGCTAATGAGTTATTGGAGAATGCGATGAAGTTTAACGATGAAAATTCGCAGTACCCGATCGATATTAAACTGCAATTGCATCAGGACGGACTGATCTTCTCGGTTGCTAACAGCATTTCCCCGCCTTCTGTTGACAAGTTTCAGAGGTACATTCAGAAGTTGCTGGTTTCTGACCCCAGCGAGATGTACATTGAGAAGTTGGAAAAAAACGCCGCTGACGAAAGCTCAACCGATTCTGGGTTAGGCTTGCTGACTATGCTCAACGACTATAGCGCCAAGATGGGCTGGAAGTTCGAGACTGTGCAAAAAGACCCGGAAGTCATTGCGGTGACAACAATGGTGCAACTAACAGTATAAGCTGAGCTGGCGATCGATCATATTTAAGGAACTTTTTACCCGAATGCAAATTAAGATAGAAGATTACCCGATATGTTACGATCGAGCAACCGCAACGGTGAGTTTTGCAGGCTCCCTTCGACTAACCGGGTCTACGGAGTACGTGCCGATAGCGCAGTTGCGAGGCTCGGTAGTCTATAGGTCGCCTCGGAAAATTCTTTTAAATTTGCAGCAGTTAGAATTTTTGAACAGTTCGGGCATTAGTATGCTATCGAAGTTGAGCATCGGGGTGCGTAAACAAGGGCGGGTGCTGATGGCGAAGGCTCTCAACCCATAGCTAGGCCAGGTAAATCTTTGAAGAATTTGCAGCGGCTGATGCTTGCTTGAGAGTTGGAGTTAGTATAAAAGCTGCGATCGCTTTTAGGATGAGGACTGTTACGCAATTTTCTGTTGGTAGAGGCGCAAGTTCTGGGGTCATGTTGGAAGAACAACCATCGAGGGAACAGCTACTTTTGGAGATAGAAAGATTGCGCCAGCAAGTCGAAGACTTGAAGGAGGAAAAAGCGGATCTGGAAATTTTGCTGGAAACTACTGCTGAACATTCTGACAATCTTACCAGCGAGTTACGCGATCGGGCATTGGAGGCGGTGCGGGAAGGCGACATCAAGCTGGTTCAGTTTCTCGAAGCTATTCCGATCGGGGTGGCTGTGATCGATGCTCTCGGCCAACCTTACTACGTCAATCACGCTGGACAGTTGTTACTGGGCCAAGGGGTTGTGCCGTTAAATGCAGTTGAGAATTTGTCAGAACTTTATCAAATTTATATCGCGGGAACTGATACTATTTATCCTAGCGAGAATTTGCCGATCGTCCGAGCTTTGAAGGGCGAAACTTCGACGGCTGAGGATATAGAAATTCACCAACTAGATCAGAAAGTCCCGATCGAGGGTTGGGGAACGCCAATTTTTGACGAAGACGGCAAAGTTGCTTTTGCGATCGCGGTTTTTCAGGATATCACGAAACGCAAACAAGCAGAAACCGACCGCCATAACTTTATTAATGAACTCCATGAACTGAATCAAAAATTGGAAAAGTCCCTGGTGGCAGAAGAAGACTTGACTGATGCCTACGGGCGATTTGTTCCCCATCAATTTCTCAACTTGCTGGGATATGAAAGTATTACTGATGTCAATTTAGGCGACCAGGTGCAGCAGGAAATGTCGGTGCTGTTTGCCGATATCCGTGACTTCACGACTCTCTCAGAAACTATGACACCGCAAGAAAACTTTAATTTTATCAATGCTTACCTTTCGCGGATGGAGCCGGCGATTACTAGCCATCACGGATTTATTGACAAATACATTGGCGATGCAATTATGGCTCTGTTTAGCGACTGTGCAGATGATGCAGTAAAAGCTGGTATTGCGATGCTGCATATCCTGAATAAATACAACCAACACCGTGAAACTGTCGGCTACGTCCCGATGCAAATTGGCATTGGCATTAATACAGGTTCTTTGATGCTGGGGACTGTTGGTGGTAAAAGCCGCATGGATAGCACTGTAATTAGCGATGCTGTTAATCTGGCTTCTCGGATTGAAGGATTGACGAAAAATTATGGCGTACCGCTGTTAATTTCTCACGCCACTTTTGAGAGGTTGCGAAATGCTGCTGATTATGCTATTCGCATCGTGGATAAGGTACAGGTAAAAGGGAAATCTCAATTTGTCACAGTCTATGAAGTATTTGATGCCGATGCGCCGGAAATTCGAGCGGCCAAGCTAGAAAATTTGCACATATATAATGAAGCTATGTTATTGTGCGAGCGCAAGGAGTTTCGAGAAGCGGGAAAATTGTTTGAACAGTGTTTGCGGACAAATCCGAACGATCGGGTGGCTCGCATTTACAAGAAACGGTGTCAGGATTGGCGATTGCTACTCAAAGGAATTTAATATTTGGGCATGGGACATTGGGCATCGGGGCATGGGGCATTGGGCATCGGGCATTGGTAATTCGTAGATAACACGTTAGAAACAGCGAGACGGGTATCCGTGACTTCCATGTTGTGAATCATGGTAATTAGCTATTGACATTCTCCTCTCTAAATGAGAGTATAAGAGTAGTAGGCTCTATGAAGCAAACAATCGATGTGTGGAAAAAATGAAAAAATTCCAAGAAAAAATCAATGCACCTAATTTCAATACGCAACCTCCGTGACGATGCTTCCCAGTATCCCGATGTCAAAAGTGAAATTGATACCTTGAAGAAAAAATTCAAGAACGCAAAATGGCATAATTTAGAGGATGTTCGCAAAGAGTTCCGGGATGCCGAAGCAGTAGGAAACTTCACCGTCTTTAATATCAAAGGCAACAAATATCGCCTGATTCTCGGCATCAACTATGAGGATCAAACTATTTTCTACAAAAATTTTCTAACCCATGCTGAATACGACAAAGACAAATGGAAAAATGATGCTTACTTTTGATCGAGCCACCTATAGCAGCTTGCTAGCAGAAGTCGCTCCCAAGGTAATCGAAACCGAAGATGAATACGATCGGCTCCTGGTAATTGCAGAACGGCTAACATTCGCTAAAAACAGCACTCCAGAGGAGAGAATTTTATACAAGTTGTTGGTAACGCTCATTGAAGTTTATGAGGCCGAAAACTATCCGATAGAATCCGAACCCCATGAGATTTTGCAACACATCATGGAATCCAGTGGCACCCGTCAAGCCGACTTGGTAGGTATCATTGGATCGAGTGGCGTGGTGTCTGAGGTTGTGAATGGGAAAAGAGCGATTAGCAAGGCACAGGCTAAGGCACTTGGCGATTATTTTAAAGTCTCACCTAGCTTGTTCATTTAGTTGTAAGGTGTGCAGTGCACACCCTACAATTGCGTAAGGCTCTGCCTCCATTTTAACTTGCCTGCCGTAAAGTTCCAGCAAAATGATATAACTATATTTGGGATTATTTCGCAAAATGACAATGGGAAACTACAACCGACAGCCTAAAATATCTATAAGACCTTCGGTAATTAAAGTTCTAGCGCTTTTCAGTCTTTGTTGCTTCTTAATTGTCAGCTGCGGACAGAGGGCAAATCAATCAATTAATGCTGTCGGTGACAGTGGTAATAACGATCGCGTTACTATTGGCACAACCTTGAAATTACGGACGATCGACCCTGCGGATGCTTACGAAGTTATATCAGCGCAGTTGCTGTACAATTTGGGCGATACTCTCTACAGCTACGAGTCGGGAACTACAAAGTTAATCCCCCATTTAGCAACAGCAATGCCGAAAATTAGCACCGATGGATTAACATATACAATCCCCCTGCGTCAAGGCGTTATTTTCCACGACGACACACCGTTTAACGCCGCAGCAATGGAATTTTCCTTGCAACGGTTTATCAAAAATGGGGGCCGTCCAGCTTTTTTATTAGGCGATGCAGTAGAATCGGTGAAAGCAACGGGCGAATATGAGTTAACTTTTCAACTCAAAAAGCCTTTTGCTGCTTTTCCTTCCCTGCTAACATTTGCCGGTGCTTGTGCAGTTTCTCCGCAAGCTTATGAAATTGGAGAAGGCAAATTTAAACCAGATACTTTTGTCGGAACTGGACGCTACAAGCTGGCAAAATATGGCAGCGATTCTCTAAAAATTGACGCTTTTGATAAATATTGGGGTGAAAAATCTGCTAATCAAGGAATTGATATTTTGCTGCTTTCTAGTTCAGCAAATTTGTTCAATACTTTTCGCACGGGTGCGATCGATGTGGCTTATTTGTCTCTGGATGCCGATCAAGTTCGCAGTTTGGACGAGGGAGCAAAAAAGGGGAAATGGCAGGAAATTGCGGCTGAAAGCAGTACCGTCAGTTATATGACGCTCAACATTAAGTCTAAACCGCTGGACAATATAGATGTGAGACAGGCGATCGCAGCCACGATCGATCGCCCGCTGATCAACGATCGCGTACTGCGGGGACAAGCACAACCACTGTACAGTCTGATTCCCACAACCTTTGATGTCCACAAACCGGTTTTTAAGGAACTGTACGGCGACGCCAACATGGCAAAAGCTAAGGAATTATTGACTAAAGCGGGCTATTCCGCCACCAATCCTTTGATCTTGCAAATCTGGCATCCTTCCGGTTCCACAAAAAGAGCTTTAGTCGCCAGTATCATCAAGGCATCAGCTAAACTTAAAATGGATGGGATAATGCAAGTAGAAATTAATAGTGTGGAATCTCCAACCTTATTTCAAAACATAGAGAAGGGGATTTATCCTGCGGTTTTAGTAGATTGGTACGCCGACTTTTTCGATGCCGACAATTATATTCAGCCGTTTTTAGATTGTGCCACGGGTTCGGCCGCCGGGGGCTGTGAAAAGGGTGCTAGTCAAGGCCAGGGTTCGTTTTATTATAGCGATCGGGTAAATCAACTGATCGACCAGCAGCGAAAAGAACCAAACCCGCAAACCCGCAAAGCCATTTTTGCCGAAATTCAAGATATACTAGGTCGAGATGTACCTTTCATCCCCCTTTGGCTGGATAAAGACTATACCTTTGCTCAAAAAAATATCGCCGGCGTGCATCTTGAACCGACGCAAGCCTTTCCCTTTTGGTTCCTGAAAAAGCAATAATTGTTTACCAGAACTTGTAGGTGTAGGAATCTCTGTAATTATTGCATATTTTGGTGCATAACAGGGTGATGATTGTCACAGTTTATTAAAGATGTCGATCGCTGAATACTCTCAAAAAATGTTCGATATTATTAAATAGAGACATCGCTGAGGGTGAGTATATGAAATTGGGAATTTTAACAACTACAGGGCTACTAATTGCGATCGGTTTCGCCTCTCCAGTTAAGGCTGAAAACGTATCACAAGTCAAGCAACTATTAGAAACTAAAAAATGTAGCGGATGCGACTTGACAGGAGCGCAGCTTGCTGGTATGAACCTCAGCGGTGCCGATTTGAGCGGGGCGAATTTGAGCGGTGCGAATTTGAGCGGTACTAATCTCAATGAAGCCAAGCTCAATCAAGCCAATCTCAACAATGCAAAATTACCAGGTGCGAGCTTAATCGCTGCTAGGATGCACGGTGCGAATTTAGAGGGTGCTGACTTGAGCCGTGCTAATCTGAGTTTGGCTGGTTTGGTTATTGCCAATTTGAAGGATGCCAACCTCAGCAGATCGAATCTAATCGGAGCTAATTTGGAAAGTGCTAATTTGACTGGTGCAAACCTCAAAAATGTCCGTCAGTCATTATTGAATCTAGGAAATGTCAGTCTCAAAGGTGGCACTTTGTTGGGAATGGATATGCTGGGGGTAAACCTGCGGGATGCAAATTTGACCGGTGCAAATTTGACCGGTGCAAATTTGGTGGCTTCGGACTTGACTGGTGCTAACCTCAGCAATGCAAATATGGCGAATGTAGAGTTGAAAAATGCTGCTTTGCCCTAGGACGATCGCCTGTTGCGATCTCAGAGGCTCGTGTTTAACAAGCTTAATATAAAAATATAGGGGCAATTGAGGAATTGCCCCTATATTTTTAATTGTAGGATTTACGCAAAAAATTTAACTGTAGGGTGCTGATGGCGCACCTTACGCCTTGTGAGTGATTAATCTTCTTCGTGAGCATCCTGCGGGAAACGGATGATGTCATCCTCGCCGAGATATTCGCCATTTTGAATTTCAATCATCACCAAGGGAATAACGCCTGGGTTTTCCACACGGTGAGGCGTATTCATGGGAACGTAGGTTGACTGTTTTTGCATCAAAATAGTTTCTTTGTTATCGCAGATCACTTTCGCGGTACCGGAGACAACAACCCAATGTTCGCTGCGGTGATAGTGCATTTGGGTGCTGATGTGGTGGCCCGGTTTGAGTTCAATGCGATTGATCCTGTAACGATCGCCTTCGTCTATAACTGTAACTGTACCCCAGTACCGAGTTCGCGTGCGATCGTCCATTGTTTCGACTGTTTCGAATTTTTCCATTATTTTCGCCCTGCTGTTGGTGTCGCCAACGGTGCTTGCCAGAATATCTGTAGTTGGAAGTATAGCAGGAATAGGGCAAATGCGATCGCATTAAACATTACTGAATTAGCCGCCATTCACGAGCATCAATAAATTGAGACAAATGGCCCACATTTGTGGTAGCAATTACCACTTCATTGCCTTCACTTGCCTCCAACATTGCTTGAGCTGCCAAAATCACATCCCCGTCAAGTGCATTGGGTTCTGCTGTTGTCTTTCCTCTGTTTCGTGCATCCGCCCACAACTGAGCCGCTAGAAGCATTACCTCGGTAGTCAAAGGACGGTAGGGGATTTGCGATTTAAGTTGATCGAGTCGTTTAATACCTGCCGTTTTACCTGCACGAATTAATTCGCGCCTCACCTCATAGTCAGCAATTTCAGGAAGCATGACAATGTAACCTTTTAGCGGCAAAGATTGCAGCCAGACTTTACCCTCTTGAGATAAAGGAGAGGCGGCTTTGGGATTTGTAACAATTCCTAAAGGCCCAGAATCTAACAAAACTATTCTGCTCATGGACTATATATGCACCGGGTTTTCTTCTAGTGCCTTGCGGAGAACTTCAGCGGTTTCTGTTTGTTCCTGTTCATCTCCATCGTCTATCCAAGATTGTAACAGCTTGCTCAGAGCTTCGTGTTGCTGTAAAGAATCGATAATTTCTGGTTTTTCGTTATCCTCATTTCCTTTCCTTTGCCCCGCTAGTATTGCAATCCTCATATTTTTTTGATTTCTTTTGATACTTTCCTCCTTCGACAGTTTAGTAAAATCTACATTTTCAGGTGTCTCGGCGGGTTCCGACAATCCTGGCTTAACTGTCACAGTTTCCAGAAATAACCTCATCATTTTAAGCAAATTAGGCCAATATTCTCTCGGAGTTTGCTGAATTACACTGAGAAACTCTACCATTTCATTACCAATGCGAATTTCTGGCACTGAAGTTGGTGTCTCTGGGTTTTCAGTGATTAAAGCTCGTTCAGACATACTTTTTTTCTCCTCAATCGGATTTATAGGAATTGGCAGGTCGATATCCTGGATCGGAATTAGAGATTGGCGATCGAACTCGCCTCTACTTATATTTTAAACAAAAAACGGGGGATGATTCATGGAGATTCTGGGATTTGTTGTAACCGCAGATGTCAGCGGATTAACACAGATGAACGCAGATAAAATTCATCTGCGTACACCTGCGTTCATCTGCGGTTCAAAATAAGCAGTTCGCTGAGTTTCGATGAAATTACTTACTCAACACGCCTTCGGGAATCCCCAAAAGATCCTCAATCCGAGGCATATCTTCCAAAGCAATCACTCGCCCTTCATCCTCAAAACCAGCAATTCGATCGAAATTCAAATACCGATACAAATCATCAGCAAAAGGATTAATCTTCTTCGCCACAATCTCCATGTATTCTTGCACTGTAGGAATGCGACCCAACAGGGAACAAACTGCCGCTAATTCAGCAGAACCGAGATAAACTTGCGCGTCTTTCCCCATGCGGTTATTGAAGTTGCGAGTAGAAGTTGAAAACACCGTTGTGGCATCTTTAACCCGTGCTTGATTTCCCATACAAAGACTGCACCCCGGCATTTCTGTACGAGCTCCAGCAGCTCCAAAAATGCTGTAATAACCTTCTTCTTTAAGTTGCTGTTCATCCATCCGAGTTGGCGGACAAATCCACAGGCGAGTTTTCACTTCCCCAGCACCTTCCAACACCTTCGCAGTGGCGCGGTAGTGACCGATATTTGTCATGCAAGAACCGACAAATACTTCGTCAACGCGATCGCCCGCAACCTCACTCAACAACTTAACATTATCCGGGTCATTGGGAGCAGCCACAATCGGCTCTTTAATCTCGTTCAAATCAATCTCAATGATTTCGACATACTCCGCATCAGCATCAGCCTCCAGCAACACCGGATTTGCCAGCCATGCCTCCATCTTCGCCACCCGGCGCATCATAGTCCGCCCATCTGCATAGCCCCGCGCCATCATATTTTTCAACAGCGCGACATTGGAACGAATGTACTCAGAAACAGTCTCCACGCTCAGTTTAATCGTGCATCCAGCACAAGAACGCTCGGCCGTGGCATCAGTCAATTCAAAAGCCTGCTCGACCTTCAAATCGGGCAAACCTTCAATCTCCATAATCCGCCCAGAAAAGATATTTTTCTTGTTCTGTTTCGAGACAGTCAGCATACCTTTTTGAATTGCCACATAGGGAATTGCATTCACAACATCCCGCAGTGTCACTCCCGGCTGCAATTCGCCTTTAAACCGCACTAAAATCGATTCCGGCATATCCAAAGGCATGACACCCAAAGCAGCAGCAAATGCCACCAATCCCGAACCCGCAGGGAAAGAAATTCCCAAGGGAAAACGAGTGTGAGAATCGCCGCCGGTTCCCACTGTATCTGGCAATAACATCCGGTTTAACCAGGAGTGAATAATGCCGTCTCCGGGACGCAAAGCTACCCCGCCTCGCTGAGCCATGAAGTCGGGTAATTCATGGTGAGTTTTGACATCAACTGGTTTTGGATAAGCGGCGGTGTGGCAAAAACTTTGGATTACCAAATCGGCGCTAAATCCCAAACAAGCAAGTTCTTTTAATTCGTCCCGCGTCATCGGGCCGGTGGTATCTTGAGAACCGACTGTAGTCATCACTGGTTCGCAGGATGTACCGGGACGAACGCCGGACAAACCGCAAGCTTTGCCTACCATTTTCTGCGCTAAGGTAAAGCCTTTGCCCGTATCTACTGGGATGGTGGGGCGGGTGAAAATAGGGCTGATTTCTAGTCCTAAAGCGGTGCGGGTTTTGTCGGTTAAGGTGCGTCCAATTAATAGGGGAATTCGGCCACCGGCGCGAACTTCGTCTAATATTGTGTCAGGTTTGAGGGTGAATGTGGAGATGATTTCTCCGGCTTCGTTGGTAATTTCGCCTTTGTAGGGATGGATGGTAATTACCATTCCGGTTTCCATTTTGGCGACGTCGCATTCGATCGGCAAAGCACCGGAATCTTCAGCGGTATTGAAGAAAATCGGGGCGATCGCACTTCCTAGAATATAACCGCCGCTGCGCTTGTTCGGCACAAACGGAATATCATTGCCAATGTGCCACAGCACGGAATTAATCGCCGATTTCCGGGATGAACCGGTACCGACAACATCGCCAACGTAGGCTACGGGATGGCCTTTTTGCTTCAATTCGGCAATGGTTTGCAGAGCACCGGGCATTTTACTTTCCAGCATCGCCAAAGCGTGCAGGGGAATGTCTGGCCGCGTGGTAGCGTGAGGTGCCGGCGACAAATCGTCGGTATTCGTCTCTCCCGGCACTTTAAACACCGTTACCGTAATGGCTTCTGGTAACAAAGGACGGCCGGTAAACCATTCCGCATCTGCCCAAGAATCCACTACCTGCTTAGCATAGGGATTGACATCGGACAATGCCAAAACATCGTGGAAAGCGTCAAATACTAACAGAGTTTTGCTCAGGGCGCGGGCGGCGGCGGCGGGAATGGCGGTTTCGGCGGTGGGATTGAGCAAATCGATTAGGGAGTGGACGTTGTAGCCCCCCATCATTGTCCCTAGCAGGTAGACGGCCCATGTGGGGGTGATGAGGGGACTGTGGATTTCTCCTTTGGCGATGCTGGTCAAAAATCCTGCTTTGACGTAGGCTGCTTGGTCTACTCCTGGTGGTACGCGATCGCGCAATAATTCTACTAAGGTTTCCTCTTCTCCCGGTGGCGGATTTTTCAGCAGTTCGCAAAGTTCAGACGTTTGCTGAGCATCTAGGGGCAGTGGTGGAATTCCCAAGGTGGCTCTTTCAGCAGCCTGTTGGCGGTAAGACTCAAGCATTTGTCCTCTCTCCTCGGATGGCATTCGTTAATTGTTTGCAGATTAGTTTACCGATACTTTTTTGCTAACGTTTGCTAACAAATACATAAGTTGAGCTCAGTTCTCAACTAAGGCGTATCAACCAATGCCCGTAGAAATCTCTACAAGCACTTGTACTATGAGCGTTCAGCTTGGTTTTCGCGTGACCGCATTTAGCCAATCTTGATTTTATTTGCTTTGATACTGTAGAGGCAACTTATTTAAATAGAGGTTGCTTACTACCAAGGTTTTTCACCTAAATCCGAGCGGCTAAATTCATTCTACAGTGCCATAAAGACCTCGGGCGAATGTAAGTGATTGTTAGCAAATGTCAGAAAAAGTCTGACTGTTAATCAACCTTTCAGATTAGGAGCAGGCGCCGACATCTGGCAAAGTTACCGCTCTTATCAAAACTTAACGCAACTTCAGAAACAGTTAATTTTCATACCAAAGACAGATGCGCTCTGTACAGCCAGGCCAATCCAACTCCTGCCTCGCAGTTTTGCGCCTTCCTGTTGCATTCTTCTGGTTAAGATGAATATTGTGCGGGGATTTGACAGTCGATCGTCCTCTGCATCTGGAATCGCCAGTTATCATCAATTTATAGTTCTCGGCTGCGGAGCTACAGGAGTCCGGTTTCTGTGCAAAATAAATTATCGCAATGGATCAATCAAAAACTCGCAAGTTTTATCTCCCAAGACTGTGAGGGCTGTGCCTTCCAGACAGGAATGCAGGAAGCGGTGCAAGACACTCAAGAATTATTTCTGACGATCGCCGACTCGATGCCGGTGCCACTGGCGATCGGCAGTCTAGCTGATGGCACAATTCTGTATTGTAACGATTTATGCCGTATGGCCTTCGGACTGACAGCATCCGAGTCCCTCCACCGCCAAAAAGCCGAAACACTCTACAACAATCCAGCAGAGCGCCAGGAATTGCTGGATATCCTCGCTGTTGAGGGACTGGTGCGCGAGACCGAAGTCCGCCTGAAAAAGGCGGACGGCACGCTGTTTTGGGCAACTGTATCAATGCGGTATCTGACATTGCAGTCGGAAAAAGTTGTTCTGTCGGTGTTCTGCGACATTACCGAGCGCAAGAGAGTCGCAGCGCTAGAGCAGGAATTGCTCGGGTCAATCCACTTGCGGGCCCGTCAGCAAGCAGCCGTCGCTTACTTGGGACATGAGGCGATCGCTGAAACAGATTTGTCGGCACTGATGGACAAAGCAGCGGTGTTAATTGCCCAAACCCTGGATGTCGATTATTGTCAGTTGTTGGAACTGTTGCCATCGGGTCATGCTTTTCTGTTGCGATCGGGTGTCGGCTGGGGGCCTGGGCTGGTCGGTAGCGCCAGTGTCACCGCTTCGGCCCGCTCTCAAGCTGGTTATACATTGTTAGTTAACGAACCGGTGATCGTCACAGATTTGCCGGTGGAAACGCGGTTTAGTGAGTCGCCGCTGCTGCACAACCACCGAGCCGTGAGTGGTGTGACCGTGATCGTTCCTGGCTATAGGGGACAGGGGAAAAGTCCGTGGGGACAAGTAGAATCAACGAACACTGTTGAAGCTCCTGTCTGGGGGGTTTTGGGGGTTCACACCAAGGACGAGCGAGTTTTTAACCAAGATGACGTTTATTTTCTGGAGGCGATCGCCAATTTGTTAGCCGCCACGATCGAGCGGATTCGATCGTCGGAACGGTTGCAAATGATGGAAAGGGCGATCGAAAGCAGCACCAACGGCATTGTGATTACCGATGCGACGCTTGCCGACAATCCAATTATTTATCTCAATCCCAGTTTTGAGCGGATCACGGGTTATGGCAGATCCGAATTAATTGGTAAAAATTGCCGATTATTGCAGGGCCCAGACACGAGTCGGGAGGCTGTACAAGAGCTGCGAAATGCTATTGAAGAAGGCAGGACTTCTCAAGTTATATTGCAGAATTTTCGGAAAGATGGCTCGCTTTTTTGGAACGAACTTTCTATTGCTCCGGTTTACAACTCGCGCCGGCACTTAACTCACTTTATTGGAGTTCAGACCGACATCACCGACCGCCAGCGAGCGGAAGAAGAATTATTTTTAAAATCTCAAGATTTAGCAACTTTTAGTGCCAACCTCAAACACCTGCACCGGATTACAACTTATCACTATCAAAATTTTGAAGAACTTGTGGATGATTATCTAAAAGCAGGCTGTTTGATTTTCGGACTTTCTATTGGCATGATTGCTCAAGTTGAGGAGTCATCTTTTATGATTCGCTCGGTGAGAACAGATTTAGAATATTTTACACGAGGTTTAGAATTAAAGCTTAGCGATACTTACTGTGCCGCAGTGATTAAATTCAAGCAAACAATGGCCTGTTCCCACATAGGAGGAACCTTAGAAATGTGCGAACATCCAGCTTATCAAAAATGGCAGATCGAATCTTACATTGGAACGCCGATATTTATAGATAATAAAATCTACGGCACCTTGAGTTTTTCGGCGCGAGAGGTCAGGAGAAAAACCTTTGAATCCCAGACCATAGAAATAATAGAATTGATGGCTCAAAGCATAGGTAGATTTCTCGCCGATCACCAAAGGGAAGTGGAACGCCAGCAAGCAGAACAAGAGCGTTCGGAGTTGATAGTATCTCTGCAAGAAAGTGAAGAACGCTACCGCCGTTTGGTAGAACAGTCTCCCGAAGCGATCGCGGTTTACAGTCAAGGGAAAATCGCATATATCAATGCAGCCGGTGCTAAACTTCTCGGTGCCTGCTCTCCGAGGGAGCTAATCGGCTTTCCTGTATTGAATTTCGTCCATCAAAACTATGTGGAAATAGCCAAAGAGCGAATCCGGCAAGTAGAGGAAGAAAACAGGCCGTTCGACCTCGCTGAAGAAAAAATGATCCGGCTCGACGGACAAATAATAGACGTAGAAGTTGTCGGCATACCCGCTATTTATCAGGGCTTAGCAGCCGCGCAGATTATGATTAGAGATGTTACCGCGAGCCGACGAGTAGAACAGCAACTGCTGCACGATGCCTGTCACGATGCGCTTACGGGTTTGCCAAACCGCCTCTTGTTTATCGATCGGCTAGGACAAGCTATACACCGTTCTCAAAATTCCCCAGATTACAAATTTGCCGTCCTCTTCCTAGATTTAGACCGCTTCAAAGTAGTTAATGATTCTTTAGGACATATTCTCGGCGACAAACTGCTAATTACCCTCGCGCAGCGGCTTCAGGATTGCGTGCGTGCTTCTGATACGGTAGCGCGACTCGGTGGAGACGAGTTTACCATCCTGCTAGACAGCATTCAGAACCTCGGCGACGCTACCCAGGCCGCTAACAGAATACAAAAAGAATTGACAGTACCCTTTAATCTCGAAGGTCATGAAGTATTCACCAGCGCTAGCATTGGCATTGTTTTCAGCAGAGAGGAGCTCACAGCAGCCGAGAGTGGCTTGTCGAATAGTCAGCAGTGCTCTGTGCAGGCTCACCCGGAAGAATTCCTGCGGGATGCTGACATTGCTATGTATCGTGCTAAAGCTTTAGGCAAGGCCCGCCACGAGGTGTTTAATTTGGCGATGCACGACCAAACTATGTCGCTGTTGCAGTTAGAAACTGACTTGCGGTTGGCTATTTTGGGAAAGCAGGAATTAGGGAAGAGCCTGGATGAAATTTCGCACTTTATTCTGCACTATCAACCAATTGTTTCGATCGCCAGCGGTGCGATCGAGGGTTTTGAGGCTTTGGTGCGCTGGTATCATCCGGTGCGGGGTTTAGTGTCGCCATCTAGTTTTATTCCTGTGGCTGAAGAAACGGGTCTGATTGTGCCTCTGGGAACTTGGGTGCTGCGGGAAGCTTGCCGCCAATTGCGCGTTTGGCAAGAACTTTTAATCCAGGGAGAAGGAAGTTCGGCAACGGATTCTGTAACGGATTTAACGGATGTAACGCCGGGAAGTCAGAAGGAAGTTCGGCAACTGATCGTGCCCAAGGCCCTATGCCCTATGCCCAATTCCCAATTCCCAATTATCAATGAGCAATTAACAATGAGCGTCAATCTTTCTGCTAAACAGTTAGGTCAACCGAATTTGATTGAACAAATCGATGAAATTTTAGCAGAAACAGGCTGCGATCCGAGCTGTTTAAAATTGGAGATTACTGAAAGTGCGATCGTCGAAAATGTGAACAAAGCCAGTACGGTACTCGCCCAATTGAAATCTAGAAAGATTCGGTTGTCGATCGACGATTTTGGTACGGGCTATTCGTCTTTGAGTTATTTGCACCGTTTTCCGCTGGATACGCTGAAGATCGATCGCTCTTTTGTGAGCCGCTTGGGGGCGAGGGAAAACGGTGACGGCGGGGAACAACCTTTACAAATTGTGCGGGCGATCGTGACTTTGGCTCACAATTTGGGATTGAATGCGATCGCAGAAGGTGTTGAGACAGTAGAACAGTTAGCACAATTGAGAGAACTCGAATGCGAACTTGCTCAGGGATATTTGTTTTTTAAACCTTTGGACAGTAACGCGATCGCTGAAATGCTTTTAAAAATCGATTGTTAGATTGGCAGTTTTTTACCGCAGATCTCAGCGGATGAACAGGGATGAACGCTGATGGAGTCAGATTAAATCAACCGCTTTCGTCGCATCTGACGCTTTCGTCAGATCGAGAAGAAGATGCAGTTCTGACGAAAGCGCTTGTGGCGGATTCGCGGTTTAATCATTCCGATGCAACCGGATTTGGTATAACTGCTCGGCCCTAAAAAAGAAGGATTGCCTATTGACTTTGCTGGACTATTGGTGGTATATTTTAGATAATGGGAGTGGTGGCAGCACTAAAAATTTTGCCACCACTCCCATTATAAGATTATACTTAATTAAATGCTGAAAGTCAAGCCTTTAACCTTCAAAAAACAGGCGATTTTTTTTATTTCAATCACAAAAAAATATCCCCACTCAGCGATCGTAACAAATAACAACTAATATCAATTCCGGTGTGCGATTCGTTTAGCCTAAATGGATAGGTTCTCCTATCCAGGGACGGTTAGCCTGACTCCGCTGCGAGTTAGTGATAACTGATTACACTTCTGGGTGAGACGTTAAGTCAAGTCCCAGTCCGCAGGTGCAGCGGTAAAAGCATATCCCCTATTTTGTTAGGTAGCAACTAACAGGATAAAGCGGGGATAAAAGGCAGAAAGACTCTTAGCCAAATGGAGTAGCTGTCGAGCCAGAACATATGCGTAGCGAAAGCAAAAATGTGTCTGAACCACCGTTATGATAGATGGTCAAATGGCTGATAGACCAAGCCAAAAGGCAAGGATAGGGCATAAGCAATTATCGGATTGACTTATCAGCACTGCCCAAAAAACCCGGTGGAAAGCATTACGCTGTCATGTTCAACCAATGTGTAATCGGAACGAAGTAAAGCTCTCACAGCCCTTAAAAATAAGTAGGTTGCTAGCCGTAAGCTGTGAGTGTGAGGGATGGTTGCAGAAGCTAAAGCTCTGCTGTAATAGCAGAGATCTGCTGACAGCGCCCGGTGGTGTAAAAGATTGAGACTGAGTAACCCTTTAAAAGCCTAATGCCACAGAAAAATCTGATGGTGGGATGTAGGGGTAAAAGGAAAACTATCAAGCGGTATAAATCATCTCGTGATGCGATCGTACTGTATCCATAACCAGGATTACATCACTCAGGAGCCGTGTGCGGTGAAAGTCGCAAGCACGGTTTTGTAGGAGAGATGGTGGGGGACACTCTGCCATCGACTCTCTAACTGCACCGTCAGTTAACAGTTAACAGTTAACAGTTAACAGTTAACTGTTAACTGTTAACTCGAATTTACTATTCCGATGAAGAGAGGATTTGATCTAACAACGAACAAATTAAGAATTAGCTTTCAGGGGAATCTCGATCGCAAATTCTGCACCAACTCCGGGCGAAGAAATGCTTTTAAAAATCGATTGTTAGATTGGCAGTTTTTTACCGCAGATCTCAGCGGATGAACAGGGATGAACGCTGATGGAGTCAGATTAAATCAACCGTTTTCGTCAGATCGAGAAGAAGATGCAGTTCTGACGAAAGCGCTTGTGGCGGATTCGCGGTTTAATCATTCCGATGCAACCGGATTTGGTATAACTGCTCGGCCCTAAAAAAGAAGGATTGCCTATTGACTTTGCTGGACTATTGGTGGTATATTTTAGATAATGGGAGTGGTGGCAGCACTAAAAATTTTGCCACCACTCCCATTATAAGATTATACTTAATTAAATGCTGAAAGTCAAGCCTTTAACCTTCAAAAAAGGGGCGATTTTTTTTATTTCAATCACAAAAAAATATTTCCACTCAGCGATCGTCACAAATAACAACTAACAACTAATAAATTAGCAATTAGCTTTCAGGGGAATCTCGATCGCAAATTCTGCACCAAATCCGGGGGAAGAAGTGCAATGCAGGGAGCCGCCGTGCCGTTCTGTAACAATTTGGTAGCTAATGGACAAGCCCATTCCAGTGCCTTTACCCACAGGTTTAGTGGTAAAAAACGGGTCAAAAAGTCGATGACAGACACTCTCTGTCATTCCCGGCCCGTTGTCAGCAATCCGAATGATTACCCGCGAGGATGAAGGCATTTCAGTGCAGATGCGGAGCTGGCTGGGATTTTGACGCATTTCGTCAGCAGAAAGCCGCGAGTCCCTGTCTTCCAAAGCATCCAAAGCATTGCTCAAGATATTCATGAATACTTGATTTAACTGGCCGGCATAACATTCTACTAAGGGCAATTTGCTGTATTCTTTAATCACTTGAATCTCTGGATGATTGTGTTTAGCTTTGATGCGGTGCTGCAAAATCATTAAGGTGCTATCTATGCCGTCATGAATGTTAACTGCTTTCATTTCCGCTTCGTCCATGCGGGAGAAAGTGCGGAGAGAAGCAACTATTTGTTGAATTCTGTCTGCACCGACTTTCATGGACGTCAGCAATTTAGGCAAATCTTCCATGAGAAAATCAAGGTCAATATTTTCTATTTCGTCTTGAATCTCCGGGACTGGATCGAGATAGTGGTTTTGGTAAAGTTCGATCAGGTGGAGCAAGTCTTGGGTATACTCGTTAGCGTGGGTGAGGTTGCCGTAAATAAAGTTAACTGGGTTGTTAATTTCGTGGGCGACTCCTGCAACTAACTGACCGAGAGATGACATTTTTTCGCTTTGAACTAACTGCGATTGAGCGCTTCTTAATTTCTGTAAAGTTTGCTCTAATTCGCGAGCTTTATTGAGAGTTTGGGTGTAAAGATCGGCTTGATTGAGGGCGATCGCCAATTGAACTGTAATCGCTTGCAACAATTCGACTTCGCTGTGACTCCAGGGCCGCACAGAAGCGGAGTGGGCGCAGGTAACAACGCTCACGACTCCCGAAAGTGCCTGCATCGGAATTGCCAAGACAGATTGGTAGCCCAGAGAGCTAAGAGACTGTTTCCAAACAGGGTCTGCGGTTGCTCCGACATCATCGACTTGCAGCGTTTCTAGACGCAAGAGGTGTTCTCCTATAGTGCCGAAGTCAGAAGCTTTATAGGAACCGATTAAATCGGGAAGTTCTCTGGTGCGAGATTCTTTAATAATTTCCCAAAATGCCTCTTCTTGTTGGATCCGGTACTGGGAAAAATAGCAACGATCGATCTGCATGAAAGCGCGCATTTCTTGGACAGCGACACTAATGATGCTGTCGAAGTCGAGGGAATTGCGGATTTGAGTTGTGAGGCTGTTGAGCAATTTTTCTCGATCGGCCTGCTGCTTGAGTCGGGCTGACGATTCCCTCAAAGCCAGTTCTCCCAACTTGCGATCGGTAATGTCTTGAATAATTGCTAATAAATATTCGGGAGTGCCAAATCGATCGAGAATTGCGGTTTTTTTGGTATGAAATATGCGAGTCTCGCCTTCTCTGGTTTGAATTAGTTCTTCGGGAATGTCTAAAATCTGGCCGCTGGCGAGCACTTCCCGGTCTTTGGCGGTGAAAAAGTCGGCTTGTTCTCTGGGGAAAAAGTCATGGTCGTTTTTGCCCATAACTTCCGCTGCGGGGAAACCGAGTAACTGTTCGGCGGCTGGATTCCACAGTACAAATCGCAATTCTGCTGCTTCTTTGGCAACTACTGCTACGGGTATGGTTTGGAGTACGGATTCCATAAACTTTTGGGCGTGTTGGAGTTCTGTTTCTGCAAGTTTGCGATCGCTAATATCTCGCACGTTGGCAATGATGCTAACATTGCCATTGAGATTAATTTTAGACAAGGCAATTTCTGCATCAAAAGTTGAACCGTCATGGGGGCGCCTAGCTTTCCATTCAATGCGGGCTGTTTCTCCTGCTATTACCCTTTGCCAAATTTCTCCGAATTCTTCTACGGGATTTTCCGCCGTGGAATAGTCGTTTTTAACTGATAATTTTGTTGCTTGGGAGGCGCTAACTCCGTACATTTCCAACATTCGATTATTGACATCAAGAATGTTGCCTTCTAAATCGTGAATGAAGATAGCATCGTAGACATTGTTAAATATAGTTCGCAGGTTTTGTGCGGAAATTTGCACGGCTGCTTCAGCGTTTTTGCGCTCGCCGATTTCTTGTTCTAACTGGGCGACGGCTTGGGACAACTCTGCCGTGCGATCGCTCACTCTGCCTTCCAACTCGGCTGCTGCTTGTCGCAGGGCTGCTTCAGCGTTTTTGCGCTCGGTAATGTCGATCGCAGTACCGAACAATTTTACCACCTTGCCGTTGGCATCAGTTTCAGCTCTGCCCAGGGCGTTCAGGTGTCGCAGCGTGCCGTCGGGACGGAGGATGCGGAGGTCAAAATCAAAGGGGATGCCTGCTTGGAGTCCCCGCTGTACTTGGGTTCCCCACAATTCCAAATCTTCTGGATGGATCAGAGCGACATTCTCTTCTCTGGTGGGTGCTGTGGCCGCTGGTTCGAGTCCGTGGATGCGGAAGAGTTCCTCTGACCAAGTGACGGTTCCCGTTGTGACATCGAGTTCCCAATTGCCGACGTGGGCGAGTCTCTGGGCTTCTTGTAGCTGTCGTTGGCTTTCGCGAATGGCGGTTTCGGCGACTTGGCGATCGGTAATGTCGAGCAAAACGCCGCAAAATACGATTTCGCCGTTCTGGCTGCGGGTGGGCATTGAGTCGCCCTGCCACCAGCGAATTGCGCCGTCGGGCTTGACTAATCGCCCTTCGTAGTGCCAGAGGGAAAGGTTGTCTACGGCTTCGGTGACAGAAGCGATGTAGCTTTGGAAGTCATCAGGGTGGAGGCGGGAAATGAATGTATGGATGTCTTGCGTCATTGCTGCTGCTGTGACACCGCTGATCTCGAAGATGCGATCGCTCATGTAGTCAATGCGCCAAACTCCGTCACGGTTGCAAAACTGGAACAAAGCTCCGGGGATGGTAGCCGCAATGGTTCTAAACCGGCTTTCGCTGGCACCCAGGGCTGCAAAAGTCGCGTGCAGTTCGGCTGTGCGTGCTTCTACTCTGCGCTCTAGTTCTGCGTTGGCGTGTTGCAATGCGGACTCTGCGCGTTTGCGATCGGTAATGTCGGTAGCCGTGCCTGTGATGCCGAGGACATTGCCTGTGTCGTCGTACAGGGCGATCGCATTGAACATCAGATATTTGATGCTACCGTCTTTAGCGATTTGTGCGCTCTCATGCTGAAAAATTGATTCTCCGGCAAGCAGGCGGGCGAAAACCTTTAAATCTTTCTGAAGTTGTTCTGGTGTCACAAAGTCGGAAAAGGGCCTACCGAGCATTTCTGCTGCGTCGTAACCGTAGATGTATTCAACTGCTGGGTTGACGAAAGTATAGCAACCTTGGGCATCGACTGACCAAATCATGTCTTGGGAGGTTTCTACTAGGCGGCGGTATTTGGTTTCGCTGGCTTGCAGTGATTCTTCTGCTAATTTGCGTTCCGTCATGTCGCGGGAGACACCGACAGTCATTGTGATGTCTCCTTCTTCGTTGCGGATGGGTGTTTTGACGGTACTAAACAGTCGCACTTCTCCATCGTGGCGCACGATCGGTTCTTCGGGAATTGCCAGAGTTTGTCCGGTTTCAAATACGAAGGTGTCATCTTTAATGTATTGGAGAGTGTAGTCAGGAATGTTGAAAGGTGCGTCTATAATGCCTTGAAGTTCCTCTTCACTCATGCCGTAATAGTCGCGAAATGCTTGATTAGCCCAGAGGATTTTTGATTCAGGGCCTTTGACTAATACCATATCGGCGATCGAGTCGAGAATTTGGTGATATCTTTTTTCGCTTTCCCGCAGTTGTTGTTGCGTGCGATCGATTTCTTGTAGGTGTTTTTGAGTTTGCGAGTGCAATTCGGCTTGGGTGATGGCGATTGCTAGGTGTTGTGATATTTGCTTGGCAAATTCGATTTCGTCTGGTTGCCATTCGCGGGGTTGGCCGCAGGAGTGAATGCAAAGCAATCCCCACAGGTGTTGTCCTTGCAGCAGGGGTAGGACTAAGTTAGCTCGGATTTGAAATCGTTTGAGGATTTTGAGGTGACAAGGGCTCAACCGGGCTTTATAGATATCGGTGACAGCTTGAACGTAGCCTTTTTGGTAGTTGGCTGCAAATTGTTCGCCGAAGCAGTGGTCATGAACTCTTGTTCCTAGGGATGGGCTGTATAGGGGCAGTACATCTTCTGATACAACTTCGCCTTCGTTCCATTCGGATGAGGGGAGGAAGCGGTAAACAGCGACGCGATCGGCATTTAGGAGTTGCCGAACTTCGGTTGCTGTAGTTTTGAATATTGTTTCTAAGTCTAGGGATTCGCGAATTTTGCCAATAACTCCCATCAGGGCTTGCAGCTTTTTGAACCAGGTTTGAGACTGCATTTCTCTTTCTAGGTGAGCTAGCTTCTGGCGCAGGTTGGTTATTTCTAGATACAGTAATTCATCAAACATATGCTATTTTTTTAGTTAATTTGTGGTTGGGTAATGAGGAAGTAGAGGGCATCCCAAGAGAGAGCTGCAAGTTGAGTCTGTTGGATGGGAATCACAAATGGCAAATTCTGTTCCTTCTCCTAGCACTTAGCAGCTACTCAGATTCTATTTCCGTATTTTTTTAAGTAGGGACACGGCATTGCCGTGTCCCTACCTCGATCGCTCATTTTAACTCAGTACATTTACTGATTTATTGTGCGATCGGTGACTTGGTGTGGTATAAATTGTCAATATTTTGGGGATTTTACTAAAAATTGGCATTTTTTGGCGATCGACATTTCTTTCAATTATCACACTGTTATGATTGCCACTCCCGTCGAGCAGTGGTGAGGAAGAAGAGGCGATCGCATCTGCTGTTTGCAGTGTCCTAGCAAAAGTTATGAACATTGAGCAGCCTGTTTGAAAATGTTCCCTGATTCTCGATTCATCGGCCTTTCAGCAGCGGGCTATAAGTGCCAACCGCACCAGCCAATTTATCTTTTGTATAACTAAAATCTGGCCTGGGACTAACATTGTTCTGAGTTGTATAACAGCCCTGGCTGTGACTGATATCGTTTCCGGTTGCATCGGAATGATTTAACCGCAGAGGGCGCAGAGGGCGCAGAGGGAGAGAAGAGAAAGATGAATAATTCCGATGCTACCGGATTTGATATGACAGAGTTTTTACCGCGCCGCGAGCATCGCCCGACCGGGGTCGGGATAGGCGCTGCGAATGAGAGTCGCAGTGAAACTCAATTGATGGATGGCTACAATCAATCAATCCGTCAATCGATTTTAGATTTTAGATTTTAGATTTTAGATTTACCCCACGTATAAATGCGGGGGCTTGAGGATTTTAGATTTGGGATTTTGGATTGATTCCACGGATAAATCCGGGGGCTTGTACCACCTTTGAAATTATTGGTCAATACAAGACATTAAAACCTACCCCAGCTTGTGGAAAGACAAGGATAGCAGACCGCCTTTTTATGCCACATGATATTGCTTAATAAATAGTGTTCAGTGTCGCTCTCGCTTCCTCAATATTTTGCCACACTAATTGACCTGATTCCATAAAATCAGTCCGTTCCGGCTCAGTCAGTTCGAGTTCTAAAATCTGTTCAACTCCCTGATATCCCAAGCGGCAGGGAACTCCAAAAAAGAGATCTTGCAAACCGTATTCGCCTTGCAAATAAACGCAGCAAGGTAACAACCGCGACAGGTTAAACAAAATAGATTCTACCATCAAACAAACAGAAGATGCCGGTGCAAAATAAGCACTAGAAGTCTTCATCAATTGGACAATTTCTGCGCCGCCGTGGCGAGTCCGCTGCACCAAACGAGCGATCGCCCCAGCATCCATAAGTTGACTGATGGGAACACCGTTGACAGTGGAATAGCGGGGCAAAGGAACCATCAAATCTCCGTGAGAACCGAGGACAGTTGCATTAACTTGAGCAAAAGAAACGCCCAACTCCATTGCAATAAAAGTTTGAAAGCGGGATGAGTCGAGAATTCCTGCCATACCCATAACTCGGTGTTTCGGTAAGCCGGTAGCTTCCCAGGCTAAATAGGTCATGACATCGAGGGGATTTGTGACTACGATTAAGATTGCTTCGGGGGAATGTTCGATCGCCTTTTTAGCCGCTTCGGTAACAATTCGAGCATTAATTTTAATTAAATCTTCCCGATTGATACCTGGTTTGCGTGGTATGCCGGCAGTAATTACTATGATGTTTGAGTTAGCCGTATCTGCATAGTTGTTTGTACCGATAATTTGGCGTTCGTGGCATTCCAATCCTCTTGCTTGCATCAAATCCAAAGCAATTCCCTGCGGCCAACCTTCGAGAATATCTAGCAATACCACATCGGCCAGATTTTTCTCAGCTATCCGCTGAGCTAAGGTACTGCCAACTTTGCCGGCACCAATAATTGAAACGCGGGTTGAAGGAGAATTTAGGGATGGGAAATGGGGAGAAGTCATGCAATTTTAGATTTGAGATTTTGGATTTTGGATTAATCGTTACCAGGCTCGGACTGGTAACGCAGATCGGTCGGAAGAGCCTCCAATTTCCCAAGGGAGGCTCTTCCTCTGCACATCGGTTCCCAGTTAAAACCAGTTAAAACCAGTTAAAAACCAATTAAAGTTAATTAAAATCTTGGAGTTGATCTACCCGCAGCCAAATATTCGGGGTAGGGACTTTGCCAAATTTGACGAAAGCATAGTCGCCGCGAACATCCAGCACTTCGCCTTTAGTGTCAAATATATAGGACGAAAAGCGCTGGTCGCTAGCTTTGGCTTCCAAACTATTTTCCAATTTTTCGCGTAGAGCGCGGACTATGCTACCTTTTTTGATTGCCATGACTTGCTCGGTTTTGTTTATAAAACTATACAAATTTTAATCTAGATTTGCCTTTAACGGTACTTCTGACTTCTGACTGTTGACTGCTGACTGTTGACTGTTGACAGTTGACAGTTGACTTCTTCCTATATCTGACAAACGGGGCAAAAATGAGTCGATCGCCCTGCTAATTTGATCCGTTCGATCGGGATTGAGCAAGTGCGGCAAGGTTGGGCTTTGCGATTGTACACCCAAGCGACGCCGCCGTAGTTGCCGTTGACGCCTTGGACGTTGAGAAAATTGCTAAAAGTGGTGCCACCAGAATCGATCGCCTTAGACAAGACTTGAACAATAGCTGAATGGATGCGGTCAATTTGGTCTGCTGTCAAATCCGCGCACAGAGTTGTGGGTAAGACTCCCGCCACAAACAAAGTTTCGTCAGCGTAAATATTGCCCAAACCCGCCACCAGAGACTGGTCTAACAATGCGGTTTTAATTGGTCGCGCCCGTCGGTGGAGCTTTTGGGTTAAATATGCGACTGAAAAATCTGGTGAAAAAGGTTCTGGGCCCAATACTTTGAGGCCAGTGACAACGCTGGAAACCTCGGTTTCCGGGGGCACGTACCACATTTGCCCGAAGGTGCGCTGGTCTACAAAGCGCAATTCTTGGTTTCCCTCAAGGAACAATCTGACTCGCGCGTGTTTTTGCAGAGGTTCGTCGCGATGCACCCAGAGTAGTTGTCCTGTCATCCGCAGGTGGACGGCCAACCAGCCAACTTTTGAAGGCGGAAGGGAGAGGGCGGGCCGGGGGAGAAGGGCGGGCCGGGGGAGAAGGGCGGGCCACGGGGGCACCGCCCCTACATTGAGATAGTTCTGCCAGGAGGTATTTGCCGCGTCTGTACCAGCGTTCGATCGACTTTCCTTTGAGTTTTGTCAAAAAATCGGTAGCAGAGATTGAGCGGGCGATCGAGCTGGCCAACAGCACATCTCCGCCCAAAATTTCTCGATCGAGCGTCACTTGATTTAAACCCAGGCAAATAGTTTCAACTTCTGGCAGTTCTGGCACAATTAGCGCTCTTGGGGTTTACTTATTTGGTTAGCATTTAGGAGCGCTGTCACCTTATGGCTTAGCTGCTGGCTTGGATGCTGCTGGCTTGGCGGCGGCCTTTGCTCCTGGTGCTGCGCGCTGCTGCTGGTGCTTTGGCTTTAGCTTTGGGTGCTTCGACTTCCACTACTTCGCTGAGGGCAAAGTTGTTGGTATTGACGCCGGCATAATTTACTTTGTCAAAGCGAACGATAACTGCGTATTTAATACCGCTTTGGTCTACCGTGGCAACGGTGCCCAATTCTTGATACCAATAGGATTCTTTGCGGAGAATCCGAACTTTAGAACCGCGTTGAACCATGAGCTTTTTTTCCTTTGCGATGAATAAACGGATCAAGCCATTTTTTTCACTTTAGTCGATCGTGCGGCGCTTTTAAAGTCTGCAAGGGAATTTTTCTTTGACTCGCCGTTTTTTATCTACGTTTTGTAAAGAAAAGTAAACTTTTTTGTAGTGCGAGCTGTGGGGAGCGAAAAATAAATAACCTCATATTATCTATCAAATAAAAGCTGTGCGATCGGGTTGAAAAAAAACTTTACAAATCGGATTTTGTGGGGTGGCGGGCGGATTGTGTTTTTTGGGGCGGGCGGGATTGTGTTTTTTGGGCGGGCGGGACACCCCACAAGCAGATTGAATTTTTGTGGAACAGGCATCTTGCCTGTGAGTGTTTGTGGAACAGGCATCTTGCCTGTGAGTGTTTGTGGAACAGGCATCTTGCCTGTGAGTGTTTGTGGAACAGGCATCTTGCCTGTGAGTGTTTGTGGAACAGGCATCTTGCCTGTGAGTGTTTGTGGAACAGGCATCTTGCCTGTGAGTGTTTGTGGAACAGGCATCTTGCCTGTGAGTGTTTGTGGAACAGGCATCTTGCCTGTGAGTGTTTGTGGAACAGGCATCTTGCCTGTGAGTGTTTGTGGAACAGGCATCTTGCCTGTGAGTGTTTGTGGAACAGGCATCTTGCCTGTGAGTGTTTGTGGAACAGGCATCTTGCCTGTGAGTGTTTGTGGAACAGGCATCTTGCCTGTGAGTGTTTGTGGAACAGGCATCTTGCCTGTGAGTGTTTGTGGAACAGGCATCTTGCCTGTGAGTGTTTGTGGAACAGGCATCTTGCCTGTGAGTGTTTGTGGAACAGGCATCTTGCCTGTGAGTGTTTGTGGAACAGGCATCTTGCCTGTGAGTGTTTGTGGAACAGGCATCTTGCCTGTGAGTGTTTGTGGAACAGGCATCTTGCCTGTTAACCGATAATAATACTGCAAAAAGTGAGATTAATTAACCTTGTATTTAATTATTCTACCGCGCTAAACTGTGGCAAAGTATGGAAAGTATTTAAATTATGTCGTTAGTAGATTTAGCTAATACAAAAATTAGGGTTTTAGGATGCAGCGCGGTAATGGCTGTTGGACAGCTTATTTCAAATGCGATCGCCAATCCGGGAGCACAAGCAGCAGCGGGGATGATGGGTGGTCCGATCGCAATTGGAGGAATTTCGATCTTAGCAGCAATTGCGGGTGGTGTCGCGGGGAATATGGCGGCGAATGACCTCGGAAATAGGATGACGGAAAAGTTGGCAAAAAATCCGAATATTCTCGACAATCACGATTTGAGTAAGGCGGCGGGTGAGGCGATCGGCTATATTTTGAAAGAGGTTGCGAAGTCGGATAAATTAATTGCGATCGCCGAAACCAAAAAATTGCCTTATCCAGAACAGCATTTAGACGAATTAGCCGATCAAACTCCTCAATACTGGCTAGATATTAACACAGATACAGCCGACTTGTCAAGGGGTTTACAGATTTCAGAAGACCAGCTAAGCAAGATTTTTTCTGCGGATGCCGAAGAGTTCGATCGAGTTACCGGATTGACACCGGAAGATTGGGCAAATTTTGTCAACAAATTCGCCGCCAGCGATCGCAAATCCTTCGATGCAGAAATTGTCGAATTTGTCGCGAATAAGCTTTATACAACATTCCCGAAAGCGTACCGCGAAGTGCTGAAACTCGATGCGGCGAAGGGAGGCGAAAAGTTTGCGGCGATGCTGTTGAATCTGCACCAAATTGCTTTGGGCGCACTCAAAGATTTGGGGCTGCAAAATGGGGAGATTCTGCAAAAATTGGAGGCGGTGGCGACGCAGCAGCAGATTTGTCAAGTGATGGTGAAATTGGAGGCGATCGAAATTGGGATCCGGGACGATTTGGCGCAGATTCGGGCATTGCTGGAAAGATATATCGATCCTGCTGCGCCGAGTTTGCCGATTCCTGTTAAGTCAGAGACGATTATTCAGGACAGAATTAAAGACTTTACCGGTCGGAAATTTGTGTTTAAAGCAATTAATGAGTTTCTGAGGACAAAGCAAAAAGGCTATTTTGTTTTGGAGGCGGAACCGGGTGTTGGGAAAAGCGCGATTATGGCTGCCTGTGTGGTGATACTGAAGCGCCGCTGCATTACTCATTTCAACTCGCAACCGGACGGGATTGTCAGCGCTGAAACTTTTTTGGAAAATGCTTGCACTCAGTTGATTGAAGGTTTTGGCCTTAAAAATAAGTATCCGCGACTGCCGGCAAATGCCATAAAAAACAACACCTTTCTAGGCGATTTGCTGAAGGAAATTAGCGCTAAGTCTAGCAGGGAGAAAAAAATAATTTTTGTGGTGGATGCGCTGGATGAAGTTGATTGGAAGGCTCAAACTAGCGGTAGCAATGTTTCGTATTTGCCTAATGATTTGCCGGACAACGTTTATTTTATTGTCTCGAAGCGACCGGAATTTCTGCCAATGCCGGCAGCTAACAAGACAGTTTTTGATTTGATGCAGTACGATGCAGAAAGTCTCGAAGATGTCAAGGCTTATCTGGGAAAACGCACGGAGAGAAGCGAGTTGATTCAGGATTGGATTAAGGGTCGAAATTTGCAGCGGGAACAGTTTGTGACGGCGGTAGCCCAAAAAAGCGAAAAGAAATTTATCTATCTCCGCCACGTACTTGATGAGATTGAAGACGGCACGTACAATGATGTGAATTTAAATGATTTGCCAGCGGGTTTGGAGGAATATTATAAGAAACACTGGGGACAGATGATGGGCAGCGATGACGATCCGCTGTTGGAGATGAAGGTTAAGATTATTTATGTGCTCTCAAAAGCGCGTGAGGCTGTTTCTCGCGGGTGGATTGCTAAATCGGTGGGTGAGACGAATTTTAAAGTACAGCAGGTACTCAGAAAATGGGATTCGTTTTTGCGGCAGCAGCAAGTCGATGGGGAAATTCGTTACAACATTTATCACAACAGTTTTCGCGAGTTTATGGAAAAAGATGAAACTGTGCAATCGGCTGGGATTAATGTTGAAGAACTTAACCGCAACAGTATTAATAACAGGATAGAAGGAGCGCCGCTATGAGCGATTTAAGTGTGTGGTTGGCGCAGCAAAATAAATCAGAGCGAGAATATTTGTTGAAATATCAACCCAGGGATTTCGTTGAGGAGTTGCGGGATTTCAACCGTTATTATCGTTGGGTGACTGATTTTGGTTTCATTGAGGCGAAGTTGGAATTGTTGGGGGTTCAAGGGTTAATTGAGGATTACGATTTGGCGAGAGTTTCTGATGTTTTGTTGTCGGAGGGGCAAACTGAAACTTTGGGGTTGATTCAAGGGGCGATTCGCAAGTCGGCGCACGTTTTGGAAAGGGATAAAACGCAACTGGCAGGGCAATTGTTAGGGAGATTGTTGGATTTTGAAATACCTGAGATCCAAGCCATGCTAGAACAGGCAAAGCAATCGAAAGATTGTCTTTGGCTGCGACCTTTGAGGGCTAATTTAGAGCGGCCGGGAGAAGGATGTTGGCGAACCCTGAGCGGTCATACTTCGTCGGTAACAGCAGTGGCGATCGCACCCAACGGCAAAACCGCGATTTCGGCTTCATGCGATCATACCCTGAAAATCTGGGACACCGAGACAGGTCGGGAACTGAAAACTCTTACTGGTCATACTAACTCGGTATATGCAGTGGCGATCGCACCGGACGGCAAAACGGCGATTTCGGCTTCAGCGGATGGAACCTTAAAAGTTTGGGACATAAATAATGGTACAGAAGTGAAAACTCTTACCAGTCATGTTGCGATTTTACCCCAGTCTTTTATAACGGTTTCGGCTTCAGGGGATAAAACCCCGAAAATCTGCGATACAGACAGTGGGATGGAAATGGGAAATCTTATCAGTCCGCGAGTGTGTGCAGTAGCGATAGCACCCGATGGCAAAACAGCGATTTCAGGTTCTGACGATCGAACCATAAAAATCTGGGACATCGAAAGTGGCAAGGAACTAAAAACTTTAATCGGTCACACTAGCTCGGTAATAGGAGTAGCGTTCTCACCAGATGGCGAGCGAGCAATTTCCGCTTCAGGTGATAATACCCTAAAAATCTGGGATATCAAAAGTGGTATCGAATTCAGAACTCTCATCGGTCATACTAGCTCGGTAATAAGAGTAGCGATTTCACCAGATGGTAAGCGAGCAATTTCCGCTTCAAATGATAAAACCTTGAAAATCTGGGACATCAAAAGTGGCAGGGAATTGAAAACTCTCACAGGTTGTGAGGTTGTATCAGCAGTAGCGATCGCACCAGATGGCAAACGAGCGATTTCCGCTTCATATCAAGCCTTAAAAATCTGGGACATTGAGAGTGGCAGGGAACTGAGAACTCTGACGGGTCATACTAACCGGGTAAGTGCAGTTGCGATCGCACCCGATGGTAAAACAGCAATTTCAGCTTCACATGATAAAACCCTGAAAGTCTGGGACATTGATCGTGGCAAAGAGACTACAACTCTGACGGGTCATACTAACTGGATAAGTGCAGTCGCAATCGTACCAGATGGCAAACGGGCAATTTTGGCTTCAGGTGATAAAACCCTAAAAATCTGGGACATCGACAGTGGTAGCGAACTCAGAACTCTCACGGGTCATAATGACAGGGTAAATGCTGTAGCGATAGCACCAGACGGCAAATCGGCAATTTCGGCTTCGCATGATAAAACCTTGAAAATCTGGGACATCGACAGTGGTAATGAACTCAGAACTCTGACGGGTCATAATGAGATGGTAAGTGCAGTCGCGATCGCACCAGATGGGAAACGGGCAATTTCGGCTTCACATGATAAAATCCTGAAAATCTGGGATATCGATAGTGGTAGCGAATTGAGAACCCTGATCGATACTGCTGACATTGTAGGTGCCGTCACGATTACACCAGACGGCAAACTAGCAGTTTCAAGTTCATCGGGACTAATGTCACCTTCGTTGGATCACACCCTAAAAATTTGGGATATTGATAGTGGTAGTGAATTGAGAACTCTAATTGGTCATACTGCCTGGGTATATTCAATCGCGATCACACCCGACGGTCAGCGAGTAATTTCGGCCTCATGGGATCACAATCTGAAAATATGGGACATCAATAGTGGCAAGGAACTGATCACTCTCATCGGTCATACTGACAACGCAAATGCAGTCGCGATCGCCCCTAACGGTGTCATAGCGGTTTCCGGTTCATCGGATAACACCCTCAAAGTCTGGGATTTGCTTCGCTACAAAGAGGTTGCTAGTTTCAGGGGAGATGCTGAGTTTAATTGCTGTGCGATCGCCCCTGATGGAGTGACAGTTGTAGCGGGCGATCGATCGGGCCGGGTGCATTTCCTGCGATTGGAGGGAGTTAGCGGCGGGCGATGATCTGATTTTTGGGTCGATTCGGGCGATCTAATTTGAAATCCTCGGCGGTTGAAATCCCGGCGGTTGGAAACCGCGTCTACACAAACGATGTCCGCCTACGCGGACGAAGAGGGTATTTGGAGATTGAAAATCATCGGGTGAAATCTTCAACCCGCGAAGAAATCCCGGCGGTTGGAAACCGCGTCTACACAAACGATGTCCGCCTACGCGGACGAAGAGGGTATTTGGAGATTGAAAATCATCGGGTGAAATCTTCAACCCGCGAAGGCGGGTTTTGTCTGTGTAGACGCGGTTTCAACCGCCGGGTTTTTTGGGTTTCAACCGCCGGGTTTTTTGTGGATGGGCGATCGCATTTTTGGGTTGATGGGCGATCGCATTTTTGGATTGAGGGGCGATCGCATTTTCACCATCAATTATTCAAACTAACTCTGACACTCTCAGCCGCCCTTCCATAGGTTCATACTCATCCTCCAAAAGCCAATACTGTGCCTCATCATAACTCTGACTAGAAAACACAACTTTATAACCCTCAGCCGGATCGTAGATCCGACAATTTCCCTCAGCATCACTGAGTAGCAAAAGCAGATAAGGAGGCGAAAGATTTGGATCGATCCATACCTCTGTAAACTCCCAGTTATTCTTGACTAAATCGGCTTCGAGGGGTAGCGTGGTATCGGTTTTCAGCATCAACTTTTATCTCTCCATAATAAAGTGAAAGATGGCTACCATCCGGGTCAACTCTATAACCAATTGATTCAACAAAGAACATACGATAACAATCGTAGCCGCGAATTCTACCTGTAAATTCTCCATCTTCTATGATAGCTTGAGCTACCTGATTCATAGTAGCCTCATTGTTAAAAACATGAGCAGCACGTCCTTTATTAAGCAATCTTCTCATTTGTGGCGTGTCTGGCAAGTGTTTAGCAATGTGCTTGCTGTCAAGAGTGATTTGGCGATTAATTCCACTCATCAATTAATTACTAAGCATACAAGTATCATTAAATCACGCGATCGCCTCTTCAACCCGCGCAGGCGGGTTTTGTCTGTGTAGACGCGGTTTCTAACCGCCGGGTTTTTTGTATTCTAAAATCTAAAATCCCAACTCTAAAATGAAATGCCCCACACAACAGTAATACTCGCCATGAGTGCCGATGGCAAAATTACAGATGTCGCCCTCACCGCCGCCAGATTCGGTTCAGCTAACGACAAATCTCACCTAGAAGAACAAGTCGCCGCCAGTGACGCAATTCTCTTCGGAAACGGCACTTTACGCGCCTATGGAACCACTCTGAGAGTCATTTCGCCGGATTTGGTCAAACAGAGGGAACGGCAAGGGAAGCCCCCACAACCGGTGCAAATTGTCTGTTCGCGATCGCGCGAATTTGACCCCAACTGGCGATTTTTCCAGCAACCGGTTCCCCGCTGGTTGTTAACTGGAAAAGACGAGGAAACGGCAGAAGAGGAGACGGCAATGCCGTTTCCCTACCCGATGAAAGACGGTATGTTCGATCGCACATTAATAGCCAAAACCACAGCAGGAGAAATTGATTGGATTGATGCGTTTCAACAGCTAGAAGCCCTCGGAATCAAACGTTTGGCAATTTTGGGAGGCGGAAAACTTGTCGCGTCAGTGCTCGCTGCGGGCTTGATAGATGAGCTCTGGCTGACGGTGTGCCCGCTAATTTTGGGCGGCGTGGATGCGCCGACACCTGTGGAGGGAAAGGGTTTTTTAGCGGATTTAGCGCCGAAATTGGAGCTTTTGGCGGTAAAACAGGTGGGAGGTGAGGTGTTTTTGCATTATCGGGTGGAGTCTCAAAGCTCGATCCCCCCTTAGCTTGCCCCCTACTCCCCCTTAAGAAGGGGGGGACAAGAGTTAACTGGGATCGAGCACATAGTCAAAATACCCATAAGTAGGGGAGTTGTATTAAGTTAAATGAACAAGACTTACGCATTGAGAGTCTCAAAGCTCGATCCCCCCTTAGCTTGCCCCCTACTCCCCCTTAAGAAGGGGGGGACAAGAGTTAACTGGGATCGATCGCAGAGTCAAAATACCCATAAATAAGGGAGTTGTATTAAGTTAAATGAACAGGACTTACGCATTGAGAGTCTCAAAGCTCGATCCCCCCTAGCCCCCCTTAAGAAGGGGAGTAGGGGGTGGGACAAGAGTATTCAAAGCCCCCCTTCTTGAGGGGGGGACAAGAGTATTCAAAGCCCCCCTTCTTGAGGGGGGGACAAGAGTATTATCAAAGTCCCCCTTCTTAAGGGAGATTTAGGGGGATCTCTGCGTAAGTCTCGATGAAGTTCGCTCTACGCTCAAATCTCCCTATGCTGAAACAGCCAAAACCTCAATATTCTGTAGCCTGGATTAGCAAATTAGCAGACATCCCGCAAGCATCGTGGGATACCTTGGCGATGCCGCTAAAAACGCCATTTCTCGAATGGGATTGGCTGAATAATCTCGAAACTTCCGGTAGTGCGACAGGTAAAAACGGTTGGCTACCACATCACTTGACAGTCTGGCGAGAGAAACAGTTGATTGCTTGTGCGCCGCTTTATGTCAAAAGTCACAGCTACGGCGAATTTGTATTCGATAATCAGTGGGCTGATTTAGCTCAACGTTTGGGTATTGAATATTATCCGAAATTGATGGGAATGACACCGTTTACTCCGGCTGAAGGCTATCGGTTTTTGATTGCTGATGGGGAAGATGAGGATGAGTTAACGGGAATAATGGTAAGCGCGATCGACCATTTTTGCGATCGCCACAATATCTCTGGTTGCAATTTCCTGTACGTCGATCCCGCATGGCGCGAACGCATGGAACGCCACGGTTTTAGCGCTTGGCTGCACCACAGTTATATTTGGCAAAATCAAAGCTATCAAAGTTTTGATAACTATCTAGGCGCATTTAATGCCAACCAGCGCCGCAATATCAAGCGCGAACGCAAAGCTGTTGAAACAGCAGGTTTGTCTATTAAAACTTTGACTGGTGATGAAATTCCCCAAGCGATGTTTGCCCAAATGTATGCTTTTTATGAGAATACTTGCGACAAGTTTGGCTGGTGGGGAAGCAAGTATTTGACTAAGCGATTTTTTGAACAGTTGCATGACAATTATCGCGATCGGGTTTTGTTTGTCGCCGCCTACGACAAGGAAGATGACAGACAGCCGATGGGAATGTCTTTTTGTCTGTATAAGGGCGATCGACTTTACGGGCGCTATTGGGGCAGTTTGCAGGAAATTGACTGCTTGCACTTCGATGCTTGTTACTATACACCGATCGAATGGGCGATCGATCGGGGCATCCAAACCTTCGATCCAGGTGCTGGCGGGAGGCACAAAAAACGGCGAGGCTTTCCAGCTACGCCAAATTATAGTTTGCACCGATTTTATAACAATCGTCTGGCGCAAATTCTCAAGTCTTATATTGGTCAAATCAATGAAAGAGAACAGGCAGAAATTGATGCAGTCAACGAGGATTTACCTTTTACTCAGTTACCCCCTTTGTCTCTCGGCGATTGAAATCGCTGTTACACAATCGATTATTTTGGGGTAGGGAAACGGCATGGCATTGTCCGAGTTGGCCGTGTTATTGATGGTTAGATCCGAGCGCACGATCGGCAATTTCATCATCCAATCCGGTTGATTTTACCCGTTCCCCGACATCAGGACACGGCAGTGCCGTGTCCCTACAATTCATCGGGCGATGGTTACAGATATCATCGAGGGCGATCGATGATTTTGGGGTAGGGAAACGGCATTGCCTTGTCCTCATAAAGAAATAAGGAGGCTCTGATATTAGTTATTAGTTATTGTTAGCAGCTAACAAATAACAAATAACTAATAACTAATAACTAATGACTAATGACTAATGACTAATGACTAATTCAAAAATACTCTCCCGTCTTCCTGAATATCCATTGATTTTGTATCAGCACCCAAGTCAGTTGTGGCGCCAAAACTGACTTGCAACATTCCCGGCGTAGCGGTTGCTTGGGGGCGCACCAACAGCAATCCGCCGTCTGGGCGCTGATAAGTCAGGGTAATTGGCGTTTTCAAGTTTGTGAGCAAAATTTCTGATTGTTCGCCCAGAGTTCGGGGCTGGGTAATACCAAGCACTTGATAATTGATGACTGCATTGGTGCTATTGACCAGTTTGATTGTCACCATACCTTCTGTGGGCGTGACTCTGGCCGCGGGAAGCGGAAATCGGGGCGGGGCATCTTGGGGCGTGGTAGGCTTCCCATTGGTGCTCGGAGTCTCAGCGGGAGTTGGTTCGCTGACGGGCTTTCCATTTGTTGAGGGAGTGGGTTGGGAAACTGGTTTTCCTTGGGGTGGTGGGCCGCCGGCAAGGGAAATGGTGGCGAGACAGACTAGCAAACCTGTGCTGGCTGCTGCTAACAAGCTGAATTTTTTGAACGGTTGATTGTGGTGAAACATAAATAACTCCTCACGAGTTCGATCGAGGTTTTCCAACTAATGTTAATCTATGGCGGAATTGAATTTTAATAGTTGGGTTTGGGCGCGAGGTAGGAAGAATCAGGGTTTGAGGGGTAGATTTTTTTTTATTAACCGCAGAGGGCGCAGAGGGCGCAGAGGAAGAGGGGAAGAGGGGAAGTTTTAGGGGCGTGATGTTTCTGATTTGTGGGCTGGGAGGGTGACGGTAACGGCGGTACCTTCAGAGACTTGGCTGTCTATGTGGATTTGGCCGCGGTGATTTTCGATAATGGCTTTGGCGATGGCTAATCCTAAACCGGAACCGGCGGCGCTGCGGTGGGTGCGGGCGGGATCGGCGCGGTAGAATCGATCGAATATGTGCGGCAGTGATTCTGGGGAAATGCCGATACCGGTGTCTGTTACTTTTACTTGCAGTGCTGGATTTAACATCGACGCAGTTATTTTGCTTTTGACTGCAAGTTGCAATTCTACTTGAATTTCACCGCCAGAGGGCGTGTACTGTACGCAGTTGCTAAGGAGATTGGTAAAAAGTCGGGCTAGTTGATCCCAGTCGCCTAAGACTGTAAAATTGTCTTCTGTGTTGGGTGAATCGACTATTTCTAAGGATAAAGAGAGATTTTGGGTTTTGGCGATCGCCAGTTGTTCTTCAATCACCTCAATCAGCAAAGCATCGAGGGGAACATCAATCCACTGCTGCTGTACGATGCCACTGTCTTGTCTGGCTAAAAATAACAAATCGTCAACTAAACGTCCCAAACGGCGCGTTAGGCGTTCGATAACTTGTAGCTGTTGATATTGCTGAGGTTCGATATCCGGTTCCGCTAAAGCTACTTGAACATTAGTTTGAATAGTGGCGATCGGATTTCTGAGCTCATGGGAAGCATCCGCAGTAAACTGTTTAAGACGCTGATAAGATGCTCGCACTGGTTCCATCGCCAATCCCGACAGCAGCCAGCCAATAGCTGCTACACAAATTAGCGTTAAACCCGCGCCCAAAATCAAATCGAGAATTAATTGGCGAATCGGTTTTGTCACTTCAAACCAAGGATGACTAACACGCAAATATCCCAAAACTTGGCGACCGATTTCCACTCGCTGCGTTACTTGTCTGAGAGAATAGTTTTGAGTTGTACGAATACTAACCGGTTGTGTCGAGACGCGATTGGGACTATCTAAATCTCTACTTTCTCCCCTCTGCGCCCTCTGCGCCTCTGCGGTTAAATCCCTCTTCTCTCCTCCATCAAACAGCAACTTATGATTAACCCAAACCGTTTCGCCAGTGCGGTTAGCGTGAATCGGAATATTCAGCGGTTCCGACAAAGTAGACCACAGCAATTCGCCTGTAGAACTGAACCACTCTAAATCAATGTGGTCATCTTCTACAGCATCTGTGCTGTCTCGAAAACTGCTTTGAATATTCACTTGCAATTTATTTTTAGCTTCGGTAGTAGGGGAAGTTAGCGGTTCGATAACGAGGGTTCGTTCTACTATTTCGACAACGTGATTGAGGGTGTCATCTATGCGTTCGATTAAAGTATTGCGGACGTAGAAATAGAAGCCAGTAGCGAATACAAGTAATAGTACAGCAGTAACGGCTGTGTACCAAATAGCGAGGCGGCGGCGGGTGGTTTGAAACATTGGAGATTTGGGAATGGGGAATGGGGAATGGGGAATGGGGAATTGGGAATTGGGAATTGGGAATTGGGAATTGGGAATTGGGAATTGGGAATTGGGAATTGGAACCAACAAAGAATAAATAACTCTTAATAAATAACAAATAAATCTTAAATATTAACAACAAATATAGCATTAACAGTCATCTTTTAATCTCAGCAAAACGGCACTGGCTGGTTAACCGACTAATCAAGTGAGGAAATCCGCTTGACAGTGCGTGCCTATTTGATGGCAAAATAGATGAATAAAACAAATTTAACTAAAAGGGTGACGATTATCAATGGCAATTAAAGACCAGCCCCAACCCCCTCGTTTTCGCCAAATCAGCAATATCTTGTTATTGCTATCAAGTCTGTTTCTACTGGCTAACATCTTTTTGCCTAATTTGTTCGGCCCTCAAATTCCCCAAGTGCCCTACAGCTTGTTCGTTCATCAAGTGCAAGAACAAGATGTAGTCAGAGCTTCGGTAGGTCAAAATGAAATTCGCTATCAACTAAAAGGCGAAGGTGACAAACCCGGTCAAGTTCTGTCAACTACGCCGATTTTTGACCTGGATTTGCCTAAACTTTTGGAAGAAAAAGGCGTTGAATTTGCAGCAGCTCCGCCGGCTAAAAATGGCTGGATTACCAGTGTTTTGGGCTGGGTAATCCCGCCGCTGATTTTTGTGGCGATTTTTCAATTTTTCATGAACCGGGGCGGTGGCGGCCCACAGGGCGCTCTCTCGATCGGCAAAAGCAAGGCTAAGGTCTACGTGGAAGGAGAATCGGCGAAAATTACTTTTGCTGATGTCGCAGGAGTAGAAGAGGCTAAAACTGAATTGGTCGAAGTTGTTGAGTTCCTGAAAACTCCAGACAGATTTACGGCCATTGGCGCGCGAATTCCGAAGGGCGTGCTGTTAGTCGGGCCTCCGGGAACTGGCAAAACGCTGTTAGCAAAAGCAGTGGCTGGTGAAGCGGGAGTGCCGTTTTTTAGCATCTCTGGTTCGGAGTTTGTGGAATTGTTTGTAGGTGTTGGTTCTGCTAGAGTTAGAGATTTATTCGAGCAGGCTAAGAAACAGGCTCCTTGTATTATTTTCATAGATGAATTGGATGCGATCGGCAAAGCTCGTAGCACTAATTCTGCATTTGGTGGGAATGATGAACGGGAACAAACTCTCAATCAATTATTAACTGAAATGGATGGTTTTGCTGCGGGAAATACTACGGTAATTGTGCTGGCTGCAACTAACCGCCCGGAAAGTTTGGATGCTGCTTTGTTGCGCCCTGGCCGTTTCGATCGCCAAGTTTTGGTCGATCGCCCGGATTTATCTGGCCGCGAAGCAATTTTGAACATTCACTCTCAAAAGGTGAAGTTGGGCCCGGATATTGACTTGAAGGCGATCGCCACTCGTACCCCCGGTTTTTCGGGCGCAGATTTGGCAAATTTGGTCAATGAAGCTGCTTTGCTAGCAGCCCGCAACCGCCGCCTCGCTGTGGCACAGGAAGACTTTTTAGAGGCGTTTGAGCGCGTTGTAGCTGGCTTGGAAAAGAAAAGCCGGGTGCTCAATGAAAAGGAGAAAACTATTGTTGCTTATCATGAAGTTGGGCACGCGATAGTTGGTGCTCTGATGACTGGTGGCGGCGAAGTGGCGAAAATCTCGATCGTCCCTCGCGGTATGGCTGCTTTGGGTTATACTTTGCAGTTGCCGACTGAAGACCGTTTCTTGTTGGATGAGTCGGAATTGCGCGGTCAAATTGCGACTTTGTTGGGCGGGCGATCGGCTGAGGAAGTTGTGTTTGGTAGCATCACTACTGGCGCTTCCAACGACTTACAAAGGGCGACTGATTTAGCTGAACGGATGGTGACAACTTACGGGATGAGTAAGGTTTTGGGGCCTCTAGCTTACGATCGCGGTCAGCAGGCGATGTTCCTCAGCGATGGTATGGGAAATGCGCGCCGTGCGGTGAGTGCTCAAACTGCGGAGGCGATCGATCGGGAAGTCAAAGAAATTGTGGAAACTGCACATCAGCAAGCTTTGGATATTCTGAAAGCTAATCGGGAATTGTTGGAAACAATTACGCAGAAGCTATTGGAAACTGAGGTTGTGGAAGGTGAGGCGCTGCACAATTTACTGGCTGAAGTGCAACCTTTAGATAAGGCTGCGGCCTGAGTTTAACAGGATTTAATAGGACTTAAGCATAAGGCCCAGAAACCGGGTTTTTATGAGAATAATTGGCTGTAGCCGACAAATTCGGAAAAAACCCGGTTTCTTTATTGGGAGGTAACCCAGAAACCGGGTTTTTATGAGAATAGTTCGCTGTAGCCGACAAATTCGGAAAAACCCGGTTTCTTTATTCGCAGTGCGTAATTCCTGTTTAATTAAACCGCATATGAACGCAGATGATTCTAAATCATCTGCGTTTTTTAGTATGCGGGTGAGTTCAGCCGTTTGCCCGACCAACCAGTATCAACGGACACCGCGCGCTCCGAGGTAACTCCTATGCCGATCAACCAGCCGTTCCGATGCGAGTCGGAACGCCGGATTTTTCTCGCAGCCAAGGTTTACAGCTCTTAGGATTGCGGGAACCTCCGCACTTTTGCCCGCCACAAATAATCCGATAGTTCCATGTAATATAGGATACAGAAAAATTGAGATCGTTACTGAATCACTGAGAAAAACTGCTTTTCCCTGAAAACTATTGCTAGTGGTACTCAACCTGTGAGAATATTCGGCTAGTAAAGTTAATCGTCATTGAGCTATGGCAATCCTAAATCAGTTGTGTAATTTTTGTAGGGGCAATCCGACCCCTACTCCCCGTGGTTGCCCCGCTTATGCTGGGGTAGGCACGGGGCACTACCCCTACAAATCCTCATGAATGATTTAGGATTGCTATATGGCTAAACTTGAGTTACCTGAGTCTCTAGAATCTGTAGTCGCTCGCGTTGAGGAATTTTTAGGTTCCTCAAAGAAGATTTTAATCGTTACTGGCATGATTGGAACTGGCCTGCATCTTCTACAAAAAGCTATGGTCGATACATCTAGATCATTAAGCCGAAATTACTCTGTGCTTGCTCCTAATAGTAAAATTGCGTCTCTTTATCCAGTAGAGTCAAAGAGTATTTACTCGCATATCTTCACAAAAAATTATAAAGTAGAGAAGGATCAGCTTGTATATGGATTGAACAAAAATCAGGATACAGAGCAACAGGTTTACATCGTCGGTGATGCCCACTTGATATCCGATTCACAGTTTGAAACTGATGTTTTTCGTTACGGTAGCGGAAAACTTATCACGGATTTTTTGGAATATACGGAAATTGAAAAGACTCAAAGACAGGTGATTTTTCTGGGCGATCCGTTTCAGCTAACGAGAGGTAAAACAGATGAATCTGCGCTGTGTTACGAGCGATTGCAGGCTGCGATATGCGGTGAGATCGATCGCATCAATCTTGAGTTTATACTTCCAGACCAACAGCAAAATTTGTTTGTCAAAAATTGTCAACAAATCGCTCAAAGCATACATTTTAGCAGATTTAATCAGCTCAGAGCGATCGCCGATGACTCGAATTGCATCCAAATAGTCGATCGCGATCGCCAACAGGAGATATCGAAAGCTGTATTCCTGGAAGATTCCAGATTTACCAAGTTTATAGTTTTCACCAACGAATTGGTTAACCGCATTAATCATCAGGTTAGACAAGAGTTTTTTGGTCGAGGTAAAGAGATCGTTGCAGGTGATATTGTACATATCCACAATAGTCCTGTCGAAGTAGATGAACAAAAGCTAGAGCAAACTTATATATCAAATAACTCTTTTGCTGAAGTCATAGAAGTTAATCCCAATACACCCTTAATCCAACCGCTGAAAGGACGCGAACAGCCAATTCAGATAAATTTTTTGCGGATTAGAGTGCGGCTACTTGAGAACGGTAAAGAGGTCGAGTTCCTCTGCTTGAGCGATTATTTATATGCGGAAAAACCAGAATTTGACAAGGACACACTTGTAGCTCTGCGGGTTTCAGCAACAACCAGATTTAAACAACAGCAGAAACAGGTAATAGAATCAGAGGAATCGGACAATTCTAGCGAAGCAAAGTTTCTACGCAACGATCCGTACTTAAACGCAGCGCGTCTGAGGTTTGGGTACGCGCTGACTCTGCATCGCGCCCAGGGGCAGAAGTTTAAAACTGCGATCGCGAATATGGAGACTGGCCAGGGACAAACAAATGCCACTTATTTTCGATGGGTTTATACCTTGTTTTCTGTAGTCCAAAATCGACTTTTTATCCTGAATTTTTCCTCGATTACACCATTTTTTAAAGCAACTTGGAACGGCAGTCAAGGCAAGCTAGATTCTGTTGTTTTCAAGGATATCATTGCATTTGACCCTGATTCAGAATCAGGTAATGCAAATATTTCGGCTTTCCCTATCCTGGAAAAACCTTTAAAAAATCTTTACTTGCATATCGCGGAAAGTCTTACATTTCATAGAATTCAGGTAATTTCATACAAGCATAATAGTTATCAGGAAGTTTATGGTTTTAGCTCAGAAGACGATACAGAAATGTGTTCTCTTCGCTTGCATTATAATGGAAAATTTCAGGTGACGCGAATTGAAACTGTGAAATCTGAGCCGATTGAATTTGCCACTGTCGTTGTGGATGCTATCACATCAAAACTGCGATTAGGAAATGAATTTCAGCAAACAGTTCACGATCTAATTAAAGCCAAACTCGACCCACACAAAATAGTAATTCAGGGAATTGAACACCATGATTATCACGAAATTTACTATCTCAAATCAGACATGGGCGCTCTCAAAATGCAAGTTTTCTACGATGGAGATGGTTTTGTGACGCAAGTTTTCCCGATCGGATACACAAATGTACAAGTTGTAGAATTAGTTCACCTCGCACTGGAGTTATAAAAATGTCGAATTTAACAGAAGAAATCAAAAATTTGAGAAAAGCTGGACGGATAGATGAAGCCTATTCCAGAGGTTACGAACTGCTGAAACAGCATCCAAACGACAAATTCCTGGCTAGCAGTGTAGGTTGGGTTCTCTATGACAAAGTAAAAAAGCTGGTAGATACGGCTAATCAATCTCAATCGATAGATGCAGAGTCGTCTGTTAGCCAACTCAAGGAAATATTGGGAGAATATTACAAACTCAAGCTGAATCGACCGGATTTGCTATTTAGTCGTTTGCTATCCCAAATTCTACGATTTCCAAAGCAAATCAAGTTTTTACCAAAGTTCCTAAAATGGGCTGGTGTTGATAGTTTTCAAGCGGAAGACTTTCAGGTTTCTACTGCTAATGATGGTAAAGTTTTTGATTCGCTGGTTGAGAAAACAGCAAGGGAAGTAGGAAAGATTGCTTGTGAATTGACTGTTCAAGATTATCCTGATACACGAGAATTACAAAATTTTGCCATTACATTGATCGATGTTGCACTCGATCGCGCTAAAGTTCAAAAACCGGAATGGCTAAATTATCGTAAGGCTTTATTGCTAAATCGTTTGGGGCGATCGACAGAAGCTCAAAAACTTCTGGTTTCCTTTGTGAAGCAGAAGCGTAGCGATTACTGGGCGTGGCACGCATTAGCTAAAGTCGTGGAAACTTCCGATCCTCAACTAGCGTTGGCACTTTGTGCAAAAGCCTGTTTGACTTGCAGGGATGAAAATTTTGGTGTTAGCGTTTTTGAGGATCTCAGCCGACTCGCAGCAAATAGAGGCCAAGAGAAAGTTGCTAAATGGGCTGCCGATCGAGCTTTTAATGTTCGTAACAGTAACAAATGGAAAATCCCCCAATCGCTCCGTAATCTCTTGACTGCTAGTTGGTATGCTGGTGCTGGAAATATATCTAACGCAGAGGAAGTGTTAGAAAATATAGCTGCTGATGCCGAAAAGGTGATTTGGCAAAATTGCCCGCAATTGAATGCTAACTACCTCGGCTCGTTTACAGCAAAAACTGGCAAGATGATGCTCAAGTTTGGATTGCATTCTGATAGTGTATCTGAAGAAGTTGTTAGTCCAGAACGAGGAATGCTGAAGAATTTAAATCTGCTAATGGGCGCGCCGGTGATAGTGACTGTTGATGAGAATGGCGATCGGCTAACGGTGGTTGCTGTTGAGAAACGCGAATCGGGCAAACTATTTGATAGTATGTCTTGTAAAACAGGTCGGTTTCGCTTGCATCAAAAGGGTTTTGGGTTTGTAGAGGATGTTCATGTTCCTCATGAATTAGCTTCTCAGTTGCAAAATGATCAAACAGTTAATCTTGCTGTTGTCAAAAGGTTTGATAAAAATAAAAATCGATGGGGTTTGACTGCGATCGCGGTACTTAATTAGTGAGATTAATGAAGTTTTAATTAACCTACATGATCGACAGCAGTCGGAAAAAAGCCTCGGTTGGGAGGTGCGATCGCCCTCTCGATCTATTTAATACAGGGCTTACGAACTCGCCCGCAAAGAAACCGGGTTTTTTACCGAATCTGCGGGCGGGAACGAAATATTTTCGTAAAAAACCCGGTTTCTGGCCCCCAATATCAGTTACAACCCTTTGATATACTGCTTCAGTACAGGTGACAAAGTGTAAAGATTTTCTTGTTTTTCGATGAAGCAACGCCGCGATAAAGATTGGAGCGCGTTGAGTAAATCTGATGATGATATTTGTCCTTTTTCTAGCAATTTTGCTAGGTTGACTGGCTGGTTTGCTGTCGCCAACAATGACATAACTTGTTGTTCGAGTTCGGAAGTGCGATCGCACTGCTGCTGTAAAACATCTTTCAAATCTTCCGGCAACAATATGGTATCATCTAGTAATAATTCTGTCACGCCGATTCCCAACTCTTGAATCAGATTCGCCACACTTTTTAACCATAGCGGATTGCCTTCATAGCGCTGAATGAGTGCTTCACTGTTGTCGAGTTCTTCTAACCCACAATCTCTCAGGATTTCCCGTCCGGCTGCGATGTCTAAACCTTTGAGTTGTAAGGTACGAATGGGAGTATTTGGGTTTTTAAATTGAGTCACTTCTCTCGGTTGTTCCCAACCGATTAGCAGAAAGCAACTTTGATGGGATAATTTTTCTATCTGTTTGAATAGGGAGCGATATTCTTCGTAGTCTGGTTTATACTTTCCTGCCGATTCGCCGCTACAGAAAAGGTTGTGAACGTCATCCAAGACTACTAAACAGCGATGGTTTTGTAAATATTTAATTAGGGGTAAGCGTTTCTGGTTTGTTAGGGATAAATCTTGTTTTTCTGACTGGGAAAACAACTGTATTAGTTTATGTTGAAATTCATCTAGGGTGTGGGATGCGTTTATGCTGCACCAAATAACGTACTCAAACTCGTCTTTAATTTGTTGTACGAGTTTTACTGCTAGGGTTGTTTTGCCGATGCCGCTGATGCCTGTGAGGGTGATGAGGCGGCTGTTTTGTTGTAGAATCCAGGTTGTGAGGGTTTGGAGTTGAGGGGTGCGATCGAAGAAATCACCCAACTCTGGCATTTCGCTTAAATCTTGATGTAGAGTTTTGGTTTGTTTTGGGTTAGATGTTTCTTGATTTGGTGGATGTGAGTTTGGATCTCTGGTGTCTGCTCTCCACAGATAGTTAACGCTACCAATTTGCAGCGTCTTCTTGTGCAAAATGTGAAAATATTGAATTTGCAACCTCTCCATTGCTGCTCGAAAATTTGATTTCTTAACTTTTTCCCCTAACTCTTCTGAAAGTATCTGCCATAACTTCGAGTCCTACCTCCCTGACACTAGCTCTCAGTCAGAGTGCTTAACTTCCTTGGCAATCTGGGTGTATGTCCTCACCTTGCCAGAGTCCCGCGCAGGATTGCCTCTTGTAAGTTATCGAGATGCTTCACCCGTCTTAGCAAACACCATCTCGTCAGCCATTTTTAACACTTCCTTAAGATTCATGCAGCAGTCGGGTGGATGTCTGGGATTGGTTGCGTATTATACCGAACATTTACCAACATTTTCTGGCATTTCCCAACATTTTCTGGCATTTTTCACACAGGGGGAGTTGGAGTAGCCAACAAAATTGCTAACAAAATCGAGCATTTGGGGGGTAGACAAAGCTTTGATTTGTAAGGAAAATAAGAGAAATATTTACGAGAGTAACTCGATTCAAGGGAGTAAGACATGAGTACATATAGATTCTATGCTCAATTGCAAAAGAATAGAGAAAATATAGCCACATCAGACCAACAATTTTCTCAGCCCCCAACTTATAGCGAAGCTGTCGCTGTGGTCCAAGGGTTAAAAAGTAAAGTAACATCACCTGAACTGCCTAAAAAAGCTCATGAAGATTTTGAAGCTACTGTAGATAAAGTGGTTACTTGGCTTGGAAACAATAGAGGAACAAGTTATGAGGGTAATGGGGATATAACTGCTGCACGGAGAGAATTCCAATATTCTCGAGAAACCTACCGAGTTGATATAGGTATAGGAGGTAAAACAGTTGATAGTATATGGTTTGTTTAGACAGTCAACCTAAATGCTGATAAATTTTAGCCAAAACTAGCACAACTGGCAAGATTATCCCTTGCCAGCCAATCAGGTATCTACTGTCATGTAATTTACATTCATAACTATCATTAACTTTAGGAGGAGTAGATGGCAATTGAAAAAGATTTGTTTTCGTATAACAACTTTCAGGCAACAGTCAGAGGATATTGCAATCAAATTGGCTGGAGAATTGCTGACATCAACTCTAACAAGGCAGTCATAAAATTTAACATGGCTTCGGGAAGTACGCAGACAGTGTTTATCTTGAGATACGACACAACCTTGGAGTTTTCTTGTCCGAGCGGTTTAAAATTTGATAGTTTTGATTATATTCCTCATCAACTTTCGTCATATCTTCTTAAGGAGAGTAGTAAGTATAAAACTGGGTTTTGGTGTCTAGAGGAAATTGGTGGAAGGCAGGTTTTTTCGATAATGCACAATGCAGAAATCAGTTTACTGGATATCAATTACTTCATCAAGATTGTTCAAACCCTGATCAACAAATGCGATGAATTTGAGAGAGCAGCAGAACAAGCAATTAGAGGATAGTAAAGTTGTATGGCTTGATTACGCTATTGCCTAACCGAGTGTTTGTAGTGCCGAATTGCCTGTAAGGTTGGCATCAACTGTAGCTAATGTTAAGCCATAGTAAATAGCTGTGGCACTAATGAATCGGTCTGCGGGGTCTTGATGAGGCAGTGCAATTTCGCGACTTAAAATCGCAATGGAGTGATTCATTTGGGCTTCACGAGTTTCCAAAGTTTTTAAAGCTAAGTTAACCCATGTTACAGGATCTGGCTGTAAAGATATCCGTCCTTTTTCTGCAAGGATGAGTGTCTCCCAAATGCTAATTGGACTCAGCCAAAGTTCGGTGTTAGAATCGGCGATCGCCGTTTGAAGCGATCGCGATAGGCGCGGGTCGCCGAGTAAATACCACAGCCAAATGTGGGTATCCAGTAAAAGTTTCATTCTAAAACCTCCCACGGTTCGGCGACAGGAGCAATTAAATCTCCTAATATTTCACCGCTTCCTTTCATTGCGCCAAAGCTGGGACGTAGAGTTTGGGTGGTCGCAGGATAAATAATTACTAATGCTTTTCCTTCATGGATGACGGTTAGAGGGGTTTTGGTACGTTCGACCTCTATCAATAGAGTCTGGAGGGTTTGGGGTAATTCTGTTGTGGTAATTTGTGCCATTTGTTGACCGCTCACAATCTTATTCTATTTCCACTATTCTAATGCGATGATTGCACGGATAGTGCGATCGCCCTTACTATTTTTTCAACCTGGATCGATCGCCCTTTCTTGTTTCTGATGACCGCCTAAAATGAAAGATCGATCGCCTTATCTAATCCACAGCCAACAAAGCCGACATATTCAGCAATTTTATTGACTAAATCATCCAAATCTTTAGGCCATTTTACTTGCCTTCTCCCTTTTTCGTTTGCGCCATCTTTCTGCTGATTCTTTAATAGCCTCTATTTCCTCAAAATCTACCTGCATCACAGCAGTTTTAAACTCCAAACCCAAAGCCAAGCTAATATCAAGAATTTCCCTCAAACTAGCATTTAGATATTTTTTTTTCTCGTGTTCCTTGATGTGTTCTGGGTCAATATCCAAAATTTCCGCTAGTTCTTCCTCACTCATTTTGGCAGCCATCCGAGCTTTAATTAAAGCCTCTGACAGTTTATTAAAATTCTCAACTACAATTTCGATCGGCTTGCTCTTGTCCCACGCCATCAATCTTTCATATTCCGCTATTTCTTCATGCAATTGATCCAAATGACACTGGATCGAACCTCGACCTGCATCCCACTTGAGAAAGTCTTTTCTTTTTGCTTCTTCATCTCGCTCCATTGCTGCTATAGTTTTGTTGAACTTTCTCTACCCATTCTTTGCTAACTTCATACTCTAGTTCATCTTTAATCATGGTTCCCACCTCATTAAATCTATCCCTATAATTCCTTTCTTCCTGTGTCTTCTATCCTTTTGAAAAAATTCAAAGGAATTGTCGCCGTAATTGCCTACAGGTTGGTCTGATGGAAAAATTTCCCCTCGATACTTAGCTTTTTGGGCATTTCGATCGTAATGATTAAACAATCTAGGAGCATTAATTCTCAAATACTCCCTATCTACAGTTTCGCGATCGTAACAAGCATCAAAATCATTAGGGGTTTCTTCACTGGTAACAAAACTACCATTAATATAGATAGTTCTAGCACCTGCTGCTTTTAACTGGGTCATTGCCAGTTTCAAGCCCAGTATCATGTTCTCTCTTTTAACAGTCGTGCCAAATCTCTCCTCAAACTCCTCCCATTCACAAAAATGAACTCCCGGTGGTAGATTGCCGTTTTCATCGAATTCTGGAATCACTTACTCACACCCGCGTCGCAAATTAGTTGTTCGAGTCGATCGTACCACAGTTATCATTATAGACATACGGAGATTGAGTCAGTAAACTAAGTCTAACAAAAAATAAACGCAGACAATCTTACATTCATCTGCGTTTACCTGCGTTCATCTGCGGTTGAATTCTCCAACCCTAAACCACTTGCACTTCCTTTTCCTCAACAGAAACAGGTTCTTGATACACTGTCTGAGACTCATTAGCCAAAAACTCAGCCAATTGAGCTTCAATTTCATCCCGCACAATCTGACGGTATTCCAGAAAATGCTCGTTGTGAGCACACACAGTCAAATAATGATCCCAAACCGCAGGATTCCGCTTGAGAATGTTGAACAAATGATGCCAAAACTTCCAGCGAGTGCTGCGCTTAACTCCTTGCCGCCAAACCACAGTTAACAGTGCTCGCAAATCGATCAAACTCGGAACTCGAGCAGGTATCTTGGCTGTCGGTGCACCTAACATTAAGAAATGGCGATAAGTGCGGTCTAAATATTTCTCAGCATCGTACACATCAGAAAATGCTTGGACATATTCCCTCGCGATATCTTCTAGTGGCCGCGTCGGAATGAAGTTCATCAAAGTAGTCTGGTTGAGGTTTCCCGATTTGTCGCGCAACCGCCCTTCTTTTGCTAGTCTGTGGGACAATGCAGTGTGTGGCAAAGCTTGCAGCATTCCAAAGGTTGTGCTGGGAATTGCGGCTGCTTCGGCAAACTTGACAATTCGCTGACCGGCACCGGGTTTTTCGCCGTCAAATCCGATGATAAATCCGGCCATTACTCGCAAACCAGTTTTCGCAATCAACTCTACTGATTCTATCAGGGAATTGCGGGTATTTTGGAATTTCTTCGTCATTTGCAAGCTTTCTTCGTCGGGAGTTTCAATCCCTAGAAACACTGCATTGAAATTGCAAGCTACCATCATTTCCATCAATTCTTGGTCTTGTGCTAAATCGATGGATGCTTCTGTGTTGAAAGTAAACGGGAATTTGTGTGATTCTTGCCAAACTTTTAAGTCTTTTAGCAACAGTTTGACGCTGCGTTTGTTGCCGATAAAGTTGTCGTCTACCATGAATACGCCGCGCCGCCAGCCCAAGTTGTAAAGGTAGTCTAATTCTGCGATTAGTTGTTGGGGGTTTTTGGTGCGCGGTTTGCGCCCGTAGAGGACGATGATGTCGCAGAATTCGCACTGGAATGGACAGCCGCGCGAAAATTGAATTGACATTGAGTCGTAGGCGTCTAATTCCAGTAAATCGAAGCGGGGAACGGGGGTTGTGGTAACATCGGGTTTTACGCCGTCCGATCGATACATTCCACTTTTTTCGCCGCGCCCTATTGCTTCGACAAACATCGGTAAGGTGATTTCGCCTTCGTCGAGAATCAGATAATCTATGCCCGCTGCTTGAGGTTCTTCGGGTACGGAAGTGGGGTAGGGGCCGCCGCAAGCAACTGATTTACCGCGCCGTTTGGCTTCGCGAATGATGTCTAGCAAGTCTTCTTTTTGGACAATCATTGCTGAGAGAATGACAAGTTCGGCCCACTCCCATTCTGCTTCTGTGATTTGTCTGATGTTGCGATCGACTAACTTAAATTCCCATTCTTGTGGTAAAATAGCTGCTACCGTTACCAAACCCAGCGGTGGTAGTAGCACTTTGCGATCGACCAATTCGAGAATTTTCTCGTAAGACCAAAATGTTTTGGGAAACAGGGGATAAACCAGTAGAACTCGCATTGTATGTTAAACCTCACATCTGTATAAGACTTGCGATCGGGCTGGCGAATTGAAAGTGCGATCGACTCCCAAGGCATAATCCTGACATCTTATCCTATTTGACTGTCGATCGGCGACAATCTCCTTGACAAAATAAAAATACTTTAACTTTTAATATCTTTTCCCGGAATCCCGCTAGTCTTTAACATATCGGCAATTGTGCCACAATAACTCGGCAGCCCAAGGATTTTGGGATTAACAAAATTTTGATAAGTAAAATGGCGATAGCTGATACAAAATCTATCCCAAGCAGCTACCTGAATTCGGAACAGCCAAATAAAGAAATCGGCTAATCCCGGTGACAGAGTAATCCTAAAAAATATCTTTTGATTAAGATAAGCGCAAGCTTGTTCTACCGCTTCGTTCGCCGTAATCGGGGCATTTCCTAGCACAAAATGTCGCGTTTCATCGGAATCTGCCGGATGTTCGACAAAATAATTAACGACTGTGGCAATATCAGCCCCGTGGATGAAGTGAAAACTTCCGTCTGCTTTCAACCAACGAATCAAACCAATCCATTTTGCTACTTGTGGAATGCCAGATGAAAGGTGAGAAACTGGTTTATTTGGTATCTCCTCCTAACACTAAAGTTGGGTAAAGTGCTGTAATATGAGGCACATTTTGTCAACTCAGATAGCTTGGTCATGCACTCATATTTCGAGCGAATATAATCTGTTCCTAATTCCCCAGCTTCTTTGAGCAAGTTATTATCATTGCCGAGAATGCTGGCGGTTGAAAAATAAATTACTTGTTGACAAGTCTGCGGTGAAAGTAACTGAATCAGGCGGAGAGTTTTGTTAACATTAACATCAAAAACTTCTTGAGTTCCGCCCCAAGCAGTCGCAGCCAAAATTGCCACATTTATTGTTTTTAGAAGTTCGGCATATTGCTCGATATCTCGCATATCGCCTTGCAATATGTTGATTCCTGGGCGGGCTTTCCAGTTAAATTTTAATTTGTCGGGGTTGCGAACTAATAAGTAAAGTTCGTGGTTTGTCTGTTGAATTAAAGTTTCGGTCATGTAGTGACCAATACAGCCACTTGCACCCGTTATGAAAATTTTTTTGGAGTTCATTTGCAGAAGGGGAAGGGTGGGGATGGGGGGAGAGGGGGAGAAGGGGAGAAGGGGAGAAGGGGGGAGAGTTATTGGTGTGAATTTAAGGCTTTAGTCGCCAATAAATTTAGGTGAAAGTTGAGTTTTGATCCCCCTAAATCCCCCTTAAGAAGGGGAGTAGGGGTTGACTTTGAGAATACTTGTCCCGTCTTAAAAAGCGGGAGTTTGAGTGTTCTTGTTCCCCCCTTCTTAAGGGGGGTTAGGGGGGATCTCCGGGTTCTACTCGTTACCAGCAGTTAACAGGGATTTTCGGTAGGGTGGGGGCGGGTTTATTTCACCTGTTTGCACTTTTCAAGGCTCAAGAGTGAACCCGCCCCTACGGGTTTTTGAGAATGCGATTTTCGGTGGGGTGGGGGCGGGTTTATTTCACCTGTTTACACTTTTTAAGGTGGTTGCTGAACCCGCCCCTACGGTTTTTGGGGTTTGAATTCCTGTCAAATTCAAGCTGTAACTGCAAGCAATTTGTCGGCTTGTTTGGCGGTTTCAAAGAAGAAACGCACGTTGTCTTCGGGAGTGTTGGGTAATACGCCGTGTCCCAAATTCAGGATGTGTCCGCGCGGGCCTGCTTTGCGAATAGTATCCAGAATTCGATCGCGAATAAACGCTTGAGAACCAAACAAGACACCAGGATCTAAATTTCCCTGAACGTTCATGTTAGGGCCCAAACGTTGCCGCGCATCAGCCATGTCAACAGTCCAATCGACGCTGACGATATCGGCGCCAGATTTGCCCATGCGTTCGAGCACGCCGGCGCTACCGCTGACTAACAGAATTAACGGTGTGTCAGGATGGGTTTTTTTGACTTGCTCGAATACTTGTTTCTGGTAAGGTAGGGCGAAGGTGTCGTAGTCTTGGGGGCAAAGTTGTCCCGCCCAGGAGTCGAACATCTGCACTACTTGCGCGCCACAGTCGATTTGGTAGCGCACGTAAACGGCGATCGCATCTGCAAATTTCGACAACAACTGATGTAGTAAAGTTGGATCGGAAAATGCCATGTTTTTGATAATCGCATAATCCTTGGAACCTTTGCCCTCAACGGCGTAGGCGGCCAACGTCCAGGGTGCGCCAACAAAGCCGAGCACGGTGGATTTGTTGCCGACTTCCTGGCGGAGGGATTGCAGGATGGTTTTGATGAAAGGCAAGCTTTCTTCGGGATTCAGCGGTTGCAATGCGTCGATTTGCTGCTGAGTGCGGATGGGTGAGTGGATAATCGGGCCTTTACCTTCGGCAATATCCATGTCGATGCCCAAACCGGGCATAGGTGTCACAATATCGGAGAACAGAATTACGCCGTCGGGTTGAAATGCGTGCCACGGCTGGAGGGAAACTTGAATCGCAACTTCGGGAATTTCGGAACGTTCGCGAAAGGATGGATACTGTTCTCGCAAATCTCGATAGGCCTTCATGTAGCGGCCGGCTTGGCGCATCATCCACACGGGCGGGCGTTCTAGGGTTTCGCCACGGGCTGCCCGCAGTAGCAAGGGAACTTCATTTAATGCTGACATTTTAATTTTTCTCGGATTTAGGTATTTTAATGCCTTTGGTAGCTTACCACTTGTGCGATCGTCCTTTTCGATCAAAAATTCATCTGTCGGCACTCAGGGAGATGAGGGGAGTGGCTGAGTTCGATTTTGGGCGATCGGGATTTGGTTGGTTGCGAGGCTGGCGGTAAAATCGCTGAAATGCCCCTCCCCACTCGCTGGGGACAGTAATTAAATGGAAACGTCGATCGTCACACTCGATCGGCGGCTTTATTTCTGAGCTAATATTGCATCGTAATCGCCATGAGTCCCTATCCAAAACCAGACAATACCTTCAGGTTTCTCAACTCCCAAAGCTCGGTAACTATCGCCTACTCGCACCGATTGCAATTGCTTTCGCCTGCCAACTTTTTTAAAATGCAGCGAAGGGTGATACGGATCGACTTTCAGTAATTCGTAATTTTTATCGGCTAAGGCTTGTATTTCTTGAGGTAGCTGGTGATAGCAGTTCCAAAAACGCGGTAAAGTCAGATGCTTCATAACACTTTAGCCAATCCCGCTTCATACTCTGCATCAACTTCATCAAGTAGCGCATCTAACCGCCCATCCTCCAAATCGTCTTCAATTTGCCGATCCCAGACTTGTTGGCGATACTCTATCAGCCAAGCAGTAAGTTCGGATAGTTCCTTAACTGACAAGTTCATAATTGCTGCTTCAAGTTCTTTAACACTCATACATTTTGCCACATCATTAATATTATTAATATACCAATTTATTAATGTCATAAACGGGCAATATGCCCGTTCCACAATTAAGAAAATTTCTTGTGCAACAGGCCGGAAAGCCTGTTGCATTCCACATTACCTAGTCACGCATTTTCCACCCACCATTACCCGACACCGATCGCGACCTCGATCATCAATCCGAGCCGAATCTAAATTCCTAGTGCGCGGGTTATAGTAATAATCTCCCTGGGGATAATCGCGAGTTGGTATTGCACAATAAGTCGTATCTCCATCATCAAACCTGACTCTCACCAGAGAACGTCTCTGGCTACAATCCACAGGCCGCAAACCAAAATCATTTCGCAAAATCCGTTCTCCGTCTAACTGATTGTTATTTCCCCTGTTATCCCGCGAATTGCGATCCCGTCTGTCGCCCGCAATTCCCGAAACTTCCAGTGTATAATTTCCGCCCCTAGCAGCATCTTTTGCTAACACTAACAGTTTATAATCGCCGCTACGGGGAATCCGATAATTAAAAGAAGCCTCTTGCGTAAAAGCTACTTGTTTGTTATTCCCGTAAAACAGCACCATCACAGGAGTAAAGCCGCCACCTCTGTTGGTGTCTAAATAAACTTGAATGTCGTCGCCTTCCTTTGCACTAAAAGTGTATTCTTGACCCCGCAATTCTTCTGTGGGAGCTCCGGGTGTCCACATATTTCGGAAACGGTAGATGGGGGAAGTGCGGCGAATTACTCCGTCCGTCAATGTATTATTCTGTATCTGTTCAGCAACAGCACCGGATGAAATCCCTGTGAGTGCTAATCCTGCAACTAGGACAGTGGCGGTAATACTGTTTAAAAACTTGTGTGCTTTCATATCAACCTCTTGGGGAAAGTTTTAAAATTTTTTGGCTGTTTGCAGCGACATTTCCACATATAATCCATTTTAAATGTAATTTCGGCGATCGAGTGTCAACCTCACCGAACCGGACTATTTAGCCGATTTGTAAGGTGCGTCAGACATTGATTATTTCGATTTCAATCGGTTTGAATGCTCTGACGCACCCTACATTTTTATAATTACTCTTCACAAATTAGCAATCCCGAATCAGCATCCAGACTAGCCATAATTCCCACTGGTAAAGCAGCGTTAACGCCATCGTGCCCAAAGGGTAAATCCGAGACAATGGGAATATTTAAGTCACCAAGAGCCGATCGCGCAAAACCTCTTCTATACTAAAACTGGGAATATTCGGGTCAATCTCGCAGCGACTGAAACGCCCCAAAGCAATGCCCCGCACCCCCGCCAAAGCCCCCGCCATCCGCCAAGTCGTCAACATTCGATCGACCCTGTAAGGAGCCTCGGAAACATCCTCAAATGCGAGAATAACCCCTGTCAAATCCGGTTGATACGGGGTTCCGAGCAAGTGAGAAGCCACCGTCAGATTCGCCGGAAACAGCCTCCCCGTAGCCTTTCCACCGCCCCATCCCTTACCCGACAAAGATTGTAAAGGACGACCTTCTATATAGTCAAAAAGACGATCGACAGACCAATCCGGTTCCGCAGCCAAAGTAGTCAGCAGTGGCCCATGAACGCCCCAAATGCCCAATTTAGGGTAATTCCAGAGCAAAGCAGTAATATCAGAAAAGCCAATCAGCCATTTCGGGGAATGGGAATCGGTAATTGGGCATGGGGCATGGGGCATCGGGCATGGGGCATCGGGAATTGGTGATTGGGTATTTTTTGCTGCTGCCACTTTTCCTTTTTCCAAAAGTCTAGTGCTGCCGAAACCACCTCGCGCACATAGAATACCGCGACAATTTGGGTCATTGAGGGCATCTGCGAGCTGTCGGAGGCGGTTTGCGTCGTCACCGGCCAAATAGCCCCAGCGGCTGTCAAAACCGGGACTTAATTCAACTCGATAGCCGCGAGATTTCCAAATTTCTACACCTTGTTCAAAGTTAGTTAATTCTCGCAAAGTGCCGCTAGGGGAAATTGCCATCAGTAAATCTCCTGGTTGCAGAAATTTGATGTTACTCATTGGTGATTGGTTATTGGTTATTGGTTATTGGTTATGGGTTATTTGTTAGATCATGTTTGGTGAATTTTTCATGAATCCGGTAGGGGCTGGTTCACCGAAAATAATTGCCTAAAACCTTCAATCTGGTAAACCCGCCCCCGCGCCACCATCAATCGCAATCTACATCTTTTAAAATACAAGGGGCGGGTTTGATCAACTATCAACGACTGAAATAAACAATCTCATAAACCCACCCCGAACTCACTCACCGACAATCGACATTAACATTACCCGCATTTAGATTTTTTGTTGGGTGGGGGCGGGTTTTCGAGATTGTCTGTTTGAGGCGGAAATTGTCGGTGAAACCCGCCCCTACGGGATGTTGTTAATTCTTGGATCTAGAAGTGGGTTTTTGAGATTGTTTGTTAATGATTGCTACGGTAAAGTCAGAATTTCTACCCCAGAATCTGTCACCGCCAACGTGTGCTCAAATTGAGCCGAAAGCTTTCCATCTAGAGTCACAGCAGTCCAACCATCGGCGAGAATTTCCACTTCCCAAGTGCCCTCATTAATCATAGGCTCGATCGTAAAAACCATCCCTTGTCTCAACTTTTTTCCAGTCCCCCGCTTCCCATAGTGCAGAATTTCCGGTTCCGTATGAAAGACTCGATGAACCCCGTGCCCCGCAAAATTTCGCACTACCGAAAAACCCTGTGCTTCCGCATACTCTTGAATCGCTGCGCCGATGTCGCCGGTACGAGCACCCGGTTTTACTTCAGCAATTCCTCTTCTCAGACATTCCTCTGTTACTTCCACTAACTTTTTAGCGACAGGCGAAGGTTTCCCAACAAAAAAAGTTTTGGAAGTATCGCCATGATAACCATCAACTAAAGGGGTTACATCAATATTAATAATGTCACCTTCTTTAAGAATTTGTTTAGCATTTGGGATGCCGTGACAGACTACTTGATTGACACTAGCGCACAGAGATTTAGGAAATCCTTTATAACCTAGCGGAGCACTTTTTGCTCCATGTGCTAAAGTCCAGCGTTCGGCTTCGTCATTAATTGCTAAAGTGCTGACACCCGGTTTTACCATTGGTTCGAGATGTAGCAACAGTTGGGCTGCTAAGCGGCCTGCTTGGCGCATTTTCTCGATTTCTCTACTTGATAAAAGCACTAAACGTTCGGTTGCCATAGTTGTTTTTGTTGTCTTTTTTTGTGGTTGATTAAGAGTTTATTTAACTCTATTTTAGAATAGATTTGAATTGCTGTTCAATAAACTTGTAAGGTGCGTCAGTCAGCGGATCTTTCTCAAAATTTGCCAGTATTATTACTGACGCACCCTACTATCAGCGATCGAGTTGAACCAGTGTTCAAATCGATCGCCCAAAGCTACTAAAGAGTATTCTACCTCTGCTTGGCTACGGCAAGCGCTGCGGTCAATTTGGTCGATTCGACCGATCGCACCTACCAAACCATTTACACTATCAGGCTCGACTAAAAAGCCCGTCAGTCCGTCTCGAACAATTTCGACCGGCCCCCCGCGCGCGTAGGCAATCACAGGCACACCGCAGGCTAAGGCCTCAACGGCGACATTTCCGAAAGCTTCCACCCAGCGCGGTGTCATCAACAATGCTTGACACTTTCGGACTTGCTCTTGCATTTGGGTTGTGGTCAGAAACCCTAAATATTCTACCGGAGCATCGGGGTAATCTGCACAAATTTTTTGCCAATAATCCTCATCCTGCATTTTGCCCATAATTTTGAGGGGAATGTTTGTAATTTTCGCTGCTGCTACGGCATCTTCTAAGCCTTTCTCCGGGGCGATGCGGCCTAGCCAAGCTAATTTGGACTCTGGTTTGTCGCAAAATTCGTACAGGGATAAATCTATGCCGTTTCCCAACAACTGACATCCATCAGCAAAGGCGAATGTTTGGGCTTGATTCGCGGTGTGAACTCCGATCGTACCAGGAAACTGGACTGCTATTTGTTCGGCTATGCGATCGAGGAATGCCGAAAGGGATGCCATGCTGATCAAATGTGCGATCGGAGTCTTAAAAAATGGTGTCAAATAAAACGGCAACCAATCGTAGGCAAAATTAACAATAACATCCCATTCCTGCTCAACTTTTCGAGCATATTCCCACATATTTGCCAGCACAGAATCTGCCGGCATCACAATCGGAGCAGCGTAATCTTGCGTTTGGGCAGTTACTTGCAAATCACCAGTTATTTCGATGACTGGAATTGATTCTAAAACTGAATCTACAGGCGCTACCACTGCTATTTTATGGCCGCGACGCTGCAATTCTTTCGCAATGTTGAGAACCGTAAGTTCGACTCCGCCGCCTAATCCAGAACCGAGTTTGCCGACAGAAGTTGAGAGAAATAATATTTTTATTTTGTTATTTTTCATGGGTTATTTGTGATTGGTTATTTGTTATATCACATTCGGTTGCACCGGAATGTTTTAACCGCAGAGAACGCAGAGAACGCAGAGGAAGAGCAGAGAGAGATGAATAATTTCGATGGGAACAAATGATTAATTATCCCTTCCTGAACGAGGGCGAATCCGGTTCAACTGATTGATGGCCCAGCGAGCTGTTTCCTGAACTTCTGGATCGGGATCGTCAGTAGCACGGTGCAATAAATGACTGATTTGATTCACCAATTCATAAATTCGTGTCAAATCCCGAATCGCATTTTTACGCACTTCGGGGTTTTCATTTTGCAGTGAAATTGACCAAGCGTGATTCATCGGTTTGAGCGTGCGAATGCCAATTTCCGAGAGACTCGCCAAAATTAAACTGTACTGCTTAGAGTCAGAATTTGCTAGGAGGTCGAGCAACGGCTCAACAGCCCTAGAATCTCCTTGCTGGCCGAGTTCCCAAATTGCTTTGCGACGCTTGGCTGGATTTAGGTGCTGCAAATCTTCAATCAGTGCTTCAATAATATCAAGTTTAGGTTGCTCAGAAGTTTCTGGCCTGGCAATTTCATTCGCTCGACTGGCCAGGGAATCCACTCGCTCAGTTTTTTCGGAAATGTTGAAACCTTTGCGGCCTTCGGGATTGATTCGATCGTCCTTTTGATCCACTCCCTCTTCCGATCCTGCTTCGCCCGGTTCTAAAATAAAGGGTGACAGTCGATCGCTACTTTCGGGACTGTAGGTTTTTGTAACATCTAAGGAGTAGCCCAAGGGTGGCAGAGTTGTTGCTGGCCCAAAATCAACCTTTGGTTGTGGAATTTTCGGGATTTTTTTTTGAGAAGCGGGATTTGTGAATTGAGAGTTTCTTGGTTGGTCGCGTTCGATTTTTGCTTGTCTTCGTTTGTAATTATTTGACTCATCATTGCCAACTAATTTAAGCATGATAAACACTGCCGCTGCCGTGATCGCAACGGCGGCAAAACTCAAGATTAACAACCCCCGCTGGCGAGACAAAATAACGATTAGATTGACAATCGGTTTGGGGATTTTGGAATTGGATTTTGACGTTTGGGACGGCTTAGATTTGCTTCTATCGGTTGCTGGAGAGGGTGTTTCGGGCTTAGGCTCAGGACGATCGTCCGAGGGGGAGTCGGTCTGAGCTGTTTCTTGGGCAAAAACGCGGTAGGACAAATTGAGGGCCTGTTGCCCGGACTCTGCACTTGGACTGAAACTGCTGCCTAGACAGGCGATGCAGGTGAATAAAAATAAACTGGAGCGGTAGTGCGCCATAAGACTCAACCGGGGTTTTGAGAGGCAACGCCGCATGACGAGCTTTAATGTAAGCTTGAGTTAGCTCGATCCTAGCTGCTATGAGCTCAACTAACTCAGAACTGGCGTCGGACTATGGAAAAATTATGGTTTGAGATGGCAGCCCTCTGGTGCAGCAGTCACACAATTGTGCGATCGACACGCCAGTTTTTGAACTAATTAGCGTAAAACAGCTACTGCGGTGGTCTCGGCCATGACAGCGGAAAGCGGAAAGTTGATTGCAACTTTGTCACTGGGGAACGGTGGAGAAACGGCCTCGCCAATGGTTTGGGATGCTGTTTGCGAGTCAGATCGGCAAGCAGAACATCAGCTATATACCATGTTAGGGTGCTCAGAGCGATAAACAGCTTTGCGGGGCGATCGCATTTCGGGCGGGCGTGATTTGCTAACCGCGTCGAGTTCTCAGCAACACCAATTTAATTTGAAGTTGCATATATTCCGATCCCCCTAAATCCCCCTTAATAAGGGGGACTTTGACCACACTCTTGTCCCCCCCTTATTAAGGGGGGTTAGGGGGGATCAGATTCTATGCAGCCTCATAAAAAATTGGTACAACAGGCATGAGAAAGAGTTTAACAAGCGGACGAGCAGTCCCCCTCTCCTTTTGCAAGACCATCTCGGCGGCAGAAGTCGGAATAGGGATGTGACGGACAAAACAGGACAAGAAAGTTTACCAATTACCTCCTCTCTCTCAATTCCCATTCTTTAATTGAGCTAATTAAAACTATTGCTCCTGTGATTAAAGGAACGCATAGGTTCTGGTTTTGAGGCAAGGGAACTATAAACTTATACGGCTAATTTTTTAATACAGTAAAGAACTGCTATATCTATATTCCCAGTACCCCAAGTTGCAATCTACTGAAATTAAATAAACAGAATGATCGGCCCGATCGCTTTTGGTGCGAAGGTGAGTAACGGTGTCTCGGATTCACCGCGAAGAGGGTGCTGATTTGACTGATGTTAATTTAAAGGGGGAAATTATGCCGGATGGAAGTGTTTGGGCGATCGACTAAAATATCTGCTTACGCACCAACTCTATTCCTAGGGCTCCATGCACACCCCACCTTAGACCTACCAATTGAGAGCAAGTTCAAGTTAAATCAATTCGTATTTAATCCTGTACAGCCAAAATTGTTATAAGATCGAGGTGGTTTTTAGTGTGAGAGTGGAGACATTTGTGAGCCAACAAGATATTTTAAATTTAGCAAAAGAAGGCGATGCTCAGGCGATCGCCTTTCTGATCGGTCAAGCACTACAAAGCTTTGGCGTCACGGCTAAAGCCAGTCGAGAATCAGACAGCCTGCATTTGCTGCTGGAAGGAGAACACTTGCCGGCTAAAGAAGCCTGCATCAGAGTCGCAGTCAAAGGCTTGCAGCGACTGCAACCAAATAACGTATGTTCCCTGACAATTTACGGGCGAAAGATTGACCATCAATTGCCTGCTTGGACTCAAAGGGTAGAATTAAAACAACCCTTGACTTCCGAGTCCGCAAGTGCATCGGCTTCCGCAATTTCTGCGGCTTTGCAAAAAATAGAAAAAACCCCCAATGTCAGAAGTACGGCGACTCAAACCATAGAAAAATCGCCACCAAAACCAGCTACAATTGAAACTCCAAAACCAACCAGCCAGCCACAGCCAGCGCAGCCACAGCCACAGCCACAGCCACAACCACAGCCACAACCACAGCCACAACCACAGCCACAACCACAGCCACAACCACAAAAACCAGAGTTGGTGGCCAGCAAACCTCACAAATCTTGGCTTTCAATCGGTACTCTCAGCCTGATTTTAGTTCCCATATCTGCCTTGGTTCTAGGTTCTCAACTGTACAAATCCTCAAGCACCGCTCCCAATAACCCTCAAACGGCAAAGCCTGCGGTACAAAAAGTACGCGCGGCGCAGCTATCCCCTAGGGAATCGACCCCCTCCCCAGTACCCACCACCCGGCCTCTCCCAGCTCCAAAATCACCCTCTCAGGCTGCACAAAAACCTGTCAATCTACCAGTAACAGTCAGCATCAAAGCAGTTGGAGACATCATCCCCGGCACGAATTTCCCCTACAACAAACTGCCAGAAAAAAAGGAGCTTTTATTTGAGTCAGTCAAACCGTACCTTAAAGGCGCTGATATTCTGTTTGGCAATTTTGAAAGCACGATGACCGATTATCCCTACAGTTCCAAAGGAGGCGGCGGAGGTATGCTGTTTGCTTTTCGGACGCCTCCGAGTTATGCCAAAATCTTGAAAGAAGCTGGCTTTAATATTTTGAATATTGCCAACAATCATTCTTACGATTTTAACGAGCAGGGATTTAATGACACGATTAAAAACATTGAAAGCAACGGCATGAAGTCCGTTGGCAAAAAAGGTCAAATTGTCTACAAAAATGTCAAAGGTGTGAACTTTGCTTTTATCGGTTTCAGCAACTATGGCGAAGTTCACAATTCCTTACTGGAACTGAAAGCGGGGTCAGAAATTGTCAAAAAAGCTAAGGAAAAGGCTGATATTGTAGTCATCTCAGTTCATGCTGGAGCTGAAGGAACGGGTGCTCTCAATGTGAGAAATAAAACTGAGTTCTTTTACGGAGAAAACCGGGGAAATATGGTTTTGTTTTCGCGAACTATGATTGATGCGGGAGCGGATTTGATTTTGGGACATGGCCCGCACGTTACGAGAGCTTTGGAACTTTACAAAGGGAAATTGATTGCGTATTCGCTGGGTAATTTTATGGGATACCGCACCCTCTCGACGGCTGGAGAACTCGGTCAATCTCTGATTTTGGATGTGAAAATGAATCCACAAGGGGATTTTGTTTCTGGTAAGATTATCCCAGTGGAACTTGATGGGCGGGGCCTTCCTTCTGTGGATGAGGATTTTAGAAGTGTGGGGTTGATTCGTAGTCTTACGAAAAGCGATTTTCCGAATACTGGTTTGAAAATTGATGACAAGGGGCTAATTTTGAAAACAAGTAAGTAGTCATTGGGAATTGGGAATTGGGAATTGGGAATTGGTGAATTGGGAATTGGGAATTGGGAATTGGGAATTGGGAATTGGGAATTGGGAATTGGGAATTGGGAATTGGTCATTGGGAATTGGTCATTGGGAATTGGGAATTGGGAATTGGGAATTAGTTATTAATTCTTAATTCTTAATTCTTCCTACCAACAAATAACCAACGGCCAACGGCCAACGGCCAACGGCCAAATTACTACTCATAAATCATCGCTTTCAGAGCTTCTTTCATCTCCTCTGTTGTTGTCGTCGCCGTACCAAATTGACGCACGACAATGCTAGCCGCTAAATTGCCCAAAACCGCCGCTTCCCAACCAGATGCACCAACGCACAAAGCTAAAGTCATTGCTGCTACTACTGTATCCCCAGCACCGGTTACGTCAAATACATCAGTCTTGTTAAAAGGGGGAATATCCCAACTTTGAATTGAAAATTCCCCGGATTGGCAAGTGGAGGTTGGAGGGGGTGAGTTTTTGATGGCTTCAACCTTCACCCTTTCAAATAAACTCATCCCTTCTTCACCGCGAGTAATTAGGATTTTTTGAGCTTGAGTTAAGTTCAACAAATCGCGTCCTGCTTGCATTAAAGTTTGAGAATTATTAATAGCATATCCGACTGCTTGTTCGGCTTCTGGTAAGTTCGGAGTAAATAACATTGCTCCAGAATATCGCTGCAAATTTGTTTGAGCATCCACAATTGTTTTACCACGAACAACAGCCGATTCGATCGCCAAATTAGTCAACACTCCGTCGCCGTAGTCGGAACAAACCACTGCATCTACTGTCGGTATTTGCTGGCGGATATAATCTGCTAATTGTAACTGCAAATCTAAATTTGGTAACTCGTCGGATTTGCGATCGACTCGGACGATTTGCTGAGTCACAGACTGCCGCGCGTGCCCGGAAATGCGAGTTTTGGTGACTGTTGGACGCTGGGAATCGACGAAAATGCCAGCCGTATCAATTCCCGCAGCCTCAAAAATACCGCACAAAGCCTTTCCTTGGTCATCTTTTCCCACCAAACCAGCAACTTTTACTTGGCCTCCCAGTTTGGCTAAATTATAGACAGCATTTGCGCCACCTCCCGGTACTTGCCGAGTATTTTCGTAGCGCAAAATCAACACTGGTGCTTCGCGGGAAATTCGCTCTACTTGTCCGGTAACAAACTCGTCCAAGGTCAAATCTCCGATCGCTAATACCTGTGCTCGATCGAAACAGTCTAATCTTTTCAATAATTGCTCAGTTGAGGCACGCAGTTGAGGCAAAAAATCGGAATAGTCGTTAGTCATGAACAAAAAAAATGAGACTGAGGAGTTGATAATTGAGTGCGGGACGATCGGCAAATAAAAAATTTCAGCTAAAGATTAATAATAATTTCCTCCCTGTTTTGATGGGTAACTTTTAATTGATTAGAGAAACTTTCAAGGTGTGAAAGTTGTCTTCTACCTTCTACCTTGGGAAAGCAGCATTATTTCGACTTCATTTGCTTGATGATAGTAATCACCTGAGTCATTTGTTTCTTGAGTGTGTCAATTTCAGCTTGCATTTTGGCCATTTTCAGGGTCATCGCCTGAATTTCAGCAGCACCTGCTCCCGAACTCGGTGCGGCAGCAGGGGTGGCTGGGGCTTCTGGTACTGGTTTCTTTTTAGCCAATACCATCGCTAATTTAATCGCCTCGGTTAGCTGCTTTTTCTCGAAGGGTTTGGCGATAAATGCAAAAAAATGCTTCTCAAAGGGTTTAGGAATTTTCTCCATTACTTCTTCTTCCCTACCAGACATGATCACCAAGGGGATCTTGGACAGTTCGGGATGGGCTTGAACTTTTTGATACACTTCCCAACCACTGACTTTGGGCAGTAGGAAATCTAACATAATTAGATTGGGACGGGCTTCACGGATCAGCTTTAGTCCCTCTTCCCCGTCTTTTGCTTCTAGAACTTCACAGTTACCCTGGGGTAACATCTCTCGGACTCGGACGCGGATGACTTTACTGTCATCGATGACTAAGATTTTTTGACCAGCCACGACTGACTCCTTCAGTAATGAGTGATGATTTGCAACCGATACTTTTTTGCTAACATTTGCTAACAAATACATATTAACCAATGCCCGTAGAAATCTCTACAAGCACTTATAATTTTGCTGACCGCTTGGTTTTCGCTGACAGCAATTAGCCAATCTGATTATTTGCTTTGATACTGTAGAGGCTACTTATTCCTATAGGATGTAACATACTACCAAGGTTTTTCACCTAAATCCGATCGGCTAAATTCATTCTATATGACATAAAGACCTGATTCTGCCCAGAATCCTGTCTGAGTTTAGTTTTTGCTACAACTGAGGGCGATTTGGATTTTGGGCAGGATTCTTGCAAAGTTCAGGGGACTTTGATTTCGGCTACGATCGACAGCATTAACCCGATCGCACTTCATATTATGCCATCCCAAGCCCCTCAAACTCCCGCAGCCAAAGCAAGTTCCGCCCAAATGCGGGCTGAAATTGAGCTGATACCGGAGTGGCTGCGCCGCCCAATTGGCAAAGCTAGCGAACTCTCCGAAGTACAAAAAATCATTAAGCAGCGGCAAATTCACACAATTTGCGAGGAGGGCAGATGTCCCAACCGGGGCGAGTGCTATGCCCAAAAAACGGCAACTTTTTTATTAATGGGGCCAACTTGCACCCGCGCCTGTGCATTTTGTCAAGTAGATAAAGGTCATTCTCCCATGCCCCTCGACCCCGAAGAACCGCAAAAGGTAGCGGAAGCAGTAAATCTGCTGGGTTTGCGCTATGCGGTGCTGACTTCGGTGGCGAGGGATGATTTGCCGGATGGGGGTGCAGGTTGGTTTGCGATGACGATCGCAGCCATCCGACAATTAAACCCCGATACTCAAATTGAGGTACTAACAGCAGATTTTTGGGGAGGTAGGGGCGGTGCCCCCGTGCCCGCCCCCGTGCCCGCCCCCGTGCCCGCCCCCGATGTGGAGACGTGCAGCCCCTTAGATGAATTGCAGCGATCGCGAATTCGGACGGTTGTGGAGGCTAAACCGGCTTGTTACAACCACAATATTGAGACAGTGCGCCGGTTGCAAGGGCTTGTGCGGAGGGGGGCCAAGTACGATCGCTCCCTGGACGTTCTCCGCATTGTTAAGGAATTTGACCCCAGCATTCCCACCAAATCGGGTTTGATGTTGGGGCACGGGGAAACGGAAGCGGAGATAGTCGCAGCGATGGCCGATTTGCGGGCTGCGGGGTGCGATCGACTCACCCTCGGTCAATACATGAGACCATCTCTAGAACACCTCCCAGTGCGAAAATACTGGACTCCCGCTGAATTTGACCATTTGGGGGGCATCGCGGGGGAGATGGGCTTTGGGCGCGTGCGATCGGGCCCTCTCGTCCGCAGTTCCTACCACGCCGGAGAGAGCGATTAAAACTAATCCCACTCAGTATAAATTCCTAGTTACCACAAAATTGGGCGGAGCGTAGCGTCGGGCTAAAGCCCCGTCCTTATAGGATGGCTTTAATTAAGGGTCTACCTTATAAGCATTCAAGCATTTAATATCTATTTTTCAAATTTCCTTGCATTCTCTTTAAAATAGAGTACAATAATACTTATGCCACAGGTAGAATAACCGCCGATACACATGAGACACTAAGCTCAAACGACGGGTCGGAAAACAATAATGGTTAGTGGGTGGCGAAAACCACGAAAAACATAGCTAGGCTGACTAATGTCAGCCCAAATCAGAAAAGTAAATTTTGGGAAGTTAAAACGTACCGTAGGACATCCGGTAACATGAGAAGTAATTCTCGAACGCTTGGGGAGATCAAACCCTCTGGGACTAACTAAATTAGGCTCGATATTTGGTTCCTTTGAACGGATATTTGGTTTAAGTATTGCCGCAAGGATAGCTAGTTTTAAGGTGTGTCGCTAGAACCAAGAATCCCCACGCCTTGATAGCTGGGGAGTGTCAAAGATTAATTAGGAGTTTGACCTATGGCAGAGATAGTGAAGAATCAACTAAAATCCGAATCCGTGATGAAAACGGGCAAGCCACCTTACACCTTTCGGATGGCCTGGTTTTTGGTACTACTAGGTATCAATTTTCTGGTTGCAGCCTACTATTTCCATATCATCCAATAGTTCTGCAACTTGACTTTTAGCAGCCCCTGCTTTTCCCTCAAGTTAAACAAATCCGCCCCCACTAATATCAATAATTATGTAGGGGCGGGCGATGCCCTGAGCGTAGTCGAAGGGTTCACCAACAATATCTAACAACTACCAACAATCTCAATAAACCCGCCTCCACGCAACCGTAAATCGCAATCTACCTCTTTCAACAGGACTCAAGAATCTTCGCCCCAAACCTTTAGTTGCAAATAAACTAATACCAAAGCCACAGCCATCAGCAAAGTTGCCGCGGCGGCTGCGTAGCCAAAATCAAATTGCGAAAAAGCTTGCTCGTAAATATAATAAACTAGCAAATTAGTAGAGTTCAAAGGGCCGCCACCAGTGATCGCATAAACTTGCTCGAAACTCCGCAGGGTAAAAATAGCAGTTGTGACAGTAGCAAACACCAAAGTCGGCCGCAAACCGGGTAAAGTGATGTACCGGAATTGCTGCCAAGCATTAGCTCCATCTAATTCTGCGGCTTCGTAGCGGTTGACCGGAATTGCTTGTAGTCCTGCTAAAAATACTACCATATTAAAGCCTAATTGTTTCCAAATACTTAGAAGAATTATGACTGGCATTGCCCAAACTGTGCTACTGAGCCAAGGGATCGGATTGAGGCCGATCGACATTAGTATATTATTGACTGGGCCTTCGGTTTGAAACAGCCAGCGCCAACCCAAGCCAACGGCAACTAAAGAGGTAATAGAAGGAATAAAATAGGCGGTACGGAGAGCGCCTCGCCCAGCAAACGATCGATTTAGCAAGACTGCTAAACCCAAGGGAATAACTAAGCTAGGAATGACTGTAGCAGTAGTAAAATAGATGGTGTTTTGGAGAACTTGCCAGAAATCCGGGTTGTCGAGCAAGCGCCAGTAGTTTTTTAAGCCAATTAAACGGATACCCGACTGGGTAAAACTGCCACTGGTAAAGCTGAGGTAAAATAAATAGCCGATCGGCCAAATCAAAAAAATACCCAGAAACAGCAAAGCCGGCGCGAGGAAAGTCCAAGCTGCGATCGACTCATTGTCCAACCAGTTAAAACGCCCAGATTTTATTGTCACCATTGGCTTGAAAATTTTAGCTTGGAGTTTTTAGGTTTAAATTATATCACAATACAGGTCAATGTCAAAATGAAACTTCTAGATATATTATCCAATTTGCCCTCTATAGAAACTGATAGACTCCTGATGAGAAAAATTACGTTAAACGATGCCAACGATATGTTTGAGTATGCTGCCGACCCCCAAGTATCAGAATACACAATGTGGTCTACTCATGGCTCGATCGAAGAGACTAAGTATTTTCTAAAGTCGCTGCTGAAAATGTACAAAAGACGAGAACTTGTAGATTGGGGAATAGTTCATAAAGCCGAGAAAAAATTGATCGGCACTTGCGGATATGTGGAATGGAGTATGACACACAGTCGCGGTGAAATTGGATACGCGCTGGATCGCAAATATTGGAATCAAGGATACATGAGTGAGGCTGTCAATGCAATTATGGAGTTCGGCTTTCGGGAAATGCTGCTGAATAGAATTGAGGCTAAATGTGAAGTTAATAATATTGGTTCAGCCCGCGTGATGGAAAAAGTGGGGATGCAATTGGAAGGAATATTGCGACAGCAGCTATTTGTCAAAGGCAGATATTGGGATCTCAAAATTTATTCGATTCTCAGGGATGATTTTTTTGTCGTTCGAGCAGATTAGCAGGTATGTAGATGGTACAATTCGAGAAATATAGCCTTGATCGGATAGGTAAGGTGCGTCGCTAAAATTTGCAAGTTCAATGGAACATCTCACAGCGACGCACCCTACAGATTAGCCTCGATCAGTACCTCACTTATTTGACAACCGCTATAGTGACCTAGCCAACTTTAGATGCCCAGTTAATTCTTCTTTCATAGGACGGTAAAATTTTTATGATAGCAGCAAATACCAATTCTATAGATTGTTTAATTGTTCCCGCAATTCCTCCCGCTGGAGTTGAAAAAAATACGGCTATTAGCCAGCCATTAAAACTAGGAATTTTAGCCTCTGGAAGCGGTAGCAACTTTGAGGTAATTGCCCAAGCAATTCAAAACCAACAACTCAACGCTCAAGTCCAAGTATTAATTTACAACAACCCCGAAGCCAAAGCCGCAGCGCGAGCCGAAAAATACGGTATTCCCTCAATTCTCCTCAATCACCGCGACTGCAAAAGCCGCGAAGAATTAGATACAAAAATTGTCAAAACTTTCCAAGAACATGATGTAGAATGGGTGATCATGGCAGGCTGGATGCGAATAGTTACCAAAGTTTTGCTCGATGCTTTCCCCGACAAAGTTGTGAACATTCACCCCAGTTTGCTGCCGAGTTTTCCGGGAATTAGATCGGTTGAGCAAGCGCTGAAAGCGGGTGTGAAAATCACTGGATGTACGGTGCATATCGCTCGTTTAGAAGTAGACAGCGGCCCGATTTTAATGCAAGCAGCGGTGCCGATACTCCCTGATGATACGGCAGAAACGCTGCACGGGAGAATTCAGGTGCAAGAGCACAAAATTATGGTAGGTGCGATCGCCCTAATTGCCGATCGACCTACGGACAAAAATGTCCCATAATGTCGATAGAGTCCCGACTTCTTCAATAAGTCGGGGAGCTAACAGCGATCGCGTTTTACGTTTAATTAGGTTGATTTACTTAACCCTTAGCATTCTTCTATTGACTAACAGCCCGATCGCCTCCAGCGAGAGTCACAAACCAGCGATCGCCTTCGATCGCGAAAACGCACCGACACTCCTGTCACCGACTGGCGATCGGCATTTAGCAGTAATCCCGTGACTGTTCCTCCTTCTTGAAAATGCAAGTTGGTATTTTCAGCCAATCGGCGGCGAACTACCCAATCTAGTAAATCCCGACTGAACATAATTAAATCATTTAGATCTGGGGTAAATTGCGGTGCCCAACCTGCGGGACTAAACCAGGCGATCGACTTCGGATCTAAGATAGGAACATCAGCAGCTACAAGTTCGTTTTGCAAGCCGGGAAACAACTGTTCGAGGATGATTTTAGCCTGAGTTAAAAGAATGTGAAGGTGGCCAATTGAATTGGTCCGCTTAAATCAAGTAGGTTCCGCTTTTTGCTGGTGCGAATTAATTCTTGCAAAGCCAAGTCAATTAGTTCTTTTTCTGTCTTGAAATTGGTTAAGCGAAAGGCTTCTTTAACCAATTATTCGTTAAGTTTAACGGGGGTTTTCATGGTTCATAATTCATTTCATTCTCTGATTAATGATGGCATAGCCACACCCCGACTAAAGAAACCGGGTTTTTTACTTTAGTTAAAGGCTCTAATGCAGTATCTCGGTAAAAAACCCGGTTTCTGACTACTCGTAAACCTTCATAACCGGGTTTTTAGCAGTTTCTACGAGGTGTAACGTGTCTTCTCTGCAAAAACCCGGTTTCTGACTACTCGTAAAGTTTCATAACCGGGTTTTTAGCAGTTTCTACGAGGTGTAACGTGTCTTCTCTGCAAAAACCCGGTTTCTGACTACTCGTAAACCTTCATAACCGGGTTTTTAGCAGTTTCTACGAGGTGTAACGTGTCTTCTCTGCAAAAACCCGGTTTCTGACTACTCGTAAACCTTCATAACCGGGTTTTTAGCAGTTTCTACGAGGTGTAACGTGTCTTCTCTGCAAAAACCCGGTTTCTGACTACTCGTAAACCTTCATAACCGGGTTTTTAGCAGTTTCTACGAGGTGTAACGTGTCTTCTCTGCAAAAACCCGGTTTCTGACTATTCGTAAAGTTTCATTTAGCACAAATAGCCTTTCTCGGTAACAGTGCGGTGCACGCTTGATATAGGGCCTAGGGCCTAGGGCGTGTTTTCAAACTCTCCAATCAGATCCCGATCCCCCTAAATCCCCCTTAAAAAGGGGGACTTTGAGACTCTTTCTCCCCCCTTTTTAAGGGGGGCTGGGGGGGATCTAAGACTTTGAAAACACGCCCTAGGGCCTAGGGCCTAGGGCCTAGGGCATACCTCAGTTTATTGAGAACTGCTATATATACTTCCGACTGTAGGGGGATGCTTTAGCTCGTTAATCAGGTGATGCTGGTATTGAGAGCAAAAAACAGAAACTATACATTAGCCGATCGCGCGCACCAACTCACTCAAACCTGCGAACCCACCCCTTAACGAGGAATATACTATGTATCAAAACTTGCCAATAACTCCACCAATGTATAATATCAGCCTCTGGCTCGCCCAAGTACCAGCACAACGGACTGTCAACACCGCAGAAGACGCAGCACTCTTGTATTCCGGGCCACAATTTTTTATCGCCTTAATAGCTGGAGTTGTACTCGCCTTCGCCTTCCAACTCTTGCTAACCAACTTATCAGTAGCAGCCGGCCTTTCTTACATGGGAAATCAATCCCACGAAAGTTCCCCTGCTGACGGCGACAGCCCCCAAGTGCGGCACATCGGTAAAAAGGTAGGAACTTGGACGCTAATCACCGTTACCATCGCCCTATTCTTCGCCTGCTTGCTAGCAGTTAAACTCAGCTTGATTAGCAGCCCCGGTTTAGGTGCGATCGTCGGCTTAGTCGTGTGGGCCACCTACTTCTCCATGCTGGTGTGGGTGAGCTCCACCACCGTCGGTTCCCTGATCGGTTCCGTCGTCAACACCGCCACATCAGGCTTTCAAGCGATTGTCGGCACCGCAGCCGCCGCCCTGGGCGCAAAAGCAGCCAGCAATCAAGTGGTGGCCACAGCCAAAGCCGCAGCAGCAGCAGTGGGCCACGAGCTCGGTAGCGCGATCGATCCCATAAGTCTGCGGGAAAACGTCGAAGACTATATTCACAGCCTCAAACCGCCTGAATTAGACATCAAAGGGATGCGGAGTGAGTTTGAAAAATTGCTCAACGATCCGCAACTCAAATCTATTGCTGGCGAAAATTTGCCCAATCTCGATCGCCAAACCCTTGTAGAATTAGTCAGTTCGCGATCGGACCTATCAAAACGCGACGTCAACCGCATTGTAGACCAACTCCAAGACGCTTGGAAACAAGTAGGAAAACAAGGACAGCAAACAGACGGGATTGCCCAATTAGTAGAATATCTCAAATCGGCAAAATCTGGAGAATTGCTCTCAGATAAATTGACAAGTAGAGTAGAACAAGCCCTGGGAAATCTGGGGAGTCAAAATCAAGGACAAAGCCCAACAATGATGTCCCAAGCAACGACAATGGCAGTCAATGCTTTAATGGGAATAGTATTGGGACGGACTGATATTTCTGACTTCGATGTGGAAAAAGTAGTCGGTCAGTTAAAAACAGCCAAAGACAAAGTTAGCCAGCAAACTGATAAAATTACCGCTCAAGTCAAAGGCGAACCAGAACCTTACAGCCCTATTCGAGCCGATGTAGAAAACTACCTGCTCAATGCTTATTCCTGGCAGATGAACCCGCAAACTATCGAGCGCGAATTTCGAGAAGTTATCTACGATCCCACCGCCGATCCGGGAACAGTTCGCCGCGAATTAGAAAAACTCAATCAGTCAAAGTTTGCAGAAATTCTGGCCAGCAGAGGAGTGTTTACTCAAAGCAAAATCAAAGAAATTGTTAATGAATTGGAAGCTATTAGAAAGCGAGTTTTAAACACAGTTATTTTGGCGGAGGAGGAAGAAAAAACCCGCGATTTGCAGTGGCGATTGGAAACATATTTGAATTTGACGCCAAAAGAGGAACTGACAGCAGCAGGTATTGACAAGGATTTCAAGCAAATTCTAGAAGATGACGATGCTACTTACGAACAGTTGCGCGATCGGCTTGCTCCTTACACCCGCGATAGTTTCGTCCAAATCCTCAGAGGTCGGGAAAACTTCGGCTTTCAGGAAGTAGAACAGATTGTTAAAGAGTTGGAAAGGACAAAAGATGTAGTTTTGGCAGATGCTCAAGGCCTGCAAGAAGCAGCTAAAGTCCGCCTAGACAACCAGTGGCAAAAAGTGCAAGAATACTTGCAGTCTACGGGCCAAGCGGAACTCAATCCCGAAGGCATTAAGCGCGATTTCAAAACCCTGTTAGATAATCCCGAAGCGGGAATGTGGGCGCTGAAATCGAGAGCTTCTAAGTTCGATCGCGAAACTTTGGTAAAATTGCTATCTCAGCGGAAAGACCTCAGCGAAGACCAAGTGAATCAACTCCTAGACAGCGCAGAAGAGACTTGGCATAGCGCCCTGAACGCACCGCAAAAGATTGCGGACAAAGCTAAGGAACAGTACGACGAAACAACTACTGCGCTGGCAGATTATCTGCGGAATACGGGCAAATCAGAACTTAATCCTGAAGGGATTAAGCGCGATTTGACCAAATTGCTGGAACATCCCAAAGCAGGAGCTTTAGCCCTGGGATTTCGCCTGTCTAAATTTGACCGCGAAACTTGGGTAAAACTGCTTTCTCAAAGAGAAGATTTGACCGAGGAACAAGTTAATCAAATTATCGACCAAGTGCAGGATACAATTGGCTCGATTGTGAAAGCGCCGCGCCGTTTAGCAAGACGGATGCAAATTCAAGTGCAAGATTTTCAGGGTGTTTTAGCAGATTATTTGCGCCATACAGGCAAGGAAGAATTAAATCCCGAAGCCATCAAGCGTGACTTGCAACTGCTGCTGCATGACCCAAAAGTCGGCGCTTACAGTTTGGGCGATCGGCTGTCGCATATCGATCGAGCGACAATCGTTTCTCTGTTGTCTCAGCGGCCGGATATTTCGGAAGCAGAAGCTAATCGCATTGTCGATCAAATTGTGTCGGTGCGCGACCAATTCCAACAGCAAATTCAGAAAATACAGGAGCGCATTCAGTCTGTAATTGACGGGATTCTGGCAAAGGTTCGGGATTACCTCAATTCTCTCGATCGACCTGAACTCAATTACGAAGGTATCACGCGGGATGTTCGTCAGTTATTTGACGATCCGCAAGCCGGATTTGATGCTTTGCGCGATCGGCTCAGTCAATTCAATCGCGATACAATAGTCGCACTCATTAGTTCCCGCGAGGACATTTCCGAAGCAGACGCGAACCGCTTGATCGACCAAATCGAAAGCAGCCGAAACACCGTCCTGCAAAGAGCCGAACGCTTGCATCAATCAGCGCAAATCCGCCTGGAAAGCATCAAATTGCAAGCGGAACAAAAAGCGGAAGAAACTCGCAAAGCAGCAGAAGTTGCGGCTTGGTGGCTGTTTTTTACCGCTCTTTCCTCGGCCGCGGCGTCAGCCGGTGCTGGTGCTTTAGCTGTGCTCCGGTAAAGGCGATCGAAATTAGGCATTCCTGATTCGTCAGCAGTCAGAAATCACAAAAACTCGATGGTTGGTGAGCGGAGTCGAACCATCGCAGTTAAGTCGATTAATACCAAATATCAAAGGGAAAACGATCGGTTTTCCCTTTGATATTTTTTGGGGAAGGGAAAGCCTCGCGCCAAAAAACTTAATCAAAAATACTGAGCGAAAATAACTTAAAATATTCCACAAAGCTTCTGGAGGCGCACCTTTTTTTTGACAAAACTACGCCCAACCGGGGGAGCGATCGCACTATTAATTTGTAGCTAGAGTAATACTTGAGGCCATCCACCCAGCATCTGTAAAACCAGCCTCCCGTCGCCAACATCCGGCAGTATCAAACTTTAATTGTTTTCCGATTGACCCGTTAGAATCAGAGAAAATACTGATATTGAGGTAATAACTCGTAGTTTATAGACTATGGATAATCAGTAAGGAACTAAAGGCATGGAAATACTACATTAGACTGTGATGGGCGAGATACCCGATACCTTGGGCATACCAATGGCTTGAACAGCCCAGCAAGCGTCAACACACCCAGGCCCTGTCGATATGCTTAACGATTTACATCTCAAACAACCTCCACAGGCTAGTTGCCTAGTAGCACCGTGAGGAGGGCGACACCATGCAACTCCGCAAAAAAACACTATTAATCGTCGGTGCTGCGCTGATCAGCCTAATTGTGGTTCTCTATGCCACTGCATCAACCATCTTGCTGCACGATTTCCGCAACCTGGAGGCCCAGTACGTCCGCCTGGATGTCGCGCGGGCTTTGGATGCCTTAGATGATGATTTGTCGAATTTAGACACCAGTGCACGAGATTACGCTGAGTGGGACGACACCTACTCGTTTGTCAATACACATAATGCTGATTTTGTCAAATCAAATTTGGTGGATTCCACATTTATTTACTTAAGGCTAAATTTATTGGTGCTGCTGGACTCCAAGGGTCAGACCGTCTTCAGTAAAGGTTTCGACCTCAAGTCCAAAACCGAAATCCCGATTCCCGAAAACTTAAAACAGCACTTGACAGAGGCGCTCCTAAATTCTGGGACTGGTACTCTGGGCGATCGCCCGGGACGTAATAAAACAGGCGTCCTCACCCTGCCAGAAGCCACGCTGCTGATTGCTTCAAAGCCGATCCTCAACAGTAATGCTGAAGGCCCAGCCCAGGGGACGCTGATACTAGGGCGCTATCTCGATCGCACCGAAATCGGTTTGCTGTCAGAACTGACTCACCTGTCAGTGGATTTTAGATTACCGAGTTTAAATTTTAAAGTGGGAGCGACGAGCTACTCAAGCCTGGGCACCTTGGTAGTACCTAAATCGGGCCTGGTGGAAAATCGCCAACTCCAGATTTCCCACCTCAAATCAGTAGAAATTTTAGTCGAGCCAGTCAGTGAAAGCAAAGTCGCAGGATATGCGCTGATTCGGGACATCAGTGGCAACCTAGGGCTGCTGCTGCGAGTAGAGGTCGATCGCATCATCTATCGCCAGGGTCAAGCTACCTTGGAGCTGTTTACTTTGTCGATATTGGCAGTAGGTTTAATATTTAGCGCGATCGCCCTGTTATTGCTAGAAAAATTAGTCTTGGCGAGATTGCATGACTTGAGTACCAGTGTCAGCAACATCGCAGCCAACGGCGACCCAGACTTGCGCGTTCAGATGCCCGGAGCAGATGAACTCTCCGGCCTGGCCGACGCCATCAACCGGATGCTAGAAGCATTGAGTAATTCTCAAGTCGAACGCAATGAAAGCGAAGACCGCTATCGGTTGATGGCTGAGAACTCAACCGACATGATCAGCAGACACAACCCCGAAGGCGTTTTTGTTTACGTCTCGCCCGCCTGTCACGCATTGCTGGGATACGAACCATCGGAACTAATCGGCCGCCTCCCCAAGGATTATTTTCACCCCGAGGATTTAGAAGATATCGCCAAAGCACACACAAAAGTAATGGCGCTGCCAATTACATACACCGTCAGCTACCGCGTCCGCCGCCAAGACGGCCAATACATCTGGTTTGAAACCACCAGCCGCACCATCCGCGACAAGGTTTCCGGCGAAGTGCAAGAAATTATCGGCATCTCGCGCGACATCAGCCTGCGAAAGCAAACAGAACAAGAACTGCGAGAAAGCGAAGCTGCAATTAAAGCTTTGTATCAAGTGACTTCGGCTCCCGGTACAGACCCGCTCAACCGCTTCTCTACCTTTGATTTGCGCCTCCAAGAACTGCTGGCTATGGGATGCCAACAGTTTGGGCTAGAGGTTGGGATTTTGTCGGCTATTGAAGGCGACAACTATCAAATCATTGCTGTTGAGTGTCCAGACGGGTCGATCGTCAAAGGACAAATCTATGACTTGGAAAAAACCTTCTGCGTGGCTACGGCAACGATCAAAGAACCGCTTCACTTTGAGTCGATCAGATATTCGGGTTTTTCCTTCAACAATCTCGACGAGGCCTTCAATATAGAAGCTTACATGGGCATTCCCGTAACAGTGGCCGGTAAAGTTTACGGCACCCTGTGCTTCTGGAGTTCAACACCTCTTTGCGAACCGTTCCGAGTTGTAGATAGAGAGTTGGTGAAACTGATGGCTCAGTGGGTAGGTAGTGAACTCGAACTATCGCAAACAGACATCGATTTGGCAAAAGCCCGCGACGAAGCACTGGCGGCTACCAGAGCCAAAAGTGAATTTTTGGCCACCATGAGCCACGAAATTCGCACCCCGATGAATGGGGTCATCGGCATGACAGGCTTGCTGCTGGATACCCGCTTAACTTCCGAACAACGGGATTTTGTAGAAACTATCCGCAGCAGCGGCGATGCCTTGCTAACTCTGATTAACGATATTCTAGATTTCTCGAAAATTGAATCGGGCAAATTGGACTTGGAGGAACATCCCTTTGACATCCGCACTTGCATTGAGGAATCTCTCGACTTGGTAGCTGCTAAGGCGGCACAAAAACAACTCGAATTGGGTTATTTGATCGACCGTTCAGTACCATCCACGGCGATCGGCGATAGCGCCCGCTTGAGGCAAATTTTAATCAATTTGCTCAGCAATGCAGTTAAATTTACAGCAACTGGAGAAGTTGTGGTGTCCTGCACTGCTAGAAAGATGTCAGTGCCCTTTGCGATCGCCACAGAACCAGCAGTAATTAATAGCGAAAAATTAGCAATTAACCAAACATACGAAATACAATTCGCGGTTAAAGATACTGGCATCGGTATTCCAAGCGATCGCATGGATCGGCTGTTTAAATCTTTCAGCCAGGTTGATTCTTCCACAAGCCGACACTACGGCGGTACGGGATTGGGTTTGGCAATTAGCAAGCGTTTGGTCAAAATGATGGGCGGCCGGATGTGGGTGGAAAGTATGGGCAACTTGGCCGGGTGTCCTCCCGAAGATTTTCAAGCAGCAGTTTGGGATGGGGAATGGGGAGCATCTGAAGACATCACCGAACAATGTTCCTCTCCCAAATCAACACTTGCTGGCAAGTCGATCGCCCAAAATTTAAAATCGACGGGTTCTACCTTTTATTTCACGACGATCGTTTCATCCAGCCATTGTTCCTTGCCACTTAACTTGAGCAATTCTCAACCTGAATTAGCCGGAAAGCGAGTGCTGATTGTGGATGACAATGCTACCAACCGCCAAATTTTGACTCTCCAAGCTCAGTCTTGGGGAATGGTGACTCGAACTTCTGGTTCGGCTCGTTTGGCTTTAGAGTGGCTCGCTGCCAAAGAACAGTTTGACTTGGCGGTTTTAGATATGCAAATGCCGGAAATGGACGGGTTGACTTTAGCGGCGCAAATTCGCCAGTATCCCGACGGAGAACAGTTGCCTTTAGTCATGCTGACTTCGATGGGTAGGCAAGAAATCGACACCCAGGCTTGGGATGTGGATTTTGCTGCTTTTTTGAATAAGCCGATCAAACAATCTCAGCTTTACAATGTTTTGATCAATATTTTTCGGGAATCGGCAACAGAAGTTAGAGTGCAGCCCAACCGTGGGACTTTCTTGCAAACTATACCTGTACTAGCCGAGCAGTCACCGCTGCGGATTCTTTTGGCTGACGATCACCCGGTGAATCAGAAGGTGGCTTTGCGGATTTTGCAGCGGATGGGGTATCGCGCAGATGTCGCCGGAAATGGTCTCGAAGCGATCGAAGCTTTGCGCCGCCAGCCTTACGATGTGGTGCTGATGGATGTGCAAATGCCGGAAATGGACGGTTTGGAAGCTTCGCGGCTGATTTGTCAAGAATGGGGGGATACTGAGCGGCCGATCGTGGTGGCGATGACGGCAAATGCGATGCAGGGCGATCGCGAAGAGTGTATGGCTGCGGGGATGGACGACTATTTGAGCAAGCCGATCGAAATCGAGGAACTTGTTCGAGTTTTAAGCGCCTGTAAATCTAGATCTAATCGGGAGTGCGATCGAGTTCCATCTATGGTTTCTGTTAACTCCAATGCTGAACAGATAGGGGGAAAAAGTGAATTAGAAGTGCGATCGACTTCGAGGGCTGCGCTAACGAATTTGACTTTTACCGGAAATCAACAATGCACAATTGCTGATGCAAAACCTGCGCCCAGTCAATTTACTGTTGAGGGCGCGCCAGAAGATGATAACTGTCTGAGTCAAAAAATTCTGGATGGATTACGAGAAGTAGAGGCCTTAGATGAGGTGATTGAAATTTACCTCGAAACAGCCCCCCAATTGCTGCTTGGCATCTCTGCGGCTGTAAATAGTGCCGCTCCGCTGGATTTACGGCAGGCGGCTCACTCTTTGAAATCGATTAGCGGTACTCTCGGTGCTTTTCGCTTGTTTGAGTTGTGCGAGGAACTCGAAGTCATGGCGCGGATTGGGCTCAATGCGAACAAGCCTTTCTCTGCGAAAGCCGGGGAGGTTTTAGAACAAGTTGAAGCTGAGTATCAAAGAGTTGAGACGGCTTTGAAAAACGTAGAGGTTGCACCGTCAGGAGTCGGGGAATGAGTAGCATCAGGTTCTATCCTGTGTCGGGGCATACTTTGGGTAATGTCCAGACTTGGGGGGTGGGCCCGCCTGTCACGGAGTTGCCGGGGTCGGTGATTATCTAATATCACTCGCGAGGGCTGAAAGAAATGGCTGTGATGACCGAAGTTCGTCGGAGCCTTCGATATACTGCCCTGTAAGGGTTTCAGGTGTTAGTAACATAGGTTGGGAGGGTGTTTGTACAGAGATTTTTGGGAGTCCTCGCAAATGGCCTCTAGACATCTTGCGCTGTATGAGGTTTAATGTAGAGGACTCCCCACTCGTTGGGGAAACTAATTGAATGGAAACTTCCCATCTAGCATCTCTTTCCACAAGGCAGCGGTATCTGCACCAGCTCCCCACTCGTTGGGGAAACTAATTGAATGGAAACTCTTCTACTAAGAGTCCTGTTTCCTCTAGTACCTCACGCTTCTCCCCACTCGTTGGGGAAACTAATTGAATGGAAACCAGCCACATCGATAACATAGGCCTCCCAATCATCACGTCTCCCCACTCGTTGGGGAAACTAATTGAATGGAAACCCGATGCTTTTCACAGAAGCAATGCCACGATGTTGCACTCCCCACTCGTTGGGGAAACTAATTGAATGGAAACTATGTGTTTGACACGGTTCTATAGCTAAGGTTCTTCTCCCCACTCGTTGGGGAAACTAATTGAATGGAAACTCATTGGTACCCGCAAAGATGCGGATCTCTATGGTCTCCCCACTCGTTGGGGAAACTAATTGAATGGAAACGATGATAACGCCAAGTGGGTCTTCCAAGGTAAAGTCTCCCCACTCGTTGGGGAAACTAATTGAATGGAAACTTGAGGCGATCGCGCCGTGGCCCGCGCAAGGTTCCCCGATCTCCCCACTCGTTGGGGAAACTAATTGAATGGAAACTCTACCAATCCTGCTTCATAAGCTAGGTAGTAAGCGTTGATCACTCCCCACTCGTTGGGGAAACTAATTGAATGGAAACTCTGGTTTGCTGATCTCTTTCATTACTAGGGCTTCATCATTGCTCCCCACTCGTTGGGGAAACTAATTGAATGGAAACTTAGAATTTACCCCCGATAAGGTAGACAGGAATCTTTTGGTCACTCCCCACTCGTTGGGGAAACTAATTGAATGGAAACCCAACACTTGCTGCTCAAATAGTTCTTGCTTGAATGTCAGTGAGCTCCCCACTCGTTGGGGAAACTAATTGAATGGAAACTCGGTGACTACTCCGAAAGCCTTCATCAGATTTTCTTTGATTTGAGATACTCCCCACTCGTTGGGGAAACTAATTGAATGGAAACTCTGCCCGTCTTGCATTGCACGCTTCAGTGCCTCTTCACGCTCCTTCTCCCCACTCGTTGGGGAAACTAATTGAATGGAAACTGGTGAGCATCGTGGAGCTCTACTTCACGCAGATGTTATCTCCCCACTCGTTGGGGAAACTAATTGAATGGAAACTCGCCTTGACTCATTCCTAATATTTGCCCTAAGTTTCTCCCCACTCGTTGGGGAAACTAATTGAATGGAAACTCCGGCGCGTCATCAAAACAATGTTCTATTCGGTAGCAGTCAACTCCCCACTCGTTGGGGAAACTAATTGAATGGAAACTCGGCTGTTCTCGTGACTCTCTTCGTAGAGCGCAACCTCTTGCTTCTCCCCACTCGTTGGGGAAACTAATTGAATGGAAACGTTGGACAGTAGGAACTTGTGCCCAGTCAAGTGTGAAGCGCATCGTCTCCCCACTCGTTGGGGAAACTAATTGAATGGAAACATAGGCTAGGATCTTCTTCCATACACTAGCGTTCATGCTCTTCTGCATGTGGCTCCCCACTCGTTGGGGAAACTAATTGAATGGAAACTTCTCAGGAGAATTGCTGTAATACCAGTACGGGGCGCTCCCCACTCGTTGGGGAAACTAATTGAATGGAAACCTCACTGAATAGGTCAGTGTCTAGGTTGTACATTTTTGCTGTTCTCCCCACTCGTTGGGGAAACTAATTGAATGGAAACGAAATTTTAAAACAGGAGGTAATTTGAACAGTCTAAACCTCCCCACTCGTTGGGGAAACTAATTGAATGGAAACTTCAACAGCAGCCTTAAATGTGGGGATTTCAGCGCTCCCCACTCGTTGGGGAAACTAATTGAATGGAAACCGCCGACGTGTTGACTTTCTCAAACCGCAGGGACGATCGGGCGACAATTACTCCCCACTCGTTGGGGAAACTAATTGAATGGAAACCCATCATCTACCCCACCCCCTGGTATCTCCCAGGCGTTGGGCACTCCCCACTCGCTGGGGAAACTAATTGAATGGAAACTCAGCACTTGAGTAAAATTTCTTCAATTCAGGAAGCACATTCCAGCCTCCCCACTCGCTGGGGAAACTAATTGAATGGAAACGCTAAAACAAAATTAGTGGAAGTCTTCTATTAATGCGACAGTTTAAGAGCAACCATAAATAGCTCTTGACAAAAGACTAGATTTCTAGTAGTCTAATTTTGGGGGGATGCCTTTAGGGGACGCCTCTACCGCATAGAGTAAACGTCTTTAAGGCATCGTCCTATCCCCCAGCCGAAGGGTTACGGCACTGTCTAGCAAGTTAGCTTGTCACTTGCTAGAAATACATAGCTAAGACAAAGCTTTTCGAAGTCTTCTATTAATGCGGAATCGAAGGAGGCTTCGATCCCCCCGACACCGCAAACAGAAATTAAAAAATCAGAGCCTTCTTTTGTGCCAAAAGCTCTAACTTTTCAACCTCTGGAAAACTCCAAAGACCAACTTTTACAACTCAAATTTCTGCAACCAATCCTAGTTGCGAAGAATTAACAAGCACAAAAAAAAGCCCCATAATCGGGGCTAAATATAACAATTCTCAGTATGTGGGGGCGGGTTTATTATGTTGTTGGTTTCTGACGTAGATGGTTTGTGTAACCCGCCCTAGGATAATTTGGGGAATTTGGATGGTGATTTTTTCGCCCGGTGGGGGCGGGTTTTTGAGATGGTTGGTTTTAAGCTTTTATGGTTGGTGAGCGTAGTCGAACCATGATTGATGAAACCCGCCCCTAGGAGAATTTACAAGCTATATCGATCGCACAAATCTCTCGCTGCTTGTCGGTGTTTTTCCACCAAACTCGGCGGGGAAAGCACTTGGGCGTTTTCCATATATTTGTTAACCCATAGACTAAATTCGTTCAAAGAGCGATCGGGCAAATCTATCTGATAATCCACATATAGCAGATTGCCAAAACTATCCTTTGGGCCTTCGTTAATCTTTTGTCGCGGATGTCGCCGATCGCCCTCTAGAATAAATCCAACTACCTTCTGAAAAAATCGCACCTTCACTTTTTGCAACTTCAGCGTACCTTCCAATTCTGCCTGCTGTTGCTCTGGATTGCCCAAAAACAGCCCCCAGCCGTTTTTTAACAACTTTTGGGCTATTTTCAAACTTTGTTCCTGTAGGGCTAAACCACGCCCCTCTGGATCGATAATTTCGCAGTAGTCGGTAAAGCGATTCACCCGTTCTACGGTCAAATGTCCGTTTTCGCAATTTTCGCAAATCAGGTACCAGGCGATATCGTGATAAATCAGTTGCAGAGGCCAGATTCGCCGGAAACCGACATTGCCTTTACCATAATAATCTTTTTCGCGGTAAAGTTCGATCGCCTGGCCTCGAACTATGGCTGTTTCTACGGTTTCTAATTTGTGAAATAGGGTATTCCGATATTCTTGGCGATCGAGCATTTCGACAGGATCGGTGTAAATAATCGCACGATTCAGGTGTTCGCGAACCGGATAAAACAATTGGCCTTTGAGTTCGATATCTAATCCGCGCAACAGTTTAGTGAGTTTTTCACAAATTTTGCGGGCTTGGGGATTTCCTTGATATTTAGCTTGAGATGCTATTGCTTGAAATGCGAAAAGTAGTTCTTCGCGAGTCATTGCGCCGGTACCGAGATAATATCCGAAGCGATACATTCTTTTGTCGAGGATTCCGTAGTGGCGCAAAGTTTCTAAGTCTTTGCGAATTGTGGGAGTTGCGGGATAGTTTTCGGGGAATTCGATGTTGAATTCGGCGGCAATTTTCTGTAATTGAGATTTGACTTCTAGTAAAGCGTCGTGATATTTACTGTCGGATGTTTCGGTGTCGGAGTGTCCGATTCCGGGATGGTTTACTAATGTGGCAATTAGGAGCATTATGCGATCGAACGTTAGTCGATCGGCGTAGGGGTGAGGGGTTGGTTTTTTTGCCATGATGGGTGTCTATCAGTAAGTTGCTGAAATTTCAAGTAAAAGACAATATTGACATAAAAATATAGAATTGTCTGGAAGCTATTATTTACAATAACTTTGTACTTTAAAATACATTTGATAAATATTGTGAATCTGAAGACATGGAGCTGACTCGGCTGGTATACTGAGTTGAGTAGGACTTAAGCAGTTTAGCTACTTGAGACACTACCAGCAGCATTCATGTGGGCTCTGCCCGCTTTAAAATTGAATCTATGTCTGCATATACTGCGATCGCCTTTGCACCCGTCCAGGGTTTTATTGAAAAATCTCGTAAACTCAGAGATTTATTTGGGGCTTCACTAATTCTGTCTTATCTGAGTTACAAGCTAGTCAAGCAAGCCGAAAAATCAGGTTTCAATGTCATTTCTCCCGGTTCCCCCAACATCCAGAAAGGAATGCCCAATCGGATACTTCTGAAAGGGGAAGGGGAATTTTCCAGGAATGATGTGACGAACACCCTTCAGAAATCATGGCAAGAAATATTAAATGAATGTCGAGTTTGGATAGAACGAGAAGTACCTCCTAAAGAGCAATACTTTTGGCAGCAAGAGTGGATGCGATGGGGTTTGTACACTTGGGAAATATTTTGGGGGCACGGAGATTGCATAGAGTGTGCGATGAAGAATTTAGAGACTCGCAAATTGCGTCGCGATTGGACGGCGATTAATTGGATTGGCGACAGTTCGAGTTTGACCGGCACCGATGCGATCGCCTGGCCGGGTTTAGGTTTGGAACATTCAAATCCAGGGCGGCAACTATCCGATCCAGAAAAAGCTGAACTTAAGGATTTCTATCAGCGTCTCTCCTGTGTTTTAGAGAATCTTCCCCCAGATGGCAAACCCGAAGGAAAATTTCTCGCACCTAATGAAAGATTGAGCATTCCTGAGTTAGTTAAGCGATTGGTAACTCGTGACGAAGATATTGCCAGAAACATTGGGATATCTCCGCTTGAATCAGCATTTAGCGACATTATTCGTGAACCAGAACACTGGACTGGCTGGTTTATGGGAGATGGTGATAAAGTTGGCAAAAAACTTCAGGAAATTGCTAAAGAAAAAGGAGATGAAGGTTTAAAAAACTTCAGCGAAGCCATGCGGAATTGGGGCGGTAAATTTATCAAGAATTTCCCCAAAGACCTAGGGCGAGTTGTTTATGCAGGCGGTGACGATTTCCTCGGCGTAATTTACAGTACCAAGCCCGAAAAGCCGCCGGAACCTATAGAGGCATTAGAATGGTTAATGAAATTGTCCGATGAATGGAAAAAGCACGGACAGGATATTAATTTAAGTGTAGGTTTTGTTTGGGCTGGTCACAGTGTACCGCAGCGAGATATTCTTCAACACTGTCGAGAAGCGGAAAAACGGGCGAAAAGTTTGGGGCGAAATAGAGTCACAATTCGAGTAGTCTTTAACAGCGGTCAATTTGTGCAGTGGACTTGCCCTTGGGATTATCTAGATATTTTGAAGAGGTATCGCGATCGCGATGGTAAAACCTATAGTAAATGGGAATCAGAAGGGAAAGATAAAAAACTTTTCCCTAATTGGACTCATGTTTACAACGATTTAGCTCATCTTAAAAATCGTCATGCTATCAGCTTTAATCCCAAGGAAAAAAGGCCAGATGACCGATTGGCTTTAACTATTTTTCAACTTTACTTTAATGACAGAGAGCATTTGGAACAAAACTGCAAGCATATCGTTGGAGATTTTCCAAATGAACCAACTAATGAACTTATTTACTGGATTAGTGACCTAATAAATGTGGGATGGCAGCTATGTTCAAATATCTCATCACTATAAGTCCTTTAGGATTTATGTACGGCAGTTCAGGCGGATTTTTATCGCCAGAAAATCTGGTCGGACGTTCTGGGGCAAAATTCCCTCCAGAAGCCGCTACTCTCTCCGGTCTATTTTTCAGCGCCAACAAAGTTAGGTCTTATACTTCTCAAGAAGAACTCAGATATAACCTATTTGTCGCTGGTCCATTTTGGGCAAAATCAGACGATCCTGAATACTTTTACGTCCCCATTCCTTGGCACAAAATTATTTCTCAAAAAGGAGTGGATGAATGGAAAAGACAAACAGGAAAGTGGCATCGGGAATCTGATGATGTAGACCCAGATTATCGCTGGCAAACCGTTAATTCTTGGGGAAATAAGACTGCTGCCATTAAGAAAAATGGCGATGCAGCTGATACTCCTTGGACATACGTCCCTATCTTGCATCCCAAAACAAAAGATGACGAACGCTGCACTTTAGCAGAAGATGGTTTGTTTCTGGAAAATTCCGTGCAGATGGATGATGAATGTTGTCTGGTTTATCTCTCAACTCATCCTTTAGCAGATGGTTGGTATCGCTTTGGTGGCGAAAATCATTTGGTTGAAATAAAGAGTCTTCCACTGGATGATAACAGCCCGATCGCCAAACTTTTACGCCAACCAATTCAGCGTTCTTTTGCTTTAATTACGCCGGGAATTTGGGGATCTAAAAAATTTTCATTCCGCTATCCCAAAAATGAAGATTTCTCGAAAAAACGACCGGAAATGCTCACAGATAAACCCATTTCCTATCGCTACCGCGCGAAAGGACAAATGGGACGGGGACGCTATGCAGTTTCGCCTGGAACTGTCTATCTTCTCAGAGAACCTTTAGATAAAACTTGGTGGGAATTCCCTGAAGATTGGTTTCCCAAAGAAGGTTTTAGCCTGAAACAAGTTGGATGCGGTTTGTGTTTACCCATTGAAATTCAAGGAGTTGAATAATGTACAAAAAAGCTTACGGTATTATTGAAACCCTTGCTCCTGTTCATGTGGGAGCAACGGCTGGTGAAGAAAGCGGAAACTTAAACTTAATTTTCCGCGACCAGTTTACCCAAACTGGCATTATTCCCGGCAGTTCGATTCGCGGGAGATTGCGATCGGAAATCCGCCGCAGTCTGGGAGAAACTGAAGCCAATAAATGGTACGGTCAGGAAGCAGAATTAGGAAAACCAGACAGTACCACGGAGTCTGTAGTTAAGTTTGAATATGCTTCGCTGCTATGGTTGCCAGTGTTTTGTCCCGGTCAACCAATTGTCTGGGTAACTTGTCCTCGTTTGCTCAAACGCTATCAGCGAATTGCTGGAGATTCTGTCAAGCTAAAGGATGGTAAGTTACTCAATACTGCAAAAATTCCCGCTAATTATACAGGTTCTCAAACCTTAAAAGCTCTCGACATAAATGGCAAACCAAAGCTATTTTTTAACTTTGGCTTTTTGACAGTTGAGAAAACTCAGGATTTGTCTGTTTGGTTTCCTTTAGGAGAGGAATTGCCAGCCGTTGTTGTTGCTGATGATGAAATTGCCATGATTCACGATATGGCTTTATATCGCCAGAGTCGAGTAGCCTTAGACAAAGAGGAAAAAAAGGCGAAAAAAGGAGCTTTTTTTAATACTGAAGCTTTGCCAGAAGGCACAATTTTAGTATTTCCGATCGCCCTCAAAGACAACCAAGAGACATGGCAACCTTTTGGTGCTGCTAGTGGTGCAGACATTTATCTCGGCGGTTTAGAATCAATAGGTTTCGGTCACTGCTATCTAACCTTAAAGGAGGTATAATTTATGGCTTGGGAATCTTACAAATTAGACCAAGAGGCTCACGATTTAGTTATCAAATACCGCGACAAAAAAGATGCTCCTAATCAAGCATACAAAATGCGTGTTTCGGTTGCTTATGGTTTAGAGCGATTTTGGGGAGAACAGTTTCGGTTAGTCAAGGACAAAGATCAAGCTGATTATTGGCGGGATACTTGGAAGGCGTTAGTTAAAATTATGGCAAATGCTGGCGTTAAAATTCCCAACGATAATGTTAGTCCTGACGATACAGCAGCCATTAAAATCATGGCAAATAAATTGTGGGATTTTCCCGTAGAACAGCGCAAAGTAGCTATAGCTGTGCTAACTCAACTTTGCGACAGTATGGTTTGGTGGACTCAGCGTTATAAACCTACTAAGAATAATGGCAATAATGGAGGTGAAGAAGATGAGTGATAGCGATCGCGTTCCTTTGATGTTTCAAGCACAGTTAGCTGGAAGAGGAAAAATTCAGTATGCAGGCGATGCTGGCCCGGCTTCTGATTGGGTGAAACAGTGGTTAAAATCCTGTCCTCCCGTCCCCGAAAGCAATGATGAAAGCGTTCCCCTCTGGCAGCGAGGCCGAACTAAATCACCCGTGAAAATGCCTGAATTCGGCCGGGGAGTGGAAACAAAACAATACACAATTAGCTGGCGTTTGGTTACAAATAGCGGACAAGATGAAGACGTAATTCGACCCGTAATTGGTGCGAAAGGTTTGCCATTTTATCCGGGTTCTAGCATGAAAGGCGCTTTCTGGCGATCGTGTCCTCCTCAAAAGCGAGAAGAATACTGCGGAGGAGAGGTTGTAGAGGACGGACAGCGTAGTGCAAGACCCGGAATTTTGCGCTTTCACGGCGGCTTTCCTGCTGATATGTCTTGGGCAGAAAAAGAGCGTTTAGTCGATGTCGTTCACTCGCAACAAAAACGCCAAGTGATGGAAAATGCTGTCACCAGTGCTAACGTGCAAATTTCGCTTTATCAGTGTCAATTACAATTTGGCATTTCCAGCAACAAGCAGCTTGGAAAACAAGAATGGGAGGAGATTTGGCAAATTTGGGAACAAGCTTTAGGGCACGGAATTGGTTCTAGGGTAAGTGCAGGCTACGGCCGCATGGCAGAGGTAAAAAGTGCCGATCGCATCTTACTTTCTGTCAATTTGAGCGGCTGCGGGTTAACGTCCCAACTGCTGAATAGAACCCCAGAATTTCGACCAAATATGTTTAAAGCTGCCCTGCGGGGTCATACTTTACGGTTGTTGGCTGGGGTCACGGATGTTAATACAGCGCAACTGTTAACGAAGAAACTTTGGGGAGGAATTGGTGAAAGACGCGATGATACAGGGGCAATTATCGGGCAGTTGGGGATTAATTTTACCGCTGAGGAACTCGATTTTGGCGAACACAGATATAAGCCTAACGGCAACAAAGTTGTAGTGATGCCAACCTACGACTTGCAAGCTGGCAAGTTAGATTTGCTATGCCTGAATAATACCTATCCCCAGAAGGAGTTAAAAAAGTTTGTCACTTACTTAATTAAATTTTCTCTCTTACTCGGCGGTTTTGGCAAATCGTGGCGGCGAGTCGATCACAGCCTGTTTTTCCCAGAGTATTTTAACAGAAATGACAAACCCGCGATCGGCTGTCACTGGAAGTTTAATGAAAGTTCAAAGGATTTGTACGTCACGGCTGCTAGTGATGACCTCAGAAATATTGCTAAATTTTTGGCAGAGGGTCAGCAGAGAGCAATAGAATGGTTAACAGTTAATCATGTAGAACTGAGTCATCATGCTACTACTTGGCGCGAAGTCTGGCATCCAGAAAAAGTGGAAGTCTGGGGAAGAATTGCTGAGGATAAGAATAGCAGCGAAGCAATTAATTGGTTTCACGGTCACTACTCAAAAAATCAGTTTATTAAGCAAACTGATTTGACTGGAAAACTCAATAATATTGGTCGCATTTGGCATCGGATGTATCCCCGCTATCTCAAACTTAGAACCGGAGAATTGAAACAAAAAAGGCAAGAGTATGTAGAACTTTTGACGATTTTTCCTGATGACTCGGACACAACTCAGAATTTTCTTGAGTTTTTACAGAATCAGAGCGACTTTATCAAACTTTGGCCAACTGAGGAATAATTATGAATATCTGGATTGTGACTACTGGTAACAGCGATGTCAAGCTCAAAACTGATGACAATTGGGGGACTTTGTTTAGAAAGGTGAGAAGTCAATTATACGATCGCCGTTTTGCACCTACAAAACCGCCTAATACTGATGATAGCGAACCTTTTATCGTACCAGCGAGAGCGATGGGGATGGTTTATGGAACGCAGTTGACAGATGAATATTATGAGGATTTGCACTTTCCGCTGTTGGATGCTTTTTCTGCCAAGCTGCTAGAACAAGGCAGAACAAATCCTGACAGAATCATCGTGATTTTGACTAATCAGGAAGCAGTTTTTGATGAGCAAGACAGGAGGATAGAAAAAAGTCCCTATTGGCAGGATACTTGCACTCTTCAGCCGATATTTGAGAAATATTTTGAGAGAAAATTTCCTAAAGTTAAATCAATTGATTACTTAGAATTGAAACCAAAATCCCAAAATGAGGGATTAGATAATTGGAATAAAGCACTGTTTCTGGTTCAGCAAGCTTTGTCTAGTTTAGAGTTTGATAAAAGTGCAAATGTCTATGTTAGCCATCAGGCGGGAACTCCAGCTATTTCTTCGGCTGTTCAATTTGATTGCTTAGCAAAGTTTGGTAATAAAGTCAAGTTTTTGGTGAGCAATGAGTATGAAGAAAAGTTAGCAGAGAAGGGTGATTTTATAGAAAGCTCTACTTATTTGCAGGGGATGCTAGTCCAAGAGGCGAAAGCGTTATTAAAGCGCTATGACTACCAGGGAGTTGAACTCATTTTAAAACCTTACTGGAAAGATTCTGTAGATCCGTTATTGGTGGAAATTCGCGATTTGTTAGGAATGGCGGTACAGTGGAATTTTGCTAAGTTTGAAGATTTTGGTAAGGCTAGGGGAGAAGTTGCAGAAGAGCGTTTGAATGAGTGGTGGTGGATGGGTTATGAGGCTGCTTATTTAGGCGTGATTCGTTTAAAACAAGACAACACTGTTGAGGCACTATTTCACAGTTTTCGGGCTGTGGAAGGATTGATTAAAGAATGGGCATTATACAAGTATAAGCCACAAATTAAATACTCTAATGCCAAGCAACCAAGTACAGCATATATCCATGATGTAAATTTGCCTCAGAATTTACGGTATTGGTTTAATGCAAATAAAAATCGCGATTACAATAATGTGGGCTTATTTGGTAAAGCACTATTTACTTTACTTGAAGCATCTGACCGAGATAAATGGAATCAAAACCCTCACATTCAAATAGTTGCTGGCGATACCATAGGTGAAAGAAATTTGACTTTTCATTCTTTGCATGGTTTGGAGGGAAAAGATGTATTCCAAGCTTGGAATACAGATAGTAAAGAAAAGTGGGAATCGCGAGTTTTGGGCTGTTTAAATTTCGTTTCAAAGCAAAACTTTGTTTCGTTAAAATCAGCTAGTTTGATGGCGAAAGTACATGATGAATTGGTGAACGCGATCGCCCGTTACGAACTGCAAAAATAAAACCGACTATCTATCTGCAACAGATTCACCCATCCGCCGGGGTTTTCAACCCCCGGCCGCCTCACAAACTTAACTAAAATTTTTACCTTCAACCACCATTTACAACCAAACTTTACCATCCATATTCAACACAAAATAACACAACTATGTACATCACATCTCGCGCCTCCACAATCCGCAACTTCTCCCTAGCCGCCGTCAACGGCACCATCACTCTCATCATTCTCCTCATCGCACCCCTGGGATTAGCAGCGGTAATTTCTAACACATTCCTAGTCACATTAGCCACTTTTTTTGCATCCACCATCGCCGACCAAATCGTTCGCTACCTCCAACCTTCTCGCACCAAAGAAATCCCAAATTCCTTAGATTATACCCCGGAATCGTCGCAAATTCTCCCACGGGATTCGCAAAATTTAGAACGGAAATAATTTTATATCTCCATCCAAATGCTGTAGGGGCGGGTTTCACCAATAACATTTGAAACCCACCAACCATCTACATAAACCCGCCCCCACACAACAATCTAAGAAACCGGGTTTTTCCGGGTTTTTGCGTCGGTAACGAGTATTTTCGCAAAAACCCGGTTTCTGGCTACTCCAAAGTCTAAGAAACCGGGTTTTTCGGGGTTTTTGCGTCGGTAACGAGTATTGTCGCAAAAACCCGGTTTCTGGCTACCCGAAAATCTAAGAAACCGGGTTTTTATGGGTTTTTAGGTGGTGTGACGAAGTATTTCGGAAAAACCCGGTTTCTGATTACCCAATAATTGCTTATGCGTACCGTTTATGTTTCTCAACCTGGTTGTTACGTTTCCTTGCACCAAGAAATGTTGGTTATCAAAAAAGGCGAATCTGTGCTGGGTGAAATACAGCTTCCTTTGCTTGAACAACTGCTGATTTTTGGTAAGTCTCAAGTCACAACTCAAGCAATTAGAACTTGTCTGTGGCGGAATATTCCCATTGCTTATCTTTCCCGCATGGGTTACTGTTACGGGCGGATTCTTCCTATCGAACGGGGCTACAGACAACTCTCTCGCTATCAGCAACAGTTGTGTTTTGCTGAACGTTTGCAAGTAGCCAGACGCATTGTGCAGGCTAAGCTGAAAAACAGCAGGGTGATCCTCATGCGACAGCAGCGCCGACAAGCTTCTGATGTCATTGCTTTTGCAATTAACTGTTTGGAACATTTAATCAAAAAAGCTGGGGAGGCTGAAACTATTGAGAAGTTGATGGGGATGGAAGGTGCGGGGGCGGCTCAGTATTTTTCGGCTTTTGAAGAGTGTTTGAGCAATCCTGATTTTGTGTTTGTGGGTAGGTCGCGCCGCCCTCCGGGTAATCCGGTTAATTCTATGCTCAGTTTTGGCTATCAAGTTCTCTGGAATCATTTGTTGAGTTTGATTGAGTTGCAAGGGCTCGATCCTTATTCGGCTTGTTTGCATCAGGGAACGGAACGCCATGCGGCTTTGGCTTCGGATTTGATTGAGGAATTTCGGGCACCGATTATTGATAGTTTGGTTTTTTATCTTGTCAATAACGGCATGATGAAAGCTGACCAAGATTTTGTTTTCCGAAATAGTGGCTGTTTTCTCAATGATTCTGGGCGACAGAAATTTTTGACAGCTTTTCTGCGACGGATGGAAGAGGGTTTTACTAATAATTCCGGGGACACTCAACCTAAATGGGATTTGCTTAACCAGCAGGTGAAAGCTTTCAAGCAGTTTGTATACAATCCTCTTGAGCTTTATCAACCTTATCAAATTCGATAAAGTATGCTGCTTTATATCGTTGTCTACGATATTCCGGTTGACAAGCGCAGACAAAAGGTGCATGACTTACTCAAAGGTTACGGCAAGTGGGTGCAATATTCTACCTTTGAGTGTGTGCTGCCAACTGCGAAGTTTGCAGAACTCCAGCGGCGACTCCGAAAGTTAATCAATTTAGATGAGGACAGTATTAGGTTCTATCCTGTGTCGGGGCATACTTTGGGCAATGTTCAGACTTGGGGGGTGGGCCCGCCTGTCACGGAGTTGCCGGGGTCGGTGATTATCTAATATCACTCGCGAGGGCTGGAAGAAATGGCTGTGATGGCGGAAGTTCGTCGGAGCCTTCGATATACTGCCCTGTAAGGGTTTCAGGCATTAGTAACATTGGTTGGGAGGGTGTTTGTACAGAGATTTTTGGGAGTCCTCGCAAATGGCCTCTAGACATCTTGCGCTGTATGAGGTTTAATGTAGAGGACTCCCCACTCGTTGGGGAAACTAATTGAATGGAAATATGACTATGTTGTTGCCGTGTAGATCGTTATGGCACCACCCTAGGCTCCCCACTCGTTGGGGAAACTAATTGAATGGAAATTCGGGAGTGTACGAGATATTCTCACCCAATTGTGCTCCCCACTCGTTGGGGAAACTAATTGAATGGAAATTTGTATGAGGGTAACACCTCGGACACAAACAAAAAACAAGACTCCCCACTCGTTGGGGAAACTAATTGAATGGAAATGCGAAAAACTCCTCAGCGATTAACGAGCTGTCAAGTTAACTCCCCACTCGTTGGGGAAACTAATTGAATGGAAATTTCCTCTTGGAGCTTTGACATGTGTCGTTCTTCTTGCTCTCCCCACTCGTTGGGGAAACTAATTGAATGGAAATTACCACAGAGCCACTGTGATACTGGTACAGGGGTATTATCCTCCCCACTCGTTGGGGAAACTAATTGAATGGAAATTTAGCTTCAGCCTTACGGGCGGCTTTATCTACGATGTTATCCTCCCCACTCGTTGGGGAAACTAATTGAATGGAAATTCTCCCTCTTTCATTACGGGGGTCAGGAAGTTAGCGATGGACCTCCCCACTCGTTGGGGAAACTAATTGAATGGAAATCGCATTCCTTATATCCCACCGCACTGGTATCGAGGAGGGTGTAGACTCCCCACTCGTTGGGGAAACTAATTGAATGGAAATTAACGGCAGAGACTTGAGTACAACGGCGTGCCTTGGAGACACTCCCCACTCGTTGGGGAAACTAATTGAATGGAAATTTCAGTGTGGTCCACCTTAGTTAGGTCTGCATAGGTCACTCCCCACTCGTTGGGGAAACTAATTGAATGGAAATTTAGCAGCACAGATAGCGTGCACCGTTACCCCATTGATTACCTCCCCACTCGTTGGGGAAACTAATTGAATGGAAATGCTGCTTTAGCTGCGGAGTTAGTGGCAGATGAAGCAGCCAACTCCCCACTCGTTGGGGAAACTAATTGAATGGAAATTGAATATGTTAGCCATGATGATTGATTACTTTGATCTCCCCACTCGTTGGGGAAACTAATTGAATGGAAATTAGGGAGACTGTCTCAATGAATGAAGGGTTGATAGACTCCCCACTCGTTGGGGAAACTAATTGAATGGAAATTTTGCAATAGCAGCAGGGATTAGGTTGTTGTTGATTACCTTCTTACTCCCCACTCGTTGGGGAAACTAATTGAATGGAAATTTGGCACAGTAGATGGATCTCCCACTAATACCCTTACATCGGGTAATGTTACCCTCCCCACTCGTTGGGGAAACTAATTGAATGGAAATACACTTGGGTACCTTCAATGGCGCCATTAACTAACAAGGCTCCCCACTCGTTGGGGAAACTAATTGAATGGAAATTTTAGTATCAGGATGTCGGTCGTTATTTCGGTATTCTCTCCCCACTCGTTGGGGAAACTAATTGAATGGAAACCTCGATGACAAAGGCCACGTTATTGAATCCATGCAATGCAGCCGCCCTCCCCACTCGTTGGGGAAACTAATTGAATGGAAACTAGACCCCTTGTCTTTGCTAGAGGTGTGGGGGTTTGCCTTCTCCCCACTCGTTGGGGAAACTAATTGAATGGAAACGCGTATGTGCTGTGTGACCACGCCTTGCCGTCATCTTCTCCCCACTCGTTGGGGAAACTAATTGAATGGAAACGTACTACTGCATAGGGACCATTTATTAGCTTTCCTATACTCCCCACTCGTTGGGGAAACTAATTGAATGGAAACGCTCTGGCTCTACGGGTGCGGTTAGCGCTTTTAATTCATTCCCTCCCCACTCGTTGGGGAAACTAATTGAATGGAAACTAATTGCGACAATCTTTTCCCCCATTAACGCAGTCTTAATACCTCCCCACTCGTTGGGGAAACTAATTGAATGGAAACCTTCCTTGTTGTCACTATCTTCGATTTGTACACTCCCCACTCGTTGGGGAAACTAATTGAATGGAAACTTTACTTCCTCGGCGAGGAGCACGGATATCTGATCCAAGCTCCCCACTCGTTGGGGAAACTAATTGAATGGAAACGGAAAGTGGTTGCTGCACTGAGCATCAGGGTTGGCTCCCCACTCGTTGGGGAAACTAATTGAATGGAAACCGTTCATGGTGGTGCTGATAGTTTGATTATTGGCTCCCCACTCGTTGGGGAAACTAATTGAATGGAAACCTACCATCTCTTCCCCAGGGCCATAGATGCGGTACTCCTTCTCCCCACTCGTTGGGGAAACTAATTGAATGGAAACCTAAGCCTGCTGCTTTGAAGACAGCGCTATATAGCTGAGTGCTCCCCACTCGTTGGGGAAACTAATTGAATGGAAACATAAGGGGTGTATACCATACATTTACTGGTATTGACGCGCTCCCCACTCGTTGGGGAAACTAATTGAATGGAAACAATGGATTGAGTACGGCGAGACACGGACTTACGGGCACTCCCCACTCGTTGGGGAAACTAATTGAATGGAAACCCATTGCCTCTACTTGTTGTCCAACCTCAGAAGATAACCATCTCCCCACTCGTTGGGGAAACTAATTGAATGGAAACCACTGTGTATGGTGCTTCTATAGAAGGTATTGGTAGACTCCTCCCCACTCGTTGGGGAAACTAATTGAATGGAAACACCCTTATTTTGTAGGGCGATAGTGAAGGACTCGAAGAAGGCTCCCCACTCGTTGGGGAAACTAATTGAATGGAAACTTGCTCACCATGGGTTTGTGTGGTGTCTTACATGTACCCAACCTCCCCACTCGTTGGGGAAACTAATTGAATGGAAACCGTAGCACCCATGGGCTTGAGCGAGGTACCCACCCCTCCCCACTCGTTGGGGAAACTAATTGAATGGAAACTTACCTTCGCTGGGGCCGGCCTTCACTAAGCTATGGGCTCCCCACTCGTTGGGGAAACTAATTGAATGGAAACGTACCGCCCCTCTGAATGGGGTGGATACTGACCTCAACTCCCCACTCGTTGGGGAAACTAATTGAATGGAAACAGTACCATCCTTCTTCTTACCATCAGGTCCTTCATTCCTCCCCACTCGTTGGGGAAACTAATTGAATGGAAACTAGATACTTTACACGCTTTTGTACACGATAGACAGCGCTCCCCACTCGTTGGGGAAACTAATTGAATGGAAACATGCCACCGTCTAGCCATGCCCACCAGCGTCCGTCGCATTCTTGCTCCCCACTCGTTGGGGAAACTAATTGAATGGAAACATCCTGAATCGGGATACAAGAACGGGAGGATTAAAACTCCCCACTCGTTGGGGAAACTAATTGAATGGAAACTTCTGTAATTTTTTGAAGCAACAAATCAGCGTATCTTACGGCCGTCTCCCCACTCGTTGGGGAAACTAATTGAATGGAAACAGACATAGGTTTGCTTGGCACCCTGCTCGTTGCGTATGTTGACTCCCCACTCGTTGGGGAAACTAATTGAATGGAAACCCAGTAGTTGTTGCTATACCAAGTTACGGGGGTTGCTGATGTGCTCTCCCCACTCGTTGGGGAAACTAATTGAATGGAAACGAGCTAATTAGGGTGTTTAATCGAAATTGGGTTTTGCGGAAGCTCCCCACTCGTTGGGGAAACTAATTGAATGGAAACCAAGGTCAGTAAGGAAGCCTAGGCCTGACAATACATACCGCCCCTCCCCACTCGTTGGGGAAACTAATTGAATGGAAACCCTTCTTGTAGCCTTTACGTATAAGTCTTCTTCACCGTTACAGAACTCCCCACTCGTTGGGGAAACTAATTGAATGGAAACTCCATTGCCTGCAGTTGGGCCAAGTTGCATTTCTGGCTGCAATTCGCTCCCCACTCGTTGGGGAAACTAATTGAATGGAAACGTCTAGTTCGTCGCCGTCTGGTTCTGGTGGTTCTTCCAGATTTTCCAACGATATCTCCCCACTCGTTGGGGAAACTAATTGAATGGAAACGAGGGTGCCATTCCACACCTCCGTAGATAACTACTCCCCACTCGTTGGGGAAACTAATTGAATGGAAACTATTGATTGCGAGTACGTCCAGCTACCGCCTCTACATACCACAACTCCCCACTCGTTGGGGAAACTAATTGAATGGAAACTAGGTCGAGGTTGTCATAACCTTGAGCTCTTGTGACGCTCCCCACTCGTTGGGGAAACTAATTGAATGGAAACAACCCTATGGGCGCTACCTTGGCTGTTATGTGCTTGCTCCCCACTCGTTGGGGAAACTAATTGAATGGAAACTTTTCTGTTGTGCAAATTGGGAACTCTTATTTGTTCTGTCGCTCCCCACTCGTTGGGGAAACTAATTGAATGGAAACCGCCTATCGCTGACTAAATAGCGAATCATATCTTTGCTCCCCACTCGTTGGGGAAACTAATTGAATGGAAACTGGACTGCGGTTGGCGATGACTATGGCTCAGCGCGATCGAAACTCCCCACTCGTTGGGGAAACTAATTGAATGGAAACATTAAATGACTAGCATCTTTGTCAGTGTAAGTCTTAACTCCCCACTCGTTGGGGAAACTAATTGAATGGAAACTTAAATTGTGCTTCGTCTAGATATTTCTCGATCGTCTGTGTACTCCCCACTCGTTGGGGAAACTAATTGAATGTGGTAAAAACCCGGTTTCTGACTACTCGTAAACCAAAGAAACCGGGTTTTTCGCAGTTTTCGGTCTGTAATGAGTCTTGTGGAAAAAACCCGGTTTCTGACTACTCGTAAACCAAAGAAACCGGGTTTTTCGCAGTTTTCGGTCTGTAATGAGTCTTGTGGAAAAAACCCGGTTTCTGATTACTCGTAAACCAAAGAAACCGGGTTTTTCGCAGTTTTCGGTCTGTAATGAGTCTTGTGGAAAAAACCCGGTTTCTGATTACTCGTAAACCAAAGAAACCGGGTTTTTCGCAGTTTTGGGTGCTGTAATGAGTCTTGTGGAAAAAACCCGGTTTCTGATTACTCGTAAACCAAAGAAACCGGGTTTTTCGCAGTTTTCGGTCTGTAATGAGTCTTGTGGAAAAAACCCGGTTTCTGACTACTCAACTTATTTTCGAGTTACCAAAACCCAATCATCAACTGTTTTCACAATCTCAGCATTCTGCAAACCTAGATGTTTGAGCACTGGTTTCTCCAACAGAAAATAAGGTTGAGGGAGAGTTTGCCATTTTTCTTTTAGTGTTGGCCCGTCAGCCACAATAACTTGGTGTTCGCTGTAAAAATTCAGCGATGGACGCGGTAAGCGGTGAGAAGTAAACACTTGTTGACCAGCCGGGGTTCCTTGGCGGACTATTTCGGCGATCGGCTTAACTGGATAATCCTCCGCCAATTCCCAAACCCAGTTATCTGATGCGACAAATACCAACAGCGTAACGTAAGTTCCCCAAATTAAAACTAATAGAAACTGTCGGTCTTTTCGATGCAGCAACACAGCCGATATTGTCATTGTCAACGCTACAAACATCAGCATTAACTGCAAATCTCGCTCCATCGGCGCAATTTGTTTCCCAATTTGCACTAAGCCGCTGAAGTAAATGCAGCCGACAACAGCAACTATAGCCAGCACTCCCAAAATCGCCGGATGAGGTAAACAAGATACAGCATCAAAATGTTCCTCTGCTTCCTCTTTTTCCCGTTCTTCTGGTAGCCACATTTGCTCCCAAACTTCGGCGAGATAACTGCCAACAGCTAGGGCAAAAGCTGGATAAATTGGTAAGATATACCAAGGCAATTTAGTATTCATCACCGAAATAGCCAGCAGATAAACTCCACTCCAAACTAAAACTAATTTCGGTCCAGGAAAATTGCGATTTTCCCATGTCAAACGCAGTCCTTGCAGCCAAAATAATTGCCAAGGCCAAGCTGATTTGAAAATTTCTAAAACATAATACCAGGGTGGGGCTTTGTGACGCTCAACAGTTTCCAAAATGCGCCGGAATGATTGGTTGACTAAATTGGTGTTGATGAAATCTTGACCATAGTGCACCCATTGGGCAAAATACCAACCTGCTACTGGGACAGTTCCGATCGCCAATCCGCCCCAAAGATACCCAGAAGTGAGGAGTCGCGGGGTATCCCAAACTAGGAACAAAAAGCCGATCGCCCCCAGTAGCAGCCCCAACATCACGCCCTTAGTCAAGCAAATGAGTCCGAAGCCAATACCGGCGCCCAAGGCGTAGCGCAAATCACGGCGCGATCGCAACAAACACCACATCGCCGCCAGCAAAAAACACAAAACCGCCCCATCCAACATCGCCAAACGTCCATTCCGCACCACCGGTAACAGCGTCAGATAGACCAAAGTCGAAAAAATGGCGATCGAGCGTCTGGGAAACAACTCCCTGCCAATGGCGTAAAGCAGGGGCACTGAAGTGGCTGTGAGGAAGGCGGGCATCAACCGGGCTGTCCATTCGCTGACACCGCCGACGGCAAAACACAGCCCGATCAGCCAGTGTACCAGGGGTGGCTTGTTCAAATAAGGCACTCCGTCGATGGTTGGATACAGCCAATTTAAGTTACCGCGCCAGATTTCGCGACTCACCTGGGCCACAATAGCTTCATCCCAATCCCGCAAAGCCACGCCGCCGAGATTCAGCCCGAAGATTAGTAAAGCAGCGAACATCCAAGCCAACATCCACAGTTTATCTGTCGAGTTGTCATTGAGGCGACTTGTGTATTTTCCGGTGCTCGGTGGAAAGATTTCTGACATAAGTTTAAGATAGTTATCGCAGAAGGAAGAAGGAAGAAGGAAGAAGGAAGAAGGAAGAAGGAAGAAGGAAGAAGGAAGAAGTCAATGTGAAAATGCAATAAAATCAATGGCTTCAGCACTTGAAAACCTCCTAACTGCCGAAAAGGTTGCTATATTAGCGTCCCAAATTTCCGGTAAACTTAGACAAGTGTTATTTACGACCAGAGATTTTTTATGAATTTACCCGTCATCATATTATCATCGGCTTAGTTTTTATCTACCTGAGTTTAAGCTTACTAGCTTCCGAAATTCAGGAATTGATTGCTACTGTTTTGCCGTGGCGGGCCAAGTCAGGAATACTCAGGAGACTGTAACAGAAATTCTGGAGGAGAAAGAGGACAGTCCGATTTACAAACAAATTCAAGAAACAGTTGATAGTATGCCAGAATCTCTGAAAAATAGCCTTTATATTTTAGCACAGCGCGCCGAAAAAGAGGGCGGTGATACTCAGAAACAGTTGCAGCAGTTTCAGCGATAAATTGAAACATGGTTTGACCGCTCTATGCAGCGGGCTTCGGGCGTTTACAATGGAAATTCGAGAGGTGTTGCTATTTTGCTCGGAACTGCGATCGCAATTGTTGCTAATGCTGACACCATCAATATTATTAATAGGTTGTCGAAAGATGCGATGCTGCGATCGACTGTTAATTTGTACAGCAGTTGGTGGCAAAAAACGCTCAAGCTAAATTAGATAACGTGAACAAGTTTATTAATATTCGCCCTTCAGGGAAGAAACCGCCATCTTCTATAAAATCTTGACTGAAAGCATCCAGGGTACAAGCCCCTGGATTCATTCCGGGGCAGACTCAGGAGGGGGTGGCTTTCTTCAATTCTTTAATCTCAAATTGATTGACTGATGCAGCATGGTGGCCGATCGACCAATTGTCACCTATACTGGCGATCGAGCGGCTCGATCGGTAATTACGGGCCCGCTGGTAGTTGGGTGAAATTACGGAGAATATAAAATCCGTGCGATCGCGGATGTAACGGTGAGAAAAATATGTGAAACTGATAGAAGGGTTGAACGAGAATGGGTGAAACCAAGAGGGGTAACATCCAGCTTCATCAGTTCCTACCAGACAATCTCACTCCAGAGGGTGCATCTACCACTCAGCACTCTCTTGGAGCCAGGATCTGTGAATTGTTCGTTGAATATTATCAGAAAAGCATTCCCCAACGCTAAGGGCATAGTTGCCGGTAGCAAAAATTTTCTCGCTCTGTGCAATTAATCATACAGTTTGGATTTTTAGTAGATGCCTAAAAACAAGCTTGGCATCTGTATGTTGCTGTCTACAAGCTCTAAGCTGTGACGCAGATAAATTGCCTGCGATCGCATTCCGGGGAGAAGGGGAGAGAAGGGGAGAGAGGGGAACGGAAAGGATCATTAGTGTCAACTTAAGCCTGAGACCCTTGAGAAATCTGGGTTTTACGCCAAGTCTAGATCCCCCTAAATCCCCCTTAAGAAGGGGAGTAGGGGGTGACTTTGAGAAGACTCCTGTCCCCCCCTTCTTAAGGGGGGCTAGGGGGGATCTGGCCTTAATAGTCAAACAGCAGTCTCTGACTGGGTTTAACGTTAAGTTGACACCAATGGGAAAGGATTTGTCCACCTCCGTTAAAGATGAAGATAGAACGGCGGGACAGCTTAGGACATAGATTCAAAGCGGCTCTAATTGTTGAAAATCTAGATAGCAATCCTCAATGAATAGAGCGCTATTCTTTTTTCAAAAAGATTGGATTATTCAGTAGATCGATGCGAAATTTATGTGATTATTCGCGCTAAATTTTGTTGTTTATATAACCAGTGTTGGCAAATAATGTTCTAAGTCGCTACTAGATATTCCAGAGAAATCAGGAACAAAATAAATTTAAATTTTCCTTAATATCTATTGCAAATCGCAGAAATAAGTGTTAAGATGTAATCAAATAAGGCTGATGAGATTACTCCTAGGCTGTATCTACCAATAAAGCCATTGATGGAGGATCAAATATGACTGCTACGTTCGCTCAAGTTAACTCACAATCTTTACTTGAAAAACTCCCCCCGCGTTCCTTAGTCTTCATTGACTCTGGGGTGGAAGACTACGAGTCCATTGTGGCAGGAGTGCTACCAGGCCAGCAGGTAATCGTACTGGATCGCCAAAAAAACGGCATCGAACAAATCACCTCAGAAATTGAAAAATATGCCTCTACCAACGGGGCGATCGATTCTGTTCACATCATTTCTCACGGGAATTCAGGGAATCTAGAACTCGGCAACACTTCTCTGAGTTCAGATAACATAGAACAATACAAAAGCCAGTTGGAAAAGTGGCATAATGGACTGTCGGAAAAAGCAGATATTATGCTTTACGGCTGCGATGTAGCATCGGGGACAGGCGCTAATTTTGTCGATCGCATTGCTGAATTAACCGGGGCAGATGTGGCAGCATCCACCAACTTAACTGGCCGTGGCGGCGACTGGAATTTAGAATTTGCCAAGGGCGAAATTGAATCGCCCTTAGCGATGAGCGCCGATGTGATGGCAAATTACCAAGGGAATTTAGCTACGATCGTCGTCGCCAATAATAACGATAGCGGGGCTGGTTCTTTAAGAGCGGCGATCGCCTCCGCCGCCGCCGGCGATACCATCACCTTTGCTCCCGGTTTAGCCAGCCAAACCATCACCCTCACCAGCGGTCAACTAGACATTCCCACCGGCAAAAACATCACCATTGACGGCGCGGCCGCAACGGGTTTAACCATCAGCGGCAACAACGCATCCCGCGCGTTTTTTGTCAATGCTAATGTTGATACCTCTACCAATTTTGCCGTCAAAAACCTGATTATTACTAACGGCAAAACAACCGATCGAGGTGGGGCGATCGGCACAACGGACGAAGTAAACCTCACAGTAGAAAATGTTCAGTTCAACAACAACGTCGCCGACAAAGGTGGCGGTGCAATTTTTGGCAATTTCAACAATACTCTAACTGTTACCAACAGTAAATTCAACGGTAACGTAGCCACCGCAGCCAACGATGAACGCGGTGCAGGTGCGATCGGCTTTTTGAGTTCCAAAAATTTTACAGTCACCAACAGTGACTTCACCAACAACAAAGGAATTAACGGCGGAGCAATTAACAGCCTTCAAGGCAAGTTAACCATTCAAAACTCGCGATTCATCGGCAACGACACCACCGCAGCCGTGTTCGCCACAGGCCAGCCCAATGATTTCTTAAGGGGTTTTGGCGGCGCACTTTATACCGATCGAGCCAGCAATCCGAGCGAAGCTTCTGGCACAATTAACATCAGCGGCAGCGTATTTCAAAACAACAAAGGGCGAGGCGAAGGCGGAGCCGCTTACCTCTATACCGGCACCCAAGACAGCGTAACAGTTGCAGACAGCACTTTCTCTGACAACGAAATTCTGTCGCTACCGGGGGGTAACGACGGAGTTGGAGGCGGCTTGGTGCAAATGAACAACGGCGCTAACAAGGGATTTACTATCTCCAACACCACCTTTGCTAACAACAAAGCCCCCGGTCAAGGTGGCGCAGTGTGGATCGTGGATGCGCCTACTACGATCGCCAATAGCACCTTTTCTGGCAATCAAGTTACTGGAACTAGCGATTTTTATGGCAATGTCGGCGGTGCAATGGCTCTTTATGCCCCCACAACAATTGTTAACACAACTATTGCTGATAATTTTGCCTATTGGGTTGGTGGAGGTATCTCTGCTGCTGCGGGAAATTCTGTCACTGTCAAAAACACGATTTTTGCCAACAATACAGCCGCTAATGGAACAAATAATTGGGGGATTCAGCAACACACCAGCAGCGAATTAACTGACCAAGGTGGCAATTTTCAGTGGCCTGTCAAAAAAACCAATAACTTCAACGATTATAATGCGACCGCAAGTATTACGATCGCCGATCCCTTACTAGGCCCTTTGCAAAATATCAACGGCGCCTTTGTCAGGCCCTTGCTAACAGGAAGTCCAGCCATTGACAAAGGAATTGCTGCGGGCGCACCAGCTAAAGATCAGCGTGGTGTAGCTCGCCCTCAAGATGGTGATACGATTCCAGGGGCGATCGTTGACAGTGGTTCCTTTGAATTTAGCACTACTCCGACACCCACACCTACACCCACACCGACACCCACGCCTACGCCCACACCCGCGCCAATTCCAACACCAACACCCGCGCCAATTCCAACACCAACACCCGCGCCTACACCCGCGCCTACACCCGCGCCTACACCCGCGCCTACACCCGCGCCTACACCCGCGCCTACACCCACACCTACACCCGCGCCTACACCCGCGCCTACACCCACACCTACACCCACACCTACACCCGCGCCTACACCCACACCTACACCCGCGCCTACACCCACACCTACACCCACACCTACACCCACACCTACACCCACACCAGCCACAGATAATAGCGTCATCGAACCCCTAAATGCTCCGACACTCGACCTCAGTAGCATTACTCCCAATCCCCCCCAACAAACTATTAACGGCGCTAACACTGCCGACTTCATCATGGGTGGTGGTCAAAATGAGTCAATTAACGGACTTGCTGGGAATGACACTCTCTACGGTATGGGCGGCAACGACAACATCGACGGCGGTGCCGATAATGATTCCATCTTCGGGAATGACGGGACTGATTTCCTTCAAGGCGGTGCCGGCAACAATACCGTCTACGGCGGCAAAGATAACGACACCGTTGTTGGCGGAGACGGCGACGACTTTTTGAGAGGAGATATTGGCAAAGATACTGTTGCCGGCGGTGTTGGGAACGATCGCATTTTCGGAGGCAAAGATGACGATATCTTGCTGGGCGAAGACGGCGACGACTACATTTTAGGCAACTTAGGCAATGACACAATTAATGCTGGAAATGGCAATGACATTGTGTTTGGAAATGAGGATGCCGACCTAATTTTTGGTAAAGCTGGAAATGACACGCTTTACGGTGGCAAAGGCGACGACAGTCTCGGCGGCGGCGACGGCAACGATTTGCTTTACGGCGGCAATGAAAACGATCTGCTTGAGGGTTACACCGGCAACGATACGCTTTACGGCGGTAAAGGCAACGATATCCTCTTGGGAAATGCTGGCAACGATTTCCTCAGCGGCGATGTTGGGGACGATACTTTGACCGGCGGTTCGGGAAATGACGTGTTTTTCCTAAATCAAAGTCTGGGCACTGATACGATTACTGACTTCCGCAAGGGCGAGGATTTAATTGGGTTGAATCCCGGTTTGAGTTTCAATCAACTCAGCATCACTTCGAGCAACAATCAAACTTTGATTAGTGTGACTGGCACTGGTCAATTGTTGGCTAAGTTGAACGGTATTACTAATACTCTCACCGCTAGCGATTTCACTCAAATAACGCTCTAAATGCGGTTAATGTTGCAGTTTTTAAGAGTGCATCAATTACACCAAAAATCTAAAGGTAGGGTGCGCTGTAGCTCCATTGGTGTCAACTTAACGTCAAACCCAATCACAGACTGCTGTTTGACTATTAACGCCAGATCCCCCCGCATTCTTGCCCCCTACTCCCCCTTAAGAAGGGGGGAACCGGAAACGTCTTCAAGTCCCCCTTTTTAAGGGGGATTTAGGGGGATCGAGACTTAGCTAAAAGCGATATTTATCAATGGTTTTAGGCTTAAGTTGACACTGCTGTAACTCACCTTAGTCAAACAGGAATACTTCCAGAACCTTTACGAAAAAACCCTCTCTTCTCTTCTCCGACTCTGTGTTCTCTGTGTTCTCTGTGGTTCAAAAAAAAAATCTCATTGTTGCATCTACTACCCAACAGCAAAAAATCTCATAAGGTATGCGAAATGAAATCAAATCTTGCCAACATTGATTCACAATCTGTTCTCCTAAAATCTAGTCCTAAATCTATTGTTTTCATCGATTCTAATTTAGAAGACTATCAAAATCTGGCGAACGGTGTGATTCCCGGTGCAGAAAAAATCATATTAGATAAAAATGGCAACGGAGTCGAGCAAATTACTGTCAAATTGCAAAAAATTGCGGCAGCGGGGGGAACTGTAGACCAAGTTCACATTTTTTCTCACGGCAATTCTGGCAGCTTGCAGTTAGGTTCTACTACTTTAAACTCGGAGAATTTATCACAATATCAAAGTCAGTTGCAAGAGTGGCGAAGTGCGCTGAGCGACCAAGCTGATCTCATGATTTATGGTTGCGATGTGGCTGCGGGTGCGGGGAGCGATTTTGTCGATCGCCTTGGGGAGTTAACCGGTGCTGATATTGCAGCATCTACCGATAAAACAGGCCGCGGCGGTAACTGGAATTTGGAGTTTACCAAAGGGGATATTGAAGCGCCCCTAGCCCTGAATCCAGAGGTAATGGCAGATTATCAAGGGACTTTAGCGACGATTACCGTTACCAACAGTAATGATAGCGGGCCTGGTTCCTTGAGAAGTGCGATCGCCGGAGCAGTAGCCGGCGATACCATTCAATTTGCATCCAGTCTTGCGAATCAAACAATTACTCTCACTTCCGGTCAACTTGTCATCAACAAAAACTTGACAATTGATGCAGTTGGTGCTACAAATTTAACTATTAGTGGCAACAATGCTTCGCGGGTAATCCTCACCGAAGGTTCAACCAATGTTACCCTAAAAAACCTGATTGTTGCCAACGGCAAAGTTTCTGGAACCGATCCGAATAATCAGACAACTAGCGCCGGTGGTGGCATTCAAACGGGCGGTAACAGCACTTTCACTTTAGAAAATTGCCAAGTCAATAATAACGTTGCCGGTTTCGGCGGTGGCATTTACGCGGGTTTCCGTGGCACTACTATCGTAATTAACAGTAAGTTTACTGGGAATGACGGTTCTTTAGCTAATAATACCGAACGCGGCGGCGGGGCGATCGCCACCAAAAGCGGTGGTTCCCTCACCATCAGAGATAGCGAGTTTACCAACAACAAAGGCAGCTACGGCGGGGCTGTGAATAACCTGTTGGGCAGCTTGACCATCGAAAACTCTAAATTCAGCGGCAACCGCACAGACAAAGGCGTTGGCGGGGCAGTTTACGTCGATGGTGCTAATGCTTCGGGCCCCAATGCAACCCCAGGCCCTGTTGCCGGAACTATTGCTATTCGCAACAGCATTTTTGATGGCAATATCGGGACTGGAGAAGGAGGTGCAGCCTTTCTGTTTGGTTATTTGCAAGATAAAGTGGTTTTGGAAAATAGCACTTTTATTAACAACCAAGCAGTCAAATATGCATCAGGTTTGGGAGGTTCTGGAGGCGGAATTCGCCACGGCAATGTCGATTTAAAAGTTACAAACTGCACATTTGCTAATAATAAAGCAGCAGATAATGGTGGCGGTGTGTGGTTAGGAGAAAACGGAAATGTCAGCATTGTCAACAGCACCTTTTCCGGCAACAGTGCTGCTAAACAGGGTGGAGGAATGGTTGTCGGTAACAGAGATTCCTTTTCGACTAATATCGTAAATTCGACTTTTGCTAAAAATACCGCTGGGGAATATTCGGGAGGTATTGCTACTTTTGGGAATCAGCCAATTACTGTCAAGAATTCAATTTTTGATAGCAATACGGCGGCTAATCCTTTTAAGGTTAGGCAGCAAACAGGAAGGGAACTAATTGATGGGGGAAACAATCTTCAATTTCCTGCTAAACTCACGACGGGCGATCCTAACGATAATAATGTTACGGCAAATGTGACGATCGCCGATCCGAAACTTGGCCCTTTACAAAATATTAATGGCGCTTTTGTACTGCCGTTGCTAGTAGGAAGTCCAGCCATTGATACCGGTACTGGTGCGGGGGCGCCAGCTACGGATCAGCGCGGGGTGACTCGCCCTGTTGATGGTGATGGTAACGGAAGTGCGATCGTTGATATCGGCGCTTACGAATTTAGTGTTACTCCCACACCGACACCGACACCCACACCGACACCGACACCGACACCGACACCGACACCGACACCGACACCGACACCGACTCCAACTCCAACTCCCACACCGATTCCAACTCCAACTCCCACACCGATTCCAACACCAACTCCAACTCCAACTCCCACACCAACTCCCATACCGATTCCAACACCAACTCCCACACCTACACCGGGCACAGATGATTGCCTATTCAATGCAGTCAGCGCCCCGGAATTAAACTCTGCCACCATTATTCCCAACCCCGTCACTCAAACCATCAACGGCGGTAACACTACCGATTTCATCATGGGTGCCAGCCAAAATGAGTCAATTAACGGGCTTGCTGGTAACGACACACTCTACGGTATGGGCGGCAATGACAACATTGATGGCGGTGCCGATAACGATTCAATATTTGGCAATGAAGGCACGGATTTTGTCCAAGGTGGCACCAGCAACGATACTATTTATGCTGGCAAGGATAATGACACAGTTTTGGGTGGCGACGGCGACGACTTTTTGAGAGGAGATGTCGGCAAAGATACTGTTGCTGGCGGTGTGGGGAACGATACTATTTTTGGCGGCAAAGATGACGATATTTTGCTCGGTGAAGATGGCGAAGACTATATTTTCGGCGACTTAGGAAACGACACAATTAATGCTGGAAATGGCAACGATATTGTGTTTGGCAATGAAGGTGCAGACCTAATTTTTGGTAAAGCAGGAAATGACACACTTTACGGAGGCAAAGACAACGATAGTCTTGCTGGGGGTGAGGGTAATGACTTGCTATTCGGCGACAATGAAAACGATGCGATCTGTGGCGACATCGGCAACGATACGCTTTACGGCGGAAAAGGCAACGATATTCTGAGTAGCGGCAGCGGTTCAGATTTCCTTAGCGGCGATTTTGGGGATGATACTTTGACAGGCGGTTCGGGAAATGATATATTTTTCCTAAATCAAAGTTTGGGTAGCGACATAATTACCGATTTCCGCAAGGGCGAGGATTTAATTGGGTTGAATCCCGGTTTGAGTTTCAATCAACTCAGCATTACTTCTAGCAACAATCAGACGTGGATTAGTGTGACGGGCACTGGTCAATTGTTAGCGAAACTGAACGGTATTACTCCCAATACTCTCACCGCTAGCGATTTCATTCAAATCACAATCTAAATCCACAAAAAGAGCAAGAAAGATATTTCCAGATTCTACCTATAAGAATATCCCTCTTGCTCTCTTCCTCTCTTCCTCTGCGCTCTCTGCGGCCTCTGCGGTTCAAAAAAAAATCCAATTAAAAAATGAAAATAATTTGCAGACTCCAACTTTTATTTTCCCGTACTATCTCAATGCGATCGATAAATTCTCGAAAATAAAACCTCCGTTCCGATTCTGACAAGTCGAGCCAAAATTGGGGAAGAGAAACAGTTTGAGCAGTTTCTCGCAAATTCACTGGCGGTAGTTGCGCCAATTTGCAAAGCAAATCTGCCATTTCGGTGCGGATTTTGTAGGCTCTCAATTCGGCAGTTTCAGTATCTAAAATGCCATTTTCTATCAGGGCTGCTAGTTGACTTATGATTTGTTCTTTAAATGCGATCGCCCTGAGAATTCCTACTTTAATTCCCTTCATATCCGGCATTTGCAACCCCGCAACAGCATCCGGTAAATTCTGACAAATTCCTGCGATGGTTAATTGCAATACTTCATCGTAGGAAAGGCCACTGCATTTAGGCTGGCGGGAACAGTTAATTGGCCGCAAATAAAGGTATTCTCGGTCTTTGCGGTAGGAGGTAACTTTTGCTACTGTCATGGGCGATCGACATTCCGCACAAATCGCTAAACCAGCCAGGGAACGCGGGGCGCTGGCGCTGCGGGGAGAAAGGCGGCGATTGCGGCGCAGCAACCTGTCTATTTGGGCTGCTTCTTCTCTGGAAATAATCGGGACGTGGGTATTAGAAATTACTTGACCGTTTAGATATTCCAAATCGCCTCGGTAGGCGGGATTTGTCAGCCAGCGGCGGCCCGTACTGACAGAGATTTTTTTGTTGTATTTTTTGGCTAAATAGCGCACGGAACCTCGCAAGGAACCGTAGATTAAAAAGTGTTCAAAAAAGTCTTTGACGGTGGGGGCGGTGCTTTTATCGATCGCATAACGGTCTTTGCTGCGCCGATAGCCGTAGGGAGCCTTACCCGGTGGAATTCGCGATTTGATTCGGTTGCGGGCGTGTCCTTTGCGAATGCTGCGGCTGTGTTGGCTGCGCTGGATTTCTGCTAGGAGTTTGAGCAAGTTGGCTCTGTTTTCTGTTTGTTTTTCGTCTGTGACAATTAGTTGGATGCCGAGGTTTTCCAGTTGTTCTAGGCGGGCGCACACTTGCTGAACTGTGTCGCCTAGTTCTTCAAAGCGCTGAATTAACAGGTATTTGACTGGTTCTGTTTGGCAGTCTTTTAGGAGTTGTTGCAGTTGCTGTCGCCCTCCTAAGTCTTGATAGGTGCGATCGACTTCTTGACCCCAAAATTCCGGTGCGGGTGCTGTTTCTAGCAGAGGTTCGGTGTAAGAGTAGGCGATGATTTTCATCTGTTACTGGCTGAGTTCGATGATGTTTCCGTCTGGGTCTTGGGTAAATAATGCCGATCGACCTGACGCGCTCATTTGTACCGGGCAATTGTGAGCGATTAATTGCTCTTTTGCTGCCTCTAAGTTAGCAACGGAAAATGCTAGATGTTGGTGGCGTCCTAATTTTTCAGAATCTACGGTATTTGGGATGATTTTGGTAGCTAGAATTAGGTGGAGCTGGAAGTTGCCGATTTGATACCAGATTCCGGGAAAATTTAATTCTCGATCGATTTTTTGCAGTCCTAATACGGTGCTGTAAAAGTGTTGAGATTTTTCCAGGTGGGAGATGAGTAGGGCGGCGTGGAGGGATTGGGTAATTTGCATTTTTTTTAAGATTTTTTAATTTTTACCTGCTGATGCAGGCAGATGAGCGCTGATGAACGCAGATTTTTTGATGTTTGTTGAGTTTTTGATATAATCATAACATTGTCCGTCGCTATTAACACATCGAAAACTGTTCTGAGTAAATCGCGATCGCAGTTTTTATCTAGGAGTGTTGTGAAGAATGGTTTCTCAAAAACGCGCGATCGCCTCCAGGTCGGGCAAATTCCGTCTCCGCAATGTCTTGGTGGTTCCCTTTGTGCTGCAAATTGTGGCGGCTGTTGGCTGCATTGGCTATCTCTCTTACAGAAACGGAGAGCAGATTGTCAACGATATTGTTAGTCAGTTGCGCTCCGAAGTGAGTGCTAGAGTTTACGAACTTGTCCAAACCTATCTGGAAGCTCCGCCACTGGTGAATCAGATCAATCAGGATGTTTTACCTTTGGGGGTGTTGAACTTTGACGATTTGGAGCAAGCTCGACCCTATTTATGGAAACAAGTTCTGCGATTTAAGGCGATCGGTCACGCGGGAATTGCCAACGAAAAAGGTCAGTACCTGCGTGTGGGTTGGGTAAATCGGCTGGTTGGACTTGAACAACCTCAGCTTGCTCAGCAACTGATTCCCGGAGGTGGCGACTTGATCTTCTACAACCTTGACGGTGATGGAAACCCGACAAAAATTGACAATACCACGCCCAATTATGATGTTCGCACGCGCCCTTTTTACAGAGTTGTTGTTGAGAAGAAACAGGCAGCTTGGAGTGACGTTTATATTAATTTTGGCTACGGTACGCTGCAAATTAATGCGAGTCTACCCTATTATGATGCGGACGGGAAACTAATTGGCGTGCTGACTTGCCAGATGGGTCTAGATCAAATTCACAATTTCCTGCAAACTTTAAGCGTGGGTAATTCCGGTCAAGTATTTATCATTGAGCCACAGGGTGAATTAATAGCCAGTTCCGTTAAAAATATGCCTCTTTCGGTGGGAAAAGGTAAAGATAGCAAGCGGATAAAAGCACAGGACAGCAGCAACCAGATGATGCGTCAAAGTGTGCTTTATCTGTTCGATCGCTTCAACCGTTTGGAAGACATTAATCACACTGTTCAACTTGACTTTAAGCTGAACGGTCAACGACAATTTATCCAAGTTTCTCCGCTAACTGACAAGTACGGTCTCAACTGGCTGATTATAGTAGTAGTTCCTAAAGCCGACTTTATGACGCAAATTTATGCTAACACTCGCAACACTATTTTGCTGTGTATTGTGGCTCTAGTTGTCTCTGTTGGAGTGGGTTTTCTCACGGCTAGCTGGATTACTCGTCCCCTGAACCAAATTGCTCAAGCTTCAGAATATCTAGCAGGTGGAACTCTCAATCAGAAGGTTGATTCCAGTCGGATTTTTGAAATTGAAATTTTAGCAAAATCCTTTAATAGCATGGCAAGACAACTGCAAGAATCCTTTGAAACTCTGGAAGATAAAGTCAAAGAACGCACCTCCGAACTCGCTACAGCCACTCAACAAATTGCCGCTCTGAATAACCGACTGAGAGCGGAAAATCTTCGGATGAGTTCCGAACTAGATATCCTCAAACAAATGCAGCAATTGATTTTGCCCAAAGGCCAAGAACTGGAGGAAATTGCAGATTTAGACATGGCCGGATTCATGGAACCAGCCGATGAAGTGGGCGGCGATTATTACGATATCCTCCATACCGACGGTGTGGTAACTATTGGCATCGGCGATGTCACCGGACACGGACTAGAAAGCGGCATTTTGATGGTGATGACTCAAGCGGCTGTCCGCACTCTTCATGAAATGCAAGAATCCGATCCGGTGCGCTTTTTAGATACGCTCAACCGCACTATTTATAAAAATATCCAGCGCATGAACTCGGACAAAAACCTGACGCTAGCTATCCTCAATTACGCAGACCGTAAAGTTAGTATTAGCGGTCAACATGAGGAAACTATCCTAGTCCGAAAAGGCGGTCAAATTGAACGCATTGATATGATGGATTTAGGATTTCCCATCGGCTTAGATGAGGATATTTCAGATTTTATCAGCCATGTTTTAGTAGACTTAGAGCCGGGGGACGGGGTGGTGCTGTATACTGACGGCATCCCCGAAGCGAGAAATATCCACAAACAATTCTACGGTCTGGAAAGACTCTGTGAAGTGGTTTCTCTAAACTGGCATTTGAGCGCCGAACAAATCAAGCAAGCCGCCATCGATGATTTGCGAGAATTTATTGGAGAACAAAAGGTATTTGATGACATTACTTTGCTAGTATTGAAGCAACAGGGAACTATTGTGCATGATTTATGATTGACGGTCATAAACCCGGTTTCTACTCTCGCTCTTATATTGGGCGGCGAAGCATCGAAGCAGCAACCGGATTTCTAGCTCTGCTCCTGTAAGTTCTAATAATTTACAGCGAGCGATTGAAACAATTTGGCGCTCCCAGATTCGGAAGTATAAATTATGAAAACCCAAATCAATTTAGCACCATCTACATCTCCAGAAGAACTCCAGACACAGATACAGGATTTGATCCAAAAACTTGAGGAAGTCGAAGATGAAAAAAACAGCTATGAAACTTTAGTAGAAATTATCACGGAACACTCCACGGATCTGGAAAACCAGATCCGTAAGAACAATCGAGAGATGCAGACTTACATCGAGCAGGTAAAAAAGGTGATAGATGCAGCTATTGCTGTGAAAAACAACTGCTTTGAACCTCAGATATTGTCAGATGTGGCAGCGCGCAGCGATGCACTGGGAGAACTCGCACAGGTATTCTCCCATATGGTGCAAACGGTGAAAGCGCGGGCACAGGAATTAGAGAAACTTTTGCAGGCTTACGGACGTTTTGTTCCCGATGAATATCTCCAATTTCTCGGTAAGCATAGCATTGTTGATTTCCAGCTTGGAGATCATGTGAGCAAAGAGATGGCCATCATGTTTTCCGATATACGTTCGTTCACCACGATGGCGGAGCAAATGACTCCTCAAGAAAACTTTGACTTCATCAATACCTATTTACAGCAAATTAGTCCCGAAATTCGCAATCACAACGGTTTTATTGTCAAGTATATGGGAGATGGAGTGATGGCAGTTTTTCCCGAGGGCGTTGATGATGCTATTCAGGCAGCAATTGTGAAGTTTGAACAGTTGCACAAATACAATCAAAGCCGTATAATAAATGGGGAGATACCGGTGAATATTGGCATTGGTATCCATGTGGGTGATACGATGGTGGGGATTATTGGAGACGCGAATCGGATGCAAGCCGATGCGATCTCGGATCATGTCAATCTCACGGCTCGTCTGGAAAGTTTAACGAAGTATTACGGCGTATCTTTATTAATTTCTGAAGATGTGGTACAACGTTTGAGTCAACCCGAAAAGTATCATATTCGCTTTTTGGATCGGGCAATTGTCAAAGGTAGACAAGAAGCCATTACTGTTTGTGAGGTGTTAGATGTTGAAGTAGAACCTGTGCGATCGCTCAAAATTCAAACTTTGCCTATTTTTGAGGAGGGGCTGGAACAATATTGTCAGGGAAATTTTGCTAATGCCCAAGTTTGTTTTGAACAGATTGTGGCGATTAATCCCGCTGACAAACCCAGCAAACTTTATCTAGAACGCATCCAATCGCTGTTAGAAAATAGTATTCCGGCTAACTGGAAGGGTGTCTGGAAATTTACTCAGAAGTGACATTCAAAGATCAATTAAAGGTAGAAAAATAATGACATCTGGAAGCTTACAAACTGTGACACAAATCTTTGGAGAATTCATCGACCAATTTCCACCGGAACACGACTCCCTAGAGCTTACATTTACGCCCAGTTCTCGCCCGATCAAGCAACGATGGCGCAACAACAGGCTTTCAGCTCATTTTGTGGCCGATTATTTGTCTAGCTTTCTACCGGTAGACGAGGAGGATGCTAGCAGCGAGAAACGGATTAAACAAAGCAAGGGAGCCGTGAGTTACGTCGCCAACGAACTGTTAGAAAATGCGATAAAATTTACTGATGATACTTCCAGTTATAAGGTCAGGTTTGGTATACACTTTATTGAGGATATTGACGTAATAGTAGTAATTTTTGCTACCAACTATGCCAAGTCAGAAACAGCCAATAAATTGCATGAATTCATTAAAGAGCTACTCTCTTCCGACGACCCTACTGAACTCTATTTACAGCAGCTTGAAAAAAATGCTGAAACAGACAGTGAAACATCGGGATTGGGATTGCTGACGATGATTAATGACTATTCAGCCAAGATAGGTTGGAGATTTGAGACAATCCCAGACAGTCTTGATACTATCCTGGTGACGACTGTAGCTCAAATTATTGTTTAGTTTGTAGCATTTCAATATTTACTCTTTTTAGGCGATCGCAATTCACTCAGGTAACCACAAAACAATGGATATTCAAGAAATTAAAGGTCAAGACTACATTATTCAATACGATCGAGAATCGGTGACTGTCTATTTTCAAGGCGAACTCAGCTTGGGTGGACCAGCAGATTATGCACCCATAGTCCAATTGTTAGATGAGGTCGCCAATCCAGAACCATCCACGATTACTTTGAACTTAAAAAAATTGGAATTTCTTAATAGTTCTGGTATCAGTATGTTGTCTAAGTTTGTAATTGCCGTGCGGAAAAAGAAAACGATTCAACTCTTGGTAGTGGGTTCAAATGATGTTCCTTGGCAACAGAAATCTCTCAAGAATTTAGAAAAGCTGTTGCCAACTTTGAAGTTAGAATTGGAGTAGGTATCTGTAGATTTTAACCGCTTCGTAACCACAGGCGGGACGCCAGTGCCACGGAACCACAGGCGGGACGCCAGTGCCACGGAACCACAGGCGGGACGCCAGTGCCACGGAACCACAGGCGGGACGCCAGTGCCACGGAACCACAGGCGGGACGCCAGTGCCACGGAACCACAGGCGGGACGCCAGTGCCACAATAAATCAGGTAAATTTTAAGGTTGATCAACTGTTTAAGTTTGTTGCACTGGCAATTCAATGATAAACTCGGTTCCTGTTCCTGGTTCTGACTCGCACCTGAGCATTCCTCGGTGGTTTTCTACTAAAATTTTGTAGACAATAGACAATCCTAAACCGGTACCTTTACCGATTTTCTTGGTTGTGAAAAACTGCTCGAACATTCGTTCTTTTACCTGTGCGTTGATTCCCGATCCAGTGTCAGCAATCCGCACTCTCACTCGATCGAACTCAGCTACCTCAGTGCGGATCGAAATCTTCAGCGAAGCATCGGGCTGATTTTCTGCTGCTTCTTCTAAAGCATCGATCGCGTTGCTAATCAGATTCATGAATACTTGATTTAGTTGTCCGGCATAACACTCTACAGTAGGCAAGTTTCCGTAATCTTTAACTACTTGAATATCACGGCGAGTTTTTTGAGCATTGAGACGGTTTCGCAAAATTAACACCGTGCTGTCAATGCTATCATGCAAATCGCACAGCGTCATGTTACTGTTATCTGTTCGCGAAAAATTTTGCATTGATTTGACAATTTCGCGAATTCGATCGGAACCCATTTGCATGGAAGACATCACTTTCGGCAAGTCTTCAACTAAAAAATCAAGCTCCATTTCTTCGATCTGATCTTTAATTTCGCGACAGGGATTGGGATATTTTTCTTGATAGAGACGCAGCAGGTGCAGCAAATCTTGAGTATAAACTTCGACATGGCTCAAGTTGCCGTAAATAAAACTGACTGGGTTATTGATTTCGTGGACGATACTAGCCATTAGTTCTCCCAGAGAAGACATTTTTTCGCTGTGGAGGAGTTGAGCTTGAGTTTCTTTTAGTTCGCCAAGTGTGCGATCGAGTTCAGATGCTTTAGCTATGGATGCAGCCGTAGCAGTGCAACTTTCTTGATAAAGTTCAACTTGTCTGAGATTCACTTCAAATTGTTCAGTTTCGCTCTCCTGTTGATATTGACTAACCACGGCATCGAAAGCTTTTAGCAAGTCGCCGTCAGCCGCCTCTATAATATACAGCAGGTGGGGATTGTCTGCTCTGAGTTCGGCATCTGGAACTTGCACTAAGGCTTTAATGCGATCGATATATTCCCGCACTTGTTTGTCTAAATAAAGCGGCGCTTCAAAATACATTGCTTTGACAGTCGCTGAAGGGGGAGTTAATAAGTTGATGCTGCTGTCAGTATTGATTAAGGCGCTGTGGGATTTTTCCATAAGAGCGATCGCCGACCTCAAATCTGCCCGCAGTTGTTCTCTTTCTGCCCCTTGTCTTGAGCCAACTAACCTCAAGCAAAAAAATGCGGTTTTTTGGGAAAGCATTCGCTGTCGGCCACTGACGTTAATTAGAGCCGCGCTAATTTTTCGAGCTGTCATAATTTCTTCAAGATTGAAGTAGTTTTTGAATGCCACTATAGGTAATACCTCCGACTCAACTGAATGTCTGTAACTCCTGCTCGCAGAAGATATTGTCATCATCAAAAATGTTGTTCACTATACTGTCAAAATTATAGTCGCTATGCAGCGATTAAGTAGTATAATTTGTAACATTTTTTGAGTCAGTATTACAATCTATGGTTAGAGGAAGTCTAGGTGAATTGCCCCAAAAATTGGCAAATCAGATTTGCCATCATTTCAGCTTGAGTTTGGGGCAATCCGTGAGTCGCATTTGGAATAATTGCTAACTGTGCTTTTGGTATTTGATTGGCATAGGTTTGACAGTGCCAGAGAGGAATTGTTTCGTCGCTATCTCCTGTGATTACTAATGTGGGAATTTGCAATTTGTGAAGGTCTTTTTCAACGGTATCAATGGCGTCTTCCGGGCGCATCCGACTCATTAAAAATGACCGGGCGACTGGTTGAGACATTAATTCTCGCCGCCAACCGGAAATCTGCTGCAATTCGTTACTTTTTCCGGCTAAATTAGCAAAGGGTTTTGCTAATTGCAATGCCAAATCAACGATCGACGTTTTCCACAGCAGTGGCCGCAAAGCATCGTATTGACCGCAAAAACTGTCGTCTCGAATTCCCGCAGGTGCTGCTAATACTAAACTGCTGACGGAATTTGTGTATTTGAGGGCATAGGCAGAAGCTACCCAACCGCCAAAAGAATGTCCGATCATGCAGCAGGGATCGATATTGAGTTGTTCTACAACTTGTCGCACAAAGGCAACTTCTAAGGCCACATCGTAGCATATTTCTGGTTTGCTAGATTCTCCAAAACCCAACATATCTAAACTGATGCAGCGAAACTGAGATTGCAATAACTCAATTAATGGGAGCCAGCAAGTCTTTTCTCCGAAGAAACCGTGCAGCATTAATAAGGGTTGCCCGCTCCCGATGTCGAGGTAAGTGGCTTTTTGGCTGCTGCTGTTGACAAATGTACTTAATGTGTGCTTGTGCATAATTGCTCTAGACTGCATTGGCGATCGCCTCCTGGATGAATTTTTATAAACAATTGTTACAGTGTTGCCGTCCAAAGGTTAAACTTCATTACGGAGTTCAGAATTTGAAAGGTAGCGTGATACTGTCTATAATTATTTAAAATACTGCACACTCAAATCAGGAGAACAGTTTGAACTCCAACTTAAAACGATACCCGGCTTGTTCACTGCGTGAAGATGTCAGTGAGTATGTAGCTCACCTACAGCTTCACATGACTTTACAGGCTCGCAACTTGCTCCCTACGATTACGCAGGCTAAGGATAGTCGCGAACAACTGTTGCAGCAGACGCAGGCTCATTTTGAGAAACGGGTATCTCGACAAGCTCTTTAATTAAATTGACGATCGCCCGCAGCGATCGAATTTTCCCCAATTTCACCCCAAAAATGGGCGGAGCGAAGCGCAGGGTTGAAGCCCCGTCCTTATAGGACGGCTTTAATTGTAAAACTTTGTTGCAATATCAAATATCTTGTGCTAAATAGCTGAGAATTTAACAAGGCAAGTAAGAACAACCATCTACGTGTTGAAACGATTTCATAAGGTGAGACTCCTGGGTTGGATCGCTACTCGGCAATGCCGAGCCTGTCCAAACACGTAATAGTGAATTGTTGATCGTACCTAACTGGATTATTGGTGGACTCAGAAAGCAATCTAAAAACAAAAGTAAGCGCAATTGCAATACTTCTCGTACCAGTAGTTGTTTTGAGCGTGTAGAGGTGATTTGACAGCGCCTTTAAGACTCAAGTCTTAAGAATCTCCGTGGCTTGAGCCCGGAGAGTGTCAAAATTGCAGAAACCCGGTCTTCCCAAAAATACCGGGTTTCTTTTCAGGAATAGGCTTGGTGGTCGGTTTTCGGTAAGTATGTTAACCGCTAACAGATGCTTCGTTACGCTTGACTCATGACAGAGATGCTTCATTACGCTTGACTCATGACAGAGATGCACAGAGATGCTTCATTACGCTTGACTCATGACAGAGATGCACAGAGATGCTTCGTTACGCTTGACTCATGACAGAATGCTTGACTCATGACAGAGATGCTTCATTATGCTTGACTCATGACAGAGATGCTTCATTACGCTTGACTCATGACAGAGATGCTTCGTTACGCTTGACTCATGACAGAATGCTTGACTCATGACAGAGAGGCTTCGTTACGCTTGACTCATGACAGAATGCTTGACTCATGACAGAGAGGCTTCGTTACGCTTGACTCATGACAGAATGCTTGACTCATGACAGAGAGGCTTCGTTACGCTTGACTCATGACAGAATGCTTGACTCATGACAGAGATGTTTCGTTATGCTTGACTCATGACAGAGATGCTTCGTTATGCTTGACTCATGACAGAGATGCTTCGTTATGCTTGACTCATGACAGACAATAGCCAGGTAAGTCCTGTTAAAAATAGATTTTTATGCGTATTGTCAAAAATATTTCTACTATTGCAATTTTGACTCTGGCGACATGGGCTGGGGGCGAATTAGCGGCAAGGGCTGCAACTGAGGTGGAGTTGGGAGAGGGAGATGCACCGAAAGTGGTCAATTTAAGAGAAACTGCTCTTGATTTGCCGACATCTGAGGAAAATCCTGTTTCTGTGGAAGTTCGATCGCCCTCTGTGAAAGTTAAGTCCAGCCAAAATAAAGATTTTGCCTTTCTGTTAAAAACTCCCGAAGACTCAATTGCTGTGGGCGAAACCCCGGAATCAGTCAACCGCAACGCCCGACAGCTAGAGGGTACTGCACAAGTTTCTCAAGCTAGAGATGCAGGCGGTGTTTATGTTGCAGATGTAAAAATTCGGTTTGTCAGCGGAAGAGGCGAAGCTGTTGACAAAAAAGGGAATCCAATTGAGGGCAGAATTTCGGAAGATTTTATCCGTGGTGAGCTGAAACTCAAGGCGGGGGATAATTATAGTCAGGATGTAGTGCGATCGGATTTGCAGCAGTTGCAGCAATTGGGATTGTTTGAGAAAGTGACGGTTTCTACTGAAGAAGTTGGCACGGATATTAATGTTATATACAACATCCAAGAGCAATCGGCTCGATCTTTTGGCGTGAGTGTGAGCCTGAGTGATGACGTTGGCGTTGCGATTCCTCTGTCTTATACCGATCGAACTTTGGGCACGGACCCCCAGCGGGTGTCGGTGGAACTTGTGCCCAGCCTCCGAGGTTTCGAGTACAATGTCCAGTTTGTCAGCCCTTACGTTGCCGCCACCGATGGTTTGGGATACAGTGTGAGAGCTTTTCGCGATCGCACAACTTCCGACATTTTCAACAAAGATCTCAATTTGCCCAACGGCGATCGAGTTCGGGAAATTCGGATGGGGGGAAATCTCGCATTTACGAGGCCTTTGGGCGATTGGCGAGGGACTTTGGGAATAAATTATACAAATATCAGCACGCGCGATCGCAATTTGAAGATCGCCCGCCGAGACGAACTGGGAAATCCTCTCACATTCAGCGGTTCTGGCGTTGATGAGTTATACACTGTTTCTTTTGGTGCAACGCTCGATCGGCGAGACAATCCCTTCAACCCTGTCAGAGGATCGATTTTCAGCCTCAGCACCGAACAATCAATACCTCTGGGACGGGGTAACATTGTGAGTAACAAACTTTTAGGAAATTATATACAATATATACCAATCAATTTGCTCGGCGGTGGTGATTCTGAAACCTTGCCAGAAATGTTGGCTTTTAACTTGCAAGCAGGGACGGTAATTGGGGATTTGCCACCAACAGAAGCTTTTCGCCTCGGTGGGCGCAATTCCGTGCGGGGTTACGACAGTGGCGACATTGGCAGCGGCCGGAGTTATTTCCTAGCTTCCGGCGAGTATCGGTTTCCTGTCGGTAGAGATGTGGGCGGGGTAATATTTGTCGATTTTGCGTCGGATTTGGGAACGGGAGACAGCGTGTTAGGAAAACCGGCTTCGGTGAGAGACAAGCCTGGAACTGGGGCTGCTGCGGGTGTGGGTGTGCGCGTGCGATCGCGTTTTGGATTAATTCGCTTAGATATGGGTGTTAGCGATGGCGGCGACATCAAATTTGTACTCGGCACAAAACAGCGATTTTGAATTAGTCTTGGTGATTAGTCATTAACTGGTTCCCAGGTAGAGCCTGGGAACCGAGAGCTTAATCTGACCTACTTAACGGCTTAACGCTTTGGTTTTTTCACATCAACATTTTTCGGTTTGGCCGCCGGAGTGCGCGGATAAAATTTAAACTTATTCAGAGCCGAACTGGCAGATTTAGCCACAGCACCGTCTGTATCTCGCAAAGCTTTTTGCAACAGTGGAATTACTTTTTCCGACTTAATCATTCCTAGCGCTTCCACAGCAGTCTGACGAACTTCAGGAGCGTAATCTTGAGCTAATTTTCCCAAGGTTTCTACTACTCGCTGACTGTCGGATCTGAGAGCATTAGCCGCCGCCATTCTACCCAAAGCAAACGCTGCTGACTTGCGGACTTCATGATCCCGACTTTGAACGCATCCCATCAACTGCGCCACCGAATAGCTTGGTGCTTGTCGTGCTATTTGATGCTGTTCTCCAACTTCTGTTTGATTTAGTTGAATTGACTGTGTTGGCAGAAATTCAGTTTCATTAAACTGTTCTTCAAATTCTGTTTGATTTAGTTGAATTGACTGTGTTGGCAGAAATTCAGTTTCATTAAACGGTTCTCCAAATTCTGTTGGATTTAGCTGATTTGTTAGCTGACTTGACTGTGGCTGCGAAATTTCTTTTTCTTTTAACTTGATTTCGTATTGCTCTTGCAAAGACTCGATGGTGGCTTGCATTTGAGCTTGGTGAGCTTGTAACTGCTCATGAGCTGCTCTCAACTGACTTTCGTATTCGTCTTGCAAAGACTCCACAGTTAACTGCATCTCTATCTCGCGGTTCTCATATTCCTCAGCGGTTTGCCGCAAACGAATTTCGTGTTGATCTTGCAAAGCTTGCATATTTTGCTCCATCTGAGCTTGATAATTCTGATGCAATTCGTCAGCAAGTCTGAGTAAATGATCTTCGTGTTCTTGTTGTAAGGATTGCAGAGTTTCCTGCAACTGAGAATTCTGATTTTGCTCTAATTCAGCTAATTCAGAATTAACTTGTCTGAGGTTGTTGTCACGTTCGGCTGCAACTTGTCTGAGAAGTTGTTCATGTTCGGCTGCAACTTGTCTGAGAAGTTGTTCATGTTCGGCAGTAACTTGCCTGAGTGATTTTTCGTGTTCGGCCGTAACTTTTCTGAGCTGTTTTTCCCGTTCTCCTTGCAAAGATTCGACAGTTTCTTGCATCCGAGACAGGTGAGCCATTTCTATTTGCTCAGCCATTTTGCGACTTTGTTCTAACTGCTGTTGCTTTTGCTGATTTAGCCGCTTTTCCACCAACCAGTAAGCAACTGCTATACCTGCTAAAAAACCTACGATCGCTCCTATGATAGCCACAACTGATATCCCTCGCGACAAAATAGTTATACTTGACTTTTACATTTAACCATAAAGCCTCCGATAACCGCCCAATAGCAGCAGCCAGACTGTCACAGCCAGCCAGTGAATCGCCACAGCGGGCCACATCGAACCGCTTTCCAGGTATGCAATGCTACACGCAGCCCCCAAAACCGCCGCCAGTAGCAAAAACACTGGATTCAGAAAGGTCGATCGACCAACGGGATAGAAAGTCAGCCCGTTCAGCGGGTGATAAACTATAAACAGCGCCAAACTCGCGCCTCCGCAAAACCACAGCATTAACCCGGAAGCATTTTCCTCCTTGTGCGGTAGCATTAAAACGCGGAAACAGATTTCCTCGGTAATGCCGGGAGTTAACAAACAACCAATTAGCACGCCAACAATTGTACGCCAAGAGGTTTGCACGTCTATTTTCAGAAATCCCGACCAAAAACCAACGGTCAGTGCGATCGCAGTGTAAACCACCACCAGCATAGCTGCAACCAGCCAATCAGTGAAATCGGGAATAGTTGAAAAAGCGATACTGACTCGCCTTGTAAGTAATGCTAAGTAATTAGTCATTTGTGATTAGTTATGAGTTATGAGTTATGAGTTATTAGTTATTTGTTATTTAGGACTTATAGCAATTTAATGGGTCGTTGCATATATCTCGATCCCCCTCGCATCCCCCTTAATAAGGGTGACTTTGATCAGAATCTTATTCCCCCCTTATTAAGGGGGGTTAGGGGGGATCAGAATCTTGTTCCCCCCTTATTAAGGGGGGTTAGGGGGGATCAGAATCTTATTCCCCCCTTATTAAGGGGGGTTAGGGGGGATCAGAATCTTGTTCCCCCCTTATTAAGGGGGGTTAGGGGGGATCAGAATCTTATTCCCCCCTTATTAAGGGGGGTTAGGGGGGATCAGAATCTTGTTCCCCCCTTATTAAGGGGGGTTAGGGGGGATCAGAATCTTGTTCCCCCCTTATTAAGGGGGGTTAGGGGGGATCAGAATCTTGTTCCCCCCTTATTAAGGGGGGTTAGGGGGGATCAGAATCTTGTTCCCCCCTTATTAAGGGGGGTTAGGGGGGATCAGAATCTTGTTCCACACCCCCTACTCCCCTACTCCCCTTATTAAGGGGGGTTAGGGGGGATCAGATTCTATGCAGCCTCATAAAAAACTGGTATTACACAAAGCCTACAGCGTATCCCAGGTTTATTAAGTGCAGTAGGGACAAGGCAATACCTTGTCCCTAGGGGGATTGATCGATAGGCGGGTGTACTTCATAAACCTGCAATCTGCTGTATGTGTCATCAGAATGACACATACAATTCCTGGCTAAGTAATTAGTCATTAGTTATTTGTTATTTGTTGTTGGGCGTTTTTTGTCATCCTTTATTGGATGTTTTTAGTTGCTCAAACAACTTCGCAACCTTTGTTAAATCTTTATCTCCGGGGGCTATTTCTACACCGCTAGAAAGGTCAACACCGCTAAAATTATTGTCTGACAAACTGGCGATCGCACTTAACACATTATCAGGTCTCAAACCGCCAGCCAGCAACCAAGGACAGCTTGGTCGAAACTCTGCTAACATCTGCCAATCGAGGGTTTTGCCAGTACCGCCGAGTTGTTCGGGATGATAAGCATCCAGCAGTAAAGTATCGACATGAGTAGCGTAAACAGCCGCAGTGTCTAAAGTTTCAGAAGTCTTGACTCTCAGGGCTTTGATCGTTTCAATTTTCGGCAAAAACTCCCGCAGTCGATCGCAATATTCCGCTGTTTCATCTCCGTGCAACTGCACGCCTGTTAAATTTGACTCTGCCACTACTTGACAGATATTTTCGATTGTGCTATTAGCAAAAACACCAATGCGATCGACATTTTCGGGCAACTGCTCAACAATTAGCCGAATCGTTTCTGGGCTGACATAGCGGGGCGAAGCCGGCACGCAAATAAACCCCAAACTCTGGGCTCCCAAACGGGCGATCGCAATTCCTTGCTCTACTTTAGTGATGCCACAAATTTTCACCCGCACTCCGACTCCTCCGTTCCCACTTTGTGTCAAAATATAAATGAATTGTTAACTATTAAAACAAATTGTAGTTTAAGGCGAAATGCTTCTTATAATTTTGAAACTCAATTGATCTGTCAAAACAGGAGAATAACAACGTGATTTACTCTTCATTACTATTAGCAGTACAATCAACCACTCCCTCAACGCCAGAGTGGTCACCTATGGTAGCACTAACAATGATTTTGTGCAACTTACTGGCGATCGCGATCGGCTACTACGGCATCTCCAAGCAAAACCGAGGCAAAGGCCCAGCTTTACCCCTTGTAATGCCTGGAATGTTCAAAGGCTTCGGCATACCGGAATTGCTGGCAACAACCAGCCTCGGTCACTTGCTGGGGGCTGGAGTAATCTTAGGCTTAGGAAACGCCGGAGTTCTGTAAAAATAAGGAGAAGCGGAAGGAGAAGGGGAAGGGAAGATATAATAGAAACTCTTCCTTATTCTCCTTTTCCAGGAAAACTTCATGCAGACAGGTTGGCGAATCGGCTCTTTATTTGGCATCCCACTACTGATAGATTACTCGTGGTTTGTAATTTTAGCCCTAGCAACCCGCGCATATGCTAGCAGTTACGGCGAGTGGGGGCCTGCGCTCTCGTGGAGTGCGGGATTGGCAATAGCTTTGCTGCTGTTTGGTTCCGTACTGCTGCACGAATTGGGACACAGCTTAGTGGCAATGTCGCAAGGCATTAAAGTCAATTCTATTACCCTATTCTTATTTGGTGGAGTTGCATCGATCGAATCGGAATCAAAAACTCCCGGTCAAGCTTTTCAAGTAGCCATCGCCGGCCCTCTCGTCAGCTTCGGGATATTTTTAATCCTCGGTTTAGGCTCTCAAGTTCTGCCTCGGACCAATTTGCTAGGAATTGTAGCAGAAAGGGTAGCAGAAATCAATCTAGTTTTGGGATTATTTAACTTAATTCCCGGTCTACCTTTGGACGGAGGACAGGTTTTAAAAGCAGCTATTTGGAAAATAACTGGATCTCGATTTGCCGGTGTTCGCTGGGCGGCAAAAACCGGACAAGTTTTAGGTTGGTTAGCCATTGCTTTTGGATTAGCTTTATGCTTATTGGCGGGCGAGTACGGCGGTTTGTGGATTGCACTAATCGGCTGGTTTGCCATTCGCAATGCCACTGCTTATAGTCGATTGACTTCCCTACAAGAAGCCTTGCTCAAAACCACAGCGTCTGATGCCATGAGCCGCGAATTTCGAGTGGTAAATGCAGATTCTACCTTGCGAGAATTTGCCGATCGATATTTGTTAGAAGTCAATCCCTTTCCATTTTACGTGGCCGCGGCCAACGGGCGAGATTTGGGCTTAGTGTCGATCGACGATATCCGCTTCACAGAACGCAGTCAGTGGCAAATTCAGACTCTGCAAAACATTGTGAAACCGCTGGAAAAAACCAGCACAGTCTCAGAAAAAGCATCCCTGGCTGAAGTAATCAACACTATGGAATCGGGTCAATTGCCCAGAATAATCGTCCTCTCGCCCATAGGTTCAGTAGTGGGTACGATCGATCGGGGCGACGTGGTTAAAGTTTTGGCAAAACACCTCAAACCCACAATTTCCGAAGCCGACATCAAGCGCAGCAAAGAAGAAAACAGCTATCCCCAGGGATTGCAATTAAGTGCGATCGCCAAAACCGCACAAGATTAGAATTGGGCATGGGTAATGGGTAATGGGTAATGGGTAAGACGACTCAAATACTATAGCAATCCTAAATCATTTGTGAATTTCTTACTCCCTCCCCTTAATAAGGGGAGGGTTGGGGTGGGGTAAAAAACTTTACGACTCCTGCAAGGATTGCTATAACTTGACTAATGTTGTCAGGGACTTACGCATAAACTCTATTGGTAGGGTGCGCCATGATCGCCCTACCAATAGCAGCAATTATTTTTTTTTCTGAGTCCTGGTTGTATAACTTTTAAGCGGTAAAATCTTTAGTCCTCTTAAGAGGAATTTAGCTATGAGACAGGAGTTGAAACCCCTGTCGGATTACTGGTTAATTCCAGAATTTCCAGCCATTCCTCTTCCGACAGCGGCTGCACTTTCAAATCAATTTCAAAACAGCGACAAGCCGCCGCCACTCAAAACATCAATTACAGTTTCAATCAAATCATTTCCCCCTTCAGATAGAGGTAAACTCACAGGAATTAACTGCTCACCAAAAACTTGAGAAAACAAATCAAAATCAGGCTGTAAACGCATAGAACCGTGCTGCAAAATAGCATCACCCCTGCGTAATTGCGCGCTCCCAATGAACTTACAGCCATCAAGTGTAACTAAATCTGCACCCGTCGCCGTACCAAAACAATTCGGATTGTGAATATAACCCCTTCCCGCATCCCCGTAGTGCAAATCCAAACCCATTTCCCGCCAACCCTCAATCAAAAACTCGCAGATATTCTGATAAGCTTTGAGACGACTCCCCGCAAATCCCGACACCACCACCGCATAAGTTAAATCCCCCTGGTGGAGCACCGCGCGCCCGCCGCTGGGACGCCGCACCAACTCCACAGGAATTCCCCCAAAAGAGAGATGCTGCCAAAAATCCGGGTATCTGCGCTGGTGATAGCCCAAAGAAATCGCCGCCGGTGCCCAAGTATAAAATCGCAGAGTTGGCGGAATTTGGCCAGCCAGATGCTGTTCCAGCAGCCATTGGTCGATCGCCATCTGCACCGCCCCAGACGCTGACAGCAGTGGAATTACACGCCAAACAGAATTAGCCATCAGTCTTTATTCCTCAGTTTGCACTCAATAGTTGACAGAATGTTTTAGAATTAATAACAGTCTTCTGAATCCGTCTTGTAAGTTCGTGTAAATTTTACAGAGCGGCTGCTGTAAAAATAAATAGGAAAAATAATTCTCAAACCATGAGCAACAGTGTAATTGTCATTAACGACGAAAAATTTGAAACAGAAGTCTTGAAAGCAGAGCAACCAGTGCTGGCTTATTTTTGGGCTGGTTGGTGCGGGCCTTGTAAGCTGATCGCACCTTCAGTAGACTGGGTAGCGGCCAACTATAGTGGCCTCAAAGTAGTTAAAATGGAAATTGACCCCAATCCCACTACTGTCAAACAGTATAAAGTAGAAGGAGTGCCAGCTCTTAGACTGTTTAAAAATGCCGAAGTAGTGCTTTCCCACGAGGGAGCAATTACCAAACAAACCTTGATCGGTTTGTTAGACGCTCACTTATAAAATTTTGAAATGATTCGGGAGTTTCCAACTCCCAAATCACAACTATAGCAATCGCAAATATTCTTTAAACATCTCTATTCTCTCCTCAATATTCCTCTCTTTCTCTGCGCCCTCTGCGCCCTCTGTGGTTAAAAAATCTTTCAAAAATCCCAAAAATAAACAATCCTCAGTCAAGCCTCCCAAAAAAAGATTAACACTCCCAAAAACTTACAAAAAATATGCAATTTGCCAAACGATTAAAACCCCTGGAATTCAATGTATTTGCCGATATGGATCGGGCTAAAACTCTAGCTAAAGCAGCCGGAAAAAACGTCATTGACTTGTCTCTGGGTTCTTCAGATTTGCCGGCGGCGGCTCATATTACAGATGCGATCGCGAATTCTTTGTCCGACTCCAAAACTCACGGCTATTTGCTGTTTAACGGGACAAAATCTTTTCGGGAAGCAGCAGCTATTTGGTACGAACAAAAATTTGGTATTTCAGTCAATCCAGAAACAGAAGTGCTGCCTTTAATTGGTTCCCAAGAAGGCACGGCGCATTTGCCTTTAGCTGTACTCAACCCCGGAGATTTTGCTTTATTGCTCGATCCGGGTTATCCTTCCCACGCGGGCGGTGTTTATTTGGCTGGGGGGCAAATTTATCCGATGCCGCTGTTAGCAGAAAATCAGTTTTTACCAGTATTTGATGATATTCCGAAACCTGTTTTGGCTCATGCGAAGATGATGGTTTTGAGCTATCCTCATAATCCAACAACTGCGATCGCACCTGTGGCTTTTTTTGAGAAAGCCGTGGCCTTTTGTCGGGAACATGGGCTGGTTTTAGTGCACGATTTCCCTTACGTGGATTTGGTGTTTGACGATGACCTAGGGGCGGTGCCCCCAGGCCCGCCCTCCGGGAACGAGGAGGAATATCGAAAATTGATGGCGCCGTCAATTTTTCAGGCCGATCGCGAGAAAAGCCTGTCGATCGAGTTTTTTACACTCTCCAAATCGTACAATATGGGAGGTTTTCGAGTCGGATATGCGATCGGCAATTCCGAAATCATTGAAGCACTGCGACAAGTAAAAGCCGCCGTGGATTTCAACCAATACCTTGGTATTTTGAAGGGAGCGATCGCAGCTTTAACAGGCCCTCAAGACACCGTTAAAACCAGTGTAGAAACCTTCCGAAAACGGCGAGATACCTTCGTCCATGCCCTGCAAAACATTGGCTGGGAAGTGCCAATCCCCCCCGCTACAATGTACGTTTGGGCGAAACTCCCGGAACCTTGGGCTTTAGATTCTGTGAAATTTTGCACTCAGTTAGTAGAAAGTACAGGAGTTGCAGCTTCCCCCGGTGCCGGCTTCGGGAAATCAGGAGAAGGCTATGTTCGATTTGCCTTAGTTGAATCGCCGGAAATTTTGGCAGAAGCTGTTAGAAGAATTGGTGATTTTCAGAAGTAATTAAGATCAAAATATCTTGCACCACTGTTAGCAACGGGCTTTCCGGCCTGTTCCACAATACATTCAGTCTGATACTTTTAATGGGGACAATCTTGGCAACAGGCTTTCCGGCCAGTTCCACAATACATTCAGTCTGATACTTTTAATTGGGACCATCTCGGCAACAGGCTTTCCGGCCTGTTCCACAATACATTAAGTTTCTTGTGGGGTTGGCCGGAAAGCCCGCCCTAAAAAGCTTAAAATCCCAAATCCAAAATTGTCAACTATACCTAAAGGAAGAGAAATTTAAACCCAGTCAGTGTCAAAATTAATGTAGCGAAATGTTAACGAGAGACATCCTGAGAATTCCCACTCCCACTCACCCATTCTAAAAATCCTTGAAACGACTGCTGTCGCGGTAACGATTGCTCTGTCGCGACGATCGCAAATCCCAAAAATACAGCACTCCCCAAAAGAGCCACCAACGGGAAATGCTTCCCAATCCCCAAGTCGCGCTGAATGCGAGCTAGAGGCCTGCTCTCGCGCCTGAGCATCTTCCCCACCGTTAATTGTTTTAGAGTAAAAGGATCGCGCACAAAATGGCCACTCCAGCTAATTACCATATGGGAATGACAGTGGGGACAAGTGAATAGTCCGCTAACCATCCCCACTGGGCCGACGATGCTGGAACGGTGGCAAATCGGGCAAGTGACAGAATGAGTGTGATAGGTGGGAGCGTTCATAACTGTTTTTCTTGGGTAAAAAACCAACAACCAATTGAGAGCCTGCGCTAACGCCTAGAGCGTGTTTTGAAACTTTCTTTCTCAGATTCCGATACCCCCAAATCCCCCTGATAGTCGGGGGACGAAAGGATGCTCTTGTCCCACACCCCCTACTCCCCTACTCCCCTTACTAAGGGGGGCTAGGGGGGGATATCCGATTGAGCGGCACATTGCCTTAATTCCTATTTTACTCCTCTGATCCGCCGGATCGGATATTAATCCATTGCAAAACCTTTAAATTGCCAATCCTGTAAGCGGTGCAAGTCGGCACCACAGGTGAGATTGTATTGAAGAGGAGTAACGGTAATCCTGTTGTCGCGAATAGCTTGTACGTCCGTAGGAAGATCATGGGGTACGGCGGGCTCTGGGGTTTCTTCCACATCTTCTAACAATTCCCCAGCCAGCCAATAATAAGTTTTGCCGCGCGGATCGGTGCGCTTTTGAAATATATCGAAATAGCGGCGAATACCTTGACGGGCGATCGCCACTCCGGTAATTTCTGCTTGTTTAACCGCCGGTATATTCACATTCAACAGCATCGGTTTTGCCATTGGCACTTTTTCCAACTGTGAGAGCAAAGAGACAGCGAAATCCACCGCCGGCCCAAATTCCTGCGAAGTATAGCTCGCAAGGCTGAAAGCAATGCTGGGAATGCCTTCCATCATACCTTCCATTGCCGCCGAAACAGTCCCTGAACAGAGGATATCCGTTCCTAAATTGGGGCCGTGATTAATGCCAGAAAGCACAAAATCTGGCGGTTTGTCAAGTAAAGCCCACAGAGCTAGTTTCACGCAGTCAGCGGGAGTACCGGAACAAGCCCAAGCTGTGACTGCTGGGTCAAAAATAGATTCGACAATTTCGGCGCGGATGGGTTGGTGGAGTGTCAGCCCGTGGCCCGTGGCCGAGCGTTCTCTGTCGGGACAAACTACGCTCACTTCGTGGCCGGCGGCGGCGAGAGCGTTGGCGAGGCTGCGGATGCCTTGTGCAAAGATGCCGTCGTCGTTGCTAATTAGAAGTTTCATGAAAAGTTTTGTAGGCCTGATCGCAATAGTAAACTAAATTCAAGTCTGGCGATCGCTCTCACCTCCAATTACCTATTACGAATTACCTATTACACAGCCTTCAATCTCAAATCTCAAATCTCAAATCTCAAATCAACAAGCCGATCGCTCCCAAATTGCGCTAAACTCAGCTTGGCTCAAACAGCCATCAATCTAAAATCTAAAATCTAAAATCTAAAATCAAAATGACTGTCCAGCTAAGCGACATTGAAACCCAACTAGAAACCCTGGGCCAAGAAGCCAAAAGTGCGATCGCCACCACCAATACCCTCGAACAACTCGAACAGTTGCGCGTCAATTACCTCGGCAAAAAAGGTCAACTATCTCAAATTTTAGGCATGATGGGCAAACTGCCGCCAGATCAGCGGCCGAAACTAGGTGCGATCGCCAACACCGTCAAAGAAGCCCTACAAACCGACTTAGAAGACAAACGTACCGCCCTCCAAACCGCCCAAATCCAAGCCAAATTAGCCTCAGAAACCCTCGATGTCACCATGCCGGGCATTTTTCGCCCCCAAGGCCGCATACACCCCTTAAACAGCGTCATAGACCGCGCTTTGGATATCTTTGTCGGCCTCGGCTACACCGTCGCCAACGGCCCGGAAATGGAAACAGACTATTACAATTTTGAGGCATTGAACACCCCGCCAGACCACCCAGCGCGGGATATGCAAGATACCTTTTACCTCCCAGGCGGAAACCTGCTGCGAACTCAAACATCCTCAGTGCAAATTCGCTACATGGAACAGCACAAACCGCCGATTCGGATTGTCTCTCCCGGCCGCGTTTACCGCCGCGATACCGTCGATGCTACCCACGCCGCAGTCTTCCACCAAATTGAACTTTTGGCCATAGATGAAGGGCTGACTTTTACTGACTTGAAAGGCACAATTAAAGAGTTTTTGCGGCAAATGTTCGGGCAAGATTTGCCGATTCGTTTTCGCACGAGTTACTTTCCGTTTACAGAACCTTCTGCGGAAGTTGATTTGCAGTGGAATGGTAAATGGCTAGAAGTTTTGGGATGCGGTACGGTCGATCCTAACGTTCTGAAAGGAGTTGGTTTAGACCCCGAAAAATATACTGGTTTTGCGGCGGGTTTTGGGGTTGAGCGCTTCGCAATGGTACTACATGAAATTGATGATATTCGTCGGGTTTATGCTAGCGATTTGCGCTTTTTGCGGCAATTTTAAAGCGGCGTGAAAAAACAGAACTCTCAGATCCCCGACTTCTTGAAGAAGTCGGGGATCTAAGGCCGTTGCTCCTCCTTGGGCCCGGAGGGTATGGCTGGGGCGGCTTTAAATCTTGACCGCAAGCATCCAAGGTACAAAGCCCCCAGATTCATACCTGGGAGCAATTCCATCATCTAAAATCTCAAATCTCAAATCTAAAATCGCCCGATCGCAGGATGATTCTGGAAGACCAATCAATTTTTTTGCTATATTGACCTGCAATTAAGATAATTGTTTTGGTTACATGAGGAGTGAACGTATGAAAAACTTGAATTGCTGGAACAAACCCGCTGCTTTACTGGGCGCGATCGCGATCGTAGCCGGGAGTTTGCAGACTAATGCAATTGCTGTTACCGCCGAATCCACATCCAATCTCAATCAGGATGCTGAAAAAATTTCATTGGGAGATAGCGCCACCTTTCAAATAGCCCAAGCCGACAACCTTTGCCGCCAAGTCACTCCCAAGGAGGGTTTGACAGTCCGCCAGAGCCCAGATCCCAAATCCCCTCGTGTTGGCGGTGTCCTGTCTAAGAGTCAAGTCACGCTATCTCAAGGTGCCACTTCCGTCAAGGGCCCCGACGGCCGTCTCTGGATTCAAATCGCCACTCCCGTCAAAGGATATGTGGCTAGCGGATATCCCAACAGCGAGACTAATTTAGGTTCGTGCACCACAGCAAGCACAAGTCCAACTCCTGCACCGAGTCCCGCACCCGCACCCGCACCCGCACCAACACCCGCACCCGCACCCGCACCAACTCCTGCACCGAGTCCCGCACCCGCACCCGCACCCGCACCAACACCCGCACCCGCACCCGCACCAACACCCGCACCCGCACCAGCGCCCGCACCCGCACCCGCACCCGCACCCGCACCCGCACCCGCACCCGCACCCGCACCCGCACCCGCACCAGGCCCTGTAAGCCTGTGCCGCCAAGTAGAACCTCGCGTGGCGCCCAAGGGTCTAGCTATCCGCGCGGAGCCTTCAAAGACTGCTGCGGTTAAAGGCGGCGTACCAGCTAACGGTAAAGTAACGCTTGTGCCAAATTTCCAGTTAGTGAAAGATAAGAATGGAGAAGCCCGCAATTGGGTTGAGATTTCAGAACCAGTACCGGGGTTTATATCTGCTGGGAATTTGATTATGTGCAAATAAGATAGGAGTTCTATAGCCTTTCTCAGAAAGATGAGGTACGACTGGGCATAGGGCATGGGGCATGGGGCATAGGGCATAGGGTTCCGTGGGCATACCTCACTTTTTTGAGAACCGCTATATGTTATATCCCCGACTTAGCGGATATAACATAGAAGTCGGGGATATAGCTATTCTATTGTTTTAGCTAGACAGACGGGAATCCCCACACTATACCGCCTCGGTTAGTGTGGGATGAAAGGCGTGTGAGGTGAGGATTCCATCTGTTCACAATCTCAAAGCATAGCTTTGAGGAGTGGGCGGATGGATGACGAGACCAACAAATCCTGGTAAAATAATACTAACAAAAAACGGCAATTCAATGAAGGCGACATATCAGTACAAGTTCTATCCCGACACTAATCAAAAGCTAGCTCTCAACCAATGGCTCAGAATTTGCCGTTATTGGTACAATCGCCAATTGGGAGATCGTTTTGATTGGTGGGAAATGAACCGTACTGCTATCAATGCTTGTCCCTTGAAAACCAGTATTGCGGCTCCCAGAGAAAAGCCTAACTACTACTGCCAAAAACAACAGTTACCCATTCTAAAAAAAGATTTGGTTAAAGTCTTTCATAGTGGTGAGTTATTAGACTTTAAGCAAGTCGATTCAACGATTATGCAAGACGTTTCCAAACGAGTCGATCGAGCTTTTGAGAGGTTTATTGTCGGTGACAGCAAAGGTGCGCGATCGGGTAGACCCCGATTCAAAACTGAAGCCGACTACCGAACAATGACTTTGGCAACGGCTAGGGACGATTGGATTAAATTAATTCGCAAGAATTGGATTTACATTCGATTGCCAAAACTAGGGTTTATCCAGGTGCGGATGCACCGTGCCATCCCCGATGGTTTAAACATTAAACAAGTGAGTGTCACTAGGAAAGCCGACGGTTGGTTCCTCCAATTAATACTTGAAGACACTTCTGTGCCTGAATTGACACCGGATAAAATTGCTCCCACTTGGGAGAATTCAATCGGTTTAGATGCAGTGTTACACGAAAATGTTTATCTAGCGACATCTGAGGGTGAGAAATTACCTTCCCTCAAGCCACTCCGAAAGAATCAAGCTAAATTAGACCGCATTTCCCTGAAGCGGAATCAACGAAAAAGAAGGTCTAAAGCCCGACGAAAGTTGGCAAAAAAAGAGGCGAGACAGCATCAAAAGATTGCGCGTTGTCGCCAAGACTTTCATTATAAAACAGCTCACAAATTAGTCAGAACGGGAGCTAAGTTCTTCTTCCATGAAGACTTAAACCTCAAAGGTTTAACTAAAAGAAACAAGGTTAAACAAGATGAGGATGGGAAATATTTACCCAATGGGCAATCCGCTAAATCTGGATTGAATAAATCCTGGCTGGATGCAGCTTTTGGGCAATTTTTTACGACGCTGAGCTACATAGTAGAAAAAACTGGGGCAGTCGTCGTTTCACAAAAACCTGCTTACACCTCAATGCTTCTGTGTTATCGGAATGAAATGGTTTTCACCGACTGCAATATTCGAGAGTATTGGGACGAGCAAAATTCTTTGATGGTAGATCGCGATCTTAATGCTGCGATTAACCTAAAAAGACTGGGGTTGGACATTTTCCCCAGTATAAAACGCCCTAGTGGGAATCTTTCTATAGTAGGAACTATGGATAACAGTACCATCAAGGAAATCTTACATACCCTTCATCGGGCTGTTAAGAAGCCCACATCATAATCTGTACTCAGATTTGATGTGGGAGTATGTCACTACAACGCTTTTGTTTCAAAGTTTGCTGGTGAAACCCGCCCCTACAAAACACGATATGACTTTGCTACTGACAGCGCCCGCTTGCCCAATTTTGATGTCCGCGGCCTGGTTGACATCGGGATTGTCGGCCTATCCAGACAATTTCCCACTTATTTTGCCTGAATACAAGCTCAATCCGGTGTCGCATTCCAGCAACAGAATCGTCAGCTAAACCGATGATAGTCTGCACAATTACTGCTGTTTCTCGCGTTGGATATTCAACCGAAATTCCATCGCTTTTTCTGCCTTCAGATTCTCGGTCGCTGCTAAAGAGTTTGGATGCGATATCTTTGGGGTTGGAGACTGTAATTTTGCGATCGGCAACGAACTGTTTAGGGTTAATTGTTTCATAGCCAGAGCGAGTTGCAGGCTGCGAAAGTGCTACAATAGGAATTTGGATGCAGGTTAAAACAGCTAGGAAAAAGAGCGATCGCTTGACAATTGATTTGTTCATGTCATCAGAGCTAATCAGGCTTGAGATTGTGCCAGAAATGTTTGTCTCCTTGATGCGAAAGCCGCCAAGTCTGCCTCGGTGAATTGGGTTTGCTGGAATGAGGGACGCGATATTAGGCGATCGCACCAAGCTTGAATTTTAGGATAGCGGATCTAAGGGAACACCAACCCAGGACAGCAAGGGTACAACAGTTCCAGCAACGCAGTCGGCCAATGTCAAAGTGTTACTAGCGAAAAAAGGGCGATCGTCCAACAAACCTTCAAAGAATGCCAGCACAGTATCGACTTTTTCCTTAGCCTTTGCGATTGCTTGAGGTTCAGGAATTCCCCAACCCATTACTTCACTGATGAGGGGGTAAAGTGTCGGCGCAAGTTCGTTAACAGTCACCAATTCTACCATTTTCACAACTGCCAAATCTTTCGCATCTTTCGGGAGCATTGCCGGTTCGGGATACTTGGCTTCTAGATAGTCAAGAATTGCCAGAGACTCGACGACGGTGAAGTCATCATCGACCAAAACAGGGATACGATGAAAAGGATTCATTGCGACAAATTCAGGCTCTAAGTGATCGCCGTCCAAGTGAATTTCTACTAATTCAAAGTCGAGGTTTTTTTCGATGAGGGCGATCCACACGCGGCGGGAGTTGAAGGAAATCGGAGTATGGTAAAGTTTCATGATGATTGTGGTGGTTGTTGAGAGTGATGTGTTAAGGATTGATTTGCGATCGGGCTGCTGAAAATATTTAGACTTTAGTCAATTTTACACGCACAGGGGGCGATCGGGCTTTGTACGGACATAGCACTGCTAAAGGCCTCCAGAAACCGGGTTTTTGCGACAATACCCAATCACCACCCAAAAACTCCGAAAAAACCCGGTTTCTGAACCCACGCAAAGACTCCAGAAACCGGGTTTTTGCGACAATACCTAACTACAACCCAAAAACTCCGAAAAAACCCGGTTTCTCAACCTCACCCAAAGGCCTCAAGAAACCGGGTTTTTGCGACAATACCTAACTACAACCCAAAAACCCCGAAAAAACCCGGTTTCTCAGCCTCACCCAAAGACTCCAGAAACCGGGTTTTTGCGACAATACCCAATCACCACCCAAAAACTCCGAAAAAACCCGGTTTCTCAGCTTCACCCAAAGCCTCAACCAAAATTCCCCCATCTCAGCTATAATCAAAACCATCCTCTCCATCCCCACATACCCGCCATGAGACACTGGCCCCCCGGACAACAACTCCACAACAACAAATACATCATCGAAGCCATCCTCGGTGGCGGCGGATTCGGAGTCACCTACCGCGCCCAAAATCCCAAAGAAGACAAAGAAACTGGGAAGCAACCAGAGATTGATTGTATAATAATTGAAAATAAGCCTAATTATTGTAATTTGTAAAATCATGTACCCAGAAAGACATTGGAGAAAACTACAAGGCGAAACAATCAACAATCAATACTACCTCCAAGAATACCTAGGATGTGGAGGATACGGAGCCGTATACAAAGCAGATGAAGTAATCAAAAACAAATTCATCAGGGAAGTAGCAATCAAACTAATCGCCCCAGAAGAAGATGAAACCAAAGCCGAAAAACAACTAACAGAACTAACAGCAGCAGTAAATATTCACCACGAAAACATCATCCGTAGCTACACATCAGGCTTCGGCGAAGTCAAAGAAGACGAGTATTTATTCATCGTCATGGAAATCGCGACAACCAACTTAGAAAAACAACGAAAAACCGGGAAAATCTCCCCAGCCGAAGCGATAGAAATAGTCAAATCAACAGCAGCAGCATTAAACTACCTACATCAATCAAATCCCCGAAAAGTACACCGAGACATCAAACCAGCAAACTTGCTATATGTAGTCAATACATGGAAAGTATCAGACTTCGGATTGCTCAGAGAAATCAGCGTCAAAAACTCAGGTAGAACCAGCGATAGAAGAGGTACAACCTTATACGTTCCCCCGGAAGCCTACGACGGAGTAGTCGCAACAGGTTGGGATATATGGTCTTTGGGAATTATGACAGCAGAAATCCTGACAGGAACCGCGCCATTTACCGCAGATACAGAAGCGCAGTTAATGAAAAAGATTATGGAAGAAGAGCCAGAAATAGACTGGTCAAAAATACCAGAACCCTTCACAGAAATAGTCAGGAGATGCTTGCAGAAAAAGCGATCACAAAGGTGGACAGCAGAACAAGTATTGACAGCATTAGCACCCCCTGAGCCGAAACCAACGCCGTCCCCTGAGCGAAGTCGAAGGGAAATCCCCGATCCCGATCTCGATCGAATCGATCAATTGCTAGCATCAATATCCGCACCAATACCTAAGCCGAAACCAACACATCCTGAGACTACGCGGGTGGTTTCAGCCGTGGGGATGGATTATATAAACTTGCGGAATTTATTGGCTGCTAAAAAATGGCAAGAAGCGGATCAGGAAACGACGAGAGTGATGTGTAAGGTGGCGGGTATGGAGAAAAAAGAATGGCTGAATCTAGAACATATTGAAAAATTTCCCTGCGAGGACTTACGAACCATAGACCAACTTTGGGTAAAATACAGCAATGGGCGCTTCGGCTTTAGCGTGCAGAAGCGCATCTATCAAAGTTTGGGGGGAACCAGTAGCTATGATGAGGAAATATGGAAAAATTTTTGCGATCGGGTAGGCTGGAGAAAAAATAACGAATGGCTGTACTACAACAACCTCACTTTTTCAGAGAAAGTACCAGAAGCTCACCTCCCTGCTTTGGTTTTGTGGGCACAATGGGGTTGGTATATAAAATTTAATGGAGGAGAGTTTTTACAACGAAAGGTAGGGAATGATGCTGATACCTTAAAAAGAGTGGGTATTCTCTTCTCTCGCGTCGAAACTTGTAAAGCGTAACATCTAAGCGTTTCAGGATTTCATAAAGATTTATAACAAAGCCCAAAACCACGAAGCCATGCCCTGTCTATGTTTCCGACGGGGTTGTCGGGACATAACGAGCAAATAATCAAAGTAAAATCAATCTCAGAAACCGGGTTTCTGCGATAATTTATGTATCATCACCCACATTCACGCAGAAACCCGGTTTCTACCTCTAAGGCATAGGCAAAAATTTTGAGTAATTCTCTAGTCTCAGGGGGAATCTGCTCCCAACGAGCTTCAATTATTACAGCTAAATTGTTTGCTTTTTGAGCCAGTTCCCAAAACCTTGAAGCGCTGGATGTGCGCGGCTGAAATATCTGCCGAATTTCGCTGGGGCTAATTGTGATGGTGGCTGACATTGGCCTGACCTCTGCTCACTTAGGATTAATCAATCATTCTCAGTATATCATCACCACAAATTTCTGAAGCTCCTGTAATTGGCTGATTATTGGCTAATAGTGACTTCGTGGCGCACAGATGAGGTAATCGACTCTACTAAAAATAATCGCTCGCTAAGTGACAAATTAAGCGTTAATTTCATTAATTCTTGAAATGATAATTCTTTTGCATATTCGGAAGAATTATCATTTCGAGCGGGCGAAAAAACATCATCAGAACTTAAAGGCTTGACTGAAGTATTATGCTCTAAACTTTTCTTCATGTCTGCGAGTAGAAGCTCTAAAAATTTAATATCGTTCCCTAGATCGGCAGCCTCATCCTCATCTATATCTTCAATTACTTGCAAACGTTCTTGATAAGCATTGATTTGATTTTCAATGGCTTCTATAATAAACCTGAAATCTTTAAATGATAGATTCATGCTAGCTTACTATCCTATAAATCACCTCTACAGGTAGTATGAGGGATCGATTTCAGAGTCATCGTCAGAGGTACGTTCTGCACGAATCTCGTCCATAATTTCCTGAAAATCTGGATCGTCTTTAAACACACCCGCAAATTGCATCCAGGTGGGTTCTGAAGCCTGAATCGGTACTTCCCAGGAAATAGCTTCAATATGCTTAAGTCTTTCTAGCAATGTGGTTTGAAGTTGGGTAATGGCTTCTTCCCGAGTTGCTGCTTCAACTCGACAGTGCGGAAACTCGAAAACAGAAGCAGAAACCTGTCCTGATGAGAGAGTTTCTAACAGGAGTGTCACTTTCCATTGGCTAGATGGTTGGGATTGCAATACATTTAAGCTTGTTACCATGTTTAAATCACGCTTTTTAAGTGCTGTCTTGATTGTATCGCAGAAAAAAATCCCTCACCATTTCAGGCAAGGGGCGATCGCTATGAACCCAAAGTCACACTAAATCCCGATGGATGAATGTTGGGTTTTATCCCCCAACGCACCATACGGAAAAGCAGCAATGCCTTCGGCGGGGTTCCCCAACGCACTACAGCGTCCAATCTTCGATCGAGAGTCCGGGAACTTGCCCAAAGTCTCGTTTGTTGCCAGTGATCACCGTAGCACCGACGGATAAGGCAATGGCTGCAATCCGCATATCTTTTTGCAGGGGCTTTTTCCGCAGGGGCGGGTGATCCTTTAACAGTTTCTTGAGACAAGTATCAGCTTCCGGTGTAAAGTTCAGTACCTCAATAGTTTGGAGAAATTTTACAGTTGTCCAAAGTTTATAATAGAGTCCAGGTAAGTTATCCACCTGGGACGGATGGTTAATCCTGCCAACCCAGCCATTGAAGAGTTCTTGAACCGTGACAATAGTGACGGAAATCTCATGTTTTGCTGCGTTGGTGATAACTTGAGGACTATTCTGGAGAATGAGTGAAACGTGATCGGTATCCAGAATACATTTTTTAGATAGGGAAACGGTTTTTTGGGGCATTTTAACTCCTCTGTTTAGCAACGGTCACGCAGGGTTAGGCTTTTGGGTATATAACCTCGCTCGCGTTTTGATTACAGAGGCACGGGGCCCTTATGGATTGTGCGTTTAGTTAATTTCGCTTCAGAGTTAAAGTTATGCCTATGCTAAAAACCGTTATCAATTTAACAGGGCAGGCCCTAAAGCCCGCCCCATCAAACGATCGACTATCGATTAATAATCGAAGTCGCCGCCACCCATGCCGCCGCCACCGCCAGCAGGAGCGCCATCCTTCGGTTCAGGCTTGTCAACGACGATACACTCAGTTGTCAGCACCATGCCGGCAATAGATGCTGCATTTTGCAGAGCAGAACGAGTCACCTTCGCAGGGTCAACGATACCAGCTTCAAACATATCGACAAACTCATTTGTCGCTGCGTTGAAACCAACGTTAAACGGCTTTTCTTTGACGCGCTCAGCGATGACAGCGCCATTCAAACCAGCATTTTCAGCAATCCGCTTCAGAGGAGCAGCCAGAGCCCGTGCCACAATCAAAGCACCGGTCAATTCTTCGCCCTTCAGGTTGCCATTAGCCCACTCTTCTAATTGAGGAGTCAGGTGAGCCAAAGTTGTACCGCCACCAGGAACGATGCCTTCTTCGACAGCAGCTTTGGTGGCGTTGATCGCATCTTCCAAACGCAGTTTGCGATCCTTCATTTCGGTTTCGGTAGCTGCGCCAACTTTGATTACTGCAACACCACCAGCCAATTTGGCCAAGCGTTCTTGCAGTTTTTCTTTGTCGTAGGAAGATTCGGTTTCGTCCATTTGACGACGAATTTGTTCGCAGCGAGATTTGACTGCGACTTCGTTACCTTCGGCAACAATTGTGGTGCTGTCTTTGGTGATGGTGACGCGGCGGGCTTTGCCGATCATGTCCAACTTGGTGTTTTCCAGTTTCAAACCGGCGTCTTCGGTGATCAGTTGACCGCCGGTCAAAACGGCGATATCTTCTAACATGGCTTTGCGTCGATCGCCAAAACCAGGTGCTTTGACAGCAGTCACGTTGAGGACACCGCGCAGCTTGTTGACAACGAGGGTAGCTAGAGCTTCTTTCTCAATGTCTTCTGCAATGATCAGCAGCGGGCGGCCGGAACGGGCTACTTGCTCCAAGATTGGCACTAAGTCTTGTACCATGCCAATTTTTTTGTCAGTCAGCAAGATGAAGGGTTCTTCGAGAATCGCTTCCATCCGTTCGGTGTCGGTGACGAAGTAGGGAGAAATGTAGCCTTTGTCGAAGCGCATCCCTTCGGTGATTTCCAGTTCGGTGGTCATGGATTTGCCTTCTTCAAGGGAAATCACGCCTTCTTTGCCCACCTTGTCCATTGCGTTGGCAATCATTTGGCCAACTTCGTCGTCGTTGCCGGCGGAGATGGAGCCGACTTGAGCGATGGCTTTAGAATCTTCTACTTGTTTGGCGTGTTCAGCAATCTTTCCTACCAAAAAGGCAGTTGCTTTGTCTACACCGCGCTTGAGGGCGATCGCATTTGCACCAGCAGCTACGTTCCGCAGGCCTTCTTTGACCATTGCGTGGGCGAGAACGGTAGCAGTGGTGGTGCCGTCGCCTGCTGCGTCGTTGGTTTTGGAGGCGGCTTGACGAATTAGAGCAACGCCTGTATTTTCTACATGATCTTCTAGTTCGATTTCTTTGGCGATGGTAACGCCGTCATTGACGATCTGAGGAGCTCCGAATTTCTTTTCGAGAACCACGTTACGGCCTTTGGGGCCCAGGGTGACTGCTACTGCTTCGGCGAGAATGTCCATACCGCGTTCGAGGGCGCGACGTGCATTTTCGTTGTAGATTATACGCTTAGCCATAGTTTTTTGGGGGTTTGGGTTTGAGATTTGGGATTTTTGGATGTGGTCATTTGTCCTTTGTCATTAGTTTTTTTGCGTTGTTCGCGATCGAACTAATGACTGATGACTAATGACTAATGACTAAGGATTAATTAGTTAACGATCGCCAGAATGTCTTTTTCGGCTAGCAAGACGTATTCGTCGGTGCCGAGTTTGATGTCGGTGCCGGCATACTTCGAGTAGAGAACTTTGTCGCCGACTTTGACTTCCATTTCCACGCGCTGACCGTCGTCATTGCGTTTGCCGGGGCCTACTGCCGCGACTTCCCCTACTTGGGGCTTTTCTTTGGCTGTGTCAGGCAGAAGGATGCCGCCGGCGGTTTTTTCTTCGCTAGCGCTTACTTTCACGAACACGCGCTCGCCTAACGGTTTAACGGTAGAAACACTCAGTGATACTGCTGCCATAAATAAATCTCCAAATTACAGATTGTCGTCATTCAGTGGTCAGAGGTCGCTATGAAAGCAACGACTGAATACTTACACTGACATATTAGCACTCTCGACTCCTGAGTGCTAATTTAGCTTTAGTCAGGGGCGATCGCAACTTGCGTGTCTGTACGGGTTCCCGAACAGTTCACGGATAGTAAGCAGCCCAGTGGGAAAGCGGGAGAGTGGTGATAAATTTTTATTTGCCAAATAATTACGTGCGACCAATGAATCAGATGTCAGAAAATCAGGATGAATCTTGCTCTCAAGGCTTGAGGGTGTGCGTTGACAGCCTGGGACTAGCTCAAATCGAGCGGCATATTTTTATCTGTGCTGACCAAACCCTGCCCAAGTGCTGCGATCGAGCAGCCAGTCTGGAAGCATGGAACTACTTAAAAAAACGCTTGCAAGAATTGGGGTTGGACAAGCCGAGTGTCGATCGGCCAAGCTGCGTCTTTCGCACCAAAGCCAATTGCCTGCGAGTTTGTACTCAAGGCCCGATTATGGTAGTCTATCCAGACGGAGTTTGGTACCGCGACGTTACGCCCGCCGTCATCGAGAGAATTATTCAGGAACATCTCTTAAACTCAAAGGTAGTTGAAGAATATGCTTTCTTGACTCATCCTTTGCCACAGCCACCTCTGGCTGAGTCAAACATTTAACTGTAGCGCTGGCTGCGATCGGTACAGCGTTAAAAGTAAAGTGTTAAATTTAAGGGTGAGAAGGTGAGACCTTTCAGTATCGGGTCGATCGCACCTGTTACAGCTCAAAGGAGCGTGACATTTGCCGAAAAAGTTTCTCAGTGGTAGCCACTAGGCAGTTTGCTAAACTACACTAGAAAAAGTTAAACACGTAAGTATGGAGTCTGCTTAAATCTCTCTATATTCAGAAGTAGCATTGAAAACCGGGGCTGTAATTACACCGATCGAGATTAAATATAACTTTGGCTCTACCAGGGAGTTGGACTTAAGTGCCAAATAGTTTACTAAACTTGTCCACAGTTAATTACCGAGAGGAGGTTTAACCATGTTTGCCGTCAAGCGAGCGCTCAAATTGAATAATAGGGAAGCGACCTTGATGGCAAAACACGCAGGATTTCGGCGTGTAGTATTTAACATGGGTTTGAGCTTGCGAGTCCAAATGTACGGTGCAGGTGAGTTTTCAGACTCAAAGGTCATCAACGAAGTCAAGAAAGTTCTTACCAATCACGTCAAGAAACAACCTGAATGCGCTTGGATGAACCAGTTGTCCAGTCGAGTTTACCAAAACGCTTTGATTGACTTGAAAGAAGCGTTCAGTCGGTATCGCTTGGGAAAAGCCGCCCATCCAAAATTTGCCAGCCGCCGAGACGGGCAATCATTCACGGTTGATTCTTCTAATGGAAAAGTTCTACTAAAATCTGGCAACAGCATCAAGATTCCTACTTTGGGGACTTTTCGGCTTCACGAGCCACTGCCGCATGGGTTTGCATCTCAAACTTTGACCATTTCAAAAGAAGGAAATCGCTGGTTTGTTTCTTTTTGTGTTGATGCCCAACGTTTGCCAGTGCAACAACCTGAAGGTTCTGTAGGAATTGACGTAGGTGTTAAATCTTTTGTCACCCTATCAAACAGTCAAGTATTTGATGCGCCAAAACCCCTAAAGCAAGCGAAAACCAAGCTTGCGCGGTTGCAGGGAAAGGCGTCAAGGCAAATAAAAGGCTCAAACAACCAGCGCAAAACTTACAACAAGATCGGCAGGCTCGCGCGGACGATAGCCTGCATTCGTAAAGACTTCCTTCACAAGTTGACAACTTATTTGGCTAAAACTTTCAAGCTAATTAAGATTGAAGACTTGAATGTTAGAGGCTTGCTGGCAAATCACAAGTTAGCTCTGGCAATATCCGACTTAGGTTTTTACGAATTCAGGCGACAGCTAGAGTACAAGTGCAAAATGTATGGAGCGAGCTTAGTGCTGATAGATCGATGGTTTCCCAGTTCTAAGATTTGTGCCAATTGCGGGCATAAAAAAGATCTGCCTTTAGCCGAAAGGATTTATAATTGTCCGGCTGGCGGCGTGTTGATAGACCGCGATTTAAATGCCAGTTTGAATATTTTAAATTGGGAACCCAAGGCTATTGGGGGATAGCCTGCTTATCTTGGGATGGCCGACCACCCAACAGCGCAGGAAGTGAGTTCTGAATTTTGGCTAAAGATGGCTTTAGTTAAGTTTGGGTAAGTTTTACGAAGCAGTGAAAACAAGGAAGCGTGCGGGACACTCTAGCGGGAATAAACATGACAAAAGACAATAATTCAGGAGATCAAAAACGGCTGATGCTGGTTGACGACGACCCCAACTTGATCCTGCTAGTCAAGGATTACTTAGAGTTTCGGGGTTACAACGTCATCACAGCAGAAAACGGCAGACACGCTCTCGAAAAACTAGAAGAAGAAGTGCCAGACCTGATTATCTGCGATGTGATGATGCCGGAAATGGACGGCTATACTTTAGTCAAACACATCAGAGAAGACCCGCTTACTAACTGGATTCCGGTTCTTTTCTTGTCTGCTAAAGGTCAAAGTCATGACCGAGTAAAAGGCTTGAGCACGGGGGCTGACGTTTATATAGTCAAGCCTTTTGAACCCGAAGAACTGGTAGCTCAAGTAGAATCTTCTCTGAAAGCAGCATCCCGCTTGATTCGCCACCAAAATCACAGTATTGAGAGCGGCCCCAAAATTAAGGCGAAGCGTAATGTCGAATTGACTCCAACTGAGTTAAAGGTGGTACAGTTACTAGCGCAGGGTCTGGCCAACCGCCAAATCGCAGACGTGATGAATGTCAGCCAGCGGACTATAGAGAGTCATGTCAGCAATATGCTGGGTAAGACTGGTCTGCACAACCGGACAGAGTTAGCCCGCTGGGCCCTGGAAAGCAAAAAAGCTTAAGCCCAGAAAGGCTGCTATTAAATGAGGGAGGGAAAAGGTAATGCAAATGCCCGATCGTATGCCGCCTGGGCGGTAGGGCGGTACAGCGTCGCTGGTAGCCCCATTAACCTTGACACCGCAGTCGCCCCCTTAGTTACTGGGGGTCTGGTTTAGAGGGGGAGGGGAATCGATCGAGGAAAAGCAGCTTTCCAATGACCCTCTGGCGGTAGAGCCGAAAATATGAAATACTGGGGAGATGGAGTTTCCTGAAGTTTAATCTATTGCCTCAGTTAGCTCCATGTTGCTAAAATGTGATATTTAGATTAAATTCTTTCTACAAATATTAGGTCTAAGTTTCTATGACAAACTTAATGAACCGCCTTTCTATTTTTGTGGACGGGAACAATATGTTCTACGCTCAACAAAAAAATGGTTGGTTTTTTGATCCTCGCAGGGTGCTCGAATATTTCAAAACTTCGCAGCCGAATGTCATCTTGATTAATGCTTTCTGGTATACGGGTCTTAAAGACCCGCAAGATCAAAGGGGATTTCGGGATGCTTTGATTAGTCTGGGTTACACGGTGCGCACTAAGATTCTTAAGGAATATTACGACGATGCTTCGGGTAGGTACTCTCAAAAGGCTAATTTAGACATAGAGATTGTGGTTGATATGTTTAATACGGTGGATCAGTACGACCAGGTGGTGCTGTTTAGCGGGGATGGGGATTTTGAGCGAGCTATAGAGCTACTGCGCTCGAAAAATACTCATATTACTGTGGTATCAACTGAAGGAATGATTGCGAGAGAACTCCGAAATGCTACCGATAGGTATATAGACTTAAATGAAATTCGGGAACATATCGAGAAGATGGATTATTAGGCCCAACGGTAATTGGTAATTGGTAATTGGTAATTGGTAATTGGTAATTGGTAATAAATTTCTATATAGCGGTTCTCAAGAAAGTGAGGTATGCTTTTCGGCCCTATGCCCTATGCCCTATGCCCTATGCCCTATGCCCTATGCCCTATGCCCTATGCCCTATGCGTACCTCATGTTACTGAGAAAGGCTATATACCTTGTCATGAACCCTGATCTGTACTAGCCGAAGCCTAAAAATGAAAAACACTGTGAGTCAGGAGAACACTTTTTGAGCGCTATGAAAACTCAACCAAGTCAAGACCGGATTGTGATTTTTGATACGACTCTGCGGGACGGAGAACAATCTCCGGGCGCATCTCTAAATATGGACGAAAAACTGACGATCGCTCGTCAGTTAGCCAGATTGGGTGTAGACATAATAGAAGCAGGTTTCCCTTTCACCAGCAGGGGAGATTTTGAGGCTGTCCAAAAAATAGCTCGGACTGTTGGCACGGAAGATGGGCCGACAATTTGCGGTCTAGCAAGGGCGAGAAAGCCAGATATCAAAACAGCAGCCGAGGCTCTCAAACCAGCCGTAAATTCGCGAATTCATACGTTTCTGGCGACATCTGATATTCACTTGGAATATAAGCTGAAAAAGACCAGGGCTGAGGTGCTGGAAATAGTGCCGGAAATGGTGGCTTATGCTAAGTCTTTTGTCGAAGATGTGGAATTTTCCCCGGAAGATGCTTGTCGTTCGGAGCCGGAGTTTTTGTATCAGGTTCTGGAACGGGCGATCGCCGCAGGGGCGACTACTGTTAATATTCCCGATACAGTCGGCTACACTACTCCGAGCGAGTTTGGGGCTTTGATTCGGGGAATTAAGGAAAATGTGCCGAATATCGATCGCGCAATTATTTCAGTTCACGGTCACAATGATTTAGGACTGGCGGTTGCTAACTTTTTGGAAGCTGTAAAAAATGGCGCCAGACAGTTAGAATGCACGATTAACGGCATTGGCGAACGAGCGGGCAATGCGGCTCTCGAAGAGTTAGTGATGGCCCTGTACGTGCGACGCCAATATTTTAACCCGTTCTTGGGCCGGCCTGCGGACTCTGAGGAACCGCTGACCAATATTGACTCGCGCCAAATTTACAAAACTTCCCGGCTGGTTTCTACTTTGACGGGGATGTTGGTGCAGCCAAATAAGGCGATTGTGGGAGCAAATGCTTTTGCTCACGAGTCGGGAATTCACCAAGACGGGGTGCTGAAAAATAAGCTGACATACGAGATTATGGACGCTGAGTCGATCGGCTTGACGGAAAATCAAATTGTTTTGGGCAAATTGTCGGGCCGCCATGCTTTTCACACTCGCTTGAAAGAGTTGGGTTTTGAAATGGCTGACGATGAGCTAAATAAGGCTTTTGTCAAGTTTAAGGATTTAGCCGACAAGAAAAAAGAGATTACTGATTGGGATTTGGAGGCGATCGCCAACGACGAAGTACACCAAGCTCCGGCACTTTTCCGGTTAGAATTGGTGCAGGTTTCTTGCGGCGACAAATCACGTCCGACAGCCACCGTCACCGTGCGAAATCCTGCGGGGGAAGAATTGACTGATGCGGCGATCGGCACCGGGCCTGTAGATGCAATTTACAGAGCAATTAACCGAGTTGTCAATGTCCCAAATGAGTTGATCGAGTTTTCTGTACAATCGGTGACAGCGGGAATAGATGCGATCGGCGAAGTGACAATTCGCTTGCGTCACAACGGCCAAGTATTTTCCGGTCACTCAGCCAATACTGACATTATTGTAGCCTCCGCCGAAGCTTACATCAGCGCTTTAAATCGCCTTTACGGAGTATTGCAGCAGGAATCTACTGCTGGTAAGACATCCAAAGTTGTAACAGTCGCTCAGTCTTAAATTGCCAATTCTTTACCAGTTTTCAGTTAATTTGTAGGGCGGGCATTGCTCGCCCTACTGCTATAAAATTACCCGAATATCAGCGAAAATGTTGTTTACAGCGAGTTAGATAAAATCCGGTAGCATCTAAATTATTCATCTCTCTATTCTCTTCCTCTGTGTCCTCTGTGTTCTCTGCGGTTAAATCATTCCGATGCAACCAGAAACAATATTAATCCATTGGCAGCATCTGGTACAATAAAGTGGACGCGAGCCGAATTAGAACCTCTGGCAAAATTGGAGTTAGAATTTTATACTTAGCTTTAGAGATTATAGAAAACTTCGCCAGAAGATACGAATAAGTTACAACTAATCCCAGTCAATGAAGTACACAAATAATTAATATTCAATAATATGCAAGAAGAAACCTTACAAAAAGAGCGACAATTCCATGATGCTTGGGCATCCACAATCGACGTTGACGGCATTCGAGTCAACGATTACTTTGAAGCTTGTACAGCACCAGAAAATAGATTTATCGTCCAGCAAATGGGCGATATTACTGGCAAACGCCTCTTAGATTTAGGCTGCGGCGCGGGAGAAAACAGCGTTTATTTCGCTAAAAAAGGGGCGCTGTGCGTGGCTGCTGACTATTCTCCTGGCATGGTAGAAGTTGCTCTGAAATTGGCAGAGACAAACAATGTAAAAATCGAAGGTTGCACTGTAAATGCAATGGCCCTAGATTTCCCCGACAATAGTTTTGATATTGTTTATGCTTCTAATTTGCTGCACCATTTACCGGAACCAGAAAAGGCTATTCGCGAAATGCACCGCGTGCTGAAGCCTGGGGGAAAAGCTTGTTTTTGGGACCCGATGAAGCACAATCCTGTAATTAATGTTTATCGCCGGATGGCGACTGAGGTGCGGACTGAGGATGAAACTCCTTTAGACATTAATATTGTGCAATTTGTCAAGTCTCTGTTTTCACAAACGGCTTACGATACGTTTTGGCTGACGGCGCTTTGGATTTTTTTGCGCTTTTATTTAATCGAAAAAGTGCATCCGAATCAGGAGCGTTATTGGAAGAAGATTATTCTTGAAGAAGAGAGATTAGAACCGGAATACTCTCGTTTGGAAGGGTTGGATGGTTTTTTGAAGCAGTTGCCTTTGATGAAGCGGTTGGCTTGGAATTTGGCTGTGGTGGCAACTAAGTAATTAAAAGAAGTACAATAAGTCAAAGCATTTAATTAAGAGGCTAATTATGCCAGAAACTATTACTGCTGTGTACGAAAATGGGGTTTTTCGTCCCCTGAACTCTGTGTCTTTCAAAGATGGGGAAACTGTGCAGATTCAACTCTGGCCAGATGCTCCGAAAAAGCAAGCAGAATTGGCAATCCAGTTTTTAGTTGACCGAGGATTGGTGACTCCACTACCTAACGCTCCCCATAACGTCGAGGCTGTCACCGATGAAGATGTGTATGAATTGGCTAAAAGGTTAGGGGCAAAACCGGGCAAGCCTTTATCAGAAATTATTATCGAGGATCGCGGCCCGTGGTAAACATTTATTTTTTGGATAGTAGCGCCCTCATCAAAAGATATGTGGCTGAAATTGGTAGCCCTTGGATCAAAACGCTCACGGATTCCCAGACGGGTAACTCGCTGCTTCTGGTGCGGATTACCTGGGTGGAAGTTCTTAGTGCTTTTGCACGCAGACAACGTGAAGGCGGTATAACTCCTGCGGAAGTTGCTGCACTTATTCAAACGTTTCGCTCTGAATTCAATAGTCGGTATAGAGTTATTGAAGTTGATGAGGTACTGATTGAAAGGGCGGGTGAACTGATTGTTCAATGTCCACTGCGGGCTTATGATGCTGTGCAATTGGCGTCTGCTTTGCGCGTTCAATCTCTTTTAACATTAATACCAGATACTCAACTGGTTTTTGTTTCGGCGGACAACAGACTGCTGAATATTGCTCAGTCGGCCGGGTTGGCGATCGATAATCCTAATAATTATCCGTAAAAGGGCGATGGATCCGATTTGATTTTTGTTACCGCCGTTTCAAAGCGAGTACGCTTAAGAAAAAGCTGGATAAAACCATCTGCAAACCGACAGTCAGGCAAGTGAGCGAGGGAATAACTAAACGCAGAGTTTTGGAAGGGTTTAGGGAACCGAAAGCAGTTTCGCTCCAAATAGTCAATGATAAGAACGAGCCAGCTATGCCGATTAACATGAGCGCGACTCCGACAATTAATCCTGTCTCTAGGGTGACATAGCGAAATATTTTATTGAGTTTGGGGTCTTCGGGCAGTAGTTTTTCGCTGATGGCGAAAACTTTGGTGAAGAAAGCGAATGTTACTGCTTGAAAACCGATGATAATTGCGATCGCACCATAGAGCAGCGTGTGCACATCAAAGGTTATACTTCCTACAGTTCTGCTGCTAGGCAACAGCCAAATAACGACAATTAAACCCAAAATCATCAGCGCAGCACCCGGATACAAAAACAGCCACCGGGGACTATAAAGCAGCAAAAATCGCAAGTGTCGCCAGCCATCTCGCCAAGTTCGCAGGTGTGGCGGGCGACTGCGGCCATCGGGAAAAAGTACGGTGGGGACTTCAGCAATTCGCAACTTGTACAGAGAAGCTTTGACTACCATTTCGCTAGCAAATTCCATCCCCGTTGTTTGCAAGTCCAGTGTCAAAATTGAGTCTCTTCTGAAACCCCGCAGCCCGCAGTGAAAATCGCCGGCGGGACTTGCAAAAAATAGCCTCCCAACCCAAGTCAGCACTGGATTTCCTAAGTATTTGTGCAGCGGCGGCATTGCACCCGGTTTGATGCCACCTTGAAAGCGATTTCCCATGACTAAATCGTAGCCTCCCCGCAATTTTTCGACAAAAGCGCCGAGGTGGGAAAAGTTGTAGCTGTCGTCGGCATCGCCCATAATAATATAGACTCCGCGCGCCGCGATGATGCCACCCATCAGGGCGCTACCGTAGCCTTTGGCTGCTACCGGCACGACTCTGGCTCCCATTCTCGTAGCGATATCTTGAGAACCGTCAGTGCTGCCGTTGTCTGCTATGATAACTTCGCCGGCAATATTAAGTTCGCGTAGTGACTTCTGTGCTTTTTCTATGCAGACTTCTAATGTTTCTGCCTCGTTGAGGCATGGCATTAGTATTGATAATTCGAGAGTGTATTCTCCGGTTGTGTTTGTCTGCTCTGCCATAGTTTTGTTTGACACTTTTTCGCGACAATACTTGCTTTTCCAGCATCTATAATTAAAATCTGAGTGGCTAATAAAAGTCAATAAGACTTAATCAAAGCTGTTAATAGTAGTTTTTATGTCGGCAATTCTCGCGCTGTATTATTAGGTAGGTGAACTGATGAGTCGAGGTATTTTTCTACTTTTGCTTGCTGCTATTTTGTGCGGCGTAGTAGGTCAATTTAGTCTGAAGGCTGGAGCTAAAATTTTAGGGCCGATTGGCGCTGCTAATTTAGTTGAAAAAATTACAGCAATGGCAACTCAGCCTTTGATCATAGCCGGTCTTTCTCTGTACGCAATTTCTTCGATCGGCTTTATAGTAGTTCTGTCGCGCGCCAACATTAGCATAGTCTCGCCTTTATTGTCAATCAGTTACCTGTTTACTGTTTTGGGCGGCAAAATTGTATTTAACGAGCCTTTACCACCACTGCGATTGGTAGGCGTGGGGTTAATCATGACGGGAGTAATTTTTGTGCTCAGAGGTCAAGCGGTCGGGGCGGCGGGAGGAAGTTAGCCTAGGTCTAATTTTTTACGATCGCGTAAAATGCGATCGCTGTTAGATACCCGACTTCTTTAAGAATTAGGGTATCTGGGTATTATTTTTTACTTAGTTGCACAAAAGTCCTCAAGTTTGTCACAATATTATTTAGAGTTCCTTAATTAAAATCACTACTAATGATAGCCATAGAAACAGAACGCAATTGGCAGCCCGTTATTAAAGAATTTGAGGCTGTAGTCGGCAAAAACGGCGTCGTAAAGCGCCGCGAAGAATTGCTAGTCTACGAGTGCGACGGACTCACCAGCTACCGCCAGCGGCCTGCCTTGGTGGTATTGCCGCGAACTACGGAGGAAGTGGCAAAAGTGGTCAAAATATGCGATCGCGATGGCATTCCCTGGGTAGCCAGAGGTGCCGGTACTGGTCTTTCAGGCGGCGCGCTACCCGTCGAAAACTGCGTGTTGATTGTCACGGCGCTGATGCGAAAAATCCTGAAAGTAGACTTAGAAAATCAGCAAGTAGTCGTGCAACCAGGAGTAATTAATAACTGGGTAACTCAAGCAGTTAGCGGTGCCGGTTTCTACTATGCGCCTGACCCTTCTAGTCAAATTATTTGCTCGATTGGTGGCAACGTTGCCGAAAATTCCGGCGGGGTTCATTGCCTCAAATACGGAGTAACAACCAATCACGTTTTAGGATTAAAATTGGTACTGCCAGACGGTTCAATTGTCGATGTGGGCGGCGCAATTCCCGAAATGCCAGGTTACGATTTAACTGGTGTATTTGTCGGTTCCGAAGGCACTTTAGGCATAGCGACAGAAGTTACTTTGAGAATTCTCAAAGCGCCGGAATCTATTTGCGTTCTTCTAGCTGATTTTACCAGTATTGAAGCGGCGGGCGAAGCGGTTTCAGATATTATCCGTGCTGGCATTATTCCCGGTGGCATGGAAATCATGGACAACATCAGTATCAATGCTGTAGAAGATGTTGTCGCTACAGGCTGCTATCCCCGCGATGCAGCGGCAATACTGCTCATAGAAATCGACGGTTTAGAGGTAGAAGTTGCGACTAATAAACAGCGAATTTCAGAAATTTGCAAGCAGAATGGCTCGCGGAATATCACGACGGCTCATGATTTAGAAACGCGGCTAAAAATTTGGAAAGGGCGAAAAGCTGCTTTTGCGGCGGCTGGTCATTTGAGTCCAGATTATTATGTACAAGATGGTGTAATTCCCCGTACACAAATGGCATTTGTTCTTAAAGAAATTGAGGGCTTGAGCGAGAAATATGGCTATCGAATTGCCAATGTATTTCATGCGGGAGATGGAAATTTGCACCCGCTAATTCTTTACGATAATTCGGTAGAAGGGGCGCTGGAAAAGGTGGAGGAATTGGGCGGCGAAATTCTTAAACTTTGCGTGAAAGTTGGGGGAAGTCTTTCTGGAGAACACGGCATCGGTGCTGATAAGAAGTGTTTTATGCCGGATATGTTTTCTGAGGTAGATTTGGAGACGATGCAGTGGGTCCGTCGAGGTGTTTAATCCGAAGGGTTTGGCGAATCCTGGGAAGATGTTTCCCACTCCTCGCAGTTGCGGGGAAGCGGCGAGGGCTAAGGTGGAAATTGTGAAGAAGTTGGAGGGTGCTGAGGTGTTTTAAGTTTAGGACTTACGCAACAACGTAATTATGTCATTCTGAGAGAAGCGAAGAATCTCAAGCCCTTGCAAAAACATTAAAATGCGTAATACCAATTTAATGGGTCGTTGCATATATCTCGATCCCCCTAAATCCCCCTTAATAAGGGAGTAGGGTGTGAGTAGGGGTTGACTTTGAGCAGAATCTTGTTCCCCCCTTATTAAGGGGGGTTAGGGGGGATCAGATTCTATGCAGCCTCATAAAAAACTGGTATAAGTCCTAAAGTTGTTATTCCTACTGTTTGTATAGTCCTAGATGCAACTGGCACATGACCATCAACTTGTAGGGTGCGTCAGACTAAGTTATATCAAATCCGCTCGCACTGACAGGAGCCAAATATATTATTCCGATGCAACCGGAATTAATATTATAGGGCGATTATCGAGGGTTTAGATATCTGACGCACCTTACTAATTGTGACACTTGTGTCCTGGACTTTCGATCGGAATTCTGATAATAAACTCTGTGCCCTGGCCGATTTCCGAAATACAATCTAATACGCCTTTGTGTTTTTCTACAACTATTTGATAGCTAATTGACAAACCCATTCCTGTGCCTTTACCAATGGGTTTGGTGGTAAAAAAAGGATCAAATATGTGCTGCTTGACTGCTGAACTCATTCCGGGCCCGCTGTCGGCAATTTTGATTTCTGCGAAATTGCTATCGTCCACTTTTGTGCTAATCTTAATCTGGCTGGGATTGGATCGCATTTCTGGCAACCCTCGCTGTTGATTCCAATCATTCAAAGCATCGATCGCATTGCTGAGAATATTCATAAATACTTGATTTATCGGTCCGGGAAAACACTCAACAGGTGGCAAATTGCCGTAGTCTTTCACAATTTGAATAGGAAGGGTTTCGCCGTTTCCTTTCAAGCGGTGATTGAGAATTAATAGCGTGCTATCAATACCTTCGTGAAGGTGAACGGGTTTCTTTTCGGAATTGTCGTGCCGCGAGAAGTTTCGCAGGGATTTGACAATCTGGGAAATCCGCTCAACTCCCACATTCATTGAAGATAGTATTTGAGGTAAGTCTTTAGCTATAAAATCGAGTTCGATGGTTTCTTTTTCCTCTTGAATTTCCGCTACGGGATCGGGATAGTGCTGTTCGTAAAGTGCCACCATATGCAACAAGTCTTGAGTATAGTTTTTGAGATGATCGAGATTACCGTAAATGAAGCTGACGGGGTTGTTAATTTCGTGAGCGACTCCGGCAATTAGCAATCCCAGACTGGACATTTTTTCGCTTTGAACCAATTGGGAATGAGTGTCTTTAACTTCCTTAAGTGCTGCTTCTAATTGAGTGGTTTTTTCTCTACTTTGTGCTTCGGACTTTTGCAACGCTTCCTCAGATTCTTTGCCTTCGGTTATGTCCCTTTGTACGCCGACGAAATGAGTTAATTTTCCCTTGCTATCGCGCAATGGAGATATAGACAAAGCATTCCAAAAAGCCGTTCCATCCAGCCGATAATTCTTCAATATTACCTGACATTCGCTGGCGTTTTGCAAGGCTTGACGAATGGTTTCTACCGCCGCCGGATCGGTATCATTCCCCTGCAAAAAACGGCAGTTTTTTCCGATAATTTCTTCCCGCTGATAGCCCGTCATGCTTTCAAATCCTGGATTGCAATAAATAATTGGATATCCGGGTTTAGTGGCGTCGGAGATCGCAATTCCGGTGCTAGTAGCTGCCATAGCCCGATTGTACAGCCACAGCATTTCTTCTGTGCGTTTGCGATCGGTAATGTCTCGCAGCGAAGCTAGATAAGCTATTTCTCCTTCCCATTCCGTTTCCACCACCCGCATATCTACCACAGCATTTTCTTTCTGCTTGCGAATAGCTTCAACTTCTGTTTGCACGACGCGAATTCCGGCTGCGTCTGTTTCTCCAACTAGGGGAATAATATCGGTTTCCATGTCTATGTCGCAGGCGGAACCTTCTACTACTAAATTGCCAAAAAACGCTTGACCTAAAAGTTCCTCTTCCTTGCAATTAAACAGTGCTTCTGCTGAGGGATTAACAAAACAAACAAGTCCTTTTTTGTTGACGATTGCGATGCCGTCTGCATTTTTTCTGATTACATTACGAAATCGAGATTCGCTAGCTTTTAAATCCTCCTTTAGCTGTTCCATTGCTATTTCCATCTGCTGCAATTCACACAGATTAATACTATAAGCTTCTGAGATGTGACCGTCTGCCGAATTCTGTGCTAAACTTTTTGGTGACTGTTGATAGTTGGCTCGATCGCCACTATTTTGAGCTGTGTTGTTCGGGAAACTGCTAAGATTACCGATCTTACTTTCTGGGTCTGTATTTTGATCAAACATATTTAAGCCCTACAAGAAAAATCTTAATTAACTTAAGCTGTTGCGATCGCTCAATTCTCAAGCCTATTCAGGAATAGACCAATTTACAAGAAATCCTAGCACACTACTGCGACCAACAATCATAAATTATTATTAATAATAAAGCACGATCGCCCTTTGATGATGTATCACAGATCACCAAATATTTTCAACACTCTTCAAAAAACAGATCGACATAAATTAGTATATTTTTATGAAGATTTTGTAAAGATAAGTGCCCTGGCAGATAAACAAACTCATCTTTATGATGTAAGAATCAAGAATAATCACCAATTAGCAATTACTAAATCATGCCGATGCCGCCAAATTTGATCTAGAATATAACCTGTCTATTTTTGCGATCGCAACTTCAAACCAATGGCACGTCTAGCACTTCTGAGCGTATCCAACAAAACCGGGCTAATTGACTTAGCACGGAGTCTAGTAGAAGAATTTGAATTTGACATCATTAGCAGCGGCGGCACAGCAGCGGCCCTGAAACAAGCTGGAATCCCTGTCACCAAAGTGGCAGACTATACTGGTTCTCCCGAAATTTTGGGCGGGCGAGTCAAAACACTGCATCCCCGCATCCACGGCGGTATTTTAGCACGTCGGGATATACCACAGGATATCACAGATTTAACAAACAACCAAATTCGCCCTATTGATTTAGTCGTTGTCAATCTGTATCCCTTTGAACAGACAATTGCCAAACCGGGAGTAACCCTAGCAGACGCCATTGAGCAAATAGATATCGGCGGACCGGCAATGCTGAGAGCATCAGCAAAAAATCATGCACACTTAACAGTTTTGTGCAATCCAGAGCAGTACAATATTTATTTAGAAGAACTGCGACAAAACGGAGGCGAATCCTCATTAGAATTTCGGCAAAATTGCGCGCTAGAAACCTTTCAGCACACGGCAAACTACGACAGTGCGATCGCCACTTATCTCAGCGCTCAATCCACTCAAAAATCATCCCAAATAACCGAGTTTAACCTATCAGGAAAAGAGCTGCAAACTCTGCGCTACGGCGAAAATCCCCACCAAGCCGCAAGCTGGTATCAAAGCGGAATTACACCCACAGGCTGGACGAATAGCACCATCCTGCAAGGCAAAGAATTAAGCTACAATAACCTAGTAGATTTAGAAGCAGCAAGGAGGCTGATTGTCGAATTTCCAGACAGTCCCGCCGCCGCTATTCTCAAACACACAAATCCCTGCGGCACCGCCTTGGGAACAACTATTTCCGAAGCGTATCAAAAAGCATTTGACACGGATTCAGTATCAGCTTTTGGCGGCATTGTTGCGCTAAATCGCCCGATTGATGCAGCTACTGCAACTGCATTAACTAAGACATTTTTAGAATGTATTGTCGCTCCTGGATGCGAACCAGAAGCTGAAGAAATTATCAAAAAGAAGGCAAAAGTGCGAGTCTTAATTTTGCCAGACTTGACTCAAGGCCCGTCGCAAACTGTTAAAATAATCGCAGGTGGTTTGCTGGTGCAAGACTCAGATAATGTAGTAGAAGATACCAGTAAATGGCGCGTAGTTACTGAGAAACAGCCGACAGCATCAGAGTTAGCAGAATTGCTGTTTGCTTGGAAAGTAGCGAAACACGTTAAATCAAATGCGATCGTGGTGACGCGAAATTGCACTACAATCGGTGTCGGTGCTGGACAAATGAATCGTGTCGGATCGGTTAAACTAGCATTAGAACAAGCGGGCGATCAAGCCAAAGGAGCGATTTTAGCTAGCGATGGTTTCTTCCCCTTTGATGATTCGGTAAAAACGGCGGCGGAAGCGGGAATAAGTGCGATCGTCCAACCGGGAGGTAGTATGCGCGATCGAGATTCGATCGACTGCGCTAACCAACTCGGAATCACAATGGTTTTCACCGACATCCGCCACTTTTTGCATTAATTATTGTAGGGACACAACAGTGTTCATTGGTGACAACTTAAGCCTGAAAGCCATGATAAATATCGCTTTCACCCCAGTCTAGATCCCCCCTTAGCTTGCCCCCTACTCCCCCTTAAGAAGGGGGGAACCGGAAATGGCTCAAAGTCCCCCCCTACTCCCCTTCTTAAGGGGAGTAGGGGGTGGGACAGGAAGCCTCTTTAAGTCCCCCTTCTTAAGGGGGATTTAGGGGGATCTAGACTCAGGTAAAAACGAGATCGATCAAGGGGTTTCAGTTTTAAGTTGACACTAATGAACAGTGTTGTGTCCCTACCGAATTGTTTCCCTTACGAATTATATCTTTAGCGAGTTTCCCATCGTGTCTTGAAAAAATTATGACCTACACTCAACCGCAAATTCAACCCCAAGATGTCAAAGTCAAAATCCTGCTTACTGGCGGACATCAATGCACAATCACGCTCAAATCCGACACACCATTATTGCACAATCTTGTTAAAACATTAGTCGATCGCACCCAACAAACACCAGGTTTTTCCACCTTATTTCAGATTCCCATAGACTCAGGGCGATCGGCACTTTGTTTTCCAGGCGAACACCTAGTCGGCTTAGTCACAGAACCCCCAATTTACTTACAGCAACTGCAAGCGCAGCAGCCCGAAATTCCCGTAGAAATTCCCGTAGAAATTCCCGTAGAAATTCCCGCATCTGCGCCAGTAAATGACGAATTAATATCTCGATACGCCCAAATTGACAACTTCCTCACAGCCGCAGAAAAGAATAAACTCATCAAATATGTTTTAGCAAAAGAATCAGAATTTGTGACTACCAGCACCTCAACCAATGCCGACGAATACCGCCGTTCTATGGTACTCCATTCGTTCCCAGAATTCTCAGAACTGATGATTAATCGCATTAAAGCAATTCTCCCCGACGTGCTGGGAAAATTAAATATTCCATCATTTTCTATTGGTGAGATAGAATCTCAGCTAACTATGCACAACGACAATAACTATTACAAACTTCATAACGATAGTGGCTCTCCCGATACAGCAACCAGATTTTTTACTTATGTTTACTATTTCAATCGAGAACCAAAGGCTTTTTCTGGTGGTGAATTGCAGATTTATGACAGTAAAATCGAGAACAATTTCTATGTAGCCGCTGACTCTTTTAGAACAGTTGAACCGCGCAACAACAGCATCGTATTTTTTCTGAGCCGCTATATGCACGAAGTCTTACCAGTCAGTTGTCCTTCCAAAGCTTTTGCTGACAGCCGCTTTACTATCAACGGTTGGGTAAGGCGAACAGATTGAGGTTTGTAGTGAGGTTTGTAGTAAGGACTTTAGTCCCGATGGATGATCGGACAAAGAAAGGAATTAAATCCTTACTACAAACTTAAGGATAATTGCATAACCAGTCTTGGTATAAGACCGATATTATTCCCGCGATCCAGCACTTTTCAGCAGTTTCACCACCTCTTTATAACCGTTAAACTCAGCCAGCATTAAAGCCGTATAATTACCCAAATTTTGATGATTTAGCTCAGCACCCGCATCAATTAAAATCTTGACAGCACCAGCACAGCCCCGATGGGCGGCCCACATTAAAGCAGTTGCACCGGAATCATCCCGCACATTGACATCAGCACCGTTGTCAACTAATAATTGGGCGATCGCAACATGACCTCGATCGCACGCTTTCATTAAAGCCGTTTTCCCTCGATCCGCAGCGAGATTAACATCCGCACCGCCCTCAACCAAAGCCTTTACCGTCTCAGTATGTCCCTGAAAAGCCGCCAAAGTTAAAGCCGTCTCCCCAAAGTTTTTAGCATTCAGAAAATCAGCGTTATTTTGATTGACTTTTTGCAGCAAATATGATAGGATCGCAGTGTCACCGTGAACAGCCGCTACCAGCAAAGGCGTATCGCCCAACCGATTTCTATGCTCGACACTAGCACCCCGGTTCAAAAGCAATTCCACAACATCCTCATAGCCTTCGACAACAGCCAAATTTAAAGCAGTTTCATCATCTTTATCCTTAGCATTGATCTCAGCACCAGCATCAAGTAAAATAAGAGCGATCGGCGCATTTCCCCCAGCAGCCGCCGCCATCAAAGCCGTTCCCCCATCCCCATTTTTCACATTCACATCAGCACCCGCATCAAGCAAAGCCTGCACCACATCAATATGACCGAAATCAGCAGCCAAAGTTAAAGCAGTTTCGCCATCTTGCTCTCGAATGCTAACATCAGCACCAGCAGCCAACAACACCTCAACAACAGCCAAATTTCCCGCCGTCGCAGCCTGCATCAAAGCAGTTTTGCCGACTTGATTTTTAACATTAGCATCCGCGCCACAATTGAGCAAAATTCGCACAATTTCAGCGCGACCTTGACTAACTGCCAAAGACAGCATAGAATTGTCAGCAATAGCTCCCGCATCTGCCAAAGCTTTTACTACAATTTCCTTGCCAGATAAAGCAGCTATTTTCAGAGCAGAATCTCCATCTCGATCGCGCACATTCACATCAGCATTAGCAGCAAGTAACAGCCGCACAACATTGATATCACCTTTCAAACAAGCCGCCATCAAAGCCGTACTACCATCATCATTTTTAGCATTAACATCAGCACCCCCAGCCAGCAACAGCCGCACAGAATCAGCCTGCTTGTGAGCCGCCGCCAGCATCAAAGCCGTCAGGCCAAAACGCCTTCTGACTTGGTTGACATTAGCGCCATTTTTTAGTAAAATACGCAGGATTTCCGCATAGCCCTTTTGGGCCGCAAACATCAAAGCCGTCGTCCCCTCAGAGTCTTTGGCGTTAGCGTTAACACCCTTAGCGAGTAAGGCTTGTACGTGAATAATGTTGCCAGTCTTGGCAGCTTGGATTAATACAGCGTCTTGTTTAGTGGCAGTCATAATAGCCTCTCATCCCGTATGTTTTTACCATCACATGAGACGGCATGACTGGTATGCTAAGTTTTATGAAGTATCTTTACTAATCCCGATCGCACCATGAATCTCGAAATTCCGCAGTCTGTTAAAGTTTGGAGCCAATTTTTCCACCCAGTGTTAATGTGGGTACTGCTGGCCATCTCATTTTATGCTTTGTATCTCGGCGTTCAAATCCGGCGCACCAGAAGTGCCGAAGGCGAGGTCAAAAAAGAGTTAATTAAGGGCAAATTCAACCTCAAGCATCACCAGATGGGTTCTTTGCTGCTAGCCTTGATGGTAACGGGGGCGATCGGCGGTATGGCCGTCACCTATATCAATAACGGCAAATTGTTCGTGGGTTCCCACTTGCTAGCAGGGTTGGGAATGACAGCAATAATTGCCATTTCTGCGTCGCTGACACCTTTGATGCAAAAAGGCAATGATTTTGCCAGATATACTCACATCTTTCTGAATGTTGCGCTTTTGGGGCTGTTTGGCTGGCAAGCGGTAACAGGGGTGGAAATCGTGCAGAGAATTATCAGCAAAATGTGATTGTTTGGGTAAGATTGCTAATTGCTAATTGCCTTGGGGTGATTGGCGATTAGCAATTGAATTGTCATATTTTTTTATATGCTTTAATAGCCAAACGTTCCTGCGGATGATATAATAGACTAAAGTTAAATTAATTTAAATAGTAATAAGATCAATTGTGGAGACAGTTTTTTTTGAGAGAAAAGAAGGAAAGCTATGCTGGAAACCCTGATCGAGTATTTTGTTTACGCAACCAAAGGCTATATTACAAAAACGCAGTTAATCAAATTTTTGTACTTAGCCGATCTTTATGCAGTCAAATGGACAGAAAAACAGCTTACTGAGTTAGATTGGCGTTATTATTACTATGGGCCTTGGAACGAAGACATTAACGCTGCTTTAAATCAAATGAATGGCAAAGAGATTTTGCAAGAATCTCAGGGAGAAAGTATATTCATCAGACTTGGTGAGGGAGCAGGTAATGTGGATGATTTAAAGTTACCTTTAGGTCTGAAGCTCATGCTTGACAACATCAGGAGAGAATGGGCTGGTTCAGGAGAGGATAAACTCAAGCAGTTACTAGAATATGTGTATAGCACTGCTCCCATGATTGAGGTTAAATATAGCCATGAACCAGAGGAACAGGTGAGACTGAATCTGTACAAAGAAAGAGAAAAGTTAATGAGTGAATTGGGGTGAGCGAGTGGCTGGACAAAAACCGCGTCAAGGTTGGATTTATTTGATCGATCCCTATAGAGTATCTCTTCGTTGCAAACTCGGTCATCATCATATTTATGATATAAATGAACCAGGGGCGATTGAGTGCCAGACAATTTCTTGCGACCAGGTAATTAATGCTAGTAGGGTTTTTCGGGGAGAGCATCCTTATATCATTTGGACAGGTGACGAATTTCAATATAACTCTAAATACATCCAAACTTTGACGCTAATTCCGTTGACTTCACAAGAAACCTATAAAGGTTTACCAACAGTATATCCGATTAATTCTACCAAGAGAAATGGTCTTTCTAATAATTCCTTTGCTCTAGTGCATCAGATATGTACTGTTGATGCTAACTGTTTTAAAGATTCGCAGGGGGATTGGGTTGAGCGAGTTGGACAACTGGATAAACCAGATAAGGAAGCGATAGAGGAACGTTTAAAGTATTTTTTGAATCTTGGGGATAATCCGGGTGAAGATTGGTTTATTAAAAATGCGTGTATAGAACTTTTACAGAAAGTGTTTAATTATCTTCCGGATGAAACCACAAAAAGTATGGCTATAGAAAAACTGATCGAGGATTTGCGATCGTAGTCAATAGACATCTACAAAAAATCAAATATCGCGTAGGAGTACGGGTAGTGTCTTTTCGTAAAGGATGAAGAATAATCGACCTTTCGAGGAGTCTTACCCAGTCTGACTTCCAAAATAGAGTATTTTACTCTGTCCTTTACGAAATACCACTACCCTAAAACTGTCCGAAATTTCGGACAGTTTTAGCTAAGTTTTACTGCGGAAAGAAGAACTTGATAGACGAGAGATAGACTAAAATCATAGTCACACTAAAATGAATTTCACTGAGAGGCAAAGAACATGACGCGAGAGAAAGCAGTGCAGAGAATCGATCAAGCATCTGAGGAGAATTCGACAAAACTGGATTTGTCGGGGCTGAAGTTGAAAAAGTTGCCACCAGAAATTGCCAAGTGCATAAAACTTGAAACTTTGCTGTTGGGCCAAGATGAAGACAGACAGGTTGGAAATAGGTTAACTGAGTTTCCTAATGCTGTCCTTGAATTAACCAACTTAAAAATACTTAACCTCGGTTCAAATCGCATTACCTCCATCCCTGAAGCGATCGGGCAACTATCAAATCTGACAGAGCTGAACTTCTATTCAAATCGCATTACCTCCATCCCTGGAGAGATAGAGCAACTGTCAAGCCTGACTAAGCTTGACCTCAGCTACAATCGCATTACCTCCATCCCTGAAGCTGTCGGGCAACTGTCAAACCTGACAGAACTCAACCTCAGAGGAAATCGCATTACCTCTATACCTGAAACGATCGGGCAACTATCAAACCTGACAGAGCTTCACCTCGACAGTAATCAGATCACCTCCATACCAGAGGCGCTTGGGCAACTATTCAATCTGAGAAAGCTTGATCTCAACGATAATCAAATTAGAACCATTCCAGAGACGCTTGGACAACTGTCGAATTTGACAGACCTTATTCTTTTTGGTAATCAGATCACCTCCATACCAGAAGCGTTTGGGCAACTGTATAATCTGCAACTGCTTTACCTTTCTGATAATCAGATTACCTCCATCCCAGAGGCGCTTGGGCAACTGTCGAATCTGACAGAGCTTAGCATTGGAAGTAATCCGATTACCTCCATTCCAGAATCGCTCGGACAACTGTTCAACCTGAGATACCTTGACATCGAAGGGGATCAGATTATTTCCATCCCACAAGCGATCAGACAGTTGCCAAATCTGAGAATACTTGAGGACAGTTAGTGGAAATTGTTGTAGTGGGAGGCACGTAAGCACAACCACGCCCCTATGATGCTGTGTTAGGTAGAAAATCCAAAATCTAAGTGTAGTCAGAAAGCGCGTGCAGCGACAAAATCCGATCGTAAGCTCGCTGCTGTTCGCGCTCATTGAGAGCCAGGTGATAGGTTTGCGTATGCGTGGCTAAGCTGTGCCCCATCTGTTTAGCAGCCAGCGAGGAATCTAGCCGGAAACGAATCGCTCGAATCGCCCAAGCGTGGCGCAAATCGTAAGCGCAAAAGTCGAAGGGCGATCAGGCAAAAACTTACAAACGCGATCGCCAAGATCAGCATGGCATTCACCCGTAACAGGTGGTCTCTTAATGTCCGCTAGCTCCCACTATTCTGCCCACTCTGGTCTTAATGGTCAGCACTTTTTGCATTGCATTAAATTTGCATTACTTTCCGCAATCAATTATGCACATTTAAATACAATTTACAATCTATAACAAACCCAAAAACCTTGTCACACAAGCATTTAAGACTTATTAAAAATACTAAAAATTAAGGCGGCACCCAGATTTGAACTGGGGGTGGAGGTTTTGCAGACCTCTGCCTTACCACTTGGCTATGCCGCCGTCACGTCAGAAATTTGACGCTTTTTTATCTTACACCAAATCTTGATTATTTCAACACTTTTCTCAAAAATTTCCATCGCCCTTTGTTCCCACATCCCCAAAACCCTTGCGACAGGGTACTCTAGAATTAGATCGATCGCCCGCAACACCAGCCATGACACCCGCTTCTCCCCTACTCGTCGCCCAAATCACCGATACTCACTTGTTTGCAGAGTTCGATCGCACCTGGAAAGGCCTCTCAACCGCCCGCACCCTCCAAGCAGTTCTCGAACGGCTGCAACAGATCCAGCCCCAGCCAGACTTACTCCTGCTGACAGGGGACTTATCCCAAGATGAAACACCCGAATCCTACGAGATCCTGGCCTCCCTGATTTCCCCCCTAAACATCCCCACTTACTGGATACCTGGGAATCACGACAACTTGCCGGTAATGCAGCAAATATTAGATAAGCCGCCTATTTCCCCAGAAAAATCGTGGAACCTCCGAAACTGGCAATTTCTCTTGCTTTCGAGTGTGGAAGCGGGATGCGATGGCGGCAAACTTTCCCCAGAAAGCTTGGATTGGCTGGACTCTCAATTGCAACAAACGGGCGATCGATTTGTGACGATCGCCTTGCACCATCATCCATTGGCGATCGACTGTGAAATAATGGACAAGATGATGCTGCACAATTCTGATGAATTTTTTGCTATTGTCGATCGATACCCTCAAATAAAAATCGTCCTCTGTGGCCACATTCACCAAGAATTCCACCAACAGCGGGGCCCCGTTTCCTACTTGGGCACGCCCAGTACCTGTCTCCAACTTTTACCAAAAAGCCATCCGATTATAGTTGACCAAATCCCGCCTGGATTTAGGTTGCTCGAATTGGCGATCGATGGCACTTGGAACACCAGAGTTGAGCGAATTACCACAGAAGCAACAACCTCTTATACCAATTTAATGTGAAGTTGCATATATTTCGATCCCCCTAAATCCCCCTTAAGAAGGGGGACTTTGAGAAGAATCTTGTCCCCCCCTTATTAAGGGGGGTTAGGGGGGATCAGATTCTATGCAGCCTCATAAAAAATTGGTATTAATGTTTTTAAATGTTCTGAAAGATTTTAAGATCAAATTTATGTTTTTTGTCAATCCATCAACAGATAGATTGTTTTGATCTACCCCATCTTTTATGATATCTATTGACCAAAGATTGCAGGCATAGCTATACTAATTAGTAACAAAAAATATCGCCCGCAGCTTGACAAAACAGGAGAAACTCAATTATGTCTGAAGTCAATGGCGTGATGATGCAATATTTCCACTGGTACACCCCCGCTGACGGCAACCTCTGGAATCAGCTAGCCGAATCTGCAAAAGATTTAGCCAAAATAGGCGTTACATCCCTTTGGTTGCCACCCGCATATAAAGGAACGGGCGGCGGTATGGATGTGGGTTACGGCGTCTACGACTTATTTGATTTAGGCGAGTTCGATCAAAAAGGGTCGGTACGGACGAAATACGGGACAAAAGATGAGTATTTGCGGGCGATCAAAGCTGCACAAGATGCAGGAATTCGGATTTATGCCGATGTTGTCTTCAACCACAAATTAGGTGCTGATGCCGAAGAAGAAGCCGAAGCCACACCCTTCAATCCCGATGACCGCAATGCCACAGTAGGCGAATATCAAAAAATTAAAGCTTGGACGCATTTTACCTTCCCTGGCCGTGGCAAAACCTATTCCAGCATGGAGTGGCATTGGTGGCATTTTGACGCCATTGATTACAACGTTTACAATACAGGCGCAAATGCCATTTACTTGCTCAAAGGCAAAGAATTCGATCGAGAAGTAGACTTAGAAAAAGGTAATTTTGACTACCTCATGGGTTGCGATTTAGATATGGACAACCCAGAAGTCACCGGGGAATTAAAATACTGGGGTGAGTGGTATGTCGATACAACAAACGTTGACGGTTTTCGCTTCGATGCCGTCAAACACGTATCAGCAGAATTTTTCCAAGAATGGTTAGAACACGTTCGCAACTATGCCAAACGCGACCTATTTGCCGTCGGTGAATATTGGTCTTATGAAGTCGAAGCATTGCACCACTTCATTACTGTTACCGATGGTAAAGTCGCCTTATTTGACGCACCCCTTCACTACAATTTCCACGCGGCAAGCAAATCCGGCAATAACTATGACTTGCGAACAATTTTTGACGGCACCCTTGTTCAACAGCAACCAACCCTCGCCGTTACCCTGGTTGATAACCATGATTCCCAACCCTTACAATCCCTAGAATCTGTTGTCGAGTCTTGGTTTAAACCCCTTGCTTATGCTTTAATCCTGCTGCGGCGTGAAGGATATCCCTGCATTTTTTCCCCCGATTATTACGGCGATCATTATAAGGATACAGGAAAAGATGGCAAGGAATACGAGATTTGGTTAGACAAACATCAGTGGATTATTGATAAATTCCTGTTGGCCCGCCAAAGCTATTCCTACGGCAATCAATACGATTACTTTGACCACGCTAATACAATTGGCTGGACGCGACTCGGAGATGAAGAACATCCAGGTGGCATGGCTGTGGTACTGAGTAACGGGGGTGAGGGCAGCAAGTTTATGGAAGTCGGACAACCGAATCGCACCTATATTGACATCACCGAAAACATCAAAGAATCTATCACAACTAATAACGAAGGTTGGGCAGACTTTAGGTGTAATGGTGGTTCCGTTTCTGTCTGGATTCCACAATCCTAAACACCGTATAACAAGTAATAAGTAATATCAATTCCGGTTGCACCGTCAGATGATTGTTGATTGTTGAATGTTGATTGTTGATTGTTGAATGTTGACTGTTGAATGTTGACTGTTTGAACAATACCGATGCAACCGGAAACTATATATATAGCCACCGCCAAGGCCGTTAGGATACTTCGACGGAGCGTCGCACGCTCGCCCTTCGACGGAGTTTACCCGCTCGCGTAGTCGAAGGGCTCAGCGACCTAAGCGCCTTGGCGGTTGCTTTATAACAAGATATATTTCTTGTTACTTGAATATTTTTAACCCCTCAAATATTGTATAGATAAAAATTTATGAATCTTTTAGATAAAGTTGCCGTTATTACTGGCGGTGGGTCGGGGATTGGTCGTGCAGCAGCAATTTTAATGGCCAAGGAAGGCGCAAAAGTTGCTATTATCGATCGCATTCTAGATAGCGGGCAAGAAACCGTCCGCCAGTTGGTCAATCAAGGCGGCTGTGGACTGGCAGTTGTCGCAGATGTGGGAGATTCTCAGCAAATGCAACAGGCATTTAAAACAATTTTTGACGAGTATCAAAAAATTGATATTTTGTTTGTAAATGCGGGGATTAATGGTGTATGGTCGCCGATAGAAGATATCGAACCGGATGAGTGGGATCGGACAATTAATACTAACCTCAGAGGAACATTTTTGACGGTAAAGTATGCTGTTCCTCATCTTAAAAAACAAGGCGGTTCGATTGTCATTACATCATCGATTAATGGCACTAGAAGTTTCAGGAAAGTTGGTGCTACAGCCTACGCTTGTACTAAAGCTGCTCAAGTAACCTTTGCAAAAATGTTAGCCCTAGAACTCGCTGCTAGCAAAATCCGAGTTAATGTGATCTGTCCGGGTGGGGTGCTGACTGGTATTGAGGAAAGTGCTATTAAGCGAAATCTCGATCGCATTCTAGGAGTGGCGGATTTCATTCGCGATCTGATTCCTTTGACTAATAATACCGCAGGTTCTAGTGAAGAAGTTGCCAAATTAGTTTTATTTTTAGTCTCAGACTCCTCCAGTTTCATCACAGGTACTGAGGTCTGGATTGATGGTGGTGGTTCTTTGATTTGAAATGTTTCTGGATGATTTAACCACAGAGGGCGCAGAGGGCGCTGAGGAAGAGAAGAGAGATGAATAATTCCGATACCAACGGATTTGATATCACTTGGCGGTTTAAACCGCTTCTTGTCAAACGAAGTCCACTCAAGCGCGGACTAAAAAATAAGAGTAAGAGTGATTAATCATTAACTCTCCAGTGTTTGACAGCGGTTTGTAATGTCTGGGGCAGCCATTTATCGTACTGAGGATAAACTGGCAAACGCTTTACGAGTTGCCATCCCGCTGCTGCTAAAATTTCTGTTAAAGTTTGGTGTTGTAGGTGAGGATAATCGGGATTGACTTCATCCAGTGGCCCAATTCCTCCTAAATCTCTAGCACCTGCTTCTAAACAAGCAAGTAATATTTCTGGCTGTGTAACTAAATTGGGCGGAATTTGGATGGCGATTTCATCAGGTAAAATGCTGCGGGCGATCGCAATTAATTCCGGCATTTTTGTAACATCAAAAACTTCACCATCCCAACTTTGTTTATTTCCCGGACTGTGAGGCTGAAGGATAACTTCTTGAATATGATGATAACAGGAATGAATTCGGGCGATCGCCTCTAATGTCTCCACCCAATTTGCCTCACTTTCCCCGATTCCCAGCAACAAACCAGTTGTAAACGGAATTTTCAATTCCCCAGCCCATTCTAACTGTTGCAGCCGCAGGGCTGGCACTTTACTGGGTGCGTGTCGGTGAACTGTTTTTAGCAAGCTCGGCGTTAACTGTTCTAACATCAGCCCCATTGAGACATTCACCTGTTTTAACTGGGCCATCTCCTCAAAACTGAGTGGGCCCACATTAGTATGGGGCAAAAATCCTAGAGTAAGTGCGAGTTCACAGAGCTCGTAAATCCGCTGAAACCAAGCTTTGCGCCGTTGACTTTGGGGATGTACCTCGCCACTGAGGATGAGAATTTCAATCACACCTTGAGTTTGCAGTTGCAGTAGCCGTTTTTGGGCTTCTGGTAGTGTCAGCCAAGGACTTTCCAGTGGTTCAGCTCGAAAATTGCAATAGGTGCAGCGGTTAAAACACTCGTAAGTGGGAACGAGGGTATAAGCAGGGCTGTAGGTGACGGTGCGGGACATTCCTTGGGACTTATCGATCGGACTTACGCAAAAATTACCTATCTATATAGTTGCGACTTTTATTGATTGCGATCGCCACCCTTCATTTATCTTAACACTGACGCCAGTCCCGAATCTCCTTGTGCAGCTAGATTATGAGATTTCTTTGATCGGGCGATCCTTAACAAATTTCCGATTGTGTTTTTACAATCCCCATACAGTAAGCATTCCAGACTTGAATCAGCTTTGCTTATGACACATATAAGTTAATCTGTTGTTAAAATACTTTACAAACCTTAGAATATGCTTTATGTTTATTTACATGGCGGAACAAACAACCGCCACGAACATTGAAAACCAAATAAAGCAATCATAAAAACATGACAACAACCTTACAGCAGCGCGAAAGCGCCAATGTCTGGGAACGCTTCTGCGAGTGGGTCACAAGCACAGACAACCGGATTTATATCGGTTGGTTCGGCGTCTTGATGATTCCTACCCTCTTAAGCGCCACCATCTGCTACATCGTCGCCTTCATTGGTGCACCTCCTGTAGACATCGACGGCATCCGCGAACCAGTGGCTGGTTCCTTGATGTTCGGTAACAACATCATCACAGGTGCTGTTGTTCCTTCTTCTAACGCGATCGGTCTTCACTTCTACCCAATCTGGGAAGCTGCTTCCCTCGATGAGTGGTTGTACAACGGCGGCCCTTACCAATTGGTAATTTTCCACTTCCTGATCGGTGTATTTTGCTACATGGGTCGTGAATGGGAACTGTCCTACCGCTTAGGAATGCGCCCTTGGATTTGCGTAGCATACTCTGCACCAGTTGCAGCAGCTACCGCAGTATTCTTGATCTACCCGATCGGACAAGGCTCCTTCTCAGACGGTATGCCTTTGGGTATCTCCGGTACATTCAACTTCATGATCGTGTTCCAAGCTGAGCACAACATCCTGATGCACCCCTTCCACATGTTGGGAGTTGCTGGTGTCTTCGGTGGTTCTTTGTTCTCCGCCATGCACGGTTCTTTGGTAACATCTTCCTTGGTTCGTGAAACAACTGAAACCGAATCGCAAAACTACGGTTACAAATTCGGTCAAGAAGAAGAAACCTACAACATCGTTGCAGCCCACGGCTACTTCGGTCGTTTGATTTTCCAATACGCTTCTTTCAACAACAGCCGTTCTTTGCACTTCTTCTTGGGTGCATGGCCAGTTGTCGGTATCTGGTTCACAGCACTGGGTATCTCCACAATGGCTTTCAACTTGAACGGTTTCAACTTCAACCAATCGATTATCGACTCTCAAGGTCGTGTCATCAACACTTGGGCTGATGTCATCAACCGCGCTAACTTGGGTATGGAAGTCATGCACGAGCGCAATGCTCACAACTTCCCTCTCGACTTGGCCGCTGGTGAAACAACTCCTGTGGCTTTGGTTGCTCCTTCTATCAACGGCTAAGTTTTAGCTTTTGATTAACAAAAAGCGCTCCTAGAAATAGGGGCGCTTTTTGTTTGGGGAAAAAAGATTTTTCTAACGTTCTTTGTGGCTGAGTTTCTTATTTATTTAAACTACGTTTCTTCAGACACAGCAAGCAATCCAACGTCCGATAACCAAAACTTATCACCGTCATCAGTTTAACTGTCGCCAAACCCCTTTACAAACCAGAGTGATTACCGTAATAATAGAGACATCATCCGAACATTGACAACCAAATACAGCAATCATAAACAAATGACAACAACCTTACAACAACGCGAAAGCGCCAATGTCTGGGAACGCTTCTGTGAATGGGTCACAAGCACAGACAACCGGATTTATATCGGTTGGTTCGGCGTCTTGATGATTCCTACCCTCTTAAGCGCCACCATCTGCTACATCGTCGCCTTCATTGGTGCACCTCCTGTAGACATCGACGGCATCCGCGAACCAGTGGCTGGTTCCTTGATGTTCGGTAACAACATCATCACAGGTGCTGTTGTTCCTTCGTCTAACGCGATCGGCTTACACTTCTACCCAATCTGGGAAGCTGCTTCCCTCGATGAGTGGTTGTACAACGGCGGCCCTTACCAATTGGTAATTTTCCACTTCCTGATCGGTGTATTTTGCTACATGGGTCGTGAATGGGAATTGTCCTACCGCTTAGGAATGCGCCCTTGGATTTGCGTAGCATACTCTGCACCAGTTGCAGCCGCTACCGCAGTATTCTTGATCTACCCGATCGGACAAGGCTCATTCTCAGACGGTATGCCTTTGGGTATCTCCGGTACATTCAACTTCATGATCGTGTTCCAAGCCGAGCACAACATCCTGATGCACCCCTTCCATATGTTGGGAGTTGCTGGTGTCTTCGGTGGTTCTTTGTTCTCCGCCATGCACGGTTCTTTGGTAACATCTTCCTTGGTTCGTGAAACAACCGAAACCGAATCGCAAAACTACGGTTACAAATTCGGTCAAGAAGAAGAAACCTACAACATCGTTGCAGCCCACGGCTACTTCGGTCGTTTGATTTTCCAATACGCTTCTTTCAACAACAGCCGTTCTTTGCACTTCTTCTTGGGTGCATGGCCAGTTGTCGGTATCTGGTTCACAGCACTGGGTATCTCCACAATGGCTTTCAACTTGAACGGTTTCAACTTCAACCAATCAATTATCGACTCTCAAGGTCGTGTCATCAACACTTGGGCTGATGTCATCAACCGCGCTAACTTGGGTATGGAAGTCATGCACGAGCGCAATGCTCACAACTTCCCTCTCGACTTGGCCGCTGGTGAAACAACTCCTGTGGCTTTGGTTGCTCCTTCTATCAACGGCTAAGTTTTAGCTTTTGATTAACAAAAAGCGCTCCTAGAAATAGGGGCGCTTTTTGTTTGGGAAAAAAGATTTTTCTAACGTTCTTTGTGGCTGAGTTTCTTATTTATTTAAACTACGTTTCTTCAGACACAGCAAGCAATCCAACGTCCGATAACCAAAACTTATCACCGTCATCAGTTTAACTGTCGCCAAACCCCTTTACAAACCAGAGTGATTACCGTAATAATAGAGACATCATCCGAACATTGACAACCAAATACAGCAATCATAAACAACATGACAACAACCTTACAACAACGCGAAAGCGCCAATGTCTGGGAACGCTTCTGCGAGTGGGTCACAAGCACAGACAACCGGATTTATATCGGTTGGTTCGGCGTCTTGATGATTCCTACCCTCTTAAGCGCCACCATCTGCTACATCGTCGCCTTCATTGGTGCACCTCCTGTAGACATCGACGGCATCCGCGAACCAGTGGCTGGTTCCTTGATGTTCGGTAACAACATCATCACAGGTGCTGTTGTTCCTTCTTCTAACGCGATCGGTCTTCACTTCTACCCAATCTGGGAAGCTGCTTCCCTCGATGAGTGGTTGTACAACGGCGGCCCTTACCAATTGGTAATTTTCCACTTCCTGATCGGTGTATTTTGCTACATGGGTCGTGAATGGGAACTGTCCTACCGCTTAGGAATGCGCCCTTGGATTTGCGTAGCCTACTCTGCACCAGTTGCAGCAGCTACCGCAGTATTCTTGATCTACCCGATCGGACAAGGCTCCTTCTCTGACGGTATGCCTTTGGGTATCTCCGGTACATTCAACTTCATGATCGTGTTCCAAGCTGAGCACAACATCCTGATGCACCCCTTCCACATGTTGGGAGTTGCTGGTGTCTTCGGTGGTAGCTTGTTCTCCGCCATGCACGGTTCTTTGGTAACATCTTCCTTGGTTCGTGAAACAACTGAAACCGAATCGCAAAACTACGGTTACAAATTCGGTCAAGAAGAAGAAACCTACAACATCGTTGCAGCCCACGGCTACTTCGGTCGTTTGATTTTCCAATACGCTTCTTTCAACAACAGCCGTTCTTTGCACTTCTTCTTGGGTGCATGGCCAGTTGTCGGTATCTGGTTCACAGCACTGGGTATCTCCACAATGGCTTTCAACTTGAACGGTTTCAACTTCAACCAATCAATTATCGACTCTCAAGGTCGTGTCATCAACACTTGGGCTGATGTCATCAACCGCGCTAACTTGGGTATGGAAGTCATGCACGAGCGCAATGCTCACAACTTCCCTCTCGACTTGGCCGCTGGTGAAACAACTCCTGTGGCTTTGGTTGCTCCTTCTATCAACGGCTAAGTTTTAGCTTTTGATTAACAAAAAGCGCTCCTAGAAATAGGGGCGCTTTTTGTTTGGGAAAAAAGATTTTTCTAACGTTCTTTGTGGCTGAGTTTCTTATTTATTTAAACTACGTTTCTTCAGACACAGCAAGCAATCCAACGTCCGATAACCAAAACTTATCACCGTCATCAGTTTAACTGTCGCCAAACCCCTTTACAAACCAGAGTGATTACCGTAATAATAGAGACATCATCCGAACATTGACAACCAAATACAGCAATCATAAACAAATGACAACAACCTTACAACAACGCGAAAGCGCCAATGTCTGGGAACGCTTCTGCGAGTGGGTCACAAGCACAGACAACCGGATTTATATCGGTTGGTTCGGCGTCTTGATGATTCCTACCCTCTTAAGCGCCACCATCTGCTACATCGTCGCCTTCATTGGTGCACCTCCTGTAGACATCGACGGCATCCGCGAACCAGTGGCTGGTTCCTTGATGTTCGGTAACAACATCATCACAGGTGCTGTTGTTCCTTCGTCTAACGCCATCGGTCTTCACTTCTACCCAATCTGGGAAGCTGCTTCCCTCGATGAGTGGTTGTACAACGGCGGCCCTTACCAATTGGTAATTTTCCACTTCCTGATCGGTGTATTTTGCTACATGGGTCGTGAATGGGAACTGTCCTACCGCTTAGGAATGCGCCCTTGGATTTGCGTAGCCTACTCTGCACCAGTTGCAGCAGCTACCGCAGTATTCTTGATCTACCCGATCGGACAAGGCTCCTTCTCAGACGGTATGCCTTTGGGTATCTCCGGTACATTCAACTTCATGATCGTGTTCCAAGCCGAGCACAACATCCTGATGCACCCCTTCCATATGTTGGGAGTTGCTGGTGTCTTCGGTGGTTCTTTGTTCTCCGCCATGCACGGTTCTTTGGTAACATCTTCCTTGGTTCGTGAAACAACCGAAACCGAATCGCAAAACTACGGTTACAAATTCGGTCAAGAAGAAGAAACCTACAACATCGTTGCAGCCCACGGCTACTTCGGTCGTTTGATTTTCCAATACGCTTCTTTCAACAACAGCCGTTCTTTGCACTTCTTCTTGGGTGCATGGCCAGTTGTCGGTATCTGGTTCACAGCACTGGGTATCTCCACAATGGCTTTCAACTTGAACGGTTTCAACTTCAACCAATCGATTATCGACTCTCAAGGTCGTGTCATCAACACTTGGGCTGATGTCATCAACCGCGCTAACTTGGGTATGGAAGTCATGCACGAGCGCAATGCTCACAACTTCCCTCTCGACTTGGCCGCTGGTGAAACAACTCCTGTGGCTTTGGTTGCTCCTTCTATCAACGGCTAAGTTTTAGCTTTTGATTAACAAAAAGCGCTCCTAGAAATAGGGGCGCTTTTTGTTTGGGGAAAAAAGATTTTTTTGACCAAGAAACTGGGATACAAGCCCCGTCCTTCTAGGACGACTTTAAGCTAAAATTGAGAAAAGTCGGGATGGGGAATCGCCACGACTCGCTTCAGGGCGCAGAGACAGAGTAAGACTACTCCGGTAGCATCAGTCGGTGAAGCGTCAAGAATCACCGCACCGACCGGGCGGTGAGTATTTCAAAGAGTGCTTTATCAAAAATTTGGGTTTAAAACCCCGTCCTTGTAGGACGGCTTTTCCAAGTTTAAGTAATATAACAATTAGTTGACTAAACAAGTAAATAGATTCTCAAATAGAAACAGTTTAGGAGGTAATTTAAAGTTGCTAATAAACTACGTTTACAAACTCCGTCCTAACCAAGCGCAAGATTTAAAAATGTCGAGCTGGGTGGATATGTTAAGAAGCCACTACAATTGGTGTCTGAACGATAGAATCACCCAGTATAACCAACAGTTCATTCAAGGCGACTACTGTGACATTAGAACTCAAAGTGAAGCTTCTCCGCTCACTTGCTATGTCAGTAAAAATGGTGCAACTGGCAATCCCTGGAAAGCTCCTAAATTCGACAAAGAAGGTAAAGTTAGAAATCCTCGTCGAAGTGCTGGCGATATTCAAATCACGGCACTGCCTGATTTAAAAACAGCTAGACCTTGGTATGGCACAATAGATTCAACAGTTCTACAGCAGAATGTTAAACGCTTAGATACTGCCTACAAGAATTTCTTTGAGGGCAGGGGGTTTCCTAAATTCAAGAACCGTAGTAATTTTACATCTTTTACTTTTGTAATGGGTGTAAAAATACAAGGTAACAAAATCTATCTACCTAAATTAGGGTGGATGCGATTCTACAACTCACGTCCAATCCCAGATGGCTTTACCATCAAAGCTGGCGCGATTAGAAAGCGACAAAATGGTTGGTATGTGTCTATTCGCATTGAAGATCAGTCTGTTCCCGATTACCTTGCGAGGTCTCTTAAGGATGTTGTCAAAGTAATTGGGTGTGACTTGGGGCTAACCAAACTGGTTCATTTTTCTGATGGATATCAGATTGAAAACCCTAAATTCTCAACCACAAAAAAAGCTAAACGCACTCTAAAAATTAGACAGCGACGAATTAGTCGCAAAGCTAAAGGTAGCAACAATCGCAAGAAAGTAACGAAAAGAGTAGGGAGGTTACACCAAAAAAATAGCGATCGACGCCAAGCCTATCAATGGAAAACAGCTGACAAAATTGTATCTCGTCAAGTTGATGGGATTGCGTTAGAAGATTTGAATATTTCGGGAATGATGCGTCGCACTCGTGTAAAGGTTGACGATAAGACGGGGAGATTTCTGAAAAATGGACAATCTAGAAAGAAAGGTTTGAATCGTTCTATCTCTGACGCAAGTTGGGGTGATTTGATTTTAAAGATTGAGTATCTAGCTGCGAAGCAAGGAAAAGTCGTAATTAAAGTCAATCCCAAATACTCCAGCCAAGAATGCAGAAATTGTGGCAATATTGACAAGTCAAACAGAGATGGTGAAAAATTCATCTGTGTTGAATGTGGCTACCACGAACACGCTGATATTGGTGCTGCAAAAACCCTTAGAGATAGAGCCTTGGATGTACGCGGGGACTCCGCGAAACCTGGTGCATTGCACCTAAACGCCCAAAAGATATCACCACGCTCAAAGAGCAAACGTGGTGAGTTTGGGAACTAAGCGTAATAGGGATATTAAGACCGAAATGTCTTAAGAATCCCCGTGCCTTCAGGCCGGGGAGTGTCAACCACGCACCCACCAGTGTGTGGCCAACGTAAAGGCATCAGACAAGATTTAAAAACCTACCCCTGGACAGGGGGAAAGTATACGCCCAAAACACTTTTGAGGAGATATGACTACACACATTTTTGTGCAAACGTGGTCAGCCTGGGAACCCTAGAAATAGGGATATTAAGACCGAAATGTCTTAAGAATCCCCGTGCCTTCAGGCCGGGGAGTGTCAAAGGTTCTATGTCTAACTGGGTTTTTGTTGTTTTTGATTCACTCACCTTGAGATTGATTAACTGGCTCTCTGGCGGGGAAAGTGCTGTTAAACTTAACGTCCAGGGCGAGCCGTTTTTCACGATTATTCAAGGGTCGCCGTGTCTTGTTAGACTCCCAGATATTACCATGTTTCCTGGTTGGACGGCAAATTTATTGGCCGATTCGCATTTCCTCCGCGACCTAAAAGTGCGCGGTTTCCATGCTCCCGTGAGGTTCTTATGAAAGATGGACAAGAAGTACGTCGCGTCTCCACAGCCGTGATTGCCGGTGTTTGCGGGTTGGCTTTAGTGACGGGAGGGGGAATTGCCTTGTGGACGGCGAACCGTTCCTCAACCCCGGTAGACACGCAGTCTTCCGCCCCTCCCACCCCTTCGGCACTATCCCCAACTCCTGCGGAATCCCCTGCTGTAATTATTCCCGTACCCCTTCCAAATCCTGTCCAAACGCCCCTGTCTCAGACGCCACAGGCTCAAACGCCCCTGGTTCAGAAGCCCCTGGTTCAAACGCCTGAATCTCAAACGTCTCAATCTCAGACGCCACAGGCTTTGAATCCGAAGCCCGTGCAGCCGAAGCCCGTGCAGCCGACGGCTGCTCAGACAGTGCAAGTCTACTGGGTTAAAGATGTGGGCGACAAAATTGAGGTATTTCCTACCAAAGTAGCTCTCAAAGAAGCTGACAAGCCTGATGCCACCCTACAAGCTGCTTTTAACAGTTTGTTGGCTGGGCCGAAGGATGCAAGTGTTTCTAGCGCAATTCCGAAGGGGACAAAACTCAGGAGTTTGAGTGTCAAGAATCAGGGAGTTTACGTCGATTTGTCCGCCGAATTTACTTCGGGGGGAGGCAGCAATTCGATGATCGGTCGGTTGGGCCAAGTTATCTATACGGCTACGAGTTTAAAACCGGATACCAAGGTTTGGATTTCGGTGGAAAGCAAGCCTTTAGAACTTTTGGGCGGGGAAGGGTTGGAGGTGGCTCAGCCGAGTACACGCCAAACTTTTGACAAAAATTTTACGCTCAAGTAATTTTTAGTCATGAGTCATGAGTCATGAGTCATTGGTCAAAAGGCAGGGAATAGGGACTGATAACTGATGGCTGATGACTGTAGACTCTCTCTGAGGATGCAAATTGCCCTCAACCCTACTTGAAATTTGATGGCTATCAATCAGGGTGCTGCATTAGTGGCAACGGTTGATGGGTACAGAGCTGCGTAGTGGCTTGAATCCTGCTCGTAATGTGGCGTTAAAAGCAATCAAGCGCCACCTCTTTGAGGCTACGCTTAATCTTAAAAGCTAGACGCAGTAATGCTTTGGGTGTGCTATCAAACTAGAATGGTGTAAGCGCGACTACCACGAAAGATTGTACGAGGCTTGGGTAAACTGCCTCAAGATTCCTACTTCACTACGCTCTATTTGGCCGTGGCTCGTCCCATAAACTGAAGGAAGCGACTACAGAGGAGTCGAAAAAGTGAACTGTATTTGGAGCGTTGTGATTTATTCCAATTCACTCCAATTATGGGTTACTCTATAATCCTAGTAAGCCGCTGTCCGGATTAATTCGCATCAACACTTGACCGTATTCCACAGGTTCACCATTTTGAACTAAAATTTCCATCACTTGACCGGATACTTCATCGGCATCGATTTCGTTCATCAGCTTCATCGCTTCAATAATGCAGACTGTCTGGCCCACCTTGATGCGATCGCCCACTGCGACAAAAGGCGGTTCATCGGGAGCAGCAGCCCGATAAAAGGTTCCTACCATCGGCGAAATAATTGACACCCATTTGGGTTCGACAGCAGCAAGCACAGCAGCAGGTGGCGATGGTGCAGCGTCGGTGAGACTTGAGCCTGAATTTTGGCCCAGAGCAGGATGTGACGCGGTAGTGTTGCTCGCAAAAGTTTCTGCGATCGTTGGAGCGAGAGTCGTAACTGCTGGATGGCCAACAGCGACGGTTCCTGGTTCGCTGGCTTGAATGCCTTTGCGTATAGTCAGTTCAAGCTCTCCACTTTTTAACGTCAGCTCCGAAATGCCGGTTTTATCTAAAACAGTTAGCAGTTCGCAAAGCTGGTTTAAGTCTAGTTGCACAGCAGATTCAAGGGTAATTGAGAATTGAAAATTGAGAATTGAAAATTGGGAATTGGACTTTCAGGCGGGGTACTTGACGCCCGGACTGGAGACAAAGAAACAGATAATTTTAAGTTTTGAGTGGTGAGTTTTGAGTGCATTCAGAACTCAAAACCCATAGCTCACAACTCATAACTCCTGCCTTTGAGTGTTTATTCTCGGCCGAGGTACTTGTCTTCGCGAGTATCGATCCGAATCCGTTCTCCGATCGAAATAAACAGAGGTACCATGATCTGAGCTCCGGTGGAGAGGATGGCGGGTTTGCTGCCGCCGGTGGCAGTATCTCCTTTAACTCCGGGATCGGTTTGTGTCACTTCCAAGACAACCGAGTTGGGCAGTTCCACTTCGAGAATTTGGTTGTTCCAGCGGAGGATATTGACTTCCATGCCTTCGGTGAGGTATTTGACGCGATCGCCTATTTGCTTAGCAGTGAGGGTACTTTCCTCGTAAGTTTCCATATCCATAAACACGAACTGGTCGCCATCTTTATAGGTATGCTGCATAGCGCTCTTTTCCAGATTGGCTTGAGGCATAGTCTCGCCAGCCCGGAAGGTGTTCTCTACTACGTTTCCGGTTTGGACATTTTTAAGTTTTGTCCGCACAAAAGCCGAGCCTTTTCCTGGCTTGACGTGGAGGAATTCAATCACCCGCCACACGCCGCCATTCCATTCAATGGAAACACCTGATCGAAAGTCGTTACTGGAAATCATAAAAATTTTTGCAGGCAATCCCGTCGCCAAGTGGCACGGGGGAACTAATGTCAGCTTCAAACCGCAGTCTAGCTGACGGCATCAAAAAACAATTTGCATTTTATTTTACCGTTGAAAGGGAGCAAGTGCTTTACTGATCTGAGAAGGAAGAAGGAAGAAACATAGCCCCATGCCCATGCCCTAGGCCGACGGGCGAAGGAACAGAGACTTCAGCTTAGAGGGCGGACAGCACTGTGGGAAGATAATAAAGGTAATAAAACTTAAACTTATGCTGCATTGGTCTAATTTCTCGATCGATAGGTGCAAGCGCTGGGTCAAAACCGCCGTCTTAGCACTCCTGCTATTCACTGTTTCCCTGAGTTTCAGTTCGGTATCCCATGCCAAACGCCCCAGCAGCAGTATGCCTGCGGGTAATGCGATTACGGACGGTCGGGCGCTGCTGCGCTACGCTCTACCTATTGACAATAAGGCTATACGAGAGTTGCAAATCAATCTCGAAGACATTGGTAACCATATACGCTCTAAACGCTGGGGGCCGATTAGTAGCGATGTCAGCAAGGCTTCGAGGGTTCTGAATCTTCGGAAGTCTGACATTTTAGAGAGTATTCCCGACGGGAAAAAGCCCGAAGCTGAAACTCTAGTGGCACGAGTCAAAGAAGGAGTTTCCCAACTTTCCCAGGCTGTTGAGACTAAAGACAGGGAAAAAGTGATTGATTTGAAAGCCGAAATACTCGGTTCGGTGGGCGAACTCCAAGAGTTGATGGTGACAAAATTTCCCTTTGAAGTGCCTGCCAAGTATGCTAATCTGCCTCAACTGAAAGGTCGCGCTACTGTGGCTGTGGAAACAGAGAAGGGGCAAATTACGGTTGTGGTGGATGGCTACAGCGCGCCGGTTACGGCTGGTAATTTTGTGGATTTGGTCGATCGAGGATTTTATGACGGTTTGCCGTTTATTCGATCGGAGGAATCCTACGTACTACAAACAGGAGACCCCGAAGGCAAAGAAGTAGGTTTTATTGACCCTGCTACGGGCAAATACCGGAATATTCCGCTGGAAGTGCTCGTCAGGGACGACAAGGAACCTGTCTACGGGATTACTCTAGAAGATGCGGGGCGTTATCGCGACGAGCCAGTTTTGCCTTTTTCTGCTTTTGGTACTGTGGCGATGGCCCGTGCTGAAGCTGAACCTGATAGCGGTTCTTCTCAGTTTTTCTTTTTCTTGTTTGAGCCTGAACTGACGCCCGCTGGTCTGAATCTGTTGGACGGTCGCTATGCTGTTTTTGGTTACATGATTGAGGGAAAAGAGGTTTTGGATCAACTGAAGCAGGGAGACAAGATTGTATCTGCTAAGGTAATTAAAGGGATGGAAAATTTGGTTCGACCTCAAGCGGCTTAGTAAAGAATTCCCCAATTCTGGGCGATTGAAATCGCTTCTTGTCAAAAGTGACGGCGATTGAAATCGCTTCTTGTCAAACAAAGCCCGCCGACGCGGGCTAAGTAAGCCCACATAAAAAAACATAATACCCAGCTCCCCGACTTCTTTAAGAAGTCGGGGAGCCAACAGAAAAGGGTTTTACGTTGAATTAGGTTGACTTACTTAGAAGAATAGAGGATTTTTATAGCTGCGTTATTTAACTCATGAATTATATCAAGAATATGGCAATTTTAGAATTTTTATTGGTAATTGGTTTGGGTGGATTTGTCGGTTTGTTGATTGTTAATAATGTGAATGAAGGCAAGCAAAAACGACAGTTAGATGAGGCTTTTTATCAGTTATTGGAAAATCAAAATAGTCAAATTTCGCTGATTCAACTGGCGGCTAGCGCTAGGGTGGAGGCTCAAGTTGCTCAGCAGTATTTAGACAGACAAGTTAAGATTTTTTCGGCGGTTTTAGAGGTAGATGATGAAGGAGATACTTTTTACAGATTTCCGAGGTTGCGCTTGCCGCCGAGTTCGAGTAAGGAATGGTAATGGGGCATGGGGCATGGGGCATAGGGCATGGGGCATGGGGCATGGATAATTGGTTATTAAAACAACAAACAACAAATAACCCTTCGACTCCGCTCAAGGTACCACAAATAACCAATAACCAATAACCAATAACCAATAACTACTGACTCAGAATGTAAATTTTTGTAACAAATCCTGTATCTGTGCATAAAATCTCGATCGCCCCTGAGATAGAGATATAGAGAACTTCTTCTCTACTCTGCAAAGAGGCCACACCCGATGACAAAATCTGAGGTGCACATGAAAAAAATAAAAAAAACGCTTGAACAACATCCCCTGAAAGGGTTTGTTCAAAGCTGTATGTCGCTGACTGCGAGCGCGGTATTGGGATTTATCGTTATTGAACCTGTCAACGCCGCCAGTCTCCATACAGGTTTCGCTTCCTATGCAATTACCGACCTCGGCCAAACTCATACCTATGGTATGAACAATCTCGGACAAGTGATGCTTGGTGAGGGTGGTGTTGGTTGGATATGGGAAAACGGTCAGAAGACTGAAGTCAAAGATAGCACTTGGGCTTACCAAATCAATAGCTCTGGTCAAGTTGTGGGTCGTTATCTGAGTGAAAATTGGACGGATAATGCCTACCTGTGGGAAAACGGTAAAAGGACTGACCTCGGTTATTTTGGTGGTATCAGCAGTCTGGCTAGTGACATCAATGAATCTGGGCAAATAGTTGGTAGGTTTGTGATTTCCCAAGAGAAATGGTTTCCCTTTCTGTGGCAAAGACGGCGAGATGATCAATCTCGGTACTCTTGGTTATCGATGCAGCAGCAGCTCAGGGTATCAACAACCAAGGGCAAGTAGTTGGCTATTCTGGCTTGGCTGTCGGCATAACTCATGCTTTCCAGTGGGAAAATGGCAAGATGATTGACTTGGGAACTCTTCCAGGGTTATAACGGCAGCACAGCTTATGATATCAATGATTCTGGGCAGGCGGTGGGCTATTCTGCAAATACTCTGATTAAGCAAAGTCATGCTACCTTGTGGTCAAACGGTGAAATCACAAACCTCGGCACACTCGGCGGCAATCAAAGCGCTGCGGTTGCGATTAACAATAAAGGGCAAGTAGTAGGTTTTGATACCACGACTGGGAATGGTGGGCTTAATCATGGTTTCATCTGGGAAGATGGCCAGATGGCTGATGTCAATAGCCTGATTGCTGCGGACTCTGGCTGGTTTTTACAGCAAGTAACCGGCATTAACGATCGCGGACAAATGGTGGGCGTAGGCATTAACAGTGCGACGGGAAAACAGCATGGTTTTATGCTGAATCCGATGTGCGGTAGTTCTCAGCGAAATCCCTTGTTACCCGATAATTTTGAGGATGGTTGGCATAGTTTTAATAATGTAGCAAGTAGTCACTGGTTCGATCCGCCCGCGGCTGCTGGTTTTACCTTCAAAATAGGCGATGCTGCGGCTTCTGAGTGGTGGCGGTACAGCGGCGGGACTGGTGATGGGTGTATTGTTGACAAAAGCCCGATCGCCGTTAATCCCCAGCCAAACGAACCATCGCTATTTACCAAAATCCTCGGTTTACCGAGCGGTATTGATGCGGACGAACTTTTTTCTGTCTTAGTTGGCGGCAAAGAAATCGGCAAATTCAAGCCGAATGAAGTAGTAGATTTTGTGGCTTTACTCGGTTACGGTGTGTCGGAGTTTAGCGTCACTGGTATCGACGCAGTAATTGACCCGAAAAACCCTCTAGCATTCCCGATTAAATTAGAATCGAATCGGGATAAATTTTCTTTTAAGATGCGGGCTGAAGCTGTTCCTGAGCCTTCGGAAATTGCGGGAATCGTAACTGCTGCTGCTTTTTTTGCTGGGCTGGTGTTCAAGCGGAAACGGAAATTAGAAGATGATTCGGCGATTGAAATCGCTTCTTGTCAAACAAAATCCTAGCAGAGGGGGACTAAGAAATTATGTTAGATACCCGATTTCTTAAAGAAGTCGGGTATCTTGTATTCTATTTATTTGGTATCGAAATTATTCATCTCTCTCTTTTCTCTGACTCTGCGCTCTCTGCGCCCTCTGTGGTTAAATCATTCCGAAAAAATCGTCAACGATAGTACATAAAATCAAATAGAATATTATCAAATTAATCAAAAACTATCTCTTGCAATTAATTCTAAATTATGCTAATTAAAGATATCGGAGAACAAGGTCTTTTAACAATCTTGCAAAAATTCTGCCCCGCAGAGATAGTGGGAGACGATTGCGCTGTCATGGCTACAAATCCCAACCAATCTCTGGCTGTGACAACGGATATGTTGGTGGATGGAGTGCATTTTAGCGATCGCACTACAAGCCCTTATGATGCAGGATGGCGCGCCGCAGCGGCGAATTTGTCGGATCTGGCTGCGATGGGAGCAAGGCCTCTGGGGGTGACAGTAGCCCTGGCTGTGAGGGCGGATACGGCTGTGCTTTGGGTGGAAGAGTTTTATCGGGGGATGACGGCTTGTTTGCAAGAGTATCATACGCCGATCGTCGGGGGGGATGTTGTGCGATCGCCCGTTGTGACTGTGGCGATTACGGCTTTTGGGGAGGTTGAGTGCGATCGTACCATTAGTCGGTCAAATGGGCGATCGGGCTGGGCGATTGTGGCTACGGGTGTTCACGGGGCTTCTCGCGCTGGATTAGAATTGCTGTTAAATCCCGAATTTGGGCAAAATCTGGAAAAGGGCGATCGAACTTGTTTAAGTCTCGCTCACCAGCGCCCTAAACCGAGGCTGGATGTTTTGCCGGTTGTTTGGGAAATATTAGATTCCGAAGGTGTTTTAATCGCTGGAATGGACAGTAGCGACGGTTTAGCGGATGCGATTATTCAAATTTGTGATTCTAGCGGTGTTGGCGCAAAAGTCGATCGCCAGAAAATACCAATTCCTAATATTCTGAGCGAAATAGTATCAACTGAAAAAGCTTTAGATTGGGCATTATACGGCGGGGAAGACTTCGAGTTAGTGCTGTTTTTGCCGATGGCGAATGCTGAGTTATTAGTAGAAAAAATAGGGAAGGGAGCAGCGATTGTCGGAATCGCTACGGAGAGCACGGATATCTGGTTAACTGATAGCAGCGGTATTTATCCTGATATTGTATTAAAGCTCGATCGAGGATTTCAACACTTCTGAATCAGATCTTAGTCAGCCTAGGATGTTCGACGAGCGCTGAGTCGAGCCGCGGACGAAAGATTGAAAAACAAAACTGTATTTTGATTAATTTTGTTCGGCTTTTTATTGTTGAGATTGGGCTATAGTCGCTGCTACTAATGATAGTTTCTACTAACAAGTTCTGTAGGGGCGGGTTGGACAAACAATAATTGCCTAATACCAATAATCTCCTAAACCCGCCCCGCCCATACACGAAGCTACCAGACATGATATCAGATTAGATTCAATGAGATTATCAGCCGATCGCCCTTTCCAGATGATCCGCCCGCGAGTCCTTGATTCTGTCAGAGTAAGCATTAGCTAGGTTATATTGAGTTCGATCAAACTTTTCGCTCCCCGGTTGTCGATTACTTAAAACTATTTGATAACCAGTAATGGCAATTTCAATATTATTCGCTCTCTTCCCACGCGGAAAGTCACTAATATGAATACTCAAATTTCCAAGAATGGCGACAATTGACTCAATTGCTTCTGGATATTCGTCAGCAATTAAATTCTCTGCCACTTGCTGTAAAATATCGGCAAAACGGGCATTGAGGAGATGTTGCCGTTGAGCCAGCATGGGATAAATTACGGCAATATCGCTCTTGCTTTTTGCTTCTGCTTGCAATAATTTAAGGATAAACTTTGCATACTATTGGGGATTTTCACCCTCAGAATTATCGCGATTTCCCTCATCATTCCTCCCTACAAATTGCCCTAGATGACTGGCAATATTTCGTAAATAATTAGCCTGATTCTGCTCTCCGTCCTCTTCCAAAGTTGCCGCTATTATCTCGCAAGCTTGCAGAAACCGCAGATCCAGCAATTCTAAGTTATCCATTAAAATCTGGGAGTCCTCACCGTTGGGGAAATTCAGCAGGGTGTAAATCAATTGTAGATAAGCTTGAGCGCGGTTTTCATCTATCATGGGAAGTTGTGAATAACACCGAGATTTATTTTAGCATAATTGGGGGTAGCCAGAAACCGGGTTTTTGCGAGAATATTTGGTGACAGCCCGCAGATTCTGGAAAAAACCCGGTTTCTTTGGTGCACGGGTAGCCAGAAACCGGGTTTTTGCGAGAATATTTGGTGACAGCCCGCAGATTCTGGAAAAAACCCGGTTTCTTTGGTGCACGGGTAGCCAGAAACCGGGTTTTTGCGAGAATATTTGGTGACAGGCTTATAGATGGGAAAAAACCCGGTTTTTTGGGTGTACGGGTAGCCAGAAACCGGGTTTTTGCGAGAATATTTGGTGACAGGCTTATAGATGGGAAAAAACCCGGTTTTTTGGGTGTACGGGTAGCCAGAAACCGGGTTTTTGCGAGAATATTTGGTGACAGGCTTATAGATGGGAAAAAACCCGGTTTTTTGGGTGTACGGGTGGCCAGAAACCGGGTTTTTGCGAGATACTTCATTACAGCCCGCAGATTCGGTCAAAAACCCGGTTTCTTTGGTTTTAAACCGCAGATTTCCTCCTAACGTCTAGATAATGCTACCTTCGGCATTAACCTTTCCAAAATTTGCTCGATCGCACTTGCAGTCCAATCAATATCAGCTTCGGTTGTTTCCCGTCCCAGAGTCAAGCGAATGCCACCAACAGCCGCAGTTTCGCTATATCCCATTGCCAATAATATCGGACTCGGAGTCAGTTTGCCACTGCTGCAAGCCGCACCGGAACTAATCCCAATTCCCGCTAAATTGAGCTGTCTGACTAAAGTTTTGCCAGTCACTCTCCCTGTGTCGCCCTCGGGAGAAACAATACAAAAACTGACATGGTGTGGGAGTCTGCGATATCGATCGCCCGTTGGGACTAAACTGGGTACGTGGGCTAATCGATCGAAAAGTCGATCGCGCAATTCAATCAACCTCGGCATTTCCACATTTATTTCCTGCGATGCCAATTCCGCCGCCTCCCCAAAACCGACAATTGCGGGTACTGCTTGCGTCCCAGAACGCAGTTTCAACTCTTGACCACCACCGGCTAAGATTGGCACTAATTCTACGCCAGGACGCACGTAAAGCGCCCCCGCACCTTGGGGCCCGTACAGCTTGTGGCTGGAAAGAGAAAGCAAGTCTACGGGCAGTTTCTGCACGTCTATCGGTAGTCTACCGGCAACTTGAACAGCATCGGTATGAAACAGGATATGGCGATCGCGCGCCATCTTTCCCAATGCTTCAATTGGTTGCAGCGTGCCAACTTCGCTTTGTCCGTAAATGATCGAAATTAACACTGTATTCGATCGCAGTGACTGCTGCAAATCCCAAGGGTGAACTCGCCCAAATTTATCCACCGGTAGGCGCGTCACTTCCCATCCCCACTGTTCAAGTTGTCGCGCGGTTTCTGATACTGCGGAATGCTCTACGCTAGAGATAATTATATGCTGTGGTGTAACATAAAGACGAGCAATTCCCATGATTGCCAAGTTGTCAGCTTCAGTACCGCCGGAAGTAAAAATCATTGATTCCGGTAGGGCATTAATCAGGCCAGCAACCTGCATTCTTGCTAATTCTAAAGCTGTGGCAGCTCTTTGTCCCCACTCGTGCAAACTCGAAGGATTTCCCCAATGTTGAGTGAGAGCTTTTTGCATAGCATCAATTGCTTCTGGGCGTGCAGGAGTCGTGGCGCTATAGTCGAGATAAATTTGCATGGCTTTAAATAACTAATAATCAATGACTGTTGACTGATGACTGATGACTGATGACTGATGACTGATGACTAATGACTAATGACTGATGACTGATGACTGATGACTAATGACTGATGACTAATGACTGATGACTGATGACTAATGACTAATGACTGATGACTGATGACTGATGACTAATGACTGATGACTGATGACTGATGACTGATGACTGATGACTGATGACTAATGACTAATGACTGATGACTAATGACTGATGACTGATGACTAATGACTGATGACTAATGACTGATGACTGATGACTAATGACTGATGACTAATGACTGATGACTAATGACTGATGACTAATGACTGATGACTAGATGACTAATGACTAACTTCCAGGTTTGCAGACGTTGTAGTCTTCGTGCGACAAAACTTTTTGAGGATTTAAGAAAGTGCCGCAATCTTCGCACAGCATTCTGTAGTTGCGCGTTACAGGAATACTTACGATCAAACGATTGTGACGTAGGCGTTTTCCGCCAAATTCTCTGTAATTCTTATTTTCGCCCAAAGCTGCTATAATAGTGCGGGCTTTAGTAACTACATGATCTGGCAGACCTCTGAGATCGATGATATCTCTGGCAAATGATGCTTCCCTCTCCTGTTTTTTGGTTTGTTTTTCCGTCAAGACTTGAACGTAATGCTGATTCGCCACAAACTCTTGCGTGCAGCGATGGCACGCTTTACCATATCCTTTGTGACCGCACGGAAAAATTCTTTTTCTTTTAGCCATAAAGCAGCGGTATCGGGTCTGACCCACGCCCCTGAATGCTGCTACCCTACCAGTGATGCTCCCGGCATCGAGGCAGTCTTACAAGACGCAAAATCTATCCCCTTATATAATTTTAATAGGTTCTCACTTTGAATCAAGAAGCCCCCTCCCATGACGGCATGGACAGTATCAAATTATCCAATAGGTTTGAACTGTGGGGAGACTAACAACCTCAAAAATCTTTCAATTTCTGTGGCTGTGCTTTATCTTACTTTACTGCGTTTGTGCTATGCTGCGCTGCTGGCAGTGTGCCTTGTCGCTTGTGGCAAACAGAATGGAGATGTCCAAAATTTGCCTCCGAGCTTGACTCCGCTGCCTCAAGACCCTTTGTTGCAAGTATACTTTAACCAGTCGCTCACTTCGAGTTATACAGAGCCTTATCGCCTGCAAACTAGACCTGGAGATGATTTAGAACAGTTGATCGCGGAGGCGATCGCCGATGCTAAATCGACGGTAGATGTAGCGGTGCAGGAGTTGCGCTTGCCCGGTATTGCGCGAGTTTTGGCCGATCGCCAGCGATCGGGGATCAAAGTGAGATTGATCGTAGAACATATGTATAGTCGCCCTTGGAGCGATTTTTCGGCGCAAGAGTTGGCGAAATTAACAGACAGGGAGCGCGATCGCTACCACGAATTTGTCCAACTTGCCGATACAAATAAAGACGGCAAATTGAGTGCAGAGGAAATCAAAGAAGGCGATGCTTTGGTAATTGTCAAAAATGCAGGCATTCCGGTAATAGATGATACTGCTGACGGCAGTAAAGGCAGCGGTTTGATGCACCACAAATTTGTAGTAATTGATAATAAAACAGTAATTGTAACTTCAGCTAATTTTACAACAAGCGATGTCCACGGCGATTTCAAAACCGCAGCAAGTCGCGGCAATGCTAACAAGTTGCTAAAAATTGAGAATGGTCAATTAGCACAACTATTTACTCAAGAATTTAACATCATGTGGGGCGACGGGCCCGGAGGCAAACTAGACAGCAAGTTTGGCATTAAAAAGCCATTTCGTCCAGTGCAAAAAGTCAGAGTAGGTAATGCAACTGTGGCGGTGCAATTTTCGCCGACTTCCAAGAGTTTACCTTGGGAAAAAAGCGTTAATGGTTTGATTAACAAAACTTTGGGTAATGCGAAAAAGTCCGTTGATTTAGCATTGTTTGTATTTTCGGATCAGCGGTTAGCAAATACTCTAGAAATTGAGTCTAGCCGAGGAGTTGCGGTGCGAGCTTTAATTGACTCTAATTTTATTTATCGCTCTTACAGTGAAGGATTGGATATGATGGGGGTGACTTTGAGTGATAATTGCCAGTTGGAAGCTGATAATCGTCCTTGGAAAAGGCCGATCGCTACGGTGGGAGTGCCGATGTTACCAAAGGGCGATCGCCTGCACCACAAATTCGCAGTTGTGGACGGAAAGACGGTGATTACAGGCTCTCACAACTGGAGCGAAGCTGCCAATCACGGGAATGATGAGACGCTGCTGGCGATCCTCTACGAGGAATCCGCTAACGAAAGCCCTACAGTTGCGGCCCATTTTGAGCGGGTGTTCGATCGGCTTTACAAAGGTGCAATTTTGGGCATTCCTCCCAGAATAAAACAGAGAATTGATGCTCAGAAAAAAGAGTGCGAATCATTACAAGCAGCATCAAAACCTGCAACAGTTGCGGGGGAAAACCAGGCAGCAAAACCTCAAATTGTGGCTGGGAAAAAGTTAGTTAATTTGAATACAGCGAGTCAGGCAGAATTAGAGACTTTGCCAGGAGTAGGGCCGAAGTTAGCCGAGAGAATTATGGCAGCGAGGAAACAGCAACCTTTCACCTCTTTGGACGACGTGGCGCGGGTTCAGGGCATTGGGGACAAGCTTTTAGAGAGATGGCGCGATCGGGTAACATTTTAAGCTAAGTTCGCCTTCTTCAATCGAAAATCTAAAAACGCTTGACTGTTAAGATTAAAATCGAATATAATAGAATATTATCGACATCGGTGAAAGGATATGTCTCAATCTGTCGTGCCAGTTGTTGAATCAAAGCAAATTGATACTTCACCCACCTTGAATTTTGAAGAATACCGATTTTATCAAACTGATTACGAGCTACAATATGAACTGTACAAAGGCAAATTAATTCCGCTGCCAACAGCAACAGTGTTACACATCAAAATTTGCGAATATTTAGTTTACAAATTGCAGCGTTACCTAGCTGAACACAATCTTGACTTGGTAGCAAAAACAGGTCTAGGAGTGAGAACAGAAGAAGATACATCCCGCATTCCTGACGTAGTTGTTTGCACTCAAAGTCTTTTGGAACAAGCTGCTGCTATACCTGGTGCTGGCATCCTCGATTTTGAGGAAAAGCCGCTGTTAGTGATAGAGGTAGTGAGCCAAAATCGGCGCGCAGATTATGCGATCAAACGAGCTGAGTACGAACTAGCTAACCTGCCCGAATATGTGATTGTTGACCCTACACCTAACAAGCAACTGGTGCGATTTTTAGCCTTTCCTGAAGGTGAAGAAATCTATAGGCAGACAGATTTTTTGCCTGGGCAACAAATGGTATCTTTAGTATTTCCTAATCTGACATTATCAGTAAATGAAATACTGTCTCCGCCATTAGTTGAAGAATTGATTAAAGAAGAACAAGCTCGGTTGCAGGAACTTGAGCAGCAAGCTGCGGTGGAGCGCCAACACGCTGATGAGCAGCGCCAACGCGCTGAAAGATTGGCGGCGAAGTTGCGAGAATTAGGAGTAGATCCTGATAGTATTTAGGAGCTTTCTGTTAGCTCCCCGACTTCTTAAATAAGTCGGGGAGCTGGGTATTCTGTTTGTTTAGGTGGGCTTGATACAGAGCGGCTATTCAACCCAACGCACCCGCACAAAATGAGCTTCGCGTCCCCAAAAGTCGTGGGTTATGGAAATATCAACTACGCTCAAATTAAACGGAATAGCAGTTGTCACGTACCGCTGAGCGAGAGCTCCCACATCAGGCGCTAACTGAGCCGCCGCCGCCGCCGCCACACCCAAACCCAAAAATTGTAAAATTGGCCCTCGCGGCAAGGCTAAATTGATGCCAAGAGCAAGTCCAGCCGTCAGCAGCATGGCCACCGACAAATTAGTGCCACAGCGCGGATGGACTGCTAAATCCCACTCACCGCTGGCGATTCGCTGCAAAGCTGATTGTACTGCGTGACGCAATTTTGTAGTGTTTACGTGGCCGTAGAGATAAAATCCTTGGTCTGTAGACATTCCGCCCAATAATTCATTATCGGCTCTGGCTGTTGCCGTACCAACCGATTGGCCTAGTACCCAAACGGTAGCGTGTTCCAGAGCGTGAACTTGTCGCAAAGTCAAGACTTCCTTCAAGCCTGGGACAAAATCGAGTTGTCGCAACAAGTCAGCATCTTGAGTCGGCTGCGGGGCAAAGTCGAAGGGAAACTGGCCCTTTTGCGGGGAAGCAGAAGCAGTAGTTGTCATATCAAACAGTCTCCATTAAGTTGAGATTTAAGATTAGCAATTGGGGTGAAAAAGCGTCGGTCATAAATTATCAAGAGTTGTGAATTTAAAACCTAGCAAGGGCTGGTTTTGTGCAAAAATGATTAACCCTCTTCCTGGCCCTACTAATATTATGTCAGGTCATATAACCATTCTGGAGTTTGTAGTGAGAACGACCGTCCTCTCTTAAAGCTTTTAGTCAATCAGGACTCTTCGTTTTTACTACAAACAACTTTTATGTCCGGTAATTAACCGGACATGATCTAACCGATCGCACTTATTCCCAGTTTATCGAGTCAGCCGCTGACCGTCCTTGAACAATCCCGGAAAGCGTTTGCCACTGGTATCAATAATAGTGCCTTTGCCGTGAGGCAATCCCTTGCGGAACTCTCCCTCATAGCGAATACCATTGGAGAACGCGCAAGTACCCCTAGCATCGAGTTCTTGATTGAAGAACTGTCCCGAACACCGAGTGCCGTCGGCACGGGTGAACACCCCCGCACCTAAAGGCTTGCCCCCCAAAAATTGACCGACAAAGCGATCGCCATTAGCAAAAATGAATTGCCCCTGTCCAGTCGGCGTACCCACCTTCCAATCCAGAGAAAACGGTCCCACATAGCGATCGCCATTCACAAAAATAGCTGTCCCAGAGCTGATTTTGCCATCTCGGAATAGGCCTTCAACGCGGGCGTCGTCCTTGAAGATAAATTGTCCTTGACCGTTTGGCTGGCCGAGACGGAACTGCCCCTCATAGCGATCGCCACTGGAATATACATATACCCCCGTGCCACTGGGCAAACCATTAACGAAGTCTCCGATGTAGCTATCGCCACTGTCGTAATCGCACCTGACCCTACCTGTAGCGATAGCGGGAACGCAGCGACCAGTTTTAGCTTCTTGCGCCATTGAGGGCAACGGATAAGTCGCGTAACTACCAATTCCCAACACTGAGGCAACTAATAGAGCGATTCCACTGGTTTTAAAAAGGGAAATCATTAATCAACATTCTCCTATGCGCTTTTAGATATCTTCTTCTGTCCTTTGTCTTTTGTCGGATTAGGAGTCAAAAGTTGCCTGAAAACCTCAATTTATCCTTTACGAAACTCCGAACTTGCCGTTGCGAAATACCCCCGGAAAGCGCCGGCCACTAGCATCGATCATCGTCCCGACACCGTGAGGCACTCCCTTTCGCAATTCTCCTTCATAGCGCGTACCGTTGGGGAAAGTGCAGGAGACACTAGCATCAAGTTCACTATTAAAAAACTGGCCAGAGCAGCGAGTGCCGTCTGCCCGCACCAATACCCCTGGGCCAAAGGGTGCGCCTGCAAAGAATAGTCCTTCGTAGCGATCGCCATTGGCATAAAAAAATTGACCCTGCCCTTGGGGTTGGCTGCTAACAACTTTAGTCTGAATGTTGATCACGACTGCGAAGTCTCCGACATAGCGCTCGCCGTTGGGGAAAACAACCGTCCCAGACTTCATCGTGCCGTCTTGGAACACGCCTGTGTAGCGGGCATCATCCTTAAAAATGAATGTCCCTCGGCCATTGGGTACTCCCTTGCGAAATTGTCCTTCGTAGCGATCGCCATTACCGTACACGTAGACTCCCGTGCCGTCTGGCAGGCCGTTCACGAAGTCTCCCTCGTAGTTATCGGCCCCCTCGTAATTACATTTCACTCTCCCCGTAGGAGGGTTTCCTTGACAGACGGGAGGGCGTTTGCCTTCTTCTGGTTTTGCTTCTTCTTTTTCTTGAGCCATTGACGGCTGGGGATTGAACAGATTAGCTGCGCCGCCGATACAAGAAGCAACTAAGATCACAATCCCTAATTTTTGAATTGAACTGAGCATGGGAAAACTCCTTTTGACTTCAATTAGTGATAGAGATTTTACAAAAGCTAAGACTCGCTGAAAATTCTTCTATTTTTTAATCCGTTCTATTAAACTTACCCAAAGCTACCCAGGTTTAGACTTAGCTGGACCTAGGTGGCCGTAGTGTTAACTTCCTGCTTCACAGCGGTCTTAAGATGACTCTTAAGAGGTTTGTCCGCTCCACAAGCAATCTCGGTGGAACTCACCGTTTCTGATCCAACGCATAGCTCAGGACTCAGGAATAAAAATACCCTCAAACCATCGGTCTATATTACGAGCCGCATTTAAATCCCTGTCTTCTTTGTACCTACAATCATAACAGATATAAATGCGGTCTTTTAGTGGCATTTTGTGCCGATGCTTCCCACAGTTAGAGCAGATTTGCGAACTAGGAAAGAATCTATCCACCAAGATCAATTTAGACGAAAACTTTTCAGTTTTGTATTCTAACTGGCGGCGAAATTCATACATTCCACAATCGGCGATCGCACCGGCTAGTTTGTGATTTTTCAAAAACGCCTTTACGTGTAAATCTTCAATTCTCACTTCGCTGTGGTTTTTGGCTAAGTGATTAGTTAACTTATGAATTGCGAAGGCGCGAATATTTGCGACTTTAGCGTGTAATTTAGCTAGTTTGCGAACCGCTTTAATTCGATTCTTAGAACCTTTGACTTTCTTGCTAACACGGTGTTGTAAGCGTTTAAGACGTTTACTCATACGTCGGTAAGCTTTCGGATTAGAGAACACTTTGCCGTCACTACAAACTGCCAATTCTTTAATCCCGATATCTACGCCAACAGTAGGTCTATCACCAGCAACAATAGGTAACTCTATCTCGTATTTAATAGCCACAAACCATCGGTCAGCTTGACGACTAATCACGCAGTTGTGAACTACTGTAATAGGCAAAGGTTCCGCAAGACGTACCCAACCAATTGATGGAAGCCTAATATGCTTGCCATCGTTTTGAATCTTGGGCGCTGCCTTAGTTCCTTGCTCTAAATAGAAAGAATCGCGTTGACCTTTCTTTTTAAAACGTGGTTTTTTGGCAGATTTCTTGAAACACCTATCCCAAGCTTGTCGCAAATCTGCCAGTGCTTTTTGTGGAACATTTTTGTTAGTCTCATAATACCAAGGATACAGAGTTTTTACCTCGGCAACTAATCGCTTATGCAAGTCAATTGCCGATGGTACTTTTACTGTTTTGTCAGTTTCACGATCCTCCAATACACCCTGAATAACTGCATTTGCCCAGTTGTAAGCGTGTCTCGCAACACCAGAAGCTTTACGAAAAGCCGTTATTTGCTGATTGTTGGGGAGTAATTGGGTCTTGAAGCTAAGTAGCATTGATTCGACCTTCAATGTTTGCTATATTGCCTAGTATATCAGATGTTTGGAGATTTTGACAATGCCTAAGACTAAATTCAAACCAGATAATCAAGTGGCATACGACAAAGTTCCCGTGCAGTTCAAAGTGCTACCAGGAGTAAGAGAAAAACTCAAAACCGTCCCTAACTGGCAAGCACGGTTAAGAAAAATTGTGGATGAGCTCATTGAAGAATTGGACAAACGGTAAGCAATGGGTAGATTTGTCCAGTAATTAAGTTACAGGTTCTCACCCTGAGCATTTTTCATACTTTACTGTCAATGTTCAGCGCCGCGTTGAGCTATGCGGATTTAGCAGACGGCTAATCACAGCATTGGCCGGTTTTGGTTCGCGACTTGTGGGTTTTTCGCCAACTCCTTTGGCAACCTCAACGCCGTTTTCCTCCAGAATCACGATCGGCTCTGCTCCTGACTTGACATCAACCCGCTTCACCAACACTTGCCCGTTAGACAACCGCTGCCCTACTTTGACATATCGACTTGTTGGTTCATTCGGTACTCTGACAATCACTTGCGTCTCATTCCCCACTTTTACCACCCCGCTGACTTCAGTGCCTGTAGCGAGGTCAGTAGAAGGCGGTGGAGGCGACGCAGGAACTACTGGGATCTGCGGAGGAGGCGGGGGATTTGGGTCTATCCACTGGGACGGGCGCTTGTCTACTGGAAGTGCCGGCAGATTCGGAACACCTAGGGGTCTAGCTGCAATTGGCTGGGGCGGACGCGGGGGAGCTGGACGGCTAGGAGTGCTGGTAACTTTTCTGGGAATGGCATTGGGGTCTCTCCACTGGGGAGGGCGCTTGTCTACTGGTAGTGCCGGCAGATTCGGCACTCCTAGGGGTGTAGCTGCAATTGGCTGGGGCGGACGCGGGGGTGCTGGACGGCGATTCTGCGGATTCGTACCGGTAGTTGTTGTTGAAGTTGGACGGCGGCCCAAGTTCGGAGCATTGAGCCCCGGAATTTGGCGCGGGGATGCCAACTTGCGCTCCATCTCCTCCCGGCAAACCAGGCTGTCCAGGGCGACGGCCCAAGTTCGGAGCATTGAGCCCCGGAACTTGGCGCGGGGATGCCAACTTGCGCGCCTTCGCCTCCCGGCAAACCGGGCTGTCCAGGGCGACGGCCCAAGTTCGGAGCATTGAGCCCCGGAACTTGGCGCGGCGAGCCAACTTGCGCGCCTTCGCCTCCCGGCAAACCAGGCTGTCCAGGGCGACGGCCCAAGTTCGGAGCATTGAGCCCCGGAACTTGGCGCGGCGAGCCAACTTGCGCGCCTTCGCCTCCGGGTAAACCAGGCTGTCCAGGGCGACGGCCCAAGTTCGGAGCATTGAGCCCCGGAACTTGGCGCGGCGAGCCAACTTGCGCGCCTTCGCCTCCGGGTAAGGAACCATTTCTGCCACCGCGACCTATCTGAGGAGTATTTAGCCCCGGAATTGGCCGCAGCGAGCCAAGTTGCGCCCCATTGCCTCCTGGAAGTAAAGGGTCTCTGGGGCGGCCTGCTACTTGCTGAGTGTCTCTGGGGCGGTCTGTGGGTTGCCTTGTGCGAGTAGCTGTCGGAATAGGCCTGTTAATTGGGGGGGGAGTCAAGAACTCGGGCAGTTTGGGTACGATCGCCACCTCTCGCTGTGGCAGTTTGGGCAACGGATTGGCTGTCATCGGCCCTGCTGCGACTCCGGCAGGGGTTTGAACTGCGATCGGCGGAAGTTGCCCAAAGGGGTCTATCTGAGGGAGATTGGCTGGTGTCAGGGGGCTTTGTGACGCCGGCGTCGGCGGAAGCGTTGGATTGCTGTTTTTGTTTTCGCCGATGCCTGTTTGAGCCTGTTTTGCTCGTTCGTCCGGGTTTGTCGATCGAATTAACCCCGGAGGCTGGGCGGCGACGACTGGGGACGGGAAAGACTGAGCTGCTGGGGTGGGGCTGGCTGCGGCTGTCGGTGATGGAGAAGTTGCACCGGGGCTGGGGCTGGGGCTGGCTGTGTTGCCGCCCCCGCCGTCACCGCATCCTCCGATCGAGAAAGCTAGTAGTCCTATAGTTGCAAAATATAAAAGTTTGTGCATTGCCGATCGCCCCTAACTGCTTTATTTCAATATATCCAACAAGGCTTTGCAAGTACAGCCAGTTGTCGCTCTCAGTTGATCTGTGTTCGATGTTATGCGATCGCCTTAAAATTGCCAAGTTCTCCAAGGCTGAATTGCATCCGCCCTCAGTCTTATGAAAGCATGGGCGATCGGCCAAATGCAAAATTGTTTTCGTAACGGTCAGCCGATTTGAGATTTGAGCATTACTCTCGTCCTGAGCCAGGGCCCCCGGCTCAGGATGTGAAGGAATGAATCCGGGGCGAGGGATCAAATTGCTTTCGGTCAATAGTCTTGACATCTGACAGTGAATTATGCTAATTTGCCGTTTTAATAGCGAATGAAAATTTCATGCCCTTAAAAACAAAAGCCAATAAAGTTCTCCCATTGCTTCGGGGCCACGAACAATAGCACCGTATATATCATCTGTCTACTTAACTGAAAAATTATATTCGTAAATAGGGTATTCGCATGGCACAAGCCTCTGTATCTCCTGTAGTGCTGATTATTCTAGACGGCTGGGGTTATCGTGAAGAAAAAGACGGAAATGCCATCGCCGCAGCAAAAACACCAGTGATGGACTCCCTCTGGGCTGCTTATCCGAGAACTCTGATTCGCACTTCTGGTAGAGCCGTAGGCCTTCCCGATGGCCAAATGGGCAACTCCGAGGTTGGTCACTTGAATATCGGTGCGGGCCGAGTGGTTCCTCAAGAATTGGTGCGGATCTCGGATGCAGTCGAAGACGGTTCTTTGCTGAGCAATCCGGCTCTGGTTCGGCTGTGCGAAAAAGTCCGCGCCACGGGCGGCAAGTTGCACCTGACGGGGCTATGTTCTGAGGGCGGGGTGCATTCCCATCTCAGTCATATTTTGGGACTGCTGGAATTGGCAAAGGCACAGGGAATTTCTGAGGTTTGCATTCACGCCATCACAGATGGCCGCGATACTAATCCGAAAGAGGGTGTCGAGGCTCTAGGAAAAATTGAAAGTTATATCGAAAAGGTAGGGGTAGGTCGGATTGCTACCGTCAGCGGGCGCTATTACGCGATGGATCGCGATAAGCGCTGGGATCGGGTGCAGCGCGCTTATGATGTGATGACGACTGAGGGCGCAACCGATGGTCCATCGGCTGTTGAGGTGTTGCAGGCCTCTTATGCGATCGGGGTGACGGACGAGTTTGTAATTCCGACTCGGATTGCGCCCGGAGCGGTGGCATCGGGCGATGGGATGATTTTCTTTAATTTTCGCCCGGACAGGGCTAGAGAGTTGACTCAGGCCTTTGTGGAACCCGATTTTAAGGGGTTTGAACGGCAGTTAATTGAGCCGCTGACATTTGCGAGTTTTACTCAGTATGACCCGAAGTTGTCGTCGGTGTTGGTGGCTTTTGAACCGCAGAATTTGAATAATATTCTGGGCGAAGTGATTGCTAAACACGGTTTGCGGCAGTTGCGGACGGCGGAAACTGAAAAGTACGCTCATGTGACTTATTTTTTTAATGGGGGTCTGGAAGAGCCTTTTGAGGGGGAAGACCGGGAAATGGTGCAGAGTCCGATGGTGGCTACTTACGATGAAGCGCCGGAAATGTCGGCGGCTGAGGTGACGGATGTGGTGGTGATGGCTTTGGAGAAGCGGATTTATTCGTTTGTGGTGGTTAACTACGCTAACCCGGATATGGTGGGCCATACGGGGATGATGGATGCGACTGTAATTGCGATCGAAACTGTAGATAAATGTTTGGGGCGGCTGTTGGCTGGCGTTACCAAGGCTGGAGGTACGGCAATTATTATTGCTGACCACGGAAATGCTGAGTTGATGTTCGATGAGCTGGGGAATCCTTGGACGGCTCACACTACTAACCCGGTGCCGTTTATTCTAGTAGAAGGCGAAGGTCTGAAGATTCCGGCTCACGGAACGGATGTTCCTTTGAGGGATGATGGCTGTTTGGCTGATATTGCACCGACGATTCTGGAGCTTTTGAGGTTGCCTCAGCCTCCTGAGATGACGGGACGCTCTATGATTCGATCGGCTGATTTTGAAGTTCGCGCTAATCGCACTCCGGTGCGGGTGCGGTTGTAGAAAAGCTAAAGGTAGGGACACGGCAGTGCCCATTGGTGTCAACTTAAGCTCAAACCCAGTCAGAGACTGCTGTTTGACTATTAAATCTAGATCCCCCCTAGCCCCCCTTAAGAAGGGGGGGACAGGAGTCTTCTCAAAGTCCCCCTTCTTAAGGGGGATTTAGGGGGATCTAGACTTAGGTAAAAGCAAGAGATACCAAGGGTTTCAGGCTTAAGTTGACACCTATGGGCTCCTGGAGTGTCCCTACTAATGGACACGGCGCCGTGCCCATTGGTGTCAACTTAAGCTCAAACCCAGTCACAGATGGCTGTTTGACCATTAAGCCTAGATCCCCCCGCATTCTTGCCCCCTACTCAACCCCTACTCCCCTTAAGAAGGGGGGAACCGGAAAGGGATCTTTCGTCACCCCCTACTCACACCCTACTCCCTTCTTAAGGGGGATTTAGGGGGATCTAGGCTCAGCTAAAAGCAATATTTATCAAGGGTTTTAGGTTTAAGTTGAGACGAATGGTCACGCTTGAGTGTCCCTACAGAAATTGTGCGCGATCGACCGGATTTGATATGATCGTTGATTACCGATTACCAATTACCAATTACCGCTGATGAATATTGTTTCTGTTTTACAAGTGATTTGGTCTTTGTCTGCTTTAGGACTTGTGGTTTTTGTGTTGCTGCACAGTCCTAAAGGTGATGGCATTGGCGGGATTGGAGGACAAGCTCAATTGTTTACCAGCGCCAAGAGTGCGGAGACGACTCTTAACCGGATTACTTGGGGTTTGTCTATTGTTTTTATGGGTTTGACTGTGATTTTGAGTGCTGGTTGGTTGACTCCTAAGTTATAGGGTTACTCGGTAAGCGTAAAACTCAGTCTATGAAAGGGCCCAGAGCTAAGCGACCCCTGTGACTTTAGTCACCGCGCTCTTTCTTGGTTGAACACATCCTCCACACATTTTATGTGCTATGGTTAGCATTAAGTCAAAAATTGAGTATAACTAAACAACGTAAAAACTTAACTAGATTGGTTGAGTACGTGGTCTCACCTAACGGTGTTGCAGTTTAGGAAAGCTAGATTTGGACAAGACTTAACTAGAAAAAAAACTCATTGAGTACGGTAGGGCATACCGAAACTTTCGGACTAGATCCGAGCAACGTTTGGGGAGAGATGACCACTGCTGAAGTTGGAGTAATCCGGCCTCGGCAAGTCGTCTCGTAGAACCAAGAATCTCAGTGTTTTTAGACATGAGAGTGTCAAAAGATGAGGATTTTTAACCGCAGATGAACGCAGATAGACGCAGATCATATCAAGTTCATCTGCGTTTATTTGCTTGTATCTGCGGTTGCAAAAATGTGGTTGTGGAAAGTTACGAGAAAATTGCGATCGCTGGCAGTGTTTTCCTTGGCTTTATGTTGTTTTAGCCTGATAATTTTGACTCAGGTTAATATTCCTGCTGCGAGTCTTCCTCCTCTGTCGAATAGTTGGCCAGAGCCACAGGTTCACTCTTTGCCGCCAACGCTGGCTAATTGGCAAGATTCAACTAATAGCGGCGATTATTTTGACCTTGTGAAGCCGCCGAATGTCGGTCATTTGGTTTGGTCGAAGTTTCCGATTAAGGTTTATGTGGAGCATCCGGTTAATATTAATCGCTCTGAAGATTGGCTAGGGGCTGTGTTGGATGTTGTGCGGGAATGGGGGGTTTATTTGCCTTTGGAAGTGGTGGAAAGTTCGGAGGTTGCTGATATTAAAATTTTACGTCAGGCTCCGCCTTTGCGGCAAGGGCATTTGCGATCGCGATCGGGAGAAGCTGTCTATGAGTTGTATTCGAGTCAGGAGGGCGATCAAACTCTATTATCTCATCGGTTTTCGGTTTATTTGAATCCGAATCAAGTGGGTAAGTATATTGCGGCGACGGCGCGGCATGAGTTGGGTCACGCTTTGGGAATTTGGGGTCACAGTTTGATGGAAACTGATGTGCTTTATTTTTCTCAGGTGAGAAATCCTCCGCCTATTTCGGCGAGGGATGTTAATACTTTGAAGCGGGTTTATGAGCAGCAGACTCGGTTGGGGTGGGGTTTGAGTTAACACCACAAATTACCGGCGATTGGAAATCGCGTCTACAAAAACGAAGTCCACTCATAGCGGACTAAAGAACAAAAAAATGGATTAGTTAGCAATAGGAAATAGAAAAGATATGAAAGATGAATGTTTTGGGATTGTGCCAATTTTTACGAATGAAACTGATAGTTTGTTTTTGTTGATTCAACATCAAGCCGGACATTGGGCGTTTCCTAAAGGTCACGCCGATCCGGGGGAATCTGCACTGGAAACGGCGAAGCGGGAATTGGAGGAGGAAACTGGCATCCGCGAGTATGAAGTGCTTGAGGAGCCGAGTTTTGTAGAACATTATTCCTTTGTTCAGGAAGGGAAGCCAAGTTCTGTTAAACATTATTCCTTTGCTAAGGAAGGAGAGCCAATTGAAAAGATTGTTACTTACTTTGTGGCTTTTGTAAATTCGATGGAAGTTCAGTTGCAAGAAGCGGAAATTCAAAATTCTGCTTGGATTTGTTTTGAGGAAGCTATTAATTTGATTACTTTTGATGCAAATCGGCAAGTTTTGAGGGAAGTTAAAGCATATTTGGACGGGAGGAAGGAGAGTTAATAAATAGTCCTGGACGCATAAACTCTATCTGTAGGGTGCGCATTGCGCACCTCCCCGCTACTTTCGGACGGCATATTATATCAATAAACAACCTTTTAGTCAATCCTATTTTTTTTGATAATCGAGTTTAAGGGTGCGGATGAGTGACAAAAGTATTTAAGCCGGAAATTTGCATAAGTTGTTCGCAGCCTCGCGTAGAATTGGCTGCAAATTTGAGATGTTTTTTCAGCAAGATTTATGATATAATTCGAGGGTGAGATCAAGTATTTGAAGGTATAGATATGTCTGAGAAAAATGAAATTGCGGTGTCTAAGACTTTGACAGCCGAAGAGCAAGCGGTGTGGGATGCTAAGGCTAAAGTTCGGGTGCTGCTGAATTTGTGGGATTTGGGCGGCGACAAAATGATGGTTAAAAAAGGCGATTTGACTAAGCGGATTGTGCGTACTAATGAGACGAGTGAGAGATATCGGGGGGTGCTCGACGAGTTAAAGGATGCTGGGGCGATCGTCTATTCGCTGTCAAATCGGGTGACGCTGGTGGAATTGAGCGCGTGGGGGAAAGAAGTTTTAGCGGATGGCTTGAAAAGTCGGGATTCTCTGTTTGAGTTTGATGGTTCTCAAATTGGTACGCGGCTGGGAAATGCTTTGTTGAAGTGGATTCGGCATCAGGATGGTGCGGTGGGTGTTGGTGTTGAGGCGGGGAAGGGGGATGTAGGGGCGATCGCATCCTATGAAGAATTTAAGGCTGTGGCGTTGGATGTGTATGACAGCTTGAACCGGGATTATAACTTAGATGATTTAGTGCCGATTTATCGGATGCGGCGGGCGATCGGGGAAAGGTTAGGGCGATCGGAGTTTAATGAGTGGCTGTTGGAAATGCAGGCTAATGGCTTTTTCCTGCTTCAGGGGGGCGAAATGACAGAGATCACGCCTGATAAAGCTGAAGACTCCATCATAACGTCATTGGGTGAATTACGCTACTACGCCAACGCGCTTAATTTCTCAAGCTTAAACGATAAAGCTTCTCAAGCTTCATTCTGGTTCAGTTCTTTACCTCACACAAATCACTATGACTATTCTCTCGAATTGAAGAACTCAACGCAGCTATTCAAAGTTATAACCCATTTCCAACTGGTGCTGCCGTTGTCAGAGAACAAGACGTTTGGGAGCAGGGTTTCCCTGATGTTACGACGCTGAATGCTCATGCTTCGGATGCAGTTTATCAGGCAATCGACCGAGTTCATTCTGCTCAAAGAACCAGTGAAAAAGTAACTTCAATGGTCATCATAGCTAGTAAAGGAGTTGGCAAGAGCCATGTTATTAGTCGTATTCATCATCGTCTTAAAGCTGATGGCAGTGCCTTATTTATTTATGCAGGTGTGGAGACATACGACATAAAGTTTGTTAATTATTACTTTCTACAAACTTTAGCCGATAGTCTCAATCACAATGGTAGTCAAGGGGTAACGCAGTGGCAGGAACTAGCAGCAGCTATGGTTAACCAAGTGGGTAGAAATGTAAATTCCAATGCAGAGACTATTTCAGCTAAGAAGGTAGTGGAAAAATATAGTCAAGCCGAAAATAATAACTGGGTAGATGAGTTGGTAACTAAATACAGGCGAATAAGACGCAGTGACCCTGATATTATTCGTGCCATTTTTTGGACACTCTCAGAAGACTATTCAGATTTTGCAGTTAAGTGGTTATCTGGAAAGAACTTGGCTGAAGTGAGGGCTAATGCTATGGGATTACCCAATCCTAGCACAGAAGAGAAATATCAAAATGCTGAAGCCTTTAAGACGATTTCGCAAATTTTGAGTTTGGTTAGCGAATATAAGCCTCTAGTTATTTGTTTTGATGAACTAGATTTGGATAACAGAGTTGATCCCGAAAGTGGCTTAACAAGACCACTAGCGATAGCTGGTTTAATTAAGCCTTTGGTAGATGACATTCAACTTTCTGAACAAAGTAAAGGTTTTGTAATTCTAACCGTAATGATGCCTGATACATGGACACAGAAGATCAAGCTTATGCCTGGTGGAGTCGTAGATCGAGTTTCTAAAAGAGGAGATCCAATCCCATTAAAATTTATGGATGGTGACTCTATTGTTCAGCTAGTTTCGCTATGGATGAAAGAGTTTTATCAGTCAAGCAATTTAATTCCCCATAGTCCAATATATCCTTTTGAAGAAAATCAATTGCGAGACTTGGGCAGAAATTCTGATAGTTCTGCTAGAAGAGTGTTGACATGGTGTTTGGAAAACTTTAAAACTCTTGATACCCCCAATCCACCACCACCAAAAGACCTTGTTGAAATTGAATATAACAAGGCACTTATATCTGTTGAAAATTCCCTAACAACCTTGCTGGACGAGAAAATTACATTAGCTGATGCTCTTTGGCTGAGCTTCTCCACCATAATTGGACAGACTTTAGAAAATGTTAAAATCATTAGTCTTGAAAAGATTAGGTGCAGTGCGTCAGAAAAAAGCTACGGTCTGGACTTCAAAATCATAGGTGAGGAAAATGGAAACCCCATCAAAATTGGAGTAATGGTTCTTCAAATACCTAGTGGGATGGGTGTACAAGCTGGATTGAAGCGTCTAATCGACTATAAAAAGTTTAATATCACTCGTGGATGCTTAGTTCGTTCCAAAGAGATTAATCCCGGTGCGACTAAAGCTCAAGGGTATTTAAGCGATCTTTTGTCTCCTAAATTAGGTGGGGAATGGGTAAAGTTGACAAATGATAACATCAAGGCTCTTCTAGCTATCCGATCGCTTTATTGCAGTCGTGAAAACTATGATTTTACTGAGGCAGCACTTTTTGATTTTATTGCCAGAAAGAAGCTAGTAGTTGACAATTATGTCATCTGTGAAATTTTGAGCGATCCGTCTGGTCAGGTTCCTAGTAATTTGAGTAAGGAATGAAGAAATCAGTGTTAATTGAGAGTGCTCTACTTCTACCAGCTCCAGATATTGAGGCTTTAATCCAAGGGCGAATGATTGCAGCCATACCTCGGGTGTTTATCGAGTATGGTCAGTCATATGCTCTATATCCAGCCAATATCTCCATTAATTTGCTACCTCACGAGCAACACTATCGTTCAAGTTTTTTGCCCACTTCCCAAACGGCACTTTCTGAATTGAATTCTGACACAGTTTTAATTAAAGCTTGGGCTAAATGCGAATTGTGCCAAATGCTGAATGCTCCTGAATCATTAGAGGCTTTGTCGCGATTAACAGTCTGGAAAACAAAGGCATTACAGCAAATTCTCCAGCAGCGTCCTTTTATTTTTGTAGCTTACCTGCGGGTTTATTTGCTACCTCAGCCATTTGAAATGTCTGTGCAATCTAGCAGCAATTTTGTATCTTTGCCAAAGTCTCTAAATGTTACTGATTCAACGCCTGTTTTGAGCGATTTTCTGTTTGCTAAACGTCGCAAACAACTGGAAAAACTAGAGCCTCCTGAGCATCCAGAGTTGGAAGAGTTGCAAAGTGCGATCGCGCTTTTATCAAATACCAACCAAAACGCCAAACAACTAGATGCAGAAATCAAAATATTTCTAGGTTGGAGTAGCGACAAGCCTGTAAAACCAATTCAACCCGATTTAGCTTGGATCAACACTATAGCAGCTTTGGGGAATCGCAGCAAAGAAGAAGATACGGGTAAAAGTAACTATCAAGCAGGAACCGACTTTGAAAATGTAGTGCGCGATAGCCTTGAGTTTTTGGGATTTACAATAGATTATGCTCACAAAGGTGGTGCTGGCGGCTTAGATTTATTCTGCTCAAAACCTTACCCTCTGGTTGGTGAATGCAAAGCGGGTAAAAAAATCCCTAATGATACAGCAGTTCAATTGCTGAATTTAGGAACCCTACGCCTGAGAGATGAAGCATTACTCAAAAGAGTCACTAAGCTAATTATTGGCCCTGGTGTTCCAACTACTCAAGTTAAGGATGCAGCTCAATTACACGGTATGGCGATTATGAACCCTGAGACGCTTGAAAAACTGGTTAAACTTCAAAGCAACTATCCTAACTCAGTGGACTTATTTAAACTGAAAGAATACTTAAAACCGGGACAATCTGATGATGAAGTTGGTAAATATATTGAGCAAGTTGAACGAGAAATTAACTTGCGATCGCAGGTTCTTTCTATTCTGAAAAAGTATCAGGAAAATACTGGTTTTGAACGAGCAAGTGTCGATGCTCTTAGTGGTGCTTATGCAATGTCTAATGCACTTAAACCCTTATCACCCAAAGACTTGCACGAAATTCTTGTTGAGCTTTCCTCTCCTTTGACAAACTATGCAGGGCGAATTAAAGGAGAGGATTGGCGGCGCGATCGCTTTTATTTCCTCCGCGATTTACCGCTGGATAGTTGAGACTAAACAAGGGCGATTCCCTTCGGGATAGCTTCCCTTCACGCACTTCATCCAATCCCCTAAACAGTATCAGGATCTACTCCCAACTCCCGCAACCTCGCAGCTAACCTTTCAGCGCGTTGATGCTCATCATCAGCGCGTTGACGCTCATCATCAGCGCGTTGGCGTTCCGTTGCAGCTTGCTGTCCGAGTTCCAACAATCGCGCTTGTTCTTCCTTAATCAACCCTTCCACCAATGGCGGACAAAGTATTTCATTGACTGATAATGCAAGAGTGGGAAATACTACAGATACCATTTCTTCTCCCGGCAAGTAATTTACCTCTGTATAAATGTCATCACCTTCGAGAAATGCCATAAGTCGCACCCGATGCCTGTTTTCTGCTGGGTCAACAATCACATATTCCGGCACGTTAGCTTGTTCGTACTCTCCTCGTTTAGTTATATAGTCTGCCCGCCGATCTTGGCTCACCACTTCTATCACTAATAACGGCGTTTCATCAAAGTCAAGGATGCCTGAACCGGGTCTTGCAAGAGCTTGTTCCCACAAACTTTCTGTGCAGACAACTACATCGGGAATGCGGGATGTGGCATCTTCTGTTCTGACTCCTACAGAAGTTTTTACGACTAAATCGAGATTGTGTTCAGCGAGATAACGCTGCAATTTGTAAACTAAATATTCGCAAATTTTGATGTGTAAAACTGTTGCTGTTGGTATCGGGATTAATTGGCCTTTGTACAGTTCGTATTGTACATCAGAATCTGCCTTGGTAAACTCGGTATTCTTCAAAGGTTAATGTTGGGGAATTATCAATTTGCTTTTCTGGTACAACTTGGGCGATCGATTGAGACATATTTTTTGCTATGAGTTGACTTTTATACAGTTTATATTGTAGATCGGAATCAGTTTGATAGAAATTGCCTCGTACCACCCTACTAAAAGAAGTCCACATTCCTCTCGATCCCCCCTAGCCCCCCTTAACAAGGGGGGGACAAGAGGGATCTTTCGTCCCCCGGAGACGGATTACCATTTGGGCGATCGACTTAATAAGGCTGTAGCTGCGTCGCTATCGAGTGGTTTAGAGAAAAAGTATCCCTGACCGTACTCGCAGCCGATCGCCCGTAATTGAGCCAATTGAACGGCGGTTTCGACACCTTCTGCGACTACCTCCATCCTCAAACTGCTAGCTAGCATGACGATCGCCTTGACGATTTCCAAATTTTCCCCTTTTTCTCCGATGCGGCTGACAAAAGAGCGATCGATTTTCAAAATATCGATCGGGAATTTGTGCAAATAACTCAAAGAAGAATAACCAGTGCCAAAATCGTCAATGGACAGCTCAATCCCCAACTCTTTCAACTGCGAGAGCATAGTCGTTGCCGCGGCGCCATCTTCCATCACCACGCTCTCGGTAATCTCCAACTTCAAACAGTGAGGGTTTACCCCTGTTTGCTGCAAAACTTTCTTAATTTGCTCGATCGACTGCGGCTGCGAAAACTGCCTACCCGAAAGATTGACAGCTACTGTTAACCGCCCATTCGCCACAGGTAATTTCAAACTCTGCCATTTAATAATTTGGCGACAACTTTCGCTCAAAACCCACAAACCCAAGGGAATAATTAGCCCGGTTTCCTCGGCCATTGCAATGAATTCGATCGGGGAAACCAAACCCCGTTCCGGGTGCACCCAGCGCACGAGGGCTTCAAATCCGGCAACTAAGCCACTTTTTAAACAAACAATTGGCTGGTAGTGAACCACAAAAGGAGATGCCAATTTAGGAATTGAAATAGAAGATGTGAGAGACTGTAACTGCATATTGATCGACGAGAGCGCAGATTTTAGTCCAGTATTCCCCAATTCCAAATCCCACATCGAATTTTTCAAATTCAGTTGTTCAACCGAATGCCGCAAATCGTGTTCCAAGTGCATCAAAGCCACAGCCCGAGTGTGCATCGCACTGGTAAACACTTCGTAGCGAGCTTTGCCGAGGGCTTTTGCACGGTACATGGCAATATCAGCATCTCGCAAAATATCTCCAGGCCACTGATATTCGTCGGTGCTCAAAGCAATGCCAATGCTAGCACTAATTGAAACTTTATTCCCCTCCAAATATAGCGGTTGTTCGATCGCCCTTTCAATTTCCTTAGCTTGGGCGATCGCCTCATCAACACCTTGAATTTCCTCGAGCAAAATCACAAACTCGTCTCCCCCCAAACGCGCCACCGTATCACCAGGGCGCAAACAAGTCAAGAGACGGCGAGCCACAGTCACCAAAAGTCGATCGCCCGTGCGGTGTCCCTGACTGTCATTAATCACCTTAAACCTGTCCAAATCCAGAAACAGCACCGCAAACTGACAGCTCGGATGTCGTTTGACGCGGGCAAAAGCTTGTCCCAATCGATCGGTTAGCAAAGCCCGGTTCGGTAACTCGGTGAGGGCGTCGTGCAAAGCATCGTGCAATAACTTATCTTCTGCTATTTTGCGCTCTGTCACGTCGTGGCAATTGACCACAATGCCTCGCACCGAAGGCTCGTCGAGCAAATTCGTCGCTACGGCTTCCAAACTGCACCAGAAACCATCCTTGTGCCGCACCCGATACTCCGCCAATCCCAAGCCAATTCTCGGCATTTCGATGACTCCTTTGAACACCTGAGCCACCATTGGCAATTCGTCGGGGTGAATCAGGTCGAATATAGACTGACCGAGCACTTCCGCCGTCGGGTAGCCCAAAATCCGCTCTTGGGAAGGAGACACATAGCGGCAGAAACCTTTCTCGTCGAGAATCACAATAATATCTCTAGCATTTTCAATCAGCGATCGAAAGCGCTTCTCACTTTTCCGCAGTTCTTGTTCTGTGCGTTTGCGATCGGTAATATCGGTATTAATGTAGATCAGACCGACAATTTGCCCGGTGGGGTCTTTAATAGCATCGGCCCGCAGCAGCACTTGCAAAATCCGGCCACTTTTAGTGCGGTTAGTAACTTCGCCACACCAAGAATAACCCTGGGCGATCGTGTCGAGGATCTGCGAGGCGACTGCGGGGTCAGCAAAAACTGCGGCTATACCCCCAGCCTGCTTAAATTCCGCTGCTGTAGAGTATTCAAATAGCTGAGAAAAGGCTGGATTTTGATAGATATGAGTGCCGGAGACATCAGCCATGCCGATCGCATCGCTCGAACTTTCCACGGCTTTACGAGTCAGCACCAGAGCGTCTTCTGCCCGCTTGCGTTCGGTGATGTCAATCCCTACCAAACAGGCTGCTTTACCTCGATCGTACTTTTGAGCCACAATCAAATAGTGTCCCGCAGACTGGTCTTCGCCAGTTTTGACCCTAGCGCTGAGTTCTTTCACCGCTTCAGTAGCGTTGAGCGCAAAAAACTCCCTCACAAAAGAGTCAAAATCCGAGCTAGCGCCCAGAAATCCGATATCTTGACCAACAAACGCCGACGGTAGCAAACCGTGAAGTGTGGCTAAATGGCCGTTAACGCCCAAATAGCGCAAATCGGAGCTAATCCAAGATACTATTCCCGGAACTGCTTCCAAAATGGTTTGCAGTTGGTCATTAGCTTGCTGCAATGCTTCCTGCACTTCTATGCGTTCGGATAAGTCAGAAAGAATTCCGACAAAGTGAGTCAAATTACCGCTGTCGTCTCGCAGAGGAGACAGGGACAATTTGTTCCAAAAAGCAGTGCCGTCTTTGCGGTAATTTTTGATGATTACCTGGCATTCTCGACCTTTGCCGATCGCGTCGCGGATGTTAGCTACGGTAGCCCGATCGGTATCAGGGCCTTGCAAAAACCGACAGTTACGCCCCAAGACTTCCTGGGTACTGTAACCTGTAATCCGTTCAAAGCCTGGATTGCAATAAATTATTGGACTGTCGGGGGCTTGAGCATCAGCAATCACAATACCGTTGCTAGTAGCGGCCAAGGCTCGATCGCGCAGCCACAGTGCTTCTGACCCATTATTGCGATCGCCAACACCCACTCCACCTAAATTAGAAATTGACTGGTTCTCCCGATTTCCCATCAGCCGAACTTTGAAGCAAACCCTTACAATTTCCGAGTTTTTTCTTACTTTAACGTTTTTCAGGACTTACGGATACTGAATCTGATCTCGGGACTAAAAGATCTGGGATTTTAGGTTAGGAGTAATTCTCAAATCTCCAATCTCCCATCTCAAACCTCAAATCGGCTGACTTCCGTTGTGGAAAACCCTTAATTCCTGTCCCCCTATCCTCCCTCCCCCTCTCCCCCTCTCCCCCTCTCCCCCTTCCCCCTCTCTCCCAAAAGTCAATCAGGACGCACAGCAGCTTATTTAGCAGCAGGACTCGCAGGTTGACCAGGCGGCGCAATATTAATTAAAGGTAGAGCTCCACCGCCGCCCATTACTGTCGGAAACTGACCGTTCCATTTTTGAATTGCTTGCTGCTGCAAAAGTTCGGGAGTTAATGTTAGCCGCTGCAAGCGCTGAGCTTCTGCTTGACCTTTAGCACGGTTAATTTCAGCTTGAGCATCTTGGGTTGCTTTTTTGACTGTAAATTCTGCTTGTTTGGCTTCTTGTTCTGCTATCTGTTTGGCTTCGATGGCTTTGCTAAATTCTGGAGAAAAGCCAAAATTTATTAACGAAACATCTCTCACGATCGCGCCGTAAGGTTCCAAGCGTTTTTTGAGGCTGTTGTCGATTTCTGCTTTGAGTTCCGTGCGCTTAGTAATAATTTCTTCTGCTGTTTTTTTAGAAGTTGCTGCTTTGAGAACTTCGGAAATTGCCGGACTGAGAATGCTGGTAACAATTTGTGATTCGTCTCCTATTTGTTGGTAGACTTGGTTGGCTTTGGCGGGGTCGATGTTCCAGTTTACTGCCAAGTCTGTAGTAACTTTTTGCAAGTCTTTGGATGCTGCATCTGCTTGGATGTCTGTTTTTTGTACCCGCACGCTCAGGGTTTTGACAGAGGTGATAATCGGTAAAATCGGGTGGATGCCTTCATCTAAAATCGCGTCTTGAACTTTCCCGAAGCGCATCATGACGCCGCGTTCACCTGCACCGACGATGGCAAAAGGCTTTAAGATGATGGCGGCGATGACTAGGACGATGCCGCCGACGATATAGAGACTCAGGTTGTATCGAGATGTTTTCATGGGAAACTTTTTCAACTAATTTGGTCACTGAGCGAAGCGTCGCACGCTCGCGTAGTCGAATGTGTCGAAGTGTTGTAGGCGATCGATCGCTCTCATCTAATATAATAACTTGCCATTTAGGGTATAACAACTCATAAATTCATTTATTTGATGCATCAAAGTCAGAGGATTTTGAGTGTATAAACTCACCTCTAGAGTCACAGAGAAAAAAAACTCTCGCTATATAAATTAACCCGCCTCAAAAATGGCACTTCTGCTTTGTTGAGATTAATTAATAAATGTTTCAAATGCTGGACAAACGAGATGATTTTAGGTAAAGAGGCGATCGCGTCAGGAGCCAAACGAATTGATCGCGACAAACGATAAAAATCAATAGTTTAAAAATGTCACAAAATAGGTTAAGGTTAGATGAGAACGGTTGAAGTGAGAGCAAAATGCCACAGCGACACCCTTGGCCGCAGACAATTGAAGAGGCGATCGCCATTCAAGAACAACTCCGGTAACAGGTAATTACCGAAAACCAACGGTCAACAGTTCGGTACGTCGCAGGCGTAGATGTAGGCTAGGACATTTCAGATGCCGTTTCGCGGGCTGCTGTAACAGTTCTGAGCTTTCCCGATTTGCAGTTACAGCAGGCTGTAGCAGTGCGCCGTCCCACCGCTTTTGCTTATGTTCCGGGTTTCCTGTCTTTTCGAGAAGTGCCGGCATTCCTCGACGATGGGAGCAAAAATCAGCTTGTTGCCAGACTTGATATTGTGCGACGGTCAAGGAATCGCCCATCCCCGTAGGTTCGGTCTTGCCTGCCATTTGGGAGTTCTGACGAGAATCGCGACCATCGGAGTTGCTAAAACTCGATTTATTGGAGAACATTCAGAAGTAGGTTTCGATCGAGGGAGTTGGCAGCCCTTGCAGGATTGCGGACAAACCGTCGGTGCAGCACTGAGGACGCAAACAGGAGTAAAACCGATTTATGTTTCGATCGGTCATCAAGTAAACTTGACAGTGGCGATCGAATATGTGCTGCGCTGCGCCCCGAAATATCGCTTGCCAGAAACAAATCGATCGGCTGACCAACTGACATCGGGATAACTAGCAAGCCAGGAATGTCTCAAAAAAATCCCAAGTAAAAAGACAAAAAACATCCCTCTTTTGACTTTTGACTTGGAATGTTTGAGGTGTCGCAGTTGGGTTCAAAAAATCCTCTGACTCGATCGCCGATCGGATTTCGGTTTCATCCTTCCAGCGAAATAAAGAATGACTATACCTGAGAAAGAGGTATAAAAGTTGGGGGGTTTCTAAAATGATTCAAAGACAGTGACCTGGTTAAAGAAAGAGTCATCAAAACTACAGGTCAACTGGTGAACTATTTTTTAGTTCACATTGGTAAATTATGAACTTCTCATCCTGCCGCTTAAACCTAGGGTTTAAAGGGGTAAGATGAAGTTTGATAATTACCGCATGAGATCTCGCCACTGACTTAGAGTACCAACTACAGTGGGATACGAGGGTACGATCGAGCTAAAACATCAGAAAAAAACAAGGAGACAGTATCATGGCTGAAAAAAGCAAACGCGGATTCGCCTCTATGGACGCAGAAAAACAGCGCGCTATTGCTAGCAAAGGCGGAAAAGCTGCACACGAGAAAGGAACAGCGCACGAATTTACCTCAGAGGAAGCCAGAGAAGCCGGTCAAAAAGGCGGCGAAGCTGTCAGCAGAAATCGGGAACACATGGCTCAAATTGGTCGCGAAGGTGGTCGGAAAAGCCGCAAAAGCGAATAAGTTTCTCAACAAGAGAGCAACAACCGATCGCACCATCCAAGGAGTTGGACGGCCAGCATTCGGTAACTGTAGTGCGATCGCACTTCTCAATTCAGTGCGATCGCACTATGTCTAATAACTCTCGAAAGCGCGAATCACTGTTTAAAAAACAGTAGATTCGCGCACCAAAAGCTCTCAAGTCGGGGCTTTTTTTTTAGGAATATAAAAAATATTTTTTCCTAGGGAGCGAGCCAAAAAATCGATAATATCAGTAATATTTCTCTATATTTTAGGAAATTTAGGATGACAAACCAGCTCACTTTAAAATGGACTGAGGCTGGCGTGGCTCAAACTCAGACGATTCAAAACGGACAGCCTAGCAAAAATCCCGGAACGGTAAGAATCGGCCGCGACCAGACCAAGTGCGATCTAGTATTGTCGCATCCAAGCGTATCTGGGTTGCACGTCGAAATATTTTTTTAATCACGAATTGCAGGAATTTAGGCTGGGGAATTTGCGTCAAAGCAATCTGCCGGTGGTAGACGGAAAAATTCTCGCCTCCACCGAGGCAAAATTGAGTGAGGGTATGGTCCAGGACGTAAATTACCCAGACATTCTGGACTTTTTCCGACAAAGCTACGAGAACACATTTATAGTTGATTGACAAACCATAATACAAGCATTAAACTGAAATTAGCATTCGCTTTGACAGTTCGTAAAATGCTGCTAGGTTTTAAAACCGAACTTAACCCCAACAATAAACAACGTACTTTGCTGGCTAAATCAGCAGGGGTAGCTAGATATGCTTATAATTGGGGACTTCAAGTTTTAATTACCAGCTTAGAACATCATAAAACTCAACCAGAAAACCAAATTAAATTACCAACTGCCATAGATCTGAATAAGCGATTTACGGCTGAGGTAAAATCAGAAAACCCTTGGACTTATGAAGTGTCGAAAGGATGTCATAATTATGCTACCCGCCATGTTAGAGATGCTTTAAACAATTTCTTTAAACAACCAGAAAAGGGATTTCCCAACTTCAAAAAGAAAGGATTTCACGATAGTTTTACTTGTGATGGTTCCACAATTGTGGGTTCTACTTGGGTACAGATTCCTAATATTGGTAAGGTCAGAACTTTTGAGAAATTACCAGCTTTGGGAAAAGTTAAAAGTTTCACCATTAGTAAAAAAGCAGATAAGTGGTTTGTAAGTTTCAAGAGAGAAACACCGTCACAGCCAATGAGAGAACCAATCGAAGTTGTAGGTGTTGATCTGGGAATTAAATCACTGGCTACGTTGAGCAATGGTCAAGTTATCCCTAATATAAAACCTCTGAAAGCGGCGCTAGGAAGGCTTAGGCAGTTGTCTATGTCACTGAGTCGCAAGCAAAAAGGAACAGGCTCTTATCAGGAAGCAAAGATTAAATTAGGACGGTTTCATTCGCACGTTGCGAATATCAGAAAAGACTATCTGCACAAATTAACTACATGGCTGGCCAAAACTTTTGATGCGATCTGTATTGAAGATTTAAACGTTAAAGGGATGCTGAAAAACCCTAAATGAGCTTCGCGCTATAGCCGATTTAGGTTTGTTTGAATTCCGAAGACAGTTGGAATATAAATGCCAGTTGTATGGTTCACATTTAGTAATAGTTGACCGCTGGTATCCGTCTTCTAAATCATGTTCTAATTGTGGACATAAACAAGATTTGACTCTTGCTGATAGAGTATATAAGTGTGAAAATTGCGGTCATGTTCAAGATCGGGATGAAAATGCCGCCGTTAATTTAAAACATGAAGGTTTAAGAGTTTTAAGACTTTCCTTGTACAGCCCGTAGCTTACGGGCGATCGGCCTGTGGATGGGATCGGATTACCGACCGTGAGAAGCAGGAAGAAAACACTAAAACTATTTAAGATCCGGTTGGTCGGGGTTTGTCTGGTTTTGGGTAAGTTTTTCAGAGCGGTGTGCGTGGTGCGGCACTTCTTTGGCGGCGGCGGCGAGTGTGGTGCTATCGCCGTGATGCGGGTTGAGATGCGGAAATACCCAGATCCCCGACTTCTTAAAGAAGTCGGGGATATAACAGCGCGACCTACTTAAAATTAAACAATGGCTGATGCTAGGATAGTTCAATTTCAAGCACCAAAAAAACACCAAAATGCAAAAATTCGACACTCTTTTAGAACGGGTAAGGTGTGCCATGAGCATCCTACAGTGCTCACTGAGCGTAGTCGAAGTGTTGACCTGAAAATGAATCCTAAACCCTTGCGCCTGCGACTCACTTGGAATGATACAGCTACGGGGGATTGCCGATCCCCGATCTTAGACTTGCCCATCGCTTTGGGACGAATGTTTGGGAATATGCCCCCCACCATCAACGGAGAACGAGTTTCTCGAATTGCCCTCAACAGCAGTCAAGTTTCTCGCTTCCACGCGGTGATTACCTCCGAAGGCGACAGTATCGTACTCACTGACATGGGCAGCCGCAATGGTACTTTTGTCAACGGTGTTTGCCAAACTCGGTGCGTGCTGGCAAATGGGGATATGCTGCAAATTGGGCCCTACGCGATCGGTATTTCTGTTGCTGCACTCTCCACAGAAACCCAGTCTGTAAATTCTCACATTTTCTTCAACCCCCAGACAAATCTCCCCGATCCCGCCATTCTCCCGTCTTTGGTGTCGCCACCTTCTCAAACAGCTAGTAAAGGCGAGTTTCCGCCGATCGCATTTATGCAAGCTTCAGAGGTGACAATGCGATCGCTCCTATCTATGGGAATACCCGTTACAGAAATTGATTGGACAGCAATTGGCGGCGGTTTGGGCAGCTTTATTTGGGTGGATTTGCTGAGAATTTGTGGCGTGAAGGCCGATCGAATTGCGGTTTTGGGCCTGGAAAATCAGCCTTACGCCCGCTACCGTCGGTTATGCCTAAATTCTCAAATTCCCCTACACGAACGGCTACGATCGAATTCTGACTCTTGTCCAGACAACATTTGGGGTTGGCCTCCCTATGCTGTGCGGGAAGCTTGGCAGGAATTGTGGAAAGGTCGGTTGGGGGAGTCGCTAAAATTGATGTGGCAGGTGTTTGCCGAGCCCACTTTTGCCGAAACTTATACGCCCCGCGCCGGGAAGGTTTTTGATTCTATTGACAGGGAAACTCTCCGTATTGGGTGGCAAGAGATGTTTCGCTACGGTAGAGTGCGGGGAATTCGCAAAACAGATGACGGCCGGTACGCGATCGCTTATTCTCGATCGAATGCCGACCATCGAGACCACGCTTTTTTGATCGCGAAATACCTGCATATAGCCACTGGCTATCCCGCCATTCAATTTTTGCCAGACTTGCAAGCCTACCGCGAAAAAACCCAGGATTTTCAGTCCGTTGTCAATGCTTACGAAAGCCACGACAGCGTTTACCAAAAGTTGGAAGCGAGGGGCGGCAGTGTATTGTTGCGAGGGCGGGGAATTGTGGCTTCGCGGGTGGTGCAGCGACTTTACGAAGCCAGACAGCAAAACCCCGACATTCAAGTATTGCATTTGATGCGATCGCCCAAACCCCTGGGTAACAAATTCGATCGGGCCCAGCGCAGCGTCGAAAATCACTACGAATTTCAACCATTCAATTGGCCAAAAGCTTGCTGGGGCGGGGAATTGCGCGAAGTTTTGGAAAAAGCCCCCCTAGAATTTCGCCCGCAGTTACTGACAGACTGGGGCGGCACCACTACCGCCCACCGCAGCGACTGGCGGCGCATTGTCAAAGAAGGTTTGAGTCAGGGATGGTATCAGATTTCTTTCGGGGAAGTCGAGCGAGTCGAGCGCGACAGTCAAAACCGCACGGTGACTTATATTCGAGAGAAGAAGTTGAAAGGGCAAATTAAATTGGAGGCTGACTTTATCATTGACGCTACCGGTTTGGACGCTAAGGTGAAAACCAGTCCTCTACTCGATGATTTGGTAGTTCAATACAATCTTACCCTCAACGGGTTGGGACGCTTCAGCGTTAACAATGATTTTGAACTGCTAGAAATGCGAAACTCTCCCAGCAACGGGGAAGGGCGGGAGGGGCGGGTGTACGCGGCGGGGGCGATTACTTTGGGCGGGCCTTACGCGCCGGTGGACAGTTTTTTGGGCTTGCAATATGCAGGATTGCGATCGGTTGAGAGTCTAGCCAAAGCCAAAGCTGCTGGTGTCCGCAAATTGAGTATTTGGCGATCTTTAGTACAGTGGTTAAAGTGGATTTTAAATCTATCTCCAGGTTGATTAGTTATTAGTTATTTGTTATTTGTTATTTGTGATCAATGCCCAATGCCCAATTCCCAATTCCCAATGCCCAATGCCCAATTCTAAATGCCCAATGCCCAATGCCCAATTCCCAATTCCCAATGCCCAATGCCCAATGCCCAATGCCCAATTCCCAATTCCCAATTCCCAATTCCCAATTCCCAATTTATTATGACTCCCACCTTATTTGGTCGCTGGCAAACTCGAATATTATTATTTGCAACAGTAGGCGTTTTAGTAACACTACCATTTTTTCTAGGTTTAATCACCTCTAAATCCGGCTCAATCTTTTTCTGGATTTTAGGGTATATAGCGATTTTTGGCATCGGCTGGGATGCCTTATATATCTACATACAGCAATTCCGCTGGGATCGAGATTGGCCCGGCGCATTTCAATTGCTCGCTGGGATTTGGGAAGCACTTTTTGTGGTATTATTGATACAAAGAGTCGGTTTACCCGGAATACCGCAGTCAGAGTTTGACTTGGGAGCTTTTGCCCTGCATTACAGTTTAGTATGGCTGGCAATTTATCTGGCATCGCAAACACTCATGCGGATATTGTTTCCCTACTGGCGCTTCCGAGGCGGCCAATGGTTGTAATAATACCTGTAGGGGCGGGTTTTACAGACAATCTGTGCCTAAGACCAATAATCTCATAAACCCGCCCCGGTCTACCAATTACCAATGACCAATTCCCAATTCCCCATCCCTCCGCTTCGCTTCGCCCAATTCCCCATGCCCAATTCCCCATGCCCAATTCCCCATGCCCAATTCCCAATCCCCTGTATATTCTCATTTTTTTCAGGTTCAGGCTTCCTCGATTTGGGTTTTGAATCCATCGGCTTTAATATAGTTTATGTAAATGAAATTTTCTCGCCATTCATCCAAGCATACCGTCACTCTCGCCAGTGTCTGAATTTACCGCAGCCAGAATACGGACACTGCGAAGGAGAGGAAGCAGATGTGACTCGACTTGTAGAGGGAAAACCAGCACTTCATTTGCGGGAATTGATCCAAGATGCTCGCAAGAAACACGATATTATTGGATTTATTGCCGGGCCGCCTTGTCCAGACTTTTCAATAGGCGGCAAAAACCGAGGTGGGGAAGGAGATAAAGGCAAACTTTCAGATTCCTACATTGAATTGATTTGCCAACAGCAGCCGGATTTCTTTTTGTTTGAAAATGTCAAAGGTTTGTGGAGAACCAAAAAACATAAAGCTTTTTATGACGAACTTAAAAATAAGTTGGCTGACGCAGGATACGTATTTGTGGAACGTTTGATAAATGCGATCGAATACGGCGTGCCGCAAGATAGAGATCGGATTATTTTAATCGGTTTCCGAAAAAATATGGTCAAAGATATGGGCATTTGTTTAGAGCAAAACAGCCAAATGTTGCCCGAAAGTATATTTCCTTGGCAGAGTCAGATTTTGTATCCCAAATCAGAAGTTTTTTCTAATCCTTGGCCTGAGAGGAATGCGTTTGGATGTGATAGTTTGTTGCCTTGCCCTGATGGTATTCCCAAAGAGTTAACAGTACAGTTTTGGTTCCACAAAAATGATGTTGTAAACCATCCGAATGCGAAACATTATTTTCAACCAAGAGCGGGGATTAAAAGGTTTGCTGCTGTCGATGAGGGAGATGATTCTAAAAAATCTTACAAGCGTTTGCACAGGTGGCGCTATTCCCCGACTGCTTGTTACGGCAATAATGAAGTTCATTTGCACCCTTACAAAGTTCGCAGGCTTTCTGTTGCAGAAACGTTGGCTATTCAGTCTCTGCCTAAAAAGTTTGCGCTGCCAGAAAATATGACATTAAGTAATATGTTTAAAACAGTGGGAAATGGGGTTCCTTACTTAGCATCTAAAGGTATTGCTCAAACAATTATTAAATTTTTAGCAACAACAGAATGGCATTATAAGCTGCCTATTAATAAACAGTTAGAGTTACCTTTGAAGTTTTTTTAAAACACTTACACTTAGCTATTGTGTAATAGCAGATTCAACTAAAGGTATTAAATCTGTTTTTCTGGCGTATAGGTATGTACCATCTACAAGCTTGAAGTTTTGTTCGAGTGCTATACTATGAGGAGCAACTGCTGTTCTAAATATAGTCCTATCCGCCGAGCTTAATTCACTGGCAACCATATAATATTGCCAATTTTGATCCAGCACATATCCCATTGCTTTAATCATCGCCGCCTCGAATAAAGGTTGATATCGGCGATCTGGACGGTTTGAAGTTTTAAGAGATGCTGCCGCTTTTACTTGTTCTAATTGTAATTTTCCTTTTAAAAAATTATACAATGCCAAGCTATCGGGATTTTTTACTTGTTGTTCTAAAAGATAGTTAATAGATGTTGCAACATCACTCTTACCAAGTACAACGATAATATAATCAGGACTTGGCATAAAAATATAGTCTTTAAAAGGAGCAAGTTTAGCTAGAGGTTGTCCAGATGCAAACTCAATACTTTTGAATAAACTTATAAATTTTGAAGAAGCTTCCTCGGCTCCTTCTTTTTGTGACTGTGAGTTGGGCAAAGAAAATACTGCGCTACAAGCATCATTATCTTTATTTATGTCTAATACAATTTCTGACAACAAGCTAGTTGCTATAAATTCATTCCATCTTCCCGTAGCGTTGTTAAGAGCACCCACTTCAGGATTTTTGCCATAGATAGTGCTAAAGGCTTCTCGTGTCTTATTTCTAATCCAGTCAATAATTTCATTAACAGATAAATTACTATCTAATCTCTCGACTACTTCGAGAGATAAATATCTGTAGATTGCTGTACTATTAATCTGAATTTTACCATTTGTGCGTTCTGTAAACCACTCAGTATAATTAACCATTTTTAGTTCACCGCTATAAAATATAAGTTGTTACTCAGGTGTTAGGAAAACAAGCAATATATGTCCCCGCAGTCAAAAATGCAGCAGTTTCTTAAGCAAGAACGATCGTATAATGTAAAAACGGGTTGAGAATATCTCTGCTGTTGAAAAATTTACCACGGCAAAACCAGCCTGCACTGAAAAATTATCTTTACTGTCCATGACTGTTAAACCCCGCCGCTATCACATTACCACTTTCGGATGCCAGATGAATAAAGCCGACTCCGAACGGATGGCCGGCATTCTGGAAAATATGGGCTTCGAGTTCTCGGAAGACCCCAACGAAGCTAGCTTGATTCTCTACAATACTTGCACTATTCGAGACAATGCCGAACAAAGAGTTTATTCTAATCTGGGAAGACAGGCTCACCGCAAGCGCAAGGAGCCGGGTTTAACTCTAATTGTAGCGGGATGCGTGGCCCAGCAAGAAGGTGAAGCACTGCTGCGACGTGTGCCGGAATTGGACTTGGTAATGGGGCCACAACACGCTAATCGGCTTGAAGATTTGCTGGAACAAGTTTTTCAGGGAAATCAAGTTGTGGCGACTGAAGCTGTTGAGATTATGGAGGATATTACTAAGCCTCGCCGCGATAGTCCGGTGACGGCTTGGGTGAATGTAATTTATGGCTGCAATGAACGCTGTACTTATTGTGTTGTGCCGAATGTGCGCGGCGTTGAACAGTCGCGAACACCGGAGGCAATTCGGGCAGAAATGGAGGATTTGGGTCGTCAAGGTTACAAGGAAGTAACTTTGTTGGGGCAAAATATTGATGCTTATGGCAGAGATTTGCCTGGGACTAAATCTAATGGCAGTCATCAGCATACTTTGACGGATTTGCTTTATTTTGTGAGGGATGTTCCTGGGGTCGATCGCCTGAGATTTGCTACTAGCCACCCGCGCTATTTTACGGAACGGTTAATTAAGGCTTGTGCTGAATTGCCGCAGGTTTGCGAACATTTTCATATTCCTTTTCAGTCGGGCGATAATGATATTTTGAAGGCGATGTCGCGGGGTTATACTCAGGAGAAATACCTGCGGATTATTGATACAATTCGCCGTTATATGCCGGATGCTTCGATTACGGCTGATGCGATTGTCGGTTTTCCTGGGGAGACGGAAGCGCAGTTTGAAAAGACTTTAAAATTAATCGAAGATGTTGGTTTCGATTTGGTGAATACGGCGGCTTATTCGCCACGGCCTGGAACGCCGGCGGCTTTGTGGGATAATCAGTTGAGTGAGGATGTGAAGGCCGATCGCCTACAACGGATCAATCATGTGGTGACAACAACTGCTATGGAGCGATCGCAGCGCTATTTCGGACGTGTTGAAGAGGTTTTGGTGGAACTCCAAAATCTCAAAGATTCCAGTCAGGTGATGGGGCGCACTCGCGGCAATCGTCTTACTTTTTTTAAGGGCGATATTGCTGAATTGGCTGGTCAAATAGTGCGGGTTAAAATTACTGATATTCGCGCTTTCAGTTTGACTGGGGAAATGCTTTAAATAGTTTCGTAATTAGGCAAAAAACCTGGTTTCTCCGAAATATCGTGCATTGAACCGAGAGATATTGAGGTAGAAACTGGGTTTTTTACACCGCGTGGGAATTCCCGATTTTGCATAAAATCAGCCACTACTCGGATAGCCTCGATCGACTTTTCACTTGTTCTGGGATTATAATTGGAATCAAGAGATTCTCAATCACATGACCAACAATATAGATAATATTGGCTAGAGATGGCTTACTCGTGAACTCTTCTAACAAAATATATTTTTTTTTACCGCAGAGAGCGCAGAGGACACAGAGGAAGAGTGGAGGGGAGGATATAAATACTTTTAAAATGGTTCTTCTCTGTGTTAGCTGCGCTAATTCCAAGTATTGTAAAAGATATTTGTTAAAAAGTACCGGGAGTCTTGAAAAATGACGAAGATGCGGATAGGGCTTTTATTCGGCGGGCGATCGGGGGAACACGAAGTCTCAATTAGTTCGGCTAGGGCGATCGCGGGAGCCCTCGCTTCTGACGAAAATGCCACTAAATACGAGGTTCACCCATTCTATATCCAAAAAGACGGTCGCTGGTTGTCGGGAACAATACCTCAACAAGTCTTATCCACCGGAAAACCTCTGGAAATAGAGCAACAAGCAGGACAAGATGACTCTTCCACATCTAGACAGTTTCCTAATTTTAATGCTGTAGATGTTTGGTTCCCGGTTCTGCACGGGCCCAATGGCGAAGACGGTACGGTGCAAGGGTTGCTGAAATTAATGCAAATTCCTTTTGTCGGTTCCGGGGTTTTGGGTTCGGCGATGGGAATGGATAAAATTGCGATGAAAATGGCTTTTGCTCACGCAGGTTTGCCGCAGGTACAATACATCGCTGTCAACCGTTCTGAAATCTGGTCTAATCCTTGTGTTTTCCCGAAACTGTGCGACAAAATTGAGGAATCTTTGGGTTATCCTTGCTTTGTGAAACCTGCGAATTTGGGTTCGTCTGTGGGAATTTCTAAAGTGCGATCGCGCGCTGAATTAGAAGCTGCTCTCGACAGCGCCGCTAGTTACGATCGCCGGATAATTGTGGAAGCGGGTGTGATAGCTAGAGAATTAGAATGTGCTGTTTTGGGTAATGACAATCCCCAAGCTTCCACGGTGGGAGAAATTAGTTTTAATAGCGATTTCTACGACTACGAAACTAAGTATACTCAAGGGCAAGCAGATTTGTCAATTCCGGCAAAAGTTAGTAGTGCCATAATCTCAAAAATTCAAGAAATGGCAGTGCAAGCATTTTTAGCCATAGATGGAGCAGGTCTAGGGCGAGTAGACTTTTTTTATGTTGAATCTACAGGGGAGGTTTTGATTAATGAAATTAACACTTTTCCCGGCTTCACGGCTACCAGTATGTATCCCCAACTTTGGGAAGCTTCGGGCATTTCTTTCCCGGAATTAGTAGACCGTTTAATTCAATTGGCTTTAGAAAGACACGGGGAGAAATCTTGAATCGCCAACCTTAAACCGCGAACTACCAACAGCAAAAAATAAATTATTCCGCAGGTTATATATCCTTACCTGCGGAAACGAGATAATATGGTAATAGCAGGCAGTGTCTGCCTACAACCAAATTCTTCTGGTCCGATCGGCAACTGGCAATTTTCAGTGGGTGGGTATAAATAAGTGCACAATAAGATGGCGAAAGGCGATCGGCTAACATTAGGGTTAATCTTAACCCTAAAATCTCAAGCTTTAAATCCGTTAACTTAAATGAGACCTTTCACGAAACTGCCGCACTGGTGGACTTATGGACTGTTATTTCCCCTAGCGGTACTCAACTGCTGGTTAGCTCTCCTAATCTTTGAATATTTTCGCGCCCTGATTACTGTTTTGGTCGTCGCTACAGTGCTGTCTTTTTTGCTAGATTACCCAGTCCGCTTTCTGTGCAAGTATGGGATGAAGCGCGATCGAGCAATTTTGTCAGTATTATTTGTTACTTTATTCGTACTGGTGGTTTTAGGCCTCACTCTCGCTCCCATTCTGCTCAATCAACTCACCGAACTTGCAACTCGACTGCCGACTTGGATCGTTTCTGGAACCGAACAGATTGAAGCGTTCCACAAGTGGGCGGAAAATCGTAATCTACGCATTGATGTTAGCGGTTTGACAACTCAATTGAGCGATCGACTTTCGGCTCAATTGCAGTCTCTAAGTGGCGAAATCCTCAAATTTGGCTTAGGTGCGGCAGACAGTCTTTTGAACTTCCTGCTCACAATAGTTCTGACATTCTATTTGCTATTACATGGCGATCGAGTGTGGGAAGGCTTGTTTAAGTGGTTCCCCCCCAAGCTGAGTGTCCAATTGCGGGCATTGCTGCCGCGAAGCTTCCACAACTACTTCGTTGGGCAGGCTATTTTAGCAACTTTGATGGGACTTTCCATGACTGTTGCCTTTTTAATTTTGCGAGTTCCCTTTGGTCTATTGTTTGGTTTGGGCGTGGGTGTAATGACTCTAATTCCCTTTGGAGCACCTTTTAGTATTTGGATTGTCAGTTTGCTAATAACGCTGAACAATTTTTGGCTTGGGGTGACTGTTTTGGCTGTCGCTACAGTCATCGATCAAGTAATTGAAAATGCGGTGGCTCCTCGGCTGATGGGGAGTTTTATCGGTCTCAATCCCGTGTGGATTTTAGTTTCGCTGCTGGTGGGAATCAGGGTGGGTGGAGTAGTTGGTTTGTTGGTTGCGGTGCCGATGGCGGGTTTTATTAAAAATACTGTTGATGCTTTGGGAATTTCGAGGAATCAGTCGAGGGAGGGCAATTCTGGAGTTTCTGTTGAGTCTGCCGATCGAGAAAATTGCTAATTTCGTTGTCAAAAGTGTAAAAACTTCAGGGTTAATGCGGAATATCCAGGCCTGGGGCCGTAGTCTTTGTTAGCATGAAGCAAATCAACAATCTGTTTTAGATAGCACGGTTTCTACCCCACGGTGTAGGGTAAATCCCACCAGGCGAACACATCTAAAAAATGCTTCTATTTAACTTAAAGAGCCTTTGGTTCTAACTTAATTAAATAGGTGTTACAAATGAAAAACCATAATTATAATTCTCGCTCTGACTCCCACCAAATCAATATTACGGAAAGCAAAAATATGCCTAATCAAACTCAGCATCATCGCACTTTATCTTTGCCGAAAAAACTTGCTTGTTTATACCTAGTTTTGCTGGGCTCCACCGCAATGGTTGGGTGCAACGCCCTAACTTCCCAAGCGCCGGGAACTTCTAATGCGATCAAAGCTGAACCCTCAAGTCCAGCGCCAATTGCAGCAGCACCTATCAATATACTGCCTTCTCAAGACTCTAATTTTGTGACAAAAGTAGTGCAGCAAGTCGGGCCGGCGGTGGTACGGATTAATTCGTCTCGCACAGTTCACAGCCAACAGCCTGATGTTTTAGAAGACCCGTTTTTCCGCCGCTTCTTTGGCTCAGAATCTCCGATTCTGCCGGAAAATCGAGTAGAAAAGGGTTCAGGTTCGGGTTTTGTTTTTGGTTCCGACGGCCGCATTTTGACTAACGCTCACGTTGTTGATGGTGCGGATACGGTGACGGTAAAACTGAAAGATGGCCGGGAATTTGTGGGCAAAGTTTTAGGTATAGATACAGTTACAGATGTGGCTGTTGTTAAGGTTGAAGCTAACAATTTGCCTGTGGTTAGTTTGGGTAAATCGGAAGAGTTACAGCCGGGAGAATGGGCGATCGCGATCGGCAATCCCCTCGGTTTGGACAATACTGTTACTGTGGGCATTATTAGCGCTACAGGTCGTTCCAGCGCTGATGTGGGCGTTCCCGACAAGCGCGTCAGCTTTATTCAAACGGATGCTGCGATTAATCCGGGAAATTCCGGTGGCCCATTGCTGAATCAGCGCGGTCAAGTTATCGGCATGAATACGGCGATTATTCAAGGTGCTCAAGGATTGGGTTTTGCAATTCCGATCGATCGCGCTCAACAAATTGCCGATCAGTTAGTATCAACAGGGAAAGCCGACCATCCTTATTTGGGGGTTCGGATGTTGAGTATTACTCCCGAAGTCAAGGCAGAATTCAATAGAAATCCGAACACCAAATTGAGGTTGACTGAAGATAAAGGTGTGTTAGTTTTGGGAGTTGCGAAAAATTCTCCGGCGGCCAAAGCTGGAGTTAGCGTTGCTGATGTGATTAAGAAAATTAATGGTCAAGAGGTGAGCGATGCTGGCAGCGTACAGCAAATTGTGGAGAAAAGTAAAGTTGGTAACGATATGCAGCTTGAATTGAGCCGTGGCGGACAAGTTGTGACTGTGGCCGTGAAAGCTGGTGCTTTTCCAGCGACTCAGCAGCGGTAGAACCTCTCCGACAAAGAAACCGGGTTTTTTACCGAATCAGCGCGCCACAACGCGTCTTCTCTGTAAAAACCCGGTTTCTGACCACCCATGCGTAAGTCCTCAAAGAAACCGGGTTTTTTACCGAATCAGCGCGCCACAACCAAGTATTCTCGAAAAAACCCGGTTTCTGACCACCCATGCGTAAGTCCTCAAAGAAACCGGGTTTTTTACCGAATCAGCGCGCCACAACCAAGTATTCTCGAAAAAACCCGGTTTCTGACCACCCGTGCGTAAGTCCTCAAAGAAACCGGGTTTTTTACCGAATCAGCGCGCCACAACCAAGTATTCTCTGTAAAAACCCGGTTTCTGACCACCCGTGCGTAAGTCCTCAAAGAAACCGGGTTTTTTACCGAATCAGCGCGCCACAACCAAGTATTCTCTGTAAAAACCCGGTTTCTGAACCCCCGTGCGTAAGTCCTCAAAGAAACCGGGTTTTTTACCGAATCAGCGCGCCACAACCAAGTATTCTCTGTAAAAACCCGGTTTCTGAACCCCCGTGCGTAAGTCCTCAAAGAAACCGGGTTTTTTACCGAATCAGCGCGCCACAACCAAGTATTCTCTGTAAAAACCCGGTTTCTGAACCCCCATGCGTAAGTCCTCAAAGAAACCGGGTTTTTTACCGAATCAGCGCGCCACAACCAAGTATTCTCGAAAAAACCCGGTTTCTGAACCCCCATGCGTAAGTCCTATTGGTATAATTTACAAGGATTTATATTTGTTATTAAGAGGGAGAAAAATGGCTCACATTAATCGGCGGCGTACTGAAAATATTAGTGGTAATTTTTATGTAGATAGTACCTGCATTAGCTGCGATACTTGTCGGTGGATGGCACCGGAAGTATTTGTTGAAGTGGGAGAACAGTCGGCGGTTTACCAGCAGCCAACTGATGATAGGGCAGAAAGGCGATCGCTCGCGGCTCTTTTGTCTTGTCCCACAAGTTCGATCGGCACTGTTGACAAACCGAAAAATATCAAGGAAGTTCAGCAAAGTTTGCCCGCAATCGTAACAGAAAATATTTACCACTGTGGCTACCATTCAGAGAAATCCTACGGCGCAGCTAGCTATTTAATAGTCCGCCCAGAGGGCAATATTTTGGTTGATTCTCCTCGTTTTGTGCCGCCGCTAGTTAAAAATATAGAAGCAATGGGCGGCCTTCGCTATTTGTACTTGACTCACCGCGATGATGTGGCAGATCATCAACAATACCGAGACCATTTTGGGTGCGATCGCATTCTTCATACTGACGAAATTAATGCGGATACTCGCAGTGTAGAAATTCAATTGTCGGGCCACGAACCGCATCAAATAGCAGATGACTTGTTGATTATTTCTGTACCGGGGCACACGAAAGGTCACACAGTTTTACTTTACAATAATAAGTTTTTGTTGAGTGGCGATCATCTGGCTTGGTCGGATAATTTGCAGCAGCTAATTGCTTTTCGCCAAGTCTGCTGGTACTCTTGGGCGGAACAAATCCAATCGATGCAGAATTTGGCTAATTATGAGTTTGAGTGGGTGTTGCCGGGACACGGCCGCAGGTATAATGCTGACAGAGAAACAATGCACGAGCAAATGCAACAGTGTGTTGCTTGGATGCTCGATGCTTAATGCGATCGGGTTCATAACTCCGACTCAGCGAGATTCATTTGACCCCGGTAGCCTGTAAAAATCCGACTGCCTTCTTTGAGAATGTCAGGAACTCAGGTCTAAAGACACGCTCGCTTGTAAGAGCAAGTCTCGAAGCAAGCTATTCTGACCAGCCTCAGTCTTAACTGACTACGTTATTTGGGTCACGACACCCGCTTGGATGCGAAGCTAGTCCCCTGCTCTGTCGGTAGCAATTAAACAGTTCTAAAGTCACGCTTTACAGTGTTGTTACCCTAACAAGCCCTGATAACTTTGGCGAAGCTAACATTACTCGCAAGAGAAAACCGGAGGGGCAACCATACCCTCCACCCCGCAAGGGGATTCACGGTGGTTAAAACCACCCGCGTCGTTTCCCTCTCAGGTCTAAAGACTCTGAGTTTCCCACTTACCGAGCTTTTTTATGAATATCCATCCGATCGCTCGCCCATTCCTATCTCTATTCTCGACCTCTGCGTGAATCAGCGTCAATCCCTTGTCCGGGGCGGTTAATACATTCTCTTTTTTTCACCGCAGATAAACACAGATTAACGCAGATGAATCCCTCTGAATAGACTTAGGATCGCGAATTAAATAATTTACACAAGTTGGTGGGGAGTAGGGGTTGGGCTTATAGCCCGCCCTTTCTGGACGGGCGGGACGCCCATCCCACAAGAACCATCAAAATTCTAAGTTATTTAATTCTCATTCCTTAGCGAATGACTGCTAATCAGCTCAAGCAAGCTGCCAGATCGGCATCAGGGGTGGTAATGGCCTGCAAGTTGTATTGCTCCGACAGTAGCTTGAATACATTCGGAGAAATAAATGCCGGTAATGTCGGCCCTAGGCGAATGTTTTTAATCCCCAGATGCAAGAGAGTTAGCAAGACGGCTACGGCCTTCTGTTCATACCAGGACAGAATCATGGACAGGGGTATATCGTTGACACCGACCTCAAAGGCATTGGCTAGTGCTACAGCAATCTTAATCGCGGAGTAGGCATCGTTGCACTGACCGAGATCCATCAGGCGGGGGAGTCCGTCAATCTCTCCGAGATCTTGATCGAAGAACCGAAACTTACCGCAAGCTAGGGTGAGCACGACACAATCATCAGGCACCTTTTCGACGAACTCGGTGTAGTAGTTGCGATCGGGTTTGGCTCCATCACAGCCCCCCACCAGGAAGAAATGGCGGATTTTACCCTGTTTCACAGCGTCAATTACTTTATCTGCCACCCCCAAGACCGTATTGTGGGCAAAACCAACTTTGACTTCCCTGGGGGGTGCATCTTCAGTAAAGCCGGGAAGTGCCAGTGCGATCGAGATAACGGGAGTAAAATCGGGTGCGCCATTGTCGATCGCACTCAAGTTAATAATGCCGGGATAGCCGACTGGGCCAACGCTAAAGAGTTTATCTTCATAATAGGAATGGGTTGGCATTAAGCAGTTGGTCGTAATCACGATCGCACCGGGGAACTTGGCAAAATCCTTAGTTTGGTTCTGCCAAGCGGTGCCGTAGTGACCATAGAGATGGGGGTACTGCTGTTTGAGTTTGGGATAGCCGTGGGCTGGTAGAAGTTCGCCGTGGGTGTAAACCGTAATTCCAGTGGCTGCGGTTTGCTTCAGTAAGCCTTCGAGTTGTTTGATGTCATGTCCTGAAACCAGAATCGCCTTCCCTTGGCGTGGATTGAGGGGAACAGGCGTGGGAATTGGGTGTCCATAGGTACTGGTATGTGCGGTATCCAACAGTTCCATCGATCGCAAATTAATGGCTCCCACCTCAAGAGCAAGATTCACCCACTCCTGCAAGCCCAAGGTTGGGTTATCGAGAGCGACAAGTGCCTCGTAAATGAAACGATACACCCGCTCGTCTTCCTGTCCAACTTCGTAGGCGTGGAAGGTGTAGGAGGCAAGACCCTTAACGCCGTATAGTACGGTGAGTTTGAGTGAGAAAATATCCACATTCGAGGCAGACTGACTGAGGAACTGGAGGGAAATCTGCTCACCCTGCTCAACCAGGCTGTCCTCAAAGTTGGGTTCCCAGTTGGAAATTTCAGCCCAAGTGGGTGGATTGTCTGTTGCTTGCTGCACTTGAGCCTTGAGGTTGGCGCGATGGGCGATCGCTTCATGGAGATACTCAACAAACCGCTTTTCGGAAAAGTTGACATTGGTCATGGTGGCAAAGATGGCTTCGCAGGTGAAGACATCCACGGTATGAGTATCAATGCCTAATTCCTTGGCTTTCAGGGCGATCGGAGCCAACCCGCGCAGATAATAAATCACCAAATCTTGGATAGCATTCACCTGGGGACTTTTCCCGCAAGCGCCAAACTGATGGCATCCCTGTCCGCTGGCTGTTTGTTCGCATTGTTCGCAAAACATGATTTTTTCCTGGTTGTATTGGTTTTGACTTACGCAAAAACCCGGTTATGAAGGTATTTATGCGTCCAGGACTATGTTAACAACTCTGAGGACGATTTACAGGGACTTGGAAAACCGTTTGCTGGATTGGGGTATGAGATAGGTATCAAACACGGAGGCAATATTGCGAATTAGCAATCGCCCGATCGCAGTTACTTCAATGCCATCACCCCAACGTTTGATTAACCCATCGGCTTCTAAGGCATCAAGTTGTGGCAATACCTGGGCGAAATAGTCATTGAAATCGAGATCGAAGCCGAGATGGTATTTTTCTTCCAAATCCGGCACCGACAGTTGGAATTGACACATCAATTCCATGATTACTGTGCGCCGAATCAGATCGTCCTGATTGAGTCGAACGCCTTTTTCGATCGGCAATTCCTTCCCATCGATCGCCTGATAAAAGTCTTTCAATCGCTTGTGGTTTTGGGTATACACATCCTGCAACATACTGATGGAAGTCATGCCAAAGCCCAACAGATCCGATTCCGGCTTAGTTGTATAACCCTGAAAATTACGATGGAGTTGCCCAGCTTGTTGCGCGATCGCCAGTTCATCATTGGGCTTAGCAAAGTGATCCATACCAATAAACACATAGTTATTTTGCGTCAGTTGGGCGATCGTGTTTTGCAGAATCTTCAGCTTTTCGCCAGCAGTCGGCAAGGCGGATTCCGGCATCCGTTTCTGAACCGGTTTGAGCCAGGGAACATAGGCAAAATTAAAGACGGCAATGCGATCGGGATTTAATTGCAAAGTCTTCTGCACCGTTTCCTCGAACGTTGCTTGTGTCTGGAAAGGTAAGCCGTAAATCAAATCTACATTGACACTTTCAAACCCTGCTTCCCGCATCCAATCCATCACATCAAACAACATCGCTTCGGGCTGCACCCGATTGATTGCTTCCTGCACGGTGGGATTAAAGTCTTGAATGCCAAAGCTAATCCGATTAAAGCCTAATTGTCGCAGAAATAGAATATATTCGCGATCGATATAGCTAGGATTAATTTCGATCGATATTTCTGCTGCGTCATCGAACCGAAAATGCCGATTTAACTGGTTCCAGAGAAACTCTACCTGACTCCGATCGAGATAGTTGGGGGTGCCACCGCCCCAGTGCAACTGATGCACCAGCCGATCGGCATCCACCAAACTGGCAAGTTGGCGAATTTGGCGATCGAGATAGCCTAAATAGGGTTCTACCACCTCCTTGCGCTGGGTGATGATGGTATTGCAGCCACAGAAATAACAAGGCGTTTCACAAAACGGGATATGGCAGTAAAGCGATAAGGGGGTTTGTTTATGATTGCCGACGGCGATCGCGGTTCTAAATGCGTTGCGATCGAATTCAGTGCTTAATTCCGTAGCGGGTGGATAGCTGGTATAGCGGGGTAAAGGCTGATTGTATTTATTCAACAATGCAGCATCAAATTCAACCGCTTGTGATAACTGTTTCATGAAACTGTAGGTGTTAGGTGTTAGGGCGTGTTTTCAAACTTTGCATCAAACCCGGAGATCCCCCTAAATCCCCCTTAAAAAGGGGGACTTTGAGTCAAGTTCTTGTCCCCCCCTTTGTAAGGGGGGCTAGGGGGGATCGAACTTAACTGAACCGTATTGCTGTAAAGATACGATCGATCTTGTTTTCCTTGGGCGCTCTATTTCGCGACAGATTCTCGCTCAGCCCCATGCCCGCGGCGTTCTGTGCTGCCGGGGCGATCTTGCCGAGTCAGCAAATCAAAGGTATGCTCTCCGATCGCCGCTTTCACATCAGCTTCGAGTTCATGCATCACATCCCGATTGAGGGCAAATGCCGCATTTGCTTCTGCGACAATTCGCTCGATCGTGTCAGCATCCACCGGAAACTCATCCAAGGTTTGGCGATAGCGTTCCTTAAATACTCGCCTTGCTTCCGGTGTCGAGATTTGGTCAAATTCATAGAAGTCAGTGCCTTGATTTGATGGCAAAGATAGTGCCGCTCGAATCACGTTTTTCAAGCTTTGTCCGCCGGATAAATCACCCATGTAGCGGGTGTAAGCATGGGCAATCAGCAACGCCGGATCGGTTTCTGAGAGGGTTTGAATGCGATCGCGATACACACAACCCGCTGGCGAAGCCGTAATTTGCTCCCGCCAATTTTCACCGTAATAAAACGCTAAATCGCGAGCCAGATTCTCAGCCCTATTTAACTCAGGGAAATAGAGGGCCCCGACGATCGGGTGGTTGACATGGCTCTGCAAAGCCGTTTCTAGGGTGCTGTAGACAAAGTACAAATCGGCTAATAGTTTACGCAAGGGTTCCCGTTCCACAATGCCTTTCAGAAAGCATTTCATAAATGCCGTATTTTCGGATGTGGTGTGGGATTGCATCGTGCCTTCTCGGAGGCGTGTCGATAGATTAGTCATGATCGTATCTCCTAATTAATCACGGTTCTGGACGTTTCAGCATTAATCGAGGGCAGTAAATAAAGGCGCAACAACTGCCACGCGATCGCAGCAATCCAGGGTAATTTTTGGCAAAATTGGATGGCGGCAGGGCGCTGGTTACTTGAGATTTCTGCCAACTTTTGATTGGCGATCGCGCATTGCTCCAAACGGGGAAAGAATTCTGGATGGTGAGTATCTAAAATACTGGGAAACGCCCCTTTGGCAGTTGCGTTGGTGTGATGAATGACCTGCTTGTTATACTCCTGGGGGTCGATGCCGATCGAGTCATAAAATGTAGAGCGTTCCAACACCGTCATGGTGTGGGTGGCAAACACCGTCAGTAGGAAAAAGCGGGCCCAGAGTCTTGCCTTCCAGCTATTCCAGAGTTGGGGCTGCGATCGCAACAAAGCCTTAAAGAAATCCCCATGCCGATTTTCGTCCTGGCACCAATTATCGAAGTAGCGAAACAGGGGATAAATTCGATGTTCTGGATGTTGTTCAAGATGGCGAAACACCAAAATATAGCGCCAGTAGCCAATTTTTTCCGACAGATAAACCGTATAGATCACCCATTCTGGAGGGAAGAATGTGTAGGTACGATTTTTTGTTAAATAGCCGAGATCCAGAGACAACCCAAAATCCGTCATCGCCTTATTCAAGAAACCAGCATGACGCGCTTCATCCCGTGCCAGTAAGCTAAACGCTTCCGATAACAAAGGTTGGCGATTCTTAAGTTTGCGGGAGAGTTCTTTGAACAACAGAAAACCCGAAAATTCCGAGGTACAGGAGCGTTCTAGAAAGTCAATAAACGCCTGTCGTGTTTCGCCATCAATGTTGTCCCAGCATTGCTCAAACTCTTGATTGCGGACAAAATGGTGGCGGTTATAGTCGGCGCGCAATTCTGCTACAACTGCTTCTAATTCCGCTTGTTGCTCAGACAAATCCATCTCAGCGACGGCATCAAAATTTGTGGTGTAAAACCGGGGTGTTAACAGAGTTTCTTGAACGGGTGCTTTAATGCCGGATGGTAGACCAGCCGACTCCGATTTAGTAGTTGAACTGACCATAGAGTGAAGAGTGGATTGTTCAGGATTGATCGCTGTGCGCCAATTGTTCCTGAATCCGCGATCGCCCACAAGTCAGTTACCAGTGGTATCCTATAGTTACTAAAAGTAAAGCATAGAAGCCCATAGGACGCTTGAGCCATTTCTAAAGGAAATATGGAAATTATCATGGAGGCAAATTTGAATGGAGTTTATGCTGGAACCCAGTCAGTGCATAGAGATTAAATGTCCGATTCAATTTGTGCTGGATTTGTTGGACAATAAATGGTCAATTTTGGTTCTACGCGAACTGTTTGGTGGCGATCGGCGTACCCACGAATTACTCGCAGCGCTTCCGGGAATCAGCACCAAAACCCTGACTCAGCGCCTCCGAGAGTTGGAAGCTCAAGGGTTAGTCGATCGCCGAGTGTATGCCGAGATTCCACCCCGTGTAGAATATTCCCTCACGCCCAAAGGTCGCCAAATTCAACCAGTGATGGCCGCCTTGCATCAAGTAGGATCGCAGTGGCTGGGAAAGGAGAGTTGTATTTGTCCCCTGACACACTTGGATGCTGAGGACGATTTAAATGCACAACAGCTTACTCCTTGAGATTGACTCAGAAACCGGGTTTTTTACGACAATATTTCCTTCCCACCAACAGCTTCAGTAAAAACCCGGTTTCTTTAGTCGAAGTGGGTAAGCTCAGAAACCGGGTTTTTTACGACAATATTTCCTTCCCACCGACAGCTTCAGTAAAAACCCGGTTTCTTGGATGTAGCATGGTGCTCAGAAACCGGGTTTTTTACGACAATATTTCCTTCCCACCAACAGCTTCAGTAAAAACCCGGTTTCTTTAGTCGAAGTGGGTAAGCTCAGAAACCGGGTTTTTTACGACAATATTTCCTTCCCACCAACAGCTTCAGTAAAAACCCGGTTTCTTTAGTCGAAGTGGGTAAGCTCAGAAACCGGGTTTTTTACGACAATATTTCCTTCCCACCAACAGCTTCAGTAAAAACCCGGTTTCTTTAGTCGAAGTGGGTAAGCTCAGAAACCGGGTTTTTTACGACAATATTTCCTTCCCACCAACAGCTTCAGTAAAAACCCGGTTTCTTTAGTCGAAGTGGGTAAGCTCAGAAACCGGGTTTTTTACGACAATATTTCCTTCCCACCAACAGCTTCAGTAAAAACCCGGTTTCTTTAGTCGAAGTGGGTAAGCTCAGAAACCGGGTTTTTTACGACAATATTTCCTTCCCACCAACAGCTTCAGTAAAAACCCGGTTTCTTTAGTCGAAGTGGGTAAGCTCAGAAACCGGGTTTTTTACGACAATATTTCCTTCCCACCGACAGCTTCAGTAAAAACCCGGTTTCTTTAGTCGAAGTGCGTAAGCTCAGAAACCGGGTTTTTTACGACAATATTTCGTTCCCACCGACAGCTTCAGTAAAAACCCGGTTTCTTTAGTCGAAGTGCGTAAGCTCAGAAACCGGGTTTTTTACGACAATATTTCGTTCCCACCGACAGCTTCAGTAAAAACCCGGTTTCTTTAGTCGAAGTGCGTAATAGAATTGATAGTTTCTACTAGGCAAATACGGCTGCTACAGCTTGCGGCAATGCGATGGGTACAAAATATGCAACTGGATACAAATAATCTTCGCCAGATTCATCAATAACTCGGATCAATTGATGTTCCCCACCGCGATTATCCGGGATTATTTGGTAGATTTTTCGCACTTCCAATGATGCTGGATAGTCTTGGTTGTTAATGCAAACTACAAATTTTGTTTCTAAGTTATGGAGTTTGGAGGCTGTTGGTGGGGAGGTAGAAACCAGGTTTCTTCCTGAATCTGGGTGATGATACATAAATTATCGCAGAAACCCGGTTTCTTGGATGTAGCACGGTGCTCAGAAACCGGGTTTCTTCCTAAATCGGGCGTGAGGATGTTTAGATACTCGTAGAAACCCGGTTTCTTGGAGTCTTCGCGGTGCTTATGGAGTTTGGAGGCTGTTGGTGGGGAGGTAGAAACCGGGTTTCTTCCTGAATCTGGGTGATGATACATAAATTATCGCAGAAACCCGGTTTCTTGGATGTAGCACGGTGCTCAGAAACCGGGTTTCTTCCTAAATCGGGCGTGAGGATGTTTAGATACTCGTAGAAACCCGGTTTCTTGGAGTCTTCGCGGTGCTTATGGAGTTTGGAGGCTGTTGGTGGGGAGGTAGAAACCGGGTTTCTTCCTGAATCTGGGTGATGATACATAAATTATCGCAGAAACCCGGTTTCTTGGATGTAGCACGGTGCTCAGAAACCGGGTTTCTTCCTAAATCGGGCGTGAGGATGTTTAGATACTCGTAGAAACCCGGTTTCTTGGAGTCTTCGCGTGGGCTGAGAAACCGGGTTTTTTCCGAGATTTTGGGTTGTGATTAAGTATTGTCGCAAAAACCCGGTTTCTTGGGGGCTTTAGGTGAGGTTCAGAAACCGGGTTTTTTCCGAGATTTAGGTAACAGTTTTAATTTGGGCAAAAAACCCGGTTTCAACCTTAAGTGTAAGCCTCCATTGGTAAACAAGAACAGACAAAATTGCGATCGCCAAAAGCATTATCTATCCTACCCACCGCAGGCCAAAACTTATATTCGCGAGTCCAAGCTGTCGGATAAGCGGCTTGCGCGCGAGTATAAGGATGATTCCACTCATCAACCATCAGAGATTCTGCGGTGTGCGGTGCATTTTTCAAGACGTTATTTTGCGCGTCAACATTGCCGTTTTCAATCTCCGCAATTTCCGCTCGAATCGCAATCATCGCATCGCAAAAACGGTCTAATTCCTGCTTTGATTCGCTTTCCGTCGGTTCCACCATCACCGTACCGGCGACTGGCCAAGAAACCGTCGGCGCGTGATAGCCGTAATCCATCAGGCGTTTGGCAATATCTTCCACTTCAATACCTGCGGTTTTCTTGAGAAGTCGCAAATCCAAAATACACTCATGCGCCACCAAACCCGATTTCCCTTTGTACAAAACCGGATAATAGGATTCTAACCGTTTTGCCATGTAATTAGCATTAAGAATTGCAACTTTTGTCGCCTCAGTTAAACCCACTCCTCCCATCATCCGAATGTACATCCAAGAAATAGTCAAAATGCTGGCACTTCCCCAAGGCGCAGCCGAAACAGCACCTATAGAATTGCTATCTTTATCCCCATTTATTGGAGGTTCTATCGATTGATTAGCCAACTCTTGCCCCCCAGTTGTTGGAGGTTCTATCGATTGATTAGCCAACTCTTGCCCCCCAGTTGTTGGAGGTTCTATCGATTGATTAGCCAACTCTTGCCCCCCAGTTGTTGGAGGTTCTATCGATTGATTAGCCAACTCTTGCCCCCCATTTCTTGGAGGTTCTATCGATTGATTAGCTAACTCTTGCCCCCCCCTTGTTAAGGGGGGCTGGGGGGGATCGACCGACACATCAGGCAAAAATTCCACCAAATGAGACATCACCCCAATCGGCCCCATTCCTGGGCCGCCGCCACCGTGGGGAATGCAGAAAGTTTTGTGCAAATTCAAGTGACAAACATCAGCACCAAAATCACCAGGGCGACACAAACCAACTTGAGCATTCATATTAGCCCCGTCCATATAAACCTGTCCGCCGGCTTGATGGACAATCTCGCAAATCTCTTTAATTTCTGCTTCAAAAACGCCGTGGGTAGATGGATATGTTACCATCAAAGCAGCTAGTTCATTTTTGTGCTTTTCGGCTTTTTTTTGCAAGTCAGAAACATCAATATTTCCCTGAGAATCGCAATCAACCGCAACTACTTTCATCCCAGCCATCACCGCGCTGGCTGGATTTGTACCGTGGGCTGACTGGGGAATCAAACAAATATTGCGGTGAGATTCGCCGCGATTTTCGTGGTATTGACGAATTACTAACAAACCCGCATATTCGCCTTGGGAACCTGCGTTTGGTTGTAAGGAAATTCCGGCAAAACCTGTGATTTCTGCCAGCCATTGTTCGAGTTGCACAAACATCATTTGATAGCCACGAGTTTGATGGCTGGGTGCGAAGGGATGAATCTTGCTAAATTCTGGCCAACTCACCGGCAACATTTCCGCAGTTGCATTCAATTTCATCGTACAGGAACCCAAGGGAATCATCGATGTATTCAGCGATAAATCCTTGGCTTCCAATCGGTGCATATAGCGCAAAAGTTCGGTTTCCGAGTGGTAGCTGTTAAAGACTGGATGAGTGAGATAGCCGCTGGTGCGATCGCAAAAAGCCGGATACACTAAAGATGAGGTAAAATCATCTGCATCTAGCGACATACTCACAAAAATGTCGCCATCAGCATTGATAACATCTTTCTTCTCTGCAAAAATTGCCAACAACTTTTTTACATCGGCCGCAGTTACAGTTTCATCCAGACTAATTCCCACGGTTTTTTCATCAAAAACCCGGAGATTAATCTGGTAATTTTGAGCAGATTCTAAAATTTCAGCTAATTGTCTATCTCCCAATTCTACCCGCAGAGTATCGAAGAAAGGTTCAGCACCAATTTTGTATCCGAAGCCTTGCAAACCGGAGGCCAAGATTGCAGTTAAACTGCGTACTTGTTCCGCAATTTGTTTTAGCCCCTGGGGACCGTGATAAACAGCATACATACCCGCCATTACTGCTAGCAAAACTTGAGCAGTACAAATATTGCTCGTTGCTTTTTCGCGGCGGATGTGCTGTTCGCGAGTTTGCAATGCCAAACGTAAAGCTGATTTGCCGTTAGCATCTTTTGATACTCCCACAATTCGCCCTGGAACTTGCCGTTTAAACTCTTCTCGCGTGGCGAAATAGGCTGCGTGAGGCCCCCCGAATCCCATCGGAATTCCGAAGCGCTGGGTGCTTCCTACGGCTATGTCAGCGCCGAATTCGCCTGGGGGTGTGAGCACGCAAAGGCTCAAAATATCGGCGGCAACTGTGACTAATGCGCCGACTTCGTGGGCTGATGCGATAAAATCTGTGTAGTCGTAAATTGCGCCGTCTGTTGCAGGGTATTGTAGCAGGGCACCGAAGATTGTGCGATCGCATTTAAAGTCTCGATGGTCGCCCACAATCACATCAATTCCCAGGGGCTTAGCGCGAGTTTGCACCACTTCAATAGTTTGAGGATGGCAATCTTGAGCCACAAAAAACGCTTTTCCCTTATTCTTAGAGACACCATAACTTACTGTCATCGCTTCCGCTGCTGCTGTTCCTTCATCCAGCAAAGAAGCGTTGGCAATTTCCAAACCCGTGAGGTCAATTATCATGGTTTGGAAATTTAGCAAAGCTTCTAATCGCCCTTGGGCAATTTCAGCTTGGTAGGGAGTGTAAGCTGTATACCAGCCGGGATTTTCTAGGATATTGCGCCCAATTACCGGGGGTGTGATGCAGTCGTGATATCCAGTGCCGATGTACGATCGCAATACCTGATTTTTTGTCGCAATTTCTTTCAATTCTGCCAATGCAGCATACTCGCTTTTTGCAGCAAGCAGTTCGAGAGGATGCGGGAGGCGAATCGCCGCCGGAACCGTTTTGTCAATCAAATCATCGAGGCTGTCAATGCCCAAAACATCGAGCATTTGCTGGATTTCGCTTGGTGTCGGGCCAATGTGCCGGCGCGCAAAACCATCTATGGGAGTAAGGTTTTGTTGTTGATTTGACTCAATTTCAGAACTGTAGAGTACCAAGGCGGATTCTCCTGAATAGACTTTTGCTTCTTTGTTTGTAACATTTTGCAAAGGAAGTTCGGCAACGGATTTTGTAACGGATTTAACGGATGTAGCGGATAGGAGGAGGTTCGGCAGCGGATTTTGTAGCGGATTTAACGGATGTAGATCAAATCCTCTCTTCAGCGGAATTATTCATCTCTCTCTGAATCTCCCTCTGCGTTCTCTGCGTTCTCTGCGGTTAAATCATTCCGATGCAACCGGAATTGATATAACTTGATAGAAGGAGGAGGGGAGAGGGGAGAGTGGGAGAGATGGCTACGAATGCCCAATGCTTTCGGCCCCATGCCCTATGCCCCATGCCCCATGCCCTATGCCCTATTCCCCATGCCCTATTCCCTATTCCCTATTTCCCTTCCACCATTAGGTGATAGTCTTCGACTGACAAAGCATCATCGACTTCCCTGGGATTGTCAACGCGCACTTTCAGCAGCCACCCTTCGGCGTAGGGGTCTTCCGCCAAATTCTCAGGAGACTCTACAATGGCATCATTGCGTTCTACGACAGTGCCGGTAACGGGCGCTTTCAAGTCTTCAACGGCTTTCACTGACTCGACAGTACCGAAAGTTTCGCCCTTTTCCACCGTTGAACCGACTTCTGGCAATTCCAGAAATACGATATCACCTAGTTGATCCACGGCAAAGGCGCTGATGCCGATGGTGGCAATTTCGCCTTCGAGTCGGATGTATTCGTGGGTGTCTAGGTATTTCAAGTCATCGGGGTATTTTAGTGCCATGTCTTTTCTCGCAATTAACAAAGTATCAATTAAATCTTAGTGAACTATGGGTGTTTAGTGATGGCTAACTGGAACCGAAAAAATATTAAACGCTTGCTTTTCGGAGAATTTTCTTGGAAACGACTTATGCGCTCTATAATTTTTATTTACGCATTTTTGTGTTTTTACGCTTGCTTTTTTTCAGAAGGGCTAATTTTTCAATCTCCCCCATCTAGTCAGAGTGATAGCAGGGAAGCGATCAAAGTTGGCTCAGCTAATGGCATGAAAATTTCTGCTGTTCATTTTCCTAACCCGCAAGCTAAATATACCATACTTTACAGTCATGGGAATGCGGAAGATTTGGACGGGATTTTGTGGGTACTCAGAGAGATTCGAGATAGCGGTTTTGCTGTGTTTGCCTATGATTATCAAGGTTACGGCACCAGTCAGGGAAAGCCTTCTGAGTATAATACTTATCGTGATATTGAGGCTGCTTACAATTATTTAACGCAACAGTTGGGAGTACCTGCTAAGCAAATTATTGTTTACGGGCGTTCTGTGGGCGGTGGGCCGGCAATTGATTTGGCTTCGCGACAATCTGTCGGTGGTTGAAAGTTCGTTTGTTTCGGCTTTTCGGGTGTTGACGCGGATTCCGATTTTACCCTTTGACAAGTTTGTGAATATTGATAAGATTGGCAAAGTTCGATCGCCTGTTTTGGTGATTCACGGTAAGGCTGATGAGGTGGTGCATTTTTGGCATGGAGAGCAGTTGTTTGCGGCCGCCAAGGAGCCGAAACTGAATTTTTGGGTTGATGGGGCCGGTCACAATGATTTGATGGATGTGGCGGGCGATCGCTATGCTGAAACTTTGCGAAAATTTGCTAAGCTAGTCGATGAATCTTCTCTACCAAAATTATGAGCAACGGGCTAGAAGCCCGTTCCACAAGAAGAAATACATTTTATTGTGGGGAGTAGGGGTTGGGCTTCTAGCCCGCCCCTGAATTAATCCTAACGGGCTAGAAGCCCGTTCCACAAGAAGAAATACATTTTATTGTGGGGAGTAGGGGTTGGGCTTCTAGCCCGCCCCTGAATTAATCCTAACTTACTTAATTTAACTCGGTCGGTTTGGCGATCGATAAAATGGTTTTTTCACCACAGTAGCCGGATAGTTTTTGCCGCGAATTTCGACTTGTAATTCCTGACCAATTTTAGCTAATTTTGTGGGAACATAGGCAAGGGCGATCGGTTTATTCAAAGTCGGTGACAACGTACCGCTAGTAACTTCTCCTACTTTTTCACTTTCAAAGATTACCGGATAGCCGTGACGAGCAATGTGTCGCCCCTGCATTTCTAACCCTACTAACCGCTTGGAAACTCCACTCGCTTTCTGCTGTTCCAAAACCTCGCGGCCAATAAAATCGCCTTTGCTATCGAGGTGAACAACCCAACCTAGTCCAGCTTCTAAAGGTGTCGTATTATAGTCAATATCTTGACCGTAAAGTGCCATTGCTGCTTCTAAACGCAAGGTATCTCTCGCACCCAAACCGCAGGGTACAACGCCAGCAGCTAATAGTTTTTTCCACAGTTCTTTTCCTATTTCTGCATCGACCATTATCTCAAACCCGTCTTCCCCCGTGTAACCAGTTCTAGCGATAAAACTTGGCTGTCCCAATAGGTTTGTTTCTAAGTGTCCGAAGGCTTTAATTGGGGTGAGGTTGTCTGTAACTAAAGGCTGGAGATAATTGACTGCTTCCGGGCCTTGAATTGCGATTAAAACTTTTTCGGGGGAAATGTCTGTAAAACTAATACCGCTTAATTCTAAATGGGCGGCTATCCAAGCTTTGTCTCGGATGCGAGTGGCCGCATTAACTATGATTACTGCACGTTCTTCGCTAGTGGTGGTGTCGGGTTTTTGGTAGTAGAAAATAATGTCGTCTAAGATGCAGCCTTTGGCGTTTAACAATACTGTATATTGAGCTTGACCAGGTTGCAATCGACTCAAGTCGGAGGGTACTAAGAGTTGAAATTTTTCTCTTAATTGTTTCCCTCTCAAACCAAATTTTCCCATGTGGGAAATGTCGAACATTCCTACTTGCGATCGCACTGCTTGATGTTCGCTGCTCAGACCGCTGTACTGCACCGCCATCTCCCACCCGGAAAAGGGCACGATCCGAGCTTTGAGTTCTAATGATAGGTCGTGTAGAGGCGTGCGGGCAAGTTGACTCGGCCTCTCTGGATTGTTGGATTCAGTTGACTTTGCCACAGGTAGCCCCTTGGTTGTGGGTAGACTGTTCTGATTTTACCAAACATTGGTTTTTTTGATGCGATCGCCACCATCGAAGTCACCATCGAAAGAGGACACGGCAGTGCCCATTGGTGTCAACTTAAGGTCAAACCCTGTCACAGACTGTTGGCAAGACTATTAAATCTAGATCCCCCCTAGCCCCCCTTAAGAAGGGGGGGACAGGAGTCCGATCAAAGTCACCCCCTACTCCCCTTCTTAAGGGGGATTTAGGGGGATCTAGACTCAGGTAAAAACGAGATTTATCAAGGCTTTCAGGCTTAAGTTGACACCTATGGGCAGTGCCGTTTCCCTACGGTATCGCCTAGTCTTTGTTGCCGTTTTATGGAGAATAGCGGGCTCGAACCGCTGACCCCTACAATGCCATCGTAGTGCTCTACCAACTGAGCTAATTCCCCTTTCGTTTCGCGCTCTCAATCATGCCTTAACTTACCGATGTTTGTCAAGCCTTTTGGCAAAATTAGTTTGGAGCCTTCGACTGGCAAGGCTTTCGGCTTTTTGTCAAAAAACGGCTCCTCGCTTAAGAACAATTCTCAATCCCTACTATTATTAATATGTGTGTTGGGATATTTCGCTTAAATGACTCAGACAAGACCCCATGAGGAAGTAGACGACTATCAAGGCTGCGGCTGAGACCGCAACTAGGGTGCCGGCTAGCACTAGAGAAAATTCCCGTTGTGCGATCGCCTCCTGCATTAAGTGCAAAGACCAGGCAACTAGGGCAACGTCAATTATTAAAATAGAAACCAGCATAAGTTACGTTTTGTAACAGCCCACCTATTGTAACAAAACTTTTCGCTCAGTGCAGATAAGCTCATAGCTATTTAAGTATTGCTGTTGAACGCACGGGGAGCAGCGAAAACCTAGGAGAAAAAATGATAGATTTTCTTAATAATTACGATATGCAAAGTAGATGAGAGCTAGCTCAGCTTTTGAGAGGCGGTTTTGACCTCGAAATGGGCGATGCTTAGGGCAAGCTTCGCGCCTGTTTTGAGGGGGAAGGGCGCGATCGCTCTGTGAGTATAACTGATTTGATAGCAGAAGGTCTGGGTCGCTGTTGCACTTGGATGCTGTAAAATTAACTTGATTAATCTGCTTGAAAAGATGACAAATCGCTCTACTCGCAACCTTTTTCATACCAAAACTCTCAACATAGCCCTGCGTGCATTTAGCTTTCCGCAAGATATGGAAGCACGCCATCAAAAACTGGCAATGTGGATTGCTGCACTGCAAACGGGGACTTTAGATGAGGTGAAAGAAGTTTCGCTGCATGGTAGTTTTCTCAATGACATTTTTCAGGATGTTTTGGGATATCGATCGGTGATTCAAGGTGCGGGTAAATCCTGGGAAATTCACGCAGAGCAAACTATATCAGATGGCGGCGGTGCTGCTGACGGGGCGATCGGCTTTTTTACTGCTACTGAAAATGCTAAAGGCAAAGTTAAACTGCAAGGCAAAGTAATTGCTCCCATTGAACTCAAAGGGGCGAAAAACGATTTAGATCGGCCCGCACCCGGTCGAACTGAGTCAGCAGTTGACCAAGGTTGGCGCTATGCTAATTATACACCAGATTGTCGTTGGATTATTGTTTCTAATTATCGAGAATTGCGACTTTATCAAACTAACAAAACTCCCGCATATTACGAAAGCTTTTTACTTACAGAACTGGTAGATTTAGAAGCATTTAAACGGTTTTACTTCCTGCTGTGTCGCAGCAACTTTTTGCCACCACAGAACAAACCCGCAGCGATTTCTGCCATTGACAGGTTGTTAAAAGATTCTGAAGTCGCTCAAGAAGAAATTACCAATCGACTCTATCAAGAATATAAAGCAATTCGACTCGCTCTCGTCAAGCATTTTCGGTTTGCTGGGCCGCAGGATATCCCCAACCGAGACAGAGTGTTAATTGAAAAAGCTCAAAAAACTTTAGACCGCATATTATTCATTGCTTTTTGTGAAGACAAAGGATTGCTGCCAGCCAAAACTATTAACAACGCTCACGATAGCCAAGACATTTACAATCCGCGAACGATTTGGGAAAATTATCTAGCAGTATTTCGCTGGGTTGATGTGGGAAATGATGACCCGCCTGTACCGGGATACAATGGCGGTTTATTTAAATTCGATTCGATTTTAGATGCACAATTGACTGTGCCAAATCTGCTGTGCAGTCAGCTTAATCAGTTGACTAGATTTGATTTTGATACGGAAGTTTCTGTCAAGATTTTAGGGCATATTTTCGAGCAGTCTGTTACGGATTTGGAAGAGTTAAATGCTGAAACTGCCGGACAGGAATACAATCAGAAAAAGGGTAAGCGAAAAACTCAAGGGGTGTTTTACACGCCTGCTTTTATTACTCAGTATATCGTTGAGGTTTCTCTGGGCGGCTATTTGAATCGGCGAGAGCAAGAATTGCGGCATTTTTTCCGCATAGATGAAGTTTTGTCAGCGTCAAATCAACAGCAAAAGAAAATATCAATTAAGTTTTGGGAAACTTATCGAGATGAGGTGTTGCAAAAAACGCGGGTGATCGATCCGGCTTGCGGTTCGGGAGCTTTTTTGATTGCGGCTTTTGATTATTTGATGCAGCAGTATGAACGAGTAGATCGAGAATTGAATGCTTTGGGATGTATGCTAAATGATGGCAAATTGCTTGAGTTTGACAGAAGCATTTTAAGTAACAATCTTTACGGTGTAGATTTGCTGTCGGAGTCGGTAGAAATTACCAAGCTTTCGCTGTGGTTGAAGACGGCCGAACCGGGTAAAACTCTGACTTATTTGGATGATAATATTAAGGTGGGTAATTCGATTGTCGCTGACTCTAGTTTAGTAGAGCGAGCGTTTAATTGGGAAGCGGAGTTTCCCGATATTTTTGCTGATGGCGGTTTTGATGTTGCGATCGGAAATCCGCCTTACGTTCGACAGGAGTTGCTGTCACCAATTAAGCCTTATTTAAAAGCTAATTATGAATCCTATGACGGTGTAGCTGACCTTTATACTTACTTTTATGAAATCGGGTTAAGGATTCTCAAACCGGGTGGCTTACTTTCCTATATTGTCACGAATAAATGGCTGCGATCGGGATATGGCGAACCACTTCGTAGGTTTTTTGCTTGTCAAGGTTTACTAGAGCAAATTATTGATTTCGGACACGCCCCAATTTTTGAGGATGCTGATACTTTTCCCTGTATTATCGCAGTCAGAAAACCTAACCTATCTCCATCCATCTCTGAAACAGAAAGCGAGATTGAGCAAGGTAAATCTGAACCTAATTCGTCTGTGATTGTTTGTCCGGTTCCGCGTGAGGAACTTGCTAATATCAACCTTATACAATACGTTCAAGAACACGGTTATCAAATTTCGAGATCGCGTTTTACGGCTGATGCTTGGAGTCTGGAACCTCCGGCTGTGGATGACTTGATGCAAAAAATTAAACAAGTGGGAGTTCCGCTCAAAGATTTTGCGGGTGTTAAGCCTTTATATGGTATAAAAACAGGATTTAATGAAGCTTTTTTTATTGATGAAGCTACTAAAAATAGTCTGGTTCAAGCTGACCCTAAATCTGCTGAAATCATCAAGCCTTATTTGCGAGGTCAAGATATTAAACGCTGGAGTCCTGAGTGGGCTAATTTATGGATTATTTTGCTGAAATCTAGCAGTGATAGCGATAGTGTTTGGCCGTGGAGTACAGCAAACGATAAAGCAGAGGAAGTATTTGCACAAACTTTTCCATCGGTATATAAGTATATGAAGCCGATGCAAGAAAAACTGTCTAAGCGTTCCGACAAAGGGCGTTATTGGTGGGAAATGCGTAGCTGTGCTTACTACAGCACTTTTGAAGACCCGAAAATTGTTTATCAGGAAATCAACACTTTTCCCGCTTATGCCGCAGACTTTGATGGTTATTTTATAAACAATAAAGTATTCTTTCTACCGCATTTTAAATTATATACTTGTGGCTGTTTAAATTCCCCTATTGGATGGTGGATTGCTCATCAATTATTCCCTAAAATGATAGGAGATGCTGTTACTCCTCGCAGCGATTTAATTGTTGATTTCCCGATCGCACCGCCAACTGACCAAATTCGTGCCGAAGTCGAACCCATTGTCAGCCGTTTAATTGAAATTACCAAAATTAATCAAGCAACTCATCAAGATGTCCTGCAATGGTTGCAACTTACTTATAAAATAGAGAAACTCGGACAAAAAATAGAAGACTTTTCTAGTCTTTCCTTTCAGGAGTTTGTAGAAGAAATTAGAAAGCGAATGCCGAAAACTAAATCCTCCGATCCTCTCGGCGTTGCGGGACTAAAAGCTGTCCGCGAAACTTATAATGAGTATGCACCACCGATTCAATCTCGCAAGGCTGAAGCGTTGAGACTCGAACACCGTTTATCCGATTTAGTTAATCAAGCTTATGGATTGACACCGGAAGAGATAGATTTGATGTGGAAAACAGCGCCGCCGCGAATGCCGATCGCGAGACAGATTTGATCTAATGTTATATTGGCTGAAACTATTATATCAAAGATTTGTGTTTTTGGGGGAAGATTTGTTAGACTGGGATTGTTAGCTAGTGAGTCGATAGACCATACTTTGTACGCGAGGTGAATCATTATGCTCCAAGCATTTGAAGGAATTTACAGAAATGGAGTTATCGAACTTTTAGAATTTCCTGAAAACATTTATGAAAGCCGCGTGGTGATTACTTTTTTGGCTGCGCCATCCATTCCTCGAACGCCTATATTTATCCAGTTTGGAATGTTTGCTGGTACTCAACAATCCACCGCAGACGATTTCGAGATTGCCCAGTTTCAAGGAGATACAGACGATGAATTAGATTGGTCATAGCTGCTGATGAAATATGTAATCGATACCCACGCGCTGATCTGGTTTCTCGAAGGAAATCAAAGATTGGGGACTCAAGCCCAAGCAATTCTCTCCAATTTGACCAGTCAGCTTGTTCTACCTGCGATCGCCTTGGCTGAAGCTGCATGGATTGTAGAACGAGGAAAAACATCAATTCCATCTGTGAATGCGTTGTTCAATGCGATTAATAGCGATTCCAGGATCGCAGTTTATCCACTCGATAGAACCATCATCAATCAAACGCTCAGCTTATTGAGCATCCATGAAATGCACGATCGTCAAATTGTAGCAACTGCAATGATTTTGCAAAATCAAGGTGAAACAGTTGCGCTATTGACCTGTGATGGAAATATTACCGCTTCCGGTGTAATTTCTGTTATCTGGTGATTAATAAAACAACGGTTAAAAGAGGAAAGCCGATGTTTCGGAATTATTAAACCGCAGAGGGCGCAGAGGACGCAGAGGAAGGGAAGAGAGAGATGAATAATTTCGATGCTACCGGATTTGATATAACTAGAGTCAAAAAAAGGGGCAAAACTCGCGTCGCCCCTCATCGTCGATGGGTCGAAATGCGGTCATAAAACCGACACTTCGACTACGCTCAGTGACCAGCTACAAAATTAAACTTCCACAGCTATCTTTTGTTCGGAAGCCTCCGGCGAATTTGCTTCACTCGGCGGCACAACTTGCCAGAATTTCGGCAAATATTCAGCCCAATTTGCTAAAATCTTCTCAGCTTTCTTGCTGCCCGTCCGATCGCGCTGAGCCTCAATCAACTCCTTCAATTGCGCTTCCCCAGCGGCCGTACAAACGCGCTGCATCTTGACAATCTCCCCGTTGACGTGAGCTGGGAAATTGCCATCTTCATCGAGGAAATAACCCAAGCCGCCAGTCATTCCAGCGCCGACGTTGCGGCCGACTTTTCCTAACACGACGATCGCGCCGCCAGTCATGTACTCGCAGCAGTGATCTCCCGCACCCTCAATGACTGCTTTCGCCATTGAGTTGCGAACCGCAAACCGTTCGCCCGCTTTACCCGCCGCCAACAGAGTTCCCCCTGTCGCGCCGTACAAACAAGTGTTACCAACGATCGCATTTTCGGAAGCATCATAAGTCGCATCAACCGGCGGTTTGATCGCAATTTCGCCGCCGTGCATTCCCTTACCAACGTAATCATTGGCTTGGCCATCCAGTACCAAAGTCATCCCCGGTAAGTTGAATGCGCCGAAACTTTGACCCGCAGTACCTGTAAAGTTGAGGGTAATTTGTCCAGTAAAACCGGTGTTACCGTATTGCTTGGCGATCGCACCACTGATTCTTGCGCCTACAGTGCGATCGGTATTCGCCAATTTTACACTCTTGCTAACACTGGTTTGATTGGCGATCGCACTTTGAATCTCAGCATCCGCCAACAAATCATCGTCTAACACTGGCCCGTTGGTGTGTACGTCGCCGTGGATCAAGAAAGAGCGATCGGTCTTAGTATCCGGTAACTTGGTCAAACAGTCCAAATTAATCTCTTGAGTTTTGGTCAACTTTACCCCTGCGCGCATTGTCAGCAAATCGCCGCGCCCAATGATATCTGCGATCGACTTGTAACCCAATTTTGCCAACAAACTCCGCACTTCTTGGGCGACGAAGTAGAAGAAATTGACTACGTGTTCCGGTGTACCAGGGAAACGCTTCCGCAACTCTTCCTTCTGCGTGGTAACACCGACAGGACAAGTATTCATGTGGCAAACGCGGGCCATAATGCAGCCTTCTGCAATCATCGCCACGGTGCCAAACCCGTACTCTTCGGCTCCCATCAAAGCGCCTACAATCACGTCCCAGCCTGTTTTGAAGCCACCGTCAACGCGGAGTAAAACTCGATCGCGCAATTTGTTTTCCATCAATACCCGGTGAACTTCTGTCAATCCGAGTTCCCACGGAGAACCTGCGTGCTTAATCGAACTAAGTGGAGATGCGCCGGTGCCGCCGTCGTGGCCGGAAATTTGAATCACATCAGCATTGGCCTTCGCAACACCGGCGGCGACAGTACCGATACCGACTTCGGATACCAACTTGACGGAAACTCCCGCTTTGGGATTGATTTGATGCAAGTCAAAAATCAACTGGGCCAAATCCTCGATCGAATAAATGTCGTGGTGAGGAGGTGGCGAAATCAGTGTGACACCCGGTTTCGATCGGCGCAAGTAAGCAATGTACTCGCTCACTTTCGGCCCTGGTAATTGGCCACCTTCTCCCGGTTTCGCACCTTGGGCCACTTTGATTTCAATTTGTTGGGCGCTCATCAGGTACTCTGGAGTCACGCCGAAACGCCCTGAAGCTACCTGTTTGATGGCACTCGATGCGGTATCGCCGTTTTGCAAACCCTTCAAGTGAGGTAGAGTTTGTGAGAAGCCAGCCTCACTCACATCGTTTAGCACATTGTATCGTTTCGGGTCTTCGCCGCCTTCGCCGGAGTTGGATTTGCCGCCGATGCGGTTCATCGCGATCGCCAAAGTTTCGTGGGCTTCGGGGGATAGAGCACCGAGGGACATTCCGCCAGTGGCGAACCGCTTGACAACATCTGCTACAGATTCTACTTCTTCAATGGGAATCGAAGGGCGATCGCTCGCAAAATCCAGTAAATCCCGTAAAGCAGTCACCGGGCGAGTTTCAAGCTGTTGCTTGTAAACCTCGTAGTGATCGTAAGCCGTTTCGGAATTTTTGTCACCAATTGGTGTCATTTCTGGTTCGGCATTTTTGCCGTTACCATTAGTTTGCAGCTTAAAGCTAGTCACAGCCTTGTGTAAAGCCTTGGCCATTTCCGGGCTGTTCATGTGATATTCGCCACCGCGCCGATATTGAACAAAGCCGTAATTTTCCAGCTTCTTAGCGTTCAATTCCGGGAAAGCCTGAGAGTGGAAGGACATCACTTCCTGGGCTAGTTCCGCCACAGTCAAACCGCCAATCCGAGACACAGTTCCTTTGAAGCCCAAATCTAGCAGATCGCCGCCAATCCCGATCGCCTCAAAGATTTGGGCCGCTTGATAGCTGGACAACAGGGAAATCCCCATTTTTGACATAATCTTCAACAGCCCATTTTCCACCGCTTTGCGGTATTGAGCTTGAGCCGCCGTCACCGTAATATTGGGAACTTTGCCATGTTTCATCAAGTTTTGAGTCTTGCTGTCAGCCCACCAGCCGCGCACGCTCTCAAAGGCCAAATAGGGGCAAACAGCAGCCGCACCGTAACCGATTAAACAAGCAAAGTGGTGAGTGCTCCAACACTGGGCGGTATCGACAATTAGGGAAGTTTGCATCCGCAGCCCTTCCTGGATCAAGTGGTGGTGAACGGCACCAATTGCTAGGAAAGGTGGAATATAAGTGCATTCTGCACTCAAACCAGGAGCAGAAAATTCGCTTTCTTGTCGATCGCTCAGAATCAAAATCTTAGCGCCCGATCGCACTGAATCGGCTGCTTTTTGACAAAGTTGAGCTACTGCGGATTTAAGACCTTCCGGGCCGCCATCAATTTTGTAAACCGTTGATAGAACCTCTGCGGGGAAAGACTTTTGTTCCTTCAAGAAAGACAGTTCAGCGTCGTTGAGTACAGGAGAATCTATTTTCAGTAGCTTGGCATTTTCCGGCACTGCTTGCAATAAATTACCCCGCAGCCCGACATTCACCGTCAGAGACATCACCATCCCCTCGCGCAGGGGGTCGATGGGCGGATTTGTGACTTGAGCAAACCGCTGTTTGAAATAGTTGTACAGCAACTGAGGCTTTTGGGACAATACAGCCAAGGGAATGTCGTCTCCCATGCAGAAAGTCGGTTCTTTCCCGGAACTCGCCATCTCGACGATTACCATATCCAAATCTTCGGCGGTGTAGCCAAAAGCAATTTGACTGGCTAACAGCGTTTGAGAGTCGAGGGTTGCGGTTTCGGCAAAAGGTTGTGGTTCCAAGGTTTCGCGGTTTTTTTGCAACCATTCACCGTAGGGATGTCGCTTCGCAATCCGCTGTTTGAGTTGCCAATTTTTGAGAATTTCGTGACTTTGTAGATCGACTGCGATCATTTGTCCAGGCCCCAAACGGCCTTTTTCGATGATATCGGCTTCGTCGATATCGACTACACCGGCTTCGGAAGCCACAATTACCAAACCGTCTTTAGTAATGCAGTAACGGGCCGGGCGTAAACCGTTGCGATCGAGAGTAGCACCTACTTGTTTCCCGTCGCTAAATACCAGCAATGCGGGGCCATCCCAAGGTTCTTGAATGGCGCTGTAATACTCATAAAAATCGACAATTTCGGGATAGGGTGCCAAATCCGGCTGATTTTTGTAAGCTTCAGGAACCAGAATAGTCAAGGATTCTAGGGGAGAACGGCCGGAGTGCACCAACAACTCCATCACATTGTCCAAGTTGGCCGAATCGCTGCTGTCAGAATTGACAATTGGGTTGAACGTGTTGAGATCGGCTTGACTCCAATTGGGGTGAGCTAAATTGGCTTGTCGCGCCCTCATCCAGGTAATATTGCCCAAGAGCGTGTTGATTTCGCCGTTGTGTCCCAGCAAGCGCATCGGTTGAGCTAAGTGCCAGCGGGGCATGGTGTTGGTGCTGAAGCGCCGGTGATATACGGCAAAAGCGCTTTTGTAGGCGGGATTTTTGAGGTCGAGGTAAAATTCTCCCAGTACGGCCGATCGCAGCATTCCTTTGTAGACGATCGTGCGGCTGGAAAAAGAGCAAGAGTAAAAGTCTTGGCGAGTGAAGTCGGGGCGATGGGATAATGCGTGTCCGATCGCGCGGCGAGTCAGAAATAACTGGCGATCGAGTTCGTCGCCCTGTAATTGCGGTGAACTAACGATTACTTGTTCGATTTGAGGTTGATTTTCTCGCGCTTGCGGGCCCAAAACTGACGCATCCACGGGAACTTTTCGCCATCCCAGCAGTGTCAGCCCGCGTTCTAACAGGATTTCCTCAACCATATACCGCGCGATCGCCGCTTGGTTTTCATCCCTGGACAGAAACAGCATTCCGACTCCGCAGTTTTCCTGGGCGGGAGGCACAATTCCCTGTTCTGCAAACCAAGAATCCAACAATTCCCAAGGAATTGCCGTCATCAAACCAGCGCCGTCGCCGGAATCTTGGTCAGCGCTGCAACCGCCGCGATGTTCCAGACAAGTTAAGGCTGGTAAAGCTTTTTGAATTAAGGAGTGAGTAGCTTTGCCGTTTTGGTTGGCAATAAAGCCAACGCCGCAGGCGTCTCTTTCTTCGATTAGCCAGTTTTGACCGGCATAAGGAATTCCTCGATGACCCTGATTTTGATTTTGATCGCTCGTGTTGCCCATGTTGATTGAATACTATTTTGGTGATTGTGTGGTTGATTCGCTATAGCTTGAAAACAGAAGGCCGCCCATCTGTGGGAATCTGGTAAACTTTCAAACAGCAAAAAGCCAGCAGATTTGATAAAAATTTACATTGATGCTGCCAGTACCTAGCTCTGAAACTCTGTTTGCAGATGCTTAATTATCTCGATCGAATCGCCTCCGAGATGTGTCAAAGAATACACTGCTGTTAAAAAACACAGTTATTCTCAGGAAAATCGCTGCCTTGCAACCAGGTAAATTGCAGGCGATCGAGTTTTGTGTTTTTTTTACTGAGTCCCCTCCATCGGTCTTGCAGCGCTGCACAACCAATGAAACCCTGCCTTAATATTATGCAGCTAACTACAGCCAACTACACAGCCAAGGAAATGAAGTTGATCGATAAAATTAGAAATTTTCACCATTGTGCTGTATGGCGTTTTTGACGGTTAATGGTTTTAAGTTGGCACTCAGTAAAAAAAATGCACAGTAGAGTCTCGATTTCGCCCATACTGGCGATCGCACTATGTTTAGTCTCGAATCTTGCGGGGAAAGCAGAGAGTGAGAGGGCTAGACTGATGGATGCTTCCACAGCCCACCAGGGAATTCATTCCCTGGCGGACTATAACTTTTTGAGATCAAATCCGGTAGCATCGGAATTAATGTTACCCACAGTCAGGACACGGCAGTGCCGTGTCCCTACAATTAATCGGGGTAGGGAAACGGCACTGCCGTGTCCGACCTATCATTCCGGTACAACCGGAATTGATATGACTCAATCCCTACCGCCCTCTTCCACAATCAAACAAGGTCGCCAAGTATCTTTAAACGATCGCATCCTTCCCGCTGCTTGGACTCAACAGCCAACAAACAGCAATTCTGCCAACATCCGAACTTGGATTGCCGACATTGGCTTAATGCAATCTGCCGGAGTCGATTTGCTCAACACCGCCGACAGCACCAAACAACCGCTACAGTGGTTTGACCTATCTTTAACAGAAGCTCAAAGTATACCAGCGCGAGCGACAGGTCAGTATCGTTACTTAGATGTCACGGATTTTGCCAGACTTGCGGGTTGGCAGATATCAGCCGATGGTAATGTTCTGAGAATCACATCTCCCGTGGCAAATGTGACTGGAATTCAGCAAGCAGAGAGAGAATGGGGCGATCGCATAGTTGTAGACCTCGATCGCGCCGCCCCGTGGCAAGTTAACATTGTCGATACACCGAGCCGATCGCCCACACCCGCACCCAGAGACACCCCAGACGACCCCACAAAGCCCACTATTTCGCAGGCGAGAACCCCCACAGCGCCAAACCTCGAAACACCAGACGACCCGACCAAACCCGCCCTCCCGCTCCCGATAGCGCCCTTACAGCCAATAATCGGTCAAGAATGGTCGATCGCGATCGATGCCAAAATCGCACCCGCCTTAATTCAGGGCACTTTTCAAACCAGCCAACAATTACTATCACTAAAAATCGAACCAACCGACACTCAAACCAGAGTCAAAGTAACAATACCTTTAGGTTGGCGACCGCAAGTTTTCAGCCTGGGAAATCCCAATAGATTAGTGATTGATATTCGGCCAGATTCCTTAGTAGAAAAAGACATTCTTTGGGCCGAGGGAGTCCGGTGGCGGCAACAGTATCAAAACTTAGGAACAGCGCGTTTTCCAGTAGTTTGGTTAGAAGTGAATCCGCGCCAAGCCGGAGTAAAAATTCGACCACTTCTCAGCAATCCGCCGACAGACAAAGGCACTGCACCTCTATTACAAACAGCCGAACTTTCGGGAGTAGCTGCGGCGATTAACGCCGGCTTTTTTAATCGGATAAATCGGTTAGCTTTAGGAGCAATTCGGCGGGACAATAAATGGCTTTCCGGGCCGATTTTGAATCGCGGGGCGATCGGCTGGAACGATCGGGGCGAATTTGCGATCGCCCGTTTGACTTTGCAAGAAACTATGATAACTCCTACGGGGCAAAGTTGGCCTATTTCTCATCTCAATAGCGCCTACGTGGAAGCGGGAATCGGCCGCTACAATCCCGATTGGGGAACAACTTATACTCCGTTTTCGGACAATGAAATAGTTGTGACTGTTGTAGGCGATTCTCTACGGGATAGCTTCGCCGCGCGGGTTATCAGCCAATCTCCCGCAGGTGAGACGGAAAAAACAGCTTTTCCGGTTCCAGCCAACGGTTATATTTTAGCATTGCGTTCCGATTTGTCGATCGCCCCTCAACTGACACCGGGCACTTTATTGCGCGTAGAAACTAACACAATTCCGGCGGATTTCAACCGTTTTCCTTACATTTTAGGCGGCGGGCCGGTGTTAGTCCAAAACAGTCAAGTTGTGCTGGATGCGAAGGCGGAAGGGTTTAGCGATGGCTATGTTAGACAGACAGCGATTAGAAGTGCGATCGGGCGAAATACTGCGGGGAATTTGCTGATTGTAGCCGTGCACAATCGCGCGGGCGGGGCCGGGCCAAATTTCGCCGAACTCGCGCAGATATTGCAGCAAATGGGTGCTGTGGAGGCTTTAAACTTGGATGGGGGAAGTTCGACAAGTTTGTATTTGGGAGGGAGTTTGCTCGATCGACCTTTGTCAACGGCTGCGAGAGTTCATAATGCGATCGGTATTTTCATTCAACCATAAGTTTGGTAGAAAAATCGGTCATTAATTCGGCGGTAAGAAACCGGGTTTTTTCGACCCGACCCAACTACCACCCAAAAACTCCGAAAAAACCCGGTTTCTCAATCTCATCCGGGTTTTTTCGACCCGACCCAACTACCACCCAAAAACTCCGAAAACCCCCGGTTTCTCAACCTCATCCGGGTTTTTTCGACCCGACCCAACTACCACCCAAAAACTCCGAAAAACCCCGGTTTTTCAACCTCATCCGGGTTTTTTCGACCCGACCCAACTACCACCCAAAAACTCCGAAAAACCCCGGTTTCTCAACCTCATTCAAAGCCCCAAGAAACCGGGTTTTTTCGACCCGACCCAACTACCACCCAAAAACTCCGAAAAAACCCGGTTTCTCAACCTCATCCAAAGCCCCAAGAAACCGGGTTTCTGCGATTATCTAAACATCCTCACCGAGATGTACCGCGAGAACCTGACATGATGGTTATCTTAAAAAAAAACTAGCTGCTGATGGTTTGGTTAAACGATATATAGAAACCAATTCACCTCGCGATAGATGGGAATTAACCCCGGTATATTGTGTTTGCAGATGCGACAAGTTATTCGGCGGTTGAAACCGCTACTACACAAACGAAGTCCACCGCGGACTAAGACCCACTGTGGCCAAAGAAACCGGGTTTTTACTGAATCTGTCGGCGGGAACAAAGTATTGTCGTAAAAAACCCGGTTTCTGAACTTATGCACTTCGACTCAAGAAACCGGGTTTTTACTGAATCTGTCGGCGGGAACAAAGTATTGTCGTAAAAAACCCGGTTTCTGAACTTATGCACTTCGACTCAAGAAACCGGGTTTTTACTGAATCTGTGGGCGAGAACAAAGTAATAGTAGGGTGCGTCAGATTGTGTTATTTCAATTGTTAAGTTTATTTCTGCTGACGCACCTGACCAATTAATCCAAAATCGATATACTTCCCTTAAGTAAGGAGACTTAGTAAATGGTATGTGATATTTGCGGAACAGAAGGTGTGCGAGTTCGCCGAATTCCCAGAACCTACGGTAAAGGCAAAGATTTGCTAGTTATAGAAAACATTCCGGTAATATCGTTTCCGGTTGCATCGGAATGATTTAACCGCAGAGGGCGCAGAGGGCGCAGAGGGAGAGAAGAGAGAGATGAATAATTCCGATGCTACCGGATTTGATATAATAAGCTGTCCTCACTGTGGTAGTAGTTACCTAACAGCCGAAACACTTGATCGAGCGGGTTTAAGTGGCCAAACGATGACGGGTAATGCTGTGGGTACGCCATCTTTTATGCCGCGACAACAAGTGCTTGATTATAAGTATGCGAAACCGGAGGTTGATGTTTGGGCTGCGGCGGCTTGTTTGTATGTAACGATCGCGGGATTTTCCCCGCGCAATTTTGTGGGATTAGACCCGTTTCGTGCTGTTTTGGATAATGCTGCGGTTCCGATTCGCGATCGCACTTCTGCGATTCCTCAACCGTTAGCTACAGCGATCGATCGCGCTTTAGTTGACAATCCCGATATTTATTATAAAAATGCGGCGGAATTTAAACAAGCGCTATTAAATAGTTAGGAGTTACGCAAAAAAAACTGGTTTCTCCGAAAAATCGTGGATTGATCCGGGGGATGCTCGCCACAGGGTTTCGACACTTCGACTACGCGAGCGTGCGCCGCTTCGCTCAACCACCAGGGTGTAACTTGTATCTTGTAAAAGGTAGATTGAGATTTACAGTTGGGTGGGGGCGGGTTTATGAGATTATTGGTCTTAGGCTGAGATTTTTGGTAAAACCCGCCCCTACATAATTTTGAGATTTACAGTTGGGTGGGGGTGGGTTTATGAGATTATTGGTCTTAGGCTGAGATTTTTGGTAAAACCCGCCCCTACATAATTTTGTTAAAGCTGAGAATTCGATCGACTCGATCGCCCTTTTTGACAAAACTCCCCAATTACACTCGCCCGTCAATTACCCACCAGCCAGCGCGTAATATGTTTTCACCGAATTTTTATACCCCAAAATCATTTGATCGGTGAAAGCCGATCGCCCGAAGCAAGCTGCACCACTAACCACTCAAATTTGCGAGATGTCTTGATGTCATATAGAATGAATTTAGCCGTTCGTCGGATTTAGGTGAAAAACCTTGATAGTATGTTGCCTCTATAGGAATAAGTAGCCTCTACATTATCAAAGCAAATAATCAGATCGGTTAATTGCTGTCAGCGAGAACCAAGCTGAACGCAAAAATATAAGTGCTTGTAGAGATTTCTACGAGCATTGGCTGATACCCCTAGGCCCAGAGTATGTCTCGGCTTATATATTTGTTAGCAAATGTTAGCAAAAAAAGTATCGGTTTAAAATCAATACAGTCCTCTGCTGCCTTGCTGTAAGCAAGATTGAAGCACACCTACTCTGCAACCTTATAATAATTCTTGTGCCAGATAAATCCCAGAACCGCCCAGAGCTGGATCTGAAGACCATATTCCCATTCGAGCTAGATAACTTTCAAAGAGAGGCGATCGTCGCCCTCGATGCAGGTAAATCCGTTGTCGTGTGCGCCCCCACAGGCTCCGGGAAAACCTTAATCGGCGAATACGCCATCCACCAAGCACTCTCACGGGGGCGCCGCGTCTTCTACACCACTCCCCTCAAAGCTCTATCCAACCAAAAGCTGCGCGACTTCCGCCAGCAATTTGGGACTGAGATGGTGGGCTTGCTGACGGGCGACATCTCTATTAACCGGGATGCTCCGATTTTGGTGATGACTACCGAAATTTTTCGCAATATGCTCTATGGTACGCCGATCGGAGCTGTGGGCGCTTCCTTAACCGGAGTCGAAACAGTAGTTCTCGATGAGTGTCACTACATGAACGACAAACAGCGGGGCACCGTTTGGGAAGAGTCAATTATCTACTGTTCCGGCGAAATTCAATTACTCGCCCTCTCAGCAACCGTTGCTAACAGCGGACAACTCACGGACTGGATTAACAAAGTCCACGGGCCCACGGAGTTAGTATACTCCGACTTCCGCCCCGTGCCGCTGCAATTTCACTTCGCCAATCAAAAAGGGATATTTCCCCTACTCGATGACAGCGGCCAAAAAGCCAACCTGCGACTCATCCCCAAAAAAAAGCAGCAAAAAGTAGAAAGAGGTAGTATCCCGGTTCCCAGTTTGACTGATGTTTTGTCTCGGTTGGACGATCGCGATATGCTACCAGCAATCTACTTCATCTTCAGCCGCCGTGGGTGCGATCGAGCAGTAGCAGATGTTGGGAATTTCTCCCTAGTTAACGAAGCCGAAACCGCCGAACTCAAACGCATTATTGACGACTTTTTACAGCGGAATCCAGAAGCAGAACGCTTCGGTCAAAAAGAAGCACTTTTAAAAGGCATCGCAGCCCACCACGCAGGCATTTTACCCGCTTGGAAAGGTTTAGTAGAAGAACTCTTCGGCAAAGGTTTAATTAAAGTCGTATTTGCCACCGAAACCCTAGCCGCCGGGATTAATATGCCCGCCCGCACCACAGTTATTTCCACCCTTTCCAAGCGCACGGACAAGGGACACCGACTGCTAAATGCTTCAGAATTCCTCCAAATGGCCGGTAGAGCAGGTCGGCGGGGCATGGACGAGCTGGGGCACGTTGTGGCAGTTCAGACGCGGTTTGAAGGGGCAAAAGAAGCCTCCTATTTGGCAACAGCAAAAGCCGACCCCCTCGCCAGTCAGTTCACTCCCAGCTACGGGATGGTGCTGAATTTGTTGCAAACTCACACTCTCGAAGAAGCTCAAGAGTTAGTAGAGCGCAGTTTTGGCCAATATCTTTCTACCTTGTACTTGCAGCCGCAGCAAGCGGAAGTAGACCGGCTGATGGCAGAATTGGCGGTTTTGGAGGAGTCTCTGGCTGCTGGTGGCGATGTCGCCAACCTGGAAAAACAGCTCGCTCATTATGAAAAGTTGCAGGGAAGACTCAAAGAAGATAAACGCCTGCTGAAAACTTTATTGCAGCAAGCTGAAGAAGCCCGGATTAAGGATATGTCGGTGGCTGTGGCTTTTGCGGTGCTGGGAACTATTGTCAGCCTCAAAGGTAAGCACGTTCCTACTGCTAAACGATCGCACACATCTCCCATACCCGCTGTACTGGTTGCCAAAATCGCAGGTTCCGGCCAAGCACCAAATTTGGTATGTTTGGGCAAAGACAACCGCTGGTATATCGTCGCCATTAGCGATGTGGCAACCCTCCACGCTCAATTACCCCGCTTGCCGGCAGTAGATACCTTGAACCCGCCACCGGAAATGCCGATGAGACTGGGCCAATGCCGTTTGGGAACCGAGGAAACCCTTTCTATCGCCCAATCAATCCCAGAATTGCCGGCACCGGAACCGACTCGCGAGGCGATCGACCAACTACAAAAAATCGCAGCCATAGAAGCTAAGCTAGAAATTCACCCTGTTTTAGAATGGGGCAATCCCGGTACTTTGCTCAAACGCCAGCGACGCAGGATAGAGTTGCAAAAGGAAATACGCAGATGCTTGCAAGACTTAGAAAAGCAGCGAGCCCGCTACTGGGAAGAATTTATCAACTTAATTGACATTTTGCTCAATTTCGGCTGCTTGGAAAGAGTAGTATCCCTCAAGGTGGAGGGAACTGATACCTCGGACAGATTAGTTCCTACGGAATTGGGCCAAGCTTGCGCCGCCATTCGTGGCGATAATGAACTCTGGTTGGGTTTGTCCCTGATGTCAGCGGAATTTGACGAACTTGACCCCCACCACCTCGCGGCTGCTTGCGCGGCTTTGGTTACGGAAGTTTCGAGGCCCGATAGTTGGACTCACTATTCGCTGTCACCGGAAGTTTTGGCACCTTTGGATAATCTCCAAAAAGGGCTAAGGCGCAGGCTGTTTCAAGTGCAGTATCGGCATGAGGCTGCTATCCCGATTTGGCTGGAACGGGATATAGTGACTTTGGTTGAGCAGTGGGCTCTGGGTGTGGAATGGCTGGAATTGGTTAGTCATACGAGTTTGGATGAAGGGGATGTGGTGCGGATTTTGCGCCGGACTTTGGATTTCTTGTCTCAGATTCCTCATGTTCCTCATGTTTCTGATTCTTTGCGGAGGAATGCTTGTCGGGCGATGCAGTTAATCGATCGTTTCCCGGTGAATGAAGCTGCTAATTGAAAAATTGTTGACACGCTTCGACTACGCTCAGGATACGGCAGTGCCGTTTCCCTACAATTAATCAGGGTAGGGATACGGCAGTGCCCATTGGTGTCAACTTAAGCCTGAAACCCCTGAGAAATCTCGCTGTTACCTGAGTCTAGATCCCCCTAAATCCCCCTTAAGAAGGGGAGTAGGGGGTGACTTTGATCGAACTCTTATCCCCCCCTTCTTAAGGGGGGCTAGGGGGGATCTAGGCTTAATGGTCAAACAGCATTCTGTGACTGGGTTTCACGTTAAGTTGACACCAATAGGCAGTGCCGTTTCCCTACAATTAATCAGGGTAGGGACAGGGCAGTGCCGTTTCCCTACAATTAATCAGGGTAGGGACAGGGCAGTGCCGTTTCCCTACAATTAATCAGGGTAGGGATACGGCAGTGCCGTTTCCCTACAATTAATCAGGGTAGGGATACGGCAGTGCCGTTTCCCTACAATTAATCAGGTAGGGATACGGCAGTGCCGTTTCCCTACAATTAATCAGGTAGGGATACGGCAGTGCCGTTTCCTCTATATCATTCGGGTGCAACCGGAATTGAGATCAGTTGCCTATCATTCCGGTTGCATCGGAATTGATATTATTGAAATTTTTCCCCTTGTGGTGTGTGGGTAATTCTTGTGTCAATGCAACAAATCAAAAAGCCCGATCGAATTCCTGATGCTTGCTCCCAGGCTCAAAAAATTCGCTTTTTCACTTTCTTGCAAAGAGTGTTAATTGGAACACTAGCGAGTACATTACTCAATCTCTTTATCCTGTTTCCCTCTCCAAGTTTCGCCCAAGTGGTTCTAGGAGTAGTTCGCAGTTCGGAAAATTCTCCCGACTGGGTAAAGATTACCACGCGGCTCTGGGAAAGCGGTATTGCTTACCAACCAATTAATCTCGAACAAATTAAAAGTACGGCGGATTTAGCGGGCGTTAATGTTCTGTTTCTGCCGAATATTGAAACTTTGACTCCGGCGCAAATTAAAGTTTTAGAAGCTTGGGCTTCCCAGGGCGGCCGGTTGATTGCTTCCGGGCCCGTGGGCCGCAGTTCTCCGGCTTTGGTTCGTCAATCTTTGCGATCGCTCCTTGGGGCCTATTGGGCTTTTCCGTTGACTCAGCCGGCGGCACCTCAACCCCGCACCCGCTGTCGAGATCTTGCTTGCACTACTTCTAGCAATTGGGTGCCTGCGGAACAGAAAAATAGCTCGGTTCAAGGCGGTGTCTTGATTCCCGCTAATGCGAACAGTCAAACTATTGCTACCTGGAAGGACAGTTCCGGTTCCTCGGCTGCGATCGCCACCGATCGCGCTACCTATCTCGGCTGGCGCTGGGGTAGCAACGGTTCGGCAAATGTAGACAAGGCTTGGCTGCGGGCCTCGATCGCCCGCTGGGGAGGCAATGTCAGTTCGCCTCTGCCACCGCCAACAGCGATCGCACCCCCAAGACCCGCTACCCCCAATCCCGCTCCCCCCTCCACAGTTACTCGAAACACCCCTCCAGGGCCGCGTAATACCCCACTGAGCCGACTTTCTCCCTCTCCCCCCCTTCCAGACCCAGTACCAGCAACTTTTACAGACCCTTCAGATCAGTCGGCGCCGGCGGGTTTGGATGTGCAGGCAAATTCTAATAAGCCGATCGTCAGCATTGAAGCGTATTTGATGCGCCAAGAACTGACCAACCTCCTCGGTAGGTTTGAAAGCGCCCTGACAGCCGCTAATTCAGCTAATACCCCTGTCAATCTCAATGCTGCTAACAGAGTTCAACTGGTGGCTGGAAGCAACAGTGGTGGCGCCCCGGCTGCTATTCGCCCGCCGATTATGCAAGGGGCCACGACGCGGGCGATCGCGATCGCGCGGCAGGTTTTGCAAAGTTTCGATCAACTCCTGGCTGAGCAAAACTACGCGGAGGCTAGACAGCAGTGGGTGGAAGCGCGACTGCTTCTGTGGCAAAATTACCCCAAGGAAGGAGAGCGGGTGGGGGCTGAAATTCGGGCGGTTTGGCTCGATCGCGGGACGATCGTCGCAGCGCGATCGGAACAAGGTTTAGCAGCAGTTTTCGATCGCCTCGCCGCCGCCGGGATCAATACAGTTTTCTTTGAAACTTTAAATGCCGGATATCCTATTTATCCCAGTCAAGTTGCACCCCAACAAAACCCCCTCACAGTTGGCTGGGACCCGCTGGAATCTGCGGTTAAATTAGCCCACGAGCGAGGCATGGAATTGCACGCTTGGATTTGGGTTTTTGCCACCGGAAATAAGCGCCACAATACTCTAATTGGCAAGTCGAATTCCGACCCAGGTCCGGTGCTTTCTGCCCATCCAGATTGGGCAAATATTGACAACAAAGGACGCAGGCAGCACGTCAATGATGGTAAATTTTATCTCGATCCAGCTAATAAAGAAGCGCGCAGTTATTTGCTGGAAATTATCAACGAAATTGCCAGCCGCTACCAAGTTGACGGGCTGCAACTTGACTACATTCGCTATCCTTTTCAAGATGACAATGCAGGTTTTACTTACGGTTACGGTGCGGCGGCGAGACAGCAATTCCAGCAGTTAACTGGCGCCGATCCGGTGAATATTTCGCCCAGTGATGGCAATTTGTGGCGGCAGTGGGTGGAGTTTAAAACTAATCAAATTAATACTTTTGTTAGCGAAGTTTCTCAGTTGTTGCGACGGAATTATCCGCGTACAATTTTGTCGGTGGCGGTGTTTCCGCACCCTCCAAGTCAGCGGATTTACAAAATTCAGCAGAATTGGGAAGTTTGGGCTCGTCAGGGAATTGTGGATTTGATTGTGCCGATGACTTATGCTTTGGATACTAACCGACTTCAGCGAATTACACAGCCGCTGGCTAAGGAACAAATGCTCGGTTCGGCTTTGATTTCTCCGTCGGTTAAGTTGTTGACTCTCCCGGAAGTTGTGGCGATCGACCAAATTCAGGCTTTGCGGGATTTGCCGACTGGGGGTTATGCTATTTTTGCGGTGGAAAGTATTAGCAGCGGGATGCAGGGATTTTTTAACCGCACTCAAGGGCGACCGATGCAATCCTCTGCGAGGGCTTCGCTAACGACTTCTGCTTCGGAGCCGATTCCTTACCGACAGCCTTTTGCGGCGGCGGTTTCGCGATATACTGCTCTCAAGCAGGAATGGAGTTTTTTGTTGGCTAGCAATCAGTTGCGGGTGTCGGAATCTGATCTGAAAGTTTTGCAAAGTCGATCGGATGAATTGGCGCAAGCTTTGAGCAAATTGGCTGCTACTCCAACTACTGAAAATTTAGAAACAGCTAAAAATTTGCTGGCGAGCTTTCAATCTCAATTTCCATCTTCGATGCGGCTGCATTCTGGGGAAAATAGCTATCAGGTGCAAACTTGGCAAAATCGCTTGGAGAGTTTGGAGATGCTATTGCGTTACGGCGAAAGGGTGGAGTTGAATCCCAGGTAAATGCAGGTTTTTGGGGCGATCGGTCTTAGTCCGCGCACCATCCATCGGAATGATACATTGTAGGGACACTCCAAGAGCCCATAGGTGTCAACTTAACTTCAAGCCCAGTCAGAGACTGCTGTTTGACTATTAAGGCCAGATCCCCCCTAGCCCCCCTTCTTAAGGGGGGGACAGGAATCTTCTCAAAGTCCCCCTTCTTAAGGGGGATTTAGGGGGATCTAGACTCAGCTATGAACGAGAGATACAAAGGCTTTCAGGCTTAAGTTGACACTAATGGGCAGTGCCCATAGGTGTCAACTTAACTTCAAGCCCAGTCAGAGACTGCTGTTTGACTATTAAGGCCAGATCCCCCCGCATTCTTGCCCCCTACTCAACCCCTACTCCCCTTAACAAGGGGGGGACAAGAGTCGGATCAAAGTCAACCCCTACTCCCCTTCTTAAGGGGGATTTAGGGGGATCTAGACTCAGCTAAAAGCGAGATTTATCAATTGTTTCAGGCTTAAGTTGACACCAATGGGATCTTGGAGTGTCCTGGCTGTGAGTAATATTAATTCCGATGCTACCGGATTAGATATGATTCGGATGAAGCGCGGAAACGATATCATCTTTATCAGTAGTTACGAAAAACTCTCAGCATAAATACGCTATATTAATTTAAATTAATTGACTGTACTGTTGTCAGTAAACTACAGCACGCAGAAGGGGAAAGGCAAGGGAATTTCCAATCAAAACTCAAAACTATTCCCAATTTCCAATGCCCCATTCCCAATGCCCCATTCCCAATGCCCCATTCCCAATTACTCTTAGGATTAATATGTTTCCTAAACAACTCTATCGCTGGGCTACTAAAATAATCGGCAAAGCTCCCTTACAAACAGTCCTTATAGTTCCTTTTTTAGTACAAATTGTTGGCACTGTCGGAGTTGTAGGTTGGCTATCATTTCAAAACGGTCAGCGGGATGTCAATGATGTTGCCGCTCAGTTGCGAGGAGAAATTACTGAGCGGATTAAAGACAAAATTCAAACTTATATGTCAATTCCTCACATTGTCAATCACCTCAATGTTCAAAGCTTAAAATTGGGGCAGTTGAACCTAGAAGAAACACAAAAACTAGAACTCCATTTCCTCAAACAAATTCAATATTTTGATTCGATCAGCATCATTTATGTAGGCAAGGAAAATGGAGAACACTCAGGAGCGTTCCAAGCTAAAGATCGAACTCTGATATCTGCTGCTGACAGTTCGACTAACAATAAATTAGCTCGATATACTGCCGACTCTCAAGGAAACCGTGTCAAATTAGTGCAAATATCACCCGATATTTACGACCCGCGAACTCGACCTTGGTACATCGCAGCAGCGGCAGCAAAAAAACCTATTTGGAGTCAAATTTATACTGATTTTTTAACTAGAGACTTGGCAATTACTGCCGCTATGCCTATCTACGATGACAGCGGCAATTTGTTAGGAGTAGCTGGCTGCGATTTGTTGTTTTCCCGAATCAAGGAATTTCTCGGCACCATCAAAATTGGCAAATCGGGACAAACTTTTGTGATGGAACGCTCTGGAATGTTGATCGCAACTTCCACTGAAAATCCCGAATTTGCAGTTGAAGGTAAACAAGTAAAGCGCATCAAGGCTTCAGAAAGCAACAACGCAGTCCTGAGCCAAACGGCACTGTATTTAGATAAATTATACGGCAACTTAGACAAAATTAATAATTCTCAACAGCTTACTTTTGAAGTTGAGGGAAAGCGCAACTTTCTTCAGGTAACTCCTTTTAAAGACGAGCGAGGATTGGATTGGCTGATTGTGGTAGTTGTTCCAGAGTCGGACTTTATGGAGCAAATTAACGCCAACAGCCGCACCACTATTTTCCTGTCGGTGGCAGCTTTGATCGCAGCGACAATTCTGGGCATTATTACTGCTAGATGGGTGGTGCGGCCGATTTTAAGATTGAACGCGGCGGCGAAAGCTTTGGCGAGGAATGAATGGGATACAAAAGTAACGATCGATCGGGAAGACGAACTCGGAGAACTTGCCGATTCTTTTAACAGCATGGCCGAGCAATTGCAGCATTCATTTACATCGCTCAGGTCAAGTGAGAGCCGACTTAAACAGTTTCTAAATGCTATTCCCCTCGGTATTTTTATTGTCGATACACAAGGCAAACCCTATTACATTAATCCTGCTGGAGAGCAACTTTTAGGTCAAGGCATTTTGGAATCAGATGCTGAAAATTTACGCAATTCCTACCGCATTTATTTAGCTGGAACTGAGCAAATTTATCCGGCAGAGCGCGACCCAATTTTGAATGCTTTGCAGGGCAAAAGTGTAACTGTTGACGACCTGGAAGTGTTCCTGCTCAACGAAGCTGTTCCCCTGGAAGTTTCGGGAACTCCTATTTATGACGAGCAAGGGAATATTATTTACGGGATGTGTGCTTTTCAAAATATTACAGAACGCAAATTAGCGGAGCAACTGTCAAGAGAATACAAGCAAAATTTAGAATCACAAGTTGCCAAACGTACCGCAGAAATTGCCAAAGCACAAGAAAAGTTTTCTAAAGCTTTTCGTTTAAGTCCTAATGCGATTACCCTGACGAGAATTAGCGATGGTTGCCATATAGAGGTCAATGAAAGTTTTTGCCAGATGATCGGCTACAGTCACGCAGAAATTATTGGCAAAACAGCGGTAGAACTCAATTTTTGGGCTACTTTGGCAGAGCGAGATCGCATGATTCAAATGTTAAAAAATAAAACAGCTCTTCACAATTACGAGCTGAGGTTTCGCAATAAAAGCGGTACAGAAAGAGCAGCGCTGCTGTCCATCGAAACTATTGATATTGACGGACAAGCTTGTTTTTTGTCGATTTCTAGTGATATTACCGATCGCCAAAAAGCAGAAACCGCCCTGCGGGAAGCCGAAGAAAAGTACCGCAACATTTATGAAAATGCTTTAAATGGCATTTTTCAGACTGCTGTTGACGGAAAATACATCAGCGCTAACCCCGCTTTAGCTACTATCTACGGGTACGAATCGACAGCAGAATTAATAGCAGCGCAGCCGAATTTCCATAATCAGCTTTACGTGAATCCCAAGCGCCACGATGAATTTGTAGAACTGATGAATAAGTACGGGATACTGTCAAATTTTGAATCGCAAATTTACAGAAAAGATGGCAGTATTGTTTGGATTTCTGAAAATTCCCGCGCTGTGGGCGATCGCGAAAACAATCTACTCTACTATGAAGGTTTTATTAAAGATATTACTGCTAGCAAACAAGCCGAAATCCAAATGCAGCGGGCAAAAGAAGCAGCGGAAGCAGCTAACAAAGCTAAAAGTATCTTCCTCGCAAATATGAGCCACGAATTGCGCTCTCCGCTGAATGCTGTTATCGGCTTTGCTCAAGTCTTGATTCGCAGTAAAACTCTCTCTTCAGAAAATCAAGAAAATGTGGGAATCATCCTGCGGAGTGGCGAACATTTACTGACTTTAATTAACCAAGTTTTAGACTTGTCAAAAATTGAAGCTGGACGCAGTACAATCAATGAAAAAAACTTTGATTTGTATCGACTGCTGGACGATTTGGAAGATATGTTTGCTCTGAAAGCTGAGGAAAAAGGCTTGCAGTTACTATTCGTTCGGGATGCGGAAGTGCCTCACTATATTTGCACCGATGAAGTCAAGTTGCGCCAAGTCTTAATTAACTTGCTTAACAATGCAATTAAATTTACTTCATCAGGGGGAGTTTCAGTGCAAGTTAGAGGGGGCTTAGGGAAGAAACACAACAATAGCAATTCCCAAGTACCCGATCGCTACTCAGTACATTTTGAAGTGCAAGATACCGGTGCAGGTATTGATGCTGACGAAATTAATCAGTTGTTTGAAGCATTTGTACAGACAAAAACCGGGAAAGATTCTCAGGAAGGAACGGGTTTAGGTTTAGCGATCAGCCGCCAGTTTGTGCAATTGATGGGAGGAGAAATTACCATTAGTAGCGAGGTTGGTCAGGGTGCAATATTTCAGTTTGATATTCAAGTTAATCTGGTTGAAGCTGCCGATATTCAGAGCAAAAAACCCCAACTTCGAGTTATTGCTCTCGAACCGAATCAGCCCTGCTACCGCTTGCTGATTGTGGACGATAAACCCCTGAATCGCCTACTGTTGGTAAAACTTCTGAACCCCCTGGGGTTTGAATTGAGAGAAGCGAATAATGGCCAGGAAGCGGTGGATATTTGTGCGGAGTGGGAGCCACACTTGATTTGGATGGATATGAGGATGCCTGTAATGGATGGGTATGAGGCAACAAAACAGATTAAAACTACTACTCAAGGACAAGCAACTGCGATTATAGCTTTGACTGCTAGTGTTTTGGAGGAAGAACGGGCGGTGATTCTTTCGACGGGTTGCGATGATTTTATGCGGAAACCGTTCCGAGAGGAAGATATTTTTGCAACAATGGGCAAACATTTAGGAGTACGCTATATTTATGAAGATCCAACAGCAGCTAGTCTGGCAGCTACGGGGGAGTCAAGTCATGACTTCCTGACACCAGGGGCGATCGCCTCTCTTGCTCCCGACTGGGTAGCTGCATTCAAGCAAACTATTTTGAGTGTGGATATGGAGGCGATCGCCAGTTCGATCGCACAAATCGGCACTGTCAACCCTGAGCTTGCTGACACACTCCTAGATTGCATTGATAATTTTGAATACGATCGCATTTTGAGTGTAATTGCTAAAAGCGAGGAGCAGTAAAGCCCTAAATGATTTCTACTTTACCAAAAACCCATCAAGGCAACATTTTAGTAGTTGACGACACGCCAGAAAACCTCCGCCTGCTCGCAGGAATTCTCAGCGAAAAAGGCTATCAAGTTCGCCCCGTACCCAATGGCAAGCTAGCACTCTCTGCTGCCCAAAAAATACCCCCAGATTTAGTGCTGCTGGATATTATGATGCCGGAAATGGACGGCTATCAAGTTTGCCAGCAACTCAAAGCTTCTGAAATTACAAAAGACATTCCTGTGATTTTTATTAGTGCGATCAATGACGTGCTGGATAAAGTTAAAGCTTTTGCAGTTGGGGGAGTTGATTTTATCACCAAACCCTTTCAGGTTGAAGAAGTTTTAGCTCGCATCGAAACGCACTTAAAAATTTGTTCGCTGCAACAGAGTTTGCAAGAAAAAAATCAAGATTTAGCAACTGCGATCCTACAACTGCAAACAACTCAAGAGCATTTGATTCAATCGGAAAAAATGGCCGCCCTCGGACAACTGATTGCTGGCATTGCCCACGAAATCAATACGCCCCTGGGCATTATTGGTTCGTCTATTGAGAACATTGCTAATTTTTGGGACGCTAATTTGGAAAAATTACCGGAATTTTTCCAAGAAATTTCTTCAGAAAGCAAAGCTTATTTTTCGCTGTTAATGAACAGATCAAATCATCAAGTAAATCTCCTAACAAGCAAAGAAAAGCGTCAATTTAAACAGCATTTAATCAGCTATTTAAAAGCAGAAGAAATAGCTGAGTGTGAGGATATAGCTGACACTTTAGTTGATATGGAAATTTACGAGAACATAGAAGACTTGTTGCCACTTTTTAAATTATCTGACTGGGAAAAAGTTTTAAATACTGCTTACCAGTTTGCTAGCTTTAAAAAAAGTATTAGCTTGATTCAAAGAGCAACAGCGAAGTCGGGTAAAGTAGTGTTTGCCTTGAAAAGCTACGCTCATTTCGATAACCAGCAATCCAAAGTGGAAGCTAACTTGCACGAAGGTATTGAAACGGTTTTAACGCTTTATCAAAATCAACTAAAGCACGGTATGGAGGTAATTAGAAAATATGGGAATTTACCCAAAATTATCTGCTATCCAGATGACCTAAATCAAGTGTGGACAAATTTAATTCATAATGCTTTGCAAGCTATGGATTATCACGGAACTTTAACTATTGAAACTCTGCAAAAAGAGGGGAGGATATTCCTCAGATTTACCGACAGTGGCAAAGGTATTCCCCCAGACGTTATTCCGAAGATTTTTCAGCCATTTTTTACAACTAAATCTACTGGGGAAGGCAGCGGTTTGGGATTAGATATTGTCAGAAAAATTGTAGATAAACATGAAGGAAATGTTACGGTAGAGTCGGTTCCGGGGGAGACAACATTTACAGTCTCGCTGCCAATCGGTTAAACTCAAGTAGGAAGAGAAAATGAATAAACCTATAATTCTTTGCGTTGACGATGAACCAGATATCTTGCATACTCTCAAAATCCAACTTAAAAATGAGTTTAAAGATAATTATTTTTATGAATTAGCTGAAAGTGGTGATGAAGCTTTAGAGTTAATTGCAGATTTCTCAGAGGACGAGCGAGTGGTTGTGGTTGTTTCTGATTGGCTGATGCCGGGAATTAAAGGTGATGAACTTTTAATCAAAATTCACCAAAAATATCCTAAGATGGTGAAAGTGATGTTGACGGGTCAAGCAGATGTAGCAGCAGTTGAACGAGCTGTAACTCAAGCAGATTTATACTGCTGTCTGTACAAACCGTGGAATCGCGAAGAGTTAATAGAGACGATAAAATCGGGGCTAGCAAAGTTATGAAAAAACCTGTGATTGTTTGCATTGATGATGAACCTGATGTTTTGAACAGTTTAAAGATTGAACTGAAAAAGGCGATCGGCGATCGCTGTATTATTGAAACGGCAGAAGGGGGACAAGATGCTTTAGATTTACTGGCTGATTTACAGGCTGATGAATATGAAATTGCCTTAGTGCTTTCCGATTATATTATGCCAGATATTAAAGGAGATGAACTGCTGAGACAAATTCACGAAAGATCTCCCGAGACGTTAACTATTATGCTGACGGGTCAAGCAGATTTAGAAGCCCTGAGCAATGCGATTAAGTATGCTAAGTTATATCGTTACATTCCTAAACCTTGGCACAATGAAGATTTAAAATTAACAGTGGTAGAAGCAGTTCATAGTTACTTGCAAGATCAAAAGTTAACAGATGAAATCCTGAAGCGACAAGAAGCAAACGAGGAGTTGAGGCGAGTAAATCAGGCGCTGTCTGCCAGTGAAAGTAGGCTAAATCAATTTTTAGAAGCTTTGCCGGTGGGGGTATCTGTTTACAATCCTGATGGTACGATCGCCTATTTTAATGACAGGGCGCGGCAGTTGCTGGGTGCTGATACTATCCCGGAAAGCACTGCGGAACAATTAGCTGCAACTTATCAACTTTATGTAGCCAATAGTGATGAGCTATACCCGCCGGATAATCTGCCGATTTTGCGGGCACTGAGGGGGGAATTTGTCATGGTTGATGACGTAGAAATCCGCCCGAATGGCAAGATAATTGCCCTGGAGATAACTACCACGCCAATTTTTGATAGCAGCGGAAATATTGTTTATGCGATCGCGGCTTTTCAAGATATTAGTGGACGCAAACAAGCCGAAAAAATAGTAGCAGATTACCAGCGCACCTTAGAATCGGAAATTGTTGAACGTACAGAACAACTGCAACAAGCCGCATTAATTGCCGAAGCAGCAAACAAAGCTAAAAGTACATTCCTGGCCAACATGAGCCACGAGTTGCGTACTCCCCTCAACGCCATACTGGGCTTTGCTCAAATCATGGAACCCAGCCCCAATCTTACTCGCGAAAACCGAGAAAGTCTCAGAATTATTCACCGCAGTGGCGAACACTTGCTTACCCTGATCAATCAAGCTTTAGACTTATCAAAAATAGAAGCTGGGCGGATGACGCTCGATTCTACAAACTTTGACCTCTACCGCTTGCTAGACGAGTTGGAAGATATGTTTCAACTGCGATCGCAAAATCAACAAGTAGAGTTACTTTTCCAGCGCGCTGCTGACGTTCCCCAGTACGTGCAAACCGATGCTGTCAAACTGCGGCAAGTGCTGATCAATCTCCTCAGTAATGCAATTAAATTTACGCCGATAGGTACGGTGTCAGTCAGAGTTAAGAAGAAGGAAGAAGGAAGTTCGGCAACGGATTCTGTAACGGATGTAACGGATAGAAGTCAGAAGCAAGAAGTCAGAAGCAAGAAGTCAGAAGATGCAATTGTCAGTTTATCGGAAAATCAAACAAGTTCTGATTTCTCCCTGAGCTTTGAAATTCAAGATACCGGAGTTGGCATTTCCCCCGAAGAATTAAGCCATGTTTTTCAAGCCTTCGTGCAAACATCATCCGGTCAAAAAACGCAGAAAGGCACGGGTTTGGGATTAACTATTAGCCGGCAATTTGTACTCCTAATGGGTGGCCAGATCACCGTGGAAAGCCAACTCGAACAGGGCACTACTTTTAAATTCGAGATTCCACTCAGTGTAGTCGATCCGATCGCCATACTTGCTCCGCAAATCGATCGCGAAGTTACTGGTTTGCAACCCCATCAACCCCGCTATCGGATTTTAATTGTGGACGATCGCGAAGACAACCGTCAACTGTTAGTAAAAATGCTTTATCCCATTGGTTTCGCAGTCGAAGAAGCCAGCAACGGCCGCGAAGCAGTAGAAATATGGGAAAATTGGCAGCCGCACTTAATCTTAATGGATCTGCGAATGCCCGTCATGGATGGCTATGAAGCTACTAGAGAAATTAGAGCTAGAGTACAGCAGAGGGAGAGAGAGCAAGCAGGGGGCAAGGAAATGAACGTTTCCCTTATAGAATGCCCTATTCCGAAGATTATTGCCTTGACAGCTAGTACAATTGCCGAAAAACCAGCTTTTGTTTTATTTGTGGGTTGTGACGATTTGATCTGCAAACCTTTCCGCAAAACAGATATATTTGATACGCTCAACAGACATTTGGGGGTGAATTACACTTACTCTTGCTCAAGTTGCGATCGTCCGCAGCTATCTGACTCTACCTCAACTTTTACACTTACTTCTGCGTCCAAACTGCCCGCAGAATGGATCGGCAAAATGAAGCAGGTAATCCGCAACGCAGACTTTGACTTAATTGCTAGGACAATAGAGGAAATCTGGAGTGAAAATCCGGCATTTTCCGAACTCCTCCAGGGTCATCTAGATAATTTTGATTACCAGAAAATTCTCATTTTAATTAGCGAGGCGGAAAACTAAAATAACTCAGATGATGGCAGAACAAAATGAACACTATCAAGCGGATATTTTAGTAGTTGACGATACGCCAGATAACTTGCGTTTGTTGATTAGAATCTTGCAAAAACAGGGCTACAAAGTGAGACCTGTTACTAACGGTTTTTCAGCTTTAGAGGCGATTCAATCTAGCCCTCCAGATTTGATTTTGCTGGATATTATGATGCCCGATCTAGACGGCTATGAGCTTTGTCAACAATTGAAAGCAGAGCCGCAATTTAGCCAGATCCCGATTATTTTTCTCAGCGCCATTGAAGAAGGAATAAACAAGGCAAAAGCCTTTGAAGTTGGGGGTTCTGATTACATCACAAAACCTTTTCAGATGAAGGAAGTATTGGCGCGAGTTAGCAATCAACTTGCTGTGCGTTCCTTGCAAATACAATTGCAAGAAAAGAATCAAAAACTGACTGAACAAAATGTCCAACTGCATCAGGAAATTGCCGAACGCAGACAGGTTGAAATGGAAACTAGATTGCTGCTGAGAGCTACTCAAGCTATTAGCAAATCTGAAAATTTTGAGTCTGCTATAGATTTGATTTTAAGGTTGATTTGCGAAACAATTGAATGGAATTTGGGCGAAGCTTGGATTCCCAGCAGTGACGGCCAAGTCTTAAAATGCGCTCTAGGCAGGTATGCTAGCGATTTGAGTTTCTCGGAATTCAGACAGACAAGTTGTCAGTTAAGTTTCCAGCCTGGTGTGGGAATGCCGGGGAGGATTTGGCTTGGACAGCAGTCTGAATGGATCGATGATGTTTCTACCGCACCGGAACAGGTTTTTTTGCGATCGCAAATAGCAGCTAATGTGGGGTTGAAAGCAGCTTTCGGGGTGCCGATTTTGGCTGACAATCAGGTGCTAGCTGTTTTGATTTTTTATCGCGATCAAAATCTTGAATGTCAGCCACGATTGTTGGAATTAGTGAGTGCTGTTGCGACTCAGCTAGGTGCGTTGATTCAGCGCAAGCAAGCTGAGGAATCGCTGAGATTGCAGCAAAAACAAACAGAGAGATTGCTGCTGAATATTTTACCGAAACCGATTGCGGAGCGCTTGCAAAAAGAGCAAAAACTGATCGCGGATCATTTTGATGAAGTGAGCGTTTTGTTTGCGGATTTGGTGGGTTTTACGGAGTTTTCTGCCCGCAAAACTCCGACTCAGTTGGTGGAAATTTTGAATGGGATTTTTTGTGAGTTTGATAGGTTGTCTGAGTCCCACGGGTTGGAAAAAATTAAGACTATTGGGGATGCTTACATGGTAGTTGGAGGGTTGCCTACTGCGCGGGAAGATCATGCACAGGCGATCGCACTTTTGGCTTTGGAGATGCAATCGGCTTTGACTCAGTTTAATCTCAAAATCGGAGAAACTTTTCAATTGCGGATTGGCATTCACAGCGGTTCTGTGGTGGCTGGAATTATTGGAATTAGCAAGTTTAGCTATGATTTGTGGGGGGATACTGTTAATGTTGCTTCGCGGATGGAGTCGAACGGAATGCCGGGGAAAATTCAAGTTACGGGGGCGACTTATGAGCGTTTGAAGGAACAATTTATTTTTGAGGAACGGGGGATGATCGAAGTGAAAGGCAAAGGGAAAATGCTGACTTACTGGATGATTAAAGAGCTTTGAAAATTGAGAGCGGTAAATTGAGCCGATCGCGATCGCATCTATAGCAGTTCTCAATCTTGGTGAGGTATGCCCTATGCCCTATGCCCTATATCAAGCGTGCACCGCACTGTTACTGAGAAAGGCTATATTCTATCTCAAAACTAATCTATTAGCTTTGTGCTAAAATTAAAATATCCCTAGGCAAAGTTCCTTTGATGCTATGGTTTCTCAAATTCAATCTCCAACCCAACCAGAAGTTATTTATCCCGAAAGTGATGGTCAACCGATGGCAAATAATACCAAGCAGTTTCGCTGGATTTTCGTCGTTGAGCAGAATATAGAAGCAATGTATGCCAATGACCAAAATGTATTTGTGGCGGGCGATTTGCTTTGGTATCCGGTAGAGGGACGCAACAATATTGTTAATGCACCGGATGTGATGGTAGCATTTGGTAGACCGAAGGGCGATCGGGGTTCTTATCAGCAGTGGAATGAGGATGGAATTGCACCGCAAGTAGTGTTTGAAATTCTGTCTCGTAGTAATTCTAAAAATGAGATGGATAAAAAGCTCCTGTTTTACGATCGCTACGGTGTTGAAGAATATTACATTTACAATCCTGACAACAATCAACTCACAGGTTGGCTGCGGGGTGAAGATGGGTTAGACGCGATCGAATCTCTGGAAAATTGGGTCAGTCCCTGGTTGAAAATTCGGTTTGATTTATCTGGTTCTCAGTTGCAGATTTATCGTCCTGATGACACGCGGTTTCTTTCCTACATTGAGATTTGTCAAGTTTTAGAGTCAGAACGCGATCGGGCTGAACTTGCTGAGACAGCGTTACGTCAGCGGGCTGAACTTGCTGAGACAGCGTTAGAGGAGGAAAGAAGCCGATCGCAGCTTTTAGCAGAAAGGTTGCGGGAGATGGGAATTAACCCGGATGAATTGACTTGAATATTTGAATGGCGATCGGCTCTTAATTTTTCGATGTAAATATCTATTAATATTAAGATTAGATCAAACTTCCGCTTGATGAGGACTCATACTTTGCAAACAGTTGAAACAAAATCGCCGACAGCATTCAAAAAAGTGCTCGTTATTTTAATTTCATTGCTAGCAGTAGCAATACTGTCGATCGCCATTTTCATAGCCATTCCCGGAGAAAAAACAATGTTTGCTGGAAAAAGACCTACCAATCTCGGCGCTGAGTCAGGACAACTCGCACCCTGTCCCAGTTCTCCCAACTGCGTCAGTAGCTTCAGTCAAGATTCCTCACACAAAATTGAGCCTTTGACATACAATTCGACGCCGACAGTTGCAATGGCAAATCTCAAACAGGCGATCGCATCCTTGGAGAAAACTAAAATTATCGACCAAACAGATAATTACCTCTATGTGGAATTTACCAGTTCCTTGATGGGGTTCGTTGACGATGTGGAATTCTTGCTAGATCAAGGAGCAAAAGTCATTCATGTGCGATCGGCTTCCCGTCTGGGAGAGTCGGATTTAGGAGTTAATCGCAAAAGGATAGAAACTATCAGAACTCAACTAAATCAACTCTGAACTTCAAATTTCTAACTTGGACGCAGCCCCTCATCTGTAAGGTGAGGGGCTTTGAGTTTTGTTGAGTGCGGTAGCCAAAATCACCGACTGTATTCCTATAGTATTAAACCTCCTAAATTCTACACTTCCGACTTTAGGGAGAGGGAAAGTAACAGAGAAAAATTTAGTATTAATTTAAGTAGAGCGACGAGGATTAAAAACATGACACTTCAAAGAATCGACGATTTTTATCCTAACTATAGGGAAGAATTTTTCGCGGGAGATGACATCAAAGGCTTTGATGTTTATGCCGGCGACTCTGATGAAAAAGTAGGCAGCATTTACGATGCTTTGGTTGATGAAACTGGTCGTTTTCGCTATCTAGTAATTGATACCGGTATTTGGATGTTTGGCAAAAAAGTATTATTGCCGATCGGCTCTACTCGGTTCGACTACGGAGCCCGCCGCGTCTACGCTACAGGCCTTCGCAGCAAAGCTCAAGCAGAACAATTGCCTGCTTATGATGAATTAGAGACACTAGATTACGATCGGGAAGAACAGGTAAGAGGCGTTTACCGCGGCATCACTGCGACAGAAACTGCATCAAACCTTTCTCTTCCTGCTAGCTACGATCGCAATAGCTACAACTACGAAATCGATCGCCCTCTGTACGAAACAAACGAACAAAACCATCAAACCCTCAAACTGTATGAAGAACGCTTGATTGCCAACAAAAACCGCGCAAAAACAGGCGAAGTAGCAGTTGGTAAGCGCGTTGAAACTGAAACTGCACGCCCAGGGCTGCCCATTGAAAAAGAACGAGTTATAATCGAGCGGGTAACGCCGATAGAAGCGGGTCAAGTAGTTTATGTTGGCGAAGCTGAAATCAAATAATAATCAAAATAGGCAATAATGTGCCTAAATGTGGTAAACTTGTGTTGGTAAAGTCTAAAAGTATTTGAAAATGACCAGCACGATCTCCGACATTACAGTAAAAACGATCGCAGGCACTGACAAGCAGCTAGGAGAGTACGCTGGCAAGGTACTCTTGATCGTAAACGTAGCTTCCAAATGTGGCTACACGCCTCAATACAAAGGACTCGAAGAGTTGAATCAGAAGTACGGCAATGCAGGACTCTGCGTTTTAGGGTTTCCCTGCAACGACTTCGGCGCTCAGGAACCGGGCACTAACTCAGAAATCGTCAATTTCTGCACTACAAAGTACGGCGTTAGCTTTGAATTATTTGATAAAGTAAGCGCTAAAGGCAGTCAGCAACACCCGCTATATGCTAAGCTTACCAGTTCAGTCGCTCCAAAGGGCGAGGTTTCTTGGAATTTTGAGAAATTCTTAGTTAGCAAACAGGGTGAAGTTGTTGCCAGATTTCCCAGCAGTGTGGGCCCGGATTCGCCAGAATTGATCGCTGCGATTGAGGCAGAATTGGCGAAGTAAGAAGTCATTAGTCATTAGTCAGTAGTCAGTAGTCAGTAGTCATTAGTCATTAGTCAGTAGTCATTAGTCATTAGTCAGTAGTCATTAGTCATTAGTCATTAGTCATTAGTCATTAGTCATTAGGCAGAAGGCAGAAGGCAGCCAAAGTAGGGTGCACACTGCGCACCTTACCTGAGCGCTGCGATTGAGGCAGAATTGGCGAAGTCATTAGTCATTAGTCATTAGTCATTAGTCATTAGTCATTAGGCAGCCAAAGTAGGGTGCACACTGCGCACCTTACCTGAGCGCTGCGATTGAGGCAGAATTGGCGAAGTCATTAGTCATTAGTCATTAGTCATTAGTCATTAGTCATTAGGCAGCCAAAGTAGGGTGCACACTGCGCACCTTACCGCTAGTGGATGATTCGATTTATTTAATTGGAGAACTATTTAGTGGAAAATACATCAGGGTTAGATTTAGCTATAGGTTTAGTGGCGATCGCAATTTTGGGAGGTGGCCTCGCTATGCTGTTTGTAGGGATAGCATCGTTCCCTAAAGAAAAATAAAAATCATTGCATAATTGTCAGTAAATTGAATTTGAAAATTTTTCAAATACAGCAATGCAAACTACCGAAAACACCCTCAAAATGGCTCTGGCGCCGGGGAACTTGCGCCGCGTTCACCATATCGCCTTAAATGTGCGGGATCTGAAAGCTTCGCGGCACTTCTACGGTACTATTCTCGGCTTACAGGAACTAACCGGCGAAGCAATTCCGGCAACTTTAAAAGAAATGGTAGCCGCCGACAAAGTCGCTAATTTCATCACTCCAGATGGTACTGCGATCGACTTATTTTCGCAGCCAGATTTAGAACCGCCAAATCCTGACCCGGAGAAAGCTTTTACCCGCGCCAATCATTTAGCCTTTGATATTGATCCGCAATTGTTCGATCGCGCTCTGGAAGTGCTACACTCAAATCAAATTGCGATCGACAGTGGTCCAGTCACTCGCCCTACCGGACGCGGCATTTACTTCTACGATCCCGACGGATTCATCATCGAAATCCGCTGCGATCCAATTAATTACCCTTAATCAGCGCGTGTTTGTAGTCAGGACGACTATTAAATCCCCGACTTCTTAAAGAAGTCGGGGATCTGGGTGTTTTGTTTTTTTAGGTTGGTCTACTTACTTTCTATCTTTGTTACTAATAGGTTTCTTCGGCCAAGTAAAGCCAAATGTTGCCCCTTTACCTTCGGCTGATTCCAAAGAAATAGTTCCCCCTTGACCCTCCACAATTTTCTTGACTAGCGACAAACCAATGCCAGTATTTTCCACTATATCGCGAGCCTCCAAAGTCTGAAAAATTACAAAAACCTTCTCGTGATATTGAGGCGCAATCCCAGGCCCGTCATCCGCTACAGAAAAAGCGTAAAAATCATCTAACTCTGTAACTGATATTTTCACCGAACCCGACAAATTTCGGTTGTGCTTAATTGCATTGCTAATTAAATTAGAAAAAACCTGCTGCAACGGCAACCTTTCTGCCACAAAAGTTGGCATTCCTGGTGCCACTTCCACTGCAAACCCAGGCGATGGTGCTAAAGAGTCAATAATTTCGGCTAATAACTTCTCGACATTCACAGTTTCTGAATTCGCGTGAATGCGTCCGACGCGGGAATATTGGAGAAGTCCATCAATCAAAGCTTCCATCCTGTGAACTCGGCCGCGCAACAGATTCATCTGGTGTATAGTGTCCTCAGTCATCGAGTCGCTGAGGTCTTCTTCTATCCAACTGCTAAGATTTGCGATCGCTCGGAGCGGAGCTTTCAAATCGTGAGAAACTACATAAGCAAACTGGTCTAGTTCTTGATTCCGCTTTCTCAAAATATTACTGGTTTGAGCCAGGGTGTTCGCTGTCCAACTCAATTCTTGAGCGCGCAACCGCAGGTTTTCCTCAGCTTGTTTGCGTTCCCGAATATCTTCTACAACCCCCATAAAATATTGACTGCCATTTTGTTCTCGCACCAGAGAAACAGTCAAGTTTGCCCACACCAAGTTTCCCTCTTTGCAGACGTAGCGATTTTCCACCGCATAATATTCAATTTCTCCTGCTAACAACTGGTGCAGATATTTCAGCTCCAAATTCCTATCTTCAGGGTGAGTAATCTCCTGAAAATTTTTACCGATTAATTCTTCCCGACAGTAGCCCAAAAAATCGCAAAGTTTTTGATTGACTAACAGCAACTTGCTCTCTAAACTGGCTTGTGCCATGCCAACTGCCGCTTGCTCGAAGGTAGCGCGAAACCGCGAGGCGCTTTCGGACGCTGCAATTTCCGACAATTTGCGTCCGCTAATATCGTTGCTAATTTCCAAAATAGCCTGGGGTTGATCTTCCTCGTCCCGCTGCAAAGTCCAGCGACTGGCGATCGTTATTTTTGTGCCATCTTGCTTGGTGCGTATTAGTTCCCCTTGCCAATTTCCCTGCTCAATCAGCACTTCTTGAATTGCTTGCCAAGGTTGCGTCCATTCAGTTTGCAGCAGGGCGTGAATATTTTTGCCCATTGCTTGCGACTTCCGCCACCCGTAGAGCCGCTTTGCCCCCAAATTCCAATAAGAGATGGTGCCCTTCAAGTCGAGTACGGCGATCGTATCGTTTGCCAAATCCAGCATTTGTGCTTGCTTGCGCAGCGTTTTCTCAGCTTGTTTCCTCGCCCCAATATGGCGACAAATAGCAATAAACAAGCGTTGATTTGCCAGCCGCATTTCGCTGACGGCCAACTCTATGGGAAAAGTCGCGCCGTCGCTGCGCAGCCCGACAGTTTCTTGCTGGTAAATGTTGAGCAGAGCATGAGGATTTAGCAAAAAATATTCGATCGAATAATCCCCCGCGCTGTTTTCCGAACCTGGTTTAGCTATCAGCCCTCGGAGATTAGAGCCGATTATTTGCTCTGCTTTCCAGCCAAAAATCCGCTCGGCAGCAGCATTAAAAGACTCAATATTGCCTGCTACGTCCAAAGTAATAATGCCATCAGCAGCATTATCTACTACAGCTTGAATCCGAGTTTTACCCTCTTGCAAACTCGCTTCCCGCTTCGCCAATTCCCGTTCTAAACTATCAAATAAATACCAGGAAGCTGCTGCACCCAAAAAACCGACAAATAAAGCAGCAACTTGCACGGCATTAGTTACATCCACCAACTGCCCCATGTGCAGTTCCGAAATCTTTTGGTATTTTGCCTCGGCTCTTGCAAACTCGTCAATTTTTTGCCGCAGCTCATCCATCTTCAATTTACCTTGGCTGAACACCTGATTCCTTTGAGACGACGGCACTTTTGATGCCCCCGAACTGTCGAGCTTGTTCAAAGTATTTTGCAACAAATCCATTTGCAGCCCCGTTTCCCGCTGAATTTCTGCAAATCGCTGAGCTTGAAGCTGATTTTTTGGCACCAGAACCTTGAGTTTTGCCAGCAACCTCGGCAGAGTTGTCTTTGCTGTCAAATAAGGTTCCAGAAATTCCCGGCGCTTCGTCAGCCCGTAACCCCGAATACCCGTCTCCGCATCTACCACAGTTTTTAACAGGCGGTTAGTTTCCTGAAGTATCTGCTTATTATTATCTAATCGCCTTCTTAGCTGTAGAGCTCTGTCCCGCATCCCTGCAATTACTATCAGCGAAGCAAACAGACAAATTACGGGGATAGCAACAATGACTGTTCCCCGCTGGCGAATTGGTCCAAACATCTAGTAGCCTCATATTGCTCCAGATTAGGCACTGCTACAAAAACTTTTCTGGCATTATATCACATTTTGGCAATTTATGCGAAATATAAATTGTTTTTTTTTGCTGATAGCTAGGGGCTAATAAGTAAATCCACTTAATTAAACGTCTAATCCGAATCACTAAACACCTTGCTGTATAAGCATTCTTCCTTCTACCTTCTACCTTCTACCTTCTACCTTCTTCCTTCTACCTTCTACTTAGTAGAAACTAGATCTGCCTCTAGAGCGTGTTTTCTATCCCCGGAAAGCCCCCCCGCCCCCCTTAATAAGGGGGGAGAATGAGCGTCTTGCGTCCCATTTTTTAAGAGGGATTTAGAGGTTCGGAATCTGATGGTCAAGGCCAGAAAACACGCCCTAGTATTGATTAGCTGACAGCAACAGGAGATTTTTTGACGGACTTTTTTGAGGGCCAGGAAACAGAAAGGAATTTTGGCGACTGCGATCCGGTCGGGTAAGCGGAAGAACTTGCTTCTACTTTACCTTTTTCTTCTGCTTCGGCCTTTGCTTTCAAGTTCGATTCACAAGGGTTCTGAACTGCTGTAACTACAATCCACCGGCCTGTATCTGGGTCGCGATAACTGGTGAAAGGATTAATTTTTAGCGGTGTACTGCAAGGTTTAATCATGTCGATGCACTCCTTTGATCCTGATAATTTGTGTACTGCCGAGGCAGCATTGCGTTCTGGATATTAGAGGCAGCCACCGGGCGGTATTCGGGATACGACTTTCGGTAGATTTTTTTATTGGTATCTCAAAGAAGTAAATTCTTGTCCGATCGCCATTTTGCTTTCCGAATGCCGAATGCCGACTTACGAATGCCACAGGCAAGCCTTCTACTGGTTGGCGACGGTAGCCTTACTATTACCCAATTGCGTTCCTACGATCAATCCCCCACCCCCCCATCAGGGGGTTGAGGTGCGATGTCTGAATACAACTAGGTACTAGATCCTGCACTCGGCGCAAGTTCTAGGTATTGACACTCCCCGGTCTAAAGACACGGGGATTCTTAAGGACAAACTTTGGGGGATGAATCCACCCAAATCTTGATTCTTAAAGGGTTTGTCAATAACCCACTACCCACTCGCCCATTGCTGAGTCTATGGCTACTTGTGGTAGGCATTTGCTGGTATAGACCTGCGTCTGTGTATCCATCCCACATTTTTCTGGTAACAGAATGTGGTTTGTGTCTTGCATAAAGAGGGCTGGCTGGATAAATCCTGCAACGCCCTTTCATCCCTGGACTAAAGTCACAGGGTTTTCAGGGTATTCTTTATAAATACATTCTAGGCGGCTCTCAAATGCGGCTTAGTGACGCTTGACCTCTATAAGTGCGATCGGTATCACACTTATATTGGGAATGGGGAATTGGGAATTGGGAATGGGGAATTGGGAATTGGGAATTGGGAATGGGGAATGGGGAATGGGGAATGGGGAATGGGGAATTGGGAATTGGGAATTGGGAATTGGTCATTGGGAATTGGGAATGGGGAATTGGGAATTGGGAATTGGGAATTGGGAATTGGGAATTGGGAATTGGGAATTGGGAATTGGGAATTGGGAATTGGTCATTGGGAATTGGGAATTGGTCATTGGTCATTGGTCATTGGTCATTGGTCATTGGTCATTGGTCATTGGTCATTGGTTATTGGTTATTGGTTATTGGTTATTGGTTATTGGGAATTGGTTATTGGTTATTGGGAATTCGTAATTCGTAATTCGTAATTCGTAATTCGTAATTCGTAATTGGTTATTTGATGTGCTACCAATAATTAGCAATAACCAATGCCCGATGCCCGATGCCCGATGCCCGATGCCCCATTCCCGATGCCCCATTCCCGATGCCCCATTCCCAATCACAAATAACAAATAACCCATAACCAATAACTAATGACTAATATCAACTTTTGCCTTCAAATGAACAGTAAAAGTAGAGCCAACACCCAATTCACTCTCAAGGGTGATATCGCCACCCATGATCTGGCAAAACAGGCGGCTAATTGCCAATCCCAAACCCGTGCCCCCGTACTTGCGAGTAGTCGAAGCATCCCCTTGAATAAAAGGTTCAAACAAACCCTGCTGCTGCCCAGCCGACACTCCAATCCCTGTATCAGCTACCCGCAAATAAATCCAATCGCTGCTACCTGCTTGTTCCCGAGTCGCGCTCAGCAGAACCGTTCCTGCTTCTGTAAACTTAAGAGCATTCGAGAGTAAATTGAACAAAATTTGCCGCACTTTAGTCAAATCAGCATACATTAATCCCAAATTTGGAGAGCAAGACACTTGCAATTGATTGCGATTTTTTTCTACCAAAGGGTGCAAAGTTGCGACGACTTCTTCTATTAAATTACGGAGGTCAAAACTTTCTAAATAAAGTTCCATCCGACCGGCTTCTATTTTAGAAAGATCGAGAATATCATTAATTAAAGTCAGCAAATGTCTGCCAGCGCCGTAAATTTTGTGAATGTCTGGAATCAAGTATTTTAGCCCGTCATCTATGGCAATTTCTTCTAAAATTTCGCTGTAACCGATAATCGCGTTGAGTGGTGTCCGCAGCTCGTGGCTCATATTAGCCAGAAAGGTGCTTTTCGCTCTCGAAGCAGCTTCAGCTTTGTGTAGGGCTTCTTGCAAAGCTATTTCGGCTCTTTTGCGATCGGCAATCTCGATGCGGAGCAGTTTATTTGCCGCCGTCAGTTGAGAAGTGCGCTGCTCGACAGTGATTTCTAGTTGGGATTTGGCTTTGTGTAGGGCTTCTTGAGCTCGTTGGCGTTCAAATCCTTCGATCGCCAGCGCCACCAAATTTGCCAAAGCATCGGCGAAGGTTCGCTCGGACAAAGCCCACTGGCGGGGCGCGCCGATATGTTCGAGAGAGAGGATGCCTACGATGTGACCGCCCAGCCTAATGGCTACATTTAAGATTGATGAATTTTGAAGCTCCTCAAAGGGCAGGGATTGAGCATCCTCCGACTCCCTCTTGTCCTGTTCACTGTCGCATCCTGGATCAATTGAAAAATTTAAATCGTTTGCCGGCATTTCCTGGTGGCTCAAATGCCGATCGCCCGTGCGATCGTACAAATCGAGACAAACTAATCTGAGACTGGGGATTTTTCCCTGAGAATGATTGACCCGCGAGTCAGGTTCTAGCTCGGCCGCCCCTGTAGGCATTGCCTCTGTTTGGTTGTGGGCGATCGCCCGGGCCAAAAAATTCAACTGAGGTTCCGCTGCGTAGCGAGTGCCAAATCGGAAATGGTTGTACATCCAGACGCTGACTTTTGCCACCTCCAAAGTGCGGGCGGCCGCCTCGGTAATTTCGCGAATTCCCACATTCAGCGCGCCGTTGTTGAGAGTTCTCTGTCGGCCTAGCTGCAACAGGGCCCAACTCTGGCGGCGGAGTCGCTTTTCGCTTTCTTGTAGGGTTTGTTCAGCTTCCTTGCGCTTGGTGAGGTCGTACAAGGCGCACAAGGCCGTCGGCTGACCGTTGAACAGCAGGGGCTGAACGGAGATCATTGCCCAGAAGGGGGTGCCGTCTGCCTTGAGGCAATGAAGCTCGTAGTCTAGGATGTTACCGTCTTTGGCGAGCGTGTCAAGTACCTTTTGGCGATCGGAGGGATTGAAGTAAAAGTCTGGGGTGTGGTGGCCGATCAATTCTGCTAGGGGTATGTCGAGGAGAGAACCCAATTGAGTGTTCGCATACAGAATTAAGCCGTCACAAAGGCGAGAAACCAATATCGGGACAGGAGTTGCCGCGACGATCGCCTGGTACTGCTGGTCTTCTTCTAGTGTACAGGGGCGATCGGACTTCTCTGCTTTGTCGAGCGGGTGGGCTGTCGTTGTGTCGGTGTGTTCTGTGGTAAACGACCGCAAGTTTTCCAGGTCGGCCCTCTTTGACAACATACCGCGTTGCAGTTCAAGTAATTGGGCCCGCAAGCACTGAACGTCCAAAAGTAGCTGTTCTCTAGATAGTTCTTCTTCCTGCATAGCAATTGACAATTGATAATTTGTAGTCTTTCCAGAAGTTTTTTACGGTTGGCTGCTAACTTAACTATGACTTACTCCCATTACTTCTCCACTATGAATTACCCCAACCGCACCGATCGCGATCGCCTAGTCGAAGTGCCGATCCTGTTTCCCGGACTCTGCGGTGGGACTCACGTTTAGCTGTTGCCATTGCCTATTCCAATTCCAACTGCAAGGAAGGCATCAGCCGCTGCAAATTCTTGAGCGACTTTCCCTGCCAAGGTATCCTGTTGGAGCCTTTTACCACGATCTGAATATTCTTTTGCTGGCGCACTTTAATCACAAATTTTGAGACTATGTTAATTCCAAAACTATTTAGAAATTCTAGCTGTCGCAAGTCTAGAGTAATCGTTTTTGGCTCCCTGTCAGCCAGGTCATTGAGCAACTGTACGATCGGCGCGTATTCTTCCATCTGGCTGAGCCGGAATGAGCCACAGCAGGTGACTGTTTCAGTAGCGCGATCGTACTGGATGCTGTAATCTTTGGTGTTAATCTCCATAGTTTTGTCAATTGTCATTGCTTAGGGGTAAAGGGTTTTGGGCTGCGGGTTCGAGGTGGGGGCGCGGCTGTTGGGCACTCCGCGATCCGGCTACCTTACCAAAAACTTGGGTCTAAAGCCCCGTCCTAGAAGGACGGCTTTATAAAGTTTTGCAAACCTGCTGGAAATCTTATATTGGTTGGAGTAATATAAGGTAGGAGGTAAGACAATGCTAGTTTTTGAGTTTAAGACATACGGGAAATTAAGTCAGTTTGTTGCAATAGACGATGCAATTCGTACAGCACAGTTCATCCGAAATAAAGCTATTCGATTTTGGATGGATTGTAAAGGTGTTGGACAAAATGACTTGCAAAAACTTTGTGCTGTACTGGCTAAAGAATTCCCATTTGCCAAGGAACTTAACTCTCAAGCTAGGCAAGCTAGTGCTGAGAGGGCATGGTCTTCTATCTCCCGGTTCTACGAAAACTGCAAGAAAGGAATTCCCGGTAAAAAAGGGTTCCCACAATTCCAGAAAGATTGTCGTTCTGTCGAATACAAAACATCTGGTTGGAAACTTGCAGACGATCGTAAATCAATTAAGTTTACCGACAAAAAGGGAATCGGCAAGCTCAAGCTAAAGGGAACTCGCGAGCTGCACTTTTACCAAATTAGCCAAATAAAACGGGTAAGATTGGTAAAACGTGCAGACGGCGTGTACGTTCAATTCTGTGTCGATGTCGATCGAAAGGAAAACACAGAGCCTTCTGGAAATACCATCGGATTAGACGTAGGATTGAAAGAATATTACACCGATTCAAATGGAGTCACGGTTGAAAATCCGAGATTCCTACGAACAGGTGAAAAAATTCTCAGACGTTCTCATCGTCGTGTATCTAGGAAGGTAAAAGGTTCAAAAAATAGAGGCAAAGCTAGACAGATTTTAGGAAAACGCCATCTCAAAATAAGTAGGCAACGCAGAGACCACGCTGTGAAATTAGCGCGGTGCGTAGTTCAGTCAAACGACTTGATAGCTTACGAAGATTTGAGGATTAAAAACATGGTGAAAAATCATTGTTTAGCTAAGTCTATCAACGATGCTTCTTGGTATCAGTTCCGTATCTGGATTGAATATTTCGGACAAGTATTTGAAAGAGTTACGGTTGCGGTAAATCCGCAATACACTAGCCAAGAATGCTCTAGCTGCGGTGCAATTGTGAATAAAACGCTATCCACTAGAACGCACGTTTGTAAGTGTGGTTGCTCAATGGATAGAGATGAAAACGCAGCTAGAAACATCCTGAGTCGAGGATTGAGTACGGTAGGGCATACCGGAACTTTCGGACTAGATCCGAGCAACGCTTTGGGAGAATCGACCTCTACTCTGGCTGGAGAAATCCTGTTGGAGCAAGTCGGCTCGTAGAACAAAGAATCCCCGCGCGTTCACGCCGAGGAGTGTCAATTTGGATGTTGAGAAAGAAGCAGACCCTAATGGCGATCGGGTAAAAATAATTATGTCGGGAAAATTTTTGCCCTACAAAAAATGGTAAGCCAGCTTTTCCAGGTAGAAAGCAGAATTTTTTGAAGGCAGAATTTTTTGAAGGGATCAGTCGGAATTTTTGATTTTTATTTCTGACTAATGACTAACGACTGATGACTAATAACTAATGACTAAGGCCTCAAAAGTGTTAACTTAGAGACAGATCGCGAAGCTTGAGTGGCTTGGGTGTCCGATCGCCAAACCTGACAAAAGAAAAGAACAAGGTTCGATGGGGCCAAAACTCCCTCATTCGAAACAGGCAACCGCAACTGTAAACTAAGAGGCAAATATGTCAAAATATGACTCAAATCTAAGATGCTCCTTTTGCGGCAAGTCGCAGGAGTACGTCCGCAAGTTAATAGCTGGGCCCGGCGTGTACATTTGCGATGAATGCGTGGAACTGTGCAATGAAATTTTAGAAGAGGAGTTCTTTGATGGAAAAACAGTCGCTCAACAGGTTCCCCAGTCAGAGATTCAAGAGCCTCAAGGACAAAAAACGCGACGCCAGAGTCGATCGAACAAATCCAAAATCACTTTAGCTAAAATTCCCAAACCCACAGACATTAAACAGCATTTAGACAACCACGTCATCGGTCAAAACTCAGCAAAAAAAGTCCTTTCTGTAGCAGTTTACAACCACTACAAGCGCTTGAGCGTTGACCAAGCCAAAGATAGTGGCAAATCTTCCCCAGACAGCGATGTGGAACTGCAAAAGTCCAACATCATGCTAGTGGGGCCGACTGGTTGCGGCAAAACTCTGCTAGCGCAAAGTTTGGCGCAAATACTGGAAGTGCCCTTTGCGGTAGCCGATGCAACGACGCTGACGGAAGCAGGCTATGTCGGCGACGACGTAGAAAATATCTTGTTGCGGCTTTTGCAAATGTCAGATTTTGATGTCGAAGCGGCCCAGCGCGGCATTATTTATATTGATGAAATTGACAAAATTGCTCGCAAAAGCGAAAACACTTCGATCACGCGGGATGTATCAGGAGAAGGGGTGCAGCAAGCGCTGCTGAAAATGTTGGAAGGAACGGTGGTTAACGTACCTCCGCAAGGCGGCCGCAAGCATCCTTACCAAGATTTTATTCAAATTGACACTAGCAAAATTCTATTTATTTGCGGCGGTGCTTTTGTCGGTTTGGAAAAAATAGTTGAACAGCGTTTGGGTAAAAAATCCTTGGGCTTTATTCAGCCTGTTGAAAGCGACAGCAACTCAACATTGCCGGCGAAAGATAAGCGGGCGGCAGATATTTTGCAGCAAGTACAAGCCGATGATTTAGTGAAGTTTGGTTTAATTCCTGAATTTGTCGGGCGGATACCGGTGGTGACAGTGATTTCGCCGCTGGATGAGGCTGCTTTGATGCAGATCTTGACTGAGCCCCGCAATGCGCTGGTGAAGCAGTATCAAAAGCTGTTGAATATGGATAGTGTGGAGTTGGAATTTGAGCCGGAGGCGCTGCGGGCGATCGCCCGCGAAGCTTACCGCCGCAAAACAGGTGCCAGAGCTCTCCGCAGCATTTTAGAGGAGTTAATGCTCGATGTCATGTACGAGTTGCCTTCTCGCAAGGATGTAGCTAACTGCAAAATTACTGCTGAAATGGTCGAGAAGCGATCGACTGCTGAATTGCTCTGGCATCCGGCTTGGCGCAAACAGCACGAAACTGCATAATTTGTAATCTGTAAGGTGCGCAATGCGCACCCTACAAATTACTAAACAAGCCCCCAGATTGATCCGTGAGGTAGCTTTCGCTTTCTCCAATCCAAAATCTAAAATCTAAAATCTAAAATCTAAAATCTAAAATTGATTGGTCGCAAGTGTGGTAAGATTTGGTTTCGCGATCGGTTCTAGCGAGGAGCAGCCGCTAGAGGAAACGGGGAAAGTTCGGTGCAAGTCCGGCGCTGTCCCGCAACTGTAATGAAACACTTGTTGTTTCTAAAGTCAGAATGCCCGCCGATATCTAACTCACTTTTGAACGCATCTGCGAGGTACGGATGATAGATGGAATTAATGGGACTGTACGCAACAAGCACAGTCTGTTTGTTTGCACGGCTTGCGCTAGTGTTTGGAAAAACGGCAAGCGATCGGGCAAAAGCGGCGGCCAACAATTCATGGAAGACTTGTCGCAACTAGCTAAAGATTGGGAATTTTGCGATGAATTTGATATTCAAGAAGTGGAGTGCATGAGTGCTTGCAGCCACTCTTGTGCTGTGTCTTTTGCTGCTGCTGGAAAATACACTTATCTGTTTGGTGATTTGCCTCCCAATGAATCTGAAAGCGTCGAGGCTGTGCTTGAATGCGCGAGTCAATACTATGCTAAACCAGATGGTTTGTTGCCCTGGTCGGAGCGTCCTCAAGCTCTGAAAAAAGGCGTTTTGGCTAAAATTCCTCCGCTCCCTAATTAAAGTATTTCAGCGAGGCAGAGCCTCTAGATCGGCATTCCCAGGCAGAGTCCATTGGTGACAACTTAACGTCAAACCGACAGTCTCTCTTGTTTGTATCGAACTGCCAGATCCCCCCTAACCCCCCTTAATAAGGGGAGTAGGGGAGTAGGGGGTGTGGGACAAGAGTATTTTTCAAAGTCCCCCTTATTAAGGGGGATTTAGGGGGATCTAGACTTCGCCTAAAAGCGACATTTATTGTAGGTTGAGTCTTAAGCTGTCACCAATAGGCAGAGCCTGGAAACAAGATATTTCACTTCACCAACAACAACAACAAAATTATCAATGCACAAAATTCCTGTTACAGTCATTACTGGTTTTCTCGGTAGCGGCAAAACTACCGCAATTCGCCACTTATTGCAAAACAATCAAGGTCGTCGCATCGCAGTTATTGTTAATGAATTTGGCGAAATAGGCATTGACGGCGAACTGTTGCGTGATTGCCAAGTTTGCGATGATGAAGGAGATGCGATTACCAACATTGTAGAACTCACAAATGGCTGTCTTTGCTGCACTGTTCAAGAGGAATTTTTGCCCACAATGCAAGAATTATTAAAGCGTCGATCGCAAATTGATTGTATTCTCATCGAAACTTCTGGACTCGCACTCCCTAAACCTTTAATTCAAGCTTTTCGCTGGCCGGAAATTCGCACTGGTGCTACCGTAGACGGTGTGGTGGCTGTAGTGGATTGTGAAGCCGTTGCTAGCGGTACTTTTGTGGGCGATATTGATGCTTTGATGGCACAGCGGCAGGCTGATTCTAGTTTAGATCACGAGACACCCATTGAGGAATTGTTTGAAGACCAGTTGGCTTGTGCTGATCTGGTACTTTTGACTAAGGTCGATCGCGTAGATGATGAAACTCGCCACAAAGTCCAAACTTGGTTACAGCAAGAATTACGCCCTAGTGTTAAAATTGTCCCTTGTAAGGGTGGCGAAATTAACCCTGATGTGTTATTGGGATTTAATGCGGCGGTTGAGGATAATTTGGAGTCTCGGCCGAGTCACCATGACACTGAAGAGGAACATGACCATGATGATGATATTACCTCGACTTACTTTATTGCCGATCGCCAATTTGAACCTGAAGATTTGGTAAAAAAACTGCAATCATTGATCCAAAGTCAAGAAATCTATCGGATTAAAGGGTTTGTGGCTGTTCCCAAGAAACCGATGAGGATGGTGTTGCAGGGTGTGGGCGATCGGATAGAATATTTTTACGATCGCCCTTGGCAACCTTCCGAACTTCGGCAAACCAAATTGGTGTTGATCGGCCGGGAACTCGATCGCGATCGAATCGCAGCTATAATTGGCAATTAATTGTCGTGAGTCATTAGTCACCCACGCTGACCTCAGAAACCGGGTTTCTTGCTATATTTCTCGTTTCTGTTCGCAAGACTCGTAGAAACCCGGTTTCTAGCCCCATGCGTAAGCCCTGAACCAAAGACTGCGTATTCCTCTAGTTAAAAACTCTTAACATTTTTTAATATTGTTGCTACTACCAACAACCCTGGTGTAAGATGGTGACAATGATTATCATTCCACAATCGAGGTGAAGTATGGTGACTGCTAGTGCGATCGAATCAGTTCCCGTGACCGTTCTCACAGGCTATCTGGGTGCAGGCAAAACCACCCTGCTCAACCGCATTTTAACACAGGAACACGGCAAAAAAGTTGCAGTAATCGTCAACGAATTCGGCGAAGTAGGCATCGACAACCAACTGGTAATTGATGCCGACGAAGAAATTTTTGAGATGAACAACGGCTGCATTTGCTGTACAGTCAGAGGCGACTTAATTAGGATTATCGGCAACCTAATGAAGCGGCGAGACAAATTCGACCACATAGTCATCGAAACCACAGGTTTAGCAGACCCTGCACCCGTAATTCAGACATTCTTTGTAGACGAAGATATGCGGGATAAAATGCTGCTAGATGCAGTTGTCACCGTAGTCGATGCCAAGCACATCCATGCAGCACTGGGATGCAGATGAAGCTCTAGAACAAATAGCCTTTGCAGACGTAGTTTTGCTGAATAAAACTGATTTAGTCACACCAGAACAATTGGCAGAATTAGAAACGCGGATTCGCAGCATGAATGCAATGGCAAAAATTCACCGTACTCACAACGCTGAATTAGATATGGATGTTTTGTTGGGCGTCAAAGCATTCGATTTGAACCGGGCATTAGAAATCGAACCAGACTTTTTGGGCGAACACGAACACGAACACGACCAAACAGTTACTTCCGTAGCAATAGTAGAATCCGGTGCTATTGACGGCAACAAATTTAGCGATTGGATCGGCGAATTGCTGCGAACTCAAGGCACTGATATCTTTCGGACAAAAGGCATTTTAAATATTGCTGGGGAAGAAAAGAGATTCGTTTTTCAAGGAGTACATATGCTGTTTGACGGCAGACCAGATCGAGCATGGAAAGCAAGCGAAACTCCGAAAAACGAACTCGTATTCATTGGTCGCAACTTAAACGAAGCTCAATTGAGAGCAGAGTTTTGTCAGTGTCTGGTTTAAACAAAATGGGCAATAACAAGACAAGCACAAGTGAACTAACTATGCAATTTCACGCCAAGGAAACCCTGTCTGACTACATAACTGCTGTTACTTGGTCGCCCGATGGCAAAACTTTAGCAGTCTGTTCCGCCGCCGGCGAAATTATGTTAGGAACTGTAGGAACAATCAATGAATTGTCTTTGCAGCCGCTGCAAACAGCAACTGGTCAATCAGCAGACTGCTTGTCTTTTTCCTCTGATAGTCAACTGCTAGCTGCTGGTGGACAAGACGGAAAAGTGCGAATTTGGCAGGCAAATTCTGGAGAATTAATTGCTAGTTTGGACAACAAGCGTGTGTGGGTTGATAAGTTAGCTTGGAGTCCCAACTGCAACCAATTAGCTTTCAGTATGGGCCGCTTCGTTCAAGTCTGGAATGCTGATGATAATGTTGTGGAAGTAACTCTGAATTTTGATTCGTCTTCGGTGCTAGATTTAGCTTGGCATCCTGTTGATAAATATCTGGCAGTTAGCGGCTATCAAGGTGTTAAAGTTTGGAATGGGGAAGATTGGGACGAAGACCCGCACGTTTTGTCAGTACCGTCTGCAACAGGTGCGATCGCCTGGTCGCCTTCAGGTAAATATCTAGCCTGTGGTAATATGGATAACACCCTAATTGTTAATGAATGGGGCAGCGATCGACCTTGGGTAATGCAGGGTTTTCCGGGGAAAGTTCGGGAGTTAGCTTGGTCGGATAAAACTAATTCTTTGGGTGCACCTTTGTTAGCTGCTTCGAGTTCTCAAGGCATTTCCGTCTGGGAAAGAGACGCTGATGAAAGTGTCGGCTGGGATGCTTGGGCGTTGGAGGTGCATGAAAATGTGGTAAGTGCGATCGGCTTTCAACCCCACACATTTTTATTAGCTTCCGCATCGGAAGACGGTCAACTTTGTTTGTGGTACAAAGCAGAACAATTGCTGCAAATTCTTGAGGGTGCCGATGGTGGTTTTTCCTGTCTCGCCTGGCATCCCCAAGCTCAATTTCTCGCAGCCGGCGGATGTGGCGGTGAATTGCTTGTTTGGGCAAAATCGGGAGGTAAAGGCTTCAGTAACTCAGGTTAATTTACGTTCTTGATTTGTCGAGTTTTCAGGAACCACCTTTCCCTTCTAGATTGCTTGTTTAGTTGTCAAGGAAAGGCATTTTATAAGACCCTAATTTTTGTTCTACAATCAACCGGAAAAAAGGCAGACCTTCTATCAAATATCGCTTCCACAGCCTTCTGGGTTCGCTTAACAATCGGTACGCCCATTCTATTCCGACTTCGCTCATCCATTTGGGAGATCTTGCTTTGCAACCAGCTTCAAAATCAATGGTTGCACCTATACCCAACAAAATTTTGATGTTTGTCAGTTTGTTTCTATATTTAACAAGCCACTTCTCTTGTTTAGGCGAGCCGACTCCTATTGCCAATACTGTAGCTCCTGATTGATTAATCAACTCAACTATTTTCTCACACTCTTCTTCATTCTTTTCAAACCCAAAAGAAGGAGAATATGCTTGAATTACTATTTCTCTACCAATTTTTTGATTGATTTCTTCCTGAGCTTTACTCGCAACGCCCACCGCAGATCCTAGCAAAAAAATCTTAATTGACTCATTATTTTTGTGATACGTGTAAAATGCCGGAAACAAGTCTGAACCAGAAATTTTCTCTTTGATAGGAGTACCCAAAAATTGTGAGGCGTACATCAATATTTGACTGTCGCAAACTCTATAGTTAGAGGTATTATAAGCTTCATAAAAGTCGCGGTCATGCTGCAATTTAATCAAGTGGTCTACATTCGGCGTAAATACGACACCGCCTTCGCAGTCGAGTCTTTCAAGCAACTCTGTTATTGACAAGTTATCAATGGATACATTTAATAAGTTAACAGCTTTCATTTTCGCTCTCCTTCAAGCCTTTGTATTGCTAAAGTACCACTCTAACTATAACCTCGTATTTTCACTACTTCGGTGCTTTTGTGAATAAACTTTTTTAAGTATACTCCCCTAGACCCTAGCCGTCCACTCTGTCATCTTAAAGATTCTGTAAAGCCTCAGCTAGAGCAAGCAAAGATTGTATAAAGCAAATTTATTTTTACAAATCTTAACATGATCGCACCTACTTATTACCCTGTCCGCATTAAGCTAACCGCCAAAGAATACAATCGCAGGCTCATCCTTGAAATGTAAATTCACGCGAATTAATTTTAACACTAATTTTCAGGAACTGAGAAGGCAAGCTCAACTTCTTAACTTAATTTGATGTAAAACTTGTAGAGAGAGATTTTATTTTTTGCAGAGAGGCAATGCAACATATTTTTAACCTTCTCTCAAAGCTGTGATCCCATGACTAAAAATCATCCTAATTTTGGGTGAGTCAAGGACCGTATTCTTGGTGGCGCAGTGGTTTTCTTTACCTTAAGACTTTCGGGAGCTTTGAGTACCAGACCCGATATTCCTCCCGCAATGACCGCAAAAATTGGGTTAGTCATAGCGTTCAAAACACAGTCAAATACATACATAGTTAAAGCTACTCCCAGGACCGCCGCTGGCGCTACTTTAGGGTTAGACCAGGTTCTGGCCGGATATCTGAACAAGCAAAAGACGATAACAGGAAGTAACAAGGAAGAAAATAAACTAGCTAAACCGACAGCACCGTTAGTACCAAATGTAATAATCCACAAGCTGTCTGTAACGGAGATATCTTGACCGTAATCATTATACACGCGGTTTCCACCCGAATCCCCCCAGCCAAAAATAAATCTTTGTCGCGCTTTGTCCCCCAATATCTCTTCCATGTCAAATCTAAACTTTAGAGAAGACGCTCGTTCTTCGCCAAATATTGGAGTGACGATACCCATAACATCTTTGCTGGAAAATTGACCAGATGCAGCGATGTACAGGTAAAATACTATGTATCCAACGATCAACAGCAGGGGCAAAGAGGTGCGAAACCACTTAGCAGAGAACAATACAAGCAGCGCCATTCCAAATAAACTGTAGGCGCCTGTAGATCGACACAGGAAAAAAGCGATAATTAATACAATTACTAGAGGCTTTATTTTGCGACCCTGAAACTTCTTGAGCGTCCCGGTTTGCCACAGCCAAGTTCCAATTAAAGCTGCTGTCATCATCCACAGCCCCACCATCAAACCGTGCTGCATGAATACTACCGGTCTCCACCCCCCCATACGCCTTGCTTGACCCCAGTCCTCAAAGGCATTGACGCCGTAAACCATCAGGTGCAGAATCGGGCCCCTAACCCCTTCAATCATAGTAAAAGGAATGTAGGCTAACCCACCAGCAAAAATCCCGATCGCTAACTGCCTCAGCCCATCTAAATTATTCAGATACAAGCGACCCAAAAAATATGGAAGTCCCCAGGTAATAATTTGGTTAAAAGTTGGAGTAATTGGGCTTCCGCCATTAGTAACTTGTGAAAGAATTGGACACAAACAGTAAATTAGCATTGGCAGGTCGAGCCAACCGGGCTTAAAAGAGCTGAACCGCGCAGTATCGTAAACAAGAGTCCCCAGCAAAACGCCGTAACATGCTGCTGACATCTTGGTATATGGTGGCAATCCAGGGATACTCAGAGCAACTTGCGGTAAAAACAGCCACGCTACAATCAGACTTACGATTACTGCTCGCTGAGCCGGAAACCTGACAAACAGGTATAAAACGACTAGAATCCAGCCGTACATAACTATTGGTATCAATGCGGCCATAGGCTTTATTTAGGAATAAAATTGCAGAAAGACAACTTAAGCGGTCCGATAAAACTGATCCAGAAGCGATCGCCACACCCCGCTCTTTGAAATCCACCTCAATTTTATACCCGATCTCTTAATTTCGACTGACGTTCTATAGCCGTGTATAGTGCAGCCTCAAACAGATTAGCTGCATCGTCCCAAGTATAACTTTTTACCTCGGCCAAAGCAGCGTCAGACATGACCCGCCATTCGGCATCTGACAACTGACAAATATATTCGATCGCTTTAGCCATGTCAACAGGGTCTTCCGGCTTGACAAGTATCCCCCCACCACTAGCCAGCAGTTGCGGAGCAGCACCCACAGGAGTACCGATGACTGGAGTGCGACAAGCCATTGCCTCCAAAATTGGCAGACCGAAGCCTTCTGACCTGCTGGAAAACAGCCACGCATCGCATTTACTGTAAAACTCTTTAATTTCCTCTTGAGTCGGTACCCCATTGTATTCAGCACCATTGGGCCAATTTGCAGGAGCCGGTGCGCCTGCACCAAAGGCAACTAAACGAAGGTTAGGAATTTTGGCAGCAGCTAGCGAGAAAGCTTTCAGAGCGATGTCGCTGCCTTTCCAAGGAGTTGTAGTATAGTACATCCCAACTGTAGGAACCGACTGCTTGCCTCGCGGCGAGGAGCAAAACTGTTCGGTGTTCACGCTGGGAGGAACGAGGGATACATCCGGATCATTATATTCATCGCGAGCTATATCAGCCAGCCACTGGGCAACAGGGATTTTGTGCATCGGTAGCGACCAAGTTGCCTCTACTCGACCTTTGGGTATATAGCTAAAAGCCTCGTAGTGTTGGAGGAAATATACTTTCGCTCCTTTCCTAGGAGAGAGTTTTGCCACCCACTCGGCAGTTTCCCACCAAGTAGCTATAATAACATCAGCATCAGGTACGTCCCCGTCGGCAATTGGACGAAACTTTTCCAGAAATTGGAGTCCGACATCTACGTTATCAAAGTGAGACGGCATCTTCTGAGGAGCGGACTCCCAACCCCTACCCCTCAGTAGCGATCGCAATTGTTGGATCAAATGCGGACGTTGTAAGGGTGTACACACAATCATTATTTTGTGTCCTCGCTGTTGGAGAAGTTTTGTGTATATAGATAACACCCTAATTCCACCTGCAAGACTAGGGGCGGGAAGAACAAAAGTAATGTTCATGTATTGCTCCGGAAGTTTGACACAGCCTAGGCAGACGCAAATAAATCTGGCTATCTAAAATCATTAAAAACCCGTGCAAACAGACTAGGTTGCCAATTTGGCAGAATTTATAATAATTTACATAACGGCGTTTAATTAGGCGCTCCTACTTATAGAACCCGTTACAGGGTCAGGATTAAAGCCTCCCTTGCACTCGCGCCACCCAGTAAACTTCGGAGTAATACATCCCAACTGTAGGAATCGATTGTTTGTGGCGCTTGGGCGCGTAAAATAGCTTGGTGTCTACGCTCGGAGGAGCCAAGGAAACCTCTTGACGGCACCCAAAGCGCTGATGCTAGAGTCCTACAGGAAAGGGGGCTGGTGAATGTTAATTACCGCTTTCCTGGTGTGTACATAGAATCAAGCTTAGCGACTGTTTAAAACACCCCAGTAGTTATCGGCAACAACTTCGCTGTCATTGGCTTATTGACATACTCACCGCCCTAAAAACTGCGGTGGTTGCGATCGCTTGTCGAAGTATGATTCTTGACAGTTCATCGGGCTGATGCTCCGGTCGTAGTCTTACCTTCAGTCCCTGTCCGTTTAGAGTCTCCCAATGCCCTGGGCGGTGCGCTGAGCGTAGTCGAAGCGTTGACTTTAAACTCTTGCTTCCGGGTTGGAGTCAACCATTGCCCTTTTGGCTGTCCCTAAGTTGGCTCTCATCGTAGCTGTTTCAACCTGTCTTGAGCCTAGAGAGCTCTTGAGTATTTCAATATTCTAACACAAAGCCTTCCTAAAAGAACGGGGTTTTAAACCCAATTTTATGAGAATCATAGATGTTAGGGCGAGACAGTTTCTGTAGAGGGAATTATTGATTGTGGCGAAAGTTCCTGCTTAAGACTTATGCCTCAGAAAACAGGAGCTTTGGTCGGGGAAAACACCAAACCGACAATGCTTCCTGTCTAACATAATAGCACTTTGCCATGCCATACTTGGGGGTATGTGCGGCCAACCAGAAAGCACCCAACATCGACTGCGCTCTTGAAAGGTAGTATCGGTAACAACATTCAGTAGAAGTACGATCGTCCCTGGGCAAAATTTGACATTCAAACATCAAACCGGGAACTTCTGACATTTATAGTTTTGATCTAATAGCTATCAACGCCGGCATTTTTCATCTTTTGTCAACCATCTTGACAACATAGTTAACAAAACAAAAAATTGAGCGCTCAAGTCAGCCGATTTGAGATTTGAGATTTGAGAATTACTCACTCTTGATCGAGCTGATTTCACAGCGAAGTTTGAGGGGGTTTGTACCCTCTCTCCAAGGCAAATCTTACAAGCTGGGTGCGATTGTCCAACTGTAACTTGCTGAAAATGCTACCCAAATGAGCTTGCACAGTCCGGGGGCTAATAAACAGTCGATCGCTAATTTGTTTGTTAGTATACCCCTGAATAACTTCCCAAAAAACTCTTTCCTCCGCTGGCGTTAAAAGCAAAGGTGGAGGTGCTGGCACTACTGCCAAAACTTTTGGCTCCACCGCCAGCGCCGTAGAATTTTGCAGCAGTCGGACAATCTCAGCGTGAATGCGATGAGAGCGCTCCAACTGCGCTTTCACCTTAGCTAATATTTCCTGGGACTGAAACGGTTTGACCAGATAATCGTCAGCTCCGATCGAATGACCTTCAACTTTCGATTCTAGCTCCCCTTGACCAGACAAAAATATAAACGGTATCAACTGTCCTAAACGGCTAGTTCGCAAACGACGGCAAAACTCAAACCCGTCCATATCGGGCATCATGACATCCGAAATTACCAAATCAGGGGGGTCATTCTCAAAAATCGAGAGTGCCTCAATACCCGAATTAGCGCATTCAACCCGGTATCCTTGGCTTTCCAAGTACATTGCCAAGACTGTTTGACAGTCTGCTTCATCGTCAACAACCAATATTCTTTCCATGCCAGCCTTGCACCAATTCGCGTAGACAGTTCTTGAAACTGCTGCTCCTCAAATAGGAACTTTTATGAGTTTACCGAAAAACTGGGTCTAAAGCCCCGTCCTTCTAGGACGGCTTTGTAAAGCTTTGCAAAGATATAGGAAAATATTATATCTGCTGGAGTAATATAATGTGGGAGGTCAAACAATGCTAGTTTTTGAGTTTAAGGCCTACGGAAATAAGAGTCAATTTGTAGCAGTAGATGAAGCAATTCGTACAGCGCAATTTGTCCGCAATACCTGTATTCGGCTGTGGATGGATAATCAAAAGATTGGGCAGTACGACTTGCAAAAATACTGTGCCGTACTGGCTCATGAATTTCCATTTGCTGACGCACTCAACTCTCAAGCCGAGACTTGCCTAGTGCCGAACGAGCTTGGTCTGCCATCTCTCGATTTTACGACAACTGTAAAAAGAAAACTCCCGGCAAAAAAGGGTATCCGCAGTTTCAAAAAAATTGTCGTTCTGTCGAGTATAAAACTAGCGGATGGAAACTCGCTGAAGATAGGAAGTCTATAACCTTTCGCGAGAAAAAAGGGATTGGAAAACTTAAATTGAAAGGTACTCGCGATTTGCATTTCTACCAAATTAGCCAAATCAAACGGGTGAGATTGGTAAGACGAGCAGACGGTGTATACGTTCAATTTTGCGTTGACCTTGACCGAACAGAAAACATAGAACCGAATGGCAATACCATTGGCTTAGACGTTGGATTGAAGGAATATTACACCGATTCAAATGGAGTAATGGTTGAAAATCCCAAGTTCCTCAGAGCAGGCGAAAAAGTTCTGAAGCTTTGTCAGCGTCGCTTATCAAGAAAAGTAAAAGGTTCAAAAAACCGAGGCAAAGCTAGGCTGATTTTAGGTAAGCGCCATCTCAAAATAAGTAGGAAACGTAAAGACCATGCTGTGAAATTAGCACGGTGCGTAGAGAGCGTCAAACGACTTGATAGCTTAGGAAAATTTGAGGATCAAAAATATGGTGAAAAATCACTGTCTAGCTAAGTCGATTAACGACGCTTCTTGGTATCAGTTCCGGCTCTGGCTTGAATACTTTGGCAAAGTATTTGAAAGAGTCACGGTTGCTGTCAACCCAGCATATACCAGCCAAGAATGCTCTAACTGTGGTGAAATTGTGAAAAAAACGCTATCCACTCGCACCCACATTTGTCAATGTGGTTGTGCGATGGATAGAGATGAAAACGCAGCTAGAAACATCTTAAGTCGAGGATTGAGTACGGTAGGGATACGGTCACTTTCGGACTAGAGCCGAGCAACGCTTTAGGAGAATTAACCTCTACTTTGGTTGGAGAAATCCGGTCATTGCAAGTTAGCTCGTAGAATAAAGAATCCCTGCGCGTTTACGCCAGGGAGTGTCAACTGCTGCAACTCGATCGAAGCTCCGAATTTCAACTAAAACAGCAGGAGTCCCGCACTCTAACGGTACGACATTGAGTGACGGGAGGAATGCGCGTGAGGCTCAAGAGCTAAACAAATTGTCTATAAACGCAGACAGAATTTATTCAAAGCGTGATACAATTATGTCATGAAACAAGTCCTGACAGTATCTTGCAAGCTCCAAGTAACGCCTGAACAGTCCATCAAAATTGATGCAACCCTTCAGGCGTTCGCTAATGCTTGTGAATATGTGAATCAAACTGTGCCGCCAACTCTGACAAATGAATTGGCGATGCAATCCTTGGTAGATCACAACGTCAGAGCTCTGTTTGGACTTTCGGCGCAATTGGCAATCCATGCTATTAGACGGGTTTCTGGTAACAGAAAAACAGCTAAAAAAGGTGGTTCGCCAGTCAGCAGCTTTGCTCCTACTAGCGTCACTTACGATACCCGTATTTTTGATTTCAGGGAAAAAGATTGGACGGTAAGTCTGACTACTACTGGTGGTAGAGAACGGTTTGTATTGGCGATCGGTAACTACCAACTTGGATTACTGAAAGGTCAAAATCCCAAGACTGCTACTTTGTGCAAGCGCAAAGATGGTAGTTACTATCTAAATATTCAGCTTGAATCTCAGCCAGCCGAGCCACCACCTTGCGATCGAGTTTTGGGTTGTGACTTGGGTAGGACTGATATTGCAGTTACTTCTGATGGAGATACATTTAGCGGCAAAGAAATTACCAAAGTTAGAAATCATTATGCCAAGTTGAGAGCAAATATCCAGCGAAAAGCTACGAAAGGCACGCGCAGCACTCGGCGCAGATGTCGAGAGTTGTTGAAACTGTTGTCGGGCCAGGAAAAGCGCTTTCAGACATTGGTAAATCACACTATCAGTCACCATATCGTAACTCAGGCTAAAAACAAAAATCAAGTTGTCGCTTTGGAAGAATTGACGGGAATTAGGGAGCGCACAAATCAGCAGCCACGCTCAAAAAAAGAACGGAGACTTAGCAATAGCTGGGCGTTTTTTCAGTTGCGCCAATTCCCGATCTAAAAAGCCATAAAACATAGCGTCAAGATTTTGTTTGTTGAGCCTAGATACACTAGCCAAATGTGCCACAAGTGCAACCAGATCCATCCTGTACGGGGTGAATCCTATAGAAATGGTAAAAGGTTTGCTTGTGGTCATTGTGGCTGGAAAGGTGATGCTGATTTGAACGGCAGTAAGAATATTGCTGCTCTTGGTGTTTCCGTAAATAAACCCGAAGGTTCGAGATTGTTTTGCAATGTGCAAGATCATCGAGCGGGCTATTGAAAGCCCACACAGTACCTGTACTCAGGTTAGTGCTGGGTAATTTACAACGCCACAATTCCCTAAAAGTCCCATGCCGCGCCCAGAACCCACAAAATTGGATGTAATTGAAGAAGCTCCGGGTAAAATCGCCTGCTTTTATTCCTCTCTCCAAAACAGCGACAACTTTTTACTCCAGCAAGCGCAGGCCTTGAGGCAGAAATAGAAGTTAGAATCACCAATTTCGTTGTATTATCAAGAAATCTTGGTAACAGTCAAACTACTTCCAAACCTGAGATAGAGAAATTTTTAGATTTTTGTCGATCGGATAGAGGCACAAAAGGAACAACTCCAGTAGATACTGTCGCCAACTCCTGCCCGAACAAACTATTATTTGCAACCAACAAACTTTCAAATATTGGTGCAGGTTGGGGAGGGCTGAACAGATACCCCTGCATGATATCGCACTGTTGCTCCTTCAAAAAAGCTAATTCCGCTTCTGTTTCTACCCCCTCAGCAACCACTGTCATATTCAAACTGTGCCCCAGTAAAATTACCGCAGTAGTAATAGCCGCATTTTGAGCATCTTCGTTAGCTTTGCGGACAAAAATTCGATCGATCTTTAAACTGTCAAAAGCAAATTGCTTGAGATACCCTAAAGTAGCATAACCAGTACCGAAGTCGTCAACAGCAATCCGAATTCCTAGAGCTTTAAGTTCATTTAAAGTAGCGCCTGCGACAGTAGCATTTTCCACCACAGCGCTTTCAGTCATTTCTAATTCTAAATTAGCAGGCTCCAAACCCGTTGTTTCTAATATTTGGACAATTCGCGCCTTGAGATCCGGGTCGGACAACTGCCGGGCCGACAAATTTACTGAGATCTTAAACGGCGAAAACCCAGCAGCCAGCCAACTAGCGGTTTGAGCGCAAGCTGAAAGCAGTACCCACTCGCCCAGAGGAATAATCAACCCTGTTTCTTCTGCTAGGGGAATAAATTCTACGGGAGAAATTATCCCTCGCTCGGGATTTTGCCAGCGCACCAAAGCTTCTGCACCGATAATTTGTCCGGTAGCAATATCCACCTGCGGCTGATAGTATACCTGAAACTCACCTTGTGCCAAAGCGTGGCGTAGCAAAGCTTCCAAGGCTAACTTTTCAGGGGAGACAGCGTTCGTAGTTGTCGAGTCGTTCGCTAAATCCTTAAGTCTGGCTTCTGCTTGCTGGAGTGCGACAATCAGCGGTTGAGTAATAGTTTGCCGTTTCGAGAGGCGAGAGGCGATCGCTCCCAACAATTCTGCCTTAGTAAACGGCTTCGTCAGGTAATCGTCAGCACCCAATTCCATCCCCCGGCGAAAATCCGCTTTCCCACCTTGAGCCGTGAGAAAAATAAATGGAATTGTTGCAGCTAGGGAGTTTTGCCGCAGCGTCCGTAACACCTCATAACCGTCCTGTTCCGGCATCTGCACGTCGCACAAAATTAAATCGGGAATCTCCGAGAGTGCCATCTGCACCCCTACTCGACCGTTTTGAGCCACAATGACCCGATAGCTGTGAGATTCCAGGAGTTGCAGAAGAGTTTCCCGGATTAATTCGTCGTCCTCAATTACCAAAATTTTGAGCATGATACTTAGATAACAGATGACAATATATATACTGAAGCCTAACTAAAGCCTGATTAACTTTAGCATAGTAAAATTAGCGACTTGCTGATTGGGCCAATTAGCCAATAAATCATTAGCCATTTGGCTAATGATCTTTGATCGGCCCTTAAGTCACCCTAACAGAGGAGACAAAACAGGGGAACAAAAAATCGCTCTCTTTCAACAGCCGGGAACTTCTCAACGGGACAAAATCGCTCTTTTTTGAGCCTAATCTACCAGATATAGCAATCTGTCATGAGTGGCAGTATATTCTGTGCAAGTTGGTATAAACCGTAACGCCTAAGAATTTGAGATGGTTGTACGCAGTCAAAGATTTAATTTTGACGAATTAAGTTTTATGTCATTTCCTAACGATTGAGAGTAGTTTGTGATATAATAAACAATGGAGCATCTATCTCAGTTCAAGCAGCCGTGCAGCTAAGCTGTCGCCCATTTCTCTCTTCATCTTTCTCATCCGTGGAAAAAGTGTCAAATCCTCCCCCCTCCCCTCCCCGCTCCCGCCCCCTGCGCCCCTGCGCCAGAAATTTATATGCGTAGCAGCTCCGGGGAAAAAGTCGATCGCTAAAAGAGGGTTAGCAAATTTTATCAAAAATTGATTGGATTTATTTAGAACTCAGTCTAGTCTATTAATAAAGACCGATGTCAATCGCTGTATAAATATGTTTAAATATATGTATAAAACTGTTCGCTAACGGGTGGATAGCCAAGCAGTTCAACGATGTTGTATAATCTTATACAAGCAGAATAACAACTTACAAATCCTCATAAAATAATAATTGAGTAGGTGTATGATTATTAAATACTATTAAAAATAACTTGAATCGACCAACCCAGAATCTCCTGTGATATTGTTAAACTAAGGGTGAAGGTGTCAATCAGAAGCATCCCATAAGAGAGCGGATTTTAGCAAACTTTAAAAAAGAGGTCAACATGGAAACAGAACAGGACGCTCATCTTGTACCAATTAGCAACCAGAGCAGACAAGTGCAGCAATTCCCTGCCGAGGAGGCAGACGAGTCAAACGGCCCGCCTCCGAAAGCACTGAATCTGGGTCCGCTGTTGAGGACTTTTCAGCGAAAAGCCCTAATCATTGTGGGCATTATAGGTCTAGTCGGCGGTGGAGTAGTGTATCAGATCAAGGGTGGCAAGAAAACCTATCAAGGTGATTTTCGGATGCTAGTGGAACCCGTCACCACCGAGGCAAGAATTGCCGACCCCTCGGCCCTCACCAGTCGCGAAGGGGTAGTGCCAAGTCGAGATTTTTTCAGCCTGGACTACCCTACTCAACTTGAAATTCTCCAGAGTCCTCAGATGCTGTCGGCTATTGCTAAACAAGTCCAAAAACGAGAGCCAAAATTTACTGAGGAGATTCTTAAAAAAGGATTCCTCGTGTTGCGCCTCGGAATGACTGAACTGGATCGAACTAAAATTTTGGAAGTTCGCTACATGGGGACAGACCCTAAATTAGTTCAGATTGTTTTACAAGAAACTAAAAAGAAATATTTAAAGTACAGCCTTGACGAACGCAAAAGTCGCATTGGTGAAGGTGTTAAATTTATTGAAGACCAGCTTCCCGGACTCAACAAGCGCGTCAATGACTTGAAGTCAGAGTTGCAGATTATACAACAGCAGCAAAAAATCACCGATCCTAAAGAACAAGGCGCGCAATTGATCCAGCAAGTTCGCACTATAGAAACCTTAGAGTTAGACACCCAAAGGCTGCTACAGGAGCAGAAGACGCTTTATGCTAACTTGCAAAAACAATTGGATTTTACGCCCAATGAAGCTATTGCTGCGTCGGCTTTAAGTGAAGAACCTCAATACAAAGAGTTGCTGACAAAGGTTAAGGAAGTAGAAGGCCAGATTGCTGTAGAAACAGCTCGCTTTAAATCTGCTAACCCGATAGTGGAAGCTTTAGAACGCAAGCGGGCAAATTTAATAGCGTTACTAAATAAGCAAACTGAGCGAATTTTGGGTCAAAATTTAGTAGGCACGCAAGCGAATGCTAAAGTTCAGAATTTTCAAAACTCGATTCGGATCGGCCTGATTAAACAATTAGTTGATACTGCTAACCAAGTTCAGGTTTTAGAGGCTCGCAGTCAGGCAGTGCTACAGACTAAAAACGACCTGAACCGAAAAGCAAGAGAATTTCCCAGCGTAGCGCGACGCTACAACGAACTGCAACAGCAGTTAGATATAGCTGCCCGCACGCGCGACCAACTTTTGACTCAGCGGGAAACGCTGCGGGTACAAGCTGCTCAAAGCCAAGTACCTTGGGAAATAATTTCTGAACCCCAGATACCGCGGGACCTTAAGGGACACCTGATTCCTGTTCCCTCTAAAAATACAAACAAAATAATGATGGCTGTTGTCGGGGGGCTAGTGTTGGGTCTGGGGCTGGCGATCGTCATCGAAAAGTTCCGTAATATTTTCTACTGTGCGGACGACGTTAAAGATGGCGTTGATGTGCCTTTGTTGGGAGTAATTCCTCTTGACAAAAATGCTAAAGAATTGCCCCCTTCTATTGCTAACGCCTATGCTGCGCTGGAAGGAAAAAAGCGGCAGCAGAAAAATGCTAAGGAGCAGCAGAAAAATGCTAAGGAATTTATAGAAGCTTTTGATTCTCTTTATACTAACATCCGCTTTCTTTCTTCAAATCGACCGATCGGCTCTTTGGCGGTTGCTTCGGCGACAGTTGGCGAAGGCAAATCGACAATAGCTTTAAACTTAGCTCACCTAGCAGCAATGGCCGGTCAGCGAGTGCTGCTAGTAGACGCGGATTTGCACGATCCCAGTCTGCACTTGCTGTTGGGAGTGCCGAACTTTAAGGGATTGAGTAACCTACTTGACAAGGAAACAGAACCCAAGGAAATTATCCAGCGATCGCCTTTAGCAGAGGATCTTTTTGTATTAACTGCGGGCGTTCCGAAGCCTGGTACTTCTAGACGACTTGCCTCATCTCAGATGAGGGATTTAATGGAAGAATTACACGCAATGTTTGACTTGGTTATTTACGATACGCCCCCACTTGTTGACTGTAAAGATGCTAATTTTTTAGCAGCACGCACCGATGGAATATTGTTAACTGTGGCAGTTCGTAAGGTCAAGTATTCGGTAGTCAAAAAAGTTTTCAGTCAATTAGAAAATTTTGGCATTCCTTGCGTGGGCACAGTTGCGAATCACGTCATCAAACGCCGAAAGCCTAAATTATCCACATCCCCAGTTCTGGAGGAGGGAAATGATGAATATTTGAATTTTTCCCCAGTACCGTCTAGCATCCGTAAACTAGCTCCCCAAAAAGAGTGAGAGCAAATCTGCTGGCGAACCTTTGCCCTGTGGGCTGGTTTCCTGGCCTGGGTAAACACATGAAAAACTTAGAACTGCGAAAACAGAGATCCTTCAAAAATTGAAAACTTGCTGTTTACAAAATTCCCAACTACTATAAGATTTTAGTAGCCCGAACAATCATCAAACTCGATCGAGAACTATGACAGAACAAAAATTCCTCGAACAGCTCAACGCCATTCTCGACCAGCACCACCTGCTGAAACACCCGTTCTACCAAATGTGGAACGAAGGAAAACTCGACCTCGCAATGCTGCAAGAGTACGCCCAGGAATACTACCTGCAAGTCCACAACTTCCCCACCTACGTCAGCGCTACCCATGCATCCTGCGACGACATCAAAATTCGCCAAATGCTCCTCGAAAACCTGATAGAAGAAGAACGAGGTGCCGCTAATCACCCAGAATTGTGGCTGCGGTTTGCCGAAGGTTTGGGTTTAGACAGAAACGCAGTTCTGGGGCGCGAACACTTAGAAAAAACCAGCGAATCTGTGCGGATGCTCAAAGACTTAGCGCGCAGCGAATCCCCCGCGACAGGTTTAGCGGCACTTTACGCTTACGAAGCGCAAATACCAGAAGTGTCTACAACCAAAATAGCAGGTCTTAAGGAATTTTACGGCATAGATTCAGAATCGGCTTTGTCCTTCTTTAAAGTACACGAAAAAGCCGATGAGTGGCACTCTCAAGCAACCCGCGAGGCCCTGTTACAACTTTGCCAAACTGATGAACAAAAACAGGAAGCGTTGTTAGCAGCAGAAAAAGCAACTTTTGCTTTCAACTTACTGCTTGACGGGGTTTATGAAACCTATTGTCAAGCTAAGTAAGTAGTGTCAAGAACGAATAATATTATGTCCGGTAAAATAACCGTTATCAGGTTTGTAGTGAGGACTAAAGTCCTCCTGAAAACTTTGAGGACTGAAGTCCTCATTACAAACCAATTTTAGAGCGGTTGTGCGATCGGACATAATACAGCGTATCCCAGGTTTATGAAGTAGGGACACGGCATTGCCGTGTCCCTACGGGGAGCGCTCCGGGGTGTCCTTCATAAACGTGGAATCTGCTCTATAATTGCTTGGGGCGGGTGAATGTCAGTAATTTTGGATATCGCCAATAATCTCGGTAACAAAACCCGCCCTCCTCCCTTACTCTCCTTTCTTTCTGGTCAAAATCCCTTGACTGGGACTTAACAAAAAAGCTAGTAAGAATAACCCAAAAACAACTAATACGATCGCCGCACCAGAGGGCATATTAAAATAATAGCTGAGATACATACCAGTCACGCTAGCTGTAATCCCGATCGCCGCTCCAAATCCCATCATTAAATGTAACTCTTTCACCAACAAATACGCAGTAATTCCCGGCCCGATTAACAGCGAAATTACTAACAGCGCCCCCACCGTTTGCAAACTCGCAACAATCGTCAGCGTAATCGCCGAAATCATCCCCAAATAAATCCAGTTTACAGGCAAACCACTCGCTTGCGCTCCCAGGGGGTCAAAAGTATAAAATAACAATTCTTTGTAAAAGAGTTTCACCGCCGCCAAAATTATCAAAGTTGTGACAAAAGTTTGCTGCACGTCAGCAGGTGCAACTGACAAAATATTGCCAAACAAAAACCCGTCAAGGTCTAACTTTGTTGTCCGCAACAGACTAATCAGCGTGATGCTAATTGCTAAAAAAGTAGATAAAATTAATGCCATTACTGCATCTATTTTTATTCGCGATCGCGACTGAATCCACGCCATAATTACAGCACTGATCATCCCCGATATAAAAGCACCGATCGAGATATTGAAACCCAAAGAAAAAGCAACAGGTAATCCTGCTAACACCGAATGGGCAATCATGTCAACCATCATGCCCATTTGCTGTACAATTAAATAGGAGCCGACCACCGCGCAGAGAATTCCTAGCAAAATGCCGATCGCGATCGCATTTCGCATAAACTCAAATTTTAAAGGCTCAATTAGCAAATTTAACATTTCATTACTTACCTCATGGTGAACACAGATAAATAGTCCTGGACACATTAAGACCAAAGAAACCGGGTTTTTTCGCGTTTCAAGGGCTGTAACCAAGTATTCTCGCAAAAAACCCGGTTTCTGACCACCCGTGCGTCCAGAACTAATAAATACAGATATCCGCGTTCATCTGCGTTCATCTGCGGTTAAAAATAAATCCCATTTCCCTCACGCACAAACTAAACTTAAATCGTATCCATAAGCCTTTTGAATATTAGCAGCAGTCAGCACTTCCCGGCGGGAACCGATCGCAATTAACCGCTTGTTCAGCAACAATAAATTATCGTACTGTTTTAAAGTTTCCCCTAAATCGTGACTAATTACTAGCAAAGTTTTGTTTTCGGCTTTGAGCTCGGCAAAAATATCAAAAATAATCTCTTCTGTAGCTTTGTCAACAGCATTAAAAGGCTCATCAAAGAAAAATAAATCGGCTTGTTGAGCGATCGCCCTTGCTAAGAAAATCCGCTGCTGCTGACCTCCTGAAAGTTCCCCAATTTGCCGATCGCGCAAATCCCACATTCCCACCCGCAACAAAGCAGTTTTCACCAATTCTTGCGACTGACGGGAGGGCGATCGCCACCAACCAGTCTGGACTGTTCGCGCCATCATCACCGCATTCCACACCGTAATCGGATAATCCCAGTCAATTTGCGATCGCTGCGGCACATAAGCCACCAGCCCCAACTGTTCCTTCAACAACCGCCCCTCATATGTTACCCTACCCCGACAGGCTGGAATCAATCCCAACATGGCTTTCACCATCGTACTTTTCCCAGCGCCGTTGGGGCCCAAGACTCCCGTTAATAGTCCGGGCTCTATACTGAAATTGATGCTGTTGAGGGCCGAAATTCCTCGATAATTAACAGCCAAGTCTTGAACTTCTAACATAATTTGAGATTTTGAGAACGATTCTTGTTTGCAGCTACTATAATAGAATAACTCGAAAAACCAGTAATGATTATCGTTCCAAAGTAAAATGTTAAAGAAGTTGCTAGGAAAAACCCGCAGATGGGGCGGTGTGGCTGTTTTGGCGATCGGGCTGGGACTGGCTGGATGCAGTGGAGGCCCCCAAGCCAGCAATCCGGTACGTGAGAGTCGGGCCGCCAACTTGCCAAAAGTAGTGGCCACTACTGGTGTTATTTGCGACATCACTAAAGAAATTGCCGAAAGTTCGATCGACACAACCTGTTTAATTAAGCCGGGGGACGACCCCCACGCCTATCAAACTAAGCCCGAAGACCGCAAAGCCATTGAAACAGCAAATCTGATTTTATACGCTGGTTACGACCACGAACCCAGCATCATTAAACTGATCAAATCTACTACCAACTCCGCGCCCAAAATCGCCGTCCACGAACTCGCAGTTCCCAAACCGCTGATGGGCGAACACGAGCACGAAGGAGAACAAACAACTGAAGCCAAACCCCACGCAGCAGGCGAAAAAGTTCCTGACCCTCATGTTTGGCATAATCCTCAAAATGGCATCCGTATGGTTGAACTAATTCGCGATGAATTGAAAAAAATTGCTCCCAGCAATGCTGAACTTTATATCAAAAATGCAGCCAAATTAACAGCGGATTTACAAAAATTAGATATTTGGATTAAAGCTCAAATTGCGACAATTCCGGCGGATAAACGCAAGTTAGTCACTACTCACGATGCTCTGAGTTACTATGCTGATGCTTACGGTTTGGAGGTAGCTGGAGCTTTGCAGGGGGTGACTACAGAGGAACAGCCCACAGCAGCAAGAATTGCTGAATTATCATCAGAAATTAAGCAGGCGGGAGTGCCGACTATTTTTGCTGAAACTACGACTAATCCGAAGTTGATGGAGACTGTGGCGAGGGAGGCCAATGTCAAAATTTCGGACAAGGAACTCTACAGTGATGAGTTGGGTGGGCCTGGTAGCGGTGCTGATACTTATGAGGGGATGCTGACTACTAATACTTGTGCGATTACTTCTGGGTTAGGGGGAAATTGTACTCCTTTTGGACAAGGAACACCGAATCTTAAATAATATAGTCCTGGACGCACATATAACGTAATTCTGTCATTGCGAGGGAAGCGAAGCAATCTCAAAGCCTTGTTACACCGTTACAATGCGTCCAGGACTGTAATAGATATCTTGTCTGCTTCTACAAGATTTTTAGCAACGGACTCTTCGGCCCGTTCCACAATACATTAAATTTATTGTGGGGTGGGCATCTTGCCTGCCCCTAGAAGATTTTTATTTAAGGCGAATTTTCCTCATCGGTACTGGGGGGTTTTTGGCCAATTCCCAATTGCTTCTTAGAGGTTTTTAAGTCTTTCCACAGCGCCTTAATATCTTTATAGGCTTTCTCCGCGCTAATTTTGCCGCCAGTTTCCAGCGAGCAAATGTATGTTATTTTCTGAGCAAATTCCTGTAAGTTAGCATTGAACGCCAAGTTTTCCGGCGTGAAATCACCGTAGTAGCGACTGCGAGGATGTAAAAAATCTTCCCGCTCTTTCATGGCCCCCTCCTAATTCAAATTTTGGTTTGCGTATCTACTGTCAATATGCGCTATTTTTATCTAGCGTCGTGGCGCTAACTTGCTTCTCTTGTATGGCGCAAGTAGCAATTGCGTTGTTTGGCCCTGTACTGACTTTATTAATCCAATCTTAACCTTAACTTACCTATAATTTAACTTTTTTTTAACCTTTACTCACAAAAATTGGGAAATGCGGACACCGCATCTCCCTTTAGATCTACTTTACCATGATTTTTGGGTCTAAAGCCCCGTCCTAGAAGGACGGCTTTTTCTCTCGAATCAACCTCTTGATGGTAGCAGATAAGCTACACCCCCATTCAGAAGCTATTTCCGTCAGAATCTTAAACTCCTATTCACTATAATAACACAATGTTATTACCTTGAGGAGCCCTTGAAAAAGGTGGCAAACAATACTGTTCCAGCGCCTGCGCTGACGGCCACCCCAACGGCACCGGCAGCGGCCACACCGGCTGCGAGTGCAACAAATAAGTGCTGAGCTTCCGCCCAAGTTAAGAAAAACCTTTGACCGAAAATAATGGGATACAAGCCCCGTCCTTCTAGGACGGCTTTTTATTTATTTTTAGTTTTCTAATTAATTCTCTCAGCACATCAGACTTTGTTCTCTCGGCTGCTTGGCAATACTCCTCAAGATGTGCTAATTCTTCCTCTGTTAATCGAAAAAATATACTTTTGTTCATGGCATTGTATTTCATATTGATATATAATGGTAGCATAACTAAACTCCAGAAGTCAGTGAAAGCCAGATACCAGTACAGATTCTACCCAACTAACCAACAGTGCCAAAGTTTGGCTCAACTGTTTGGGTGCGTGCGGGTTGTCTGGAATGATGCTCTTGCACTGTGTAAACAGTCGGAGAAGAAGCCCAAATCGGCAGAACTTCAAAAGGTGGTAATTACTCAAGCCAAGCAAACTATTGAGAGGGAATGGTTAAGTGAAGTATCGAATATCCCCTTGCAGCAATCTGTAGCCGATCTAGAAACAGCTTTTAAAAACTTTTTCGAGTCCTGCAAAGGGAAAAGAAAAGGGCGAAAAGTTGGATACCCTAGATTCAAAAAGCGCACAAATAGCCAGTCAGCGAGACTTACTCGCGGAGGGTTCTCAATCAAAGGAGAAGAAGTCTACTTGGCAAAAATTGGCAATGTGTTTTGCCAATTTGGTCTAGGGAGTTGCCCTCTATCCCTAGCTCTGTAACCATCGTCAAAGATTGTGCCAACCGCTATTTCCTCAGTTTTGTAGTAGAAGTTGAACCCATCAGTATTCATACCAAAAACCAAAGCATCGGTATTGACTTAGGGATTAAAACTTTTGCCGTGATGAGCAATGGAGAGAAAGCTGAAAGTCCTAGCTATAAAAAGTTAGACAGAAAAGTCCGTAAACTCCAAAAAAAGCTGGCACGACAACCCAAAGACTCAAGACGTAGAAATAGAACTCGAATCAGAATAGCCAAAACACACAATCAGATTGCCGACATCCGCAAAAACTTTTTGCACAAATTATCAACCAAAGTAGTCAGTGAAAACCAAACTATTATTTTGGAAGACTTGAACGTGTCAGGAATGGTCAAAAACCGCAAACTTGCCAGAGCAATTAGCCAACAAGGATGGTATGAATTCCGTTCTTTGTGTGAGGCAAAATCTGAGAAAATTGGGCGTAATTTTAGAGTAATTAGTCGTTGGGAACCCACCAGTCAAATCTGCTCAGACTGTGGGTTTAAATGGGGTAAACTAGACCTCTCAATTCGTTCAATTCTGTGCCTAAATTGTGGCACAGAACAGGACAGAGATGAGAACGCAGCTAGGAATATAAACAAAGTCGGGATAGGGCATTGCCACGACTCTAAATGTACGTCGAGACAGAGTAAGACCATTTCGGTGGCATCAGTCGATGAAGCGTAAAGAATCCCCGTGCGTTCACGCCGGGGAGTATGTCAAAATGCACAAGCAAGAAGGACAGGCGCATTTTGTTTGGGTTGCAGTAGTCATTTTGCTATTTCTTGGTAGGTTTGTTTGGCTCTACTAATATATAGTTTGTGGGAATTGGGAATTAGGAATTGGGAATTAGGAATTGGGAATTGGGGAATGGGGAATGGGGAATTGGGAATGGGGAATGGGTAATCGGGAATGGGGAATCGGGAATTGGGAATTCGTAATTCGTAATTCGTAATTCGTAATTCGTAATTCGTAATTCGTAATTCGTAATTGGGTAATTCGTAATTCGTAATTGGGTAATTCGTAATTCGTAATTCGTAATTGGGTAATTCGTAATTCGTAATTCGTAATTCGTAATTCGTAATTGGGAAAAACAGCTATCCCTGTATCCGTGACGGAGTTGGGGAGGGCGGGTTTATAAATATCCTAGATGTGAATCATAGATATTGGTGAACCCGCCCCTACAAAACCGGATATGTTGATTAATTGACTGGGCTGGAGCTTAATCTTCGATGATGTGGCCCGTAGCAACAATCGCCTGTTTAATTGATTCTTCTGAAGCTTTAGCCTCAACTGTAACAGTCTTGGCTGCGACATCCACATTGATGTTAGCTTCGGATTCAACTGTTTTGATGGCTTTGGTGATTGTGTCTCCGCAGCCGGAACAGACGATGGAGGGAACTTTGAGTAGTATTGCCATAATTAAGCGAGATTTGGTAGATGACTGTATTGATTCTTGTTTTATTTTAACTTAACAGGGTGGGGGCGGGTTTAGGAGATTGTTGTTTTGGGCTGTTGGTGGAACCCGCCCCTAGGGGATGATTGAAATTTGACTAATCCCAGCCGAAATCTCGATCGCACATTTGGGCTAGTCTTTGATTGTGCGATCGAAAATATGCTCTCAATTGCTGGTACACAGCCTCGCTGATGGGCGGATACTGGGTGGAGTTGTATTTTTCGTAGGTTTCTAGCTGGTGGGGCGGCAAGTTTAAGAATTCTAAGACAGTGTTGAATGTAGCGCAGGGATTGGTGTACAAGTCTTCGCTTTTGATGATTAAGATTTGTTCCTTGGGAAATAGTTTCATCCACGCTGGGAGTTGATCCGCGTAAATGCCGCGAGTTAAATAACTGTGGTGTTGGTGTTCGTAACTGTAGTAGGTTGGGTTGGCGATGAGTTTTTCGATTTCGCCTTTTAGTCTTTCGGGCTCGGAGTCGATCGCACTTTCTAATGATAGGGATTCGTAGCCAATTTTGATATAGTAATAATAGTGGGAAATTGCGCGTTCTACTGGGTTTCTGAGCAAGGCGATTATTTTAACTTTGGGAAATAAACCGGAGATGCGCCCTGGAACTTGGGGATGACATATGTAGTAGGGGCTGGCTTCTCCTGTGAGGAGATTTTCGCCGCTTTTGGGCTGGGGAAATTGGGAACAGTACCAGTCTGGGCTTTTGTCGAAGTTAAAGTCAAAATAATGTACTTCTTTTTGGGCGGCGGGGGCGATTTGGGGATGTTGGATCAGATAGTTGTACAGGGATGTTGTGCCGCCTTTTTGGACGCCGATGATGATGAAGTCGGGGGGTTTTGGGGTTTGGTTCATGGGTTGTAGCTAATGAAAATCGATCGCCATTTTAACCTCGATCGCACTTTGACGCATTACCGAAATTCGATCGCCCCGAACCAATTGCATCTCATATCTAATCCGGTGGCATCGGAATTGATCTTACCCACAGTCTGGACAGGGCATTGCCTAGTCCAGAGTTGCTGCTATATTCAAGGATTGAGAATGGGTGTAAGATCGAGCAGAAATCCGGGGAGTACATCTTCGCCAGAAAGTGTTGGCGGTTGGTCAAAAGAGAAATTAATCGTTTCTACATCCTGAGCAAGTCGATAGATTTCTACTAAGGGAGTCTGAGGGTCAATCAACCATCCCAAACGACAGCCATTAGCCCGGTAATCGAGCATTTTTAAGCGCAATTTTTCGAGGGAATCAGTTTGCGATCGCAATTCGATGATAAAATCAGGACATAGGGGAGGAAACTTGCGCTGATCTTCAATAGATAAAGCTTCCCAGCGCGAGCGGAGTACCCAAGAAGCATCGGGAGAGCGTTTGCCGCCATTTGGCAATCGAAAGACTGTGGAAGAATCAAAAACTTTTCCTAATTTAGTTTGACGATTCCATGAACCGAGGTCTAAGTTCATATCGGAATTTCGGATGCCGCTTTCGCCGCCTGTTGGGGACATAATGATCAGTTCTCCTTCAGCAGTTAGTTCAAATCGCCATTCTTCATTAGCAACAGACAGTTGATAAAATTGCTCGTCTGTTATTCCTACGGCGGTTGGTACGTTTAGGGTTAAAGTTTCCATCGGTCATAGGGTGATTAATTAGGTTAATTTTATTTTAAATCTGTAGGGGCGGGTTTTACCAACAATCCCCCAATTAATTGTAGGGACACGGCACTGCCCTGTCCTGATTTCGGGTAACGGGTAAAATCAACCGGATTGGACGATCAAATTGCCCTCACAGGCAACGGAGGAGACGGCAATGCCGTGTCCCTACCGCACAATCATCGATCGCGATCGCCAGAGATATAACCATCCCAATTAATTGTAGGGACACGGCACTGCCGTGTCCTGATTTCGGGTAACGGGTAAAATCAACCGGATTGGACGATCAAATTGCCCTCACAGGCAACGGAGGAGACGGCAATGCCGTGTCCCTACCGCACAATCATCGATCGCCCACAATAATCGATCGCCCACAATAATCGATCGCGATCGCCCATTTTAGGTCCGATCGAACTTAATCTAGATCTGGGCCAAGATCAATGAGCTAGGATAGAGTGGAATCCCCTAAGCCCAAATCCTTGCGGGGCAAATCTTTCGGGAGAAAATATATCGCCCCCACCAGGGCTTGTAGGGGCGGATTTTACCAACAATCTCGGCCTTTGACCAATAATCTCGTATACTTCGACACTTCGACTACGCTCTGTTACCGCTCTGTTACCCGCCCCACCCAACGGCAAATCGCGGGTTGTGGGCTGGTATATTTTATTTTTTGAGCCAAATAACACAAATTGTGAATTTGTGCAACGGACTGATATGAAAGTTGGCTAAAATGGGAATCATAAAACTGGGATCGTACTGTCAAGCAGTAACTACCTGCAATACCATCTCTGAAACTATTCAGGAAGGCGTCAATGTTTAAAAGCAAATTATCCAAAGTTATCGTATCGCTGCTGCGGCGGATTGCTGGTGTGACTCGATCGCGCGCGAAGCGGCTAATGAGAGCAATGTTGCGATCGCTCATAGCAATGGGCCGACGGGCAAATTTGCCGGTGGCGGGGTTTGTGCTCCCGACGGTGACGATGGTGTTGCTGGTGGTGATTTTGCTGACTGTGGCGATTACTCTGCGATCGTTCGATCGGGCTAATACGGCTCGTAACGTGCGCGTGAACCAGCAGGTGCTGGCGGCTGCGACTCCCGCGATCGATCGGGCGAAAGCGAAAATTCAGTTCCTGCTGGAGCAAACCCAGGATAGGGGTACTCCTTCTGATACAGAATTGTACTTTCCGATCGCCAACCCCAAATCAACAAGTGGAAGTGTAGTTCCCGATAGTTATACCTTTGGGGACGAGGATCGCCTGAAACTTAAGTATGACCTAGACGGTAAAAATGGCATAGGGCCCGATCTTAAGGTTAACGATACTGGCTTTAATCTCGAAACCAATGAATCTATAAATACTGCTTGGAGATATCCCGTCGATACAAATGGCGATGGCAAATTTGACAATTTTACCCTCTACGGCATATTCTTCCGCACCCCCCCAAGAGACGATACGCCCAAAAGCCCTACTTTGGGCGACTTCTTAAGAAAAAGAGAGCCGTTGGAAGCAAGAAAGCCACCGCAGAGGAAACTTAAGGCTGGTTGCGAACAGGGTGGAGGTACTGTCGCTACTTTAGCGGGGGACTCAGGCTGGTACAGGATAGACGGCAAACTTAAAAAAAGTTTTTTCGTTTATACAGTTAACGTACCGATGACAGCAGCAGATGTTGCTGCCAATCCTAGTAAACCGTATCAAGCATTCACAGGAACTTCTAGCATTTCAGCCCTGGAATATCAGCAAGACCAAGCTCTTATTCCGATCGCCAACAACGCGGTTGTTTATGAAAACGATCTAGACATATCACCGGGACCTCCGTTGAATCTAAACGGGCGGCTCTTCACAAACAGTAATTTGCTAGTGACAGGGTTTAATAATCCTAACAGCATAAAAATGTATCAGGTCAGCAGCCCAGATTCTTGTTTCTACGAACAAGAAGGTAGCAAAATTGTTGTGGCTGGTAATGTAGTAAATGGTTGGTCTGGTAACAACACGGTTAAGAATGCAGTGGACGTGCACCTTTTCAAAAAAGGTAGCCTCCCTACGAGCGGAAAAAACGCATTCATGCTGAGTAAAAAATCAGAAATTAAGGCGAATACAACGGAATCAACTAGCGATTCTAGATTGAATGTTCTTTACAACGACGAAGCCTATACAAAGCGCCTATCTTTGCTAGTAGAAGCGCAGATGGGAGACCCCGCCAGCCCCAACCCGGAGACTAACGATCCGTTGTCAGTGCGGCAGCGACCATCAGACCTAGATCGAAAACAAGCGCTGACAGGATATTTTAAACAGATGCTCCGCAAGGTTCCCTATGCGGAAGTGCCGCTTGGAGGAGACGCAACGGCGGGTCTACGGTCTTCCGTGGTCAACACCTGGCGGACCACACCCCCTACCCATTCTAGAAAGCAAAGAGACCCTAAGACCCGTAGACAAATGGACAAACCTCTGACCGAAACCAAAGTCAACCTAACGCCTAGTCAGCTAGAAGCAACAGACCCCTCAAAAGAACCTGAAGAAGAACAATTTCTGGGCGATCGCGTTGTCGTAGGTAACAACCTACCAGCCAAGAGATGGGACGCCGCCAAATTGGCATTTACCAGTAAGCCAGACCCAATCCCAGGAGGGAAGTGGAATTCTACCCCCGACGGATTAGCCGCCCCAGACCGCACTCGATCGTCCCAGGTGACAAAGATCGCTGATGTAGGAACGACCGATCGCGGCAGTTTTTGGGAACAAGCAGCGGCGAGAAATCCGAAAAATCCCTTGGATGGCATTGGCGGTTTGCGCGTCATCACTGGTGCAGGGGTTTACGATCGCACTAATTCATTCCTGCCGCCGCCTAGTTGGATAAATCCTTCAAATGGTGCCACCGTAACTGGGGACACGAATACTTACTACGACGACCCAACAACGACCGCCACTGAGCAGTACCGCGTCGTCTGGCCGGACTCCATGCCGATGTCACCGCTGGGGCCGGGGTCACAAGTATATGATAATGTTGCCGGTAACTGGACTCCCTGGCTCCCAGCTTGGTCTAGTTCTACCGATATCAGCGCAACTCTCCCATCAGCAGTCGCCTCTACTACTCTACTTCCAGGTATTGTTGAGCAGGCTACCACCGCTAAGAAATATGCCAAGGGCGACTTGCGGATGCGGGCGACAGCAGTTTATCACTATGAAGATAATCCCCCGGCCAAGGGAGAGTTGAATGACAAACCGCTGGCCTGCGTCAGCAGCTATTACGACCCTAGCAACGCTTCCACAGCGAAAAACATCTCGACGGGAAGCCTAACCGATGTCAGCGGCCAGGGAGCGCTCGCACCAGATATCGCAACACGCGCACCTGGACTGGGAACACGGCAGGCCTTTATCGGCTCCAACAACGGCATCACCTACGCCCCCCCGAAAGCGCGACCGGGTGCCGCTTCAACGCTTTCTGCTACAACAGGCTTGCTTAGTGGCGGAGAAGCCGCTTTGGATATGCAAGCTAATTTAGTCTTCCCCGACGGTCGGTTTGCTAATAAGCCGTTGAGAGATGCTCTTCAGAAAGCAGACACCGATCGCACTTTGGCAGAAAAAGCTGCGATCGACTCAACGAATTGCGCGCTACAGATACTTAAGGGCGAGATAGGCCTCCCAATCCGGCACTGATTCCTCACGGGGCTATCCAAGAAGTAGCATTTTTGAATGCTAGAGAAATCAAGGCGATCGATCGCGATGACCGGACTACCCCAAACGTTAACGAAGCCTTTACGCTCAGCAGTAAACTAGGTCTCGACCACGATGGTAAAAACCCACCAGCAGCAAAGCTAACAGGGAACTACAACCAGCCCTTAGAAGAAAGGCAACCCCTAGAAATTCGTGCCACTCAGATAGACCTCGATGTACTGCGAAGGACTAAATTTGGAACGGACGAGTATTTACTGCCAAACAGCGGGATTATTTATGCCAGCCGAGATGATGCCCTGCCCGATCGCAGTGCTCGCCCTGGTCTTGCCGCAGGTGGCATAGATGAAAGTAGCAGCGCAACAGTCAGCCCCACAGATTCCCGGCTAGACCCTACTCGCAAGCCCAACGGAATTCTACTTGTTAATGGTAAGGAGCTAGGCAGAGTTCCTGGTTCCTCCGCTACTGTGGCGGATGTAGTCATGGAAAAGGGGCTGACTTTGGCATCTAATTTGCCCGTTTACATCAAAGACGAATTTAACCCTCACTCCGGCGAAGAGTTTACTCAGGCCGTGGGTGATTGGAGTGCCTTTTACGATCGCGCAGCCGCAAACCTCAATAAGAACTTTGCCTGTCGCCCAAGCGACCCCAGATTAGGTGGTAAATGTACAACCGGCGACACCTGGCGTCCCGCAAACATACTGGCAGATGCTGTCACCCTGCTTTCAAAAAATTACCGTTTTGGCTTCCGCAACGAGGGAGATTTTGACCTGAGAAATAATGCCGGTGCTGCTGCTGTAATGCTTCGCAAACAGCAAGGATTTTTCAACAACAACTTTGTGACAAACGGACTTTCCAGCGGGGCGTTCAATGCTACGAGCGGTCAATTAGTCAACACAGGAGGCACAACACTTACAGACGACAACTACGCAAAAAATAGCAATCCTGTTAGCAGTTCTTACTTCAACAACTTCGTCACTCCAGTGCAGCGGCGCGGTAAATTCCCAGAGTATTTAATGGAAGTTTGTAACAAAATCCCGGTTTCTGCGTGTACGGATGCAGACTGGTTCGTAACTCTGGGGACAACACCCAAAAGGGCAGACACTAACATTACCGGTGCAGACTTTATAGCCGGAGCCGGAACAACAGCTACCCCGCCAACCCCAGAATTGCAACGCTTCCCCCGCCGTGTTGCTTTTTTGAGAACGAGAACTCCTGCTAGCCCTCCAACTATCCCGCCTACTTACACTTACCCATTAATACGCCAACTACTCCTGTGCCATTAGGGATTAGTGGCACAGGAACATCAGCTACAGTTGTTAGTGGGCCAGGCACAAATTTAACAACAGATAATTCTCTGTGGTTTGCGACGACTGATGCGTATGCCGCTACTACAGTGACTTACGGCTCAGAACAATCTTCCCTATGTGTTTAACCAGGCGCTGAAGGACGGGAGCGGTGCAGATCTGCCAAAATTAGTCGCACAAGCAACGAACGAAAGCTCGCAGCCGCTACTCATGCCGGTTTTGCAGATCCAAACTGTGACGGCGGCGCCAGCGGCTGCTTCATCGACCACCTTGCCAGACAGGTGCAGGTGTTGTGAGGGAAGACCGGGTGGATAACGAGGGCTGTACACGACAACATTTAATATGGTCGTAGGCTCGAACGATACTCCTTCGCGATCGCTCGGTAATGTCGGTGACTTTAACGGCGGTCTGCAAAACTTGCCCCGCTTCTTGGAAAGCTGGGATTCCGGGGCAGTTTCCACAAATATCCAGGGTTCCTTTATTCAGTTCGGTCGGAGTGCCTACAACACCGCGCCCTATATCCCGATTCTAGATCTGGAGGCGTCGCAGCAGACAAGCTTCACTCCACTAAGTTGCGGAGTCTTTTCGATTCACCGCCAAACCCACCGAGCCCAGCCCCACCCGCAGTCACTTACAATGGCGGTGTTCCAAAAGCTTTCATACAGAACTGATGCGGCAACGGTAGCATTCCCTTCTTCAGCCCTCCTGCTCGGAATTGGGGTTATGACTTGGGCTTACTATCTCAGCCGCCCGACTTGTTTACCCGAAAGTTCACGACTCCTCCCACAAAACGCACCCCGGACGAGTATTTCCAGGAAGTACCTCGCGATGATGAGTGGGTACAAACATTGTTGTGTGCCTTCATTGATGACACTGCGGGGACAACGAAAGCTGTCAGTAGCAATTTGCGCCCAACAGATTCATTCTGCAAATCTAAAGCAGGTGCCTAATCATGAATAAACTACTAAAAGACAACAGCTACTCGCAACCCTTGTTATTCGAGGGAGCAAAGACAGAAACAGAATTCAGCAGCCAGCCGACTGAGAGTAAATCTGGGAGTTGCGCCCAAAAATCGAAGCCACAAGATTCTGGCTACACGATTATGGAGTCGTTGGTAGCGATGGTTGTGGTTTCGGTACTGATGATTGCGATCGCCCCTGTGATGGCCTACTCAGTAGCAATTCGCGTCCAAGCGCGGCGGATCGAACTGGCTGCGATGGCGGGGAGAGCTTACGTTGATGGTTTGCGAGCGGGGGCGATCAAATCGACAGATACAGGTTTCCCTGTCGCAGATGCTGCTACTATTCCTGCTGCTCCTACAAACCTTGCTATTTTGTACTGCGTTGACACGGATGGGGGAGGTTGTTCCCCCAACAGCAACAAAGACTTTTACGTTCAGGGCGCTTGGCGAAATCCAGCTAATCCGACCACCGATCCGACAACAACAGGCTACGACCTGACTGTGCGGGTTTACCGGGCGGATGGGTTTACCGGAAAGACGATGACAACTACACAGCAATCAGTCGCTAATTCCGCTCTGGGCAATCCTCAAGCGCCTTTGGTGGTAATGCAATCACAAATTCCCCCTACAGGAGAGGCCTCCGCGTATGGATCGTTGTGCGATCGCCTCAAAGATGGTTCTCTAAAGTGTCACTAGCAAATTCCTTGTTATTAGATTAAAATCGCTCCCCCCATTTGACAGAGGAAAAGTCAAAATGAAAACTTTACTCAGGTTGCTTCTAAAAAGTCAGCACCAGCGAAACCGCTCCGGGCCAGCTCAAACAGAAAAAGGCATGACTCTCGTCGAGCTATTAGTCGGCTCGATTATGGCATTTCTGATCATTACGCCGATGCTCACCTTTGTAGTGGATATGCTGAATACCGACAGGAGAGAACAAGTCAAATCAAACACCGAGCAAGATATTCAGGCCGCCGCTGATTTCATCTCCCAAGATTTGAGCCAAGCTATTTATATTTATGATAATAATCCCGCTACTACCAGCACTCCCACCACTACTCCTACAGGCATCCCTGCTATCAAAGACCAACTTCCTAAACCTGATAATGGAACTCCGATCCTCGTATTTTGGAAGCAGCAACCGAGGAAAAATTCTATTCCTTTTAACCCAAAAGTTGCTGAGACGGTAACACCAAAAACCTGCGACCTGCCAAGTAACGCTGGTAAATGCGACGACACCTATGTACTTTCATTAGTTGCCTACTACCAGTTTAAAGACAGCGACGCTACTTGGTGTCAGCCTTCAGGAGGCACTTGTCCTACCCGCATTGCTCGCTACGAAATTACGGATGGAATCAGAAACCCTAACGCGACAAGTATGGCAGATCTTTACTACAGTGATACTGAAACAAAAGACACTCAACAACGAGATATAGCTTTTAATACAAGTTTTGACTTGAGTAAGCCCACGGTAAATGTGACGACGGGAGCCGGTTTTCCCAATCATGAAGTATTGGTTAACTACATCGACCACAGCGCAGGGCCGACAGTCACAGGCACTGAATGCCAGACTGCTCTTGGTAATCCTATCAACCTAAAAACTAACATAGCAGTCCCAGAAACAACTTTAAAAATAACAGACAACTCAACCAACAGCTTCTACGCTTGTGTTGATACATCTAATAACATAGCCAGAGTCACAATCAGAGGAAATAGCCTGCGCCGCATTCAACTCAACGATGTTGATTATGATCCCAACAAATTGGCATTTTTCCCAATAACAACCGTGCAAGTAAAAGGTCTCGGTGCGGTAGGAAAATAACTGATGTCTGATACTGATTTCCGAATCGCGCCAATAGCAGAGCACACAGGAGAGTAAAATGAAAATCCCAATATTATTAAAAGTCTTGCAGATTTCTAAGACTAGCAACCCGCAATTTCCAACATCCAGAAAGGGCGATGAGGGGTTCTCTCTTCTAGAAATGATGATGATAGTGTTGATCGTAGGTATACTAACCTCGATCGCCGTTCCCGGTTGGCTGGCATTCATCAACAATCAAAGGGTTCGCACTGTGAACGATCGCGTTTTCCAAACCTTGCGAAGTGCACAAAGCGAAGCAAAGCGAAATAAGCGCAATATCACAGTTACATTTGATACATCTGTCGATCCGCCAAAAGTTACGATTAACCTAACAGATCCGACCACAAACCCTCCCCTACAAACCGCTCTCACAACAACCTCTCCGATACAAACAGTGACTTTCAACGGCGGCGGTGAAATCAAACCCGGCACTATTGTACTTTCAACTCAAGCTAATGCAGATAAGACAATCAAATCAATTACCTTTGATTATCAAGGAAACATCACAAGCCCATTAATACAGACTCAAACACCACGACAAATAACTGATGGCTTTTCTGTCACAGTTGCTCCTGTTCCTGGTGCGAAAAAGTGTGTGATTGTTCAAACCATTTTAGGAGCAATGACAACTGATGAAGGGACGGGTTGCCCGTAGCCCCGCAGATATTTTTTCAATCTCTAACATCAATTCCGCGTCAGTCCTGAATTGTTAAGATATATTAATTTAAATTATTTTATATTGCAAATCCAATCAAAACAGACAAACTATGCTATTAGAACTAAAACAAATAATCGTCTAACCATGAAATCAACTATTGACGTCAATCAAGCAAAATAGCCAGTAGAAACCTCGCGTTGAAAGTGGGGTGGGGTAGGCACCGAAACATTACCCCTACAAAACCCTGGTTTTCCATATTCATCGATCCAAAATGCGATCGATCCCTCACAAATATGATCCACATCGAAAGTGCGATCGGGCATTTTCCCAAAATTCAGTAAATACCGATCTACACAAACACCAAATTCAGCACTTAAAATAAACCAAATCTAAAATAGCCGCCCTAACTTTTTTTCAACCCAAACATTTAGGAGTGCATCCAAATGTCAATAAATAAAGCGATCAAAAGCAGAGCAACTGCATCTGCTGCGGGTTTTACAATGCTTGAAATATTAATCATCGTCTTAATCATCGGAATATTCAGCGCCCTCGTCGCCCCAAGCTGGCTAATGTTCATCAACAACTACCGCTTAAAACTATCACTAGACAGAGCTTATTCCGCAATGGTAACAGCCCGCAGCAACGCCAAACGCGACAACATCGCATACCAAGCCAGCTTCAAACAAGTCGGAGAAACAGTACAAGTAGCAGTTCACAAATCCGATATTTCCCCAGCCAAAGTACCCGCCGGTGAATGGAAAAGCTTAGAGCCCCAAATTCAGATCAATACAAATGACACAACATTGCGTAAGGTCAATGAGAACACAAATCTAGTCAAAGAAAATGGAACTGTCTGGCGTGCCCTATTCAATTACCAAGGTTGCCCAGTGTATAAAGTCAGTGACGAGTGCGGTCTAACCAGTATACAAGCAAAAGGAACCCTAACACTATATCATCCTCATCTCAAAAATGGCGATCGATGCGTCATCATCTCTACAATTTTAGGGCACAAACGCATCGCCCAAAGACAAAGCAAACCTAATCCAGACAACGATAAAAATAGATTTTGTTACTGAGATTAATCAAATCAGGACACGGCTGCAATCAGGACACGGCCGCAATCAGGACACGGCAGTGCCCTTCTTAGTGTCAACTTAAGGTCAAACCCAGTCAGAGACTGTTGTTTGACTATTAAGGCCAGATCCCCCCTAGCCCCCCTTAAGAAGGGGGGGACAAGATTCCGATCAAAGTCCCCCTTCTTAAGGGGGATTTAGGGGGATCTAGACTTGGCGTAAAACCCAGATTTCTCAAGGGTTTCAGGCGATTGTTGACACAAAGAAGGGCTCCTGGAGTCTCCCTAGGAATCGGGGATGGTTAAATGCGATCGCGCGATGATGTTTTAGGGGTAGGGAAACGGCATTGCCCGAAATTAGGACAAGGCAGTAATCAGGACAAGGCCGCAATCAGGACACTCAAGCGTGCCCATTGGTGTCAACTTAAGGTCAAACCCAGTCAGAGATTGCTGTTTGACTATTAAGGCCAGATCCCCCCTAGCCCCCCTTAAGAAGGGGGGGACAGGAGTCTTCTCAAAGTCCCCCTTCTTAAGGGGGATTTAGGGGGATCTAGACTTAGGTAAAAGCGAGAGATACCAAGGTTTCAGGCGATTGTTGACACAAAGAAGGGCGCCTGGAGTGTCCCTAGGAATCGGGGATGGTTAAATGCGATCGCGCGATGATGATTTAGGGGGTAGGGAAACGGCATTGCCCGAAATTAGGACACGGCTGCAATCAGGACACGGCCGCAATCAGGACACGGCAGTGCCCTTCTTAGTGTCAACTTAAGGTCAAACCCAGTCAGAGACTGTTGTTTGACTATTAAGGCCAGATCCCCCCTAACCCCCCTTAAGAAGGGGGGGACAAGATTCTTCTCAAAGTCCCCCTTCTTAAGGGGGATTTAGGGGGATCTAGACTTGGCGTAAAACCCAGATTTCTCAAGGGTTTCAGGCGATTGTTGACACGAAGAAGGGCTCCTGGAGTCTCCCTAGGAATCGGGGATGGTTAAATGCGATCGCGCGATGATGATTTGGGGGTAGGGAAACGGCATTGCCCGAAATCAGGACACGGCCGCCATCAGGACACGGCCGCAATCAGGACACGGCAGTGCCCTTCTTAGTGTCAACTTAAGGTCAAACCCAGTCAGAGACTGTTGTTTGACTATTAAGGCCAGATCCCCCCTAACCCCCCTTAAGAAGGGGGGGACAAGATTCCGATCAAAGTCCCCCTTCTTAAGGGGGATTTAGGGGGATCTAGACTCGACTGTGAACTAGATTTCTCAAGGCTTTCAGGCGATTGTTGACACAAAGAAGGGCTCCTGGAGTGTCCCTAGGAATCGGGGATGGTTAAATGCGATCGCGCGATGATGATTTAGGGGTAGGGAAACGGCATTGCCCGAAATTAGGACACGGCCGCAATCAGGACACGGCCGCAATCAGGACACGGCAGTGCCCTTCTTAGTGTCAACTTAAGGTCAAACCCAGTCAGAGACTGTTGTTTGACTATTAAGGCCAGATCCCCCCTAACCCCCCTTAAGAAGGGGGGGACAAGATTCTTCTCAAAGTCCCCCTTCTTAAGGGGGATTTAGGGGGATCTAGACTTAGGTAAAAGCGAGAGATACCAAGGGTTTCAGGCGATTGTTGACACAAAGAAGGGCTCCTGGAGTCTCCCTAGGAATCGGGGATGGTTAAATGCGATCGCGCGATCGATGATTTGGGGGTAGGGAAACGGCATTGCCCGAAATTAGGACACGGCCGCAATCAGGACACGGCCGCAATCAGGACACGGCAGTGCCCTTCTTAGTGTCAACTTAAGGTCAAACCCAGTCAGAGACTGTTGTTTGACTATTAGTCCCAGATCCCCCCTAACCCCCCTTAAGAAGGGGGGGACAAGATTCCGATCAAAGTCCCCCTTCTTAAGGGGGATTTAGGGGGATCTAGACTTAGCGTAAAAGCGAGAGATACCAAGGGTTTCAGGCGATTGTTGACACAAAGAAGGGCACGGTGGAGTGTCCGACCTTGCTACTTCTGACTAGGTGGAATCTTCTCAATACTAATCAGCGCCTCCATCACCGACTCCACAATCGGCCCCGCCACAGTCCCCCCCGAACCCCCTTTCGGCTCATCAATCACCGCCAAAACCACATACCGAGGATCGTTCACAGGCATAATCCCCACAAAGCTAGTAATTATCGCCTTAGAATAACCACCACCACCAACACTAGCTTTTTGAGCCGTACCCGTTTTCCCCGCAATCCGATAGCCGGGAATTTGTGCGGCTTTCCCCGTACCTCCATCAACAACACTTTCCATCATTTCTAAAACTTGCTTAGTAGTTTCCGGCGAAAAAACTTGCTTCACTACAGCCCTCGGAAGCTTCCAATAAGCTTGGCCTTCCCGATCGAAAAGTCCCCGCACAACGTGAGGAGTTACTAACTTGCCACCGTTTGCTAAAGCCCCATTAAGCTGCACCAATTGAATCGGAGTGATCGAAAAACCTTGACCAAAAGCAGTAGTAGCAACTTCCACCGGAGAATTAATAAATTGCTCTCGATTTTTTAGCTGACTGGTTACTTCAAAAGGTAAATCTGTTCCCGCACTTTGTCCCAGTCCCAGTTTTTCTAAAGCTTGATAGTAAAGAGAAGGTTTCATGGTGTTCATAATGTGAACCATCCCCACATTACTAGAACGTTTCAAAATATCTGTCACCGTCGAAGGGCCGCGCGCCCCTGCCGATCGGTAATCCGCATTTTGAATAGTCCAGGGATTCATGTAAATCCGACCTTCGTCGTTAAATACACTATCACCTTTGATGGCACCCGCTTCTAGGGCGATCGCTACATTAATCGCTTTAAAAGTCGAACCAGGTTCGTAAACATCAGTTACAGCCCAATTTTTATAACGTTCCAAACCAAAATTAAAATACTGATTCGGGTCATAAGAAGGTTCCGCCACCATCGACAGCAACTCCCCATTACGGGCATCCATCACAATCACCGTGCCCCGCTTCGCCTCGTGTTTCTCCATTTTTTCCTTGAGAGCAATCCGCGCCGCCCGCTGCAAACGGCTGTCGATCGTCAATTGCAATTTCAAGTCATCCAATTGGACAAATCCCGCCGACAGTCCATCGGGAACCCAATTCCCATCGATCGACTTGCTATATTGAATCGACGGCATCGATCGTTCCAACAAATTCTGCTGGCTGTATTCTACCCCTGCTTGCCCCTTCCGATCCTCATCCACATAACCAAGGACATCGGCTACTAATTCCTGCTGCGGGTAAAAACGCTGCTGCTGTCGCACCAACTCCAAGCCATCCACCAGACTATCTTTAATTTGCATCCTACCCACTCGATCGGCCACTTCTTGAGGTAGCCAATCAGCAAGTTTAATCCCGCTTTCAGCCAGGTTGAAATTTTGCAGCAATTCTGTTTCCGCCGTATTCCCCGCCCTAACTTTGATGGGGAGCATGGGAGCCAATTTAGCTGCGATTTCCGCCTTTGTGTGCTTGAATAACTTCGGGTGAGCGTAGAGCGTGTACACCTGTCTGTCGATCGCCAAAACATTCCCGTTGCGGTCAATAATCGGGCGTCTCGGCACAAACGGCTTAGTTTTGCTAGTTTGCTGCTCCTGGGCCTGTTTTTGCAGCGCGGTCGATCGCGTCACCTGCAAATAAACCAAATTCACAGCCAGCCCCAGCCCCCCCAGCATCAACACCGCCCACACAGCCCACAACCGGAACTTGTTAGGTTTTAAGCGCTGCGACTGCTGTTTGGGCTGCCTGCTAGGGTTGCCGGAAACAGACCTTTTCGTTGGTTTAGCCCAGTTCGTCCGATCGTCCTGCTGTTTTGGGCGTTTCGAGTTCGGCGATCGGTAGCGGTCAAAACGGGGGTCATAGCTCATAAGTTAGTAGTCAGTAGTCAGTAGTCATTAGTCAGTAGTCATTAGTCAGTAGTCATTAGTCAGTAGTCAGTAGTCAGTAGTCATTAGTCATTAGTCATTAGTCATTGGTGATTTACTACCAATTAGCAATGCCCCATTCCCCATCCCCCATCCCCCATCCCCCATGCCCCATGCCCCATTCCCCGAATCAATAGCCCAGGGGCGTTTCAACAGCAGCTTGATGCTTGCGAGCAGTTTCTGAGTTTGGGACCCGATCCGCTTGGGGCGATCGACTTTCAGGCACTGGCGACAAGAAAATCGTTTCTGAAGGCTTCTGCGGTGCTAAACCCGTTGTTGGATTTTCCGCCTCTTTAGCCAGTTGGTGTTTCAACACTTCGCTAGCAGCGCTCAACTGCTGTTCGCTCCGGCGCAGAGTTTCCAGCTTTTGATACTCAATCGTCCAGCGCTGTTCGCCGTAAACAGTTAAGCCATAGAGACTCAAAGCTCCTCCCAACAGCAAGACAACTGCAACTGTAGAGGCCTGCTGCACCCCTAGGAGCGATCGTAGCCACAGGGGCTGCCACTGAGGATTGGGCAGGACTTTGATCGCGGATGCTCTGGGCCTGGGCCCAGGCTGGGCTGGTTCGGCTACCGAGTAGTTAGGCAGTGCCGGCTCTGTCTTCGCCCGCCTCGATCGGGAAATGGGAGTAACTTTGCTGTTTTTGGGGGCGACAGCGGGCTTGCGGGCCGATTGAGAGCGGCTTCGGTTTTTGATCGAAGAGAGAGATTTAATAGCAGCAGTCATAAAATTCACCAATACCTAGAGTTCAGTTTAAGTGAACTACCCGACTCTCATCGCTACGCGATAGAGAGCGGGCTTCCAAGTTCAAGGGCAACCGCCTCGACAGTAGTAGACTTACGCCCATACTGTTTTGGTCTTACATTGCCTCCCTTGGCAGTAACGCTGGTTCCCAACGTCAATAACCGTAAGCCTTCATTCTTGATATTAATAGCTGCATTAATGTCTCGATCGTGTCGCTTAGAGCAGTGGGGACAGTCAAATTCACGTACCGATAGCTCCATCTTTGGCAACGACAGTAAAGTGTTTGAACACAGATGAGATGACGGGAAAAAGCGACCTACTTCTAGATAGATTTTACCTTCACTTTCTGCTTTGTATTTGAGCATAGTGCAGAACCTTCCCCAGCCAGCATCAGCAATGGATTTAGCCAAGCAATGATTTTTAACCATGTTCTTTACTGCCAGATTTTCGACCACAATCACTTGGTTTTCGTTAACTACCTTACGGGATAGTTTGTGTCGGAAATCTTCACGGACTCTAGCTATTTTTGCATGGACTTTGGCTACAGCTCGACACGCCTTGCGTCGTCTGTTGGTTGTCTTGTCCTTCTTTCTAGATAGCTGGCGCTGTTTACGCTGATAGTTGCGTTCGTACTTTTTGAGATGTCGAGGGTTCTGGTATTTCGAGCCATCAGATGTGACTGCAAAATCTAGTAAGCCAAGGTCGATACCAATAGCTTTACCGTCTTTATTTGTCACTAGATTGTCAATACCATCCTCCATCAGCAATGAAGCATAATAACGACCATCAGGCATTTTGGATACCGTCACAGTCTTTAAATCACCAACAAGATCGCGATGAATTTTAGCTTTAACCAGTCTAAGATTGCCAGGGAATTTAATCTCAGAATCCCTCATGATTTTAACGTTCTGAGGGTATTGCATCGACTGTCTGCCCTGACGTTTTTTGAAGGTCGGATCTCCTGTTCGACCATCAAAGAAATTGATAAAAGCTTGAGACAAATTAAGTACGGACGACGGCCGACACTGCGAATAGCATTGCTTCAGCCATTCATGCTCGGTCTTCCATACTGGAATCTGTTTCTTCATCGTCAAAGCCGATACGCCCTTCCCAGTTTCCTTGTAGGTTTGGGACATCGTAGCCAGAGATTGATTCCATATCCATCGAACACAGCCGCCTGCTTGCGCCAAATGACTTTGTTGCAGGGTGTTTGGATAAATTCTGACTTTGACCGCCTTCAACACAATAAATTTTATCGCAGTTACTAGAACCATGATCAAACAAAACAAGCTAATGGTCAATCAAGGATTTTGTTCCCCTTCTCATCCACCCGCCCATCTCACGCTGGCTGCGACGAGAGCGTCTCGTGGACAGGTGGAATCGGCGGCTCACTCGCATTCATCCCCTCGCTCACCCGAGGCGGGTAGAGCGCGGGGATGAATGCTGTTTCAGCTAAGGAGGCCTAAGTCCCCTATTTGGTGGTGGGTACTTCACCAAAGATACCGATACTTTTTTGCTAACGTTTGCTAACAAATACATAAGTTGAGCTCAGTTCTCAACTAAGGCGTATCAACCAATGCCCGTAGAAATCTCTACAAGCACTTGTACTATGAGCGTTCAGCTTGGTTTTTGCGTGACCGCATTTAGCCAATCTTGATTTTATTTGCTTTGATACTGTAGAGGCAACTTATTTAGATAGAGGTTGCTTACTACCAAGGTTTTTCACCTAAATCCGAGCGGCTAAATTCATTCTACACGACATAAAGACCTCGGGCCAATGTAAGTGATTGTTAGCAAATGTCAGAAAAAGTCTTACTGTTAATCAACCTCTTGACACTCCCCAGCTATCAAGGCGTGGGGATTCTTAATTCAGCCACTGACCTTTAAGCACTGTCCAAAGGCAATCCTTAAACCTCTCAACCGTACAATAGTACCAATCGCCAAGTCTAACTCACTGTCACCCTCTTTGGGTCTATCTCCACTCATCGTACGCTTGATACAAACCTAGAGTGAGGGCCCGCCCCGCCCTACTTAATCTATGAAACCAAATTATTTATTCTCTGGTAGAGAGAGTTGATTCTCTAGCTGTTTTCAGAGTTATCGCCACTCTGTGGCTAACACCTGATGCCTAAAAGTGTGTCTCAACTGTTTCACGATGGCAAAGGAGTTTAACTCACGACCACTATAGTAGATCGCAAACAATTACAGGAATTTTTTAAGATGGATTTAAGAAATTCAAGCCGTCCTAGAAGGACGGGGGTTTTCAACCCAATCTCCCGATCGACAAACCAAACTATCCTACCAAGGTCTAGTCAAACCTCTTTGACTAGACTGAATTTGCAAAAAAGTAAAACATTGCCGGTTAGGATGCTGGGGGGGTAGAAAAAATTATTCATACCTTCGGGGAGTGGGACCCGCATCTTCCTCACTATCGAACGCTTGAGAGGGAAACCTTTGTACCTCGAAACAAATCCGACATACCTTGAATCGGGTTGGGGGTCGGCTCACACCATCATCTAAGATTTGGTGTGAGATTATGTAACTAAATGCAGTATTGTAATCAACGAGCTAATCATCGCTCTATTCGTGCCAGCATTAGTTCTCAAGTACACTATCCCATGCCTTGCGATGGGTTTTCAATATTAAGGAGTGTTTATGAACAAGGGATTGATTCGTCTGACTTTGGCACTGGGCTTGGCTGCCGCTCTCGGCGCCTGCGGTGGTGAGACCACTACTCCTCCTCCCGAAGGCAAGACCCCTCCTCCTCCCGTAACCAAGGAAACTCCAAAGACTCCTGGGGCTGAAAAGACTCCTGGGGCTGAAAAGACTCCTGGGGCTGAAAAGACTCCGGCAGCAGGTGGCGCAGCTACTCCTGCTGCTCCTAAAAAGCCCTAACCAGAGGGATGATCGCAGGGTGCTTGGCCAACTGGCCTAGCCTGCTGCTGAAAAATGGTTTGCTCCTCACATTTTTTCACCCTCTCGGCGGGAAGTCCCCCGCTCAACCTGTCTCAGGTTAGCCGGGGGATGACAGCCTGGGTTGTGGTTGTGGCCTGATGCTTTTACCACAAAAAATGCAGCCCGCCCTGTGGCTTGAGCATGGCTCAAACCTAGTAGCAGGCTTGATGAAACAGCACTCCTAAAAGCGATCGCCCGCCTGAAAATTTCAGCTATTAATGATTAGCAGCCGAATCTTGTCTTTGACAACGAGTCAATACCACACAATCAAGAAAAAGTCAAGGATATTTAGGAAAAAATATAAAGTTTTCAACCAAAACCAGCAGGATTCCCCCACTATACCTGTACTCAGGTTAGTGGCGGGAGGAATGGGCGTGAGTAAGGAGTCTCGCCCCCACTCCAAACAACATCTTGAGATGGGGGGGCTCTTTCGGGCGAAGAATGAACAAATCTTTACTCCTGACTTGACCGAATTAATTTCACGATATACTCTAATAATAGAGTTTGTTGAAGAAAATGCCTCAAGCCATCACCGCCAAACTAAAATTAAATCTGACAACCGAGCAAAAAACCTTGGTGTCTCAGACTGCTTTGGCATACCGCGACGCTTTGAACTATACTTCACGAGTCGCCTTTGATGCAGGTAAAACCAGTAACGGGGCTAAGTTGCAGAAAGTTGTCTACAACGAGTTAAGAGTTAGGTTTGGGCTGGGAGCGCAAATGGCTTGCAATGTACCTAGACAAGTTTCTGCAACATACAAAACCCTGTGGACTAAGGTAAAACAAAATACCAATGCTATTGCCAAAGGCTACACCAAGAAACGATATAAGGGACTAGACAAAGCTCCTAAATACGTTTCTAGAACTTGTACATTGAACTATCAGCGAGATTACTCATTCAAAACCAATCAACAAGTAAGTCTTATCACTCTTGAAGGTCGAATAGTAGTTGATTATGATGGCTACAATAAGCATTTAGCCTTAATTGCTAATGGTTCTAAGATTGGCGCAGCTAAAATCGTCTATCAGCGGTCATCTAAAACTTACTATTTAATGGTGAGCTTGGAAGTTACAACGCCAGAAGTTGACCCACTAACAATAACCAGAGTTTCTGGTGTTGATGTGGGAATGCGCTACCTGGCCGTAGAAACAGACTTAAACAACAAGTCTAAATTCTACTCAGCCCAGTCAGCTAGACACAAGGCTGACCGCTATCACAAATCAAGGCAAACTCTTCAGCGTAAAGGCACTCGTTCGGCCAAGCGGAGATTAATCGCTTTGTCTGGAAAAGAAAGACGGTTTATCGCTGATGTTAACCATCAAATCAGCAAGCAAATTGCTAAGCCTAACAGCTTAATTGGATTAGAAGACCTAACCGGAATACGGGATAGGACTCAATCAAGATCTGGCAAAAAAGCTAGCAAGAAACAGCGTGAAGCTCACCGGAATAAAGCTAAGTGGTCTTTTGCCGAATTACACGGCTATATTGACTATAAGGCTATTTTGAATAGCTCTTTAGCCACTAAAGTCCCTGCTCAATACACTTCGCAAAGTTGTCCTAAATGTGGTCACACATCGAAGGCTAACCGACCGAATAAAGGACTATTATTTCGATGCGAATGCTGTGGACATGAGTTACACGCTGATTTGGTAGGAAGCAGGAATATTGCCATGAGAACGTTGCTTGTCCGGCAAGACTGGACTTGTACGGGCGCCTTGTCAGTGCGCCCCAATGTGTCGAGCGTTGAAACTAAAGCTGAAATCCTGCGAAGGTTCTCAGAATTGCGGTGGAGTTCAGATACAAGCCCCCATCAGATCGGTACTCCGATTGATGATGGGTAATTGACAATTGTATACAAATGTAAAGTGCAGCGCCACCAACGGTTTTGAAAGCAATTTAGTTAATTGAAGGTAAGTAGTTTTATGCCCGTGACCGTCCCCTTTGAACAGATTGACCGCATTGTGTGGAACCAGCACCACGATCCCTTTGAAGTGCTTGGCCCCCACGCGATCGAAGAAAACGGCAAAAAAGCCTGGGCCGTGCGAGCTTATCTGCCGAATGCCGATGCCGTATCGGTGGTTGTACCAGAAGCGAGGACAGAATACTCGATGCAATCGGTACACCACCCTCACTTTTTTGAATGTACGATCGACACCCCAGAACTAGCCAACTATCAATTGCGGGTCAAAGAAGGGGAACACGAGCGCTTCATCTACGATCCCTACGCCTTTCGATCGCCCAAACTCACAGAATTCGACCAGCACCTATTCTCAGAAGGCAATCACCACCGGATCTACGAAAAACTGGGGGCGCACATCACCCAAGTAGACGGCATCACAGGAGTGTATTTTGCCGTTTGGGCTCCCAATGCCCGCAACGTTTCAGTTTTAGGGGATTTCAACTATTGGGACGGCCGCAAACATCAAATGCGGAAATCCCAAAACGGCATCTGGGAATTATTTATTCCGGGACTCGATGCGGGGACTCACTACAAATACGAAGTGAAAAACCAAGACGGACATCCCTACGAAAAGTCCGACCCTTACGGTTTCCAGCAAGAAGTGCGACCGAAAACAGCATCAATTGTCACGGACTTAGACACCTACACTTGGCAAGACAGCGCTTGGATCGAACAGCGGCGGCACACAGACCAACTGACGCAGCCGATTTCGGTTTACGAATGCCACATGGGTTCTTGGCTGCACGCGGGTGCTAGCGAACCCGCAGTGCGGCCAAATGGGGAAATAGAACCAGCAGTGCAGGTTTCGGAACTCAACCCAGGGGCGCGGTTTTTGACTTACCGGGAATTGGCCGATCGACTGATTCCTTACGTCAAAGATTTAGGATACACCCACATCGAAATGCTGCCGATCGCAGAACATCCTTTCGACGGTTCTTGGGGCTATCAAGTAACGGGCTATTTTGCCCCAACTTCCCGCTACGGCAAACCTGAAGATTTTATGTATTTTGTTGACCAATGCCACGCCGCAGGCATTGGTGTACTGGTGGACTGGGTGCCGGGACATTTCCCCAAAGATGGTCACGGTTTGGCTTTCTTTGACGGCTCTCACTTGTACGAACACGCCGACCCGCGCAAAGGCGAACACAAGGAGTGGGGAACCCTGGTATTTAACTACGGCCGCAACGAGGTGCGGAATTTTTTAGTAGCAAACGCTCTGTTCTGGTTTGACAAGTACCACATCGACGGGATTCGGGTGGATGCGGTGGCTTCGATGCTGTATTTGGATTACTGTCGCGAACCCGGAGAATGGCTGACTAACCAGTACGGGGGGCGCGAAAATATCGAGGCGGCAGATTTTCTGCGGCAGGTCAATCATACAATTTTCAGCTATTTCCCTGGTGCACTGTCGATCGCCGAAGAATCTACCTCTTGGCCGATGGTTTCTTGGCCGACTTATGTAGGCGGTTTGGGCTTCAATCTGAAGTGGAACATGGGGTGGATGCACGATATGTTGGACTATTTCCACATGGACCCGTGGTTCCGCCAGTTTCACCAGAACAACATAACTTTCAGTATGTGGTACAACCACAGCGAGAATTTTATGCTGGCGCTATCCCACGACGAGGTAGTTCACGGCAAGAGCCATATCATTGGGAAAATGCCAGGAGACGAATGGCAAAAGTGTGCGAACGTCCGGTGTTTGTTTACTTTTATGTTTGCTCACCCAGGCAAGAAAACCATGTTTATGGGGATGGAGTTCGGCCAGTGGCAAGAGTGGAACGTTTGGGGGGATTTGGAGTGGCGTTTGCTGCAATTTGAGCCACACCAAAAGTTGAAGCTGTTTTTTAAGGATTTAAACCATTTGTACCGCAGCGAATCGGCACTTTACAGTCAAGATTTTGCTGAGGACGGGTTTGACTGGATTGATTGCAGTGATAACCGGCACAGCGTGGTGGCTTTTGTGCGTCGCGAGAAGGATGGCGATCAGTTTGTGGTGACGGTTTGCAATTTTACGCCGCAGCCACATTCTCATTATCGGGTAGGAGTGCCGGAACCGGGTTTCTATACGGAGTTGTTTAATAGCGACGCGCGGGAGTACGGTGGCAGCAATATGGGGAATTTGGGGGGCAAGTGGACTGATGAGTGGTGGTTCCACAACAGTGCTTATTCGATCGATTTGTGTTTGCCGCCTTTGGGTGTGTTGATTTTGAAGCTCGATCGGGCAAAAACAGCAGCAAAATCTCAAGAGTTTTGATGAGGGTTGATGGTTGACGGTTGATGGTTGACCCTTTGGGGGTTGACCGTTGACTGTTGATTATTCTTTATATCAATTCTGGTGTGCGATTCGTTTAGCCTAAATGGATAGGTTCTCCTATCCAGGGACGGTTAGCCTGACTCCGCTGCGAGTTAGTGATAACTGATTACACTTCTGGGTGAGACGTTAAGTCAAGTCCCAGTCCGCAGGTGCAGCGGTAAAAGCATATCCCCTATTTTGTTAGGTAGCAACTAACAGGATAAAGCGGGGATAAAAGGCAGAAAGACTCTTAGCCAAATGGAGTAGCTGTCGAGCCAGAACATATGCGTAGCGAAAGCAAAAATGTGTCTGAACCACCGTTATGATAGATGGTCAAATGGCTGATAGACCAAGCCAAAAGGCAAGGATAGGGCATAAGCAATTATCGGATTGACTTATCAGCACTGCCCAAAAAACCCGGTGGAAAGCATTACGCTGTCATGTTCAACCAATGTGTAATCGGAACGAAGTAAAGCTCTCACAGCCCTTAAAAATAAGTAGGTTGCTAGCCGTAAGCTGTGAGTGTGAGGGATGGTTGCAGAAGCTAAAGCTCTGCTGTAATAGCAGAGATCTGCTGACAGCGCCCGGTGGTGTAAAAGATTGAGACTGAGTAACCCTTTAAAAGCCTAATGCCACAGAAAAATCTGATGGTGGGATGTAGGGGTAAAAGGAAAACTATCAAGCGGTATAAATCATCTCGTGATGCGATCGTACTGTATCCATAACCAGGATTACATCACTCAGGAGCCGTGTGCGGTGAAAGTCGCAAGCACGGTTTTGTAGGAGAGATGGTGGGGGACACTCTGCCATCGACTCTCTAACTGCATCGGAATGATTTAACCGCAGAGAACGCAGAGAGCGCAGAGAAAGAGAAGAGAGTAATTACTAGAAGCACAAAAACAAGGACATTCCCGGAATAAGTATTACATCCGAGCGACATATGTTATAATCGGCATCACTTGAATTACCCACGACCGTCGTGTACACTGCCCTCAAGACCAAGTTAAAACTCACCGATACCCAAGCCGTGTTAATGGCCAAACACGCGGGTATTGCTCGGTTTACTTTTAATTGGGGACTGGCGACATGGCGAACACTTTATTGTGAGGGATTGAAGCCTAATTCTTTGGTCTTGAAGAAGTTTTTTAACAATCACGTGAAGCCTGTCTATCCTTGGATGAAAGAACCAGGCATTTGCCAGAAAGTGACTCAATATGCCTTCGAGCATCTGGGTAGGGCATTTGGGAACTTCTTTTCGGGTAAGACAGGTAATCCCAAGTTCAAAAAAAAGGGTCAGCACGATAGTTTTACCATCGATGCTAGTGGCAGACCAATACCTGTGGGCTGCTCTCGATTGAAGTTACCCACCCTTGGCTGGGTATCCACTTATGAAGGCTTGCCTCACGTCACCACAAAAAAATTTACCATTTCGCAAGAAGCTGGCAACTGGTACATCAGCTTTACCTATGAAATAGAGCCAAAAGTTACGCCTAAATCCCTTGACTTTGTAGGTGTGGATTTGGGAGTTAAACAGTTGGCTACCCTGTCGAGTGGCTTGGTAATTGCCAATCCCCAAGCTTTGAGGAAAGCGCGCCAAAAACTAGCACGCTTGCAGCGCCAGTTGCAGCGCAAACTTCATGGTAGCCAACGAGATCAGCGACAAAAGTTGAGGTTAGCAGCGGCTCATCAACGAGTGAAAAACATCAGACTTGATGCGACTCATAAAGCTACAACTTATATATGCAAAAACCACGCTGTTGTAGCGATTGAGGACTTAAATGTATCAGGAATTATGGCTAACCATAAACTGGCGGGTGCGGTTGCTGATGCCAATTTTTCCGAATTTAGGCGACAAATTGAGTACAAAGCACAGCGCTATGGTTCCTGTGTAGTTTTAGTATCACGCTGGTATCCATCAACTCAGTTATGTTCTAACTGCGGTCAACAACAGCCCATGTCTCTGAATGCTAGGGTTTATGAGTGTTCTGCTTGTGGATTTGTGGCCGATCGAGATTTCAATGCTGCTGTGAATTTAGCACAATATGCTCGGGTGGCTAAACCGAGTCTGGACACAGAGGGTTAATTGCGCCGTCGCTCCCCGAGGAAGTGTCAACTAATGTCCGGCAAAGTCCGGGTTTTAGATAGCAGAGACGAATAATTCTGATGAAGAGCGGATCTACTATTACTAGCAGCTTCAAGGGCGTAATACCAGTTTTTTATGAGGCTGCATAGAATCTGATCCCCCCTAACCCCCCTTAATAAGGGGAGTAGGGGAGTAGGGGGTGTGGAACAAGATTCTGCTCTTTCGTCAACCCCTACTCACACCCTACTCCCTTATTAAGGGGGATGCGAGGGGGATCGAGATATATGCAACGACCCATTAAATTGGTATTACCTATTACCTATTACCTATTACCTATTACCTATTACCTATTATTAGATATTCGATGAAACTTTAGGCGAATCAACTGTTACTACTTCCGAAATAGATTCTTCTTTCGCACCGTCTAAATTTGGCAGTGGCATATGCTTCATTTCCCAAACTTTCAGCAAAATTAAATATTCATAAAAAGCTTGCAGCGTACACCAAGCTAATCCCGCTTGACCGTCGAGAAATCCGCCTAGTAAAATATACATATAGAAAAAGCGGACGACTGGTCGCAAAGGTAAACGCAAAGAAAAATCTTTCAAAGCTCGGCGCCTTTCCACTTCCGACGCGCCAAACAATAAATCCCACCAATTTACTTGACCGGCTTCTAATTGACGGAGGGTTTCAGCCGCCTCGTCTGTTGAGTAGCGGTTGTGCTTTTCAATCCAGCGAGAAAGACCTTTGCTGCAAGTATAGTGAGGGTAGGTTTCCTTCAGAAAGTGAGTAGGCCCGTTGCAAACTTCCCGTTCGGTGTGACCGTAGTCAGTAAACCACACTTGGTCTTTGCGAAACAGGCGCATTTGATAGCGGGGAAATTGAGTGCTGCGGCGAATCCAGCGATCCATAAATATTACTTTTTCAGCGACGTAATAGCCGATATATTCTTGACTTTCGATCGCCTTTAAGCATTCAGCAAACAGTGCAGGTGTCATCCGCTCGTCGGATTCGAGGATGTAAACCCATTCGTACTTGCACGGGACTTCTTGCAACATCCAAGTCCGCTGGCGCCCGTGAGTTTCAAAGGGATGCTGTACCCGGAGCACGGGATAGTTCTGAACAATCTCAAGGGTGCGATCGCTGCTGAAAGAATCAACCACAATGATATCGTCTGACAGCAGTGCCGATTCAATGCAAGCAGCGATATCAATCTCTTCGTTGTAAGTCAGAATATAAATTGAGAACATTCCCAGCTTTTAGTAAGGGCAAACTATAGCAGAAGTTCGATGGAAGTCGGAAGAAGGAAGAAGGGAAATGCAAGAAAATCAATGGTTTCAGCAATTAACAACTTCCTAACTGCCTCGGCGGTTGCTATATTCAGCAGATCAAGTATTTCTCAGAGATGTCTCGATCGGCGCGCTCCCCGCTTTTCGCCTGTCAAGCTTTGCGGCGGCCGAACCGCAGCATCCCCATACTTCTCAATCCAGTCCAACCAACAGTAATATAGCCGATCGCCAATAATAAACTGCTGATTCCCGTCTGCAAACTAGAATTTCTCGATCGAGTTCTCAACTCTTTCTCTTTTTGTTGCTTGCGGGTGCGAATCTCGTTCCGGGCTTGATTTGGCAGTTCTTGGGCTTGCTGTTCGAGAAATTTGTCTAGGGCTTTCGGGTCATTTTTCGACTCTTGAAGCACAGCTTTCAATTCCTTGGGAACCTCTGGACTCTTGAGTGCTTGTGCCATTTTTCCCTCGTCTTGCAGCAGCGCCGATATCTCGCTGCGGCGCTGGCTTTTGAGTTGTTCTATCTGAGTTTTGAATTGCTCGCTTTTCATTTGCGCCTCAAGTTGACCCTCAGCTTGTCCCGCTTCTCTATCGACTTGAACAAGGGCATCCTTGAGTTCCAAACGAGTATTGTTGAGGTGAACGGGAACCAGCAAGAGGTAAATTAGCCCTAACAAGCTGGAAATCAAAAGCGCCCAGAATCGCAAGTCAAGCCAAAAATTGCGCCTCTCAATAGAGACTCCTGTGCTGCTGTCCACCCAAAAGCCAGTCAAAAGCAGGGCGATACCCATTAAAGGAATAATGCCCCGGTCAACTATTTGAGTTGCAGCAGCCAACTGCCAGCCTCGATTGATCATGTCGGACGTTTCTCCAGGGAGCGACAGAACAATGCAGTCAAGCAAAGCAGAGAGAATCAAGATAATTCCGACTACTTTTAGTGTTCGAGCGGCTACAGAAGAAAATTGACGGCTATTAGTTGCTTTCATAATTCCTGTTGGATGGTTCTATAGCTTGTAAAAGTATAGTCATCTATTATATGACATGGGAGGCATTAATTCCCTCCCCTTTCGCTTTCACTTCGAGCGGATTAACCCGCCTCGGCTGAACTACGCAGCTCTCTATCCCATTGCACAAGGCATTTGGGATTGCTTTTCTTAAAATATTATAAGACCCGTTAACATCAGCATTAATTAATCTACCGCTCGATGTTTTGTACAATCCTCTCTTAATTCGTTGGCCACTAAATGTGACATCCATGTCACCAATACTCCCGTAAACAGGAATCGGGTCTAAATTCAGAAAACTGGATTGAGAAGTATATGATTCTTCCTGCACCATCACTCTTATTCCGACCAATTCAGCTTTGTATTCCAACATCTCAATTAATCGAGCATGAGGAACAGTTACGAAGTTCTGATTAGTTTTTTTTCCAAAATTAATCTCGTTTTTCCATTGTACATTTTTCCCTATTACCAGAGTCCCAATCTTTCCTGAACTTAAAAGATTGATGATAGAACGACTGGCCTGGTGTAAGTAATTATCGATTTTCTGGTTTCTACAACGAGTCAAGCGCTGAATCCTACGCGATGTTTTGCGACTCTCTTTCAATCGAGATTGTAGATGTGCTTTACGCTTATTGTAAAACTGATTAATTGATTTTAATGGTCGCCCGTTAATCAGTAAAGGGACAAATCCCGGCTGATTTGAAGTTAGCGCCACTAAATTATTCAATCCTAAATCAATACTAGCTACTAATTCTTTCTGATTTTCATCAATGGTGGACTCCGGCTCATCATAAATTACCTCAATTACATAAGAATCACATTTGGAAGTCTAACTTGACAAATTTGCTCTGGTTTTACCAGGGTCTTAATCAAGATGTTAGTCCCGGACAGATGGATAATTCCTTTCTTCAATTGCTTGCTACTAATCGCCTGAATCGTATAAACGAGAATGTTTCGCCCTTTGACTTTATCTTTGTACTTGGGCAACTTTGGGCTACCAGTAAATTTTGTTGGCTCAATATTGTAAGCTTTAACGGCTTCAAAAAAAGATTTCCAATTCTTGTCCAATATCATCAAGATTTGTTGACTTACCTTGGCTGGTAAGTCCTTATATGCTTGATGAGACTTCATCAAACAGTTCATTTCGTTGTAATTGATATAACCCCATCCATAGACAAAACTCTGACGAATAACGTAGTTAGCGACGTTGTAGAGATTTTTGGATTTAAAGGCTAATCCGTCAATTTCAACAAAACGATTCTCGGTGGATTTAATGATATGCCTCTCTGCTAGTTGCATTCTGACTCTCCATTTTTTAACAATCGCAATAATTATCTCAGTTGAGCCTTCTGACTATATGATACTACCATTGCTTACTACTGCTTACAAACTTAATAAAGTTTTATAATACTTTTTCTTTTTAGGACGGCCAAAAAAAACCCAGTTGATCCGAAAAATCGTGGATGCTCGCTTGTGATGCTCGCCGCAGGGTTTCGGCTTCGTGGCCCCTGAGCCCTTCGACTACGCTCAGGATCAACGCAGTCGTTGGGATCAACCACCAGGGCCTCTTTGATCAAAAACGGCCCCCGCGTGCGTCCAGGACTGTTTTATAACTGTATAGCATAGTGCCTACAGTCGAGGTTTAGTCCCGAATTTCAGGAAACAGCAATCCCGCTTGGTGCCAACGGCCCCGGAGAGGGGAAACTCCGAATCTGATTCAGACCGTCCCTGATTTTAGGTTATTTTCCACCAATATAGATGGTTCGGGTAACGGCTTTGACTTTCCCTTGGGTTTTCTTGAGGTCGGCTGCGACGATAGAGGGCGGAGTTTCTGCAATGGTATCCAGAGTTGAGCTGGGGTGTCGGTGCGCGCGATCGCCCGTAGCTGTGAAGCTTTCTCAAGTTTCTAATTGAGATGATTGACATCCTCACCGGGCTAAAGCCACGGTGATTCCTAGCAAGCGAACAGGGTTAACTGAACTACTTCTACTTGGGTTGACGGCTCAACGGAAACAGCCTCTACCGAGGTCTTACACTCCCTCCCCGTCCATTTAGAGTCGTGGGTATGCCCTACCCCGACTTTTTCTATATTTTTGGCAGCATTGCCATCTCTATCATGTTGAGCGCCACAATTGAGACAAACTAATTCCCTCACGGATAAATCTAACTTGCCCCATTTATAACCACACTCAGAACAGATTTGGCTGGTTGGTTCCCATCTACTGATGACAACAAATTCTCTGCCCAACTTAGTTGATTTATTTTCAACTAGAGTTCTAAATTCTCGCCATCCTGCTTGGCTAATAGCCCTAGCTAATTTCCGGTTCTTCACCATCCCCGAAACATTCAAATCTTCCAGAGCAATCACTTGGTTATCGTTAGTTACTCTAGTTGATAGTTTATGCAGGAAATCTTTCCGGGTGTCTTGTTCCTTGGCTTTCAGTTTGGCTACCTTCAGCCGCATTACTTCCCGCCGCTTGGAGCCTTTTACCCGCTTGGCTAACCGTCTCTGAAACCTTCTAATTTTCCTATCCAGTGGGGAATAATCAGGGCTGTCAACTTTCTCTCCTGTACTCAGGACAGCAAAGGTTTTAATCCCTAAATCAATTCCTACTGATGGATGAATAGCCGGCTTGATTTCTGGGATAATCTCAACTACAAAGCTCAGGAAATAACGATTAGCTCTATCTTTGATTACCGTGACTGAACTGGGTACGGTCGGTAAAGGACGTGACCAGAAGGTTTTGAGATTACCGATTTTAGCCAGATAAACTTTATTACCTTTGATGCTGAAGCTATTTTTGGTAAACCTAGCTGATTGCCGATTATCCTTTTTCTTGAACTTAGGAGAGCCTACTTTTTGCCCTTTCCTTTTCCCCTTGAGGGAGTCAAAGAAGTTCTTGTATGCCACTCCTAAATCAGCTATGGATTGTTGCAGAGGTGTAACTGACACCCGGCTTAACCACGCTCTCTCTTTAAGGTGTTTAGCTTGAGTAATGCAAACCTTTTGGAGGTCACTATTTTTAGGTAGCTTCTCTGATTGCTTGCATAACCCCAGAGCATCATTCCACACCACACGGACACAACCAAAGAGCATAGCTAAGGCTCTCTGCTGTTGGTCTGTGGGGTAGATTCGATACTGATAACGGCTTTTCATGCTATTATTATACAGCAAATAACCGGATAGTTTGATGAAAAGAAGATTAGATTTCAGGATTGAAGAACTTGAGATGCAGATACTAGAGGACTATTGCAATTCTGTAGGAAGAACCAAGACAGATGTTCTTAGGGAGTTGATTAGGGGCTTGAAGTTAAAGAAAAAGCCGTCCTAGAAGGACGGGGCTTCAGACCCAATTTCTTGGTAAAGAGTTTTTAGGACATTCCCGGAATCAGCACGACAAGTCTGGGCGATCCCCCATAACAAATAACCGATCGCAAATAACCAATAACCGATCGCAAGTAACCAATAATCAATCACCAATAACTTGAGTTATTAATTTTTCACTCTCGTCAGGTGCAAGAAAAGCGCATTTCTTGGTAAGATTATTGGTCGCTGTTCAATTTCGCTGGTGTCGATCGCAATGATTTCTGGTGTTTACTGGTTGAGAGAACTCGAAGAGGCGATCGCCTCTGATCCGCAGCGGTGGCGTCCGATCGTCTTTACCAACGGCTGCTTCGATCTCCTTCACGCAGGTCATGTCCGCTATTTGCAGGCGGCCAAAACCTTGGGGCGATCGCTCGTGGTGGGCTTGAATAGCGATGCGAGCGTGGTTGCGCTCAAACCCCAGCAGCCGGGATTTCCGCCCCGCCCGATCGTACCGGAAAACCAGCGAGCCGAAGTGCTGGCGGCTCTCAGATCAGTAGATGCAGTAGTAATTTTTTCGGAGATGACAGCAACTCAACTGATAACTACCCTGAAGCCAGATATATACGTTAAAGGAGGCGACTATCAACTGTCAACACTCCCCGAAGCACCGGCAGTTGAAGCGGTAGGTGGCAAGATTTCCTTGATCAAAATAGAAGTTTCTAGTTCTACCACGGCGATCGTCAAACGTATTTTGCAGTTCGGCTCTGACCCCGATCGCGCCAACAGTTAACTGTACAATTAATCAAGCAGTTTTCCCAACTGATGCCGTCCCTGAGTGCGATCGAATTAAATCAATTAGTTGACCAACTAGCGCGCCAATTTTCCTCAGATACCTAGGCAGAAATTCAGCAACAAAATCCAGAATTACTACGCACTTTATACTCACTCCAACCGCGTCAAAAATCACGAGTAAAATTAAATCAAGAACTAGAAGATACTCATCGCGTAGTTGTGGCACTTGACGCCGAATTAAATGACAAAGCTGAATCTTTCCGGCATCGGGCGAACTCAAAACAAGCTTTATTTCCAATAGGAAAACATTGGTGGAGTAAAATATGCAAACACTGATCCAGAACTTACGCTGCATGAGTCAATTTTTACACTATCTGTAGTAGTAAGGTGCAACTATCAGCACCCTAGAAGTAGAGTCGGTGCGTAAGTCTTGTTATCTTATTTATTTGTGAAAAATGACAATCAAGCAATTTAGTCACAAGTCCCCGGATTCATTCCTTCGCAGACTCAGGATGGGAACAATCTAAAATCTACAATCTCAAATCTACAATCTCAAATCTACAATCTCAAATCGCATGACTTTTATCTCCCTTCAATACGCCCTGTTTTTGCTAGTTGTCTTCGTGGCTTATTGGTTGATTCCCCTTCTGTGGTGGCGACTGTTCATCATGCTGGTTGCTAGTCTGATTTTTTACGCTTCGCTGCAAATTTGGTACATTCCTCTGCTGTTAGTTGGTACTCTATTTAATTACGGCTTGGCGATGGCTATTGGGGAACCCTTGGATTGGCGGATTGCTAATGAAACTTGGAACCGCCGCCGTTTGTGGCTGCTGTTGACAGGAATTAGCCTGAATGTTTTGCTGCTTCTGGGTTTTAAGTATGTGCCTTTTTTCTTGAATTCGATCGGCACTTTATGCAATTGGTCATTAGCTCTAGACAATGCAGACTGGGTAAAAACTCACGTCATTGCACCCTTAGGATTGAGTTTCTTTTGCTTTGAGTGCATTGCTTACTTGATAGACGTGTATCGAGGCGCTCCGGCTGCGACTTCGCTGCTGCACTTTGCTGCTTACAAGTTATTTTTCCCAAAACTAATTTCTGGCCCAATTACTCGGTATCACAACTTAATCAATCAACTCAAGTCCCAGCGATTTCCGACAGCAGATCGAATTGCTGAGGCACTTTGGACGATCGCTTTTGGTGCGGCAAAAAAAGGGCTTTTCGCTGACAATTTGGGAATTTATGTCGATTTAAGTTTTACCAATTTGCAGCGGGCTGGTAGCGGGGATTTGTGGCTAGCGATTTTTGCTTACGGGTTGCAACTTTATCTCGATTTTAGCGGCTATGTTGACATGGCGCGTGGTACTGCTTTGCTGATGGGTTGGTACTTGCCACCAAATTTTGATTTCCCTTATTTTAGCGCCAGTATCGCTGATTTTTGGCGCCGCTGGCACATAACTTTGGGGGATTGGTTGCGGAATTATTTGTATTTTCCTTTGGGGGGTTCGCGGGTTGGTTTGTGGCGCAATTGTCTGAATTTATCACTCGTCATGTTAATTGCTGGAATTTGGCACGGGGCGGCTTGGGGATTTATTGTTTGGGGAGGTTTACATGGTTTGGCTTTGGCGATTCATCGGCTGACAGATGTTGTTTGTAAGCGGTGGCGGCTGGAGTTTTTCTGGGAAAGTTCGATCGGCATTTTGAGCGGTTGGCTATTGACTCAATGTATGGTTTTTGCTAGTTGGATATTTTTCCGTCTTCCCAATTTGAAAGATTCTGGATGGGCGATTTCCCATTTGTGGGGACATACTGCTGACGCGCAGTTTGCACATAAAGTTTATGTGGAAGCCTTGGGCTTAGAAAGAGTGCAATTGAGTTGGATTTTGGGGGCGTTGGCGGTGGCGATGCTGGGGAATTATGCCTTGAGTCGGAGTTTGAAGTTGGAGTTAAATTGGCCAGTGAAGTTGGTGTTAGTGCCACTTTGTTTGTATGCGGTTTGGGTGTTGGCACCGGCTGGTGGTTTGCCTTATATTTATTTTGATTTTTAGGATATTCTGTTATTTCCTGTAAGGTGCGCCGCAGCGCACCCTACTTATTTCCTGTAAGGTGCGCCGCAGCGCACCCTACTACTGATAAGAACACCAGTCACTCCAGCTACCGACATAAAGTTTAGCATTCGGAATTCCAGCTATTTCTAAAGACAATAAATTCACGCAAGCTGTTACCCCAGAACCGCAGTAAACAATGATTTCTTCAGCTTTTTCTAATTCCGTCCACCGCTGCTTTTGTTCAGATGCCGATCGCACTTTTCCTCCCTCATCTGTCACATCTTGCCAAGGGTAATTAACAGCACCGGGAATGTGGCCTGCAATGGGGTCGATCGGCTCCCGAATGCCCAGATATCGATCGCTCTCCCGCGAATCAACCAAAACCTCTCCTGGTAAATCTTTGCGAGCTTTCACAGCCTCAATATCGACAATCCATTCCGGTTGCAATTCCGGTACGAATTTACCCTCGCGGGGTTCTGGCCAAGTATTTACCACCGGATATCCAGCCGCTTTATAGCCACTAAAACCGCCAGACAACAAAGCTACTTTGCTATGTCCCATATATCGCAACAGCCACCACAAACGAGACGCAAAAGCCAACCGCGAATCGTCGTAGACGACGACTAAGGTTTCTTGTGAATTAATGCCGATCGCACTCAATTTATCAGCTAATTCTGCAATATTTGGTAGCGGATGTCTGCCACCATGTTTGGCAACTGAACTAGCGAGATCGCGGTTTAAATCCAAATAGAAAGCTCCCGGAATGTGACTTTCTTGATATTGTTTTTGTCCCAATTCTGGGTCGGCGAGAGAAAAACGACAGTCAACAATTACAACTTGCGGGTTTTCGGTATTGACTACCAACCATTCAGGAGAAACGATCGAATTATTGTCATTCATAGTTGATCTAAGTAAGTGGGTAAAAATAAATATAACATGGGGTCGGGCGGGTTGGGCCGCAGTAAACTCGCTCCGAATATAGACCCTAACTAAACCCGCCCCTACAATTCCAAATTGGATATTATTGTTTTTGTGCGATCGCCTACTTAGCAGGATTTGCCTTCTCTGAAGTTGCTTTTTCAGGATTTACTTTTTCAGGATTTGCTGTTTCAGAATTAGATTTCTGAGGATTTGATTCCTCTGAAGTTGCTTTTTCGGACGTTGATTTTTCGGAATTAGATTTTTTAGACTTGAGTTTTTCCGAAGTTTCTGTTTCGGAATTAGATTTTTTAGACTTGGATTTTTCCGATTTTTTGGGGTCAGCAGTTTCGGGACTTGGACTTGGCGGTGGAGGATTTACTGCTGATTCTTGAGCGTAAAGCAGATATTTTTGATATTCAACGACTTTTGTCTGAGCTACCTGATAGTTAGGACTCGATACCGGTACTCTCCTCATCAAAGAGACCGCTTCTTGCCAGCGATCGGCAACTAAAGTCCAATCCTCCTTAGTTTTTGCCGATCGTCCCAATTCGGCGGCTCTGAGCGCACTGTTAACGGCCTCTCTAAAAGTATCTGGTGCAGTTGTCAAACTCGTTGTATTATCGGGATTTTGATCTAATTTTGCTGCCGACTCGTTCAAAGTTTTAGTGACAAATGTAACCACTGCGATCGCCAAAATACCCGTCACAATCCCGACTACAATTAAAGTCGAGCGCAACCGATTCTCAAGACCAGTTAATTCCGGCGGGGTTTCCTGAATATAGCTGTTAGTTTTCCTGTCATTTGACGGAGGTTCCACCGTAGTATTTTCCACGGATTCTTCAGCAATTGTCTCTTCATAAAAACTGCTTTTATTCAAAGTAAACTCTTGACTCCAAACCGCAGCAATCTGACCTGTTTCTCTGCCTTCAACCTTCACCTTGCTAATCGAATTCGGCTGCAAATCAGTCAACTCGCTGCGGACAAATTCCACAAACTTATCTTGTGCCGGTACTTGCTCGGACTCAAAAATTACATCCAAACAATCGCCGTTGAGATGAACTGCGATTGCGATGCCGACCGATGGCAAGTGGGCCTCTAGCAAAAATGCGATCGCCTGCGGATTTCCCTGCTTTGCAAGTTCGTAAAAATTAAGCTCTGTCATCGGATTTTAGATTTTAGATTTGAGAAGGCAGAATAGATAAAAAAATCAGAAAAAATTTTCTTTGGTTCAAAACACAACAACTGAAATTCAACAAATAGTATAATATATCGTGGCAAATCAAAGCTAAAAGATGCAAATATTGGTTTATTTACATCTTTAGGCAGAATGGGCAGGGCTGTAGGCCCCGTAGTTGGCCCCACTGGCAGGATTCTTGAAAGTGCTGTAGGGGCAAGTCCCCCGGTGGTTGCCGGATAGATTAGGGGCGATCGCTCTGGCGCATAGGTGTCAACTTAACGTCAAAAGTAGTATCAGTATACCGTCTGAGTCCAGTTTTTTATGAGGCCCCGTAGAATCTGATCCCCCCTAACCCCCCTTAATAAGGGGGGAACAAGATTCTGCTCAAAGTCAACCCCTACTCACACCCTACTCCCTGATTAAGGGGGATGCGAGGGGGATCGAGATATATGCAACGACCCATTAAATTGGTCTGAGTCCACAGTCTTCCCGATCCCCCTTAGCCCCAAGGGGGGCTGGGGGGTGGGGGATGTACGGGGGAGCGAGACTTGACTACAAGCGACATTGATCGTGGGTTTTAGCCTGTTTGTTGACACCAATGAATCTGGCGCTACCCCTACGATCGGCTATGGGAGGCAAACTATGTGCAATTTACCGACGGCGAGTGATATCATCAGTTAGCCAATCTTCAAATCTTTGTTGATTTCCACCCTGTTTAGTAAATACTAGATCGAGCGATCGCACAATGGTAGCAATAGCAATTTTAGCGGCTGGACGTGGCACGCGGATGAAATCTGACTTGCCCAAAGTTTTACACGAATTGGGCGGTAGATCCCTAGTCGAGCGAGTGCTCTGTAGTTGTCACGAGATTTCAATTTCCCGGCGACTTGTCATCGTCGGCTATCGGGGCGAACTCGTTAAAGAATCCCTGCTGGGTAGTAGAGAATTACAGGATGACAACCCTGAATTTCCTCCCCTAGAATTTGTCGAACAAACCGAGCAATTGGGAACCGGTCACGCCATCCAACAATTGCTGCCTCACTTAGAGGGATTTCAGGGAGATTTGCTAGTTTTAAATGGGGATGTACCCTTGCTGCGATCGCAAACCCTGAAACAATTGATGGATATTCACAAATATCATAAAAACTCCGCTACGTTATTGACTGCTAATTTGCCAAATCCTCAAGGATACGGGCGAGTATTTACAGACAGTCAAAACTTAGTCAAAGAAATTGTAGAAGATCGTGATTGCACCAAAGCTCAAAAGCAAAATCACCGAATTAATGCAGGTGTTTATTGTTTTAAATGGCCAGATTTAGAGAAAATATTGCCAGAATTGAAGGCCGAAAATGACCAAAAAGAATATTACCTAACTGATACGGTAAATTATCTCGCTCCCGTGATGGCTGTGGATGTCGAAGATTATCAGGAAATTTTGGGAATTAACGATCGCAAACATTTAGCCACAGCTTGCGACATACTGCAAACGCGGGTAAAAGACGAGTGGATGGCGGCGGGAGTGACGCTGATCGATCCGAACAGCATTACCATCGACGATCGGGTAAAATTGCAGCCGGATGTGGTAATTGAACCCCAAACACATTTGCGGGGACAAACTTCGATCGGTTCGGGTAGCCGCATCGGCCCCGGCAGTTTGATTGAAAACAGTCAAATTGGGGAAAATGTGACTGTACTTTTTTCGGTGATTTCTGACAGTATTGTCGCTGAAAATTCGCGAATTGGCCCTTACGCACACTTGCGGGGACACGCAGAAGTTGGGGCGAATTGTCGGGTAGGAAATTTTGTGGAATTGAAAAATGTTCAAATAGGCGATCGAACTAATGTTGCTCACTTGTCTTATTTAGGAGACGCGATTTTGGGAGAGAAAGTCAACATCGGTGCGGGGACAATTACTGCCAATTATGATGGGGTGAACAAGCACAAAACGAGCATAGGCGATCGCACCAAAATCGGTTCTAACAGCGTGCTAGTTGCACCGATAACTTTGGGGGAAGATGTCACTGTGGCGGCAGGTTCTGTACTCACAGAAGATGTGCCGGATGATTGTTTGGTAATTGCGCGATCGCGACAAGTTGCCAAACCCGGTTGGAAGCTGAAAGATCCCGAACCGTGAACAGTGGACAAGGCTATATGTTAAGTAGGGTGCGTGAGTTGAGAGTCACTCAAGACTTGATCCAAGTTTTGAGCATCACGCACCTCAGATAACTTTAGCTCGATCGCCCGTTGAGGTAGCTGCGAATCAAATCAGCAGTTTTTTGTTGCTTTTCCTGATTCCTACTGCGAATTCGAGATCTCGACAGCCGACAACGGGCGATCGTACTTAACAAACTTACCGCAGCGGGACAAAATTGTAGCCAGTATTTGCTACTTGTTTAACTTGCACTAAAATCGGCTTTCCCGCCCGATCGCCCGTTGGCAAAAATTTCACATCCTCGCTAGCTCCTGCTGTCGAGAAACTCGGATTTCTGAGTGCTTGTTGCAATCCTTCCCGCGTATTACTTAGCCGCAAGCCCGCGATGACAGCTTGAGTCGCATCAAAACTGGTTGCGGTTCGCCAATTTACTATTCCTCCCCAGCGCTGGCGGGCATTTTCTGGGAAAGTGTTACCGGGATTGGTTGCAGGATGCCAGGGAACGGGCAAAACAAGCCCGTCAACGCTCTTTTGCCCATCTTTTAGTGTTTGAAAGGTGTACATTGTAGTGTTGCCGTAGAGTGGCAATTTGCCTCGATTGATGCGAGCCAGAGAAATAGCGCGATCGATGCGATCGATGTGGGGTGCTAACATCAATCCTTGCGCCCCTTTGCTGACAGCATCGGCGATCGCATTGTCGGGATTAAAAGAGGGTGTTGAAAAGTCGCAAACAGTGGGAACTAATTTGCCTCCCGCAGCAGTAAGAGCAGCCACAAATTCATCTTTAAATGATATGTTATCGGGTGCTTGCGAGTCATAACAAATAGCAATATTAGTTTTGCCTGCTGTTTTGACTGCATATTCTGCTAAGGGAGCCGCCATTAAGCTAATATTGGGTACTGTCCGAAAGATGTAGCTGCCAAATCCTGAGAGATTATTTGCTTGGCTAGTCGGTGTCACCATTACCAGTTTTTCTTGCTGATAGATCGGAGCAGCTTCGAGAGAAGCATTGCTAGCGTTATGTCCAATTACTGCTAGTATATTCCGATCCTTTGTTAATGCTTTTGCAACATCTCTGACCACCTCTGGACTGTTGTCATCGTTGACAATTTCTACTTGCAGTTTTGCGCCGTTGATGCCACCGCTATTATTGATTTGATCCTGAGCTTGGGCGACTCCTCGGAGGATTTCTTGGGCGACATTGGGGTTGCTACCAATGGGGACGCTGACAGCAATTTTTAAGGAAGAACCATTGCTTGCTGTGGCATTATTCAAATAGATTACCGTTTCCGGGTCGTTGCGATTTTGTTTCAGCGATGTCTGAAAATGTTGAACAGCAGCTTGGTAATTTCCCTCGGCAAAAGCTGTAACGCCTGCTTGTTTTTCGGCGGTTGTTTGAGATGTCACCAATATCTGATTTCCTAAACTGACGCGATTGGCGATCGCACCGGGTGTATCTGAACTTTTGCCCTTCAATAAACCGGGAATGAACTTGTATGCGCCCAACGCAATTAAGCCGACGATAATAATAAAAAAAATGGGTGGCGGAGTTTTTATTTTGTTAGTTTGTTGAGACATGATTTGTTCTCCTTATTGTGATAGTGTTTGGAGGCTCTTCTTCCGGGTACACATTCCCAAGCATTCTCAACAAGCCGGGTTCGTCAATAAACTTGAGGAATTTCTCCGTCAACTGTCATGCTGATTCCTGATCCTTCGCGAAGCATCTCAATCATGGTTAATTAACCTGGCTTCATATTAACCGCCACCGCCGCCACCACCGCCACTATCGCCACTACTACTATCGCCATAGCTACTACCACCGTCGCTACTACTATCGCCATAGCTACTACCACCGTCGCTACTACTATCGCTACTACTGATAGGAGCTAAGTAAGGCATCACAACTATTTTTTCATGGTGATAACCGCAATTCTTACAGTGACGGATAATTTTATCCTCCCCTTGAGCGCTTGGGGTGGGTGTAGAGATTAATTTTCTAGTGGTTATTAGCGTTGGCTTTTTACAGCTAGGACAAGTTTTTCTAAGTGCCGAGAAAAATTTTATTAACAAAATCACAGGTATCCATATCGGTGATGTGGTTACTATGAGTACGATCGCTCCTACTGTGAATCCGAGAAATCCCCCTAGTGGGGAAGAATCATCTCTTGTGAAACCGGAATCATTACTAGCCTGCGGAGATGGGGGTGACAGCTTAATAATTCCTGTGGGAAACGTAACTTGAACCTCTAATGCTTGCTTTGGAGGTAGCGCTTTCTTAGTTGTAAATACAAATGTTTGACCATCGACTTGACGCACTGCTGTCGGTATGCCAAAGCTTTTGAACGAAGAGACTTTCGCAGCTAGAATATCCGGCAGTTTAACCGTGACTTGGCTAGCTTTAATTGGGGCTTTGCGATCTGCCCAAATAGCTTTCCAATAAACTTGAGTATTCTCACCATCTACCTGCAATCCACCTACCACACGATATTTTATGACAAAAGTATGTGAGTCTGGCGGTTTTAATTCATGTTGCCAGCGAATCCAAAGTTGATTGTTTTCAAACCCAGTGCTACTGGCAATTATTCGATTATTTTCGGCAACGGTCACATCTTTAATTTCATCGACCTTATCTAAAGGAATATAGCGATACCGTTGATTGGTGTAGTTTGTTGCGAACACATATTTTTGTGTTTCTGTAACTAACATATCTCCGTTCGTCTGAAGGTCGATTGTGACATTAATATTATCCCAGTAGAATGGTAGTTGTTGGGCGGCTACATGAGTTACTGTGACCATAAATAGGGTCACTGAAACCATTAAGAAAAAAACCATTTTTTTGAGCAGCAGTTTATTCATATTTCCTCATGTGCCGTTGTTGGGAGTCAGGACTTCAGTCGTGGTAAAAAACCCGGTTTCTTTAGTCGGAGTGCGTCCAGGACTGATAATCTGAACGTCACTTTCCAAGCATTCCCCAATAAGCCACGCCGTAAAGTTGAGCAGCCTGCATTGCTTCCTCGTCATAGCCTTGACTTTTGAAAATAGCCTCCGCCTGTTTTAGGTAGCCCATTGCTTGTTCTTTATTTTTTGTTTTGTCTTGAGTAATCAAAGCCAATGCCAATCTCATAGGAGCATCAGCATCATTAGAGTCACTTTTGATTGTAGTTTCCCAGTGGGCAATTTCCTCTTCTATTTGAAGATACCAAGTATACTTGATCCTTGAATGCTCGATCGCCTTGAATGCTCGATCGCCTTGAATGCTCGATCGCCTGACAAGTCAAGCGGGGTGCGATCGTAGTTGTGTTCACCAGAAATTTGGGCGGAGCGAAGCGCAGGGCCCAAACCCCGTCCTTTTAGGACGGCTTTTTCAGTGTATAATGGTTTGACATACTCACCGCCCTAAAAACTGCGGTGGTTGCTGAGCGTAGTCGAAGTATGATTCTTGACACTTCCGAAAGGCGAAGCTACCGAAAGTAGTCTGACTCTCCTGAAATGTCCATTAGTGTACCTGCGTAAGTCCTGAAATCAGCTTTTCCCCGATCGCCCCCCATAAGCATCTATGCCTACTTTCTCCGCCGATCCCAGCAACTTTGGTGAGTTTTTGACAATTGTGAAAGATGGATATGAGATTGATTTAAAAGCAGGTGAATACAAGGGGCCATTTACCATTGAACGAGCGATCGTGCTGCGGGGGGAAGGAGAAAACACCATCATTTTTGCCACTGACGAACCTGTTTTGAAAATCGCAGTCTCCGGCGTGAAACTGGAAAACTTGAGCATCGAGCGCAATATCGGCGGGAATACGGGAGAAATTGCGATCGATGCCGCACCGCATACCGCACCAGTTTTAGACAGAGTAAGATGCTTGGGAAGCGCTCCCAACGTCCAATGGCTGGGAGTAAGCTGGGACATTCCCACAGCAGTCCATTTCGGGGAAATCCAAACTAACCGATATTTGCAGCGAACCGAACAACTGCAACTCGGCGGCGACTGCAAAGTTTCGTGCTCTGCGCCTTGGTTACAAGTACAGCAACCTTACCTTTCTTGCGGGTTACAGAAACTAGATATTGTCCTCAATTCCCAAGATATTCCAGCCGGAACTAACCTATCTGGCTCTATTGTTTTGCAAGCATCTAGCCACAACGTCTCGATCGAAATTTCTGCGATTATTACAGCACCTCAAACCAGTAATAATCCATCCCCTCTCTCATCACAAACTGCAACAGAACCTCTCAATAATAATGAGGAAAATTGGGGATATCGGTTTTTAGGGAATCAGGCGATCGATTACCTGATCCGTGAAATGGAAGGTAAAGATGCTCTGGAAAAGTATTCTGAATTTAGCGATCGCCGCGATCGCGCCGAAGACTTGCTATCTGATATTTTGGGAGACGAACCCAGGCTTTTCTATGTCCGCCGCAAAGGGCCGGGAGAAGCACCGGGCGAAGAAAAATGGGAACTGGCGATCGCCACAGATATCGAAGCAGCAAAATTACCAGAAATCCTTGAAAAACGGCAAAAAACATTAAGTTTGGTGGCTCTTGTCACAGAAGGCAGATCCGATGGCTTGCGCTTACTTTCTGCTCGTTTAGTTGCTTCAGAACGGGGACGTAGTGATGGTTTTTCCGTTCTTTTCTCCCTAAGTCTACACCTAAATCACCAATCGCGGAGGGGAGTGCCAATTTCAGCTTTAGATCTCATGCAAACCGTTCCATTTTGCGGGGATTGCGTGCCAACAGAAGAACAGTTAAAAGGTTGGAGAGCCTTTTTAAAGATTGAAGAGCGGATTGCTAAGACGCGAGAATTTTTCGTGCCTTTTTATGGTCATAACTACGGCTCTGCTACCCGCAAAATCACTTTTGAGATTACTGTATCTGAGGCAAAACTCGACAAATCATCAGGAATTTATCTCAAACAAGATGACTTCTGGACAAGAGCAGCTAGGGCGAGAAATGAGGATATAAAACTTGTAGTCCGAGTTGAAGAAATCCGCGAGAAAGATGATAACCAATCTGAGCGAGAATCTGTCCCGCAGCCTGCAAAGTGGCAGGCAATTTTATTAGGATCTATTGAAGAGATTGACAAAGCAAAGGGATTTATCCGGGTGAGACTGGATTCTGAGTTAGTAGAAAAAATTGGAGAAGGACACTATCAGTTGCCGAAAATAGGCTTTTTGTCTTTCGAGGCGGCGGGAGATTTAACTCAAATTAAGCGGCAGAAAAAAGCTTTAGACGATCTGCAAATGGGAATTGCTCAAAATCCCTATGTAGGCGAGTTTTTCTTTGATGCTTCTCAGGCAAGAAACCCACAAACAACTGTTAAACTAAAACCAGAGGATTTGTTGCTATCAGGGGCAAATGATGACCAAGTTGCAGCAGTAGAAGCTGTCTTATCTGCACCAGATTTAGTGTTAATTCAAGGGCCACCTGGAACGGGGAAAACGACTGTTATCGCTGAAATTTCCTATCAAGTTGCGCTGCGGGGCGGGAGGACTTTAATTGCTTCTCAAGCAAATTTAGCTGTTGATAATGCTTTGAGTCGCTTAATTCACAGTCCCGTTATCCGCGCTTTGCGAAAGGGGCGTGCGGAGCGCGTTGAAGAGGAAGGTTTGCCATTTGTGGAAGATAAAGTAATTGGCAATTGGCTGAGAAATACGGCTGATGACTGCGAAAAGCGGTTGGCAAAACAGCGGGAAGATATAGAGTTTTTCAATAACTTGTTAGCAAATTCCGAGCGGTTTGATGCGTATTTGCGAGCCGAGGAAAAGTTACAAGAAAGTTACAAGGAGTTGCGATCGCGCAAGGCAGAGTTAGAGGAAACTTGTAGAGCGCAGGAAAGTGTCTATGAAGAAGCGGAAGCTAAACAGCGCGAAATTGTTGAATATATCCTTCCTGGTTTACAATTGCTCATGTCTCAATCTTCAATTAATTGGGAAGATGAGACGGTCATTAATTTATTGAACAGTCTAAAGCCCTACATAATTTTAGACGAGTCTGTGCGAGTTTTTAAGGCAAAAATTAAAGAAATAGTTAAGCTGACTTCTGAACTTGGTAGAGTTCCTCCTCAACGGGAGACATTTAGTTTAGCTGCTTGGTTACAGGATAATCTGTCTGGATGGATTGACGATGATCGGATTGTATTGTCTTATGGAAATGATGCGATCGCAGCCATGTTTGAAGCTGAGTCAGCCAAGGGAACGTTGGAACAGATAGAACGCTATGGCAATCAACAACAAATAGACAGCTATCGTAGCCAAGCTGACATCAAGTGTAAAAAAGCGATCGTTCTCTGGCAAAACTTTGCTCAATTACCAGAAGTGCCAAAAGAATTAGGTATTTTAGCAAATTTAATCCAAACCCCTTCAGATATGCTAGCTGTAGCACCAGAAATAGCACAAAAGGTACGCTCTTGGGAAAATCGTATTAGTCAAATTGAGATTTTGAGTTCTGCTATCGATATTTTCGGTGTACTCTCGAATGTCCGAGAAAGCATTATCAGAAACTCATCTAACCGCAAAAGTGGTGTAAAAGTTGCCAGAATAAACCTGTCAAAATCCCAAAGTCAACTTCGCGAAATAGATGCTCAAATGCAACTACCACCCACTTTAATTTCCGAGCGAAAATGGTGGGACTCAGCGTGGCAAAATATCCCCGATCGCCTCAAGCCACCAATCCCCGCCAGCGGCTTATTCGATCTCAACTTTTTGCACGAAATCAAAACACAATTCGATGCTTGGCACCAACAACTCACTCAAGAAGAATCCCACCTTAAAGGCTATGAGAACCTAACTCAAGATTGGATAGCAAAACTCCGTAACCCCTCCGAACAAGATCGGAGCGAATTGAGGCAAGTTTACATCGACAATGCCAACGTCATCGGTATTACTTGCAGCCAAGTAGCGGGCTACGGTTTCAAAGAATTTACCAATTTTGATGTAGTCATCATTGACGAAGTAAGTAAATGTACACCTCCAGAAATTCTGATTCCTGCACTCAAAGGCAAAAAATTAGTATTGATTGGTGACTACCGCCAATTACCGCCAATGCTACATGAAAAGAGTTTAGAAGAAATCGCGACAGAAATGGGAATCGAACCAGAAGATATCAGCTTTCTGGAAGAATCTCTCTTTAAGAAACAATTTGAAGCTGCATCAGAAAGCATCAAGCGGCGGCTGACTGTTCAGTATCGGATGCACCCCTACATTATGGGAGCAATTAATCAATTTTACGACCATAGCCTGCGTTGTGGGATTATGGAGCCTGAGAAAGTGCGATCGCACAATGTAGCAGGCGACATCATCCGAGCAGAACATCACCTAATCTGGGTAAAAATGCCACAAGAACAAAGATTTCAAGAGCAATTAGAGGGAACGTCAAGGTATAATCTTAAGGAAGTCGATGCGATCGACATTCTCTGCGAACAAATGGAGGAGGTTTGGAGCCTGAAAGTTGCCGAAGGACAACCGAAAAAAGAAATCGGTATCATTACTTTTTATGGTGCTCAATTGAGGCGAATTGAGGAAATGCTTAGCGATCGCAAATTCCCCTCCCTTGCCATTAGAACGGGTACTGTTGACCGATTTCAGGGCATGGAACGGCCGATTATTATTGTCAGCATGGTGAGAAACAATCCTGATGGAGATATTGGCTTTGCAAAAAAGCCAGAACGGGTAAACGTTGCCTTTTCCCGCGCTCAGGAATTGCTAATAATTGTGGGATGCCATTCACTATTTACCAAGCACAAAGGTAAAGTGGGAAGTATGTATTCCGAAGTAGCAAATATTGTGCGCCGCAATGGAGGATTGATTGATGTTTCTAGCATCTTGGGTTAAAATGGGTAGGAAATTCAGAATTGCCGAGGCCAATCAACCTTTAGCAACTGAAATACTTATTCCTTAAAATCCAATACGCTTGGGTTAACACTGTTAATTCCCCGGAGATCCCCCTAAATCCCCCTTAAGAAGGGGGACTTTGAGCAACTTCTTGTTCCCCCCTTTGTAGGGGCGGTGCCCCCGTGCCCGCCCTCAAGGCGCCGGGGGGATCGGTCTTATCTGAACCGTATTGCCTTAAAATCCGCAATTCACTAAAGCTTTATAAATCAAGATGTTTTTAGTATCCTATCCTAAACCAATTGACCCCCAATTACAAGAATTTGCCCAACAAATTGAAAAGCAAAGTCCGGCTGGCATCTCCGTGCTGGCTGGCCGCCAATTCCGCTATTGTTTAGAGCAAATATCAGTAGAAGTTACTATTAGCGAACCCCGCAAATTTAACATCCTCGAAGAATTTATTCTCCGCGCTGGGATGGAGATGGAATTGACAACAACTGAAAATGAATTAGCACAAGCTTTAGGGCTTGACCCTGTATTCGTGCAAAATACTGCTAATACTCTGCGGAGTTTAGAAACTTTAGCTTGGACACCGGATGCTAAAATTATTCTAACTCCTCAAGGTCGGCAATTTTACCTGGAAGGTTCTGTCCCGCAACCGCCGCAAACAAAACAAATTTATGCGATTTCTGACCCCTTGCAAGGAAATCTATTTTTTCTATCTTCCGCTTTAGAAGAAGTACAAATCGAGCTCCCAATTTTTGAAGATTTTATCACAATAGAAAATCGATGTCAAGAAATGTCTGAGTTAGGACTTGAGGAACTCCAACGAATTATTCAGGCTTCTGGTTTAGGGTTGCACGTTCCTGAAGATGGTAAAATCATTACTGCTGCTAATTTCACCAAGGAGACTCAAGCTATCTGGCAATCTGTGGCAATTTTTGTGATTTTTGATGCCCTTGAAGATGCAGTTAAGCTGCAAGTGAGACGAGGAAAGCAAATTTTAAACTATGCTTCCGATCTGCTTGACATTTTGCAAACTGAAGGCAAAGTTTCTTTGCAAAACTTGCTGTATCTGAGCGATGAAACAATTGCTGCGGAACGTGAAGAACTTCTCGATCGCCGAAATCAAGAAGTTGAAGCCAGAATTAAGAAGATTGAACAGCAGGCGATTGAAACAGTTAAAGAATTGAGGGAAACGGGGGAGCAAGTTGCGTCGAATGGAAGTCAGGAAAAAGATCAGGTAATTTTACTGCGGGATAGTCAAATTCGGCAGTCTTTTTTGGAAACCTTGAGGAAAGGGAATCGTCAAGTCTTAATTTATTCTCCTTGGGTGAGCAAGGAAGTGGTAGATAATGAGTTTATTCAATTACTTCAAAATTTGGCTAATCGGGGAGTGTGGATTTTAATTGGTCACGGTATTTCCCGGCGACAACAGGATGAAACCCGACCAATACCGCCACAAGTCGAGCAAAAGCTGAGAGAAATTAAAACGCGGGAAGGTTTATCAGCAGTGCAGGTATTTTGGCTGGGAAATTCTCATGCGAAGGAAGTTGTAGTCGATCGGAAAATTCATTTGTGCGGTTCTCACAATTGGCTATCTTATCGGGGCGATAAGTTACCGCGCGGTGAGACGGTTTACAAGGTTACGGCTACTGATAAAGTTGAGGAAGCTTATGATTTTCTGGCGGTTCGATTTAAGGATTATGCGGGCGAATTATGGGAGTCAGCGGTGCACAATCGGGATGCTAATTTAGCTGAAACATCGCTTTGTACTTGGGGGGCGTTGGGAATGGAAGAAATGGCATTAAATCAATTGAAAAACGCTAATTGGTTAGAACTATATCCGGTGTGGCTAAAGGTGGTTTGTCAGGGGTTAAGATCGAAAAAGATATCGCCAGATTCAGCTTATTTGGCAACAGGGATTTCAATGGTGAGTCAATTTTCAGTAGATGACTCTAATATTGAGTTATTGCGATCGAATTTGCGTCTAGTGATGGGTGCGATCGCAGCCTTAGATCGCCCCCAAGCTTTGAAGCTATTAAATCAACATTGGTCGCAATTCGGTCGCCTGAGCATTGCAGACTCGGCCTTAGCAAAGCCTGATGATTTTCTGTTAAAATATGCTGTAAAAGAACCCGATCGCCCTCAGAAAACATCAGGCAAAAAAGTATATCCTAAAAAAAATAAAGGTAAGTAGAGTCGAGACAAATTCAGTAATATCAAATCCGGTAGCATCTGAATTATTCATCTCTCTATTCTCTTCCTCTGTGTCCTCTGTGTTCTCTGCGGTTAAATCATTCCGATGCAGCCGGAAACAAGATAATTGGTAAAACTAACACCGATCGCACTCCCCGACTTCTCCAAGAAGTCGAGGATCTGAACTACCGATCCAGAACGCTTTTTAAGCAATAAAAATCAGCGTTCCCTTGCTCATTTCCAAGGTATCACCCATTTCCATACCGTTGTGAAAAGCACCCAGAAGTATATCGCTAGTTTTACCACAGCCGATCGCACCACTAGCATCAATTCCAATTGCTCCAAAATCCCGTTTATGTTCGTCAGCTTCAGCAAAAGAACGCTCTAAAGCAGCTTTTAAACTAAAACCATCCGTCACCCGAATCACAATTTTGGCAGCCAAACATTCATCCATAATATGTTCGCCAATTCCTGTACAACTTACCGCCGCATTTCCAGTCGCATAATTCCCTGCCGGCATCGCAGAATCGCTAACTCGCCCAATGCGCTCAAAACCCTTGCCGCCAGTCGAAGTACCCGCAGCCAAACGTCCCTCAGCATCCAAAGCTACCACTCCGATCGTCCCTACCCCCCTTTCTCCCCCCTTACCAAGGGGGGACAGGGGGGGTGAGGTCGGTTCAGCGACAACTCCAGCCATTGCTCTGCTAAAATTACCTTTGCGTTCCTCCATCCACTCGTGCAAACGCAAATCAGTCATCGGATCGTAAATCGGTAACTGAAGTTCTCGCAGCAATTCCGCTGAGCCATAATCTGAGAGTACGCGATCGTCCGAACTCTGCAAAAATTTAGCAAGTTCGATCGGATGCTGAACGCGAGAAACATTAATCGCCCCGCTGAAACGCTGCACAAAACCATCCATCAGCGAAGCACTCATCCGAATTTGACCATCCGACTGCACCACAGAACCCGTACCCGCATTGAAGCGAGGGTCATCTTCCAATAACCGACAGCCGCGCACCACTGCATCTACAGCACTCGCACCGTCTTTCAGCAGCGGATAAACCTCCTCCAAAACATTGTAAAGCGATTTACGCACGGCCTCAAGTCCGCCCTTACCCTGGAGAGAACTGCCGGCACCGCCGTGAATAACTAGCTTTGGTTGTACCTGTTGCGATGCCATATTTTCTAACCTGAAATTTTTCTTTTGCAATCTTAGCGTTGTTGAGGCAAATTGCAACAGATGCTTAATCTCGATCGGTATTGCGACGACGGCGGCAGCGCTCCGAGCAGTATTTTACCTCATCCCAACAGTCAGCCCATTTTTTGCGCCAAGTAAAAGGTCGATCGCACACCGGACACATTTTTGTAGGTAAATCGGATTTCAAGATCTGCTTGGCCATGCTAATTTTGACAATAGTAGATTGACTATAGCCTTTCTCAGTTAGGTGAGGGAATCGGGAATTGGGAATCGGGAATCGGGAATCGAGAATCGGGAATCGAGAATCGGGAATCGGGAATCGGGAATCGGGAATCGGGAATGGTTACTTGTTAGTGATTTTTTTAATAGCCAATTACCAATTACCAATTACCAATGCCCAATTACCAATTACCAATGCCCAATTACCAATGCCCCATGCCCAATGCCCAATGCCCAATTACCAATTCCCAAATTAAATGCTAGAAACGGCATCAGCCAAAATCCGAATTATCTTAGTCGAACCCGCAGGCCCTTTGAATGTCGGTTCTGTAGCTCGCGTGATGAAAAATATGGGTTTGCACCAATTAGTTTTGGTCAATCCCCAGTGCGATTATTTAGGGGAAGAGGCTCGACTAATGGCTGTTCGCGCCGCCGACATATTGGAAAATGCCAGAGTAGTTGAGAGTTTGCCCGAAGCTTTGGTAGGCTGTACTAGGGCGATCGCAACTACAGGAGACGATCGCCCCTTAGCAACAAAGCGAGAAGAACCCGCAGATGCCTTACCTTGGCTCAAAGAAGCCCCCAGCGCCCTAATTTTTGGTCGAGAAGACTGCGGCCTCACCAACGCCGAATTAAACTATGCTCAGCGCCTAATCCGCATTCCCTCCAGCGACGCTTACACATCCCTAAATCTCGCCCAAGCCGTCGCTGTCTGCTGCTACGAATTATATAGAAAAGAAGACCCAACGACTGCGTTTACCCCGATCGAAGTCGAAGGGCTCAGGGTACAGAGAAGGAATGAGGAAGAAAATCCTTCAATTCCGATCGCCTCTGCTACCTTTGAAAATTTAGAGGGATACTACCAGCAACTAGAAACTTTGCTGTTAAAAATAGGATACTTGCATCCCCACACAGCAGCCAGCCGGATGGCAAAATTTCGCCATTTGTATAATCGCGCCTATCCGACTGTTGATGAAGTCTCCATGTTGCGGGGCATCCTCCGCCAAGTAGAATGGGCATTGAAATCCTACGCGATCGCTCCAGTTTCTGATACTCTGGATGGGGCGTTGCCGGATTGTCCGGGCGACACTCAGGGAGAAAGCTAGCGAGCAACATTAAAAATCTTAAACTTGAAGTTTACAGTGGTGAAGGAGTCAAACGTGGCAGAGCGGTTTCCAAAGCGATCGATATTCTCAGTGATCTCCTCAATATCCTCTCCCAAGTCAGGCTCCAAGCCGTCTAAGTCGGGCCAAACAAATCAGTCTGGCCAATCGGGGAGTCGGAGCCAGAAGCAACCACAGAAAGCCAAGCCGGAAGTTCCCCCTACCGCACCAGTACCTTCGACTTTGCCGCCACAACCAACAAGCCGCAGCAGAAATAGAGCCAATTCCGGGGCTACTCCCCCCGCAGAATTGAACACACCAGATTTTTTATCCAATCCCAAATCTGCAATTAGCCGCAAAAAACCGGCAAAGAGCCAAACTCCCCAATCCAAAAGCCGTCAATCTCGCAAAAAAGGCCTCGCTACTGTCGATTTGTTCGATCCCGGAGCCGATCGGGAAAACGTCAGCCCGATCGCCAGCAATCCCAACAGCCAGTTGCAGCAGCCAAGGAACCCTGCACCCCGTCCCGGAAGTCGTCTCAGTTCGCCCCCAGAGCGCATTGCAGACACTGAAATGCCGACCCAGGTCAAAAAACGCCCTGTCCCAAAACCACGCCCGCAAGGCATGGCTAAACCGGGGAAACGGCCTGCACCTCGGAACGTGCCACCCTTGGTGTACGCTACCCGCTTGCTGATTTTGGGAGTTGGGATAGCGGTGATTTGCGGGACACTGTTGTCAGTGGTGAGTGCTGTGAGTCGATCGACGGCTGCTGTCTCCGACCCAACCACCGCCACGGCCGACGGCAAAAAAAACCCAGCAGAAGGTGACAGCAACTCCGCCACAGCCGCTGTCCCAGTTGTACTGCAACTAAATCAAGAATTAGCCGCCCTGAAAACGCAAATTCAGGTTTTGGCAACCGAAAATGCTAATTTGACAGCAGGAATATTTCTGGTTGATTTAGATACTGGAAGCTACCTAAATTTGAATGGCGATGCTACTTTTGCTTCAGCTAGCACCATTAAAGTGCCAATCTTAGTAGCTTTTTTCCAAGCTGTAGATGAAGGCAAAGTACATTTAGATCAGATGCTGACGCTGCGGGAAGAACACATTGTGGGCGGTTCTGGAGAAATGCAAGACGAATCTCCGGGTAGAAAGTATTCGGCTTTGGAAGTCGCAAGAAAGATGATTGTTGTCAGCGATAATACTGCGACAAATATGATGATTGAGTTGTTGGGAGGTGCTGAGGTTTTGAATCAGCATTTTGCAACTTGGGGTTTGAGCGCGACTGTGCTCCGTAATAAGTTGCCGGATTTGGAAGGAACGAATACTACCAGTCCGAAGGATTTGATTAATGTAATGGCTCAGATCGATCGGGGTAATTTAGTTTCGGTGAAATCGCGCGATCGCATCTTGCAAATCATGCGGCAAACTCAGAATGATGCTTTGCTACCAAAAGGTTTGGGCGAAGGAGCGACTATTGCTCACAAAACGGGCAATATTAATACAATGCTGGCCGATGCCGGCATGGTGGATTTGCCGAACAACAAGCGTTATGTAGTGGCGGTGATGGTGAAGCATTCCCCGGAAACCGAGAAGGCTGCTGGAAGTTTGATTCGGGATATTTCTCGGATAAGTTACCGCTATTTGAACGACGGGGAAGCGCAGGTTGATTCTAAAATAAAAATAAACAATTGAAAATTCAACCTGGTTTTTTCTGGCAAGTTACAGCAGATTGTATGGTGCGTCAGACATCGATTATTTCGCTGAAAACAGGTTTTTGGGTTCTGACGCACCCTACCCATGTGCCAGTTGCGTAAGTCAGGTGAAAAATTGAAAATTCAACCGGGTTTTTTCGGCGCAATTCTCCTAGAATTGATCAAACTATAAATCAATTTGTTTTATGAAAATCAACATCCGACTTGCTTGTCTGGTAGCGCTCTCAATTTTAGCTGTTGGAGTCTCCCCCACCTTGAGTAATGCTAATCCTGCTCCTCAATATGAGGCCGACAGGGTGATAATAATTGACAATAATCTCGAACTGAGTCGGGCAAAAAATCTAGCTCGTCAAGCAGCAGAAGTTGCTAACGGCGGTTTAGGTAAATATCGAGCTGAAACTGCTATGCACGGTCCTGCTAAGGAATCGCCGTTTGTTGACAATGGCGATGGGAGTTGGACTTTTACTTTTAAAGGACAAAAACCCGGTGCGTCTGTCTATACTGTAGAAACTGTTGTTACGGTTTCTCAAGATGGAACCGTGAGAGTTGATTACAATGGGCCAATTCGTCAGTTATCCCAATGAGTAAACAACTGTGCAAACAGCTCAGTACATCATATCGTTTCCGGTTGCATCGGAATGATACCGAGGAGACGGCTTGGCCTTAGTCCCTACCCCATTAATTGTAGGGACTAAGGCCAAGCCGTGTCCTCCGTTTATATCATTCCGATGAAGAGAGGATTTAATATCAATCTAAAACAGGACTTACGCAAAGCTTATGTGTCATTCTTCACTTCGCTCAGAATGACATAATTACATTGTCAACAAACAGAACACCCTGGTTGATTCTAAAATAAACATAAAAAATTGAAAATTCAACCTGGTTTTTTCGGGCAAGTCTCGTAGAGTTTACTAAACTATAAATCAGTTTGTTTTATGAAACTCAACATCCGACTTGCTTGTCTGGTAGCGCTCTCAACTTTAGCTGTTGGAGTCTTCCCCACCTTGAGTAATGCTCATCCTGCACCTCGATATGAAGCCGACAGGGCGATCATAATTGACAATAATCTCGAACTGAGTCGGGCAAAAAATCTAGCTCGTCAAGCAGCAGAAGTTGCTAACGGCGGTTTAGGTAAATATCGAGCCGAAGCTGCTATGCACGGTCCTGCTCAAGAATCGCCTTTTGTAGACAATGGTAATGGGACTTGGACTTTTATTTTTCAAGGACACAAACCCGGTGCGTCTGTCTATACTGTAGAAACTGTTGTTACGGTTTCTCACAATGGAAGGGTGAGAGTTAATTACAATGGGCCAATTCGCCAGTTATCCCAATGAGTGAACAACTGTGCAATACTAGCGATCGATATTAAATTGCAATCCCATCTGACTATATTAGACATCTGGGAAAAATCCAGTCAAGGGCTGGCAGGATGCCTACACCACAAGAGTTTTTAGAAATGTCTATGAGATTTGGGAGATACTTCGGACGAGGGATGGCTTGACCGAGTACGAGGATGAATTCATCATTACTATCGGCTAGGAAACGCTAGTTAAATGTCGGGTAAGTTACCCGGTAAATCTACAGCAGATTGCAGGTTTATGAAGTACACCCGCCTATCGATCCCCGTAGGGACACTCAAGCGTGCCCATAGGTGTCAACTTAAGCCTGAAACCCTTGAGAAATCTGGGTTTTACGCCAAGTCTAGATCCCCCTAAATCCCCCTTAAGAAGGGGGACTTTGAGAAGACTCCTGTCCCCCCCTTCTTAAGGGGGGCTAGGGGGGATCTGGCCTTAATAGTCAAACAGCAGTCTCTGACTGGGTTTAACGTTAAGTTGACACTAAGAAGGGCACGCTTGAGTGTCCCTACTGCACTTCATAAACCTGGGATACGCTGTATTTTGCTATATTGATTTCCGTTTCAATCCCTGAGCCAGATTTGGGTTGTTTGCTGGCCAAATATTGCAATCGATCGCCCTTTACCAGGTTTCAATCCCCGATCGGGATTTGGGTGCATCTTTTTTCCAGACAAAGGGAATCAAATGTTTGCCGCAGCAGCCATACAGCCTAAAGATTTGACCAATTCAATAAAACACCTACCGATTCACCGAAATTCGAGGAACCGGAAAGCGATTAAACACTCGCGACGGCTAAGAGTTCCGCCGCCTCTTTCTCGTTCATCTCGTCGAGTTTCTGCCAAACCTGGTGCATCAATTCATCTAATCCAACTCTACTAACGGCGGAAATCAACAAAACAGGAGCGCCACTGATTTCTTGAAGTCTGCTGATTAAATTACCCATTTCTTCGCTTTCGAGATCGATCGCATCTACCTTATTAAAAGCCAAAATCTGCGGGCGATTGGCTAAACCACGCCTGTAAGCTTTCAATTCTTCCTGAATTGTGATGTAATTGGCGATCGGAGCTTCATCTGTAACATCAATCAAATGGAGTAACAACCGAGTCCGTTCGATGTGCCGCAAAAACTCGTAACCCAGACCCGCACCTTCATGAGCTCCTTCAATTAATCCCGGAATATCAGCAAAAACAGTACCATCTCCAGTCGGTTTTCTGACTACACCCAAATTCGGGACTAAAGTTGTAAACGGATAATCTGCTATTTTGGGGCGAGCCGCAGACAAAGCTGAAATTAAGGTAGATTTGCCAGCATTCGGCATACCAAGAATTCCCACTTCAGCTAATAGCTTCAATTCCAGACGCAAAAATTTGTGTTCTCCTTCCTTTCCCGGCATCGCATAATCGGGAGCGCGGTTAGAATTAGTCAGAAAACACTTATTTCCCAAACCGCCTTTGCCGCCTTTAGCTACGCAAAAAGTCTGTCCGGGTGTCACCAAATCTGCTAAGATTGCCTGAGTTTCGGCGTCGTAAACTACTGTACCGCAGGGAACTTCAATAATCCGATCGTCCCCTCCAGCACCCGTCATATTTTTCGGTGCGCCCCGCTTCCCGTCTTCGGCTTTAAAAATGCGGTTGTACTGAAAATCCAGCAGGGTTTGCAAACTTTCCACCGCCACCATAAACACAGAACCGCCCTTGCCGCCTGTGCCGCCAGAGGGCCCCCCCGCTGGTACATACTTTTCTCTGCGAAAAGCTACCATACCGTCGCCGCCTTTTCCTGCTGCGACTTGAATATCTGCTCGATCGATAAATTGCATAATTTAGTTATTAGTCAGTAGTCATTAGTCATTGGTCATTAGTCATTAGTCATGAGTCATTAGTCATGAGTCATTAGTCATTAGTCATGAGTCATTAGTCATTGGTCAGTAGTCATGAGTCATTAGTCATTAGTCATTAGTCATTAGTCATGAGTCATTAGTCATTAGTCATTGGTCAGTAGTCATGAGTCATGAGTCATGAGTCATTAGTCATTAGTCATGAGTCATTAGTCATTAGTCATTACACATCTCCCATAATTATTGTGTAACAGGCAGGAAAGCCTGTTCAAAACCTGCTTTGAGAGGAGAAGTCTATTAGTCAGCAGTCATTCATTATACCAAGTCCGAGTATAATTATCATCTTTTTTAGTTTGCTCGTAAACTTCTGCACTTAGTCGTCTGTGCAGAATTTATTGCTGCTGACTAATGACTAATGACTGCTGACTAATGACTAATGACTGCTGACTAATGACTAATGACTAATGACTAATGACTAATGACTACTAACAGTATGACGATACATCCTCGCCGCAATCATCTGCCAAATAGCACAGAGCCCGAAAGCGCATCCCCACCAACTGTTCGTAAAGCGGGTTAATCTGGCACATCGCCGGAATGTGCACGATTTTGTGACCAAATAACATGATATCGCGCTCAAACGGACACTGCGGCGGAATAATTTTACAGATAAAGTGTGCCACCCTGGGGTCGTGGATATCCCAGCCGTCGAGCCAGTCTTTTACTGGTTGCAGGACTTTTTTGTGGTGAGGTTTAGGTAGCCCAGATGAAAGGGGTGTTCCGGCGGGGGTGGCATTCAAATCAAAGACTATTTGGCTGCTGGGCCCCTGCGGATCATCGCACTTGCTGTCTTCGATGGTGTGCCGCAGAGATGCGATCGCCTCTACGTTGTGCCCCAAAGCCTTACAAAACCCGTAGAGTACCTCATCTTCGCAGAAAGAATAAGTACCATCTGCCAAGGCTACCATGACTGCGGTTCTCAAGAAATTTTCGCCTTTGGCGGTGCCTTTCCCTAACACAGCAGCTAGTTCAAGAGGGGTAATGGGTTCAAAACCAGCCTCCAAAGATACGGGATGTAATTCATCGTGAGTCAGAATAGCAATCAGTTTTTGCTCGTTTTCGTCAAAATTGCCGTCAGCCCAGGCAATTGTCAGCAATCCGCGCAGCCATGCGGTAATTTCTTCGTTGGTGCAGGAAGATTTCACGTTACTCATCAGCATCTCCAGTTGGATACACCAGTCATTTTGTTGATTTGGATGGGGAGAAATATTCCCCTCCCAATAATTTTTACTACTTTTTTGCTCGATCGAGATATTATTTGAAGGTTTGTGTCTGAAGATTGCTCCAAACGCTTGTAGTGGGCGTGTCAAAAGCATATTTTTGGCTCAGGAGCTTCGCTGACTAGCGAGCTAATCAATTAGATGATGTTTTTTCCTCAAAATGTCATCTATCTTGAGGAATAAGTTTGTCCGATCTTAACTTTAGCTGCACCTGTCGCGATCGAACTTCACTATGTTTACATAATAATATATATTTTTATTAATTTTTGTGTAGCAGTTTCTGAATATTGAGCGATCGCCGATTTAATTCCTTTAAAAGTAATCAAAGTTGCACAACTATCACCGCTTATTCATTGGGTTGCAATTGCTCTGGCCGTTACGAAAAAACTTACTTTCTTCGCAGCATCAAATTATCTCAAAATTCGCTTTTAACTTCTGCGGCACAAAATCCAGCGTAATTCCATCGGAGGGCGTCCATTGGCGATCGGGAAGACATCTCTACCGCTAGCCCAACTGGAAAACCAGGGCGTAGGTGGCCAGGCTCCTGCCGGTAGGTGATGGCGTTCGTACTCAAACACCAATTCATCGGATATTTGTACTAAGGGCAACCCTTCCATTGCGGCGGCAAGTTCTTGGGTTGTAAATAAAGTAGACCAGGAAAGTTGGGCGACTTGTCGCACGAGGGCATCTGGCTGGTAGTCGCCGACGGCTAAAAATGTGCTGAAGAGCAACACACCTCCGGGACAGAGGGAATCGCACATTTTGGCTAGGAAAAGCCGAACTTCGTCGCTGTCTCGAAAATGAGAGATGACTTCGGCTGCAACTGCGAGTTGGTAGCGGGCCGGCTTCATCCGCACCAAGGGGTCGAGCACATCGCCTTGAGTTACTGTCACGGGCAATTTTTCGGCGGTTGCAGAGGCCTGCAATTGTTCTGCAAAAGTGGGGGTTAGTTCGATCGCATCTACAGAATATCCCAATCTCGCCAAAGGTAAAGTATTGCGGCCCGTACCAGCTCCCACATCCAAAATCCGCACTTGGTGAGGATTGCCCAATTTAGTCGCGATTGCGATCAATTTTGCATCTGGATGAGAGCCAAAGAGAGGAGGTTCTCTGGTATCTACCCAACTTTTATACTGCTCTCCAACTGTTGAAGTAGTAACTATCACTTTGCAAGCTAAACCGGTTTCCGGCGGCTGAACTGATTCGTATTGCAGGATCAGCATCGAAGCTGTGGAAGTGCGATATCCTTGTTCTAATTTGGTGGCTAAAAGCTTACTGAGTTCCTCTCTTCGTTCTGCTGGTAATGGTCGGTCTAGAGTGCTAAATAGCTGTTCTATCGACTTGAGATAGTGGTTTAGCATCCCTGGAACGCAGGGGAAAACTAATTCTCCGCGAGCCGTAATTCGAGTATTAATTTTGTAGAGGATAGCTTGCTGGAGGATGTCGGGATTTACTACCAGCGGGAGCTGCTCGGTTTCGTTGATTGTACTTTCGGCGCCCATAGATTCCGCAGCTTTTTCAAGGAAGGATGAAGATTGAAAGTTTTGAGTTTTAAGTGAGCGAGTTTTCAGTTAAATAGTTCACAATTAAAAATTCTAAACTGTTCTCTATTCCGAACGAGAAAAAGTATCCAATTCCAACTCAAAACTATTAGTATTCAGTTCACAATTCCCAACTCACAACTATTCCCCATTACTGATAGAGAAATAGTACCCAGCTCAAAACTCGCTGACTCGCTCACTCAAAACTCGCGCACTATTTCCCCTGAGCTGGGTTTAGTTGCTGCCGGTAAAAGTCACTTGGGGGAATTTTAACTGAGCTTCACCCATCGGGCGTCGTCTGCCTTCTTCTTGCCAGTAGTTAATTACTTCTGTAGCTTGGTTGAGGACTTCGACGCGATCGTTGTCGGCAATCCAGTGTTTGGCTTCGAGTTCGTTTTTGAGATCTTCCCACGCATCCTTGCGGGGCCAGAAAAAGTAAGATGTCAGCGGGCTAGTTCCTTTGCCGACTACTTGGTCAACGGCAAGGGCAACATTCTCTTCTAGCCAGAGAACTTTTAAGATGAACTTGGACAAGCAAACCTCCAGGGTTACGATCGAACTTGTTAAAAATTTCTACAATCGTTAAGTTTAGCACACTGTTTCGATTTTGGATTTTCGATTTTGGATTTTGGATTCCGACGGCTGAGGAATCCGGGGGCTTTGTACCTTGGATGCTTTCGGTCAGTTAAAATGTGGACTGTTAACTGCGGATGGGTAACTGATGACGGCAGACAGAGCGATTTTAGTCTTTGACATTGACGGTGTGGTGAGGGATGTGTCCGGTTCTTACAGGCGGGCGATCGCCGATGCGGTGGAGTATTACACCGGAGGTGCTTTTCGCCCTAGTGCGATCGAGATCGACTCTCTCAAGTCTGAGGGAGTGTGGAATAATGACTGGCAAGCGTCTTTCGAGTTAGTTTGCCGTTATTTTGAGGGGATCGGCTGGAATCGTAGCGAACTCGCTCTCAACTATGACGAATTAGTGATTTTTTTCCAAAGTCGCTATCGCGGCCCCGACGACCAAAATTGGACTGGTTACATTTGTGACGAACCGCTGCTGTTAAGTCCGGCTTATCTGGAAAGTTTAACTGTCGGGGGAGTTGCTTGGGGCTTTTTTAGCGGGGCAATGCGAGATGAGGCTGCTTATGTTTTGGTTGGGAAACTTGGCTTGAATCAGCCTGTTTTGGTGGCGATGGAAGATGCACCGGGAAAACCCGATCCGACTGGACTGTTTGCCGCCATCGAACAGTTGGAAAACCTCCAGGGTTTAGCAAAAAATTTGCCTGTGATTTATGCTGGAGATACGGTTGCTGATATTTACACGGTTGTCAAAGCGCGGCAACTGCAACCGTCGCGGGTTTGGCTGGGGATGGGAATTTTGCCACCTCATGTTTTGAATGATGCTGTGCGGTGTGAGGCTTATGCTGCTGCGCTGATCGATGCTGGTGCGATCGCAGTTTTCAGGAATGTAGAGGAGTTGACAGCGGCACGGATTTGGGACTTAGTTAAGTAGGTAAGCTGTGGCGCATTTTCACTTTTGTCAAGATTTGCATCTTTTAGTTGACAAGATATTGTGCTGCAGAATAGTACAGGATCGAGGTCAAAATTTAGGAGGGAACTGAACTATGTTAGTTTCGCGACCAAATGCTCAAGAACCAACGCCGGAAGAAATTCGGCAACTAGACAAGCTCAAAATTAGGATCGATCGGGCTGCGGCTGACGGTAAGATATCCAAGCAAGAAATGGAAGACATTAAAATAGCGGTATTAGCTGACGGAAAAGTGAGTTGTCAAGAAATGGAGTTGTACAGGAAATTAGTGACAGATAAAATTGTTACGGGAGAACTTGAATATGAATTTTGACAGGTAAAATACAGCGTATCCCAGGTTTATGAAGTGCTGTAGGGACCAGGCAATGCCCATTGGTGTCAACTTAAGCCTGAAAGCCATGAGAAATCTCGCTTTCACCCCAGTCTAGATCCCCCTAAATCCCCCTTAAGAAGGGGGACTTTGAGAAGATTCCTGTCCCACCCCCTACTCCCCTTCTTAAGGGGGGCTAGGGGGGATCGATCCCTAATCGTCAAAACAGCAGACCGGTACTACGTTTGACGTTAAGTTGACACCAATGAGCTCTTGGAGTGTCCCTAGGGGGATTGAGCGATAGGCGGGTGTACTTCATAAACCTGCAATCTGCTGTATCTTCGAGGGAGGGCGGGGGAGTACAACGAGCAACTCGTTCTTACTATAGATCCGTGCCTTACCCGCCCTACAAACTCCCATAATATCTGATTATTTTTTGCCGCAGCTTACAGACTTATTGCAAGTGCAAAAACTTATCTAAAGCGCTAACTGCAACAGGTGGCCAGCGACGGGTATTAGCAACCCAATCGAGGTCTTTGTAGCGGGAATCGAGGCCGACTGCGGCTACCCAATTGCTCTCAGCTTCGCCGCGATTTCCGGCTTCCCAAAGACAGGCGGTGAGGGCGGCTCTCATGTCGGCAAATTGAGGGTATCTGCGGACAATGTTTTTCATGTTGCGAATAGCTTCTTTGGTTTGCCCGTTTTGATAAAGTGCGAGGGCGTGGTTGGCGCGCGCAAAGGCGTATTCGGGCGCTAATTCAAAGGCTTTGCTGTAGTCGGCGATCGCTTCTGACCATTTTCCTAAACCGGCTTCGGCATTGCCTCGGTTGTTGTAGGCTGCTGGATCTTTTGGGTCTAATTCTAGCACGCGGTTGTAGTCGGCGATCGCTTCTGACCAGCGTCCTAAACCTTCTAATGCTGTGCCGCGATTTAAGTAGGGATCGGGAGCATCTGGAGCTAATTCCATTGCTTTTTCGTAGTCGGAAATTGCTGCTGTGAGGTTGTTTTGGCTGACTCTAGAATTGCCCCGGTTGCTCCAAGCGGCGGCTTGATCGGGGAACTTTTCAATGATCTGAGTCCAAAAACTTTCAGCGATGGGAAATTTGCCTTCGTTTGTAGCTTCAAAAGCTTTTTGAACGAGTTCTCCTAATTCCTGTTGAGGAGGGGTAATATTTGTTGTCTCAACTTGTGCTCTGGCGGGCGTGATATTTCCTAACCAAACTAACCCGGTTACAATTAATACTGTAAAAAATGTCAAGATTGAACGCATCATAGCTGTGGGCAGTTTAAACTTTACTGCATACATTATTAACCTAAAAACATAATTTTATGAAAAAACGCTTGCTAATTTTGGGCGGAACGGGGGATGCTGCTGAACTAGCTGTCAGGGCTTCTCAAATCGCCGATCTTGAGGTGATTACTTCGCTAGCAGGATGCACTAAACAGCCTTCTACCCCAAAAACGGGTACGGTGCGAATTGGTGGGTTTGGGGGTGCTGCTGGATTGGCTGCGTATTTGCTCGATCGCGCGATCGACTTGTTGATTGATGCGACTCATCCGTTTGCGGCTCGAATTTCGTTCAATGCTGCGGCGGCGGCGCAATGTCAAGTGCCACATTTGATGCTAGTACGTCCAGCTTGGGAGGCTGTGGAGGGCGATCGCTGGATTGAAGTCGCCAGCCACTCGGAGGCTGCAAAAGCCTTATCACTCATATCTTGCACCATTCTCAAAAACGGGCAAGATGCCCGTTCCACAAAAGATGAATTTGATTGTGGAACAGGCATCTTGCCTGTTCATAAAGGGCTGATTGAGAATGGTACAATATCTCAGTTATCAGGGCAGTTTCAGCGCGTGTTTCTGACCATTGGGAGACAGGAATTGGCTGCCTTTGCTGGTTTGGAGTCGATTTGGTGTTTGATGCGCGCGATCGACCCTCCGGCACTCAATACTCCCGTTCCCAAGGGCAAATTGCTATTAGATAGAGGCCCTTTTACTTTAGAAAATGAGCGGCAATTGCTCAGGGAATATCAGATAGATACAATTGTTAGTAAAAACAGCGGTGGCGATGCTACTTATGCTAAAATTGTGGCGGCTAGGGAACAGGGAATTCCGGTTGTGATGGTGCAGCGGCCGCCGATACCGGATGTTGAGCAGGTTGCTGATGTTGAAGGGGCGATCGCTTGGTTAATTCAGCAGTTGAATTAAAACGAACCGCGAAGACGCGAAGGACGCGAAGGAAGAGGGAGAAGAAGATATGTATATACGCGCTGCTTGCATCGGAATCATATTTTTCGGAGTTCTGTGCGAGGGGGACGCTCTCTCCTGTTTATAATTCCGATGTCAGGGATTTTGCTCTGATTATTTGTTTTTATTCTCGTTGTTCAAAGTGTTAAGATGCTTGTTCATCTTTTGCAAGTATGTTTCTAAAACTGGATACTGCGAAGTTGCTAACAGTGCATCTTTTTTCTGGGTGACAGTTGTTTCTAATGGCAAAACTCGATATTTTACTTGATTATTCTGGCTATAGCGATGTACCCAAGTCGGAATGGTTTTTATGCCAGTAATTTCTGTGGTTTTTTCGGGAAATTTTTTGCGAATATTTACTTGGAAAATTACGCCTAAGTCTGTATAATCTTTCGTCTGACCGGAAATGAAGTTTCCCATAGAATAAATTGCTACTGCTTTTCTGATTTTGCCATTTTTGCCAGGAAACTTAAATATTTTGTAAGGTTGAACGACGTGGGGATGGCTACCGAGAATGATGTCAGCGCCTGCTTTTAAGAGGTTTTTAACTAATTGCTTTTGTTGGGTGTTTGGCTGTCGCTGATATTCTTCGCCAAAATGCAGGGAAATTGCGACAACATCGGCTCCTTTTTTTCTGGCTTTGGCAATATCTTTGACTATCTTTTTTTCGTCGATTAGCGAAACTAAATAGTCTTTGCCTTTGGGTATGGGAATGCCGTTTGTGCCGTAGGTGTAAGCGAGAATGGCTAGGGAAATGTTGTTTTTGGTGCTGATTAAAGGTCGTCGAAGCCTGCCGCAGCAGATCTGGCTGTTCCTGTGGACGCAATTTGGCGATCGCTCAGATTGGCGATCGTCCCGATCGCGCCTGTTTCTCCCCGGTCTAAAGCATGATTGTTCGCGGTTGTCAAGATATTAAATCCGGCTTTTTTAGCGGCATCGACTAATTGAGCCGGTGCGTTAAATAGCGGATATCCGGTATATCCGCCGGCATCTTCGCCGGCTAAAGGTGTTTCGAGATTTCCGATTACCCAATCGCCTTTTGACAGCATGTCTTTGACTGGTGTGAAAAAACTGTCAAAGTTGTATGTTTGGCTTTTCGCATCGTAGCCCGATCGCGTTTGAGTGCTGTGCATCATAATGTCGCCGACAGCGATTAATTTTGCCTCTGTGATTTCTGGCTTTGGTTTGATGGGAACTGCGGCTTGACTTTCAGTACGCTGCGTGTTAATTTGCTGGTTGATTTTTTGGGGTTGGATATTGCAGCTAGCCATTAAAAATGCAGCTATTACTGAGAGTGTCTGGCGAATTTTCATAATTTATCTATAGTAATTTATCCGGTTTATGGTATCATCAATAATCGCATTTTATGCGGATTTTTTTTTATGAACCACAGAGAACGCAGAGAACACAGAGGAAAAGAATAAAACGGAGATGTTCGCAAGTCCTGTTAGGATATTGATGGCTGGCTGGCTACAGGAGAAGGCATGATTAACAAGTATTTGATTATTGGATTTATGATCTTTGCATCGGTTATAGGTTTAGGTACTTTGACTTATGCTCTAGATTCTGCCGATCGCCCTTTTGAATTTGCTTTAATTGGGGATTTGCCTTACAGTGCCGCACAGGAAGCAAAGTTTCCGAGTTTGATTGCGGATATCAATCGATCGCCCTCAGCTTTTGTTGTCCATGATGGCGATATCAAAAATGGTTCTAGTCTCTGCGATGATTCAACTTTTGCCAGCCGGAAGCAGTTATTTCAAAATTTTGAGATGCCATTTATTCTAGTTTACGGCGATAATGACTGGACGGATTGTTACCGCTCAAATAATGGCGGTTACGATCCGGTAGCAAGACTTGCTAAACTGCGGGAAATATTTAACCAGGGCGATCGCAGTTTGGGAAAGCGCACCTTGATTCTGACTCGTCAAAGCGAGAATCCGCAGTTTGCTAAGTTCCGCGAAAATGTTCGCTGGATTTATCATGGAGTTGTGTTTTTTGCGATTAATATGCCGGGAAGTAACAACAATTTTGGCCGTACTCTTGATGCCGATCGCGAATATGCCGATCGCAATTCAGCTAACTTAGCCTGGATTAAAGAATCTTTTGCTTTAGCAAAGCACAACAACAGCAAAGGAATTATGTTAATCGCCCAGGCAAATCCGGGATTTGAACTCGATCCGGCGGACAAAAAAAGAAGTGGCTACAACGATTTTATCGCAACTCTGGAAACGGAAACGCGCAATTTTCAAGGTCAAGTCGTGTTCGTTCACGGGGATACTCACTACTTCCGCATCGATAAACCTTTACCCCGTTTTACAGACGAAACTCAACTTCCCCGACTGAAAAATTTTACCAGAGTTGAAACTTTTGGTTCTCCAAATGTTCATTGGTTGCGGGCTTTTTACGATCCAATAAATCCTAATGTATTTGAGTTTAAACAGCAGATTATTCCGCAAAATTAGATACAGCAGATTCCACGTTTATGAAGTACACCCGCCTAGGGAGCGCTCCCCGTAGGGACACTCAAGCGTGCCCATAGGTGTCAACTTAAGGTCAAACCCAGTCATAGACTGTTGTTTGACTATTAAATCTAGATACCCCCTAGGGCGTGTTTTCAAACCCGGAGATCCCCCCTAACCCCCCTTCTTAAGGGGGGGACAAGAGTATTCTTGCGTCCCACTTTTTAAGGGGGATTTAGGGGGTTCTGAATCTGATTGGAGAGTTTGAAAACACGCTCTAGCCCCCCTTAAGAAGGGGAGTAGGGGGTGGGACAGGAGTCTTTTCAAAGTCCCCCTTCTTAAGGGGGATTTAGGGGGATCTAGACTTAGGTAAAAGCGAGCGATCCCCGTAGGGACACTCCAAGAGCCGTGTCCCTACTACACTTCATAAACCTGGAATACGCTGTAAGTTTTTCATCCTTTTTTCCCTGATTTCTTCTGCTATGAATATCGCTCGATTAGCTTGACAATTGCTTGATACTCAAAATCTTCGGACATTTCCAGCACCTTGGCAATAAAGGAAGTATATTCCGGGTTTAATTGCTTCAGCCGGATGACTTCCAGCTCGACATCTTCAACATAACACCCCTTAGCTGCTTTATACAAGGCAAGTAATTCCTCTCTGGGCGGCACCGCCATTTCCTGTGGGCTAGAAGCTAGAGGTACAGCCGCAGTAAAATTTTTCCCGGTTGATTCTTGTTCGTAAATCCATGACAAATTTAAGTAACTCTTGATTTTGTCTAGCAATTCTGCCACTTGAATCGGCTTGGCGAGAAAATCGCTGTAGCCCGATTCCAAACAATTTTGTCGATCGGCATTAAAGACACTAGCAGAAACTGCTATGATAATTGTACTTTGAAACTCCGGTAATTGCCGCAGTTGTCGGATCAGCCCGAAGCCATCCATCCCAGGCATCACTAAGTCACACAGTATCAAATCCGGTTGAAATTCAACAGCTTTTTCTAAACCTGCTTTTCCGTCTGCTGCTTCTGCGAGTTCAAAGCCGAGTGGTGACAGCAAATTAATGATAACGGAGCCATTTTCCCAGTTGTCATCGACTACCAGGATTTGCGTTTTTTTACCTTGATAGCCGATAGCTATATCCGTTGATTTGACAGGGGTTGAATCTGTTAAATCTGAGGCAACTTGCAAGTCAAAATCAAACCAAAATTTGCTGCCCACTCCCGGATTGCTCTCGACAAAAATTTTACTTTCCATTAAATAGATGAGCCTCTGAGTAATGGCCAATCCCAACCCAGTCCCTTCTGTTCGGCGAGAAACATCTCCCACTTGCTCGAAGGGTAAAAATATTTTTTCTAAGTTTTCTGCTGGGATACCAAATCCTGTATCTTCTATTTGAAAACGGATTTTGGTAATTGGTAATTGGTGACTGGTAATTGGTGGCTGGTAATTGGGAAGATTTGGGTAGGTAGAGAAATTTTCTGATTGATTTATTGTGGTTTGATGTCTCTGTATCTCCGTGTCTGCTTCCGCCTTAGCTATTACCGATGACCTATTACCAATGACCTCCACTTTGAAAGTAACGCTACCGACATCAGTAAATTTGATAGCATTGGAAAGCAGGTTCATTAAAATTTGGCGCAGTCGCTTTTCATCAGCATACACCCTCTTGGGCAGTGGAGCAAGATTCGGGTAGGCAAAATAAATTGATTTTTGCTGTGCTTTGAGGCTGAAAATCTCTGACAATCCTTGCAGGAAGGCGGAAAAATTAAACGTTTCTGGGTAAAGTTCGACTTGGTTGGCTTCGATTTTAGACAAGCCTAAAATGTCGTTAATCAGCGTTAGTAAATGTTCGCTGCACTGGTAGATAATATCAACATCTTTGTGTTGCTGGGAGTTGCAGTTTTTGTCTCGTTGCAGGATTTGCGCGTAGCCCATAATGCCGTTGAGGGGAGTTCGCAGTTCGTGGCTCATATTTGCTAAAAATGTGCTTTTGGCAAGGGATGCGGCTTCGGCGGCTTCTTTGGCTGCTTCCAGGGAGATTTCTGCTTGTTTGCGATCGCAAATTTCCTCTTCTAATTGAGAGTTAGTCCGGGCTAACTCGGCAGTGCGTTCTGTAACTTTGGCTTCTAAGGTGCGATTGTAATCGGCTAAGATTTTTTCAGCTTGTTTGCGTTCTGTGATGTCAGCAAAAGCGGCAATTGCTCCGACAATTTCCCCTTTTTCATCGAACAGCGGCCTACTGTAGACTTCTGCGGAAAATATCTGCTCCTGCCAACGAATTTCCAGGTCATCAACCCTCACCCGTTCGCCCTTAAGAGAACGCACAATTGGCAGATTTTCTGCCGGATAGAATAGCTCGGTTTCTGCCAGATAAATGTGATAAGTCGCTGCCAATTGCTCGGTTTTAGCTTCCGGTACAGTTTCGTTGATTTCCAGTAACTGTTTGGCGATCTGATTGACGTAGATTATTTGTCCAGTAAGATCGTGAACTGCTACCCCCACTGGCATCGCTTCCAGAATTTGATTCAGTTTGCTCTCGCTCTGCACTAAGGCTTCATTCAAGGATTGAAGTTCGCCAAAGGATTGTTGCAGTTGAGCCGACATCTGATTAAACGTCTTTGCTAATTGTCCCAATTCATCAGCGCGCTTAATTTCTAAAGGTTGATCCCACTCTCCCTTAGCAATATCTTTGGCAGCAGTATTTAAATGCGAAGAATTGGTTTAGTAATCCAACTAGCGGTAATAATGCCAATAGTTATAGACCCGATTAATGCCGCGATACACAGCAGGATAGTCGTGCCAGTATTCCCATTGATTTGCGTCATGAAGTCGGCTTCGGAAACGACTGCGACAATCAACCAATCCAACTCGGATTTTTCCGAGATTGGGCTCACCTGTAAGAAATAGCGATTGTGGTGAAAGTCAAAATCTAATTTTTTCTTTTGCTCAATTTTCGGGAAGTTATTAACCTGAGTCAACAGAAAATTCACGGAGGCCTGAGTGAGGGGATTATTACTGTTTTGAGCTAGCAATCTCCACTCTTGAGGATTCAAATTTTTCAGATAATCTGAATCCATTTTTTGCTTAAATGGTGTCTCGCCTGTGGAACTCGCAATGAGTAACCCTTGGCGATCGATAATGAATACCTGCCCTGTCCGTCCAACTTCCAAACTATCTAGAAAACTAGCAAAGTGAGGCAGATAAAAGGCGGCGGCCAAAACTCCCTGAAAATTGCCATCTGGATCATCAAACGGCAAAAAGTTAACAATCGTCAATATGGGACGATCGACTCCCTGTGATAGATTAACAACTGGAAGCCAAATTGATTGACCCGCCTCCTGCGTGGCTTGATACCAGGGACGACCTTTAGGTGGATCGTGATGCGGATCGTAGTCATGTCTAACTTTTGTTAGCTTAATTCGCTTACCTTGACGATCGGCAGCATAGCTGTGAAAGGCGCGATCCGTAGATTTGTCCATCACTCGGATCGTCAAAGAATCACTTACCAATGATTTCTCTACGGCGAGGAATTCTTTTTGCTCAGTGGCGATCGCCATATTAGTAACCGTGGGATAGATTTGTAGTTGCTGTGCGAAGTAGCCTTCTAAAGTCAAAAAATTTTTCCAGTCCAAAACCCTTGTGCGAATGGCTGCTGCATGGCTTTGATTAATGTGCTTGGGGACATCCAGGTAATTTTGCAGATTTTCCTCAACACGCCCGTTCACCTCACCGATTAACTGATAAGCTAAGTCTTCAACTGCCTGTTGTCCGTTTTTATACGAGAGATAGCCCACCAAACCCACCATCCCTACAATTTGCACAACGAAGGGGTATTGTCCAGGACGTAAATTACCCAGACATTCTGGACTTTTTCCGACCCAGCTACGAGAACACATTTATAGTTGATTGACAAAGCATGATATAATCATTAAACTGAAATTAGCATTCGCTTTGACAGTTCGTAAAATGCTGCTAGGTTTTAAAACCGAACTTAACCCCAACAATAAACAACGTACTTTGCTGGCTAAATCAGCAGGGGTAGCTAGATATGCTTATAATTGGGGACTTCAAGTTTTAATTACCAGCTTAGAACATCATAAAACTCAACCAGAAAACCAAATTAAATTACCAACTGCCATAGATCTGAATAAGCGATTTACGGCTGAGGTAAAATCAGAAAACCCTTGGACTTATGAAGTGTCGAAAGGATGTCATAATTATGCTACCCGCCATGTTAGAGATGCTTTAAACAATTTCTTTAAACAACCAGAAAAGGGATTTCCCAACTTCAAAAAGAAAGGATTTAACGATAGTTTTACTTGTGATGGTTCCACAATTGTGGGTTCTACTTGGGTACAGATTCCTAATATTGGTAAGGTCAGAACTTTTGAGAAATTACCAGCTTTGGGAAAAGTTAAAAGTTTCACCATTAGTAAAAAAGCAGATAAGTGGTTTGTAAGTTTCAAGAGAGAAACACCGTCACAGCCAATGAGAGAACCAATCGAAGTTGTAGGTGTTGATCTGGGAATTAAATCACTGGCTACGTTGAGCAATGGTCAAGTTATCCCCAATATAAAACCTTTGAAAGCGGCTCTAGGAAGACTTAGACAATTATCTCGGTCACTTAGTCGCCAGCAAAAAGGAACCGGATCTTATCAGGAAGCAAAGATTAAATTAGGACGGTTTCATTCGCACGTTGCGAATATCAGAAAAGACTATCTGCACAAATTAACTACATGGCTGGCCAAAACTTTTGATGCGATCTGTATTGAAGATTTAAACGTTAAAGGGATGCTGAAAAACCCTAAATGAGCTTCGCGCTATAGCCGATTTAGGTTTGTTTGAATTCCGAAGACAGTTGGAATATAAATGCCAGTTGTATGGTTCACATTTAGTAATAGTTGACCGCTGGTATCCGTCTTCTAAATCATGTTCTAATTGTGGACATAAACAAGATTTGACTCTTGCTGATAGAATATATAAGTGTGAAAACTGTGGTCATGTCCAAGATAGAGATGAAAATGCCGCCGTTAATTTAAAATACGAAGGTTTAAGAGTTTTAAAACTTTCCTTGTACAGCCCGTAGCTTACGGGCGATCGGCCTGTGGATGGGATCGGATTACCGACCGTGAGAAGCAGGAAGAAAACACTAAAACTATTTAATCTCCGGTTTGTCGGGGTTTGTCTGGTTTTGGGTAAGTTTTTCAGAGCGGACAATCAGGACTGTTCGCAGGGGAAGTTTAAGAGCAACTCCGGCGACTAAGTTAGAAAAAGTAGGAATTTTCATAGCAACAAGGAGGTTGTGTTGCTGGCGATCGGCCTACATTTTACCATGATCTCGTAGGGGCGGGTTTCACCAACAATAATTGTGAATAATCGACAATCTCTCAAACCCGCCCCCACCCAACGGTAAATCAGAATGTACATTTTCCCCAGAATTGTCGGGGCGGGTTTCACCAACAATAATTGTGAATAATCGACAATCTCGTAAACCCGCCCCCACCCAACGGTAAATCAGAATGTACATTTTCCCCATAATTGTCGGGGCGGGTTTCACCAACAATTATTGTCAATAATCGACAATCTCGTCAGACCCGCCCCTACTACGAAATTCGCTATTTCCGCCACATATCAAATTGATCTTCCGAACAACCATTAATATATTGATTGTTCACCCAACCGTCAAGGAGTACAAAACTTTCATTGGGAGGATTCCCAGTAAATCTAGCCGCAATTTTCACCCAATTGCCTTGTCGGCTAACAGCCCTAACTCCGTCTCCTCTTTTCAGTTTAACAACAACTGGGTACTGATTGCCAGGGCCTTTACGAATGTTAACACGACCGCTTTTGACGTTAATAAAAGAGCATTTAGTTTGCTGTTTTAAAGCTTCTACTTTTTCCGGCGCAAGAGTTTGCTCTTTGCCGAAAACTGGATAACTGACAAGAGAGAAACTAAAACTTGCGATCGCGGCTGCAATGAATAACGCTTTACATTGACTAAAATTCAGCATCTATTGAATCTCCTTGTTTTTACAGGACTAAAGTCATGACTACGAACTGTCTGTTATTGAACAGAGGCAAACCATTCGGTAATACCTTGGGCGATCGCCTCTGCTAACTTCTTCTGTTCTGTCTGGTTCACAATCCATTCAAACTCCTCGGGATTAATCATAAATCCCAATTCCATTAAAACAGATGGAGCAACGGCTGGACGAGTCATTGCTAGGTTGTTCCAGAATACACCATAGCTCGGACGGTTCAATTTAGCAACTAAATAATTGTGCAAAAACATTGCTAAACTGTGCGCTTGCGGGTGAAACCAAAAAGCACCAACTCCTTTAGTATTAATCGCGTCGCCGTTATCGGGCAAAGCATTGTAATGAATAGAAATTGCGATCGCCGGTGCTTCTTTTTGAATCATCTCAACCCTTGGCGGCAAATCCAAATCCACATCTTCCACCCGCGTCATTACCACATTCGCACCCCGATTTACCAACTCTTCCCGCACCAATTTAGACACAATTAAAGCCACTGTTTTCTCCCTAATTCCAGTTGGACTCACTGCACCTGAATCCTGCGGCCCACCATGTCCAGGATCTAAAAGTATTTTAATTCCTGACAGCGGCTGTTTTTGTGGATCGGGCATCTTGCCCGATCTAACTGGGGGATGCTTTAGAGACAGCACTAAAGTTGTGCCATCATATCTCAACTTATAACCCCACTGCTGAGCCGATTTGAGATTAAAAGTGTATTGTACTTGCAGCGGCGATATTTGTTGCCATGCCAAACGTGAAATTACGGGGTCATCATCGAGGCGAATAATGTCAGTTTGAGCGGTAGTATTGTACAGTGTTAAAGTGAAAGTTTTTTCTCCTGACTGGACGGTGACAGGGACGGGTATTTCTAAGGGGAATAATACCTCTGTCCAACCGGGAACTTGGCGCGATCGCGCGCTGCGAATAATCGATCGCGGAGGCACTGCATCCTTGACAATTTGCACTTCTGATGCTTTAATCCAAGCACCGTAATCTAGTCGAATCCATTCTCCTTCGCGTCCAGTAATTGTTGCTCGCGTTCCCTTGGGCAGCGGTGTCATCCGAGAAAAATCCGTACTCGCCCCGGTTCTGGCAACACCCGCTTCTGCTGTCACTTCTGCTACTTCTAACTCTGCCGGAGAGAGAATAGAAATCTTGCCATTACCCTCCTGGCTGATAGTTTGATCGTTCATTGTTAGCTCAAACAATGGCACTCCTAAATCTACTTTTTTGCTGTTAGGTAGCTGGGAGTTGGCGGGAGTTTTAGCACAGCCTTGATATTGTTCGCTGCCACCTTTTTTAATCGGGGAATTTTCCCCTAACAAGACAGATTTATTATCTGGTAGTTCGACTTGCGATCGCGCTTTTAAAGGAATAGTAAGCCCAGCCAATTTTACCGAAACCTCAGCATTCACAGGTGCGATCGCCCCAAAACAGATATATTCCCCCGGTAAACTCGCCAGATCCACTTTCGGAGTCAGGGAATCTTTAGCAAAAGCCAATCCTACAGGCACTTCCGGCTGATTCGACTGCCGCTTTACCTGAATTTTGACTTCCTGATTTTCGTAACGCAATGTAAAGAGATTTTCTCCGATTTGTAGGGGAAAACTTGGGGCAAAATGACCGACTGCGGTGCGCGAAATCCGGTTGCCATTTACCGAAACATCTCCCGTTGCGGGTGCTGTGCCGATTAAAAAGATGCGCGAGGCTGTCGTTTGGTGGTTAGCGGGAGGATAAGCCACAAACAAAGGTTGAGCAGCCACAGCTACAGAGGCGATCGCCAAGATCATCCCCAACACAAGTAATCCTAAAAATTTGATCATTCTCGATCGCAGCTAATTTTGAGCTTGTTTGTGCTTTTCACTATAGCCCAATTCTATCAGGTTTGTAATTAGTTTGGTGCGCCCCTAAGCACCCTACAAATAGAGTCTGTGCGTAATATCGTTTACGGTTGTTTCTGAATGATTAAACTCTTCTAGGGCTCTTCTAGGGCGCTGAGTCTCCAGAAGAGAGAGATGAATAATTCCGATACCAACGGATTTGATCTAAGTCCTAAAATAACAAATAACCCATCTAAAATAACCCATCAAAAATAGATACCAGACTTCTTAAAGAATTCGGGGAGCTGGGGATTCTGTTTTTTAATATGGGCTTACTTATCTCGCATTTTGGCAATAAATTATTGAGTCAAACCCAAAGTTTTATGCCAGAATGCGATCGCCATTTTTGAGCAGACGAAAGGCTATCATCAGCCCAGCCAACCTAGAAAGTAAAAGTCGTCCTAACCACGCCAATCACCAAATCGGAATTCTTGTTATTGTGGTCGGGAGCAGTCAGCCAAATTAAACCAGGAGTGACCGAAATATTGTCACTCAACTTAAACTGATAAAAACCTTCAACGTGCAGCGAAGTATCCTTATCTTTCGGTAAAGTCGAATTAGTAGAACTCGTCACCCTCGGTTCCATACCTACCAGAATTCCCCCCACATTTCCCTCTTTCAACAAATCGGGAAAAGCCAAAGTAACAGCCCAGTTCCAGATTTTCTGGTCTCCCCGCTGGACAGAACCGGTAGAAGTTGCCAAGTTAGATAAAATGCGCTGATTGGTGTAACCAGCCCAACCGCCGATCGCAAATCCACGGTTCAATCGCCACGAAGCCTCCGCGCCGTAAGAATTGCTAGAAACCGGCAGATCGCTGCTACCAACGAATCCGAAAGAACCGAGACGAGGGAAATTAGAAGCATTACTGCCCGTACCCGTGACGAAGTTGTAGGAATTAACGTAAGTTAAACCTAAAGCGATGCTGCTGCTCGGTTTAAAAGTCAACTGAGCCAAACCGCCGTAAGGGCCGTTAAACAAACCATTTCCCCGCGTCGGGTTCGCAGCATTGCTGGCCAAATATCCCAAACTCAGTTCGACTTTTTCCCCAAACTGGTGTTTGAGGGCGATACCAGAACCGCCAATCAAATAGTAAATCGGGTTGCGAGTACCGAAGTTAGAAAGAGCACCGCTGCCACCATCTCCGTCAAAGTATGGGTTGACAGTATTGGTGAAATCGTCAGCAGCACCGGCATTAGCTTCGAGAATTACAGTCGTGCTTTTGCCGATCGGGAATTGATAAAGCAGCGCATCTAGAGCTACAGTATTGCTAGCTGTTCCAAAAGGCCCAGCATTAAACCGCAATTCCCCTTCAGCAGTGTTCGTATTATTAGTAGAAAACGAACCCAAATTTAAAACTTGCAATCGAGTTCTCAGCAAATCTTTGCCAGAGAAACTCGTGTCGAAATTGAGACGAACCCTGCTGCCAAAAGCCGTCGTTTTATCGGCTGCGTTACCATTAGCATCATCTCCACCAGCGATGCCTGTCAAAGCGAATATCACTTCGCCATTGAGTTTAGTAGTAGTCGAAAACTGATTTGCTTCTAATTCAGCCGTGCGCGCTTCCAGAGCATCTACGCGGCCGCGCAAAGTTGCCAATTCGGCGGCAAATTCTTCTTGCAACCTTTGGATAGAAGCTAAATCTTCTTTAGTTGCCAGATTTCCTGTACCTTTAATTAGCTCTGTCACTTTATCCAAACACGCATTTAAACCCGCCGCAAACTCGTAGCGAGTCATCGCCCGGTTGCCGCGGAAAGTACCGTCAGGATAGCCAGCGATACAGCCATAGCGCTCTACTAGGGATTGCAAAGCTTGGAACGCCCAATCTGTAGGCCGCACGTCAGACAGTTGCGAAACCGAGGTTACTTGGCCCGCAGCACTTTCGTCGCTACCTTCGGCGCTGTACTGATTAATTTGCTCTAAAGAGTTTGACTGCGATTGAGATTCGACAGTCAGAGGAGTTGATTGGGAAATCTGCTCTGGTTGTGCTGCTGGTTTTTCTGCACTTAAATTAGCTGGTACAACTGCGGTACTGGGTGCGGCGGCAGCTGGCGTTTCGCTTAAATTAGCTGGTACAACTGTGCTGCTGGGTTCGGCGACTGGTTGTTCGGCACTTAAACTCGTCGGTGCGGCTGCGGGTGGCGTTTCGGCTAAATCTGCTGCTGCAACTGTGTTGGACGGTTCTTTTGCCTGTTCTGCAACCGGGTCAATAGGAGCGATCGCCCCTTCTTGATTCTCAATAGTTTCAATAGTTTCAATAGTCGAGTTGCTAGCTAGTGACACTGGCTCCGCTTTCACCGCATCGGGTTCAGGCTTTACTGCCTCAGTTACAGAATCTGCTAATTGCAAATAATTTGCTTTCGTGACCACCGAAATTTCGACAGGTGGCTCTGCTGCTAGGGCAGTATAAGACACTAGCAAACTTGCTGCCAATACAGCGGGACTGACTAAGAACCCTTTCCACAAAATTCTGGACATATTTTTACCTCACACCACATTGAGCCGATCGCCCAAATCTGTGATCCGGGCGATCGTAAATCCCCTTCAGTATTTAGCCTAAAAGTAGTCTTGTCAACAAGCAGAGTCATATTTTCAAAACAAGGGAGAGCCAGAGAGGGGGAGAGAATTTTCTACGCCAACTGCCAACTGCCAACTGCCAACTGCCAACTGTTACCGTAAATCAAGGATTAGGATATCGAAAATTGTGATTAGGTGAGGAAGTTCATTGAAATCTGCTGTGGAAAAACTCAAATACGCCCTGGTTCACGAATGGTTAACGCCCTTAGCCACTGGCGGTTCAGAATTGGTAGTGCAGGAAATCCTCAAATACATAGACGCTGATGTCTATGCCCTCATCGACTTTGAATCAGTCAATCCCGAAAGCTATCTTTTCAAACGACAGATTGGCACAACATTTTTGCAGCACTTTCCCTTCGCCCGCAGCGGTGTTCAAAAATATTTGCCCTTGCTGCCGATCGCGATCGAACAACTAGATTTACGCGAATATGACATCATCCTCTCATCCTCCCACGCCGTCGCCAAAGGCATCCTCAGCAGTCCAGGGCAACTACACGTCTGCTACTGCCACACACCCATGCGTTACGCCTGGGACTTGACTTTTGACTATTTGCACAATAGCAAAGCCGGACGGGGCATCCCAGGGGTGCTGACGCGATATTTGCTGCACCGACTGCGCCAGTGGGACGCAATTTCCGCCAACCGCGTCGATTATTTCATCGCCAACTCCCAACACACAGCGCGCCGGATTTGGCGGTGTTACCGGCGACGCGCTGAGGTGATTTATCCGCCGGTCAATATTCAGCGATTTCCCTTCTTGCCGCAGAAACAAGATTTTTACGTGACAGTTTGCCGGTTGGTAAGTTACAAAAAAATCTCTTTAATCGTCAAAGCCTTCAATAAATTGGGGCGTAATCTGGTCGTAATCGGTACAGGGCCAGAGTTAGACATGATTCGGCACATAGCCAAACCCAACGTGCAAATCCTCGGCCACCAGCCAACAGAGGTAGTAGAACAGTACATGGCCGAGGCAAAAGCTTTTGTGTATGCAGCTTGCGAAGATTTTGGCATAGCTTTAGTAGAAGCTCAAGCTTGCGGAACACCGGTAATTGCCTATGCAGGAGGCGGCGCCTTGGAAACAGTGCTCGACATTCGCCAACACCCAAAGACAGGGACTGGTTTATTTTTTGCTGACCAAACCGAAGCAGCATTAGTGGAAACTGTGGAGGCATTTGAGCAGTTGTCAGGGAAATTTCAGCCAGAAATGGGGCGCGCCCACAGCGCCCAGTTTGCCCCAGAAGTCTTTGAACAGCGCTATCTAGCTTTTGTGGAACAGTGCTATCAGGAATTCCACGGACTTGATTTTACCCAGCCTGGGAGTTAAACGGGGAGATGGGGCATGGGGCATGGGGCATGGTGCCTGGTGCCTGGGGAATTCTCTTCCTTTTTCCCTCTTCTTTGTTCCTTCTTCCCTGTTCCTTCTTCCCTGTTCCTTCTTCCTTCTGCCCCACTGCGTTAAAAAATTGGGTATTGGAAACATTATTTGATCGAACAAAGCGTCTTGAGGCTTTATGATCGAGACTGTGTGTGGTGTGAAGTGAAGGAGTAAGATGACTGCCGACAGCCAACTAATCTCCGGCAAGGTAATTCGAGCGATCGCGAGACGTGGTTTTGGGCCTGTTTTGCGTAGAGACAGACGCATCAGTCTTTCTCAGACTAGCCTCGACGGAGAATTTTTCAAGCGGTTATTTGACATACTGTTTTCCCTCTCGGTTCTGATCCTGTTTGCCCCGGTTTACCTGCTTTTGGCTCTTTCCATTGCCTTAAGCTCGCCCGGACCGATTTTTTACGTGCAGGAACGAGTAGGCAAAAACCGCAAAATGTTCTATTGCCTTAAATTCCGGACGATGGTGGAAAATGCGGACGATGTATTGCTAGAACTCATCGAAAAATCCCCGCATCTGCGTCAAGAGTTTGAAGACAATTTCAAGCTGAAACAAGACCCTCGAATTACCTGGATTGGAAGATTTTTACGAGTGACCAGTTTAGATGAATTCCCCCAGTTTTGGAACGTTCTCAAAGGAGATATGAGTGTTGTAGGACCGAGACCTTTAGTTGAGGAGGAACTGCCGAGATATGGCCGTTACATTAACAAAATTTTGACGATCAGACCAGGCATTACAGGCTTGTGGCAAGTATCGGGCCGCAATGACATTCCTTATCCCCGCCGAGTCCAGATAGACCTCTATTATGCAAATGACAAAAACCTTTGGATGGATATGTGGATCGTTTTCAAAACAATTGGTGTGGTGATTTTTCCCAAAAATAACGGCGCCTACTAATTTTTGTCAGTAGTCAGCGCTCAGCTTGATGATTTTGCTACTGTTGATTACTCTGACTACTGACTGACCATACAAAGTATGAGCAAAAACTTGCACAAATCCTTGAGGGCGATCGAGGAATTTTGAGTTAACGTAGAACTTGAGAATACGGTCGGCAGGTAACTCAACAGTCTCCTGCCCTGTAAATTTTTTGTGAGTTAAAGTCAGTAAAGGAAAAATTTAGATGACGCAACGGAAGCGAGCACTAATCACAGGTATTACAGGTCAAGACGGTTCTTACTTGACCGAATTCCTGTTAGAGAAGGGATATGAAGTTCACGGCATTATCCGGCGCAGTTCTAGTTTCAATACCGATCGAATCGACCACATTTATGTCGATCCTCACAGCGAGGACGCCCGGTTGTTTCTGCACTACGGCGACTTGACCGACGGCACTACTCTGCGCCGGATTATCGAAGAAGTCCAACCTACAGAAATTTTCAACTTGGGCGCTCAATCCCACGTCAGAGTTAGCTTTGACTCCCCGGAATATACCGTTGACACCGTGGGAATGGGCGTGCTGCGCTTGCTAGAAGCAATTCGAGACTATCAGCACCGCACTGGCATTGAAGTGCGTTTCTATCAAGCTGGTTCTTCTGAAATGTTTGGTTTGGTGCAGGAAGTGCCGCAAACAGAAACAACGCCTTTTTATCCCAGAAGTCCTTATGCTTGCGCCAAAGTTTACGGTCACTGGCAGACCATAAATTATCGCGAATCTTACGGACTTTTTGCCTGTAACGGGATTTTGTTCAACCACGAATCTCCCCGCCGTGGCGAAACTTTTGTCACCCGCAAAATTACTCGCGCTGTAGCCAGAATTGTAGCAGGGAAGCAGAAAAAGCTTTACTTGGGCAATCTCGATTCCAAGCGCGACTGGGGATATGCGAAGGATTACATAAAAGCGATGTGGCTGATGCTACAGCAAGACAAGCCAGACGATTATGTGATCGCTACCAACGAAACCCATTCGATCCGAGAATTTCTAGATTTGGCTTTCAAGCACGTCAATTTAGATTGGCACGAGTACGTGGAGTTTGACGAACGCTACCTGCGTCCTGCAGAGGTTGAACTGTTAATTGGCGACTCGACTAAGGCGCGTCAGCAGTTGGGGTGGGAACCTTCGGTGACGTTTGAAGAGTTAGTTCACTTAATGGTAGATTCTGACATCAAAGCTCTCGAAACTCAACTTCGAGGTTCTGGCCACGGATTTGATTAAGGTGTCAAGCTAAGTCAACTACCTACACTGACCTTCGGTACAGTGTAGGCTTGCAAGAAATTGTAAGCCTTGTTGACCAGCCTTAGTTCCTGTTAGGAACTCCGTTATTTGAGTCATGACACCCTAGAATGCGTGCCAGTTTTAGGCTCTGTCGTCTGAAGTTAAACAGGCTATAGGAAAAACCAGTGCTTCAGGCTCAAAAAGCTCTTATAACATTGGCGAGGCAAACCATACCAACGCAAGTTGAGAGTTCAAAGTAATGCGAGTTTTCGTCTTAGATAGGAACCTAAATCCTCTTGACCCCTGCCATCCAGCACGGGCAAGAGAATTACGACAAAAAAGGAGGGCTAAAGTATACAGACGCTATCCGTTCACCATTGTTCTACAGGATAGAACTGTTGAAGATTCAGCAACTCATCCACATCGAATTAAAATCGCTCCGGGTAGCAAAACAACCGGAATCGCTATTGTTCAAGAAGAGACAGGGCGTGTCACAAACGCTTTTGAAATCTCACACCGAGGACAACAAATCAAGAATTCCCTTGAGTCTCGTAGAGCTTTAAGAAGAGGTCGCCGTAATCGTAAAACTCGTTACCGTGAGCCTCGTTTTTTAAACAGAACTCGTAATCCTGGATGGTTGCCACCATCACTTGAGAGTCGCATCGCCAACATCGAAACCTGGGTGAGGCGGATTAAGAAACTGTGCCCAATTACAGCCATTTCTCAAGAGTTGGTTAGATTTGACTTGCAGCAGATCGAAAATCCTGAGATTAGCGGGATAGAGTATCAAAGAGGTGAGCTATTCAGTTTTGAAGTCAAGGAATACTTGCTTCAAAAATGGGGTAGAAAATGCGCTTACTGTGGTATCGAGAATGTTCCATTTGAGATCGAACACATCCTGGCAAAAAGCAAGGGGGGCTCAAATCGAATCAGGAACCTTTGTCTCAGTTGTCATGCCTGCAACCAAGCCAAAGGAAATAAACCTGTTGAGGAGTTCTTAAAAAAGAAACCGGAAGTTCTCAAGCGAGTGTTAGCCCAAGCCAAAGCGCCTCTTCAGGATGCTGCTGCTGTCAATACTACCCGATGGGAATTGTACAGAAGACTTCAATTAACGGGGTTGTCTGTAGAAGTTGATTCGGGAGGTCGCACAAAGTTTAACCGCAAGACTAGGGGGATTGAAAAAACACACTGGACTGATGCAGCTTGTGTTGGGGTATCAACTCCTGAAACGTTATTGCTCAAGGGTGTTAAACCTTTAGTTATTAAAGCTAAAGGACAGGGGAGAAGGCAACGTTGCGGTACCGATAAGTTTGGCTTCCCTATCCGTCATGCCCCTGCTGCTAAATTCTTCATGGGTTTTCAAACTGGAGATTTAGTCAAAGCCAACGTTCTAACCGGAAAATATGCAGGGACTTATACGGGTCGGATTGCGATTCGATTCAAACCAAGTTTTACGCTAACAACCGGGGGCAGAAAGTTTGACGTGCATCCGAAATATTTGAAAACTATTCCTAAGGCTGATGGCTATGAATACGCATCTTGAATCAATGGATTCGCTGTCGCTCAATTTATTTTCTGGCGGCAATTCCCCAGACACTCAACCATCGGCGGTACTCGCCTTACGGCTCGATATGTCCGCCTCGGTTATAGTGTCCGCCCCCTTGCCGCATTTTAGGTGGACAAAATTCGACAGCTTGCACAAAGAGCGAAGATAGTTGCGTCGATCAATTGTCCGGCTACTTAAATGCTATTAGCGATCGACCCTCAAACAGAAAGGTCATAAGTTGACAGATAGCAACCTGAGCGGTTCCACCGGACGTGATTAATTGCTGAAACCATTGCGGGGAATTGCATTGACCCATCGACTTCTGACTTCTGACTTCTGACTTCGGCTATAAGTCCTCTAACAGTTTGTTTGGTTCGGACAATAGTTTTAGATTTGAGATTGTCGATCGACCTTTATTGAACATGAGGATAAGAACATGACCAGCTTAGATTTAAGCAACAAGCGGATTCTGGTAACGGGCGGCGCCGGTTTTTTGGGTCGTCAGGTAATAGACCAATTAGTGAAAGCGGGGGCTGATGCTCAGAAAATTGCGGTAACGCGATCGCGCGATTGCGACCTCCGCATCATGGAAAACTGCAAAAGCGCCGCCAACCAACAAGATATCATAATTCACCTCGCCGCCCACGTCGGCGGCATTGGTTTAAATCAACTAAAACCCGCTGAATTATTTTACGACAACTTGATGATGGGCGCGCAACTAATTCACGCAGCCTACGAAGCCGGAGTCGAAAAATTTGTTTGCGTCGGCACAATTTGTGCTTATCCCAAATTCACTCCCGTTCCCTTCAAAGAAGATGACCTCTGGAACGGCTACCCAGAAGAAACAAACGCCCCTTACGGAATAGCAAAAAAAGCCTTATTAGTGCAACTGCAATCCTATCGCCAGCAGTACGGATTCAACGGCATCTACTTGCTCCCAGTCAATTTATACGGCCCGGAAGATAACTTTGACCCCAAGAGTTCTCACGTCATCCCCGCGTTAATTCGGAAAGTCCACGAAGCCCAAGAAAGGGGAGACAAAACATTACCAGTTTGGGGCGATGGTAGCCCTACCCGCGAGTTTTTGTATTCCACAGATGCCGCGCGGGGAATTGTGATGGCAACCCAGAATTACAATGACTCAGAACCGGTGAATTTGGGAACGAATTATGAAATCCCCATTCGAGAGTTGATCGAGTTAATTTGCGAATTGATGGAGTTTCAAGGCGAAATTGTTTGGGAAACAGATAAACCGAACGGTCAGCCGCGCCGATGTTTGGATACAGAAAGGGCAAAAAATGCGTTTGGGTTTACCGCACAGACGGAGTTTAAGGAAGGGTTAAAAAATACGATAGAGTGGTATCGAAAACACGCCGCGTGAGCGTGAAAAATCCGGTTTCTTGAAGAAACCGGATTTTTTTGATGCCTAATTTATGGTTTGATTTGAACCAAAAATAAATTTGCCTATAGTATCAAAGGGAAACAGATTGTGCAAACTCTAAAAGTAGGTGCGTCAGGTTCCGATGTTCTTAAACTGCAAAAACGCTTGCTGGAATTGGGATTGAATTCAGGGAGTGCAGATGGTAAGTTTGGGCCGAAAACAGAAGCAGCGGTGAAGCAATTTCAGAGTAATCAAGACCTTGTTGCCGATGGAGTTGCTGGCGTCAAAACCCTGACTGCTTTGTTCCCTGGGGAACTGCTGGGGTCGTCACTTTTATCCTATAAGGCAATTCAACTAATTTTGGAATTCGAGATTGGTGGCGGACAGCAATATTACGAAAAGTTTTTGCAGAGTCCAACTTGGCCGGAAGGACAATCAGGAATTACGATCGGCATCGGCTACGACCTCGGTTACAATAGTATAGAAGTTTTTCACCAAGATTGCCACAAATTAGGAGATGTTGAGCAACAGCGTTTGAGTGATTGCTGCGGGTTGACAGAGGATGCAGCAAAACAACGTTTAGATAGTGTTAGAGACATTATTGTTCCCTGGGAATTAGCCTGGGAAGTTTTTAATGTTGTCACAGTGCCGAAATTTTACAATCTGACAAAAGAGGCATTTCCCGGTTTTGAAGAATTGCCCGCAAATGTTCAAGGAGGATTGGTAAGTTTGGTATTCAATCGCGGCACAAGTATGCAGGGAAACCGCCGCCTGGAAATGCGTGTAGTTCGCGATTTAGTAACGCAAAAAAATGTGAATAAAATTGCCTAACAAATCCGCAAAATGAAACGGATTTGGCTGGGAACGCCCATTGAAAAAGGTATGACAAGACGCCGGGAAGCTGAAGCAGATTTAATCGAGGAAACTGTTTAAATATCAGGTTATAGCCCTTCTCTGTTCAATGAGGTACGCTTGGGGATTGGGCATAGGGCATAGGGCATAGGGCATTGATCGGCTTGTACCTCACGAGTCTTGAGAGCCGCTATAGTTGTTATTTGTAGGGTGCACAATGGGCACCTTACCTGTTATTTGTAGGGTGCACAATGGGCACCTTACCTGTTATTTGTAGGGTGCCCAGGGCGCACCTTACCTGTTATTTGTAGGGTGCCCAGGGCGCACCTTACCTGTTATTTGTAGGGTGCTGTTATTTGTAGGGTGCACAATGGGAACCTTACCGCTAAACGTAAAATGCGATCGCTGTTAGATACCCGCAGCTAAACCTCAGAAGCCCGCAATTGCCCGCAGGCCGCATCCGCCTCCAACCCGCGAGAATACCGCACGCTAACTGCAATTTTCTTCTCCTTCAAAACCGCAACAAAACTGTTAATTCGATTGGGAGTAGGCCGTTTATATTCAGCTTCCTGAATCGGATTGTAAGGAATCAAATTGACGTGACACTGAAAGCCGCGCAAATGACCAGCTAACTCCGCCGCGTGTTCTGGCAAATCATTCACACCTGCTAAAAGCACATATTCAAAACTCAACCTGCGCCCCGTGGATTGAACATATTCGCGACATTCTGCTACTAACTCATCCAAAGGATAAGGGTGGGCGCTAGGAATTAATTCTTCGCGCAATCTTTGATTGGAAGCGTGGAGACTGACAGCGAGGGTAACTTGCAAGTGCTGTTCGGCTAATTTGCGAATGCGATTGCGAATTCCTACTGTGGAAATGGTGATATTTCGCTGTCCAATTCCGACGTCTTCATTCAAACATTTAACAGCAGCTACAACATTATCGGCATTCAGCAATGGTTCTCCCATGCCCATAAATACGATGTGGCTGACTCTACGCCCGAAATCTTGCTGAACAGTTAATACTTGATCGACTATTTCGTGTTTTTCTAAGTTGCGCTTAAAACCGCCTTTTCCTGTAGCGCAAAAATCGCAGCCCATCGCGCAGCCAACCTGTGCAGATACGCAGACTGTCAGCCGTTTTTCGGTGGGAATGCCGACTGTTTCAATGATTTGACCGTCTGCTAATTTTAAGAGATACTTGACGGTGGCGTCTGGTGCAACCGATCGATAGTGAATAGTCGATCGCCCGATCGGAATATTAGCAACAGTCTCGCGCCACTGTTTCGAGAATACAGAAATCTCAGAAAGCGATCGGGCCCCTCTCTCATAAATCCACTGGTACAACTGCTTTCCGCGATAAGCAGGTTGGCCCTGTTGCTGCACCCACTCCGTTAACTCAGCCAAACTCGCCCCCAACAAGGGCGGAATTTTACCAGACTCAACAGCAAAAGTACCAGTCTTGCCAGACTGATTCGCACCTTTGGAATTACCAGAAGAGTGCACAACAGAAACGGAGGTAGGGGACATAGGTCATCAAAAAATTTAAAGCCATCCTCTATCTTAAAACTTTTCGACCAAAGCTGCCGTCGAACCTCAAAAAGACAGAAGTCTCGATCCCCCTAAATCCCCCTTAAGAAGGGGAGTAGGGGTTGACTTTAAGAATTCTCCGGTTCCCCCCTTTTTAAGGGGGGTTAGGGGGGATCTGATGGTGGACTCACAGAGAAAACTCCTGACAGAAATTTCCACGAACAAGTGAATTTTTGGCTAAATCCCGGAAAAAGTGCATCTAAATGACCGCAGCCACCTAAAATAAACTCTGTAGTTTGTTAAAGAGTATGCAAATTTAACTACTTTCCACCAAAATTAATCCAACTTTCATGGTGCTAAATATCTTCACGCTGCCGATCGGGTTTCAATTTACATCCCCCGGCCCGATTATCTTTCAACTCGGCCCCCTAGCGATCCGCTGGTACGGCTTGTTGATTGCTTCTGCCGTCTTGATTGGGGTCAGTCTTTCCCAATACTTAGCCGCCAAGCGTCGCATCAACCCCGAATTGCTGGGCGACTTGGCAATCTGGCTAGTTGTGGGCGCTATTCCCTGTGCCAGAATTTATTACGTTGCTTTCGAGTGGCAGCAATACGCCCAGCACCCGGAGGATATTATGGCGATTTGGAAAGGCGGAATTGCTATTCATGGGGCGATGTTGGGCGGCACGATGGCGGCTTTAATTTTTGCGAAAATTCAGCAAGTTTCTTTTTGGAAATTGGCCGATTTAGTCGCGCCTTCGGCAATTCTTGGTCAAGCAATTGGACGCTGGGGAAATTTCTTTAACTCCGAAGCTTTTGGCAGTCCTACAGATTTACCTTGGAAACTGTATATTCCCCTAGAACATCGCCCACAGCCCTACGCCAATTTTGAATATTTTCACCCCACATTTCTCTACGAATCCCTGTGGAATTTGACAGTATTTGGGTTGCTGCTGACTTTGTTTTTCCGTGATGTGCAGGGTAAAATTCGCTTGAAAACCGGTAGTTTATTTTTGGTTTATTTGACGGCTTACAGTTCCGGTAGAGTCTGGATTGAAGGGTTGCGAACGGACAGTTTGATGTTCGGACCGTTGCGGACAGCACAGATGGTAAGCTTGACTGGGATTGTTTTGGGATTGGGCGGGTTGGCTTGGCTTTATTTGGTCGATCGACCTTTGCCGGATGTTGTTTCCCCTAAATGCGATCGGGCAGAACTCCCTCAGCAGTCTCCTGAAGATCAATAAAAAACCCCAGAGATTAATCTCTAGGGTTTAAACCAGGGTGCATCTACCATCCCTTTCTTCTAGCCGAAAGAGGTGCATCCGGAATGGCAGGCAAATTTAGCAAATTTTTTAGTAGTAATGAGTTTAACAAAGGCTGAATCCCTCATGCCTGGGGTGTATATTGTGGGTGCAGGGCCGGGCGATCCAGATTTATTGACTGTCAAAGCTCAAAAATTACTGGCTGCGGCCGATGTGATATTGTTTGCTGATTCCCTAGTACCAGAGCAAATTTTGCAGGGGGTGCGCGCGGATGCTGAAATTATTCAGACTGCGGATAAGACGCTGGAAGAGATTGTACCTTTGATGGTGGAACGAGTGCGCGATCGCAAAAGCGTCGTCCGCCTCCATTCAGGCGATCCCTGTCTCTACGGGGCTGTCGGCGAGCAAATGCAAGCTTTAGCCGCAGCGGAAATTCCTTTTGAGGTGATACCGGGAATTAGCGCTTTCCAACTGGCGGCAGCTAAACTGAAAATTGAGTTGACAGTGCCGGGCATTGTGCAGACAATTATTCTCACCCGAATTAGTGGCAGAACAGAAGTGCCGGAACGGGAAGAATTGGCGAGTTTAGCGGCTCATCAAGCCAGTTTGTGCTTGTATTTGAGTGCTCGCCATGTCGAACAGGCTCAAGCTAAATTGATGGAACATTACCCATCAGATTTGCCTGTGGCGATTTGTTATCGGTTGGGCTGGCCTGATGAAAAGATTTTGCTGGTTCCTCTTGACAAAATGGCTGTTGTTACTCGCGAAAATAATTTGATTAGAACGACTATGTATGTGATTAGTCCGGCGTTGGGAAAGGAGGTTGAAGGGCGATCGCGTCTTTATCATCCAGAGCACGATCGGCTGTTTCGTCATTAGTCAGTAGTCATTAGTCATTAGTCATTAGTCATTAGTCATTAGTCATTAGTTGTTAGTCATTAGTCAGTAGTCATTAGTTGTTAGTCATTAGTCATTAGTTGTTAGTCATTAGTCAGTAGTCATTAGTCAGTAGTCAGTAGTCAGTAGTCATTAGTCATTAGTTGTTAGTCATTAGTCAGTAGTCATTAGTTGTTAGTCAGTAGTCATTAGTCAGTAGTCAGTAGTTGTTAGTCATTGGTCATTATTAGTCATTAGTCATTAGTCATTAGTCATTAGTCATTGGTCATTAGTCATTAGTCATTAGTCATTAGTTAGTTCCAATTACCAAGGCCCAATCCCTCCGCTTCGCTCCACCCTATTCCCTATTACCTATTCCCTATTCCCCATTACCAATGAAAGAATTGACTCGCAGACAATTTATCGCTGTCACCGCATTAAGCGCCGGATTTGCCTTAGCAGTTCATCCTATTGCTGCGGCAGTTATTACCACTGATGCTAGCGGTTTAGTTGCAGGTGAAGTGAAGATTCCCGTGAAAGACGGGCAAATTCCAGCATATAGAGCAATGCCAGCTAAGGGTAGCAATTTTCCCGTAATCTTAGTAATTCAGGAAATCTTCGGAGTTCATGCACATATTCAAGACATTTGTCGCCGTTTTGCTAAATTAGGTTATTTGGCGATCGCCCCAGAAATGTTTGCTCGTCAAGGCGATGTTTCTAAAATCAGCGACATTCAAGAAATTGTGAGCAAAGTAGTTTCTAAAGTTCCCGATGCTCAAGTTATGTCGGATTTGGATGCTACGGTAGATTGGGCGCAAAAGTCAGGAAAAGGCAATATTAATAAGTTGGGAATTACAGGATTTTGCTGGGGAGGCAGAATTGTTTGGCTGTACGCGGCTCACAACCCGAAAGTTAAAGCGGGAGTGGCTTGGTACGGGCGTTTGGTTGGCGATTCTACGGCTTTGACTCCCAAAGGGGCGATCGACCTTGCAGCAACTTTCAAAGTGCCTGTATTGGGGCTTTACGGTGGCAAAGACGACTTGATTCCCAACGATACAGTAGAGAAAATGCGGCAAGTTCTTAAAACTGGAAGTAGCGGTTCCGAAATCATCCTTTATCCAGATACACCGCACGGTTTTTACGCCGACTATCGTCCCACTTACCGGGAAAAAGAAGCTAAGGATGGTTGGAAGCGGCTGCAAGATTGGTTTAAGAAGTATGGGGTTTCATAATATTTTTGAGTTGTGAGTTTTGAGTTGAAGTTTACTTTATTCGCGCTTAAAGAAGGCCTATTTAACGAACCGCGAAGACGCGAAGATCGCGAAGTTAAAGAAAGAAGAGAAACAGGCAATATTGCCGATCGCCCCTGGGACAGTTGGTTTGTGGGCGCTCCAAAAGGTAAACTGGGCGGTGTAGAGTTATCGATCGAACAGGTAAGCCCGTGCTAGACGAACAAGCGAAAAAGACCATCCTCCGCAAAATCCCTCATGGACTATACATCTGCGGTGTCAAAGACGGCGAGGAAGTCAACGGCTTCACCGCTAGCTGGGTGATGCAATCTTCCTTTACCCCTCCCTTAGTGGTTAACTGCGTTAAGCAAGACTCCAAGTCTCACGCGATGATTAAAGCTAGCGGTGTCTTTGCTTTGAGTTTCCTGGAAGCGGGACAAAAAGAGTTAGCTATGAAATTCTTTAAACAGCAGCGGCGCGTCGGCGATAAATTTGAGGATGTAGAATTTTATACCGGGCCTGAAACTGGTTGTCCGATTATTTCGGACACTTTGGGTTACGTGGAGTGCAACGTTGTCGGTGCTGTGGAACACGGGGATCACACGGTGTATGTGGGTGAAGTTGTTGGTGCCGGCATTCACCGGGAGGGCGAGCCCTTGCTGCTAGAAAGCACTGGCTGGAATTACGGCGGCTAGAACGTTGGCAATTGTCAGTTGGCAGTTGTCAATTGCGATGCCCTTCGACTACGCTCAGGGAGCGCGATCGGTGCCCTGAGCCCTTCGTCGAAGGGTCGAAGAGTCGAAGAGTCTGTTATTATTTGTCAATTGTTAGGCGATTTAGAATTAATAAAAAATCTGCCATAATTATGTCTGTATTTTCTACTGTTAAAATTGGGACGTGTAGGAAAATACATTTGGTGCTAAGTTGAGCATCGGCAAGGTGTTTTAAAACTGCATAATAAAGGGCTTCGCAAACAAATTTTCCGGCATTATGACTAATTAGGGTTGTGGGTAAATCAGTAATTAGATCTTCGAGATTAACTGCTGTTTTGAGAATGTTTTTATCGCAGCAAGCGCCAGATTCTAAGGTTAATTTCTGGGAACTTTCTGCCATACCGCAGCAGATGATGGTGTCTGGTTGGATTTGGTTGATTTGGGCGATCGCTAAATTTGGTGCTAGCTGGAAATCTACTGGCAGTTTCCTCAAGAAAGTCAGGGAGTAAGGCAAAGATTTAATCTGGGAAATTCTGGCTAATAAGTCGTCAGAAGAGTTGGATTTTTGATGGGGTTGCCAAGTGTCGAAGGATGTTAGCAGGATTTTGTTAGTCATAAATGATTGGGAATTGGGCATTGGGCATTGGGCATTGGGCATTGGGCATTGGAAGTAACAAATAACCAATCACAAATAACCAATAACAACTGACTAATTGTATGCAAGAATAGTTCTATTAATAATATAAGGCAAGTAAGTCAATGTCTGTCATTGCAGTAGTAGACTATGACATGGGCAATCTGCACTCGGTCTGTAAAGGCTTGGAAAATGTGGGTGCAGTGCCAAAAATTACGGATTCTCCCGCTATAATCGAGCAGGCTGATGCGGTGGTTTTGCCGGGAGTGGGTTCCTTTGACCCGGCGATGCAGCATTTGCGATCGCGCAATTTGATAGAACCGATTAAAAGTGCGATCGCCTCTGGAAAACCTTTTTTAGGCATCTGTTTGGGTTTGCAAATCCTGTTTGAAAGTTCCGAAGAAGGTACGGAACCGGGATTAGGAATTATTCAAGGTACTGTACGCAGGTTTCGATCGGAACCTGGGTTAACAATTCCGCACATGGGATGGAATCAATTGGAATTTACTCAGGATTTGGCGCTGTGGCAAAATTTACCTGCTGAACCTTGGGTTTATTTTGTGCATTCTTATTATGTCGATCCGGTTGACACACAGGTGCGATCGGCAATGGTGACTCACGGTAGCCAAAATGTGACGGCGGCGATCGCTAAAGACAATCTGATGGCTGTACAATTTCACCCGGAAAAGTCTTCGAGTACGGGATTGCAAATGCTGTCAAATTTTGTCAGTATGGTGAGAGAAAAAGTAGTTGCTTAAGAAATCAGGAGACGGCAATGCCGTTTCCCTACATGATTATTTTGGGGTAGGGACACGGCAATATTGTGTCCTCGATTACTGACGGTGGCATCGCAATTAATATTACCGAAATCAGGAGACGGCATTGCCGTTTCCCTACATGATTATTTTGGGGTAGGGACACGGCAATATTGTGTCCTCGATTACTGACGGTGGCATCGCAATTAATATTACCGAAATCAGGACACGGCAATGCCGTTTCCCTACAAGATTATTTTGGGGTAGGGACACGGCAATATTGTGTCCTCGATTACTGACGGTGGCATCGCAATTAATATTACCGAAATCAGGAGACGGCAATGCCGTTTCCCTACATGATTGTGGCATCGCAATTAATATTACCGAAATCAGTAGACGGCAATGCCGTTTCCCTACATGATTATTTTGGGGTAGGGACACGGCACTGCCGTGTCCTCAGTTACTTATTCCTGACATCCGTTACATCCGTTACATAATCCGTTGCCGAACTTCCTTCTTCTGATTAAATGAGTTTAAGAATCTGTGGAAACCGCCAAATAAAAACCCTGCCGGGACTCGCAACTCGCCCCACACCAGGGCGAGTTAGAGAAGCTTTATTTAATATTTGGCAAGGGACGATCGCCGATTGCAGATGGCTTGACATTTGTACCGGCAGTGGCTCGATGGGTGCAGAAGCTTTGTGTCGCGGGGCTGCGAGTGTCACTGGCATTGAACAGTCGGCGAAAGCTTGTGCAATTATCCGCCAAAATTGGGAGCAAGTGGCAGATTCATCCCAAGAATTTCACATATTGCGGGGAAATGCGATCGCCAAATTGGCCTCATTATCGCCACAGCAGTTCGATCGCATTTACTTCGATCCGCCCTACGCCAGCGACTTGTACGAGCCTGTCTTAAATGCGATCGCCAGCCAAGAAATGTTAGCACCGAATGGCGAAATAGCGATCGAACACAGTCGCAGTCGATCGGCTGTCCCGATTTCCGGCCTAGAAATTTGCCGTCATAAAGTATACGGCAATACAGCTTTAACATTTTATATTCGCTGTTCCGACAGTCCGACAGGGGTTGAAACCTAAGAGCGGCCTGTGCCACCCGCCTGCGACACCGCCTCCTGCAACTAAACTGGTATCCTAGAATCTGCTCAGCCACCTGAAAGTTTAATTAAATAGCGTATATTCAACACATAATCAAACTTTTGTCAGGGTAATGTTAAGTGTCAGGTTGCCGGAGCAATCCCAGCAATAAATGGAGTTGAGGCTGAAAAAAAAAGACTTTCAGTTGTAACATAAACTCCAAAGTGTGAGTGTGAATATTCCTAAAGGAGTGAATATGGTTCAGACACCTTCGCGCCATCGCGGCAGCGAATTTCAGGCTGCTAACTCAGTACAGTCAGCTAAGCGCGATACGATTCTGGTGGGAAATAGTGTTTCGCTGCCAAATACCAAACTATTCGGCACAGACGGCATTCGCGGCCAAGCTGGAGAATTGCTGAATGCACCGCTAGCACTGCAAATTGGCTTTTGGGCGGGACAAGTTTTACGCCAAAATTCCCCCAACCAAGGCCCGGTGATTTTGGGTCAAGACAGCAGAAATTCCAGCGATATGCTAGCAATGGCATTGTCAGCGGGTTTGACAGCAGCCGGGCTGGAAGTGTGGAATTTGGGATTGTGTCCTACTCCCTGTGTTGCTTATCTGGCAAGCGTTTCAGAGTCTGTCGGCGGAGTGATGATTTCGGCTTCCCACAACCCCCCAGAAGATAACGGGATTAAGTTTTTCGGTTCCAATGGCACGAAGCTGTCCCAGCATTTGCAGGAACAAATCGAAGCGGGAATCCGGGGGGCCAAGGTTCCCATTGCTAGCTTGGGTTGGGGACGCCACCACCACCGGCCAGAGTTGGTTAAAGATTATGCCACTTCCCTGGAGGGTTCACTGCAAGGAATGAATTTGCGGGGAATGCGGATAGTTTTGGATTTGGCTTGGGGGGCTGCGGCGCGCTTGGGCCATGCGGTGTTCGCGCAAATGGGGGCGGATGTTATCTGTTTGCACAACTCTCCTGATGGCGATCGGATTAATGTTAACTGCGGTTCTACTCATCTCGACAGTTTGCAAGCTGCGGTTTTAGAGCACAATGCGGATTTGGGATTTGCTTTTGATGGCGATGCCGATCGAGTTTTGGGTGTTGACAACCAAGGTCGATCGATGGATGGCGATTACATTCTTTATCTGTGGGGGCGGCATTTGCGCCACAGCCAACAATTGCCGGAAAATTTAATTATTTCTACTGTAATGGCTAACCTCGGCTTTGAGCGAGCTTGGGAAGAATTGGGGGGAAAACTAATTAGAACTTCGGTGGGAGATCAGTACGTTCATGCTGAAATGCAGCGCACCGGTTCGATGTTGGGCGGCGAACAGTCGGGACACATTCTTTGTCCTCATTACGGTATCAGCGGTGACGGTTTGTTAACTGCTTTGCATATGGCTTCCCTGGTGCGCGAGTCGGGGGAACCACTGGCACAATTGGTGGATGGCAGCTTTGAAACTTACCCCCAATTGCTGCGAAATGTCCGAGTTGACGATCGGGAAAAACGCCTGAAATGGCACGATTGCGAGACTTTGCAAGGGGCGATCGGGCGTGCTAAAACTGCAATGGGAGAAGAAGGACGGGTGCTAGTCCGCGCTTCCGGTACTGAACCGCTGATCCGAGTCATGGTGGAAGCTTCCAGCCATGAATTGGCTAATTTTTGGACTGAAAATTTAGTTTTGGCAGTTCAGAAATACCAAGCTATTTGATGAAAATTGGGCATGGGGAATCGAGAATCGGGAATGGGGAATTGGTAATTATCTTCCTCTTCCCAGTTTGCTTTCCCCATTTATGAGTTAGCTCAAATCCGCTAGCATCATAATTATTCAACTCTCTCCTCTCTTCCTCTGTGCCCTCTGCGCCCTCTGCGGTTAAATCATTCATAAAAAACTCAAAATGATGATTTCTGTTGTGATACCAACCTACAACCGCGAGCAAACCCTGCGAGAGACGCTGGCTGATTTGATGGGACAAAATTACTCAAATTTTGAAATTTTAGTAATCGATCAAACTCGCACCCATGAATCGGAAACTCAAGTTTATTTAGAACAATTGGCAAATGCTGGCAAAATTCGATGGTTTCGGGTAAATTGGGCGAATTTGCCCGGAGCTCGCAATTATGCAGTGCGGCGCGCAGTTGGGGATATTATTTTATTTATTGATGATGATGTGCAGTTACCCAATGGTTTTTTGGCGGCTCATGCTAGCAACTATTTAGCAAAACCGGATGTGGGATGTGTGGCGGGTAGGGTTTTTGATAGGATGAAATTGGATCTTTCTGGAGGCGATTTGGCGATCGAATATTTGCCACCAGAAGCGATGGATGCAGGGATTGCTTGGTATTTTATCGATTTGGTACATACAGTCAAACCGCAGCAAGTGCTCTCGGCTAGAGGCTGCAATATGTCCTTTCGCTCCTCAATTTTTGCCGAGCACGGTTTGAGCTTCGATGAGCGCTTTGCAGGTAGTGCTGTGCGGGAGGAGTCGGATTTTTGTTTGAGATTGCGATCGACCGGTTTTAAAATCTGGTACGATCCGAATGCCTGTTTAGTGCACTTAGGGGAAGAGAGTGGCGGGTGTCACGATGTCAGCACGCGATCGCTCGAATATCAAATAACATTTTATCACAACCACTTCCTGATGGGATTAAAAAATTTAACCGTCTTTCAATGTCTGCGATTTTTCGCCAAACTGTTTGACTGCCATGTTTTGGGAAATCCACCTTGCTATAAAAGCCGATCGCCCATTAAAATCATCACTAGATTTGCATTTTACATTATCGGTTTTATAAGTGTTCTCAATACAATAATTAAATCCTTGTGGAAGGATGAACAAATTTACACCAATCAAGACAACATTAACGCATAAATAATGCCTAGGCCCAATGCCCAATGCCCAATTCCCAATTCCCCATTCCCCATTCCCTATTCCCTATTCCCTATTCCCCATTCCAATAAATGAGAATACTCGTTGCCAGCCACACCTATATTGTGGACATAAATCGGGCAAAATTCAAGATTTTAGCAAACCTAGAACCCGGTATAGAAGTAACAGTTGTAGTGCCGAAGCGTTGGAAACCAGGAGGCGTACAAAATAAAATTATAGAAACGAAATTTTGTCAAGAAGGCTCATTTAAAGTAGTTCCCATCTCCAATTTGAGTCAAAACAATCAAGGATTGCTAACATTTTGCACAGATATAATTAAACTTTTGCATGAATTTAGACCGCAGATTATCCAAGTAGAACAAGGTTCAAAATCCCTAGCCTATGCCCAGTTAATTTTACTAAATAAATTGCTCAATCTCAAAGCAAAAAATATATTTTTTACCTGGTGGAATTTACCTTATCAATTGAAATGGCCTGCTTCTGTGTTAGAAGATTGCAATCTGCAACACACCGACGGAATTATTGCCGGAAACCTGGATGGAGCTAAAATTTTGCGCCAGCGGGGCTACACAGGTGCGATGGAAGTAATGCCACAATTGGGAGTAGATGAAACTTTGTTTTACCGTACTTCTAAAGACGCTGATTTATCGCGAAAATTCGGCATTCAACCTACAGATTTTGTGGTAGGATATGTGGGGCGGTTTGTCGAAGAGAAAGGGTTGTTAACTTTGGCGTCAGCTTTGGCTGGCTTGAAAAAACACCCTTGGAAATGGCTGTTAGTAGGGCAAGGAAAATTGCGATCGCAAATTGCCGAAAAATCTCTTGAATGGGGCATCAGCGACCGAATAATCTGGGTAGAAAGCGTTTCCCACGAAGACGTTCCCCCATATATTAACTTGATGGATTGTTTGGTATTGCCATCGCAAACAAGTTATAAATTCAAAACTTTAACGACTGTCGGTTGGAAAGAACAATTTGGCCATGTTTTAATCGAAGCGATGGCGTGTAAAATTCCGGTTATCGGTTCCGACTGCGGAGAAATCCCCCACGTCATCGGAGATGCGGGCTTAATATTTCCCGAAGGAAATGCAGAGAAATTGCGAGAGTGTTTGCATGAATTGATGAAGCGGCCGGAGTTGGTGGCAGATTTGGGCGTTCGGGGTTATAATCGAGTTATGAATAACTATACAAATAAAGCTTTAGCTGAACAATTGCTGGAGTTTTATAAAGAGTTGTTTGCCTAAGATTGAGGAATAAAACTATATGATTAAACCGCGAATACACTCTTAGCGCGAAGGAAGAACTGCATCTTCTTCTTGATATTCTTCGCGTCATGAGCGCCTTCGCGGTTCATTTAATCTTATACCAATTTAATGGGTCGTTGCATATATCTCGATCCCCCTAAATCCCCCTTAATAAGGGAGTAGGGTGTGAGTAGGGGTTGACTTTGAGCAGAATCTTGTTCCCCCCTTATTAAGGGGGGTTAGGGGGGATCAGATTCTATGCAGCCTCATAAAAAACTGGTATTACGACCTATAACAAAAAGTGCTAACAATGCGAATTCTCCAAATTATCCCCTCAATTTCCCTCGTCTACGGCGGGCCGAGTCAAATGGTACTCGGACTTTCAGCCGCCCTCGCTTCCAAAAACATTGATGTGACAATTATCACCACAAATTCTAACGGAGATATCGGTCAACTTCCCTTAGATGTTCCCCTAAATCAACCAATACAACAAAACGGCTATCAGATTATTTATTTCCGCTGTTCTCCCAGCCGCAGATATAAATTTTCCCTCTCGTTATTGCAGTGGTTAAATGCAAATGCACGGCAATTTGATCTCGCTCACATTCACGCTCTTTTCTCACCAGTAACTACCCTCGCTGCTACCATTGCAAGATATCATCATTTGCCGTACATTATCCGTCCCTGCGGTATGCTCGATCCGGCTGATTTGCAGAAGAAAAAGCTGTTAAAACAGATTTATGGTACTGTTTTAGAAGGCCCTAATTTAGCAGGTGCAGCCGCAATTCATTTCACAAGTAAAGAAGAGGCTAAAATCTCAGAAAGATTTGGTTTGGACTGCACAAGCAAGATGTCTGTGCCACAGGATTTGGTGATTCCATTGGGAGTGACAGCAGGTTTGTTTCCTCAGAGATTGCGAAAATCTCAAGTGCCAATCATCTTATTTATGTCGCGAATTGAACCTAAAAAAGGGCTTGATTTGCTAATTCCAGCATTAGAAAGTATTTTAGAAGCGGGAATAGAGTTTCAGTTTATTTTAGCTGGTTCAAATCCCCAAGATGCTGATTATGAAACAGGCATAAAACTAAAAATACAGAATTCAAGTTTGGCAAAATATACAACAATAACTGGGTTTGTGGGCGGGGATTTAAAAAATGAACTATTGACAAATGCTGACTTATTTGTATTGCCTTCCTATTACGAAAACTTTGGCATTGCTGTAGCAGAAGCAATGGCCGCCGGTGTACCTGTCGCCATTTCCGATCGCATACATATTTGGGAAGACATACAGCAAGCAGAAGCTGGTTGGGTGGGGCCTTTGGAAGTAGGGGCGATCGCCAATTTAATCAAATCAGCACTTCTCGATCCACAGGAGCGCCAACGGCGGGGATTGAACGGCCAAGAGTATGCAAAAAAGTATTATAACTGGGAGGCGATCGCCCAACAAACTATTGATGCTTACCAGCAGATTTTGTCATCTATTAACTAATGGGAATGCGATTTACCTTTTACTTCTTCTCCTGCTGCGAGTTCTGGTGCTGCTGCTATCAGAATTAGTCGGGGATATTTTGGCATCGCTGCTATTGCTTTTAACATTAGTAGAATCAGAGTTTGAGGCCCTGTTCGCGGATTTTCTTCTAATTATAATCGGAGCATTAAAAGCTCGACCGCAGGGTCGCCCCAAGGAGTCTATGTTCCTGCTATAATCGCAGATTACAGCCTGTACAATCGGTTCTTTACACTCATTAATAAAGTTTTTTGCTAATTGGTAATTCTTGCCGTCTCCCTGCTTTGAGAAAAGTTCGACCGCTTGGTTAAAGTCTGCTACGGCTTGCGATTTAGTTCCCAACATACAGCGAATAGCACCTCGTTCCAAATAAGCCAAACCATAATTAGGATTAACGCGAATAGCTTGTTCGTAATCGCCGATCGCCCTTTGCTTATTTCCCAATTCATAGTATACTTGACCGCGACCAAAATAAGCTTCTGCCAAGTGAGGATTAAATTGCAGCGCTCGATCGTAATTGTAAATTGCCTGCTGCTTGTTTCCCTGTTTGGCAGTAGCAATTCTCAATCCGAGGTAAGCTTGAGGTATGTTGGGATTCAGCCCTAAAGCCTGAGTGAAATTTGCGATCGCCCCTGGAAGATCTCCCTTTTGAATTTTCAAAGAACCTTGATTGCTGAAATTTGCAGCTTTTTGAGCGATCGCAACTCTTTGATTAATCACAGCCTGATTCGCCCGGTAACTAGATAACTTATTTTGAGCTAAACTATAAACAGGCGTAGTTGGCTCGATCGCTTCTAAAAGTGCGATCGCCTGTTGCCATTTACTTTGCGACTGATGCCAAACTTCCACAGTATGAGGCGGTTTTTGCACAATCACAGCAGCTTCCATCGCCAATTTTTGAGCCGTTGCGAGACTTTCTGCCGCCTGTAAATTTTGCTCTACATAGAATTACCTAAGTAAAAACCGGGCTTTCTGCAAAACCCGGTTTCTACAATTGAACTTAATTTAATCTTATTTTTGAGCTTCTTTCGCAGCAGGCGGTAGGGTAACAAAGTTACCAAAAACTCCAACTGTTTGATAGCTTTTTTGGCCTAATTCAGTGGTGTAAATACTGGCAACACCAAAATTCTGACGCTGGGTTGTATTGTCGAGCAAGCGTTCGATCGTGTCCCGCTGCGAAGTCAGTAAATTCTTGCAACTGCCGATCAAAGTATCTGTAACACCGCTCAAAGCTTTCGGCACGCGAGAATCTTTACACACAGTGTTTTCCAGCTCGTTTTGGAGTACGCCGGAAGCATAAGTTAGATACTTATCTCTAGCAGGATTTGTAAAGGCCATACCGGCGGCTACCAGAGTTAGGGCGATCGCAATTTTGCCCACATTACCGAAAAATTTAGAGGTTGAGTTGTTAGTATTCATTGCTTTATCAATAATCATTTGTTACCTAGCCCGGTTGAGTTATAAGCTTATCTTCATTTAAACTACACTTCCTAGGAAACAGATTTCAGAAAGGAGAGGACAGTTTTTAGATTGGAGGCGAGTTGCGAGTAAGTCCCTCTCTTGCCCACCTTCCTTTTACCTTTCTCCCTGCCACAAATCCGCTAAATTTCCCAAATAATCTCGATCTGTCTAACGATGAGCTACTTGATCCCCCCTAGCCCCCCTTAAAAAGGGGGGAACCGGAAGCACTCTTTCGTCACCCCCTACTCACACCCTACTCCCTTTTTAAGGGGGATTTAGGGGGATCGAAACTCGGCTACAAGCGAGATACACAGAGGGTTTAAATGGTTCCTAGGCTCTTCCTAGGGACGAGGAACTGACCATTCAGCGCGATTTACGCCGATCGATCTCCCGCTGCAACTCTTCAATCTGACGGCGCAGAGCCTCCGCTTCGCTGTTAGGTGTTTGAGACTTCACATCAACAGCACCCTCAGATACCGCCCGTTTGTAGTTCCCCAGCTTGATTTGGCGATATTCCTCGGAACTTTCCCAGTCTCGCAAATATCGCAGGCGCTCCACTGGAAACGGGTGACTCAGCATCGCGCCAGAACCGCCGTTGTAAAGTAAAAATTTATACACTTGGTTGAGGTTGTCGCGATCGAGCTCTTGATAGTTATCAGACTGGCGGATAAATTCTTGCAAACTGCATTCACTAGCATATTTACTACTAACTCCCGCCAGTTTCATCATCGTTTTCATCACACTATTCAAATCATCTGTGACTAACAAACCAGCCCGATCGGCAGATAATTCAGCCTTGCGTCGCCACTCGTAAAAAGCGTAAATTAAACCGCTGCCGACCATATTTCCCAAACCGAAAGTCATCTCGCCAATCGTTGAAGCAACGCTCATTGCCCACATTGCCATTTGATTTAAAGTTGGATGACCGCATTTAATGTGTCCCAACTCGTGAGCCAGTACCACCCGAATTTCGGCCTCATCCAATAAGTCTAAAAGACCAGTATTTAATACCACATAGGGCTGGTTTTTTCCCAGGGCATAACTGTTGACTGAGGGATTTTGAGAAACAAACAAACCGGGTTCTGGAAAAACATCTAAAGCCTGCACGCATTCCCGAAAAATGTGATAAATGCTGGCATATTGACGCGGCCCGACTTGAATGCTATTTCCCATTAGGTAAACAAATTGCGGTCGTTCGTAGACAAATTCTACAAATTTGCTGGCAATTAAGTCAAATCCAGGTACGCTGCGTAACGCTTCCTCAGCTTGGCGATCGAGGGGATGCTGAAAAGCTTCGCTAGAAATTCCAGTATATGTCGGCATAGTTGTTGCAAAAGTTACATCTAAAATATCAGTGGTTGGCCGATCGCAGCGGTTGCTAGCTGGCATCTGACTTATTAATCTTATCGCGACAGATCTTTAGTTGTTGTGGAACAGGCATCTTGCCTGTTCATATTCACGTTAAAATTGTAATTCTTATACAGGCGCGATCGACAAGCGTCTTTCGCTGTGTCTGTTTATCGCCAAAAATAGGAACGTGCAAAAATGGCTATCCTGCGACTCGAAGACGGTACAACCTACACTCAACTGAGCGATATGGCCCGCGAACTCGCGCCTTTAAACATTCAACTCAACAGTTGGCCCGTGGGAGACAACCCAGAAATTCTGGAATTGCTAGCCAAAGATGCGATCGACGACAATCAAAAAGAACAAGTCCTGCAAGCCCTCGACGGCTACTTTCAACAACTCAAGGAAACCGCCGGATATCAGTCGCGAGACTTAATTGTACTGCACCCAGACATTCCCAACCTCGATGCTTTGCTCTCCAAATTTGACAAGTGTCACATTCACGCTGACGATGAAGTCCGCTATATCGTAGCAGGAGAGGGAATTTTCGGTTTTGTGCGTCCCGACGGTAGCCAAGTGGAAGTGACAGTACAGCCGGAAGAATTTATCAACGTGCCGGCGAATACAGAACACTGGTTTTATTTGACAGGAACACGGAAAATTAAAGCTGTGCGATATTTTACCACTACGGTCGGTTGGACACCGGAATATACGGATACTCAAATTCGATCGCGCTTAGCTACTGTTTGAAAACAGTTGGTTGATGAGGAGACTCAAGCGTGCCCATAGGTGTCAACTTAAGCCTGAAACCCTTGGTATCTCTCGCTTTTACCTAAGTCTAGATCCCCCTAAATCCCCCTTAAGAAGGGGGACTTTGATCGGACTCCTGTCCCCCCCTTCTTAAGGGGGGTTAGGGGGGATCTGGCCTTAATCGTCAAACAGTAGTCTGTGACAGGGTTTGGCCTTAAGTTGACACCAATGAGCACGCTTGAGTGTCCCTACTTCATAAACCTGAAATAGCTGGTAAAAGTATAGTCATTTATTACAGTGCCGTGGGAGGCATGAAGTCCCTCCCCTTTCGCTTTCACTTCGAGCGGATTAACCCGCCTCGGCTGAACTACGCAGCTCTCTATCCCATCGCTAAACGCATTTGGGATTGCTTTTCTCAAAATATTGTAAGACCCGTTAACATCGGCGTTAATCAATCGACACTTCTGACTATATGATACTACCATTGTCTATTGATGCTTACAATCTTAATGAAGTTTTACAATACGCAAAATACTCAAAGCCACAGCCTCCGCCACCTTAATCCCATCAATCCCCGCCGACAGGATTCCACCCGCATATCCTGCGCCTTCCCCCGCCGGATAAAGACCTTCTGTATTTAAACTCTGATAATCCTCCCTGCGTTTAATCCGAATCGGTGAAGAAGTGCGCGTTTCCACCCCAGTCAACACCGCATCATCCATCGCAAATCCTTTAATCTGTTTGTCAAAAGCCGGAAGTGCTTCGCGGATGGCTGCGATCGCATAATCCGGCAAACTTTCGCTCAAATCAGTCATCACAACTCCCGGCGTATAAGAGGGCTGCACAGCGCCAAGCGCCGTCGAGGGGCGATTTGCCAAAAAATCCCCCACAAGCTGTCCTGGGGCGTTGTAAGTGCCACCTCCTAACTCAAATGCCCGTTCTTCTAGGCGACGTTGAAACTCAATTCCCGCCAAGGGATGACCCGGATAATCCTCCGGCGTAATCCCCACCACAATTCCGCTGTTGGCGTTGCGTTCATTGCGAGAATATTGACTCATTCCATTGGTGACAAGTCGCCCCGGTTCTGACGCCGCGGCCACCACCAATCCACCGGGACACATACAGAAGCTATACACAGAACGACCATTTTGGCAATGGTGAACCAGTTTGTAATCGGCGGCTCCCAAAAGCTTATGGCCCGCGCGATCGCCAAAACGACAGCGATCGATAATACTTTGGGGATGTTCCACCCGAAAACCAATAGAAAACGGTTTAGCCTCGATGTAAACCCCGCGCGAAAACAACATTTCAAAAGTATCGCGGGCGCTGTGTCCCACCGCCAGAACTATATAATTACTAGCAATATATTCCCCACTAGCGGTGGTAAGTCCCTGGACTTTTCCATTTTCGATGTGAATATCTGCTACACGAGTTTGAAACCGGATTTCACCGCCCAAAGATTCTATTTGGGCGCGCATACTTTGGACAATTCCCACCAGTTTAAAAGTGCCGATATGGGGTTTATTGATATATAAAATTTCCGGTGAAGCTCCCGCATTCACAAGTTCCGTCAACACCTTGCGTCCATAATGCTGAGGATCTTTAACTTGGCTGTAGAGTTTCCCATCGGAAAAAGTCCCCGCGCCTCCTTCCCCAAACTGGGCGTTAGATTCTGGGTTGAATTCGGTTTTTTTCTTCCAAAATCCAAAGGTATCAACCGTGCGATCGCGCACCGATTTACCACGTTCTAAAAGGATAGGGCGAAATCCCATTTGTGCCAGCATCAGCCCCGCAAACATCCCACAAGGCCCTGTACCAATCACAATGGGCTGAATCGTCAAATTTCTGGGAGCTTCGGCTACATAGCGATAACTCATGTCTGGTGTTACCATCACATGAGGATCTTTTGTGAAGCGCGCCAAAATTTGCTTTTCTTGTGTCGTTTCCACATCCACAATATAGACAAGCAGGATTTCTGGTTTTTTACGAGCATCGTAGCTGCGCTTGAAGATGGAATAGCCGAGCAATTCTTCGGGGGGAATGTGCAGCTTTTTGAGAATGCTGTCGGCGATCGCATTTACTGGATGATCGAGGGGGAGTTTTATTTCAGTTATTCGTAACATATTTATTACACTCAATAAACGGCGATCGCGTTTTATTTCCGGGTTCTCAAAAGTCGAACAAAAGTATTATAACTATTTCACCGGACAGGATATGGGCGATCGAGTTATGGCGATCGACTTTCGATTTTAGATTAGAGAAACGTTATAATCAACAAAAAATTAAGTTTTGTAAAGACCCTTGACTGCAACATTCACACCCAAAAACAGCCTCACCTGGCACGCTCTGAGCCCCCTATGGCAAGGAGCAGAAGACGCAGTACAGAAGGGTTTACCCCACACCAAGCTAGCACCGGCATGGCAAATACTGCTCCTAGGCGACGGTTCCCCCACCCGTCACCTGCAACTGCTGACAGGGGAACCCACAGAAGTTGATGTCATAGATATGTCCTTAGTTGGTGCGGATGCAGACGGCGCACCGGAGCAGATTGTCGCGGTTCCGGGGCCTCGTCTGCGCCGACAAGTGTGGCTGCGGACTGCTTCTGGACAGCGTTTGGCCTATGCTACTTCTTGGTGGGAAGCGAGTCATGTAGATGAATATTTGCAAAATAAATCTTTGCCAATTTGGGCAAGTTTAGCGCGACTGCGGACAGAATTGTATCGGGATGTCCAAGGCATTTATTTGGGTAATTCGGCTGCTTTGGAATCAGCTTTTGAACAGTCGGGCCCTTTTTGGGGGCGACACTATTTGTTTTGGCATCGTGGTAAGCCATTGACTCTGATTTATGAGGTTTTTTCGCCTTATTTAACTAAGTATTTGGGGCCGATGCAATAAGCCCGTAACAGGCTTTTCGGCCTGTTCCACAAGCATTTCATTTATTTCTTGTGGGGTGGGCTTCTAGCCCGCCCGTAACAAGCAAGATGCCTGTTCCACAAGCATTTCATTTATTTCTTGTGGGGTGGGCTTCTAGCCCGCCCGTAAACTAATGACTAACAATTGGAATCTTAATTATAAATTCAGTTCCTTTCCCTACAGCGGAAATACAATTGATTTCACCTTGATGTTTTTCGACAACAATTGAATGGGAAATCGCCAAACCCATCCCAGTCCCCGAACCGATCGCCTTTGTAGTAAAAAATGGGTCAAATATCCGCTGCTTGACTTTCTCTGTTATCCCTACACCGTTGTCAGAAATCGCGATCGCCACAAAACTACCTTCTACCTCTGTACGAATACGGATTATTCCCGGATTTGACTTCTGCTCTTCTAAAGCGTCAATAGCGTTAGCGAGCATATTCATAAACACCTGATTTAACAATCCGGCGTAGCACTCCACCTGTGGCAATTCTCCGTATTCTTTAACAACTTGAATTAGTGGGCGATGGTACTCCGTACCCGCTACGCTAACGGACAGAGCTTTAAGTCGGTGTTCTAAAATCATCAAAGTGCTGTCGATGCCTTCGTGAAGGTTAACACTTTTCATGTCAGATTCATCAAGGCGAGAAAAACTCCGCAAACTCCGCACGATATCCCGAATGCGAGTGGCTCCCACCTTCATCGAAGAAATCATTTTCGGCAAGTCGTCTAGCAAGAAATCTAATTCTAACGCATCAATGGCATCCCGAATTGCTGGCGATGTTTCCGGGAATTCATCTTGATACATTTGCAGCAGTTTCATCAGACTTCCGGTGTATTCCTCTGTATAAGTAAGATTGCCGAAAATAAAGCTGACCGGATTATTGATTTCGTGGGCAATTCCTGCTACCATCTGACCGAGACTCGACATTTTTTCGGCTTGAACGAGCTGAGTTTGAGCTTGCTGGAGTTCGCACAAAGTCACTTCTAGCTGTTTAGCTTGTTCTTGTGCTATCCGAGCTGAATCTACGCTTTGAGTGTAGAGTTCTGCTTGGTTAATCGCAATAGTTAATTGATTCCCCACTGCCACTAACAGTTCGACTTCATCGTCACTCCAGTGCCGCGGGACGCCGCAAGTAGTGCAGCAAATCAGGCCAATTTGACTCGAAGGTGTCTGAATCGGAATGTCCAGCAGAGAATTGAATCCTATAGAGATGAAAAAATCCCGTTCTACCGAAGCGGTAGCAGTATCAAAATCATCGATCCGAATTATTTCCAAATTGGCAATCTGTTCAGAGTGAGAACCAGTAGCATCGGTAGGATATAAACCTAAAAGCGAGGGCAAATCAGGATTTTTTGCCTCGTATGTCACATTCCAAACCGGCGGCGAAGCGTCGGGTTCATACCAAACAAACAGACAGCGATCGACTTGCAGCAACTCGCGAATCTGCTGCACAGTAGTTGCCAAAATAGTATCCAAATCCAGAGAAGCACGGATATTGCTCGCTAGTTGGTTCAGCAGCGCTTCCTGCTCAGCTAATTTGCGGAATCTCGCTTCCGACTCTTGCAATTTTCTTTGAGATTCTCTTTCCTGCGTCACATCCAAACCCAAACCGATCAAGCCGATCGAATTGCCAGAAGCATCTTTTATCTGAGTTTTTATTGTCTCCAAATAATGTTCTTCACCGTCAGCAAGTTGCAGAACTTCCTCAGAATAAGACGGAGTATCTTGACTCCACGCTTGCAAGTCAGATGCCATGCAGTTAGCAGATGCTTCTACTCCAAAAAATTCTGAATAGTGAGTTGCTGCCAAAAATTTATCTTCAGGAATAGCAACATCTTCGGAAAAAGTTTTGTTAACTAATAACATCCGCCCGTTAATATTGGTCATCCATACCCAGATGGGAGCATTGTCAATAATTACCCTCAAAGTTTGCTGTTGTTTCGCTAGAGCAACTTCTGTTTGTTTGCGTTTAATTCCCAGGGCGATCGCATCTGCTATGGATGCTAAAGCAATCAGCGTTAATTCGTTCAACTCGTGGCGACAAAACATCGCAATTACTCCCACTAACTGATTGTCAACAATCAGCGGATATCCGGCAAAAGCTACCATTCCCTCTCGTTCTGCCCATTCTTTGTCGCTGACACGGGGATCTTCTATAACAGTATTCGTCAGGTGGGGTTTTCGCTGTTTAGCTATTAAACCAATCTTAAAGTCACCCACTGGAATGTGGCTGTGAGCACCGTTAATATGAGTGTACATCCCCGCGCTTGCTTGCAGTTCTAATACATTTTCGTCTTCATTCAGAATCCAAATCCGAGCAAAAGCAGCATCCAAATGCCGCACAACAGCATCGCAGCACTTTTGCAAAGTTACAGGTAAAATTTGGTTTTCTGTCAGAGCAATTCCCACATCTGCTCTGAATACAGAAAGTTTCAATTGTTCTGCTAAAGATTGTTCTGCTTGTTTGCGATCTGTAATTTCGGTGCAACTACCGACAATGCGATAAATTTTCCCCGATTCGTCCCGCAGCGGAGTCAGAGTATTCATCAAACAACGCACTTCTGTAGCATCAAAATTAGCGATCGCTTCGTAGGAAATTGAACTCTCTTTTTCGAGACATTCTCTTAATTTTTGCCAGAAAAAAGTTCCTGTCGGTGTTCCAAAAAGTTCTTGTGGAGTTTTGCCGCACGCTTCCTCGCTGCTGATTCCACTCAGTAACTCTGCGGCTGGGTTCAATCCGGCGTAGCGAAACTCTCCGTCTTCACCGACATCTACTACGAAAATGATGTAGTCCACGCCGTCGTAAATGCTACGCAAAAATTCTTCTTTCTGTCGCAGTTTTTCTTCTGCGATTTTGCGATCGCTAATGTCGCGAGCAACTCCTACTACACCAATTATATTTCCTTCTCTGTTTCGCCACGGACTTTTAATTGTAAGATATGTCTGAAAGTTGCCGTCAATGTCTTCTACTAATTCCTCGACGGTTTCCTCCATACCAGAGTGGATAACTCGGCGGTCTATCTCTACAAGTTTAGCAACGATTTTAGGTGAAAAAAAACCGGTGTCTTTTTGGCCGATAACCTCTGCTTTTGACTTGCCAAAAAAAGCGGCTGTTTTGGAGTTTAGCGAGACATACCTACCCTGAGTATCCTTGACAAAAATTAAGTCTGCGGTGCTTTCAAGTATACTTTCTAACAGTGAACCGGTGATGTCGCGGCCGACAGCATACATCAATTCCTCTTCTAGAACAGGACTAATAGTCCAGGATATCCACTTGTAAGAACCGTCTTTGCAGCAGTAGCGGTTTTCCAATTCAATAGTACAATTACTCGCAGCAATACTTTCAACTTTTTTAAAAGTAGCTTCTCGATCTTCTGGATGTACAAATTCAATGAAGGGTTTCGCTAAAAGTTCGGCTTCGGAATAGCCGAGGAATTTTGTGGTTGTGGGATTGATTAGTTTAAAATAACCGTCGAAACCAATCACGCATAGCATCTCTAACGAGAGGGTAAAAAAGCGCTCTTTGGCATCTAATTCGCTGGATGGGCGATCTTTTTTCGCAGCAGTTGTAGCATTCCACCGCGCCGATACCGCCGAATAGACAATCTTTGCTGCTGCTACAACTGCTAAAAATGTAATTACCAGTTTACTCTTGTACAAGTTATGACGGTTGCGTGTTATGGGGAACCATTTTGATAAAAGCTGTAGGATTCTCCAAGTTGAGAATAAACTAGGAATGCTATTTTTCATGGTCTTACTCTGAATTTTGGTTGATTTTTGCTGATTCACAAACCGCAATCAAAATGTTTAAATATTGTCAATGTTTTCTCGCTTGTGAAATCTACTCTTTGACATTTTGCGTAAATTTACGCAACTATGTAACCGATTTCAGTATATTTACGGAATTCGCAATTTACCGACTTTTGGGTGGGCGATCTATTACAGGACTTACGCATTAACAACCTAATTATGTCATTCTGAGTGAAACGAAGAATCTCAAACCCTTGTAACACCGTTACAATGCCTAAGTCCTCTATTATTCAATAACGTACATATAAAAATTTACTTTGATATCTAAAATAGCACTAACTGTGCGATCTGTCTATTAGATATTTGGTCGAATATATTAATGTTTAATAGTCCTGGACGCAAGTGTCACAATTAGTAAGGTGCCCCGGAAGCTCAAACCCTGATTATGTCGATCTATAACTTCGTTTCCGGTTGTATCGGAATGATTTAACCTTTCTAGGACGCAGAGAACGCAGAGGGAGATCGGAGAGAGATGAATAATTCCGATGAAGAGAGGATTTGATGTAACTTCGTCTGACGCACCCTATAAGCTGATTTAAGTGTGACAGTTGACCTTAGTCCTGTTTAATCTGAGCTTCTCTAGCTCGAAGACAAAAACAGGAATTCAGCAGGCTGAATTGAAGATAAAATCTGGCATTTTACCTTCTAATTTCAGATAAATCAAGCGTGTTGAGACTCATCGGTTGGCGATAGGGGGGAAGCATCCGTAGCGGACAAATAAGTCTTGCGCCCTAATTGCTGTTCCCGAATTCGCTCCAAATTCCCCGCCGGAATAGCAGCAATAAGTTGTCGCGTGTAAGCTTGCTGTGGCTGGCGGTAAATACGCTCTGCTGTGCCAATTTCTTCGATTTTACCCTTGTTCATCACGATCGCCCGATCGCTCATAAACTTCACCACGCCCAAATCGTGAGAAATAAAAATATAAGTCAGTCCAAACTCTGTCTGCAATTCCTTCAACAAATTTAAAACTTGCGCCTGTACCGACACATCCAAGGCCGAAACAGACTCATCACAAATAATAAACTTAGGATTCAAAGCCAAAGCTCTAGCAATACAAACTCGCTGCCGCTGACCCCCCGAAAACTCGTGAGGATAACGCTGCATAAAATCGGGATTTAAACCCACTCTATCTAACAAATAAGCTGCCCGATCCCGCTGTTCTTTCTGACTCTTACCAAAGCGATGAATCACCATCGGTTCCATCACCGCCTCCCCAACATTCAGCCGGGGATCGAGAGAACTAAAAGGGTCTTGAAAAATAATTTGCAGATCCCGGCGCAGCCACCGCAACTTGCGAGCATACTGTTTTTGTATCCGATAATTAGCCATCCACCGCCATTGAGAAATATTATAAGCAGGAGGCGTAATTTCTTGACCTTCAAAAAACACTTCACCGCTAGCGATCGGAATTAATTGCAGCAAAGCTCTCGCCAAAGTAGATTTGCCGCAGCCCGACTCACCCACTAAACCCAAAGTCTCCCCTGGATAAACCTCAAAAGAAATATCATTCACCGCCATAAATAGGCTTTTTGTTTCCCCAAAAATTCCCTTTACCGGGAAACCAACTCGCAAGTTATTAACAGTCAGCAAAGCCCCGGAAATATTCGGTAGCATCGGCGCTCTTCCTGTAGCAAAAGCGGACTGTCCCCCGCTATTTTCACCGTCTAAATCAATATTTTTCTCGACTATTACTAATTCACCGCTGGCATTCGTGGTGACATCCATAAAATCAGAAACCGTCGGCAAGCGGCGCAATTGCTTCTCCAGAGTTGGGCGGCAAGCTAATAGACCTTTTGTGTAAGGATGGATCGGATTACTAAAAATTTGTTCGATGTTGCCACATTCAACAATTTGACCTCGATACATCACGGCCACCGTATCAGCAATTTCAGCAATGACGCTCAAATCGTGGGTAATAAAAATCATTGCCATGCCTCTAGAGTCCCGCAACTCCCGCAGCAAAGCCAAGATAGTTGCTTGTACGGTGACGTCTAAAGCTGTTGTTGGTTCGTCTGCAATTAATAAAGTCGGATTGCAAGAAATCGCCATTGCAATCATCACCCGCTGAATTTGGCCGCCGGATAATTCGTGGGGGTAGCGATCGAGTATAGCCTGTTTTTCCCTGTTGATCCGCTGCATCAAATCCCGTGAATCTCCTGCTGCTGCTTCCTTCCCAGACTCGGCCCCTGAATGCTCTTGCATTTTGGCTAAACACCGCTGTTTTAGTTCCCCATCGTCAGGTAGCAGCTTCACCTCTTGCAGCAGAGAAGCAGCCTTCCGTCGTGCTGAAATTTGGGATACATTTTGGTGCAGACAAATCGCTTCTGTCAGTTGAAATCCAATGGTGTAGACGGGATTTAGCGAACTCATCGGCTCTTGAAAAATCGTGGCAATCTGACTGCCCCGGTATGTTTGTTTTTCCCTTTCCGGGATTTCCAGCAGATTTACCGGCTGATTGCTAGCATTGTCTGTTGCCGAAGAGAACCAAATTTCCCCCGAAATTTCAGTTGAAAAACTCGACAGCAAACCCATAATAGCTAGGGAAGTGACGGATTTTCCTGACCCCGATTCTCCCACGATTCCCAGGGTTTGGCCTCGCTTCACCTCAAAGGAAATGCCGTCAACTGCTTTGATTGTTGCAGACGCATCGCCTGCATCCGCAGATGGAAATTGAACCCGCAGGTTGCGAACTTCTAGGACGGTTTCACTCATGGAGGTCTAGTACAGAAATTAAAGGAAGATTAAGTGGATTGTAATCTGTTCCACATCTAATTGACACTCCCCGGTCTAAAGACACGGGGATTCTTAAGGACAAACTTTGGGGGATGAATCCACCCAAATCTTGCTTCTTAAAGGGTTTGTCAATAACCCACTACCCACTCGCCCATTGCTGAGTCTATGGCTACTTGTGGTAGGCATTTGCTTCCCAGACCTGCGTCTGTGTATCCATCCCACATTTTTATGGTAACAGAATGTGGTTTGTGTCTTGCATAAAGAGGGCTGGCTGGATAAATCCTGCAACGCCCTTTCATCCCTGGACTAAAGTCACAGGGTTTTCAGGGTATTCTTTATAACATCTTTGGGGCGGAATATAAGTGCCCACCCCACAATAATTGCAATAGTTTTCTCGATCCAAAGTCACTGTTTTTTAGCTCTTGAGTGCCTGTTGAAGGCAGAAAACTTCTACTTTGATCAGAAACCGATGACTTGAGTATCAGCAGGCAATGCAGTTGCTTCAGAAACCTTTTTAAACACAGTGGCCTCAGCATTCAAGGAATTAGGTCTGGGCTGTCCGGGATTAGTGCCTTGCAATTGGAGGCGCATTTGACCTTCGGGAGTCAATTCAAAAACAGTCTGAACTGTTTCTGTATTGCTGAGACCGAAATCCAAGTGCATTGGTTTGGCACCGAAATTCACTTTGTACCTCATTTCTTTGGCGCGGGCTGCCCCGTCGGGGCCTTTAGCCATCATAAACAATTTGCCTTCTGGGGCAAAGACGAAGGTGAAAGACTGACCCGAAGGGATTGTTCCTTGCCATTGGCCTAGAAGTTGCTGGTCGATGTTGCTGGTGGCCGGGGCGGCTACTTCGGCAATTTTTGGTGCGGCTGCGGCTGCGGATACGGGGCCGAGTGAGGCGTTGAAGCTGGCGAGGATGCCGAAGCTTATGCCACCTGCGATCGCTTTGCCAATCATTTTTGAATTAGACATGAGACCGAGATCAAAATTGGTGATTTCTTTTGTACACTGTAACGGTAAAACCGTACATTGTTTAGTTTAAATCCCTTTTGGGGATGGAAATAGATTTAAGCACTCATCACAATCGCTCTGATGCCAGGAAATTTGCCGAATTCCCCATCGGCTCAAATCCGGCTGTATCGGAACAGTTCGCTGTCAGTGAGTTGATTTTTCTGACATCTTGCACCTCTGTCAGGAACAGGGTTTTCGGCTTGTTCCACAAAAATTAAATTTTCTTGTGGGGTGTCCCGCCCGCCCCAAAAATACAATTTAGATGCGGGAGAGCTTAGTCTAATCATTAATTTTTTTCACAAGGGCGATCGACTGGTTCCGCCTCAGATTCTGGTTGAGATTCCGGCGCTGGTTCCTGTTGATTTTGATCGTGTTTTTGTTGGGTGCGCTCTAATGCCTCTGCGTAAGACCAAGCCATTTGCACAATAAAAGCTTTCCCTAGGGCATCCAAATTTTTCACATCCTCGCTTTCAGGCGGTTCATCTTTTTGATTGGCGTCGTTCATCATGTTTTTGTTTTCTCCCGGGCCGGTTTTACTAGATATTTTTTGCATGGTGCGATCGATACCCACAAACTATGATTTTTCACAGCACCTGCACCCTTGTTGTTTTTGAGAGCATGACCTTGAATTACGTCAATGATATCATAAAACTGCCTGAGTCAAGTAAAAAAATAGAAAGAGACTTTGACTTCGCTGGTTGCCAGCAGCACCGACTCTTGCTGAAAATTTTTCTTGTAGATTTCGCTAATTTGATTAATAGCTTAATTGTGTTTATGGCTAGTTTCATAAGTATCGTTACCAGGCTCTGACGGGGAATGCAACGACGGAGAATCTGCCTCCTAATTATCCCTCGATGCAAGATATTCAACTGATTTGACAGGATTCAAAAATCCGGAAGTCGATCGCCAGTCTTGACATCAAACCAATGTATTAACCGAGGCGGAAAAATTAGCTCGACAATGGACGAATTCCAATTTTTGTCACCAGGCTGCAAAGCCCGCACTGTTACTGACTCCAAACCTTTAACTCGGATGCTAACTAAATTCTGCATTCCCAGATTTTCCACTAAATAAACCTCGCCTTTAATGGTTGTCTCGCCCGCCTCCGTCCCCTCAGCAAAACTGACGTGCTCCGGGCGAATTCCCAGCACAATTTCTGGCGGCACCGTCGGCAGATTCGGCAAGGGGACTGGAAAATTGCCCAACATCGCAAAATTGCCCTGACATTTAAGCACTAGCAAATTCATCTGCGGACTGCCCACAAAACCTGCTACAAATTGATTGGCTGGACGGGTATAAATTAGGTGTGGCGGGTCTAACTGCTGTAGGCTACCGTTGTTGAGAACTGCGATTTTTGTAGAAAGTGTCATGGCTTCTGTTTGGTCGTGAGTAACGTAAACTACAGGGGCTTTTTGTGACGCAAACAATTGTTTGAGTTCTCCCCTAACTTTTTCCCGCAATAAAGCATCGAGATTGCTCAAAGGTTCGTCTAGCAAAAACACCGCCGGCTGGCGCACTAAAGCGCGTCCGAGGGCGACTCGCTGCCGCTGTCCTCCTGATAGTTGACCCGGTTTGCGATCGACTAATTCTGTCAATCCGAGGGATTGTGCAACTTCCGTCACTAATCTGTTGATTTCGGCAGAGGAAATTTTGCGAATTTTGAGACTTGATGCCATATTTTCGTATACTGTCATGTGTGGGTACAGCGCGTAACTTTGAAAAACCATTGCGATATCCCGATCGCCCGGTCTGAGATCAGTGACATTGCGATCGCCGATTCTAATCTCGCCCCTAGTCGGCTGTTCCAATCCTGCAATCAACCGCAGTGTCGTGGATTTGCCGCACCCCGACGGCCCCAGTAGTGTCAGAAATTCTCCTTCGCTGACATCTAAACTAATGTCTTTTACGGGAACAACTTTGGGGTTGTAGGTTTTATTGAGGTTTTTTAGTTCTAGTTTTGACATAATGGAATGGGGAATTGGTAATGGGGAATTGGGAATTGGGAATTGGTAAGAACAATACGATATGGATAAACACGGATATACGGATTAATGTTCTTGACTAATGACTAATGACTAATGACTAATGACTATCCTTTTACTGCACCCGCAGTTAAACCTTGAACGATGCGCCGCTGGAACACTAAAACTAGGAAAACTAAGGGTAATGTTCCTAACACGGTGGCGGCGGCGATCGGACCATAGGGAATCTCAAATACCGACACACCACTGAGTTGAGCCGTTGCTACAGGAATAGTTTTCAGAGATTCGCGAGTCATAAATGTCAGTGCAAAAATAAACTCGTTCCAAGCAGAAATAAACGTCAGAATTCCAGTCGTGACTAAAGCCGGAAATGTCATCGGCAGCACAATCTGCCACAGCATTTGAAAAGTGTTATATCCATCCACCTTAGCCGCATCTTCCAAATCTTTTGGCAACTGCTGAAAGAAACTCCGCATCACTAAAATAGTCAGCGGCAAATTGATAGCAGTGTCAGGAATAATTAAGGCTAAATAATTATTGCCTAAATTTAACGCTTTGACAATTTCCAACAGTCCTAAAAATAGCAGCACCGCTGGAAATAGCGTCACAATCGTAATAGTTGCCAGCATAATTCTCTCGCCCCACAGTCGCAATCTCGCCAAAGCATAAGCTGCGGGTGATCCTACTGCCAAACACAAGAGTGTAGAAGTAATGGACACAAAAGCGCTATTTAAAATGTAGAGTGCAAAGGGGCGACGGCGGAATAAAGACAGGTAATGCTCGAAAGTAATTTGCTTGGGAATGTAGACGTTGGGAATAGCAGCAATATCTGCATTTACTTTGAAAGAAGTCAGCACCTGCCAGATAATAGGTGCGAGAAAATATGCGGCAATTAACAGCGCCGATATGGGGACAATTAATTGCCGGATGTGAAAAGGCTTTTGAGTAGGTTGTTCGCGGGCTATGGACATAATTTAATTTTCTCCGTTTGTATTGACGCGGTATCTCGATAATAAGTAAGCTGCGATCGCAACTGCTGCTACTAACAACAAAAAAGTACACACCACCAAAGCCGCCCCGTAACCAAAGTCTAAATATCTCATTACCGTGCTGTAAATGTAGATAGAAACCGTCTCCGTCCCCCCGGCTGGTCCCCCTCCTGTCATCACCTGAATCAAGTCAAAAATGCCGAAAGATTGAGCAAATCGAAATAGCAAAGCAATCACAATTTGCGGCATTAGCAGCGGCAAGGTAACTTGACGAAAACTTTGCCATTTACTAGCACCATCAATGGCGTGAGCTTCATACAAATCAGCGGGAATTGATTGCAATCCAGCTAATAAAAGCAAGCTGACAAACGGCGTAGTTTTCCAGACATCTGCTGTAATAACTGCCATCATTGCCAAAGTCGGATCTCCCAGCCAATTAATGCTATTTTGAATCAATCCCAAACGCATCAAAATGTCGTTAACTACGCCATATTGATCGTTAAAAACCCATGCCCAAGCTACTCCCATCAATGCAGTTGGCAGTGCCCAAGGTAGCAGAGAAATTGTCCGCACAATCCCGCGCCCAGGGAAAGATTGATTTAATACTAAGGCAATTCCCATACCGAGAATTAATTCCATCACCACAGAAGCAACGGTAAATACTGTTGTGTTGCTCAAAGTTTGCCAGAAACGCCCGTCGCCTAACATTCGGCTGTAATTAGCAAAACCGGAAAAAACCAGTTTCAATTCAGTACCGAGGTTTTGGGTGAATAAACTTAACCAAAAAGCGCGCAAGATTGGGTAAGCAAATACTAGCAGCAGGATTATTAAAGCTGGGGTTACTAATATCCATCCGGTTCTTTGTTCGCGCTGTCGCATTGTGTCTGTCATATTTTTCACTTTTTTATCGTTTGATATTAATCAGGGGAATTTGTATCTTTCGCTTGTAGGCGACTGCGCGATCCCCCTAAATCCCCCTTAATAAGGGGAGTAGGGGTTGACTTTGAACGTTCCAGTTCTCCCCTTTTTTTTCGCTTGTAGGCGACTGCGCGATCCCCCTAAATCCCCCTTAATAAGGGGAGTAGGGGTTGACTTTGAACGTTCCAGTTCTCCCCTTTTTAAAGAAGACTTTGAATGTTCCAGTCCCCCCTTATTAAGGGGGGTTAGGGGGGATCGAGAAGTTATGAAACTTTGGCTGGTTTCAAACTGCCTAATAAATTGCGAGTTTCGCTAGCAGCAGTTGTCATGGCTTTTTCTGAACTCATCTTTCCGGTAAAAGCTGCACTCAAATATCTTTGCAAAATATCTGAAGCTTGAGCATATTGAGCGATGGCAGGGCGCAAAGCTGACTGTTCTACTACTTTGAGAAGTTGCGGGTAGTGGGGATATTTGGTGACAATTTTTGGATCTACAAACAGAGATTTGTAACTGGGAACTAACCCGGTTTCTAAAATAAATTTGCGCTGGGTTTCCTCGCTGGTAAGGTATTTAATTGCTCTCCATGCTTGTTCTGGATGTTTTGAGGTTTTGGCAATTCCCCAGCCCCAGCCGCCCAAACAGGAACCGCCTTGTTGACCGACACTGCTGAGCATTGGTGCGATCGCAATTTTGCCTTTAACTTTCGATCCTGCCGTATTTGCTAGCTTCCAAACATAGGGCCAGTTCCGCAAAAACAGCGATCGACCACTTTGAAACAACAGCCTGGTTTCTTCTTCGCCGTAGGTGGTGACACCAGCAGGAGAAATGCCAGATGCGATCGTATTTTTCAGAAATTCAACCGCTTTAATTGCCTCCGGTTTATCTAACCCAACTTCAAAAGTTTGAGGGTTTGCCCAAAAGCCACCGAAGCCAGCTAGTACCTCGACAAACATCGCAGATACTCCCTCATATTGTTTGCCTTGCCACAAATAACCCCATGTAGTTTTTCCCTGTTTTTGCAAGTTTTGAGAGATGGTAAACATCTCTTCAAAAGTTTGGGGTGGTTTAATTCCAGCTTGCTCTAAAATGTCTTTGCGGTAATAGAACATTCCGGCATCGGAAGCGTGGGGAATGCGGTAAAGTTTGCCTCGATACCGCCCGCCTTCGACGTTACCTTTGATAAATTTTGAGAGTTGTTGGGGGGAAATTTTGTTTGTTAAATCGAGCACCCACCCGGCGGCTGCAAATTTGGGAACCCAGACAATATCCATGTTGATGATGTCGTAGGGCGAATCGCCTAACAAAAAGGCAGATGTGTAAAGATTTTCTACGAGGTTGCTATCGAATGGCCCTTCTATGAGGTTGATGCGAATGTCTGGGTTTTTTTGTTCAAATTCTTTGACGAAGGGCTTCCAGTTCACAATGTCTTGCCCCTGCATTAACATTGTCAGTACGACTGGTTGCTGGGTGAGGGCTGGGAGGATAAATAGGAACAAGACGGCGGCTAGGGTGAGGGCGAATAACGCTAACAAAGTCGATCGCTTTTGCCGCCGAAATGAAGGCGGGGAGTTGATTGTTTGCATGAGGTTTTGAGAAATATAGCGGATGTTGAAGGAAGAAGGAAGAAGGTAGAATATTGATTCTGTATTCTGATCGGATCGGGAAAAGGAACCACCAATGCCCTAGGCCCTAGGCCCTAGGCCCATGAGCACCTAATTTACCTGAGAAAGGCTATACTTCTCTGATAACTCGCTTTCTGTTGTTTCGCGGGTTTTAGCGAGTTTGTGTAATAAAAATTTAAGTTAACTTAAGCTTACTTAATAATGCGGGAGTGCAGAGTGCAAAAGAGGATTTAAGTAGTTGTTTTGGGAGTTAAATAAACATCTATCTACAGATAGATATTGAGATAGTCCACAGTCCTTCCGATCGCCCTAATATCAAATCTGGTTGCATCGGAATTAATATTACCCATAATCAGGACACGGCAGTGCCCATTGGTGTCAACTTAAGCTCAAACCCAGTCAGAGACTGCTGTTTGACTATTAAATCTAGATCCCCCCTAGCCCCCCTTAAGAAGGGGGGGACAGGAGTCTTCTCAAAGTCCCCCTTCTTAAGGGGGATTTAGGGGGATCTAGACTTAGGTAAAAGCAAGAGATACCAAGGGTTTCAGGCTTAAGTTGACACCTATGGGCAGTGCCGTTTCCCTACCCCAAAATAATCGTAGGGACACGGCAGTGCCCATTGGTGTCAACTTAAGCTCAAACCCAGTCAGAGACTGCTGTTTGACTATTAAATCTAGATCCCCCCGCATTCTTGCCCCCTACTCCCCCTTAAGAAGGGGGGGACAGGAGTCTTCTCAAAGTCCCCCTTCTTAAGGGGGATTTAGGGGGATCTAGACTTAGGTAAAAGCAAGAGATACCAAGGGTTTCAGGCTTAAGTTGACACCTATGGGCAGTGCCGTTTCCCTACCCCAAAATAATCGTAGGGACACGGCACTGCCTATTGGTGTCAACTTAACGTTAAACCCAGTCACAGATTGCTGTTTGACCATTAGTCCCAGATCCCCCCTAACCCCCCTTAAGAAGGGGGGGATAAGAGTTCGATCAAAGTCCCCCTTCTTAAGGGGGATTTAGGGGGATCTAGACTTCGCCTAAAAGCGACATTTATTATGGGTTTTAGGCGATTGTTGACACCTATGGGCACTGCCGTGTCCTCCGTTGCTCTTGTCCCCCCCTTAAGAAGGGGGGCTAGGGCAGGGCGGTTTCATTCTCTTGTAGGGGCGGTGCCAAGAGTGCCCGCCCAGAGGCCTGAAATGCTCATTCGATGGTTGGTAAGGGGGGTAGGCACGGGGAGTAGGGGTCGCACTACCCCTACAAAATCGCGGTTTTTCCGAGAATGAAACCGCCCTGGGGGCTAGGGGGGATCGAGACTCGACTACAAGCGAGATTTATGATGAATTTAAGCCTGGTTGTTGACACGAATCGGCACGTCCCTACCCGTAGATTGTTTCTGGATACAAAAAACACCGCTCCTCAAAACAGGAGAACGGTGTATAGGGGGTGTTATGGGTTGTTGTCTGGGATTAACCCTAGCAAATCATCAGATGTCCGGGTTAAGCCTTGTGATGGTTAAAAAATTGGCACAAACCTGCGGGATCGCCCCCCGATCGATCGACCATTGCTGTTAGCCAAGCCATTCAACAACAGCATCTTCTTTAGTATTTGTGCGACGTTCAGGGGTTTCGCGCTCGAATTTCATGTGGATGGCGCGGTTTTGTTCGCCGTCTGCGGCTACTGCAAAAATCGGATAGTCGATTAAGCCATCTTGGAAAGACATCTGGAAGCGGAAAGTTCCGTCAGCATTGAGTTTGATCGGCTGTCCGCCCACATAGACTTTCGCGTCGGGTTCAGTGGCACCGTAGACGATCAGTTCGGCATCAGCAACTAACCAGAACTGACGCGGGCGCATCGGGGCGGCGAAGCCAACTCCAGACATAGACATACCCGCACCGGACATCGTGAGGCCGGACATGGTGGGAACTGCCCACATTCCAACGCCGGAAGGGAAGACGTAGGAACTGATAGCTTGTTCGTGGATGCCGACTTGTTGGATCGAACCGGCGACGTGTTGCATGGAACCGAAGATGGAACCAGCTACGCGCAGGGCTTCGGCGGATTCGGCCAGGCCGAAGATTTGTTCGTAGATCGCGTTACCGGTGCTGTAAGCGCCGACTGCTGATGCAGCGATTTTCTTGGCTGGAGGAACCAGTTCGGCGAAGGTTTTGCCGCGTAAGTCTTCTTCCCAGTCGAGGGTGATGAATTGGTCTTCGATCCAGTCGCTGGGATAGATGGGCGGGACGCGGACTTCGGCCGATCGCGCTAATACCAACCAGCGTCCGTCGGCGCATCGGTAGCCGATGTCGATCGCATAATCCCGATCGCTCACTGGGATTGGCACGTACCATTCCCGGGCCAGTTCGTCGCAGGGATATTCTTGAATGCTGTGCGGGCTTTGAGTGTCGAGGTTAACATCTGTAACGTCGTAGATCCGCAGGGCGAGTTGCTGTCCACCTTGGCGGCGCATTTCTTCTTTGCGATCGTTAGGAATATCCCAGTATGTGTAAGCCCATTCGGGGTCACGGGGCATCAACACCACGCGGCTTTCGCCATACCCATTGGGCAAATCTGCTAAACCTTCATCGACAGACGATAGAGGACCGCCTGTTTGATCTTCTTGACCTAGTTCAAATTTTGCTGCTTCCACTGTTTCTTGTGCCTCTAATTTACGAGATGGACTGTATGTAAATTTGGTAAGTTGAATTTCTTGAATAGATGCCAGGAGTTGCGACTTACGCATCCGGCTGTAGCGAGAAACTCCACATTCACTAGCAACTCTGCGTAGTTGGCGCAAAGTCATATCTTCTAATGGTGGACGTTCTTTGACCATAAATTTGTTCTCCACTAATTTTGGATGGCGGGTTAGGTTTGTCTCGTAACACCAATGGTGTTGACATGAGTGAGAAACGAAACTCTTTTAATTGCAAATATGCTAGAGCTTCCGCATCTCTCTCACCTGTGAAGCCTGGATTGTTTTCACTTAGTTAAGTCCCCAATGCGGGGGCTATAACTTGTTGGCTTCGGCGCGCTACATCCGGTCTAACTAAAGCTTTTTCCCCGATTCTTGACTGACCAGATCGATTTAGTAAGTGCGATCGATACTACAACGCTGTTGAGCGCAGATCCCACGCTACTTGACTTATAGAAATGCTTAATCACAACATTTCTTTGGGATCGCTTTGTCATGATTTAGTCTTGCAGACAATTTGCCGTCTGGTCAAGAGGTCTTTTCCCTAAATTATGGGTACTTATACGCATTTTCGTGATTTTGGGGATCAATATGTCAGGGAATATTGACATTCTGGCAATTTGGGGAGCGGTGTTGAAACGGATGTCAAGATTTGGTGACATATTGGCGACAGTGGGTGATTCCCCACGGGATAGCTGGGTTTCACGGGCTTTTTGATGAGTCTGGGGAAGGGCGGGCGATCGTTGAGAATAGATATACAGCAGATTCCACGTTGATGAAGGACACCGCGCGATCGATCCCCGCCGTAGGGACACGATTGTCTGGTGACCTACTTCGTAAACCTGGAATACTGTATCTTGGGGCACATCACAAACTGGAAAACTTTCGGCTGTGTCTGCTGGAGGAGTGAAGGTGAAAAGCATTAATCACATTTTACGGAGTCAGAATTGCGATCGCTAGAAACACTTTTTGAACATTAGAGTAAAGAAAATTTAGGAGTTTGAATAACAGATGTTTGGTAGTGACACCGAAAGATTCACCAACAGCAATATAATAAATTAGAGCAGTACATCAATCCCAAATCTCAAATCCCATGCCCCTAACGCTTTACAACAGCTTGACCCGTCGCGAATCACCTTTTGAGCCCCTCGAACCAGGAAAGGTGCGGATGTACTGCTGCGGTGTTACGGTATACGATTACTGCCACGTCGGCCACGCCCGCGCTTACATTGTGTGGGACATGGTGCGCCGCTATCTGATGTGGCGCGGATTTGATGTCCGCTACGTGCAGAATTTTACAGATATTGACGACAAAATTCTCAACCGCGCCCGCGAAACTAATTCCACAATGGAAGCCGTGGCGGAACGCTTCATAGATGAATATTTTGCAGATATGGACAAGCTAAATATTCTTAGGGCCGATGAATATCCCCGCGCAACTCACACAATGGACGGCATAAAAAGGCTAATTCACGAGTTAGAAAATAAAGGCTATGCTTATGCGTCTGGCGGCGACGTTTACTACAACGTTAGGCAGTTTTCCGAATACGGAAAACTTTCCGGCCGCAAGTTGGAAGAAATGCAGGCTGGGGCTAGCGGTAGATTAGAAACCGAAGAAATAGAAGCTCAAAAAAAGCGAGATCCGTCTGATTTTGCCCTGTGGAAAAGCGCTAAACCCGGTGAACCTGCTTGGGAGTCACCGTGGGGAAATGGTCGCCCTGGATGGCACATTGAATGTTCGGCAATGGTGCGCGATTGCTTGGGCGAAACTATTGACATTCACTGTGGCGGTTCCGATTTAACTTTTCCCCACCACGAGAACGAAATTGCTCAATCTGAAGCGGTGACGGGGAAGTCCCTTGCTAATTATTGGATGCACAATGCTTTTGTGACTGTCAACGGCAAAAAGATGTCTAAGTCTTTGCACAATTTTATTACAATTCGCGATTTGTTGGATGGGAATTGGTCGAGCGATATTGAATCTAACCCCCCCGCAGCCCAGGGCGGGCACGGGGGCACCGCCCCTACGCAGGGGGGGAGTAAGAAGGAGGGAAGCGAGAATGCAAAAGCGGTGGAACCGATGGCGGTGAGGCTATTTGTATTAATGGCGCAGTACCGCAGTCAAATTGATTTTACCGAAGAGGCGATCGCTAGTGCTAAAAATGGCTGGCATACTCTTAAGGAAGGCTTACTTTTTGGCAGTCAACATGGATCTAAATTGGGTTGGGATGTTGAGAAAATAGATAAATTTACTGGACAAAATAGCACATTGGTGCAGCATTTTCAAGCAGCTATGGATGATGATTTTAATACTCCTGGTGCTTTGACTGTGCTGTTTGAATTGGCTAAGGAATTGGGCAAGGAAGGCAATGTTTTGGTGCATCAAGGTAAAACTGAAACTGCTGCGGAATTGATACAGCAAAAGTGGGTGACATTGGTTAGTTTGGCGGCGGTTTTGGGTTTGGAAGTTCAGCCGGAATCTGAGACGGAAATCTCGGTTGGTGGTTTGACGGATGGGGAGATTGAGGGTTTGATTCAGCAGCGGAAAGATGCCCGGAAAGCGAAGAATTTTGCTGAGGGCGATCGCATTCGCAACGAACTTAAGGATCGGGGCATTACTCTGATCGATCAAAAGGATGGTACTACTATCTGGCATCGCAGTTGAAATCTAATTCATAGTCTGCGGAGGCAGACTTCGTTTGTGTAGACGCGGTTTCAACCGCCGAATTCTAAACACGCTCTAATGTCTTCCTCTGTCAACTCTGGAAAATCGTCCAGAATCTCTGCATGAGACATTCCCACAGCCAGCCAACCCAACACATCATACAGGGTAATTCGCATTCGCCTGATGCAAGGCTTTCCACCGCGTTTACCTGGTTCAATCGTCATGATTTTGCGATCGCTCATGACAAAACCGAGTTGAGTATACTTTTGTTTAATTATATCCTAATTTCTTAGTCTGCGGAGGCAGACTTTGTTTGTGTAGACGCGGTTTCAACCGCCGAATTCTAAACTTTGCTTATTCACTTTGCTTATTCACAAAATCCGCGACAGCACTCACAAATTCTGCGGTTGATTCGTAGGGTAAAACATTGCGCCCCGGCATTAATAAACCTTCCGCATTTGGAAAATTGGCTAAATATTGTGCTAATCTTTCCTCCGGTTTTTCTGCTTTACCAGATTGACTGATGCTGGAGGCTTTTTCTCCCATGATAACGAGTGCAGGGCGATCGCACTTTTGAATCGTGCTACTATAATCCTGTCGCCAAAACCCAGCTAAAAACGAGAAAACCGCATGACGGCTGTCAGGATTTGCCGCCCCAGCTTGCAAAGCATCCAACCATTCGCCGTCAACTTTCGCCGCATCGCCAAACAGTTGTTTGATTGAAAAAGAACGCAAAAATTCAGCACGTCTGGCGTAGCGGTAAAAAGCATTACCCAAGGGAGAATCTAACAGATTCCAGACAATTCTTTGCTGTCTTTCAGTCGAATGTTTGTCGATCACCGCCCAAGCGGGAGGCCCGGCTAACACTAGCCCGCGAATTAAGTTTGATTGACTTTCCTGCTCAATTTTTGCTAAAGCCAAGGCTACTGATAGTAAAGCACCTTGCACAAGGACGATCGCAGGTTTTTTCACTACAGTTTCCAAGAAAAACTGCAACTGTGCAGCCCAATCATCAGGATAGCAGGCTACAGCCGGCATTTCGCATTCGCCACAACCCAAAAGGTCAGGATTGTAAATAGGATTGCTGTTACCTGCTTTGTGCCAACTTTCGCAAAATCTCTGCCAAAATACTCTTGACAAACCAACTCCGATAGGATGGATTAATAACAAAGGGATGCTATCTTCAGTCGCAGTAGTTGGGTTGTAAACATCATAAGCACAGCGATAATTTTTCCATTCGTAAAACAGCGTTGGTGATTTTATAGACGAAATGGCAGAGAAATCTTGGGTTGAATATTTTGGCTGCATAGATTTTTTTGACTTGTGCAAGTTTTTGTGTAAATCTTACGTTCTATTATAATATAGGTAGGGGCGGGTTTTACCCCATTAGTTTCAACTGAACGTCAAACGTATTACCAGTCTGCTATTTGACAATTAGGGCTCGATCCCCCCTTAGCTTGCCCCCTACTCCCCCTTAATAAGGGGGGAACAAGATTTTTCTCAAAGTCCCCCTTATTAAGGGGGATTTAGGGGGATCTATACTTAGGTAGAAGCGATATTTATCAAGTATTTTAGGCTTAAGTTGAGACCAATGGTTTCACCCTAAATATTTGGGGTAAATCAAGAGAGAGATAAACTCGCCCTCTAAGACTACATTTATTATTTAATCATGTCAGAACAACGGATTACTATTTCTTTACCTAACTTGCTGCTAATTGTAGCATCTTCCTTGCTGCTCGTCCTGCTGTGGCAATTGCGGAGCCTGCTAGTAATTCTGATGATATCAGTTGTGCTAGCTGCTTCCATCGTACCAATAGTGAATTGGGCCGAGACGAGGCGAGTTCCCCGCTGGCTGGCCGTGATAGTGGTTTATTTAACTCTCATCGGGGGATTTAGTGGCACTGTACTATTAATTGGCCCGACGGTAATCGAACAAATAGAGTTATTGCTGCGGCAGATGCCAGTTTATGTCGAAAGTTTGCGAAATGTGGCGACAGGTTTGATCGGCCGGTTGACAGACAACCCGCCGGAGTTGCTGAGCGAATTTGTGAATACTCAATCTTTGACTAATTGGGTAATTCGATCGAGCCAACAACTGGTTTTGCGATCGTATAGTCTAACTAGGGGAATTTTAGGAGGTTTCTTCAGTTTAGTTTTAGCTTTATTTATCTCCGGTTACATGGTAGCAGACAGCGAAACTTTAATTAAAAGTTTAGTGCAGTTTTTCCCCAAACCTTGGGACGAAAGATTAGCCGCCCAAGCTACACCGATTGGTCAAAGAATGGGGAGTTACATTCGCGGGCGAGTGTTAGTTTCGGGGATTTTAGGCATATTTATTACCACTGGCTTGAGCTTTTTAGGAATGCCGGAATTTGCTTTGGGCTTAGGTGCGATCGCAGGCGTGACCAACCTAATTCCCTTCATCGGGCCCGTATTGGGAGCAGTACCAGCATTAATCGTAGCATTAGCTAAAGGTGGCTGGGTACTTTTATGGGTATTGCTATTATTTGTATTTATCCAAAATTTGGAAACTTACGTGCTCGATCCTTTGTTAGTTGGCTCCTCCGTAGGAGTCCATCCTTTGTATCAATTACTATCTGTTTTAGGAGGAGTTCAAGTATTGGGAATTATCGGGGCTGTGATTGTGCCACCTTGGTTTGCGGGAGTTGCTGCTTTGATTGAAAACTTGTACTTAAAACCGAAGATTCGGGGCGAACATCGGTCAGCAATAACTCAGGCTAAAAATAATTCTGACTTGCCGCCAGTTGCGCCTTCGACCTGACAGCAATCAACCACAATATCTGTAGGGCCGAGTTCACCAACATCTATAATTCACATCCCGAATATCGATAAACCAGCCCTGAAAAAGCGACTATTCTCCGACATTCGATCCTATCTTATCATCTATGGAAAAACCGTCTAACCTCCTGCTTAAACTCAGCCGCAGCTTATTTGCAGACAGCGCAGAACAAGAAAAGTTTATTCACGCCGTCACCAATCCCCAACCATTTAATCCAGCCATCTTGTGGCTGCAACCAAAACCAACAGAAAACCCATTTAATCTCGAACAAGTTGCACTTTGGCAACCAGAATTTGTAGATAGACTTGCCCTCAACGCCAAGCCGGGCAAACATTCCTTACATCAAGCAGGACATTACTATTGTCTAGACTTTTCCTCAATCTTTGCCGCCTCCAGTTTATTAACAATTACACAGCCACTGGAACTAATCTTAGATATGTGCGCCGCCCCAGGAGGAAAAAGTATCTTTGCTTGGAAAACATTAAACCCAGAATTGCTCTTGTGCAACGAAGTCATCGGCAAGCGCATTGGAATGTTACTATCTAACTTAAAACGCTGCCAGATTAGTCGATCGGCTACAATGAATCTAGATTCAAAAATCCTTGCAGAAAAGCTACCAGAAACTGCTAATCTAGTAATAGTAGATGCTCCTTGTACAGGTCAATCATTACTAGCAAAAGGAGACAAAGCACCGGGCTGCTTTCATCCAGTCACCATTAACGGCAACGCCAGTCGCCAAAAAAGAATCTTAGCCAATTCTGCCAAAATTGTAGCACCCCAAGGCTATCTTGCTTACATGACTTGTACCTATTCAACGGCAGAAAACGAACAAGTGGGTGAATGGTTGTTAAGCAAATTTCCGCAATTTCAGCCAGTCATAGTTCCACACTTAGAAAAATATCGATCGCACCTGACAGAAATTCCTTGCTATCGGATGTGGCCGCAACATAAACTAGGAGCAGGAGCCTTCACGATTTTGTTTCAAAATACCACAGAAGGACAAAAAAATCAGCTCCCAGCCGATTTTTTAGATTCAGCCCGTTTTACCAATCTCTAACTATCGTGGCACGTCCCGCCTGTGAGGCTTCTTGTGGCACGGGCGTCCCGCCTGTGCTTCCGAAACGGGCGTCCCGCCTGTGAGGCTTCTTGTGGCACGGGCGTCCCGCCTGTGCTTCCGAAACGGGCGTCCCGCCTGTGCTTCCGAAGCTGTCTAAAAAATCTGATTCTCTGGGTGCAACTCAAAAATGATTTTATCCAAATTATCCACAGCAATTAAAAAGCAAGTAAAACGCGCTTTCTGCCTTTTACTTACCTTAAATATGCTCATATTAAGCGGCTGTCAAAACAGCACCGCACTCACTGGCAAAAAGAGCGGTATCATTCACCTCACACTGTGGCACGGCATCAATCCCCCACCCAACCGAGATGTGTTTCAAACCCTCACAGAAAAATTCAACAAAACACATCCTAATATCCAATTAGAAGCACTTTACATCGGTCAGCCAGACCAACAATTGCCAAAAATCTTGACAGCAATTGTCGGAAACGCCGCCCCAGATTTGCTTTGGAATACTCCCACAATGGCAGGGAAATTAGCAGAACTGCAAGCAATTCAACCACTAGAAAACTGGCTCGATCAATCCCCCATCAAAGCCGAAATCGATCCGGCCCTGTTCGAGTCAATGGAACTGGACGGACACACTTGGTCAGTTCCCCTAGCAACAAACAACACAGCAATATTTTACCGTCCCAGCTTATTTAAAGCAGCAGGAATCACAGAATTGCCACAGAATTGGCAAGAATTAAAGCAAGTAGCCCGATCGCTTTCGCGTGACACCAACGGAGACGGTCGCACGGATCAACACGGCATAGTGCTCCCCCTAGGCAAAGGAGAATGGACAGTATTTACCTGGCTCCCATTCATGTTTAGTGCAGGTGGTGAACTCAAAGCAGGGACAGCTCAAACTCCCATACCTCAAATAGACAACCCAGGCTCTCTCGCCGCCTTAGAATTGTGGAGCGACTTGTTAAAAGAAGGTTCAGCAATACTGTCAGCACCGGAACGGGGTTACGAACTCGATAACTTCATCGCCGGCAAAGTCGCCATGCAAATCACCGGGCCTTGGACGCTAGCACAGTTGGAGCAAACTAAAATCGACTACGGAGCTATCCCTATACCAGCTCTCAAACGCCACGCAGCCGTCGTTGGGGGTGAACACCTATTTTTAATGAAAACCTCGCCAGAACGAGAAAAAGCAGGGCTAGAATTCTTAGAATACGCCCTCGGTGAAGAATTCCAAACCGCCTGGGCCTTGGGCACAGGTTATTTGCCAATTAACCTCAAATCGAGACAAAGCCAAACTTATCAAAACTTTGTGGCAAAAACCCCAGTTTTGCGAGTATTTTTAGGACAAATGAAATCAGCTCGATCGCGACCCATTATCTCAGGTTACTCCCACCTGTCAGAAAACCTAGGTCGTGCTATAGAAGCAACCCTTCTCGGTGGCCGGCCCTCATCCGCCCTCAAAGAAGCTCAAGAGCGTTTGGCAGTAACATTAGATATCGCAGCAGCATCTGGGAAATAGATTGCCACTCTTTGAGGGCATCAAAACTCAGAAGGCAGAACCTATAGGCATTCGTCATTCGTCAACGTGCAGTCTCAGCAATCGTTTCAGCAATTAATAACGTCCGGTGGCACCCCGGCGGTTGCTATATTTGCCAGAAAGCAAGTGCTTGAGAGATGAGGGAAAATTAACTTCCGCTACCATTTTTGTTGACTTCTGCTTTCAGTATATGGGGATAAATAAACTTAAGTTGTATAGCATCCCCGCTAGTCGATCGTTAATTTTTAAGTAAATCCACTTAATTAAACGTAAGATACAGGAGGCTAAAAAGCTTGCTGTATGAGCATTCTTCCTTCTTCGTTCTTCCTTCTTCCTGATACTTAATTTTAAATCGATCGCACAGTAAAGAAGTCATCCCCCTAGCTACGATCTATGACTTACAATCACTTAATAGCATCATTTTACCTACCCCGTACCTGTCCCGTGCCACCTAATAATTTCAGAACAATCGGCTACCTTTTCCCCAAACGACAATGCAGACCAAGTTGCTTAACAAAATCAAAGGATCTTCCTGGCGTTACTTTTTATTAGTCGGCGCGATCGCCCTGATCTACTTTTGGGCGTCCCAATTCGCCATTTCCACACTCACCCTGAGTTCAGAAGTATCCCCCATGTGGCCAGCAGCAGGAATTGCCCAAGTCGCCCTGCTGCTGTTCGGACGTCAACTATGGCCCGGCATCGCGATCGGAGGCTTCCTGTTCAGCATGAGCATACCGTCCGCCAACATAGCCACTGCATTCATCTCAGCCAGCGCCAGAACCTTGCAAGCGTGGACGGGAACTTACCTGCTGCAACGCATCAACTTCAACCCAGGGATCGATCGGCTCAAAGACGTTTTAGGAATAGTCGGGCTAGCAGCCTTCGGCTCAACCCTGATCAACTCCACCATCGGCAGCATCATCCAGTGCCTAACAGGCTTAGCTAGCTGGAGCAATTTAGGCACGATTTGGGCGACTGGGTGGGTGGGAGACGCGATGGGAATTTTGCTCATCGCCCCCCTGCTGCTGACTTGGCGTGAATTGCCCACCGCCAAAACCCAGCGCCAGCAGGTTGCCGAACGCGCCATTTGGCTGCTGCTGCTGCTCGCCGTCGGTTGGCTCGTCTTCTGCTCCCGCACCCGCGCCGCCTACGCCCGCTATCCCCTCGAATACCTGCCCTTTCCCCTAGTAGTTTGGGCAGCCTTTCGATTCGGTCAGCGCTACACAGCCCTCTCCAACCTCATCCTCACAGGCTTCGCCATCTGGGGCATAGCCAGAGGCAGCGGCCCCTTTCTCAAACACGCCAGCAGCATCCCCCAAGCCCTGTTATCCCTGCAAGCCTTCATCGCCGTCATCGCCGTCACCGGCCTAGTCTTAGCCGCCACGGTAGCCGAACGTCGCCAAGCAGAAATTTCCCTACGAGCCAGCGAAGCCAGCCTCGCCAACGCCCAGCGCATCGCCCAGTTAGGCAACTGGGACTTAGACCGCAGAACCCAGCAACTGCGATGGTCAGACGAAATTTACCGCATTCTCGGACAGCCGCCGGGAACTTTTGAACCCAGTCTCGAAGGCTTCTTAGAATATGTGCACCCCGAAGACAGAGAATTAGTCAAGACATCCATTCAAGCAGCTTTATTACATAAACAACCTTACAGCATCGACTACCGTCTCGTACTCCCCGACGGCAGCCACCGCACAGTCTGCGAACACGCCGCCGTCAACTCCATCTACATCACCAGCACCGTCCAAGACATCACCGACAGAAAGCGCGCCGAAGCCGCCCTGCGTTCTTCCGAAGAACGATTTTCCAAAGCCTTTCACGCTTCTCCAGTCGGCATCAGCATCTGCACCCTCACAGACGGATGCTTTCTCGATGCCAACGAAAGCTTTTTGCGCTCCTTGGGCTGGGAACGCCACGAATTTATCGGCCGCACCGCCAGCGAATTGGGAATGTTGGTCAATTCTGAAGACGGACAGCGACTCGCCGAGATTTTGCTCGCGCAAAATTCTGTCAGCAATCAAGAAATCAAAATTCGCACCAAAGCAGGCGTTGTCCGCGACTGGCTGCTGTCGGTGGAACTCATCGACCTCGGCAGCACTCAGTGCGTGTTAATCATGACCAGCGACATCACCGAACACAAGCGCTCCGAAGAATTCCGCCAGGCCGCATTAGCCGCCGAAGCCGCCAACCGCTCGAAAAGCATTTTTCTTGCCAACATGAGCCATGAACTGCGTACACCCCTCAACGCCATCATTGGCTATAGTGAGCTCCTGCAAGAAGATGCCCAAGACCTCGGCGCCGAAGAGTTCGTCGGCGACCTCAAGAAAATTAACACGGCCGGCCAACATTTGCTAGCACTGATTAAGGATATCCTTGACTTCTCTAAAATTGAAGCAGGCCGCATGAACCTGCACGTCGAAACCTTTAACATTTTTAATCTGGTTGAGGATGTGACCTCCACGATCAGGCCGATGGCAGACAAAAATACCAATATCTTAGAGATACAATGTCCTGACGATATTGGCTCGATGCAGACCGACTTGACTAAACTTCAGCAGTCCCTGCTCAACCTCCTCAGCAATGCCTCTAAGTTTACTTGCTCTGGCGTGATTACTTTCGCCGTTACCCGAGAATTCGCAGGCATTCCCAAGACCGCCCCCCGACTGCCAGAAGCAGGATCGCAACTACAAAACTCTTCTTCCTTGTCTCCCCCCTTGCCTTTATCTCCCTCTGGTGACTGGATTTTGTTTACGATCGCAGATACCGGTATCGGCATGAGTTCCGAACAGTTAGACAGAATCTTCGATCCGTTTACGCAAGCCGATTCTTCAACTACTAAGAAGTACGGCGGTACAGGTTTGGGATTAACGATTACTAAGAAATTCTGCGAAATGATGGGCGGAGATATTACCGCACTCAGCGAGTTGGATAAAGGTTCTACTTTTACAATTCGGCTGCCAGCTATCTTCAAAGCAACTTCGATCTTAACCGAAATGCTTGATCCCTAGATATTTTTGACAAATTTTAGTTATGATAAAATAGATCGAGTAAATGTTAAGAATGCCAGTAAATTAGATCGATAAGAAGCCCCACAAAGAGGCATTGTGGAGTCCTAGTTATTTTGCGGTTTCTGTTGGCGGTGCACAGATGTTTTGAAGGAGTATATTAGAAAATCAAGAAAAGCTGTCCTAGAAGGACGGGGCTTGTATCCCAACTTCTTGGTCAAGTAACGTATTTACGCCGTTTCAGACTTTGAGTTAGCTTGAATCCTAGGATGCGGCGCTCTAGATTATTTCTATACCCATTAAACTTTCAAATCAGAGACTCACTCTATGTGTACATCTCGATTGACGCAAAGTTTCTTCGTGCCAGAGCGTCAACCCGACTTGTAAGGCGATGTACTGTAGCTAGCAAGTGTAAATTATCACCTTGATTCTTTAATCCTCTGTGATAGCCGTAGTTTTTACCGCCTTTAGATAAACAGTGCTTGTGTCGATTGTTACAACTACAACGTAGAGAGTGAAACTTTTAAGCTACAATCAGGCTATACGCGTGCACAATTCGACAGAAGGAAAATATGATCGTGGCCGTCAATCCAAAATCTTTAAAAAACTTACGAGCGATCGGCAACAGCAAGCAACTAAGAGTCAAAATTCGCCGATCGCCACTTCACTATCTTGACAAGAGGCGATCGCCTTTTGTCAACCTTGCAGAAACTCCGAGCGCCTATTTTTCCGAGGCGATGGTAAGATTTTAGAAGTTTCCTATTTTTTCAATCCCGCCTGGGAGGGTGGCAACTTATCAGTCTTAGTCTTTTTTGACATGGAAAAACAACAGCGGTTTGCTACTGAACAAGAGCGATCGCTCGACCTACTGCAAGCATTGTTAGAATCTACAGATGCTGGCATGATTGCTGTTGACAAAAACGGCAATGTATGCAGTTATAATCAAAAAGTTGTGGAGATGTGGGGTTTGTCCGAATCTGGGGAATTGAGCCGATCGAGAATCGGCGTTCTCAAAAAACCGACCAAAACAGCTCTACCCTTGGCCCTGCGCCAATTAAAAAATCCCCAAGGATTGCTCAAAAACGTGATGAAAGTGTCGGCCGTGACCGATGCTAAAATCAACGACTTATTAGAATTAAAAAATGGGCAAATTTTCGAGTTAAATTCCCAGCCCTTAAAAGTCGGAGCAAACATAGTTGGCAGAGTCTGGAGCTTTCTGGATGTTACCGATCGCCAAAAAGTAGAACAAGCTTTGCATTATCGAGTAGAATTCGAGCAGTTAATTACCAGTTTGTCAACCCATTTGCTCAGTCTGTCAGGCTCAGAAATAGACAAAGGCATCCACCAAGCCCTGGAAGCGATCGCCATTTTAAGCGGCTTTGACAGCAGTTACATCTACCTGCTATCATCCGACAAAACCTGCATCGACAATACCTACGAGTGGTGCAAAAGTGGCATCACGCCATTAAGAGACAAGCTCCAAGGACTGGCGATCGCACAAATTCCCATGCTAGCCGAAAAACTCGATCGGACAGAAAGCCTGTACATCTCTGCGATCGGCGAACTAGAACCTCAAGCTTTAGCCGAAATAGCCTATCTGCGAGGTCAAAACCCAGCAGAATTATTAGTAAATACTCAATCATCAACCGCCAAAAAAACTCGAAGCGCCTCAATAGATTCGAGTCAAAAATCCCCAAACAACTCAGAATTAAACCAGGCTCAAAAAAGTATTCAAACCCTGATAATAATCCCCCTAATTTGCAATAAAACCCTAGTAGGAATTCTGGGATTAGAGTCATTCAATGCGACAGAAAGTCGATCGCCAGAAATATCCAGGTTGCTAAAGGCGGCCGGAGAAATGCTCGCCAATACCCTAGAACGCCAGCGGGCTGAATTGGCCCTGCGGCAAGCCGAAACCAGCTACCGCAGCATCTTTGAAAACGCAGTCCCAGGTATCTTCCAGACCACCGTAGACGGGCGCTACCTCACCGCCAACCCCTCACTAGCACGCATTTACGGCTACGATTCCTGTACCCAAATGCTCGCCGAACTCACAGACATCAACCGCCAACTTTACGTTAACCCCAACCGCCACACCGAGTGGATTGCTGAATTGGCCGATCGCCACGAAGTGTCAAAATTTGAATCCCAAGTATACCGCCGAGACGGCAGCATGATTTGGATTTCCGAAAACGCCCGCAGCATTTGTGACGAGGGCGGTAAGATTCTGTACTACGAAGGCACTGTCGAAGAGATCACCGATCGAAAACTTGCAGAATCCGCCATGAAATTAGCCCTAGAAGCAGCGGAATCCGCCAACCGGGCAAAAAGCACATTTCTAGCCAACATGAGCCACGAACTGCGTACACCCCTGAATGCGATCGTCGGCTACAGCGAAATGCTCCAAGAAGAAGCCGAAGACTCCGGCAACGATGCATCAGTCCCGGATCTCGAAAAAATCCGCACCGCAGGCAAACACCTGCTGTCTCTAATCGATGACATCCTAGATATCTCTAAAATTGAAGCAGGCCGAATGGAGCTCTACCTAGAAACCTTCAACATCCCTGCTCTGATTGAAAGCGCTGTCGCCACGGCGGGGCCACTGGTCGAGAAAAACGGCAACACTGTGGAAGTGCACTGTCCTGAAAACCTCGAAACCATGCACGCCGACATGACAAAAGTCCGGCAAGTGCTGCTGAACCTACTCAGCAATGCTGCCAAGTTCACCCACAACGGGAAGATTGCGATCGGAGTCGAAAGAATTAAAAATGAACAATTGAGAATGAAAAATCAACAGGAATCTTCCCAAATTTTAATTTCCAACTCCGAATTCTTAAGTTTCCGCGTCGCCGACACCGGCATCGGCATGACTCTAGAACAATTACAGCGCATTTTCCAACCTTTCACCCAAGCAGACGCCTCGACTACGCGCAAGTACGGTGGCACAGGTTTGGGACTGGCAATTAGCCAGCGCTTCTGCCAGATGATGGGCGGCAGCATTGAGGCGATCAGCACATTGGGTGTCGGCAGCGCTTTCACCGTACTCCTGCCCAGCGAAATCAAACAGCCCGAAGTAAAAAACACAGTCCGTCCCAGTAGTTCCCCAGAGGGCGCGCCTGCTGTCGGCACGGTGCTGGTGGTTGACGATGACCCGATCTCGCGGGATTTGATCGAACGCGCCCTGACTCGTCAAGGACTGCACATCGAAGTCGCCTCTAGTGGCGAGCAAGCCCTGAAACTCGCTAAGCAACTGCAACCCGATGCTATTACCCTGGATGTGATTATGCCCGGAATGGACGGCTGGGCAGTGCTCTCGGCTCTGAAGGCAGATCCTGACCTTGCTGAGATCCCTGTCATTCTGCTATCGTTTGTCGGTAACAAAAGCCTCGGCTTTGCAATGGGCGCATCGGACTACCTCACCAAGCCAGTGGACGGTAAACGACTGGCTTCTTTGTTGAGCAAGTATCGGCGCGATCGAGATGGCGTTGCTAATCACAGTTCGATCCGTCAGATCTTAATTGTGGAAGACGACGTTGCCACGCGCACAATATTGCGACGCATACTAGAAAAACAAGGTTGGGCTGTGGCGGAAGCTGACAGCGGACGGGCTGCTCTCCAGCAGCTAGACATTGCCCGGCCACACCTGATTCTGCTGGATTTGATGCTCCCAGAAATGGATGGCTTTGAGTTGATCGGCGAACTTCGCAAATCCTACTCGGTCGCTCCCATACCCATTGTAGTGACTACCGCTAAAGACCTGACCCCAGCCGAAAGCCAGCAGCTCAACGGTTATGTCGCTCGGGTGCTACAAAAGGGAGTCTACAGTTGCGATACTTTGTTGCGCGATGTTCGCGAGTTAGTCAATCACAGGCTCGATCGCAGGTACGACTCGCAAAGCAAGGAGGAAACCAATGGCTAAAATCCTGTTGGTCGAAGATAATGAAATGAACAGGGATATGCTTTCGAGGCGTCTGACTCGCAAGGGACACGAAGTGTTTATTGCTGTTGACGGTGCTGAGGGGGTGTCGATGGCGATCGCGAAAGTACCGGATTTGATTCTCATGGATATGAGTCTGCCGGTGCTCGACGGATGGCAGGCCACGCAGCAAATTAAGGCTGCTCCTGAAACTAGCACAATTCCAGTGATTGCGCTGACGGCTCACGCGATGGCTGGCGATCGCGAAAAGTGTTTGGCGGCCGGCTGCGACGACTACGACACCAAACCGGTGGAGTTTCCCCGACTTTTGGGTAAGATTGAAACGCTGCTGAAAGAGGCAATGAGATGAAAGGTGACGAGGGCAGCGTGCTGGTTGTTGACGACAATGAGGTGAACCGCGATTTGCTGGCTCGCCGACTTCAGCGTCAAGGTCACAGGGTAAGTGTTGCTGAAGACGGGTTTCAAGCTCTGGAAATGATGCGCTCTGCGCCGTTTGATTTGGTTCTCCTCGACATTATGATGCCCCAAATGAACGGCTATCAGGTGCTGGAAAATCTGAAGGCCGACGAGAAGTTGCGCTACATCCCAGTGATTATGATTTCAGCGGTGGACGATATTGATAGTATTGTCCGCTGCATAGAGTTGGGGGCGGAGGATTATCTGTCTAAGCCGTTTAATCCCGTGCTGTTGAAGGCTCGGATTAGTGCTTGTCTGGAAAAGAAGCGACTGCGAGATCAGGAGCAGGCTTATTTACGGGAGTTGGCCCAGGAACAGGAAAAGTCGGAACGGTTGCTGTTGAATATTTTGCCGCTTGCGATCGCCGAACGCCTGAAACGGGGGGAAAGTACGATCGCCGACAGTTTCGCTGACGTAACTGTCATGTTTGCGGATTTGGTTGGTTTTACTAAACTTTCGGCTCATTTGTCACCGGCCCAGTTGGTGGAGTTACTCAACCAGATTTTCTCGAAGTTTGACGAGTTGGCCGATCGCTACGGACTTGAGAAAATTAAGACGATCGGCGATGCTTATATGGTGGTTGGTGGTTTGCCAACACCAACCACCAACCACGCCGAGGCGATCGCCGAAATGGCGCTCGACATTCAAGCGACAATTGCGAATATGCGGACTAAGGGCGATCGGCCACTCAGTATCCGCATCGGTATTCATACAGGCCCGGTGGAAGCCGGAGTAATCGGTACTAAAAAGTTTACTTACGATCTGTGGGGAGATACTGTTAATACAGCTTCGCGGATGGAATCTCAAGGTGTCCCCGGTGCCATTCAGGTAACGGTTGCTACCTACGAGCGACTGCGCGATCGGTACGTTTTTGAGGATCGTGGCGTGATTCCGGTGAAAGGCAAAGGCGATATGATGACTTATCTGCTTGTGAGCCGAAAAAATCAGTAATCAGTTGTCATTTGTTATTGGTTATTGGTTATTTGTTATTTGTGATTGGTTATTTGTTGGTGCGAACAACTAATAACTAATTCCCAATTCCCAATTCCGAATTCCGAATTCCCAATTCCCAATTCCGAATTCCGAATTCCGAATTCCCAATTCCCCATTCCCAATTCCCCATTCCCAATTCCCCATTCCCCATTCCCAATTACCAATTACCAATTCCAAAATGAACGTAAATTCTAACCTTTTAATGTATGCCCAATGGGTGGGAATTCTGACAGCAGTCTTGGCTGTTGTGACAGTGCTGGCTTTTATCTTGAAATGGGGCTTTCGCTTCCGTTTGGTAGGGGTTACAAGCTTTATGGGCGTGATTGCTGCAAGTATATTTGGTCTCGGTTTGGGACTGTTTGCTCGCACAGAAATTCCCGGTGCGGTTCGCTATTCTTTAGTTTACGATACTGGCGGCGCTCAAACTGTAATTACCGTTCCACCGACGATCGCCCAATCTGAGTTAGAAGCGACGATGCAGCAAGCTGCTGCGGATTTGTACTCTCCAGGGCGCTCTGGACGCGGTAGAGACTACATGACTATCCGGGTACGGACAATTCTACATCCTGAGCCTGGAGTGTCGCAGCCGCTGTTTTTGGGCGTGGTGAGGCGATCGCTCGCTACTAGATATGACGACAAAATGGCGATCGAAATCTTCCCCGAAAAAGTTGCTATTCTGAAAAAATATCAAGCTTAAAATTAGGGTAAATTGCTCGCTATTTTCTGCTCGTTACCCTATTAATTTCTCTATCCCCCCTAGCCCCCCTTAAGAAGGGGAGTAGGGGAGTAGGGGGTGTGGGACAAGAGCGTTCTCAAAGTCCCCCTTCTTAAGGGGGATTTAGGGGGATCGGGACTCGACTACAAGCGACATTTATTATGGGTTTCAGTCTTAAATTGTCGCCAATGACTTTGGGCTATGAACCAGTTAATGTTTAGTTTGGAGAGAATTAAAAAAATGATTGCAATCACCAAACAAAAATTAAAATTTAACGAATTTATTGCAATTTGCCCGGAAGATGGTATTTATGAATTGGTGAACGGAGAAATTGTCAAAATGGCAACTACCAGAAATCACGATGATGTTGCTGAATATACAGACAGACAGTTTGATCGAGAGAGCGATCGGCTGCAACTCAACTATAGCAGTTCTCAATCTTGGTGAGGTATGCCCTATGCCCTATGCCCTATGCCCTATGCCCTATATCAAGCGTGCACCGCACTGTTACTGAGAAAGGCTATATGTAGTAAAACGAGGTATCACCATCAAAACTAGCACAAAAGAAGGTACGGAACAAGGGCGAGTTCCTGATGTCAGTGTAATCGATCGAACTTTGTGGCGCGCTGAACGCAAATCTTATACCGCACCGGAATCGCCGATTCAGTTAGCTGTCGAGGTAGTATCAACTAATTGGGAAGATGATTATGTTGACCAGCTAGATGAATACGAACGCTTCTTGCTGAATACTGGATTATTGATTATTTGGCAATTGGTAAAAGAGAGTATTTGGGAAACCCGACAATTCCGACGGTATTTGTGTTTTCGCTAAATACTGAAGGGAAATATCAGTGCACTCAGTTGAGAGATAATGAACAAATTGTTTCTCCCACTTTTTCAGAATTATTGCTGACGGTGGCTCAAGTATTGTCAGCTTAGTTGTGTTAGTCTTGAGAAAAATTGAACCTGCAAAAAACACCTGAAAATTATCAAATAAATATCAAATTATGACTCAAGAATCTGAAAAAAGGCAAGCTTGTTGGGAAAGATGGAACCGAGAAGATGATCTAGCTTTGACTCCCCAAGAACGGAAACGGGAATTGGTGAGAATTCAACTTTTCATAGATGAGTATGGGCCCACACCAGAACAAAAAGCTGATTTGTTTTTAGAACAAGGTTTATTGTATAGCTTTGCTGAAGAATACGCAAAAGCGATCGCAGCTTACGACAAAGCCTTAGAATTAAAACCAGATGCTCACAAGGCATGGTACTATCGGGGCAATGCACTGGGTAATCTAGGAAGATTAGAAGCAGCGATCGCCGACTACGACAAAGCCTTAGAAATCAAACCAGATCAACACGCAGTATGGTACAATCGGGGCCTTGCACTGCGTAATTTAGGCTTGTTTGAAGCAGCGCTCGCCTCCTTCGACAAAGCCTTAGAAATCAAACCAGATCAACACACAGCCTGGTACTGTCGGGGCCATGCACTGTATAATTTAGGAAGAGTAGAAGCAGCGATCGACTCCTTCGACAAAGCCTTAGAAATCAAACCAGATTATCACGCAGCCTGGAACATTCGGGGCTATGCACTGTATAATTTAGGCTTGTTAACAGAGGCGCTCGCCTCCTTCGACAAAGCCTTAGAATTCAAACCATATCATCACAAAGCTTGGTACTGTCGGGGCTATGCACTGTATAATTTAGGCTTGTTTGAAGCAGCGCTCGCCTCCTTCGACAAAGCCTTAGAATTCAAACCAGATTTACACAAAGCCTGGAACAATCGGGGTATTGCACTGCGTAATTTAGGCTTGTCAAAAGAGGCGCTCTCCTCCTACGACAAAGCCTTAGAAATCAAGCCAGATTATCACGAAGCCTGGAGCAATCGGGGCTATGCACTGCGTAATTTAGGCTTGTCAAAAGAGGCAATCGTCTCCTACGATAAAGCCTTAGAAATCAAACCAGATTTACACAAAGCATGGTACAATCGGGGCATTGCACTGCGTAATTTAGGAAGGTTTGAAGCGGCGCTCGTCTCCTACGAAAAAGCCTTAGAATTCAAACCAGGTTTACACAAAGCCTGGTACTATCGCGGCTGTGCACTGTATAAATTAGGCTTGTTTGAAGCAGCGATCGCCTCCTACAACAAAGCCTTGGAATTCAAACCAGATTTTCACGCAGCATTTTATAATAAAGCTGGCTGTCATGCGTTAAAAAGTCAGATTGACCAAGCAATTCAGAATTTGCAGCAAGCCATCAATCTGAATCCAGACAAATGCCGAGAACTGGCAAAAACTGACTCGGATTTTGACAGCATTCGATCGGATATTCGGTTTCAAGCCTTGATTCAAGGATAGGGATTTGCTGTTGGGCGGGGCGGGTTTATGAGATTGTCAGTTTGAGGCAATTATTGTTGGTAAAACCCGCCCATACGGTATTATCAAAAATACTCTGATTATTTCTTAGTCCGGGTCGGCGGACTTCGTTTGACAAGACGCGGTTTCAACCGCCGAGTGTTCTTGGGTGAGGTTTGTCATACCTCAGTCCGATCGCCCTTTCTTCTATTCGACGTAGTAACAATCAAAAATTAGTATGAATCTATACAGACACACCAAACACCTAAAAATTTACTAAAAAACCGGGTCTAAAGCCCCGTCCTTTTAGGACGGATTTAATTCGAGTGTAAAGATTATTAAATCAGTCGATTTATACCCATAATCACTGGTAAGTGTGATAGAATAATTCCATGATTGTACTAGAGTTCAAGTTAAAAGGCAAGCCACAGCAATATCGGGTCATCGACGAAATGATCCGCACAGATCAGTTTGTCCGAAACAAAGCTCTCAGGTATTATAAAACTTCATTAAGTTTGTAAGCAGTAGTAAGCAATGGTAGTATCATATAGTCAAAAAGCAAGAATTATTGCGAAGGTTAAAAAATGGAGAGTCTAAATGCAACTAGCAGAGAGACACATCATTAAATCCACCGAGAATCGTTTTGTTGAAATTGACGACTTAGCCTTTAAATCCAAAAATTTGTACAACGCGGCTAACTACGTTATCCGTCAAAGTTTTGTCTACGGATGGGGTTATATCAATTATAACGAAATGAATCGTTTGATGAAATATCATCAAGCATACAAGGAATTACCAGCCAAGGTAAGTCAACAAATATTAATGATATTAGACAAGAATTGGAAGTCTTTTTTTGAAGCAATCAAAGCTTACAAAATTGAACCCACTAAATTTACTGATCGCCCGAAATTACCGAAGTACAAAGATAAAGTCAAGGGTCGGAATATTCTCGTCTATACAATCCAGGCGATTAGTAGCAAAGAACTAAAGAAAGGAATTATCAAGCTTTCCGGTACTAATATTTTAATTAAAACCCAGGTAAAGCCAGAGCGAATTTGTCAAATTAGATTAGTGCCAAAATGTGATTCCTATGTAGTTGAGGTAATTTACGATGCCTATACTGAGCCGGAGTCCACCCTTGATGAAAACCCAAAAGAATTAGTAGCTAGTATTGATTTAGGGCTGAATAATTTAGTGGCGTTAACTTTAAATCAGCCGGGATTTGTCCCTTTACTGATTAACGGGCGACCACTGAAATCCATTAATCAATTCTACAACAAGCGTAAGGCACAACTGCAATCTCAATTAAAAGGAAATCGCTTCTCCTCATCACGGATTCAACGCCTGACTCGTTGTCGCAATCAAAAAGTTGATAACTACTTGCACCACAGCAGTCGGCAGATTATCAATCTGCTCGAATCACAAGGGATTGGGACGCTAGTAATTGGCAAAAACTTACAAGGTCAAAATGAGATTAATTTAGGCAATAAAACCAATCAAAACTTTGTCAGCATTCCTCATACTCGACTAATTGAGATGTTGAAATACAAAGCGAAATTGCTCGGAATAAAGGTAATAGAGCAAGAAGAATCTTATACTTCCCAATCAAACTTCCTGAATTTAGATCCAATTCCTGTCTACGGGAATATTGGAGCCTTCGATGTCACATTTAGTGGGAAGCGAATTAAAAGAGGATTGTACAGAACGTCGGAGGGTCGATTGATTAACGCCGATGTTAATGGGTCTTATAATATTTTGAGAAAAGCAATCCCAAATGCTTTTAGCAATGGGATAGGTCGTGGGCGTAGTTCAGCCGAGGCGGGTTAATCCGCTCGAAGTGAAAGCGAAAGGGGAGGGACTCAATGCCTCCCATGTCATGTAATAAACGACTATACTTTTACCAGCTATACGGTAAAACAGTGGTTGCTGTTGCCCCTCAATACACTTCCCAGGATTGTGCAAACTGTGGGAATCGTGTCCAGAAATCGCTCTCAGTCAGGACTCATATTTGCCTGTGCGGTACGGTACTAGACCGCGATCTCAATGCAGCTTTGAACATTTTGGCAAAAGGATTGAGACAAGCAGGAATTAACTTAAATACGGCGGGGCACGCCGAAATTAACGCTTGGGGACAGACCGACCTCTACTCATTGGTGGTGACATCAACGAGCAAGTTGACTGACTGATCCAAGAATCCCCGTGCGTTTACGCCGGGGAGTGTCAAGACAAAGCACTCGAACAGAAACCAGATTTGCACCAAGCCTGGTACAACCGCGGCGTAGCCCTAGCAGATGAAAAACTCTACTCAGAAGCCATCGCCTCCTACGACAAAACCCTCCAACTGCGCCCAAATTCCCCCCCCGAAGTCTGGAACAAACGTGGCACAGCGATCGCACAAATAGGACAATTTGAAGCAGCAATAGACTCTTGGGACAAAGCCCTCGCGATCGAACCAAACGACAGCGAAACCTGGTACAATCGCGGCCTAGCCCTCGCTAAGTTAAAACACTTTGAAGCAGCAATTGCCTCTTGGGACAAAACCGTAGAATTGCAGCCAGACAATATCGAAGCCTGGTACAACCGCGCAGTAGCCCTCAAAAAAATAGGACGATTTGCCGAAGCGATCGCTTCCTACGATCAAATCATCGCACTCCAACCCGACGCTCCAAACCTCTACTATCAAAAAGCCTGCGTGTACGCCCTAGAAAAACAAGCAGGCGATCGAAAAAACAGCCAGGAAGCCCTAGCAACCAGCACCCGCCAAGCGATCGAAAATCTGTCCAAGGCGATCGAACTCAATCCCCAAAAATATCGTAAACTCTGCAAAAATGACTCAAAATTGCATACAATACGAGAAGACGTGCGGTTTTTAGCTTTAACTCAGGGTAGGCAATGATTGATTAATATGAATGCCGCACTGCAACCTTTGTCGGCAAAACAGTACCGCTAACCCCAATCATGCAAACCCTAGACAAAACTCAAGTAAAATTTGCTCAACTAGCAGCCCGTCTCAGCGAAATTACTGACATCGAATCAGTCTCGTCCTTGCTGCACTGGGATCAAGCAACCTATATGCCCGCCAAAGGTGCGATCGCCCGAGGCCGCCAACTTGCCACCCTCAAACAAATATCCCACGAAAAATTTACCGACCCGAAAATAGGGGAACTCCTAGAAGACTTACGTGGCTACGAACAAAGCCTCCCCTACGACTCCAACACCGCCAGCCTGCTCCGGATCGCCCGCAGAGATTACGATCGCGCCGCCAGAGTCCCCTCCGCCTTCATGGCGAAACTCTGCCGCCACCAAGCAGACTGCTACGAAGCCTGGGCTAGTGCTAAAGCAGCCAATAACTTTGCCGCCGTCTTGCCAGAACTCGAAAAAACCCTAGAATTAAGCAGGCAATACGCAGACTTTTTCCCCGGATACGAACACATCGCCGATCCCCTGATCGATCGTAGCGACTACGGCATGAAAGTATCCATTTTGCGCCCGCTGTTCGCCCAACTGCGTCAAGAATTAGTGCCCATCGTCGAAGCCATCGCCTCCCAACCCCCGGTCGATGACTCCTGCTTACACCAAGACTTCTCAGAAGCCCAGCAACTAGAATTCACTCGCACAGTCGTAGAACGTATGGGCTACGACTTCCAACGGGGACGACAAGACATCACCTTGCACCCGTTTATGACCAACTTCTCCATAGACGACGTGCGGATCACCACCCGCGTCTACAAAGACCACCTCGATCAAGCACTTTTCAGCAGCATCCACGAAGCAGGACACGCCCTCTACGAACTCGGAAATTCCCCCGAATTTGAAGGCACACTCCTCGCAGGTGGCATTTCCTCCGGTGTTCACGAAAGCCAGTCCCGGCTTTGGGAAAATTTAGTCGGTCGCAGTCGTGGCTTTTGGGAATGTTTTTACCCGCAACTGCAAGGCGTGTTTTTGCGGCAGTTGGGACTGGTACCCACTCAGGCATTTTACAAAGCAATTAACAAAGTCGGGCGATCGCTCGTCCGCACCGACGCCGACGAAGTAACCTACAACCTCCACGTCGCCATCCGCTTTGACCTAGAATTGGCAATGGTAGAGGGAAAACTAGCAGTGCGAGACCTCCCCGAAGCTTGGAACGAACGCTACCAAACCGACCTCGGCATCGTCCCCGCTAACGATAGCGAGGGCGCAATGCAGGATGTTCACTGGTACGTCGGGACGATCGGCGGAATGTTCCAAGGCTACACCCTCGGCAACTTAATGAGCGCCCAGTTCTACGAAACCGCAGTTAAAATTAATCCCGAAATTCCCGTAGCAATAGAACAGGGCAATTTTACCCTACTCCACGATTGGCTAAAACAAAACATCTATCAGCACGGCCGCAAATACACTGCTGTCGAATTGCTCGATCGAGTTACCGATTCTCCTTTAAGTATCGATCCGTTTGTCCGCTACATTCGCAACAAATACGGCGAATTTTACGTCATTTGAGAATAGCAATATCTACCCGGTAATCGATGACCGCCAAGGTATACAGGTAAAGTCGATCGTGGCCAGCCTAGATATTTTTCAGAAAGCAGTCCGGGTAATACAATTAGATTTAGAAACATTACAATAGGCAAACTTTATCAACCACATGAAACTTATGCGTGTAACTACTGCTACGATTCTCGGCCTAGTGGCTCTGTTCGCTCCTGGCTTAACCAGGAATGCCAACGCAGCCTTCGACTCTCAACCCTTTGTCCAAGAACAGCAGCGCCAAGATTTTGTGGCACCCGCCAACCCGGAAGCCTCAGCATCCCCAGACGCAAATTCCCAGCAGGAGATGTTTAACAAGCCTTTTTATGCAGGGGAGCAACAGCCAGTCAAAAAGGAAAAAACTATATCGGTAGGAGCCGACGGGCCAGAAGTTGCCGCTATACAACGGCGCTTGCAAGTTCATGGTTTCGCGCTCAAGACGATCGACGGCTCCTATGGCTCCCGCACTAAATCCGCCGTCAGTGACTTTCAGCAGTCTCAGGGGTTGAAGTCAGATGGCATCGTAGACAAAGACACTTGGACTGCTTTAGCTGCCGAGCCGCGTCGCGTCCCTAAAACTGTTGAGGAAAATGCTGCAATTGAGAACAATGCTCCTGTTCAGAACAATGCTCCAACTACCGTAACTACTTTAACTAAAGGCGCTGCTGGTTCCAAGGTGAAGACACTACAGGTGCGTTTGGAAGTAGAGGGTTACGATCCAGGCCCGATCGACGGCATTTTTGGGGCCCGCACTGCTGCGGCTGTCAAGAGCTTTCAAGAGTATAAAGGTTTGAAGGCAGACGGCGCGGTGGACGAAATCACTTGGAAGACGTTGGGCAAAAACTAGGCGACGAGTCAGAAATTGGGAAAATTGCTGTGGATATAACTCAGAAGCAAACCCGGTTTCGGAAAAAAAAACCGGGTTTCTCGATTTTGATTGACACATCAAATAGTTATGTGCTATGGTTGTTGAATGCGATCGTGCGGATATGGCGGAATTGGCAGACGCGCCAGATTTAGGTTCTGGTTCCGAGAGGAGTGAAGGTTCAAGTCCTTTTATCCGCATTAGACTCAAAGCTTTGTACATCAATAGTTCCAGGTTTGTGATCCCCTTAAGAATTCCGCTTTCCGCTCATCCTTCGCTCAACCTACTCTCCTGAGTGGCCGAGTCTCTTCAATTGACATTTCAAAACCGCTTCTAGATCTGCCAAACTTGGATCGGGCTTTTGAGCGATCGGGAGCCAAAGCGGTTAATTTTTGTGAAAGAGTCGCAGGAAAGAGCTTCTAAGCTGATCGAGTCTGATGTGGAGAAAGTAGTAACAGCTTGGGCTGAGGGGAAGTTTGTTGTGCCGGTGTGGTTAGATGTGATTTATGGGCGATCGCGAGAAGTTGAGTTAAAAAGATAGCAAGATTTAAACATCCTTAAAAAAATATGTTTAACAATAAACGTTGACCAGTGAAAAATAGGCCTAGTTCTATTCCTTATTTATCATATTCAGGGATTAAAGATAATCACACACGGGGATCTGTTGGTGATTTTTTGATTCGTCAAATTAAAGAAGGCTCTCGCTTATCAATTGTTTCAGCGTATTTTACCATTTATGCTTTTGAAGCTCTCAAAGAAAAACTATTAAAAATTGAAAGCTTACAATTTATTTTTGGTGAACCAAGTTTTATTCTCGATCCTCATATAAATGAAAATAAAGCTTTTTTAATTGATCGAGAAGGGTTAACCCTACAAAAGCAGCTTCAACAAAAACGTTTAGCAAAAGATTGTGCTGACTGGATTAGAGAAAAAGTCGAAATAAAATCGATAACAAAGTCTAACTTCTTACACGGAAAACTCTATCATATTGACAATGAAGTACAGGACATCAGACCCGATGGCTCGAAAACCATTTATCGAGTTCCCTCCGCGATTATGGGAAGTTCTAATTTTACCATAAAAGGCTTAGGATTATCTAATAATGTCAACAATATCGAATTAAATCTAATCGTCAGTAGCCTAGAAGACACTTATGATTTCAAAGTTTGGTTTGACCAAATTTGGAATAATGAAGAACTGGTCAAAGATATCAAAGCAGATGTGTTGTTTTATCTAGCACAATTATATACTAACTCCACCCCAGAACTGGTTTACTACAAAACCCTATTTCATATCTTTGAAAAGTTTTTAGCAGACCAACAAGATGCTCTATGGTTGAGTGAAAACAACCAGTTATTTGAGACTGAGATATGGAAGAGTTTATTTCAATTTCAAAAACATGGCGTAATCGGAGCAATTAACAAAATTCGCAGCCATAATGGTTGCATTATTGCCGATAGTGTCGGTTTAGGAAAAACCTATGAAGCCTTAGCAGTTATTAAACACTTTGAGAGCCTGAATTATAGAGTCTTAGTGTTATGTCCAAAAAAGTTGCGCGAAAACTGGACAATCTATCATGCACAGAATAATAGTGAACTAAATCCCTTTGTTAGCGATCGCTTTAATTATACAGTCTTATCTCACACAGATTTAAGCCGTGAGTCTGGCAAATCCGGTGATACAGACTTAGCGAATCTTAACTGGGGAAATTATGACCTAGTAGTAATTGATGAGTCCCATAATTTCCGCAACAACACCAAGGGTAAGCGAGATGAAGATGGGAATATAATTCGTAAAAGTCGTTATGAGCGACTGATGAATGACATTATTAAATCGGGCATTAAAACTAAGGTTTTATTACTCTCTGCTACTCCTGTCAACAATAACTTAACTGATTTAAGGCATCAGCTTGAATTTATCACTGAAGGTAAAGATGATGCTTTTCAAGCATCAATTGGTGTAGTTAGTCTGAAAGATACTCTAGCTAAGGCTCAACGAGCTTTTACCACTTGGTCGAAAAAAAGTATTCGCATAACTAGCGATTTATTAAACTCTCTTGATTCAGGATTTTTTAAACTACTAGATGAATTAACTATAGCTCGTTCTCGTAAACATATTCAAAAGTATTATCAGGATGTTGTAGAACAATTAGGTGGTTTTCCAGAACGTTTAAAACCCTTATCTATCTTTCCGAGGATTGATTTAGAAGGTGAGTTTATGCCTTATGACAAGCTGAATGATGAAATTTCTAATTATCAGTTGTCATTGTTTAACCCTTCCAAATATGTTTTACCGGAGTACAGAGAAGAGTACGAACATAAACCCGGACAAAGATTTAAGCAGAGTGTACGCGAATATTTTCTCATCGGGATGATGAAAGTAAATTTTCTTAAACGGTTGGAAAGTTCGGTAAAATCCTTTGCGATTACGATGGAAAGGACGATCGCTAAAATTGAAGATTTACAGCAACGAATTAAAACTTTTAAGCAGTTTCGAGATCTCAACCAGAATATTGAGTTTAATCAGTTGAATATTGAAGATATTGATGATGAAGAACTACAAGCAGCTATGGAGGTTGGGACAAGGCTAATCTTTAAGATGGCACATCTGGATATTGATAGCTGGTTAGAAGATTTAGAACTGGATAAGCAACAACTAAAGAGTCTTTATGATTCAGCTTCACAGGTTGATGAAACGCGGGATGCCAAGTTAGCCGAATTGAAAAAATTGATTCAAAACAAGGTAAAACAGCCAACAATTAATAAACAAAATCAACCTAACCGTAAAGTTTTGGTATTTACTGCTTTTGCGGATACAGCAGAGTATCTTTATCAGGCTTTGCAGGAATGGATTGCAACTTCCAAGCTCAATATTAACATAGCTTTAGTAGTTGGGGGAACAGGCAGAAATAAAACCACATTTGGCAAGAATGAGTTCAATCAAATTCTGACTAATTTCTCTCCCATTTCCAAAAAGCGGGATAAGATGAAGTCGATGCACCAAGATGGAGAAATTGATTTATTAATTGCTACAGATTGTATTTCTGAAGGGCAAAATTTACAGGATTGTGATTATCTAGTTAATTACGATATTCATTGGAATCCAGTTAGAATTATTCAGCGTTTTGGACGGATTGACCGTATCGGTAGTGTTAATCATACCGTACAGTTAGTGAATTTTTGGCCTACTGATGATTTAAATAAATACATCAATCTGAAAAATCGGGTAGAAGCAAGGATGGCATTAGTTGATATTGCTGCTACTTTTGAGGATAATCTGTTAGAACCGGATGAAATTGAAGAGTTAATCCAAACTGATTTAAAATATAGAGATAAGCAGTTATTACGATTGCAGAATGAGGTATTAGATTTAGAGGATTTTGACGAAAATGTTGCCCTCAATGAGTTTACCCTAGATGATTTTCGGATTGAACTAAGTCAGTATTTGGAAAAGAACCGGAAACAGCTAGAAAATACACCTTTGGGTATTTATGCAGTGGTTCCACCCGCGTCAGAAAATCCCATAATTGCACCAGGGGTAATTTTTTGTTTAAAACAGAAAGGCGATACTTCTGGAAATGAGACGGTTAACCCTCTGCAACCGCACTTTCTGGTGTATATTAGAGAGGATAAGGTGGTACGTTTCACTTTTGCTCAACCTAAGCAGATTTTAGAGATTTTCCGGTTGTTGTGTGTGGATAAGACGCAAGCTTATGACTCTTTGTGTCATTTGTTTGACAAACAGACGAATAACGGGGAAGATATGAGTGTTTATAATGATTTGCTTCAAGAGGCGGTTGATTCGATTACTCGGACTTTTCAGAAGCGGTTAGCCAGTAATTTGTTTAAATCTGGTAAAGGTGCGGTAATGCCTGAACAGAAAAAACAGGTGACTAGCAAAACAGATTTTGATTTAATTACATGGTTGGTGATTCAAGATGAATGAACAACAGATGAAAGATAAAATTTCTCAATCTATCCAAAATTTAGCTGCGGGTAATGCAGCGGAGAAAATAGAGGCGTTATTCCAAACGCTAGGATATTCCACAACAAGAAAATTTGAGTTAGATAGCAATAACCCTAATGATTTTCTCGATAGGTTTGGATGGGAGGGAATCAACCAGCAACGGGCGATGTTTTCAGAATGGAAGTCGGTTGATTTTTTGTTTCAACTGACTGAGGATGAAATTAAATCTAATGGTAAATTAGGATTTGTTAGTAAGATAGATCAAAATTATCTGCAATCTTATATTTTCTTGGCTATTAGTTTGCGCGGTAATCATTACAACCGCACTGATTTATCAAATATTACTCGCGAAGTTAACCGTCAGTCTGATATTCCCATTCTGGTGTTATTCCGACATGGTGATTGTTTTACTTTGTCGATCATTAACCGCCGCCCTAATAAACTGGAAACTTCTAAGGATGTTTTAGAAAAGATTACTTTAATTAAAGATATTAATATTTTTCAGCCCCATCGTGCCCATATTGAAATACTTTTTGACCTTTCTTTACCTCAGTTATATAAACAGTATCAATTTACCAACTTTGACCAATTACACGACGCTTGGCAGAAAACCCTTGATACTTCTGAACTAAATAAACGGTTTTTCAAAGAAGTAGCTAACTGGTATTTTTGGGCGGTGCAAAATGTGACTTTACCAGAAAGTGGCACAGGCTTCCAGCCTGTTAATAATCAAGAACATCACAGGCAAGATGCCTGTGCCACATTTATAATTCGGTTGATTACAAGGTTGATTTTTGTTTGGTTTCTGAAGGAAAAAGGGTTAGTACCAGATGATTTGTTTAACTATCAAAGTATACAGGAATTAATCAAGTCCAATGCACCGGAGGAAAGCACTTATTACAAAGCGATTCTGCAAAATTTATTCTTTGCAACGCTGAATCAGGAGATGAATACTCCTAATAAACCTGATAATCGTAAGTTTAGAAATAAGGCGAAGCAAGCAGGGGGACGCGATCAAAATTACATGGTGCATAATGTCTATCGCTATGAGGATTATTTTCACGATTCCCCAGCGATACTCAGACTGTTTGATGATATTCCTTTTCTGAATGGTGGTTTATTTGAATGCTTGGATAAACCCGATCGAGATCAGCCTAAACAGATTATCCGCATTGATGGTTTTTCGGAACGTCAGGATAATCGGCTAAATATTCCTAATTGTCTATTTTTTAGTGAATCCGATCAACAAATTGATCTGAATGATGTTTACGGGACAAAAAACAAGCGCTATACGGTGCGGGGTTTAATTAATATTTTCCATAGTTATAAGTTTACTGTTACTGAAAATACGCCGATTGAGGAAGAAATTGCCCTTGATCCAGAGTTGTTAGGGAAAGTATTTGAAAATTTACTCGCGGCTTATAACCCGGAAACGAATACAACTGCGAGGAAACAAACGGGATCTTTTTATACGCCGCGTGAAATTGTTGATTACATGGTAGATGAGGCATTAATTGCTTGTTTGGAATGTAAATTATCTGATCCCTCCCTAACCCTCCCTTCAAAAGAGAGGGAAATAGAAGAAACTCCCCCCTTTTTAAGGCAGGGCTGTTCATTCGACCTAGGGGAAATCCGACCCCTACTCCCCGTGGTTGCCCCAATCTCTGAAACACATACAAAATCGTGGACACGGAGGGCGGGCACGGGGGCACCGCCCCTACAAAACGATGATTTACCTGAGAATGAAACTCCCCCCTTTTTAAGGGGGGCTGGGGGGGATCGATTACGTCATCTGTTGGCTTATAACGATCAACCCCATCAGTTTACGGATACAGAAGTAGCAGGATTGATTGAGGCGATCGATCATTTAAAAATTCTCGATCCGGCTTGCGGATCGGGTGCTTTTCCGATGGGAATTTTGCATAAGTTGGTGTTTATTCTGACTAAACTTGACCCCCAAAACCGCCGATGGAAGGAAAAGCAAATCGCGAAGGCTAATGAGATTCCTGATAGCACTATTCGAGAAAAGGTTATTGAGGATATTGAGCAAGCTTTTGAGCAGAATGAGTTGGATTATGGACGCAAGTTATATTTAATTGAAAATTGCATTTATGGGGTAGATATTCAACCCATCGCGATCCAGATTTCTAAGTTACGGTTTTTCATTTCGCTGATTGTTCACCAAAATATTGATAATTCTCTGGAAAATAGAGGTGTTCGTCCTTTACCTAATTTGGAAACTAAGTTTGTCGCGGCTAATGCTTTGTTGGGAATTAAAGGGGCGGGTGATTTTACTTTACGCGATCCTCGTATTGAAGAGAAGGAAAAGGAATTAGCAGAGGTTCGTAGAAGTTATTTTATGGCTCGTACTCCTAAGACTAAGGCTAAGTATCGAGAATTAGATGATCGAATTCGTCATCAGATTAGTGAGATTCTTAAATGTGGTGGGTTTCCGAGTGAAAGTGCGGAAAAGTTAGCGATTTGGAAGCCCTATGAGCAAAATACTTTTGCTGATTTCTTTGATGCAGAATGGATGTTTGGGATAAGTGATGGTTTTGATATTTGTATTGGTAATCCGCCCTATGTGCGCCAAGGAGCAAATTAAAGAGTTTAAACCTATCTCTTCAAAAGTCAATATGATTGTTATACCGGGGTGGCCGATTTGTATGTTTATTTTTATGAGCAAGGATTAAAGCTACTGAAAAATAAAGGCATTCTCTGTTATATTTCATCTAATAAATATTTTCGCTCTGGCTATGGGGAAAAACTGCGTAAGTTTTTAGCTAATCAATCGACTATTCTACAATTAATTGATTTTGGTGATGCACCGATTTTTACGGCTATTGCTTATCCTAGCATTATTATTGCTAGTAAGGAACAACCGGAAAATCATCAAACTCGCGTTTTAAATTGGGAATTAGGGCAACCTGTGGATCGGTTTGCTTCGGTGTTTGAAAATCAGAGTTTTTTCATAGCACAAAAGGAATTAACGGCTGATGGTTGGCGGTTAGAATCTAACTCGGTGTTGCAGTTGTTAGAAAAACTGCGAAAAGCTGGTACGCCTCTAGGGGAATATGTGAATGGGCGATTTTATCGGGGCATCGTAACTGGTTTTAACGAAGCCTTTGTGGTGGATTGCAGATACACGCGATCAGACTTATCGCAGAGCATCCCGCCTCGGCAGAAGTTCTCAAACCTTTCTTGCGAGGTAGAGGATGTAAAGCGTTGGTGTGTAGATTTCGCAGAACAGTATTTAATTAAGATGAATCTCGCAAATAAGCAACATCTTGTCGGAATTTCCTGTCGATAAGTATGCCGAGACAATATTTGCTAAAGCTTATCCAGCTATGCACGCTCGATTGATGAATACGAGAAGAGTTATCTAGCCCGTGCAGCGATTCAGGTACAGCTTCCTTGGGACGAACTTGCGATCATGCTCAAGAGGGTATCTGGCAAGAGTTTGAGCCGCCTAAGATTGTTTATCCAGGAAATTGCTACTTATCAGGCTTTTGCTTGGGATTCACAAAAGGATTATATACCAATAATAAAATGATTTTTTATTCCTAACTCAACGTACTATCTTTTATGGAGTTCTTAAACTCGCAGATTACTTGGTTTGTTCTTGATCAGATAGTTGGCAAAATGGCAGGTGGGACTTATGCACTGCAAAGCATTTATGTTTCTGGCAAATTCCCATTCCTAATGCACAGCCACAGGAAAAATCAGCTATTGAAACCCTAGTTAATTACATCATCTACCTTACCGCCGAACTCAAAGACATTCCTAGTCATGGCGAAAGAATGGTAGCAACAGCAGAAGACAAACTGATGCTGAGTTATTTTGAGCAAATTGTGGATGCACTGGTAATGGAGTTATATTTACCGGAAGAATTGCACAGCAATGACAAATACTTCATGGGTCACGTTTTATCGGAAAATCTTCCCGCGTTTGATACCCTCAAAGGTGACAAAATGAACGCTCTGAGACAAATATTTAAACGATTATTTAACTCGGAGCATCCGATTCGTGCCAATATTTACTTTTTGAATAGTTTAGAAGTCGTCCGTATTATTCGAGGTTTAGAAACACGGTAGGGACACGGCAATGCCCATTGGTGTCAACTTAACGTCAAACCCATTCACAGACTGCTATTTGACCATTAAACTTAGATCCCCCCTAGCCCCCTTTAAGAAGGGGGGGACAAGAGATTATTCAAAGTCCCCCTTCTTAAGGGGGATTTAGGGGGATCAAGACTCAGCTAAAAGCGAGATTTATCAAGGGTTTGAGCTTAAGTTGACACCAATTCGCAATGCCTTGTCCCTAGGAGGATTGAACGATAAGTAGGTGTACCTCATAACAGCGGTTTCCCCCACCAAATTAAACCCGATGAGGTGTAATCGGAATCTCAATCATAAACTCACAACCCTCAAGGGGTGCAGAAATACAACTCAAATTACCACCGTGAGATTTAACCACAATAGAATGAGAAATAGACAACCCTAAACCAGTACCAGAACCCACCGGTTTAGTAGTAAAGAAAGGATCAAATTAAACTGCCACTCAATCTTATTACAAGGGGACTCAGCATAACGCGCCCCACACAACCGAATCGGTTCCAACTTCATCCCCCCCAGTCGGCGGTAACATTTCCTGTATGCGATCGCGAATTTGGGCGATCGTTCCCTTAACCACCAGATACTTTAAATGCTCAAAGGCTCTGAATTACCTCCTGCTTAAGCTTTGCTTAATCTGAGAGTTCAGTCACTATCTGCTGAACATCAGCAGAGCTAGCAGTTTCAACTATTGCAACTGTTCCAAGGCATCCCGCACGTCAACCAGATGGTTGTTAAATACTTCTAACGCGGCATCCAAAATCTTGAAAATCGCCCGGTCACGAATGGAATAGAACACAAAGTTGCCCTGTTTGCGACTTGTCACCAAATTCCTGCTTCGCAACACGGCTAATTGCTGAGAGATAGACGAAGGCTCTATTTCCAGCCACTCAGCGATCTCGTTGACGCTGCGTTCTCCTGTTCGCAGGGCATCTAGAATCTGAATCCGCACTGGATTAGACAACACCTTGAACAGGTCTGCTTTAAAATCGCTGGGTTTCAAGGGCATTCTATTACCTAAGTATCTTCCAAGCTTTTCAGTCACCTTAACATCCGGTGTTCTATCATACAAGTGGTGGTCACAGATGATGCTCCGATCGATCGCACTTTAATTAGGAATAAAATCGCTCCCGACAGCATAAAATGCCGTCGATCGCGATCGCCTCAGAAATTGCAGATGGGCGACCGCATCTGTACGAGAAAAATATCGAGCAAGAACAATGTTTTGGAAATTAGGCAGAAGGCGGACAACGCACTTTATATCGTTTCTGGTTTTACCGGAATGATTTAACCGCAGAGAACACAGAGGACACAGAGGGAGAGAATAGAGATCTGAATAATTCCGATGCTACCGGATTTGATATTACTCGCCGACATGAATCTTCAGTTCCATTTAGAAAACGTCGTTCAATGTAACCCATCTCGGTGTATATGTTTGATCCAGTTTTAACTATCTACGAGTACCAACCGCAGGGGGTTATTCCTCATACACGACGGCTATTGCAGCCGCAGAGTAGAAATTCTCTGGTCGATTGCTGCTTGCCACAATCTAGCACGAGTGTTAATCTATATGCAAGACTTTGAATATAGCAAGATATAAAAATTCACACACATAGGGAGATTTTAAAACTCAATGACAGTAGCAAACGGTTTCATGGGTGGTCTGCGGTTTTGGTTCGATCGCACCTTTGCTCATTGGCGGGGTGATTTGACTGGTGGGCTGACTGCTGCCGTGGTGGCTCTTCCTCTCGCCCTGGCGTTTGCTGTGGCCAGTGGTGTCGAGCCCAAAGCCGGGCTCTACACGGCAATTGTGGCGGGAATCGTGGCGGCGGTATTTGGTGGTTCCCCGGTGCAGATTACAGGGCCTACCGGAGCGATGGCGGTTGTCCTGATTGGTATTGTCACTAAGTATGGTATCGAGAAGGTGTGGATTGCCGGGGTAATGGCAGGAATTATTCAAGTTGCCCTGGGCGTCGCCAAACTAGGTAGACTGGTCAAGTTTATTCCCTATCCAGTCACAGCAGGTTTTACCAACGGCATCGCTGTGATTATTTTTTGCGGACAGTTGAATAATTTCTTTGGGTTGCAGTTGCCCCGTAGTGAACATTTTTTACCGGGAATATGGCAGACTTTTACCCATTGGGAGGGATTAAACCTTGAGGCTGTCGGGTTGGCAACTGTGGTGATTCTGACCAAGCTATTTTGGACAAGGATTACGACTGCTATACCGGGTTCCTTGGTAGGGTTGGTGCTGGCTACGGCGATCGCCTCCTTCTTTCACCTCGATGTTCCCACCATTGGTTCTATCCCACAATCGTTGCCTATGCCCCAAGGGATTCCCCACGCTAATGATTTTAGGGTGATCCGAGAATTGATTAATCCCGCATTAGCTTTAGCCGCATTGGGCAGTATTGAATCGCTCCTATCTGCTGTGGTTGCCGATGGTATGACTGTCAGCGAGAAACACAACAGCGATCGCGAACTGATTGGTCAGGGCTTAGCAAACATTGTGGTACCATTCTTTGGCGGTATTCCAGCAACGGGAGCGATCGCCCGTACAGCGGTGAATGTGCGATCGGGCGGCAAAACCCGCTTGTCTGGAATCATTCACGGGGTTGCACTCGCAATCATCGTTTTGACATTAGCACCTTTAGCCGCTCAAGTTCCCCTGGCAGCATTGGCAGGAATTTTGATGGTGACGAGTGTGCGGATGATTGAGTGGGAAGCGATCGGCTTACTGATGCGGGCTACCTACTCCGACTTCGGTGTCATGATGCTCACTTGGATGGTCACCATTCTGTTTGATTTGGTGCTGGCGGTGGAGGTCGGGCTAATTGCTGCTGGGGCGTTATTCATTAAGCGCATGAGCGAGCTCAATTTGGCGAAAATCCCCGAAACAGAAGCCTTTCCGCCCGGTGTACCCCTGGAATTGAGCAAACAAATTGCCGTTTATCGGGTTGATGGGCCTGTATTTTTTGGGGCAGCAGAGCGGTTTGTTACCTTCCTGCGGGATGAACCTGAAGTGAAGTATCTAATTTTGCGGATGCGGTTCGTACCCAATATGGACACTACTGGAATCGTGGCCTTGGAAGACATCTATCGCGATTTGAAACGACATGACTGTCGCCTTCTTTTGACTGGCTTACAGCCGGAAGTTCAAAACTTGTTAGAACGCAGCGGATTGCTGGACAAAATTGGTAAAGAAAACTGTTTCGAGACAACCGATGCAGCAGTTTGTGCGTTAACTCCAACGGCCATCAGTTGTCCTCTCTCTCCTCCATCAGTTAGTGTGCCTGAAGAACTGATTAAACGCTGAAAATGCCAGTGATACTTGCTTTCACCTTTTTTCTCTATCGTCAAAGGGAACTCTTCACCAACCGTTTAACCGATGAAACTAGGAGCAACAATTAAGCAACTGTTGTCATCCTTAAATTGCCCTCGTCAACGTCCGCCTTGTCTATTTGGAGAAACTTAGTAATGCATACATTTGACATTGAAATTATTGGCACTTATAACGAGAATTGTCATTTTCTGGAGGACAATGTTTTAACGGCGATCGCTAAACTGGGCCTCTCCGCAAAAGTTAACTGCATTGCAGATATTGAAGAAGTGAAACGACGCAGACTGCGCTGTACTCCAGCTTTAGTGATTGATGGCAGGATTGTGAGTCAAGGGCGGCAGGTTTCATCCAAAAAGATCCAATCCTTCCTTCGGGAATTGACTCATTTGTCCGATGGTGGAGATTTTCTGAGTCGAATGTTTTAGGAGGTGATATCAATTCCGGTTGCACTCTTGGAGATGATTGTTGACGGTTGACGGTTAACAGTTAACAGTTAACTGTTAACGGTTGACGGTTGACAGTTAACAGTTAACTGTTAACTCAAATTTACTATTCCGATGAAGAGAGGATTTGATATGAAGTATAGCGTTTCTCAATTATATGAATTACAAAAACGATCCCCCCTAACCCCCCTTAATAAGGGGGGAACCGGAAAAGCCCCCCTTATTAAGGGGGGTTGGGGGGATCAAGCTCCTGTACCTCAGCAGACAGAGAAATGCTATATTTGAGGCGTCAAAAAAAGTGCTACAATTTTTTTACTACCCTTACCGATCGCCTAAAACCAGCGCTTTTTCAATTGCTTTAACTGCGATCGCCTCAAATTCCTCACCAACAGCCGCAACTGGTTCAAATTTCCCGTTTCCCCGCCGTACTTCCAGCGCACGTAAGCTTGCGAGAAAATATTATGCCTGCAAGATTGGTTCCTATAGTAATGACTTATTTTGAAACTGCTAACCAACTGAAGCAACAAGGAAAATTCGCAGACGCGATCGAATTTTACCAAATCGCGATCAAACAAAACCCCTTATTCCATTGCTCTCACCATAATTTAGGCGAAACTTTGACCAAGCTTTCCCGATGGGATGAGGCGATCGCGTCCTTCCAACAGGCGATCGATCTTAATCCCGGTGGTGCCAGTTCCTATTATAGTATGGCCCAAGTATTATCACAAAATGGACAGCTCGATCGAGCTAATTTAGCCTATTATCGGGCCATTGAGTTAAATCCTAATTTGGGTGTGGTTTTAGTTAAGCAAGGGGGACTTGATCGAGTTATTGCTTGTTTTGATTCTGTGTTAAAGCGCGATCCTCATCAGGCAATGGTTTATTATGATTTTAGTCTGTATTTGGCAGAAAGAGATTTAATGGATGACGCGATCGCGCTTTTCCAGAAAGCCCCGCAATTTAGTCATAACCAGGAACTTAATAATAAGCGCGATCGAGAGAAATTCCCTGAAACAGTAGAAATTTCTGAAATTTTGTGGAAAAACTTAAATCAATTAGGAAAAATTGATGATATCTCTGAGCCAATTCCCACAAAAGCTGAGGCAGAAGCCTATTTTGAAAAAAACAGCAACTATACAATTATCGATCTAAATAATTTAACTGAAGTAGATCAAAATTTGCTCAATGAGTATGGCATATCCTTGGCTAATTTACAACTAATAAAAAAAGACGATCTTAACTTAGAACAAATTTATATTAATAGTTTTCATCCCACACCCAAAGTAAAACTTTCTCTAAAATTTGTAGAAACTGTATCGAAAGTTTGGGAACCTTATAAAAACCATGCTTGTAGTAAGGCGATGGTAGAAACAGGTTATCTTTACTCTGTATGCCCTTTTAGTGGTAAAATTGTCAAGTCGAATCAATCATTTTATGTTTATTATGAAAATGGGGTATCAATGCACATTTACCGCTTGGTTGGAAAGGAAATATTTTACTTAGTAATTGGTAATACTTGTCGGGGTAAGATGTGTATTTTTCTACCCGGAAAAGAACTAATTATAAAATTTTCTCCTCCCTGGTTACTTTCCGATGAAATTAAGATAATTATCAATAGGTTAAAAATTTCTCTAGTCAGTAGTTATCAAAAAGTAAAATTTTATATACAAACCGAACTTCCTAAAAAACTTGTATTTGATATAGGATTTGGTAGAAATTTTGGACACTACTACTGGAATGAATTATCAGGTATTCTCTATCTTCAGCACAACAATCTTTTAGAGAAAATAGAAATATTTTTAGTTGGTGATAAACAGTTTTTTAATGTCGGCGGTTGTTTCCCTGAAATACCCAGCCCTAAAATTAGTAAATTAGCTAATACTGACGAGCTATTTCAAACGATTTTAGATAATAACTATTTTGCTGTTCAAGTAAATGACTTATTTCTTAGTCAAGAGTTAGCCGATCGCGTGACTCAATTTTCCATGAAAAAGTGTTCTGAGAATCCAGAGTTTTTAGAAGAAGTGGAAAGGGCTAAAAAACATTTTCCTCTTTTGTGTATCCAAATTAGAAGTAGTAGAACTTGGGTATCTCAGGTGGAGGGAAATGCTAATATCATCAAAAAACTAGCGGAGGAGTTTCCTAATCTGGGAGTAGTTTTTGATGGGTGGGCGCGCCACGAAGTCGAAGATACCCTTGGGCGGAGTCGATGATTGCCAGCGGAAAAGGATATTCTGAATCAAATGCTCCACTCTTTTGCCTTCTAATATTCAAATATACTGCTCTAATTGGCAGCACTAATTATGAAAAGGTAGTTTTTGCCCATGCTAGTAGATGTATATTCTGCATACCCTTCCGGTTCTGGAATGGCAGCAAGGTTACATATGGATTGCGACTAAGCCTGGTGTCAGCTCATGCACGGACTCGTTGTTCACGGCGTGGCTTGGGGTGAAGACCACTGGTAAACGTCCCCGCTGGTTCGGGAAAACGTTATACCTGTCAGATATGGGTTCGATAGGAGCGTTATGGTTGGTTTACCTGATGGCTGAATTATGATTGTGATTGGTCGGCTGTTTATGAGGAAATAGTCAAGATTGCTAGAGAACTTTCAGCCAAGATAGTCGGATTTAGACTGCCTAACCCTAAGACTTCATCTGCTCTTGCATTTCCTTAAGTCTAATATCGCAACCCTTACCGCCTAAAACCAGCGCTTTTTGAGCTTCTTTAAGTGCGATCGCCTCAAATTCCTCACCAACAGCCGCAACTGGCCCAAATTTCCCGTTTCCCCGCCGTACTTCCAGCGCACGTAAGCTTGCGAAACCTCCTCAATCACCTCTGCTTCATCAATTGCATGATTACCGCGCATCGCCTCAGCATACTCCAAAGGCGTTTGAGCGCGAGGCTTCACAAATCCCCGACTCGCCAAATCCTTCAACATTTCCTGATAAACCCCCTCCACAGGCGGCAACTTCCCCAGCCAACGACGGTAGCGCCACTTGCGCCACAGTTGCCAAATTAACCAGCCAATGAAGCCAAATGCGATCGCACTAATCAAACCAGTAAATAACCCCACCCAGCCCTTAGCAAACTGCGCCAAAAACCAGCCCACAATCAAACTAATCCAGCCAATCACAAAACCGATCGCCGAATCCAGCCCGCTTCTCACAGGCGTTGGTAGCCAACCCGCTATCCACTTCCAAAACGATTCCAGCGCGCTAAAAGTCTGGTTATCTTCCACCGAAGCCGGAATCAAAGGATAACCGGGAATCGGATTAAAAGCAAACCAGCCATTATTAGGAAAATATACCTCCGTCATCAAGAAAGCATCGGTATTTTTCACAATATACAAACCTGTAAACGGGTTGAATTCCCCCGTATCGAAACCGCCAACCATGCGCGCCGGAATCCCGATCGACCTGAGCATAATTGTCAGTACCGTCGAAAAATGGTCTGGATATCCGCCGATAACTTTTTTGCCGCCCTGGGTGTTTTTGTAGCCAAACAGAAAACCCTCGACTAAATCCTCACTTTCCTCTAAATAAGGCAAGGCTTTTTCAATTTTATAATTCGGGTTTTGCTTCAAATATTGAGCCAAATACAAAGCTTTTTCGTAGGGAGAATCTATCGGTCTATCAGACGTAGATACTCTCGTCCTTGCTAGCAATATTTCCTCAGTTTTTTTCCGCACTTTATCGGCAATTTTTGGTGGCACATCTAAATAAAACTTGCGAATATTTTTCGGGTAATCCGTACCTGTTTTACCCAACAAAGAGCGATCGCGAAAAGGCACATTTGAAATCACCGTATAAGTCAAACCTTCCGCCAATTCCACAGGCGATCGCAAACCCCCCTCCGCATCAACCGCCACATCCGTCGTCGGAAAATACAGTTCCTTCGGCTTGTTTAAAGCCGGAATCAAATTCGGCAACTGAGCAACAATAGTATAACTTTGAATCACCTCTTGAGTGCGGGGCGCATTGGGATACGGATTCAGATAAAATTGATAAGACCACCTAGGTCTATTCACCTTTTGAGCTTGTTCGTTGCGAGAAATTTCCCAACCCTGACCGGTGTATTTATCAAACCCCAATACCCGCCAAAAACCCGCCGCTTGCGATCGCACCCGCATCACCACTTGAGGTTTCATCTCGCCCCGCAAATTTTGATTAATGCGCTGGTTGAAACCATAATAAAAAGTAGAGTCTACCTCTCCTGGGCCTTTGTCTGGGTTTCTCCCCCTTCCTGGGCCAGTCCCTTTTTGATTTCCCCCTCTGACATACCCCGGATTCAGAATGCTGCGTGAGTCAAAATCCCCCTTATATTCAATGGGAGCACTCACCGGAAATGTCCGCAACTGATAGCCAGGGAGGCGCGGCAAAAACGCAAAAATAGTCAGCCCCAACCCGACAATTATCAGCAACAGCAAGCCAAAATACTTGGGAGATAAGGTAGCCGCAAATAGCGACAGGCTTTCATTTTTCCCTTTACCTTCTACCTTCTGCTTTCTATCTTCTACCTTCTTGAGTCCCAAGCGCGATCGATAATCCAAAACCAAAGTCGGAAGCGCTAAAGCCAAAAACACCAACAGCAGCGGCCCAAAAGTCAAGGTTTGGCTGAGAGTCGCCGCTACCCCCAACAAAATTAGCCCGATTACCATCGAGTAGCCCAAATCTTTGCGGCGCGGCAAATCGAAACTGTGTAGCACTTGAAGTTGAATTAACAGTTGCGCCAAAACTAACCGCGTATCATTCAATTCTCCCACTAAACGGCTCAAAAAAGCGAACAGCGCCACTAGCATTCCAATAGCTATGCAGAATTGAGCTGCTATATTGCGATCGCGCCGACGGTACCAACTCCAAGTTGCCCCCACAATACTAACAGGCACTGCCCAAAGATTCAGGTTCTCTTCAACAGCAACATCCGTAGCCACAATTCCCACTATTACCAACAACTGAACTAGGATTCGCAGCAGTAAAGAATCCTCGATCACCGGCGGAGGCATTGCCTCAATCTGCTCCCACAGCTTACCAAAAACAGGTATATTTCGCAGGTTATCAGTTGTCATTTGCACCCATCCAACAATTTTAGATTTTAGATTTTAGATTTTAGATTGAATCCACAGATAAATCTGAGGCTTTTAACTAATCTCTAAAGTTTGTTGCTCTCGACGACTTTAGTCTGGGCATTGTGTTGATATTTGTGTGAGGTAACAACACAATTAAAAAACGCAGTTACTTAATTTATTCTGGCTTTTTTGTTCCTATTTTAGCCTGCAATTGTAGGACGAATAGCAAACATCAAAGGTCTGGCCTCGAAGTTTTGGAACCGAACTTCTAGCGCATAAGTCTTGTGAGGTTGCGGGTCAAACAACTCCACACTTAAATGACCTGAATTCGGTCGCTGTGCAGTTGCTTCGGCATCCCCTCCCTTGAGTTCCAAACTTCCTCCCCCCGGAAATTGGCACTCTACTCTTAAAGATGGAATCGGCTGTTCTCTGTCGCCATTCGACAGGTATTGAGCCTTGAGAGTTAGGGAACCCAATCCAGTCAGCCACTCCCGGGAAACCGGCGGCTGATTTATCGGACAATTCAAAGTTAGAGAATCAATAATTTCCCGCGCGGCCATCAGGGACAGCACCATTTGTTGGTCGGTTGTCGCCGCTTCGTAATTCGGAAAATCCTCTAAATCTAAAAGTCCCCGCAAAGCACCTCTAAGCACTAAACCAGCTAATTCGTTGAGTTCCTGAGACTGGCCCGGAAACAGGCTATCTACAGCCCGAACTAACTTCGAGCCTTCCCGCAGCGACGACATTACCAGTTCCTGACAAGGTTCTAGCAGTTGAGCAAAAACTCCTTGGGCGATCGGAATTGGCAGGCGTCCCCATCTGAGATTTTGCAGTTGGGGAGTCCAGATGTGCAGGGGGGGAACCCATCGTGGGGCTGCATCGTCTGGGTAATCGTGGTCGTAGCTTTGAATTTGTGTTTCCCAAGGAAACAGTGGCGGGTTTGATTCAATTTCGGCTTTAAGCCTCTGTTTTAATAAAGTCTGAAAACGATCTTGCACGGTCGGTATTTCTCCAAATGTCATCGGTTGTGCGACTGCATTGCTGTGCGGCCCCACTTCTGTATCGATCGGGTCTGGTTCGTCCCATTCCCAGTATTCCACCCCAGCATAATCTTCTGTATCGCCCCACTCTGCTGAGGGAGGCGGCTGGGTGAGGTTTTCCTCATTTCGGCTTAAGGCATTCTCAGGCGTCTGCAATATCCAGTTCAAAAAATGACGCTCGAAAGCCTCTGCATCCCTGTTGGTTTCGTTATTCATCACTAGATGCCCCTTCTCCGGAATCTGAACGATTACGCAATTCCCAGGCCAGTTCCAGCAACTTAAACCACCGTTTCTGTACCTGGGCTACCGTGCTGCTGAGGGTTTGTGCGATCGCTGAATCTGACAGACCCTGTTGCTTCAACTTTAACAAACGCTGTCCCTCTGGGCCAATTTGCTCGCAAAAAGCTTGCCACTCAGAAGGCAGCAAACCCAGATTTCGATCTAAGTCTGCTTCCAGCCACTGGTGAACCAGTTCCCAGCGGTGCGACATCGCAAACCTGAGCAAATGATATTTGAAGCGCTGCTGTAAATAGTCTCTTTGGCGGGGAGTGATGCCCAGAATCGACTCTATTTCATTAGTCGGCAAGTCTTGCAACCTGAGCACAAAATAATCGGCGCAGTCTTGTTGCTTCTTCTCTTTCAAATAAGCGACTAATTCCTCGATCACGTTCTGCCGCAGGGACTCTGACTCGTCGCCTTGAGGACGAATTGCAGCCGAACCCTGCCCGGCCATCGCCTCTCGCACGGAGTATACTGAGCTGTCGTTCCAGGTGCGATCGGAATCTGTGGCCCCCCCGTCTGCGGCTTGTTCCATGTCTACGGAGGTTTCTCTGGGCTGCTGCTGGGAAAAGGTTTGGGCCCGTAAAATAATTAGTTGTTGGCTGCGGTTCCGCGGCAAAGGAATCCGCCGTTTGCCAAAGCGCTCTACAAATGCCATGTACTCTGCTAGTTCTAAGCGAGTGCGAGGGCTGTAGGTAACTTCTAGTTGCATTTCGCGCCGGAATGCCTTTAAAGCTTCGAGATAAAATCCTTGTAAAAAATCTTTGATCAGTTCTACTCGCGCTTGGTAGCTAGATTGCACCTGGGGAGGAGTTATGTAGCGGTACACGATCGCGCTGAGGGTACTGTGCAATTCTACTCGCCCCGGCCCGGAGCCTAAACTGTAATAGTGGAGGCTTTGTTGCAAGCGATGCTGGGCCAGGCTCACGGCCGAACCTTTTATGTCTCCAGAGGCTTGAATCCGCTGGCTTTCTGTGCATATCCTGTTGACTTCTGCTGCGAGTCGTCCTGCAACATCCCGGCAGTTCTGCTCAGACGCGCTAGTGGACTTTTTGAGTTCGTCTAACAGCAGTTGAAAGATGGTTTCCACGCTCTGGCAGATTTCCCGCATGATTGTTTACAGCTAACATTCAACGTAGCACACTGATGCCACTTTTGATTGAGGATTTTACATTTCATAGCGGGCGGTGCTAGATAAGTAGGTCGTTCTGCTTAAATGTAAAATGCCATAGCTGTTAGCTCCCCGACTTGTTTAAGAAGTTGGGGAGCTGGGTATTTTGTTTTTTTAGGTGGGCTTACTTATCAAAACTAGACTATATTTTGATATACAGCAGTTCCCGCTGTTATGAAACACGGTAGGGACACTCCAAGAGCCTTGTCCCTACGAGGATTGAACGATAAGTGGGTGTACCTCATAACAGCGGTTTCCGCTGTAAGTGTTCCTAGAGTTTGGGGCGCACCGCCTAGGCTCAAATTCTCCATCTTAACATCTCAAAGTAACTGACTGATGGATTTAGACCAACAGATTCAATCACTGATCGACAAAGCTCCCCCCGATGGTTCGACGCCACAGATTTTAAAGGCGATCGCCCCGGCTCTGCTTTTGCTCGCGCAACAGCTCAAACATCTCGAATACTCGATTCTGCAAACTTTCGAGCAAAGTTGGGCGATCGCGGTTTTGAGCAATCTCAAGCAACCGGGGCGAGAGAAAAGGGTGATTTATGCTTGGACTACTCTTCAAGATGCTTCCCTGGCTGCGACTGCTGCGGGCGATCGCGCGAAGAGGCCGGTATCCATGCCTGTTACTCACATTTTATTTCAGATGCTGGCTCTAGAAGGTCTTGACAGTATTGTCTTTTTTGAAACTCCCGGCAATCTGGAAGTCGGCACTGAAGTCCGTCGCGAGCAAGTGCAGAACTTAATTAATGTTTACTTGCAACAGTATCGATCGACTCCTCAATCTAGTTCTAGCAATCTCCCGCCGGATATCGCATGATACTGAGTTGCTAGTAATTGGGCATTGGGCATTGGGCATTGGGCATTGGGCATTGGGCATTGGGCATTGGGCATTGGGCATTGGGCATTGGGCATTGGGCATTGGGCATTGGGCATTGGGCCTTGGGCCTTGGGCCTTGGGCATTGGGCATTGGGCCTTGGGCCTTGGGCCTTGGGCCTTGGGCCTTGGGCCTTGGGCATTGGGCATTGGGCATTGGGCATTGGGCATTGGGCATTGGGCATTGGGCATTGGGCATTGGGCATTGGTTATTAGCAGCCCCAAGCGAGTAACAAATAACAAATAACCAATCACCACTGACTAATGACTAATGACTAATGACTTCTGACTTCTAATAAAGTCTGCTCAAAACGTAATCTGCCAAATCAATCAAAGCTTGGCGGGATTCTGAATGCGGTAGCGCAGCTAAGTATTCGACTGCTTGCTGTGCGTGCTGTGTGGCTAGTGCTTGCGATCGCTCTATGCCTTGAGAATCTTCCACCAGTGCCAGGGCCTGCTCTAGATCTCCATCTTGAGCAAATTCCCGTTCTATGAGAACTTCCAAGTAAGGTTTTTCTTCCAGGGCAAATAGTGCTGGCGCTGTCAGATTACCGCCGATCAGATCCGAACCGGCGGGTTTCCCCAAAGTTTCCGTTGAAGCGGTGAAATCTAATATATCATCTACTATTTGGAATGCCAAACCAATGTGGCGACCGTAGTTGTACAAATCCTCTGCTATTTCCGCTGAAACCTCGCTCAAACAGCCCGCTGCTTTGGAACTGTTGGCAATTAAAGAGGCTGTTTTGTAATAACTTTTTTCTAGGTACGCTTCGATCGACAAACTGGTGTCAAATCCATTTAGTCCCTGTTGAATTTCCCCTTCTGCTAAATCCATAATCACTTCTGAAAGCAGTTTGACTACTGGCAGGTTGTCCAGATTTGCCAAATGCCAGGAGGATTGAGCAAACAGAAAATCTCCCGCCAATACTGCCACTCGATTGTTAAACCGACTGTGAACCGTCGGCACTCCCCGCCTCAGATCCGACTCGTCCACCACGTCGTCGTGGACTAGACTTGCTGTGTGGATCATTTCCGTGATTTCGGCGAGGCGACGGTGTTTTTCCGTGATTTCCCGATCGGGCATCGTCGCCTTGGCGACCAACAAGACTATTGCGGGTCTCACCCGTTTTCCCTTTGTGCCGAATAAGTATTCCGCAGCCGCGTACAAAATGGGATGACGGGCACCCACTAACTGTTTCAAGTTTTCTGTCAACAGTTGCAGGTCTTCTTCAACCGAGGAAAATAGGAGAGTGCTAGAGATCATGGATACGCCGACTCAAGCCGTAAAGTAACAAAATTTTACATATCATATCTTTATTTTAAGGTAATTCTCTGCAATAGGGAAGAAAAATCTATTCGATCGGCAGTTATTTGCGATCGGCCACCGGCCCTCCTCACCCGACTGCCTCCGGCGATCGGCCCGCGGCCACAGGAGTTTCCCTATTGTAACGAATTGTTAAGGACACTGCTCAAAAATCTCTAAATCCCAGAAACCCTGTGCTACAATAAGCATTAAGGATTTAAACAATTCCATACATTAAGTACGGCTAGACAAGTACAGCTAGACTGGCAGGTAGCTTTGAGATACCTGTAGGATCTTCGTAGAGCCAGCCTTGTTAGTCCGATCGCAGCCAAAATTTCTGAGAGAGATTTTTAGTTCCTAGGATCTGAAAATTTTCAGGAGTTAAAAGTAGCGCATCTTATGTGCACAGTAGCTCAAAGCAGCTAAAGTGGATGACTTTAGTGTGTTTGAGCATCTGTCAAGCAGTAAATGATGATTGACAGGGAACATTTAAATGTTCCCGATAGCTTGATCTGGAAAAGCACCCTTCAGAACCAAGGCTTAGTCTTGCGTGCTGACTTAATGTAGTAGGTCTTGAACTTGTCCTGATGCTCCTCCTCATCCTTGACTTTTGGTTCTAATTATGATTTACCGTGATATTCCTCTAATTATTCCCATTCTGGCCGCGGGCTATGTAATGACTATTTATTTGCTACTGATGTTGGCAGAGCGCAGCGCTAAAATAACCCGATTGGGTGAGTAGCGCCTGCTGGAAGCAAAGAGAGATAAGTAGTACCTGTTAACTCAAAACCAAATAATTCTTAATTCTCAATAATCACCCGGCCTCTGTGTGTAAACATTTCTGGGCAGGGTGATTATTGAGAATCCTGGGCAAATTTGACACTCCCGGTTACGCTTACACGGGGATTCTTGAGGACAAACTTTTTGGGATGAATCCACAAAAAGTTGGATTCTTAAAGGGTTAGTCAGCAACCCCCTACCCACACAGCGAGATTATTGAGTCTGTGGCTACTTGAGATTTTATGATGATATTTGCTGCACCATTAATGTCTGCATTGAGCAATAATCCGTTAACAGAGCGATCTAGACATCTATCAACTCCTCGACACTCTCGAAGAGATGTTTCAAATCAAAGCTGAAACCCAAAATTTGCAACTGAGATTTTCGGTGCGATCGCAGGTTCCCCAATCTATCAAAACCGACGATAAAAAGCTGCGCGTCTGCTTAATTAATCTGCGGGGAAACGCAATTAAATTTACTGACGAAGGCGGCAGCATTTCAATGCGTGCGAGCAGGGAAAATGAGCAGCAGCCAGGAGAAACAGAAATTATTCCTAACTCGATCTCGGCGGAAAAATATTTAATTGCCTTTGAAGTTGAAGACACTGGAATTGGCATAATAGCAGCAGAAATAGGCACTTGATTTAATGCTTTTGTGCAAACATAAGCGGGCAAAAGAACGGCGGTCTGGACTGGTTTGGGTTTAACAATTACTCGAAAATACGTGGAAATAATGGGCGGAAATATTGGGATCAGCAGTATTTTAGGTGAGGGAACAACTTTTAAATTTAAGATCAAAATATCTCTCGCAGATTCGTCGGAAGTAACGGTAACAAGATTGCAGCGGGCGATCGGACTAGAACCGGAGCAACCAGTTTATCGGATTTTAGTAGTTGACGACAATCAAGAAAATCGGCTGTTGCTAGTTAAAATGCTGCAACCAATTGGCTTTGAAGTCCGAGAAGCCGAAAACGGCCACCAAGCGGTTGAACTCTGGGAAAGTTGGCAGCCTCATCTAATTTGGCTGGATACGCGAATGCCAGTGATGGACGGTTTTGAAGCAGTCAGAAAAATTAGAGAGGTAGAGAAAGCAACTCAGCCGCGAACGGTAATTATAGCTCTGACTGCCAGCACTTTTGAGGAAAGGAAAGGCGAAATAATCGCAGCAGGTTGCGACGATTTTGTGTGGAAACCTTTTCAAGAAGAGATCCTATTTGAAAAGATGGCTTACTACTTGGGAGTGCGTTATTTTGATCGAGAGTTGCCTGCATTGAAATCGACTGCTAGTCGGCGTTATTTTGTTAGCGAAAAACCGGATTCATTTTTCTTGCCTTTGCTGACGGAGATGCCTGATAATTGGGTAAAGGAACTTGACGAAGCTGCTAATGATGTTAATGAAGAGTTGGCGATTCAAATTGTCGATCGCATCTGTGAAAGTCATCCAACTTTAGCTGATGGTTTAAAGGATTTGCTCGCCGATTACTGACTCGACAGGATAGTGCGTTTAACTAAATTGATTTTATAATCAGATATTAACGATAAATTACAAGTTTTGAGAGTGGGCGGAGCCGACTAGATTGCCAAACCATTTAAAGTAGCAGAAATTCGCTCGCGCATCGACAAGCAAGTCTCCCTAAAAAAACTGCAACAGCAGCTAAAAAAGCAAAACTTCCAACGGCTACAGTCGCAGTTAAGTAGAAGAGAAATGGAAGTCGAGAAATGGAAGTCGGAAGAATGCTCATACAGCCAGCTTTTTCGCCACCTGTATCTTACGTTTAATTAAGTGGATTTACTTACTTCTTAGCAATTTGTCAAAAAATTGTCGATCGGCAAGGTGGCCGCATTTGGCTAGAATCAGAGCCAGATCGAGGCTCAACTTTTTATGTTTCTCTGACTGTGCCTCCCGAAGTCCGTAGTCATTGGTAATTGGTAATTGGTAATTGGTAATTGGTCATTGGTAATTGGTATAGAAACCTGAGCGGCGGTCAGGACATTCTTAATCGCTGAAACCATTGCCAGTAATTGCATTGACCCATCGACTTCTTTTTACCCGCTCAGCTTCGCCGCTATAGCCTTCTTCCTTCAAGATCTGCTATAATCGGTAATTGGTAATTGGTAATTAGTAATTGCCCTCTGCCTTCCGATGACCTTCCACTTAAGCTTTAAATAAGTTTATAATATCTTTACAAAAGTGCAAAAAAATGTAGCATATTCACTGATGACATAGAAAAAAAAATCCATTATTATAAGTGTCGATCACTCAATTATGATGAAAATTGACCAGGGGTATGTGCCAAACTTGTCCGGTTGTTTTAACTGTATCGAGGGGGTCTCAGTTGTGCCTAGTCTAGTTTCCAGAGGCTCTCGTAGGCAAGTATTTGTGATGTCTTTGCTGCTGGCCAGTTTTGGGAGCAACTGAAGTAGTGAAACCATTGGCGGCTTCGGTTTACGAGCAAGGCAAATACATAAATTGGTGCGTTCCCAACTCAGTATGTTTATCCAGATTTTGGCCAATTATAGCCTATTATATTTGCAGGCACCCGAATGTTCACCCAAGTCCCGTCTCTTCACAAAAGCCTTTGGTAGTGAGGCAAAGCCGTGAGTTATAAAAATAAAAAATTTACTATTTTAATGGCGAATGACGACGAAGACGCGCGCTTTCTGGTGCTGGAAGCACTGCGAGAAGTGAGATTAACAATTAGGATCGAATGTGTTGAGAATGGGGAACAGGTGCTAGACTATTTGTACTGTCGCGGAGGATATGCGGGTGTCAGCAATTGGTATCGCCCAGACCTGATACTTTTAGATCTGAATATGCCGAGGCTGGACGGGCGAGAAGCGCTAACTTTGATTAAATCTGACTCCGACTTGCAACAAATCCCGATCGTGATTCTTACAACGTCGCACAGCAGTGAAGATATCTTGCTTTGCTACCGCTTGGGTGCCAATTCTTTTATATCCAAACCAGTCACTTTTGAAGGATTGGTTGAAGTAATGAAGACTTTGTGTCAGTATTGGTTTGAAATCGTTTCGCTCCCACCCGAAGATTTGTAAGGTGACATCTCCTACACCAACCACAAGCTGTCACCATTGGTGTAGGCTTCGCAACCAATCCGGCTATCGCTTAGGAGGCGTTGCGCTTTAAGAACGGAATGCCCTACCGCTCTGTTTTTAATGTTAATAGCTGCATTACGATCGCGGTCAAGACTGCACCCACAATGAGGGCAATCGTGCCATCTTTCCGGCAGTTGTTTAGGTACTTTCTCATCACAATTGGAGCAATCTTGTGAAGTGTTATAGGCGCTTACTGGGACTACCAACTTTCCCAGCATTTGCGGCTTTATTTGTTAGTATTGACAGAAAGCTTGACCACCCAGCATCCAACACAGATTTAGCCAATTTTGTACTAGCAAGTCCTTTGACGTTTAAATCTTCAACTGCGATTACGTCGTATTTTGACAGCAGGTAATTAGCCGTCTTGAAGTGAAAGTCCTTGCGCTTATCTGCAACTTTCTTGTGTTGCTTTCCCAGTTGTTTAACTGCTTTTTGCCTACGGCTGCTTCCTTTTTTGCGTCGTGAAACACGCTTCTGGATTACCCGTGTTTTTGTGCCTTGCGGTAATATTGAGGAATGGCAACCGTTTCGCCTGATGAAGTTGTCAAGAATTCCTTCAGCTTGACATCAATTCCAGTGATTTGATCTGGGTTGAAGTCTGGTTTAATTTCGGGAACAGTCTTGTCTTCCAGTGAAAGTGTCAAATACAATCCGTCAGATTTCTTGGTAATGGAGGCAGTTTTAATCTCAAACCCATCAGGCAGAGGGCGATGTAAGATTACCTTAACTTTTCCGGACATTGGCAAATTTATTAATTTGTCTTGCAGACATCCGTCTTTGATCTGGGGATAAGTGAAAGTTCGGTAACGATTGCGTGCCTTGAAACGAGGTCTACCGCTACGCTTTCCATTGCTATCTCCCTTAAGAAATCTATCAAACGTAACCTTTACTCGCTTGACTACATCTTGGAGGAATTGAGAGTAATACCAATTCTCTAAAGTCTTGCAAGAATGATGAGTGTGGGTTTGTTTACGCTCACCCGCTCGTGTAAGGTGCGTCGCTCAAAGATTGTGGATATTCTTTAAGATTTAAGGATGGCGACGCACCCTACAGATACTGTTGCATGAGTTTTGAGAATTAGTATAAATCTCGGCATACCAAGGACGGGATTTTTTGAGTTGAGGTAGCGTCTTTTTCTGACTGTAATAATCTGGGTTATCTCGTAATTCAGGTAGGTGACAAACCAGAGGGCAAGCATTAATCGGAGAACGGTTTTGCTCGTACCAGTTATACCAGTTTTTTATGAGGCCCCGTAGAATCTGATCCCCCCTAACCCCCCTTAATAAGGGGGGAACAAGATTCTGCTCTTTCGTCACCCCCTACTCACACCCTACTCCCTTATTAAGGGGGATTTAGGGGGATCGAGATCTATGCAACGACTCATTAAATTGGTATTAAATCGATCGGCCAACAAATAGTTATATTGAGCGCAAAGCATCGACAGCCATCTGTCAATCTCAATGGCTTGTGACTTTGTGGGGCGTAGTTTGTACTGGTATGCAGTCCTCATTTGCTTGCCGATTCCTGTTACTATTTCTCAGTATACACAAATTTGGTCAACTCCGTGGCTAGGTTGACCCTTCTGGTCCATCCCACACCAACCACAAGCTGTCACCATTGGTGTGGGGATTCCCGTCTGTCAATCTAAAAAGTTTCCGTCAACCCGATCCGATCGCTATAATTGTGTTAACCAGTAAGCAATCTCTGAAAATTCTGTTGGTTGAGGAAAATCCCTCAGATGCAGCGCTGCTCCAAGACCTTTTAGGGTCATTCAGTGAGGCTCTGTTTTGTTTTGAAACTGTTCACTCTCTCTCAGCAGCGGTAAAGTGTCTGGAAGCAGTAGAGTTTGACGCGATCATCTTAGACTTGTCAGTGCAAGACGACTTGGGGGGAAGTGACGCGATCTCGATTCTGAAAGCACGATCGCCCACAGTACCAATTGTGGTGCTGACAGATATTAACGATGAAAATACGGCGCTGTCGGTATTGCGATCGGGTGCTCAAGATTGTTTGGTAAAGGGAAGATTTCAGAGAACTCTGCTGGTGCGGGCAATCCACTACGCGATCGAACGTCAACAGATAGAAGAACAACTGCGCCAACAAGCCCAAAGAGAGCGACTTTTGGGCAAAATAATCGAAAACATTCGATCGTCAATAGACACGGTAAGTATTCTCCAAAATACCGTCGCAGAAGTGCGCCAATTTCTCAAAACAGACCGGGTTTTAATTTATCGCTGTCAGAATTCGGAGCCTCAACTCGATAGCCAAGAGCAAAAAAGCGCGATCGTCGCAGATGACGGTTTGCCATCCGGCTATATTGACAACCAAAATATTGGTGCTGCTTTGGCGGAGTCGTGCCTGTTTATTGCCGATTCCAATGCGGTACAAGCAATAGCAGATGTCAGGGCGGCGAACTTGGCTGGCAATTCTAAAGAGTTGCTGGCAAATTGTGAAATTACAGCAGTTTTAAGCGTTCCAATCTGGCAATCTGGAGACTGGGAAACGGCAATAAAATCACTAGACGACACTGTTTGGGAAGCCGAAAAAAATGAATACTCTGCCGAAAATTCCCTGGCGATGCTGGGGGAGAGTCTGCATCAGATGCAGTGGAAAAGTGCGCCTGACTCCGGCGCGTCAAATCGGAATTATTTGTGGGGAATACTGACAGCATATAATTACAGCACTGTTAGGCAATGGCAGCAGTGGGAAATAGATTTTTTAAAACATTTGGCTAATCAACTGGCGATCGCGATCGAACAATCTCGACTGTACCATCAGCTAGCAAGAGCTAACCAAAAATTGCAGCAACTGGCAACTACAGACGGACTGACTGGAATGGCCAACCGCCGCCAGTTCGATCGCGTTTTGATGTTAGAGTGGCGTAGGTTGGCAAGAGCAGAATTGCCCCTGTCTTTGATGATGTTTGACATCGACTGTTTTAAACTTTACAACGACTTCTACGGGCACCTCGCCGGCGACGACTGCTTGCAGCAAGTTGCAGGGGCGATCGCCTCCTGTGTCAAGCGGGCTGGAGATTTGCCCGCCCGCTACGGTGGCGAAGAATTTGCCGTACTGCTACCCGACACTACCGCCGAAGGGGCGAACCTTGTCGCCCTGGCAATTTGCGATCGCCTCTCCACCCTGAAACTCCCCCACGCGCGATCGTCGATCGGGCCCTACGTTACCCTCAGTTGCGGCATTGCTACGGCTATTCCTTCCCCGGAGCAATCTCCCGACACTCTAATTCACAGCGCTGACTGCGCCCTTTATCAAGCGAAAGCTGAAGGCAAAAATCGCATTTGTCACGCAATTAGTAATCCTCAATCTTCCCCAGTGATGTTGTAAAAACAGATGTTGAAGTCAGAAGTCAGAGGGAAGAAGTCAGAGGGAAGAATTAAAAATTACGAATTACGAATTACGAATTACGAGTGAATAATTCGTAATTCGTAATTCCCTACTCGTAGCCCCATTCCCCATTCCCCATTCCCCATTCCCCATTCCCAATTCCCCATTCCCAATTCCCCATTCCCAATTCCCCATTCCCCATTCCCCATTCCCCATTCCCCATTCCCCATTCCCCATTCCTCATTCCCCATTCCCAAAACTTATCTTCCTCCTTCATTCTACCTTCGGTTGACGGAGCGGTATTTCGATCGCAAATTCCGTACCAATCCCTAATTCCGACTTGCACAGTAATTTTCCTTGATGTTTTTTAACTACAATCTCGTAACTAATAGCCAATCCCAATCCAGTACCTTTCCCAACAGGTTTGGTAGTAAAAAATGGGTCAAACAACTGCTGCTGCACAGACTCGGAAATGCCAACACCACTGTCTGCGATCGCAATCCGCACGCGCTCGCCCTGAACAACCTCCGTGCGAAGCTTAATTGTCGGAATTGGCGATGAATCGCCAGCCGATTTAAGAGTGCTTGCGCCTTCTTCTAAAGCATCGATCGCATTACTCAACAAATTCATAAACACCTGATTCAGTTGACCAGAGTAACATTCCACTTGCGGCAAATTGCCATACTCCTTAATTACCGAAATACCACGATAATCGCCTTTTGGCTTCAAACGGTGAGCCAAAATCATCAAAGTGCTGTCAATTCCTTCGTGCAAATTAACCTCCTTAAAAGCCGCTTCGTCCAGACGGGAAAAAGTCCGCAAAGACTTGACTATTTCCTGAATTCTATTGGCTCCTATCTGCATTGACTCCAGCAATTTTGGCAAATCTTCTTTGATAAAATCTAAGTCACTTTCCTGAATTTTTGCATCAATTTCTGCTGTGGATTCTGGGTAAGCAATGCGGTAAAGTTCCAAAATATTCAATAAATCATTTGTGTAATCTTTGGCGTAACTGATATTGCCAAAAATAAAGCTGACAGGATTATTAATTTCGTGAGCTACTCCAGCAACTAATTGACCCAAAGAAGACATTTTTTCAGTCTGAACTAGCTGAGCTTGAGTAGTTTTGAGCTGGTTAATAGCTATTTCTAACTGTAGGGCCTTCGAGCGTTCTCGTGCTTCCGATTCCAGCAAGGCTAACTCTGCTTGTTTGCGATCGGCAATTTCAGCTTGTGCTTGTTCAAATAGTGTTGATTGCTGGATCGCGATCGCCAACTGCACGCTAATTTGTTTGAGGCATTCCACCTCAATTTCCTGCCACCGGTGGGGAGCAGCGCAGTGGTGAGCAATCAGCAACCCCCACAACTTCTCCCCTTGCAATATCGGCACTACCAGATTAGCTTGCACCTGAAATTGAGCTAATAAATTAATGTAACACTCGGCAATACCAGCTTTGTGAAGATCATCCACAGCTCGAATTCGACCGTGCTTGTAAGTTAAAGCATAGCTATCTCCAAAGCACGAATCTTCAATAGTCATTCCCAGTATCTGAATCCAATTTTCGCCGACAGACTCGACAACTACAACCCCGCTCCAATCGGGATTAAATCGATAAATAATTGTCCGGTCTGTTTGCAAAAACTGCCGCACTTCTGCAACAGTTGTTGTTAAGATTTCTTCTAAATTAAGAGAGGAGCGAATACGTTCCAGTATCGCTACTACCAGCCGTTCTCGCTTTAATTGCTGCCGCAAGATTGCCTCTGCAAGTTTGCGATCGCTAATATCTTCAACAACGCTAATTATGTAACTCGGTTCCCCAAACGCATCCCGCACCAAAGATACAGTCACATTTGTCCAAACAAATGAACCATCTTTGCGAAGAAAGCGTTTCTCAATGGAATAATTCAAAATTTCGCCAGCCAGCATTCTGCTCCCCGACTCGATTTCCGAATCTAAATCTTCCGGGTGAGAAATCTCCGAAACAGTTCGCAACCTCAGTTCCGCTACTGAGTATCCAACAATATTGCAAAACCCTTGATTAACCTTCAATAATTGACCGTCTAGCCAGACTTGAACAATGCCAATTGCCGCTTGCTCAAAGACAGCCCGAAATCGCTGTTCGCTTTCTCGCAAAGCAATTTCTGCAAGTTTTCGATCTGTAAGATCCATTGCGGTTCCAAATAGCCGCACCACCTCACCTAACTCATTATTAAGAGCCTGTCCTTTAGTATTGACATACCTGATTTCTCCGAGGGGAAAACAGATACGGTGGTCGATGTCGCAAGCAGTCCCTTCATTCATTGCCCTTTGCAGAACTTCTGTAAACCTTTCTCTGTCATCGGGATGAATTTGCTCTACAATTTCCTCCGGCGTCGGCGGTAGGCCCAATTCTCGACCGTAAACTCGAAACACTTCCTGCGACCAACTAATCATTCCTGTGGCAAGATCGAATTCCCAATTGCCAATGCGGGCAATTTTTTGCGCTTCTTGCAACTGAGCAGCAAGTTGTTGTAATGATGCGATTAATTGCGTTTTTTCAGCTTCGGCTGCAACGCGGCCGCTGATATCTTTATGAGTACCAGCCATCCGCAGCGGTGCCCCCCATTCGTCGTACTCTACCACCTTCCCCAGCGCCATAATCCACTGCCAATTTCCGGTTTTGTTGAGCATCCGAAATTCAACTTCATAGAGATCGTTGCGACCTTCTAAATAAGTTTGTAAAACTGACATCACCTTCAGTCTGTCTTCGGGATGCAGCAGGTTTTCCCAAGCTTTTACATTATTTTCTATTTCAGTTTCTGCATAGCCGAGCATTGCTTTCCACTGCGAATCGAAATAAGTTTCGCCAGTAGCTATACTCCAATCCCACAGCCCCAAAGAGCTGCCCAATACTGCCAACTGCAATCGTTCTTGAGAGAGTCGCAATGCCGATTCGGCACGTTTTAGTTCTGTGAGGTCGGCAATGATCGCCATCATTCCTATTGGTTTGCCATCGCTATCTTTAATGCAGTCAGCCCGCAATTGGGTTGCGATAATTTCGCCATTTTTATCTTTAAGTTCGATTTCACCACTCCAGGGCAAGCCTTTCCGCAACACCCTAAATAACTTCCTCAACTCTTGAGATTTTGCGTACATTACTGCTGGGCCGCCGCTGTTATTTAGTTCCTCAACTGTATAGCCATAGCGCTGAATAAATGTTTGATTGTGATAAATTGAATAGCCGTCCAAATCTGCGATCGCGATCGCATCACTAGCACTTTCGACAGCTTGAGTCACCAGGCGCAGAGTCAGTTCGGCTTGTTTGCGATCGGTAATATCAAAAATCGCTCCATCCAGCCACAAAACTCGCCCTGCTGAATCATAACTTGGTCGGCCTGTTTCCGACATCCACCGCACCGCGCCGTCAGCACGGACAATCTGGTATTCTACATAGTAAGGCTGTCTGGACTCTACCGCTTCCCTAACTTTGCGATCGAGCATTGCAGTGTCTTCGGAGTGAACAATGTTAGCAAAACTCAAGCGGTGATTGCCGATAAAATCCCCAGCAGGGTAGCCACTAATTGCCTCAATTTCATCGCTAATAAATTCGATCCTCCAATCAGTATCGTACTGACAACGGTAGATAGCACCAGGGATATTTTTAACAAGCGATCGCCATCTTTCTTCTAATTGCGACAGTCTAGCTTCGCTTTTTTGCAGCGCTAATTGTTTGCGCCTATCTTCAGTAATATCTCGGATTACACCCACTAAAAATTTACTACCATCGGTATGATTAAATGCAGTTTTTTTCGTAGACAAAATGTGCTTTTCGCCACAGGTGTCAGTAAATATTTCCTCGTTTTCGTTTTGTTCCCCTGTCCTAAATACCTGTTCGTCATTCTGCCAAAAAATATCAGCTTCTGCTTTTGGCACAAAGTCATAATCTGACTTGCCTAGCAGTTCCTGACGCTGCTTACCGAGCAAATTGCAAAAAGCATCATTTACCAGTATCCAGCGGTGCTGTTCGTCTTTCACAAAAATTGGATCGGCAAGTGCATCTATCGTATAATTCAAAAAATTTTTACTAGCTTCCAATTGTTCTTGGACTAAAACTTTGTCTGTATTTTCTTGCCATTCTGCTTGCCGTTTTTGGCGGACAATCGCGCACCTGATCGTCCGCATCAACAACCGGCTGTCTACTTGTCTTTTCACCAGATAATCTTGGGCACCTGCGGCAATTAACTCGACGGCTAGTTCTTCGTCATCGGTGGCAGTTAAAATGACGATCGGAGTATTTATACCGTAATCTTGCAGCCGGAAAAGAGGATTAAATTGTTGGCAGTCAGGTAGGGAAATATCTAACAAAATTACGTCAAAAATCTCGTTGCTTAAAATTTCTATAGCTGCGCTGAGGCGAACAACATTTGTCAAATTAATAGATTTTCCCAGTCTGCTTTCTAACAGCAGTTCTTGAATTAGTTCCGCATCCTCTGCACAGTCTTCAACTAAAAGAACTTTCAAGCCAGGCGTCAAAGTTGGGTCAAAAACAGATATCATTTTGCTAATTTTTAATAAAAAATAAGAGGGCAGTGCCCATAGGTGTCAACTTAAGACTAAAACCCTTGATAAATATCGCTTTTACCTGAGTCTAGATCCCCCTAAATCCCCCTGATAGTCGAGGAGTAGGGGTTGACTTTGATCCTTTCCGGTTCCCCCCTTATTAAGGGGGGTTAGGGGGGATCGGGAAGACCGTAGAAGGAAGACAGAGACTGGTAATAAGTTTAACCTGGTTGTTGACACGAATGGGCAGTGCCGTCTCCCTACAGATAGAGGCTTTGCATAAGTCCTGGCAGTTTGCCATTCTAGCCAATTTCATCCAGCTTTCTGCTGTTTTGGTAGCACAACTGTAAACACGCTGCCCTTGCCGAGATTGCTGCTAATTGCAATCTCGCCGTTAAAAGGTTTTAAAAGTTCAATGCAAGTATAAAGTCCCAGTCCAGTTCCAGTGGGTTCGCCCTCTTTTTTTTCCTCTCCTTTAGGTGGTTTTGAACTGTAGAAAGGGTCAAAAAGTTTTGACAAATCTTCCGGTGCTATTCCGCAGCCTGTATCGGCAAGATCCATATATATTTTCGATTCATCTTGCCTAGTAACAATAGTCAGTTCCCTGGTTTTTTTTTCCCACATAGAATCCATCGCATTGTTAATTAAATTGTAAAATACTTGAGAAATATAAGAATACAGTAAGGGAATGCTATCAATTTGCTCGTCAAAAACATATTTTTTCTTAATTTTATTTTTAAAATACAAATTTCCTTCCAATAGCTGAAGTTCTCGCTGCACTAAATCGTTAATATTAACAAGCTGCAAATCTTGGTTTTGCTCTTTTCTGCTTTTAATCATCAGAGTATCCATAATCTGATTGATTTTTGTGACAGATTGAATAATATACTTGGTATAATTATAAAATGAGTCTTCCTGAATTTTAGTCGCTTTTGTTTCAATCAAATCGACGCTAGTCTGGATCACTTGCAGCGGACTTTTTAGGTTGTGAACCATTCCTTGGGTCAAGCGACCGATGATGGCTGTTTTTTCCTGGTCGATGAGTTGCTTAGTTTTTTGTTCGATCAGTCTTTCCAGGTTTTGGTTGAGGTGGGCAAGTTCTGCGTTTTTCTCTTGCAGTTTTTTTTGCAAGCTGCGGATAGTCAAGTGAGTTTCAATTCGGCTCAATACTTCTTCGTGCTGAAACGGTTTGGTAATGTAGTCAACTGCTCCAGCCTGAAAGCCTTTTACTTTATCAATTGTATCGGAAAGGGCGCTCATAAATATGATGGGAATATCTCGGGTTGGCGGGTCTGCTTTCAAGCGACGGCAAGTTTCAAACCCGTCAATTCCCGGCATCATGATGTCCAAAAGAATCAGGTCTGGGTGGATATATTCAGTTTGCTCGATCGCACTTTCACCGTCGAGAGCCACTAATACTTTAAACCCATAATTCCTCAACAACTCGAAAAGTACGTCGAGATTTGTCTGGTTGTCATCGACAATTAGTATGATGCTTCTTTCGGAATTTTTGGGGTTCATAATCAAGGAGATAAATCAAGTTTGATAGTTGCGAGATCAATTCCGGTTGCACCGTCAGGTGATTGTTGATTGTTGACTGTTGACTGTTAACTGTTAACTGTTAACTGTTGACTGTTAACTGTTAACTCAAATTTACTATTCCGATGCTAACGGATTTGATATGACTTGTGAGTTGAAATCGCAGTCCAATGATTTTGATTTGTTTGTCACAATCATAACTGTCAACTTACAACTTCTTAGCGATAGTTAATTATCCGACAAATGTTGCTTCAGAAAATCTCGAATTTGCTTAAGCTGAAATCCTTTAGCAAGTTGGCGCAAGTGGTGAACGAAAGGAACTAATTTGGGGTCAGAATTTTCAAGTTTAGTAATTTCCTCCAGAATAGCTTCAATATCGCCCATTGCAGACAATCTTAACAATGCCAAGACTGACTCCGAGGCTGGAGACACGATCGCCCCGTCAGCAGCAGCCAAGTCTGATGCTGTTTTTGGGGTTTGAGCTTTCCGTTTTTTGCCGGACGATCCGTCTTCGTAAATCCATTCTAGTGCCAAATGTACGCGCAACAATTCTAAAAGCTCGTTAGTTTCAATAGGTTTGGTGAGAAAATTATCGCAACCTGCAAGTATACTCTCTTGTCTGGTAGTCTCGTAAACGCTAGCGGATAGAGCAAGAACAACTGTATCTTTGAATTTCGGCAACTGCCGCAGCCGCCTGGTAGCTTCCCAGCCGTCCATTACGGGCATCAGTAAGTCCATTAAAATTAGATCCGGTTGAAATTCCAGTGCTTTGTGCAAGCAGTCTTCGCCGTCTGTGGCTTGTGCTATTTCAAAGCCCAAACGAGAAAGCATCCTGTGCAGCATGGCGCGATTTACTTCATTGTCGTCTACTAATAGCAGTTTGCGCTGGCTACCGACAAAACCGACAAGTCGGCGTTTTTCAGGCGCTGAGGGGACTTCAGAACACTGGGCGACTGCGGGCAAGTCTAGATCCAACCAAAAAATGCTGCCTTTGCCCAAGGTACTTTGGACGCGAATTTGGCTGCCCATCAGGGTAACTATTTTTTGGCTGATGGAAAGTCCCAATCCGGTACCTTCAACAAAATTGTGACGATCGCCCACTTGATGAAATGGCAAAAATATTTCTTCTAATTTGTTCTGTTGGATGCCAATACCCGTATCTTCAATTTGAAAGCGAATTTTAGTGGCGGGGGAGGCGGCCGAATTTGCTGCTGTGAGGCTCGATCGCACTTTTCTGGTTTTTCGCGGTGGTTTCGACTCTTTCTCCGGTTCTATATTCCCCGTCGAGTTTACTTTCTGAGCGCTAACCTCCGCTCTTATATTAGAATTAATTGCGTTTATTTGAGTTGAATTTTCCGTGGCATTCTCCACATAACCAACTTGGAATTTCACTCCACCGAGCTTAGTAAACTTCACCGCATTGCTCAGCAAATTAATCAAAACTTGTCGCAGCCTTTTTTCGTCAGCTAAAACGCAGTCTGGCAGCGGGGATAACTGCTCGAAATTAAAGGCAATTCCTTTTTGATCCGCTCGCATCTGAAACAAGTCAGCAATACTTTTAATCAAGTTAGGAAAATTCACATCAGTCGGGGAGATTTCCATTTTACTAGCTTCTATTTTCGCTAGATCTAAAACGTCATTAATTAGCATCAGCAGGTGTTCGCCACAATGTTGAACGTTAATCAGGCTCTCCTGTTGCTCCGCAGTTAAATTTTTATCCGGTTTGAGTAGTTGAATGTATCCTAAAATGCCGTTCAAAGGTGTCCGAAGTTCGTGACTCATGTTGGCGAGAAAGTCACTTTTAGCGCGGTTGGCAGCTTCGGCGGATTCTTTAGCTAATTGCAGGGCGGCTTCTGCTTGTTTGCGATCGGCAATTTCAGTTTGCGCCTTTTGAAACAAAGTAGATTGTTGGATCGCGATCGCCAACTGCACGCCCAATTGCTTCAGACACTCGACCTCAAATTGCTGCCAGTTCCGGGGGCCCGTGCAGTGGTGGGCAATTAACAACCCCCACAAGTTTTCGCCTTGCAAAATCGGTACTACCAGATTAGCTCTTACCTGAAGCTGAGTTAACAGATTCAAGTGGCAGTCGGCGAGGCCAGCATTGTAAACATCATCTGTAGCTATAATTCTGCCGTCTCTGTACAGGGAAACGTAGGCTTCGCCAAAACAGGGGTCGTAAATTTCCATGCCCGCAAGTGCCATGCAATTTTCGTCCACCGACTCGACAGCTATAAACCCGCTCCAATTAGGACTAAATTGGTAAATAACAGTGCGGTCTACTTGCAAAAAATGCCGCACTTCTTCGACTGCTTTGGTCAAAATTTCTGCTAAATTTAAAGAAGAGCGAATGCGTTCGAGCATGGCTACTGCTAGTTGCTCCCGTTTTAATTGCTGGCGCAAAGTTTCTTCGACTTTTTTGCGTTCGCTGATATCAGTAATTACTCCAACTGAACCGCTAAACTTGCCATTCTCATCTTGAATCTTGTCGGCTCGAACCAGAGTTGTTACTGCTTCACCGTTCAGAGTTTTCAGTTCAATTTCGTCGCTCCATGACAAGCCGCTGCGAATGGTTTTATAGATCTGTTTGTAAATTTGAGGTTGGACGTACATCGCCTCGGCCGCATTGGTAAGGTTGAGTTCTTCAACTGTGTAGCCGTACCGCTGAATGAAGGCTTGGTTGTGGTAAATAGAGCGTCCTTTCAAGTCGGTAATCACGATCGCGTCGCTGGTACTTTCGACGGCTTGAGTGACTTGCAACAGCTCTAATTCTGCTTGTTTGCGATCGCTGATATCAGTCAGGGAACCCACCATCCGCAGGGGTTTTCCGGCATCCCACACTGCTTGAGCCCGGGCGAGTACCCACTTGTAGCTGCCGTCTTTGCACAGCAGGCGATATTCGGCGGCGTAATTCGGGGTTTGGCGATCGAGGTAATCTTGGATAGCAGCTTGGACTCGCGAGGCATCTTCGGGGTGAATTTGCTCAGTCCATTCGCTTTGAAGAGCATCAATTTCACTGTCTGCGTAACCGATGATTTCTTTCCAGCGAGCCGAGCGAAAAACTTCATTTGTTTTGAGGTTCAAGTCCCAAATTCCGTCTTGATTTCCCTTAAGAACTAACTGCCAACGTTCTTCGCTTTTTCGCAATTTTTCTTCTGCTTGTTTGCGCTGAATATGAGAACCCAACTGAGTCGCGACTGCCTGTACTAACTCTACTATACGGCTCTCTAGAGTCGATGGGCGGCGCTGGTAAAATACTAAAACTGCCAGCACTTCTCCCTCAGCGCGAATTGGTATTCCGAAACAAGCTTTCAATCCACTTTTTGCTGCGATTTGCGATCGCGAGAAAACGGGATTTACGCAATTCGATATATCTTCTCTCCACTCCATTTGTTTAGTCAGCCAAATTCGCCCAGGCACTCCGACTCCCCGTGCAAATACAAACTTATTGCTTTCGCGTCCGAAGGCCTCTAAATTCTGGTCGCTAGCGTACCAACTTTGGCTGTATTCCAAAACAGTACCGTCCTCCGCGGGTATCCAAGCTTCGGCAAAATTCCAGCCGATCGCATTGCACAGCAACCGCAAAATATTGGCGAGAGCGCGATCGAAATCTGCCGACTGACTAATGGCTTGAGTTGCTGCTAGCAACAACTTAATTTCATCTTCTGTTTGCTTGCGTTCAGTAATGTCAGTTCCCGTACCGAGAATTTGTTTTAATTGACCTGATGCTGTTTTCATAAATACAGTATCTCGGCTGACAATCCAGCGCCAAGAACCATCCTTATGCTGCATTCTGTATTCAATTTCAAAGATATCGCCTTTGCCACCAGTTTCTACTTGCTGTAAATAATTGGGCATTTTTATTAAATCTTCGGGGTGCATTAAAGTTGAAACCATCTCCACCCCCATTGCCTGAATCTCTTCTACTGTATAGCCGAGAATGTGAACTATAGAAGCATTAGCATAAATAACTTTGTGTTCTCTCAAGTCGTAAACATACAAAATATTAGGACTAGCCTCAGCAATTATTTCGGCGAACCGCTGACTATCTTGCAGCTCTAGTTCGGCTTTTTTTCTAGCAGAAATATCGCGAACAATAGAAATAACTTCGCCACCTGCAAGCATTGTCAGCGAGAGTTCTTGAGGAAATTTTGAGCCGTCGCGGCGGCATCCTACAGCTTCGGTGCTGTAACAACCTTTCTGCACTAAAGCCGGCATGACTTCTTGCTCGAACTTTTGCAGTTCTGCACCTTCGTAGAATATTTTCCAACTTTTGCCTAACAATTCTTCGGGAGAGTCGTAACCGTACATTTTGAGTTTAGCTGCGTTGCAATAAATCATCTCTCCGTCAGCATTGACGATGCCGATGCCCTCGGAAGCGGCGGCCATTGCTGCTGCTTGTCGCTGGATTGCTGACTCGGAGCGTTTCCGCTCAGTGATATTGCGGACGATCGCGATAATTTCCTCATCCGTACAAAACACAATTCTCGCTTCAAAATCGTACAGTTCACCATTAACTGACATGAGATATTCTACGATTTGAATCTCACCGTTGTCGATCGCTTGTTTGTTGCCAGATACGATTTTTTCAGCAAAAGCAGACGGCAAAATGTCTTGTACTTTTTTCCCTAAAAATATATTTTCCGGTATGATAGTACGGAGGTCTTTTGCGGGTTTGAAGTCTACAAAAGTGCCGTCAGCGCGACATCGAAACATCATGTCTGGTATGGCGTTTAAAAGAGCGCGGTTGGTGGCTTCGCTGTGTCGCAATTCTGTTTCTGCTTGCTTGTTTAATGTCACGTCGCGGACAACTGCATAAATTAAACCTTCTTCAGCAAATGGCGATGCCGTCCACGACAGCCATTTATAAGTACCATCTTGGCAAAGATAGCGGTTTTCTAAGTTGATAACGGGGTTGCCACCTTTGAGTGTTTCCAATTCAGCTATGATTATTTCTCGGTCTTCTGGATGCACAAATTCTATAAAAGGTTTCCCTAGAAGTTCGGCTGTGCTGTAACCTAATGCAGTTTGCCAAGCGGGGTTTAAGCGTTTGAAATAGCCGTCAAAACCTGCAATACAAAGCAAATCTAGCGAAATGCTAAAAAAGCGATCGCGCTCTTGCTGAGTTTGTTTTAATTCGGTAACATCCATCACCAAACCATCCCAAACTAGATCGCCATTGGCTTGCTTTTCCGGTTTCGCTGCGCCTTGCAGCCACTTCACTTGGCCGTGGATAATTTGCCGCCACTGGTGTTGCCAAGGTTCCAGAGTCGTTGCTGAAATTTCGATCGATTGTTCAAAGCCTGTGAGCTCATCTGGATGAATTGTTTCACAAGCCAAATCTCTCTTGTTTTCTATTTCTTGCGGTTCTAATTGGTAAAGGTTCTTGCAGCCATAAGAAACGTAGGTAAAATACTTTCTCCCGCCCGCCTCGACGCGGAATTGATAAATCATTCCCGGCACGTTGGCTACCATTTTTTGAAACCTAGCTTCGCTCTGTTCCAAAGCTGCTTGTTGGCCTTTGTACTCGGTGACATCTCGAATTGTGCCGACTAACATTTTACTGCTGTCATTTGTTTTAAATACGCTTTTTTTAGTCGAGATGATGCGTTCTTTGCCGGCGCTGTCTGTAAATTGTTCTTCTGTTTCATCAGGGATGCCAGTTCTCAATACCTCTTCGTCTTTTTGGAAAAACAATGTTGCTTTTTCTTGGGGTAAAAAGTCGTATCCAGACTTGCCTATAAGTTCTGGTCGCGGTTTTCCCATCAACTCGCAGAAAGCGTCATTTAATACAACCCAGCGGTGTCGCTCATCTTTGACAAAAATTGGGTCGGGAGTAGCATTAATCGTGTGCTTTAAAAACTCTTCTGATGTTTTTAATTGGAGTTCGTAGCGGTAGCGATCGCTCACATCCAAGACGACTTTAATCATCCGGTCGATCGCTCCGTCCGGGCGGCGGATGCAGCGCACCGAAACTCTAGTATAAACTATTTCTCCGTCTTTTTTGCGCCACCTTTTGTCTAAAACGTAGCTGTCGCCAGTACCTGCTAAAAGTTTATTTAACTCATCTAAACTGGCTGGCCAGTCTTCAGGAAAACTCAATTGCTCCCAATTCTCCTGCAACAGTTCTTCGCGCTCGTATCCCAGCAAATCGCACAAAGCATCGTTGACTTCTAGCCAGCCGAATTTCTGGATTTCTGACGGGGAAGGAGGAGGGGCAATAATGGCGATTCCGACTAGGGAATTCTCGACTACCGAGCGATATTTTTCTTCACTTTTTCGCAAAGCTTCTTGATTGTGCTGTCGCTCAATTGCGTAGCGCATGGAGCGCATTAACAGTTCGCTGTCGATTTTTCTTTTGACTAGATAATCTTGAGCTCCTGTTTGGATTGATTGCAGGGCTAGTTCTTCATCGTTGCGGGCCGTGAGTACAACGATCGGAGTATTTACGCTGTATTCTTGAATTTTTACAATTGTAGTTAAGTCTTGGCTGTCGGGTAGGGAAAGGTCTAGTAAAATGACATCAAATTTTTCTGTTAGTAAAAGCTGCTGCGCTTTGCTGAGACGATCTGTAGAGCTTACTGACAACCTTTGAGACACCTGTCGGCCCACATTAGTTTCTAATAATAATTCTTCAATCAGCTCCGCTTCGTCCCGATTGTCTTCGACGAGAAGAACCTTAAAGCCGTTTCGCTCTGCGGTTGGGTTCAAAACTGATATCATAAATACCCAGATTTTTATCGTAAAGCAGTCGTACTGAGCATTATAGCATATAAACAATTCAATGCTGAAATATACAATAGGGAATAGTTTAATCGATCTTTCCCATCAGATTCAGAACCCCCTAAATCGCCCTTCTCAAGGGAGTAGGGTGTGAGTAGGGGTTGACGAAAGACGCTCATTCTCCCCCCTTCAGAAGGGAGTAGGGTGTGAGTAGGGGGACAGCTAGGGGGGAAAGCTAGGGGGAAAGCTAGGGGGGATCTCCGGGGCAAGAAAACACACCCTAGCCACTGCCATGTTTTTACTTTTGGAAACCAAGGGAAAATTTCGCACCTATCTTGTATTTTGCTAAAAAAGTGATAGTCTATAAATAGAGGCAACAAAAAAATAGATTAATGCAGCCTATGGCATAATCAGCGCGAAAATTACACTCTAATTCACTTTTACTAGCCGGGGATCAAACTTTTAGTGATTATCTAGAAGATGCTTAGCACGAGGAAAAGCTAGCTGTCAAGGTGAGTTAATCATTTTTAATGATTGGCGGACAGGATACAGCTAACAACTCACGACTCGGAAGTCAAGACTTCTTAATATTTCGAGATCGTTTTGGCAACAAAACTACATCAATAAATTGTCCTGTCCTTAGACCGAACTGAGCTGAAGTTTAGAGGAAAAAGCAATGACGAAAAAATTAACAATTCAAGAAAAGCAGATTCAAATTCCCAAAGACAAAGCCTTAGTATTGTGGTTCGATGAAGTCGGCATCGCTGACATCTCCTTAGTCGGCGGCAAAAATGCTTCTTTGGGGGAAATGATTCAACAGCTAACTTCCAAAGGAGTGAATGTTCCGAACGGATTTGCAACTACAGCATACGCTTACCGCTACTTCATCGAGTCGGCGGGTTTAGATGCTAAATTGCGCGAAATATTTGCCGACTTGGAAGTAGAAGATGTCAATAACCTGCGCCAAAAAGGCAAGCAAGCGCGGACACTGATTCTCGACACGCCGTTTCCGCAAGACTTGCAAGTGGCGATCGCCCAAGCTTACGATAAATTGTGCACTGTATACGGCGACAGTACAGACGTAGCAGTGCGTTCCTCCGCCACCGCCGAAGACTTACCCGACGCCAGTTTCGCGGGACAGCAAGAAACTTACCTGAACGTTCATGGTTACACCAGCGTGCTCGAATGCTGCCACAAATGCTTCGCTTCCATATTCACCGACAGGGCGATTTCCTACCGCGAACTCCGAGGATTCGACCACTTTGAAGTCGCGTTATCAGTCGGCGTGCAAAAAATGGTGCGATCGGACTTAGCATCCTCCGGCGTCATGTTCAGCATCGACACCGAAACCGGTTTCAAAAACGCCGTATTAGTTACCGCCGCCTACGGATTAGGCGAAAACGTTGTCCAAGGTACCGTAAACCCCGACGAATTCTTTGTATTTAAACCTACATTAAAACAAGGTTTTCGCCCAATCTTAGACAAACGCCTCGGCAGCAAAGAACTCAAAATGGTGTACGATATTGGCGGTTCCAAATACACCAAAAACCTAGCGGTGCCGGCAACAGAACAAGATAAATTTGCCATTGAGGATGACGAAATTCTGCAATTAGCACTGTGGGCCGTACTAATAGAAGAACACTACTCCCAAGTGCGCGGAACTTACACCCCGATGGACATTGAGTGGGCAAAAGACGGCAATACTGGCGCATTGTTTATCGTCCAAGCGCGACCAGAAACAGTACAATCTCAAAAGTCTGCTACAGTTTTGCGGAACTACAAATTGCAAGGTTCCAGCGCAATTTTGGCAAAAGGACGCGCCGTTGGCGAAGCGATCGGACAAGGAAAAGCCCGCGTAATTTTAGACGTTCACAAAATCGCTGAATTTGAAGCAGGAGAAGTTTTAGTCACCAATAAAACTGACCCCGATTGGGAACCAATCATGAAAAAAGCCAGTGCGATCGTCACCAATTCCGGCGGCCGCACTTGCCACGCCGCCATCATCGCACGGGAAATGGGAATTCCCGCAATTGTCGGCACCGGCGACGCTACCAAAGTCTTGAAAAACAAACAAGAAATCACGATTTCTTGTTCAGAAGGAGAGGAAGGCAGAGTTTATGCCGGTTTGGTTCCTTTTGAAATTCAAGAAACTGCGATCGACAATTTGCCCCGCACTCGCACTCAAATTTTAATGAATGTCGGTAATCCAGAAGAAGCTTTTGGTTTATCAGCAATTCCTTGCGACGGCGTAGGCTTGGCGCGACTGGAATTCATCATTGCCAATCACATTAAAGCACACCCGCTGGCACTGATTCACTTTGACGAATTGGTAGATCAATCTGTCAAGGAAAAGATTGCCGAAATGACAGCACTTTACCAAAACAAACCCGATTTCTTCACCGACAAATTAGCCCACGGGATTGGTACAATCGCCGCCGCATTTTATCCCAATCCAGTAATCGTGCGGATGAGCGATTTCAAGAGCAACGAATATGCTAATCTTTTGGGAGGGCGGCAATTTGAACCCCAGGAAGAAAACCCGATGATTGGGTGGCGTGGCGCGTCTCGCTATTACGACCCGAATTACCGCGAAGCTTACGCTTTGGAATGCAAGGCATTGAAGCGAGTTCGGGATGAAATGGGCTTGACAAATGTGATTCCAATGATTCCATTTTGTCGCACGCCGGAGGAAGGGCGAAAAGTGTTAGCTGAGATGGCGAAACACGGTTTAGTCAAGGGCGAAAATGGCTTGCAGGTGTATGTGATGTGCGAATTGCCTAGCAATGTCATATTTGCTGATGAATTCGCGCAAGTGTTTGACGGATTCTCGATCGGCTCTAACGATCTAACTCAGCTAACATTGGGATTAGACCGGGATTCTGCTTTAGTCGCCCACATCTTTGATGAACGGAATGAAGCTGTGAAGCGGATGGTGGAAATTGCGATTAAAGCCGCGAAGAAGTATGGCCGCAAGATTGGAATTTGTGGTCAAGCGCCTAGTGATTATCCAGAATTTGCTCGCTTCTTGGTTGAGTTGGGAATTGATTCGATTAGTTTGAATCCTGATTCGGTTTTGAAGACTTTGTTGGATGTTGCTAAGGTGGAGGGTGCGGCGACTGCGATGGATTTGGTGATGGATGTAGCGCAGGTTTCATAGAACACACCATAGCTGTTAGCCCCCCGACTTCTTAAAGAAGTCGGGGGGCTGGACCTTCTGTTGGTTAACTTAAAACTCAAAAGTTTCTGAATATTATGAGACAGCGACCGGGAACTTTCTAAATTTCAAACCGTCTGCGTTTAACTAATTTTCTTAAATCGATCGTCTCAATTAAAAAAATATTTTCAACACAAGCTTAGAAAACGTGTTAACACCTATCCTAATTTTTTTCATCGGTTTAACTCCGTGGTTGCTATCTTTGTGGGTGATGCGTAATTCAACAACCGAAACCCGCGAAAGAATTGCAGCGGCCAGGCTGGCGGTAGCAAATAGACCCTGGGGCACTCAAGTACAAACGGGCGATCGAACTTATATACAAGGCTTCGGTTATTCGATCGGAGATCTCACTTGCGAGTACAATGCGCGGTCTAATTATCTGCGCTGCGCCATCAACCCAGATGGCCCCTGTAAAGATTGTCTGCACTACAAAGCCAGAACTATTGACGTTCGCGGTGAAAAGATCTAGCTTGTATTGGGGCTTGTATCTACGAGTATTTGCGGATGTACTAATCATCGGTTAGTATGTACTTACGTGTAAGGATTGTTGTTTGAGCTTTTTCTCAGGGCTCAGCTTTAGAACCTTGGTATAACTGGTCGATTGCAGTGAGTATGTTTCTAGTTAAGAAAATTAACTAAGACAACTCCCCATTAGCCTGATGGCAAATTTGCCAGCCGACTTCTCAAACAGCACCTCAAAAAATCTACGTGGAACATTGTCCAAATTATCTACTTTAACAAAAAAACTGTTCAAAGACTCTAAGTTTACAGTTCGATAACTTGGCTGTCCATAGCAATGTTCTGTTTTTGCGATCGAAGCAAAGCAATCTCAAACGTTGATTTTTTGTTTCCCGACTGCAAGTCCTGAATATTGCAGAAGCCTCGATACAGGGTATGCCAATTTCTAGAGAATGAAAACTAGCGTACTACGGGCCAAATTATGTCACATCCATCACGGCCAAGCAATCGCAACCATAGTTATTTTCTGGTTGCTACTGTGAAAATTCTGTTTAAATCAAGTCCAGTAGAAGAGCTACAGACAAATTCATAAATCCATTTTTGAGACGTTCGGTCGTTATTTATTGCAGACACAAAGCATCAGAAAAACTCAAAACCGATAGATAAATTATTGGGGTTTGAAAGTTCAGCATTGCTGCTCGTTAGGCAATATTTTTAGTGCGCTCAAATAGCAAGATAGCAAGGGCCTCTGCCGATCGCATACGCTGAAAAAAATCTGCCTCTTCGACAACATCTTCGACAACATCTTCGACAACATCTTCGACAACATACTATCGCCAGTGCCGTCAAGCAGTCCTAGCGTCCAAGTCTTCAATTCAATAGGTTCAAGATGTGATAATTATCATCGGTAAAATCGGCATCTGAACGACAATATGTGAGGTCATATAACCATGCAAAGCATCTGCAACAAACCAGTATTTCCCACCCAACAAGCAGGTAGCTGCACCACAAACATTGCTGGCAAAAACTCCCGAACAACAGCAACTTATCCAGAGTCAAAATACTGCCACCAGGTGAGCCACGAATTCCCAATGCCCAATTCCCAATGCCCAATTCCCAATTCCCAATTACTGTTCATCGATTCGAGAGTAGAAAACTGGGAGAACTTGGCAAAGGGAGCAAGAGCGGGAACAGAGGTATTCCTACTCGACTCGACGCGGGATGGAGTCGAGCAAATTACTAGCATTCTGGCTAATTACAGCGATTTAGACAGCCTTCAGATAGTTTCACACGGCCGACCAGCCGGGGTGCAAATAGGGTCGCTCGAACTCAACAGCGACAACTTAGAAACCTACAGCCATTTGTTGCAACAGTGGGGAAAAGCCCTCAGCGAGAGAGGGAATATCTTATTATTCGGATGCAGCATCGCAGCAGGGGAAAGTGGCAGAGCTTTCCTGCGGCGGCTGAGCGAAATTGCGGGTGCTGATATGGCGGCTTCGGAGGATTTGACGGGGAATGCGGCTCTCGGTGGCGACTGGGAATTAGAATTTGCAACAGGGGAAATTCTCAGAGATATCGCTATTGAAAAAGAGGTGCTGAAGGCCTACGGTTATGTTCTTGTCACATTGGTTAATGAGACTTTCAAGAATTCTACTGTTAGGGGGCCTTGGCTATACGGGGGAACGGGCGGGAGGCTGTTTGATCCTAGCGATCCGACTCCACCGGCTAATCAATCTATCCCTGGGATTACGGGAGGAACAGTATCGGGGGTACTTCCAGCTTTGGGCGGAGATACTTCGGGTAGTGGAGTTCTGCGATTAACTTCAGCGCAAAACATTCGGGATTCTTTTGTTATTTACAATAACCCCATTTCTTCCACTGATGGTCTGAGGGTTAAGTTTGATTTCTATTCCTACGGTTCCACTCAGCAATTTCAATTAGATCCAAATCTACAACCGCAGCCAGGGGACGGCATTAGTTTCTTTTTAGTTGACGGTACTGCTTCGCCAACAAAGGCTGGAGGCTTTGGCGGTTCTCTGGCCTATGCCCCGAAATATCCCGGAACTATCTACCCACCAAATCCCACTTTTGCCCCTATACCGGGAATTTTGGGAGGCTATTTGGGTGTCGGGTTAGATGAGTTTGGCTTGTTTTCTAGTAAAGATGAAAAACCTCCAGGCGACAATGGTTTAGGTGGTAATCCAGTAAGTATTCGCGATACTGGACAAAGACCGGATTCGGTAACAATTAGAGGGCGTCAAGGGGCTACTTCTTTGTTGGGGTATCCTTTAATTGCTACGCAGTCGGTTAGTTTTGGCATAGATAATGTTCCAGGCCATGCAGGTGTTTCTAATATAAATCCTCTACCTCCTGGTACTTTTAGCACTACGCTGACAACTAATCGGATTGCAGCCAGGAGATCGGTTCAAATTACGCTGAATCCCCCTAATGATCCTGTCAATCCTAATGGACTGAGGGTTGCATTTGATACTAATTTTGATGGCTCTTTCGAGACAACTGTGGTTGATCTCCCTAATTTGAATGCTGTGAATGGCCCTCTGATGCCGCCTACTTTCAAATTTGGTTTTGCTAGTTCAACGGGAGAGGCTAATAATTATCACGAGGTTCAAAATTTAGTGGTTGAGACGATCGCTCCTCCGACGATCGCGACCGACATTACCACGATTAAGACTGGGCCGCAATTCGTCAAGCCTGGGGGTAGCATTACCTATACGATCGCGACGACAAACAGGGGGCCATCCCCGGCCGAAAATGTGCTGATTCAAGACGAAATACCCTCAGAACTGCTTCTCCCAGGCGGATTACCTCCGGTTCTGACTAATTCCAACAACGGCACTTACCAGAACGCCACGAGGTCTGTCACCTGGCCGCTAATTCCCCGGCTGAATCCGGGGGAGACTGTGACTTATACGCTGACTGTTTCTGTACCCCCAGGCTTAGGGGGCGGTAGCAGTTTTACCAATACTGCATTCAGCACTACCTCGACTTTCGATTCCGACCTGAGCAACAACAATGGTGTACTGCCGCCGGGACAATCCGAGGGGCCTGGTGTAATCTCTACGACTGTTGTCGGTGAGGTAGCGGATTTAGTTACTACGAAAAGTGGGCCTGTGACTATTGGGGCCGGGTCAAGCATCACCTACACCCTGAGCACAATCAACAAGGGGCCGGACTCGGCAAGCAATGTCACTATCTCTGACAGTATTGTTCCAGGTTTAACGGGTGTCAGCGTATCGGATGGTGGCAGTTATAACCCTGTTTCGGGCCTTGTCACCTTCCCCGTACTAGGGACGCTGGCAAATGCAAATACTGCCACCCGCACCGTCAGTTTCATCGCCCCAGCGACCCTTAAATCGGTCAGCAACACGGCTCGGAGCAGCTCAACGACTCCCGACCCGGTGAGTACCAACAACAACGGCTCAGCAACCAACAAAGACGGCACTCCCACTAACTCTAGTGTCTCTACAACGATCGCTCCAAACGCTGACCTGGTAACGACTAAATCGGGGCCTAGGACGGCGGCGACTGGTGAGACTGTTACCTACAGGATTACTACTGTCAACAATGGCCCTAGTCTCGCAGAAGGGGTGACGATCGCTGACAGTATTGTTCCGGGGTTAACAGGTGTCAGCGTATCGGATGGTGGTACTTACGATCTAGTTTCAGGGGTGGTCACATTTCCGACTATTCCTAATTTGGCTGTTAGTAGCAGCACTAATCGCTTGGTAACTTTAGTGGTTCCAGCGATCGCCAGCAGCATCAGAAATACTTCCAGCAGTCGATCGACCACCTCCGACCTCGAACCAAGCAACAACAACGGTTCCGAGTCCAGGGCCACTGTCATCACCAGCATCTTACTCCCCCCTACAACCCCCAACCAAGCCCCTGTAGCGGACAACAGCAACGCTACAGTGGCACCCAATAGCGCTGTCAAAATTGGCGGACTCGGAGGTAGAGATGCGGACGGCTGGGTAGCTTCTTTTGCGATCGAGACTTTGCCGCCAACAATTCAAGGCATCCTGTTTTTGGGCGAACCCAGCCTGGGAGTGCGGGTGACGGGGGGTCAAACCCTGACGCCGGATCAAATTAGCCAATTGTTTTTCCAGGCTGCTGACAATTTCACAGGGGCTAGCTTTACCTACAGCGCTACGGACAACCTCGGCGCCACCAGTGCGACAGTTGCTACTGTCTCTGTCATTCCGCTTCAGGAACCGACGCCGACGCCAACTCCAACCGAAACGCCGACGCCGACGCCGACTCCAACCGAAACGCCGACTCCGACTCCAACCGAAACACCGACTCCGACGCCGACTCCGACTCCGACTCCGACGCCAACCGAAAAGCCGACTCCGACTCCGACTCCAACCGAAAATCCGACTCCGACTCCGACTCCAACCGAAAATCCGACTCCGACTCCGACTCCAACCGAAAATCCGACTCCGACTCCGACGCCAACCGAAAAGCCGACTCCGACTCCGACTCCAACCGAAAATCCGACTCCGACTCCGACTCCAACCGAAAATCCGACTCCGACTCCGACTCCAACCGAAAATCCGACTCCGACTCCGACTCCAACCGAAAATCCGACTCCGACTCCGACTCCAACCGAAAATCCGACTCCGACTCCGACTCCAACCGAAAATCCGACTCCGACTCCGACTCCAACCGAAAATCCGACTCCGACTCCGACTCCAACCGAAAATCCGACTCCGACTCCGACTCCAACCGAAAATCCGACTCCGACTCCGACTCCAACCGAAAAGCCGACTCCGACTCCGACTCCAACCGAAAAGCCGACTCCAATCCCCGAACCGACGCCGACTCCAACTCCAACCGAAAATCCGACTCCAACTCCAACCGAAAAGCCGACTCCCGTCCTGAATCGGGTACCTGAACCGGATGCGGGTTGCGGTTGCGAACCTCTGTCCCTGGTGCCTTCGGTAACTTTTATCGAGCCCCCGCAGCCGCCGGTACTTAACTTTGAGTCAAATGCCGCAGAGTCAGGAGACATCGGAAATGCTGTTTTCGGCACTCCCGGAAACGATTTTTTAACAGATTCGGATGTTAACGAATTGTTTGTTTGTGAAGCGGGCGATGACACGGTTTTAGGTGAAGGCGGGGCCGATATTGTCTTCGGGGACCAAGGACGGGACTTGATTGCTGCGGGGAGTGGTAATGATGTCGTTTATAGCGGCAAAGAGAATGATCTGGTTTTTGGGGGTAAGGATGACGATCGCATTTTTGGCGATCGCAATTCCGACACATTGTATGGCGATCGCAGCCCGGATACGATCGTCGGTGACAATGGTAACAATTTTGACCTGACCGGTGACGACGGCGACCTAATTTTCGGTGGAGAAGGTGCTGATGCGATCGGCGGCAATCAAGGTAATGACACCGTGTACGGGGGTAAAGGTGGCGATATCGCCCACGGTGGCAAGGATAATGACCTGATTTGGGGCGATCGGGGCGCGGATACTTTGCTGGGTGACAAGGGAGACGATTCCCTGTTCGGCGGTGTTCTCAATTCCCTCACTGGCGACTCTGACGGGCGCGATTTGCTGTTTGGAGGGGACGGTAACAACCTACTCAATGGTCAAGAGAATGATGATAGTTTGCTGGGTGGTGGTGGTCGCGATTTGGTGTTTGGCGGAAAGGGGGGCGATCGCATTTTCGGCGAAGCTGACACCGACACACTCTACGGCGGCCGAGGTTCTGACACCATACTCGGCGATTACGGCACTGTTTTTGGCAGTATTGTGGCTACTTCCGAAGGTGACTTAATTTTTGGCAATAACAATGACGATATCATCGGCGGTGGCTGTGGCGATGACAGCATTTTCGTCGGTAAAGGTAACGACTTAGTTTATGGTGGCAAAGATCATGACATGATTTGGGGCGAACTCGGCGCTGACACGATCATCGGCGATCGGGGGGACGACTCGCTTTACGGTGGTTTACAAAACCAGTTAGTTAGTGATGTTAATGGCCGCGATTTGTTGTTTGGCGGAGATGGGAATGACTTCCTGAATGGTGGCGAAAGTTCCGACTCTTTGAGTGGGGGTTTTGGTAACGATACCCTTCGTGGCGACAAGGATGACGACTTGGTACACGGAGATGCTGGCGATGATTTAGTTTACGGTGATGACGGTGGCGATATTTTGTGCGGTGATGAGGGTAACGATACCATTTTTGGCGATCGGGCTGATGACCAAGGAGTTGCATTCGGGGCGATCGGGCAGGAAGATTGTATCAACGGCGACAGTGGCGATGACTTGCTTTATGGGAATGAGGGTCAAGATACTCTCAATGGCGATGATGGTAACGATACTCTCAAGGGAGGGAACGATCGTGATGTTCTTTCTGGAGGTATGGGCGATGACTGGCTGTTTGGCGACGGGGGCGAGGATACTTTGATTGGAGGTGTTGGGGGCGATCGCTTCGTGTTAAGCGCTAACAACGGCGGTACCGATACCATACTCAATTTTGAAGTAGGAGTTGACAAGTTTGTCCTGGCTGGTGGCCTGAGTTTCCAACAATTGCAAATCAGCCAAACTGCGAATGAATTTTTACTGCAAGTAGCCGGAACTAATCAAGTTTTGGCTAGGGTAATTGGCGCTAATAACCAGATTACAGAGTCGGATTTCCTGTCAGTTTAAGTGTCATCTGCTTGCATAGTCATGATTTAACCACAGAGAACGCAGAGAACACAGAGGGAGATCGGAGAGATGAATACAGGACGATGAAGAGCGGATCTGATATTACTCCATTATTACTCCCTCAAAACGCGCCCCAGTAAATTGAAGACTCGCCCCTAGAATTTGTCGCCGCTTTAGTCATATTATCTTCTGGATTTTCCGATTCAGTAGCAGTAACAAGCGATGGTAAAGACCTAATTCGCAACTCGTTTAGCAAACTATTAATCATACTCGGTTTAGCATCAATAATGCTGGCTAGCGGGAGCAAATTTTTAACTGCATATTCTCCGAGTCTAGCGTTAACGCTTTCTGTTAAAAAGCATAGCATAATATATCGGCTACCGCTACTGATAATCTGAAAAGTTTTATTAAATTCCTCGAAGTGTTGAGTGCCCGGTATATCTGTGGCAATTCTGGTTTCATCGCTCAAAAATAAATCTACATTAATTTGACTGGCGGCGGAAACTTTAGCTTGAGCGAGCCAGATTACATCTAAAATTGGTTCGGATTCGCGATCGTGAAAAATCAACCGCTGCAAACCCGATCGAAATTCTGCTGAATTTAATGTATTTTGCCATTCTAGACACCAATCGCAGCTTTTTGTGTTGCGAGAAGTTTTGACTTCTGTCGGGCGTTCTATTGCATCTTTTAGTAAAGAAAGACAGCCAACGGATTTAGCAAATTTAGCAGAAACTAGCTCGTGAAGTATCCGGTTGGGGTCAATATAATCTTTGCGCCAAGGTGCGTCGGGGATGAGAACTTTTTCCGCTGGACAAAGTGTGTTGTTCGCGGTAAGAATCGGTATATTTTTCACTGCGACTCCCTCTAACAACTGTTGAGATTCCAGGCGGCTAAGTACCTGAATCGCACAGTTTTTATCCGCTTCATTTAAGGAGTTGTTGCCGTACTCTGCTGCTAGTTCTGTGAGGAAATCTAAGTAGTCTTGTACGACGGGCGATCGCCTTTGTCCTAACAACTGATAAACTTCGCAATGGGAATTAGAACTAGCTATGGTTGTGCGGCGATTTCCGAAAAACGGCACATCCTCTAAAAAGGCGTGTTTCGGCTGCCAAAACTTGCCTGTAGACTCATCCCACAGACATTGGCGGTGAGCAAACCGCTGTTGAATTTGCCTCTGGCGATCGCCCGAAATACCGCTTTTTACCAAAGTATCATAAAAATACTTGTAAATTGTCTTTACTGATTCTAATAGTGTATTTTGATTGTTGGATAATTGAATTATATAATTTTCCCAAAGTTTTATGATAACATCAAAGTGGTCGATAACTGTATTTGGTTCTACAGGCTCAAAACCAAGGGCATTCCTGATTTCTACCTTCAGCAAGTCTCGCTGAGGACGCGCCAATATGAGTTTTTGGCTAGCAACTAAACAAGCATCTTGAATGAAGCACAAACCTTTAGCACGGTAAAGTCTCGCTTCAGGTTTTGCAGCACCGAAATATTGGCTTAACTTCTCAGGATTTCCCTCGACAGGAAGCCAAGGTTTATCTGTAAGTGCTTCTGGTAGTGTTTTGTTGCTGTTAGCAATTCTGCTATTTTTGAGCGCATCCCAGTTGTCAACAATGTAGTTGAAAACAGCAATGCAGCTATCAGTAACAGCACTTGTACTCGATCGATTTGCGGTTTGAATTAGATTGTCAATGCAGGCTAAAATGTCGTCAGCATCGGGATTTTGCCTCATTCCCAAATCCGAGAAAAAATTCAGCCAACTTTCAGAATCCTGGGAGTAAAATTCCATGTCTGGAATCGCTGCTACATTGCCGATAATATCCCTAACTACCTCACTTAAAGGATTGTAAATCAATTGGGCCGATCGCAATCTCCTGTCACTACAGCGCACCAGACGAGCCTTTTTCAGCTCTTCATTAAATCCTAAAGCATTTTCTCCTCCCTTTTCTAACTCAATGCTAGCTTTAGTCAAGTTATCCCGAATCCAAGTTAGCGCTATTAACTGTTCTTCTGGGGAAAATGAGGCATATTCTGGCAACAAACAGTCGCGAATCAGTCTCGCGCGGTTGAGTATTGGCACTTGCAAATATTGGAATAGCGACAGCCATTCCCGGTTTTTACCTAAGCATAAAAGCCTCAAATTACCTGCAATTTCTGGCGGTGCGTATCCATCGCCAGTCAGGTAGACATTTTCACTATTCAGAGAAACTATTTCGCCGGAAGTTGTGGGGTAAATTGGCAGTTGGCGCAGCTTATTTTGCCTAGTTTCATCGTAATTTCTTTGCTCTAGACTTGCTAGGAAATTGAGCAGATGTGTATAATGCTGTTCGTCGTAAGGCGGCAAACCTCGATCGCACCGCGAATATACTATGTCTAGGATATCCGGGCCGGTGATACAATAGACTAACTGATTTTTGTGGCGATCGGCAAATTGTGCGATCGCGCCTTCAAGTTTTGCCGGTGCTTTGACAAGTGTCGCCCCAAAATATTCTACCGCTGCAATTGTTTCCGCCTCAATTTTATCGCCGCGCAACAAAGGAGTGTCAACAGTTCCCCCTTTATAAAGCTTACCATGATTTCCCGGAACCAGCGCTACTTTTTTCAAGTTTTCGACTGTTTCTTGCGATAGATATCTGGGGCTGATATTGTAAAAATATTGATAAACTAAAGTCAACCATTCTGCATTTGGCGGATGCGGTGCATCGGGATTCCAATCAATTTCTGACTGAGTTGAACCAATGACATTCACCAACTTCTTTGCTACTTCCGCAGCAGTCATGTTTGAGATGCCAATTATATTGTATCCCGGCAATAATTTAGTTAAATCTTGGTGGAGAAACCAGTCGGGATAATTGGCAAATATTCCCCTCTGCGCCTCATCTGCAATGTAAATAGTGCCGATCGCATTATATCCAAATACCTGCAAAGTATTGTCAGCCAGAATAGCTAGCGGCAAACCGCGCAAATCTTGGCATTTATCGCTGAGACAATAGCGCAGCATATTCCCAATCCATTGGCGATTTCGCAGGCTGGCTTTCGGTGCATCCGACAGCGAAACCCCTAGGGATTTATTTTCGGTTAAATGCTTTCGCAAATTGGTAGCAGTGAATGTTGGTAAGGGCAAACCTGCATCTTTAAAAGCTGCTAAAATCGAATCGGGCAAGGGCGGATTGGGAATATCAATATTATCGGCACACAGCGGTGCTAATAATTCATCCCACCACTTTTTTGAGGGTAGATTTTGAACTGTCGGAGGTGTTACCCATCTTGTCTCGTTAATTTGACCTTCAGTTACAATATGTTTGACAGCCGATCGCACAACTGGTTTGTGGTACAATAACTGCATCACAAAATTGTGTAATTCTTCCAGAGCTTTGCTAGTAGTGATTTTGCTAATCGGCCAAAATTTGTAAAACTCCTCTGCTTGAAACCGTCCGATATCTTGTACTAAATCGACAATTAAGTTAGCATAAGCGTGAGCCAAAACATGGCGCGCGAGTAGCTGATTCCAAATAGATCTAGGTCGGTCTTTTCCAGTTTGTCCGCTGTCGCTGCTGAGGTTATCCCGCGAACTATTTAAGTTAAAAAAACCGTTGATGTGAACCGGCCAACCAGTTTCCAGAGGAAGCGGCAAAAAACAGTAAACTTTCCCGGAAACAGGCGGCAGATTTCCCTCGGTACTAACAGCACTAATTCTAGCAGCAGCACCGGCCCAAGGTACGACTTTTTCTTGGCTTTCGTGCATTGCTGCGATCACTTTTGCCAAATCGTCGCCTGAGTCTGTGCGAATTAAACTGACTGTTCTCCAAGTAGACTTGATTGTGCGATCGCAACTAATCGTTTCTATCTCGTGGCGGTAAGAAACTGACACTAAACCGTCAGGATTATGGTGGCACAATTCCAGCAGTTTGTCGGGAGTATCGGGAATTGCATCGAGGAGTTTTTGTCGCGCTTCTCTGACTTCTTGCGGATTTTTGGTAACAATCGCCAGAATTTCTTGTCTGGTTTCTTGACTGTTAGCCAAAATTTCATAAACTCTAATTTCCTGAACAGACTTCAAAAATAGCAAAAGTTCTTCACCCGACTGTCTCAATTCATCTAGCAGTTCCTTGACGTTTGATTCAGTAAAAGCTTGTTTGCGAATCTCGCTATTTTTGGCGCTTTCTGTTGTTCTCAAAGGTAGCCGAAACAGAGTACCTTGAAAGTTGGTATCTCCAAACGGCAATCCTCCCGCTGCGTAGACTTGCATAAAATCGGGATATTTATCATACCATTTAGCATCAGCCAAATTCCACTCGCGCCCCGGTTCCTGTCTCGAAGTACCGGGAATCGCCACACCGTGAGGGTCAAAAAAGATGATGCGATCGCGCGACACAAAACTGGGAAAATCTGTAACATGATAAATTGCATTAAACCCGACGCCAAACCTACCAGTTTTCTGCAAGTCTCGCGCTTTTTCGCTTTGTCCCAAACTGCGAATGCTGTCAAAATCTTTGTCTGCAAACACGCGATCGTTGTAGACTAACATCGCCGGCCCCATTAACCGTACCATGCGATCGTCCGGCAATTTTTCGACTTGATGGTTCCGCCAATCGAGAGTTATTTCTACCCGCGTGGCTTTCGCATCGTCAGCATTTTGAATTAATTCTTTGAGAATCCCCACACCTTCGGGATAATCGCGGATAATTCCCCTCAATCTGGCGATTAAAGGTTCCGATTGATAGAAAGATTTTCCCTCAAGTTCGCTGTTACTGTAAGTCATAGGTGTTCTGACGGCAGGAATTTTAAGGCGATCGCGATTCCGATTATACCAATTTAATGGGTCGTTGCACATATCTCGATCCCCCTAAATCCCCCTTAAGAAGGGGAGTAGGGGTTGACTTTGATCGGAATCTTGTCCCCCGCTACTCCCCGAATGTAGGGGCGGTGCCCCCGTGCCCGCCCTCGGTTAGGGGGATCGGATTCTATGCAGCCTCATAAAAAATTGGTATTAAATAGTTATAATACCTTGATTCGACCATCAAGGAACACGCTTTTTCCGATGCCCGATGCCCGATGCCCAATTATTCTCAAATCTAGTTTACCAAAAAGCTGGGTCTAAAGCCCCGTCCTTATAGGACGGCTTTAATTTCTCCAGAACTCTGTTATAGTCTTTATATTCACTCACTCGACGTAAATGTTAGTATTTGAAGCCAAGCTAGAAGGGAAAAGCGAGCAGTACGAACGGCTAGACGAAGCCATTCGTACTGCTCGCTTCATTCGTAATAGCTGCATCAGGTACTGGATGGATACCCCAGGGGTAGGTCGCTACGACTTAAGCGCTTATTGCGTAGTTCTTGCCAAAGAATTTCCTTGGGCCAGTAAACTCAACTCAATGGCAAGGCAAGCTTCTGCTGAAAGAGCTTGGTCAGCGATTGCACGATTCTTTGACAACTGCAAGAAGGCAAAACCAGGAAAGAAAGGTTTTCCGCACTTCAAAAAGCATGAAACGCACGGTTCTGTTGAATACAAGACCTGTGGGTGGAAGCTTTCTGAAGACCGACGAAATATAACTTTCACTGATGGATTTAAAGCCGGAATTTTTAAATTATGGGGAACTCGTGACCTACATTTCTATCGGCTAAGTCAAGTTAAACGAGTGCGCGTAGTTCGTCGAGCCGATGGCTACTACGTGCAATTTTGTATTGACACTGAACGAAACGAAAAGCGGGAGCAGACCGGAAAAACAATCGGTTTGGATGTAGGGCTAACTCATTTCTACACAGACTCTGACGGTAACACCGTAGAGAACCCGCGCCATCTAAGAAAGTCCGAAAGATCGTTAAAAAAGCTTAATCGTAGACTTTCTCGAACGCAGAAAGGTTCTAAAAATAGAGCTAAGGCTCGAAATTGTTTAAGTAGAAAACACCTCAAGGTAAGCAGGCGGCGTAAAGACTTTGCTGTGAAATTAGCAAGGTGCGTAGTCCAGTCTAACGACTTGGTAGCCTATGAAGACTTGCAGGTGCGTAACATGGTCAAAAACAAAAAGCTATCCAAGTCGATATCAGATGCGGCTTGGACAGCTTTTAGAAATTGGATTGAATATTTTGGCAAAGTGTTTGGGGTGGCAACTGTTGCAGTACCGCCACACTATACAAGTCAAAATTGTTCTAGTTGTGGGAAAGTGGCGAAAAAGTCATTAAGTCAAAGAACACATATTTGTCCACATTGTGGATTCGTTTTAGACCGAGATTGGAACGCCGCTCGCAACATATTAGAACTTGGATTGCGTACCGTGGGGCACACGGAAACCTCAAACGCCTCTGGAGATATCAACAAGAGTTTGAATGAGGAAACTCTTTTAAATAAGTCGGATCGCCGAAAGAGGAAGCCTAAACAGTGATGTTTAGAATCACCGTGGCTTCAGCCCGGTGAGAATGTCAAATCAAAACTTTCACACAGCAGCCATGCAATACAAAAGATTTTGGCAAGACTTACAAAAATTGACTGTTAATTCTCTAACACCCAGATTGTTAGCAAGCAAGTCACTGAGTCTGAGTCTAGCAGTCGCCGCCACAGTTTCGATGCAAATCGGACAACAACAAGCCACCGCTTCCACAGTCCCAATTTGGCAATTCGATCCGGCCACAAATGAGTTAGTAATTACCCTCCCAGAGGGAACCACGCCCAAATATTCTGTATTAAACCCAAATCAAATTGCTGTGGATTTGCCCAATACTGAAATCTCAGTAGATGCGACTCAATTATACCCAAAAGGATTAGTACGTTCTGTGGGAATGAGTCAAATTCAACCGGGAAGGGTGAGAATTGTGATGGAGTTGGCACCAGGATTTGCTGTAAAGCCCGATCGCACTCAATTCCAAAAAATCGGGGCCGCCAATCGCTGGGTGTTAGTGCCCGCGATCGCCCCAAGTTCGAGTCGTAACACAACCGAAACCCAAACCCCATCAACAACACAAGTACCGCAGCCCCAGCCGATCGCCACTCAAACTTACGAGCGAAATCCTTCCCAGCCAACAACTCAAAACGACCAAATCCGACCGATAACAGTGCCTTTAGTCAGGGTTGCGGTTCAAGAACGGCGGGGGATACCTGTTGCTCCTATACCCCGTCCTGCCGCACCAGAACGGCGGATAATCATCATCAACTTTGGTGAACCGCTTCCCAAACAGTAGCTTTAATAGTCATATCAAATCCGTTGGTATCAGAATGATTCATCTCTCTCTTCTCCGACTCTGCGGTCTCTGCGGTCTCTGCGGTTAAATCATTCCGAAACAACTGGACGCACGGGTGGTCAGAAACCGGGTTTTTGCTCCAAGACTTCGTTACAGCCCATCAAAACCCAAAAAACCCGGTTTCTTAAGGTTTTGATGCGTCCAGGACTATCAAAGTTAGAAATTCTGATTATCTGTGGTTGGAGCCACTGAACCGGGCTGGTTGATAAACAGGTTTTTGGCGCTGTCGTTTTGATAGATACAGTTGATGTCGGGTTGACTTTCCAGGGCACCGGTGAAGCCAAATGTATTCATCCGATTTTTGCACTCGCGCACTTGGTTTTGGCTGACGAGTTTTCTTTGTTCCAGAATTGCCCAGTTGTTGGTTCGCAGCACGCATCCGGGGCGCATAGTCGGCTGTGAAATGTAGACGTTGAAAGGGTTGAGGGTGACGTAGGCGCGCATATCTGTCACCATCGCGCTGGCTCCAAACTGCACGCAAAGTTCGGGATTCGGGGCACTGCGATCGATAAATTCGCGGGATGCTACATTTTCTGGGCTAATGGTAGCGGTGGAGCTAAAAGCAATGCCAATACCAATTCCGAGAATAAAAACGGCTGCTAAAATGCCCAGGGAGGTGTAGTTGAGGAAGGAGGGTTTACCAGACTGAGGTTGGCGTCGCGACTGTCCGCCAAAGGGGCCGGAGTAGTCGGAGTCATCTTCTCCCCCTGGTGCGTCGGCGCTGAATCTGTCGTTGAAGGGTTTAGGTTTGCGTTTCATATAGCGTTCACTCAGTTCTGGAGACTCGACAGGTAGTAGTTTGTTATTTTGATCTGTTGTATTCTAATTGTACGGCGCTAGGAAGGTAGGGCGATTGGCTTTGGATACTGGAGTTGGAAAAAACCGCATCTGCGTCCGGTTTTGGGTTCAAAGGTGGCGATCGACTTTTTGGCTGCTTTCTTTGAATTTCATTACCTAACAGCATCTCCATTCATTTAAAATAACTAAAAGTCGGATACCATTGCACAGCGGAGGAATCCGGCTCTAGATTATTCACAAATTTTAACATTTGACCCAGCAGGAGGATACAAAGTAGTGTCTGTCGAAATTCTTGTAAAGCCTTCAACGGTCCGTAAGCTTGCACCGCGCTATCGCGTTCTGCTCCACAATGATGATTTCAACCCTATGGAGTATGTGGTGCAGACTCTGATGCAGACGGTACCGAGTCTGACTCAGCCACAGGCTGTGAACATTATGATGGAAGCTCACACTAACGGGCTGGGACTGGTGATTGTTTGTGCTCTAGAACACGCTGAGTTTTACTGCGAAACGCTGAACAATCACGGATTGAGCAGTAGCATCGAATCTGACGAATAGACTCTGAGTACACAGCAGGGGTCTGCCATCTCAACCAAAAATTCGATCGGTCTTAACTAGATTCGCTAATCGCGCTTTTAACTCAAATAGCCCTGGACGCATAAACTAGATCTGTAGGGTGCGCCTAAGAACACCTTACCGCTACCAATAGTGTTGCTCTTCTGTTTTTGCGTCCAGGACTGTCAAAGCTAAAAGCCAAGGGCTTGACCCTTGGCTTTAGCGTGTATTTACCGTAGAGCAGGAAATTTGAAGAGAAGGCGGTTCGGAGCTAGGTGCTCTTGATCTCCCATCTCAAATCTCAAATCTGCGTCAGAGGAAATTCCGAGGAAATTAATAACGTCCTCTTTCTCCTCCTCTTTCTCCTCCTCTTTCTCCGCGAGGAAATTTTCCTGGGCCGCCGGGGCCCCGGCTGCCGCCGCCCCGGCCGCCTTCATCTTCGCGAGGCTTGGCTTTGTTAACCTTGAGGTCACGACCCATCCACTCTGCTCCGTCGAGAGCCGTAATGGCTGCATCTTCTTCTGCATCGGTTGACATTTCTACAAAACCGAAGCCACGGGGGCGACTCGTTTCTCTGTCTGTAGGTAGATGTACTCGTTTAACGGTTCCGTATTCAGCGAAGACGGCGGTGATGTCTTCTTGGGTAACTTTATAGGATAAGTTACCGACGTATATCGACATGGGGAATAACTCCAAAATTTAGATGGTGTAAGATTTCAGTTTCGGAGAGTTCCCTGCCGATACAGAAGGGCAAGTTTTTAGACAATTCTGTAGCAATGAACAAAGCCTGCAACCGAATCTGATTCACACTTGGTACTTTAAAATTTGAAACACTCACCGACTATCAGGTGCGGTGATTCTTGACACTTCTAAGAAATCTGCTACCGAAATAGTCTTACGTTTTCTCTAGGTCCATTTAGAGTCGTGGCAGTTTCCTATCCCGACTTGAAGCCATTTTAACACAAAGCCGTCCTTTTAGGACGGGGTTTTCCACCCAATTTTTCGAGAATAGCCTCTTTTCAACGGGTTTTAGTAGTTAGTTGTGCCAATGCTATTTACCGCAGGAAAGATACGTCTACCTTGCCAAAGTTGGTACTCAAAGCGAGATTCAGGTTTTCGAGGGCTTTGACTAACCACATTACGCCTGCTCTGGTCGAGAATTCGTAGTGGGCGAACAAAATTGCCAGCCGCTTTTCTAGGTAGGGTTTGACTTGGTGGCAAATTAGTAAAATTTTCAGCAGCAGACCTGTGGTTTGGGTGGGGCCGAGGTTTGAGATCAGGTCAATGAACACAAAGTGGTTGGGTCGCTGAGGACTCTCTACTACTAAAAAGTTTAACAACTGGCTGCAAGTTCTGATCGTTAAAAATTCGTTGAACTTCTGAGCATCGCTGTGGGGAAAGGTACTTTGTAATTGCTTATACAATTTATCGTTAAATTGACATTTGCCGTAGCGGTGGTCGGTGACAGAAGAAATTAGGTATTCGTACAAGTCGTCTTTAAAGGATCCGTAGTTCTGAGTTTGGCTGGCGTTCGCTCTGAAGCGCGAGGCGAGCTGTCTGTAAGTATCGGCGCCTTCTACTTTTCCGACAAATTGCTTGAGGGCACAGAACAGTTCGGGGTCGCTCAAGAGGGTGGGATTTTTTATACTATGTATAGTACGAGCGAAGGAGATAGAGGTTGCTCGGCGGGCTATTTGGGTTTTTCTCACTTGGTGAGCTACATATTGAGAGAGGTCGATTTCAAATTGCTGCTGCTTTTGAGCTTGGATTTTTTTGATGATTTTCTGCTGTTCGTAGGTGCTGTCTTGGCTGAGGAGACAGTGTTGGTAAAGGTAGGGGTAGCGGGGAATTAAAGTTCCGAGAGCCTTGCTAGTAGGGGTTTTGCTGTTGCTGCTGTCTTCCCAATTGTGGGTGATGACTTGGGCGAAGCGTTTGAGTGTGAGATACTGTTCGCTTGCGATAAATTGATGTACTAATTGGGGTATGCAGCCGATCGCCCGCGAGCGACTGTTTCCAAATACTACGAAGGGCGCATCTTCAAACACAGCAATCAATTCGGGGATGGCTGCTTGCTTGCTGGGGTATGTTTGCCAGCGGTTGATCGGGATGTGACAGCAGCGGTTCAAAATGTATTTAAATTCTTGTTCCGCCTGTTTTGATGCTGCTAATTTTTCCAGGGCCTGGGCGATCGAGCGATCGGGATATCCTGTACAGTGGATAAATAAAGTCCGAAAGCGATCGATGAGTTCGGCCGGCGTCTCTAGCTGTACAAGCTCCAGCCAGTGGTTGTAAAGTAGCTGTTCTTCTGGGTCAATCACCCACCGCTAATCGGAGTACCGATATAGCGGGGGCAAGAAATTCGCCTAGTTGACCAGTCTAAGTAAGAGAACACTTCGGCTTCGCTCAGTGGAGCCACTTTTACTACGTTTAGGGCAAGAGTTAAAGACCTACCAGTGGATGCGAAGCTAGTCCACTGCTCTAGAACTCAGAAGTTAAACAGGCTTAAGGGTTAAACCAGTGCTTTTGACATAGTTACCGACCTTAAACATTGACGAAGCTAACATTACGCGCAAGTGGAGAGACACAACAATGTCTAATCTCGTTTTCGTACTTGATACCAATAAAAAACCGCTCACACCCTGTAAGCCGTCAATGGCTCACAAGTTGTTAACGGCAGGAAAAGCTGCGGTTTTTAGAAGGTATCCATTTACCATCATTCTCAAAAAGGCGGTGACAGCAACTCCTGAATTAATTATTCTCAAATTAGATCCGGGTTCTCAAACTACAGGGATTGCTTTGGTTCAAGACGAGCAAGTTATTTTTGGTGCGGAATTAAGCCATCGAGGTCAAACAATTAAAGCGTCTTTGGAGTCCCGAAGCGAGTTGCGTCGCTCAAGGAGAAATCGTCATACTCGTTATCGTCAGGCAAGATTTTTAAATCGCACCCGCACCAAAGGCTGGCTGGCTCCAAGTCTGCAACATCGTGTAGAAACTACCCTAACTTGGGTGAACAAATTAATTAGGTTTGCCCCCATCGGTTCAATTGTTCAAGAACTGGTCAGGTTTGATTTACAACAATTAGAAAATCCTGAAAATTCAGGCATTGAATATCAGCAAGGGGAATTAGCTGGCTACGAAGTTCGGGAATATCTATTGAAAAAATGGGACAGGAAATGCGCTTACTGTAGTGTTGAAAATGTACCTTTGCAAATTGAACATATTCATCCCAAAGCCAAAGGTGGCAGCGATCGCATTTCTAACCTTTGCCTTGCTTGTGAGAAGTGCAACCTCAAGAAAGGTACTCAGGATGTCGAGCAATTCTTAGCCAAGAAACCAGACGTTCTGAAGTGCATTCTTGCACAAGCTAAACGTCCTCTCAAGGATGCAGCAGCCGTCAACTCTACCAGATGGGCATTGTTCAATCGCCTTAAAGAAACGGGATTGCCTGTTTCGACTGGTTCGGGTGGATTAACTAAGTTCAACCGGACTCGATTGAAACTAGCTAAAACCCATTGGCTTGATGCAGCTTGTGTTGGTCAAGTTGAATCGTTATCTGTGCTGACAAACAAGCCGTTGTTAATTAAGACGACGGGATACGGTACTCGTCAAATGTGTCGCACGGATAAATTTGGTTTCCCATCTCGCTATGTGCCACGACTTAAGTTTGTCAAAGGGTTTCAGACTGGCGACATCGTGAGGGCAACTGTTACCAGTGGCAAGAAAATTGGCACGTATGTCGGGCGTGTTGCCGTTAGGTCTAGCGGTTCGTTCAATATCTCCGCAGATACCTTGGTTCAGGGTATTAATTTCAAATATTGCAAAACCATTCACCAAAAGGACGGATATAACTATGCATTTTGAGTTTGTGAATTACTCAACTGTCCCCATCCCTGTTTTTGCTAACGCAAAAATTCACTCAGGGGACGTTTCGCAATTCACCCCCATTCCTCCCAACACCAAGCTGAGTACAGCTATGGTGTGGGTCTCCTGGGGGCTGAGATGAATTTGTCGGTTGTAAATGTTTGTCCAGGTATTGTTCACTGCGATCGCCCTCCGAGGCTTGAGCTGAAGCTTTTCAGCACTATTGGCTGGATGAATTGGCTTAAGCCAGCGCCTGCATTCAGTTAACCTATGTTCTAGTTTTCCAAGGCTTTAGGGTGGAAGCAGTCAGCATCTTAACCCGACGAGCGATATTTTTTCCTAGTTAAAATCTTCACCAATACCAGCATGACATAAATTGTTGTCAATTAGCAAGACTGAAAATCACCATATTTTTTGTCAACGGGTAAAGATTGTGGATGGAGAGTAGAGGATTTGTTGGGTCGGCGGGCGATTTAGTATTAGGATTGTTAAAGCAAATCCTGTTTGGCAGCCTTCGCAGAGTGAATTTTGAGCTGGGGCGAGGTAGGGTTAGCTCTAAAAATAATTATTTGAAGCGTGAGTTCTGGTAATATGGTTTGTCGCGTAAGTATCTCCCAACTTGCTGAAATTTTAGCTGTACCTTTGCCTGCTGTGTCTGAGAGTGTTTTGACAACTTTAGGGACAGGTATTGCTACAGACACGCGCACTCTTCAGGGGGGCGAAGTGTTTTTGGCGCTGCGCGGAGATAATTTTGACGGGCATCAATTTGTGGGAAAAGCGCGGGATTTGGGGGCGATTGTGGCGATTGTCGATCGCACTTGGCCGCTGGAAATTCCCAATTTTCCACTGTTGCGAGTTGATGATACTTTAATAGCTTATCAGGCGATCGCCCACTGGTGGCGCGACCAATTCAGCATACCGATAGTTGCTGTTACTGGTTCTGTAGGTAAAACTACTGCAAAAGAGCTGATTGCGGCAGTTTTGTCAACTAAAGGAAATGTTCTGAAAACTCAATATAACTACAACAATGAAATTGGAGTGCCGAAAACGTTGTTGGAGCTTTCGCCGTCACACAATTATGCTGTAATTGAGATGGGAATGCGCGGCCAGGGTGAAATTGCGCTGCTTTCGCAAATTGCGCGGCCGAATATTGGGGTGATTACTAATGTGGGAACGGCGCATATTGGGCGATTGGGCTCCGAAGAGGCGATCGCGATCGCGAAGTGCGAGTTGTTAGCCGAAATGCCTGCTGACAGCATTGCTATTCTCAATCACGATCGGAGATTAATCGCAACTGCGGCGAAAGTTTGGCAGGGAAAAACTTTAACTTACGGGTTAGAAGGTGGGGATTTGTGCGGGGAATTACCAAATAATGATACAATAATTGTAGATGGTATAGAATTGCCATTGCCATTACCGGGGCGTCACAATGCTGTGAATTATTTGGCGGCTTTGGCGGTAGGGAAAGTTTTAGATATTAATTGGGAAGTTTTAAAGCAAGGTTTGTCCGTAGAATTGCCAGATGGAAGGGCTCGCCGCTACGAATTGCCCAATGATATTGTGATTCTAGATGAGACTTACAATGCCGGTTTGGAGTCGATGTTGGCGGGGCTGAGATTGTTAGCAGATACTCCGGGAAAGCGCCGGATTGCGGTGTTGGGAACGATGAAGGAATTGGGCGAAAAGTCGATCGAATTTCACCGACAAGTAGGAAAGGCGGCGCGAGACTTTAATCTGGATGCTTTGTTTATTTTTGCTGATTTTGAGGAAGCGGCGGCGATGGCGGCTGGTGCTGCGGGTTTGCCTTTTGTGGAGCTCGGAGATATTGCGGCCCAGCAGGGGCGGGCAGATTTAGCAAAGCGGTTGTTGGAGTTTGTAGAAAATGGCGATCGCATTTTATTTAAGGCTTCTCATTCGGTTGAGTTGAATCGAGTTGTGGAGATAATTCGGGCTGATTTGGCGGGGGAGTAATAGAAGAAAAATTAGGCGGTTTTAATCGGCGATTTAAATCGCTTCTACACCAACAAAGTCCGCGCAACGCGAGACTAAGAAAACGGGCAAGATGCCCCTTCCACAGCACATCAAGTTTCTTGTGGGATGGGCATCTTGCCCGCCCATCAAAGGCTAATATTTTTCACTTCTGCTAACAATGGTAACTCTATATTTCCACATACTAACTCTGCACAATTCCACTGCCGCAAATACTCATAAACTTTAGAAATAATCCCATTTGCAGCATCTAAATCTCCTGCTTGAGAGGCATGATAGTGCGCTCTAATTAAGGGCTGAATATCCTCGATATCTTGCCATTCAGATTCCGGTTTGAGCGGAATGCTGATATAATAATTATAGGCTTGGCTGTGGGCGGTACGGAGATTTTCGGGATTTTGATTTAGCAGATGTTCGCCCTTTTCTCGAACTAGCGGATGCAATTGATAGGATTCTCGTTGGTAATCGTAATATAGCAATTGTCGGCGCTTGAGTGCAAGGATAATATTTTCTTTAAGTTCATACTTGCTGAACTTCTGGCATTTGAGCGCTAATTCCTGCAAAAGATAGGGGATATTCTGAGGTTTGATAGACAGAAATTCGGCTGAGACAAGTTTGTTCGCCGTCGCTGAGACGGGCTATGATTTCATCAATCAATCTCTCAATATCTCGAATCAGCAACCAGTCTCTCTGGTGTAGAAAATTCCCGACATTTCCTTGAAACTCGGTATCATCTCGAATCAAGGCTGCGACGAGTTGTAAGGCTTTGGGATGTCCTGAATAGCGATCGCCCATTTCCGCTAATTCCTCTGCATTTGCAGTCAGATTGAAAGATTGCAACAGGGAAATTGCCGCATCTCGATCCAATCCGTTGAGCTGGATTTCGCGGGTGACTGTTGGCGGCAATTCGGCTAAGCTTTCGCGACTGGTGAAGATGATTTTGCTTTGATGTTCTGTTTCTAATAGTTGTTTGAATAACCAAGCATATTCTGCACAATCTTCTGCGAAATAACCGGCGGCTTTGGCTTCTCCTGCTTTCAAAAGTGTGTCGGCGCGATCGAATACAATTAAGCAAGGTTTTTCTCTGAGGATTTTGAGCAGATTTTCGGTTTTTTTGCCGCAGTCATTTTGAGCGTTGACGGCTGCGGTAATGTCGCCGTTGGAGAGGGTGAATAGCAGGGAGTCAATTGTGCGATCGCACGGGGGTGCTTTGCCTGTTGCGGATTGCAAGGATTGCCAAGCGGCGCATGGTGAAGGGGGTTTTTTCGGTGTGGAGTTGGCGGATTAGTTGGCTGATGAGGGTGGTTTTTCCGATTCCGGGTAATCCGACTATTGAGATGGCGATGGGAACCCCCCCCAGCCCCCCCTTGGTAAGGGGGGGAGCAAGAGTGGGCGATTCCTTGGTAAGGGGGGGAGCAAGAGTGGGCGATTCCTTGGTAAGGGGGGGAGCAAGAGTGGGCGATTCCTTGGTAAGGGGGGGAGTAGGAGTGGGCGATTCCTTGGTAAGGGGGGGAGTAGCGATTAGGGTTTTTAAGGTGTCGATTTCTTTGGTGCGCTGTACCCAGTTTCTGACGGGGGGTAAGTTTTCTGGGAGGGGGAATGTGCGATCGGTTTGGTTGTCTAGGGGGATATCTGCGATCGCGGCGGCTAAAAGTAATTCTGTTTCTTGATATTTTGCGCTCAACAATGTCTTCCCAGTTATTCATTCCTACAGCTTTGCAAATATCGATAAATGTTCTCTCGTCTAATTCGGTTTCTGCGCCCAAAATCGCTTTAAAGTGGCTTTTGAAGTTAGAGCAGCTTGACACCAGAGTATCCTCACTTTTATTCCATCCGAGGTTGCGTCGCACCATGTCAATGATTTTTAGCCCTTCTTCAGATGCTCTGAGCAAACCAGCCATTGCGACTCCTCTACGGAAACTCTGCGTTAGTCAAGAATGTTACACGATCTGGTGAGCCAAAAAGTGAGCCAAATGAGCCAAATGAGCCAAATGAGCCTTTTTTGCTGAGCCAAATGGTGAGCCGTTTTGCCGATACAGTGTAGGGATTCTGGAGTATTGTGAAGTGATGAGTCTGGCTTTCAGCTACGGAGGTGAAGCTAGGGAGATTAAGGGCGATCGTAGCTTACCTAGTTTTAGGGTAAATCTGGCGGGCGATCGGGCATACAGCTTATCTGCTCTTGGGAGTAATGTAAAGTTTTGTTACAAAAATAGGGCGATTTGCATAAAAAGCAGATGAAGGCCCTGATAAACATTTAGGAAGGCTTGCTAGGCGGGCTTTGCTGGTTTTGACGCAACTATATTTTTGAGGAGATGGGATTATGACGAATATTGGCTTAGGGCAAACGATTGACGGAAGTTTGAGCAGCACTGATCTTGAAAATCCTAAAAAATTAGGTAGTTTCTTCGATGACTATACCTTGACTGGGGTTTCCAATTGGCAGCAAGTTCAAGTTAACATGGATTCGACTGCTGCTATTGACAGTTATCTACAACTGGTAAATGCTTCAACAGGTGCAGTGATTGCCGAGAACGATGACCTAATTAATGGTCTTAAGAATTCACAGTTAAGTTTCACAGTAGTTCCGGGTGTGAATTACGCGATTCGAGCTACTAGCTTGAACGCGAACGAGACAGGAAACTATACCTTCAAAACTAGCTCGTTAGGAACTGCATCATCTTTAGTTGTTACGAGGAATGGACAAGAAGCCGGAACAGTTGATCCATTAGGAAGATTTGTATCGATAGGAAATTTTGTTGAAGCCGCAAGTAACTCAGAATTTGCTGACATTGCTTTTTCTAATGACAACAAGCTTTTGGGTATTAAGAGAGATAGCCTCCCTACCCAGTTGTACAGTATCGATCCAGACTCAGGTTCATCGTCGGTGATTGGCAACTTCCCTTCTGGTGTGCAGATGGCTGCCCTGGAATTTTTGCCTAATGGCACACTGTATGGAGCTAGTCGTTCTAATAGCTCTAATAGCTCTAAATTATACACCGTTAATCCTCAAAATGCGACTGCATCATCAATAGCAGACTTTTCTTTGGACGAAACTTCAGGTGGCGACATAGTATTTGATCCTGTCAATAACGGATTTTTGTTTGCTAAAAGTAGTGGTTTTAGCTCTAGCTTATTTTTTGTGTCCTTAACTGGCCAATCCACTAAAATTGGTGACATTGGCTTTGATGATGTGGTTGGCTTGTCTTTTGAGGGAAGCACTCTTGTTGGTTTCACAGAAGATAATAAGCGGATTATTATTGATCCAGCAACAGGAGAAGGGACTTTTGATAGTGATATCACAGGTCTTACCAATGGCTATACGATTAGTGGTGCAGGGTCTATCCCGATCGCAACTTTAACTCCAACTCCGACCCCTCCAACTCCGACTCCAACACCAACCCCGACACCCCTGACTATTGGCTTAGGGGAAACGATTAACGAAAGTTTGAGTAGCACTGATACTAAAAACCCTAAAAGATTGGGTAGCTTCTCCGATGACTATACCTTGACTGGGATTTCCAATTGGCAGCAAGTTCAAGTTAACATGGATTCGACTGCGGCTATTGACAGTTACCTACAACTGATAAATGCTTCAACAGGTGAAGTGATTGCCTTTAACGATGACTTAATCAATGGTGGTAAGAATTCACAGTTAAGTTTCACAGCAATTCCCGGTGTGAATTACGCGATTCGAGCTACTAGCTTGAATGCGAACGAGACAGGAAACTATACCTTCAAAACTAGCTCTTTGGGGACTGCATCATCTTTGGTTTCTACAGATAGCGGGCAAGTCGGAAGCGTTGACTCAGCAGGAAAGTTTGTAAAGATTGCAACTAGCCCAAGTTTAAATGATATCGCCTTATCTAGTGACAACAAGTTGTTTGGCATCACTAATAGCCAGTTGTACAGCGTCGATCCAGTCTCAGGTTCATCCTCACCGATTGGAAACCTCGGTGCAAGTGTAGACATAGTTGGTTTGGCATTTTCTCCTAGTAATGTACTTTATGCAACTGGCGGTTCTAACTTATATACCATTAATCAAACTACGGGTGCAGCATCCTTGGTTGCTAATCTGGGATCTAACTTTGATGCTAGTGGCGATCTATTATTTGATCCTGTTGGTAATCGCTTTTTAGCTACATCTGGGGTCAACAGTGATAACAGCTTATTCTCCATATCCTTAACTGGTCAGGCTACCAAGATTGGTAACATCGGCTTCAGTAAAGTGTATGGTTTATCCAGCAAAGATGGGAATCTGTTCGGCTTCACCGGAGCTAACCAGCGGATTGTTATCAATCCAGCAACAGGAGTAGGCACTCTTGATAAAGATGTTACGGGTGTTAGCGGTGGAATATTTGGAGCCACATCTATTGTAACCGCGACTCCAACACCGACACCAACTCCCCCGACTCCAACTCCGACACCAACTCCAACTCCGACTCCGACACCCCTAACTCCGACTCCGACACCCCCAACTCCGACACCAACTCCGACACCAACTCCGACTCCGACACCAACTCCTCTAACTCCAACTCCAACTCCAACTCCCCTAACTCCAACTCCAACTCCAACACCCCTAACTCCGACTCCGACACCAACACCCCTAACTCCGACTCCGACGCCAACTCCCATAACTCTTCCAATTCCAACTCCGACACCACCTCCTATTAGCGAGCCGGATCTAAGTCCGCTGAGGCTCAAAGTAGTTAACGGTCAATTCGTATTTAACAATACAACCAAACGCTACGAAGCATCCGGTACTATTCAAATAGGGTTAAAAGATCGCCCCCCGTTGTTGAGTGTTAATGGCTCTGTTAGTTACGACAACAAAACCATCAAAGCTAATGGGATATTCTCACCCACTATTGGTGACTTAATAACAGTACCTTTGTATGAAGGTGATTTAGAATTTGACGTTGGCAAAGCGGTTGCAAAATCTGTTCAGGAAACTACTCAAGCAGTAGCAAACCAGTTTAAGCTAGCTGGAACAGAAGTTAAGTTTACCAACTTAGCTTTTACAGAAAAAGGAATTGAATTAGAAGGGACGCTTCAATTCCCACCTGGAATCTTCAGCCGAGATAAAACTCCAACTCCAACTCCAACTTCCAATTCCGCTGCAACTCCCACCCCAACTCCCACTCCTACTTCCCCTTTAACGTTAGACATCAGGGGCAACAATAAAATCCTGATTAGCGAGAATGGTGTGAGCGTGACAGGAGGAAAAATTGATTTCCCAGATGTAAACTTCTCTATTGGCCAATTACTGGACGTTAAAGGGAAAGGTTTAGCTCTAGGATATACTTCTCAGCCTAAAGCAGGGATTACGCTTCAAGGTAAAGCCGAGTTTCTTCCATTTCCCCCAACTCCAACTCCAACTCCCACTCCCACTCCCACCCCTACTCCCACTTTTACTGCCAACTTTGCCGAGCCCAATTACATTAAGATAAACCGTGACTTTAACCCCATTGTGGATGTCAAAGGGTCATTTTCTTTAGACAATATCAAGCTGGTGCCAAATGTCTGGGAAATTAGAAATGCAAAATTATCTTTGGATACAGAAGCCAAAGAGGTTAAGGGCGAAGGTAGAATGCTTATTCCGGCAGGAATTGAACTAATTGGCGGACTTGGTTTTGTTGATAAGAAATTAAACTTTATCAAAATAGGAGGTAGTAACCTCAACAAACCTATTGGTGCTACTGGTGCTTTTCTTCAGAGCATATCAGGGCAAGTGAATAATCTCGCCAAACCCGATCAAATTGAGACCAGTCTTACCGATGTTAAAGTGACTGCTGGTCCTGATATCAAGATATCACCGCCTTCTTGGGCGGCAAAAGATATTATTATTGGGTCTGCTGTTGAGATTAATGCAAGCGGTAGTATCACTCGCGATCGTCTCAAAACAAACGGTACTATCAAAATAGCAGGTGGATTAGCAGAGGGCAAAGGTGAGGCTGAACTCAATTGGAATAAAAAATTCTTCAATGCTGAGGGTGAGTTCTCAATGCTTGGGGGTGTAATCAATACCAAAAGCAAATTTACTACCGATAAGAATTTCAACATCATGATGGGTGGTAGTGCCAACGTCAAATTCCCAGATATATCCCTTGAAATTCCCAAAGTAAAAATTCTTGGAAATGAGGTAGGCGGTGGAAAATTAAACTTCAAAGGTCAGCCACTTGCACAAGCAGAATTTGCGCTCAACTACTCCAATGACAACGATTTATCGAACGACTTTGTTCAGGCTTATGGTAAGTTACCACCCATAGAAATCTTCAATCCTTTAAACTTTAAGGAGTCTATCAAAATAGAATATGAAGCGACGCTCAAAGTTTCCTTTGATGGTAAAGCCTCGGCTAGTGTAGGTCAACCAGTCCCAAGAACAAATAGTTCTATCGTTACCTCTAGTCAAATCGAAAGAGTTGCCTCTAGCAATCAGCTTGAAGCTAGTGCAGATAAAACAGCTTCCGCCATACAAGGCTTTACTGTTGCCCCAGGCACGCCGTGGATAATTCTCAACGCCAACTGGGATAATGCCACTGCTAATACTCCTGTTGAAATCAAAGCACCCAATGGAGCTATTTTCAAAGAGTCGGATTTTGCAGCCAATAAAATTGCAATTGTTGATGCCCTCACCAGTACAACTACTAAAGCAGTTATGATCGCCAATCCACAACCGGGTAATTGGGATATCAACTTAACAAATTCCGCTGCTTTAGGTACTGTGGAGTACAGTGCTTTTCAGGATTCTCAGGCTCCGACTGTTCAAGTGACTGCCCCATCTAAAGATGTGAGTGGGCAAAATGTCACCATCAATTACAACGCTTTTGACTCTGACTCCACTGCCAAAGTTAGCCTGTTCTACGACACTGATAACCAAGGTTTCGATGGCATCTTAATCAAAGGTGGCCTTGAGGAAAAAGACGGTGCAGGCAACTTCATCTGGAACACTCAAGGCTTACCCACAGGCGATTACTACGTCTACGCAATGGCGATGGATGAAAACAACGCACCTGTTTTCAGCTACGCACCGCTGCCGATTAAAGTGACAGAATCAGCAGATTTATCAGTCACTAAAACAGCCGATCGCGATACAGCAATACCGGGAACTAACATCACCTACACGGTTGCAGTCACCAACAACGGCACTGATAACGCTAAAGGTGCAATCCTCACCGAAACCTTGCCAGAGGGTGCTAAATTTGTTTCGGCTAATATCGCCCCCACCAAACAGTCAGGAAATGAACTAACTTTTGACCTCGGCGATGTAGCCAAAGGTCAAATTTCAACTGTTAGCATTACCGTTACCGCGCCGACAACTGGAAACATCACCGGTACCTCTAGCATAACGAGTAAAACATACGACCCCGATATCTCAAATGATGTCGATTTCGCCAGCACTACAGTCACAAATGACGGTACTGAATCGACAACAAATAATGTTGTACCAACACCCACACCCACACCACCTCGTCCTCCACTGCGTCAAGTTTTAGGAACTCCTGAAAACGACAATTTAGTTGGCATAGACGCAGCAGATAGCATTGCTGGTTTCGCTGGTGATGACACCCTTGCCGGAGTTGGCGGAGATGACATCATCTACGGCAATAAAGGCAATGATATCCTCACCGGCAACAGCGGAAATGACAATATTTTTGGCGGCCGAGGCAATGATTTAATCCTAGGAGGTACTGACAACGATCGCCTCAAAGGGAACGAAGGCGATGACACCCTCAGCGGCGATTTAGGTCGAGATATCTTATTTGGCGGCCCCGGCAGTGATACCTTTGTCCTACCAAAAAATGCGGCCGTAACTGGTGATTTTCTGCCAGATGCTATCTTAGACTTCCAATTAGGTGCAGATAAAATTGGACTGACAGAAGGATTAACAGAATCGAACTTACTGCTGAACTTCGATCAGGGAAATACTGTCATCAAGATTGCCGGATCGAATCAAATCTTAGGTCTTGTTGTCGGTGTATCACCGAGTCAGTTAAGCGGTAGTTTTGTCCCCATCAATCTGCCACTGATTTAGGATAATCGGATTAGTGCGATCGCCCTTAACACACAAAGTGCGATCGCCCTTCTGTTATGCTAAATTTACTGTCTCAAACCATTGACCAAAGACAAGTCACACTTAATGCCAGACATTCAATACCAATCGGCGATCGCAAGTCCAAAAACTCTCGCAAACTCCTTGACATTGTGAGTAACAAGAGTTGCCTGCAAAGCTAAGGCTGTCCCTGCAATCAAAACATCCATCGGACCGATCGGAGTACCTTGTTGCTCCAATTGGGCGCGGATTGTGGCAGCAGCAACAGCAGAATCGCGATCGAAAGGAATAAGATTAACTCGGCTCAAAAGTTGATGAAGTTGTTGGGTACGCTTTGCAGGCGAAGTAGATTTAGCAATACCCACTTGCAATTCAAATAGGACGATCGTGGAAATTCCAATTTCTTCAGGAGATACATTGGCAAAATTTTGGGCAACTTGTCCTTGTCCTTTGAAGTAGTAAATTAATGTGTTTGTATCCAAAATATACATCTAAAAGCTCTCCCGCAAAATGTCTTCCCCCGACTCAGCACGAATCTCTTCCAGAGTAGGAAAGTCTTCTGCCCAAGTTCCAGCTAGGGAATAAACCAGTTCCGTCCAAGGAATTAAAGCATCTACTGTATCGGTGGATTGATTCCCATTCAGGTACTTGGCACGAATAAACTGTGCGAAAGTGAGAATTTCGCTAGCTTGATTTTGGGGAAGAGTTTTGACGATCGCATAAATCTGTTCAATAACAGTCATAATCTGATTATAGATAAAGAGCAGTTCAGTTTTATTTTAGCAATTATAATCGGTTTAGTTCCACAGGCGATCGCCCTTTACGACAAAAAGTGCGATCGCCCTTCCGATGCTCATGCTCTTGATTAGGCGGTGGGGATAACTTGAATTAGCCCCGTGTGAAAAGCTGTATCGTAGGTAATAACTGGCAAATTTTCGAGTTCAGCTTGTGCCATAATCATCCGGTCAAACGGGTCACGGTGGGCAATCGGCAGGCTGCCAGCGCGGAGGGCATGGGCTGAAGTTATAGCTAGTTCAATAAATTTGGCTCGGTGGAGAATTTGCGAATATTCCTCCACAATCTGTTTGGCTTCAGGAAGTTTACCGATGCGATATTTGGTGGCTATTTCCCAGGCTGAAACAGTGCTGACAATGATATTAAAATCGGGGTTGCGAATGATGTCGCGGCATTGGGCATTGAGTTTGGGGTCGTCAAAGAGCCACCACAACAGGATATGGGTGTCAATGAGGTAGCTTATTCCCATTTTTCCAGTTCCTCGAATGGTAGGGGTTCAAAAAAAGCATCACCGAGTTTTCCCGTCAGTAAACCAGGGGTGCGAGGCTGTGGCTGTTCTCGTCCTAATCCGAGGCGAAAATAGTGAATCAAGTCATAGATTTCTGCGAGTTTGTCTTCGGGAATGTCTTGTAGTTCTTGAACGATCTTCTCAATTAGCATAAATCAAACACTCCAATAGTTGCTGGTTAATCGATCGGGCTACAAGGGTTGCAGCTTTGTCTATTATGGCTCATCCTACAGGGATACAAGTCCGCGACGAGCTGCGGCGATCGCCCTTACGACAAAAAGAGCGATCGCCCTTAATCCCCACTACATCCATCAGCGTGTACCTGCGAACGAAAAAAGTACGAACATCAAGCTTGTAAGGTATAATAGTTGGGTAACATTGTGGTAGGTAAAAAACTAACATGAATCAAACTTCTACAGTTACAATCAGCAATACATCTTATCAAACCCTCGCAGAACTCTCTGCAAGCTCAGGAAAACCAATCCAAACAGTCCTCGAACAAGCAATCGAACAATACCGAAGACAACAGTTTTTAGAAGCAGCCAACCAGGCTTATTTGACCTTACGCGATCGCCCAGAAGCTTGGCAAGAAGAACTTGAAGAACGCGAAGCTTGGGATATCACTTTAGAGGATGGTTTAGAATGACCTCAGCAAAACCATCACGGGGTGATATATGGCTGATTGACTTGAACCCAATACGAGGGCGAGAACAGGCTGGAAAGCGTCCCTGTCTGGTGATATCTGTAGATTTATTCAATCAGGGTGCGTCAGGATTAGTCGTTGTGGTGCCAGTCACATCCAAAGATAAAGGAATTCCCTGGCACGTTGAAGTTAACCCCCCAGAAGGAGGACTTAGACAGCGAAGTTTCATTAAATGTGAAGATGTGCGATCGATCAGTATAGACAGATTTTTTGAACTGTGGGGTACTGTTTCTTCAACAACATTGATGATGGTAGAAGAAAGACTACGCATTCTTTTGAATTTATAGCTAAAAAATAACTTTTTAACTTTTCTATAGTGCGATCGCCCTTAATCCCTCCCCATCCATCGTGGCACGGGCGTCCCGCCTGTGCGATGGGTTTAAAAGCTAACTATTAATCTATCTCTTGTGAGGAGTAGGGGTTGGCATCCTTCCCGCCCGAAAACTTAAATTTTCATGCTCAACAAATCATCATAATTTCTAAGTCAAAATCGACCCACTCATCATCCGCTGATATCTCCGTTCCAACTCATCCCGCACCACCGGCCATTGATTCAAACTTTCATCACTATCAATCACCATTTGAGCCGCCTCCCTCGCCAACTCCAAAACCTCCTGATCCTCCACCAAACTCGCCAAAGCAAAATCCGGCAAACCCGATTGACGAGTTCCCAAAACCTGACCAGGCCCGCGCAATCTCATGTCCATTTCCGCAATAAAAAAGCCATCTTGAGATTGCTCTAAAACCTTCATTCTTTGCATCGCCTCCGTAGCCTTAGAACCGGGCATTAACAAACAATAAGAACGGCTGGTTCCCCGACCAACTCGACCCCGCAACTGGTGCAACTGTGACAATCCAAAACGCTCAGAATTCTCGATAAACATCACCGTTGCATTCGGCACATCTACTCCAACTTCCACAACAGTAGTAGATACCAAAATATCAGTTTCTTTGTCCCGAAACTTAGTAATTGCCTCATCCTTATCGGCACTGCTCATTCTGCCGTGCAGCAAACCAACCCTAAACTCAGGAAATATACTTTTTTGCAGTTTTTCCTGTTCCTCAATTGCCGATCGCACATCCAGCTTTTCCGACTCCTCCACCAGCGGCAAAACCACATAAACTTGATGCCCGCTTGCCACTTCCCGCCGAATCAGATCGTAAGCTTGACTACGTTCCTTTGAAGACAAAACAGTCGTTTGAATCGCCTGCCTTCCCGGTGGCAACTCATCAATTTGACTCACATCTAAATCGCCGTGCAAAGTCAGCGCCAACGTCCGAGGAATGGGAGTAGCAGTCATCGTCAAAACGTGAGGAGATTCGCCTTTTTGCTGCAATTTAGCGCGCTGTTGCACCCCAAATCGGTGCTGTTCATCAATTACTGCCAAACCCAATTTATGAAAATTTACCGTATCTTGAATTAGCGCGTGGGTTCCCACTAAAACAGGCAATTCTCCGGTTTCTAACTGGCTGTGAATTTCGCGGCGTTTGGCTACTTTCGTCGAACCAGTTAACAATTCAACTGACAAGTGCATCAAATTAAACCAACCTACCAATTTGCGGTAATGCTGTTCTGCTAACACTTCCGTCGGTGCCATTAAAGCTGCTTGATAACCAGATTGAATCGCTGCTAACATTGCCACCACGGCTACCACTGTTTTACCAGCACCGACATCTCCTTGCACCAATCTGTTCATCGGTTCCGCCGATGCTAAATCATTGAGAATGTCGTTAATTACTCTTTGCTGAGCATTAGTTAAAGCAAAAGGTAATATTTCATAAAAATGTTCGATTAACTTGCCACTAGGCAGAATAATGGCGCTAGCTTGAGCTTTTCGCTGCGTTTGACGGCGCTTCAAAAGTCCTAATTGCAGATAGAAAAACTCGTCAAAAACTAAGCGGCGGCGGGCGGCGGCTAAACAATCTCGATCGACTGGAAAGTGAATGTTAGTCACAGAATCGGCTATACCCATTAAACCGTAGCGATCTCGCAAATCGGCCGGCAGCGATTCCGACAACATCGTAGCCGCAGGCATCACAGTCAAAATCCCCCGCCTCACAACACCCGCATCCACCCCATCCGTCAGCGGATAAACAGGGATCAGGCGGCCCACTTTCATAGATTCGATCGCACTTCCTGAGTCATCCAATACTTCTAATTCAGGATTTTCTAAAGTAATGCCATATTTCCCCTGCTTCACCAACCCCGAAGCAGCCAGCACCGCACCCGTACAATACTCGCGTTTTTTGTATTCTTGCCAGCCGCGATTGCTGTAGCGTGGCCCCGCAAAAAAGCGACTGATTTTAATTTCGCCGGTGCGGTCTTTTAAAATTAATTCTAATATCGTTAACTTCTTATTTTTCGGACTAGAAAAGCAATTGCAGCGCTTTACTTCTGCTATCAAAGTGACAGTTTCCCCAGCTACTAAGTCCCGAATTTGCACTTTCTTGGCATAGTCAATATGGTTGCGGGGATAGTAGTAAAGCAAGTCGTATACAGTGTATAAACCCAATTTTGCCAAGCGGCTACCGTTCCCAGGGCCGATTCCCGTGACGCGAGTCAACTCTTGCTGAAGAGTCAGACTCAGCGGTACAGATGCTGAACTCAGAGGTGCTGTTCGGGGAGTGGAAATTGGCGGATCTTGTCTTTCTGGTCTTTCTGGTCTTTCTGGTTCCCCCTGTTGGCTGCTTTCTGCTTCCCAAACTCGCTGCATTTGGCTCAAAAAACTACCCGTGATGGCGAGCAAATGCTGACGTTCTTCGATATCCTTCTCTGGGTAGATGTCAAATTCGGCAGCTAGTTGTCGCGAGCGATCGCGCAAATGAGCCGGCAACACACCTGCGAGTTGCCTCAAGCTGACACTGAGAAACTCGCTAAAGCGGTATTGACTGCCTTGTAAGTCATTAAATCCGCGATCGGCTTCTACTGAGAGAGCTTTCTGCCATCGCCGCCATTCTGGTTGGTTATTAGTCATATCGATTTGAGATTTGAGATTTGAGATTTTAAATGAGTTATTGGTTATGGGTGATCGGTGATTGATAATTGCCTATTCTAACCCAAAAATAACCAAAAAAAATAACAACTAATGACTAATGACTAATGACTAATGACTAATTAATCTTCAAACCAACTCGCTCGCCAAGCCGACTCAGCCTCCACTACAGCTAATTCCCGCTGCTTTTTCTGGTAATCGCGCCCGATCGCATTTAACCGCACAGAGAGGTTGCGAATTTGCTGACGCCAAGCCGAGGTGTCCGCATCAGCAAACTCTATTTCCGACAACCGGAGCTTAATCGCTGTAATCTGGATGGCAGTAGTACCTCTGGTTTCTCCCAAGCTTTCCGATTCTGAGGAGTCATTGGTTTCAATAATTAAGTTTAATAAATTAGGAGGCCCTGCAACACTGTCGCCGGATGAATCAGCTTGAGAAGCTGCTAATAAAACAGGTTCCGGCAATTGATGCGGCAAGATTCCCACCTGTTTCAACAAGCGGTTTGTGTCACGAGAAAGCAGCTTGATAATATTAGCGATCGACTTTTCAATACTCTCTTGCCAGCGCGCCCAACTTTCGGGGGAATTCGCCATAGACAACTGGTTATTTCTCGCTGGAAATTGAAAATTAATGGCGAAAAAGTCTGACTCTGACTCGATTTCCGACTCTGACTCTGACTCGATTTCTGACTCTGACTCTGATTGTGTCACCAGCGATCGCAATTTTTCTTGAGATGCCATTGCCAAACTGCGTACCGAATGCTGCATTTTTTGTCGCCCATCAAAAGACAACTTGAGAAACGACTCCGGCGCCGCTTGAGTGCAAAGGTGATAGCAAGCCAAAATTAACTGCTGCCGCACCGCTTGTCCCAAAGCAGTTAAATAAGCCTTGTAGGTGCTGCGAAACTCCAAATTCAAGGCTGCCATCGCCTCGGATAGTTCTGTCAAATCCTGTTCTATGCGCTCTCTTGCTCCCACCCTATCTCCCGTGTAAAATTAGAATAGAACCTGCGGGCAAAAAAACCCGGTTTCTGCCACAAATTGTCTGACTCTCGGTTAAATACTGGTGAGAAACCGGGTTTTTGCTACAGTGCATAAGTCCTGTAAAAATTAAAAATTAAAAATGCCAAAAACTATTCTGACATTTTTAATTCTTAATTCTCAATCTCAATCTTTGATTATTGAGCACCCATTTGGGCCGCCACTTCATCGGCAAAGTTAGCTTCTACCTTCTCAATACCTTCGCCCAACACAAAACGCACGAAGCGGCGCACTTGGACATTTTCGCCAATTTGAGCAATGGTTTGTTTTACCAACTCTTCCACCGAGATATTTTGATCTCGAATAAAAGGCTGATCCATCAAAGACAACTCTTTCAAACGCTTATCAATCCGCCCTTGAACAATCTTTTCTTTGATATTTTCCGGCTTGTTGCCCAAGTCATCCTTACCCATTTCAATTGCCTTTTCTCTTGCGACAACTTCCGCTGGGATATCCTCAACTTTCACGTATTCCACATTCGGACAAGCTGCAATTTGCATCGCAATATTCCGCACCAGACTTTGGAACTCCTCGCGGCGGGCGACAAAATCGGTTTCGCAGTTAACTTCCACCAACACCCCAACGCGGCCGCCGGTATGAATGTAGCTACCTACGAGTCCTTCAGAAGCAACACGTCCCGCTTTTTTGCCTGCGGAGGCCAGGCCTTTTTTCCGCAGCCACTCAATGGATATTTCCATATTGCCTTCATTTTCAATGAGGGCTTTTTTGCAATCCATCATGCCGGCGCCAGTTTTGTCGCGCAGTTCTTTAACAAGTTTTGCAGATATGTCCGCCATCTTCTCTCTGTTCCCAATCAAAATTAGTTATTTAGTCATTAGTCATTAGTCATTAGTCATTAGTCATCAGTTATTAGTTTTTAATCTGATATTGATGATTGGGCTTCTTGCAAAATCTTTATTCCCCGCACCATTGGGACTTTGTATGTGTAGCGCCAGAATTTATTCTGGCGCTGACGCAATGAATGCTTTTGCAGGAAGTCTACTAATGACCGAGACCAATGTCAGTCACACAGGACTTACGCTGCATGAGTCAATTTTTACACGATAGTAGTAAGGTGCGTTGTGCATCGTCTTACAAGTAGAGTCTGTGCGTAAGTCCTATCACAATTAAAAATTAAAAATGATCGTTTTTAATTTGACATTTTTAATTTTTAATTGCCCGGTGTTCAATTCCCAGCGGCCTACTATTGCTGGGTTTATTCTGCGTCGGCTTCGCCTTCGGCGTCGGGATCTACATAGTCGGGGTCATCCAACTCTTCGATTTCTACGTCATATTCAGCACCTTCGTAAGCACCTTCGTAGTCGTAGTCTTCATCCATGTCGTTACCCTCCTGCTGACCGTGACGGCCTTCGTAGATGGCATCAGCCAACTTGCCCACAATTAGCTTAATCGATCGAATGGCATCGTCGTTAGCGGGAATCGCAATGTCCACCAAATCCGGGTCACAGTTAGTATCCAGCAAAGATACGATCGGAATTCCCAATTTTTGGCATTCCAAAACAGCATTGTACTCCCGGCGTTGGTCTACCAGCACCACTCCGTCGGGAATCTTCCGCATAGACTTAATTCCGCCCAGATATTTCTGGAGTTTGGCCATTTCCCGCCGCAGCACCGAAGCTTCTTTTTTCGGCAGCAAATCGAGAGCGCCTATTTCCTCGCGGCGCTCCAAATCCTTGAGGCGTTCCACCCGCGACTTAATTGTCGTCCAGTTGGTAAGCATTCCCCCCAGCCAGCGCTGGTTGACGTAGTAAGCGCCGCAGCGCTGGGCTTCTTGTGCCACAATCCCGGCCGCTTGGCGCTTCGTACCCACGAACAGAAACTTTTTGCCTTTTTCCGAGGCTACTCTCATATACTCGTAGGCTTCTTCCATGAGCTGAGCGGTTTGCACGAGGTCGATGATGTGAACCCCATTGCGCTCTGTAAAAATGTAGGGAGCCATTTTCGGGTTCCACCGACGGGTTTGGTGTCCGAAGTGAACTCCTGACTCTAACATTTGAGCCAAACTGACTACTGGCATGGTATTTTTAACTCCTAATTCGGGTTAATCCTCCACCCGGTCGTATTTCTGAAGGTTTGCGCCTTAGAAACACCCGAAAACCCGGATGTGCGAATTTAAACAACTTTTCTAGCTTATCACAGCCTGCGCCACTTTGTCTGACTATCTTAGATTGGGAAGGCAGAAGGCGCTGATGTAGAAGGGACTTATGTAGAAGCGATCGATCAAAACTTTATTTTCGCCGGCTTGGTTGCGGCATCAAAATCAAAAATCCAGGTTTAAGATTGTCAAGGCTGAGTTGATCGTGACACAATTGCCTTGTTGGTGTTGTCTCCAGTGCTTTCTATCTTCGATCGGGCCCGATCGCGATTTTTCTCGATCGCCAATTTTGCCCTTTGCACTTGTCGCTCTTAACATTAGCAAAAATCCCCAATCTAAAAACACCATGCCGATCGCCATTCTAGTTCTAGTTGAAGTTCTAATTGTCATCGCACTGTCCCGACTTGTCGGTTTGGGATTCCGCTGGATCAAGCAACCCCAAGTCATTGGAGAAATCGTAGCCGGAATTATGCTCGGCCCGTCTCTGTTTGGTTTGGTAGCCCCAGATTTAGCAGCAGCAGTTTTTCCAGCCGAGGCCGTCCCTTTCCTGGAGGTGCTATCGGAAATTGGGCTGATATTTTTCATGTTTTTGATCGGTTTGGAACTGAATCCGAAGTACCTCAAAAACAACTTAGACACAGCAATTTTGACTTCCCACGTCAGCATTTTAGTGCCATTTTCCCTGGGAAGTTTGCTAGCACTGCTGCTGTATCCGATTGTCTCAAACAACAGCGTTTCTTTTACTGCCTTTGCGCTGTTTTTGGGGGCGGCGATGTCAATTACAGCATTTCCGGTACTGGCAAGAATCATTACCGAACACAACTTGCAGAATACCAAATTGGGGACGTTAGCCCTGACTTGCGCGGCGGTAGACGATGTGACAGCTTGGTGTTTGTTAGCAGTGGCGATCGCAGTTACTCGCACTAATTCAATGATCGGCGCTTTGCCAACAATTTTTGCATCTTTAATTTATATCGCTTTCATGCTGACTGTAGTCCGCTGGTTCTTGCAGCGGCTTTCCAAACACTACAACCGCACCGGCAGATTAACTCAGTTAGTCCTGGCCGGAATTTACATGGGAGTTGTAGCATCTGCCTTAATTACTGAATGGATTGGAATTCACTTAATCTTCGGTGCATTTTTGCTGGGAGCGGCCATGCCCAAAAATGCGGGATTAACCAGAGAATTAGCTGAAAAAACCGAAGACTTTGTACTAATATTTCTGCTGCCAATATTTTTTGCTTACAGCGGTTTGCGGACTCAAATTGGCCTGCTAAATAGTCCAGAATTGTGGTTGCTATGCGCCGCTGTTTTAGGAGTAGCAATTATTGGGAAATATGTCGGTACTTACGCGGCTGCTAGAGTTTGTGGCATAAGCAACCGCGAAGCTTCAGCCCTGGGATGGATGATGAATACTCGCGGTTTGACCGAATTAATTGTGCTGAATATCGGTCTTTCTCTGGGGGTAATTTCGCCGATTTTATTTACAATGTTAGTGATTATGGCTTTGGTGACAACTTTTATGACTTCGCCGCTGTTGGAGTGGACTTATCCGAAACGGCTGATTCGGTTAGATATTTCAGAATTTAGCTCTGATGATTCAGAATTAGAAGATTCAAAAAGTGCTGGCGATCTCAAAGAAACCAATAAGGAATTGCTGCCAACTTATCGAATTTTAGTACCAGTTGCTAATCCCAGCACCCAGAAAGGTTTGCTGCAACTGGCGGTATCGCTGGCGCAGCCGGCTGCGGGTATGGGTGGTAGCGATTTGCAGTCGGCGGCGGTTCATCCTCTGAGTTTGATAGAATTAAGTGAGGATTATGCCTTTGAAAGTACGCCTGCGGAAGCCGATCGCATTATCCAAGAGCGCCTAGGGAAATTATCAGAGTTGATTGAGAGTTTGCAGCCTCCAGAAGCTCGGAACTTGGTGCATCCCATTATTCGTGTTACTAATGACGTAGCGCGGGAAACTGCACAAATTGCCGAACTCGATCGCGCGGATTTAATCTTGGTAGGATGGCACAGACCTACTTTTAGCAGCAACCGTTTGGGAGGACGTGTCGGTCAGATTTTGAGCACTGCTAAAGTGGATGTAGCAATTTTTGTTGACAGAGGCCGGGAACGGTTGAATAATTTGTTAGTGCCTTACGCGGCAAATATTCACGACGATTTGGGATTAGAATTGGCACTAAGACTGTTAGTTAATAGCCAGGAACGCCGTTTGACGGTGCTGCGGGTGGCAGTTGACGGTGAAGCTGAAAATGAGCTCAGTTACGAGTTTCGGCGGGTAATCGAGCAGTTGCCGGTGGAGGTGCGATCGCGCATTGAAACCCCGATTGTGGAGGCGGCGGAGCCAATTCAAGCAGTAGTCGCGGCTTCTGCTAATGCTGATTTGACTATTGCGGGTACGAGTCGGGAGTGGGGAATTGAGCGCCAAACTTTGGGACAATATACTGATGAATTGGCAGTTCGGTGTCACTCTTCGCTGCTGATTGCGCGGTGTTACGTTAAAGTGCGATCGCACCTGGCTTCGATACTTCCTCAAATGTAGTTAGTTGACAGTTGACTGTTAACTGTTGACAGTTGACTGTTGGCTGTTGTTAGTTGACTGTTGTTAGTTGACTGTTGTTAGTTGACTGTTGTTATTGGTTATTTGTTATTGGTTATTTGTGAGTTGCTACCAATTCCCAATTCCCCATTCCCAATTCCCCATTCCCAATTCCCAATTCCCAATTCCCAATTCCCCATTCCCCATTCCCAATTCCCAATTCCCAATTCCCAATTCCCAATTCCCCATTCCCAATTCCCCATTCCCCATTCCCCATTCCCCATTCCCCATTCCCCATTCCCCATTCCCCATTCCCAAAATTATGAGTCATTTCAACCTCAAGTCATTGGCATTTTACGGAATTGCGATAGCCTTCGTTGCCGTACTTTTTAAGGTAGTAACTGCCTACGGCGAAACAAATTTGAAAGCTGCTCCTGCAATTGCCGGAAGTTATCGCTTTGATGCTCAAAATTGGCCAGAATGTTTGAAATCTGACTCGTTGGTGTTGACAATTGAGCAATCAGGGGTTTATTTGAGCGGTAATTTGAAGTCAGACAACAGCCCTGTGGATGGCAAAAAAACTGCTGAGGAGAAACCTTCTCTAATTGGCAAGTGGGAAATTCAAGGGTTGAATTTATCCGGTGTGGTTCCCAATTTAACAGGTTGCGGCGAGTCAACAAGCAGCGGTAGTCAAAAGAGTGTGGTGAAACTGCGAGGAATTGTGGAGGGAGAAAGCTTGAAAGGAAAAATTAGTCTGGTTGAGAATGCCGCGGCTACTGATTTTACGGCCCAAAGAGTAGTGGTGACGAAACAGGAGCATCAAGGACATTGATCTGGGACTCTGCTACTCTGGCACTCGATCGCCTGCAATGACCGCTTGCTGCTAGATTGAAAATACACAATAAAGTGAGTCAGTAACTCAGCCCTAAAGGGACTGAGCTTGTTAGAGCGATCGAAGCAAGCTGTACTGACCAGCCTAAGTCTTCACTGACTCCGTTATTTGAGTCACGACACTCCTTGAATGCGAAGCTAGTTTTGGGCTCTGTCGTCTGTAATTAAACAGTTCTAAAGTCACTGGAACAGTGTTGCAGGTTTAAAAAGCTCTTATAACAAAGGCGCGCGCTAACATCACCCGAAAGGGGCGGTCGACAACCAGATCTCCAAGGGAGGGGGTAACCATACCCCTCCACCTAGCAAGAGGTAGGCAACTAATTTATCAAATCAAGCAAAGCCGTCCTAAAAGGACGGGGTTTCAACCCTCCGCTACGCTCCGCCCAATTTTCGGATGATAAAAATCAAGTATCTCAGAGGAGTCCTTGGTTGAGAATTTCTCATGCTGGAGCCCCTCTGTGTCCGTATAGTTTTTTTGGAATATATGTTGCCGTGATCGTAATGCCGTTAGAAACTTCGCTTACCGAGTCAAACCCGTTGATTTTAGACAGTTTGCCAGATTTGTCGCCCTCCGATGACGGATGTCCCCGTCGCGCCAGATTGCAAATTGACCTGATGTTGTTGGCGATCGAAGCCTTGTATCTCGGAGGTGCTGAAGAAATGCTGGCAGTGTCAAAGGAACTAGAATTGGAATCAATTATCAAAAATCGGGTTGCCCTTTGGCTGCTGCGTAATACTAACCCGCTGCGTCGCTATACCCAGCGTCGCTCCCTCACCGCGCTGGAGGCAAAAGCGCTGGTGGCGATCGCCTGCAATTTGGCGCGCAAGCTAACAGCGACAATTCGCCAGTTGCTGCAAGACTCCCAGCAGTCGCGATCGAGAAATATCCCCTTCAACCAGCACTTACCGCTGGCCGAGTATTTAGAACGCTTTCGAGCTCACTTTCGATCGCGCATGAACCCCAAGCGATCGCTAGTAGCAGCTTACGACTCCGACGACAAGCTCGATGAACTAGCTTTGAACTTATTGAGCAAACTGCTATTTTGTACAGGCACTGCCGGAATGCAGCGCTTCTGGGTTAGCCTGTTTGATGGAGAGGTTGAGTAAGTCAGGAACTCAGGGAGTCAACGCCACTGAGCTTGCAAGAAATTGTGAGCTATCCTGACCAGTCTAAGCCTTAATTGGCTACGTTATTTGGGTCACGACACCCTGAAATGCGACGCTAGTTTCTTGCTCTGTCGGTATTAGTTAAACAATTCTAAAGTCACGCTTTATAGTGCTACTACCTTAACAAGCCCAAATAACATTGACGAAGCGAACTTTACCCCGCAAGGGAGGCCCAACAAAGGCAACCATTATGCGTACAGGATTGCAAGGCTTGAAATGGTAATTGTCCCATCGAAAGTGCATTACAAAAGTACACTCCCGTCAAGCAATTCCAAGGCGGTAATGGAAAAAAGATTCACGGTGGTTAAAACCACCCGCGTCGTTTCCCTCTCAGGTCTAAAGACTCGCTCGTTTCCCACTTACCGAACTTTTTTATGACTATTAGGCGTCAGTACAGTTTGCCAAATTGCACCCTGGTTCTCGAAGGGTTAAGCGATGGCTCAGCAGCCAGCCAGTTAGAAAAACGGCCGGTGCTTTCGATACTAATGAGCGCTGAATGCTATTTGAGCAGTCTCGCCGAGCCCCTAACTGGGGGAAGGGATTTTTTTGAAAGCTTGGTGAGGGTTGTCAGCAGCTACGCTCAAGAATTTATGAGCGGAGTCCATTATCCCGATCGCCAGGACCATGATTCGGGCTTGGTGCAGTTGCACAGAATTGACGGGAATACGCACCGGTTGACGATTCTACCCGCTTCATCAGACAGCGGAGTCCAAATCGCCGAAAAAACCCAATTCTCGGCAGAGGTTGATTTAACGACGGTACAGCTATTTGACTTAGTGGAGGCGATCGACCAATTTTTTGCCGACACGCAAACGTTACCAGAGTTATCACTGCAATTAACTCCAGTGTCCAAGCGTTATATCAAGTCAGCCGAACCGGTAGCCCAGCGGGCTTTACCAGGGGTAATAGGGGTGTCGAGTTTAGCTTTGGCTGCGATGGCGTTTTTCTTGGTGCCGGTGCCGGAAGTCCAGCGCCCCAGAGATCCGATTCGTCAACCCAATACTACGGGCCAGAATATCGACACGCCGAATCCGGGTGCGGGGACACCGAATCCCAATCCAACGCCGGCGGCTGACGGTTTGCTACCGGGCGATCGTACTCAGTCGGCTATATCGCCTGCGCCAACTCCCAGTCAAACTCCCAGTCAAACTCCCAGTCAAACTCCCAGTCAAACTCCCAGTCAAACTTCGAGTCCAACTCCGGCTGCTGATGCTTCGCCGTCGGTTACTCCCACACCTGTTTCTGAAGGTTTGCAGAGTTCGGGGGTAGCTGTCGCGATTACCGATCCAGCGGAAATTGAGCTGTTGAGGGGAAAGCTTTCCGAGCAAATTGACGGAGTTTTGAAGAATCAGTCTGCTGTTAATGGGGAGTTGATTTATCGGGTAAGCGTGGCTAAAGACGGTGCGATTGTCGGTTACAAGTCAGAGAATTCTCAAACAGTCGATCGCATCGGGGATACACTTTTCTCTGAGTTGCTTTACAAGCCTGTGGGTAGCAGGCCATCTGCGGAACCGCTGGCTGATTTCCGGGTAGTTTTTGCACCAGGCGGCACTGTTCAAGTGAGTCCTTGGTAAATTGTTATTGGTTATTGGTTATTGGTTATTGGTTATTGGTTATTGGTTATTCGCTTGGGGCTTCCGATTCCAAATTCCCGATTCCCCATGCCCAATGCCCCATGCCCAATGCCCAATGCCCCATGCCCAATGCCCAATGCCCAATGCCCCATGCCCCATGCCCCATGCCCCATGCCCCATGCCCCATGCCCCATGCCCCATGCCCCATGCCCCATGCCCCATGCCCCATGCCTCAAAGTCTTGTAGGTGCGATCGGCTCAATATTTGCATCAAATCCCCCGACTTGATTTGTCCGAATTACCCACAAAAATGCTCCCTGTTTTAAGAAAATTTTGGCTATGGCATCTTGAGTGCGTCTGGGTAGCATTGTTCGGTAGCTAATAGCCGCTGTTATGGGGTTAGCTATCATCGCAAATAAACTTGGTTTGAGGTGGGAATCAATCCCCGCTAATTTAGCATTTTTGCGCCAATCTGGACGGACAATGCCCAGGGGAATTAATACTTTTTCTAAACTTTGTCCTAAAGCTACTAACTGGTGAAATCTTTGAGTTTGTGCGTCGGTGGGATGGGTTTTTAGCCATTCTTGAATCTGAGGATTTGATTCAATTTCTGAAGTGATTTTTTTAATGGTAGCGTAAATTGCCTGACTGGAATCTTGGACGCAGGAAGTCGCAGGGGTGACTAAACTTGCTCCGGTACCGTCTCCGCTGCGGTAACGGGCCATCATAATATCTAATTGCTGGTTTAATTCGTCTAAGGGCGACAATTGGATGCCGTCAAAGTTGTAGTCACGACACACGCAATCTAATTTACAAATGATATCGCAAACCGGGCGATCGCCCAACAAGCCGCGCTCCAAGTCTCCCATGTAACTTTGCCATTTGCTCGATCCGGCGACAATTCCATCGGGATTGTGGGCGTACACTTGTTTGTATTCTATATCAAAACGCAGTTCGCCGGTAAAGCGATCGCGCACTACTTTTGCTATTCCCAAAGCAAAATGTCCGGTGACAATTCCCAGCGGTGCGGGTTCTGCTTTTTTGCCGCCAATCCCGCCGAAACAGTGAATCACTATGCCGATGTCTCCTTCTTCCCAAGGAGAGATGTATGCGTTTTCTGGTTCTTCCGAAGGCGATAATAAGACTATTTTTGCTTGCCCTTTTTGACTCGGTGTATTTTGCCAATTTTCGCAGTTTAAATAATCGAGACATTTTTTCAGTCCCAAATGTGTTTCATCTGGGATTAATTGGGCAATTTTTCGGGGCTCGATTGCTTGGACTCTAAAAATATTGTCTTCGCCTTTTTCGCCGTAAATGTACCAGCCGTCTGGATTTAATGGCGATTTTTCTATGAGGTAATTTGTAGACCTCGCTACGCCATTTTTGTCTGGCTTGACTTGCGGAATCCTAATTATTTCAGCTAGCCCGTCAAATTGTTGAGATGTTTTGTTGAAATGGCGGACAATAAATTTGTCGCTCTCCGGTTCTTGTCGCTGTAAAATTGAGACGAGGGCACACCAACTTCCTGTAATTTGTACTGGTTCTCGATCGAGTATTAATTCATGGCGATCGCTACTGCCATAATTTATCACATTGACTGGCCGCCGCAGCATCACTGTCACGCTGTCTTCGAGTCTACTCCCTGCTAGAGTTTCTAAAGGGCCGACCTTGCGCCAGCCCTTCAATCTATCGGGATGGATGTTACCGGATTTTTTACTGTTTTCAGTTTGTTTGGTGAACTTGATATCTTGGGTAACAGCGTGGACAAAAAACTGATTTTTGCGGTGAGTGCTAAAGTTTAATGTCGCAGTTTTTCCGATTAATTTTCGATATTTTTTAGGTGTATTTATCACTTGCAAAAACACCGAACCGTAGGGTTTTCGCTGGTCGTCGGTCGGCAAAATTAAGCGTCCTTGCCAAAGAGCGATCGGCTGATAAAGCTGAGCAAGTGCAACGGGATCTTCGCAGATTATTATCGGCTGCTGAATTACTTCTGCAACATCGGTTTGATCCCCAAAAAGAGAAGTAGTTAAATCCCCGTCACTTTCTACGAACACCGGTTCTAAGATAGCGCTTTTATCCCCTGAAATAGGATTAGTTGAATAGCCGTCATTTTCGGCGATCGCCCTGTTTTTGGCGAGTTGGCGCTTTGGCTCCGCTATCGCCTGCAACCAATTGATGAAAATCCGAATAAAAATAAAAGTTGTTAGACCAAAAATAACAGTCAAAATTATCAGCCCCAAACCCAAAATCCACTGGTCAAAAGATTGACCTGACAGTAGGATAATTTGGGGCAATACAAAAAAAGATACCGCCATAATATAAGATCTAAAAACGAGTTTTAGGTTCGCTCCAGTCAGTGCTGGCTTGACTGCCGAAAACCAGGGGTTGATCGTCGCTGACAGCTACCGTTTGGCCACTCTGATCGACTGCACAAAGAGGCCAAGTTCGATCGCCCAAATTGCCAGCGCGGAACAGAACCTGTCCCGGACAAACTTGACTCCAACCCAACAATACAGCATGAGTGTAAAGACTGCGAGCCGGAGCAACGGTATAACTGTAATTCTCATTTCTGTCCCAGATGACAGCGTAGTCGGACATATCCGAAGAATTGAAAATGGCTTCAAATTCGCGGGCGAGAACCCGGGAACCCGTTTGATTCCAAGCAACTGGTACTAAAATGGCGATCGTCCCAGACATATCTGTTTCGTCAGTAGCATAAAACCCGCTTTCAGCCAGCGGTGAAGCAGCCGCCACGGTTTGCAGTTCCCCCGTTTTGAGATTTTCCACAAACATGACACTACTAACTCGACAGCGGGAGAATTCCGGCTGTACCTGCAACTCAATTCGACTGTAAGCTGCGTATTGACCATTCGTCGAAACTAGGGAAGGACTACGATAGTAACGGAGACCAGTGCCCATAGTCGAGCTAACTTTAGCATGAGTAGCGGTGATCCATTCCCAAGGAACAGGATAAGAGCTATTTAAAGGGTCGTTCATGGGTTTTTTGCCAAAAGTTATATTGCATTATCTAACAAATTGTATGTTGGCTTGAGAAACAAAACCCAAAGCACAAAGTCTAGCAGTTAGGATAGTATAGGGCTTACGCAAAAAAACCCGGTTTCTCCGAAAAATTGTGCATTTCTCCGATATATTGAGGCAGAAACCGGGTTTTTAGTCCCACGCCCTTAAGTCCTGTAGTATCGAAAGTAATATGGTAAGTGCACCGAGAGGGAGAAACCGTGACGGCATCTTTTAACCAAAAACCTGCAATCCCCCCAACTCGCACCCCCAAGTCGCGGGGAAAAGGTGTTTTCGTACTATCGCTGATTTTTCGGCTGTTGCTGCTGGGGGTAGGCAGCGGTTTTGCCTGGGTTTTGGGTATGACGATCGCCCAAATTCACCCCTCTACCGCCACAGAAATGCCGATCGCCGAGAGATTGCTGCGTCAAACTCAAAATTTGACCCCCCATAGGAAACGCGCTCCAGCAAAGCAAATTCCGGCGCTACCGACAATCGCTACACCGAGTCGGCAGTCGCAAGTCAATCCCGCCCAGAAACAGAAGTTGCAGTCAGATTTGAGACAGTTGCAGGGTGAGTTAAACGCCCTAATTGGCCGCACGGCGGCTTTGGAGAGTCAGTTAGGTAGCAGTCGCCCGACGGAAACCTTGGAAAAGCGATTGCAATTGATGTCGCGGGAATTGGCATCACCGGAAACAGTGGCCAGCCCCACTCCGGCTTTACCTGCGATCGGCGGCACTCCGACTCCACAGCCTGTAACTAGGGCGCAACCAAGTGATAAAAATCCCGTGTTTGCAGGGGATGCGCTGATGGTGACTTTACCTAGCGATGTTTTGTTTGATACTGGCAGCATTTCCTTCCGCGCGGGAACTAATGCGATTTTGGACAATTTGGTGGCGGATTTGCGAAATTACGAGGGCGCGACTGTGCGGGTGGCGGGCCACACTGATAATGTGGGGGAAGTGGCGGAAAATCGCAATTTGTCCTTTGCGCGGGCTGAGGCTGTGACGCGGTATTTGTCTAATGTGCTTGGGGAGAAGTATCATTGGGTGGCGATCGGCTATGGAGAAAGTCGCCCTTCGGTGGACAACAGTTCCGATGCCAACCGGCAGCGCAATCGCCGCATTGAAGTTGCCATTAGTTATTAGTCATTAGTCATTAGTCATTAGTCATTAGTCATTAGTCATTAGTCATTAGTCATTAGTCATTAGTCATTAGTCATTAGTCATTAGTCATTAGTTAGCAGTTATTAGTCATTAGTTAGCAGTTATTAGTCATTAGTTAGCAGTTATTGGTTGGTGATAATAACTAATAACCAATGCCCAATTCCCGATGCCCTCTTTGGCCGATGCCCAATTACCAATTTATATGAAAATAATCTTTTTTGGCACTCCAGAATTTGCTGTTCCTACCTTATCCAGTCTGCTAAGCCATCCCGAATTCGAGGTAGTGGCTGTTGTCACTCAGCCGGATAAACGCCGGGGAAGAGGCAATCAGTTGATGGCTTCACCGGTAAAAATGGCGGCTTTAAATCACCATCTCCCGGTTTTGCAGCCGCAGCGAATTAAGAAAGATGCAGAAACAATTGCCAAATTGCGGGAAGCGTCAGCCGATGTTTTTGTAGTGGTAGCTTATGGCCAGATTCTTTCTCAAGCAATTTTGGATATTCCTAGTTTAGCTTGCGTCAATGTTCACGGTTCGATTTTGCCGAAGTATCGCGGTGCGGCACCGATTCAGCGGTGTTTTTATGACGGGGAAAAGGAAACCGGAATTACCACAATGCTGATGGATGCGGGGATGGATACTGGGGCGATGTTGTTGAAGGCTTTTGCTGGTATTTCGCTGTTGGATAATGCTGATTCTTTGGGGGATAGGCTGTCAGAAATTGGGGGGGATTTGTTGGTAGAAACTTTGATAAAATTGAGGGATGGGAAAATTGAAGCTGTTGCTCAAGATGAGGCCCAGGCGAGTTATGCGCCGATGATTAAGGGTGCTGATTTTGTGTTGGATTGGTCGAAAAGTGCGATCGCGCTTCACAATCAAGTTAGGGGTTTTTACCCGGATTGTACCACCAGTTTTCGCGGCAATTCTCTGAAGGTGATGGCGACTGTGCCCGTCGCGCCGGAATATTGGCTGCAAATGCCGCCGGATTTGAGGGTTTTGGAGCGCGATTGGCCTGTTTTGTCGCAGTTGTCGGGGGAGAATGGGGCTGTTGTTAAGGTTGTGAAGGGCTTGGGGGCGATCGTCCAAACTGGCAATGGTTTATTATTATTGCGGGAGGTGCAGTTGGCCGGGAAAAAGGTGCAGTCTGGGGTGGATTTTGCGAACGGAACTCGGTTGGCTGTGGGCGAAGTTTTTGGGGGTGTGGAAGTTAAAGGTTAGAAATAACCTCTAAATAGTCGATTTTATTCTTAGTCTCTTAGAGAGGGACGAAAGTTTGTATAGTAGCGGTTTTAACCGCCGAGTAATCAAGGGGTTAATTAACCCGGACTCGATCTAATACTAAACTTTGTATAAAATTAATCTTCTCTTCTCCAGCCCCAGAGCATGAGGATATCTAACTCCAGCGAAACTCATCGTCCACCAGGCAATCTGTGCGTATTGAGCGCAGTCAAACCAAGTGAACGTAAAAATCAAATAAGCAATAACAACTGCCTCAAGGCCACCCAGAGAATAATTCAGCGCTAAACACACATAATATCCCCAAAGTGCCATAGCAGCAAGCAGCCCTAAAATGCCAACTGATAGGGTTGTATCCAGAATCCAATTGTGAGCTTTGTAAGTAGAAATTTCTCTAGTGCTGATTTCACCTTTTATGTTAATATAGTCGTAAGTAAACTCGTCTAAATTTACAACGATCGGAGTTACTTGAGGATTTCTGATGTAGGGATAGGCAATGCCAAAACCGTCAAATCCCCATCCAAATAGCGGGCGTTTTTTGAGGCCACGCACTGAGAGTGTCCACATTGGCGATCGGCTAGACATGATTTGTGCGATGGTCGGTTTGCTCCAATCTAGGGGTCTGCTGACAGTCATGATGCCAATAGCGATTATGGCGATCGGAACAATTCCTACAAGGATTTTATAATATTTGCCTCTGAGCAAATAGGCACTAGCCACAATCCAAGCTAAAATAGCACTTCGGGTAGAAGTTAGCAGCAGTGCAGGAACAGTTAAAATCAAAGTAATTGCAGTTAATTTAGTTGTCGTAAATCTCCCAATCCAGCCCACAATAGTAGTAATTACTATTAATGCTAAAACTATAGCTGCATGGCCTCTGTGGGAGTACAATCCTATTGGTTGTTGTCCTTGAAAAATACTGCTGGCTAGGACATCAGCTCTGATAATTTGCCCCATTGTCGCGGTATAGTCGATCCGCCAATCGATGATTTGGGGGAAGATACTAAGAGAAAGAATGATGCCACCAATTAGCAGTCCTTGGAATTGGGAATTAATCAGTTGCGGGTGTACGATTAGGAGTAAGCTGTTGCTGAGGGTGAAGGCGGCAATTAACAGCCAGTAGAGCCAGCCGTCTCCCATTTGATCTTGACCGAAGAAAGAGGTTAAGGGAAAAGGACTTTGTAGAGTCGAGATAGCTCCGATTGATAGAAATATTGTCCAAAGTATTAGCGAGATTTTCCATTGTCTGGGAATGGTTATGGCTTTTCTTTGTTCCCACAAGAGGGCGAGATTGACTCCTACTATTAGCCAAATAACGAACACTTTTGGGGAAGTCCAGATGATGCCCCGGCTGCTTCCCCACGGGTTGATGAGGATGATGCTGAGGGCATATAGCAGGGTGTAGAGGGTTTTCATTACTCTTAATTTTTTCTATTTTTAAGTCTTTTAATTACAGGCAATATAGCTAGGGCTAATAAAGTTCCTAATCCGGTGGTTGGTTCGGGCACAGCTTCTGCCGCGAGGGCATCCTCCTCGGCTTTTTCAGATGAGGCTTTTTCGTTTGGTGATTCGTTGCTGTAAAGGCTTGCTATGTCAGAAACGTTGCTTTCGGAAAAAGACATTTCCTGGTTTATATTCCTAGCAGCCAAGGTTCTTGTATTCGTATAAACGTTACTCGCAGACGTAGAAACGCTACTGCGAGAAGGAAGATAATCTTGATACATCTTGACAGCTCAGTCATATTTTCCAACTTGAGGATGTGGTACATTGCGTACACATCCACCACCACCGCTACCGCCGTTACATGGGTCGCCACTAAAGTCATTACGCTCATCAAAGTTGAAGTCGTTGTAGCCACTCACCTTGAGTTTGAGAGAACCGTCATTGTTTACAGAACTTTTAATCCCTGAACCCCAATTGCTCCCAAACGGCCCACCGTCGTCATTCACCGCAATCAAATTTCCCGATTGGTTAAACGCTCCTAAAATTGTGTCTGGTTGTTTGGGTGGATTGATACCGGGAAAGTTATTAGTCCAGGCGACAAAAGGTGCTGATGCTTGAAGTCCAGATTCTGTAAAAGAATCCACCTTGCCAGGAGATAAGGCACTGGAAAATAAATAGGTGGGGAGTAGGTCAACCTTTTTGTACCCAAACTGTTCCTCAACTAGGTTGGCATACTGTTCGGTAAATGTTGCACCTTTTTCGATATTTGTGATACTTGAAGTGCCTCCAGTGAGGGAAATTGACCAGGAAAAACTTGTTAAAAAATCGTAGGTTTTGTTGCCGAAATCACCTACCAAAAATGTCTCAAACTTGAGATTATTGGCTTGAGAACCACTCGGTACATCAGAGAATTTTAAAATCTGACCATTGTTTTGACTCTGTACTGCTAGCTGGGTATATTCACTCCAGGGTAGAAATGGTTCTAATTCTTCTGGAATTCTGTATTCATTCCAGTACCAAGGTTCCTGGTCAGCCCATCCACTAAGATAACCAGATGGTGGGGTATCTATATATGGGACTTTTAGGGGGTTATTGGCGAAGCGGGGGTCAATAGGTATGGGTGGATTTGAATCTTGCGTTACTATTTGAAGCCAGTTGAGATGATCGACGCCGAGAAAATTTTTCCAGTCATTTTTAGTAGCAACGAATTGACCGACAATTGCATCTTCGGTTCCTGTTGGGACAGGCCTGGTTTCTTTCTCCAGGCTAATATTACCTAAAACTTCATTTTTGACGATTACATCAAAAGTCAGTTGTGCTGCACAAACTGCCCCGCTTGAAATGGTTTCAAAAAATGCAGCTATTGAGATCGCACATATGTATGTTGTGCTAGTATTTCGGTGTGACATAGCCTTGACTCCTATTTACTTGAAAGTGTATTAAATCCTAATCAGCAAGTTTTTCAACTTGGTAAGTTTTGAGATTGAAACGCCACAACGTCCGTACAAATCGATTGCTATTAACATCGACGTAGATATATCGTGGCGTCACTAAAAAAATTGAATCGGCAGAAAACTCGCCTATAGATAGCAAATCAAGCTGAGAAAATTCTTTAATTTCCTGACAAGTTTCGATGTCAAAAAGTCGCGCGTAATTCACCGGACCTCCACTCCGATCCGGTAGAGGATAATTTTCATCGATCGGGGGATATCCGTTACCAAATGTGATGTTCAAAAAGCGATCGTTTGGCGAAAAGCGAAACTGCACAGGCCCGGGAGCTCCTTTTTCCCATTTGCAGACAAGTGTAAAGCTGGGATAGCTGTGCAGGAATATTATCCCTTGCGGAAGTTCGTAAGTAAAAAACTTGGTTTCATCGTGGGAAAAGCCATAAATCCTTTGAGGAAAACGGCGAACTTCTTTACCTGTCGCCAACTCCCAGAAAACAGCATGGTCTTTTTGCGAAGCAGCAACTGTCTTACCACCCTCCAAAAGAAAAGTCTCTCTGACAACCACTCCAGCATCCATTTGAAAGGTACGAATCACCTCAGAAGAAACAGCATCCTTGACAGTAACAATGCCATTGCGTGAGCCACTGACAGAGTAGCGACTGTTTGATACTGTATTGCCTCGATTCAAGTCAGCTACCCTCTCTATTTCCCCCTCGTTATAGGCAGTAACTCCAGGTAAAACAGAGCCTAGTGCCATTGTCACAGAAAGGATTAAAGCCAACATAAACAGGAAAAAATGCTTCATAATCTGGGCTATTTTTTAGCCTGATGATTAGTTAAATAATCCCAACGCAATACGAAGCCAGCTACTAAAAGCAGCGCCAACCTCTTGCCTCAATCCTGATGTTCTGGATGGTCACGTTTAAAACAATAAAAACTGTAGCAGTAGCACGCTGATTTAAAAGAAGTTTGGTGAGATTATTTCCGAATTTTATCACAGCACAAATGCTGACCACATCCGAAAATTTACTGACTTTAGTAACATCCAGAGAAGGAAATCAAATTTTACCCAGTAATATTAGTTATGCCTAAAGGAAGATTTCAGAGAAAATCTTGACTTCTGTAGCTAAAAAGTTTCAATGGATACTGTTTTTCGTGGGAAAGTAGTAAACTAAAAACCGAAAAAAACACCTCATGTCCCTCTGGATTACCGAACAATCAGCGAAAAAACCAGAACCACACCGCCTTGAATCATTCCTCATTCATTTCAAGGCTGGACTATGCTAAATTCAACAAAGGGAGTATCCACCCGCCCAGTCCAAACTTTTTCTATTGGCCGACTTTCAATCGACTCCCCAGCAAGATTTTTCTTCGGTATGGTATCACTCGTATTGTAATACTGGAAGCGGAAGTGATATATACCTGGCTTGAGTGAGTCAAAAGGGCAATGAACCACCATATCCATTAGTAGACAAGAAGGGAAAAGTTGGCTCGCGCTTCCTCAAAGACAGGGCTGATGCTGGAAAGAATGTCAGACTTTTTCCAGGTGTGACTAACAGAAAGTCAGATTCTTCAGGCCCTCTCATCCAGTCGGTATTGTAGCCTCCCCGCTGTACCTGACCATCTGGCATTACAAGGTCTGGAGTAAAAGTGCCATAAAAGCTGAAGTAAAATGGGGTTGGTGTGTTGTTGGTAATCCGCATACCAATCTGTACAGAACTTTCTGCATTGCGCCTGCTTGTTGAGCACGGTTAACAACTGGCTCCGGCATCAAGGTTTCAAAATGAATGCCATCAACTTCCACTGCATTGTTATTAAATCCAACAGGTTGAATTAGGCGAAGATTAGCGAAGGGAGTTGTCAACTTACCTGTCTCGATTACTTCTATTATCTTTTCTTGTCCAGTTTGTGGGTCTAAGCAAAAGACATTCCCAACAGGGCTGTCATAAGAGAATCGAACCTGATATTCCCCAGACCCAAGAGTATCAAAAGACCAAGAGTTATCGAAATTAGTAGGAATTTGCCAGTAGTCTGGGCTATTAGGTACTACGAGTTGAAGTAAGTTATTCTGCCAAGAGAGTCTTGCGTCCAAAGAGATGCCTATTTGTTCTCCGACCCCAAGTAATACACAATCATATTTGCCAACCCCAACTTGCCGATTTTTCGGTTCTTTTCGGTGCAGTGCTTGACCATCAGACCCGACAATTTCTGGTATTAAAGCGCCAGAGATTCTGAAGGGAATTGAGGTTTGTGTATTATTGGTAACGACAACAGCAAGCTTTACTGGAGCCGTGGCATTGGGCTTGTTTTCTGGGATGGCTAGTGCAATAATTTGTGGCTCTCTGATTTCAAGTAGGAGGCCATCTTGTTTAACTTTATTGCTGTTATTCGATCCTTGAGATGTCATGTTTGCTATCCTTCCAACTCTTGAATGTTTATTTCCAACTGCTTCTCTACTCCCATAGGTTATTACCAGGAGCGCCGAAATTACTAAAGCAAATAAAAACAGCAAAAAATACTTCATCACCCTCTCAATTATCAAAGAATCAGCGGAAAAACCAGAACCACAACGCCGCACCAATTACGATCGGCCAAAATAATTTCCTCCAACTCCCACTCGACTCTCCGGGATGTTCAACGAAAGTATACTTTTAATATCCCAATACACGCTGAAAATCATTCTTCTGTGGTGCAGAACTCTGCCAAGAATGAGAAGGTTTTGACCAATAATCGTCTGGCGTACTCCGCAGTCTACTGGGGAGATCACCGTAAGTTAAATTCAGCTTTGAACGAGGAGGTAAGCGTTCTTGGGGAGCAAGTTCCTTCTTCGTTACCTGCACAAACTCAGATTTCACTTCCCTGGTGCGATGGGGCCCAATTGTGCGACTACAACTGATACAAAACTGATTGCAAGCTAGCTTTTGAGGGTGAGGACAGTGAGATTTGTCGCAGTAATGTTTTTCGCCGTAGTTCATAACTATTCATTCGATTTCCCCGATCAATGAATTGATAGCTAACACTTGAACTGATGTAATAAAATTATCATAAATATTTGGATCGGGATACAGGGTTTATACGGAGATTTTTGGAATTCACATGGTCTCCGAAACTTCGGCTTCGCTCAGGATAAACTCCGTCGAAACATTGCTTCACTACGTTCGTAATGACAGTAAATCGTATTACGTGCGTAAGCCCTGACTTATGTAACAGGACTTACTTATTGTCAGGGTGTTGCAATGGTTTGAGATTCTTCGCTTCGCTCAGAATGACATAATTTCGCTCTCGTCGCCGCCCAACAAACCCTGCGCGGCCTCCAACATACTCTCAGCAAGATCTTTCAAATCTTCGCGACTTGCTAAATAAGTTTTCAAAGCATCTAACGGGTCTATACTATTGTTAGCGTTCAATTCCGGCAATCGCGGTCTTGCTAACTGACTGACTAATTCCGGTTGAATTGTGTAGCTGTGTGCTTCACCCAGAAGTGCGTGCAATTCTGCGTTGTCAATTAAATCCAATTGTTCCGATCGCAATTGGTAAATTAATCTCACCACCGCGTCTTGTATCTCTGTCTTCCCAATAGCTTTAACTAACTCTGATTGGGGATTTTCTGAGTCATAAACCTTCACTTTAATAGTCTGAAATACTCGCACAGGTAAAGTGCAAAATTCCCAATCTGCTCTCCCCCGTTCCAACTCAACTAACACAAAACCCTTGTCTTCTTTCTCTTCGCTAAAATCAACCCGTTCGATACTTCCGGGATAAATTACGGGCGGATTGTTCGATAAATTTAGGTTTTGGTGTTTGTGAACATGGCCGAGAGCAACGTAATCAAAACAAGGGCGAGTTAGCATCGAAACGGGGATATTAAAGCCTTTTCCAACTGCTAAAAAACGTTCGGCACCCAAAATCGCTTTATCTGCCATTAAGTGTGCTAAAAGTATGGTGGGGATGTTTGGATCGAGGCGACGAATTTCTCCTTCTAGGGCGATCGTCAGTTTTTCGGTTAATAATTGGTTAACATCGCCCATAGACAGGTTTTCAGTTTCCGATCGCGTCATTAAGGTCGATCGCGTCAACCAAGGCAATGTTACCACCTGTACCGGCCCGCTGCGGGTTTCGATGCGGTGAGTATCCAGGCGATCGCCTACAATAAACTTAGGTATCCCCAAAGTCCGATAAATACCCAAACTCGCGCCACCTTGTCCCTGGGAATGTTGATCGTGATTTCCTACTAACAAAACAGTCGGAATTTGTGCATCAACCAAGCGGCTGAATTGACCCGCAAAAGCCTCTTTTACAAACGGTGGCGGCGTGGAATCGGGGAAAGCATCGCCGCCGAATATGACTAAATCTACAGGTTCAGAAATCGCTCTGTCAATACATTTGCTCAGCGTGTTCGCGAAGTCTTCCAAGCGTGTATTTAAACCTGTTTCTGGATTGACGCGCCCGTGGGAAAACCCGCTTCCCATGTGGATATCCGAAAGATGCAGAATTTTAATCATTGTTTTTTCTATTGTTAGCTATCATTTCAGTTTGTCGTGAGGACTTTAGTCCTCATTTTAAGGACTAAAGTCCTTACTACGAAATTGGTTTAATGTTTTTGCCAAGGTAAAGATGAGAGGAGTTGACTCCTAAAATTTTTGTTTCACATATCACAATATAATGCCAGGGACTTTTTGATAAACTTGGGCGATCGCACATCTAAAATTTATACTCATTAACTCTAACTCATCTCCTTCTCTGTAAGTCTGAGAAAGCCAATTTCCTTCAGCATTGAGGCGAAAACACTCTATTTTGATTTCTGATTGAGTGATTAGTACATATTCCTGCAAACTCGATAAAGTTTGGTAATCTGCAAATTTATCGCCTCTATCGAAAGCTGCTGTTGAAGGAGATAGCACCTCAATAATTAGAGATGGATAGAGAATGAAGTCTTCCGTAGAAGTTACATCCCTTTCATCGCAAGTCACGGCTACATCTGGATAGTAATAGCAATTTGCTGCTTCCAGTCTGACTTTTACATCTAACGGTAGAATGATGCAGCCCGTGTCATCTAGATGATTTCCCAGTCGTCTTACTAAGTTGCTAGTAATGATAATGTGAGGTTTTTTTGCTCCCGTCATTGCATAAACGTGTCCGCGTCTGTACTCGTGTTTTATGGGGCTTACTCCCTCGCCTTCTAGGTAATCTTCTGGGGAGATGTAGAAATTATTTTTGCTGACAAACATTGATGTTTCCTCCAATTTTTGTATTTGATAATATTTGTTAATATTTGCATACCAGGGTAGGAAACGGCACTGCCCATTAGTGTCAACTTAACATCAAATGTAGTACCGATCTGCTGTTTGATCGTTAAATCTAGATCCCCCCGTCTTCTTGCCCCCTACTCAACCCCTACTCCCCTTAATAAGGGGAGTAGGGGAGTAGGGGGTGTGGGACAAGAATCTTCTCAAAGTCCCCCTTATTAAGGGGGATTTAGGGGGATCTAGACTTAGCGTAAAAACGAGATTTATCAAGGGTTTTAGTCTTAAGTTGACACCAATGGGCACTGCCGTTTCCCTACAAATTCAACAAAACTCCAAAAATCGTGCGTGCCACAGTTTGCCACTCTCTGTCAAACCCTGCGATCGCACTTTAATTTTGACGTTTTTAGGGTTAGCCTCGTAGAGTCGGGCAATTTCCTGCATTTCCTCCCCGCTAAACCCCGTTCCCACTGTTCCCACTGGCACTAATTTGCCCTCAATTTCTTGAGCAACTTCGATCGCACTAAAGGGGCGTCCCGCAACCTTTGTCGGAGTCAATCCGACAATAAACAAGTCTAGTTCCTGACAGTATTTAGTCCTCACTATCGGGAACTTCTTAACATCTTTACCGCCCACATAGCGGCAGTTATGCAAAACCCAAACTTCGCCTTCTCTATTTTCTGATTCCTGCTGATTTGCCAGTAAAAGTTTTTCGGCTGCGGTGCAAAATGTCGGTAAAACTTCAAATTGTTTAGATAAACTCGCCAGGATTTCGCCAACTTCAACTCCCGCTGCAATTCGGGCTGATTCCGCAACTTTAGTTAAATCATTTCCTTGAAAAAACAAAGATTTAAAAATGGCATAAATTGCGCTGGGCTGAATTGTGGGCAAACCGCTTTCAATATTAACTGTAGCAGCTTGGGCACCTGTGCGGTGTTCGCTGCCGGTACAGCTTTTGTAATACAATTCGCCGTCTAAAACAAAAGTGCCAATTTTAGTGGCTGTCTCAATTAATGCTCCCTCGATTTCAATAGATGGCTGTTGTCGTAGATTAGTCGATCGCGATTGGTAGTATACTTTGTCTTTAGTCGCGATCGCAACTACTCGATTGCCGTCGCGCTTCGGCTGTCCCCAATAATCGGGATTTTCGATGTAATAAGAACGTTCACTTGGCGCGTCAACCGGTTGCATTGTGACAATCTTTCCCGGCTGCAAGTGAGGAGGCAATTCGGCAACTATGGGATTGTTCAGAGTCTCATTTTTGGCAGCGGAAGTTGATTTTGCAGCAGTCGCGAGATGGGTGGTAGAATTGTTTTGAGCATTGAGTGCGATCGGCTTTTCTCCAGTTTCTAATTCAAAGGCTCTTTTCCAAAAGCCGATCGCCATTTCCGGGTATCCTTCCGACTCCGCACACAGTGCAAAACTAATCACTTTTGCCGTACCAATTCCGCGCCCATAATCACTTAAATATTGGACGGCACCCGCTTCACCCATCAAGTGTAATTCTCGCTGGACAATGCGATTGTTCCAGCGTTCTCGAATGTCAGCGCTGATTTTCTTAGCTGCTTTTCGCTTGGTTTCTGCGTATTCGGTGCAGTCCATACTGCCTCCTTTTTGTAGGGCCATTTTCACATTATACAAAATTTTGATTCATTAGTCAAGTAAAGATGCAACATTATTCATTGGCGTTAACAAGCAGGGCAAAATCGCAGGCTGGGACTTAAGTCCCGGCGGTATTTCGGGTAACGAATGATTATCCCCTTGCACCTGTAATTAATTGGAAAAACTTAGGTGCATACCTTTGCAAAATCGTACCCACCGCCAGGGTTACTAAAGTGGCAAGTGTCGCTATCAATAAATAGTAGATTATCACAGTTATCGAATTTGAAGGCTTTGACAATTTGTCAAAAACTTCTTTCAAAACTGTTACCGTTGGTTCGTGGGCTGCATAAACAAAAAATGCTAATCCCGAAAGATTTAACAGCAGCTTTTGCAGCTTCCCAGCTACCAAATCGGAAGCGCACCAAATAGCCGCCGTACCTACGACTCTCGTGCAGCATTCAAACAGGTGTTTGAAAGTTTGAATGTCTGCCGTTTCCATTGCTGTCAATACTACAGCCATCGCTAAATATATGCCTATTATCAAACTTTTTTGTCGATCGAGCCAAGTTAGATCCAAGTTTTTAACAGCGATGAGACATCCCAAATAAAAAAACAACGGCCCCAACCACTGGATGTTAATAAAACCTAGTTCTAATCGCAGCAGCCAAGGCGCGGCAAATAAAGCCAAACCTATATATGGTATCTTTCTAGCTACCAGTAAAAATACCGGAGATAGAATTACCATCGTGATTAAGTCCCGGACGTACCAGAAATGAAATGCGATCGGGTAGCCGCTTTTGTAGCCAGTCAAACAATCTATAAAATTGGCTAAACTGTAGTCTCCGATGTATTGCTTGTAATGCCCTTGAATAATTGAACTTGTCGCTGGTACGTTCAAGACTATTAAGACCATCCCCAACAAAGCTAAGTTCCAAAATAGATAAGGAACCAGCAGCGTCCCAAACCGAGATTTAAGTTTTTCTAAGTAAGAATTTAACGATAAATTAAAATTCCTGAAAAACAAAAATCCTGAAAGAATAAACAAAAAAGCCACGCAAGAACCGCCCCAAGTTCCGGCAATAAAAGTCTGGAAAAATTTGTCAGTAGAACCCAAAGAAACTATAGATGAATGAATAGTGACTATGCCAATAATTAGAGGCAGACGCAATAGTTTAATTCTGCAAGAGACTTCAGGGGTGATTTGCATTTTTTGCTGACAGAGTTTATGGTTTGATGGGCTTGTAGTTGCGTTTGGACGGCAAAGCGCAGTCATTGGTTCGCCGTCAATGCTAAGATAACATCGATCGCGCATTGAGGTCAATGATGCCATGACTTGCTTCTTGCAAAGTCTGGTTCCCTAACTTACGATCGCAGGTTTGAGCATTGAATATCGAGTGTAATTTTACCAGATGATACGATTGATTTTGTACAGCAAACCCGGATGCCACCTGTGCGAAGGGCTGCAAGAAAAACTCGAACAGATTGAAAGCCTCAAATTTCAACTAGAAGTACGAGACATTACCGATCGCGATGACTGGTTTCAAGCTTACCAGTACGAAGTGCCAGTTTTGTCTAAAGTGCAACAAGAGGGCATAAATTCTGCCGGCGATGCTGTATTCTCCCCTGAAGAATTGTTGCCCCGCCCTTCTCCCCGCTGCACAGTCGCTCAATTGAAGCAACTGTTACAGAAATATTTGCAAACAGATCAGTCAGAATAGATTCAAGACATCCAAGTGAGGAGTTTTTCAGATGAAATTGAGAGAATTATTAGCAGCGGTTCCCAGCATTTCCTTTGATGCCAAACATCCCGCCCTCGACGCTGAAGTCAAGGGTTTATCGACTAATTCCCATGCTTGTCAATCGGGGGATTTATTTTTGGGAATGCCGGGAACGCGGGTAGATGGGGGAGATTTTTGGCAAAGTGCGATCGAATCTGGTGCTGTAGCCGCCATAATTTCCACCCAAGCAGCCCAAAAAACCCCTTCCCAAGAGGGGGGTACTTGCGTCATTCCAGCGACGGATATGGCCCAAGTTTGCGCTCAAATAGCAACCGCATTTTATGGCAATCCAGCCAGCAAATTAAAACTTGTCGGCGTTACCGGCACCAACGGCAAAACTACAACTACTCATTTAATTGAATTTTTGCTCAATCAAATGCAGTGGCCTGCCGCTATTTTCGGCACGCTTTATACGCGCTGGCCGGGCTACGAAAAAACCGCACTTTATACCACACCTTTTGCTGTAGAACTGCAAAAAGAATTAGCAGAATCTGTAGCGGCTGGATGCAAATATGCTGTGATGGAAGTCAGTTCTCATGCTTTGGTACAGCAGCGAGTTTTGGGCTGTGCTTTTGAAGTTGCAGTGTTTACAAATTTGACTCAAGACCATCTTGATTTCCATAGGGATATGGAAGATTACTTTAATGCGAAAGCGCTGTTATTTAGTCCCAATTATCTCCAAGGTCGGGCGGTCGTTAATATTGACGATGCCTACGGACGGCGGATAGTTGAAAGTCTCAATTCTGAGCAAGTTTGGAGTTACAGCACTAGCGATAAAACCGCAGATTTGTATGCTGATGATTTACAATATCAGCCCAATGGAGTTAAAGGAATCTTGCATACTCCCAAGGGAAAAACTGCTTTTGCTTTGCCTTTAGTCGGTCAGTTCAATTTATCAAATATGCTGGCTGCTGTCGGTGCTGCTTTGGAGTTAGGTTTGGATTTGTCGGCAATTGTGGACAAATTATCGGAGTTTTCGGGAGTTCCGGGACGGATGGAACGGGTGCAAATTAGTCCTGACCAAGATATTAGTGTAATTGTGGATTACGCGCACACTCCTGACAGTTTGGAAAACTTGTTGAAGGCGTCGCGGCCGTTTATTCCGGGTCAGATGATTTGTGTGTTTGGTTGCGGTGGGGATCGCGATCGCACGAAACGCCCAATCATGGGTAAAATCGTGGCAGAATTGGCCGATTTAGCTGTTGTTACTTCCGACAATCCGCGCACTGAAGTTCCTGAGCGGATTTTGGAGGATGTCCTAGCAGGAATTGGGCCGGAAGTCAAGCCGATCGTCCTGTGCGATCGAGCTACCGCAATTCGCACTGCGATTATGGAAGCTAAACCCGGAGATGGCGTGCTGATCGCAGGAAAGGGACACGAAGATTATCAGATTTTGGGCACTGAAAAAGTCCATTTTGACGATCGAGAACAAGCCCGAAATGCCCTGAAAGAAAGAATGAATCGGGTTAGCCGTTAATTATTGGTTATTGGTTATTGGTTATTGACAAGTAATAAAAATAACCAATAACACCCAACAAATAATATTCAATACATAACAAATCAGTCATTAGACTTAGATACAATCTGACGGGCACCATTATAATTATATAGAACACTTTTACAAAGAATAGCGATCGCTACGATCTAAATCACTCGATATCAAATTCTAGATCACATCCACTCAGGTACTTACATCATTATAATCGATCGCATAAATCACAGATGTAACCAACAAACCATCATTATCAAACTCTTCGCAGTGAACACTAGATCCATGACTAATTATCCCTTTTTGGTTGACTCCACATCATTTGATCCTCTGTCACCTTCGGTAGACTTATCTGTTTCCTTTGCCCAAAAATATATGGAGCAGATGAAAGGCGGTGTGGCGGCTGGTGTGGACGATCAGTTTGTCGAACGACGCCGGGCCGGAATGGCAAAAAAAATGTTAGATTCGCTGCGTTCTGTGAGCGCAAAATCCTGGACTAGAACCGATGATTTTCTGGCTAAAGAGTTAGTTAATCACGGAATTGATGGCGATCTCATTGATCCCTGGCAGATTTCTGGCGGCATTCATAAAGTCTACAAGTTTGCGATCGAAGCCTATGCTCAGCAACTACCACCCTATAGTATTGTCAACAAAGTTAGCCCAGTCCTCGGGGAAGTCCGAAAGCAAGTCACAGCAATTGATCCCCGCGTCCTGGGCTTTGTGGCCATGCAGTATCACTACACTGGAATGCAGTTGATGGACTTGCTTCCCGAAGGCGAGCAGGAGAACTTTCTTAACTATGTCAAGATTCTCGACGATCATCTGTATATGCCCTCTGCAACGCGCCTACCAAGCCGCGGCGAAGTATCCATTGGATTCGATAGCACTGCAATCTGTACGGGTGCTGATTCCGGTGATGACCAAGATTTCTGAACGGGTAGTCGATCGCGTAAATCAACTATATCCACGCTATCGTTGTCATTCTGGGCCTCTCAACAGTCCACATATCCGCACATCTAGTATCCGCGATGTCGAGATGTTCCAAGTGTATATGTGGGTATGTCTGCTCGAACGCAATCTGCACGCCCTAGAGACGGAACTGTTTCCGCTGTGCGTGATGATTTACCCCAAACTAAATGTTAGCTGGGAACTTGTCAGCCAAATGACTCACTTACTGCGGAAGGAAATTTGTGCTTGTCTGTCACCTGAACAAGCAAAGTATTGTGAACCCTTCTATGAGATTCTGCGCCGTATGTTTTCAGCGGAAGTTTTTCCGAATGCTTGATCTCGATCGACAGCAGTAGTCTCAGAAAGTCCGATCGGCGGCTGAAAGTTGAACCCGTAAAAATTTCTGGCCTGGCTGCAAAGCTCCAAAAGCTATGCCCAGAAATACCTTTCGGGTTCATTACTTGTTAACAGTCTAGGGCGTGTTTTCAAAGTCTATATTTACCTGTCTGTTGCGAAGAAGAATCCCCCCGGCCCAGGGCGGGTTTATGAGATTGTTTATTTTGGGCTGTTATGGTTGGTAAAACCCGCCCCGGAACCGATTTTTGGGCTTGGGGGGGCGGTTTATGAGATGTTTATTTTGGGCTGTTATGGTTGGTAAAACCCGCCCCGGAACCTAATAACTACTGAAGGGGCAAAAACACCGTCATCACCTCACCCTTTTCAGGCCGCTGACGAATCACCAACTTTCCCCCAGCCGCCCGAAATAAATTCTTAGTCACGCTCAAACTTAAACTCAAACTTCCTGTCTCCGGTTGCACCATCAATAAAGGTCCGATCGATCGCAAAGGAGCATTAGTATTAGCTGCGAAAGTCGATTGGCCATTACCTTCAGATAAATGTTCCGATTCCAACTGCAACTTTAACTGATCGCCCGCCAAAGTCACCCCCACTTTAATGTGACTCCCCGCCGGCAAAGTCCGAGTAAAATTCTCAATCAAACCAGTTAAAACCTGATCTAACATAGTCGGATCGCTGACAACCGCCGGCAACTTTTTCGGGACAATTACTTCCAAAGTATGATTCCGCTGACAGGCCTGTTTTTGCCAGCGCGGAATGCTATGAAGCAGCACTTCACCGAGGGACATTGCTGTTAGCTGTACAGCGGAATTTTTCGCTTGGGACATTTCCATTTCTACGGCCCGGAAAATTAAGCCGAAGCGATCGATCTGAGCGGTACACTCAGCATCAATCATTTCCAAACGCTTGATGACCACCGCATCGAGTTTCGGGCGTTTCAGCAGCAGTCGAGTCAGAGTGCGGATAGTAGCCAAAGGAGTACGGACTTCGTGGGCGATCGCCTGCAACAATTCCACCTCTTTAGTAGCGTGAGGAATCGGAGATTTACAGTTGAGATTCTTAGCCTGTAACTTTTCAGGCCTTCCCCTCAAACTATCATCAATTCTTTCATCCTTAACTCTGCCTGTTTCCTCTTTCCAAACCGGCAAATTATTCAACAACAAGCGGCTGAACTGCGTGACTATTTTATAATTTGGCTCGACCGGCGAAAACTGCTGGAAAAGTGCATCTAATTTAGTAGAATTATTAGTTAATTGACTAACAGCCAGATTTATACCGCCGTCAGAATTGGTCAGCAAACCTTCGCTGTCAGTCACCCTGCGCCGCAAAACCGCCCAAGATGAAGCGACTACTTGCGGATCGAAAGAAAATAGAAAAGCGGGAAGGCCGACAGCATTTTCGCCTAAAACCATCACCAGGCTAAAACTAGCCGTTAAAACCAAACAAAACTGCTCGTTGGCTAAAGGATCGCCCATCGCCAAAGCCAGCGCAGGCGCAGCAGCAGGCACTGATATTTGCACATCAGCAGCCGGGAGTAAAGCTAAAGTTTGTCTGGCCCGAAAAGACCACAAAGCTGCATCATTGTCTGGAATACTGGTGAAAATCCAATTGGCCAACCCGGAAGCTAAAGCGGGGTCTGTTAAAACGGAAGATGGGCCCGACAACACCAATCCCTGACAGGAATTGGGAAGAGTCGATCGACTATTTGCTCCCAAGATATCTGTTTTTTGTCCCTGTTTTTGGCGATCGAGCATTTGATTCAAAGTTGCGATCGCCCCATACCATTCCTGTTCCGCTTTCAGCCGGAAAGCCCCACGGCTCCCTGGACACCGATGACGACTATTTTCTCCTGCTAACCTCCCATCCAAGGGACTGAGGTCATTTTCTCTGCCTTCGGAGGCTAAAATCTCGCTTATTGTCGGTAAAAAGTAAGTATTCACAGTTATATAAGTAAGGAAGTTCGGCAACGGATTTTGTAACGGATGTAACGGATGTAACGGATAGAAGGAAGTTCGGCAACGGATTATGTAACGGATGTAAAGGATAGAAGGAAGAAGGAAGAAGGAAGAATACCCTTCGACTACGCTCAGGGACCCAATAGCAGTACCCTGAGCGTAGTCGAAGGGTCGAAGGACTCACGGTAGAAAGACAGAAGACAATCAATAGTTTTAGTAATTAAACAAGTCTTAATTACTTATTTAGGTGGCTATATAAACCCATTTTCAGATCCCTCAAGAATGAAGTATTTATTGTTAATATGAAAGTTTAGGAGTTAGGATTCAGGCAGCAAAAGGATTAAAAAAACCCGCTGAATTCTTGCGCCTTCCTCCTGACTCACAGCATATCTACCTTTGTCAATTCGCGATATTGGCAAACCGTACCAAACAAGTCGCAATCTCCGCGCTTGGGCCGATATTTTTCATCAACTAGACCGATCGCCCTGGAAAAAGTGCAAAATGGATGCAGTTAAACACCCTGCTTTCCCCATGCCCACCTCGATCGCTGACTCCAAAAATCTGCTGTCTGACTTAATGGCACGCTACCGCAACCAGGTAGATTATCTAGCAATTCGTCTAGAAGAAGCCGAAGGCACCGACATCCTGCTGCGGGGCGAAAAAATTGAAACCCTCAGCGAAGGAGTCTCCATTGGCGGCCAAGTTCGAGCTTGTCACAAAGGCGGCTGGGGCTTTGCCAGTTTTAACCGACTTTCCACCCTCGCCGAAAGAATTGAAGAAGCCATCGCCGCCGCCAAACTAATCGGCGAGGAAGAAACAATTCTCGCAACCGTCAGCCCCGTACAGGACATTTGCTTCCTACCGCTGACAGGAACAGACCCCCGTCTGGTTCCCCTGATCGAGAAAAAGCAATTGTGCGATCGCTACGCCGCCATTCTCCGCAGCATAGACCCCTGCATCGCCACCGTCTCCGTCCGCTACGGCGACAGCACCCAGCGCATCATCCTCGCCACCTCCGAAGGCACAATGCTCGAACAAGGTTGGGCCGACATGGAAATGCGCTTTGCCGCCACAGCCCGCAGCGGGGAAACCGTACAAACCGGCCGCGAAACCACCGGTTCCCGCAAAGCATACGAAGACTTAACCGATCTCGATCTTCAAGTTCGCAGCGCCGCCCAGAGAGCCGTAGACTCCCTAGCCTTACCCCCCGTCCAAGGCAACAGTTACACCGTCGTCATTGACCCAATTCTCAGCGGATTATTCGTCCACGAAGCCTTCGGACACCTCTCAGAAGCCGACATGGCCTACGAAAATCCCGACATCTTGGAAGTTATGACCCTCGGCCGCCAGTTCGGCCCCAAAGAGTTGCAAATTTTCGACGGTGCGGCACCAGAGGGACACCGCGGCAGTTATTTCTACGACGATGAAGGCACTCCGGCTACTACTACTCAGTTAATTAAGGATGGTGCTTTAGTCGGGCGGCTGCACTCCCGCGAGACTGCTGGGAAATTGGGAGAATTGCCTACTGGGAATGCTCGCTGTTTGAATTATCATTATCCGCCGATCGTCCGCATGACCAATACTTGGATCGAACGGGGTACAACACCGGTTGCTGACTTATTTTCTGGCATCGAAGAAGGTGTTTATGCGCGCAATTGGCAGGGCGGCATGACTAACGGCGAAATGTTTACTTTCAGTGCCGGCGAAGCTTGGATGATTTGCAATGGCAAATTGGCCGAACCAGTGCGGGATGTTACTCTTTCGGGTAATGTTTTCAGCACTTTAGCCGATATTGAGGCGATCGGCGACGATTTTCATTGGGATGAATCCGGCGGCTGCGGCAAGGGTGGACAAAGCGGTTTACCTGTGGGCTGCGGCGGCCCTAGTTTGCGGATTCGCAATGTAGTTGTTGGTGGTGAAGCTGCTGCTGAGGATTGATATCAAGTCCGGTTAAATTCACATCAAGCACCATTGTCAATAAAGGACTCTCGCGCGGGGTGGGGGCGGGTTTTTTAGTCTTTGAGTATCCTTTAAAGCTATTGGTGAACCCGCCCCGGAGGGCTTATTGACAATGCTCCGATCGCTCCTGTAAACCCGCTCCGCCGATACTTAAAAAACATCAAAAATATCTGAATTCCTGAGTTTCCGCAAAAAAAAGAAGCAAAAATCACAAAAATAATCATTCTGTATTTTTCGCTTCTTTTTGGCAAAAATATCCGTTTTTTGGCTTTATCTTCCGCTTCCTCGTTCTGGCTCAGAATCTTGATCGTTATCTGAAGAAGTCGAATTGTCATCTTGAGCTGTTAAGAATTCGGGAACAGATTTGGATTGAGAGAAAAAGGTCGATCGAGTTTCAAAGCTTTGAGCGTTAACTGCGGTGCTGCTCAATAACAGGCTTGGCATCAGGATAGAAGAGTAAACGCGCATCATAAAGTTCGGTGTTTGTAGTTTCCACTTCTTGATACGCAGCCTGTACTCTGCTATCAGGGTAAAAAAATGCAATTTTGCCAAAATTGCAACTTTTTTGACTTCCGTAAATAGGGGGTGACACCCCTCATTCTGGTTGCGCGTTCACTTAGAGCAGGATGTTGAAGGAATCAGAAATCAGGAATCAGGAATCAGGAATCAGGAATAAAATCAATGCTTTCAGCAATTTAAAACATCCTAACTGCCTTGACGGTTGCTATATAGCCGCTTCTCTGTTCAATGAGGTACGCTTGGGGATTGGAGATTGGGCATAGGGCATAGGCCTCCGTGGGCATAGGGCATCGATCGGCTTGTACCTCATGCGGTTGAAAACCGCTATATATAGCAACCGCCAAAAAACGCGAAAGAAAATCCTAAATTGTAATTTTTTTAAATGCTTCAGATTACCTTAATAATTTATCGATCTGGCGCTAAATTAAACCTGGGAACGGATTTATTCCTTCGCAGATTCAGGTGGGAGTAATCTCAAATCTCAAATCGGCTGACGATCGCATTTACCTGCATAAACAGCGAGTCGAGGGTTGACGAGTTGTCTAAAACAACATCAGCTTTTTGACACTTTTGATCTAGCGGCAACTGAGTTTTAATACGGGCCAAAGCTCGATCGCAACTCAAGCCATCTCGCTGCATAAGCCGTTCTAACTGCACAGAGGGCGAACAGTAAACAACCCAAATGGCTGTACACAAATCAGTCATGTTAGCTTCAAACAGCAGCGGCACTACCAAAACCACAGTCAACGTGCTTGTAGATACCAGACTCGATCGAGAAATGTAGCTTTCAGTTGCCTCAATTAAGCGGCGGCGGACATAAGGATGAATCTGTTGTTCTAGCCACTGCCGTTCGGCTGGGTTACAAAAAATAATATTTCCCAACTCCGACCGATTTAAATTGCCGTCGGAAAGCAAAATACTAGGGCCGTAGCGTTCTACAATAGAATTCAGTATTCGCGAACCTGGGTACACAGCTTCGCGGGCGTAAAGATCGGCATCTAAAATCGGAAATTTGTAAGTATCGGCCAGATAATTAGATATAGCGGTTTTACCGGTAGCGATGCCCCCAGTCAAACCGATGATCCGCACAATTCGATCGCTCATAATTTTCTCTGTTTTGACTTTCTGTGTTTCGACACTGATCGGCAGTCTTTGCTATGTTGGTGACACACTCAAAATTCGACTTAAAATTTGAGATTTGGCGATCCGCGAGCTAGGTTAGAAATAGTCAGGATGAGGGTGCGATCTGCTCTGTTTTACCTAAAATCTCAATTCTCAACTCGAATTAAGGCTAGACTCAGGCAAACCTTATGAATGCTCAACGTGCTGTGCGGTCAATTCTGGCAGCAATTCCCATTGCCGGATTGTGGATCTTAGATTTTTCCCCCAACCTGCTTTTCCTCAAAGAAAACAGCATCGGATGGGTGATTTTGGCAATTTATCCCCAATCTCAAATTGCTGCGGCCAGGCCTATTGTTGCAGCCCCAGACGGCACCGGTACCGCCATCACCCCAGGGCCCCCCACAGGGCCGCCAACTCGCTACGACATTACAGGCGGCACTCCATCAAGGGATGGAGCAAATCTATTCCACAGTTTTACTCGGTTTGGCCTCAATTCCGGCGAAACTGCCAATTTTATCTCAAACCCAGCGATTCAAAATATCCTCGGCCGCGTTGTCGGGGGCGACGCTTCATTAATTAACGGTCTAATTAAAGTTAGTGGCGGCAATTCTAATCTATTCCTGATCAACCCTGCTGGGATTATTTTCGGAACTAATGCCCGACTGGATGTGTCCGGGTCTTTTTTTGCTACCACGGCTAGTGGTATCGGTTTTGACAACCGATGGTTTAACGGTACTGGGGTTAATGATTACGCGGCCCTAGTCGGAATGCCTAATGCTTTTGCTTTTCCCCCACAGTCGGGGAGTATTGTCAATGCCGGTAAGTTGGCTGTTGGTAATGGGCAAAATTTAACTTTGCTGGGCGGCACGGCGATCAGTACGGGAGAACTTTCAGCCCCGAAGGGTCAAATTACTGTGGCTGCTGTACCGGGGGAAAATCTGGTGCGGCTGAGTCAAAACGGACTTTTGCTGAGTTTAGAAGTTTCTCCGTCTCCGGGAATGTCGGGTTCTGGAACTATCCCCTTCTCTCCCTTGGCTTTACCTCGGCTGCTGGCTGGTCCGGGCGTTGCTCACGCTACGGGTATAACTGCGAACGCTCAAGGTCAAGTGGTACTGACGGGAGGAGAAACCGTGGTGGCTGTGGCTGGAACTGCAATTGTATCCGGTGCTGCGGACGTGTCTGCCCCCAATGGCACCGGAGGAACTGTGAATGTCTTGGGTGACAGGGTAGGGCTGTTCGGAGCGAAGATCAACGCTTCGGGAGCTGACGGCGGCGGAACGGTGCGGATCGGGGGAGATTACCGAGGTGCGGGAACGGTGCCGAATGCGACGATGACTTACGTGGATGGCAAAAGTTCGATCGCCACAAATGCCACTCAAGCAGGTAACGGCGGCAATGTTGTGGTTTGGGCCGACAATACGACGGCATTTTTGGGTAGCATCAGTGCTCAGGGTGTCTCGACAACGCCCGGTAGCGGTGGTGTGGGCGGGTTTGTGGAAGTTTCGGGCCTTCAAAGATTGGTTTTTAACGGTACTGTCGATACCACGGGGACAAATGGTTTGGGGACTTTGCTGTTAGATCCAGAGAATATTTTAATTACAGATTCCGCAGAAAGTGCCGACGATGCGGCAATTATTGCTAACAACAATATTTTGGCAACAGCAACTTCACCGGTACAGCCAAATACTTCAGAGGCTTCGCTGACAATTTCGGCGAGGGCTTTGGAAGGTATGTCGGCGACGGCAAATGTGGTTTTGTCAGCGCTAAATGATATTACAATTGCTGATTTGGCTGACCATCAGTTGAGCTTTCAAGCTACTACAGGTTCTATTGCTTTTAAGGCAGATGCCGATCGCAACGGTGCTGGCGCGTTTTCGATGAATCCTCAAGATAGAATTAGCACGGCTGGTGGCTCGATCGCAATTTCGGGCAACAAAATTACTGCGGGTAATTTGTCAAGTAACGGTGGAAATATTAGTTTAATCAGTCAGGGAGCGACAGTTGCGGGCAATATTTCTGCATTAAATACTCGCACCGACAGCAGTGGCAATATTTTGCTGGAAGGGGTGAATGTAACAGCAGAAAAAATTGATGCCAGTGGCGCTGAAGGCGCGGCAAATGTGAGTTTGACGGCGGAGAAGATTCTGACGGTTAGGGGAATTGCAGCGGGGTCGGGAAATATTACTTTGACTGGTAATGAAATAGATTTGACTGGTGGTGCGAATTCAGTCAGCGGTACTGGCTTTTTGGTGTTGCAACCTTGGAATACCGGTCAAAATATGGCGATCGGCGGTACGGGAGATGTGGGCACAAATACTTTTTTGAATCTGACGGCAATTGACCTCTCGACTCTGCAAAATGGGTTTAGTGGAATTACGATCGGCAGCAGCGACGGTACCGGTTCGATTCTGGTGGCCAATGATTTTACTTTTTATGACCCGCTAATTATTCAATCGCCGGCAGCGTCGGGAACGATCACTACAACTAGCTTGCTGACAGGGGCAGACAATGGGTCAATTACTCTCAAAGCTGATGGCAATATCAGAACTGGTAATATTTCTACTAACGGTCAGGAAATTAGCCTCGCTAGCAAAACGGGCAATGTGACCACCGGTCAGCTACAAACGGGAACTGTAACTGTTGTGCCGGATGCAGTCGATGCTGCCAAGGTGAAGCAGACGGCAGGAGATGTTAGCGTTACTGCTGAGGGTAAGGTGACAGTAGTCTCGATCGACTCTAGGGGCGATCGCGCGGGGAATGTGACGCTGACGGGCAGAAACGGGGTCAGTGTGGGGGCGATCGAAGCTGGCGGTTCGCAAACACCGGGAAATATTACTTTAACTGGTAGCGAAATTGACTTGACTGGTGACAAAAATTCCGTAGGAAGCAACGGTAATCTGGTGCTACAACCGACAGAAGCGCGCCAGAATATTACTCTTGGTGGTTCGGCAGATACTGAGGCTTTGGACTTGACTGCTGCTGAATTGGGGACTTTGCGGAATGGGTTTGTTTCGATCGCGATCGGGCGTGCAGACGGTAGCGGGCTGGTCTCGATTTCTCCCCCAACGACAGCGACAACGACAACGACAACGACAACGACAACGACAACCCCCGCAGCAGTTACATTTCAAGACCCGATCGTGATTCGATCGCCATTGGGAACCGGTGCGATTCAGGGAACCGGTGCGATCGCAGGAATTGATAACGCTTCGATTACTCTGCTAGGCGGTACTGTCAGCGTCGGCGACGTTACCTCGAATGCCGGCATTAACATCACTAGCAGTCAGGGGAATGTGACGACTGGTACGGTTTCGTCTCGATCGCCAAACGGGGCGGCGGGGGATATCAACATCCGTAGCGCCGGTGCCGTAACATCCGGCAACGTCGATGCTTTCGGTGCCAAAAGTGGGGGAGATATCTCGATTACAGCACCAGGTTCGATCGCTACAGGGGTGATTAACTCTAGTTCTCAGTCGGGAAATGCCGGTTCGAGTACGATTACTGGGCAGAAAGATGTTGAAGTTACTTCGATCAAAGCTCGCGGCAATACCGGCGGTGATGTTGAAGTAACCGCTGGGGGAGTGTTTCGGGCTACCCGAACCGAGAACCAAGTTGCCGAGAGCGCCACCGTGAGCATTTCTACAGACGGGGAAGTGCGATCGGGTTCACAGACGCTGACACAAAGCAATTGCAAGTCGGGAACCTGCACTCTGACTCCTTTGGCGACGGGAAACTCCCTGGCGAACACTGCCACGGGCACAACTGCTAGCGGGTCGATCGCCGTCGCACCGAGTCCCGCGCCTACGACAACTGTGCAACTGAAAACTACAGGTAATACTCAAGAATTGGTTTCTGTGGCAAGTCCGCTGGCGATCGAAAATCCTGCAAAGAACAGTACAACAAATGTCTCGCCAGAGGCTCCTGCTGCGCCTCTGGGGACGGGTGCGAATCCTCCGGCGGCCGGCTCCTCGGAACTGGTGTCGCCGTGGGTGTCAACAGACCAGGGCACCACACAGGCCCCGGTCGTTGGGCAGACAGGAGCAACTACACAGAAGCCAGGGAGTGCTACAACGTTTGAGAATCCCAGAGTTCCAGAGATTGCTCGATCGAACTCAATCGCCCAAATAAATCCGATCGATGCAGTGCAGCAAAGGGAGCAAATTCAGGGCAGAGAATTTGAACGTTACTTTGGCAGTAATCTCCCTGAAAAATCGGTGACGCCACAAAGCATCCGAGATACTCTCAGCAGCGTCAATCGCTTGACTGGGGTTAAACCGACGATCGTTTACGTGTGGGCGAAAGCCAACCATTTAGAATTAGTGCTGCTGTTACCAGACGGCAAAAATATTTTTAAAAGCGTGCCAGCCAGTCGCGAAACAGTGCTACAAGTTGCTAAAGAGTTTACTAATGCTGTGCGAACTCCCAGGAGATTAAATGCTGCTGACTACAAGGAACCAGCCGAGCAACTTTACCAGTGGCTAATTGCACCGCTGCAACCGGAATTGGAGCGTCACAACATTGACACGTTGGTGTTTTCGATGGATGCAGGTTTGCGAACTTTGCCTTTGGCTGCTCTTTACAACGGCAAGCAGTTTTTGGTAGAAAAATACAGTTTGGGGCTGATTCCCAGTTTGAGTTTGACTGATACTCGCTATGCGGATGTCAAGGGTTCTGAAGTTTTCGCGATGGGTGCGTCGAGATTTCCCGAACAATACGCTCAAAATCCTTTGCCGGCTGTACCACTGGAAATATCGACAATTGTGGGTAAGATTTGGCCTGGTTTGTCTTTTCTTAACGAGAGTTTTACTCTGGAAAATTTGAGGAATAAGCGCAAGCAACCGCAATACAAAATTATTCATTTAGCTACTCACGGCGATTTTCAGCCTGGGGGTGCAGAAAATTCTTACATTCAGTTTTGGGATACTAAGTTGCGGTTGAATCAGTTGGGTGAGTTGAAGTTATCGAATCCGCAGGTGGAGTTGTTAGTATTGAGTGCTTGCACTACGGCGGTAGGGGACGAACAAGCTGAGTTGGGGTTTGCGGGGTTGGCGGTAAACGCGGGGGTAAAGTCGGCTTTGGCGAGTTTGTGGTATGTCAGCGATGCTGGTACTTTGGGGCTGATGACGGAGTTTTACCAGCAGTTACGCACGGCACCGATTAAGGCTGAGGCTTTGCGGCAGGCGCAGTTGTCGATGTTGCGGGGGGAAGTGCGGTTGGAGGATGGTTATTTGGTGCGATCGGGAAATAATCAGGCTCTACCTTTGCCTGCGGAATTGGCAGCCAAGGGAGACAAAAATTTGTCCCATCCTTATTATTGGGCGGCTTTTACGATGATTGGTTCGCCTTGGTAATTGCGATCGGTTATTTGTTATACCAATTTTTTATGAGGCTGCATAGAATCTGATCCCCCCTAACCCCCCTTAATAAGGGGGGGACAAGAGTGTGGTCAAAGTCACCCTCTACTCCCCTTATTAAGGGGGATTTAGGGGGATCGGAATATATGCAACTTCAAATTAAATTGGTATTATTGGTTATTTGTTAGTTGTTATTTGTGATTGGTTATTTGTTGGTTCCAATCACCAATAATCTCATTTCCCTACCCCAAAATAACCCTCTCTTCCTCCGCGCCCTCTGCGCCCTAGAAAGGTTAAATCATTCATAAACAATTATAGGATTCGGAATTATTGCCGAAATTAGGAGAGGGCATTGCCCATTGGTGTCAACTTAAGGCCAAACCCTGTCACAGACTACTGTTTGACGATTAAGGCCAGATCCCCCCTAACCCCCCTTAGGTCGGGGGGGACAGGAGTCCGATCAAAGTCACCCCCTACTCCCCTTCTTAAGGGGGATTTAGGGGGATCTAGACTCAGGTAAAAACCAGATTTCTCAGGGCTTTCAGGCTTAAGTTGACACCAATGGGCTCCTGGAGTGTCCCTACAATATTATTTTGGGTAGGGACTAAGGCCAAGCCGTCTCCTCTATATCATTCCGGTGTAACACCAGTTTTTTATGAGGCCCCGTAGAATCTGATCCCCCCTAACCCCCCTTAATAAGGGGAGTAGGGGGTGGAACAAGATTCTGCTCAAAGTCTCCCTTATTAAGGGGAATTTAGGGGGATCGAGATCTATGCAACGACCCATTAAATTGGTGTTACCGGAATTGATATGAGTCCAGAACTACTAACTTCAAATTTCACTGCAACTGTTCGATTCTTTTACGCGCGTCTAGATACGCACTCGTTCTCCCTCCTTGTTTGTACAGTTCTGCTGCTTTCTGAAAGTCGGCAATTGCTTGGGGTTTGTCTTTGTTTTCGAGATGGGCTAACGCGCGGTTGTAGTAGGCGTCGGCAAAGCCGGCATTGGCTTCGATCGCCCGCGTGTATGCTTGAATAGCGCTGGGCCCACGGGTTGAATCGACGCTGCTGATGAGAGTGCGGGCATTGCCGATGTTGAAGTACAATTCGGGAGTGTAGTTGGACTTGGAAGCAAGTGCTTTGTTGAAATCGGCGATCGCCTCCCAAGCATCTCCTTGATCTAACCGCGAAAGTCCGCGAAAATAATAGGCTTGGGCATCTGGAGGATTAGCGCTGGATACGGGGCCTTGGATTGCGGGAGTATTGTCTACTTTCAACTCGGATTTGTTCATTCCCGCCGCCACCAGTTTTGCGATAAAAGTATTGATCGGAACTGCTGCGTTAAATCCTGTTTTAATCGGGGCGACTTCACCGGAACTGGTTTGCGCGAAACCGAATTCGCCTTGTCCGTGTAAGCCGATGACTCGGCCTTCGGAGTCGAAAACTGGCCCGCCACTCATGCCACTCCAAGTTACGGCCTGATACCGCAATGTGTAACCTTCCGGGCGATTGTGGGGGCGGCTGGTAACGAGTCCGGGAGAGAGTTCTGGTTCTCTTTCTGCCCCAAAAAGTCCTCCGGTAGCGGGATAGCCGTAAACGAAGATTTGAGTGCCAATGACGGCTTGATCGGAATCGGCGATCGTCGCCACTGGATATTCTTCTGGACTTTCAAATTTGACTACGGCTAAATCCGCGTCGGTTTGGGCTATTTGCAAGCGGGTGACGGAGGTTGCTGGATAGTTTTTGCCGATGGAAGTGCGAACCGTGTATTTGACGTCGGCTTTTTCTACTACGTGGTTGACTGTTAAAACTGTGTAAGTTTTGCCGTTTTTGGCAATAATTACGCCGGAACCGTCTCCTAGGGAACTGTTAATTTGTACTGTCAGCGGGCCGGCAATGTTGGCGACTGCTTGGGGCGTTTTGGCGATCGCCGGTTGGCTGATGATTATGGTTAAGGCGGCGACGCTGGTTCCTGCTAGCACGCTGCTTAAGGTGTCGAAACGAGAAAAATTTATATTCATGGCTTTTGCTAATTAGTTTATTGTGGAACAGGCATCCTGCCTGTTCTTGACAGGCTTTTTGGGAGATGTCTATTATTTGCTTGACGTAGACTGCACGGGTTTTGTTATTGTTGATAATTTTACTGGCTATTTTGTTCCTCAATTCCCTCTAATTATCTGACAACCAGTTTACTACTTATCTCGCCTTCTTAGATGATGATTTGTCGTTGGGTGGGGGCGGGTTTATGAGATTGTCGATTATTGGCAATTATTGTTGGTGAACCCGCCCCTACGAGAATCATGGTTAATCTATCGGACTTGATATTATGTTGGATTTTCTGAAACCCATTGAACGATCGCCTCTGTCAATCCATCTAAGGTATACTCTTTGGCTTCTACATCTAACTTACCCAATAAATTATAACAACTTTTGGAAGTTTCCGGCCCGATGGAGGCGATGCAAACATTTTTTAACCAATCCTGCGATCTGGACAATTCGGGGCTTTGTTCTATGAGTTTGCAAAAATTTTGTACGGTTTTGGAACTGGCAAATGTTATAATATTCACTGCCCGATTTTGCAGTGCTGCTAGGGCGATCGGGTCGATACTTTCGGGACAACAAGATTGATAGGCTGGTGCTTCGATTACTTGCGCTCCTTTGGCGGTGAATTCTTTGACTAAAACTTCTCTCCCACCGCTTTCTACTCTCGGAAATAATATCTTGCAGTTCGTAGGGGCGATGCCCCCGTGCTCGCCCTCCACGCCCTCCCAGGGGAAGTTTTCGACTAGGGAATCGGCGACAAAGTTGGGGGGAATAAAGTCAGGTTGCAAAGAGTGCGATCGCAAACTTTCGGCAGTTTTTTTGCCGACAACTGCAATTTTGATGCCGAACAAGCTGCGGGAATCTTTGCCGCTGGTTTCTAGTCTGGCAAAAAAACAGTCTACAGCGTTGTGGGAAGTGAGAATTAACCAGTGAAAACTTGACAATTGGGCGATCGCACTGTCTAATGGTTCCCAGGTGGAAGGCGGGCCAATTACTAGGGCGGGCATTTCGATAACGCGGGCTCCTTGTTGCTGGAGGCGATCGCTAAATTGACCAGATTGAGAAGCTGCACGGGTGACTAAAATAGTTTTTCCTGCTAGTGGCAATTGGCTGTTATTAAGAGGGACATTTATATCGATCATGTTGGTGCTTTGTGGCTGGATTAAATATTCGCGTAATCTTACTACTTCCCCAATAATTATCACACAAGGTGACAGAGATTCACCTGTTGTTTTATGTATAATATCAGAGAGATTGCCGAGCCAAATTTGTTGTTCGGGGCGGCCGCAATCTCGGATAATGGCGATCGGAGTTTGGCTCGATAATCCGTGTTTTTGTAATTGCCAGATAATCTCACTTAAATTGCGCCCTCCCATCAATATTACCAAAGTGTCTATGTGCACTAATGCTTCCCATTCCAGAGCATCTGGTTCGTGGGCGCTCATCACTGCAAAACAGCGGCTCATTACCGGATCTGTGAGGGGAATTCCTGCTAACAATGGTGCGGCGAATGCAGATGAAATTCCAGGTATTACTTCAAACTCGCAGTCGGCTGCTATTAATGCTTGAATTTCGGAGCTAGAACGTCCAAAAATAAACGGATCGCCGCTTTTGAGGCGTACTACTTGTTTGCCTCTGTGGCAGTGTTCTACTAGCAAACGGTTGATTTCTTGTTGTTGAGTAGAAGGTTTGCCACCGCGTTTTCCGACTTCGATTTTGAGGCAAGTTACTGGGATTAATTCGAGTTGGGGGATATCGACTAGAGCGTCGTAGATTAAGACTTCGGCTTGGGATAGCAATTTGTGCGATCGCACTGTCATCAAGTCACAATCTCCGGGCCCCGCACCGACTAGGTAAACTTTCCCTTTTGGGTTTTTCATAAGTCCTCCTCGATAGTATAATTTAAGGAAGAAGGAAGTTCGGCAACGGATTATGTAACGGATGTAACGGAGGTCATGAAGAGGGAAATATTTAAACAATGCCCAATTCCCAATGCCCAATTCCCAATTCCCAATGCCGAATGCCCAATGCCCAATCCTTAACCAAAAATCCTATATTTATGCAGCTTATCATCATTACGGCCGCTGATGCAAATTACTTTGAACTGGTGCGAGGCACTATTTTATCGGTGCGGCAAAAACCAGAAAGTGAAAATGTGGCGATCGGCTTTTTCGATCTCGGCTGCACTCCCGATCAATTACAGTGGCTAGAAACACAAGTTAATTTCATTCAAAAACCCGATTGGGACTTTGACTTTCCTGGCAGAAATGAAGCTCCTCACTACCTCAAAGGACTTTTAGCACGTCCGTTTTTGCGCCAATACTTCCCAAATTTTGACATCTATCTGTGGATAGATGCTGATGCTTGGCTACAAGATTGGAAAGCCGTTAGATTATTAGTTCAAGGAGCGGCAAAGCGAGGTTTAGCAGTTGTGCCAGAACTGGATCGTGGTTATTATTTAGCTTACGGCAAACTGCCTTGGTACTCCGAATTTGTTTATCGCGATTATCAAGCAGCTTTTGGGGAAAAAGTAGCCCAAGAGTTACACAGCTATCCTACCATAAATGCTGGTGTTTTTGCGCTGCACAAAGATGCTCTGCACTGGGAACTTTGGGCGGAATATTTGGCACAGGGATTGCAGCAACACGTCTCTTTGATGACGGACCAAATTGCCTTAAATCGCTTGGTTTACGGCACTGAATTATTTGAGAAAACAGAGATGCTGCCGGCTTGGTGTAACTGGAGTTGTAACTTTGGTTTGCCCGTGTGGGACAAGCAGCGAGGTTGTTTTGTGGAGCCGTATTTGCCACAGGAGGCGATCGGCATTCTGCACATGACCGGTCACAAACACGACTTGGTAAAATTGGCAACAACTGATGGGGATACAATAGAAATAAGCCTCCGCTACCAACCCATTCAAGAGCAAAAAATGACAGTACCAGCACAGTCAGAAATCACAAATAATACTTTATTGCCCCCAGGAGATTACATCTCGCCAGGATTTAAAATTATCCTCCCTGATGCCTACTTTCCCAACATGATTGTCAGCGATACTCAGACTTGTCCGTGGCCTTATCTACGTCGAGAAATTCCTCACAATTGGTATGTCGATCGGCGAGCGCCCTCAGTCGGATTTCTCAGTCGCGACGAAGCCCACATCCTTTACAATACAGCCCGACAATTTCAAGGTAAAAAAGCTTTAGAAATAGGTTGCTGGCTGGGTTGGTCAGCCTGTCATTTAGCCCTCGCAGGAGTTGCATTAGATGTCATCGATCCGCTATTAGAAAGAGATGACATCAGACAAAGTGTAATCGATTCAATTCAAGGCGCTCTTGATGCGTCGGGAGTTCAAACAACCGTCGAGCTAATACCGGGCTACAGCCCCCAAAGAGTAGAAGAATTTGCCGCTCAATTTAACCGCAAATGGTCGTTAATTTTTATTGACGGAGAACACGAAGGTGACGGGCCATTAAATGACGCAATTGTTTGTGATAAATTTGCCGAAAAAGATGCGATAATTTTATTTCATGATTTAACTGCTCCCGATGTTGCTAAAGGTTTAGATTACTTGAAACAAAGGGGATGGCATACTATAATTTATCAAACAATGCAAATTATGGGTGCTGCTTGGCGGGGCAATGTCGAGCCTGTCAAACATCAACCAGATCCCAATATTTCCTGGGAGTTGCCAGCACATTTGCAAGGGTATAATATTAGCAATAACGAGTATCTAAACACTGATTTGAATCAATTAGCGATCGTCCATCCAAATATTTTTTTTTCCAGCTTACAAGCTGCTAGAAACTCCACCCAAAATGCACGCTCAAACCATCCCGAAAGTGTCAAGCAAGTAACAGCTTCCCCACAACTTGAAAGTCAACCTTTGATATCTGTGATTATTCCCTGTTACAATCAATCTCATTTTTTGTCGCAAGCAGTAACTAGCGTTATCAATCAAACTTACAAAAATTGGGAAATAATCATTGTCAATGATGGCAGTTTAGATACTACCAGCACAGTAGCCAAAAAATTGATAGCAGCAAATCCCCAATATCAAATTCGGCTAGTAGAACAAGCTAATCAAGGGATATCAATGGCTAGAAATACTGGCACAGCAGCAGCAAAGGGCGAATATATCATGCCCTTGGATGCCGATGACATCTTAGCTGCAAATGCCTTGATTTGTCTTTTAGAAATATGTCTAAAATCAAAGATACCTTGCGTAGCATTTGGTTCTTATCAACTGTTTGGCACTGAAAATCGCACCGTACCCAGTTACGATTTGTATTCGCCGGAAAATATCAAGCAATCTAACATGATTCACCCGTCCTCACTTTATCACAAATCCGTTTTGGATTTGGTCAGGGGTTACAAATCTGAGATGAAAGAGGGTTACGAAGACTGGGAGTTTTGGGTTAATTGTCACAAGCACAGCATTCCTTTTTTGGGAACTAGAGAAGTCGTTGTCAATTATCGTCGCGCTCATGGTTCTAGGAATGAAAAAGCTCAACAATACCATCACAAATTGGTAGCACAAATTGTTTCTTACAATCCAGAACTATACGATATTGAAAGTGTAAACAGTGCTAACAAACTATTGGAATCAATCGCAAATTAATCTTTTTTATCTGGTAGGGTGCGTCGCTGCTATATTTTTGATTTTAATTGCAGATTGTCGAGTGCGACGCACCCTACAGTATCTATCGGTGGATTGAAATTGTAATTTCAACCTACATTTTATTTGTAGGGGCGGGTTCGCCAACCATACATAATAATCACCGACAATTAATATAAACCCGCCCCCGCCCCACCGTAAATCTGAATGTACATTAATATTGTTTGTTGGGTGAGAGGGCGGGTTTTTGAAATTGTTAGTTTTGGGGCGATTATTGTTGATGAACCCGCCCCTACGGGAATTATGTATATAGCCCGCCAATAATATTCAGAAAACGATTAACCTGTTTTTCCCAAGTCCAATTAAGCATAAAATTAGCCGCAGCTAAACCCCGACGTTTGGCTTCTTCACGATTAGTGTAAATTTGCTCTAAAGCCTCAATAACTTCTTCAACATCAGACTCTCCCCAGCCTTGAATTCCAGGAAAATGAGCAGTCGGTTTAACTCGTCGCTGACTTAATAAAGGATAGCAATTATTGCTGTGAATCAAATCTAAATGACCAGTATTTGCTGATAAAATAGTAGGAATTCCGCAGGCCATACTTTCCATTGCGACTAAATTAGTGCCGCCTTCGCAGCGATTGGTGAAAACAGCAGCATCGGCTTCTCGCAATATTTGTCCGGCGAGGTGATTGGGAATTAAGCCGATATTGATAAAAGATTCCACGGGTAAACCGTTAGCTGCTAACCATTGGGAAATTCCTAAACTTCCGTCGCGGTTAATATTGGGAAGTCCGGCTACGTTTCCGGTTTGTTCAATTCCCAGCATATACTGAGGCCAGAAGTTATGCCATGTTGTTAGTAATAATGCTTCGGGATGTTTGGCGCGAAATTGTTTGAAAGCGGCGATGACAATATCTTGACCTTTGCGATATTCGAGTTTGCCGCCGGAGAAGATGACAAAGCGATCGCCAAATAGATTAGATTTAGGTGCCGGATGGAAAATTGTGGGGTCAATTCCTTGATTTACCATCGCCACATTAGTCAAGCCGTAGCTTCTCAAAACATCGGCATTCCAGTTAGAACCGGCGACGATCACACTATATTTTTTGGCTTTTTCGAGTGCTTCTGCTGTGATTCTGGTGTCTTCAAAAAAGATGACTCCTACTTGACAAGCACTGGTAATTTGATTTTCCACACCAGATGATACTAAATTATTGCCGAGGGCGTAAAGTGCTGGGAAAGTTGCAATTTATCTGTTTGTCTGAATTGGCGGCTGACTAATTCCTGAAACTGTTTCTGTTTTTCTACTAAGGGTAATAACAGCGCTTTGTGCAGCGGATTGATTAATTTCTGAGATGGAAGGTGGTGCTAAAAGTGCAACTTCCCAGGCGGGATTTCGCAGCAGTTGCAGTGTTAAATTGATGCCGTAAATTCCCCAGCCGCTGGTGACGCTGACTGGCCATGTGATGCCAATTCCTGTTATTTTTGGGGGAGTTTCTGGGGGTTGAATTTGAGGCTGATCCTGATAATAAGTAGACTGTAGGGGCGGTGCCCCCGTGCCCGCCCTGTCTTGTATTCCCGTGCTTACTGTGTCTTGTATTCCCGTGCTTACTGTGTCTTGTATTCCCGTGCCCGCCCTCTCTTGTGCCCCCGTGCCCGCCCTCTCTTGTGCCCCCGTGCCCGCCCTCTCTTGTATTCCCGTGCTTACTGTGTCTTGTAGGGCTGTTTTTATGCGATCGCACACTCCCTCCCAATCACCGGCTTTTTGTTGCCTAAACAAGCGCACAGTGGGATACCAAGGGCTATCTTCACGCTCCAACATCCACCGCCAATCGGGTACAAAAGATAGCAAAATCCAGACTGGTTTTCCTAAAGCACCGGCTAAGTGCGCGACAGCAGTATCTACACAAATTACTAAATCCAGTTGGGAAATAATGGCTGCGGTGTCCGCAAAATCTCCTAACTCTTGGCTTAAATCTGATATTTGCTGTTGATTTAATAAACTGCGATCGCCCGGTGACAAATCTTTCTGAAGGCTATAAAAACTTGCTCCCGGAATATCTAAGAATTGCATAAAATTGGTCAATTTACACGATCTATCATTATTTTTTCGGTGCAGCGGGCCGCCCGCCCAAACAATCCCAACTTTTAGTTGATTACTGGATTGTATCAAAAATTTAGCATTCTGGGGAGGAGCTAAATAAGGAATATTAACGGGTAGATTTTCCCAAGTTGTACCCAGAATTCGTGGCAAACTCATCAGCGGCGATTGTACTTGAAAATCCGGCAAATCCTTCGGTCTTGATACTACATGATCTATCCCTGCAACTCCTTCAAACAAACGCTTCAGTGATTGATGACAAGCAACAATAACTTTGCCACCTTTTTGTTTAACTAAAGCTGCATAACGGATAAAATGAATGGTGTCACCTAAACCTTGTTCGGGATGCAACAGAATTGTTTTTCCCTGCAAATCAGCACCATCCCAAAGCGGTTGGGCGAAATATCTGGGTTCCAATTCTTGAGTTTTCCAGCGCCATTCATACTCAGCAAAACCGCGCGGGAAATTGCCGGTTAAGAGCAAGGCTAAGGCTAGTCTAAAATGAGTATTCGGTGAGTCTGAAGATTGTTGAATTGCTCGATCGTAATAGTCGATCGCCTCTGCAACTTTTCCCTGTTCTTCGAGAGCGCAACCTAAGTATAAGTTAGTTTCACCCTGATTGGGATTAATTTCTAACGCTTGTTGATAATGGGAAATTGCCTCTGATATTAGCCCATTTTGTTGTTTGAGATAGCCTAAATAACTATGGGCTTCTGCGTGCTGAGGATGAATAGTAATTACTTGTTCGTATCGGGCGATCGCTGCTTCTTTTTTACCCTGTTTTTTGAGGGCATTTGCTATGTGAAATTCTACCTGCGCTGGTGATAATAAATTAGACTGTAGGGGCGGTGCCCCCGTGCCCGCCCTGTCTTGTGCCCCCGTGCCCGCCCTGTCTTGTGCCCCCAGGCCCGCCCTGTCTTGTGCCCCCAGGCCCGCCCTGTCTTGTGCCCCCAGGCCCGCCCTGTCTTGTGCCCCCAGGCCCGCCCTGTCTTGTGCCCCCAGGCCCGCCCTGTCTTGTGCCCCCAGGCCCGCCCTGTCTTGTGCCCCCAGGCCCGCCCTGTCTTGTGCCCCCAGGCCCGCCCTGTCTTGTGCCCCCGTGCCCGCCCTGTCTTGTGCCCCCGTGCCCGCCCTGTCTTGTGGAAGGTGCGTGGGGGCCCTCTCTTGTGCCCCCGTGCCCGCCCTGTCTTGTGCCCCCAGGCCCGCCCTGTCTTGTGCCCCCAGGCCCGCCCTGTCTTGTGCCCCCGTGCCCGCCCTGTCTTGTGCCCCCAGGCCCGCCCTGTCTTGTGGAAGGTGCGTGCGGGCCATCTCTTGCAAGGCTGTTTTTAGGCGATCGAATACTCCCTCCCAATCGCCCGGTTTTTGCTGGCGAAACAGGCGCGCCGTCGGATACCAAGGGCTGTCTTCTCTCTCCAACATCCACCGCCAATCGGGTACAAAAGATAGCAAAATCCAGACTGGTTTTCCCAAAGCACCGACTAAGTGGGCGACAGCGGTATCGACACAAATTACTAAATCCAATTGCGATATCACCGCTGCGGTATCGGCAAAATCGTTTAAATTGTCGCTTAAATCTGTGACTGGAATTTGATTTAACAAAGTGCGCTCGCCAGCCGAAATTTCTTTCTGAAGACTGTAAAAACTTACCCCTGGAATATCTAACAATTTCAGAAAATAGCTTAAATCAGTCGATCGCATAAAATCCTTCAAATGTTCCGAACTTCCCGCCCAAACTATCCCTATTTTTAAATTATGATTTGAATCCAGGGAAAAATTCCAGCCAGCAGGAGGTGACAAATAAGGAATATTTGCCGGGATATTTTCTAAATTTGTCCCCAAAATATATGGCAAACTCATCAGCGGTGCTTGCAAGTGAAATTCCGGCAACTCCTCTACTCTAACTGCGACTTGTTCAATCCCAGGAATTGCTTTAAATAAACGCTTGAGTTCTTGATAGCAAGAAACAACTACTTTGCCACCTTTTTGCTGGACAATTGGCGCGTAGCGTACAAACTGAATTGCATCGCCCAAACCTTGTTCGCAGCGGAGCAAAATAGTTTTTCCATTCAAGTCAGAACCATCCCAAACTGGCTGTGCTAAATGAAACCACTGCAATTTTTTTGCCTGATCTGTTTCCCATCGCCATTCGTACTCGGCAAAACCGCGCGGCAAGTCTCCACTCAATAGCAATGCTAAGGCTAAATTGAAATGAACTTTACCACATTTTGCATCGATAGTCAAGGCTTGATTATAACAGGAAATTGCTCTGGGGATGTCGCCAATTCCTTCCAAAGCACTGCCTAAATTATTCAAGTCTTCCACAGAATCAGGATGCAAAACTAAGGCTGTTTCTAAGTGAGAAATTGCCTGTTCTAATTCGTGTATTTTTAAGCACAAAGTACCTAAATAATAGTATCCTTTCGGGTTGTCAGGTTCTAGTTCAATGCACTGTTGATAAAAGCGTTTAGCCTCTTCTGGCTGACATTTTGCTTCCATCGCCACGCCCAAATTTATCAGGGCGGGTACGCAATTTGACGTGGCAGAAAGCGCTTGCTGAAAATAAGCGATCGCACTTGGCAATTCCCCCTGCTGCTGGAGGATTGCGCCGAGATTGTTAAGAGCTTTGACATAGAGTGGATTCAGGGCGATCGCCTTTTGAAAACAAGATACAGCCTCAGCGATATTCCCCTGAGCTTGTCGCAAAATGCCCAGGTTATTGTGCGCTGGAGCGGAGTTTGGATCGATTTGGATCGATCGCAAATAATATGTTGCAGCCTCGGTAAAATCGCCTATTTGGTGCAACGTCACCGCCAAATTAGTTGCAGCTTCGAGCAAATCTGGCTGATAAACTAAAGCATTTTTAAAATAGGCGATCGCCTCCGAAAATTTTCCTTGCGATTTCAGAATATTTCCCCGATTAAACTGTTTTTGAGCCAACTCTAAATTCGGCTGATTTCCGACGATCATCTCCTCTGGCTGATGCTCGCAAATCTTGGCTTTCAGCGCCAAAGCCAGCCGCTCAAAAACACCTTCCCAATCCCCCGATTTCTCCTGTCGAAACAACCTCGCCGTCGGATACCAAGGACTCTCTTCCCCCTCCAACATCCAGCGCCAATCGGGGGTAAAACAGAGCAAAATCCACACGGTTTTACCCAAAGCACCAGCCAAATGCGCCACAGAAGTATCCATAGAAATCACTAAATCCAGAGCCGAAATGGCCGCCGCTGTATGAGCAAAATCATGCAAATAAGGACTTAAATCTGCGATTGACATTTGCTCTAATAAAGTAGCTTCTTCCTCTGAGATTTCCTTTTGTAAACTGTAAAATTCTACTCCCGGAATATCTAACAGTTTGAGCAAGGAATTCAACGGAAATGAACGCAGGTTATTTTGTGAATTGTTAGGATTTCCAGACCAGACAATTCCTACTTTTAAATTGGAAGTTGCATGAAGAGTAAATTCTAGGCCTGGTGGCGGTGCTAAATAGGGAACCTGGGCGGGTATAGTTGCTAAAGTTGTGCCCAAAAGATGCGGCAAACTCATTAATTGGGCGCGCACATCAAAATCCGGCGCTGATTCTGGACTAACTATTAATCGATCGATGCCCGAAACCTGTTCAAATAAGCGCTGTAAATGGGGCTGACACCAAACAATTACTTGGCCGCCTTTTTGCTTAACTAAATCTGCGTAGCGGATAAACTGAATCGCATCGCCTAAACCCTGTTCTGGGCACAGCAAAATAGTTTTTCCATCCAAATCTTTGCCATCCCAAAGCGGCTGCATAAAATTATTAGTTGGAAACTGTTTTTCTTGAACCAGCAGCCGCCATTCGTACTCGGAAAAACCGCGTTCAAAATCTCCCACTAGCAGCAAAGCTAAAGCGAGATTTAAGTGAGCTTCCGGGTGAGTCCTATTGAACTCAACTCCTTGACTATAACAGGCGACAGCATCGGCAAATTCTCCCCGTTGCTGTAAAGCATTTCCCAAACCATTGCAGGAATTAATATTATTAGGTTGAAGTTCGATCGCCCGATGGTAACAATCCATCGCATCCGCCATTTTTCCCTCTTCCTCAAAAGCCTTACCGAGATTGTTCAAAGCTGCTGGAAAGTCTGGTTTCCGGCTCAAAGCTTGCTGATAGCAGGCGATCGCATTGGCAATTTTTCCCTGTTTGTGAAACACAATTCCCAGATTACAGTGAGCCTCAGCATTAGCGGGCAATTTCTGAATCGCTTGCTGACAAACGGCTAGAGCCTCATCTAACTTTCCTTGCTGTTGTAGCGAGCTCCCCAAACCAATCAGAGTTGCGGCTAAATCCGGTTGCAGTGCAGTCGCTCGCTCGTAATAGGCGATCGCATCGGCAATTTTTCCCTGTCGGATTGCAGCGTATGCTAGGTTTTGCAAGGCTTCCAAATAATTAGGGTGAATTGCGATCGCCCGTTCATAATTTGCGATCGCCTGTTCGTAAAACTCCCTCGCTTCCCCTTCCTTGTCCCCCTGTTTTTCCAAAGCAATGCCCAAATTCAAGTAAGCTTCGGCAGAATTTGGATTAAGCTGAATCCCTTTCAGGTAGCAGTTTATAGCCTCCGCTAAATCCCCTTGATTTTCCCGCGCCAGCCCCAAATTAATCCAAGCTTCGGCGCAATTGGGGTTTAAACTCAGAGCGCGATCGTAGACTGCGATCGCCTCTGCTGTTTCCCCTGCATCCGCCAGAGCACTCCCCAAATTGCTGAGAGTTTCCGCCAAATTCGGCTCAATGGCTAGGGCTTGGCGGTAGTATGCGATCGCCTCTGGGAGCAAGCCGATTTGTTGTTTGACAACGCCCAGATTGCTGTATGCGATCGCGTAATTGGGAGCGATCGCGATCGCCCGTTCGTAGCATTCGATCGCACCTCGCAACTCGCCCTGCTGCTGCAAATCTCGCCCCCGGATCAATGCTGCATCCGCCTCATCAGCCTGGGCGCACTCCTGGGAAACCGCGCTCCCAAGAGCCTGCGCCACCCGCTCGAAAACGCCCTCCCAGTCGCCCCTTATCGACTGACGAAACAGTCGCGCCGTCGGATACCAAGGAGTATCTTCTCGCTCCAAAAGCCAGCGCCAATCGGGGGAAAACGCCAGCAAAATCCACACCGGTTTGCCCAAAGCGCCCGCCAAATGGGCAACAGCGGTATCGACGGTAATCACTAAATCCAGTTGGGCGATCGCAGCCGCAGTATCAGCAAAATCCCCAAAATGCGGACTCAAATCGACGATCGACGTTTGATGTAACAACGCGCGATCGGCCTCTGAAAGCTCTTTCTGCAAGCTATAAAAACTCACCCCCGAAACGTCCAAAAGTGGGATAAATGCGCTCAAACTGCAAGAACGCTGCATATTCTTGCGATGTTTGGGATTCCCCGCCCAAACAATTCCGACTTTGAATTTGCGATCGGGCAAAAGGGCAAATTGACAATCCGCAGGCGCTGTTAAATAAGCAGTATTTGCCGGTATTGTTGACCGAGTTGTACCGAGAATATGCGGCAAACTTAACATGGGCGATTGCACATCAAATTCCGGGATTGGTTCGCCTTTAACTATTAATAAATCTATGCCATCAACTGTGGAAAACAAGCGATTTAATTGCGGATAACAGCCCACAATTACCTTACCACCTTTATTTTTGACGATCGCAGCATAGCGCACAAACTGAATAGAATCGCCCAAACCTTGTTCAGCGTGGAGTAAAATCGTCTTTCCTTGCAAATCTGAACCATCCCAAAGCGGTCGGTATTCTCTCGCCGAAACTGTATTATCCGGCCCCGTCAAGAAACAGGAATGACCAGTGTGAAATTCTTTGATTTTCCACCGCCATTCGTATTCAGCAAAACCATTTTCTAATTCTCCCACTAACAGCAAAGCCAGGGACAAATTCAGGTGAGCGCTAGCGTGTTCGGGACTCAAAGATATCACTCGTCGATAACAGGCGATCGCATCTTCTACCGCGCCTTTTTCGAGAAAAGTCCGACCTAAATTGTTGATAGCTTCGACAAAATCCGGCAGCAATTCTAGAGCTTTGTGGTAATATTCGAGCGCATCTTCTAAATGGCCCTGTTCTTGCAATACGGTTCCCAGATTGTTTAAAGCTTCCCAGCTATTGGGTTGAACTTCCAGCGCTCGCCGATAGAGGTTTATCGCCTCTAAAAGTTCGCCATTTTCTTGTAGCGCCACGGCCAAATTGATCAGTGCAGGTACGAAATCTGGTTGTGCGACAAGAGCTTGTTTGTAATGTTCGATAGCCTCTTTTGATTGACCTTTTTCCTCAAAAACTTTGGCTAAGTTGTAAGCTGTTTGAGGAATATTGGGGTCAATTTTCCAAGCTTCCCTGTAGTGCGGGATGGCTGCATCTAATTCTCCCTTTTCTTGCTGGAGAAAACCTAAATTAATTCTGGCTTGAACGCAATTTGGCGCAAGAGATATGATTTGTTCGTAAAGGGCGATCGCCTCTTCTCGATCGCCGATTTCCATTAAGGATTCTGCTTGCTGCAATTGTGCTTCTATATTAGTAGCAACCAATAAACTCAAAGCCGCTTTCACTTCCTCAAATAATTCTTCCCAAGCATCCGGCTGAGTTTGGCGAAACAGTCTCGCCGTCGGATACCAAGGATTGTCTTCTCTATCTAACAGCCAACGCCAGTCAGGAGCAAAAGAAAGCAGCACCCAAACCGGTTTTCCCAAAGCACCAGCCAAATGTGCAACAGCGGTATCGACGCTGATGACTAAATCCAGTTGAGAGATAGCAGAAGCCGTATCAGCAAAGTCATTCAGATGGGGGCTCAAATCCGGGATTAGGTGTTGATGTAATAAAGTGCGATCGCCATCGGACAAGTTTTTTTGTAAACTGTAAAAAGCGATTCCAGGCACATCTAAAAATTGCATAAGATCGCTCAAATTGCAAGAGCGTTGAGCATCTTTTCGGCGTTTTGGATTTCCCGCCCAAACAATTCCTACCTTCAATTTAGCATCAGAAGAAAGTGCAAACTTGCACTCAGCAGGCGGAGCCAAATAAGGAATATTGGCCGGGATTGTTTCCAAAGTTGTCCCCAAAATATAGGGCAAACTCATCAGCGGTGCGTGAACATCAAAGGCCGGCAAATTCTCAAAACTAACTGACAAATATTCAACACCAGCAACTGTTCCAAATAACCGCATCAATTCTGGATAGCAAGCCACAATCACTTTCGCCCCTTGACTCGACAGAATCGGCGCGTAACGAATAAACTGAATCGAGTCACCCAAACCTTGCTCAACGTGTAGTAAAATAGTTTTTCCCTGTAAACTTGAACCATCCCAAACTGGTTGTGCAAATTGTCTGGGTTGTAGTTGGGAAGTGCGCCACCGCCATTCATATTCAGCGAAACCGCGCCGGAAATCTCCGAACAATAACAAAGTGAGGGCAAATTCCAAATGTGCTGTGCTGTTTTCTGGCTGCAATTCCAAGGCTCGATAGTGACAGGAAAGTGCTGATTGAAATTGTCCTAGATCGACAAAAGCGTGTCCGAGATTATTAATCGCATCTAGGAAATCTGGTTTTAAATTTAATGCTTGTTGGTAATGCGATATTGCTGCTTGTGTATGACCTTGTTCGTGGTATAATGCTCCGACATTGTTAAGAGCCTCGGCATTATTTGGATCGAGATTAACTGCTTGCTGGTAACAGTTTAGGGCTGCGATTAATTGACCTTGCTGTTGCAATACTGTTCCCAAAGCGATGAGAGTATTTGTTAAGTTGGGATTAATTTGTAAAGCGTTTCGGTAAGAGGCGATCGCCTCGTTAAATTGACCTTTTGCTTTGAATAGATTCGCTAAATTATGGTAAGTTTCGAGCAGGCTGGGGTCTAGTTGCAGCGCTGTTTGGTAGTAGAAAATTGCCGCATCTGTCTCGCCTAGCTGCTGTTTGAGCCAGCCCAAATTATTGTGTGCTAGTGCGGAATTTGGAGCAAGTTTGATGACTTGTTCGTAACAGGCGATCGCCCTTTGATTTTCGCCAATATCCAGCAAAACATGAGCCTTATTCAAATGCGCTTCCACCAAATCCGGCTTGTGGGCGATCGCTTGTTCATAAAAGGCGATCGCCTCGGCAATTTTCCCCTGCTGTCTCGCAGCTATTCCCAACAAACACAGCACATTAGCAGACTCCGGCTGCACTTCTATTATTTGCCTATATAGACTTTCAGCTTCTGACAAACGCCCCGCTTGGTGATATTCCCAAGCTCTTTTCAAAGAGTCTTCCGCACTCAATTCACTGACAAATTTTCGTGATTTATTTTGAGAAGCCATAGCTATCTTTAATTAATCCGTGTATCCGTGTCAAAATCCGTGTATTGCCTTCCTTCATCCCAACAGACAAGCTGCTGGAAAAATGATATACTCGAAAAAAAACAACTTCCAGATCAACTGATAAAACTGAGCTATCTCTATTTTATCCTCCAAATCAACCTTCGTGCTCCAAAACCACATCAAACCCAAAGCCACCACATGAGTAACCGCCAGAAATCCTAAATTAACATTTGGCAATATTAACACTCCCGCCAAAGTTACGCCTAGATAGCAAACCGTCAACACCCAGCGAGATAAATCAAAGACTGCTGGCTTACCAATTTTTAGCGTAAATGTGGTAATATTGTATTGCCGATCGCCCTCCATGTCAGGAATATCTTTAAAAATGGCGATCGCCAACGTAAACACCACCACAAACACCGTCAGCACCCAAACTTCCCCAGGAATAGCCAAAGACAAACTCTCCAAATCCCAGCCCGAAAAAACACTTTTCGCCCTTCCCAAACCCAACACCCAATTAAAGTGAAAAAATAACCCCAAATTTACAATAGCGCCCCGCACCGTAAAAATGCACAGCGCCGCCCAAAAAGGAAACCGCTTCAGCCTCATTGGCGGCAGAGAATAAGCAGTCCCGATCGCCAAACTCACCCCAACCGTAGCCAGCAAAAACGGCCCTTGACAAAGAGCAGTTAAAAATGCTAAAATACCAGTGGTGGCAACAATTAATTCTCCGGTCTTCCGCTCAAACTCTCCAGAGGCGATCGGCAAATAAGGCTTATTAATTTTATCTATTTCAACATCTTCTAACTGATTCAATCCCACAATATAAATATTACCACAAATGCAAGCCAGCCACGCAAAAGCCAAGGGCAAAAATAAAGGATTTGCCAACCTAAAATTGCTTTCGGCGATCGCATACAAAGCCAAAACACTCAAGCTAGTACCGATAATTGTGTGTGGCCGAGCAAACTCCCAAAACGCCCTCAGCCACCGCAGCACCAAGCCATTGCGATCGATCTCAGACTTACCAACAGAATCATTACTCATAAATTTAAAATGCCCCCAAAATATTTTTTTCCAAAAGTAGGGTGTACAGTACGCACCATTGCTGTCAACTTAAGACTTAAACCCACGATCGATGTCGCTTGTAGTCGAATCTCGATCCCCCTCGCATCCCCCTTAATAAGAGAGTAGGGTGTGAGTAGGGGTTGACTCTGAATGCTCCGGTTCCCCCCTTTTTAAGGGGGGTTAGGGGGGATCGAGAGGCTAATCGTCAGACGTTTTTAGTCGAATCTCGATCCCCCTCGCATCCCCCTTAATAAGAGAGTAGGGTGTGAGTAGGGGTTGACTCTGAATGCTCCGGTTCCCCCCCTTTTTAAGGGGGGTTAGGGGGGATCGAGAGGCTAATCGTCAGACGTTATACTGATACTACTTTTGACGCTAATTGTACACCAATGACCAGCCTCATCCCTCATCCTTCTTCCTTCAACATCTGATTTACTTTACAGCACAAATCAACCCGAAACGAATCAATCCGCTCTGATATCCCCGACTCATCAAGCCGAGGGAAAGTGCAGCTTGAATCGTCGTCCAACCGCTAGTCAGCAAACCCCAAATCGCGCTCGGAGTAAAAGCCGAATCGATCACAATATCCCAAAAAGGAGCCACAGCTTTTGACCAGTCAGCAGTGCGAATACTTGCAAAAGGCAAACTGCGAGTAATTTCCTCGTATTCCGGCAAAGAAATCACGTAAGGTAAAGCATAAACCCGGTAAATTTCTGCCAACTCCTTTCTCTCTGCATCTGTCAATTCTCCCGCCGTTTCTCCCACCGGGCGGTGACACCAAGTCGCCAAAATCAAAGTTCCCCCCGGCTTGAGCACGCGGTAACATTCCTGCAAAAACTTAATTTTATCAGGCATATGTTCGCCGCTCTCCAGCGACCAAACCAAGTCGAAGGACTCGTCAGGAAACGGCATATTCAAAGCATCTGCTACCAAAAAGTTAACATTGCTTTCCAGCCCAGCAATTTTAGCGCGTTCCGTTGCTCTGTTCGCCTGTACCGGACTCAGAGTAATGCCGGTAGCTGTAACCCTAGTGTCCGTTTGATCTTGTCCAGGCGATCGACTAAAATTGCGATCGGCCCCGCCATCTAACCTTAAATTATTTTCAGGAGCAGAACTCAACTTTTCGGTCAAATATAACGTACTGCCACCGATCCCGCAACCTACATCCAGAATGCGGTAAGATTCTGGGAGTTCTTTCCCGTCAGGTACTCCAGCCCAGTCCAGCAGTTCTTCGATCAAATCTATCTGAGCTTGTCGCCGTTCTTTCTTTAAGTTTCCATCCGGGCCGTAGTAACCGTGGTGCATATGTTCGCCCCACACCTGTTCCCACAGACCGCTAGAAGCGTCGTAAAATTGCTGAATTTGCTGGTAAAGTGTTGATGTCATCGCACGATCGCAAGTTATTAAAGGAATTCTACCCTTCTTCTCCCACAGTTGTCATCTTTTGCGATTTGAGTTCGAGCATCGGTCGAGCGCAAACGAGGGCCGGAACTCAAGGCAGAATGTTTTAACTTTCGACCACTCTTCAATCCCAAATCTAAAATCGAATGAAATAAATTCTACCGTTTTTTTCCCACAGTTGTCATCTTTTGCGATTTAAGTTCGATCGCTCCATCGCAAACGAGGAGCCGGAACTCAAGGCAGAATGTTTTAACTTTCGACCACTCTTCAATCCCAAATCCCAAATCTAAAATCTAAAATCCGATGACCGTCTCGCGAACTATTTGCTTGGGCTTTATAGCCGTCATTGCCGTAGGTGCTCTATTGTTATTGATGCCTTTCTCCACAAGTGACGGAACTTGGAGCGATCCAATCACAGCACTCTTTACCTCTACTTCTGCTGTCTGCGTCACCGGCTTATCAGTTGTAGATGTCGGAAAATATTACTCTTTTTTGGGGCAATTTTTCCTAGTTTTATTAGTGCAAGTAGGAGGCTTAGGCTACATGACAGCCACTACTTTCTTACTACTGTTACTGGGCCGCCGATTTGGCTTGAAAGACAAAATTGCCATCCAACAATCTCTTGACAAATCTGGTCTGGATGGTGTAGTGCAACTCGTGCAGTCAATTTTAGCCACAACCATTTTGTTTGAACTAACAGGCGTGTTTTTGCTGATGCCAGTTTTTGTCCCCCAAGATGGATTTAAGGATGGTCTTTGGTCTTCTGTGTTTCACAGCGTTAATGCCTTTAATAATGCCGGCTTTAGCCTCTACTCAGACAATTTAATCGGCTATATCGGTTCGCCTTTAATCAACTTCACTATCGGCGGGTTGATTATCTTTGGAGGCATCGGCTATCAGGTAATTATGGAAATGTACCTGTGGCTGCGCGATCGTTTTTACAAGAGTCCGATCTGCACAGTGTTTTCCCTAAATTTTAAAGTCGTTACCAGCACAACTGCTGTACTTGTAATTTTAGGAACGATCGCATTTTTGCTAATGGAATACAACAATCCAGAAACTTTCGGCCCCCTAAATTTTCCTCAAAAAGTGATGGCCGCTTGGTTTCAATCTGTTACTCCTCGCACGGCCGGATTTAATACCATTGACATTGGCAAAATGAGCGAAACGGCACTATTTTTGACGATCGCCCTGATGTTTGTTGGCGCTAGTCCCGGTAGCACCGGCGGCGGTATCAAAACCACGACTTTTAGGATCTTGTTTAGCTGTACCGCAGCAGTTCTCGAAGGGAAGGATCAGGTGCAGTGTTATCAGCGCCAAATCCCCATAGCACTGATTCTGAAGACTATTAGCGTGGTGTTTGGCTCCCTCATGGTAGTGATAGTATCTGCAACTTTAGTTGAGCTGGCCAATCCCGAACTAGAATTTATGCAGGTGCTATTTGAGGTAGTGTCAGCTTTTGGCACCGTGGGACTTTCTACGGGGATTACAGCCAAGATTTCGGCGATCGGCAAGTTGGTTCTGATTGCGACAATGTACATAGGTCGGGTTGGCGTGCTGCTGCTGATGAGTGTCGCCGTCGGCGATCCTAAACCCACCACTTTTAAATATCCCGAAGAAAGTTTGTTAGTCGGATAGTAAAATCTGGCCTACTTGCTGATAATCTAAACAATAGACATCTCCAATAATTATTGTGGAACAGGCATCCTGCCTGTTCAAGACTTGCTTTTTTGGAGAAGTCTCATGGGCGACCACCCAAATCAACTTTCATTACATACCAAAAAATCAACACTTCGGCTTCGCTCTCTTACCGGGCGGCGCTGTATATCTTAACTTTTTAAAAGTAGGAGACTTAGCACTGAATATGAACATGAACCTGTCATCTTTAAACTTTTTTCGCAGTTTGCGCGCAGAAAACAAGCAGTTTGCAGTTATTGGTTTGGGGCGCTTCGGCACCGCTGTGTGTTCGACTCTCCACAGTTTAGGCTACGAAGTCTTGGGAGTTGATACCGACGAAAAAAAAGTCACTCAAGCTTTGAGCGATCGAATTGCAGCTCACGTTTTGCAGTTAGACTCTACTGATCCTACAGCCCTCAAGGCCGCCGGTATCTTTGAATTTGATACAGTGATTGTGGCGATCGGCAATTACTTAGCCCAAAGTATTACCACAACCCTAAATCTAAAGGAAGGCGGAGTAACTCACGTCATCGCTAAAGCTTCTTCCGAAACTCACTTAAAAATTCTGAAAAAAGTTGGCGCCGATCATGTAGTTTTTCCCGAACGAGAGATGGGCTGCTCTTTGGCCCGCACTCTTACAAAACCCAGCATATTAGAACGCTTTGACCTCGATCCCGATCACAGTATAGTTGAGTTGCTCGTTCCTGAAAAGTTTGATGGCAAAACCATCGCTGATTTGGAACTCCGTCGCAGATATGGCTTAAATTTGCTAGCAGTCGGTCGCGATGACAAATTTGAAATTAATCCGCAGCCAAATGAGCGTTTAACCAAGGGTACGGCGATGGTGGTCATTGGTTCTAATAAAGATATCAATCGCTTACCAATTTAAAAACTCGCCATTTTACCTAGATCACTCGCCATTTTACCTAGATCTGATTGAGGTGCTATTGGGCGCACCCGACCAATTTGCCAATTTACCAAAGAACGAGATTGCACAGGGTTGTAGCAGCAAGGTGCGCCCGCGCACCCTGCCAAATTGGAAAATTTATGAGATTAAAAATAGTACCAGCACCGGACGATCGCACTCCTGCAACTCTTCTTCAGCGCTAGAGACAGAAAATTCATCCCAATCTCAACATAATATTCTGCACGTAAGCTTTGCCCCAAATTAGGACGACTAGCACCAGACCGAGTTTGATCGGCCAAGCACAGGCCGCCACAAACCAAATTAACGAAAACACTCCGATAATTGCAGCTATGGGAGCCGGAATCCCGTCAAACGTTCTTCTGTCAGTCCCTGTCGTCACCAACCCAGCAATCAAGCAGACAGTCAACGGAATCAAGCAACTTGCGATCATGGTTTTTACTCCATCAGAAAAATTGGATGTATGGCAGATTAGTATATTTTGACAATACATGAAAAATTCAAAAAAGCAAGATCAAATGCGATCTTATTTAAGGTTAAGTCATAAATATTCTGGCACCAACTTTTTTGAATTTTTAATGGCGTCCCCCCCTGCAAGTTATACTGGGCATTGCAGTCAATTGCTGTAGAGCGTCAATCAATGCTGGGCAAATTTTTTCGCTACCCAGAATCAGACAACAGCGATCGCCTCCCCCCCGGTCAATACCAGGCCAACGGCTTCCCCGTCCTCACTGACGGCGATACAGCTCTCTAGCACGGGCTGGATGCACCATATTCAGGAGCGTCCTGTCGTGATTCACAAGAAAAACGTAATTAGCTTGAATTTGCATTTCTGCATCTCAGAATTGGTAATGTTTGCAGCGATTGGCTTACAGGCTTGTTAGTAGGGTGCGGTGTTCCTCCCCCGACGCTTGAATCTTTCCCGAATTCATTGAGTCATGACCTGTAAGCGGCGATCGCACAATGCGTGTGTGAAATCTGGTGTAGCAGTGGACTCCGAATTACTCCGTTTCTCTCGGATTACTCCGCTTCTTTGCTACTCTTCGGGGAACCCCTATCCCCAACCACGGCGGCAGCACTGCGGCTGCTAGTCCCGCACCTCTATGCTTGTCCAAGCGCCAAATGGATTAACGGCCTGGAGTTTACAGAATCTCAAGAGTTGGGCTTTTGGGAACGCAACGGCTACCACGAACGCGGGGAACCTTGGGCTTTTGAACCCGGAGGCGGCTTGTTCTAATGTTCCTGCGGTCGATCGAGACTGACGCAGCTCCTGTATATGATCTGTATATTATGATATTTGGTCGGGGGAATCCCCCCAGAAAGCACACCAGTCTGCTGAATTCCAGTCTCGATCGAATTTTTCGTGAATCCGTAAAATTACTTACTTAATCTAATAATTAGACTAATTTAACTCCTATACGCAAGTCCAAAAAAACAAATATTCCCGGTTTATCGTTAATAGCAGACTCCTCGAAAAATCAAATTGCGTGAGAGCCACCGTATTTCCGCGTAAGTGTTAGCTGTTTGGAGACATAGACGATCGATCGCAGACACGAATAGCAGAAAACCGGGCAGCAATCAGTTTTTGTAATAACTCCTCAGATGCCTGTGATTCCAAGACTTCAAGGCACTATTCCTATATTTTGGCCTGTGAATTTTTAGATAGCGATCGCCCAGAAAATCTAGAGCATTTGTGAAGGCTATGTAAAGACTTGATGAAGAATTGCTCCCAACTCACCTCAAGTGCCAAAAGAGTCAAAAAGTATTAGATAATCAGATCACTAAGAAAGATAGTCACGAAAGAGGAAAATTGTATGAACACCAAACTCTTATCCGCCCTAACAGCCACAGCAGCCGCAACAGCTTTATTCGGCGCATCCGCTCCAGCCCAAGCCTTCTCCTTTGGCACCAACGGTATCACATTCGGACAAAATCAAAAAGTCGAATTTAATTTCAAGGAATCTCACGGGGCCTTCACTTCCTCTTTGGGAATTTACGAAGTGAACGGCTTCTCACTCACTAACGTTGCGAACCTGTTTTCGGAAACTAAATCCTCAGACAACGGTGACGAGCACGACTGGAAAGGAACACTCGGCAACACAGTTGTGGATTCAGGCCCCGCAGTCTTCGAGTTCCTGGCCGGTAGAGTTTACACTTTGGGACTCTCAAGCGATAACGGCATGGTCTACTCGACATCGGGGCTGAACCTGAACGTCGCCTCTAGTGGCAGCCAGCAAGTAGTGTTTGGCCAGTCATCCTTGCTGTGGAACGCCCTCGACAAAGAAACAACTGCCACATTCCAAGCAGCCGGATCGTTCACAGACGGAATGGCTTCCCTGTTTAACGGCACCACGCTAATTGGCTTCGACGATCGCGGGAACACTAACGACACAGACTTCCAAGACTTCACCGTCAGCGCCCAAGCAGTTCCCGAACCCATGACAATGACTGGTTTGGCTCTTGGTTTGGGTGGCTTGATTGCAGCACGCCGCCGCCGCGCTAGCAATACGGCTTCCTGACTTTTTGCACCTGAGCGAGCTGATAAATTAATTGTGAAAAAATTAATAAGATTTGCAGGCGCGCCGATGGGAGATTGGCGAGCCTTTTGCTTTTCTTGATTAACAAAAAAAGGACACTTTCTCCACCCCACAAGCACCTTGACAGCCAATTTTAACGGTAGGTACTGATTCCCAATTACCAATTACCGATGACCCATCCGATTAACTCCCAGCCGATTTGCGATCGGCTGGGAAAGCAATTACACAGGCTCACGAACTGCCGATGACCCACGTCATGGCATAGCTAGTTTGCATGAACAGCGATCGCAAAGATCAACTTTTAATCATACCTTCGGTAGCTACCGAGACTATTGCCGGACAAACCTAGCCCAAGTCCGGCTCAGGAAAAGAACTACCACTGCAACTACTATTGATGGCGCCTCGATCGCTTGACCTAGCAGGTTTAACAAGCTAGTTTGGGATTTGTTGAATTACAGCACCCATTGTTAAATCAGACTGAAAAAATTTGTTGCGAATAATCGATCGCTATCCTCGATCGTTGACCGCACCCAGGCCAAAAGCGATCGTGATTTATCGAAGATTTGGGTTTAAAACCCCGTCCTTCTAGGACGGCTTTCCAAAGACTTAATATAATCCCTCAAGACTTCAGCCATTAAAATATTAAGAAATTCTGCATATTATTTAAGTTTTTGGTATTCGCGTTCATTGACATTGAATTGATTTTTTTTTGTTCTTGACCTACTCTAAAAGTAGCTCTATAATTAGAGTATATTTTCAATGGCAAATTAAGTCAATGAAGTTAAGATATCGCTATCGAATCTACCCAACTACCCAACAAAAAAGGCTAATATCTCAATTGTTTGGTTGTTGTCGTGTGGTTTTTAACGATGCTTTAGCTCCTTGTCAAGAAGCATACTTAAAAGGTCATAAAAAACCTTCTAGTAATGAACTTTCTAAAAGACTTACAGAACTCAAGAAAACAGAGGAAAAAATCTGGTTGGGAGAGGTTTCCTCTATTCCCTTACAGCAATCTTTAAGGGATTTAGAACAGGCTTATTCTAACTTTTTCAAATCTTGTAAAGGACAAAGAAAAGGTCAGAAAGTTAAACCGCCTAGATTTAAGAAACGTAAGTCTAAACAGTCTGCTAAGTTCACTGATAATGGTTTTAAACTCTCTCCTGATTCTGATTACATTTACCTTGCTAAAATAGGTGATATTAAAGTAGTCTGGAGTAGAGAGTTACCAGCTATTCCTTCCAGTGTTACCACGCTCAAAGATAGTGCTGATAGATACTTTGTTAGCTTTGTAGTTGAGTTTAATCCTCAACAATTACCTAAGAACGGACCAAGTGTAGGAATTGATTTAGGAATCACTGATTTTGCTACATTAAGTAACGGTGAAAAAGTTAAATCACCTAAACCTTTAAAGAAACAGTTAAAGCGTTTAAGGAAATTACAGCGCAATTTGTCAAGAAAACAGAAAGGTAGCAAAAGAAGGGAAGTTGCCAGAAAGAAACTAGCTCAACTTCACGCTAAGATTTCTGATGCCAGAAACGATTTTTTACAGAAACTTTCAACTCAGATGATTCGTGAGAATCAAACAATAGTCTTGGAAGATTTGAAGGTTTCAGGTCTGATGAAAAATCGCAGGTTGTCCCGTGCTATTAGTGACTTAGGCTGGCGTAGTTTTAGAACTATGTTAGAGGCTAAGTCGGTCATGTACGGGCGTGATTTTCGAGTAATTGATAGATGGAATCCCACTTCTAAAACCTGCTATCACTGTGGTTTTCATGGTGGAAAAAAAGAGTTAAATGTTAGAGAGTGGACTTGTTTAAATTGTGGGATTCATCACGATAGAGACGTAAATGCCGCAATTAATATTTTAGTCGCCGGAGGGCTTTCGGAGACTTTAAACGGACGTGGAGGCAGACGTAAGACTACCGCCAAGGTAGCTGTAGCCAATGAAGCGTCAACCCAACCAGAATTTCAGCAGTTGTCAATTTTTGATCTGTTGAAATAGATGGAATCCCCGTCCGTTCACGGCGGGGTGGATGTCAACCATGAAATTAATTCTACCTTGTGCTGGCGAAAAGAGTGCACAAAGCAATAAACAATGACTAACTCCCCGCCCTATTTCCATTTTATGTTACATTTAACCAAGAATCCCGTCCATGATACCATCATTTTTGTAAGGCTCAGTTAAGTCCTAGGAAAAAACAGAAAAATGAATTTTGATTTGCCACAACGGATTAAAACCTTTAGCTATTTAGGAGTTTGGGCCATTGTGTTCGCTGAATCAGGATTGCTGATTGGGTTTTTATTGCCGGGAGACAGATTGCTATTTACGGCTGGATTTGTTGCATCTCAACCTAATACTATGAATATTTGGACTCTGATATTTGGGGCGTTTGTATGTGCAGTAGCGGGCGACAATGTTGGCTATGCAAGCGGACACCATTGGGGCCGCCGCTTATTTCAAAAGGAAGATTCGTGGCTGTTTAAAAAAGAATATTTAGAAAAAACCGAAAACTTCTACGAAAAACACGGTCAAAAAGCAGTTGTCATGGCGTGATTTATGCCAATTGTCCGCACTTTTGCTCCGATAGTTGCCGGGGTGGCGGCAATGAAATACAAAAGTTTTATGTCTGACAACCTAATTGGCGGGTTTTTGTGTTTGGCATCACCCTGATGGGTTATTATTTGGGACGGGTAATTCCTGATGTTGACAAGTATTTATTGCCGATCGTTTTGGGTATAATTGTAACTTCTTTTGTGCCTTCTATTATTCATATAATTCAAGAAAATAAGTCTCAAGAAAAAGATTGAGCGCTCCTGAGTGCGATGTGGAAAATTCAAGGCATGGTGAGTCATGACTCGAAAGTGTAGAGCGCAAATTAGTCGATCGAAGGCCATCAAAAATTCAGCTCACCCAAGCCAGTCCCGATCGAGTCAAATCGCAGCACTTGCGGCGACCTAGGTTAATCTGGTACAACTAATGAAGTTGAATGATTTCTGAGAAATAACATAAAATGGTTGCAACATTAGTTCAGATTAAACACGAAGTCAAAGACTTATCCCTAGCCCCCTTGGGAAAACAACGCATCGAGTGGGCCGGCCGGGAAATGCCGGTGTTGCGCCAAATTCAAGAACGCTTCGCTAAAGAAAAGCCCTTCGCAGGCATCCGAATCTCAGCTTGTTGCCACGTTACTACAGAAACAGCCCATTTGGCGATCGCCCTCAAAATGGGCGGCGCAGACGCCGTACTCATCGCCAGCAACCCCTTGAGCACCCAAGATGACGTAGCAGCTTGCTTAGTAGCAGACTACGGCATTTCCGTCTACGCCCTGAGAGGAGAAGACGCAGCCACCTACGAACGTCACGTTAACACAGCCCTCGACCACCGTCCCAACATCATCATTGATGACGGTAGCGACGTGGTAGCAGCCCTGATCCAACACCGCCCTGACCAAATTTCCGACTTAATCGGAACCACCGAAGAAACCACCACAGGCATTGTACGTCTGCGGGCGATGTTGAAAGACGGCGTGCTGACTTTCCCAGCAATGAACGTCAACGACGCCGACACCAAGCACTTCTTCGACAACCGCTACGGCACCGGTCAATCCACCCTAGACGGAATCATCCGCGCTACCAACATTTTGTTAGCCGGTAAAAATATTGTAGTTGCAGGCTACGGTTGGTGCGGTAAAGGCACGGCACAACGGGCTCGCGGCATGGGCGCTAACGTAATTGTCACCGAAATCGATCCGATTCGGGCGATCGAAGCTGTGATGGACGGTTTCCGCGTGATGCCGATGAACGAAGCAGCAACCGTCGGAGACATTTTCATCACCGTTACCGGCAACAAACACGTCATTCGTGCCGAACATTTCGACACCATGAAAGACGGCGCAATTGTTTGCAATTCCGGTCACTTCGACATTGAAATTGACCTCAAATCCCTCGGTGCAAAAAGCAGCGACGTGAAGACAGTGCGGTCTTTCACCCAAGAATACCGCCTCAATAATGGCAAGTCGATTATTGTGTTGGGCGAGGGCCGTTTGATCAACTTAGCCGCCGCCGAAGGACACCCCAGCGCTGTGATGGATATGAGCTTTGCGAACCAAGCTTTAGCCGCCGAACATCTTGTCATCAACAAAGGCAAATTAGAGCCTGGTATTCACTCAATCCCCGTGGAAGTTGACAAAGAAATTGCCCGTCTCAAATTGGAAGCAATGGGTATTCACATTGATACCTTGACTGCCGAGCAAATTGAGTACACCAACTCTTGGACTTCGGGAACTTAATCTTAGTTTTTACTTGTAGGGGCAATCCCGTTGCTGACAACTTAAGATTAAACCGATAATCTTTCTTGTTGGTGTCGAAGCCTAGATCCCCCCTAACCCCCCTTAATAAGGGGGGAACCGGAATCTTCTCAAAGTCAACCCCTACTCCCCTTTTCAAGGGGGATTTAGGGGTATCTATACTCAGGTAAAAACAAGATTTCTCAGGGCTTTAAGTCTTAAATTTTCACCAATGGGCAGAGCATAGGAACGAGCGAACTAATGACTAATGACTAATGACTAATGACTACTGACTAATGACTACTGACTACTGACTAATGACTACTGACTACTGACTACTGACTAATGACTACTGACTAATGACTAATGACTACTGACTACTGACTAATGACTACTGACTACTGACTTCTTCTTACCACATTATTAAATCAAAATGGTTGAATGGATAACTAACACAATGCAGTCCATGAGTTATCTGGGCATTGCATTATTGATGTTCTTAGAAAATCTTTTCCCGCCCATACCCTCAGAATTGATTATGCCGCTGGCAGGATTCACGGTATCCAAGGGCGACCAGGGTATGCAGATGGCACCGGCGATCGCAGCAGGAGTCATCGGTACAGTTTTAGGGGCGCTTCCGTGGTACTATGCCGGTAAGTTATTGAGCGAAGAACGCTTGAGGAACTTGGCCGACAAATACGGCAAGTGGATTACTGTATCAGGCGCCGATATTGATAAGGCAAATAGATGGTTTAACAGACACGGCAACAAAGCCGTATTTTTGTGTCGCCTCGTGCCCGGAGTTCGTACCCTAATTTCCCTGCCCGCTGGCATCAATAATATGCCTTTAATTCCGTTTTTACTCTACTCAACAGGCGGCACTGTTTTATGGGTGAGCTTCCTCACTTTTGCCGGATATAAACTCGGTGAAAATTATAAACTTGTCGAGGATTATCTTGCTCCTGTTTCCAAAATAGTTGTAGTAATTATTGTCATCTGGTGTATTTTGTGGATTGTCAAGAAGAATATGCAAAAAGAATAAAAACGCAGATCAATGTAGACATCATCAAAAAAAATCTGCGTCGATCGGCCTCCATCTGAAGAAGGAAGAAGGCCCTTCGACGCAGTTTACCCGATCGCGTAATCGAAGGGCTCAGGGTAAAAAGAAGGAAGAAGGAAGATGTAATAAAATCAATGGTTTCAGCACTTTAAAAGCTCCGGCTGCACCGAGAAGGTTGCTATAAAAATTAATTAATATAATCCCAATTTTGTCGCGATAGATACAGCAGCCGAGAAAAGAGCAAAATTTAGGCAATTCTTGAGAATTTGTTGAAGTTTAGACAGACAATCGTGGCAAAATAGGGAGAATTGCTATCCGCACTGTTAAGATATGTACGAAAAGATTGTAGCCCCGACAACTGGTTCTAAGATTACTTTCAAAGACGGTTTGCCGATCGTCCCCAATGACCCGATCATTCCCTTCATTCGCGGCGACGGTACGGGTGTTGACTTGTGGCCAGCATCCCAGAAAGTCATGGATGCTGCGGTAGAACAGGCTTACGGCGGCGATCGCAAAATCAACTGGTTTAAAATCTATGTAGGCGACGAAGCCTGCGATGTCTACGGTACATACCAATATCTGCCCCAAGATTCCTTAGACGCCATCAAAGAATACGGCGTCGCCATCAAAGGCCCGCTGACAACGCCCATAGGTGGCGGAATTCGATCGCTAAACGTAGCTTTGCGACAAATCTTTGACCTTTACGCCTGCGTCCGCCCCTGCAAATATTATGATGGAACCCCATCATTGCACAAAACTCCCGAACTGCTAGACATAATTATTTACCGGGAAAATACAGAGGATATTTACCTGGGAATTGAATGGCCAGAAGGCAGCGAAATCGGCAACAAATTGATTGAATTCCTCAATAATGAGTTAATTCCAGCAACACCAGAACACGGCAAAAAACAAATTCGCCTCGATTCTGGAATTGGCATTAAACCCATTAGCAAAACAGGTTCTCAGCGCTTAGTACGGCGCGCCATTACCCACGCCCTGCGGTTGCCGAAAGAAAAGCAGCAAGTGACTTTGGTGCACAAAGGCAACATCATGAAATACACCGAAGGAGCTTTCCGAGACTGGGGTTACGAATTAGCAACCACCGAATATCGTGCTGAGTGTGTGACAGAAAGAGAGTCTTGGATTCTGGGGAACAAAGAAAAAAATCCTGACATTAGCTTAGAAGATAATGCCCGCCAAATAGATCCGGGATACGATGCTTTGACTCCTGAGAAACAAGCCAAAATAACTCAGGAAGTCACCGATGTCCTAACTGCAATTTGGGATAGTCATGGCGACGGCAAATGGAAAGAGAAAATCATGGTCAATGACAGAATTGCTGACAGCATTTTCCAACAAATTCAAACCCGACCGGCCGAGTATTCGATTTTGGCGACGATGAATTTAAACGGCGATTATTTGTCGGATGCGGCCGCCGCCATTGTCGGCGGATTGGGCATGGGCCCTGGTGCTAATATTGGTGATGAATGTGCAGTTTTTGAGGCCACTCACGGTACTGCACCGAAACACGCTGGTTTGGATAAAGTTAATCCCGGTTCGCTGATTTTGTCCGGGGTGATGATGTTGGAATATATGGGCTGGCAGGAAGCGGCAGACTTGATTAAGAAGGGTTTGGCTGCGGCTATTTCTAATGGTGAAGTTACCTATGATTTAGCCCGGTTGATGGAGCCGCCGGTGCCGGAGTTGAAGTGTTCGGAGTTTGCGGAGGCGATTATTAAGCATTTCGCGGATTGAGCTGGCAACAGAGGAAAAGGACACAACAGTGTTCATTGGTGTCAACTTAAGCCTGAAACCCATGAGGAATATCGCTTTTGTTCGAGTCCAGATCCCCCCTAGCCCCCCTTAAGAAGGGGGGGACAGGAATCTTCTCAAAGTCCTAAAGAGGGCGGGCACGGGGGCACCGCCCCTACAAGGGGGGGACAGGAATCTTCTCCAAGTCCTAAAGAGGGCGGGCACGGGGGCACCGCCCCTACAAGGGGGGGACAGGAATCTTCTCAAAGTCCTAAAGAGGGCGGGCACGGGGGCACCGCCCCTACAAGGGCAGGGCTGTTTCATTCTCAAACAAATCATCGTTTTGTAGGGGTAGTGCGACCCCTACTCCCCGTGCCTACCCTCCTCATCCACGATTTTGTAGGTGTTTCAGGCATCAGGGCAACCACGGGGGGATTGCCCCTACAAGAGAATGAAACAGCCCTGCCTACAAGGGGGGGACAGGAATCTTCTCAAAGTCCTAAAGAGGGCGGGCACGGGGGCACCGCCCCTACAAGGGGGATTTAGGGGGATCGAGATTCGGGTACAAGCGACATATATCAGAGGTTTCAGGCTTCAGTAGTGTTCTGTCCCTACCGATGATATCTATTTATTTTTGTGCAGCCGGAATTGCCATGCCGCGCTGTACTGCTGGACGCTTTTGCAAGGTTTCTACCCAGCGTTTGAGGTGGGGATGGTTGTCGAGGGTTAATCCTTGAAATTCATAAATGGCAACCCAGGGATAGGTAGCAATATCGGCAATTGAATAGTCGCCGCAGATGTATTCGTATTTTGCTAGTTGATTGTCTAATACTCCGTACAGTCGCAGGGTTTCTTTTTCGTAGCGTTGAATTGCATAGGGAATTGGTTCTGGTGCAAAGCGTTTGAAGTGGTTGAGTTGACCGAACATTGGCCCGACGCTGGCCATTTGAAACATCAGCCATTCGATAGACTTGAAAGTATTTTTGTTTGTCGGTGGGTAGAAATCTGCCTATTTTTTCGGCAAGATAGATCAGGATTGCGCCAGACTCGAAGACGGTAATGCCATTATCGCGATCGACTATGGCGGGAATTTTGCTATTCGGGTTGATGGCGATGAATTCTGGGCTAAATTGGTCGTTTTTTCTAATGTCTATGACGTGCACGTTGTAGGGTAAGCCTATTTCTTCGAGCATGATGGAGACTTTGCGACCATTGGGTGTGGTAAAAGTGTAGAGGTCTATCATAAATTATTGGTTTTTTCTCAAGAATATCAAAATTATATTATAATAACAGAGGAATGATGATTAATCAAAATGGATATTATTGAAATTCTCAAAGACGATTATCAAAGATTTCCCAAAAATCAGACCTACAGCATTTATGCAAAGGATGTCTATTTTGAAGACCCGGTGAATCGATTTACAGGAGTCGATCGCTACCGCAAGATGATCGGGTTTATGGGGACTTTTTTTCAGGATATAAATCTAGATTTGCACGATATTTCGCAGTCTGGAGATACGATAGAAACTCGCTGGACGCTGAGCTGGCTTGCACCGCTACCTTGGAAACCGAAAATGGCGATCGCCGGTAGGAGCGAACTTAAAGTTAGTCCCGATGGTTTAATTGTTTCTCACATTGATTACTGGGACTGTTCCCGATTGGATGTGCTCAAACAATTGGTATTTCCTGTGAGGCCTGGTGTCTGAAAATTATGCGTTTTTTAGAAATAAAAAATCGACCCGTAACAGGTCGATATCAACAGTGGTATTGAGCAGAGCTTTTTCAACTCTCAGGACTTACGCAAAAAACCCGGTTTCTAGGAGAAGAAAGAAACCCGGTTTCTAGCCCCATAAACGTAAGTCCTGATTCTTAGAAATGGGAGAAGACAACAGAATTGAAAATATGCTTGCTACTAAAATTTAAAGTACAGCAAACAAATCAAGGCCCCGACAGCAACCACTTACTTGTGCAGCTACTGCAACAACGTTTATGTTGTAAATTCTGGAGGTTGAGACTGCTCCTAAACAGCTTCGGCTGGCGGTTTAGATTCAATGGATGGTTGAGGTGGTAGCTCAACCTTCTCCGTGACAGGTGTTAATTTCAGTTCCCCCTTTTCAGCAGCTTTTTTGCCTGCAATTACTTCCTCCATAGCCTCTATAAAGTGAGACTGGGTAACGCGCTTCTCAATGTCTAGCTTGTCTTCACTTGCGGCACTTGCTACAGCATTCAAAACAGCTTTCTTAATATCCCGTCCTGAAATCTCATCAAACTGTGCAGCTAGTTGCGTAAAGTTTACTGATTCATCAAGAGGCAACTGATTCGGAATCTGAGCTTGCCAAATTTTAGCCCGTGCTTCTGCATCTGGTAAATCAAGTTGAATCTCAAAACGAATCCGACTAACAAAAGCTGAATCATAGTTATGCACTAAATTGGTAGTTAAGCCAATAACACCCTTATAAGAAGAGAGTTGATCAAGCAAAATACTGCGAGCAGAATTAACTCCTGCATCGGCTGATTGACTCACTTGCTCCAGCCGTTTACCAAAATCCCTGTCCGCTTCATTCCAAACTATAAATGCGTTATGGATTGTCGCAAAGGCAAAAATTTCCTGAGTGATCTGCTCAGTGACACCTACAAATTTAGATGCGGTTGAGGGAACTTCCAAAACCTGTAATCCTAAGCTGTGGGCGATCACTTCAAGCAGCATACTTTTTCCCGTGCCAGAAGGTCCATAGCAATTGATTGACAGTCCAACATCTGTTGGATGTTTTTCACCCATCCCCCAAGTTGTGTAAATCAGGTCATGATATGTAATCTCAGCCAAAACTCTCTTAACTTGAAGTTGAGCTTTTTCTGTAGGAAAGATAAAACTCTCCAGAGAATATTTTGGCTTTCTCAAGTAAGCTGTTAGATCGATAGGTGGCTCTGAAGATTTATTCAGAGTTTCAGGCTCTTTTTCCTCGTCGGCTGGGCTAAAATGGCTTTTCCCATTAAGAGAATGAAGTTCAGCAGTAGCCTTCAAAAATCCGTTGAGCTTGTCAGGTCTTGGCATAGTTTTTTGTTTTTAGGTAGTTTGGATAGTAGGAACACAGCACTGCTATGTCCCTACTTTTTGGACAAATTTTTGCATTAATCAATTTGAATGACTAAGGCATCGAAAAATAGCTCTCGCTTCATCTTGGCGTAAGGATCTATCCGAGAATCCAAAGATTCTATGAAGGAACCAAAGGGGTTAAACGAAAAAGAACTGGGTAACTGAGGGGGCGGAACAAACTTCCTGAATAGCGGTGTAAAAATATCCTCAGATGTTTTCTTCCACCGTCGATATTCATTCCCCTTCAAATCATTGTCTAAGACATAGATTAATTTCAGGTTGGATTCAGGAATGTTTGATTTCATCTCTAAGTCTCGGTCATCGATTGTTGGAACTTGATATCCTAGAGAATCTTCATCTTTTGCACATAGCCAGACTGTAAGTTTTTGCCAATCCAGCTTAGGAATCTGCCGACTAGCAGCAAAGATCGGACGGCCTATCGTATCATCCAAAAAGCAAAATACCGTGTCACTGAGAATGTTCTTACCATTTTGATTTTGACCGGGGACACCGATGATGTCCATTTGCTTTAACTTGCTATCTGGGTGGTCTGATTCTAAGGTGAGGTTCAGAACAATCTTCTGACTTTTACTCGTGCGTGGCATGATTCTTTACTCCTTTTTTACAAGTAGATATTGATCGTTTAAGAAGACTGTCATTTATCTAGTTGCTTGTAACACAGTAGCCTTCTCTCGGCTTGGTTGAGTAACTCCAGAAGTTACTGGTTCAAGCTTGCTAATTATCGAGCGTCCTTGTGATTCACGAGGGTTCCAGCTTTCGACAACTGCCACACCATCAAGCACATAGAACATGAAGTAAAGCAGGTAAGCGTATGGAAAGTAAGTCAATATCACAGACGTTATGAAAGCGATATAAACTACTTCAATTAAGAAGAGAATCCATTCCATAAAAGCCCAAAAAATTGCGGCTACTAAGTTCTTTGCACTGGTCCATAAATTTTTAATCCAGTTCCACATAGAAAATGTCTCCTTTTGTTGGTTTCATAAGTTTTGTGAAAATCAGGGATCGTCACGACTAACATGGTTATGCCATGAAGCAATTAATATGAGCATTAATAAAATCCTTAACGCTCGTTAAAGAATAGCTTCTTGCTTTGCTTCACTGACCTGATTAGAACATGAAGCAATTAATATGACTGTTAATAAAATTTTAATGCCCGTTAACGATCGGTATGCTATGATTAACGGATACATAAATATGAGGAACAAAAAATTATGTTATCCCAAGAATTACCAGACTGTTGTCAAGAGGCTGCTCGGACATGGAAAATTAAGCAGTTGTTTAATGATTTGGAAGAGAGACACAGGAGGTTAAATAATGGTAAAGGTATCGGAGACTATGAAAAACAATATTTATGTTTATTGCTCTCTGGTATTGAGCCAATACAAATGTCTGATCAGCTTTATGATGCCGTAGAAACTACAAGAGTTAAAATCACACAAAGCGGTTTATATAAGACTATCGAAAGATTAACTGGCGGTCAAATTAAAAATTGGAGAGATCCGATCATTCTTTTTGTCAATAAAGGCTATCGCAAAAGCGAAGATGTAAAAGAGAAGGAAGAAACCCTTCTAGTTATGACTTGCGATGTTGAGGTTTCAGAAGAAATCTTAAGAACCTTGGAAGAAAAAATGAAGCAAATTTTAGGAGCTAATCAGATGAAAATACAAAAAATTGAGAGAGGGAGTCTAATTATACATTGGCAAGGTTCTCGGTCATCATGCGAACAAATTGAAGTTTTGTTTAGAGAAGGGGTACTTTCTAAAAGGTTGGGAGTCCCTGTTTTGGACGTGCAGGTTGTTCCAAACAAAGAACGAGTGAATTTTAGTCAATGGTTTGACAATACTTTTACCACAGGATGGCAAGCCGTAACAGAATTATTAAATCCCCAACAGTTACAAGCTACTGCAAGGACTCAAAAACTTGAACGGGGAAAATTAATTGATTTGCGAGCAGATTTGTTAAGTCATTCTGTAGTCTTACTGATTAATTTAAGCCGTGAAAATGATGATTCCTCTAGTGTAGAAATAACTTTGCGAGTTTATCCAACTGGCAATGATATCTATCTACCTCCCAGTTTGAAACTGCTTGTTTTAAGTGAAAATGAAGTGTTTCAAGAGGTGATAGCTAGAAGTGCTGATGTTTTCATGCGATGTCAATTTGAAGGGGAAGTAGGAGAAGAATTTTCAGTACAATTAGTTTTGGGCGATGTGGTAGTAACAGAAGATTTTGTAATTTAATCCCGATGGCTTTTGGGGCATTTGTGACGATTTGTAAACCGAGAGGCAACTTGGGTAATGAATGTGGTATAGTTGCCCCATTGAGAAATATGATACAGGACTTACGCACGCTGAGGGCAGAAACCGGGTTTCTTTGTAGATATCTAGTTGGGAAACGAACGATTTTCATAGAAACCCGGTTTCTTTGCATAAGTCCTAATGATAAATTTCAAACAAGTTCAATATTGATCCAGTTGGCAATTCATAAAATCGGGGATTTTTATGGAAAAGTTAGTGACTCTCAATATTAGTGGGGAATTTGACAAGGGTTTTGTCGTACAGGCAGAAGTGCGGCAAGATGGAGGAATAACAAAAAATCAAGTCATTTTAGCGATCGCGGGTGCATCAGGAAAGTTACCCCCACATCCTGAACTATTGGAACAGTATCGTCATTGGCGACGTTTATATAACAAGACAGAAGAATTTTGGCCGAGCCGTTTAACAGCCAAAAAAGATCCTGTAAAAAGTCCTGACGATCTAGAAGAAGTAAAAAATAAAGCTTTTGAAGCTTGTAGAAAGGCGGCTAAGTTATTAGCAAAAAATCTGAATGATTGGTTACAATCGCCCGATTTTCAACCAATAGTCAATTTACTCCTTAATCATTTACAAGACTCAACCAGCACCAGAATTTTATTAGCTACAGAAAATCATTGGTTGCGGCGTTTACCTTGGTGTGCATGGAATTTATTAGAGCATATTCCTAACGCGGAAATTGTTTTAGCTTCTCCTAAGTTTAAACAGGTTAAAACTTCAGGAAATTCAGGGAAAAAAGAGAAAGTTAAAATTTTAGTCATTTTGGGAGATAATGCGGGAACTGATGCGGATGAAGCAGTCATTCAGAAATTAATTCCTGATGCTGAATTTTGTTGGTTAAAAAAAGAAACTCAACGAGAAACTCAACGGAGTGATTTAGATGCGCCTTTATGGGAGCAAAGATGGGATATTTTATTTTTTGCGGGTCATGGAAAAACAGAGAGTGATGGAAGTATCGGCAAGATTAAAATTAATTCTCAAGACTGGTTGACAATTGATGAAATTAAGAATCATCTCAAAAGAGCTATAAATAATGGTTTAAAATTAGCAATTTTTAATGCTTGTGATGGGTTAGGAATTGCCTATCAATTAGCAGAAGGCGAAGATTTATATTTGCCGCAAATTATTGTGATGCGGGAGATTTTACCGATAGCAATTGCTCCTAAATTTCTCCAATATTTCCTAGAAGCTTATACTCACGGTTTATCCTTATCTACCGCTATCCGTGACAGTCGAAAACGGTTACAAATCTTAGAAAGTGATGTTCCCTGTGTCAGTTGGTTGCCTGTTTTATGCCAAAATCCGGCGGAAATTCCGCTACGTTGGCACGATTTAGTAATTCCCCCTAATCCTTATCAGGGTTTATCGGCTTTTCAGGAGAAAGATGCAGCCTTATTTTTTGGGCGAGAAACTTTTACTAATCAGCTTGTAAAAGCTGTAGAAACTAAAAAACTGGTAGCTGTAATTGGTGCTTCTGGAAGTGGGAAATCTTCGGTAGTATTGGCAGGTTTGATTCCTAGTTTGCGTCAGCAAGAAAACTGGTTAATTGCTAATTTGCGCCCGGAATCTACTCCTTTTGATAATTTGGCGAAAGCGCTGCTGTCACCTGTGGCGCAATTAGAAACGGGTAAAAGTGAGGGAGTGGCTGAGGTTAATGGGGATGAAATTAACCAACTGGCGATAGATTTGCAAGAAGGGAATCGCACTTTGTCCGATGTGGTAAGAAGCATCGGTAGCAGTCGGCGTTTTCTGTTAGTAATTGACCAATTTGAGGAAATTTACACTTACCATAATCAGAAAAGTCGGCAATTTTTAGATTGTTTATTGGATGCAGTACAAAATTTTTCATCCTTCAGATTGGTGATTACTCTGCGGGCTGATTTTTTGGGGCAGGCAATAGAATATAATCCTTTTAGGGAACAGTTAGACAGATGGAAACCGGAATTTATCGGCGGGATGACGAGAACCGAATTGCAAGCGGCAATTGAGGAACCTGCTAAGAAAAGAAATGTCTATCTGGAAGCGGGATTGACAGAACATATTCTCAATGAAGTTGGTGAGGAACAGGGTAATTTGCCATTGTTGGAATTTGCGCTTACGGAACTTTGGAAACAGCAGGAAAATGGTTTGCTGAATCGTCTGAAATATGATGAAATTGGTGGGGTAGAAAAGGCTCTTTGCCGACACGCGGAAGGGGTATATGATGCGCTGAAAGAGGGGGATAAGGAACGGACAAAGCAGATTTTTATGAAGTTGGTGTCGCCGGGAGAAGGGACGGAATACACGCGCCAACTGGCGACTCGCGCTGAGGTGGGGGAAGAAAATTGGGATTTGGTAACGCATTTGGCGACGGCACGTTTGGTGGTGAGTAATCGAAATGAAACGACTGAGATAGAAACGGTGGAAATTGTGCATGAGGCTTTGATTAAAGCATGGCCTGATTTGAGGAAATGGATTGAGGAAAATGATACTTTTTTGAGATGGAAAAAGCGGTTAAAGGTGGCGTTTCAGGAGTGGGAAAGGAATGAGAATAAGGAGGGTTATTTGTTGCAAGGGGCACCTTTGGGAGAGGCGGAGGGGTATTTATTGCAACGGTTGGAGGATGTAAGTAAGGCGGAAGGGGAGTTTATTCAGTTGGGGTTGGGGTTGCGCGATCGCAATCGTCGCCGTACTATTTTAGGTCTAACGAGTGGTTTATTAGCTGTTTCAATTTTTGCTGTGGGGGCGGTGTGGCAATGGCAACGGGCTGAACGACAAAGCCTAATTAGTGAAACTGATAGTTTAGGCAATTTAGCTTTGAGTCAATTTCAGTCGGGAGAAGGTGGAATCAATGCTTTAAAGATTGCACTGGAAGCCGGATATAAGCTGAAACAATTAGTAAAAGATGGTGAATCATTAGCAGATTATCCTACTAATAGCCCTTTTTTGGCTTTACAGACTATTACGAGCAATATTCGAGAAAAAAATGAGTTTAAAAGTGATAATGTCATTGGCAAAGTGATTATTACTCCAGACGGTCAGCAAATTGTTTCCTTGAGCGCCAAGAGGGGTAAAGTGATAATTTGGAATTTATCAGGTCAGAAAGTTACTGAATGGGATGAACCAGAGAATCAAGGTATTCAGGATTTAGCGATGAGTCCTAATGGTAAATATATTGTTACTATTAATGACGAAGGAAATTTATATATTTGGGATTTTACTGGCAAACAAATAGCTAAAATACAATCTTTAATAGGGGCTAATATTGTTAAGTTTAGTCCAGATAGTAAATATATTGCTGTATCAGCATTTGCTACTCAAATAATATTTTTTGACTTGGCTGGTCGGAAACTTAGGGAATTAAAACCCAACGGAGGTGGGACTATACAAAGTTTAGGATTTACTGCTAATGGTGAAGAAGTTGTGATAGGAGATGCTGTTGGGATGGTGCAATTTTGGAACTTAAAAACCATGCAAAAAATCCGAGAATTTAAAGCTAATACTAATCAAGTTACCAAAATAGTGATGAGTCAAGATGGACAGCGAGTTTTGACTTTAGGGGTAGATGTTGATTCATCTCAAACAACTGTCCTCATAGCTAGACTTTGGGATTTATCAGGCCCAAAAATTGCAGATTTCAATTTTTCAGGATTACTTTTTTCTAATGGTGATGTTAGTTTTAGTCCTGATGGTCAAAAAATTGCTACAGTCATGCCAGGTGAAGGAGCCGTCAAATTATATGATGCTAGATCAGGAAAACTGGTTGACCAACTGACAATAAGTTCGCTTTTTGGTTCTGGCTTAAGCTATAGTCTTGATGGTCAAACAATTTTTATCTCAGGGACTGACGGACTCAAATTATTGAGTATAGCCCAACCTTATGTTACAGAATTACCTAAGAATGTTACAGAATTACCTAAGAATTATGAAAAAGAAGGAGTAAATGGTGTAAAATATCCAACAATGATAAACTTACAGTATAGTGCAGATGGTGAAAAGCTTTTGATTCAAGATGTTTATAATGGAGTATTAGATGTTTGGGACTGGCAAGAAACAAAAGTTAAAAGTATTAATATGGTGGACGATTTTAGTTTTGCAAATGTATCTCCTGACGGTAAATTTATCATCTTTGTCACTAAAGAAGCTGTGAAAAAATATGATTTAACAGGAAACTTGATTTCAGAAGTTAAAACTACTGTAAGCAATGGAGAAAGAGTCTTACAGGCGTTGTCTTTTGGAAATTATTTAGGCGATAAAACTTATAGTTCTAGTTTTGATGGCAGCAAGATAGCCACAAAGGGATTTAATTTTGACAACTTTGGCAAATTGGGTAGAGAGTCGTCTAATCCTCTCCGTCTCTGGGATTTATCAACTCAGCAAGTCAAGCAATTAAAACATGATTCTCTTCCTGAAATAATTCATCGAGTTGTAGTTAGTCCAAATGGTGAATATATTCTTACTATCACATCAGGTATGGCTAAACTTTGGGATGCTTCGGGAAATTTAATTAATCCGTTAGATGTTAATAATAAATCATCAGCAAATGGCAAAGAACATTCAATGATAGCAATTTATTTAGGTCATTCTGTAGAAGAAACATTTACTGAAGGTTTTAAACGTGGTTACGGAGTAAAAATACTTGATGTTTGGCAAAATTCCACAGCCATGAAAGCTGGCTTAAGGACTGGTGATATAATTTTAGAAATAAATGGTCATCAAGTGTCTGATTTCAAAGGTAAGGCATGGAAAGCTTATGATTTTCTCAAGGGGGAAGCAGGTACTTCTGTTAAAATAAAAGTAAAATCCCGCAATGATAAGATAGAAGAAAAAAATATTGTTCGTGAAAAATTTATATTTGTTGATATAACCGATCTCATGCTAGGAAACACTGCAAAATTTAGTCCTGATAGTAAATATTTAGCAACCTGGTATCTGCCCGGAAAAGAATTACACTTAAGGAATATAAAGAGCCACAAACTTATTGACTTAGATAATAAAGCAGGTATTATGGATGTCTATTTTAGTCCAGACAGCAAATTAATAGCAACAACTGGTACAGATTATTCAATCAAGATATGGGACTTTTCTGGCAAATTGATTAATCAAATTAAATTACAACAATCTCCAAATGCCTTGACTTTTAGCCCTGATAGTCAGCAAATTGCTTTTTTAGGTTATCCCAATGAATTAAGCATCTGGAGTATAGCCGGGAAACTAATTGCTAAATATACTGTTCCCGAACAAGGTCAAGGGTTAATCCAATTTAGCCCAGATGGGAAATATATAGCCACTGGCGGTATAAAAGTGATGATTTGGCGCAATCAGAACTTAGATGAACTATTAGCGACAGGGTGCGACTGGTTAAAAGATTATTTCGTTACTCGTCCAGAGGAAAAACAAAAGTTAAAAGTGTGTCAAGATCATTCCAAGTCTAAATAAATTAGGACTTACGCAGGACGAAAGAAACCGGGTTTCTGCTTAGAGATTGTTGGCTAAAACTAGATATCTATGAGAAACCCGGTTTCTGACTGTTGGGGCGAAGATTATTTCGTTACTCGTCCAGAGGAAAAACAAAAGTTAAAAGTGTGTCAAGATCATCCCAAGTCTAAATAAATTAGGACTTACGCAGGGCCAAAGAAACCGGGTTTCTGATGAGAGATTCTTGGTGAAAATCAGAGATATCACAGAAACCCGGTTTCTCAAGTCTCAGGCTGAGATGCGATCGCGCTTTTGATGAGTTTATTACTCCCCCTCAATCAAACGCCTTTTCATCACACAAGCAACTTCACCATATATACTACCTTCTAAACCCTCTAAATAATTATGTTCTATATCCTCATACTGACCTAATTTGCTAGTCCACTTCCCATTAGGAAGTTGTCGGGAGGCGTGTTGAGGTTTTCCATCTAAAACATAAATCGCTATCTTTTCAAAACCAGCTTCCAGCAAAGCATTTTCACAGACTTCATACCCTAAAGTTTGATAAGCCATCATAAAAGCAGTCAGAGATTCCTCTCGCGGTATATTAGGCGGCCAATAGTCTCCACCTTTGGCATCTGGCCACCACCATTCTTCTGTATTTCCAGCAGCCCAAGCAATACAATTATAATCAGTTGTGTCTGAACTGGTAATTTTATATCCCGTTGTCACTAAATTAGGATGATTTTGTTCAATCCATTCTTTAATATTTTGCATCCAAGCATTATTTTCTACCATTTGTAACCTTTGGCTTTCCCCCACTCTAACCATAACTGAGTCATCTCTTTAGTTTTACCCCGTTTTTCTAAAGGTACTGGATCTTCTCCAGTAATTTCACACAGAGCATGAAACCAACGCCCCGACTTTCTTTCCACTTCCCTTAATAACAGAGGAATTACTACTGAACCCATCCTAATAATTTGTTGGTAAGCAGGGTGCATCACTAAATCCGTAGTAGAGGAAATACCTATTGTTTCATTGCGCCATTGTTGTACTAAATTTGTAAAAGTGCGATCGATTTCCTCCATCGCACTTGGCATTGCACTCACTGGATAAAAATAGCCAACTAATCGCCCATTATACTCTATTGCTAGAGGCTGAGTTTCCTCTAACAAAACTTGCTCATTTAATTCATGCAAATTTGTTTGTTTCATCAGGCATAAATTAAAATATTTAGTATTAAGTTTTATCGTAACTGAAAAGGATATTTTTGTCAAGGACTAAATGCGTTGCGATCGCTGCTTTAGCTCCAAACCAGATATTTCTGAAAAACCCGGTGTCTGTCTGGTTCGCCTTTTATTGAACAAGCATTAAGTGCGATCGCCCTTTTTGAACACCTACAAATTAAGTGCGATCGCCCTTTAAACTCAACTCTCTATTGACATCGCACAGATTTAGTGCATCAGTGGAAATGTCCTGTATTAGCCCTGGACGCATAGATACCAAAGAAACCGGGTTTTTCATTTTATTTAAAGGCTGCGATGCAGTATTTTGGTAAAAAACCCGGTTTCTGCCTCTGTGCGGCTAGTTGTCGCCCAAATTAAATCCGCCACTAAATTAATCTCTGTTACATAACGTTACAATATATAAGTAAAGAACTTTCAGGCGAGCTAAACAATCAATGCGCTTAATATTAATGACCGGAAAAGGCGGCGTCGGTAAAACATCCGTAGCCGCCGCCACAGGGCTGCGATGTGCCGAATTGGGATACAAAACCCTAGTGCTAAGCACCGATCCCGCCCACTCCCTAGCCGACAGCTTCGACATGGAACTCGGACACGATTCCCGACTGGTGAAACCGAATTTGTGGGGAGCAGAATTAGACGCTCTCAGGGAATTAGAAGGCAATTGGGGAGCAGTTAAGCGCTACATTACTCAAGTCTTGCGCGCCCAGGGACTCGAAGGCGTTCAAGCTGAAGAATTGGCCATACTTCCAGGAATGGATGAAATCTTCGGTTTAGTGCGAATGAAGCGGCATTACGACGAAGGCGAATTTGATGTTTTAATTATCGATTCAGCTCCCACTGGAACAGCATTGAGACTGCTAAGTTTGCCGGAAGTTGGCGGCTGGTACATGAGAAAATTTTACAAGCCGCTGCAAGGCATATCCGCCGCCCTGAGACCTTTAGTGGAACCTATTTTTAGACCAATTGCGGGTTTTTCTTTGCCAGACAAAGAGGTGATGGATGCACCTTATGAATTTTACGAACAAATTGAGGCTTTGGAAAAGATTTTAACTGACAATACTGTCACTTCGGTAAGGTTAGTTACTAATCCTGAAAAAATGGTAATTAAAGAGTCTCTGCGCGCTCATGCCTATTTGAGTTTGTACAATGTAGCCACAGATTTAATAGTAGCAAATCGCATTATTCCCGAAGAAGTAACTGACCCATTTTTCAAACGGTGGAAAGAAAGCCAGGAGCAGTATCGTCAGGAAATTCACGAGAATTTCCGACCATTGCCCGTGAAAGAAGTGCCGCTTTATTCCGAAGAAATGTGCGGTTTGCCAGCTTTGGAGCGCTTGAAAGAAACGCTTTACAAAGACGAAGATCCTAGTCAAATATATTACAAAGAAAATACGATTAGGATTGTTCAGGACAATAATCAATATGTTCTAGAACTGTACTTGCCGGGAATTGCTAAGGATCAGATTCAGTTGAGCAAAACAGGAGATGAGTTGAATGTTCGGATTGGGAATCACCGCCGCAATATGGTTTTGCCGCAAGCTTTAGCGGCGCTACAACCTTCCGGGTGCGAAGATGGAGGATGATTATTTGAAGATTAAGTTTGCTTAACAGGACTTATATCGTTTCCGGTTGCATCAGAATAATAATTTAGATGATGTCAGTGCGATCGCCCCAGACCGAGCCATTCGGAGAAAGGCGATCGCCCCTGCCCCCTAACAACCAATGATGCGATCGCCCACCATAGCGCCCCAGGAAACTACGATCGATCGGCTCCAGTGTCACCAGCGGCAAACCTCGCGCTCTTACCCTGCGATCGCATCAACGTTCTGTCTTCTAAAGACCAAGCCAACGTTGCCCATCACCCGCCGGGAGTCACTCCTGCATCATAACCGATCGTTTTTTGTCGGTCGGTGTGCATGGGCGTTGTTAGGCAAGAGGTTCCTGTTGTGTAGTGCAGTGTATGCCACCACCCCCAGCGGCGATCGCATCAATGTTAAGTTGCACGATGTCGCGATCGGGAAATAGTTCTTGCAATGTAGATTTTGCTTTGCTATCTGCCATCGCATCGCCAAACTCTGGCACCATCACAGCTCCATTGACAATGTAAAAGTTGATATAGCCTGCGGCAAATTCCTGAGTCTCAAATTGGGGCCGAATGGTTTTGGGTCCTTCAAGCACAATTACCTCTAGTTTACGCCCGTCAGCATCAGTGGCAGAGCGCAGGATTTCCAAATGGTTTTGAGTAACTAGATGATCAAATGATGCTGGATCAGGATCAGATCCGGCAACCACGAAGCCCGAGCTGGCGAACCGTGCATAGAAGTCAGTATGACCATCCGTAATATCTTTTCCACGAATGCCGGGGAGCCAAATGATCTTGCGTAAGCCCAGGAGTGGCTTGAGCAGAGCTTCACACTCAGACTTACTCATGCCTGGATTGCGATTCTGATTCAGAACACAGCTTTCAGTAATGATTGCTGTTCCATGTCCATCTACTTCAATCCCACCACCTTCTAGTACAAGTTTGGTTTGGATTGCCTGCACCTTGGACTGCTGAATGACAAAATTGGCTACTTGGGCATCGTCGTTATAATCTTGCTTCTCACCCCAGCCATTGAAATTAAAATCGATGCCCCCAAGATTTCCGCGATCATCTTTGATGAAAACAGGGCCAATATCGCGCATCCACAGATCGTCTAAAGGGGAGACTACCAAGTTTACAGATGAGCCACATTTACGCGCAGCGATATCATAGTCTGCTTGGCGAACCAGCATATAAACAGGTTCAAATTTCGCGATCGCTTTAGCAATTGTCGCTAAATTATCTTGCACTCCTGGAAGTAACTTTTGCCCCCAAATTTTACGGCTAGCGCCAAATGACATCCAGGTGCGTTTATGGGGATCGGATTCATCAGGCATTAGCCAAATCGGATTGGCTATAGTTGCCTCCATACTTTTAGAGGTGCTACAACTCCCAACAAGGTTGCTCATTAAAATAGAACCTGCACAAGTAGCAGTAAATTGAATAAACGATCTTCGGTTAATGATCGTACCTCCTTCGGTATAACGTTGCCCATCACCGGCCACAGATAGCCTTTGCATCATAACCGATCAACTCTCGGCGGTCGGGTGCATCGGTGTTGTACTGCTGGCTAGACACAATTAACAGGATTTAGCATGAACGACTTCGTTTAATGCCTCATTAATCACTGCATCGCTGATACCTCGACGCTTCAAACTTGCTACTAAGGCTGTCACTGTATCGCTCTCAAATCGTTCTAAATCAACCCGCAAACCTTGACCGATATAAGCACGAATTAATGGCTGATAACCCGAAAAACCCAACAATGGTGCAACTTTTTTTAGGTCTTCCACAACATCTTCGGGCATACGGATCGTTACGCTAGTCATTGGACGGTTTCGGTCTAATCGCTGCTTTAATGCTTCAATTTTCATACTCTGCCCTCTCCTGACGAGTTGCTTTACGTGCTGAAATAATCCGAATGACATTCTCTTCACGCTCAATATGAACCACATACAGTAGATTCCACCGACTATCTAGCCCAATCACAGCATCACGCGCTTCCTGATTCCGGCTGGCATCAACGACTACTAGAAATGGGTCAAAGAAGGATTCAGCAGCTTGTTGAAAAGTAACCCCGTCATGATTTGTGGGATTAATCCGCGCTTTTCCCTCGTCCCAGACAAAGGTAATGCCATTGAGCACGAAGTATACATTCATACTCCCTAGTATAGGTAAAATGTATTTACAATGTCAATACGTTATGACAAAAAACGATCGTTTTCAAACTACTGCCACAGCCTGTTCTGCTTGTTGGGGCTTTAATGTTAGCCTGCCGAGCGTTATGCTGGCTTTGCTACGAATGCAGGATAGGTTTTGTGTGCATCTGCATAAATTCTAAGTGCTACAGACATTTGCTGTTGGGCACTTTCTCCTTGTGCCTGAAACCAAGCAAATGTTTCAGGATCGACTTGAACTGGCATAGTAATAGCTGACTGAGGCATTCGTAATTGCGCTCTAGTAAAGAACTCCTCCGATAGTGGTGGAATATCGGAAGTATCGATATCTTCATCGCTCATTGCGTCGATTCTAGCCCAGTCGGTTTTTGAGGTATTGTTCATAGCGTTTGCGTTCATAAGACAGTGACTTTCGTAATGAGATAATGCGAACTGTTTCCTCATCAGGCTCCGTGTAGACAACAACTACAACTCGTCCATCAAGTAAACCAATAGCGATACATCGATCTTCACCATAATCATCCCGCTCATCTAATTCGACAACCATCGGTAGGTTGAAGATACGAAAAGCATCAGCGAAGTCAAACCCATGCTTTGCAAGGTTGCTTTGGTTTTTACGCTCGTCCCACTCAAACTTCATGAACTTAAATCTAGCACATGAGCCAAGTTTAGAGCAAAAGTACCAAGATTTGACCACCAAGCAGAATTAAAATTCGATCGCCCTTCGCTTACCTTGACTAAAATCCTAGTCTATTTCCATGACTATTCCTCTCCCTCGCTATCACCTGTAACGTAGACGGCGTAACGACCAAGCTCACCCGCCGGAGGGTTGTTAGGCTGCTGTCGCTGAGCAATTTTAAGCAATAACCTTAATGCTTCATTGACGGCTTCATCATTTGGAAAAGCCTGAGCAACATCAGGATCTAAAAGTACGAGGTTTGTACCAGAACGGTATCGCTCAATATATTTCCCCCGCACTCCTCCCTGTAGCTTGGAGAAGTCATACTCTGAACGTAGCTCATCTTCCATTTCGTTCTCAAATTCCCTCTTCATAAAACCTCTGTTCCTGGCGAGTGGCTTTCCGAACACTGATAATCCGGATCTTTTCTCCTCGATCTGTGTGTGAAACCACCAACAATTGTCCAAATCGAGATAGACCTATGATAACGTAGCGGCTCTCGCCGAGAGAATGATCGGGATCGGGAAAGGTTGTAGACAATGGATCATTAAACACCGTTGCAGCCTCTGTAAACAAAACACCATGTTTCTGAAGGTTAAGTGCTGCTTTTTCGGGATTCCACTCAAATTCCATTCAAGACACTCTTTCCACTAACTGCTTCTATTGTAATACGAGTTTTCCCAGGTAATGTCGGATCGATCGCCCCTCGCTTACCCTGACTCAAATCATACTCCGTTTCCATGACTATTCCCCTCCCTCTTCTTTTCCATCCTCTGTGCCCTCTGCGGCCTCTGCGGTTCCTTCAATCTTTCCCCCATTAACCTCAATTTTTGGCGAGTGACGTTCCGACGCAGCTTTTTGCAGTATTTTCAATTTTTCCGGGTCAGCATCCGATCGCCAAAACAAGCGATGACCCTTAATTCTGACACAATTTTCCTCCAAGCACTTCACCCATTCCTGATGCTTCTTAACTACGCAACTATCAAGAATTCCCAATTTGTTTTCTTGGCGAGTGAGTTTAGCGAACTTTTCGTAATGGGGATAGTTAGGGGTGACAAAAGCTTCTTTTCTCACTAAAATAGGCGGGTTAGATAAATTATAAAATTTCTGATATTTTACCGAAAGGTCGCGCAAATCTATGTGCATGGAAGTGTGCAATACTGGATGGGGATTAGGATCAAAATCAGGATAAAATAAATAGGAAATCTGAGGTTTGTGAGCGTGAAATTTGATAATTGTAGCGCCGTCAAGTCTACCAATTGTGCGGTTTGCACAGCCTTCATAGAGTCGCAGCAAAGGGTCTAGTTCTTCTAACGCAGAGACGTGAACTGAAAGAGAACCGTGCTGTTTGTAGCCGATCGCACTATCTTCGCAACAGTCAGCCACAATATGAGTTTTGCCCAAACTATATAGCATTAAATCCGCCAAAGTGCAAGCTTTTTGATAATTATCAAATAAACCTTTAATGTCGTTGCGGATTTGAGCTGGGAGTCGGCGCATCGAAGGTCGTGAAGCGTAGCTATCCCGTAGGGAATCGTCCTCCAAACCGTTGAGAGCGAGATATACCAGCAAATCCTGGCGGCGTTTATCGGCGATCGTCTCCCAATCATCCGCATCGGTAGCTTGCAAAATCACCCTCCAAGCGCGATTAAAACTGTGAAATTCCCCCTTAATCGCCGATTCTTCGGCTAATTCGCCTTTGACGGGAAGGCGGCCGCGATCGCTCACAAAGGCCATCAGAGGAGTCAGCATTTCCTCGTAATCTTCAAAACGCTTAACTTGCGATCGCACTGTGGGCGTCAATAAGTGCGATCGTAACCGAGAAGCTCGAAAACCTTCACCCTCCGCTGCATCCCGAAACACAAAATAAATCCCCAAAGCCACAGGAATTGCATCAACATCCAAAACTTGATCGATATAAATTTTCAACTCTTCCTGTTCGTAATACTTCTGAAAAGTATTGCGAGAAGTAATCACCCCATCCCCGTAAGCAATTTGACCTCGATCAGTATCATCAATCAATACCTGAGCCGCCACCACCAATAATTTTTTAGTCAATCCCCAAGCATTCAGCAAAGCTTCTCGCCTTTCCCCCAAAGATTCAATCACATTAATCACATAACCAATATTCACAATATCTGCCTGAATTTGCGGACTATCTCGTTGATAATAAGGGTCCCATCCAGAAGCCGCATAACCTTCTTCAGCAATATGTTGAATATCCCCACCGTAGCCACAACCATAATCAAAAAAAGTCTCCCCGTCAACAAATAAATCAGCTTCTAAAACCAAACGCAAAGGTTTAGAAAGAGAGTTTCGCAGCATTGCAGCCTTGTGTCGATCGATCTTGGGAATTGATAGCTCGCTATTTCCCTGTTGGCAAATTTCAACAACAGTATGATCTTGAATTTCTACACCGCAATATCTCAAGTATTTGAGCCAACCTTCACGAGTGCCAATAACGCTAGTATTGTCAAGTAGTCCCCATTTTTCTTCGGAGCGAGTCAGTTTAGAAAACTTCTGGTAGTGAGGATAATCTGCATTCACAAAAGTTTCTTTGCGGTGCAAAACTGGCGGATTTTCGCTTTCGCTGTAATCGAAACATTTAATTTCCCCTGTTTCCAGATTAATTTGGATGCTCCTTTGCAAAGCTGGGTGAGCATCTGTATCGAAATCGGGATAAAAAAGATAAGATATTTTCGGTTGATGAAGCTGAAACTTAACTAGGGTTGCTTCCTCAATATTTTCGATATTTTGTCTGGCACATTTTTCATAAATTCCGAGTACAGGATTGAGTGCTGCTAAAGCCGAAACGTGAACATAAAAAGCCCTCGGTAATTTTTTTCCAACAGGGCTTTTCTGACAGCATTCAGCCACTTTTTTAACCATATCATCGACCCCAAATCCCTCGTCTACCTCGTGACCATGCTCAGCCTGGTCACGCAGATTCTTATGCTCTGCCTCTTTTTCATGCAATAACACTTCTTGACTAAAAACCATTAGAGGCGTGAGCAGTTCTCCATCATTTTCTAATGGCTTGCTATCTAAAATAGTGTTTGTACTGATATTGTAGGTCATAGCTAAATTAATTATTATTTTTTTTTACCGCAGAGAACGCAGAGGACACAGAGTGAAGAAAGAGAGCAAAAAAGAGAGCTAATCGAATTTATTTCTGAGTAGGGACACTCCAAGAGCCCAAGGAGTGTCAACTTAACGTTAAACCCAGTCAGAGACTGCTGTTTGACCATTAAGCCTAGATCCCCCCGCATTCTTGCCCCCTACTCAACCCCTACTCCCCTGATAGTCGGGGGGGATAAGAGTTCGATCTTTCGTCCCCCTTAAGAAGGGGGATTTAGGGGGATCTAGACTTGGCTATGAACGAGAGATACCAAGGCTTTCAGGCTTAAGTTGACACTAAGAAGGGCACCCTTGAGTGTCCCTACCTTTGCTTACCTGAAAAGTGCTGTATTAACCAAACAGTCTAGTTTCCACAAATTCCCGCACCCGTGTTAAATGACTTGACAAATTCACTAATATATTCTCAATCCCCTCAATAGTTAATAATTGGGTGGCTGGCGGTTCAGATTGAAAGCCGATCGCCTGAAACTCCAATTCTGCCGCCAAATCCGCCATGATGGGAACTCCCACATTAGCACAAGTTCCCTTGAGACGGTGAGCTTGATATTCGACTGTTTGCCAATCTTTAGCTTCTAAAGCAATTTTAGCTGTTGCCAAATCAGCTTGGGCGTTTCCCACAAAAGCTTGCAAAAGTCGCTGTGGCAAGTTAATATTAACCCGTCCGAGTTGCTCTAATCTGTTCTTGTCTAATAGCCCGCCAAAATCCCCATGTACCCAAGTTTGAAGTTCGATCTTCCGTTGGACTGGCACTGTCGAATTACCCGCTTTTTCCAAAACTTCTGTATCATTTGTTGCTAATTTAGAATTTTCTGCTAAATTAATAGTTTTAACTTCATACTTATTTTCAGACTGCATATTTTCCCTTTCATACTTTTTCACTGCCGCTGATAAAGCCTCTAAATCTACAGGTTTGCTGAGGTAATCATCCATGCCCGCAGTCAGACACTTTTCTCGTTCCCCCGGCATGGCGTGAGCAGTTAAAGCAATCACAAAAGTATGCCGATCGCCCTTTTCAATTTCTCGCAATTTTTGCGTTGTTTCGTAACCGTCAAGTACCGGCATTTGACAGTCCATCAGCACCAGATCGTAGCTCCGAGCGCCCAGCAAATCCAGCGCTTCTTGACCGTTAGCAGCGCAGTCAGCATGATAGCCTAAAACTGCCAACTGTTCGACAATAACTTGTTGATTAATCGGGTTATCTTCCGCAAGCAAAATTTTCAGCGATGACTGGGAATTCGTCGGATTCAAAGATTGAGAATGACCACTGGGTAATCCAGAAGTACGATCGCCCTGAGTCCTCCTAAACTCTCCTTGCCCCTTCACAGCCTTATTCAGCGCCTCTCTCAGCCTCGAAGCCCTCACAGGCTTGACCAAATAGCCGCTAAAACCTTGACTGCAAAACGCTTCAGCTTGATGCTGTTCCCGCAAAGAAGTCATTGCCAATAACGGCCCAATTGCCGAGATCGATCGCACTTTCTCTTCAAATTCCTCCGCATCAAACTGTGGCATTTGCAAGTCTATAAGCACCGCATCGCAGCACTTTTCTTGATGGTCAGAATGCCGATAAATCTCCCTATTTGCATTCTGCTCCAACCAACTCAAAGCTCCATCGGCAGTCTCTGCCTCTTCGCAGCGCGCGCCCCAAGTTTGAGCGAGCGATCGTACCGTCGCCCTCGTCAAAGAACTCCCAGACACTACTAACAGCTTCGCACCCGCAAATTCAGGTGTCAGAGACTCGACTTGCAACTGTTTTTCCAAAGGCACAGCGAACCAAAAAGTCGAACCAACCCCAAGAGAACTGCGCACCCCAATTTCCCCTCCCATCATCTCCACTAACTGCTTACAAATAGCCAAACCCAAACCAGTGCCGCCGTGTTCCCTAGTAGGAGAACTATCTACCTGAGAGAAAGATTGAAACAACTTTTTCTGCCCTGACGGCGAAATTCCTATCCCAGTATCGCGCACCGAAAATAGCAATTTAGTGCCTTGCTTGTCATCTGCCACTCGGTTGCCAAGTTTAACAGTTACGTGAACTAAAACTTGACCTCCATCGGTAAATTTCATCGCATTACCAGTCAAATTTAGCAAAATTTGCTTTAACCTGCCCGAGTCGCCCACCAATTTTCTCGGCACCGAACTATCAACTACAATACTTAATTCAATACCTTTTTCCTCGGCCATAGCCGCCACCATTTCCACCACCGACTCAAGGCAGCTATCCAAATCAAAATCCGTCTTTTCCAGCCGCATTTCTCCAGCTTCAATTTTAGAGAAATCGAGGAGATCATTAATAACGCCCAGCAAATGTTCCGCACTGCGGTAAATAGTTTGAGCGTACTCCCGCTGTTTCGGTTCTAGGGGAGCCTGCACCAGCAATTGAGCCATGCCCAAAACCCCATTCATCGGAGTGCGAATTTCGTGACTCATATTCGCCAAGAATTGCGACTTAATCAAGCTCGCTTTCAGAGCAGTTTCCCGCGCTTCCACCAACTCATTAATCTTGTCGGCAACCATCACAATTCCCCCTACTTTGCCATCGTAATTGTACCAAGGGTGAGCGGCCCAACGCAAAACTAAAATAGAGCCGTCTGCTCGTTCCCAAGCATCTTCGCTACGAGCAATTACCTCGCCTTTTAGCACTTCTTGATACAACACTTTCCACCGCTCTGGGGTATCTGGAAACAAATTGTAATGGCTTAAATTAGTCAGGGATGGTAAGTTTAAATTGAATTGAGTCAGCCATCTGTCAGAGTTAGCCAAATAGCGCATTTCTGTATCGAACATCGCCATTGCTACAGGCACGCAAGTAATAATTTGCCTCAGTTGCTGCCGTTCTCTTTCTAGAGCATCTTCGGCTTGTTTGCGATCGGTAATGTCGCTAATCATGCCTGCCATCCGCAGCGCTTTCCCTTGGGAATTCCGCTGAGCTTTTCCCTGAGAAGTGCAGTAGCGGTAAGCACCGTTCGAGTGCAGCAGGCGGAATTCTACATTATAGTCTATTTCTGCCTCCAAGTGAGCCTCGATCGCCTGGATAATCCCGTCTTTGTCTTCGGGGTGGAGGCGTGTGTAGAGAGCTTCCATAGTGCGGCCAAATTGCGATCGCCCCAAACCGAGCATCTCCAAAAGGCGATCGTTCCAATACACTTGATTTTTAGTTAAATCCCAATCCCAAATTCCGTCGTTAACTCCCTCTAAAACTAACCTGTAGCGTTCTTCACTTTCCTTAAGTTTTTGACTGGTATGAAACGCCTGAGATTCGGCGCGGTAAACCCGAATGGCATTGTGCAAGCTGCGGGACAAAGTATCTGAAGACAGCTTGCCTTTAACGATATAATCAGAAGCTCCTGCCTTCATCAATTCCACAGCAATTTGTTCGTCACCTTGACCTGTGAGCACAATTAAGGGAACTTTTAAACCCACTTCTCGAAGAGATTTTACCAAAGTCAGTCCGTCCCCATCTGGCAATCGGTAGTCTAGGAATACGCAGTCAAATTTACAGTCAAATATCTGATTGGATAAGAGCTGGTTTTCTGTATTCTCAGCCTCCATCGACTTGTGAGATTGCTCCTGTTTCGAGAGTTTTGCTGCCGCGATATCATCTTGGCTGATGGATAATTTTTCTAGGGCTGCGGCGCAGTTTTCTGCTTCAGAAACTTCCACCAAAATTCCCGCCGACTTGAGCGATCGCCTCACCGCCATCCGATCGACTTCATCGTCATCAACTATCAGAATTTTGATCCCTTTTTTCATAACAACCAAATCTTGGATTACTCTGAACTAACTGCGAGCGGGTAAATAATAATTAACCAGGCCAAAGCGCCCTATAAATTTAGCAGCTGTTTTTTAAATTTGGATTTTTTTATGGTATTTCGTTCAACATCCAGTATTTGTTGAGCGTAGACATAACTTCAACAAAATTAGAAAAAGTGACAGGTTTAAGAATATAGCCAGCCACATTCAAATTATAAGCTTCTACCTTATCTCTATCTTCATTGGAAGTTGTGAGGACTATCACCGGAAGCGACCTCAATTTTTCATCCATCCGCAATTTTCGCAAAAACTCAATCCCGTTCATTTTCGGCATATTCAAGTCCAGCAAAACCAACCTGCGCGCTTGAGGCATGGCAGGCTCTATCTTAGCTTCTCCGCGCAAGATAGCAAGAGCCTCTAATCCATTTCCCGCTAAGTAAATAGGGTTGACGATGTTATTTTTTTTGAAGGCACGCCGAAGGTTCATCACATCGACCTCATCATCTTCTACTAAGAGGATATGAATTTTTTTTTCTTCCATAAATCAGCCTTTCTATAGGTCTTTTGTGTGTAGTATAGCAGAAGGAAGAATTAGATGTGAAAATGCCATAAAATCAATCAAATCAATAGTTTCAGCAATTGAGCCGGTCCGGCTGCACAGATCAGGTTGCTATAACTATTGTGGAACAGGCATCGGGTCTGTTAAGGGAGAATGTTGACACTCCCCGCTCCAAAGAGACGGGGATTCTTTAGCAATCCATAACTGAATTCTAAAAGGCGCAGTCAAAGCACCCCTACTGATTCCGCTGAGATTTAATCCCAACTTCACCGCTACTTTTCTTAAAATGTTGGCTGCGCCATTGCAGTCAGCATTTATTTTTGTGCCATTAGCCGAACAATACAGACCACGCTTTACTCGCTTACCAGACCCTTGCCACCCTTCAGGTTTTTCGCCGAATGTAGGTAGCAGGTCAGAGTCCAGGAATGACGCCTTGGATGTATACGATTCTTCGGTCTCAACAAACTTCAAGCCATACCGCTCACACAATTGAGCAATCCGATTTTTCAGTCTGGCGGTCGGGATTTGAACAAACTTCTGATTTGTTTTGGCGAGCAAGTTAATCTCTTGCCGTTGTCCTTTATTCCAGCCAAAAACCACTGTACCAATGCGGTTTTCTAAGCAGTGATTGATTACCAGTCGAGTCGCTTTGTTGACCGCATCTCTAACTTGACGGTTGCGCTTCTGGGTGATTCCGGCTAGATGTTTAGACCAAAACCCTTGTAGCTGGTTTTCTTTCAGGACTGATACTCGCTTGTTGTACCACTGATTCAAAGACTTTAAGTGCAAGCCGTCCACGATTAGAGATGTGCCTACATTGCTCACACAGGTCAGCCAGTTGTTCAATCCGGGGTCAATCCCTAGGGCTGTGGCAAAATCTACATCAGCCTGAATGGATGGAATCTGATAGACAAGCTCTAGATAGAACTCTCCATTTCTGGGCAGAATCCGATACTCTCTGATGGATTTGTATTCAAGGTTTGACGGCATGGGCAAGTAGAACTCAGCCAGACCAAACCAGACTTTAACTTTATTGCCCAAAGGGAATCGCAATCCTTTAGGTTTAAGCTTGACCGCTTGCTTTGGAAATGTGACCAAAGTTAACCCTCCATCTCGATAGCCAGGAAGCTTAGGCTTCTGGTCTGTCTTGCCAGACTTGACAGCTTTGAGCAGTCCAATAAATGACTTAAAGGACTCTGCCACTGTCCTTAGGCATTGTTGAGCCACTTGCGAATATATTGCTCCAAAATGAGGATTATTGGTTAACTCCCGATGCAAGTCGTATTTGCTGGGGATTTTACCATTCTTGAAATACAACTGACGAGTATAGTAGGTTCCACAGTTGGCAAGCTTGGTAGCTTCACCACACAAAAACTCTAAGATCGCTTTTAGATTTTTGTCTGGGCTGATTAATATCTGCTGACATCCAAACATTGTATTATTACCTCCTCTTCACTATAAGAACACAATGTTATTACTTTGAGCGGTCTTATGACAACTAAAAAGCATCCTGTTCCCGCCTATTTGGACGAGAAAGAGTTTAAGATTCTGACGGAAATAGCTTCTGAATGGGGGTGTAGCTTATCTGCTGCCATCAAGAGGTTGATTCGAGAGAAAAAGCCGTCCTAGAAGGACGGGGCTTTAGACCCAAAAATCATGGTAAAGGTATGATTTCGATTGTACCTTCTGCTTTCTACATTGTGTCGATCGCGCGCTCTAGATCAAACTATGCCTCATGCGCCAGTCCCATCTATCGGCGGGTGCCATAGGCCAGCGCGGGTTATTCATCCACCGCCGAGGCAAAAAACTCGCCAATAACGCCCGATCGAGCTAATCTAAAAACTCAAACTTACTTACCTGATTACATCCCTATGTCAGTCGATCGTCAACTCTACGAAGGCAAAGCCAAAATCCTCTACTCCACCGAAGACAGCGAAATTTTGCTGACCCACTTCAAGGACGACGCCACGGCTTTTAACGCCCAGAAACGCGGTAGCATCCTCGGCAAAGGCGAAATCAATTGCACCATGTCTGCCCACCTATTTCGGATGCTAGAAGCCAAAGGCATTCCCACCCACTTCATCGACACACCAGCGCCCAACCAGATGCGAGTCTGCCGCGTCCAAATCTTGCCATTGGAAGTCGTCGTCAGAAACATAGCCGCCGGTAGCCTTTGCAAACAAACCGGACTCGCCCTCGGCACAATTGTCAATCCCCCGCTGGTAGAGTTTTATTACAAAAACGACGATTTGGGAGACCCGCTGCTGACTCGCGACAGGCTGCTGCTAATGCAGCTAGCCAGCCCGGAACAAGTAGACCAACTCGATCGCGCCGCCAGAGAAATTAACGAAATTCTCAAAGAATTTTTCAGTCAGTGTGGCATCACCCTGGTAGACTTCAAACTGGAATTCGGTATAGACCAACATCAAAACCTGATCCTCGCCGACGAAATCAGTCCCGACACTTGCCGGCTTTGGGACAACGCAGAAACCGATCCCGACGCCCGTGTGATGGACAAAGACCGATTCCGCCGCGACTTGGGTTCAGTGGAAACCGCTTACCAGCAAGTTCTGAAGCGGGTTCTGGCTCAGAAACTCTAGAGGCATTAGCAATGCGCTACAATTGCACAGTTTGTCACGGACATTCAGCACTCAGCAGTCAACAGTTAGCAGTCAGTGGCAAATTCAAGCGACTCAATAACTAATGACTAATGACTAATGACTAATGACTGATGACTGATGACTGATGATTAATGTGGTGTGTGGATTCCAAAAAAGTGAACAAAAATGCGCTTATCTGCTGTATTGGTGGCAGTTCTTACTGTCTCAGCAACATTCGGGTTATCAAATTCTGCAAGCGGCCAAACATCCTACTCTGAATCAGCAGAGAAAGTGTCGGCCGCCGTTCCTCCCGCCCAGTCGATCGCATCGCCAGAACTCAACCTTGGAGAATTAACTGAAAATCCTCCTCAAAAACAGGTTGTGGTTAAAGCCAGTAAAATAGAAGCCCTCAAAATAGTTGCTGCGGCCCCGGCCAGAAGAGAGGACGATCGCGATCGCCCAAACCGACTCACAGAACCATCGTCCCCCGTTACGACTCCCAGCTTTGAACCCAAAGCCGATGTAGAATCCGATCGCGGACTCGCGTCTAGCAGCCCAAATCAAGGGGCAGACGCGAAACAGGATGACAGCCAAGTCCCCCCCTCGTCAGCCGTTGTTTCGCCAGCCTCAGTCGCAGTAGACCAGGGGAAACAGGACGAATCGGGGGCGACTCAAAACGCCCAAATTCCAACTAGACCGGCTCCAACTAGACCGGCTCCAACTAGACCGGCCCCAACTAGACCGGCCCCTGCAACACCTCCCGCTAACACTCTGCCCTCATTGCCCTCTGCCCCGACACCGCAGCCCAGACAAAGCCCCGCACCCACGCCTGCGGCTGGGCCGCAGGTGCTAGTGGCAGAAGTTAAAGTCAGCGGGGTGACGGGAGACCTGGAAAGTGAGATTTACCGAGTCATCAGCACCCAACCGGGACGCACGACTAACCGCACCCAACTGCAACAAGACATTAATGCTATTTTTGCTACGGGCTTTTTCAGAAATGTGCGGGCCGTACCGGAAGACACCCCTTTGGGCGTGCGGGTGACTTTTATCGTGCAGGCAAATCCAGTGCTGCGGGGAGTCCAAATCACCGGCCAGCAAGTGCTCCCCCAAAGCGTCATTGACGACAGCTTCCGCGAACAGTACGGCAAAATTCTCAACCTCCGCCGCTTTGAGGAGGGTGTACAAAAAATTAATAAGTGGTATCAAGATAACGGCTTTGTGTTAGGCCAAATCACTGATGCCCCCACAAGTAGCCGACGACGGGAAAGTAACGCTCCTAGTGGCAGAAGGCCAAATCGAATCGGTCGATATCCGCTTCCTGAACAAGGAGGGAGAAGCAACGGATGCCACCGGTCAGCCCATTGGCGGCAATACTCGCCGCTTTGTCATCACCCGCGAAGTAGAACTCAAGCCCGGAGACATATTCAACCGCACGAAAGCGGAAAGGGATTTGAGGCGGGTTTTTGGTTTGGGGATTTTTGAAGACGTGCGGCTTGCTTTGGAACCGGGAACGACTGACCCCCGTAAGGCAAGGGTAATTGTCAATGTGATTGAGAAAAATACCGGTTCTCTGGCGGCGGGTGCGGGTTTGAGTTCCGCTACGGGTTTGTTCGGTACGGTGAGTTACCAGCAGCAAAACTTGGGGGGTAGGAACCAGAAGTTGGGCGCTGAGGTGCAAATCGGGGAACGCCAAAATCTGTTTGACTTGAGTTTTACAGATCCTTGGATTGCGGGCGATCCTTACCGGACTTCTTATACGGTTAATGCGTTTAGAAGACAATCGATCAGTGTGATTTTTGACGGTGGCGATCGCGAAGTCTTCCTACCCAATGGCGATCGACCCCGCATCATCCGCACCGGTGGCGGCATCAATTTTACTCGTCCCCTGTCACGCAATCCTTTTGCCGATTCAGAGTGGACGGCTTCTGTCGGCTTGCAGTACCAGCGGATTTCAATTACCGATCGCAAAATCCGACGCGAATCCAAAGACGAACTCGGCAACCTGTTGAGTTTTAGCAATTCCGGTTCCGACGACTTGACAACCTTCCAAGCAGGTGCTGTGCGCGATCGACGCAACGACCCCCTGCGGCCCACCAGCGGTTCCCTGCTCAGGTTTGGCGTCGAACAGTCGATTCCTGTAGGTTCCGGCAGCATCCTGCTCAACCGCCTGCGGGCCAGCTACAGCTTTTACCTCCCAGTCAAGTACACCAACTTTAGCCCCGGCCCTCAAACCTTGGCATTTAGTTTTAAAGGCGGCACCATCTTCGGAGATTTGCCTCCCTACGAAGCTTTTGCCTTGGGCGGCGCTAACTCCGTCCGGGGATACAACGAAGGCGACATGGGAGCAGGCCGCAGCTTCCTAGAAGCCAGCGTTGAGTACCGTTTCCCGATTATTTCATTTATCGGCGGAGCGCTATTTGTGGACGCCGGTACTGACTTAGGCACGGGGAAAGATGTCCCCGGCGATCCAGCCGGTATCAGGAGAAAACCCGGTAGCGGTTATGGCTACGGCCTCGGCGTGCGGATTCAATCTCCGTTAGGGCCGATCCGGATCGATTACGGTATCAACGACAGCGGCGACAATCAAATTCACTTTGGGATTGGGGAAAGATTCTAATTAGTCATTAGTCATTAGTCAGTAGTCAGTAGTCATTAGTCATTAGTCAGTAGTCAGTAGTCATTAGTCATTAGTCATTAGTCATTAGTCATTAGTCAGTAGTCAGTAGTCATTAGTCATTAGTCATTAGTCATTAGTCAGTAGTCAGTAGTTATTAGTCAGTAGTCAGTAGTCATTAGTCAGTAGTCATTAGTCAGTAGTTATTAGTCATTAGTTATTAGTCACTAACCACTAACCACTAACCACTGACCACTGACCACTAACCACCGATATCAAATCCGGTAGCATCCTCCTGTATTCAGATCTCTATTCTCTCCCTCTGTGTCCTCTGTGTTCTCTGCGGTTAAATAATTCCGATGCAACGGTCAACGATATGACTACTGGCTACTGACTACTGACCAATGACCACTAACCACTAACCACTAACCACTGGCTACTGACTACTGACCACTAACCACTGACCATTAACCACTGACCACTGACCACTGACCACTGACTAATGACCACTAACCACTGACTACTGACTAATGACCACTAACCACTGACCACTGACCACTGACTCATGACTACTGACTACTGACTAATGACTAATGACTACTGACTACTGACTACTGACTACTGACTCATGATTCAACGTACTCTAGCATCTGAATTTGAACTGTCGGGAATCGGTTTGCACAGCGGCGAACAGACTCGCGTCCGAGTGTTGCCCGCGGCAGTTGGGGAAGGTCGCTATTTTGTCAGAATTGACTTGCCCGGTGCTCCGATCATTCCTGCAAAAATTGAGGCGGTTTGTCAGACTGCTCTTTCGACGGAACTGGCTGGGTGCGGCTGATGCTCAAATCCGCACTGTAGAGCATCTATTAGCGGCTTTGGCGGGCATGGGGGCGGATAATGCTCGAATTGAGGTTGATGGCCCGGAAGTGCCTCTAATGGACGGTTCTGCCCTGGTTTGGGTGGAGGCGATCGCCCGTGTGGGATTAGTCGCCCAAGAATTGGTACACCCAGCAGAAAACGGGCTAAATTCCCCGGTTCTCAATCCCGTTTGGGTGCGTCATGGTGATGCTTTTGTGGCCGCTTTACCTGCTGCGGAAACTCGGTTTAGCTACGGAATTGATTTTGATGAACCCGCGATCGGCAATCAGTGGTACAGTTGGTCGCCAGAGGTAGAAAGTTTTGTAAGTGCGATCGCCCCGGCTCGGACTTTTGGACTGGCCCGCCAAGTTGACCAATTGCGACAAGCAGGTTTGATCAAAGGTGGTAGCCTAGATAACGCCTTAGTTTGCGATCGCTCCGGCTGGCTCAACCCGCCCTTGAGATTTGCCAATGAACCAGTGCGCCATAAAATCCTAGACTTAGTAGGCGATCTCAGTCTGCTGGGAACTTGGCCAACAGCTCACTACGTGGCTTACAAAGCCAGTCACAACCTCCATGTCCAACTGGGCTTAGCCCTGAACTCGCAAGCTCTAGCAACGCTAGAGACAAGTTAGAAAAAAACAGGTGATCCGTTAAGATTGCAGTCCACTTTCAGTGGACTTTAGCTATTAGCAAGGGGTTTCAACCCCAGGCGGGCTGTAGGGTTCACCAGATTCACAATCCAACACGCGATTCCTCGCGTTTTTACCACACTCAAAAATATTCAAGAAATGTCCACGCTGACTGAAGTTAACACCATCAATACTGCTGATTCTGAATCCGTTAAAACCGAGAACGAGCGGGATTCTGCAATAGTTAAATCCACTTTTACTGTGGAAGAAATTCAGAAATTATTGCCTCACCGCTATCCTTTTGCACTGGTAGACAAAATTATTGATTATGTGCCTGGAGTGCGGGCGGTAGGAATTAAAAATGTGACTTTCAACGAACCACATTTTCAAGGGCATTTTCCAGGAAGGCCAATTATGCCTGGAGTATTGATTGTAGAAGCGATGGCTCAAGTTGGTGGTATTGTTCTCAGTCAATTGCCGGATATAGACAAAGGATTGTGGATGTTTGCTGGGATCGATCAAGTTAAGTTCCGCCGTCCGGTTGTACCAGGAGATCAGTTGCTGATGACTGTAGAATTGCTGTGGGTAAAACGCCGCCGCTTCGGAAAAATGCAGGCTCGCGCTGAAGTTAACGGCCAAAAAGCTTGTGAAGGGGAATTGATGTTTTCGATGGTAGATTAAATTGGGAATTGGGAATTGGGAATTGGGAATTGGGAAGTGGGAATTGGGAATTGGGCATGGCTAATTCGTAATGACTAATTAGCAGCTAATAACAGCCAACTGACTAATGACTACTGACTAATGACTACTGACTAATGACTACTGACTACTGACTACTGACTAATGACTACTGACTACTGACTACTGACTAATGACTAATGACTACTGACTAATGACTACTGACTACTGACTACTGACTAATAACAAATGCTTACTTTGATTCACCCAACTGCTGTGATTCATCCCCGCGCTGAACTTCACTCGACTGTAGAAGTGGGAGCTTATGCTGTAATTGGGGAAAGAGTTAAAATCGGGCCACAAACTAAGATTGGTGCTCATGCAATTATTGATGGGCTAACAGAAATAGGCGCTCGCAATCAAATTTTTCCCGGTGCGGCTATTGGTTTGGAACCTCAAGATTTAAAGTATCAGGGTTCTCTAACTAGGGTGAATATTGGCGATGATAATTTGATTCGGGAATATGTGACAATTAATCGGGCTACTCAACCTGGGGAAAGCACGACGATCGGCAATCATAATTTATTGATGGCTTATGTTCATGTGGGTCACAATTGTTCGATCGCCGATCAAGTAATTATTGCTAATGCTGTGGCTTTGGCCGGACACGTTAAGATCGAGTCTCAGGCTCGATTGAGCGGTGTTTTGGGGGTTCACCAGTTTGTGCATATCGGCCGCTTGTCTATGGTGGGCGGCTTGAGCAGAATCGATCGAGATGTCCCTCCTTATATGTTAGTCGAGGGCAATCCTTCCAGAGTGCGATCGCTTAACAAAATTGGTCTGCAACGCGCTGGTTTGACAGCAGAAGATTTAGAACTGTTGAAGAAGACTTTTCGGATTCTATATCGATCGGGCTATACCCTAAATCAAGCTTTGGAACAGTTGGATTTATTGCCGGAAAACCCCCACTTGCAGCACCTGCGGACATTTGTACAAGAGTCTGTCACTAAACCTCGACGCGGCTTGATTCCTGGGAAAAAGTGAATGAGGCTTATATTACTTCTTTCGGGTCTGAAGAATTAGGATTATTGAACCGCGAAGACGCTTATGACACGAAGGAAGAGGTAGAAGAAGAAAAAGAAAAAGAAGGAAGCTGTAGGGTGCGTCAGTTTTAAGCCTTGACTCAGCTCAAACAGTTTTTTTATGACGCACCTTACCGAGGATATTGAGGATTTTATGAAAATTTTTATTAGCACTGGTGAGGTTTCTGGCGATTTGCAAGGGGCTTTGTTAGTTGATGCCCTAAAACGTCAAGCTGTGGCCGCTGGTTTAGAGTTAGAAATTGTCGGATTGGGCGGCCTGCGGATGGCGGAAGCTGGCGCTACTATTTTAGCCGATACTGTGGGCATTGGTTCGATGGGAATTATAGAATCACTGCCGTATATTTGGCCAACTATAAAAGTTCAGCAAAAAGCTAAAGAATACTTGAAACAATTCCCTCCCGATGCGGTTGTATTGATTGATTATTTAACTCCAAATCTTGGTATTGGTAGCTACATCCGCCGCTGTTTGCCTTCGCTACCTGTGCTTTGGTTCATTGCTCCTCAAGAGTGGGTTTGGTCGCTTTCTCCTCGCAATACTTCTTTGATTGTCAATATTTGCGATCGCATATTAGCAATTTTTCCCGAAGAAGCTCGTTATTTTGAAAAAAAAGGCGCTCAAGTCAGTTGGGTTGGTCATCCATTGGTGGATAGAATGCAGTCTGCGCCCAGCCGCGAAGTTGCCCGCAAAACTTTGGGAATTACGCCGGAACAGGTGTCTATCGCCCTAATTCCCGCCTCTAGACGCCAAGAACTGTCCTACCTGATGCCTGTCATATTTGAGGCTGCTCAAATTATTCAAGCTAAATTGCCTCAAGTTCATTTCTGGATTCCGCTGGCTCTGGAAGTATACCGCGGCGCGATCGAACGGGCGATCGAGCATTATGGCTTGCGGGCTACCCTTTTAGACAATCAAACGCTGGAAATCTTAGCTGCTGCCGATCTCGCTATTACTAAATCTGGTACTGTTAATTTGGAGATAGCTTTGCTGGACGTTCCGCAAGTTGTCGCCTACCGTGTCAGTCCACTTACAGCTTGGATTGCCCGCCATATCCTCAAATTTTCGATTCCTTTTATGTCCCCGCCCAATTTGGTGCAAATGAAGTCGATCGTACCGGAATTACTGCAAGATGAGGCGACTGCGGAAAATCTAGTTTCCCACGCCGTAGAATTGCTGTTAAATGCCGATCGACGGCAGCAAACTTTAGCTGGTTATCGGGAAATGCGGGAACATTTGGGAGAAGTGGGCGTCTGCGATCGCGCGGCTTCAGAAATCATGAAATATCTCAAATTAAACAGAGCAAATTAAAATATATTTAGTGATAAAAGGTTATGTCAAGCAATCGGAAAAAGCGACCGATCGCTGTTGATTTATTTGCTGGTGCCGGCGGCATGACTCTGGGCTTTGAACAAGCAGGTTTTGATGTACTTGCTTCTGTTGAAATTGACCCAATTCACTGTGCTACCCACGAGTTTAATTTCCCGATGTGTTCTATTTTGTGTAAAGATGTGGCACTGCTTACCGGCTCGGAAATTCGGAAAAATTCGGCGATCGGCAGGCGCGAAATAGACGTAGTAATCAGCGGTTCGCCCTGTCAAGGATTTTCACTGATGGGCAAGCGCGATGTGGATGACCCGCGAAATTCTCTGATTTTTCACTTTCACCGCTTGGTTTTGGAACTAAAACCCAAGTTTTTTGTAATGGAAAATGTGCCGGGAATCACAGCAGGAGAACATAAACAACTACTCAATATTTTAATTAGCTCTTTTCTAGAATCCGGCTATCAAGTAGAAGAAAAATATCAGGTTCTCAACGCCGCTCACTACGGAGTACCCCAAGCTCGCAAAAGATTATTTCTCATAGGATGCAAGAAAAAATATGAGTTGCCAAAATACCCTCAGCCCATTACTTTCTTACCCAGAGCGAAGGCAAAAACTAAAATTTTAAAACGCCCTAAAAAAGCTCCTAATTTACCTGCGGTCCCGACAGTTTGGGATGCCATTGGAGATTTGCCAGAAGTGGACAACTATAGCGAGTTATTGTACGGGGATTCGATAATTGCCGAGTACGGAAAGTCCAGCAGTTACGCCAGTATCCTGCGCCAAATTGACTACTTGGATGATGATTATTCTTACGATCGAGAATTCGATCGACGCATCCTCACCTCAAGTTGGCGAACCCAACACTCCCCCGAATGTATGGCAAGGTTTGCTGCTACTCCACAGGGCGAAAAGGAGCCGATCAGTCGTTTTTACAAGCTGCATCCTGAAGGAGTTTGCAACACTCTCAGAGCCGGAACTGACAGGGGTAGAGGCGCTTTTACTTCTCCCAGACCAATTCACCCGCAAACACCTCGCTGCATCACTGTCAGGGAAGCCGCGCGGCTGCATTCTTACCCTGATTGGTTCAGATTTCACCGCACAAAATGGCATGGATTTCGACAAGTTGGAAATTCTGTGCCGCCGCTATTGGCGAAAGCTGTGGGTAGCGAGATTATTCGTGCTTTGGGTGTGGAAGCAATCAAGCCTAGTCTCAAACTGCAATGGGGAGATGAATTGTTACTTAAAATGAATTGGTCGGAAGCCGATCGATATTATCAAGACTTGACAAAGGTTTTGTAGGGTTGATCTCAAGTCCGGGGAATGATCGGCGCGATCGGACAATCATTTTTTGACTAGAACAATTCGCGCGATCGAGTAATATCAATTCCGGTTGCACCGGAATAATATAGAGTGACAAGGCAGTCGTGTCCCTACCGCGATTAATTGTAGGGACACGACTGTCTTGTCCCTGGCTGTGGGTAATATTAATTCCGATGCTACCGGATTTGATATCATCGGTCGGCTCCAACGCCTGGTTAGCTTGCGGCAATTTCCCGAATTTGTTTGATTATCCGTTTCATTGGATTACTGGGAAAGTATAAGAGCACTATAAGCACCAATTCCTACATTACCTGCAAAAGTTAATCCATCAGTGTCTCCCCATATTGCTCTATCGGCTGTAGTGTTATAGCCTGGGAAGTTTCCGAAGTCTGAGCTAAAACCTTGCCAATCGCTATTAAAACGAATATACCAAGTTCCACCCCGAGGGAATCCAATCGTATAGCTGCTATAATTGCGATCGCTAAAATTCAGCACCACAATTACATCATCGCCCGGTCCACCATTTTCCCAACGATGGAAAGCAATAACTTTATCGTTATTGTTGACATGGTATACGTTTACATGTTGGCCACGAAGTCCACGAGTATTGTTAAACCAGTTACGCCGTAAGCGAATTAGTGCCTGATAGAGATCCCAAATTCCACTAAATCGGTTTTTTTTGCTCCAATCTAAGGGGGTTTTATCATCCCAGCTTCCCCATTCTAAAAGCTCCTGCCCTTGAAAAATCATGGGGATTCCTGGAGTTGTAAAAAGTAATGCAGTCCCAAGAGTTGAACGCTTTCTAGCAAACCAACTATCTGCATGACCTCGCCAGATTGCTTCTGGAAGTCGATAATGGTCGGGTCTTTCTTGTAGATTCAGCGAACGAGCGACTTCATCATGAGATTCAGTATAAATGATTCGCTCAAAAGCATCCGTGCCATAGCGATGATAAATGGCATCTCGAACAGCAAACATATTTCGATCTTGATCGTTGGGGGTGGTAAGTGTATCTCTAATTGGTCGGACAAATTCTGTTGCCCATTGGGCATCAAAGCCGGCTCCCCCTGCTCCTACATCCTTAGTGATCCAATCATTATTTCTTATGTCTTCTGCAATTGTAATTTTCCAAGATTGCCGAGAATTAATCTCATCGTTAAGCCATTGCATCAAGTTCCAGCCTTCAGGGATATCATTGGCAGGATCATTATTGTTGCCAAAAATATTGCGGATAAAGGCAGTCGCATCAAAACGCAGTCCATCACAACGATATTCTTCTAGCCACATCCAAACATTATCCCGGATGTATTGGCGTACTTCTCCACGTCCGTAATCGGGGCGAGGTCCCCAAGGCGTAAAATCTCGACGATCGTTGTAGAAGTAAATGCCTCCTTTATCATTCTGGTTCCAACTTGTAAATCGCCACAAATCAAGATCATTACCACCGAAGTGGTTAAAAACCACATCCATAATTATGGCAATTCCAAAATCATGAGCAGTTTGGACAAATTCCTTAAGGTCTTTAGGTGGACCAAACACGCTCTCGATCGCAAAGGGATGGGATGGATTATATCCCCAAGACAAATCGCCAGGGAACTCCGCTGCTGGCATCACATGAATGGCATTGATTCCAAGTGCCTGCAAATCAGGCAGCTTAGCCTTAATACTCCGAAAAGTTCCTAACCCAGGGTCAATATCATCATTAAAAGTACCCACATGCATTTCATAGATAATCAATTCATTCCATGTTGGCATCGAAAAACTGGTGGGTAACCAGTTAAAGTTCAAATCAACAATAATCGAGTTGCCGACTGAACTGACAACATCTCTAGCATAGGGATCATTTTTAAAGATCGGTGGGTTAGTTCCCTCATGAATAACAAACTTATACTGCTGGTCTATTTTTGCCACAGGTACATCAGCAGACCAGAATCCATTACCTTCCGAGTCTAACGAGTGAGCTGAAGAAGACCAACCGTTAAAGTCACCTGCAACACTAACACCATCGACGTTAGGTGCCCAGACACGAAATGCCACACCACCTGAAAAAGGGATTGCTCCCATACCGGACTGAGAAGAAGCCACAATAAATACCTCTCTATTTGCAATTAGTAAATGACTCTCACTGTTTCAAAGTCTGAGTCCAATTTGTACATGAATTCGCTTAGTCATACCCTCCAAACATGAACAGAGAAATATCTTCATCCGTTGCATTCATGAGGGCATGGAGATTGCCACCCTTCAACATGGCAAAATGTCCAGACCGAAGGGTTCTGATTTCAAAACAACGCTCGCGTTCGGGCATCTTGCACCAATCTCCGATCACCATAAATCCCTTCCCTTCCATCATCAAAAATACTTCTTGGTTATCGCGGTGGCGGTGTAATCCAATTCCACAGTTACCCTTTAGTAGATGGATATCCATATAATCCACTGCAAAAAATGGCTCGAAGCCATTACCATGGTTCTTTGAGCCAAAAGCATTGAAGCTCCAAGGGTTAAGTGGTCGTCCCAGTTCATTATTTTTGGCATGCTGAAAGTAGTTAGACATTAGGTTACGATATTCTAGAAAACCAATGCCACCATGAGGATTAGGACTAATGCCTGTTCCTAAAAAGTGTTCCCACCCCCTTAAAATCATATTAAATTCATAGTGGTAATTAGCACTGTCTTGCGAGTCCCATACTTTTGTATCTGTGGTAGTCCAAGCAAGCTCAATATGCAGAGGGAGAACCGGATGCATGGTATTAGTAGGGGAAACTTCGACCATTGTACGCCCATCAAGTTTTTCTCGACTAAAGTCTGAAATGCTTCCATGGACTAAATCTGTTCGTACTTGGAGTTCACCTCGATCAAAGGCTATTAGGCTTTTCCCATCAAGCTGACTTCTAAGGTCGTTACCAGGGTAGCCCCAGAATTCAACTTCATAGCGAGCGCTAAGTGGATTGTAGGGCACCGTAATCAGGGTGGTTGATGGTACTCCAGCAATCTTAATGAAGAGTTTGATACTTTCCCCAAGCTGGTGGTTAGCTGCCACCGAAAGTTTAGAATCGGGACCGCCTCGATAGGAGACGCGCAAAAAAGGTCCCGTCCAGCCACCAACGTTGACCAATCCCCGAATTAACACAGTATCGGTGGTCTCAAAATCCTTGACGTTTTGCTTTTGAAAATCGTTTTTGTTATCCTGCTTTTCAGGAGTTAGATTATCAGCGTCTAATCCCTGAGGTCCCCACGAAATCAGGGATTTAAAAGGAAAGAGATACTGAAGTTGATCGGCAAGGTAAAAGTCTCGTTGGGCAGCAAGTTGTGCTTTTTCGAGCAGTCCCAGAAGTTTCATTAATGGATTACTTCGGTTGTAGTCTGGGGAAGTATTTGGTTCAACTTTAAAGACATTATCAGAGTGAACTATAAACATGGTAATTCTTGGTAAAAAGGGAAAATAAGGTCAAGAAGTGTGATACAAAAACGCTACAAATTTCAGTGGTTCGGTACCAGGATTGCTGATACCATGCATTCCGCCGCTTTTAGTGAAAATGACACTCCCTGCCTTGACCGGAAGCTTTTTAAAGTCGCGTTCGCCCAGTCCCATAACATTCCGAGTGACGGTTGGGAAAGAATCTGTAGCAGGATCGTCACCAACACGCATGTATGCAATCCCCTCGCCTTGAGTGATGTAGTAGAGTTCTTCGGTACCGATATGCTGATGAGTTCCTTCTACTGTGCCTGGTGGAATAGTGACCTCATGGAAAAAGATATTTGAACCACCCAATTCTCGCTGTATAATCCATCGCATTTCAATGATGTTGTCATCCTTGATGTCAGGGTTAGTGTCGTCCATCATCGCATTGCGGTAACGTACGGGTAAAATATCTGATGCCTGTAAAAACCAACCTCGCTGGAAATCGATCAGGTAGTTTTGATCCAAGATGGTATTTTGGGAAGAGCTAGGGTCTTGGGTGCGTGGCTCCTGGTGCGATCGCAAGTAGGCATTGTCCCAGCAAGCTTGGTCATCGCTAACTGGATACCCAGTGGGCAAATTCCGATCATTTTCTCTAAACGCTAGTTCTACCTGCTTGATCGCCTTAACTGCACGCAGTGCAGGATTAAATGCCCCTACTCGCGTAATTGACCCTTCGCGTCCCATTTGATCCAAAATTTGGAAATCGTGGTGGGTAGTCCCTGGAGGCTCTAAAGTCTCCCAAATTTCAACTTGGTAGGCATCAATCCAAGGGCAATAGTTAAGTTTTACCCTAGCTTCAGCGATATTCTGAGAGTTGATGGGTAGCAATTTAACCCAGGCAATTACACTGTTCTTGATAAACCGATTTTTTCCACGAGCCTGCTCGACAAGACGTTTCGATGTATATTCCAATCGCAGAAAGTTAGTGAGAAATTGCCCGTCTAGGTAAACTTCTCCCTTAATAACATTAATATCTAGGTAGTTTCTAACTTCCTGCACGTTATAACGATAGCGAGCACTTCGGGTTGCATTCAGATATTCCGCATGATAAATTCGGTCTGGGAAAAAAACGACCTTAAAAATTTCATTCCAAGGCGCGGTGAATCGATCATTAAACTTACCATCGGCAATCTTCTGATTAGCTATATCCATGAGTTTATCTCCTTTGGTTTAGGGTAAGGCAGTTAATATCTGGTCTGCAACGCGAAAAGCATTAGCCTGAATAGTCAGAGTGGGGTTCGCGCCCCCAGATGTGGGCATAAACGATCCATCAGTGACGTAGAGATTATCAAAATCCCAAGCTCGACAGTTGCGATCGAGCACCGAGTCATTGCGATCAATCCCAAACCTTGCTCCACCTAAAATATGGTTAGCAATTCGAGCTAGGGCATTCTCGGCTTGGTACACCCCACCTCCGCCTAAAAACTCAAACGGAAACTCACCCGCGATACCTTCGCCACCCAGTTTCAGGACTTGACCGCACTGTTTGGCTAATGTGTCCATCAAGTAGCGATCGTGACTGTGCCACTCCTTGATGATGTAAGCTACCGGACGACCCCATTTATCCTGAATGGAAGGATGTAATTCGATCCGATTCGTTTTAAGAGGCACCTGATTAGCCATAAAACTCACGGATAAACCCCTGCCGATTTGCTTATCCAAAAAGTCTACTAATGCTTGACCAGTTAAGCTTGTGTTACCAATAAAGCCTTTCCAGAGTGTGTCTAAATCTTGAGCACCTTGGGTTCGTGCGAGCGAAATGGGTAGAGCTTGGTCGGAGGTGTTGTTGTAGATTGCCCCCCCAGCCCACAGCCCCATATCTTTGAGAAAACCTTCTGTGGCACAACAATCGATCGCCCAGTCTGCATCTAGTGCCTGAGATTTATCGCTACGGGTAGGCATCAGCGCACTAGCACCGCCAAAACAGTGGGTGAGAAAATGCTTTCCTAACAAGTCGTTTTGATTGATGCGCCGATCAAAATCTGGACTAAGCTGTGCTGATAGCTTGAGCAAGCGGATTGATTCGATCGCCGAGCAGGCCACCACCACCACCTTGCCCTCAACAAATCGCTCCTTACCACTAGGATCGCGGTAGAACACTCGATTTACCTGAGATCCCTGACAACTTAGATGGGTCACCACGCAGTTGGCGCGGATTTCAAAATTTGGTTGATTGGCGATCGGACTGAGTAAGGATACCCAGGTGTTCGACTTGACTCCTAAAGGACAACCAAATCGATTCACATAACTGGTTTTGAGTGTCTCAAAATCCTCGGGCACCTTGCGTCCACTGGGAGGATGATCGCGAGTAATCACGGCTAGTGGTGTCCGATAAGGCTTAATCGGCTTGCCCTTCCCTAGGTCTGCACCGAGTTGTTCCATCCCCGTTTTGGCATAGCTGCTAATCGGGTTAGGAGTCAGAGGTGGCTGATAACTGTCTTGACTAAAGGGCTTGAGCTGATTTTCAACAGTGCCATTTAGCCCTACTAAGGCTTCTGCTTTTACATAGTAGGGTTCTAGCTCGTCATAACTCACAGGCCAATCCCGTGCCTCTCTCTGCACATCTCCATTAGGATCTTCTTTCAAATCTGTACGTCCTGCGTTAAAACTTTGCAGCCGCAGATCGGTTGGCGTAAATCGCAGCGATACCCCTCCATACAGCTGAGTCCCACCGCCAACAACTTGAGCGGTATAACCCTCAATCGTGGCGCGATCTCGCCCATCAGCTCCACGATAAATATGAGGCTCGTCATTAATATCCGGCTCGACATGACTAGAGTAAAACGATTCGTTGTAGTTGGCGACGCTTTTAAACTGAATTCGCTTTTCTGGTCCATCGGCAAATAATTCATCTCGCTTAAAGTCACTCAAGCCATCTGCTGTTTGATATTGCGGTTTAAACAACGGCCCCTTTTCCAAAATAAGAACTGATTTGCCCGCTTTCACCAACGTATGAGCAATGGGTGAACCGCCTGCCCCACTACCAATAATCACTACATCAAACTGAATTTGCATACAAGACTCCTAAAAATCGTCAATCAACCGTGATAGTCAGCATTGATTCCCAAAGGTTGCTCGATCGCTTTGCGCCAATCAAACAGGGTTTGCCCTTGAGCATCTCGATAGCGTTCGGATAGATAAGCCCAGCCAGATCCACCTACATTCCCTCCATACTTGGGATGAGAGAATGCGCCCGTATAAGTGTGACGACGTAGTAGTTGCAAAAAGTAAAGTGGACTGCCGTACTGGTCATACTTCCATCCATTTACTCTATCGGTAGCCATTTCGTTATACAGATCGATGTATAGCTCTTTTGACATTTTTGCAGGATCGATATAGGGGTTACGTTGCCGCAGAATACGATCAATTTGCATTAAACAAAGCTTGTAATCCAGTAAATGATGATTTTCTTCTCTGGCAAGAATATTGTCGATAAAGTTAACTGCACCTACTGATTGGTCTAACCGATAGGCATAGGCATACTGTAATTCTTTAGCTTGTCGATCTAGAGACTGATAGTAGCGACTGAGAAAATTCTCACCTTCCTCTGTCCGAAACGGTAAGATGTGATCGATAAGTCGTTCTAAAATCTCAAATTCCCAATCTTCAAAGCTGAGGGGCTGGGTACAAAGTTGGGTAAAAAATCGCGACCAAGGTTTTCCGTTATCGAGGCTCACTTGTTGAGGATTAATTGGGTCTAGGGTTGGTTGATTATCGATAAGGTATTGGTAAAGATGAACTTCGGCTTTGGGCACAACAACCGTTAATGCATAGTATCCGGTATCTTCTCCAAAAAACTGTACGGACTTGAGGGGGATAGGTTCATAAAGCGTAGTAAATGTGCCAATCAACCCAATACTTTTAGGTGATGTGTCACTTCGTTTTTGATAAACAAAAGTAACTCGGTTGAACTCATAATTGGCAGTAAAATTTATACCGTCACTGTAGGCATCAATAATGGGAAATCGCCAGGATTCAGCGATATGGCTTCTAGGATCTTCACTCCCAAACTGTCCAAAATTATGTCTGAAATCTATGTTTTCTCTGGCAAGGTATTTAGTGCAATAATTCAACACATACTGAGAATCAAGATCTAAAATCTGAGCAGTCATTCATCTCTCCTTTTAGAAAACTAACAATACTTGATTTATGAACTTAAATTCATCCATCTAAGAATAAATTGGAGGGGATTTTGATCGCCTAAAGTATTCAATTTCTACAACGTAGGTGATTTAGCCATGTTTATATACTATTACGTAGTGTAGTTCGGTTTAATCCCGCCTACATACTTAGACATATAAGTCTGGCTATCTAAAATCATTAAAAGCCTTTTTAACTAGACCATGTTGCCAATTTGGCAGAATTATGCTTTTCAGTATCAGTTACTACACAATTATGCTGTAGATAGTTGTGATTAAGCGTGGCATCAGCCGTATCGCGCTTAACTTAGCGCGTAAGGATTCAGGTCTAAAAACTTGCGGCTCCAACGCTTGTCTGGCAAGGGTTTTAGGGCAAAATAAGGGTTTTTGTCTTTCGTGTTTATTGTCAATAAACGAGGAGAAGTGACAGTTTTTCGTGGTTTATTGAGAATAGAGATTGATTTAGTATCAAGCTCCATATCTAAAGTCTTTGCCCAGCAAGGAGTTCAGTGACCTGAATCCTTACATTTTGACCTCTCTGCCCGTATTAGACTAACCACCCTTTTAGATAAAGGCATCTTAACGGGCATTAGACATTTTCTAGCCCCTACAGGGGCTGAACCCCCCTCGGAGTAATACCAATTTCTTAAAGTCCTGCTACATATAGAGCATCTAATATCAATTCCGGTGTGCGATTCGTTTAGCCTAAATGGATAGGTTCTCCTATCCAGGGACGGTTAGCCTGACTCCGCTGCGAGTTAGTGATAACTGATTACACTTCTGGGTGAGACGTTAAGTCAAGTCCCAGTCCGCAGGTGCAGCGGTAAAAGCATATCCCCTATTTTGTTAGGTAGCAACTAACAGGATAAAGCGGGGATAAAAGGCAGAAAGACTCTTAGCCAAATGGAGTAGCTGTCGAGCCAGAACATATGCGTAGCGAAAGCAAAAATGTGTCTGAACCACCGTTATGATAGATGGTCAAATGGCTGATAGACCAAGCCAAAAGGCAAGGATAGGGCATAAGCAATTATCGGATTGACTTATCAGCACTGCCCAAAAAACCCGGTGGAAAGCATTACGCTGTCATGTTCAACCAATGTGTAATCGGAACGAAGTAAAGCTCTCACAGCCCTTAAAAATAAGTAGGTTGCTAGCCGTAAGCTGTGAGTGTGAGGGATGGTTGCAGAAGCTAAAGCTCTGCTGTAATAGCAGAGATCTGCTGACAGCGCCTGGTGGTGTAAAAGATTGAGACTGAGTAACCCTTTAAAAGCCTAATGCCACAGAAAAATCTGATGGTGGGATGTAGGGGTAAAAGGAAAACTATCAAGCGGTATAAATCATCTCGTGATGCGATCGTACTGTATCCATAACCAGGATTACATCACTCAGGAGCCGTGTGCGGTGAAAGTCGCAAGCACGGTTTTGTAGGAGAGATGGTGGGGGACACTCTGCCATCGACTCTCTAACTGCACCGGAATGATATGGCTTTGGTTTTTGGCCACCAATGGAAACAAGCAATCCCTTTAATCAAAGAAGGTTGCTTGAGAAGAGCTTGACAGCGCTGAAATAGCACTTCCTCTAGTTCATCAAGATTTTGAAATGAGCGATTGGCAATTGGTTCATTTACCAACGGCCATAGACGCTCTGCTGGTTGTAATTCGGGAGAATGGGAGGGCAGAAATTCCAAGTGTAGACCTTCTGGGACTCTAACTTGTGGACTGGTATGCCATCCAGCTTGGTCAATAGCTAAGATGATGTGTTGATCTTTACCTACTCCAAATTCTCTGGCAAAGTCTTCTAAAACTAAGTTAAAAAGCTCAATGTTAACTTTTGGGAGAATCCAAAAGTATGTTTCTCCCGTTGACGGGTGTACAAAACCATATAACCATAGCCATTGATAGCGCCAATTTACGTTGGCTATGGGCTGCTCCCCATACCCTACCCAGACTCGCCGAATTATGGGCTTTAATCCCAGACGATGCTCATCCATTCCCCATACTTCTACTGCTACTAATGGATGCTGATTTTGAATTCGTTTAGCTTGCGCTCGTAGTTTTTTTTCCAAGCTTCTTGGACCTCAAGGTCAGCGAGGTCATGTTCCGGTCTGGGTATCCGTAACCGAAACTCCAAGGAGCGTAGATAGTCCCAACCCCTTTGTACGCTAACTCGACGGTCAAGTAAATTACTCATCCACTCAGCAACTTTACGACTGTTCCATAATCCTCCATCAGCGGGAGGAGCTTGTAAAGTTTGCAAAAGTTGTGCTTGTTCTACAACAGAGAGTAAAGGTTGAGTACCCGGATGTTGATGACGTTTGTCTTTCAAACCATTAGCACCTAATTGATTGTAACGACGGACTAAGCGGTATATCGAGTTACGGCAGTAACCTGTGACCGAAGCGACATCTTCAGTAACTCGTCCAGTTGCTAAGAGCCAAATTATTTGGTAGCGTGTCCGTTCAATTGGGTCCGATGCTTGACGATCAAGTTTAGACAACTCCGACGGGGTTTGATGGGGTTCCAACTTTAGGCGTTTAGGCATAAATTGTCCTCATTGCATTCTTGATGCTCTTTCAGTATATCATTCCGGTGCAACCGGAATTGATATAAGCGCTGGCCCGCCTCCCCTGTATCATTTGGCACAGGTCGATGACTGGTACTAGGTGTCCCCTACATAAAATAGCCACATCAACATAGCTGGTAAAAGTATAGTCATTTATTACAGTGCCGTGGGAGGCATGAAGTCCCTCCCCTTTCGCTTTCACTTCGAGCGGATTGACCCTTCTAAGGCTGAACTACGCAGCTCTCTATCCCATTGCACAAGGCATTTGGGATTGCTTTTCGCATAATATTGTAAGACCCGTTAACATCGGCGTTAATCAATCGACCCTTCTGACTATATGATACTACCATTGTCTATTGATGCTTACAATCTTAATGAAGTTTTACAATACCATAGGAGATTTAAGATTCGAGATTCAAGAATTATCAAAGCCTGACGGCCAAACATTTTCAGAAATTTCACTGAGTTTTGCAACAATTACCAGTCTTTGGGAATTCTAGAGCTATCTTGTAAAAAGTGTATTGTCAGGAGAATCTACTACGATGGGTTGGTTTCAAAGACTATTCGGACTCGAAAAGCCTGAACCCCAGGCACAAGCGATGGCACAAGTAGTGCAACAGGCGGCGGAGTCGCAATCAATTGCTCCTGCGAAAGTGGGCCCTGACGGTAATTTTGATCAAAGCGGCCTGGCGAAGCGCGTTGCTTTGGCTTTTGACGGCGATTCAGAAGTTGCTGATATTGAAACTGTATGGGTGGCTCAACTCAGCGGTACTGTGGTTCTCAAGGGCCAGGTTCCCAGCCAGGAAATTCTCGACAAGTTGGTGGCGATCGCCTCTGCTGAAGAGGGCGCAACTGGCGTGGAAACCGATCAGGTGACAGTCGGCTAGTTGCTGGGGAGCGTGGGAGTCCCTCACCCAACTCGTTTGGAGTGCAACTCTCATCGGTGCTTGTGCGACTTCTACCCTCAGCTTCACCCTCTAAACCCGCTCTGGCGGGTTTTTTCCTGCCGTCTCCCTCTAAATATTAATTTTTTTAACTGGCCTGGTTATTTAAACAAATGGTAAAATATAATACAGAAACTAAAACGTTTTTACCAGGCAAAATCTGGCCTGACCAGACTACCATTTTTAGATAAATATCAGGAGCAAAAAATATGAAACTCTCTTATCGCGGTTCTAACTACGACTACGACATTCCCACAGTCGATCTGATCGAAGGTGAAGTCGCGGGCAAATATCGGGGTCACAACTGGAACTATCGTTATCCCAGACACCTTCGGGGCCCTGAACAAGCCCAAGATTGGCAGCAACGCGATCGCGATCGGCCCGATTGCACCAACCGAACTCCAAAAGCCGATGAGAATGTAGCAGCGGTGAGATCAGCTCTAACAGTTGAGGATATAGTGAAAGTCCACCGGGCCAATATCTGCAATATTCTCGATCGCCGACTGCAAGCCGCCAAAGCCAGAGGCGATGAAAGACTGCTGCGCTTGCTAGAAATAGAGTCAAAACAGATGGTCTACTGAACCGATTGAAAAATCAACAATTGTATAGCAGAAGCCAGAAGTTCGGCAACGGATTCGCTCCACGGATGTAACGGATGTAACGCCGGGAAGGAAGACCGAAGTTGGAAGAAGAAAGAAGGAAGATGCAATAAAAAACAGAATACCCAGAGCCCCGACTTCTTAAAGAAGTCGGGTAGCGGAAATATACGAAATGTACGAAATGTCAGAAAAATCGCGATCGTCTGAAAACCTCCAGCATTTCTGGTTTTCGGACATTTCATTTTCATCTATAATATTCGGAGTATAAAAAATCTTAGTCTTCAGCAATCAACTATGAATAGGAGTTATTCGCGGTTTGATTCCCTCACCAGCATCCTAGCAGGAACAGTAACGGTAGCAGGAATAGTCATCTTTGCAGCAGCACCCGTTTTCGCAAAAACTCCCCAAGAAATTGCCAAATTAGCTGAATCTGTCACCGTTCAGATTAATGGAACAGATAGTCGTAGCGGGACTGGATTTATTATTGCCAAACAAGGCACGACTTACACGGTTTTGACAGCTAAACACGTTGTTCCAAATAGTCAAGTTACCTATAAAATTCGCACTTATACGGGAAAAGAACATCAAGTAACTCGTGTGATGCCATTACAAAAAACCGATCGGGAACTGGATTTAGCAGTCGTAACATTTAACAGCACAGAAACTTATCGAGTTGTCACTTTAGGCGATTCTGTACAAGCCGAGAGCGGCACACAAATTTTTGTGCTTGGCTATCCAAATAATAGATCTAGAAATCAGCAGAATCCTGAGTTTACACAGGGTTTTGTTACCAGTCGTTCTCCGAATCACAAGCGCGGTTATACATTGCGTTATAGTGCTGTCACTCAAAAAGGAATGAGTGGAGGGCCTGTATTTGATGGGGAAGGGCGCGTAGTGGGGATTCATGGAGAAGGCGAACTAGATTTTTCGACAAATGATACAGGAGCATCTGTAGAGTCAATCACTAAAACAGGATTTAATTCTGCAATTCCTATTAACACTTTTCTCGCTAAACTGTCGGAAGCTGGGTTAAATCGTTCTGCTCTTTTGGTGAATACTTCCACCGCCACTAATGCACCTCTGAAACTGAACAATCCGCAAGATGCTAAAACTTATTACGTTCGGGGTTTAAGTCGGTTTGACAAGGGAGATTTGTCAGGTGCTGTGGCGGATTTTACCCAAGCGATTCAAACTCAATCGGATTATGCGGAAGCTTATTTCTATCGGGGACTGGCTTATTTTGATCTGAGACAAATGCCAAAAAGTATCGCTGATTATAGCAAAGCGATCGCCCTAAATGCCAGTTATGTTGACGCTTACTACAATCGGGGGCTGGTTTTGTCGGCGATGGGAGATAAACCAGGGGCGATCGCCGATTATACTCAAGTCATCCGTCAGGATAGAACCTTTGCGCGGGCTTACAACAACCGAGGATTGGCGCTTTCAGAATTAGGCGATCAAAAAGGGGCGATCGACGATTTCAATCAAGCGCTGCAAATTAATCCCGGTGGAGCTAATACTTATTTTAACAGAGGATTGGCGCTATTTCGCATCAAGAACGATCGCTCAGCCTTAGCTGATTACACCCAAGCAATTCAACTCAATCCCAATTATGCAAAGGCTTTTGCTAACCGAGGAATTACCTTGGTGAGAATGGGAGATAGACAAGGGGCGATCGCAGATTTGCAGCAAGCGGCTCGTTTATTTAGGGATCAAGGAATGGCCGCAGATGCTCAAAAAGCATTAGATATGATTGGTCAATTGCAAAAATAGCCAATTGCAAAAATAGCAAAAATAGCCCCGCCGAATGGAATTCGGGGCTACACAAACAAAGCAAAAATAGCCCCACCGAATGGAATTCGGGGCTACACAAACAAAGCAAAAATAGCCCCGCCGAATGGAATTCGGGGCTACACAAACAAAGTCCGCCTACGCGGACTGAAAATCTCTTTAATTCTTTAATAAAGCCCCACCGAATGGAATTCGGGGCTACACAAACAAAGTCCGCCTACGCGGACTGAAAATCTCTTTAATTCTTTAATAAAGCCCCACCGAATGGAATTCGGGGCTACACAAACAAAGTCCGCCTACGCGGACTGAAAATCTCTTTAATTCTTTAATAAAGCCCCACCGAATGGAATTCGGGGCTACACAAACAAAGTCCGCCTACGCGGACTGAAAATCTCTTTAATTCTTTAATAAAGCCCCACCGAATGGAATTCGGGGCTACACAAACAAAGTCCGCCTACGCGGACTGAAAATCTCTTTAATTCTTTAATAAAGCCCCACCGAATGGAATTCGGGGCTACACAAACAAAGTCCGCCTACGCGGACTGAAAATCTCTTTAATTCTTCAGTCCGCGAAGGCGGACTTCGTGTGTGTAGTAGCGGTTTAAACCGCCGAATTTGATTCTGAAAATCTCTTTAATTCTTCAGTCCGCGAAGGCGGACTTCGTGTGTGTAGTAGCGGTTTAAACCGCCGAATTTGATTCTGAAAATCTCTTTAATTCTTCAGTCCGCGAAGGCGGACTTCGTGTGTGTAGTAGCGGTTTAAACCGCCGAATTTGATTCGATATCAGATAATTCCCCTAAAACCTCACCGTCACCAAAATCACCCGCCGAGGCTGATTTTCCGCTTCAATAATATACTCAACCCGCCCAAAACCTTTCGGCCCCGGTTCTACTAAATCATAGCGAGATGTCACCGTACCTGCGGCTGTAGTGTATTGAGCAAAAACAGCACCGGGATTCCTCCCAGCAGACGCATCCGCATCCCCTCCCCAAGAACTCGTATCATCTAATGTCGATCGACTTGGTAAGACAGAAGCCGCGATTTCTGGAGGTGTTAATCTTTGATCGGCTAAGACTTTTTGAGCGTTATGAATAGCGCACATTGTCGGGCCAGAAATTTTGGCATCGCTATATTGATCTTCCCACTTTTGTACGAAGCCAAAACCAACATTCGGGCCGACTTTATCCTGTCTTTGCCGCCCCCACAGCCGACTGGTACTGATAGCATAACATCCTCGAACTCTCTGCCAGTTTGGCTAATTCGGTTCTATTTGCTGGTAAAATTGCGGTTGATAAATTCTTGGTCAGCGGTGCGAATTCTGTTAACGGCATTTGGGTTTATGTCAGAGCTAACATTAGTATTTCCTTGCAATATGGGTGATAGAACGCCGGGGATGGGCTTGTGCTCCACAATATTTTTGAATGCCGTTGAAAACGCGATCGGCTGATAAAGCACTAATCGGAAATTCTAGGGAATAAGCCTCGGCGGGTTTGGGGAAAAAGATGCCGGATGTGGCGGAAGCAGCAAAAGAAGCGCCACCCCAGATGACGATCCGATTAAATTGACGGCGGCTGATACTCATAATTTATCTACTCCCAGGAGAGCTTGCCCCCGGCTCAATTTGAAATTTGAAGAAGTGATAAGGTCTTCCACAATTTTTTGCTGTGGAACAAGAAATCTCAAGAGCTAAACTTTTACCATTACTAATATCTGCAAACATTGTATTGATTCTCCCAGGCTTCCCCACCTGAGAAGCTACTTGATTTCCATCTACATAAGCCTCTATTTTGGGGGGTGAAATCTCATCTCGATCGCAACTCCATACTCTATTCGGAGAGAAGCACGACCGCCTGGAAGTTTACAAGTCCAACCGGCATCGCGTACTGTCATAATACTGGTATATAGTTGTCTGCCTATGGAAATGTCTGTAGGCCCTGTACATAAGCTAACCCATGTTGGGCCACCAGTGCGAGCGTACCCCGTGTAACAAGACATTGCAGGTCTAGTATATGGATTGGCCGCTGGGCCTGTGCCACTTGTGCGCCAACCGTCCCCAACATCACACATAACATCCCAGCGAGGAACAAACCGCTGAGCCACCGCACTCGCTTCATAAAAATATCCTCTCAACACCTTAATGAACTAATATAAAGGATGAGCTGTGTAGGAAAAGTCCTGACTTTGGACAGATGACAAAATCAAAAATGTCACAATTGTACGAAATGTCAGGTATAATGAATAGCGTAAACTCCAGCTTTTCCCGAATCTATGGATATTGCAGAAGTTTTGACACTGGCAGATGAGCTAATTTTTGCTAAGACGGGAAAGCATTTAGATTATGTGCAAGATGCTATTCTGCGGGGAACATTAGAAGACGCAACTTACACGCAAATTGCTCAAGAAGTTTACTCAAGTCCAAGTCATGTCAGAAATGTCGGATCGGACCTTTGGAAAACACTTTCTAAGGCATTGAAAAAAAATATTACTAAAAACAATTTTAGGGCTGTATTAGAAAAGGGTATAGTTTATAATTATCAATCAGCAATTGTTGAAAATATAACAGGCGAGAATATAACAGTTAATAATAACCTTAATATTTGTCCTGAAAAAGTGCGATCGCCCAAAACACCCAAAAACCCCGAACCAACAGCAAAACAGCCCCGCATCGACTTAGGCGACGCACCAGAAATCTCCACATTTTGCGATCGCACATCCGAACTTTCCACCCTCAAAAACTGGATTTCAAGCCGCACCCGCCTCATCACCATCCTCGGCTTATCCGGTATTGGCAAAACCGCCCTGACACTCCAACTAATCCCACAAATTCAACACGAATTCGACTGCATCATCTGGCGAAGCCTCCACAACGCGCCACCTCTTCAAACACTCCAAACCGACATAATTAAATTCCTATCACAGCAGCAAGAAACTAACCCCCCCAACCCCCCCTTATCAAGGGGGGGCGAAGAGATTCAGCCTGCTTCTCCCAGGCGTGGCGAAGAGATTCAACCTGCTTTCGTCTTTCTCCCCCCCTTAGCAAGGGGGGGCTGGGGGGGGTAATCCACCATTTACGATCGCATCGCTGTCTGATCGTACTCGATGACGTACAAACAATTTTCAGCAGCAAACAACTAGCAGGAAACTACAAACCAGGCTATGAAAATTATGGCACTTTCTTCAAACAAATAGCAGAATCATGTCACAACAGTTGCTTAATTTTGATTAGTTGGGAAAAACCCAGAGAAATTGCAGCATTAGAAAGCCACCCGAAAAATTGTCAAACATTGCAACTCAATGGTTTAGGCGAATCCGCGCGAGAAATATTCACAGAAAAAGGTTTAATTGAATCGGAAAACTGGTCAAAATTGATAGACATTTACCGAGGAAATCCCTTGTGGTTAAATACCGTAGCCGCTGCGATTCAAGACTTGTTTAGCGGCAATATTTCGGAATTTTTATCCTATGATAGCTTAGTTTTAGGAGACTTAGAATATTTATTGCACCAACATTTTCAGCGCTTGTCAGACTCCGAAAAACAAGTCATGTCCTGGTTTGCCAATCAAATCAAAGCAGTCGAAATCTCCAAAAAGCCAGCCCTTCTCGAATTATCCCCTTCAGACTTCCTCAAAGCCGTCGAATCCTTGAGACGGAGGTTATTGATCGAAAAAGTCCAAAAAGGCGATCGAACCCTCTTCACAGTCCAACCAGCCATCGCAGAATACATAAAAAATCATACCTTGCACCAATGTCAATAAACCTGTAGGGGCGGGTTCACCAATAAATCAAACTAATTGCAGACAAGTTAAATAAACCCGCCCCCACCCTAAGAGAAAATCCTTGATTGACAATTCGGCTATAACTTCAAAACATCCAAATCCATCAGCGTCAATCCGCGTTCATCAGCGGTTAAAAAATAAAAAAATCCAACTTTTAGCAAAACATTAATCCAAACTCCCGCATTTAGCCTTAAAATTAAAAAGACTGACTAGCCAACAAAGCCCTATGTTTGAAGCCCTTGCCGATCGACTCGAATCCACCTGGAAAAAACTGCGCGGACAAAATAAAATCTCCGAGTCCAACATCCAAGACGCGCTCAAAGAAGTCCGCCGCGCCCTCCTGGAAGCCGATGTCAACCTCCAAGTCGTCAAAAACTTCATCTCAGAGGTAGCGGCAAAAGCACAAGGCGCAGAAGTCGTTTCAGGCGTCCGTCCCGACCAACAATTCATCAAAATCGTCCACGACGAACTCGTGCGTGTCATGGGGGAAACCAACGTACCCCTCGCCACCGCCGAATCCGGGCCCACAGTCATCCTGATGGCCGGTTTGCAAGGAACCGGGAAAACCACAGCTACCGCCAAACTAGCACTCCACCTCCGCAAACAAAATCGTACCGCACTGCTAGTCGCAACCGACATTTATCGACCAGCGGCGATCGACCAATTGCTCACCCTCGGCAAACAAATCGACGTACCAGTATTTGAATTAGGCAAAGACATTGACCCCGTAGAAATAGCCCGCCAAGGCATCGAATACGGCAAACAACTAGGCGTCGATACCATCATCGTCGATACAGCAGGCCGACTGCAAATCGACCAAGACATGATGGCAGAATTGGCCCGCATCAAACAAACAGTACAACCCCACGAAACACTGTTAGTTGTTGATGCCATGACCGGCCAAGAAGCAGCAAATTTAACCCGCACATTTCACGAACAAATCGGCATTACCGGCGCAATCTTAACCAAATTAGATGGCGACAGTCGCGGCGGTGCAGCCTTATCCGTGCGGCAAATATCCGGTGCCCCGATTAAATTTGTCGGAATCGGCGAAAAAGTCGAAGCCTTGCAACCATTTTATCCCGATCGCATGGCATCGAGAATACTCGGCATGGGCGATGTCTTAACGCTAGTAGAAAAAGCGCAAGAAGAATTCGACATCGCCGACGCCGAAAAAATGCAAGAGAAAATGCTCACGGCAAAGTTTGACTTTACCGACTTTCTCAAACAAACCAGACTGCTAAAAAACATGGGTTCCCTCGGCGGCATCATGAAAATGATACCGGGGATGAACAAACTGTCAGACGAACAAATGCGGCAAGGAGAAGTGCAGTTAAAACGCACCGAAGCCATGATTAATTCCATGACAGTTGAAGAACGTCGCAATCCCGAACTTTTAGCAAGTTCTCCATCCCGCCGCCGTCGCATCGGCAAAGGCGCAGGCTACGCAGAAAACGACGTAACAAAGCTGGTGAGCGACTTCCAGAAAATGCGTACCATGATGCAGCAAATGAGTCAAGGCAACTTCGCCGGTATGGGAGGAATGCCCGGAATGCCCGGAATGCCAGGAATGGGCGGCCCCGGAATGCAGCCCGGTGCCCGCGGCTATATGGGAGCCCAACAGAAGAAGAAAAAGAAAAAAGATAAGCCAAAAAAAGGTTTCGGACAATTGTAAAAAGTAGGGGCGGGTTTCACCAACAAGAATTGCCTAAAACCGATAATCTCGTAAACCCGCCCCCACTGATATATTGCACCATTGTCAAAAATTTGTAGGGGCGGGTTTCACCAACAAGAATTGCCTAAAACCGATAATCTCGTAAACCCGCCCCCACTGATATATTGCACCATTGTCAAAAATTTGTAGGGGTGGGTTTCACCAACAAGAATTGCCTAAAACCGATAATCTCGTAAACCCGCCCCACCCCGTGCGAGAGTCCTCGATCGGTATTGGTACAATATGTAAGAACCATTAAACTTTAACTTTTTTTGTGGCCGAGTTCAATCTAAAAAAAACTGGAATTGAAGATGGTAAAAACATTTACTCAACCAGACACCATATCTATAGAATTGCCAAATTCGATCGGGCTGCTTGTCAGTTGCGAGCAATTCGAGACCCTAGCATTGGCAAATCCAGACTTGAGATTAGAGAGAACCACACAAGGAGAATTAATACTAAATCCACCCACAGGAAGAGAATCCAGTAGCCGCAACCTCAGTATCAGCGGGAAACTCGGCAACTGGTGCGAAACACCCGAAGATTTAGGAGAAGGCTTTGACTTTTCGGGAGGATTCATCCTTCCTAACGGTGCAATCCTTTTTCCAAATGCTTCCTGGGTGAGTCGAGAACGCTGGGAGGCCTTGACACCAAAACAGCTCAAAGGCTTCGTTCCTCTGTGTCCAGACTTTGTAGTATAGCAACCGCCAAAGCGCCTTAACAGCCTTGGCGGTTGCTATAGATGGGAGACCAGCTTACTACCCCTACTTTTAGCCCTAATAGTTCGGTTGCCTTTTTGCTGTCTACAGCCTTAGAAAATAAATATCCCTGTCCAAACTCACACCCCAACTCTCGTAGTTTCTTTAGCTGTATTCGCGTTTCTATGCCTTCTGCTACGATATCCATACCTCGGCTGCGAGCCAGTGTTATGATCGTCTGGATAATTTCTACGCCACTGTTGTCTGCCCCAATGCGGCTGACAAAAGAGCGGTCAATCTTTAAGGTATCAATGGGAAACTCGTGTAAGCGGCTTAAAGAAGAGTAGCCCGTGCCAAAATCGTCGATACACAACTGGATACCTAGAGCTTTTAGCTGCTTTAACATCTTTTCTTCCCTGGATACGGTTTCTAAAATGCAACTTTCAGTAATCTCTAGTTTTAGACAGTAGTTGGGAAAGCCAGTCTGCTGCAAAATCTCCTCAATTCGATTGAGTAGGTTTACTTGCTTAAGCTGCACGGCGGAAAGATTGACACTAATTGCCAAGGGAGGTGTTTGGGGAAACTGTTGCTGCCAAATACTGATCTGGTGACAAGCTTCGCGCAAAACCCACAACCCCAGTTCATTGATTAAACCCGTTTCTTCAGCCACGGGGATAAACTCGGTAGGCGGGTAGGTAATGCCAGATGGGTGATGCCAGCGCACCAAAGCTTCAAAGCCACTCACTTGGCCTGTAGAAAGGGAGACAATGGGCTGGTAGTGAACGCAAAATTCTTGTTGTGCGATCGCCCTTCTCAAGTCGTTCTCCAACTGCAAGCGCGACATCGCCACAGTTTGCATCGCGGGATCGAAAATTTCGTAACGCCCTCTACCTTGAGCTTTAGCATAATACATTGCAATATCCGCATCTCTGAGAACGTCTTCTGGGCGATCGTAACCCATTGTGCTAAGGATAATTCCAATGCTGATCTCGGTAAATACTTCATAATCATTCAAATTAAACGGCTGCCTTAATTGATTTTGGATGCGTTCAGCCACCCTATTTGGTTCATCAATATCTTGAATATCTTCCAGCAAGATCACAAATTCATCTCCTCCAAACCGCGCAACTGAATCTGTGTGGCGTAAACAAACTTGCAGTTGACGAGCAACGCTTTTTAGTAATTCATCCCCAACCAAATGTCCGAGGCTATCATTGACTACTTTAAAGCGATCTAGATCAATAAATAACACCGCATATAGATAATCTTCACGTCTGTGCGACAAGTCGATCACCTGTTGCAGCCGATTCATAAACCAAGCGCGGTTAGGCAAATCCGTTAGTGAGTCGTGAAAAGCATCATGTCCTAATTTTTCTTCCCTTTGCAACAACCCAACTTGAGCCTGTTGAAGCTGGTTAACGGTTTGTTGAAGTTCATTCGTTTGAGCAGCCACCCGTTCTTCTAACTCAAAAGTAAGTTTCTTTAGGGCAGATTCCGCCTCTTTTCGGGCTTCAATTTCCTGTTTAAAAAGCCTATTTTGTTCTTCCAAAGTCTTGGTCAAATTTCGCATTCCCAGGTGTAGTTGCACGCGGGCTAGGACTTCTTCTTGCTGAAAGGGTTTAGTAATATAATCTACTGCCCCCATTGACAGACCTTTAACCTTATCTACGCGATCGGTAAGAGCTGTCATAAAAATTATCGGGATATCTTTCGTTGCTACCGATGCTTTTAAGCGGGAGCAGGTTTCAAACCCATCTATCCCTGGCATCATCACATCTAACAATATGATATTTGGCGAAACTTCTTGTAGCTTCTCAATCGCACTTTCCCCATCCTTAGCCACTAAAACCTTGAAGCCTGAATTCCTCAAAAAATCGAACAAAAGTTTTAGGTTATTTGGGCTATCGTCAACAATTAAAATTACATTTTCGTTTTGGTTAAGCATTTTATTCACTCAAATTTTTTCTGACAAAAGCTAGTAGTTCTTTTTCTTCAAAATTTTTGGCAAATTCCAAGAGTTTATTAGCAAAGGGTAGATAGTTGCCGTCTATCTGCTTGAGTCTATTGGCTTCCTGTTCAACAACTTCAATATCGCCGATCCGAGCCGCATTAAACAGCGCTACCAGCTCTGCTGATGGCGGGATCGCAAGCTCACGACTTTGAACATTTAATAAATTAGTGAAACCTTCCTGCTGTTCGTTCGCCAAATCAGCAGGTTGGTCGTAAATCCATTCTATTTGCAAGTATATCCTTAATACTTCTAGCAATTTTTCTACTTGAATTGGCTTTGCTAGGAACTCGTTACAACCTGCTTCTTGGCTATTTTGCAGATCGAATTCAAACACGCTGGCACTGGATGCTATCAATATTATATCTTTAAATTCTGGTGATTGTCGCAAGCGCCGAGACATTTCAAATCCATCCATTACTGGCATCACTAAGTCTGTGATAATCAGATCGGGTTGAAACTCCGCAGCTTTATCTAAACCCTCTTGTCCATTACAAGCTTCCATAATTTTAAAACCTAGTGGTTCTAAAAGATTCTTAAGAAAACCTCGATTAGAAAAACGATCGTCTACTAGCAAAATTTTATCTTTATTTCCTTTAAAACCTGTTAACTTGAGGAATTTATTGATAGAAAATTGCTCAATATATTCAGATGATTGAGTGAACTCTAAATCCAGGGAAAAAATGCTGCCTTGACCGAGTATACTTTCGACTTTTATTTCGCCTCCCATCATTTGAACAATTTTCTGTGAGATTGCTAATCCTAACCCGGTGCCTTCTGCCTTCTGCTGACTATTTCCGACTTGTTCAAACGGTAAAAATATTTTTTGTAACTGTTCGGGTGCCATCCCCACCCCAGTATCTTGGATCTGGAAACGAATTTTAATCAGTGGTAATTGGTCAAATTCTTCCCCCTTACCTATTACGCCTACCTGAAAAATAACACCCCCTTTTTCGGTAAATTTAATCCCATTACCCAAAAGGTTAATCAAAACTTGGCGCAGTCGTTTTTCATCGGCATTGACTGCGTTAGGAAGTTGATTTAATACTTGATAATTAAATGTAATTTCTTTTTGTTCAGCTCGGATGCGGCACATTTCGACAACTCCCATCAGAAAAGAAGGAAAATTAAAAGCTGAACTGTAAAGTTCCATTTTACTGGCTTCAATTTTAGAAAGGTCTAAAATATCGTTAATCAGAGTGAGTAAGTGCGAACCACACTGGTGAATAACTTGAATCGCATCTTTTTGTTTAGGACTGGTACTTTGATCGCGTTCCATAATTTGAGCATATCCTAGAATTCCGTTCAGGGGGGTGCGGAGTTCATGGCTCATGTTGGCGAGAAACTGGCTTTTGGCTTGGTTAGCAGTATCAGCGGTAACTTTTGCCTCCTTTAGCTGACTTGTCCGTTCTTCTACTCGATTTTCTAGCTCTGAGTTGGTCTTTTCTAAAGCAGTAAAAGACTCGCGCAATTGCTGTGCCATTTGGTTAAAAGATTGAGCGAGAATTCCCAGTTCATCTATGGGATTTACCTCTACTTTTTGGTCTAATTGACCGTTAGCGATTGATCTACTCGCTTGACTCAAAAGAAAAATAGGATGGGTAATCCAGCGAGAGGCGAGGATTCCTAACAACGTCGCTAGCACTAACGCTAAAACGCAGAGTAGGATAGTGCTGCGGGTATTAGCATTGATTTGCTCCATAAAGTCGGCTTCTGGAACGACTACAACAATCAGCCAATCAAGACCTCGACCATCTTGGAATGGGGATACTTGCACGAATTCCCGCTGACCATCTAGGATGAAGTCTAGTTGCTGGTTGCTGTCAATTTCGGTGAAGTTACCAAAGCGTTCTCTTAAATGCTGCGCTGTACCCTTGATCAAAGGTACGCTACTTTGAATCGCTTTTAATCTTTGCGTTTTTTGGCTATTTTTTATGTTAATAAATGGCTTTTCTGCGGTGGAAGAAGCCACTAGCAAACCAGAGTGTTCTATGATAAAAGTCTTTCCCGATCTACCAATTTTTAAACTTTGGAGAAAATCGCCGATTTTCGAGAGAAACAGATCGGTACTGACCACCCCTCGAAAAGTGCCATTTTTATCGTAAACTGGTTGGCTCGCGGAGATTCCTAGGCTGGGTTGAATATAATATTGATAAATTTTATTCCATTGGGGTTTACCTGCAACTTGTGCGGCTTTATACCAGGGTCGAATGCGAGGATCGTAGTCTGGGTGAGTTTCCTTAAACTGAGTCTGGTTACCCTCTCTATCTACGGTGACGATCGTATTGAGAAAATTAGTAGATCGATCGGTTATTTCAATAACAACACTGCCATCATCCTTATATCCAGCACCTGCATATTCTTTTCTTTCCCCTCCAAAACTGATGTAACTAACGGTGGAAAATTGGTTGAGTTGCCAGAAGAAGTAGCTTCTCATTGAACTCATATTTTCTGGATTCCACAACCCAAAGCGACGAATGGCATCGACGCTGATAGCATTGACCAAATGGGGCGTTTCCAAGTAAGTGTTTAGTTGTTGATTGATGCGGGCGACTACCTCCGTTCGTAATTGGCTAGTAACGTTGTTTACGGCGGTTTTGCCGTTGCGTAGCGAGAGCCAACCTGTCAGTCCGACGGCGGCAAAGATTTGCAGGACGAATGGTACGACTAAGACCAGGCGCAGGGGGATTTTTTGAGGGCTTTTTGCCGGTTGATGCTCACTTGCGATTAGTGTCATGGCGGAGTGATTTTAGTATTTGGATTGTTTCAATAACAACAGTCGCTCACCCTTAATCATTTAAAGCGATCTCTAGGGAAATTCTTGATTCCCTCTATATTGAGTACACCTCCATTGACTTGTAGGTCTTGACCTCAATACGAAGTGATCTAAGCATACAATTATAGTCAGGAATTACGCACTATACGGCCTGAAACCCAGAGCCATCCAGACCCCCAGAGCCACCCTTAAAAAGCTACCCTGTACACACAAGTTGATCGCTGACCCATATTGTAGAAAACCTGTTTCCTAGAACCTTGATTTCTCGTTTTGCCTTCTCAATCACTTAAAATTCATGAAATTGACACTCCCCGGTCTCGCATACGCGGGGATTCTTGAGGAAAAATTTTTGGGGATGAATCCGCCCAAAGCTTTATTGTTAAAGGGTTTGTCAATAGCCCACTACCCACACAGCGAGATTATTGAGTCTGTGGCTACTTTTGCTTTTCTGATGATATTAGTGGCACCATTAGCGTCTGCATTGATTAGCAAGCCAGTGAAGCGAGCGCTACAAACCTCCCTTGATTCGTTTACCTGACAGTTGCCAATTGTCGGGTTTTTCACCGACCTTTACTGGCAGAAAGTCTCGGTATAAACAACTACTTTTCGAGGTATAAGACTCGTCTTGCTCGATAAATCGCCAACCCCTTAATTCGCATTCTTGAGTCAACCGTTCTTTCACTTTAGCTGTAGGAATATGCACAAAATTATGATGGTTCTTGCCCCCCCATATTTACTTCCTGTTTTTGCCATTTTTGACCGCCAAATACAACTACATTAATTTGGTAATCTTCGCAATATTGAACTATGTTTCCCACTGCTTTATTGACTGCATCTCTCATTCTCAGTGCGCGAGTTTCAGACAACTGCTGCAATCTTTTTGACTAGCAACCTTGAGGTAGTTTATGCCGTGCGTGTTCGGGTTTAATTCTCGCCCTTTCCTTGTTAAACTGTTGATTCCAAGATTTTAATTTGTGACAGTCAATACTCAAAGGTTTACCGCTGGACACACAGGTTAACCAGTTATTGATGCCATTATCGATTCCCAAAATGACCGTCACTTCCCAACTACAACTACGCGCAATTTAGGTGATAGATTCCTGTACATACTCAACCCAGACCTTACCATTTCTAGGGATTAACCTGATTTCTTTAATCTCTATCCCTTGGAGACGTTCGGGTAACGGAACCCAAATTGCATCCGTGCCAAAATGTTCTTTTCCTTTGTTTCCCAGAGGCAACATGACTTTATTACCCACCAATTTTAGAGCTTGACCAGGGTAAGAAACAGGGTACATTCCCCTTTATTTCTGTACCTTGGCAGTCTCGGCTTTTGATTAAGTTCTCCCTTGAGGGCTAACTTGGATAATGCTCGGAAATATCTCAAAGATTCTGCGACAGATTTGAGAGATTGCTGAGCGACTTGCGAGTAGAGCCATCCCTAATTTTCGTGAGTTTTAGCTATTTTGTACAAATCTGGATATTTAATCGCGCTTTTGTCCTTAAAGTATCGTTGCCGATTCTCGTAAGTCCCCACATAGAACAGGTTATTTGACCATCTGAGCAGTTGCTCAACTATGGTCTTGTCGAGTCCCGTTAAATGCCATCAGTCTTTTTGTACTGCGTACACTTTGTTTCACCTGCGTTAATTGATTTTACCACATTTGGCAAAGCTCTCAGTGGTAGACTTTAGTCTACTTCTGCCTTTCATCCCTGGACTAAAGTCGAGCGGGTTTTCAGGCTATTTTTGATCGGCTTCCTTTCTGAGATTCCTGCGAGACTTGGGTTTCAGGAATTGTATTCACAGATTTCGGACTTGTGTGTACAGGGTAGCCTTAACCAGGGGGGAACCGCTTCAAAAAGGGGGAACCGCTTCAAAAAGGGGGCCACTTGAAAGCCCCTTTGTCAAGGGGTTTGGGGGATCTATGCGTAAGTCCTAATCATGTAGAGTGCATAGTGCCTAAATCAACCCTAAACTCAACATTGCCATTAGTTCAGGTTGAATCAGATGCGAAGCTGAAAAATATCTGGCTGCACGGGCGATCGCCGGAAACGCAGCGGGCCGATCGGGGATATCTTGCTGACTTCGCTGCTTTGATGGGAGGGAAGTCCCTGATGCAACTAATGGTGAATGGCATCCAGCTTTACCAAGACAATGGGGCGGACCCGATCGCGCTGTTCGGCCAGGGTTCTCAACTGCATCCCTGTGTTTTTGGCTAGATAGGCTGTTATCTGAGGAGAACAACCTCAGAAATTAGCAATTTCGGGATCAGTCTTGCGATCGTTCATCCACAGAAACATCAAAATTTACTAATGAATCAGGAGAGACAATAGTCAGTCTAGCATCTAATTCCAGTTATGCTTGAACTTTAAATATACGGCTAGAGCTAGAGTTCTCAGTAGAACGGGTCTAATTAATATCTGGTTTGGCTGTCGATTGTCTGCTGCTAATTTGGGTTAAATACTGTCTCTCCCGATCGACTTCGAGCCGCTCTTGCAGTGTATGTGCCAGTTGGGTGGTGCGGAATGTGGGTTAATTATTCACAATCAAACTGGTTTGTAGTAAGGACTTTAGTCCTGAGTAACTAAAAGCTTTAAGAAAGGGCAGAAGTCATTATTACAAACTTAATTTCACAATCAAATTCTATTGAATAGCTTGCCTGAATTCCCGCATTGCCTGAAGGTGATTTTCAATATTAATACAGCGCGCTAATAACACAATATCTAACTCTGGCAACACAAAAGAGCGATCGACCTCAGTGTATCCATCAGCCCCCAACGAATACAAACGGAACACGCCATTTTCCCAAAACCAAACTTCAGGAATTTGCAAGGGTTTGTAAGCTTCCAACTTATTAATACCACCGCTAGTCACCACCACTTCCACCACCAAATCTGGAAGTTCTCGGTTAGCTCCCAATTCGTAAGACAAATCCGCTTCTCGCTTCACCATTCCAGTTTCACTTTCCAGCGTCACCGAGCCAGTTGGCGTAAAATCAATCCCTGCGTATTCCAAATACAAATCCAACAGCGTTGAAATCCGCTGCTTGACAGTTTCATGTTTTTCTCCAGGCCTACGTCTAATCTCCAATACCCCATCTAAAAACGACAGTCTGATTCCAGGACGTGAGAGAAGCTGTTCAACAGCTTTAAACTCTCTCCAGCTCATCCCGTCAATTAAGATAGGTTCATCGAGCCTTTCTAACTTTTCTAAAGTTGCGATCATCCCAACTGCTCCTTACTCAATTTAATCTTCATTATATCTGCGTTCAAGTCCCCCCCTTATTAAGGGGGGTTAGGGGGGATCTAGACTTCGACACAAACAAGAAAGACTGTCGGTTTGACGTTAAGTTGTCACCAATCCTAATCTACTGTCCCAAAGTTGCCTTCTGCTCATCAGGAACAAACTCCGTCACAACTTGGCCACCGCCACCGTCGCCTTTGACAATCACAGTTTGATCTTTAAGCTGTCCCGAAGCCTTCGGCCCAGTTAAATTAAACACCGGATCTAATTGCCGGTAAACCACATTTCCTTCCGCATCGAAAGTCTGATTAGTTAAATACCAAGTTACTCGATCGGTATTCAATTGAGCTTGACGTTTTTCCCCAATTCCTACCACATTTCCCGTCAAATAAAAAACTTTTCGATCTAAATCTCCCCTACCCGTATCCCCAGTCATCGTCACCTTTTCCACCCGGTGAAAAATCTTCACTGGCCCTGGGGAAACCACACTTTGTGCCGGAAAATTCCAACTCATCAAACTGCTTTCTATTTGCAGCGGCGGGTCGGTCGGCATCAATTGAGCATTTTTTGTCAGCGTCGCAATCTTGGTTTTTAAGTCTACATCTATTTGGTCGGCGAAACCCCTGTCTGTAACTATTTTATCTTTGTATCGATCGATTTGAGTCGGTCGATCGCTATTTACCTTTTGCTGATCCAGAAACCATACTAAATGCTCCGTTCGCAATTGCAAAACCGGATCTTTAATATCCGCCACCACAGAACCGAATAACTCCATCCTCCTCGCCCTAGTGAAAACTCGCGCTTCCTTCGCTGAAGCACTCACCTGTTTGTTGTCTCCAGTCAAATTATTGCGAACAACTAAAATATCTTCCTTCGGCCGCCACTCCAACTCATTTCCCCGCAATACCACTCCATTTTTGAGGTCAGTAGCGACTATTTTGCCCTTCAGAAAAACCTGATTTCCTTCCTGAAATACATCGCCACTTTCCGCCTGAATATCGTAAATTTCTTTGCCGTCCTGAAACAATTTTCCCACTGGTTTCTGAACGTTAACCACCTTTTGGTCTTTGCTGTAAACAGCATTTTTTGAGTTTACTTTCCAGAACATCTCTCCCTTCTCATTGGCTTGTTCTAGAGTTACTTTATTCAAAGTTAAAGTGCTGTTTGACTTTTCAGCAGTTTTCAGATCCTCAGCTAACTTGTTCTTTTGAGGGACTTCCGTCGCCGCACAACCGCCAATCCCCAAAATCAGCGCCGCTAAAATTTGCAGCACCGCTTTTGGGGCTTTGAGATTGGGAATTTTGGATGTGAAATGAATCATTAGTAATGGGTAATTGGTAATTGGTAATCGGGAATTGGTAATTTGTAATTGGGTAATTAAAAACAGTAAATCAAAAATTAAAAATGTGTCATATTTTATCTAAATTTTTAACTTCTAATTTTCAAGGATTCAACCCATTACCCATTCCCTATTCCCCATTACCCCTTACCTATTACCAACTCCCTATCTGTCGTCGTGTTGATCCATCAAGCTAAGATCCGACAAAGGGCGATAAGCATAAATGGGACGCGATGTTTTTTGAATGTCGTCCTTAATCATTTCCAAATCAATATAGCGATCGGCTACATTAATCAAACTGTCGCTAGTCATCGATCGCAAACTCACCACCTCCACCCGCACGCCACGATAGCTAACAGCATCCACCGCATAAGCCAAATCGCCGTCACCACTCACCAAAACCGCCGTGTCATAAGACCCCACCAAGGCCATCATATCCACAGCAATTTCTACATCTAAATTCGCCTTCTTAGAACCGTCTGGTAACTGCACCAAATCCTTAGAAATCACCCGATAGCCGTTGCGGCGCATCCACAGCAAAAACCCCTGCTGTTTCTCGTTAGTGCGATCGACACCAGTGTAGAAAAAAGAGCGCAGCAGCCGCGAACCCGCCGTTAAACGGCACAGCAACTTGGTATAATCTATTTCTATTCCCAACTGCAAAGCTGCGTAAAACAGGTTAGAGCCATCAATAAAAATTGCCACTCTTCCCCGATTTTCTAAAACTTGTTCCGGCGTAAAAAGGTCACTATTTTCTATTCTATTCAACATGATTGTTATGCCTCAAATTTTTATGAAAGATTCGGTAATGAATTGACACTCCCCGGTCTAAAGACACGGGGATTCTTAAGGAAAAACTTTGGGGGATGAATCCACCCAAATCTTGATGCTTAAAGGGTTTGTCAATAACCCACTACCCACTCGCCCATTGCTGAGTCTATGGCTACTTGTGGTAGGCATTTGCTTCCCAGACCTGCGTCTGTGTATCCATCCCACATTTTTCTGGTAACAGAATGTGGTTTGTGTCTTGCATAAAGAGGGCTGGCTGGATTTATCCTGCAACGCTCTTTCATCCCTGGACTAAAGTCACAGGGTTTTCAGGGTATTCTTTATAAGAGCTAATTGGCGATCGGTAAGAGTACCCCGATCGCTCCCCCCAACTACGACGGTAATGTCTCCAGCAGTTCCAGCCTCTTAAAAACTGGCTGGGCTTCCCCCAGAGTTTGGTTAGCCGGCAAAGCGCCCCAAACAGAGTGAGTTGCAAAATTGGTTAAACTGTTAACTGTTACCCGATCGTTAAAGTCTATTGAAAAACCGAGCTGTTGATAGATAGCACTGCTGATATTGGGTATAATCGGCGATAAAAGGTAAGATGCTATTCTAACAGATTCCAGAACTGAATATAGCACTTGTCCGACCGTTTCGTGCTGCCCCTGCTTATACAAACTCCAAGGTGCTTGCACGTCAATAAACTTATTTCCAGCTCGAACCAAAGCCAGTACGGCTTCGCAAGCCTTGCTAAACGCCAATTCCTCGTAAAAACCAGCTACTCGATCGCCCAAATTCAGGCTCATCACCTTGAGAAGGTTGTCGCCGGAAATGTTTTCGCCCGACACATTAGGAACACAACCACCGCAATATTTACGAGCCATGTTTAAGGTGCGGTTCAGCAAATTTCCCAAATCATTTGCTAACTCAGCATTCAATGTATTGATAAACCGAGTTTCGTTAAAATCGCCATCCTGTCCGAACTCAATTTCTTTCAGGAAATAGTAACGCACTGCATCAGCGCCGTATTTATTCACCAATTCTACTGGGTTTAAAGTATTGCCCTCCGTTTTACCCATTTTTTTGCCATCTTTGGTCAAAAAACCGTGTGCGAAGACACGGCCCGGCACCGGCAAGCCTGCTGACATCAGCATTGCCGGCCAGTAAACTGCGTGGAAACGGAGAATATCTTTGCCGATTAAGTGCAGGTCGATCGGCCACCATTTAGATACAGCATTCTCTAGAGTCGGGTCACTGTCTGGATCGAGCAAAGCCGTGACGTATCCTAGCAAAGCGTCAAACCAGACATAAATAGTGTGACTTGGATCGAACGGCACCGGCAGGCCCCATTCGAGATTCACCCTAGAAATCGAAAAGTCTTGCAGTCCCGAATTGACGAAACTGAGCACTTCGTTGCGCCGGCTTTCCGGCGCGATGAAGTCTGGACGTTCTTGATAAAGGGCGAGCAGTTGGTCTTGATAACGCGACAGGCGGAAAAAGTAGTTCTCCTCGTCGCGCCACTCAACTTCTTTGCTGGCGTGGATCGGACACCGCTTACCCGGTAGCAATTCCCGTTCGTCTTTGAACTCTTCGCAGGAAACGCAGTACCAGCCCTCTTGCTGATTCAAGTAGATGTCGCCGGCATTCCAGACGCGCTGGAAAAATTCTTTGACAATGTACTCGTGGCGCCTTGCTGTCGTGCGGATGAAGCGATCGTACTGGATATCGAGTTGCTCCCAAAGCGCTTCAAATCCGGGAACTACTAGGTCGCAGTGAGCTTGGGGCGATCGCCCCAAACTCTCAGCCGTGCGTTGAATTTTCTGCCCGTGCTCGTCCGTCCCCGTAATTAGCAAAACTGATTTACCCCGCAGTCGCTCAAATCTGGCTACAGCATCAGCAGCCATAGTCGGGTAAGCGCTGCCAACGTGAGGTAAATCGTTTACATAGTACAGAGGCGTGGTAATCGCAAAGGTATTTTTAGTTCGATCGGTCGATTTCATTGAATCCTAAAAAAAATTGCCTAAATCTCGTTTTGCTCTTAACTCTGTATTGAAATACTCACCGCCCGGTCGGTGCGGTGATTCTTGACGCTTCACCGACTGATGCTACCGGAGTAGTCTTACTCTGTCTCTGCGTCCGTTTAGAGTCGTGGCGATTCCCCATCCCGACTTGCTCTATATTTTTAGCAGCATTTTCATCTCTGTCTTGGTCAAATTTGCCAAATTTGCTAAAAGTTATTTGCAATCCGTTAACCTTAGTGATTCCCAAAACACAAATGACCTTAATCATAACACTAATCTTTTTTAGATCTTTTTGACCAACTCTCAAAAATGTCTTAATATTTTGACTTTTATGTTTACATTTGCTCGCTCCCCCCAGAGGGGGCTGGGCGGTTTCATTCTCAGGCAAATCGCGATTTTGTAGGGGTAGTGCCCCGTGCCTACCCCTCCCACAAACGATGTAATGAGCGTTTCAGACCCCAGGGCCGGCACTCTTGGCTGGCCCTACACAGAATGAAACAGCCCTGCCCAGAGGGGGGATGGGGAGAGGAAGAGAGGGAGAGAGGGAAAATCTGACTTTTTTTTCGATCGCCACCGCGCCTGGCAGTTAGGACGTTATTAATTGCTGAAACCATTGATTTTATTGCATTTTCCTTCTGAATTCTGAATTCTGACTTCAACATCTGCTATGACACAAAAAAACCCCTGCTTATTCAGCAAGGGGCTATCTAATCTGGGTGCATCTACGAACTTCTGATGCACTGACTACCGATCGTCCTTACGGAAAATTGGCTGGATTTCCGCCAATAGCTTCTGACAGGTAATCCGCCGCAGCTTCTACCACGGCGATCGCATTTTCGTAAACCATCCGCGTCGGCCCCAAAACCCCAACGCTCCCCACCGGCAAAGAACCCCGCCTGTAAGTCGAGGAAATCAGAGTACAGCCGCGAATTGGTTCTAGGGAGTTTTCCGAGCCAATTCGCACTGTCACCCGCTTCCCAGCTTTTTCCAAGTCAGCCGATTCAAAGATCAAAGGCCAAAGCAGTTCCTGTTCTTGTTCCAGGAGTTGTACCAGGGTTTGAACTTGCTGCAACTGCGAAAACTCCGGCAAGCGCAGGGCTTCTGCCAAACCGCCGATCAGTATCCGCGTGTAGGTTGGAGTCTGGGCCCGGCGGCTCAAGGCTGCAAGCATGGTTCCCATCAACTCAGCGTACAGTTCAAAGTCCCGGTCTAATTCGCTAAGCGCGATCGTACTGAGTTCCGAGAACGATCGCCCCCGCAACTTAGAGTTCAAAAAATTCGATAAAATCTGTAATTCGCGATCGACTATTTCTACATCCTGCTTTTTACCTTCTATCTCTTGAGGTAACTGCACCAAAACTGACTGAGTTTCGTAGGCATCCGTTACCACGATCAGCATCACCTTTCCCGGTTCTAGCTGCACCAGTTGCAAGTGCCGCAAGCAAGCCATATTTGTTTGCGGTATCGTGATCAGGGCAATGTAACCGCTGATCGTTGCCAGAATTTGAGCCGCACCTCGAAGTACCGCTGATCTGCGACCATCTGACCAATTGAGCTGGTCTAGTACCTGTTCTACCTTGCCAGCCAGCCTGTCGGTTGGCTGAATTAATCGATCGACATAAATTCTGTAGCCAGAGTCAGAGGGGACACGTCCAGCAGAAGTGTGAGGTTGATATAGGAGTCCAGCTTTTTCGAGAACCCCCATCGCATTGCGAATTGTAGCTGGGCTGACGCTGAGTTTGTACTCATCTACCAAAGCTTTTGAGCCAACGGGTTCGGCTGTAGCAATATAGTGGCGAACTGTTGCCCAAAGGATGTGTTGTTGCCGATCGGTAAGGTTCACGCGCACAAATATTTAAGCAGAATTAGAATTCAGACATGAAAGCCACCCCAACCATGAAAATCTCTGATCTTAGCGGGCGATCGGGCAGAGCTATAGACTAAACATAACAGATTTTAGGAGAAGGAAGAAGTCAATTGTTATTGGTTATTGGTTATTGGTCATTGGTTATTGGTTATTGGTTATTGGTTATTGGTTGTTTGCTGTTTGCTGTTTGCTGTTTGCAGCCCATGCCCCCATCCCCCATGCCCCATCCCCCATGCCCTCTAACCATGTTCGTTCAGAATATTTTGCAGGTAACTAGCCACTGCATCCGGCTGTTCCACCGCCAAATGGCCGCAATCTGGAATCTGAAGTACATTCTTGCCACCACCTTGGAACAAAAGAGTCCAACAACGCCGTTCTATGAAACCTACTCAAACCTACCTATGGCAGATTTGATGTTCTCGAACTATTTCGACCAAGGGAGTTGGCTCCTGCTTGTCCACAGGCGTAACGGAGCGACCGAACTGGCCTTACTAATTCCGAATAACGAGATAAATTGATTGCGGCGTTCAAATCGCGATTGATTAATAGAGCGCAACAGCCACAATCAAAAACTCGTTCTTTTAATGACATCGGTTGAGTATGACCGCAGTTTAAACAGGTTTTAGAAGCAGGAAACCATCTATTTAGTAAGGACAAGGCACGCCTTGTCCCTACAGCTCAACTTTCGTGCCATACATTTCCGACTTATATTCCAATTGACGACGAAATTCAGAGCAACCATAATCTGAAATAGCTGCTGCTAACTTATGGTTAGCAACCATCCCGATCGCCTTCAAATATTCAAGGGTAATGTGGGCATATTTATGGATAATTTATGTCGTATTTTGGGGCAATAAATCTCGCCGTTGATTAGCATTTTTCGCGAGTTTAGCGATTATACGATAGTGTTTATGAGCATTATTAGCTGCTATTACACCCAATTATATAGCAGTTCTCAATCTTGGTGAGGTATGCCCTATGCCCTATGCCCTATGCCCTATGCCCTATGCCCGCTTATCAAGCGTGCACCGCACTGTTACTGAGAAAGGCTATATATTACCTAATTGCTTTTTCCGATTTCTCCACTGTTCTTTACTCAGCTTGGTTTTAGCTGGTTTGAGTCGAGGGGGAGATTCATAAAAATTACCATCGGAAATAGTAGCAAAAGTTGACAGTCCTAAGTCAATCCCTATGGGTTCAGCAACAGAATGGAAAAGTGGCGGCATCTTGTCGGCTTTTCTATATCTGCTAGAGAGATTGAATATTCTAGAGCCGTATCTCGTCAGCTTGTTGAGTTGGCAAATCCTTGGCAGTCTGACCTGATTAGTTTTGAGCATCTGGGGAATTTGCGACCCAAACACGGGCAGTATTCAAGACGCTCAAATCAGAAACGTGCTTACTGGTTAAAAGGCAAAATCTATGAGCAAGTAAAACGAATTGCCTATCAAGATTATGCAATTCTCACAACTCGCGTTAGCCCTAGGAATACGAGTCGCCTTACCCCGTGGGGCGATCGACTCTCTCTGAGGATGCAAATTCCCCTCAACCTACTTGAGTTTGATGGCTATCAAAATGGCGCTGCATTAGTGGCAACTGTTGATGGGTACAGAGCTGCGTAGTGGCAAGAATGCTGCTCGTAATGTGGCGCTCAAAGCAATCAAGCGCCACCTCTTTGAGGTTACGCTTAATCTTAAAAGCTAGACGCAGTAATGCTTTATCAGAAAATTGGGTTGAAAACCCCGTCCTTATAGGACGGCTTTTTCTACGACTCGTGCTCCGTCAGAAATCCGCATGGAGTTGGGTAGACATATCCACGCACCCACCAGTGTGTGGTACAGTAAAGGCATCAGACAAGATTTAAAAACCTACCCCTGGACTGGGGGAAAGTATACGCCCAAAACACTTTTGAGGAGATATGACTACACACATTTTTGTGCTTTCGTGGTCAGCCTGGGAACCCTAGAAATAGGGATATTAAGACTGAAATGTCTTAATAATCCTCGGGCCTGTATGCCGAGGAGTGTCAAGTTTGTAATCAAACTAGAACGGTGTCAGCGCGACTACCACGAAAGATGGTACGAGGCTTGGGTACACTGCCTAAAAATTCCTACCCTACTACGCTCTATTTGGCCGTGGCGAGTCCCATAAACTGAAGGAAGCGACTACAGAGGAGTTGAAAAAGTAAACCATAGTGAGAATATTGTGATTTCTTCAGATTCACTCTGACTATGGGTTATTCGAAGTGTAACTCCCTAAAATCGCTCGCCCAGCAATCTTTGCCGCACCCCCTCAGCAATTTTTTGCCCCAGATACTCAGGAATTAAACTTTCATTGGGCCCTAACAAGTACAAAATCAGGCGAGTTCGCCCCCGCCAAACCAGCAAATTAGCATTCACCACCAACAAATCCTCTTGCCAAATGGCATACATCACCTTATAAAAAAGTCCCGGTTGGTTGTCTGCTTCAATCAGCAGTGCCGGCAAGTGGAACACCGGATCGACATAGAATTCAGTGGCCACGTCCTCTAAACCCGCGTCTAGATTAAATTCCACCGCCAACATCTCTTCTACTTCAAAATGCCCAGCTAAGGCTTCTCGAATCGCCCTACAGACATTTTCTGCGGTTTTATCTGCCAGTACCTTGCCACCACGAGATACCACCAATTTGATAAATACCAGCATCGGTGGGTAAATTTGCCCATACAGGCTCAGACTGTGAATTGTCAGTCCGTAAGCCGCCAGCACCCCAAAGATATCGCTGAGCAGAAAAGACTGGTTGCGGTAAGTAAAGTGCAGGGCACTTTTGTTGCCTTCGGGTCTGATTTCGATGACTGCTTGCCTAGTTTTATAGAGCTGGTAAGCTAATTTGAGGTTTTGCAGTTGGATTTCGCTACTGACAAATTGCTCGTAAAACTGCGGAAACGCTCGGTTAAAGCGCTTGAGAAGTTCTAGTGTAGATGGTTTTAAACCCGAAGCCATAATTGAGGGGAAGGTGCGGGAGATATACTAGATTTGGACAGTCCCATGCCCAGTGGCAATGGGATTCTCGGTTCGACGCTGCGATTTAAATTGTGCCCGTCTCCGAACAAACAGCAGAAGTCAAATTTGTCGGGGAACGTATAATTAGAATGTCACGGTTGCAACCTTCGAGTTGTACTTCCCACCAAGCGTATAAGTTCCGGCGCGATCGGCGGCACTCAAAAGAAGCAATTACAAAAATGCCTCTGTCCTGGTTCCGCAACAAATTTTAGATTCTGTGCCGGTGGTGCGGGCACTCGAAGAAGTTGAACATTTCTACCAAACTTACTGAAATCTCAAGAGTGCAGACTCAATGTTGGACGACAAATCCCTCTTTTCGGCGTAAGATGAGTGTACCGTAAACTGTTCCTTAAGAGCCTGCCCGCAATTCATCCCGAACGGATCGGAGTGGGCAGATCTGTGGGCTTCTCTTTAACGTCGTCCAACTTCTACTACCTTAACCGCGCCTGCATGGGTTTTTGGAAAAACTTATTTAGTAGTTCTGAGTCTGCCTCTGTGCCCCAAACAGCGGAATTTCAGGAAGATGTGGCTGTTGGGTCTGGCGATCCGCTTTCCCCAACGTTTCGCAAACCCGCTAGCGGCAACGCTCGCATCTTTTTTAGTTGCGATCGGGACATTGACCTCTACGAACTCGAAGAACTCTGTAATGCAGTGGGTTGGTCTCGCCGTCCACTGCGTAAAGTCAAAAAAGCTATTGTGCACAGCTTCTTAGTCGTCTCTATGTGGGAGATGCGGGGCCAAGAGCGACGGCTGGTCGGTTTCGCCAGAGCGACTTCAGACCACGCTTTTAATGCCACGCTTTGGGATGTGGTAGTTCATCCTGATTACCAGGGTAAGGGTATGGGCAAGGCATTGATGAAATACATCATTAAAAAACTCCGCAGTGAAGATATCAGCAACATTACCTTATTTGCTGACCCTCAAGTTGTGGACTTTTACCGAAATTTGGGATTTATGTCCGATCCAGAGGGGATTAAAGGTATGTTTTGGTATCCAGATTAGCCTACAGGTGCTGGTCAGCGTTGATTTTTTGAGGCAAGGCAATATTGACGCTGCCATCACCGATTGAGGTGCATTTTGAGCTGAACTTAAAAAAAGCTTGACAAGTGCGGGGTTTTGTGTGTTAATTGTTATGGGGTGGATAACTACCACACCGGGATGTAGCGCAGCTTGGTAGCGCGCCTGCTTTGGGAGCAGGATGTCGCAGGTTCAAATCCTGTCATCCCGATCGCACAAGGTTCATAATAGATTCAGTATCTGACTGGGTTTGAGCTATTACAGCGTAAACCTAGGGAGTTGCGATCGCCGTTTGTCGCTGATTTTTAGCTCAATTACTCTCAAGGTAGCTCCCCAATAGGGGTCTTTGCGTTAATGTATCTCAGGATGGATCGCTCCTGATGGAAAAAAGATGAAATTATTAGTTCGTTTGGGTGCAATTTTGGGGATTGTGGGCTGCACTCTGCTCGGCCCCTTGCCAATAACCAATAGGTCTGCACAGGCACTGCCGGAACCGCAGATTTTGGACAAGTTGCGATCGGTGCCGGTGTTTACCATTACAGACGCGGCTGGTGCGCCTCTGATCGCTTCTGTACCCAAGCAAGGTCAGGGTCAAAGTGGCAATGCTTCTGTGGCGGGAATTTTCATCAGCCAGAAGGATGCTCAAGCTTTTGTGGATCAACTGAAAACCAAAAATCCTCAGTTGGCGGCATCGGTGCGCGTGACGCCGGTGTCCCTGGGGGAAATTTACCAGATTTCTCAAGCAAATAAAGGTAAGCCGGATGAGGTAGTGTTTGCCTACGTTCCGGCCCCGCAGCAGGTGCAGTTAGCTAAAACTGTACTTCAGCAGACTGGGCAACAAGTTAACGAGTTCAATGGTGTGCCTCTGTTTTTGGCCAGAGGCGGCCCGGAAAATGGTTATTTGACGATTCAACGGGGCCAGCAAGAGGTGATTCCCCTGTTTTTTAACAAGGAGGAATTGCAGGGAATGGTGGAGCGCTTCAAGCAGCAGCAGCCGAACGTGACTGCCACAATTAAGATTGAGGTGGTGAATTTGGAGAGCGTTTTGGAAGCTTTGCGGACTGAGAACGACCCGTTTTTGAGCCAATTGATTTTGGTTCCGTCGCGGGAGTCGCTGGAATTTGTGCGATCGCTCCAACCAGCCGGTGCTGGAAACCAAAATAAACCCCCAGCTTCCAACCAAAATCGATCGGCTCCTCAAGCTCCCGCTCCCAGCCAAACTCGACCCGCTCGCTAATAATTAGTCAGTTGACAGTTGACTGTTGACTGTTGACTGTTGACTGTTGACTGTTGACTGTTGACTGTTGACTGTTGACTGTTGACTGTTGACTGTTAACAAATAACAAATAACAAATGATCATTTGTGTTTCTGGTTTAGAGCTTTGGCAATGGATAAATCAAGCTAAGATAGAGGCTCGAAATAGTGACATTTCCCTAACAGAACTTGACTGGCTGCTGCTAGAGTTGACTGGTTTGGATAGGTTGGCGCTGCGTTTAGAGTCGTTTAAAGATTTGCCAAAAATTGAATTAAAGTTGTCTTTATCTGAACTTTCCCAATTGTGGCGCAGTCGGTGGCAGGAACGAGTCCCAGTGCAGTATTTAACGGGAAATGTATATTGGCGGCATTTTTCTCTCAAAGTAACGCCGGCGGTGCTAATTCCTCGTCCTGAGACGGAATTGCTGATTGATTTGGTTGTGGAAGCTGTTAACAATTGTTTGGAATCTGAAAAGATCAATCAAAAATCTACCCCCCCCAACCCCCCCTTACCAAGGGGGGGAGAATTTTCCAAATCGAATTGGGTGGATTTGGGAACGGGCAGCGGGGCGATCGCGATCGGACTAGCTTCAGCATTGACAAATGCGACGATTCATGCTGTAGATTGCAGTTCGGAAGCTTTGGCAGTTGCTCGACAGAATGCTGACAATTTGGGTTTTGCCAAGAGAGTTAATTTTTATCAAGGTTCGTGGTGGGAACCGCTAGCATTTCTGAAAGGTCGCGTTAGCGGTATGGTCTCTAACCCGCCTTACATTCCCAGCAGCACGGTGCTGACTCTGCAACCGGAAGTTTTGAAGCACGAACCTCATCTAGCCTTAGACGGCGGTTTTGACGGCTTAGATTGCATCCGGCATTTGGCAGAAACGGCTCCCGATTATTTAGAATCGGGGGGAGTGTGGTTGGTTGAGATGATGGCGGGACAGGCTGAGGCTGTGGCTGATCTGCTGGAAAGTCAGGGGAGTTATTGCGATGTTCAGATATTTGCTGATTTAGCAGGAGTCGATCGGTTTGCTTTAGCCTATCGGCGTTAGGGATCAAGGCAAACAAAGAGAGAATTTATCGAATGGGAAGAGTTGCTTGATTTTGAGAGATAGAGTTAGGAAAGAAGTGCGATGGCTGCGCCCCGGCTTACGCCTACGCACTCAGCATCCAAGAGGTATCACCGTGAAGTTGGAATACCAGTTTACTTTCAAAGAATATTTAGAAGCTAGTAGAATTTCCACAAAATTCGAGACTTTCTCGGAAGTCGAGTTTTGGATTCGGGCTGTAATTATTGCGGGCGGCGGAATTGTCTATCTGATCGCTGGCGCAAATCCCCTCTGGGGTTATTTCATTCTCAGTTTTGGCATCTGCTACATCCCGATTGTGAAGTTCCTAGAGCGGCGCAAGATCATGTCGTTCGATAAAGGTTTCTTTTGGATTGTGCTTTTCATGCAGATTAAATCTGGGATCAAATTGGGGATTTCAGTGCAGCCTTTTTTGTTATTCTGGACAATTTTACAACTTGTTTATTGGGGTTCTCAATTCTTCGGAGTTATTCAATTTTGTGCCTGGGCAAATAAAAATAATATTTGGCACGAATTTGTGACTCTAAAAGTGACTGAATCTGGACTGGAGTTCGACACTGCAAAGGTTAGCCTCAAACTCAAGTGGGAATTTTACTCGCACTTCTTAGAGACAGAAAATTTGTTCGTTATCTATGTTGACGAGTTTTCCAACAGCCCGCATTTTTTCCCAAAACAGGCATTTAACCGAGAGCAGCGTCAAGTATTTAGAGAATTGCTATACAGCAAGATTCCGCCAGTTTCGCCCGTTTCAAGTAAAAGCTATGAAGTTTGAGTTTCAACTAAATTCTAATGATTACGAAGAAGCTAGTCTGGCAGAGCTAGAAAGAGCCTCACAAGCGGAAAGGCGAACCATTCATAACTTGGCATTGCTAATAGGACTCTTCTTTCTTTTGATGGGAATAATGTCGAAAGAGAACGGCTTCTTAGTGGTGGGTGTTGTTTTGGTATTCATGCCTGTTTTATGTAAAATTTTTGTGAAAACAGGCGTAGAGATAGAGATGCCGATCGCCAATTCGACGAACTACGGGGAACCTATGACGATGGAAATGATAGGAGAAGGGCTGGCACTTAATACTTCTAGTTGGCAAGGGATTTTTACATGGGAAGCTTTTAGATTCTTTATTGAAACCAGAAAATTATTAGTAATTTATCCGATGTCGTCCCTCTATCCTGTGTCATACTCAAAGTTTATTATAGTTCCCAAGCGTGCATTCAGCGGTGAAGAGCAATTGTGGGATTTCCGATAATTGCTGCACAATAATATCAGGAAAAGCCGCTATAATTATTTAAATAAAATGCAGAATTCGCGGGATTAATCTAAAATCTAAAATCTACGGGACTTACGCACTCCGACAAAAGAAACCGGGTTTTTTACCGAATCTTTGGACTGCAACAAGTATTCTCGCAAAAAACCCGGTTTCTGACCACCCTCGCGCAAGTCCTAATCTAAAATCTAAAATCGAATGACTCAAGTTTCGATCGCCTCCTTGATTCAAGGAGCAATTTCAGGAGATTATATTGTCAGTTTTCCCACTGATACCGTACCCGCTTTGGCAGCTTTGCCCGATCGCTCCGAGTTGATTTTTGCAGCTAAACAGCGCAGCCAAGACAAACCGCTAATTTTGATGGCAGCATCAGCAGAGGCTTTGTGGGCCTACGTGCAGGGGAGTCCAGCAGAGTTAAAAGTGTGGCAGCAGGTAGCAGCATCTTTTTGGCCGGGGGCGTTAACTTTGGTGCTCCCAGCTTCGGCAAAAGTGCCCGCTGCGATGAATCCGATCGACCCGACTACCATAGGGCTACGAGTGCCTAACTTTCCCCTGGCGCTCAAAATTCTAGAGCAGACAGGGCCTTTGGCTACCACCAGTGCCAATTTATCGGGCCAGCCGCCTCTGGAGTCGATCGCCCAAATTGAAGCTCAGTTTCCCGAAGCCTTGACCTTAGCGCCTTCGGAATCATCAACAGCAGCAACAGCTTCGAGTTTACCTTCCACCGTGGCCAAATGGACTGGCAGCGAGTGGGAAATCTTGCGACAAGGCGCGGTACAGTTAGAATGCTAAAAGCTAAACTCCAAGGCAAAGCAATATGGCGCTGATGGGCTGGAGCGACTTGATATATGTAGGGATGGGGATCTTATTGGGTTTGGGAAGCAATTTGATCTGGCGTCGGCGGCAAAAGAACCCGCAACAGCCAGAACCTGAACCGCACCACCCGACAACTCCTCAAGAAATTTATTTAGAGGAGTTTGATGCTCTTTCCGAGCAACTGAAGCAAACTCAATTGGCTTATCAGATGGCATCGGAGATGAGTCAATTTAAGGCGGGTTTTTTGGCTCGGACTTCTCACGAATTGCGATCGCCCCTCAGCACCATGATTGGTACGCTGCAATTAATTCTGTCTGATTTGTGCGACGATCCTGCTGAGGAACGGGAGTTTGTCGAGCAAGCTCACATCGCCGCACTCAAGCTGGTTAAATTGATCGATGAAATTATCTCTGTTGCCAAAACTGAACACGGGACTGAGACGATGGATATTGAACCGATTCAGTTAGCTAAAGTTTTTGATGAAGTTGACGATTTAACTTACTTGCAAGCAGCTAATCGCAGCATTCGTCTAGAAATATCCCCCCCCGATCCGGAAATTTATGTATTGGCAGATCTCCCTAGATTTAGGCAAGTTTTAGTCAATTTGATAGATACTGCTATTGCTCAAATGGAAGAGGGAAGTATTGGTGTTTCTGTACACCCTTCGCCGGAATCTGGATATGTTCATATTTGGATTGACGATCAGCGTTCAGTTAGTGCTTGGAGCGAGTCTTGGGATTTGCTGAAGCACGATTTGGAGAATGATACTAAGAGTAGCGATAATTCTCAGGTATCTCCTGGTATGAGGTTATTGATGAATCAGACTCTTGTCAGCTTGATGAATGGGCGTTTGGAAGTTCTCGCAGTACCTTCTGATACTGAAGAGTGCAATTTCACTCGGACTCAGTGTTCTATTCCTTTGGCTCCGCAGTCATTGGTTATTAGTTAGTTGTTATTTGTTATTAGTTAGTTGTTATTTTTGGGCGATAATAACCAATAACCAATAACCAATAACCAATAACCAATAACCAACAACCAATGCCCCATTCCCAATTAGCAATTACCAATTAGCAATTACCAATTCGCCCTTGATAATTTCTAATTCGACATTTTCTTCTAGGGGCTGATTTTCGAGGATCATTGTCGTGCTGGCATTGTACTGAAAACCGATGCGTTCGTAGAAGCTTTGTTTGTAAGTTGTCATCAGGTAAACTCGCTCTACTCGGTTCATTCGAGGGTGACTTAAAACTGTTTCGACTAATTTGCGTCCGAGTCCTGCACCTTGGTAATCTGGGTGAATGGCGACATCCCAGATGGTGGCTCGATAGATGCCGTCTGAGGTGGCTCTGGCAAAGCCGATCGCCCTTTCGTCATCCCAAACGGTGACAACTGGTTCGCTGTTGGCGATCGCAATTTCCCAATCTTCTATCTTGCGTTCCCTCGCCCAAAATGCAGCTACTTTAAATAGATGTTGGAGTTGTTCGATGTCTACTCGATCGTGACCTATGCAAAACTGAATATGACTTGAATCTCTAGTAGTTGATGTCATTCTAAATCTGCCTGCAAATAGTATATAAACAATGGGAATAGGCGGTTAAAACCGCTTAAGAGTCAAAGGAAGTCTGCCGAAGCCGACTCAAAGATTACTGATGGCAATTCTCAACATACAAAACTAATTTTAGTTAGACATATTATCTGACTAATTTCGGTAATTATTAATACTTTTTTGCATCAACTTTGACTTTTGGTGTGACGGAAAAACAGCAGTAGGGGAGCAATCATTAGTGTCAACTTAAGCCTGAAACCCTTGAGAAATCTGGGTTTTACGCCAAGTCTAGATCCCCCTAAATCCCCCTTAAGAAGGGAGTAGGGTGTGAGTAGGGGGTGACGAAAGAGAAGACTCCTGTCCCACACCCCCTACTCCCCTACTCCCCTTCTTAAGGGGAGTAGGGGTTGAGTAGGGGGCAAGAATGCGGGGGGATCTGGCCTTAATAGTCAAACAGCAGTCTCTGACTGGGTTTAACGTTAAGTTGACACTAATGGGGAGCAATACCCCCCTACAAAAGTCGATCGCCACTCAAAACTTGGCTCAGCTTTGCAACCAGCGGGCAGCATCTTTGGCGTGATAAGTTAAAATCAGATCAGCACCAGCACGCTTGAATCCAGTCAAGGTTTCCATCACTACTCTTTCTTCGTCTATCCAACCGTTGAGGGCGGCGGCTTTAACCATCGCATATTCCCCAGAAACGTTGTAAGCTGCAACTGGCAGGTTAGTTGCTTCCTTGACACGCCAGATGATATCCATATACGCTAAAGCCGGTTTAACCATTAGCATATCCGCACCTTCAGCAATGTCGAGAGCAATTTCTTTGAGAGCTTCACGGCCGTTTCCTGGGTCCATTTGATAGGTACGTCGATCGCCAAATTGCGGTGTAGAATCAGCCGCATCTCTGAACGGGCCATAATAAGCTGAGGCGTATTTTGCCGCGTAAGACATGATGGGAATATCTTCAAATCCAGCATTGTCCAATCCTTCCCGAATTGCTCCGACAAAACCATCCATCATCCCAGAAGGTGCGATAATATCTGCACCAGCTTTAGCTTGAGCAACAGCAGTTTTCTTCAGCAATTCTAGGGTTGGGTCATTCAAAACACGACCGCTTAAATCTCCGACTTCCAAATAGCCACAGTGACCGTGACTGGTATATTCGCACAGACAAGTATCGACCATGACGATTAAATCTGGGACGGCTTCTTTGACTGCTGTAGTCGCTTTTTGGACGATGCCGCAATCGTGCCAAGCACCTGTAGCGTCTGTGTCTTTATCTGCGGGAATGCCAAATAAAATAATCGCAGGAATGCCGAGGTCGTAGACTTCTTTTGCTTCTTCTACTATTTTGTCGATCGATAGCTGGTAAACTCCCGGCATTGATGAGACTTCTTTAGCAAAAGCTTCCCCCGGTACGGCAAATAGGGGGTAAATTAAATCGCTGGTTGTCAAGATGTTTTCGCGTACCATCCGGCGGAGTTGGGGATGGTTGCGGAGGCGGCGGGGGCGGTGAGTTGGAAACATAATGTTTTTTTAACGGTAAATACAGTCCTGATTTTAAGGACTAGCAGCATTTCTTTAAAAGTCTAAAGCTTATTGAAAGCCGATCGCCCGCCGGTTAAGTAAAGTTCTGTAAAAGCGGGCGGGCACTCACAGGCACCGCCCCTACAAAGGGCAGGGCTGCTTCATTTTTAAGTAGGGGTAGTGCTACCCCTACTCCCCGTACCCTCCGCTCGACTACAAGCGACAGAGACAAAGGGTTTGAGTCTGAAGCTGACACCAATGGGTACGGATATCTCACCGGGTTCACACCTGCAACGGGGCTCCCCACAGGGGAGGATAGACTGTAAATTATATATGTATTAAATGCTAAAGGTCTTATGTACAAGCAACTAATTTCAACACTCAAACCACTTTTGAAATCACTATTTGCGATCGGGCTGGTACTCACCCTAGCCCTGGGTAACGCTGACGGAGCCCTGGCTGCCCGCAGCGGGGGACGCATGGGCGGGGGATCTTTTAGGGCTCCAGCGCGCAGTTACTCGTCTCCGAGTCGCACTTACGCACCGTCGGGAGGCGGTTACTACGGGGGCGGTGGCTTTGGTGGCGGCTTCGGTTTCCCGTTCTTGCTGCCCTTTTTTGGGTTTGGGGGCGGCTTTGGCGGCCTGTTTTCGATTTTGATTTTTATTTCGATCGCGAATTTCCTAGTCCAAAGCTTCCGTCGCGCTGGGGGCGAAACTAACGAACTAGGCTACAGCGCCCCTACAACCGTCTCTGTGGCTCGTTTGCAAGTCGGTTTGCTAGCAGAGGCCCGCGGCCTGCAATCGGAACTCGACTCCTTAGCACTCAAAGCGGATACCGATACAGCAACGGGCCGCGCTCAAGTGATCCAAGAATCTACTCTCGCCTTGTTGCGGCATCCAGAATATTGGGTTTACGCGGGTGCTGAATCTGTGCAAACTCGCTTGGAAGCAGCAGAAGCTAAATTTAATCAATTTTCTTTGGCAGAACGCAGTAAGTTTACTGAAGAAACGCTATCGAATTTTAACAACCAGCTTCGGCAATCAGGGAGCAACAAAATACTGCCAAGTTTGCAGGAAAATGGCGAACTGGTTGGTGCGGATTTAAATCAAGCTCCAGGCGAATATATTGTGGTGACGGTGCTCGTCGGTACTCAAGGTAAACTGCAATTGCCCACAGTCAAAAATTCCGATGATTTGCGTCAAGCTTTGCGCCAAATTGGGGGAGTATCGAGCGAGCAGTTGCTGGCGGTTGAGGTGCTGTGGACTCCTCAAGCTAGTGGCGACACTCTGACTGCTGACGATATGTTGGCTGGCTATGCCGATTTGCGATCGATTTAGCTAGAAAGACTGGGCGCGGTGAATTGTGTCCCGCGCCCCATCCCAGATTGCGGGGAGCGAACCCTCGCCCATTGCTTTTGAAACGAAAAGTTAACACGAGTTGCTCAAGGCGAGGGAGTCAAAAATTTGTTGAACAAATGCTATTATTGACAGATTATTCATCAGCTTAATTCATCTACCCTGCGTAAAAGTCGCGCTAGAAGCATTTGGCAAAAAAGTTAGGCAAGAGCAAAAACTGTACTGGCCCAGAAGTGGTTGCTATGAAAACAGTTACAATCGCGCGGTCTTGAATTTTTATAAAAAAAAGCGGGAGCTAAATTTATGACCGACAGCCGTAGAAAAAAAGCACTTTTCATTTTGAGCCAGTTAAATAATGACGACATAAACTGGATCGTCCACAAAGGCAAAAAGGAAGTGATCGACCCCGGCAGGATACTGATCCATGAAGGGAGACAAATCGATGCCCTATACATTGTATTGAAGGGGGCTTTGATCGTTTTGATCGATGGTGAGGGTACTAAAGAACTTGCTAAAATAGCGAGCGGAGAAATTGTCGGAGAAGTTTCTTTCATTGATGCTCGACCTCCTTTGGCAACGGTGAAGGCGATCGAAAAAACTGAGTTGCTGGCAATTCCACGGCGACAGTTAATCATCAAACTTCAACAGGATCTGGGCTTTGCTTCCCGGTTTTATTATGGAATTTCTCTGTGTCTGGCAGATAGAATGCGCGGTACGGTCAGACATATAGAATACGGTCGTAATATAGAATTGGAAGAACCAGAATTAGTACGGGAGGATATCAATCCGAGTGTGATGGAGAATTTGGCGCTAGCTCAGGCTAAGTTTAATTGGCTGATGCAAAATGTTAGGGCTTGAGATACTGTAAAAAACAGAATACCAGATCCCTGACTTCTTTAAGAAGTCGGGGTTCTAAAGCGCGAGACAGTGCGTAAGTCCTAATAAAATCAAAACTCTAAAAGCTGAAGTTGAAAGACAATATGGCGCGAATTTTTCTATCAGCCGGTTACGGCAACTCTGAAAACGGTACGATCTACTGGGGAAAAGTAGCCGGCGACACTATCAAAGCTAGGGAAATGATCCAAATTCGCGACTTGGTGGTGGGCTAATTGCGATCGCGCGCCCTGGAAGTCCTGGCTGTCCCGGATGATCTCAGTCAAGTCCAAACCATTGATGGGATCAACAAGCGTGATCGCATGGGCGATGTAGCGAAAGGAAATTCAAGCTAGCGCAGCTTCTAACCCGTCGTCCGGTGGCGGTGCAAGGGTTTCTTATATGGCGGCCAACAACCAGCGGAAAGCTGATGCCGAAATGCTGCGGGGCTGCTATAAAATTGTTGAGTGCGCGAGCGAGCGAGTTTTGAATTTAAGGTTAAATTCAAAACTCACATAGCGCTTGGGCGCAACTCCAAACTAGACAATTTAGATCATTCCTGGGCCTTTTCCCCGGGTGTCTCCTTCCATTGTCAGTTCTCCTTCCTCACCTCTTTGAGCTTTGAGTTCTACCAGAAATCGACCGCGTTCTAGGGCTTCGGCTTCCTGTTTTTCTCTCAAGTCACCCGGTTCGTTGATGTACATTTCCGGTTCGATCGCATAATTGTTGACGAGACCTTCTTGATCTACTGTATAGCCCTCTGTGGTGTGAATGCTTTCGTCATCGGTTTGGTCGTCTGTTTTTGCATCTTGCTGATGTTTTTCTGTGGTTGTGTGCATGAAGTTAGAGCCTTCACGCTCTTGTCGCGCTGCTGTTTCGGCAGGAGTGATACCCCTGTCGTAGTGGGGAGCTTCCATATTAGCTTCGATTTTTTCGTCGGCTGGTGTTGCTTTGCTAATACTCATGATTTACTCCTGATTTATTCTTTCACAAAATGTCTTTGACTTATGTTTAAATATTAGACTTAAGCTAACTCATTTACCAACTATCTTTGGTTATAGTTTGCTAATTATTGATCTGATGTGAAATACATTTAATTAGTATGCCTCAAGACAGATGAAATTATGATTTTAATGAAATTTTCACGGGCGGTGACTTTTGACATCTATCTTTAGGTAGGGAATGGGGAATTGGTAATTGGGAATGACGAAACTCAACAGTAAACCGTCAACCGTCAACCGTCAACCGTCAACCGTCAACCGTCAACAGTAAACCGTCAACCGTCAACCGTCAACCGTCAACCGTCAACAGACTTCACGCTTCTTTAAAGAATCTGAGGATTTCCCGGACATGATTGAGGAAGCGTCCGTCATCGGTGAGTTGGGCGATCGCACTTTCTGCATCTCTTTCGAGTTTAGTGTGTTCTGCCTGATTTGTCGATCGCAAATTTTCCAGAGATGCTGCTAGTCGAGTTAATTCTCTTCTAGTAGCTTCCTGCTGTCGCTCTTGTACAGCTACCCAAGAATTTGGATCGTTAGAATTGAATGTAGCTTCTAAATTTTTAACGGTAGATTCCACGTTAGCAAAGCGGTTGCGGAGTTCGACAATATCTTCGCGGGGATACAAAAATTGACTGCGAATCATTGTCAGGCGCGCCGCTAAATACTGATAACCTCTAATCGCTGGACGCAGTATGGTTAACAGCAGTGCTGCACCGGAACTGAGATAACCAACAGCACTAATTCCGGTGGCTGCTAGGGCGTAAAGTGCGATCGCACTCAAGAGGTGCAGCCCGATCGCCACCAAGAGCGATCGACTAGCTAAGTAAGTAACATATTTGACTTGTTTATCGTCAACTACAATGCCTTTTTCTGTTGATTCTGCGGCTTGGGCTAAAACTTCTTTAGCTTCAAAATGAATGTTCCAGGGAACCGTAACTATCAATAATAGCCATTCAAAAATAGCAATGGCAATTACCCAATCTATGAAGCTGCCGGCAGGGATGTGCAGCCATTGCAGAATGGCAAAAACTAATAGTAAAAATATGCCTGTGCTGGCACCAAAACCTGCGAAAGTGGAATACATTGCGCTCGCCCTTGGGGAATGTTGTTTTGATTGTGTGTGGGTTTGCGGGGCTAGGTGGAAAGGGTGTGACAGTTAGGAAAGCGACCTAGTGAACGAGAGTCAGTAGTCATTAGTCAGTAGTCAGTAGTCAGTAGAGCAGTAGCATCACTGATGACTGAGTGAGATACACTGAAATGTATGGCGATCGCACGTTCTGCAAGTTGCGTCTCTGTAACAGAGACACCCTGGTGTCACCAGATATCAGCCAAAGCAAAATTAGTGCCAAAATTAGCTATACCGTCTTCAATTTCCATTAACTGCGCGTCTACAATCTCAAATCAAAAGTCAGTAGCAAGGACAAACCGATGGCGAACTCAACTATTTGCCTGGAAAATCAACTTTACAACTATCTGTTATCTATTTCCCTGCGGGAGCCAGATATTCTCCAGCAACTGCGAGAAGAAACTGCTAAGCACCCTAGGGGTATGATGCAAATAGCTCCTGAACAAGGTCAGTTTATGCAGATGCTGGTGCAACTTATGGGAGCGAGAAAAACCTTAGAAGTTGGGGTTTTTACTGGGTATAGCTCGCTGTGCGTAGCTTTAGCGCTGCCTTCAAATGGGCAGATTGTGGCTTGCGATGTCAGCGAGGAATATACTGCGATCGCGCGCAGGTATTGGGAAGCTGCGGGTGTCGCCAACAAGATTGCTTTGTACTTGAGGCCAGCAATTAATACTCTCGACAAGTTAATCGCCGAAGGACAAGCAGGAACCTTTGATTTTGCTTTCATTGACGCCGATAAAGAAAATTATGAGGTTTATTTTGAGCGATCGCTCCAACTGGTGCGGAATGGCGGTTTAATTGTAATTGACAACGTTCTGTGGTCTGGACGAGTTGCCGATCCTCAAGTACAAGACCAAAGTACCCTAGCCCTTCGTACTTTCAACGACAAATTGCGTAACGATCCCAGAGTTACTCTCAGTGTTGTCCCGATTGCTGACGGACTGACTTTGGCATTGAAACGGCGCTGGGCTACTATGATGGAACCTGAACAGAATTAAAAATAGGATTTACGCACGGGTGGTCAGAAACCGGGTTTTTTTTCGAAAGACGCGTTGCAGCCCTTGAACCGGGCAAAAAACCCGGTTTATTGGGTATTTATGCGTCCAGGACTGACTATATTTAAACAACATAATTAATTGGTTTGAGGCGGAAATTCAGGTGTCTAATTTACAGGTAAAATTGCCAATTCACGAAACGTTTCAATCTACCGTTCAAGGCGAGGGCTACTGGACGGGGACTTTAGTTGATTTTATCAGATTGGCTGGCTGTCCTGTGCGGTGTCCTTGGTGCGACACTGGTTACGAAAATGGGGGAAAAGATTTACCATCAGTGGCGCGATCGATCTCTGAACTGCTAGCCGAATTGCAGTCTCCGAGAGTTGTGATTACTGGCGGCGAACCTTTCATTCACCGGGATTTACCTGAGTTAGTACAAGCTTTGTTAGAAGCCGATAAGCAGGTTAGCATTGAAACTTCCGGTGCTTACTGGCTGGATGTTTCGCCGCTGGCTTGGATTACTCTTTCTCCTAAAGAACACGTCAATCCTAAATATCCGGTACAAGAGCTTTTTTGGACTAGAGCCAATGAAATTAAATTGGTGGTTAGCACTGGCGAAGAAGTAGAATTTTACCACAAATATTTGGCAAATAATGTTAATATTCCTGTGTTTTTGCAGCCGGAATGGAACTCGAAAGAGTCAGGAATTCCGATTATATTGGAATTCCTGAAACAAAATCCTAGTTACCGGTTGTCTTTGCAAACTCACAAGTTTATTGGCGTGCAATAATTTGATGGCTTCGACACAGTAGGGACACGGCAATGGCTATTGGTGACAACTTAAGACTGAAAGCCTTGAGAAATCTCGTTTTTAGCTGAGTCTAGATCCCCCTAAATCCCCCTTAAGAAGGGGGACTTAAAGAATACTCCTGTCCCCCCCTTCTTAAGGGGGGCTAGGGGGGATCTGGCCTTAATAGTCAAACAGCATTCTCTGACTGGGTTTGAGGTTAAGTTGACACCAATGGGCTCTTTAAGAAGGGGGACTTTAAGAATACTCCTGTCCCCCCCTTCTTAAGGGGGGCTAGGGGGGATCTGGCCTTAATAGTCAAACAGCATTCTCTGACTGGGTTTGAGGTTAAGTTGACACCAATGGGCTCTTTAAGAAGGGGGACTTAAAGAATACTCCTGTCCCCCCCTTCTTAAGGGGGGCTAGGGGGGATCTGGCCTTAATAGTCAAACAGCATTCTCTGACTGGGTTTGAGGTTAAGTTGACACCAATGGGCTCTTTAAGAAGGGGGACTTTAAGAATACTCCTGTCCCCCCCTTCTTAAGGGGGGCTAGGGGGGATCTGGCCTTAATAGTCAAACAGCATTCTCTGACTGGGTTTGAGGTTAAGTTGACACCAATGGGCTCTTGGAGTGTCCCTACTAGGACACGGCAATGCCTAGTCCCTACTAGGACTAGGAAACAGCATTGCCTTGTCTCTACTTCATCAACCTGGAATACGCTGTATATACTAAAATTAAAGCAGCAATTTATGATATAGCAATCCTAAATCATTTGTGAATTTCTTACTCCCTCCCCGAAGCCGCGGGGAGGGTTGGGGTGGGGTAAAAAATTTACGACTCCTGCAAGGATTGCTATATTATGAACGTAATGGAAACAACTACAGAAACCCCAATGGGAAAAGCGATCGCAACCCTAGTAATTAAAAATAGGCTGGATGAAGGGAAAGCAGAAGATGGTCTGATTCCAATGGAGCAAGTCAGGTATGTTACTCTAGAAAATGTTTGAGTGGATAGGGGCGCGACTACTTTATGTTTGCCTAAAGATGTTATTGCTAGATTGGGTTTGAGAATCCTCAAGCAAGTGGTTGTGGAAACTGCTACGGGTCTCAGTGAGGCGAGGATTTTTTCAAGATGCTAAAATTTCTCTGTGCGGGCGCGAAGGGACTTTTGAGTGTCGGGAATTGTCAGAGGGGAAAACGCCACTTTTAGGGGTGATTCCGATGGAAGCGCTGGGAATTGAAGTGGATTTGAAAAATCAAAGATTGAAGGTTTTGTCCGATGGGCCGACGGAAACTTATTTGACGATTCTTTAACGTTAATCTCAATTGAGGTCAAGTAAAATTATGCAGTCAACTACGGAAACCCCAATGGGAAAAGTTACAACAACGCTAACGATCTTAAATCTGATAGATCAGGCTGATGCGGAACGGGGCATGATTCCAATTGAGCAAATCAGGTCTGTTACTCTAGAAAATGTTTGAGTGGATACGGGCGCGACTACTTTATGTTTGCCTAAAGATGTCATTGCTAGATTGGGTTTGAGAATCCTCAAGCAAGTGGTTGTGGAAACTGCTACGGGTCTCAGTGAGGCGAGGATTTTTTCAAGATGCTAAAATTTCTCTGTGCGGGCGCGAAGGGACTTTTGAGTGTCGGGAATTGTCAGAGGGGAAAACGCCACTTTTAGGGGTGATTCCGATGGAAGTGCTGGGAATTGAAGTGGATTTGAAAAATCAAAGATTGAAGGTTTTGTCCGATGGGCCGACGGAAACTTATTTGACGATTCTTTAAGGTTAATCTGATAGTCCTGGACGCATAAATACCAAACCACGATCGCCCTTCGACACTTCGACTACGCGAGGGTGCGACGCTCCGCTCAGGATAAACTCCGCCGAAGTGTTCAACAGTCTTAAAGCCTCAAATGCAGTATTTCCGTAAAAAAACCCGGTTTCTGAGTCCAGAACTATCTGAGATCTTGCACCGATCGCCACAGTCCGCCTGGGAATTAATTCCCAGCCTCAAAGCTTAAGTCCTCTGAAAGATGACTCAATAGCTGATTGAGATTTGATATTCTTGACTTTGGATGCCAGCTATTCCAAAGGCAGCGCTAAGATGGTTAAGCACTGTTTTGCACTACTCTCATGTCCCAACGCGCCAAAACCTCAAAAAGCCAGCCAAGTGCATCCCGCAACGGGCATAATGTGATGACTTCTAACTCTAACAACCAAAATACGATTCGGGTTCGCGGCGCCAGACAGCACAACCTGAAAAATATTGATTTGGAACTGCCGCGCGATCGACTTATAGTTTTTACGGGTGTCTCCGGTTCTGGTAAGTCTTCCCTCGCTTTCGATACAATTTTTGCCGAGGGACAGCGCCGCTACGTGGAGTCCCTCAGCGCCTACGCGCGCCAGTTTTTGGGACAGTTGGATAAACCGGATGTGGACGCCATCGAGGGCTTGAGTCCGGCTATTTCCATCGACCAAAAATCAACTTCTCACAACCCGCGATCGACTGTCGGTACTGTTACAGAAATTTACGATTATCTCAGATTGCTCTACGGCAGAGCTGGCGAACCGCACTGTCCGATTTGCGATCGCTGCATTGCGCCGCAGACAATTGATGAAATGTGCGATCGCGTCATGGCCCTTCCTGATGGTACTCGCTTTCACCTTCTGGCACCAGTTGTGCGGGGAAAAAAAGGCACTCACCGCAAATTACTGTCGAGTTTAGCCGCAGAAGGATTTAGTCGCGTCAAAGTTAACGGCGAGATTTTAGAACTGTCGGAAAATATCGAATTAGATAAAAATCATACCCACAACATCGAAATAGTTGTTGACAGGTTAATTAAAAAACCAGGTTTAGAAGAACGTTTAGTTGATTCTTTGGGAACTTGTCTGCGCCATTCTGAGGGAATTGCGGTAATTGAAGAATTACCAACAGACGAAAATCCAGAACCAAAGGGGCCGATCGTCTTTTCCGAAAACTTTGCGTGCCCGGAACATGGGGCGGTGATGGAGGAACTTTCTCCCCGGTTGTTTTCCTTTAATTCGCCCTACGGCGCTTGTCCAAACTGCCACGGTTTGGGGAGTTTGCGGACTTTTTCGCCGGAGTTGGTGGTGCCGGATGTGAAAGCGCCTATTTATTGTGCGATCGCCCCTTGGTCTGACAAAGACAATTCTTATTATCTGTCTTTGCTTTGCAATCTTGCTGATACTTGCGGGTTTGATATTGACACTCCTTGGTACAGGTTAAAGCCCGAACATCAGCGGGTGATTTTGTATGGAAATGAGGAAAAGAGAACCGCAGAAAATAAGAAGCGGGACACCAGTGCCACGGATTTAAGGAGAGATTTCAAGGGTGTAATTTCGATGTTGCAGCGCCAGTATGAAGATACTGGATCTGATTTAATCAAGCAGAAGTTGGAACAGTATCGTGTCGATCAATTTTGCCTGGTTTGTCACGGGAAGCGGTTGAAACCAGAGGCACTTTCGGTGCGGTTGGGACAGTACGGAATTGTGGATTTAACCAGTATTTCGATTCGGGAATGTCGGGAACGAGTAGATAATTTGGGATTGAGCGATCGACAATTTCAAATATCCGATTTAGCCCTCCGAGAAATCAAAGCAAGGCTGCAATTTCTCCTCGATGTCGGGTTAGATTATCTAACCTTAGACCGGGCAGCCATGACCCTTTCTGGCGGGGAAGCACAGCGAATTCGCCTTGCGACTCAAATCGGTTCCGGTTTGACAGGAGTGCTTTACGTTTTGGACGAACCGAGTATTGGTTTGCACCAAAGAGACAATTTCCGGCTGCTGCAAACTTTAACAAAGTTGCGAGATTTAGGCAACACTTTGATTGTAGTAGAACATGACGAAGAAACCATGCGAGCGGCCGATCACATTGTCGATATCGGCCCCGGTGCTGGCTTGCACGGGGGCAAAATTATATCCCAAGGAAGTTTAGAAGACTTGCTGGCGGCTGAGGAATCTTTGACGGGCGCTTATTTGTCAGGAAAGCGAGTAATTGAAACCCCTAATGAAAGGAGAAAAGGCAATGGTAAATATCTCTCAATTAAAAATGCTCGCCGCAACAATTTAAGAAATATTGATGTCGAAATTCCCCTGGGAAAACTTGTCTGTGTTACGGGAGTTTCTGGTTCAGGAAAATCTACGTTAATCAATGAATTGCTGTACCCGTCGCTGCAACATTATCTTACCAAAAAAGTGCCTTTGCCGCCCGATATGGATGCCCTAAAAACGAAAGGCGAACGCTCTATAGAGGATGTGGTTGATAAGGTAATTGTCATCGATCAATCTCCCATCGGCCGCACTCCGCGCTCTAATCCCGCTACTTACACGGGACTCTTTGATGTGATTCGGGATTTGTTTGCCGAAAGCATTGAAGCTAAAGCCAGAGGTTACAAAGCTGGACAGTTTTCTTTCAACGTGAAAGGGGGAAGGTGTGAAGCTTGCGGCGGTCAAGGTGTGAACGTGATTTCGATGAATTTTCTGCCGGATGTTTACGTGCAGTGCGAGGTTTGTAAAGGTGCGCGCTACAACCGGGAAACGTTGCAGGTTAAGTACAAAGGCAAGTCAATTTCTGATGTTTTGAACATGACTGTGGAGGAAGCTTTGGAGATGTTTAAAAATATCCCCAGGGCGGCCATGAGACTGCAAACTTTAGCTGATGTTGGTTTGGGTTATATTCAGTTGGGACAGCCCGCACCGACGCTTTCTGGAGGGGAAGCGCAGCGGGTGAAATTGGCAACGGAATTGTCGCGTCGCGCTACTGGGAAGACGCTTTATTTGATTGATGAACCGACGACTGGTTTATCTTTTTATGATGTTCACCATTTGTTAAATGTGTTGCAAAGATTGGTGGATAAGGGAAATTCAATTTTGGTGATTGAACACAATTTGGATGTGATTCGGTGCTGCGATTGGGCGATCGATTTGGGCCCGGAAGGGGGAGATAAGGGAGGTGAGATTATTGTGGCGGGGACGCCGGAGGATGTGGCGGGAAATCCTCGTTCTTATACTGGGAAATATTTGCAAGCTGTTTTGCAGCAACATCCTTTGGGGGAGGCTGTAGCTATTAGTTAACCCTAGGGACACCGCATTGCCTTGTCCTACTCCCCGCGCCGGACACGGCATTGCCGTTTCCCTACAAATATCGCTTTTCAGGCATTGCCATGTCCTACTCCCCGCGCCGGACACGGCATTGCCGTTTCCCTACAAATATCGCTTTTCAGGCATTGCCATGTCCTACTCCCCGCGCCGGACACGGCATTGCCGTTTCCCTACAAATATCGCTTTTCAGTTAGCCTAATTCAAATACTTAACTATCTTGAATTGCGGGGGAAATTGCCATATTTTGTGCTTGTTTCTCCATAAATTCAATCTCCGATCGCAACCAAGTACGGGGCCCACTGCACTGATGAGCAATTAACAGCCCCCAAAGTCCCTTCGCCGTTAAAATTGGCACTGCTAAATTAGCGCGTACCTTCATGCTACGCAGAAAATCTCGGTGACATTCGTGAATTGGTTCTACTTCAATATCTGCAATTGCTCTGACTCGGCCTGCTTCGTACAAAGCAGCGTATTCGCCGTTAAAACACTCGTCAGCCCCGGTGGAACCCAAAATTGACAGTTCGATCGCACTTAACATCTCGCAGGTAACTTGACCCTGCCAGTGCCTGTAAAAATAATACAGTACGGCGCGATCGCTCTGCAAGACTTCTCGAATCTCGGATAGGGATTTTTCTACTAATACATCGCGCTTGAGACGAACTGTCAAGCTGTCAACAATTTTTTGCAGGCGATCGCCAGACATGGTATTAATGCTTGAGATGGGTACAATCACAGGATAGCGTACATGAGTTTTCCTGCGATCGCGATCGGCTCTATAATTATCATGATTTTGTCATAAATTTTAGTGTAAATTTCGCAAATAATCTTGCCTCCAGGCTGTGGCGATCGAATATACTTAGGAAATACATAGTCTATCCAGACTAAACTCACCCAGTAGAGCGAAGTCATGCCTGAACTAAAACTCTTGGAAAAACCAGAAGAAGTAAGCTTTGATGAAGAACATGAAGATCTAGATGATGAACTTGAATCTAAGGAAAAGCAACAATCAGCATTAAAGGAAATTTCAAATATTCTTGTAGCTGGAACTGACTGGACAACAGCCACCATACTCGATCAACTTATCCGTGAAAATATTCAACTAAATCCCAGATTTCAAAGAAGAGATGCCTGGGATATAACTCGCAAAAGTAGATTTATCGAATCAATTTTTCTGGGATTTCCTATTCCAGAAATAGTGTTAGCTTCCCCAGCAAAAAAACGCGGTAAATTTGTAGTTCTTGACGGCAAGCAACGCTTACTTACGATCCTGCAATTTTATGGCAGGAGCGAAACTCCTAACGATAGTTTTGCTTTAAAAAACTTAGAATTTAGACCAGAACTCAATGGTTGTACCCATCAGGACATAAAAAACGATATTCTCCTGAGTTCTGTACTTGATGCACTCGACAATCAAACTCTTCGTACTACATTGATTCGGAATTGGCGTACAGAAAGTTTACTCTACAAAATTTTTCTACGTCTTAATGTAGAAAATACTCCACTATCTCCACAAGAACTGAGACAAGCATTGCATCCCGGTGATTTCATCAATTTTTTAGATGACGAATCAATTAAAAATCAGGCTTTAAGAAAAATACTCAAATCCAAAAATCCCGATTCTCGGATGCGCGATGTCGAATTATTACTGCGGTATGTAGCATTCCATCATTTTTTATCCGATTATCGCGGCAATCTTAAAAGATTCCTAGATATGACCTGCGAAAAACTCAACAGTGATTGGGAAGAGCGAGAAATTGAAATCGGAGATACAGTTAGCCAATTTGAGAATGCAGTGCAAACAACCAGTAGAATATTTGGAGAAGAAAATATATTTCGCCTGTGGTTGAGCAGTTCTAATGCTTACCGAAGCAAGTCTAATCGAGCTATTTTAGATGTAATGGTTTTTTATTTTTCAGACCCAGTTATTAGACAAGCTGCTGAGCAGAATCTGACGGGCGTGGCCAATGCTTTTAAAGAGTTATGTTCATCATCTAATAGCGAATTCAGAGAAGCGGTTGAGAAAAGAACAACTAGCATTCGTGAAACTCATACTCGTCTCTCACTATGGGGCCAAGCTTTGTTAAAGGTTTTGGATGTAGAGTTTAATGTACCTGAACTCGTAGATAACCGTATTATCTTTAACGGTTTGAGGTAAGTTATTAATAGCCATGCCAAAATCCGTTAGATTTCGGATACTAACCAAGGAGTTAAATAGGTTAAAAAAACAATTTCTTCCTAAAATTAACCCTATAGGTTCATATTCCGATCGACAGTTGGCCCTCACTCTTGCCTACAGAGTTTTAGTTCATGCTGAAATTGAGGCTTATTTTGAGGATAGAGTTTGGGAAGTAGTCCTTAATGCTAAAAATCATTGGGATAGTCAGGGTAAGACTTGCCGTACTTTAATCTGCCTGCTTGCCTTCTCCGGTCAAATGATGGAAGTACCGCCAGATACACTGAGTCCAACGAAGGGAAGTAAAAAAATCCCGGATGGAAAAATAAAAATTAACAAAAAAATAGATTCAGCTATTGAGAGTTTTAACCGAATCATTAAGCAGAATCATGGCATCAAAGAAGCTAATATTCTGGCGTTGCTTTTGCCAATAGGAATAGATACAGATGATTTAGATCCTGCTTGGCTGGCCACGATGAATACCTTTGGGGAAGAACGAGGTGTTGTGGCTCATTCTTCATCTACATCTCCCACTATTCAAGTGCCAGATCCTGCAACTGAACTGCGGAGAGTAGAGCAAATTATTCAAGAACTTAGGAAGGTGAATGAGCTGATAAATAAGCTGATGATATAAAAGCAGTCCTGGACGCACTGCGACCAAAGAAACCGGGTTTTTACTAAAATACTTCGTGGCAGCCCACAGATTCGGTAAAAACCCGGTTTCTGAGCCCCCATCGTAAGTCCTAAAATGAATAAACCCCAGCAATTGCTGAGGGTTTATCGTTGTTCTAAAATCGTGATTATTTCAAAAGTGTTTTAAAAATTGTTGCGGGGAATCGGAAACCCGGTTAATGTACAAGTCTGTATCACTGAAGGCAGGATTTTTCACAGGAACCGGGTTTCTTTGTGTCAGTCTGAGCTAATTCCAATACAATAACCTAGCCTAAAATATCTTTGATGAAGCCGATCAAGCTTTGTCCGGTCAAAATTTCCGTTGCGAGCAAAGAAACAAATCCGATCATCGCAAAACGTCCGTTAACTTTCTCGGCGTACTTGGTGAAACCGGTGCTGACGTTAGCGTCTACATACATCGTGGGTTCAACTGCGAAGTTGTTGAGCAGGCCTTGGTCATCTACCATCAGGTTACGTGAAGTCATGTGCTTTTCCTTGTTTTGTTGCTTTATGTAAACTAATGTAACAGAGTGTTAACTTATATTACAGTGACTTGACGCATGAAAGTTTGTGATGCTAATCACAAGAGTTGGTAAGTAAGGCTTGGGCGGGCCCGAAGCCCACCCCACAAGAGCTTGAAACTCTCGCTACGCGGGCATCGGGCGCGATCGCCCAATTAAATCCAAATATCTAAGAGCTCACTTTACACTGAGAACGATTATCATTAAATTTATGAGTCAACCTATAATCACCGCCGTAGCGGGCCCGCCCGGAAGTGGCAAAACCACCTGGATTCGACAGCAGCTAGCAACAGAGACAACACCCGTACTGTATTTCTGCCCTGGAACCGGCAATGTGCCGATCGACCAAACCTGCATCGCTGCCGAATTCCCCCAAATCAAAACCCTGAGAGACGGCGAAGAGTCCGATCTCGCGAAACACCTAGAAAACGGCGTTTCAGCCTACATCGAACTAGGATTTCACCTGAAACTGACAACACTAGAAAACCTGATCCAAAGCTTCCCCAGCCGTCGGATTGCTGTTGTACCCGCAGACATCAAAAACACCGAATGGCATCAGTGGGGTGATGTCATTGTCGAAGGAATAGCCGTTAGCGGGGAACTAGAAAAACTATCAATTTGGCGCAGCCCCACCAGAGGACAAGTCCTCGATCCCGCCAGCCTAGATCTGTTTTGGTACCAAGAAATGACCCAAGGAGCCTACGGCAAAATCCACCGAGCCAAAGGCATTTTTGACATAGCCGACGGGCGATCGTTCTACTTCGATTTCGCTGCGGAATTCAAAGAAACGGCCCACGAAGAATTGCCACTTCCCCGCTGGCTCGAAGGCCGCCCCCAAAGATTTAGCGGGATAGAAATAGTCGGCGAAAATCTCGATGAAACAGCATTAGGAGAAACCCTAGAAGATTGCTGTCTGTCAGAAACAATCATGTTGAATTACCAACAACAAGTCAAACAAGCACTTTTATCAGCAGAATAAACAGAATGAAAATAGCAGTTATGTCCTGCATTCACGGCAACTACGAAGCCTTAAATGCAGTTTTATCAGACATTGACCAACAACAAGCCGAAAAAATCTTTTGTCTCGGAGATTTAGTCGGTTATGGGCCCAATCCCCACGCCGTAGTAGAAATGATTCGCTCCCTCGATATTCCCACTTGCGTCGGCTGCTGGGACGAAGATATTGTCGAAGGTTTGAACTCCTGCGAATGCAGCTATCCCTCAGTTTTAGCAGAAAAAAGAGGCAAATTAGCCCACGAATGGACTAACAATCAAATCTTCCCAGAAACGCGGGAATATTTAGCCAAATTGCCACAGAGTTTGCGAGAAGACAATATGTGTTTCGTTCACGGTAGTCCTCACAGCAACCATGAATATTTACTACCAACAATGGATGCTTTTTATGCCTTAGAACGAGTATTTTCTGCCGGTGCTGACCTGCTGTTTTGCGGTCACACCCACGTACCCTACGTCCGCACCTTAGACGCTGGAAATATGCAGGTGCGAGTCAGCGGGCCAAGCATTGAAGGAGACAAAGATTTAAGTTTTACCGCTCCCTTAAAACGGATTGTGAATGTGGGTTCCGTAGGAGAACCGCGCCACGGGAGACCGAATGCTACCTACGTGATTTACGATGTTGACGCGCAACAAGTGACATTGCGAGAAGTGGAATATGACTATCAAGCAACTTGCGCTGCAATTATTGAAAAAGGTTTGCCGCCGATTTTTGCATGGCGTTTGGCTAGAGGTTTAGAATATGCCGAAAGAGCCGACGATCCGACTCATGTTTGCGAGAGGTAGTCATTAGTCATTAGTTTGCAGTCATTAGTCATTAGCGGTGCCCTGAGCGTAGTCGAAGGGTCATTAGTCATTGCGAGGAACGAAGCAATCGCCAAAACTTGAGATTAGTTCATTAAAGAGGTAGATTGCGATTTACTGTTGGGTGGGGCGGGTTTATCAGATTATTGGTTTTTGGCGATTATTGTTGGTGAACCCGCCCCTACAATTTTTTGATCTTGGTGTAAGATATCCGTTCAAAACAAACTCTGAACTTTAGCATTACTAACACTTAACAAATATGAAAAACTGGGCAATAATAAGTGGAATCGAAGGAAATCTGGCTGCTTACGAAGCTGTACTAGCTGACATAAAGCGCCTGAGAAGTCGCGTTGACGAATTGTATATATTGGGCGATTTAGTCGGCCCGAATCCCGAATGCGAAAAATTAGTTCAGCGAGTCCGATCGCCCAAACGAGGAGAAATCGAACCACAAATCTGTATCGGTTGGTGGGAAGAACAGTGTTTTAACTTACACGGAATAGGAGCTAGCCCAGATGCGACAGAATTGCGAGAAAAATACGGCGCAGATACGATTAAGTTGCTCTGGGATTCCGTTAGCCGGAAAACTGTAGAGTGGTTGCGCTCTTTGAATTTTGGTTTTCATGAATTGGATTGTTTGTTGATTCATGGGAGTACGGTTAGCGCGTCTGATGAGCTTACCCCGGAGACTCCGCCGCCTGTGATGCTCGATCGCGTGATTCGCGCTGATGCTAATACTTTGTTTTGCGGGCGATCGGGCTTAGCATTTGAGTATCAATTACAGCCCACTATTATCAATAACTGGGTGCAAACTCTGGACTCTCAAGAGCCGCCTGCAACCGTGTCTGCAACAGCACGGAGGGCGATCGGAGTGGGGAATGTGGGTCGGCTCAGCGGACAAGCAACTTATACTCTCTACGACCCAGATACAGATACCGTGAAGTTCCGAAACGTCTCTTACAGCACGCGCAAAGGGTTTCAACCTTCTTGACTCCCGAATGGGAATTTATTCAGCTAGTTAACATAGATTATCAATTAGCTTAAACTGTACGTTGTATCCAAAGTAGCGGTGAATCCTATGACTTTTTCCACCTACACTCCAGCCTTGTACCCCAGTCTCAGACAGCAGACTTTCACCTGCCGTCAGTTGGTACCCATGCCCTTTAACGGCTTACTGCGAATTGAGCGGGGAACCGTCCGAACCCTGACTTGGAGCGAACAGGGAACACCAATAACCCTCGGATATTGGGGAATTGGGGACGTACTCAGTCAGTCGTTGTCAGGTGTTCAACCCGATCAAGAGGAAGAGGGAATTATCGATCGCACTCGCCCTCAATACATTGTTTTAACTTCGCGTCTGTAACATGGGATTTGTCTGGAAAAGGGATGACAGTGAAGAGTTTATGAGTCATCAGCTAGCTGAGCAATAATTCTAGGGCTTGCGCTTAAAGCACATCTTAGGATATTATGAGAATGATTATCATCCAAACCGAGTGCGATCGCCCGTATTACCTGTGTTTCAGCTATGAAGTGCGCTCCTCTTCGAGGGCTGCGCTAACGGAAAATGCCTTGGGATGCTTAGCGGCGTTCCAAATTAACAGCAGGGCTTCTACAATTAATCAACGAGGGACAATGACTAATCTCACTGTACAAACCCCAGATTTAGTTTCCGATTTTCCCAAGAGAGGAATGCCAGTAACTATAATTACCGGCTTTCTCGGCAGCGGAAAAACGACTTTACTCAATCAAATCCTCAAAAATCGTCAAGATTTAAAAGTAGCAGTTTTAGTTAACGAATTTGGCGATATTAACATCGATTCACAGCTTTTAATTTCTACCGAAGATGATATGGTAGAGCTGAGCAACGGCTGTATTTGTTGTACCATCAACGAAGGCTTAGTTGATGCAGTATACCGAGTTTTAGAACGGGAAGACCGCATCGACTGCATGGTGATTGAAACCACGGGAGTTGCCGATCCACTGCCGATTATATTGACATTTCTCGGCACAGAATTGCGGGATTTAACCAGTCTAGATTCTGTACTCACTGTAGTCGATAGCGAAACATTCACCACCGATCATTTTGACAGCGAAGCAGCTTTAAAACAAGTAGCATTCGCAGATATTGTGCTGCTGAACAAAACTGATTTAGCTCCTTCAGAAAAAGTAGAAGAATTAGAAGCTTACATTCGCACAGTCAAGGAAGGAGCGAGAATTTTATACTCTCAACATGGTGAAGTTCCTTTACCCTTAATTTTGGGTGTGGGTTTGACGCAAGCCGATCTTTTCGATAGTTTTGAAACTGAGGAAAAACACGAACATCACCATCACGAGCATCATCACGAACATCACCATCACGAGCATCACGAACACGAACATCATCACGGACATCACTCCAATCACTTAGATAATGACGGATTTGTTTCGCTATCATTTCAGAGCGATCGACCTTTCGATCTCCACAAATTCCAAGAATTTCTCACCGAAGAAATGCCCTGCGATGTATTTCGAGCAAAAGGCATTCTCTGGTTTGAAGACAGTCCGATGAGACACATTTTTCAACTCAGCGGCGCGCGCTATGAACTAAATGCTTACGAATGGTTGACTTCACCTAAAAATCAACTCGTAGTCATCGGTCGTAACTTAGATACCGCTCAAATTCGAGAACAACTTAACAATTGTTTAGTTTAAGATTGCGTCAATCTCAGTATCACGTTCATAGCTAAAATATTTTAGATTTAATTACGCCGTTAGTAGTTGCACTTTTTGACAGCAAAAACAGTGTAACTGCCAACGGTTAATTTCATATTTTTAGGTATCAAATCTTTTAAAAAAAACTAAACTATTTTAATGTTTTATTTTGTAAATCTTGTTATAATCAAATGGCAAATAAAAGTCCATAGCCACTGTTAAACATTTTCACAAACTGCAAGCATGACTTTATCTACTCGCCCAGAACTGACTTCTCCAAATGGTGTAGTGTCATCGATTCCTACGCAATCTCACCCCCCTGTATCAGATGAAGAAATGAGGCAAGCAGTGCGTACATTGCTGCTAGGATTGGGAGAAGACCCAGACCGTGAAGGGTTGCGAGATACACCGAAACGAGTTGTCAAAGCCTTGCAGTTTCTAACTGGAGGTTATCGTCAATCTCTCGACGAACTGCTCAACGGAGCAGTATTCACAGAAAATGCTAACGAAATGGTGTTAGTGCGGGACATTGATATTTTCAGTTCTTGCGAACATCACATCCTGCCAATTATTGGTCGCGCCCACGTTGCTTACATCCCCAACGGGAAAGTAATTGGCTTGTCAAAAATTGCTCGAATTTGTGAAATGTACGGCCGCAGATTGCAAGTACAAGAACGCTTAACTGCACAAATTGCGGATGCACTTCAAGGATTGCTAAAACCTCAAGGTGTAGCAGTTGTAATCGAAGCAACTCATATGTGTATGGTAATGCGCGGTGTGCAAAAACCAGGTTCTTGGACTGCGACTTCAGCAATGCGTGGTGTGTTCGCTGAAGATTCTAGAACTCGTCAAGAATTCATGAGTTTAATCGCGCACAAATCAAGTTTTCACTAGAATCATCAGCGAATTTTATTCGCTGATATACCAACTTTCGTCCCAGCAGAGGGACAGAAGAAAAGAGAGTCATATTTGATAGCCATCTTTTTGTCTCTCTTTTCTTTCCCTTTCCTCCCTCTGCGCCCTCTGCGCCCTCTGCGGTAAAAAATCTTACTTGAGAAAATACAACTCCTGTAAACTGAATATGGATCAAAAATATTTATGGATTGAAGCTTTAAAATTTAACGATCGAGGTTTGATTCCGGCGATCGCCCAGGACGATCGAGATGGTACCATTTTAATGATGGCGTGGATGAACAAAGAGTCGATCGAGCAGACTCTAGCTACAGGAGAAGCACACTATTGGAGCCGATCGCGCTCTGAATTTTGGCACAAAGGCGCGACATCCGGGCACATCCAAAAAGTCAAACAAATATTTTACGATTGCGACGCCGATACTATTCTGCTCAAAATAGAACAGATTGGTGAAATAGCTTGTCACACAGGCGTGAGGAGTTGTTTTTTCAATTCCGTTTCCCTGCCGATCTTCATGCTCTAGCTGACTGCTTTTAGCAGCGTATTGAAGAGCTGAGAACTGTAGGCGATCGCGATCGAATCGCACTATAATGATAATCATTATTGTTACGATCGACTAGAATTTTCTATGGAAATCACCAGTGTTACGCCATCGCAAATCGATTTAGCGGTAGTCGGGGCGGGGCCTCACGCTTTAACTCTGGTTACTCATTTGCTGCAAAAATGCCAGAAGAAGCGGGGCAAATTTTGGGTTTTTGACCCCAGTGGTGGCTGGCTAACTCAGTGGGAGAGGCAGTTTGCGGCTTTGGAAATTCCACACTTGCGATCGCCTGCGGTTCACCATCCCGATCCCAATCCTTTTGAGTTGCGACGGTTTGCCGAATCTCGCCCTAACGAGTTGTTTGCGCCCTACGATTTGCCGGGAAGTGGGCTGTTTGAGGAATTTTGTGGCGATGTGGTTAAGAGATGGGAATTGGGCGATCGCGTCATCAAGGCAAAAATAACTCGGATTGAACCATTGCAAGGAAGTTTTCGGCTTTGGTTTGAGGATGGAGAAAGTGCGATCGCGCGTCGTGTGGCGATCGCCACAGGCGGCGGTAAGCCCCAACTACCGGAGTGGACAAATCAAATTCAAACGCCCTATCCGCCAGACAAACTTTGCCATTCCCATCAAGTTGATTTGCGGGGATTAAAGTTGCAGGGGGAAAGGATTTTAATCGTTGGGGGCGGTTTAACTAGCGGACATTTAGCAGTAGGTGCGATCGGGCGGGGTGCCCAAGTAATATTAATGTCAAGACGACAGTTGCAAGAAAAATTATTTGATGCCGAACCGGGTTGGTTAGGGCCAAAATATCTCAAAGGTTTTGAAAATGAACCCGACTGGGAAAAAAAATGGGAGATGATTCAACAAGCTCGCAATGGTGGCTCTATGACTCCTGAAATAATGATACAATTACGTCGAATGTCGCGGGATTTGAGAATCGAATTTCATCCAAAATGCCAAATTGTTGAAGTTAAATGGGATGACAATCAATGGACTGTTTACTGTCAGGATGGAAATCAGCTATCTCGTTGATAGAATTTGGTTAGCAACGGGAACAAAATTAGATGTAACAGCCGAACCATTGCTGACAGAAGTCTTAGCAGCTTATCCAACTAAAATAGTTAAAGGATTGCCTGTTTTGGACAAGTATTTGCGTTGGCCCGGATGCGAGTTATTTATTATGGGTGGTTTAGCCGCTTTGCAAGTAGGGCCTGTAGGTCGAAATCTTTCCGGTGCAAGAATGGCAAGTTCTCGCATTGTGCCAGCTTTAATTAAGTCTAGGGCTAGGGTTTCATCTGCTAAAATTGCTGGTTGATTCTGTCATTCGATTTGAGATTTTAGATTTTGGATTTTGGATTGATTCCACGGATAAATTCTCTTTCTTGAGTTGATATGTAGGGTGCGTCGCTACGATATCTTGGATATAACTTGCAGATTGACTCAGGGCGACGCACCTTACTTGCCATCAGATTATGTATAGCTGGTAAAAGTATAGGCATTTATGACAGTGCCATGGGAGGCATGGAGTCCCTCCCCCTTCGCTTTTACTTCGAGCGGATTGACCCGCCTCGGCTGAACTACACAGCTCCCTATCCCATTGCTGAACGCATTTGGGATTGCTTTTCTCAAAATATTATAAGACCCGTTAACATCAGCGTTAATCAATCGACCCGATGATGTTCTATACAATCCTCTCTTAATTCGCTGACCACTAAATGTGACATCGAAGGTTCCAATATTCCCGTACACAGGAATTGGATCTAAATTCAGGAAGTTCGATTGGGAAGTATAGGATTCTTCTTGTTCTATTACCTTTATTCCCATCAATTCAGCTTTGTACTTCAACATTTCAATTAGTCGAGCATGAGGAATGCTTACAAAGTTTTGATTAGTTTTTCTTCCTAAATCAAGCTCGTTTTTCCATTGTGCATTTTTGCCAATTACTAGCGTCCCGATATTTTGTGAGCCGAGAACATTGATGATATACCGACTAGCAGAGTGCAAGTAATTATCGACTTTTTGATGGCGGCAACGGGTTAAACGCTGAATCCGTGATGAAGTTTTACGCAGACCTTTTAACTGAGATTGTAGTCGTGCCTTACGCTTGTTGTAGAATTGATTAATCGATTTCAGTGGTCGCCCGTTAATCAGTAAAGGGACAAATCCCGGCTGATTTGAAGTTAACGCCACTAAATTATTCAGCCCTAAGTCGATACTAGCTACTAATGCTTTGGGGTTTTCATCAAGCTCAAGGGTGGACTCCGGCTCAGTACAGGCATTGTAAATCACCTCAATTATGTAGGAATCGCATTTTGGCACCAATCTAATTTGACAAATTCGCTCTGGTTTGATTTGGGTTTTAATTAAAATATTAGTACCCGACAGCTTGATAATTCCTTTCTTTAGTTCCTTGCTACTAATCGCCTGAATTGTATAGACGAGAATATTCCGACCCTTGACTTTATCTTTATACTTCGGTAACTTCGGGCGGCCTGTGAATCTAGTGGAGTCTATTTTGTAAGCCTTGACTGCTTCAAAAAAAGACTTCCAATTCTTGTCTAATATCATTAATATTTGTTGACTTACCTTGGCTGGTAATTCCTTGTATGCTGGATGAGATTTCATCAAACGATTCATTTTGTTGTAATTTATATAACCCCATCCATAGACAAAACTCTGACGAATCACGTAGTTAGCGGCATTGTAGAGATTTTTGGATTTAAAGGCTAATCCGTCTATTTCAACAAAACGATGTTCTGTGGATTTAATGATGTGTCTCTCTGCTAGTTGCATTCAGCATCTCCATTTTTTAACGCTCGCTATAATTCTCGCTTGTTGACTATTCTGACTATATGATACTACCATTGCTTACTACTGCTTACAAACTTAATAAAGTTTTATAATACCACATATACAGCACTTCTTAGAAAGATGAGGTACTCATGGGCATAGGGCATAGGGCATAGGGCATAGGGCATAGGGCATAGGGCATAGGGCATAGGGCATAGGGCATACCTCACTTTTTTGAGAACCGCTATACATGGAATACCCTGTAAATATAGATTTGGGCGACGGAAATGCAATAATAATGATTATCATTCTCTATCAACTCCAGTTCCTATGTCATCTGCAAATAAAGTCGAGTCCGCCGTTCCCACAGAGAACGATGGAAATCCCTCCCTCACAACCATCCGTCCCCGTCGCCTCCGCCGTACACCCGCTTTGCGGCGCATGGTACGAGAAAATCACCTGACAGTTGACGACTTAATCTATCCGATGTTTGTGATGGAAGGAGAAGGGCAAAAAGTTGAGATTGCTTCCATGCCTGGTTGTTATCGCTATTCACTGGATTTATTGCTAACAGAAATAGCCGAATGTTGGAATTTGGGGATATGTGCGATCGCCCTTTTTCCAGTTATCTCAGAAACCAAAAAAGATGACACCGGAACCGAAAGCTACAACCCAGAAGGATTGGTGCAACAAACAGTCAAAGCCATCAAACAAAACATTCCCGAAATAGTCGTAATTACCGACGTAGCCCTCGATCCTTTTACCACTCATGGACACGACGGTTTAGTTGATGAAAGCGGTAAAATTCTCAACGATCCAACTGTAGAAGTGTTAGTAAAAATGGCAGTTTCTCAAGCCGCTGCTGGTGCAGATATGGTAGCACCTTCCGACATGATGGACGGCAGAATTGGTGCAATTCGCAAAGCCTTAGATGCCGCAGGATACATCGATACAGCAATCATGGCTTATTCCGCAAAATATGCCTCTGCTTATTACGGCCCGTTTCGAGATGCCCTCGATTCTGCCCCAAAGTTTGGAGACAAAAAGACTTATCAAATGGATGCTGCTAATGCACGAGAAGCGCTAAAAGAAGTTGCTTTGGACATCGCAGAAGGTGCAGATATTGTGATGGTAAAACCTGCTTTGGCTTATCTGGATATTATCTGCCAAGTGCGCGAAGCAACTAATTTGCCCGTAGCTGCTTATAATGTCAGTGGTGAATACGCGATGGTAAAAGCGGCAGCTCAGTTAGGTTGGATTGATGAAAAGCGGATTATTTTGGAGACTTTGACGAGTATCAAACGAGCTGGGGCTGATTTGATTTTGACTTATTTTGCGAAGGAAGTTGCTTTGATGTTGAATTGACACTCCCCGGTCTAAAGACACGGGGATTCTTAAGGACAAACTTTGGGGGATGAATCCGCCCAAAGTTTAATTCTCAAAGGATTAGTCAGCAACCCTCTACCCACTCTCTCAATAACTGAGTCTATGGCAAATGATTGATTTTCTAATGATATTAGCTGCACCGTTAACGTCTGCATTGATGAACAACCCAGCGCTCGAACGGTACAATCCTCTTTTGATTCTTTTACCCGATGGTTGCCAATTGTCAGGTTTTTCACCGACTTTTACTGGCAAAATGTCTCGGTCTAAAAAACTTGCTTTTGATGTGTAAGATTCATCTTGTTCGACCAATCGCCACCCCCTTAAGTCGCATTCTTGTTGGAGCCTTTCTTTGACTTTAGCGGTGGGTATTTGGACAAAGTTCTGATTAGTTTTGCCTCCCATATTAACTTCTTGCTTTTGTCCTTTATTCCAGCCAAAAACTAGGACATTGATTTGGTAATTTTCGCAATAATTTATGATACTTCTAACTGCTTTGTTGACAGCATCTCTCATTCTTCTGGCGCGAGTTTCTGATAACTGTTGCAGTCTTTTTGATGAGAAACCTTTAGGCAACTTACATTGATCGTGTACTGATTGCACCCGTGCCTTTTCCTTGTTAAACCACTGGTTCCAAGACTTGAGTCTATGTCCATCAATAATGAATGGCTTACCATTACTAGAGACACAAGTTAACCAGTTGTTAATGCCGTGATCTATTCCCAAAACCCCTGTTACTTCCCGGCTACAACTAGGGGCTTGTTCAGTCAGAGATTCGTGGACATATTCGATCCAGACCACGCCATTTCTAGGGATTAGCCTGAGTTCTTTAATCTGGCAATCTTTCAGCCTTTCTGGTAAAGTCACCCACAGAGCATCTGCCCCAAAGTGTTCTTTGCCTTTGGTTCCCAGAGGTAGCCTTACCCGATTGCCGACTATTTTCAAGGCTTGCCCAGGGTATGAAACTTGGTACATTGCTCCCTTGGTTCTGTACTTGGGCAATCTCGGTTTTTGATTAAGTTGCCCCTTTTTAGCCAGCCTTTCTAAGGCTCGGAAAGAACTAAAGGATTCAGCAACAGACTTCAGGGATTGTTGGGCGACCTGCGAGTAGAGTAGACCGTAATTTTCGTTGGGTTTGGCAATTTTGTACAGGTCTGGGTATTTAATTACGCCTTTGTCTTTAAAGTACCGTTGCCTACTTTCGTAAGTGCCGACATTAAATAGATTGTTTGACCATCTGAGGATTTGCTCGACAATGGTTTTGTCAAGTCCCGTTAAATGCCAAACATCTTTTTGCACTGCGTACATTAATTTGCTTTTGTTGTTGTGACACTAGGTTTATTTATTATATATCGTGAATTAACAAGTTAATTAATCCTCAACAAATCTTTACCTTGGTCTCAATTGCTAGAAGTATTTGTCCGGGGACGGTTAAACATTATGTTATATTGAAACTTACGAACAGGCAGGATAAATCCTGCCACGCCCTTTCATCCCTGGACTAAAGTCACAGGGTTTTCAGGGTATTTCTTATAAGGGAATTTTTTTAAGGGCGGATAGTTCAGTTTTCGCCGCACTCCGACAGAGAAACCGGGTTTTTTACCGAATCTGCGAGTTACAACCAGTATTTTCGTAAAAAACCCGGTTTCTAAGCCCCCGTGCATCCAAGACTGTTTCATTCTTTTGTAGGGGCCGCCCCCCGTGGCTGCCCCAATCTCTGAAACACCTACAAAATCGCGGAGGGCGGGCACGGGGGCACCGCCCCTACAAAACGATGATTTACTTGAGAATTAAACAGCCCTCCCCGTGCATCCAAGACTATAATCTTAGCGCCCCAGTTGCTTCAACTGCTGCAAAATCGTACTTCTACGACTCGACATGGACGGCCGAGTCAAAATTCCCTGAGACGGACTAAAGAGTAATGCTACTACAAATAACCCAGTCACAACTAACACAATTGCTGCACCAGAAGGCACATTTAAGTAATAACTGATATACATCCCAGACACACTGCTAATCATACCCACAATTGCTCCCAAGCCCATCATTTGGTGCAATTCTTTAACTAATAAATAGGCAGTGATACTCGGCCCAATCAGCAGCGAAACCACTAGCAAAACGCCTACTGCTTGCATACTGGCAATAATCGTCAGGGTGATTGCTGAAATTAACCCGACGTGAATTAAATTTACTGGCAATCCTATTGCTTGTGCGCCGAGGGGATTAAATGTGTAAAATAGCAGTTCTTTATAAAATATTTTGACAAAAATTAGGACAAATATGGAAATTCCTAAAGTTCGCCACACATCATCAACTGTCACTCCTAAGATATCTCCAAACAAGAAATGATTTAAATCAAGTTTGCTTTTTAGTAGGGTAATTAGCATGATTCCTAATGCTAAAAAGCCTGAGAAAACTAGCGCCATTGCGACATCGACTTTGACGCGGGACTGTGATTGAATCCAAGCAATGATTAAGGTGCTGAATGTCCCGGAAATAAATGCTCCTATAAAAATATCAATGCCTACATAAAAGGCGATCGCCAATCCCGGCAATACTGCATGAGCAATCACGTCTCCCAATAATCCCATGCGTTGCACGATCAAATAAGAGCCAACTACGGAACAGAGAATACCGAGCATGACAGCGATCGCGATCGCATTCCGCATGAACTCAAATTCTAGGGGTTCTCTGAGTAAATTTAACATTAGTCAATCTCCCGTTGCACCAATATTACACAATCGCCATAGGCCCGCTGAATATTGTCAGCGGTAATTACTTCTGACTTGTTTCCATCAGCAATTAGTTGTTTATTTATCAATAAAAATCGGTCGTACTTCCTCGAAGCTTCTCCCAATTCATGACCAATTACTAGCAAGATTTTACCTTCAGCTTTCAGTTCGTCAAAAACTTCAAATAGTATAGCTTCTGTCTTTTTGTCAACTCCCGAAAAAGGCTCATCAAAGAAAAATAACTCAGCTTCTTGCGCTAATGATTGAGCTAAAAATACTCGCTGTTGTTGTCCCCCTGACAACTCCCCAATTTGGCGGTTTCTTAATTCCCAAATTCCGACTCTTTCTAAGGCGGCTTTGACAATTTCTCTGGATTGACGTGAAGGCGATCGCCACCAACTCCTATGGCGAGTCCGGGCCATCATTACTACATTTTGAACAGAAATCGGATAATCCCAGTCTATCTGCGATCGCTGGGGCACATAAGCCACCTGTCCTAGCTGCTTAGAAAGTGCGCGATCGCGATATCTCACAACCCCATTTTCCGTCGGAATTAGCCCTAAAATCGCCTTCACCATCGTACTTTTCCCCGCGCCGTTAGGCCCTATTACCCCCACGATTTGCCCAGGTTCCAAGCTGAAGCTGACATCCTCAACAGCGGTAACGCCTCGGTAGTTGACAGCGAGATGTCGAACCTCTAACATAGTAAATCTTGAAAAATAACGATTATCATTATCATAACACAAAGGAGAAACAGAAAATGTTACAAAAATTCAACCTCAAAAGCCTTGCTGTGTTTAGCTTGATGATGGCTGCTGGATCGAGTAGCGCGGGGTCAACTTTTTCACAGACAAATACAAATCAGATTGTCGCCCAAAGTCGTCCGCAAGTCGTAGCAACGTCTACAGTTATTTGCGGTTTAGCAAAGGAAATAGCTGGCAATACGATTGACCTCAAATGCTTGGTAGATGCAGGTTCAGACCCCCACGTTTACACCCCAAAACCAGACGATCGCAAAGCAATTGAGCAAGCAAAATTGATTTTATACAGCGGCTATGATTTTGAACCAAGTTTAATTCGATTAATTAAAGCCAGTTCCAATAAATCAGCGAAAATTGCTGTCGGTGAAGCAGCAGTACCCAAAGCACTAGAGATTGAAGAAGACGGCAAAAAAGTTCCAGATCCGCACATTTGGCACGATGCTAAAAATGGCATGGCTATGGCAAAAGTTATTAACACTCAACTCGGTAAAGTTTTGCCAAACCAAGCACCTGTTTATAATGCAAAAACTCAAGAAATGACCTCAAGTTTGACAAAACTAGATACATGGATTAAATCAGAAATTACCACAATTCCTGCCAATAATCGCAAGCTTGTCACGACTCATGATGCTTTAGGTTACTACTCTAAAGCTTACGGAATTCCAGTAGTAGGAGCATTAGAAGGTATTAGTACCGATGAAGCGCCAACACCAACGCGGGTGGCTCAATTAGTTAGAGAAATTAAGGCTTCTGGAGTGCCGACAATTTTTGCCGAATCTACGATTAATCCTAAATTAATTGAGGCCGTGGCAAGGGAAGCTAAGGTGAAAATTTCGCCGCGAGAATTATTTGCCGATGGTTTGGGAGAACCGGGAAGTGAGGCTGATACTTATCAGAAAATGTTGGTTGCTAATACCCGAACTATTGTAGAAGGTTTAGGTGGTAAATATACTCCTTTTAAGCCTTGATGAAGAAACCGCAAAGGCGCAGTAGTGGGGGAGGGCGGGAGAGAGGCGATCGGGCGACTGCATTTGAGTGTCAATTACAGCTAAGTATTGTCAATAAGTCTCTACAGCCCAGACACAGATATTGTGAAGTTCCGAAACCTCTCTGACATTACAGGCAAAGAATTTTAACCTCAGCAGTCCCGAATTGGAATTTATTCTTAAGCTAGTTGACATAAATTATCAACTAGCTTAAACTGTACATCATCATCCAAAGTAGCGGTGGCGCTCAACCTAAATACTATGGCTTTTTCAACCTACACTCCAGCCTTGTACCCCAATTTGAGACAGCAGACTTTCACCTGCCGTCAGTTAGTGACCATGCCCTTTAACGGCTTACTGCGAATTGAACGGGGGGTCGTCCGATCCGTGACTTGGAGCGAACAGGGAACAGCAATGACGCTGGGATATTGGGGAATTGGGGACGTACTCAGTCAGTCGTTGTCAGGTGTTCAACCTTATCAAATTGAGTGCAAAACTCATGTAGAAGTTAGTTATATTCCTCAAAATTTGTGCTATCAATCCTTAGATGACATTTTCAGACACATTCAGGAAACTCAAGCATTTTTCTGCATTGTTCGCAGCGAATCTCTGCGGGATAGATTGGTGCAACTATTAGCTTGGTTGGGACAAAAATTTGGCCGCGAGGTGGCACAAGGACTGTTGATCGATCTGAGATTGACTCACCAGGAGATTTCTGAGGCGATGGGAATTACGCGGATTACGGTAACGAGGCTGATGTGTCGGTTGGAGGAAGAGGGAATTATCGATCGCACTCGCCCTCAATACATTGTTTTAACTTCGCGTCTGTGACATTTCAAACTTCTTATGTCTACATTAACATCAGGTTGCTTCACCTACAGACAAGAATTGACCGAAAACAAATGGTTATTAATAAGCCCCCGGATTCATCCGTGGGGTGAATTTTTCAATTCTTTAATCCAAAATCTAAAATCTTCAGAATCATACTCGATCGATGAATATTAAAAATTTACCCCGGAATTTTTATCAATTGGATGAAATGGAAGGATTTTATTGGTAAGTATTGTGATTCCTGCCATACCGGGTACTGCTTATGCAATTCTAGCAGGTGGATTGTTTGGGCTCACCCAGGGTTTAATCGCGATCGCCATTGCCGATTCGATCGCCTGTAATTTTAACTTTTACATTGCCAAAAGCTAAGGACGGAACCTCGTGCAAAAATTTGTCGGGGAACGGTTCATGGGTAAAGTCGATTCCAGGTTCATGAAATACAGCAGGTGTTTGGTAGGGTGCGTCGCTACGAGATCTTGGATAAAACTTGCAGATTATAGATGGCGACGCACCCTACACGGCTGGGGATGCAGATGCGGAGGCAGAGCCTCCTCTCAAACACAGAATTGACACTCCCCGGTCTAAAGACGCGGGGATTCTTAAGGACAAACTTTGGGGGATAAATCCGCCCAAAGTTTAATTCTTAAAGGGTTAGTCAGCAACCCGCTACCCACACAGCGAGATTATTAAGTCTGTGGCAAATGATTGATTTTCGGATGATATTTGCCGCACCGTTCACATCAGCATTCAGGGTTAATCCCTGAGCCGAACGATACAAACCTCGTTTAATTCTTTTACCTGATGGTTGCCAATTGTCGGGTTTTTCACCGACTTTCACTGGCAGAAAGTCTCGCTCTAAGAAACTGGATTTTGATGTGTAAGATTCATCTTGCTCTACAAATCTCCAACCCCTTAAGTCGCACTCTTGTTGTAGTCTATCTTTGACTTTGGCTGTGGGTATCTGAACAAAGTTCTGATTGGTTTTACCTCCCATATTCACTTCTTTTTTTTGTCCTTTATTCCAGCCACAAACTATCACATTGACTTGGTGATTTTCGCAATATTCTATCATGGTTCTGACTGCCTTGTTAACCGCATCTCTCATCCTTCTAGCGCGATTTTCTGACAACTGTTGCAGCCTTTTTGACGAGAAACCTTTAGGTAACTTATGTTGAGCGTGAGTCGATTGGACTCGCGCTTTTTCTTTGTTAAACCACTGGTTCCAAGACTTCAGCTTTTGACCATCAATGATGAATGGCTTGCCATTACTCGAAACACAGGTTAACCAGTTGTTGATACCGTGATCTATTCCCAAAACCCCTGTTACTTCCAGACTACAACTAGGGGCTTGCTCAGTTAGACTTTCGTGGACAAATTCAACCCAAACCTCGCCATTTCTAGGGATTAGTCGAAGTTCTTTAATTGGGCAATCTTTCAGCCGTTCCGGTAAAGTCACCCAAAGGGCATCCGTCCCAAAGTGTTCTTTTCCTTTGGTTCCTAAAGGTAGTCTTACCCGATTGCCGACTATTTTTAAGGCTTGTCCCGGATAGGAGACTTGGTACATCGCTCCCTTGGTTCTGTACTTGGGCAATCTCGGTTTTTGATTAAGTTCTCCTTTTTTGGCTAACTTCTCTAAGGCTCGGAAAGAGCTAAAGGATTCAGCGACAGATTTAAGGGATTGTTGAGCTACCTGCGAGTAGAGCCACCCGTAATTCTCATTGGTCTTGGCAATTTTGTACAAGTCTGGGTATTTAATCGCGCCTTTGTCCTTGAAGTATCGTTGCCGACTTTCATAAGTGCCGACATTAAACAGATTGTTTGACCATCTGAGGATTTGCTCAACAATAGTTTTATTGAGTCCCGTTAAATGCCAAACGTCTTTTTGCACTGCATACATCCGTTTTACCTCCTTTGATTAATTGTACTATATTTAGAAATATCTAAATGGGAGACTAAAGTCTCCCAAGCCCTTTCATCCCTGGACTAAAGTCGCAGGGTTTTCAGGGTATTTCTTATAAAAGTGAGGCAGAGCCTCTGGATCTCGGTTCCCAGGCTCTGCCTGGGAACCAGTTATGGTTAAGTTGTCGGAATCGCCTTCAGCAGATAAGCGCGGGTTCCCGTTAAGGTCGCACCCTTGGCATCTTTGTAGGTATAACTCCCGTAGGCAGAAATATCACCGAAATTATTGATGCCAGTCGCGTTAGTTAATGTCACATTCGAGCCGCCAAAGGTCGGACTCGTTAGTGTCAGACCGTTCAAGTCTTTGATTACACCGTTGTTCCAGACAAAGGCGCGGTTTTGACCGACCCCATTCTGGGAGACGCCGACTACTTGACCGAATTGGTTAATGCCAGTGGTGGAACCCGTTGCACCGCCAAGACTGCCGAGGTTAGTTTTTTGACCGTTCTGGAACAGGAATGGCGAACTTGTAGCTGTAGCACCGGTGCCACTGCTAGTCTGACCGATGATTTGACCGCTATCGTTGATGTCGCGGGCAATGGCTCCTTCTGCCCCAAAGGTGCCGAGGTTGGTGAGTTCGTATTTACCATCTGCGCCTTTTTCCCACAACGCCGCAGTGTTGACGGTCTTGTCGTTGAGTCCGTCACTGTCAATTTGTCCGACTATGACACTTTTGTTGTTAATTCCATTTGCGATACCGGTGTCGCCACCCAAATCCGGCAGTGGATTGATGAAACCCCGGTCTACAGAAAACGGGCGGGTGCGAGCGGGGATTGTGCCGCTGGACGGCTTGTAGATGTGGCGGCCGGCCATTTGGTTTTGGTTGTTAATGTCGAAGAAATAGGTTTCAACACCGGGCAAGTCGGTGATTTGTAGGCTGTAGTCGTCGCCAGTTTTTTGCCACAGTAAGCCGCGGTCTGTGGCTTGACCGGCAATTTCATCGCTTGTACCGGCGATCGCGCCTAAATCGTTGATGGCTGCGGTAAACCCACCACCACCACGCTGAGTAACCTCTTTTCCGGTATTCTCACCGCCACCATTTTTGATGCCGGTGCTAGTCAGCGGCTTGAACACCCCGTTATCCCAAATAAACCCTTGGTTGCGGAACCCCGTGCCAAGCACTTCGGTGGTTTGGGAACGACCAGCTATCTGTCCCCGATCGTTAATGGCATTAGCTCGCGTGTCATTGCCTGTGGGAGCGATCGAACCAAGGTCAATAGCCTGGTATCGGTACATGGGTATTTCGTTGGAAAGAACAGCTTTTTGCACTCCTGTAGCTACGTCTTTGATGGTTGCCAACAAGTCATCTCCGGCTTTGATCAGGGTGTTGCCCACTTCGGTCACAAAGGAGAGGGGTTTACCGACAAGACTGCCACCTAAGCGCAGTTTATCTGCCGCTGCATTGAATCCAGATATGGTCACGGAACCAGCACCTGCTTCCAGAGCGATTTGATCGCTACCATTACCGAGGGAAACTGTATCGTTGCCAGTGCCTGGTTTGATCAGGTTATCGCCGTCGCCTGCGTTGATGTTGTCATCGCCGGCACCGGTGTAGATTTGGTCGTCGCCACTACCTGCGGTGACGAAATCGTTGCCACTCCCTGTAACCACGCGGTTGTTGCCTTTGCCTGCGAAGACGCGGTTGTTGCCTTCTGAGGCATTGATGATGTCGTTGCCTGCTTGGGCATTGATGGTATCATCGCCGGGGCTGCCGGTAATGTTTTTATTACCTTCGCTAGCGAAGATGGCGGTTGCTTTTTCTCCGGCATTAATAATGTCTTTACCTGTGTCTGCAAAAATTATGCCACTACCGTCGCCTGTGAGTAGGCTGTCATTGTTTTGGAATTTAATTTCGCTAGCGGTTCTTTCTGCATTGAGGATGCTGGGTGAGCCGATCGACTTTGCAACTAAACTATCCAACGCTGATAAGCCACTGGATATTCCTAAGTCTGCTATTGCAGTATTGGGAAATAGGGGAGATGATGTATTCAACAAGTTATCGGGAACCATTAGAAACTCCTTTGATGTTTATTTTTTAGTTTTATTTAAGCGCGTGTAAAACCACACCCTGAAGTCAGACTTTGGGAGTAATATTGATGCCACAATATCGAAAAAAAATGACGACAATTGAGTCGATTTATTGAACAATCAACAGTTGACCTCGAATAGTTTTGTCGGTAAGTTGACCGCAAAATCCTCAGTCCATAGCACAGACATCTTGCCTATGAATTGCGTCAGCAAACTCCGATCGCCACTTGTGACAACCTGTCGGATACTTACCTGGATACGATAAAACCAGGGCAAACGCATCTGGTTTATAAGTTTCCCCGCCAGCGCCTTTTTTAGCTTTCACAAGCGCTATCTGCGGGTCAAGCTATGTCAATATCAGAAATTAATCTCGATGGATCAGTCGATCGTAATCAGCCCTTTCTCTGACACGCTCGGATTATCTTCTCAGTCAAAAGACTGGAAGAATCACGTATCTGCAATTACGTTTAATTGTCTTGCCCCAATTAATCTAGACGATTTAGATTGTAAGCTTATTGATAATTAAAGTCAACTAATTTATAAAAAAATTTTTTTTTTGAATCCTACTAATCACTCAAACTCCATAAATACAAAGGTTACACTGCTACAGTCTGGTTAATCGTTTCTTTTTTAAATCAGAATAATATCAAGAATATTTCTTAAGAATTGTTTAAGAAAACTAGCTGGTTGACAAGTAGGGCTTACAATCCTGGTCGCAACAAGCTTTTGAATATTATTTTCAATAAACGCCATGAATTCAAAACCGCGCCAGCCTCTGAAAATGGGTTTAATTTTCGCAATTCTTGCAGTTAGTTCCCTAGCTGCTACGAGCACTATTGGTTCTGAAATTGCAACAAACTCCCCTGCGCTTGGTGCTGCAACCGGAAAGCACGCGCGTGCGAAGCTATCCCGTAGGGAATCGCCCAAACCCCCGATCGCCAGTCTCAAGATGCGATCGTCCGCTGGAATGCTCTCACATTAGATATCATCCGTGGTGAAAAAACCTCTGGGCCAATGGCAGCGCGCAATTTAGCGATGGTTCATGCTGCGATTTACGATGCGGCAAATGCTGTTAGCAAAACTCACAAACTATACAAAGTACCAGTAGAAGCACCCGCCGGTGCCTCAGCCCAAGCAGCAGCAGTAGCAGCAGCACACCGCGTGTTAGCAAATTTGTACCCAAAACAAACAGCAACTTTAGATGCAGCAAAAACAGCATCTTTGGCAGCAATAGCTGAAGGGAAATCAAAAACCGACGGCGTGCAATTGGGAGAATTTGTAGCGAACAAAATCCTAGAATGGCGCAAAGATGATGGCGCTACTGTCGAGGTGACATATACTCCCGTTAATCAACCAGGTTACTGGCAGCCCATACCGCCCGACTTGAAACCAGCTTCCATACCACACTGGAAAAATGTCAAACCTTTTGCAATGACAAAAGGTTCGCAGTTTCAGATAGCGAATATGCCGAGTTTGACGAGGGAAGAATATACAGCAGAGTTCAACAAACTCAAAGAATTAGGAGCAAAAGATAGTAAAGTTCGGACAGCCGCCCAACGGTAGCGATTCTTGGTGGTGGGGAAAACCCGGTACTTTTTGGGAAGGCAATGCCAGGACTATTTTTAGTAGTCTTAAACAAGCTAAGATTCGCCCCGTTGTAAGTATTCGGAATGTTGACAATAGCTGGAAACCTAGTTGGGCTCTGCAACTGAATCCGCCCCGCAATCAAGAAGATTGGAATGAGTGGTGGGAACAGGTTTTTGCTACGGTTTATTGGCTGAATGTTCGCAATGATTACCGGGTTGATGATTGGGAAATTCACAACGAACCGGATAATCGCGCTCAGGGTTGGGGGGGGACTAGGGCGGATTATTTTGAGTTGGTGAAAGTGGCGTCTGATGCGATCGACTTTGTTTACAAAACTTATTTGCCTGCGCGCACTTACCGCATCCACGGCCCGAAAACTGTGGCTGCAATTGGCCTGCTGTTGCTTTGCAGGAAATTCCTAGTTATTTCGATACTGTCAATGTCCACAACTACGATGCAGATATTTCTAACTACACCCGCAAAGTGCACGGCTGGATGCAGGGAACTCCTCTTGCTAACTCTCCGCTTTGGGTGGGGGAATGGGGAAGTTATGAAATTAGCTATAACAATTTATCTTGAGCTTTAAATTTGATTAAGAATTTGATTCGGGTTTCCCAGCCGGGGGATAATTATATTGATGGTAGTCACATATTCTGTTTGTACGACTGGGGAAAGCTGGGACTGGCAGAAGGTTTGCTCTTAAGTGGGGGAAAACGGCGCGCCGGTTACTATGCTTTGCGGATGGGAATTAGGGCTTTGCAGGGGGGAAATCTACTTTTTTTCCGATCGCTAATAGTCCTAATTTAATGGTAGTTGCGATTAAAGATGCTAGCAATAATGTTGCTCTGCTGGCTGTCAACAGTCAACCCAATTCTTACATTGTTAATGCTGATATTTCGGCTCTGATAAAAGCGGGTAGCGGCACTGTGCGGGAGTTGAGTTCGAGGGCGATGGATGAGGTTGTTGGGAAGTTAACGCTGAATGGTGGGAATGCTACTTTTACGGTGGCGGGGAACAGTGCTATTTTGGTCAAGTTCGATCGCACGAATTGAATCTCCAATCCTCTGAGTCACAATTGGGATAACATAGAATTAGTCAAGATGAGAATTGTTGATTTTCTGCCTCTTTCCCCCTCTCCCCCTCTCCCTCTCTCCCCATCCTCTCCTAATTGCACGCTGGAAATAGCTTGTAAAAGTATAGTCATCTATTACAGTGCCATGGGAGGCGTTGAATCCCTCCCCTTTCTTTTTTACTTCGAGCGGATTCAACACGGGCTGAACTACGCCCACGACCTATCCCATTGCACAAGGCATTTGGGATTGCTTTTCTCAATATATTGTAAGACCCGTTAACATCAGCATTAATCAATCTACCGCTCGATGTTTTGTACAATCCTCTCTTAATTCGCTTACCACTAAATGTGACATCCATGTCACCAATACTCCCGTATACAGGAATTGGATCTAAATTTAGGAAACTGGATTGAGAAGTATATGATTCTTCCTGTACAATCACTTTTATTCCAACCAATACAGCCTTATATTCCAACATCTCAATCAATCGAGTATGAGGAACTGTTACGAAGTTCTGATTAGTTTGTTTCCCTAAGTTAATCTCGTTTTTCCATTGTAGGTTTTTCCCTATTACCAGAGTCCCAATCTTTCCCGATCTTAAAAGATTGATGATAGAACGACTGGCTTGGTGCAAGTAATTATCGATTTTCTGGTTTCGACAACGAGTCAAGCGCTGAATTCTACACGATGTTTTGCGACTCCCTTTCAATTGAGATTGTAGATGTGCTTTACGCTTGTTGTAAAATTGATTAATTGATTTCAGTGGTCGCCCGTTAATCAGTAAAGGGACAAATCCCGGCTGATTTGAAGTTAACGCCACTAAATTATTTAGCCCTAAATCGATACTAGCAATTGCTTCTTTCGGACTTGGTTCGACGGTGGACTCCGGCTCATCATAAATTACCTCGATTACATAAGAATCACATTTGGAAGTCTAACTTGGCAAATTTGCTCTGGTTTTACCTGGGTCTTAATCAAGATGTTAGTCCCGGACAGCTTGATAATTCCTTTCTTCAATTGCTTGGTACTAATCGCCTGAATCGTATAAACGAGAATGTTTCGCCCTTTGACTTTATCTTTGTACTTGGGTAACTTTGGGCGACCAGTAAATTTTGTGGGTTCATTTTTGTAAGCTTTAATGGCTTCAAAAAAAGCTTGCCAATTCTTGTCCAATATCATCAATATTTGTTGACTTACTTTAGCTGGTAATGCCTTATATGCTGGATGAGATTTCATTAACTGAGCCATTTTGTTGTAATTGAGATATCCCCATCCGTATACAAAACTCTGGCGAATCACGTAGTTAGCAGCATTGTAAAGATTTTTAGATTGAAATGCTAATCCATCGATCGGGGCGAAACGATGTTCTGTGGATTTAATGATGTGCCTCTCTGCTAGTTGCATTCAGACTCTCCATTTTTCAACAAGCGCAATAATTCTCTCAGTTGAGCCTTCTGACTATATAATACTACCATTGCTTACTACTGCTTACAAACTTAATAAAGTTTTATAATACCTAAGTCGTAATGTGGTGAGAAGTCTCATGTCGCTGCTAAATTGGTAGCGTGTAGGCATCTTGCCTCAAACAGAATTCGATCGAGTTCGGTTGAGGGCAAGGAAGTCAGGTGCATTTCAGAGGATCGTCAAAATTCTGGCTCACCGAAAAGCCGAGGGTCAGCCCCTGGCGACCGACTTGGGGAGGTAAGCGGCTGCGACTTTAGTCGCCTTGAACTATATGGTATCACTTGCGATCTAATTGAGATATGGAACAAACGCTGACTAGAGTTTGCAAGCTCAACCCCACTTTCGAGCAAACCGTCAAGATTGAGGATTTGCTGAAAGCGTTTGCGGATGCTTGCGACTATACAAATAAACTATCCAGCGGGTAAGTTGAAAGGACCTAAGCCCACATCTGCCAGACTTGCCACAATTGCTTGCACATCCACCCCGTAAAAGGGAAGTCTTATCGGAGTAGTAAAGCTTTCAAGTGTGGGCGTTGTAGAAGTCATTGTGATGCCGATGAAAATGGTTCAAAAATGATTTCAATCGTTGGAGCGGCATTTGTAAACCCGCTCGGAGGTTCGGTGTTGTTCAGCAATCTTGCAGACCACATCAGGGCTACTAAAAGCCCCCGGCTGACCGCCGTGGGGTAGTTTACAACCCCGCAGCGGTTAGGCTATTGAGGACTCTAGAGGCGAGGCAAAAGTTGGCCATCTCGCGCGCGAGCATCGGTTCAGACACGATTAACCTTTTCCCAGTCAGGAAAGGGGCGCGGAATTAACATTGAATGTCAAGATGTTGCAAGTAGGGGTGGGTCAAATCGTACAGAAACTTTGAGCGCCAGAGGAACAAACCTCGCGGGCAAAATCTGTCAATTAACTCGCCACCTGCGATCGAGTTTTTCCACAAATATCACTTTTATGCCCCCTGATGTTTATTCCCTCCCTTAGTCAGGTAATTAACCGCAATCCCCTCACAGTCACGCCTCAAACGCCCATAGAAGAGGCGATAGAGCTGATGGGCCGTACAGGGGCTAGTTACGTGCTCGTGCTAGAACCACACGGGAATTCTCTACTCGGAAATCGGACAAACGGGGCTTCGCCACTAGGCGGGAAAAAGTCGGCTTTGTACCATAGCGTACCGCGTCCGGTACAGGGGGAACTCGACGGACGCAGTGTCAATGGCTCAAAAGCTGCTTCAAGCGATCGCGGCGGGTCGGTGCTGGGTATTTTTACAGAACGGGACATCTTACAACTAAATTCGATCGGGGCTTCTTTGAGAGGATTTGCGATCGAGCAAATCATGATCAGATCCGTAGTTGTAGCGAGAGAATCGCAAATTCCCGATCTTTTTGCCTTGTCCACTCTGCTGGAGCAAAACCAGATCAGCCACTTACCCATCGTCAATGACGCTGAGGAACTTGTCGGTTTAATTAACTCTCAAAGCTTGCTGCAACTGTTATCAGAGAGTGGGAAATCGAGACAACAAGCAGTTAGTAGCACCACGCCCTCTACGGCGACTTTCGCGTCGCCTCCGCCGCTGCCAATTTTGCCGCCGAAATTAGAGTTGCCAGCTAAATTAATTAAACTTTATCAAATCGCTCAAATCGCTGGGGAGCGAATTATTCATGCTCCGGCTAATTCTTCAGTTCGCTACTTGGCGCAATTGATGTTCAGACACAATGTTAGCTATGTATTAATCACCGAAAGTTCAGAAGATAACTCGACTGCTGCTGCTCAGAATTCAAAATTTACCAATCAGAACTCCCAGAAAGTGGTTGGGGTGGTAAGTTGCCACGATATCGTACTGTTGCAAGCACTCTCTCTGGACTCGCTCAGAACTAAAGCGGGAGCGATTTGCAGTAGTCCGCCGGCGTTGGTGCGCTCTTACCACACCCTGTCTGGGGCGATCGCTCTGTTGCAAAAAACCTACTACCAACTGCCTTTGTTAGTTGTTAATGAACACGGCCACCCGATCGGTATTGTTAATCCTAAAACTATCCTTTTGCAAGCGCTGGATTCAAAATCTCTGCATTCGAGCTTAATCGCTTTGCAGCGCCAGCTAGAATCTACCAGCGCGCAATACAAAAAACTCTCAGCAGAAATACAGCTTACTGCGGCAAATCGCCCAGAAGTTAAAGAAATTTCTCAAAACGCTGCCGATCGCGCAAATCTCGCCCTTCAAGTCAACAATCAAGGGTTGTGGGATTGGAACATCGAAACTGATGAGTTTTTTTATTCGGTGCGGTGGAAAGAAATTATCGGCTACAAAGAAGACGAAATATCCAATCGTCGATCGGAATGGTGGAGCCGAATCCACCGAGATGATCTGGATGCGGTAACGGCTGCTTTAGAAGCACACTTAGCAGAAAAAACTGCCGATTTTGCAGCGGAATATCGGATGTACTGCAAAGACGGGAGCATCGTCTGGGTGCTGAACCAAGGTCAAGTTTTTCGCAACGCTGTGGGGAAACCGCTGCGGGTGGTGGGAACTCATACAGATATTACTAAAAACAAGCAGTTAGAGTTCAGACTCTGCGAGAGCGAGCAGCAGCAATCGCAAGTATTTGACTGTCTGAAAGCAACAGTAATTTTCCAGACGGATGTGGCGGGTATTTGGACATTTCTGAATCGCGCTTGGACGGAAATTACGGGTTTTTCGGTGGCCGAAAGTTTGCAAACTAATTGGCTCGATTGGGTGCACCCGCAGGAGCGACAGCAGTGTGCAAATTTATTCGAGTCTTTGCTGCATCAAAAGTCTGAGTTTTTCCGGGGAGAAGTGCGATTTCTGAAAAAGTCGGAACCAGGCAAAGATGACTTGGCAAATTCGAGTCATTCAGGCTTTATTTCACTGGAACTTTTTGCCCAGAGCAGGCTGAATTCTGAAGGTGAAATAGCCGGATTTTTAGGGACTTTGCATGACATCAGCTACCGGGTTGAAGAAGTTGAGGAACTGCGGGAAAGCGAGAGGGCTATTCGATCGCTCTACGAGGTAATGGTGAGTTATGACGGCTCTTTTGATGAGCGAACCGCACGGTTGTTGGCAATGGGTTGCAGTCAGTTAGGGATGGATATAGGGCTGTTGGGGAGGGTTTTGGGCGATCGCTACGAAGTGATCGCGTCTTATTTGCCAGAAGATTTTCCCTTCGGATTTGTCAAAGGAGACGGTTTTGCTTTGAGTAGAACTTTTGAGCGAGAGGTTTTGCGATCGCCCGAACCGATTGCTATAGAATCCGCCGGCACGACTCAGTGGCGTCATCACCCCGCTTACACCGTGCGGCGGCTAGAAGCATTTGTTGGTACGCGGGTAATGGTGCGAGGGCGAGTTTTTGGCACTTTAAGCTTTACTTCCCACACCCCTAAACCTCCTTTGAAACCGCTAAATTTAGAAATTTTAAAGTTGATGGGTAATTACATCGGCACTGAAATTGCCCGGGAGGAGCGAGAGAGAACTTTGGAGCGGCAGTACCAGCGCGGTTTGCTGCTGAGACAAATCACTCAAAAAGTGCGATCGACCTTAGATACTCAAGAAATTGTTCAGACTACAGCTACCCAAATCGGCCGCGTATTTGGAGTCAATCGCTGTACAATTCACACTTACATTGCCGAACCTTATCCCCACCTTCCTTGCGTCGCCGAATACTTAGAACCAGCCTACGAATCGGCCTTAGATTTAGAACTTTCCGTCACTTACAACCCCTATACCGAAAAACTTCTTTCTGAAGATGTAGCACTGGCATCTCCCGATGTCTTCGCCGATCCTTTGCTCGAATCTTCAGTGCCTATGTGCCGCCGCATCGGACTGAAATCTATGCTAGCAGTTCGCACTTCCTATCAAGGAACACCCAATGGCATTATTACTTTGCACCAGTGCGATGCAACTCGTCAATGGACTCCTGACGAAATTGAACTGTTAGAAGATGTTGCCGCTCAAGTCGGAATTACTTTAGCTCAAGCACAACTTTTAGAGACGGAAGTGCAGCGACAGCAACAACTCGCAGAGCAAAATGAAGCTTTGGAACAAGCCCGACAAGCGGCGGAAGTTGCTAACCGAGCTAAGAGCGAATTTTTAGCGACGATGAGTCACGAAATCCGCACTCCGATGAATGCGGTAATTGGGATGACGGGTTTGCTGCTGGATATGGAACTAACTACTGAACAGCGGGATTTTGTGGAGACAATTCGCACTAGCGGCGATGCTTTGCTGACGATCATTAACGACATCCTCGATTTTTCCAAGATAGAATCGGGAAAACTGGATTTAGAAAAGCATCCCTTCGAGCTGCAAAACTGTATTGAAGAATCTCTGGAATTGCTAGCTCCCAGAGCCTCGGAAAAAGGTTTAGAATTGGCTTACTTGATCGATCATTCGGTGCCCAAGAATATTTTAGGAGATGTCACGAGGCTGCGCCAAATTTTGGTTAATCTGCTCGCCAATGCAGTGAAATTTACAGAGTCGGGAGAAATTGTGGTATGTTGTACGGCGAGGATGATGCCGACGCTGACTATTAATAGTTTGCCGGAAACGACAAATTTTCAAGAGCCAGAACCTTTAGTAATTAACAACGAACGGTTAGTAGTTAGCAGACAGTATGAGATTAAATTTGCTGTCAAAGATACGGGAATTGGTATTCCCCCAGACAGGATGGATCGGCTGTTTAAAGCTTTTTCGCAAGTGGATGCTTCGACGACGCGACATTACGGTGGGACGGGTTTGGGACTGGCTATTAGTCAGCGTTTGAGCGATCTGATGGGCGGTAAAATGTGGGTGGTGAGTCAGGTGGCTCAGGGCAGTGCCAATTCCGAGGCCGCAAGTGCGATCGCCCAAAGTACGGCGGGAAAGCCACCAGCAGAGTTTGCAGAGCCGTCGATATCGGGGTCTGGTTCGATTTTTTACTTCACAGTGATGGCTGAATCTATAGAGAGCATTACTGAGGAAAAACCGCCGGAGTTTGTCGCAGGAAAGCGTTTGTTAATTGTGGAGAATCATGCCATTAACAGGCAAGTTTTGATCGCCCAGGCAGAGTCTTGGGGCATGATACCTATTACCGCAAGTTCGGCGGCTGAAGCTTTGGAAATAGTGAAACAAAACTCGGCGATCGATTTGGCTATTTTGGCGATGAATCTATCAGATATGGATGGTGTTACCCTGGCTGTAGAGATTCGGAAATTTGAGCTGAGCAATTTTGCTGCGGGCGACGTGCAGAACCGTCGCAATGGGGCAAAAGTTAAAAGCGATCGCAAAGTTCCGCTGCCTTTGGTACTGTTTACTTATTTGAGCAAGGCGGAAGTTTGGAAAAAACTTGAAACTACAGAAGTGCATTTTGCTGCTTTTCTAACTAAACCTCTAAAACAGTCGCAGTTTTATAATGTACTCCTGCAAGTTTTTGGGTATGCTACTGGCAAAAGTGGGCGGGGGGAAATTTCTCATGTGCCAACTTTGACTTCGGGATTGAAGTATTTTGAAAATTCTCAGGAACAACACCGCGTACAGCAGACACCTGCGGTTTTGAGACAGGTTGCGAGCAATTCTTCGGGGCCAGATGCTGCTAATTCTGCTCAGATTCGGATTTTGCTGGCAGAGGATAATGTGGTGAATCAAAAAGTAGCTATACACTTGCTCGATCGGATCGGATATCGGGCCGATATTGCGGCTAATGGGTTCGAGGTTTTGGAGGCCTTGAAGCGCCAGTCTTACGATGTTGTGCTGATGGATGTGCAGATGCCCGAGATGGACGGGTTGGAAGCGACGCGCCGCATTTGTCGGGATTGGCCGGCTAATCAGAAGCCGACGATTATTGCGATGACTGCTAATGCGATGCAGGGCGATCGCGAAAAGTGTCTCGAAGCCGGTATGGATTATTATATTACCAAGCCTGTCCGCCGGGAAGAGCTGGCGATCGCTCTGAGCAAGTGTCAACCTCTGGAGCCGGATGAATTGGCTACGGTTGCTGAGCCGAAAAATGGAGAGGTTTCTGACAAATCAGAGAGTGCTGCTGCTGTATCTTCAAGGGAGCAACCAGGAGAAAATTCGCCTATAGATTTTCATATTTTGCACAGTCTCCGCGAGCTTGATGATGAGGAAGACCCGGATTTTTTGGGGGATTTAATTAAAATATATTTGTCGGATGCACCGCAGCATATAGCAACGATGAAGGAGGCTATTTTTCTGGGCGATGCTAACAGTTTGAAGCTGGCTTCTCACACGCTGAAGTCGAGCAGCGCTAATTTGGGGGCCCTGTCTTTTTCTGAAGTTTGCAAGGAGTTGGAATCTATGAGCCGCGAGGTGGTTGAGTCGGGAGGGGAACTGGTTTTTGATGCGGTCATAGCCGGCGATTGGCTGTTGGAAGCGGAAGTGGAGTGGGAAAAGGTGCGGGTGGCTTTTGAGACGGGGACGGGGGTTGCGACGACGTGGGAGGGAATTGGGTGCGGCCTCGGGGTGGGCCGGGGTTGGGTGGGGAATTGGGAATTGGGAATGGGGAATTGGGGAATTGGGAATGGGGAATTGGGAATTGGGGAATTGGGAAATTGGGAATGGGGAATTGGGAATGGGGAATTGGGGAATTGGGAATGGGGAATTGGGGAATTGGGAATGGGGAATTGGGAATGGGGAATGGGGAATTGGGGAATTGGGAATGGGGAATTGGGAATTGGGAATTGGGGAATTGGGGAATTGGTAATATAGACATAAATCCTGTAGGGGCGGGTTTTACCAACCATAATTGTTGAAAACTAAATATCTCGTAAACCCGCCCCCCCCATGCGGTAAGGATGCCACCGGACTTTGATATAAAGTGGGTACAAATAAACATAACATGAGGAGAGGGTGGGTTTTGAATGAGTCAACTCGCTGGTACTATAAACCCTAACTAAACCCACCCCTACAATTGGCGATCTTCTATTATTGTTTTTTTCCACTTACCTACTTAACACCCGGTTTTTATTACCAATTACCAATTACCAATTCCCAATTCCCAATTCCCAATTCCCAATTCCCAATTCCCCAAGGCCCAAGGCCCAAGGCCCAAGGCCCAAGGCCCAAGGCCCAAGGCCTAATGCCATATTTAATTTTCCCCTAAATATGCTTTACGAACAGTTTCATTTGACTGCAAATCCCTAGCAGTACCGGTGACTACAACTTGACCAGTTTGGATGACATAGCCGCGGTGAGCTACACTTAAAGCCATACGCGCGTTTTGTTCTACCAGTAAAATAGTTGTTCCTTGGGCGTTAATGTCGCGGACGATCGCAAAAATTTGACTGACTAACATCGGTGCGAGTCCCATACTCGGTTCGTCCAATAATAGCAAACGGGGGCGCGACATCAAAGCGCGGGCGATCGCCAACATTTGCTGTTCACCGCCGCTGAGAGTACCGCCTTTTTGACTAATTCTTTCTCGCAAACGGGGAAATAAATTTAATGCTTTTTCCATGTCTGATTTGATACCGAGAGTATCATTACGGAGATAAGCACCCATTTCTAGGTTTTCTTGTACTGTCATTCGCGGGAAAATTAGCCGCCCTTCTGGACTTTGAGAAATCCCCAAACGGACGATCGCCTCTGTAGACAGCGATTCCAAAGGCTTCCCTTCAAATAACACAGTACCTTGGCGCGGACGCAGCAGCCCTTGAATCGTGCGGAGAGTTGTAGTTTTCCCGGCCCCGTTGCTACCGATTAATGTCACAACTTCTCCCTCCTTAACCGTTAACGACACTCCTTTGAGGGCGTGGATATTTCCGTAGTAGGTGTGAATGTCTTTGATTTCTAGCATAATTACTCTGGCTGGGCTAACTTTACATAAACTTTAAGAAAAACACGGAGATCTTGACTGTATCTTTACATAAACCTCTAAGTAAATAGATAGTATTAATAAGTAAAGGAAAGCTAAGCACTACTAATTCCAAAATTAACATTACAGGATTTACGGATTTCAACGTAATTATGTCATTCGCAAGGGAAGCGAAGCAACGAGCGAGATGCTTCGCTGCACTCAGGATGACACCTAGGCTTTCCGTAAGTCCTGATTACTTAAAATTTAGAAAATTTAAGGAGACTTAACATGAAAATAAATCATGGTATTGGCTCGATCGCAGTTTTATTTGCAACTCCTTTAGTAACAGGCTTGAGTGTAGGCATTGCGCCCAGCAGTGCTGCGATTATAGCAGGTTCTGCGGCAGAAGTCAGCATTGACAACTTCAGTCATCGACCGACTGAGACTGGTACATCTACTAACACTTACGCTCAGACAATCGCTAACAAAGGTGCAGTCATTAGCGCAGCGAATGCTAATGCAGTTTTTCTATCTAACTGCCAACAATTACTTGCCGCAAATCTCTCGGAGAGTACAGTCCAAGGTGACGGCAGTAAATACTCCGGTTTAGCCCAAAGTCAAGCAGCAATTCTCGGTGATTTCGACCTCGATCCCCAAGAAACTTTTTCCTTCACTTTCCAGACAGTTTTACATCTTTTTACATCGGTTGACAACCGCCAATCCGAACGCGCCAGCGCCCAGGGAAATCTATCTTTTTTGTTGATTGACACTGTTTCTAACATTCTTTTAGACTCCTTTGAACTGGGCGGCAGTTTGCACTCTTTTAAGCGCGGTGATTTGAGTTTGTCATACAGCGACAGCTTTAATCCCACACAAATTAATTTGGCTTTTCTTGCTGAAGGCAATGCAAAAGAAAGCGTAGTTTATACTTCTGGAGTGTATTCGCGGACTTTTGACAGCGCCACTAACTTAAGATTAGTAGAAGTCAAGAACAACATCGCAGAGGCAGAAGCGGAAGCGGTTCCAGAAGCCAGCACCATATTAGGCAGTGCCATCTTTTTAGGTTTCCTGGTGAAGGGGAAAAAACTTCAGAATAAATTGTCTGAAATCCAATCAAAAGTTTAGGAATAATCCAAAAGATCGATCGGGTAGGGTGCTTATGGGCGCACCTTACCCTATTACCCATTGCCATCTTCTTCTTTTCCCAAATAGGCTTCAATCACGCGAGGATTAGCGCGAACTTCATCGGGAGTTCCCTCCGCAATTTTAGTACCGTACTCCATAACACTCACGCGATCGCTAATTCCCATCACCACTTTCATGTCGTGTTCAATTAGCAAAATACTCAAATCCAACTCATCGCGAATCCGGTAAATAAAGCGAGTTAAATCAGCCGTTTCGTTCGGATTCATTCCCGCAGTCGGTTCATCCAAAAGCAAAACTTTCGGGTCAGAGGCCAAAGCCCTCGCAATTTCCAATCTACGCTGGTCGCCGTAGGAAAGGTTTTTTGCGAACTCCGGCGCTTTAGAAGCACCTAAACCAACAAAATCCAGCATACTCAAGGCTTTTTTCTTAGCTTCCCGTTCCTCCAAAATCGCAGTTGGAGGGCGGAGGATTGCACCCAACAAACCTGTTTTTAATCGGCAGTGTCTACCTACTAAAACATTATCCAGCACAGTCATGTTGTTAAACAAGCGGATATTTTGAAAAGTTCTAGCAATGCCGAAAGTTGTCAGGCGATCGGGCGGGAAACCGGTAATATTTTTATTTTCAAGTACCAACTGGCCCGCAGTGGGTTTGTAGATGCCGGTCAGCATATTAAAGAATGTGGTTTTGCCGGCACCGTTAGGGCCAATTAAACTGGCGATCGACCCTTTTTCCAAAGTTAAGCTGACCTGATTTACCGCAGTCAAGCCGCCGAATCGCATGGTAAGTTGTTGTGCTTCTAATAATGACATTTTGGTTCTATATTTATAATATTGGTTAAGCTGTTAGAGGTCGGATTCTATATAATACCAAATCTGCTCTGTTAAAGTGCGTCAGCTTGGCAGTGGTGCGATGCTCGTTACGACACGGAAAGATTTGGGCATCGGAATTCGTTACAGAAAGTCTTGGGCTAAGCTTCATGACTGCGTTTCGGTTTAAGGTTCCCCCTTCAGTTTAAGGACAAAAAGACTGGAAAATTAAATTACACTGATATTTGGTCACGGGCGATCGGCTACTCTAGTAAGGGGTAGTGTTGAGGCCGGAACTATGATAAAGCTTGGTTTGCTGGTGCGATCGCGAAGCGTCTCCGCAGAAAAATCGCCAAACAACGACTTAGGAATCGGAAAAGTTACCGAGCTATCCTACTCTACAGCAACGGTTGAATACTTCTGCTCGATCGGGCAACGCCTTGAAAAAACCTTACCCTTAACTTCGCTTTATAGAGTTCAACTCCCGCCTCAGACACGATGCTACATCCAGCCAGAAAGCCAGGATACATGGATAATTGGCCGAATTTTTGACTGGGACGAAGACAAAGGTCAGTATCGAATCGATCTACCCGATAAAAAGATAGCATTAGTGGCTGAACAGAAAATTTACGTTCGTTGTAACCTACCCATCGACGAGCCCATCGAAACTCTAGCGATGAAAGGTCAGGAAACGCCCTACTTTCACGATCGACGTTTAGCTTTTGTCCAGTGTCTCATCCAACAACGCGCTGTCAGTCGCGGGATGACAGGACTGATTTCTGAAAGACTTTCTCGCTGAAAAAGATTTCGCATTTGTACCAGTTTTAGGAAGTTCGGGAACGGGAAAATCTCACCTCATTCGCTGGTTAGCAGCCAATATAAAATCGACCGACAAGCGCCGAGTTTTGCTGATTCCCAAAATTGGAACAAATCTCAAAGATATTATCAGCTTAATATTAGAAGGGATGGAAGGAGCGAGCTTTGATGAATATCGAAAACGCCTAAATCGAGCCACTAGCACCTTAACAGAAGCGCAAGCGCGGGAACAACTTCTGAATCAGCTTGCTGCTGCGGTTGGCCCCAACGGTAGGCGCGATCGCACTAAACTTTCTGATGAGGAAAATTACCTTGTTGATGTTGTTGACTCTCTACTCTACGATCCATTTTTCCTAGAACACTGGCTAAAAGATGGAGGTATTATTCATAAGTTAGTTATCCATATTTTTGGAGATCGAGATACGGTAGAAATCGTTGAAGAACGGCGGCAATTTTCCCTTGAGGACTTGCCTCTAAATATTTTAGACTTGCCAAAAGCTGGGAAGAAATCGCAGGATTTTTACAGCTTGTTAATCGGCAATGAGGATATCCAAAAGGCAACTGTACATTGGTTGAACCGACATTTAGATGAAGCGATCGCTCAGAGTTTTGAGCCTCGGACGGGAAGACTTGCAAAGATTAATGCGAGAAGTTCGCGAAACTCTAGCCGAACAGAGGAAGTAGAATTAGTTTTACTGATTGAAGACTTTGCCAAATTTCAAGGAATCGACCGCGAAGTTTTAGAAGCAGTTTTAGCACGGCCTCAACAACCCGGACGCAAACAATTATGTCCGATCCGAACAGGATTAGCCTGCACTACAGGTTATTTCCAAAGTTTAATTGACACTGTGCGAACTCGCGTTACATTCAGCGTCAATCTCGATATCGGTACAGTTGGCGAACAATCTTTAATTACTCAGGGAGATATCCAAAAATTCGTTGCCAGATACCTCAATGCTGTTCGCTTAGAAGATCAAACAATTCGCAACTGGGCTAATTTTATCACAACAGAGGAAGACTCAGAAAGAAAATTACTTACAAGTGCTTGCAATGAATGCGAACATCAACGAGATTGTCATGCAGGCTTTGGAGAAGCGGACGGTTTTGGTTTGTATCCGTTCACTCCGAAGGCATTAGAACAGATGCTTGCTAGAGTAAATCCTCAAGATTTTAACCCCCGCATTTTAATTAAAGATGTTCTAAAATGGACGCTAGAAAATTCAGTCGCTGATATTGAGCGAGGAAATTTTCCTTCTATCTCTCTGCGGGAACACTTTGGCAAAATGCGACTGAGTGCAATGCTGCAAGCAGATATTAAGGCCAAAGATTCACAAAACTACGATCGCCGCCAAATTCTCATCGACTTGTGGACGGATAGTAACGATCTTTGTGACTTAAATTCAGAAGTTCACACGGCATTTGAGATTCCTGCACTTGGCGTGAAGGTTCAGCCGACAAAAACTTCACGGTTATTTCCGCGTGCTAAAGAGTCTAGGTCTTCAGTTAGTAATTATCAACTTGAGCCACAATCTCAACCTGGAAAAAATCAGACAACAACCGCACAAATTCCAGACAAACTGACTAAACAACTGCAAATTCTTGATAGCTGGAACAACCAAGAAATTCTCCCGCAAGATATCGGTGGAGAACTGCGACCGTTGATTTACTCAGCTATTGTTTAGCGGATAGAATGGGATACAGAAATGCTACTTCAGGGGAGTTTTGCTGCTAGTGATAGTCAATACTTTAAGCGCCGAAACTTAATTTTTTACAGTCCAAAAGTTACGAGAGAGACGATTTCTGGAGTTAAACTATCTCTTCCTATTAATCCTGACGATCCTGATGAGTTTCGAGAAAGCGCGATCGCCTTCCAAGGCATTTTACAATACAACCATTACAAGCATTGGAAGTTCCCCAAGGGCGATCGCTACTTTCGCACCTACGCCAAACAACTGGAAAAATGGAGTCAGTATGTTGTTGACCAGATTCGCCTGTATCCCCGCGAGTCTGGGGAACCCTGGAACCCTGTACCAGCGGCAGTTGAGCTACTGGCGATCGCCGCAACAATGGCAGGACATCCTACAAATTCGATTGAAGATTTGATTAATAGTTTGTTTCTGGATTTAGAAGCCAAAGATTTAGAAAATCGTTCAGCTACCTGGAAAAAGCTATTTAATAGCTTGCAAAAACACCGCGAATCTTTACTAGAAATTGTTAAAAGTCGCACGGCTTGCACAAAAGGAAGTTCTAAACAATTTCAGATTATTGATGTTGTACAAATTCTTGAACCTTTGAAGCAGGTTAGCAAATCTTGGCAACCTCAATGTGAAATTCCGGCTGATGTTCGAGAGAAGTTTCCCGAAATTGATAAAGCGCGTCAAGCTGCGGATGAACTGCTAGAAAAAGCCATTCAGGAAGAGTGCGATCGCCAACTTGCTGTTTATAATTCTCTCATATCTGAATTAGGGGAAGATATTAAAAAAAAGGAGGTTATCGATTTAGTAAAACAGGCGATCGATCGCTCACAAGAAGCTGGTGTATTTCGCGGCAGAAAGAGTGTCGATGACCTAAAATCAGTATTGGAACAGTTTAAACGAGTTGGGATTTCTAGCTATTTAGAAACAATGAAGCGCGTGCAAACTGAGAAAGATCATCCAGATAGTAAACCGGGGAAGCTGCTTAAGTATCTCAGCGAAAATCATCAAAAAGCAATGATTGAGGGCTCGGAATTTATCGGGAACACTAACAATTTTCTTGATGCTTCTCTAACCGAGGTGAATAACCAAATTGAACATTTAGAAGTGTCTGGTGGTGCAACAGTAGAATCTTGCCATAGGGCTATTCAAGATGGATTGGCTAAACTGCGAAATCTAATTACTGAAATTAAAGGATAGATAATATGCTTCTCGAAAAATCCACTCAACTGATTGAGTTATCTCAAAATAAAATTAATCTTCAGAGGTATGCAACCAATCTTGAAGGTTTTAAATCAAGACAAGAACAAATCGAGCAAGCTGTGACTAGAACTCTACCTCTCGTTCAATCTTTGAGAGCTTTTCGTAAAAAAGGAATTACCAATTTTAATTTAACTCAAAAAGCTGAGGATCTGCTGAAAATTATTGCTAATGTTAAGGCAGAATTTCAAGAAGATCCTGAGTGGATTATAGACAATCAAAATTTTAATAATAGGTCGTTTAAATCTAGGATAGAACAATTGCAAAAAGCACTGGAAGATCAACTGAGTCAAGCTTGGCGACGCTACCGAAATCAAAATCGGCCCAGCACTAATAATGAAATCCTAAATTTATTGGATAAAGTTTCGGCATTTAAGCCAACTGTCCAACGGATTAGAAGTTTAGATTCGCAAATTCAGGACTCAAACTCAATTCCCCAAAGCAGTGAGGATTTTGAGAAAGTCGATCGGCTAATTGAGCAATTAAAGCAGTGCTGGGAGGGCTTAAATTCTGATGAGGTTCCTGAAGCAGTGCTTCGTTTTCTGAGAGTGGCTGCTAATGAGGGTGCTACCCTGGGACTTTTAACGCCAGAGGTAAAAGATTGGTTGGCTAAACATGGTCTTATTGATTCTTTACGAATTCGCTTGACCTAATAAATGGTTTGCGATTGTTCAGGAAATCACTGACGCACCCTACTGCATTTTCTAGGGTACAGACAAAGTGCGATCGTTTTTGCTCTGGTAAGGTGCGTCAGCAGCAAATTGTTTGAGTTGAGTCAAATTTCTTGACTGACGCACCCTACTGCATTTTCTAGGGTACAGACAAAGTTCGATCGTTTTTGTTGTGGTAAGGTGCGTCAGCAGCAAATTGTTTGAGTTGAGTCAAATTTCTTGACTGACGCACCCTACTGCATTTTCTAGGGTACTAGCAATGCCGAAAGTTGTCAGGCGATCGGGCGGTAAACCAGTAATATTTTTGATGATTGTCTATTAGACATCTCCAAAAAATAAAATATCGCGTAGGAGTGTGAGCGAGTTCCGACTGGGGAGGGTGAAGCATTTGGGTATAAAATCAAAGGTTTTTAACATGAATTGTCGCCCAACTGCTTCACCCCTACATCTCTACAAAAGCTTGAGATTAGCATTGCAAGTTACATTTTTAATCGCTATATTTCCCACCTTAGTATTGAATTATTGAATCTGCTAAAGACTCATTAATCGGCTCATCCTCAGAATGCAATTCAGCTTGATGAATTTTATCAGGAATTAGCCCTTCTGGCCGCACAATCATCATCACAACTAAAGTTAGACCGAATAGAAATAAACGCATTTGAATCGGGTCTAAACTGGTAGCGAGAAAGTCTTGCAACTGAGGATTTGCAATCCTAGGTATTACAAAAGTATTCAGAAAACCTTTGAGGACTTGTGCTAGTTGGGGTAGATAAAGTCGATCGGCAGACATGATAATGATAGCGCCCAAAATTACCCCGGTCATGTTGCCCAAGCCTCCTAAAATTACCATACACAGGATGATGACCGAGACGGAAAAATCGAAGACGCTGGGAAAAATGGCGCTGATATAAGCGGCGTAAAACGCGCCGGCAAACCCCGAAAAGGTCGCTCCCATCGCAAAAGCCGAAAGTTTGGTTTTGACGATGTTAATGCCCATTGCACTAGCCGCTAATTCATCTTCGCGCATGGCATTCCAGGCCCTCCCCAAGCGGGAATCTCGCAGCCTCGAAATCATGAAGTATGCGAAGACCACTAATAGTAAAATTAGGTAGTACCAGGGAAAGTAGTTGCCGGTACTAAAAGTGCCGATGATGGGGAGAGATGGACGCCCGATCGGGTTAATTCCTGCTTCGCCGCCGGTGAGGTTGAAAGGTCGATCGCACCCAACGAGACATAACACCAACTCTGGTTTACCCAAAACAGCCGCCACAATCTTTGAGACTGGTTCATCGATCCGAATCGCCGTTAAATTTCTAAACACAACCGGGATAATTTCGCCAAAACCGAGGGTGACGATCGCCAAATAATCGCCCTTGAGCCGCAGTGTCGGAATACCCAGGATTACGCCCGATATACCAGCTACACCGGCGGCGATCGGTAAAACTATCCAAAAATTCCAAGCAATATTTACCTGTCCAGAAGATAGCAAAGCCGTCGTGTAAGCCCCGATCGCAAAAAACGCCGCATATCCCAAATCCAACAAACCCGCAAAACCCACAGTAATATTCAAACCCAGCGCCAACATAATAAAGATTTGAATCTGTACTACAGTCGCAATCCAACCAGTTTTAGCCTGAATATCAATGAACGGAAACAGAATTAGAATAAAAGCTAATGTCACCAAAGTTGCCAATCGCTGAGGTTCGTTTGGTAAACCTTGTAGAGCACCCATTAATGTAGCGGTAAAAGTTGCGATCGCCAAACTGGAAATTCCGTACAGCAACGTAGTCGGCAAATCCACAGTAGATTGACCAGAAAAAGGTCTAATCAAAACCCCTTCTACCACACTAGCAGCTAACAGCCAAACTCCCAATCCCAGTCCCGCTAAACAGCCGATTGTTGCACCCATTTTCGGGCTGTAAACCTTCTGTTCCTGACCAGCGATCAAGCCCGCGGCCGTACCCATCAGCCAGCCGATAACGGTGCCACTCCAACCGCCAAATAAGAGGACAGTCAAAGAGGCGATCGCCCCTAAAATACCACTCGATTTAATTGCTTGAATTATCTTGTTTGACATAAGGAAGTTCGGCAACGGATTTGGTAACGGATGTAACGGATGTCAAAAAGTCGTAGGGTGCGTCGCCACAAAGAATCCCTCAAAAAAATAGACAATCTCATAGCGACGCACCTTACCATTAGTCCTAGGGTGCGTCGCCACAAAGAATCCCTCAAAAAAATAGACAATCTCATAGCGACGCACCCTACCATTAGTCCTAGGGTGCGTCGCCACAAAGAATCCCTCAAAAAAATAGACAATCTCATAGCGACGCACCCTACCATTAGTCACTGTCAACTGTCAACTGCTATATACTGGAACTGTTACCGCAACACACTTCAAACGAGCGATCGCGATATGGTACAAGCTCCTCAAAAAACTATCACCCTGGAGGAGTTTTTGCAACTCCCAGAAACCAAACCCGCTAGGGAATACATCAACGGTGTCATTTTACAAAAACCTATGCCACAAGGAAAACACAGCACAATTCAGGGAGAACTCATCACGACGGTTAATGCAGTGGGCAAACCTCAGCGGATTGCTTGGGCATTTCCAGAACTTCGCTGCACCTTTGGCGGACGTTCTATTGTCCCCGATGTCGCGATTTTTGTTTGGAATCGCATTCCCCTAGACGCTGACGGCGAAATTGCCAATACATTTAATGCTCACCCAGACTGGACAATAGAAATTTTGTCCCCAGCCCAAAGCCAAACCAAAGTCACAAACAATATTTTGCACTGTTTGAATGCCGGTTGTCAGATGGGTTGGTTGCTCGATCCCGATGAAAAAAACATTTTAGCCTATCCCGCAAGGCAGCAGCCGATTTCATTGCAAGAACCGACAGATATACTACCGGTTCCCGAATTTATGGGCGAAATGCAGTTAACTTTAGGCGAAGTTTTTGGCTGGCTCAAACCAGGCTTTAGTACCGAACCGAAAATAGTGGAATCGAGTAATATCAAATCCGGTAGCATCTGAATTATTCATCTCTGTATTCTCTCCCTCTGTGTCCTCTGTGTTCTCTGCGGTTAAATCATTCCGATGCAACCAGAAACAATATAAATAATAGGCGATCGCGCATACTCCTTGGACGCACGTAGCCCAGAAACCGGGTTTTTTTACGAAAATACTTCCTTGCAGCCCGCAGATTCGGTAAAAAACCCGGTTTCTTTAGTCGGAGTGCGTAAGTCCTGCTTAAATGTCTCTTGCCATTTTTTCAAAAGAACACCTTCAAACCTTCTCCTGAACATTCTCACCCAACAAACCCCCTGGGCGAAAAGCCAAAATCACCACCAAAACCCCAAACACCCAAGCATTAGTCCAGCGACTCGACAAATATTGATCGCTCAAAGACGACAACACCCCAATCAAAACCCCTCCTAACATCGCCCCCACAATATTACCAATCCCCCCCAAAACCGCAGCCGTAAAAGCCCTCAAACCCGCCGTAAACCCCATCGTAAACACAATAGTATTGTTATACAAACCCACCAAAATTCCCGCCGAACCAGCCAAAGCCCCACCAATCAAAAAAGTCAGAGCAATAATCTGATCTACATTAATCCCCATAATTTTAGCAGCATCGCGGCTTTGAGCCGTTGCCCGCATCGCCTTTCCCAGACGAGTGTACTGCACGAAAACATGAAGCAAAACCATCAATACCACAGCTACTACCAACACAATTAAATCTTTTGTAGTAAATACAATAGTCGTTTGAATTCCCATAGCTTTGAGAATATCAACTCGCGGTAACAAATCGGGAAAACTTTTCGGAGCCGCCGAATTAGAACCCATCACCGGAATAAAAGCTTTCAATCCTCCCCAAAATAATCCCATATTTTGGAAAATAAAAGAAACCCCGATCGCCGAAATTAAAGGAGCTAAACGAGGAGCATTTCGCAAAGGTCGATAAGCATACTTTTCGACAACCATATTCAGTCCAGCACAAAACACCGAACATACAATTAAAGCCACTAACATCACCGGTATCGCAGTACCTAAAGATGCGCCGTCTTGAATGCCAAAAGCCCCGAATACAGTTAGGGAAGCAAAAGCACCCAACATATACAAATCGCCGTGAGCAAAATTGATTAACTCAATAATGCCATAAACCATCGTGTAACCCAAAGCAATAATTGCAATCAGTGCGCCGTTAACCAAACCCACTAACAATTGTTGAATCAGCACTTCAGGACTTCGGACTATTTCTCCAACAATTTTCGGTAAATCAAATCCGGCGATCGGTCCTAATAGCAAAACTATATAAACTACACCTAAATATAAGAGAATAATTTTCCAGTTTTTCATGTTTTTTGGTAATTGGTAATTGATAATGGGGAATTGGGAATTGGTGTTAACTTAAGCCTAATATCAATGAAAAATATCGCTTATAGCTTAGTTTCGATCCCCCTCAATCCCCCTTAATAAGGGAGTAGGGTGTGAGTAGGGGTTGACTTTGAGCGCTTCCAGTTCCCCCCTTATTAAGGGGGGCTAGGGGGGATCGAACCCTAATCGTTAGACGGCAGACCGCTACTACTTTTAACATTAAGTTGACACCAATGGGCATTGGGCAATGGGCATTGGGCATTGGGCAATGGGCATTGGGCATTGGGCATTGGTTATTAGAAATAACCAATAACCAATAACCAATAACCAATAACCAATAACCAATAACCAATAACCAATAACCAATGACTAATTATTCAGTCTTGAGCGGGCTCACAAACTCCCACTTGCCATCTTTAACAACATTTCCTGACATTGTAGTCAAGCTAGTGTCGCCATTAGCGTCAAAACTCCAAGTGCCAAGTACGCCGTTAAAATCTTTAGTTGCCAAAACAGCATCGCGGATAGCAGCGCGGTCATTTTTGCAAACCTTATTAATTGCGCCGATAATCACTTTAGCAGATTCAAAAGCATAAGCTGCATAAGCTTCTGGTTCAGCATTATATTTTGCCTTGTAGCTTTCGTACCACTTCGCGCCCTCACCAGTCAATTCTTTAGGAGGTAAGCCGCCAAAGGTAGCATAAACGCCTTCGGCATCTTTGCCACCGGCATCAATTAAAGCTTGCTCTTTAATGCCATCCGGCCCCATGAATTTAACAGCATCAGCGGCCATTCCGACATTTCTCATGTCTTTAATTATTTGTCCAGCATTGCTTTGGGTAGTGCCACCAAAGTAAATCATTTCTGGATTTAAAGCTTTGATCTTATTCATTAAAGCTTTGTAATCACTGGCTTTGATATCAATTCCCTCGCGGCCGAGGACTTCAATTCCCAAAGTTTTAGAACTTGCTTCAAAAATGTCAGCAATGCCTTTGCCGTAGAGTTCTTGGTCGTCGAGGATGTAAACTTTTTGGACTCCTAAAGATTTCGCCCAGTTGGCGGCTACAGCACCTTGGAGGTCGTCAGCGGGTACAACGCGGGTGAAATTGCGAGTGCCTGTAGGGTAATAAACGTTGGGTTCTTTGGGTTCACCTTTTCCTGGTTTTGTCAAGCCCGGATAGGTGTTGGCCGGACTTACCATCACTACATTAGCTTGGTTGAGCACGGGAATTGAAAGTTTGGCCGCACCGGAGTTGTAGTGACCAATAGCAGCAACTACCGAACCGTCGGCGGCGACTTTGTTGGAGTTGGATGTTACCTGGCTTGGGTCCCATTTGCCCGCCGCAGCGGTGGCGTCATCGAGAACTTCGTATTCGATTTTGATTTTGCCGTCGCAGGCTTTGGAGTCGGTTTCGGCGAGGGCTTGTTTGATGCCGTTGACCATTGTTTGAGCTTGACCCAATGCGCTACCTGTCATCGGGAGCATGGAGACTATTTTGACAGTGTTTGGATCGGCGGGGCTGCTAACTGCTACGGGAGAGGCTGCGGGAGAGGCTGCGGGACTGCTTCCGGGAGTGCTTCCGGGGGTTGTGGCGGTGGGTGTTTGAGGGCTTTGACAACTGGCGCACAGAGAGGCTATGCCAGCGGCGAGGAGTAATTTCCGCAACCCTGCGGCGTTGAGATGCTGTGTTGAGTTGGTTTTTGAGGGTGTGGCACTTTTGCCCTCTGATTTCTCTGAAAAGTTCATAGGTTGGTTGGTTTGTTGCTTGCGTATACGCATATTTTCACTCTGTCAGTCTGTAAGTCAAGAAATAACATCAAGCTTTCAAAAATTGATGCCTGTTCTCAAACACACGCCCCTGCCACAAGCTCGCGGCGCGGTTTCGATAAGTTAAACTGAGCATACTGATAACTTATACTGTTATGCACCCGCCAGCATCGGTCGGGTCAGTCAGCCAGACCCGCGATGTTACAATCAACATTCGAGCTAAGCCGAATCAACGCGCTCTCATCGATCGCGCCGCTGAATTACAGGGAAAGAGCCGATCGGAATTCATGCTTGAATCAGCTTACCAAAAAACTCAAGATGTGATTCTAGACGGCTGTTTTTTTCGGTTAGATGAACTGAAATTTCAGCAATTTTTGGCGTTGCTCGATGCACCGCCGACGCCAAACAAGAAGCTAAACGCATTACTAAACACACAATCTCCGTGGGATTAGAGCGAGATTTAGACAAACTCTGCCCGCCTGAAAATCAGACGTTATTTGCTCCCGTTGGAGGTTTGCTCGCGGATGGTTGAGTTACAAGCTGATTTAGAATATGTAGTGAGCGATCGCTTAAAAGTCTCTCTAGATGCTATCCGCGAGCTCCTGGACACCACTGGACAACCTGCTCTCTCCCAGTAAAGATATAGCCCGGTTAAGTCTAACCACAGACTACGTTAAGAAGGTCACGACACCCTGTGGGTACTTGCCAGATCCTTGCTCTGTCGCTAGTAGTTCAACATTTTTATCTCCCTCAGAAAGTGCTGCTAGCCTAAAAAGCCCTCTTAACATTACCAAGGCACAAATCACCCGATTATTCGGAGGCTCTTGATGAGCAAAATATTTGTTGTATAGGACTTATATCAAATCCGTTAGCATCGGAATAGTAAATTTGAGTTAACTGTTAACAGTTAACTGTTAACAGTTAACTGTTAACTGTCAACCGTCAACCATCAACAATCATCTCCAAGAGTGCAACCGGAATTGATATTACTGATTTATGCAAGCCTTAGAGCCCCGACAACTTCTGCGAAGTCGGGGCTCTGGGTATTCTGTTTTTTTAGCTGGGCTTACTTAGTTGAGCGATCGCCTCATTGCAATAGTTCCCAAATATCAACTAGACTGCGAAATCAAATCCGAATCCCTTTTTTCCTTTGAGCGATCGACTGAAAAATCTTCATAGTACGATCGCTCAGTATTCACATCCCACAAATCGTGCTTTTCGCCGAGAATATTTCTCACAGCCAGCATCCCCGTCAGCATGGAATGGTCTTGATTGTTGTATCGGTGCATACCGTTTCGCCCGATGGTCTGCAAATTCTCAATTCCCTTCAAAAAACCTTCAAGTACCTGCAAATGTCCCCGATATTCGCCATCATAAACTGGATAAGCTTTGAGTTGCCGTATCACAACTCCATCTTCAACATCCGCAGATTTTGCTAAACCCAAACCAACCAACTCGCGAGTTGCTAATTCGACAAGTTCCGCGTCCGACATTTCCCAAATCTCGTCGCCTACGCTACAGAAATATTCCATTCCTAAACAACTTTTGCTGGCATCGGGAACTAAAGCGGCGCTCCAATTCTTAAAGTTTTGAATTCGTCCAACTTTGACTGAGGGGGAGTGAATGTAAATCCAGTTGTCGGGAAACAAATCCTGGCGATCGACAATCAGCGAGACAATCAAAAAATCTCGATATTTGAGCGATCGCGCCGCGTGCAAAACCTCTGGTGGCGGCTGCGGGTATAGTCTTGCTACCAGCGCCGATATCGGCATACTGGTAATGAAATTATCCGCCGAAAATTGCACTAATTCTCCGTTATGTTCAGCAGTAATACTTTTAATTTTGTTTCCTTCACGCTCCAAGCTAATGACTTTAGTATCGAGGTAAACTTTGCCCTCTTTACTTTCCACAGCTTCCGCGAACCTTTCCCACATCATCCCCGGCCCCAAAGCCGGATAATCAAACTCTTTGATTAATGTTTTAGTGTCGTTGCTGCCAAACAAAGCATTAATAATTGCTGTCGTCAGCGACAATCCTTTAATCCGCTGCGCCGCCCAATCTGCTTGAATTTCCGAACAAGGAATGCCCCAAACTTTTTCAGTGTAAGTCTTAAAAAATGTTTTATACAAGCGTTCGCCAAAACGATTGATCACCCATTGTTCAAAAGTTTTTTCTTCGGTAAGTGGCCAAATTCTCACTTTCAGATAACTCAAAATAATCAGCGTACTCTCAATTATGCCCAAATTAAAGAGAGTATTGAAGGCACTAATCGGATAGTTGAAAAATTTACCTCGATAAAAAATTCGCGACAATCGTGGCACTTTAATAAACTCATTTCCCAGTACCTCTTGCCACAACTGCTGCACGGCTTCAACTTTAGTATAAAAGCGGTGGCCGCCAATGTCGAAACGATAGCCTTTGTAGGTTTCAGTGCGAGCTATTCCCCCAACTTTATCACCTTTTTCTAGTACCACAGGGATGATACCTTGCTTGACTAGCTCGTAAGCTGCGGTCAAACCGGCGGGCCCAGCACCGACGATCGCAACAGGATAATGTTTCACGCTTGCCTACCTCTAGTTTTTGATCTGACTATCTAATGCTGTTATAACTTGTGAACTTAGTGGATGCACCCGTGAATACCCTGAGACATTCTCGATCGATTGAAACATTTACCTTCTTCAGTTGGTCTTGAGCGGTTGAGCAGATACTGACAAGCTAACCTTGACAGTCAAGGGCTTTTTTTGGGACAACACATGGCGAGCAGTGCCGATCGCAAAAGCCAGTCCGCTGTAAAAGTAGTAAAGCCAGTGCCAAGGAATTGTTTTGATCGCGAATATCATACCATGTTTCCGCCAAAAAAAGGCGTAAAGCGGAGCATTAATTACTACCAGCGGTACAGCCAGCAAGCTAGCCAATATCAGAGCACCCAGAGACCACCAAGTACCCAAAAATGACAGTAGCATTGCATAAGTTAAAACTATGCTGACGCGGCTCGAAACTTGCAAATTGAGGTCATTGTTCAATTTGCGATCGCGCCAAATCAACTCTGTCCAAGGAAGTGCTCGGTAGAAAAAATCAGCTCTCAGTAACGAAATCGCTTCCCACCGCTTTAAGTGCTTCACTTGTAATGTTTTACACAGCCTAATTCTGTAACCGGCTTGTTTCAAACGGTAGCCCAGCTCAATATCTTCTATAGAAGGTCGGCGATAACTTTCATTAAAGCCACCCATCAGCAAAAAAATTTCCCGGCGCATCAATCCACAAGCGCCCCAAAAAGTCGAAGCTTCTTCATTACCTGTTTGGTGCACGTAGTGGTGCATCAGATTTCTATACTGCGACAGAAAACCTGGATCTCCAGGAGCATCGTCGTAGGAACCAATCGCCGCAGCCAAGTACGGATTATTTTTGAAGACCGAAATCGCGTAGCCTACAGCTTCTGGACAAACAGCCACATCAGCATCCACGAAAAACAGAATATCTCCCTTCGCAGCCTGGGCACCCAAATTCCTGGCCCGCGCCGGGCCGCCGGATTCAGGAATTCTGATTAATTTAGCGCCAAATTCTTGAGCCAAACGCCAGGAACCGTCGCTGTCGCCATCTGCTACTACAATAATCTCGATCGGTCTCGGTACAGCTTCAGCCAGTTTTGACAAACAAGTACGGAAGTACGATCCCCCGTTGTGAACCGGGATAATGACGGATACAGTCGGATCGGCGGTAGAAATCATCACCTAAATCGTTTAAATTTCCTGAAAAAAAATACTTGGATTTTTGAGATTTTACAGATGCTAATTTACCAAAAGTAAAATCAGCTCTACTTTTCTGTTTATAACCCGATCTTTGTTTTTATTCAACTAGATTTTTGCGCTGACGTTTTTGACTGGATTTTTCTCTTGCTATACCAGTATCCTAGGCCAGATCTTGCTGAGAATGGAAGTATGAATACAACAGCTTTACAGAATCTTTAAAAATACCATTGTTTTTGTAAACCTGATAAAAATACTCACCAGCATTTTTGGTTGACAGTCTTGGCATCCAACATAAATTTTCGATTGTCACTACATTCAGTATTAAATATTACATTGAACACCTAAGTAGCTCCCGTTGCTGTCAGGACTAGCCCCCACAGCTTTTGTACAGGCTCCATCGGGAAAGTGACTTTGACACCAAGTTTCTTTGCCGACTCTATATATCACACTTTGTGAGTTTTAGCAACAATCTTAAGATATATATTTTTAAATAGCAGACGGTGTGCGATCGAGCTTTAGTTATCAGGAAATTGGGTTTAAAACCCCGTCCTTCTAGGACGGCTTTATATTAATTAAATACTTGACAGAATATCAGATATGATCCAAGCATGACACAAAAAGCTTTTAAGTACCGATTATATCCAACGCCTGAGCAAGAAATATTGCTTAGGAGAACGATGGGTTGCGCTCGATTAGTCTATAACCGTGCATTAGCCGCAAGGACTGAGGCATGGTATGAACGAAAAGAGCAAGTCGGATACTCTGAAACTTCAACAATGCTAACCAGTTGGAAAAAACAAGAAGACTTGCAGTTTCTTAATGAAGTTAGCAGTGTGCCATTACAACAAGGATTGAGGCATTTACAAACTGCGTTCACTAATTTCTTTGCAGGACGGGCAAAATACCCTAACTTTAAGAAAAAGCATCACGGCGGCAATGCTGAATTCACTAAAGCTGCTTTCAGATGGAAAGATAGCAAAGTGTATTTAGCAAAATGTTCTCAACCATTGGAAATCCGATGGAGCCGTGAACTTCCAGAAGGTGCCCAAATATCAACCATTACGGTGAAGCTCTCGCCCTCTGGACGGTGGACAGTCTCTTTGTTAGTAGATGTTGAGATTGCAACATTGCCTGAATCTCCTAATCAAATTGGTCTAGATTTAGGTATTACTAGCTTGATGGCTTTGAGTAATGGTGAAAAAATTACTAATCCTAAAACTTTCAAAGCAAAGTGTCGTAAGTTGCGTCAAGTTCAAAAAGCGCTTAGTCGCAAGAAAAAAGGATCTAATAATCGCCACAAAGCCAGATTGAAAGTCGCTCAAGTTTATGCTGAAATTAGCGATGCACGCAATGATTTTCTTCACAAATTGACAACTCGATTGGTTCGTGAAAACCAAGTGATTGCCGTCGAGGATTTGTCGGTGAAGAATCTGGTCAAAAACCGAAAACTCGCTCTCTCGATTAGTGATGCTGCTTGGGGTGAAACTGTCAGGCAACTTGAATATAAGTGCAAATGGTATGGTCGTACTTTTGTCAAAATTGACCGATGGTTCCCTAGCTCTAAAAGGTGTGAATATTGTGGACATATCGTTGATAAGTTGCCTTTAAATATCAGAGAGTGGGATTGTCCTAAGTGCGGTACACATCACGATAGAGATGTAAATGCTGCTAAAAATATTCTGGCCGCAGGGCTTGCGGTTAATGTCTGTGGAGCGACTGTAAGACCCGAACAGAGTAAATCTGTTAAGGCTGGTGCTATGAAACAGAAACCTAAGTCGTGAGTCTTAGGAATCCCCGTCGCAGAGAGCGCGGGGTGGATGTCAATTGCTAACATTTTGCTAACATAGCGTTAGCTGAATTCCCTCGCATCCGAACTTTCAAGCCCAATTTTTAGGAAACAAGTTGCGTGCATGAACACCTCCAAAAACCAACTAGACCAACCCTTAGTTTCAGTCATCATACCTGCTTACAACGCTGAAATCTTTATTGCTAAAACCCTAGAGTCTGTACGATCTCAAACTTATCAAAACATAGAAGTTTTAGTCATTGATGACGGCTCTTGGGATCAAACCGCTGAAATCGTCAAATCTTTCGCCCAAAAAGATAGCCGACTCAGCTTATTGCAGCAATCAAATGCAGGCGTAGCCGCCGCGCGCAACCTCGCAATAGAAAAATCTAGAGGCGAATATATCGCTCCCATCGATGCCGACGATATTTGGTATCCGCAAAACCTCGAAAAACAAGTCGAATGCTTCATTAAATCAGAACCATCCGTAGGAGTTGTCTATTCCTAGTCCCTTGATATCAACGAAAAAGACTTACTCACAGGTGGATTTTACAACTCCACCATCGAAGGAGAAGTATACAAAGCTTTAGTTTATAAATATTTCATAGGAAATGTCAGTTCCTCTCTGATCCGCCGCATTTGTTTCGAGAAAGTCGGCGGTTACAACAGCAAAATGAAAGCACAAAACGCTCAAGGCTGCGAAGACTGGGAACTTCACCTCCGCATCGCCGAGCATTATCAATTTAAAGTAGTGCCAGAATTTTTAGTTGGCTACCGACAGATTCCCAGCAGTATGTCTTGCAACTATGCAGCAATGGCAAAATGTCAGGCTTTAATTATGGCAGATGTCCGGCCGCGGCATCCTGAGATTCCCGCCAGTATTGATCGCTGGTCTAACAGCAATTTTTACATTTATTTAGCAATCAAAAGCAACCGAATTAGTAATCACCGAAGTACCTTATTTGGGCTAATTAGAGCTTTTAAAGAAGATTTATTCATGGCTATTTTGCGCCATAACTTGTATCTTTTGTCAATAAAAAGTATCTGGAAAATTCTAGTTGCACCAGTTCCTCAATCTGGGTCAGAGTTAAAATCAACATCAGCAGAGACAGAAGGCACAACAATTGCCACCATCAAGACGCGAACCAGCATTCATAAAATACTCCCCTCGCAAGTGTATGAAAGAATGCGATTCAATAGTTTGGCAAATCGAGAATGCAAATAAACCCAACATCAAACAACCAGATTTATTCAAGAAACCTGGTGTTTGAGGCAAGCTATGGAAGAGGGTTAAATCAACGGAAATAAATTTTTCCTTCTTCCTTCTATAGCATTTCTCAGTTGAGTGAAGTACAGATGTCCAGTAGGGACACTCAAGCGTGCCCTTCTTCGTGTCAACTTAACGTCAAAAGTAGTCACAGACTGCTGTTTGACTATTAAATCTAGATCCCCCCGCATTCTTGCCCCCTACTCCCCCTTCTTAAGGGGGGAACCGGAAAGGGATCTTTCGTCCCCCTTCTTAAGGGGGATTTAGGGGGATCTCCGGGTTTGATTAGAAAGTTTGAAAACACGCCCTAGCCCCCCTTCTTAAGGGGGGAACCGGAAAGGGATCTTTCGTCCCCCTTCTTAAGGGGGATTTAGGGGGATCTCCGGGTTTGATTAGAAAGTTTGAAAACACGCCCTAGCCCCCCTTCTTAAGGGGGGAACCGGAAAGGGATCTTTCGTCCCCCTTCTTAAGGGGGATTTAGGGGGATCTCCGGGTTTGATTAGAAAGTTTGAAAACACGCCCTAGCCCCCCTTCTTAAGGGGGGAACCGGAAAGGGATCTTTCGTCCCCCTTCTTAAGGGGGATTTAGGGGGATCTAGACTTTGCCTAAAAGCGACATTTATATGGGTTTTAGGCTTAAGTTGACACCAATAGGCACGCTTGAGT
>JAYFMW010000005.1:0-708362 GCA_042408215.1 Microcoleus sp. | reverse complement strand
ATCGAGAATCTGCATCAACAAAAATTTAATGTTTCGCTCTGACAAAGTAGGCGATATTCTCTCTATGCTCGATCGCAGAACAGCAATAAATTGCTGCCATAAATAAGTCAGCGTTAAAAAACCATAATATAATAATATTATCCGATCGCGCCTGCCATTTACCCGATTGTGAGACAATAAGATCCAGACTATTCGCAAACCAAACCCAACCAGGAATTTAATCATGTGGCGTGTAATCATTAACTGTTCTGCCGAAAGCTGGGATACCCATTCCAAAGACTTCAAAGCCATCGCTGCCAAATATCCGGGCACGCCACTCTCCTCCAAAAAGATGAAAGGCGACGGGCAGCGGATCATGGAATATCAGCTCGAAAACGTCAATGACGCAGAGGATTTTATGGAAGAATGCCTGACCATAGAAGGTTTCACCGCCAGCTTTGAATCCCTTTAGCAATCAATTTGCCTTCCCAAACAAACCTGCATTGATACCGAGGGAGATCTAAAATTAGCAATAACTCAGTTATCGGGCAACCAAACCTAATTATTATCTCGAAAATTTCGGTAACAAATTGTTGCAAACTATGCTATATACTTGCATTTCGCTATGATGAGTGGTAACTTTTTTCCCATCGAACATTTACCAAATAAATGACTTATTTCTTAACCGCTGCATTGTATAAATTCGTTGAACTATCGGATTTTGCCGAACTCAGAGCACCGCTGCTCGCCTGCTGCAACGAAAACAACGTCAAAGGCACTATTTTGCTGGCCCAAGAAGGTATCAATGGCACAATTGCAGGCTCGCCGCAAAGCGTGCAAGCAGTGCTGGCATTCCTGCGCCGTGACTCCCGTTTGGCTGATTTGGTACACAAAGAATCTTGCTCGGAAAAAGCACCTTTTTATCGCCTAAAAGTACGCTTGAAGCGCGAAATCGTGACTATGGGTGTACCGGACATTAATCCAAACCTGATGGCTGGCGAGTATGTCAAGCCAGAAGAATGGAACAAACTGTTGGACGATCCTGATGTGGTTGTGGTTGATGTGCGTAACGACTACGAAGTATCGATCGGCACTTTTAAAGGCGCGATCGATCCCAAAACAAAAAGCTTTTCGGAATTACCAGAATGGGTGCGGCAAGAAACTGCCTTACGCCATAAACCCAAGGTAGCGATGTTCTGCACAGGTGGCATTCGGTGTGAGAAATCTACAGCATTTTTGCGTAGTCAAGGTTTCGATCAAGTCTATCATCTGGAAGGCGGAATTTTGAAATATTTGGAAATAGTGCCGTCAGCAGAAAGTCGTTGGGAAGGCGAATGTTTTGTGTTTGATGAGCGCGTTTCAGTTGTGCATGGGTTAAAGCCCGGTGAATATGAACTTTGTCGAGCTTGTCGCAACCCGATTAGTCAGGAAGATAAGGCTTCGGAATTATTTGTGCTGGGCGTGAGTTGTCCTCATTGTCATGACTCAAAAACCGCAGCGAAAAAAAAAGGTTTATCTGAGCGGCAACGTCAAATTGAACTTGCTAAAGGTCGCAACCAAGTACATATTGGTGCTCGTTACGATTCCCAGGAAAAACCAGATGATACAACAAGTTAATAGCATTTCAGTATACCCAATTTTGTATTCTTTTCGCCGCTGTCCCTATGCGATGCGCGCGCGATGCGCGTTGATTGTGAGCGGTCAAGTGTGTGAGTTACGCGAGATTGTTTTGCGTGATAAACCGCAGGAAATGTTGGATGTATCTCCGAAAGGTACGGTGCCGGTATTAATTGATATCGACGGGCGTGTATTAGATGAAAGTATCGATATCATGTTGTGGGCTTTGGCAAAAAATGATCCTGAAAAATGGTTAATGCCAGAGCAAGGTTCGGTTGCAGAAATGTTAGAACTAATCGCTGAATTTGATGGTGGATTTAAAGCCGATCTCGATCGCTATAAATACCCTAACCGTTACGAAGGCACTGATGCAATTGTCCATCGGGCGTCGGGTGCTTTAGATCTGGCTAGACTCAACGCAATGTTAAGCAAGACAACATATTTATTTGGTAATTCTGTGGCTTTGGCCGATCGGGCGATCGCACCTTTTGTTCGTCAATTCGCTCAGGTCGATCAAATTTGGTTCAACCAACAGTCCTGGCCGCATTTGCAAGCTTGGTTAGCAGCGTTTGTAGACTCGGAAATTTACACCCGTGTGATGCAGAAATACCCAAGGTGGGAATCTGGTAATCTAGGGGTTGTTTTCCAACTCGAAGATCCCCCCCGACCCCCCTTAACAAGGGGGGAGAAAGAGTCTCAAAGTCCCCATTTTTAAGGGGGATTTAGGGGGATCTTCGAGAGATATGGTTCATAATCAGTAGTTTGAAAACACGCCCTAGGGTTTTGTTTCCGACACCACAGATAAGTCAGCCCACCTAAAAAAACAGAATACTCAGATACCCGCTGCACTTTAATGAAGTCGGGTATCTCAAAACAGTGATTCTCTACAAACCTTTTGAGAAGCGTAGCGACAGACCATATTTTGCTAGAATGATATATGTCGGTATCTGCCAGTTTTGGTACCACACCCTACATTAGCCTTTCCAATCCATATCCGTCTGCTCAAGACTGGTGCCCTCAACGGCGACAGACCGATTTTATTTCTGGAGTTTCATGTCTTTTTCAAACCTCGGTCTGTCCAATAAAATTCTCCGTGCTGTTACCGCACGGGGTTACACTGACCCTACACCCATTCAGATGCAGGCAATTCCTGTAATCCTGTCAGGGAAAGACTTGTTAGCGGGCGCGCAGACGGGTACTGGTAAAACCGCTGGTTTTACTTTACCGATTCTGCAACTGCTTTCTACGACAAATAGCCCGGATGCGCCGATGCGTCGTCGGCCGGTGCGATCGCTCATTCTCGTGCCCACCCGCGAACTCGCGGCACAGGTGGAGGAAAGCGTGCGCGAGTACGGGAAATACCTCAACTTGAAATCGATGACGATATTTGGCGGGGTTAGCATCAATCCGCAAATTCAGCGCCTGAAAGACGGTGTAGATATTCTAGTCGCTACTCCAGGCCGATTGCTCGATCACGTACAGCAGCGGACGATCGATCTCTCGCAGGTGGAAATTCTGGTACTCGATGAAGCCGATCGAATGCTGGATATGGGATTCATCCCCGATGTCCGTCGCATCCTCGCCCTGCTACCTTCTAAACGACAAAGCCTGCTGTTTTCCGCTACCTTTTCGAGTGAGATCAAAGCACTTGCGGAAAAAATGCTCAACCACCCAGTGTCGATCGAGGTGGCGCGCCAACACCTCAGCGTTGAATTGATCGCGCAGAAGGTTTACAAAGTGTCGCGCGATCGCAAAACCGACCTCCTCACCCACTTAATCAATCTGCACAAATGGTATCAGGTGTTAGTTTTTACCCGCACTAAGCACGGCGCCGATCGACTATCCAAACATCTGATTCAAGTAGGCATTTCCGCCCTCGCCATCCACGGTAACAAAAGCCAATCCGTGCGTACCCGCACCTTAGCAAAATTCAAAGACGGTAGCTTACAAGTGCTGGTAGCAACAGATATTGCCGCTCGTGGTATCGATATCAACGAGCTACCGATCGTGGTTAATTTCGAACTCCCCAACATACCCGAGGATTACGTTCACCGCATTGGACGCACCGGTCGTGCTGGTACGCCCGGAGAAGCTCTATCCCTCGTGTGTGTGGATGAAGACGAGTTTCTAGCGGACATCGAAAAGCTAATGAAGCGCTCTGTGCCACAAGAAGTAGTCGCGGGTTTTGAACCCGATCCCTACGCCAAAGCTGAGCCGATTAAAATGGGTGGTCGGTCAGGTCAGCCCGGACGCCAGAATCGGCGGACTCCTCCGGGTGGTAATTCGTCTCATCGATCGCACGATAAGCACCAGGAAAAGCCTTCTGGGGCGGGGAATTCTGAGTCTCGCAGGGGGGTAGCTGCACCCGCGCGATCGCCGGGAAGACGCAAGTTTAACTAGGATAGTCCTGGACGCAAAAAACCCGGTTTCTCTGAAAAATCGTCGATACTCTTTTGAGATATTGACGCAGAAACCGGTTTTTGGCCTCTTTTTTCGATTGCCAAATTTTAGGAGGATGATGACAACTGCTTGCGTAGCTGTCCGCATGGCAGCTCTATATACCTATAAATTGCATAGGCTAATATAAAGGAAATCAGGAGACTAATCGCTAGCTGCAAAGCCGTAGGCATTTGAGGTAAATAAAGATGAACAGCTTGAATAACAGTATCGTGTACTAGGTAAAGCGAGTATGAAAGCAAACCAATAAACCTCATCCAACTCCAATTGAGAACTTGAAATAATCCCCAATCTGGAAAACGAATAGCAGCAATAAAAACAGAATATAGTGCAATACCTTGAACAGTGTAACGAAATGTATCTTGAAACTGAGCAGAACGAAATAGAAACGAGAAAAGAATTAAAGTGATTCCTGCTGGCAGTAAGAAATACTTCCACAGTCGATCCGAGCCATGCTGAACATCTAATACTGGGTTGCCATTAACCGCTAATGCACAGCCAAACAGTATACCATCTATTCGGGTATCTGACAAATGAAAGATGCGACTTTCAGTTGCTCCCATGCCAAAAACTAGAACACATCTCCAAATTAGAACAGCTAAGCAAAGTCCCCAAAAAATCAACATTTGCCTTTGGGGACTCACACGCATTTTGAGTAAAGCTATGTAGAAAAAAGGGAAAACACAGTAGAAGTGTTCCTCAACCGCAAGAGACCAATACACACCACTACCAATAGTTACTCCATCGTTCTCAAAAAAAGTTGAATAGTAGTTATAATAATGTAGAAGCTGGCTTAAAAAAGCTGGCAGTTTAATTTGCCCTTCAAGTACACCTAGTAATGTTAAGCTAGTTCCTAGCAATAAAATTAGATAAAAGCCAGGCCAAATTCGCAGTATGCGTCGCAAATAAAAATGTTTGAAATTAATCATTTTATGTTGTTCGTATTCACTTCTAAGCAAGGTTGTAATTAAATATCCACTTAGAAAGAAAAATATTGTTACACCAAAGCCTCCAGGGACTATATTCCCAAGCCCTGCATGAGATAAAAAGACAATCATAAAAGCAATCGTCCTCATTCCGTCCAAGGAAGGGATGTAAAATTTTGAGGGTGTCATGGTATACTTTTTGGTGATGAGTTTACTATTTTTTGATAATTGCATATTACCCCAAATATTTTGTGTATGTCCAGTCCCACTTAAATCTAGAATCTAAAATCTAAAATCGATATTAGCCTTCGGGTTTAAAGCATCCTGCAAACCATCGCCTAAAAGATTAAAAGCGAGAACAGTTAAAGTAATTAGCCAACCCGGAAATACCACAGTCCAAGGACAGGAAAGAGCGTATCCCGCCTTAAAAGCGTCAGATAGCATTGTTCCCAATTCTGGAGTCGGCGGCTGTGCACCCAAACCCAGAAAACCTAAACTCGCCACTTCGAGTGTAGCTGTTCCTGTAGACAGCGTTGCTTGCACCACTAACGGTGCAAAACTTCCCGGCAAAATATGGCGAAAAATAATCCGCAAATCGGTAGCACCTAAAGCCTTGACAGCTTGCACAAACTGTTGTTCTCTAAGTGAAAGTACCATACTCCGAGTTAAGCGGATGTAAATCGGAATTTGCACGATACTGACTGCGATGATAACACTTTGAAGACTGGGGCCAGTAACGGTGACAACTGCGATCGCCAGCCAAATCGAAGGAAAAGCTAACAAAATATCCGCCAAAGTGCCGATCGCAGTCTCCGCCCACCCCCGAAAATAACCGGCTACAAGCCCCAAAATCGTTCCCGCAACCAACCCCGCACTCACCGAAACGGCACTAACCACCAAAGATATCCCCAATCCGTGCCACACCCGCACCAACAAATCCCGCCCAAACCATCAGTGCCCAACCAATGTTTAGCACTCGGTGCGGCCAACCGTGCCAAATAATCCCGGCCAGCAGTGGGATCGAAAGGGGAAAGTAGAGGGGCTAAAAGTGCGAGGAAGATAAGTGCGATCGACAAAATCAGACCAATTCTCCCCGAAGTCGATCGCCAAAATCGTTGAAAAGCTTTTTGTGGAAATATTAAGCTGTGCTTCAATTTTTGCTGTTCCATTACAATCCAAAATCTAAAATCTAAAATCCGTGTGGTGCCCATAAACTGATTAATTCATTGACAAGGGCGAGCAATTCAGATACAGACTCATTGACTTCTGGCGCTTCAAATCCATGAATAAATCGGTTGATCACGCTTAAAAGTAGCTGGGAGCGATCGTACTCTTCTATTGAAAGTTCTCCTTGCGAATACATATGTTTGATCAGAGATACAGTGGGAAATCTTTCAATAGGAATAGTAACCTCCTCAGCTCGTCTACGCAGGAGTGCTTCAAATATTCCCCAAAGTGATAAAAACGCGCCTTCATTTTCTCCTAATGAGATCAGACGTTCACTCTGTGTTTTTCTCCTAAAAATTTGTTCCCAAGATAAGAGATTTACTTCCTTGGCGTTGTCTTTCAGTAAAGCATCTTCTTCAGTAATTAACAAGAAACGCCAGCCTGTATTTTCAGATACTATTTCAGCAATTTATCTCAACCTGTCTATGAATGTTTGTCTAGCAGAACCGTTGAATTAGATTATGTAACCTTCGGCTTCGTTCCTTTTTACAATCAAATTTGAGCGATCGGTCCCTAAATATAGCAATCCTAAATCATTTGTGAATGTCTTACTCCCTCCCCTTACTAAGGGGAGGGTTGGGGTGGGGTAAAAAGATTTACGACTCCTGCAAGGATTGCTATAGAAAGGGATGTCTTCAGGTTCAGGCTCAACAAATACTGTATAGCCTTCTTGTCGATATTTTTCAGCAATTTTAGATACTGGTGTGTCCTGTATCAATTTAGCAGTCATAAATAACTCTCTATTTGTCACTTTTAACAATAGGACTTACGCAGTCTGGACGCTGTTCCAATTTTTTTGTCGATCGCACTGATTTCCGATCGCCCGATCGCCCTCACCGATCTCGCACTTCGCGATCGCACTAAACGACATCCCCACCAGCCACAAGCCGTGGGATCAATCTAAAATCTAAAATCTAAAAATAGTTAGTACAATAGAAAAGGAGGTTGATAACCTTGTGGACTGACTAAAAGACCGTTGCCTCTCCTGGTGCGTATGTACTAGCAGACTATCCACTAAATGAAATCTGCCACTGGGCTAACCAAAAACCATGTGGATTTCCGACTAAAAACATTTCTGCCTTCGGAAGGAGGGTGGCTGCCTGGGTACCATTTGCTTGGTACGAGAGTTAGGGCTACATGGGTAGCCAAACCTCTAGATGCTATGTAAGACCAAAACATAAGGCAAGCTTTGTGTGGAGGCGGTGGCGGATGAAACAGGAAGCCCACACTGTATGCGTAGCATCAGTGTTGGGTACTTCACGATAAGAGAAGAAGAAGATTAACCCAAAAGCCAAATGACATCAACCCTCCTCAAAACATCCTCCCGATCGCCCCTCAATGCCCCAACAGTCCGCCATTTCCCCAACGGGCTGACAGTTATAGCCGAACACTTACCCGTCGATGCCGTTAACCTCAGCGTGTGGCTCAACTTGGGTTCCGCCGTCGAACCAGACGAAATCAACGGTATGGCTCACTTTTTAGAACACATGATTTTCAAGGGAACTCCCAGCATCGAGAGTGGCGAATTTGAGCGAGCGATCGAACAGCGTGGCGCAGTCACCAATGCCGCCACCAGCCAAGATTACACTAACTACTACATCACCACAGCCCCCAAAGACTTTGCTCAGCTAGCTCCCCTGCAAGTCGATGTCTTGCTCAATGCGAGCATTCCCGACGACGCCTTCGAGCGAGAACGCCTGGTAGTATTAGAAGAAATTAGACGATCGGAAGATAATCCCCGCCGCCGCACCTATCAGCGATCGATGGAACTAGCCTTTCAAGTCCTACCCTATCGCAGACCGGTACTCGGCCCCACCTCAGTCATCGAACAGTTGACAGCCCAACAAATGCGGGATTTCCACAGCAGCAGATATCATCCCGCTTCCATGACAGCCGTAGCTGTAGGCAATTTACCAGTCGATGAATTAATTGCAATTGTCGCCGACAGTTTTGCAGCAAAAAGCACAGCCCCAAATGGCAAAAAAGTAGTGCCTGCTGTCAGCAACATTCAACCAGAATCCCAAATCCCGAACTACTCCCCAGAATCACCGTTTACAGAAACCATCCGCCGCGAATTTGTAGACGCCAGCCTCCAACAAGCCAGACTAATCGTGATGTGGCGAGTGCCCGGTTTTATTAACATTTCCGAAACCTATGCCCTTGACGTTTTGGCGACAATCTTGAGCCACGGGCGCACAACTCGGCTGGTGAAAGACTTGCGGGAGGATCGGGGGTTAGTTTCGTCAATTTCCGCCAACAACATGACTCAGCAACTCGGTGGCGTCTTCTCTATTTCTGCTCAATTGGCGGCGGAAAACTTGGCTGAAGTCGAAGCAGCGATTATTAAACACATCCGCAGCTTTCAAACCGAATTGGCGACTGATGCTGAAATTTCGCGCATCCGTACCCAAGTAGCAAATCGGTTTATCTTCGGTAACGAGACTCCGAGCGATCGAGCAAGTTTATACGGCTACTACCAGTCAATGGTAGGAGATATCGCACCCGCCCTCAACTATGCAGCCTGCATCCAAGCCCTCAGTGCAGAGGATCTCCGGGATGCCGCCGTCAAATATCTGTCTCCCGATGCGATGGGTGTCGTCGTAATTCGCCCCACCGCTGCGTAAACCAAAGTCGGACTCCTCTGCTGAAATCTCGATCGACCTTACCTTGAAAGTTTTGTATCGAATCAATAATACAAAGCCTTTCAGGTAGGGGCGATCGGCAAAAATACCGTAATTTTCTGAGAGGATAAACTTGGAATTATTGACGTGGATAGGCAGTTATGAAATTACAAAACTTGATCAACTCGAAAATTAGGTATGATGCCAAGGCGATCGCGGCTGACGAAGACCTCAGCCGCCAAATTCAAAGCCGCCTCATTGACTTCGGTTTACTAAAACCTCCCGTAGACGGCCTATTTGGCCCCCTCTCTACAGCCGCTCTCCACAGATTTCAAACCCTAATCAAGTGTGGCGAACCGGGTTTTTTGGGAGCAGTAACCGCCGAAAAACTGATCGAAACCAAGCCGGCGGACATTCCCACACATCCTCTGATACTGAAGATAGTCAAAGACACGGTTTTTAAAACAAAACCCCTCGCATCTTCTCAACTTGCGGACTCGGAAAAACAAACAGTACCAGCAGGAAAAGAGTTTGAGCTGATTGCTTTTGCTCCGATTCGCAGCCACGTAAGAGTTGCTCTCCGCAACGAATCTTTCAACGGTTCAGGAATTTGGTATATTTTCGGAGCACAGGCTCAAATTACTCAAGACGGCGTTCTACTTTACCCCAAACCGAATCCACCAACTGTCAGACTTGGGGTTCCTTATAGATCCAAAATCGATAACTTGTATAACCCGACGGGTGCTTGTAATGTAACTTCTTTAGCAATGTGTCTGGACTTCCTGAGAGTTCCCCAGCGCAAAAAAACCGGACAATTTGAGGACGAACTCTACGAATATGCGATCGCCAAAGGTTACAGTCGCTGGAATCCCTACGATTTAGCAAAAATTGTTAAAGATTACGGTGCCCAAGATTTCTTTACAGAGAATGCAACTATTGATGAAATTCAAGATTGGCTAGCCAGCGGAAATCCGGCTGTTATCCACGGATACTTCACGTCTTTCGGGCACATAGTTGTTGTGGTAGGTTACGACAGCGAAGGATTCTTCATTCACGATCCCTATGGAGAGTGGTTTGAGAGCGGCTACGATACTGAGGCCAGCGGTGCTTATTTGCACTATCTTTATCGCTTAATCCGTCGCATCTGTATGCCGGACGGCAAATTTTGGGTGCATTTTATCTCCAAATAATTGGGCATTGGGCATCGAGAATTGGGAATTGGGAATGAGTAATTAATTATTAGTTATTCACCCTAAGAAATAACCAATAATATCAAAACCGTTAGCATCGGAATTACCACTCTCTCTCTTCTCTTTCTCTGTGTTCTCTGTGTTCTCTGTGGTTAAATAATTCCGATGCAATTAGAATGAAGATAACAGTCAACTAACTCTTAATTTTCATACTCAAATCCAGCCAATTAGCATCGGAATTACCACTCTCTCTCTTCTCTTTCTCTGTGTTCTCTGTGTTCTCTGTGGTTAAATAATTCCGATGCAATTAGAATGAAGATAACAGTCAACTAACTCTTAATTTTCATACTCAAATCCAGCCAAGTCGATCGCGTAATTGGAGCACTCGTAGAAATATAGTCAACTCCCGTTTCCGCCACACTCCGAATAGTTTCCAAAGTCACATTCCCAGACGCTTCAATTTTTACCCGATCGCACTTTTCGCGAATTATTGCCACAGCCTGCCGCATCAAATCAAAGGACATATTATCTAACATGATAATATCCGCCTTGTGCTGCAAAGCTGTCTCCACCTCAGCCAGAGTTTCGGTTTCAACTTCGATTGTCAGCGGATAGGGGATAGAATTGCGAATTAGGGCGATCGCCTCGGCAATTCCCCCAGCCGCCGCAATGTGATTATCTTTAATCATCACCGCGTCATCTAATCCCATGCGATGATTGCAAGCACCGCCGATTTGAGTCGCGTATTTTTCCAACAATCTCAACCCCGGTGTTGTCTTGCGGGTATCCACCAATTGCACGGGCAAATCGGCAATTTTGTCAACATATTTCTGAGTTAAAGTAGCGATGCCGCTCAAACGCATTGCCAAGTTTAATGCTACTCTTTCTCCGGTTAGCAGCGCATCAAAATTGCCGGAAATCTCGGCGATTACTTCTCCTTTTTCGCACAGTTTCCCTTCTGGTACTTGGGGGATGAAACTGAGGCTGCTGTCTAAAAGTTTAAATGTGCGATCGGCGATCGGCAATCCGGCTATGACTCCGGCTTCTTTGACAATCCATTTAGCGGTACCCTGGATGCTGTTTGCGGGGAATAAGGCCGATGTCGTGCGATCGCCCCTACCGATATCTTCTAGCAGCCAGTTGTGCAATAGGGAGTCTAAAACTATCCAAGGTGGCAATATTGCTGTCATGTTTTTGTCGGTTGTTATATCAATAGGAATTACGCATCAAAACCCTAGAAACCGGGTTTTTGCGATTGAATTGGGCTGTAACAAAGGAGCTCGGAAAAAACCCGGTTTCTGACTACCCGTGCGTCTAGGACTGCTACTAGGAAGAATAGTCGATCGGGTAATTTTAGGCAAGTTGCAGAATAATCTGGCCGCGCGGATGTCCTTGTTGGCTTAATTACAGTTTGCTCAACAGGCACAGTTTTGTAGTCAATCACCTGTTGACAAAGTTGGGTGTCGGTGATTTAATAAAGTGAGTTTGCTTTGTCGCAAAGAAAATTAGCGCCAAAGAAGCAAGCTTATCTGATTTACCCCAAAGCAGAGGCTTTGGGGTAAGCCACTAGGGCTAAGGGTAGGTTTGCTAGTAAATTAAATTTGGAAGTAACGAACTTGATAAATTAGAGTTCGGATTTGATTATTTCCCCTAAAAACTACATTCAAGCTACAAATACTCAGTTATGACTAACCTAAATAGTTCTCCTCTCAACCGTCGCTCTTTTCTTAGTTATGTTGCTTTAGGTACTTTGGGTTTATTGACAAAAGACTTGCTTGATCCAGCTAGCGCTATGGCTGATAGCGAGGGATTAGGCAAAAATTTCTCTACCTTGGAGAACTATCATATTTTTGTTCCTTATACCACAGCACGCAACGGAGGAAAAGAAACATTTACTTTGCGATCTGGAGAACCTTGTCAGGTAGTAATTCCCTCGAAAACCCAAGATAGCCAACAGATTACCATCAAAGGGCGCGGTCAAGACGGTAAAGATATTACTGTAGTTTTGCATACCTTATATGATCGACAACTTAGAATAGCCGATCAAGTTTATCAAGAAATTGACAAAAATACGCAATTTATCGAAGAAGCAAGCAAAGCTAAATGCAAATTTGTTTATGAGCAAATCGAGGATGGTGAGTATATTAACGATGTGATTGCCTTGGATTTGCTTGATTATGTGATATCGTCCTCAAAGCTAGACAACAAAATTAAAGAGCGTTACGAAATCGCCAGTACCAATTCACGCCTGCTCGGAATTGGGCAAGCCATTGAATCGACATTGGCTCTATCTAAACTGACTGAGGCAAAGAAGAAACTAATCAGAGGAACTTTTGCATACGTCCGCGCCGGCGAACCTGTTCCTGACTTTAAAGCGCTCACAGATATTGACTCAATCGTGGCAAGTTCGGCGCTGCCTTTAGAAATAAAACAGAGTTACTCTTTGTCCAGTGCCAATTCAAGAGGCTTAACAGTTGATTTTATTCTGGTCAAACAGATTAATGACAGCCAATTGATTGCTGAACAAAAGCAAAATTACCAGTCAATATATCAGCAGGTGCGCGACGGCAAGACAGTAGAAGATACAGCAACTTTGAACTCGCTAGACTCCTTCATTAACAAAGCCAAAATCCCAGAAAATGCTAAAGCTGTTTACTCAATAGCAAGGAAACAAAATTTAGAGAATCAAATTGCTTCTGGTGAAAAAGCCGATGCTTTTGTCCAAACTGCTCAAGCATTCCAAGACCAACTGACGGATGCTAAAGACAAAGGAGCAGCAATTGTTCCACAAGCTACGAGAGTGTTGAGTACACTTGGAGCAGAAACAGCAACGGGTGTTAGTATTAGCAGTTTATCTGGGGCGGCTGCAACCAACGCGACTTTAGCTGTTTTAGGTGGTGGTTCTGTCGCGGCTGGTGGTTTAGGAATGCTGGGAGGTTTAGCAGTAGCAACAGGAGGAGCCGCGCTAATTGGAGCCGCAGGGCTGCTGTCTATTGCGTTAGTCTCGGAAATGGACAGGGAAGACCAAACAAATCTGGGAATTGCAATTGGTACAGGAACAGTCGCCGGTACTGCAACTATTTTAGCTGCTTGGACTGCTGCGAGTGCTTTGGGAGCTGCGGGTACATTGTCCGGTGCTGCTGCTATCACTGCTACCATCTCGACTATTGGGGGACTCAGTGTAATGACTGGCGGTGCGGCTCTTGTTGCATCGGGTACAGCATTTTTAATTTGGTCATTACTCAAAGGTGGAAAGAGTCGCGATTCATCTGTGCTGCACCAGTTAGAAACTCGCTCCTATACCTATACTGAAGAAATTATTCCGGGTTATTTAGGCGAATTTTTTTTACAAAAGGATGAAATTCCAAAATATGGCATTAAAGATGGATTTTCTGCTCCTAATATTCCATTAGATAAACTATCAAACGCGCTGTCCAAATGGCTATCTGTTGACTCTGCCGAAAAGGTAATCGCTTTGATAGACACCAGTGATTTCTGGGGCAGTTCGGGTGTTGTTTTTACTGAGGAAAGACTTCTCTGGACAAATAATTCGAGCGAGTACAAAGATTTAGCAAGATACTTCAAGACGGAAACAAAATTAGCCTCAATACTCTCTGACGATAAGCACAATCAGGATTTATCTAGATTGAGAAAAATACTTGATATTTTATCTGATGAGAACTACGCGACAAATTTATCTGACTTGCGACAGTTAGTAGCTCTCACATCTGACGACGAAAAGTTAGGCGAACTTGTCTCTAATGATAAGTATAAAAACCAATTGTCTCAATTAAGATATGCAGTATATATTTTATTGGACGAGAAGTACAGCAAGAACTTGTCTAAGTTGAAAGATGTTGTAGATATCTTATCTAATGAACCTGATTTACTAAAATTTTTACCGCTGCAAATAGTATCACAGCTATTGGACGAGCAATATAGGAAGGATTTGTCTCACTTGAAAAAAGTAGTAGATATGTTATCGAATGAATCTGACAAGGATAATTTGACTAAATTGCTTCGACAAATTGGTCAAAAATATAGCACAGTTTAGGTAACAACTTTTGCCCGCGATTCTGGCTATGAAGAAGGCGGAAGGCGATCGCCCACTCTTGACTGCTACAATAAGGGCGATCGCCTGTGATGATTGTGTTAAAATAAAGACGACTGAAAGAGGCAACTATTATGACTATTCGTGAGATCGCGATCGCCAAATTGCAGCAACTTCCAGAATCATTTTTGCCAGAAGTCAGCGAGTTCATCGACTTTGTGATGCACAAGCACCAAAATAGAATAGCTCAACCCAAAATCCCAGATGATATTGCTAAAGCTTGGGCAAAATGGTTCGAGGAGGTCGATCGCCTGGAAGTAACGACTAATCAGCCGGAGAGCGAATTTAAGCTACAGTAAAAGCTATATTTTCTAGCACTACATTAGGTACATTTCCACTACCTAAAACCTGTGTAGCATCTAAAACTTCTATCCCTACCAATAACTCATTTTCCCCAATATTTAAAGCAATTTCGTCAGTCAACTGTAAAGTACGGCACTGATGCTTACCTTCTACAAGTCTAATCTAGAGAGCATCAACTTCGGAATCATAACTAATCTTCATAAAGTTTTACCTCTTATTCTTCAGTCCGCGAAGGCGGACTTCGTTTGTGTAGAAGCGGTTTCAACCGCCGAGTCCTAAACCAAATGACTAACAACTCCCCAAAAAACTAAAGCCCTTTTCCGTTGTTGCGGGAAAAGAGCTTTAATTTATTATTAACCTGGCACCGAGCTATTTTACCGGGCAGTGACCCGCCGAGTATCTTCGCCATAGCAACGTTTAACAACCGAGTTCGGGATGGATCGGAGTGGTTCCATTACATCATAAGCACCAGGAAAGCTTTGAAAACTTTTAATCCTGTGTCTGCGTTAAACTTGATGCGCTGCATCTGTTTCGCTCGACTTCTATTACATTACCAAACTCCCCTAAGTTTGTCAACCCCTTTTTGAAATATTTTTTCCCGTCCTGAACGCATGGGGGTCTAGAAACCGGGTTTTTTACGAAAATACCTGGTTGCAGGCGACAGATTCGGAAAAAACCCGGTTTCTGTGGTCGAAGCGCGTAAGCCCGATCGCAAATTCTAAAACGCCACATCCGCACCCTGCTCTCTGCGAATCTTCCCATCCTTCTCAAACCACGCCACAACCTGCTTAACTGTTAATTGCTCGATCGCCCCTTCAGATTCTGCCGCAATTTGCCTCAAAGGCCGCAAAGACGCAACCACCAAATTCGTAAAAAAGAGTTCAAAACTAGCATCAACTTGAATTGACTGCTGAATACTCTCATCATTCCTCACCCAATCCATCACCTGCTGATTGCTCACCTGGGCCACCGACAAACCAGTCTCCCCAGCAATTTGCTTGAGCACCCTCAAAGCATAAATTGCCAAACGCGCCGAAAACTTCTCCTTCGACGACAACAGCGCCATATCAACTTCCGCACACTCTTCCGGCTTTAAAAAATCAGCTAATGGTTCCATATAAATAGGTAATAGGTAATAGGTAATAGGTAATAGGTAATTGGTAATCCGTGACATCCGTTAAATCCGTTACCAAATCCGCTGCCGAACCGACCTCCGTGACATCCGTTAAATCCGCTACAAAATCCGCTGCCGAACTTCCTTCCTTGCAATCAAATAACCGCAGCGGTGCTCCCCATCAATAATCCAGTGAGTCCGCTCCACAGTACAATCCGGCAAAACCGCTGCAAACATCTCCAACTCATTACCACAAACACTCGGAAAAGTTTCAGCCACATTAGAAATAGCACAATTGTGTTCCATAAACACAAAACGATCGCCCTTTTCCGTGCGATCGCACACATCATCATCCACAGAATCTACAGGATACCACTCAGCCATGTAACCTTCAGCCTTGCGAAGCTCCACCAACTGAGTCACCCGCTCTTGCAGAGAACCAGAACCCACCAGCCTGCGGTACTCCATCGCCTTCCGCTCCCACTGCTTTTGCAGAATAGAAATCACCTGCTCGCGGCCAACAGTCTCAGCCAACGTATCCAGAAAAGAAACCGCAAAATCGCCATAACGATTCCCGAAGCGATCGCGCCCCAGACTGGTAAGCTGATAAATGTGCTGCGGCCGCCCCATCCCAGCCTGAACCGACTGATACTGAATCAGCCCCTCCCCCTCCAAATCCTTCAAGTGACGGCGAATCGCCTGGGGGCTGATGTCCAAAGACTCCGCCAACTCAAGAGCAGTCCCTTGACCCCCCTTAAGCAAATATTGCAAGATGTCTTGTTTCGTGGAAGTCTGCTGAGTAGTCTCCATCATCTTCACAAAAAAATATTAATTTGACTTTGACAAGATCGCTATTGTTAATGTAGCTTAAAATAATAGTAAAGCAACAAACTTGTTGTTTAACTTAACCGAGCAGTCCAGCAGAACTCGCTCAAGCCCAGACAGCAAAACGATTTTGGATTTACGATTTTGGATTTTAGATTTACTATTTACAATTTGTTTCATCCTTAAAGGACGGACGGGGCTTGTACCAAGATTCCCCAATCCAAAATCCAAAATCTAAAATCTAAAATGCCCAGTCTGCCATCTTTGAGAGATTAATCCAGAACACTCGAAAGCGCAAAATAATGAGCTCTACAGTCAAAACCCTAGTCAACCAGCCCTACAAATACGGTTTCGTCACCGACATCGAGTCAGACACCATCCCCCGTGGCTTAAGCGAAGATGTAGTGCGCCTGATTTCCTCCAAGAAAAACGAACCGGAATTCATGCTGCAATTCCGCCTCAAAGCATACCGCAAGTGGCTGACAATGACCGAGCCCACCTGGCCCCACGTCACCTATCCGGCGATCGACTACCAAAAAATTATCTACTATTCCGCCCCCAAACAAAAGCCCAAAAAGCTCAACAGTTTGGACGAAGTAGACCCGACACTCCTCGAAACCTTCGAGAAACTGGGTATTCCCCTCTCCGAACAAAAGCGGCTCGGAAACGTCGCCGTCGATGCCGTTTTCGACAGCGTTTCAATAGCCACAACATTTAGAGAAAAACTAGCCAAAGACGGCGTAATATTCTGTTCCATCTCAGAAGCTGTCAAAGATTATCCCGAACTAATAGAAAAATATCTTGGTAGCGTAGTACCAGTCGGCGACAACTTTTTCGCAGCCCTCAACTCAGCCGTATTCAGCGACGGTTCCTTCGTTTACATTCCCAAAGGCGTAAAATGCCCGATGGAATTGTCAACCTATTTCCGCATCAACAACGGAGATTCCGGCCAATTCGAGCGCACCCTAATTGTCGCAGAAGAAAACAGTTCTGTTAGCTATCTCGAAGGCTGCACCGCGCCGATGTTTGACACCAACCAACTGCACGCCGCCGTCGTGGAATTGGTAACAATGGACAATGCCGATATCAAATACTCAACAGTGCAAAACTGGTACGCCGGCGATGCTAATGGAAAAGGCGGCATTTACAACTTTGTGACTAAGCGCGGTTTGTGTCAAGGAGTCAATTCCAAGATTTCTTGGACGCAAGTAGAAACAGGTTCCGCGATTACTTGGAAATATCCCAGTTGCGTATTAGTCGGCGACAACTCCGTAGGCGAATTCTACTCGGTAGCCCTGACAAACAACAAACAGCAAGCTGACACCGGCACCAAAATGATCCACGTCGGTAAAAACACTCGCAGCACGATTATTTCCAAGGGAATTTCGGCGGGAAATTCTTCTAACAGCTATCGCGGCTTAGTGAAAATGGGGCCGAACTCTAAAGGCTCTCGCAATTATTCTCAGTGCGATTCGATGCTGATTGGCGATAACGCTCAAGCAAATACTTTCCCTTATATTCAAGTGCAGAACAATACTGCTAAAGTAGAACATGAAGCTTCGACTTCTAAAATAGGGGAAGAGCAATTGTTCTTTTTCGCACAGCGGGGAATTTCCGCAGAAAATGCTATTTCAATGATGATTAGCGGTTTCTGCAAAGATGTTTTCAATCAGTTACCGATGGAATTTGCGGCGGAAGCTGATAAGCTGTTGAGTCTGAAACTCGAAGGAAGTGTCGGATAATTTTTGCGGGCGAGAAACCCTTCCAGGCTGAGTCTATTGGTGACAACTTAAGACTGCAACCAATAAATAATGTCGCTTTTATTCGAGTCTAGATCCCCCTAAATCCCCCTTAAGAAGGGGGACTTTGAGAATACTTATTGTTCCCCCCTTCCTTATTAAGGGGTACTTTAAGAACACTCTTGTTCCCCCCCTTCCTTATTAAGGGGTACTTTAAGAACACTCTTGTTCCCCCCTTCCTTATTAAGGGGTACTTTAAGAACACTCTTGTTCCCCCCTTCCTTATTAAGGGGTACTTTAAGAACACTCTTGTTCCCCCCCTTCCTTATTAAGGGGTACTTTAAGAACACTCTTGTTCCCCCCTTCTTAAGGGGGAGTAGGGGGCAAGCTAAGGGGGGATCGAGACTTCGATACAAACAAGAGAGACTATCGGTTTTACGTTAAATTGTCACCAATGATCAGAGCCTAGAAACAAGAAAGAAAAAACTGTAAAGCGCATTGAGGCCAAGGAAAAAAAGAGATGATTGTTGAAAATAGTCAAGTGGTGCTATCCGTCCGCAACTTAACTGCGAATGTCGAAGATACCCAAATCCTCAAGGGTTTGAACCTAGAAATTAAATCCGGTGAAATTCACGCCATCATGGGCCCGAACGGTTCAGGAAAAAGCACCTTATCCAAAATATTAGCCGGTCATCCCGCTTATACGATAACGGGCGGAGAAGTTACATTTTTGGGACAAAATTTACTGGAATTACCGCCAGAAGAACGCTCTCTGGCTGGCGTGTTTCTAGCTTTCCAATATCCTTTAGAAATTCCCGGCGTTAGCAATGTGGATTTCTTGCGCGTGGCTTACAATGCTCACCGCAAACATCGCGGATTGGAAGAATTAGATGCTTTTGATTTCCAAGATTTAATCGAAGAAAAGCTGGATATTGTCAAGATGAATGCTGCTTTTTTAGACCGCAGCGTGAATGAGGGTTTTTCCGGTGGCGAGAAAAAGCGAAATGAGATTTTGCAAATGGCGCTTTTAGAACCTAAGTTAGCGATTTTGGATGAGACTGATTCTGGTTTGGATATCGATGCTCTCAAGATTGTCGCCGGCGGTGTGAATCAGTTGTCAAATGCTGAAAATTGTATGTTGGTGATTACTCACTATCAGCGATTGTTGAATTACATTATCCCTGATTTCATTCATGTCATGGAAAGTGGCAGAATTATCGCAACAGGCCCGAAAGAGTTGGCGCTGGAATTGGAAGAACGCGGTTATGACTGGGTTGTGGAAGAAGAAGCAGCAGGAGTTGGCGCGCGATGATGAATACGCAAGTTGCTACTAGAGAAATGTTTTTGGCTGATTTGGTGAATCAGTGCGAAAAGTTGGGCGCTGCTAATCTCAAAACTTCGGCTTATGGGTTACAGGATTTGCACGATGCTGCGGCTCAATACGTGCGTTATTCTCATTTTCCGACGGTGAAGGATGAAGAATGGCGGTTTACTGATTTGTCGCCGCTGTTGCAAATTCCGTTTAATTTACCGGAGAGCAATCAGTCAGAAATTCAACTGTCTGATATTACGATGCCGGTGAAAGACAAGGCAGATTTACCATTAAGATTGGTATTTGTCAATGGTTTTTATGCGCCGGATTTGTCAGCGGTGAATTTGCCGGACTTTTATGTAGGTAATCTCTCCAATGCACCGGAAAAATATCAGCCGCGCATCAGCGATGTTTTGAACAAACACAGACAACAAACTGAAGTATTTACTGCTTTGAATATCGCCGGTTTAGTCGATTCTGCGGTAGTGTTTGTGCCGGCCAATATGTCGATCGCCGTTCCGATTCATTTGCTGTTCCTGACCGCACCAGGTGCATCTCCGACCATGTGCCAGCCACACTGTTTGGTTATAGCAGAGCCTGGAAGCAACATCACGCTGGTTGAGGATTACGCAACTATCGGTAATGTAGCTGCATTTACGAATGCTGTAACGGATGTTGTTGTCGGCGAAAATGCTGCGGTGAATCATGTTCGACTTCAGCGGGAAGCTGGGAATGTTGTTCATATCGGCAAAAGTGCGATCGAACAATCTCGCAATAGCCGTTATACTTGTCATGCTATCAGCTTGGGCGGCAAAATATCGCGGCACAATTTAGAAGTTTTTCAGCGAGGCGAAGCTACTGAAACAACTCTAAACGGCTTAACCGTAGCCTTTGGAGAACAATTAGCTGATACTCACAGCTTGATTAGTTTCAATCACCCCCACGGTACAAGTCGCCAACTAAACAAGTGCATTGTAGGTAACAAAGCTCGTGCTGTATTTAACGGCAAAGTTTTCGTTCCCAAAGCAGCACAATTAACAGACGCCGGTCAACTGAGCCGGAATTTGTTGCTATCACCAAGAGCCCGCGTAGACACTAAACCGCAGTTAGAAATTGTAGCTGACAACGTTAAATGTTCCCACGGTGCAACAGTCAGCCAATTAGAAGACGATGAACTTTTCTACTTGCAAAGTCGCGGTTTGGATTTAGAGAGAAGTCGCTATTTGCTAATCGATGCTTTTGCGGCAGAAATTCTGGATAAATTGCCAATTCTGGGAGTAGCAAAAATGCTTTCTACCTGCATGGCTATTCAATCCTAACTCATAAAGATGAGGACACAGCAGTGCTGTGTCCCTACCCACATCTTGCACCATTTTCAACAAGCCTGTAGGGGCGGGTTTCACGGATAATAATTGCCTAAAACCAACAATCTCGTAAACCCGCCCCCACCCAACGACAAATTTCAACAAGCCTGTAGGGGCGGGTTTCACGGATAATAATTGCCTAAAACCAACAATCTCGTAAACCCGCCCCCACCCAACGACAAATTTCAACAAGCCTGTAGGGGCGGGTTTCACGAATAATAATTGCCTCAAACCAACAATCTCGTAAACCCGCCCCCACCCAACGACAAATCACTTCTGAAAATTATGACACTTATTCAAGAAAAAACATTGGCCTCAAAAGTGCGCGGTGACTTCCCAATTTTGAATGAAAAAGTCAACGGTAAACCGCTAGTGTATCTCGACAATGCAGCTACATCTCAAAAACCTTTAGCTGTCCTCAATGCTTGGCGAGAATATTATGAAAAATACAATTCTAATGTTCACAGGGGTGCCCATACTCTCAGTGGAAAAGCCACAGATGCTTACGAAGGCGCTAGAGATAAAGTGGCTGCTTTTATAAATGCGGCTTCGCGGCAAGAAATTGTCTACACTCGCAATGCTACCGAAGCGATTAATTTAGTCGCTTACTCTTGGGGTTTGAAAAATCTGCAAGCAGGAGATGAAATCATCCTGTCAGTAATGGAACACCACAGCAATCTGGTGCCTTGGCAAATGATAGCTCAAAAAACTGGTGCGGTGCTGAAGTTTGTCGAGTTAACGGAAACTAACGAGTTGGATTTTGAACAGTTCAAAACCCTGATTTCCGATAAAACTAAGTTAGTATCAATAGTTCACGTTTCTAATACTTTAGGCTGCATCAATCCAGTCAAAGAAATCTGCGAAATCGCCCACAATTACGGTGCAAAAGTTTTAATTGATGCTTGCCAAAGCGTGCCGCATATGGTAATAGACGTGCAGGCAATGGATTGCGATTGGCTAGTTGCTTCCGGGCACAAAATGTGCGCTCCCACTGGCATCGGTTTTCTGTATGGAAAATTAGATTTGCTGACAGAAATGCCTCCGTTTTTCGGCGGTGGCGAGATGATTGCTGACGTATTTTTAGAGCATTCAACTTATGCCGATTTGCCGCACAAATTTGAGGCCGGCACACCTGCAATCGGAGAGGCGATCGCCCTTGGTGCAGCCGTCGATTATCTTACTAACATTGGCATGGATAAGATTCATGCTTACGAAGCAGAATTAACGGCTTATCTATTCCAACAATTGCGGCAAATTCCAGAGATTAAAATCTATGGGCCGCAACCAGACAGCAACGGCGAAGGAAGGGCGGCGCTAGCGGCATTTAGCGCCGGAGAAATTCACCCTCAAGACTTGGCTACGATGTTGGATGAGGAGGGAGTCGCAATTCGATCGGGGCATCACTGCACGCAAGCTTTGCACCGCTATTTGAACGTTTCATCGACGGCGCGGGCAAGTTTGTATTTTTACAATACTTATGAGGAGATTGATGTGTTTGTGAAAGCATTGAAAGAGACGATCGACTTTTTTGGTGCGATTATGGGGTAAGTTGGTTGGCGATTGAAATGGCTTTTTTTGAACCGCAGATGTCGGGAGATGAACAGGGATGAACGCGGATGAAAAAAAGAAAGAGGCCCTAGGGAAAAGTAAAGCTTTGTGAAGTGCGATCGCCCTTTCCGACATCTGCGTTCATTGTGGCACGGGCGTCCCGCCTGTGATAAATCTGCGGTTAAAAAAAAGACCGATCGCCCAACTAAAACTCCCTCATCTCAGGATGAACAAACTGATAACCCGCCGCCTGAATCTTGAGATTCGACACCCTAGCATTATAAGGCCGCACGCTAGGACTTCCATCCCAAGAAACTTTAGGCAAATTATTAGCTTCACAAATGCGATCGAGCAATTCACCACTAGATAGCGACACATCGCCAACTAAATTATAAACTCCCTGCAATCGATTTTCCAAAGCAAAAGTTAACCCCCCAACAACATCATCCAGATGCACCCAATTAGTAGCATCTTCCCCCCTACCAGGACGAGTGCTCCCAGCCCAACGTCCAAAGATTTTAACTAATTCTCGTCCAGGCCCGTAAATTCCACCCAAACGGAGAATAGAAACTTTCAGATTTGGACTCGATGCTGCTAATAAAACCCGTTCTGTTTCTGCAAGAATGTCACCATTTTGATTAGCAGGTGCGACTGGTGAATCTTCATTTACCAGTTCACCTTGGCGATCGCCATACACAGAATAAGTCCCGGTATAAATAACTTGCTTTACTGTCGGTATCTCCTTTAAAACTGATACCAAAGTAGTCGCCGTATCTAAGTAACTTTCCTGATAAGTATGAGAATTAGGAGCACCTACGCACAGCATAACAGCATCTTGTTCTTGCAATACAGCCGTCATCGCCTCTTTGTCATTTCCTTTGAGTACAGCCACCCGCTGGGCGACACCCTCCAATTCAACTACTCGTGAAACCGTCGTAGTTGTCGCCGTCACGGTATAATCGGATTTGCTGCGTAAATTTTTAGCTACCCTTGTACCGACATAACCACAACCGACGATCGCAACTTTCATAAAAAATTCTCCATTTTGTCATGCTATCTCAAATTATTCCCGGTTTCTGCTATCCTTGAATGCGGATGCTAAAATAATTTAGAGTGTAGTAAGGACAAAGAGTCATGATTAAATGAAAAGCTCCGCCCTAGGACTCTTCGTCCTCACTACAAACTTAATCAGTCTGGCTTTTCAGTCTTTAAGAGGCTGACCATCTCGATTCACAATCCGGCTTTCACCATCCTTAGCCGTGACATTTTCATAAACCCCTTCATCCCGCTTCACGTACTTACTGAAGCCCTGATTTTTATACTCGGTGTCCGATGTCGGCTTCATCAACCTCGGAGCACTCAGCAAGCGACGTACTGTCGCATCTGCGGGCGTGTCTCCAGGCTCGCACTTAGCCAACTCGCACAGTTGGCCCCAAGTCAAAACTTCCAGGTTCATACTGTGGGAAACTTCTAGCTGCTGGTTGTTGCTGGAACAGAAATAATCGTATAGAGGCATAGCAAGAATCTCGATCGCAACTACTAAAATTATTAATTGCACACTTGTTTGCACTATTCTAGCTTAAAATCACTAGAAATTCAAGTTAAATAAGTAAAAGTTACTATTTTAAATCGTCGTTGAAACACTGCCATCAGCTATATAATTAACCCTGTGCAGTTGGTTGAGAGCGCGATCGAGACAATGCTCTTTGATGACGCTACCCCGATCGCCACAGCCGTTTGCACAACTATAGCTCCATCGACGACCAGCAAACGACCGCAAACTTCCCTTAACGCCGTCACAGGAGCGATCGTCATTTTCCGACAGCACAAAAATCACGGACCATAACTTTCAATTTTATTTATTTACTCACAACCGAGGAATTACCGATGAGCGATTTTAAAGTGACACCAGAAGTAGAGCTGAACACAGCTCAAATGTTAGAGCGATACCAAATGCAAGACGAAGCAATTCTGCGGCGTTGGGCCAAACTCCACGGTATCAATAGCACTCGCGGTTTCTTCTATCCAAGCGAAGTAGATTTGATGGATCACGCTCACCACCACATCTACAATTTGGGAATGAGTATTGCTGACTACCAAAGTCTTTTAGACCGCCGCCGTAGCCAATCTCAGAATTCAGGCGCTCCGCATCAAACCGTAGCCAGTCAAGTTGCTGATGAAGCTTATGATGCCATAGAAACATTAACTAATCAGTATTCTGAAGCTATTGATTTAATGGGAGAACGTATAGCAGATCATTTCATTGATGAACTGGATTTATCTGTGATGCGACATCTTTCTGAAAAAGTGAAAGACCGCCGCAATCTCAACGGTCAAGCTAAAAAGCCTAACCGTTTTCTCCAAGTAATTAAAGCTGTGCTGCAACCCAGCAACGAAAATACTCTGCTCGTTCCCAAAAAAAGTGACGATTCTAGTTTAGAATTAGAACACCACCACCGACTAGGCTAAGGGAAAAACCTCAAAAAACAATAACAGCCAACACCCCGACTTATTTAAGAAGTCGGGGAGTTCACAAAAAATCAATTAAAAATAAATTTATGACTAGAGACGGATTAATTGTCCGCCAAAATCAGAGATAATACTTATTAATCCAACAGGTCAACCTCACCAAAGGTATAGAAATGATTAAATCATGGATGGTAATTGGAATTGTTGTTTTTGTAGTAGGATTAGCCTCAAACTTAATCGCGCCCAGCGACCTTAAATGGTTCAATCGACTGCAACGTCCAAGATGGTTAGTATTTGAAAGAGCAATTCCCCTAATTTGGACTGTAATTTTTATTTGTGCAGCTTGGTCAGCAATTATTGTTTGGGAAAAAGCACCAGGGACTCAGGAAACTTGGCTGCGAATGGGTTTGTACCTGCTGTTAGAAATAGTAACTATGTCTTACACGTCGGTTATGTGCAAAGTTCGCAGCCTGAAAGTCGGCACAATTATTGGCGGAACAGGTGCTATTTTAAGCGTAATGTTGGCTTTAAGCGTCTTGCAAGTATCTGAACCAGCCAGTCTGTTATTGCTGCCTTATATACTTTGGAGTCCGATCGGCACTTACACAACTTGGGCAATGATTGAGCTGAATCCAGCGGATATTTAAGCTCAAATCCATTAGTATCAGAATTATTCATCTCTCTTCTCTCCCTCTGTGTTCTCTGCGCCCTCTGTGGTTAAATCATTCCGATGCCACCGTAAACCAGATCAATAGCTTAAAACCGATTTGGAGGCCTAGACGGCTCAGTTTCCGGGGGAACAGGAGGCTCAGGTTCAGCAGCCGGAGGATTCAGCGACTGCTCCCAAGCTTGGATTTGCGATCGCGCCTCCTGAAAAGACCGAGTGCCCGCAGGAATCTTCTTCAAAATCGCGATCGCCCCAGCCAAATCCGACGACGACTGTTCCATACCAATCGCCAAAATCCGCTGACTCCACTCCTCAATCGCCTCAGTAGCTTGCGATCGCAGAGAACTCCCATCCGGCACCTGACGAGCCAGAGAAATCGCCATTTCCAAAGCCTCAGCAGTTCCAGCCTCAGCCACCTGACGAGCACTCTGCAAACCTTGCTCGCTTTGAGATTGAACATCCCAAGTCCGAATGCTCAATCGAGCCTGATCGTAGAGCACCCTTCCCGGTCGAATCCGCCTGGCCATCTCAATAGCCTCCGTCAAATTGCCACTAGCCGCTAGCTGCTGAGCTCTGTCCAAAAACGGCTGGTCTTGAAGTCGCTGTCTTCTGTCAATCCAAGCTTGAATTTTGGTCTGAGCTTCCCCATAAAGAGCCCTGCCTTGACCGATCCTAGAGGCTTGAGCCACGGCGGCCTCCAGAGCATTCGGATCCCCCGTATTCGCCAATTCGTTAGCTTTCTGCAAAAACGGACTGTCTTCTTGCAGCTCGATTTGACGGCTCAAGCGACTAATTTGGGCGCGAGCTTCGGCAGAGCGAGGATTTGCTTCGGGAACTGTTTGCAATTGGGCGATCGCAGCCCTCAAATCGTTGACCCCTCCCGGTGCCGCCAACCTGCTCGCCAAATCCAAAGTTTTCAGATCAGCAATTTCCTGCTGCCAACGGGTGACTAAATCTTGAGCTTTTTTATAGAAAGGGCGGTCAGAATTCAAATTTTGAGCGATCGCAACTGCCTTAGATAAACCCTCAACATTGCCACTCAAAGCTTGACCAGTAGCATTAGCCAACTCATTAAAATCTTTAACTTGTTCCTGTAAATTTCCAGCGTCGGGAATCTGGTTAGCGATCGCGATGGCCTGCTGCCAATCACCAGCTTCCAAGCGCTTTTGAGCAATATCCAAAATTTTCTTACTCAACTCCCCGATCAGCTTATTTGCAGCTTGATACAAATAACTCTTTTGGTCAATTCCCTGAGCCAGCTTAATCCCCGTCACCAGATTGTCTAGCCCTCCACCCTCCGCTGTATTCCGGGCTTTCACCAACTTATTGCCCTCAGCCTTAGTCGCCTGAATTGCCTTAGTCAGTGCCTCGTACTTAGTCGATTCCCAGAAAGTATTGCCCGTATCCAAAAGCAGAGTAGCTTGGCGGAAAGCCAGAGCCCATTCTTCCTTACGCAAGTGGTTTTCTGCCGCGCGGTAAATTTTCTCTGCATCGTTCCAACTCGACTGCCACTTTTCAATCTGCTTTTCTACCATCGGGTAAGCGGGAACATTTTCAGGAACTTTGCGAGCGATCGCGATCGCCTCCTGGAGCTTTCCCTCTTGGAAACTAACATTTCCCAGCCTGAGAATATCCTGAGTCCACCCCTCGATTTGACCGTTAATTCTCGGCCGCATCGGGTGATCCTGGGGCAAAGCATTCACTAATTCGATCGCAGATAGCAAATCATCCGCCGTCCGTTTGTTAGCCGCTTCTAGAGCGCAAAAAAAGCGATCGTTAGCCGAAGCCGTCGGCCAAAACATCTTCGAGCAATTCGACTGAGACGACAGGTTGAGCAAAGACGCAATTGCCATAAACCCCATACCCACCGACAGCATCAAACTCACCGCCAGCCAAAACTGCCATTTCTTCAACCAGCGCCGCCAAAACGGATCGTCTGCTTCCGGCGGCTCCGAGTTTTCCCCAGACAAACTCGGCGGTAGTGCCAGAGGCTCTGCTGGCATTTTCCCCGAATTCAGCATATTGCGGAGCTCTTTTAGTCTCTGGGCGCGGTTTTTCCGGGCCCGAAGTGGCACCAACGATGAAGCATCTTTTGTTGGCTCCAATGATTCTGATGCAGACCAATGGTCTGGTGTTTTTCGATCTTGACTCATAATCCTGCTCACCACAAACAACAATCAGCCAGTCTTCAATATTTCAAAACTGCGATCGCTGCTATCCTATTGCTCTATAGAACCTAAGCGAAACCGTAACTGTGCTTGTACAGTTTGGAGTCTGCCGACTGCTTTATACTAGGCAGACGGCTGCGAAGAGTCAAGATTTGGCGATCGTCGGGTAATTGATAATTGGCAATTGGCAATTAATCAAGAGTCAAACCCCGATCGATGCCTATTGCCAATTACACATTATTGCCTTAAGAGCCGGAGTTCGATCGCAAATCGCCAATCAATTCAGCAAGTTGATCGCTGCTAGCCTTGTAAACCTCGTTGCAGAAATGGCAAGTAGCCTCAGCCCCATCATCTTTTTCAATCATGTCTTGGAGTTCCACCTCGCCCAACATTTTTAAGGCGACCAAAACTCGATCGAACGAACAGCCACACTGAAAGCGCACCATCTGAGTTTCCGGGAAAATTTCCAGCCCCATATCTCCCAGTAACTGTTCGAGAATCTCGTGCAAAGTTTTGCCCGATCGCATCAGAGGCGTAAAGCCCGACAGCTCTGCTACTCTAGATTCTAAGGTCTCAACCAGTTCTTCATCCCTCGCAGCCTTCGGCAGAATTTGCAGCAGCACACCCCCGGACGCTTGCACCCCATCGGCCCCGACAAACACCCCCAAAACCAAAGCTGAAGGCGTCTGCTCGGAAGTTGCCAAGTAGTGAGTCAGATCCTCGCCAATTTCGCCGGAAACCAATTCTACCGTACTTGAGTAAGGGTAGCCGTATCCAACATCCCGCACCACATACAAATAGCCATCACCTATGGCTCCACCGACATCAAGTTTGCCTTTAGCATTGGGCGGTAGTTCCACCTCTGGATTCTCCACATAACCCCGAACCGTTCCATCCAGCCCCGCATCTATCAGCAATCCGCCCAGGGGCCCATCTCCTTTGATCCGAATATTGACTCTCGATTCGGGCTGCTTCATGCTAGAGGCTAGTAACAGTCCCGCAGACATCGTGCGGCCCAGGGCTGCTGTGGCCACGTAGGAGAGCTTATGTCGCCGTCTTGCTTCTTCAGTCAGGCGGGTAGTAATGACCGCTACAGCGCGAATTCCGCCGTCTGCTGCTGTAGCGCGAATTAATTGATCTGCCATGAAAAACCTTACTTTTGCCTTTATTAGGACTTACGCACTAATAACCTAATTATGTCATTCTGAGGGTCGCGAAGAATCTCAAACCCTTGCCACACTGTTATAATGCGTAATTCCTGTGGATCATACCTGCTTCAATCATTTTAGGAGTTCCTCAACTTTGGCGCAGCAGATATAACAGAAGGAAGAAGGAAGTTTTGACCGCCTATTCCCTATTCCCTATTCCCTATTCCCTATTCCCTATTCCAAAGCTTATCTTTCCGCTAACCTGACGATTACCAAGCCTTTACCTTCGTGAGCTAGAGTCAGAGCCATAGGTCTCAAACCACTGTTTTTTAGCTGGAAATAACAGATATGCTGCCAACTTCCAAAGCACTTTTAGCAGAAGAAATCCAGCCTAACACCGGAGCGACTCGGAACTTGCATTTTTATGCAAAAGGGGAAACTATTCCTCTGCTGTCTCAAGGCCTTTGGCGAGTTTGTCAAGGTTTAGTGCAACTGAGTACGCTTTATCCAACCGGGGAAGAAGGACTTTTAGGTTGGGCGGGGCCTTCGATGTGTTTCGGTTTATGGTTGACAAGCTTGCAGACTTACCGGGCTACGGCGACATCGGATGTTTACCTAATGTGGTATTCTCTGGTGGAAATAGAAGCTTCTCCTCAATTTGCTCACGAGTTGCTGCCTCAAATGGGCAGGCGACTGCGGCAAATGGAAGCAATTTTGGCGATCGCCGGACAGCGCCGAGTAGAAGACCGCTTGAACCAAATGCTATTATTGTTGAAACAAGAATTCGGTCAGCCTGTAGTGGAAGGGACTCGCTTGACTATCCGCTTGACACATCAAGATCTTGCTAATGCTATTTGCACTACTCGCGTGACGGTAACGCGAATGCTGGGAAAATTGCAGCAGCAAGGGTTAGTTAGTCGAGACAAAGACCGTCATTTGATTCTCAACAAAGACACTTTTGCCAACTCATCTGATTTGTTTGGTTACAAGACTCAAGCATTTTAGAAACAGCAGTCATTAGTTATTAGTCATTGGTCATTAGTTATTGGTCATTGGTCATTAGTTATTAGTCATTAGTTATTGGTCATTAGTCATTGGTCATTGGTCATTGGGAATAGGTAATTGGGAATAGGTAATTGGGAATAGGTAATTGGGAATAGGTAATTGGGAATGGGGAATTGGGAATAGGTAATTGGGAATTCGTAATTCGTAATTGGTCATTAGTCATTAGTCATTAGTCATCAGTCATCTGTCATCAGTCATCAGTCATCAGTCAACAGTCAACAGTCATTAGTCATTAGTCAACAGTTAACAGTTGACAAATTACTCACTTTGTGCATTGCTGTTGTTCGATCGCAACTTAGGCTTTCCAGGCTGTTTCCTGCGTCCCTCCAGAGAAACCACCTCAGCCTCGGAACTCTCCCTAGCCACCCGAATCAGCAGCCCAGCCAACAAAAAACTCGCCACCATCGAAGAACCCCCATAACTAAAAAACGGCAGCGGCAAACCCGTAGTCGGCAAAACCCCCGTCGCCACCCCAATATTCAGCAACGACTGTCCCACCAGCACCACCATCGCCCCGATCGCCACCAACTGACTCTCAACATTCCGAGCCTTCATCGCCACCCTCAAAGCCACAGTAGCGTAAGCCGCCAACATCAGCAACAGCGAGAAACCTCCCACCAAACCAAACTCCTCAGCAAACACAGCAAAAATAAAATCGCTGTACTGAATCGGTAAATAAAATAACTTTTGCTGCGACATACCAAAACCAACACCCCAAATGCCACCGGAACCCACAGCCAGCAGACTTTGAACCAACTGATAGCCATCTTGCAGAGGATCGGCCCAAGGATTCAGAAAAGACATAATCCGGCGGCGCTGATATTCCCGAAAACTAATACTTGAAACCGCCAACAGTATTCCCCCGATCGCCGTTGCTCCCAACTGCAAATAAGGCAAATTAGCCGCCAAAGCCACCAACCACAAAGTCATCCCGCACAAAGCCGTGGTACTCAAATTCGGCTGTAACAAAATTCCCAACAGCATCGCACCGAAAATGCCCAGCCAAGTCAGCCGAACTTTATTCGTCAGCCGGGGCCAGTTGCCAAAAATGCGAGCACTTTGGAGAACGAAAAACGGCTTAATCAACTCCGAAGGTTGAATAATCGGAACTGGGCCCAGAGATATCCAGCGAGTCGCCCCGTTGATGGTGGTTCCCACTCCCGGAGCTAAAGTCAGCCACAACAATCCCAGCAGCAAGATCACGCCCCACTGAGCTGTTTTGAACAGGTAGCGCAGGGGGGAGTATACCATCAAGTTAAAACCCGCCAGCCCGATCGCCACTGCGATTAGCTGTCGTTTAAAATAATAAAGACCATCTCCAAATTCTGAATTGGCGATCGGATAGGAAGCCGAGAACAATGCTGTCAGCCCCACAAACAGCCACAGGAAGGTCAGCCAGCGCAGCCAGCGGGCCTCAGCAGCCCATTCAGATACGGTGGGGTCTAAAAATGGAATCAAGCGTCGAATGTCAGCAGCCATAGGATTTTAGAATGATCTCAATAAACTAGAACTTTCTCCGTCAACTGTCATGCTGATTCCTGAGCGAAGCGAAGGATAACGAAGCATCTCGGCAATCTCAGAGACGCAACGCTCACGCTCAGGATGACATAATTTCGTTACAGACTGTCATGCTGAGTCCTGAGCGAAGTTCTGTTTTAGAATTAATATTCATTGCTTATGAAGGGTTCGGCTAGGTCAAGCAACTGTTCAAATTGAAATTTACGGACAAGTTGTGTTAGGGATTGTATCAAATGATTCTCGCGGTATGGAATTTCTGCTATAAGTTGCACAACCAGATTACTATCAGCGTCCAGTGCGGCTTCATATAATTGAGTAATCCATTCTTCAGGCATACAGGTTAGCTGTTGCGATGTCAATAGGCTTTCTGCTGCTCGCTCTAATCTTGGTGAACTCGTTTCGGCCAAAATATATTTTACACCAAGATGTTTGGTCAGTGTTTCAAAAATGCTGTGTTCAGTAAATGGTTTGCGGAGGAAGTCATCACATCCCGCCGAAAGCACGATCGCCTTTTCTTCTTCTAAAACGCTGGCTGTGAGAGCAATGACGGCGGTAGCATGACCTTTGGTGGTAGATTTAATATGTTTGGTAGCTTCATAACCATCCATGACGGGCATTCTCATGTCCATCCAAATTAAATGCGGTTCCCATTCATCCCAAATTGCGATCGCCTCTTGTCCGTTACTCGCTTCTTGCATTTCAAATCCTAAAGGACTGAGCAACTTCATTAGCAGTTGTCGATTCATAGATTTGTCATCTACTGCGAGCATTTTATATGTAGGTTGACCGGGAGCAAGCCCCAGGACTCTTGGATGCTCTTCTGAACTCTTGCTGTTGGTTTCTTGACCCAATTTCGCCTGAATATTAAATAGGAAAGTTGTGCCTTTTCCTAAGTCGCTTTCTACGGAAATATCCCCGCCCATCAATTGCACGAATTGGCGACTGATTGCCAAACCCAATCCGGTTCCTTCTTGCATTTCTTTTCCGGCTTGGGCTTGGGAAAAAGCATCAAAAATATTTGGCAATTCTGCGGCGGCAATCCCTACCCCAGTATCGCGAAGGCGAAAATAAAGATGAAAAACATCCGTTGTTTCTTGCTCTCCCTGAAAGACATTGAGAGTAATTTGACCCTGTGAGGTAAATTTGATGGCATTGCTGAGTAAATTAATTAAAACCTGACGCAATTTAACTTCATCAGTACAGATATAGCGGGGTACATTTTCAGTTCGCTGAAACAGCAAGTTTAAGCCTGGATTTGTAGCTTGCAGATGCAGCATATCTTCTAAATCATTCAGCAAGCGATACAGGTCAAAATCTTGAGGATTGAGGGTAGTTTTGCCTGCTTCAATTTTGGATAAATCGAGAATATTATTAATCAGCGTCAATAGGTGATCGCCACTCCGATAGATGATGCCTGCATTTTCGTATTGTGCCGATGGCAAGTTGGTGGCGCGGAGCGTTAGTTGAGAAAAGCCGAGAATTGCATTCAGGGGCGATCGCAATTCATGGCTCATGTTGGCAATAAACGTACTTTTTGCTTGATTGGCAACTTCGGCTTTTTCTTTAGCAATCGCTAATTCTGACGTTCGTGACTGTACGCGATTTTCTAAGGTTTCAAAAGATGTTTGTAACTGTTCTGCCATCTGATTAAAGGAGTCGGCTAAGGTTTCTAATTCTGAAACTCCTTTTACCTCCACAACCTGACTGAGTTTACCACTAGCGATCGCTCTACTGGCTTGACTCAATCGCCGCATCGGTTTAGAAATCAAATCTGAGGTGATAATTCCTAATCCTGTAGCGATCGCTAAAATGAAGAGGCAAAGTAAAATTGTTGTATTGCTATTAGCCTGAATTTCTGCCATAAATTCAGATTCTGGGATGGCCATCACCACCAGCCAATCCAAGCCATATCGATCGCGGTAAGGGATGACTCTGACAAAAGGCTTTTGATGGAGATCGGGGCGGAGTAATTGCGGTTTGGCGATCGCTTGCAAACTGCCAAACCGCCGGATTAACTCCTGAGTTACGTCGCGGATTACGGGTTCACGGCTATTCAACGCTTTCAGTCGTGTAGCTTGGCCATTGACGATGGAAGCAGGAGATTCATCCTCGGAACTAGCAACTATTAATCCCGATCTATCCATGATGAAAATTTCACCTAATCTCCTCTGATTCAGTGTTTTCAGAAATCGGCCAATTTGATTCAGTTCCAGATCGATACCGAATACACCGATCAACTTTTTCCGCGTGTCATAGACGGGAATACTGGTGGAAATACTGATAAAATCCCGTGTATTTATCCAAGTGTAAATAGAACTCCAGATCGGCTTACCAGCTTTGACTGCATCTACATACCAAGCAGTCTTATTTATTTGTCGGTTTTTTATGATATGGATTAATTTGAGTCGATTACCTTGGTCATCTACTGAGTAGGAGAAGCCTTGGCTGTGGTCAGATATGGGAAATTCTGCAATTTCCAACTGATTACCCAACCCAGAATAACCAGCACCAATATATCCTCCCTCTTTACTGCCAAAGTTAACATAACCAAAATTGAAAGCTCGCACCTGACGATAGAAATATTTACCCAGGGCTTTAAAATTATTCACGTCCAAGATTCCCGACTCGAAAGCCTCCACATTTGCACGGTTGATTTCCTGGGCTTTCCCCAAATAACTACTTAGATGTTCCTCAATGCGATTACTTGTCTCCGTCATCAATTCATCTGCCAGCTTTTCAACAGCATGCTGCCCACTGCGGTAAGACAGATAGCCCACTAGCCCCACGGCCCCGACAATTTGCAACACAAAGGGGAGAATTAACACTAATCTCAGGGGGATTTGTCGATTTTTTGCATATTTATTAGGGCCTTGGCCTAGCGTATCCTTGGGAAAATTATCAATCACGATCTGCGAGTAGATTTAAATTGACACTCTCAGCGCTAAAGCGACTGAGATTCTTAAGACATTGCGGTCTTAATATCCTGATTTCTCAGGTTCCCAAACTCATCACGTTTGCTTTTTGAGCGTGGTGATATTTTTTGGGCGTTTAGGTGTTGAACACCAGGTTTCGGGGAGTCCCCACGTACCATTTTCAATGCTCTATCTCTAATCGTTTTTGCAGCGCTAATATCGGCGTGTTCGCGATCTCCACACTCAACACAAATGAACTTTTCGCCATCTCTATTTGATTTGTCGATATGACCGCAATTCCTACATTCTTGGCTAGAGTGTTTGGGATTAACTTTGATTACGGTTTTGCCCTGCTTCACAGCTAGATACTCAACCTTTGAAATTAACTCACCCCAACCTGCATCAGAGATAGAACGATTCAATCCCTTTTTTCTGGATTGCCCATTCTTCAGAAATCTCCCAGTTTTCTCATCACTTTTTACCTTACATCGGCGCATCATCCCAGAAATATTTAAATCTTCTAGGGCAATTACGTCAACGTTACGAGACACTATTAAATTCGCTGTTTTCCATTGATGTGCTTGGCGTTTATCGCCGATTTTTTGATGGAACTTTCCAACTTGAATAGCTGCTTTTTTGCGGTTTTTACTGCCTTTGACTTTGCGGCTGACCCGTCTCTGTCTAATTTTTAGAGTGCGTTTAGCTTTTTTATTTGTCGAAAACTTGGGATTTTCGATTTGGTATCCATCAGAAAGGTGAACCAGTTTAGTGATTCCTAAGTCGCCACCTATTACTTTGGGGTTATAGTTAACAGGAGTAGCGCTGTATTCAGGTACAGATTTATCCTTTATTCTAATGGAAACGTACCAACCATTCTGGCGCTTTCTAACCGCGCCAGAATGGTTGGTAAACCCATCTGGGATTGAGCGAGAGTTGTAAAACCGCATCCAGCCCAGTTTTGGTAGGTAAATTTTATTGCCATTAATTTTCACTCCCATTGCGTAAGTAAAAGAGGTGAAGTTGCTGCGGTTTTTAAATTTAGGAAATCCTCTGCCTTCAAAGAAATTCTTGTAAGCAACATCTAATCGCTTAACATTCTGTTGTAGAACTGTTGAATCTATGTCTTTATACCAAGGTCTAGCTATTTTCAATTCTGGCAATGCAACGATCTGAATATCACCAGCACTTCGACGAGGATTTCTAGTTTTACCTTCAAAGTCTGACTTGGAGTCTTTCCAAGGATTACCTGTGGCCCCACTCTTGCTAACACAACTGGTTAAAGGACAAGCTTCACTCTTGATTCTGATGTCACAGTAATTCCCTTGAACAAACTGCTGATGGTATTGAGTAATTCTGTCGTTGAGACACCAGTTATAGTGACTTCGCAACATATCTACCCAAGCAGACATTTTTAATGTTTGCGTTTGATTGGGACGCAACTTGTAAACGTAGTTTGTCAACAATTTTGCTCACCTCCTTGTCTATACCTTAACGTCTTTCTCTGTTTCTAAATATTAAGAATTAATCAAGAATCAAGAAAGATTCACGGCGGTTAAAACCGCTCGTGCGATGCCCTGAGCGTAGTCGAAGGGTCGCTTACATCGAGCGGGCTGAAGCCTCTGAGTTTTCCGCTTACCGAATGTTTTTTTATAATTAGGGTCTTCTTCCTGCAAAATACCAACAAAAAAGAGGTCGCGATCGACCTCTTACCCCTACATCAATCCATCCTCGGATCTTAAAGTAGACCAGTATTAGCTCCGGCCTTCCCAGTAGCCAGTTGCACTTTAATAATTTTGCCGCCCATTTTCATAATTCTTTGTTGTTCCCGGAACCAGTTATCGTAGGGAACCAACTTGGTAAAATAGGTATTTTGCAATTCGCGCTGAGTGCGGATGCGAGTTTGACTGGGGACGCAAGCAGTCACTTTAAACATTCTCATGGGAAACTACCTCCTGAAGTAGGTTTACAGATTTTTAGATGGATCTTTAAAAAATTGAAGACAGGGAGTTAAGAATCAGAACTAGCTTGTTAAAACTCATCGGGTTATCTATCTCGATCGGCCTTTGACAGTCTAGCAATCACTCATAACTTCCCTGACCTCTTTCAAAGCTAAAGGTAACAAGTCCAAAGTTAAAGGTTTACAGTTAAAAGTTAAAAAAGGCAAGAAATAAATCTTATTCCTTCTTCCGACTTCCATCGGACTGAAATCTGTTACATCCGTTACATCCGTTACATCCGTTACAGAATCCGTTGCCGAACTTCCTTCTTCCTTCGTCTTAGCTCAAGCCAGAGCAGATGTAGTCGAAATAGACGCCCATTTCTTTACCAGCGTCAGAACCAACTAGACCAGCGGTGACTTCTTTCATAGCTTGGATGGCTTGTACGGTAGAACCGATGGGCACGCCCAAGGAATTGTAGGTTTCTTTCAAACCGTTGAGCACGCGCTCATCCAGGATGGAAGGGTCGCCAGCCAACATAGCGTAGGTGGCGTAGCGGAGGTAGTAGTCCAAGTCGCGGATGCAAGCTGCATAACGGCGAGTTGTGTACATATTGCCGCCGGGACGAGTTACGTCAGAGTACAACAGAGACTTAGCAACTGCTTCTTTGACGATTGTGGCTGCATTGGCGCTGATGGCTGTAGCGGCGCGGACGCGCAGTTCGCCAGAAGCGAAGTAGTTCTTGAGCTTGTCTAGAGCGCTGATGTCCAGGTACTTACCTTGGACGTCAGAGGAATTGATAACGGCGGTAATTGCGTCTTGCATGATTGTCTTGTTTCCTAGAAAGTGGCTGAGTTCAGTCCAATTTTGTAGCTGGGATTTGGGATTTGGGATTTCAGATTTATCAGTGGGTTGTTATCTCCAAAAGCTTTTGGCTGGTTGTCGGCAACTCCCAATCTACAATCTAAAATCTAAAATCTAAAATCTTTACTGCATCGCACCGATAACGTAGTCGAAGTAAGAGGAAGCTTCGGAAGCATCTTCTCCAGAAAGCAGCGAGCTCGCTGCATTTTTCATGGCGCGAACGCCTTCGGCGACGGCTTCAATCGGGGTGCCCAGGGATTTGTACATTTCGCGGACGCCAACAATACCGATTTCTTCGATCGGAGTAATGTCGCCAGCTACGATTCCGTAGGTGATCAAACGCAGGTAGTAGTCCAAGTCGCGCAAGCAAGTTGCGGTCATTTCTTCGCCATAAGCGTTGCCGCCGGGGGAAACGACATCAGGGCGTTTTTGGAAAAGTTGGTCGCCTGCTTGCTTGACGATACGTTCGCGGGATTCGCTCAAAATTTGGGCGATGCGGACGCGGCGTTCACCAGAGGTGACGAAGCTTTTGATCCGGTCTAATTCGCCTGGGCTCAGGTAACGAGCTTCGGCATCTGCGTTCACGATTGATTTGGTGACGATACTCATCTTGTGTGTACCCGCTGGATATTTTGCTATGGGAACTACTCCGCGCTCAGCCGAGCGGTGGTGGGCGCTTGCATCCCGTACCTCTCGCTTGCGGCAGGAGCTTTGACGCTTTTGGACACCAACCTTAACAGCAACTGTTGAAGTTGTTGGGGGTGGCGACCTTCGGCGTTTGACGGCGCTGGTTTAGACGCCGGTGCTACGAGTGTTGGCTGCACTTTGCCTGTCGCTTACAATACCACACATCATGACTGGTGCTATCTCTAAATCTGCAATATCTGCGATCGAGATTGCAGCAGATCAGTTAGGTGGCGATCGAGAGACCGTCGTTGCGGGCGAGATCGCTCTTGTGACGCAACTACCTCTGGCAAGTATTTTGAGGCATTATGTTCACATTCTGAGTAATGCTGTAACAGTTTGTAATATTCTTTTTCTGTTTTGGGTTGAAAAATTACGTTGACAAAAACGTTATGATTATCTCACAGTAAGGAGTGCAGCCGATAGATGCTCTGTGATTTTGTGGCGGGCGGTGGTTGGGGTTCAAAAATTTGCCCTTCACAGGGAGGGAAATCGCCGGAGGTGGGGGATCAGGTGCGATCGGCAATGCCGACTTTCGAGCTTGTAGTCAAATTTGACTGTAATTTTTAACCAGGTGCACTTTGAACAGAAATCTATCAGCCCTTAAAAAAGCTTTGCAGTTTGGTGTTAGCGGTGCCGTCGGCGGTTTCCTGGGCAATTTAATCACCGAACCTTTCATGCAGTTCGATCGAGTCGCAGATTCGGAATCTTTTTTTGATAGTGTATTGACTACGGCTCGCTGGTTTGGATTGGTAGGCGGTGGCATTGCTGCGGCCATAATGTTCGGCTATTATTACTATATCAAAGGCAAGCCTCAAATTAAACAGGCTTTGAAAAATGGCGGATTGTTTGGTTTAATAGCGGGGGCAGTTTCTGGGGCGATCGCCGAAGGCATTTACAGCGGCCTTGGCCCCAATGAATTATTGCGAGTAGTTTGTTGGGGAATTGCTGGCAGTTTGTTAGGCTTGGCACTTTCCAAACGGATTCCCAACTTAGGAATGCTGCGCGGCGCGGGCGGAGGCGGTGTTGGAGGCGTGTTGGGCGGATGTTTGTTTATTTTGTTCGCTTATACTTTATCGGGTACTGTGGGCCGTTTAGCTGGCTGTGGGGCGATCGGTTTTGCGATCGGAATGATGCTAGTTGTTGCCGAAACTTTGTTCAACAAAGCTTGGCTAGTAATTAGTTACGATAACGGAGTCAATCGCACTCTGACTATTGGTGCCGAACCGGTGACTTTTGGGAGTGATGATAATTTGTCTATTATCTGTATTCCGAATGTTTCACCCTTGGCTATGCGGTTTCAATTGGAAGGTGGTCAAATTGTTTGCGAAAATGTTGATAATGGGGCCGTGAGTTATTTGCGATCGGGCGACCAAAAAAGAATCGGAAATTGTACGGTGACAGTCGGAAACTCGGACTTACCAGCCCCAACTCCGGCGAATGTTCCGCCTACATTTATATCAGATCAGCCCGCAGTAAATTGTTTTACCAGCAGCCAATTTTCCCTGAAATTAGGAAGTAGAATTATTCCTTTGAGTGCCGGAACTCAGTTATTAACATCTGACATACCGACTTTAACAGCCGCCGCATCTAACGGTGTTGTAGCTACTGTCAATTCTCATCCAAGAGACGAGCTTTCATTGGGATTAAAAAATTTGTCCGATCGCGCGTGGTGGGTAACAGACATTCAAGGCGACATAAAAATGGTAGAACCTGAGAACACCTTAACTTTAGCATTAGGAACCCAAATCGAGTTCGGTGAAATTGACGGGGAGATTGTGTAAGTAAGTGGGTAGAAACTCACCGAATAGGAGCATTTGTCAATAAGGCTTTCAGAGCAGGATACCCCACAAGAACATTTAACTCTTGTGGAACAGGCATCTTGCCTGTTCCTGACAGAGGTGTAAGATGTGAATAGAATTGGGATATAATAAATATCGCTTAAAAGCCAAAATAGCTAACAACCAAAAAGGTTTAGGACAATTGGCAAAATACGTAGCAGCCATCGACCAAGGAACAACTAGCACCCGATTTATGATCTTCGATCGCGCGGGACAGATAGTTGCCAGCAACCAACAAGAACACCAGCAAATTTACCCGCATCCCGGATGGGTAGAACACAATCCAGACGAAATTTGGGAACGCACTCAAAGGGGGATTAAAACTACACTTCAAACAAGCAATATCGACCCCAAAAACATTGCTGCGATCGGCATTACTAACCAGCGAGAAACTACGATTGTTTGGAATAAAAAGACGGGAAAACCTTACGGAAATGCGATTGTTTGGCAAGATACCCGCACTAGCCAAATTTGCGATCGACTATCTGAAATTGGCGGCAAAGATCGGTTTCGAGAAAAGTGCGGTTTGCCGCTGGTCACTTATTTCAGCGGGCCTAAAATTAAATGGATGCTGGACAATATTCCAGGATTGCGATCGGATGCAATCCGAGGCGATGCAATTTTTGGCAATGTCGATACATTTCTAATTTGGAACTTAACTGGCGGTATCCACATTACCGATGTTACTAACGCCAGTCGCACAATGTTGATGGATTTGCAAACCATTGATTGGGATGCGGAAACTTTGGAAATAATGGAAATTCCCAGACAAATGCTGCCAGAAATTCGCCCTTCGAGTCAAGTTTTTGGAACTGCAAAAGGATTGCTTGCAGGTGTTCCGATTGCTGCTGCTTTAGGCGATCGGCAGGCTGCTCTGGTCGGGCAAACTTGTTTCAGTAGGGGAGAGGCGAAAAATACTTACGGTACGGGCTGTTTTATGCTGCTGAACACCGGTGAGGCGATCGTCCCTTCAAAGCAAGGGTTGCTGACAACAGTCGCCTACAAGCTCGGAGAATCGCCGGCGGTGTATGCTTTGGAAGGCAGTATTGCGATCGCCGGAGCATTAGTGCAATGGTTGCGGGATAATTTAGGCATGATTGCGACATCTGCGGAAGTAGAAACATTAGCAAAAACAGTTGAAGATAGCGCAGGAATTTACTTTGTCCCTGCCTTTTCTGGACTCTACGCACCCTATTGGAAAGACAGCGCGCGGGGAGTAATTGCAGGTTTAACTCGCTACGTGACTAAGGCACATATTTCCCGCGCCGTATTGGAAGCCACAGCATGGCAAACACGAGAAGTATTGGATGCGATGAATCAAGATTCCGGCGTAGAACTTTTATCTTTAAAAGTAGACGGCGGAATGGTGGTAAATCACACGTTGATGCAGTTTCAAAGCGATGTTTTAGGAGTCCCAGTGGTGCGCCCTGTGGTAGCAGAAACTACTGCACTAGGTGCGGCTTATGCGGCCGGTTTAGCAGTGGGTTTTTGGAGTCATCTAGAAGAATTGCGGAATAATTGGGCCGTAGATTTTACTTGGGAGCCAAAAATGTCGATCGCCCTTCGCGAACAAAAGTATCATTTTTGGAAAAAAGCAGTTACGCGCACGTTTGACTGGGAAGAATGAGCGGGAATACAGTTCGTTAAAAGTTGAGTTTAATACACTTTTCCATAGTCCGAAAGGGGTTTAAACCTGTCTCATAGCTAAAGTCGGTTAAAAACCGACTAGAGAGTTATGTTTTTATAACTTATTTCAAATCCGCACTGCATCGGAATTACTCTCTCCCTCATCTCCCTCTGTGTTCTCTGCGTCCTCTGTGGTTAAATAATTCCGCTGCAACCGGAAACGAGATTAATCCCAAATATGTATTTAGTGATATCATTAAGTCAAACACTATTGCTTAACCTGCAAATCAATGACTTTCCCAACTCACTTAAAAAAACTGCTCGGCGCGACCATATTAATACTGACACTGGTATTTGTAGGAATTGGCTCGACTCCCCAAACCGCCCTAGCGGATACAACTACAAAACCCGCAACTGCGGCTGAAGTGTTCAGCGTCAACTGTGCCGGCTGTCACATCAACGGTAGCAACATTATCAGACGCGGCAAAAACTTGAAACAAAAAGCATTAAAACGATACGGTATGGATTCGATCGCAAATATTGCCAATTTAGTAACCAACGGTAAAAATATCATGCCCGCTTACAAAGATCGTTTGTCCGAACAACAAATTAGCGATGTGGCCGCCTACGTGTTGTCGCAATCTGAAAATGATTGGAAATAAGGACTAAAGTCCTTAATAAAAACCTTCATAGGAAGTATTAAAAAATGAAAAAACATGATTATTGGCGCAAATTTATCACTATTATTAGCTTGTGTCTCTATCTAATAATAGCCAACAGCCAGCCCGCTTTTGCTGAGATTCACAAATATCCAGAAACAGTCGATCAAGTAATGTTTCGCTCAGTACAAAGCTTGCGAGATAATGATGACAAAGCATGGCAAGTAGTTTTGTACAAGCGAGTAAATTCGGGAATAGTCAACTCCTTAAACCTGAGATTGGTAGGATTTCCCGGCACAGAATTGCTGCACCCAGTGCCGCTGAAAGTGACTGCGGGTAAGGTCGAGATTGGTAAGGCAAATGATATTTGGTCTGAGTCAGATTTGCCAGTAAATGTCGGGGAATATGATTTTAAACCAATAGTCACACAACTGGAAACCGATCGACCTTTGCGGTTAAGTCTGTCAGTGCAAGGTGACAGGGACAGAGAATTGCTGGTTCCTCCTTTTGCTGTGAGAGAATGGAGGTCGTTGTTAGACAAAAGCTAAATAATCTGGTCAATCTTTTTACGTCTCTTTTTACGTCTCTAGTTATGCTTGCTACATTTTGCTGACTCATAATTGGCTACATTTAAGTCTTAAGGTAGATGTTTACTCAGTCCAGAAAATTGTGAACTAAATTAACAGCGGAGTTGGTCTGGGTATCCAAGTCAAATATTTAAATTGGCGCCTAGTCAGGGTGATTTTACCATGAGTTTAATCAGCAAAAATGTCCGGCTTTGGCTACTGGTTATTTGACAGTTGACGCAGAAGAACAGTTGCGACAGCAGTTGTAGATGACTAAGTACGGTTTAGAAGATTTTGATGCTTTTATTACTTTGCAAAAAGAGGTGATGGAAGGTAGAGTAAAACAGCAAGCTAGGGAATTGTGGCGATCGCACGCCTTTCAGGGGCGGGCAAGATGCCCACCCCACAATCAAATTCACTCTTTGTGGAACCCACAATCAAATCCACTCTTTGTGGAACAGGCCGGAAAGCCTGTTCATAAAAATGATCCGCAAAGCCTTGAAAAATGTTTCTACTTCATTCCTAGCTGTTGCTTTAACGCTTCTGGAACATTAACGGCTGCATCCAAACCTCGAACATTTTCCCACTTTGTATTTTTATCCCATTTGACATCGCCGAGGTTTGCGCCGCCGAGGTTTGCGCGGCAGAGGTTTGCGTCGCTGAGGTTTGCGTCGCTGAGGTTTGCGTCGCTGAGGTTTGCGTCGCTGAGGTTTGCGTCGCTGAGGTTTGCGTCGCTGAGGTTTGCGTCGCTGAGGTTTGCGCCTCTGAGATATGCGCCTCTGAGGTATGCGTGGCTGAGGTTTGCGCGGCCGAGGTATGCGCGGCTGAGGTTTGCGCCACTGAGGTTGGCGCCACTGAGGTATGCGCCGCTGAGGTATGCGCCGCTGAGGTATGCGCCGTTGAGGTATGCGCCGCCGAGGTATGCGTCGCTGAGGTTTGCGCGGCTGAGGTTTGCGCCGTTGAGGTTTGCGCCTCTGAGGTTGGCGCCACTGAGGTTTGCGCCACTGAGGAATCTCCCAACTATTTGGAGAAAGCCAAAATCCCCAACACAACAGCTATAACCGATGAGACGCAACAACTGACCTGCATCGTCAAGTTCACCTTCAGCATTAGGTTTCCCACAGGGATAAAACACCATTTTGTCTTTCAATTCATCTCTCTCTTGACCATAACGGTGCAACTCCAACAGCAAAATCATCACATTCAAACCAGCATAAATATCTATTTGTCGCAGTCCCAAATCTTGGGTTTTCACTTGAGTTTTCAATTGATCTCGCAGTAAGCGCATCTTCTTCTGAGGCAAACTTTCCGGCAGCATATCAATAAATTCCCCCTCGCACCACCGCCAATAAAAATTTTCCAAACGCTGGAATAACTCCACAGGGCGAAACAGACTTTCTTCTCCTGCAACAGCCGGAGTTGTTAATAACCCCATCAAATATTCCACAATTTCTGCCGTCAGCCCCCCATAACCCAACAAATCATAAATTTCCCAGTCCATCTGAGATTCTTGAGTATTAAATCCTCTACCTTTCTTTCCCAATTCCGTCCACTCTTCCAGACTTTCTTTCAATCGTTCCGCACACAGAAATTCACCAAAACTCTTGTGTACAAACTCCACAGAACCTTCTTTACTGCCTTGCTGAAGATAAAAAACAGCCAAAGCATTTCTCAGAGGATTATCGCCAATCTTTTTTTGTGCTTCCTCAAATAATTCTTTAACCGAGTTGTTTGATTTCAATCGCTCCTCAATCATCGCTACAGAAGCACATTCTCCTCCCGACTGCACCACGCATAACCCTGCTTCTGTCAGGATGTGTCGCAAATCCTCTGTTTCAAATTCTGTCAAATCGCGATTGAGCAATTTAGACCGCTGTTTTGTGAGTACCCAATTCACAGCTTGGTTGTAAATCAAAAATTTTGATTGAGTGCTATTAGTTCCTTGAAAATCTTCAACTTTCAACCTTCCATCTCGGTGCATCGCTGCTAACAAATAAAGCAATAGCGGTTCTCGCGCCAAGTCTGATTTTACCTGTTGTGGACAGCGTTCATCTTGCAAAAAATTATGAAAAGCTGAGGTTTTTTCCGCTCCAAATTTGGCTGACCACTTGCTCAACCACTGTTGCTGTAGTTCGTCATCCATCACCTGAATTTCGACTCGCTCCAAGTTATCTGGCATTTGCCTTTCAATCCCTTGCAAAGCTAAAGTTCTGCCAGTAATCAAAACCCGGTGTCTCATTTCCGAACTCTGCTGACAATCCCGCTGAAATTGTCCTACTTGCTTTAAGAATTGTTCTAAACCGCCGCTGCTTCTCCCCTCCATCAGCAACTCGTCAAAGCCATCTAAGAGAAACAAATATCGTGTGTTTCGATCCATTAACCAGCCATTATCACTAGCAAAACCCGCATTTACTGCTTCTTTCAGCGTTTCTCGAAAACTCTTTTGCAATGTGGGAATATCTCGCAATCGAATTAACACGGGTGTCCAAACTGGATGCAAATGTTGTCGCACCCAGTCAGCAAACATCCGACAAAAAACGCTTTTACCGCGTCCGGGTCCAGCTTCGATGAACATCACCAGATCTTGTTTTTTCTCATCCTCAAGCAAGTCTTTTGCCCAAGTTTCTAAATCGAAAGCTTCTGTATTTTTAACAAGATTGCCATTTTGATCAATTGGCTTTGCCTTCAGAGGCACGTAGATATCCTTGAATGAGAAATTTTCTGCAAATACGGATTCTAGCGGTAGAGAGGCAATCTGTTTTTGCAGGTATTTGTCAATGCTTTGATATTTCTGCTGATCCTCCCGCCATTCGCTGAAAGAAGGCTGTCCGAGCTCTTTCATTGCATCGCCAGAAACTGCCCAAGCTTCGATTAAATAGCGGTGAGTATTAGCAGCAACTCTCTTTGTCAAAATTTGAGATTCATCGGCATTGAGTCCGGCTTGTTGCAGTCGCTCTGACAGCACTTGATTAAATTCCTTGGCTAAGATCGAATCGCGGAAGCAAATAACAGTTTCTTTGGCTGCTTTATCGTTAAATTCTAAATCTGCTAATTTTTTAAGCAACTCCTTAACTTTATCGGAAACTGGAGTTTGCCCGATGCGATTTAACAAATTCTCGTCTTGTCCAATAAACTCCTTAAAACTTTCCAGATAAGCCGCCTGACTGACGAGGAAAATGCACTCAGCTAAAGTCGGCTGCTGTTGATTTTTTTCGATGAAAAATGCCAGCATTTTTGCCGCAATCCCGACAAATGGCAATCCAGTTCCCACAACTTGAGCTAAGGGAGAGTTCAAAACTTCTAGCAGCAAGTTGCTATTGTCCAGCCCTTGTTCTTTGAGCATTTTTGCCAATTCAGCTGCTGTTTTGCCAGCTTCTCCGATTCCCTCGGCTGCTTCGACGGAAAACAATTCTTTAATATCAGTAGTTAAGACTTTCCAGATGCGATTTGCCATTTTTACCTGCCTTGTGTCAGAAGAGATCATCTAAGAAATTCTACATTCAATTTTCTAAGTATTCCTGAAATAAAATAATATAAGACTTACGCACGGGTGGTCAGAAACCGGGTTTTTTCCGAGATACTTCGTTACAGGCCACTTCAAGGGCAAAAACCCGGTTTCTTGGGTTTTGATCGGTTCTCAAACTAACAATCAGAAAATATCGATCGCGCTTTAGCTTGACAAAAATACACCGATCGCCCATAATAGTAGATTGTCTGTCTAAATCCGGCTCGGATCAGGTTAAGACATTCCAAAAGCTGGAGAGCAGTCCACAGTCAAAAGTCCACAACGACCAATGACCGATGACTAACCAGCTACCTGTACGGCAATCTCAACAACCATCCCATGACTTACGCAATCATTGAAACTGGCGGCAAACAATTTCGGGTAGAACCAGGCCGCTTCTACGACATCGAACTGCTTCACGTCGAAGCCGAATCAAAAGTCACCATCGACAAAGTATTTCTGATCCAGCACGAAAACGACGTTCACATCGGCCAACCTCTAGTAGAAAATGCCACAGTAGAAGGAACTGTTCTGCGGCATTTCCGGGGCCGCAAAGTCCTCGTCTACAAGATGAAGCCGAAAAAGAAAACTCGGAAGAAAAAAGGCCACCGTCAAGAAACAACTCGCTTTATGATTGACTCCATCAGCGTCAATGGTGTTGTTTTGGCCGCGAGAGACTTAACTCAAGCTGTTGTGGAAACTCCCCAAACCGCCGAAAGTGATTCAGAATAAAAAATAGTAATTAAAGTTGAGGAAATCATGGCCCATAAGAAAGGTACTGGCAGTACACGTAACGGACGCGACTCTAATTCCCAGCGTCTGGGCGTCAAAAAGTACGGCGGTCAAGTTGTCAAAGCTGGCAACATTTTGATTCGTCAACGCGGCACGAAAGTTCACCCTGGTAATAATGTTGGTATCGGCAGAGATGATACTCTGTTTGCCATGATTGATGGTGTGGTGACTTTTGAAAGAAAGGGCAAAACTCGCAAGAAAGTCAGCATTTATCCTGTGGTTGTAGCAGCGCCTGTGGCTGAACCTGTCGCAGTTTAATTGTGATATTTGGCGGCGTTGTTTAAGTCTTTTTTGTGGGTCTCGAATTCTAGATCCCCCCTAACCCCCCTTAATAAGGGGGGGACAAGAAAATTCATTTACTCGTTCCTAGGCCGAGCCTAGGAAGGCATTTCTTTCTTGCTCTGCCTCTTGATTTTCTATCTCAATATACTGATATCCCGGATTTCTTTAAGAAGTCGGGGATGTCATGTTTTTCAGACAAGTTTTGTGAGAAATAACCAATGATAAATAGCCTTGAACTCAAGAACTTTGGACCTATCCATCAGTTCAAGTGCGAGAAATTAGGTAATATTAATTTGATTATCGGCGGTAATGGAACAGGTAAAACCATTCTGCTCAAAGCGCTTTACAGTGCTATGCGAACCCTAGAAGAGTATAAACGGGGCAACGAACCACGCAATGCTTCCGAAATACTCGCAGATAAACTTTATTGGACTTTTGAGATAGAGAAAATCGGCGACCTCGTGAGCAAAGGAGCAGATGAACCACTATCTTTCAAGCTTATATTTGATGGTCAAGAGTTTTATTATAGATTTGGTAAAGACACCACCAAAAGTATCCAGACTTTAGAAAATCATGTTCCGCCTCGAAGTAGTAACTCGATTTTTTTACCTACAAAAGAAGTTCTCTCCCTGCATCATATCATTCTACAATCCCGCGAACTGAGCAAGACCTTCGGCTTCGATGATACCTATCTCGATTTAGCACGAGCACTGCGCCAACTTCCTACAGGTGGCAGAAATTACCAGCAGTTTGCTATGTCCAGAAAGAACCTCAGCGATATTCTAGAAGGAAAAGTTGAGTATGATGAAAAGTTGGGGCGTTGGCTGTTCAAGAAGGGGAATCAAAAGTTCCCGATTGGCGTAACAGCAGAAGGTATTAAGAAGATTTCCATTCTTGACACTTTATTAGGAAACCGTTATCTTGACCAGAATTCGGTAATCTTCATCGATGAGCCAGAATCAGCACTACATCCAGCCGCAATTTCAAAGTTTCTCGATATTATCGCCATGTTAGCTGAGTGTGGAATCCAGTTTTTCATGGCAAGTCACTCCTATTTTGTCATCAAAAAACTGTTTCTTATAGCACAGAAAAATGATAAACTTTTAATTCCTATAATTTCTGTGAAAGATGATAGTTGGGATATCGCAAATCTCCGGGAAGGGTTGCCAGATAACCCAATTATAGACGAATCAATCCAGCTTTATAAAGAAGAGGTGGAGCTGGCATTGCAATGACGAGTGAGCCAATTATTGAGTCTGGGATGAAATTTGGCCCTTACCCAGAAGGACATTGTTTCTACATTGAGAAGAGCGAAACTCACCGAAAAATTCAGGAGGGCGTGAAGATAGCGGAGTTCTTACTGCTTCATTCCCAAGATGAGTCTATAGTATGGATTGTGGAGGCAAAGCAGAGTTCCCCACGTCATGAAAACAAGCATAAATTCGATGATTTTATCCTAGAAATTCAAGAGAAATTGACCAACGCGCTCACGTTGACTGTGGCAACTTGCCTACAGCGTCATTCTACCTATGAAGAATTGCCTAACTCCTTTCAAACCCTGGATCTGAAAAAAGCCAGTTTTCGCTTAATACTGGTGATTAAGGGACATCAAGAGGCGTGGCTACCACCGCTACAGGATGCGCTCAAAAAAGCACTCAAACCTACGATCAAAACTTGGAATTTATCCGCTACTTCTGTGGTAGTGCTGAATGAGGCAATGGCTAAATCACAAGAATTGATTAGCTAATTTGTTGCTAACCTCCTCCCACAATTGTCAGAACTTTCTCGTTCCTAGGCAGAGCCTGGGAACGCACCCCACAAGCAACAGCTTTACCATTAAGTAAGGTGGGCAATGCCCACCCTACGAATTAATCCAATTAGCTTTGCGCCACAGGTTCCTTAGCCAAGAATTTCTCCAATTCAGTCAAAGCATCCGCATCAACTTTAGTCTGCATCGGACAGAATTTAGGGCCACACATCGAACAGAATTCAGCAGTTTTGTAGATATCTGCCGGCAACGTTTCATCGTGATATTCCCGCGCCCGTTCAGGGTCTAATGATAGCTCAAATTGGCGGTTCCAATCGAAATTGTAACGCGCTGCTGAGAGCTCGTCGTCCCTGTCTCTGGCACCCGGACGTCCCCGCGCAATATCCGCAGCGTGAGCCGCGATTTTATAGGCAATCAGCCCATTCCTGACATCCTCAGCATTCGGTAAACCAAGGTGTTCCTTCGGCGTTACATAGCACAGCATGGCAGTGCCGTACCAACCAGCCATCGCCGCGCCGATCGCAGAAGTGATATGGTCATAACCGGGAGCAATATCTGTCACCAACGGCCCCAAAACATAGAAGGGTGCTTCGGAACATTCCTCCATTTGTTTCTTGACATTAAACTCAATCTGATCCATCGGAACGTGGCCTGGGCCTTCCACCATTACCTGCACGTCATGTTCCCAAGCTTTGCGAGTTAAATTCCCCAAAGTTTTGAGTTCAGCTAATTGAGCTGCATCAGAAGCATCGTGAGTGCAACCGGGGCGCAGAGAATCTCCCAAACTAAACGAAACATCGTATTTTTTGAAGATTTCAATGATGTCGTTAAAGTGAGTGTACAGGGGATTTTGTTTGTGGTGATGTAGCATCCACCGCGCCAAAATGCCGCCACCGCGAGAGACAATGCCAGTAATGCGATTTTTCACTAACGGCAAATGCTCAATCAGAATTCCGGCGTGAATTGTTTGGTAATCAACACCTTGTTGAGCGTGTTTTTCTATGATATGAAGAAAGTCATTCGGCGGTCAGACTTTCCATATTACCATGAACGCTTTCTAGTGCTTGGTAAATTGGTACAGTTCCGATCGGCACCGGTGAAGCTTTGATAATCGTAGTGCGAATTTCATCCAGATTACCACCACCGGTGGACAAGTCCATCACAGTATCCGCACCGTATTTCACTGCTAATTTCAGCTTGTCAACTTCTTCTTCCAAATTGGAAGAATTGGGAGAAGCACCGATATTAGCATTGACTTTGCACTTAGAAGCGATGCCGATCGCCATCGGTTCCAAATTCGGGTGATTGATGTTAGCCGGAATAATCATCCGTCCCCGCGCCACTTCAGCGCGGATGAGCTCAGGCGGGAGATTTTCTCGCTTAGCGACGTAGTGCATTTCTTCAGTGATCACACCTTGGCGGGCGTAGTGCATTTGACTCACATTGCTCTGCCCGCTACGCTTAGCGATCCATTCGGTACGCATATCTTATGTCCTTGATAAACAGCTTCCCTCCGCTGGTATTACCCAGACTCAGGTTCTAAGGGTGTTTCTCAGCCCGGATTTTCGGGCACCCCTAGCTAAGCTTTTAATAGTAGCACTGATTTCTGTATCCGATCAAAGCAATTAAGGAAATCTTAATAAGGGGATGGGGTGAGGAGATGGGGAGATGGGAAGTGCGATCGCACTTTCCAGATTTCTGATATTTCTGCTGTAAAAAAAGTGCGTGAAGCTGATCTATCCCGAACGCGCGAAGCGTTGCCTAATGGTAGGGAATCGCCCTCAATTTAACAACCGAAAAAAACCTCACACTTCATCAGGATTAACACCCATTTCGCGCAATTTTTGTGCTATGCGAATCGTGTTATATTTTGCGCGAATTTCTGCTTTTTTTCCCTTGCTGTCGTCGCTAATTAGTCTAAAAGCTACTTAAAACCTTTATGATTTTCAATATTTTTTTTCTGATTTCCGAAATCTGAAGTAGTAATTGTTGGGAGTCTTCTGGAGAGTTAGCAATTTTTTTAGAGAGTCGATCGTTGAGTCGATCGTTGTATTTTCTAATTTTAGAGTTGAGACGTTTCAGAGGCTTAATATAACGTTTTATATTAAAATGTAGTTTTACCAATTTAATTGAATTAACTTCTTGCGTTTCAGCAATAAGATTAACTAGAGATTCTAGTTTGATGAGATTTAATACTGATAAGGGAGAAGCGAATTTCTCTTGAATTTTTGTTTTATTTCTGTTCAATCTCTCAAGGTTCTCAAAGGATTCTACCAACAGAGAGTTTGCTAAAATCTTATCTCTTTTTCTTGAGTCGGATTTTTCTTTTCCCCTGGCAATCACTACACCTAGAACAAAAGTAAATATTGATAAAAATTGTTTAAACGCTCCGGTTAGTTCATACTCAGGCAGGGCAAGACGAGTCAATATAAACGGAGATATTAACACTATTAATGAAGGTAATATTATCGGTTTTTTATTAAAAAAATCGCTCAATTTTGATAAATAATTATTATATTGTTTGCTACTGGATAATCCTGTATGAATAAACCATAAAACAGCTATGCTTGTACCCAAAATAGCAGGCGAATAATTAGGAGTTGTTTCAGGCATACTTTTTCCTTTTCATTTGCTGAATCTACGCTTAAACCGGGGGTCAATACGGTCTTTTTTTCGTCTATTGCAATCGAAGCAAAGCGTTTGCAGATTGCTGATGTCATTTGAGCCTCCAAGAGCTAAGGGAATGATGTGATCGATCGTAAGATTAATCTCTTGGTCATTCTTTCCGCAGCTTTTGCAGCAATTCCCATCGCGCTCAAAAACAAGTTTCCTCACCTTTGGTGGAATTAAAATTCGTGGAGTTTTTCTAATCAAAGACATTTCTGGTAGAGATTATAAAATCAGACACTTCCAGGCTCGTTATGTGGAGGTATATTGCCAATACACCCCTGCATAAATGCTTATGACTTAGGCAGTTTGTTACGTGCTTCCTTGGTACGAGCTTCTGCATCAGTCATCACCTCCTCCATATTTTTCAGGATCTCCCCCTTATATTTTTCCAAAACCTTAGTAGACAGAGCAATCCGACCCTTACCGTCATCGAGTGTAACAATCATTGCCTTGATTAGCTGATCTTCCTCAAATAGCTCCGGGAGAGATTCAACAAAGTCGCTGCTAACATTACTTATGTGGAGCAACCCAACTTTACCATCAAAAGTGAGAACTACGACATCTGGCGTAACTTTCGTAACTCTGCCCTCCACAAGTTGTCCCCTCTCTAATTTTTTGGAACTTTCGGATTGAGCAGCCAAGTAATTAGGTCGCACGAGACTTGCTACAAGGTTCGTGCTGTCATCTGATTCTACAAGATTTGTCTCAGTATAGCCTTGTGTCGCACTCAAATCATTTTCTGAGCCTAAACTGGAAGTAGATTCTGGTGGGATGTTATTTGACTCTACAGAATTTACGTCAATAAAAACTGGCGTGGCACTCGAATGATCTTCAGGTATTGTAGGCAGCTTGTAGTCGTCTAATTTCATAACCTCTAAGCAGCTATTTATACCTGCAACTGCTTGGTTATAGTCGGCAATTTTTACCTCAACTTCTCTCAACTTCCGGTTACGCTCGTCGATTTTCGCTTGAGCCTCTTTTTCTATTGCTTGCCGTTTGTTGGTGCGAGCGCGAGCGGACTGCTGCCAAATCAATTGCCGTTTATTTTCAGCCATTGACAACAGATATTTATTCAGCATTTTGATAATTTTTGAACCCAAATCAACTTCTATTGTTTGTTTGAATTTAGCTTGAAAATCAATTTCTAGGAGTTGACGTATAGGTGCTTCTGCTTCTACCATACGTTTGACATCTCGACTTTTAGATGCTTCTTGCAAAGTTTCACGAAACTGATAGAGCCAAACACTATCTTCGTAATCGTAAAGATCGGGGCTTTCGACGATATAAAACACACATTCTGCACTCGCCAAAACCTTTACCCCCTCAATAATTATTTTTTCTATATTCTGTAACTCTTGGACTATTTCACAATCATCACCCAACAAATTACGAAGCTGACGGTAGTATTGTTGCTTGCGTACTCGCTTAATCAAGCGTTGGAAAAAACGAGCAATCAAAATTTCTGATTCCTTAAGCAGAACATTTTCTAATCCATTAGCAATGTCATAGAAGGCTTGTCCCAAAACGGCTACTAATGGCGCTGTGACATGATGATGATTGCGGCAGGTATTGGCGAAGGCATCTAATATAGAAAAGTTTTCTATCAAGTCGGTAAGATTATCTTGCATCTTCTGGTGAAGATTGTTGAAATCTTGCTTAAAATCTTCGCAGGTATCCCTCACCAATAGTTGAATTTGTTCTTCTATTTGTCGGTAAAAAGCTTCGCCAACCTCCCATACTTCTTTTTCGATCTGTAGCAAATCTCGTTCTGTCATTTCTGCAATATTTGCAGGTTTCTTTTTCCACTGACGGCGCTCTTCTGAGTAAGATTGATACAAGTCGTTACACAGTTCACTAATATCATTAGCTAGGTTGGCAAATAATTCTGGTCGCTTTTCTTCGGTTAGATAGCGGGTGATAGCATTACTAAATTCCTGAATACCGCTATCCTGAATTAACTGCTCGATTATACGGGTTTTATAACGATTAATAATCTCCAAATATTGCTCATTTTTAGTTTGAGTTTTACGCCGTACAATATCAGTAAATTTATCAACGGGTAGTTTATCGGAATCACAATAATCAAGGAACTCCAACACAAATGAAGGGGTTCCTTCAACTTTATCTGAGCCTTTACTGGTTTCGGCTTCAAATATAGTATCTAGTCCCCAGCGATCATCGCTTTCACTTATATTTTTGAGTTGACTAGCCCAGAAACCCAGCAATGCGCTAGTTTCATAAATTCCCCTTCGTGTATTACTGAAATCTTCACTAATCAGATCGTCCAGTTCTTGTTTCAGTTTGGGGTAACGCCAAGTTTTGTCGATGCGGTTAAAGACGTAAAAGACGCGATCGCCAATTCCTGAGTTTTCCCGTATTGCTTCTATTAGTTTCTTTTCTGCTGTCTCTATCTCCCCTTCTTGATCGGCCTTCATCACACAGATGACAGCAGAGGTGTTAGTATCTTCAACTTTGCGATAGGTTAATTTTGCATCTCTTAACACTGGGGCATCGATCCCTGGCAAGTCAACTAGGACGTTACCATCCTCTAACAGGGGATAATGGCAGTAGTATTTAATGCGCTTGAGAACAGCACTGTTTATGCCGCGACGAGCATAATTATGTGCATCCTTGTTGGAAAGACCTAAATCCTCCATCCCATAAGTATTATTTTTCGATTGGTCGATGTATTGGCGGTTAGCCTCAAATCCATCAAGTAATGTCAGCAGTCCCTCTGCTTCGTCTTCCTTCTCAGTTTTCCCAGAACCCTTATGATTTTCAGTAATTTTTTGACATTGTGACCTTAATTTTTCAATGGCACCCTCTGGAGTAATGTCAACTGACTTTAGTTCCAGAGCCAGAGTTTTATATCTGTCATTGACCTCTTCCTGCACTTCTAAGACGCTAAGAAACATAAGTTCAACTCGTTCTTCCTTTGACGACTTGGCATACTCTATGTAGCATTCGATGCCAGTAGCATGACCTGTACTGCTGTAAAGCAAATCTTGCCCTAGCAAAGCATTGATCAGCATCGACTTACCAGCACTGTACGTCCCCGCAAAGACAATCTCGAATCTGGGAGCAATTGCCTTATTACGGCAAGCCTTAATTGCGGCAATATCGTGCTGCCCTTTCAAAGATGGTTCCTTTTCCAACAGCCGCAGTAGACGATTTACATCGGCTTCTAAATTTTCAGATTGATGTGGTTTTTGGGTCATGTGGTAAAAGCACTCTAATTTTCAGACAATTATCAGAAGAGCCGGACTCCATTAGCAACTCAGGCCCCCCTGGCCTACCTACCCACCAGTTAGTCTCGCCAGGTCACCGGTACTAATCGCGATCGCGCTCACCTTATTTGCCCCTAAGCCAGTATAGCTGAATTTAAGTCTCTTTTTCACCCGATTCAATTTTGTCTGTATCCTGTTTTAATTCTGATACAACTGCGCCTCGATTCCGCCAAGCTTCCGCATTCTCAGGCTTAATGGCGATCGCTCGATCGTAAGCTGCCATTACTTATTCTAACCCAATATAAAATCAACGCTCACTTCAAATTCGGTAAAAGCCAGCGGCGCAACTTGTTGACCGCGCCAAAACTTGAGCATTAAACTATAACCGTTCGGGCCTGGCTGGCGGTAGACTTCCAAACAATTTTCTCACTAAATCTACCAGCCAAACTTCTTGAATCCCTGAACGAGCGTAAATGGATACTTTCACATCTCTGTCATAATCAACCGTACTATCTGAAACCTCAACTAACAGCAAAACTTCAGACGGTACTGGATGGGCTGTAGCATAGTAATCAGCGCGAGGTAGCAGCAATACAACATCCGGTTGAGGTTCAGTGCGCTCCGTCAACTTAACTGGGTTTTGGATAGCAAAAGTCGCCAGATCTTCGGGAATCAAGCTGAACCGCCGCGCGAGGCGGTTTACACAACTTGCATGACGAGTTCCAATTGCAGCCATTTGCACAATCTCCCCTTCTATGAGTTCTACCCGATCGCCCTCCGAGAGAATACCAGCCTCAGTCATCAAATGATATTCTTTTACTGTAAATAACCGTTTTTGAAGCTGAACAGACATATAACTATTCTCCTTGTTTGCAGCTTACCTAAATTTACCATAAAAAAACCGCCCCAAACGGAGCGGAAAAAAGAGGAAAAATTTAGCTGACAAACCTTGGACAAAAAGCATTTAACTGCCCGATATCAAGTCTGGTTAAATAGTCGTAAATAACTGTAGGGGCTGGTTCGATCAACCATTGATGCCGGCAACTAATTATCTGGTTAAATACTCGTCACTAACTGAGAGCAGTTTTCAATCGGATGAAATACAGCAGACGGCTGTAGGTGCGCCTCGCGATTACCTGACACCTAGGAATTTTGAACAACCGAATTGGGCTTAACTTCAGTTTCTTTTTCACCGGATTCAATTTTGTCTGTATCCTGTTTTAATTCTGATACAACTGCGCCTCGATCGCGCCTCGCTTCGGCATTTTCTGGCTGGATGGCGATCGCTCGATCGTAAGCTGCCATTGCTTCTTCATAGCGCTTTACTTCTGACAATACTATCCCCAAATGACGCCAAGCGTCGTAGGATTCTGGCTTGATAGTAATCGCTTTTTCATAAGCTGCGATCGCTGCTTCTTGCTGCTGCAATTTTGCTAAGGATTCGCCTTTACCAAACCAGGCTTCGTAACAGTCAGGCTTAATCATAATTGCTTGCTCGTAAGATGCAATTGCTGATGAGTGCTGGGACTGTTTATCGAAAGCTACCCCTCGGTTGTGCCATAATTCAAAGTCGTTTGATTTAATTGCAATTGCTTTGTCGTAAGATTCGATCGCTTCTTGATAGCGCTGCATTCTTCCGAGCACAGCGCCTCTATTGTACCAAACTTCATATTTTTCAGGCTGGATGCCGATCGCCCGATCGTAAGAAACCACAGCATCGGCGTAGCGGAACAATTTCCACAGCATATTGCCTCGATTGTACCAAGTTTCGTATCTATTGGGATTAAGAGAAATTGCGCGATCGTAAGAATCGACAGCCTGTGCATACTCTTGTAGTTTCCCTAACATCGCCCCTCGGTTGTGCCAGATTTCGCTGTCGGTTGCTTTGATAGCTAGGGCGCGATCGTAGGCAGCAACGGCTTCTTCGTAGTGCTGCAATTTGCCCAATAAAGCTGCTATATTGTGCCAAGGAGCGTAATTTTTGGGAGCGATCGAGCTGGCTCGCTCGTAGCACACGATCGCCTCTTCGTACCGTTGCAATCTGACCAGCAAATGTGCTTTATAATACCAGGATTCGTATCGATCGGATTTCCGAGATATTGCTTGGTCATAACAGGCGATCGCTTCTGCTAGGCGCTGTAACTTTATTAACACATTTCCGCACCAATACCAAGCCCGATCTAAATTATCATTCAAGAAAATAGCTTTTTCAAAGCAGACAACTGCCCGAGCATAATTCTGTTCATAATAAAGCCCTTCACCTTGCTTGATATAATCATCAGCAATCCAATTTTCCCCATCGCTACCAACAGATTCAACTGGTGACTGTTCGGAAATATTAAGCTGTGGTTGAGGTGCGAGTTTGACCGCTTCTTGTGCAACAACTGCGGGGCCTTGGGAAATTTCTTGCACAATTTGAGTTTTTCTTTCGTTAACTTCGGTAAGCAAAACTTGCAGGTGCATCATAAATTGAGATTTAAGAGTTTCAATTTGCTCTACCGAATATTTGGAAAGTTCACTTTCTCTAGTTAAAAAATCAACAGATTGTTTAGCTGCACTGATTTGCGATTCTAATTCATCTTTCAACTTTTGAGTTAATTGAGTTGAGTTTTTTAGCTCTGATTCTAAGACCCCAATCCCCTGTAATCTTTGATTTGTGTCAGCCACCAACTGTTGGATTACTACCCGTCGGATTGACCAAAAAAATGCAATTGTCACTGGTGGACATAGGAGCGCAATAATTAGCAAAACATTCAGAATAGTTGTGGTACTATTAAAACTGTATTCAGATTCTGCACTGACACCAGCACGCGCCGCAAGAAAATCGAAAGCATCACGAACTTGGGGAGTGCTTTCAACCCCGGATTCAATTAATTTAGCCAGCCAGGTTTCCTGTAAAGATTTTGCTAATTCGTCCCCGGATGCAGAAAAAATATTAGCCTTGGTTTTGGCTGCGGCAGATAACTCTGGTGATGCAGCAGCAACCAGCAAACCAGTCTGGGATTTGGCCCAATTCCTCGGCGAAAATTGTTCGCTGGCGATCGTTTCGGGAGCGCTAATTGACTCAGCAGGACGCGGTGTGGTACTATCGATCGCATCCACAAAGTTGCTAGCCCGCGCCGTCTCAGGAATGGTGCTTGGTGCAGCAGGAGTGGCGCTAGTCTTAGCAGTTAAATTCTGGGATGCTAGGGCAGCCAGAGTCAAGAGAGCTACATTTGAGACCCGCATAAACGTCAACTCGTCTAGAATAAATTAGTGCTTGGTTGTTAGCTATCCAGCGATCGCGATCGTACTACCAGCAGTTAAAATAGCCGACAGGAAAGAGATTGGGATGCTATCTTCAAAATACGCGCAGCCCCTGATTTATCAGGAAAACGGGGCGAACATTTTTGTCAAATAAGTATAAATGGATGATGGCGTGGCGACGGGTTTATATCGAATTACTAAAACCCTCTGTCTCTCTCATTTCGAGCGAAGCCTCGATCCCCCTAAATCCCCCTTAAAAAAGGGGACTTTGAGAACGCTCTTTTCCCCCCTTGTTAAGGGGGGTTAGGGGGGATCGAAAAGATTGTGACTCAGACGGAAAACCGATACTAAGTTTGACCTGGTTGATGACCGATATTCTGGTGAACCCGCCCCTACAAACAGGATTCTTGACTTTACACTGCTGCTAAAATAGCTCCCCGCTGCTGATTGTCAGCCGCCGCTGACTCTAAATCAGCGCAGTAAATTTCACAGGAATTATTGGGACTTTCAGTCAGCTTGATCTTGTGCAATTGTGCTCCCAATTCGCGAATGGGCGATCGCAATAATTGCCCAATATAAACGGCAATATTCTCCGCCGTCGGCACAATCTTCTCAAAATAAGCAATATCCTTATTTAAAAAAGTGTGATCCAAGGGTTCAACAACATAATCATCAACCGCCTTTTGCAAAGCCCCCAAATCGGCAATCATGCCAGTCCGCCCATCCATTTCCCCCTTAACAGTCACCTCTAAATGATAGTTGTGGCCGTGACCGTTGGGACGAGCACATTTGCCGTAAATTTCCGAGTTTTCTGCAAAACTCAAATCGGGACGAGCTAACCGGTGGGCGGCGCTAAAATGAGTGCTGAGAGTCAGATAAGCTTCCATTCCATTTCCTAAATATTCTGCCCAAAGTTCTGGATGTTCAAACAATTGAATTTTGCTCAAAGGCAAATGAGGAGCTAGCCGCTGCCAAATTTGGCGTGCTATGTTTTCGGTAGTTGGCAGAGTCTCCTGAAATTCCGGCCACGCTTCGTTGAGATAGGAAAAGTCGAGATAGTTGGTAACTTCCCGCTTGATGACCTGTTTGACATCAGACAGGTTGAGCACCATACCATACTCATCGAGTTCTCCTACCATAGAAACGTAAACAACGTAATTGTGTCCGTGTCCCGGTGCGCGGGCAGTTGGGCCAAACCGCTCAAAATTCTCGGCTTCGCTCAACTCCGGTAGCCAGTAACGATGACTCGCCGAAAACTGTGCCCGACGATTGATGATGCACTGCATAAAGTCAAGTAAGGTAAGCTTGTTAAGTTCTGTCAAGGACTTACTTCTTAAGGATAAACTAATTTTTGCTGGAATTTTCCAATACTTTGAGGTTGCTGTCAATGAATTTATACCAATTTTCCACCTATGGGCAATACGCCGCGAAAGCTAGAGCCGTTGGGCTGGTAAGAGCGCACAATGCCAGACATCCCCCAGATCATCTCCTTACAAAATCCGCTCTCTCCATTCGTTGTTAACTGATTTGGGTGTCTGGAAAGCCCATTACGGATTACCCATCCGATTTTCGATTTCCGATCCAGGGATTTTAGATTAAAATTACTAATCAATTTACCCATTACCCATTACCAAATATTAATGAATTGGATTACTGTAGGAGCCGATCGTTTTTTTGAAAATTTGTCTGGTGTGCTGACAACCCCGTTATTTTATATTGGGGACACTCATTTTTCCATCAGCGCGCTCCTCAAAGTAATTGTATTAGCTGTATTTGCCTTCATTGTAGCTCGGGTCATCAGTGAAGGTATCAAGCGCAGCCTGCTAGTTCGGATGGGATTAGATCGAGGGAGTAGAGAAGCAATCTCCACCATCATTAGCTATATTTTAGCAACTTTTGGCTGTATATTCGTCCTGCAAGGTGCTGGCATTAACCTCACTTCTCTAACCGTCTTAGCTGGCGTCGTCGGCATTGGTTTTGGCTTCGGGTTGCAAAATCTAGCCAGCAACTTTATCAGCGGTCTCACCCTGCTATTCGAGCAGCAAATTAGAGTCGGAGACTTTATTGAAATAGCAAATTTGTTAGGAACTGTAGAAAATATTTCGATCCGCTCGACAATCATTAAAACAGTTGACGGTCTCTTTGTAATTATACCGAATATTAAGTTTGTCGAAACCAACATTATTAACTGGAGTTACAGAGACCCCAGATGCCGCTTGCACATCCCCGTCGGCGTTGCTTACGGAACTGACCCAGTATTAGTTACCGAAGCACTGTTAGTGGCTGCAAGGATGGAATCCCATGTCTTATCTCATCCTTCTCCGAAAGTATGGTTTCGCGGATTTGGAGATAATGCTTTAAACTTTGACCTTTTAGTGTGGATTGACCAGCCGCAGGAAAGCGATGCAATCAAAAGTGCAATCAATTTTTTAATAGATTACGAATTTCGCAACCGCAGCATCGAAATTCCTTTTCCTCAGCGAGATTTGTGGCTGCGAAATCCGCAAGAGTTAAGTAATGTTTTTGACAGCAGAGACACCGATATTTCTAACGGCCAAGTCTTTCCGCAGCATACTAAGCACTCAAAACCTCAGCCAAATCCCAGCATTTCAGAGCCTAATAAAACTGGGCAAAAATCTCTGAATAATTGGACATTGCGGGATTTGTTGCGGCGAGTAACTTATTTTGAACAATGTACGGATTTAGAACTGCGGCAGTTAATTGAATACGGCTACCGACAACTGTTTCCAGCGGGACAGGTTGTATGCAAAGAAAATGACCCAGGCGATTCTTTTTATATTATTCTTTCGGGTGCTGTAGAAGTTCTTTCTCAAAAAGCCGATAAATATATTGCTACGCTTCATGAGGGGGAGTTTTTTGGGGAAATATCTTTGCTGTTGGGGACTCCGAGAACGGCGACTGTTCGGACTAGGGAAGATGCTATTTTGTTTGTAGTGGAACGCCACGACTTGCAGAAACTTTTAGTCGAACAGCCGAATTTAGCCGATCAAATTGCTCAAAAATTGTCGGAACGCCAGCAAGCTTTGAGAGATTTAGGATTGTTAGATGATGATGCTCTGGAACAAACTCCCTTTCTGAAAATTCGGAAACGAATTCAATTTCTTTTTGGGATTTGATACAATCATTTGGAATGGGCATAGGGCATTGGGCATAGGGCATTGGGCATAGGGCATTGGGCATTGGGCATTGGGCATTGGGCATTGGAACTAACAAATAACAAATAACAAAGAACCAATAACCAATAACCAATAACCAATAACCAATAACCAATAACCAATAACCAATAACCAATAACCAATAACCAATAACCAATAACCAATAACCAATAACTTATTCGCTAACCTTTCACTTTCAATTCTGCCTGTGCTTCCCGCCGCAATTTAGCAGCAATTCTAAACAATTCTTGACCGGTGTGCAAATGTCGATCGTCATAATTAAGGGTAAATAGATGCAATTCTTCTATTCCGTCCCCCACTTGATTGATGCAGTAGTAGAGATGAGCGGCAACTCCAGCTACATTAGATGGATTCGGCATTGAGCGAAAAAAGTTTTGCGCTTTTTTGAGAAATTCGCGACAGGTTTCGAGATAATTTTGAAACTTTTCTATCAGTTCGTCATCAAAAGGATCTGCTGATAATTGGTCAATTTCCTTTTTGAGGGGCTTCAATATGCTGTTGAGTATTCGATTAACTGGTTTGTATACTTTCATCAGCCACTGTTCCATTTGTTCGTCGGCGTCGCGTGCAGTTTGTTTTTGCTGGTAGCTGACGTTGTTAGCGGCTTGTGCTTGCTGTTTGGTGTGCTGGGAAAGTTGGCGATCGTAAGATTGCCTCTGTTGCGAGTCTCCTAATATTTCATAGGCTGCATTCAGCCGGACAATCTCTTCGTGACCGGCTGTTTTGCTCTTGCTATCTGGATGAAATAATTTGACTAAACGGCGGTAGGCTTGTTTAATCTCGGCTTGTGTTGCGGTTGGGTTAACGTTTAGGGTTTGGTAGTGATTAATCACGGAAGACACGCTTTTATTTCCTTGAAATATTGATAATCTGCGAAAAAATGCTTGACAATTACCTCGTTGTTTGCTATTTTTTTAAGTATTTATCTTAGATAAATGCAAACAATTGTAAGTAAAAAAACCTAAGTTTTCAAACGATCATAACAATCTATTTTATAAAAATATTGATTTTTTTGTAGTGGCAAGTCGATCGACCTTCAGCACTAATATCATCTCCCGTAGCTGCCTCTGTTATGGCTAGGAACGAAGCCATAAATCAAGCAGAGCGTTTATTGTACGCCCTGCTCTCAATGTATTTCTCGACTTAAGTCCAAAGCGACTCTAGTTGACAGCCACGGCCAGGTTCAGTTCGGGATCTTGGAACAAGGGAGTGCTCAGATAGCGTTCGCCGAAGCTAGGCTGAATCATCACTATCAATTTTCCGGCATTTTCGGGACGCTTGCCGATCGTCAAAGCTGCACACAATGCCGCACCGCTGGAAATACCGGACAAAAGTCCTTCTTCCCTGGCTAAGCGCCGCCCGTAGGCGATCGCCTCGTCATCTGTAACAACTACAATCTCGTCGATCGCATCAACATTCAGCACCGGCGGCACAAAACCAGCACCAATACCTTGAATTTTGTGAGGCCCAGGCTTTCCGCCGGAAAGTACCTGACTGTTAGCCGGCTCAACTGCGATCGCCTTAAATCCAGGTTTTCGCGACTTGATCGCCTCCGAGATACCCGTAATCGTACCGCCAGTCCCAACCCCAGAAATCAGAAAATCCACCTCACCATCTGTATCTTCCCAAATTTCCTCCGCTGTTGTTTCCCGGTGAATCTGCGGGTTAGCTGGATTCCGAAACTGCTGCAACATATACGCATTGGGCGTTTTGTCAACAATCTCTTGAGCGCGACGGATGCAGCCACTCATCCCCTCAATTCCTGGTGTCAGTTCTAGTTGGGCCCCGTAAGCACGCAACATCGATCGACGTTCCGTGCTCATCGTATCCGGCATTGTCAAAATCAACTTGTAACCCTTAGCCGCCGCCACCATAGCCAAAGCAATGCCAGTATTGCCAGAAGTCGGTTCCACTAAAACCGTTGTTCCCGGAGTAATCAGCCCTTGGGCCTCCGCTGCATTGACCATATTGACGCCGATGCGGTCTTTAACAGACGCTGCCGGATTCATGCCTTCAAGTTTTACCACAATCCGGGCTAAGCAGCCTTCGGCTTGGGGAATACGGTTGAGTTGCACCAAGGGCGTCCGGCCCACCAATTCTGTAATGTCGCGAGCAATACGCATAATCTTTGTCAGTTTGTTGTTGAGGGTCAATCGTTAATTTCTAATAATTACAGATTTTCTTGTCTAATATCCTTCACTAGATGTAATACATGATATTGAGCTGCCGCCTGCCATTGCGTTTTTGGCACAGATCCTGTAGAGTGTATTTTTGCAAAACCGAGTTAGCTCTTGAGCGCGCTTCTTGCCAAACTTCCCAAATCACGGCACTTTCTACAGTTTGAGCCGGGGAGTCTTTTTCAGAGCGATCGAAATCAGAGCCTTCGAGGCAGTTGACAATTTCTAGGAGTGTAATTTTCCAGGGTTCCCTCGCCAAGATATAACCTCCCTTTGCTCCTCGCTGGCTGCGAATCAGCCCGCTGCGTCTCATGGTAGCCAGCAACTGTTCTAAATATCGATCGGGAATATTTTGCTGAGCCGCTATCTGGCGAATTTGCAGCGGTTCACCTTCTTCATAACAATCAGCGAGTTCCAGCAAAGCCAAGATTGCGTATTCGCTTTTACACGAGAGTTCTACCATAATTGCACTTTAAAACATCATAATTTTTAACTGCGAAGTCAGAATTTATAACAACTCTTGATTTTGAGTTCCAAATTCTCACTCCTCACTTTTGATTATACCCCGGTTCTCCACTAGAGTTTACTGACTTTCATCAATTCATTTTTATAGCAACCGCCAGCCGCGGTTATGCCATAAATTGTAAGTAGTCCCTTTTGCTGCTCCGAGCGATTCCCTACGGGAGGCTTCGCTAACGCACAACTCATGCCCAAACCCTACAGCGTTGACAGTAAGTTATGCCTTGTTGAACTGCTTGAACGACTGCCGGCCTGAAATCTTCCAGTACAAACTGGGTGAATAACTCAGCACCTCGATCAGATCCTCTACTGCGTATATATCCTAACAATTGTTCAGTAAAATGTTCTGCTGCATTAGGGGCAACCCAAAACCTTTCGCCACGAGCTGTCAATTCAAAAGACCGTAGAATAATAGTTATTTCATATACAGGCTGTGTCGCTATAATTACCTCTAAGGATGAGTAAAAATAGCTGCAAAGGCTAATTATTGTAGTTAATTGATTACGCATTATATTAGGTATCACCGATCAATCCACAGTCCGATCCTCGTGGTGGTTTCCATCCAGCGCACTCTCATCTACAGTAGAAAAGTCAAGTAATGATGGAACATCAAAGCAGGGAAGTTCAACTTGCAAATACTTATCTCCACACAGATTCTCTGGCTTACCATCTCTATACATAATAAGAGCTTGAGCCTGCGCCCACATCGCCACTTCTTTTCGTTCCATGTCATTGAGTCTAGAGGCAATTGTTTGCAAAGCTTTCAAAGTCAGCGCTTGATCGAGTACCCCCGAAATCATTGTCATTTCATAACAATGTTCCATATATTCGTAGGGAATCTGCTCGTATGGAGGTGGTGGAGCAACACGCTTTAAAGCATCATTGATCTCGGTTCTGCGATCGAAATCCATCAATTCCTCAATAAGAGGCAATATCGGCACTAAGACGGCGGATGGAGGAATTTTTCTCTGATACTTACGGGAATTTGGCGAAAAATAGGCAATCCGAAGAGTTCTTTCCCACTCTCTCATCGCTCTTTTGGCTTCAGGACAGAAGAAGTGAAACCTGACCCATTTCTCTAAATCAATTGCCACATTCCGTCCCATCTGCTGTGCTAGCAGGGGCAACGCCTTCACAATTACCTGCCGTACCAGCTCGCCTCGCTCCCCATGTGTACCTGTCCAATCCCTCATCCGATAGCGAGTCTCATGCTCAATAAAAGCCTGGGTATAAATGGACTCCCAGATAGATGGTTGCTCTAATAGAGCATTTGGCAATCCCAGCAGCGGTAGGAAAGGAGCCGCCCAAGGTAGAGTTGGCAAAGACAAAGCTTCCAAATACTCCGAGCTTTCAGTGTCTTTCCAATAAAAATCAAGTTCCAAACAGTTTTGTTTTGTCATAAATGATCGTGTCTATCAAGGCTTAGAACGTAACTCTAATCCCAGAAGCCTTGCAATTACTTCCAATGCCAGCAGAACAGCTCCTACTACCCCCGCTCCTACCCATAAAGCACCGTCTTTCACCTGTGCGCCCAGCTCATTGGCCCGTGCCAGTAAGCTACTTCGGTTTCTGATATCTGGCTCTTTAGGAGGTTGTTTTTGACTATACTCCACAGCTTGGTCATAGGCATCTTGCATTGTGTTCCCGCCGTATCCATAGGGATCATTATCATCACAATTGTCCATTTTTTCAATATCTTGGAGCAATTTTTTCAACTCTTTTTGAACTATATCGTACTGTAGTATGTGTCCATCCCAAGAACCAGGATCGCTAGTCACTGTAGTCGGGCGACCAGATAAGGGAGGAATTCGCGGGACTGGAGGATCGCTGATTTTATTACGCCGATTAAAAAGATCCTGATCGTCTAAGCGCAGATCGTCGAAGCGTTTTTTCAACTCTTTACCAAGGGCTATAATTTTCTGTATGAGTGTTAAGCATGGATCGTCGGGAGCAGCAGCAACCAACCCCAAAGGATTACCACCAGTCGCAAAAACATTAGCAGCAATCTTAGGATTAACCACATCAACAGCCAGCTTCGTCAAATCTTTACCACCAGGATTTTCAACAGTCTTAATAATTTCCCCCACATCAAAGACATATGCACTTCCACCACCACCCAGAGTAGGATAAGAACCAATCAGATACTTCCCATCACCAGAAAGAGTCACATTATTAGTTAAAATCCCCGGCACCGGTTCAGTAGCAGCAACTAATTTCGGATTAGGCCCCAACGGATCTTTAATAATCCCAATATTCCCCCCCGCCAGCGGATCTTCACCCAAGATGATTTTTTTACTATTACGACCCGCCACAAACGCATACTTTCCATCAGCCGTCACCGTAACAGCCACCCCCTCATTCACCTCAAAGACATTGTTATTATCAGTCAGCGTTAAATTCGTGTAACGAGTTGTCGGAGCAAAATTCAGAGGGTCATCACTCACAGTCAACACCCCAAAACCGCTGCCGTCTGTTTCCCTATTACCATTAGTAAAAACCATTTTGAGCGGGTCAGGAGTTGCAGCCAACCCAAAAGCTCCCGTAGGAGTCAAAACCTTTCCAATTTGCTCCCACCACTTATTAGGATTAGAATTCGGAACCGTCGGTTTGTCTTCTGGGTCAATATTCACAGCATAAATATAACCATCAGTCGCAGTAGCAAACAGCTTGCGCCCGTCACTGCTAATCGCAATCTGGCGCAGTCCTGATGTCGCATTAACTGGGATAGTCCGAACAACTTGGTTATAACTGGGCGAGTCTGGATTAACATCCAGAACATAAATGCTACCCCGTTTAGAGTCCGTGATGTAAGCATAATTATCCCAAGGGTCAATAGATATTGCTCCAGGAGATGCACCACTCGGCAAATTAATATCATCGACAGCAGCCGTAGAAGCATCAGCATCAACCGGACGCCGCGCCAACAAATCCACCATCGCCACCCGCCCCGTATATTCCAAAGGTACATAGGCGCGAGTCGCATTACTGGTCACAGCTAACAGTCCCGGACGGTCTGTCACGCTTGATGTCCCCACCGATAAATCCTTGGGAGGCTTCTGTTGCGGGTCCGGCGGACTCTGAACTGAACTGAGAGCGTCAATTACCTGAATTTTGTCACTATTCCGTTGCGCTACCAGTATCAAATCCGAAAATACAGGCTCTAACTGGAGGTCTTCAAAACTCGAACGTTTAACTACTGAAGAATCAACAGGGCCTGGGCCAAAACGCTCCTTTTGCGGTCGCGACAGCACAATTTCCGACTCGCCCAGTGGTACGCTAATCGGAGCTTTTACCGCCACTTTATAGCGGTTTTCTCCGAGCGAACTACTGAGTCCCGGTACAACAGTACCAGAGTAATTCTTACCTCCCATCCAGAAGTCTACCTTCAAATCTCCGAAACTAGAGCCGAGATTACCATTGAGTCCATTTAGGAAATTGCTACCTGTCAAAAACACCAGAGGTTCACTGTTGGAGAACTCCAGTTCCACCGACTCCAGCGACGGTGGTTCGAGGGGAATTGCTAACCCAGTATCCGGCCCATTTAGAACTGCCGAAATTGTAGGAACTCCTTCTGTATTGAGTTGTACCTGAGCCTCCGTAACGACAGTTTCCCCAACTTTGGGAATTCCGATCATTTCCAGCGGCTTGTTTGAATATTGCGCCAAGTAAGCTAATAGTGATGTTGTCGCCTCGAATTGATTTTCTGTGGCTGCGACTGCACCAATTCCACTCGTTTTTGCTCCTAAATAACTATTCTCAAAGTTAAGGTTAGTCGAAAGGTTAATTAGTCCTGAATTAGCTTTTGTGCTGGCGTTAACAATTGAACTGACTGATGGCATTCCTGCGGGTAATAATCCAATTGTATAAGTACCGCTCTCTGTCACGCCTGGAAAGGGTGGGGAAGTGGTGCGGATGTAGCCGTCTGCACCTACTACTCCTGATTCTTGTATCAGCCAAGTTTCGTTCCAGCTATCAGCCCCAGTCGGTAGCGACCCCTTTCGCATAAATAAAACTTCGGTGCCGATTGGTACGCCAAATTCATAAAATAATCCTCCTAAAAGGGACTATTAAAGCTTGATGTTTTTCCCATAAAAATTAACTTCCTTATCCCTCTAACACATAAAGGTACACAATAACAGTTTTTTCACTTACCAAGTCTACCAATATCTCGCTTTGCCAGACTTTACCTGAGTTATTCTCACGGATTATACCTGATAAGTAGTTCTTAGCCTTGTCTGGTGTCCACCACCGCCTCCACGCAAGGTGAACGTTTGCCAGTTCACGGATATCATTAAGTTTTACCTTCCCCTTGTAACCTGCTGCTATCAAAAACTCTTCCAATTCAGAACGATCCATTGTAAATCGCACAGCCATCAGCCGTCCGCGCTCTTTGTTGTCATAAACGTGCAAGTCTCGGTAACTTTTGGGTAGAGTAATCAGAGTAAATAACTGCACCTGTTCTGGATCGGCAGGTATTTCAGATTCTTGAGTCTCTGGTTTTGAGACTTTAGTAGTAGTGTATGAACAACCCATTAACTGAAACAAAATCAGTAAAAAACTGGCAATAAGTGCTTTTTTATTCATCATAAGGTAACTCTCCTAAATACGCGACTTATATTCTCCTTTTACTTCATATTCCTGGGCAAGACCCGCTTGATGAAGACTTCCCAGAACCTCATCTTTGATTGGCACTGCTAAAAAGTTTACCTCTTTACCTTGATCCCATCCGAATCGTCCACATACAGATCAAGATGCCTCTAATACCAGAAGATATACAATAACGGTTTGCTCACTTGCAAGGTCTACCCGCATCTTACTTTGCCAGACTAGACCTGAGTTCTCCTCACGAATTATACCTGATAAGTAGTTCTTTGCATTGTCTGGCGTCCACCACTTTTTCCATGAAAGCTGACCGTTTCCCAGCTCACGGCTATCATTAAGTTTTACCTTTCCCTTGTAACCTGCTGCTATCAAAAACTCTTCCAATTCAGAACGATCCATTGTAAATCGCACAGCCATCAGCCGTCCGCGCTCTTTGTTGTCATAAACGTGCAAGTCTCGGTAACTTTTGGGTAGAGTAATCCGAGTAAATGATTGCACTTCTTCAATATCAACCGGCATTTCAGATGCTTGAGTCTCTGGCTCAGAGACTTTGGTAAAAGTTGCGTTTGAACAACTACCTAACTGAAATAAAGTCAGCATCATACTGGCCATAAGCGCTGCTTTCTTCATAACCTAAAGCTCCTCAAAGGGACTATCAAAGTTCGATGTTTTTCCCAGATAAATTAACTTCCGTATACCTCTAATACCCGAAGGTACACAATAACAGTTTTTTCACTTACCAGGTCTACCAGTATCTGACTTTGCCAGACTTTACCTGAGTTATCCTCACGAATTATACCTGATAAGTAGTTCTTTGCATTGTCTGGCGTCCACCAGCGTTTCCACGCCAAGTGAGCGGTTCCCAGTTCACGGCCATCATTAAGTTTTGCCTTCCCCTCATAACCTGCTTCTGTTAAGAACTTATCTAATTCTATGCGGTTCATCGTGAACCGCACAGAAATCAGACGGCCACGCTCTTTGTCATCGTCAACGTGCAAATCTCGATAGCTTTTGGGCAAAATAATCCGAGTGAATGATTGCACTTCTTCAATATCAACAGGCATTTGAGATGCTTGAGTCTCTGGTTCAGAGACTTTGGTAGAAGTTGCAATTGAACAACTACTTAACTGAAATAAAGTCAGAATAACACTGGTAATAATCGCTCCTTTTTTTATCACATAATCCTCGTAAAAGGGACTATCAAAGATTCATGTCTTTCCCGGAGCAATTAACTTCCATATATCTCTAATACTTGAAGATAGACAGTAACAGTTTGCTCACTTACTAGGTCTATCAAAATTTGGCTTTGCCAAAGCTTACCTTGGCTCTGCTGGTTAATTCTACCTGACAAGTAATTTTTGGCTTTGTCTGGTGTCCACCACCGTTTCCAGGCAAGGTTAGCGGTTCCCAGTTCACGAGTATCATTAAGTTTTACCTTCCCCTTGTAACCTGCTGTTGTTAAAAACTTTTCCAATTCAGAGCGATCCATTGTGAATCGCATGGATATCATACGGCTACGCTCTTTGTCATCGTCAACGTGCAAATCTCGATAGCTTTTGGGTAGGATAATCCGAGTAAATGACTGTACTTCTTCAATATCAACAGGCATTTGGGATGCTTGAGTCTCTGGTTCAGAGACTTTGGTAGAATTTGCATTTGAACAACTACCTAACTGTAATAAAGTCAGCATAACAATAGCAATAATCGCTGCTTTATTCATAACATAATCCTCCTAAATACGCTGCTTATATTCTCCTCTTACTTCATATTCCTGGGCAAGCCCAGCTTGATGAAGACTTCCCAGAATTTCATCCTTGATTGGAACTCCCAGAATCTGTACGTCTTTAGTTTGATCCCAATTGTATTTGTCCCTGATTTGTACGGTAATCTCACCACTAACTGGATCGGCTTGCCACCAGTAGCTGTAATCACCCACTGCAAAGAACCAATCCTCCGATTCATCTCTTCTTACCTGACCAGGTTGTCGGACACCACTAATCAATGTGTTTGGATGTAGATTTTTGCTATTTTTTCTGGCTCTCGCGATGATTTTTTTAGCCTCTTCCACTGCTTTATCTATGTTTTGTTTGACAGTAGGGACTTTCCTAAATTCATTCATGTCAATAGTTAATGGTTGTCCAGAATTCTCCAAATAATGATTCATGTGTCGGCTTGCATTAGGCAAATTTTCAAAATTGCCTAACCCTACTAAACGCGCAAACCAAGCAAAATTAGCACCCCCAGCCACCCCACGAAATATGAGATGAATTTCCCGATCTTCTGGAATTGGTGCTCTGACACCATGAGGTCCCGATCCATCTACTCGAGAAGAATCAAACCGATACCTATCAACTGCCTTATTAAGTAACGCTATGATTTCTGTATCTGCCACCGTCCAATCACCCGTTTCCCCGAACCGACGCAGTATTCGCTCTATGGTAGGATATTTCCCCTGTATGTGTGGTAGTATCCAACGCTTAAGAAAATCGTCTATTTGTTTGAGATTATTCGGTTCGCTGAGTAGCCTTTCAAACTGTTCTAATTCTCTGAGCAGAATGTCCTCAAAATTTTGCGCTACAAGCAACCCCAAAGGATTACCACCCGTCGCAAAACTCTTAGAAACAACCTTCGGATCGATCTTATCAACAGCCACCTTCGTCAAATCTTTACCACCAGGATTTTCAACAGTCTTAATAATTTCCCCCACATCAAAGACATAAGCACTTCCACCACCACCCAGAGTAGGATAAGAACCAATCAGATACTTACCATCACCAGAAAGAGTCACATTATTAGTTAAAATCCCCGGCACCGGTTCAGTAGCAGCAACTAATTTCGGATTAGGCCCCAACGGATCTTTAATAATCCCAATATTCCCCCCCGCCAGCGGATTAGCATTAGGTTCAAGGATTTTTTTACTATTACGACCAGCCACAAACGCATACTTCCCATCAGCCGTCATCGTGACAGCCACCCCCTCATTCACCTCAAAGACATTGTTATTATCAGTCAGCGTTAAATTCGTGTAACGAGTTGTCGGAGCAAAATTCAGAGGGTCATCACTCACAGTCAACACCCCAAAACCGCTGCCGTCTGTTTCCCTATTACCATTAGTAAAAACCATTTTGAGCGGGTCAGGAGTTGCAGCCAACCCAAAAGCTCCCGTAGGAGTCAAAACCTTTCCAATTTGCTCCCACCACTTATTAGGATTAGAATTCGGAACCGTCGGTTTGTCTTCTGGGTCAATATTCACAGCATAAATATAACCATCAGTCGCAGTAGCAAACAGCTTGCGCCCGTCACTGCTAATCGCAATCTGGCGCAGTCCTGATGTCGCATTAACTGGGATAGTCCGAACAACTTGGTTATAACTGGGCGAGTCTGGATTAACATCCAGAACATAAATGCTACCCCGTTTAGAGTCCGTGATGTAAGCATAATTATCCCAAGGGTCAATAGATATTGCTCCAGGAGATGCACCACTCGGCAAATTAATATCATCGACAGTCGCCGTAGAAGCATCAGCATCAACCGGACGCCGCGCCAACAAATCCACCATCGCCACCCGCCCCGTATATTCCAAAGGTACATAGGCGCGAGTCGCATTACTGGTCACAGCTAACAGTCCCGGACGGTCTAAGGTTGTCCCCGCCGTTGTCCCCGGTATCCCCACCGATAAATCCTTGGGTGGCTTCTGTTGCGGGTTCGACGGACTCTGAACTGAACTGAGAGCGTCGATTACCTGAATTTTGTCACTAGAGCGCTGTGCTACCAGTATTAGGTCAGAAAATACAGGCTTTAATTGGAGGTCTTCAAAACTCGAACGTTTGACCACATCAGAATCAAGAGGGCCTGGGCCAAAACGCTCCTTTTGCGGTCGCGACAGCACAATTTCCGACTCGCCCAGAGGTACGCTGATAGGAGCTTTTATCGCCACTTTATAGCGGTTTTCTCCCAGGGAACTACTGAGTCCCGGTACAACAGTGCCTGAGTAGCTCTTACCGGACACCTTGAAGTCAACCTTCAAATCCCCGAAACTAGCACCCAGATTGCCGTTGAGTCCATTGAGGAAATTGCTGCCTGTTAAGAATATCACAGGTTCGCTGTTGGAGAACTCCAGTTGCGCCGACTCCAGCGATGGCGGTTCAAGAGGGACTGCTAGCCCAGTGTCTGGCCCTAAGAGAACTGCTGAGACTGTAGGAACTCCTTGTGTATTGAGTTGTACCTGAGCGGTAGTAACGACAGTTTCTCCAACTTTGGGAATTCCGATTATTTCCAGTGGCTTGTTTGAAGATTGGGCTAAGTAAGCTAATAGTGATGTTGTCGCCTCGAATTGATTTTCTGTGGCTGCTACTGCACCAATTCCACTCGTTTTTGCTCCTAAATAACTATTCTCAAAGTTGAGGTTAGTCGAAAGGTTAATTAGTCCTGAATTAGCTTTTGTGCTGGCGTTAACAATTGAACTAACTGATGGCATTCCTGCGGGTAATAATCCAATTGTATAAGTACCGCTCTCTGTCACACCTGGAAAGGGTGGCGAAGTGGTGCGGATGTAGCCGTCTGCACCCACTACAATCGCTCTATGAGAAGTAATGGAATGGGTATCAAAAAGTTTTGGTATTCCAAAAACCAACTCACGGTATTAGTGAACAAACCCTTTAATTGCACTCATTAGCTTACAGGATGAGTGCGGTGAAGGTTCAGAAGGCTGACTCTGATTATTACACTCAGCGTTCTCACAATCTTTTTGTACCTTCACTTCTGTTTTCACCCTTACTACTGCCAATCCTTGCTCAAAGAACCCAGCCCAATCGAATTGAGGCTCTATTACTATCTTTCCTGTTTGGTCAACATAGCCGTATTTTTCTCCATCTTCGCCGACTCTTACTATCGCCAGCCCTTCGGAAAATTTAGTAATACTGTAAAATTTTGGTTCGATTATATACTTCCCCGTCTTGTCAATCATACCTCTCTTACCGTTAATTTCCACGATGGCCGAGCCGTTATCAAAGTCAAAAGCAAAGGAAAAACGAGGGGGAATGACAAATTTACCCGTCTTGTTAATATATCCGTATAATCCGTTATCACGACTTATAACAAGGGCTAACCCTTCTGAAAATGTATGCTCACTAACAGGAGGGAGTACAAATTTTCCTGACAAATCGATATAACTTGACTTTTCACCTATTTTTACTTTTGCTAACCCTTTTGAGAAATCGCTAGCCTCGTCAAATTGAGGGGAGATAACAACCTTTCCTGTCCGATCAATGTAACCACTTTTGCCAACTATAAAGCCATTTTCGTCGGGGGTTCCAGTAGGAAAGAAAGCCAATGCCCGCCCATTAGAAAAGTTGCTAACCCCATCAAACTTAATGGGGATGACAATCTTTCCCGTCCTATCAATAAAACCCCACTTCGCATTAATGTAACCCACCATGCGATAATAGTCACCCCCCATACCAACCCGCATTAGTCCTTCTTTGAATTCAGCAATAGAAGTAAAGCTGCGATTAGTATCAGTATCGCTAATACGATCGAACTTGGGATTGGCTATGTATTTGCCTCTTTTGTCAATTAATCCATACTTGTAGTATTTTTTTTCGTTATTAATTTTTACTTCGTAAAGTTGTACTATGGCTATACCTTTTAAAAAATTACTAGCGTACTCAAATTGAGGTTGAATTACATAATTGCCCTGTTTATTAATGTAGCCATATTTCTCGTTGATTTTAACGGCTGCTAGTCCTTCTGAAAAAATTTTTGTTTCATCAAATTGCGGGGATATGACATAATTACCTTTCTTGTCAATATAACCTGACTTGCCTTCGGTTTCGCTTATAGCTGCTGCAAATCCTTCTGAAAAATTCTCGCTTCCCACTGAAAATAGCCTAGCAAGAGCGAGAACTTCAAATTTCAAAGGGATAACAAGTTGGCCAGTTTTGTTTATATAGCCACTTTTATTGCCAACAATTACTAATGCCAGTCCTTCTGAAAAATCGCCAATGCTATCAAATTGAGGTGGAACTACATACTTACCTGTCTTGTTAATGAATCCATACTTATATACAGTTTGTGAAAAAATTTTTGAATATGTATCTTCCGATAATTTAGTAAACATATTAGGCTGACTAATTGACAAGAAAAAATAAATTAAAAAGATACTCATAAAGATGAGTATTTTATACTTAGGCATAGTAGTTTTTGAGCTCATGCTAGTTTTGTTTTGTATTCTAATGTGGTGAAACCTTTATAACAATGACCTCTCACTTCTTTGTATCGGTGAATAAAGCCTTAATCGCACTCCTTAGCTTACAGGATAAGTGCGGTGAAGACCCAGAAGGCTGACTCTGATTATTACACTCAGCGTTCTCACAATCTTTTTGTATTTTCACTTCAATTTTCACCCTTACTACTGCCAATCCTTGCTCAAAGAACCCAGCCTCATCAAATTGAGGCTCTATTACTATCTTTCCTGTTTGGTCAACATAGCCGTATTTTTGTTCTCCGTTTTCATGGACTCCTACTATCGCCAGTCCTTCGGAAAATGTAGTAACACTATCAAACTTTGGTTCGATTATATATTTCCCCGTCTTGTCAATCATACCTCTCTTACCGTTAATTTCCACGATAGCCCAGCCGTTATTAAAGCCAAGAGTAAAGGAAAAACGAGGGGGAATGACAAATTTACCTGTCTTGTTGATATAGCCGTATAATCCGTTGTCACGACTTCTAACAATAGCTAATCCTTCTGAAAATTTAGGCTCATTAATTACAAATTTTCCTGACACATCAATATAACCTGATTTTTTCCCGATTGTTACGGCTGCTAACCCTTCTGAGAAATCGCTAGCCTCATCAAATTGAGGTGGAATGACAACCTCTCCTGTTCGATCTATGTAACCGTATTTGCCACCCTTAGCATCGCAAGTTTTAGCTGTGGTTCCAGTACGAAATAAAGCTACTGCTCGCCCATTATAAAAATCGCCCACACTCTCAAATTTGAGGGGGATTACAATCTTTCCCGTCCTGTCAATAAAGCCGAACTTCTTTTTCACATAATCAGAGGTGTCATTTTTTTTAGGACAAGACTCGTCCACTACACCAACTCGCATTAGTCCTTCTTTGAATTCAGCAACAAGAGCAGATATGCCCTGACTGTCAGGATCTTGAATATAATCGAAACTAGGTTTGAGCCTGTATTTGCCTGTCTTGTCAATTAAGCCATACTTGTTAATAGAAGTCTTGTCGTTCCTAATTTCTACTAGAGCTAGACCTTGATAAAATCTAGTAGCATAATCAAATTGAGGTTGAACTGCATACTTACCTTTTTTGTCAATGTAGCCATATTTATCGTAGCCATATTTATCCTTGATTTTGACGACAGCCAGTCCTTCTACAAAATCTCGTGCTTCATCAAATTGGGGGGAGATGACATAATTACCTGTCTTGTCAATATAACCTATCTTGTCGTCACGCTTGAGTGTCGCTGTTGCCAATCCTTCTGAAAAATTATGAGTAACACCTTCAAATTTAAAGGGGATAACAATTTTGCCAGTTGTGTCTACATATCCTTGTTTTCCTTCTCTCTCTACTACGGCTAACCCTTCGGAAAAACCATAAAATGTATCAAATTGAGGTGGAACTACATACTGACCTTTCTTGTTAATGAAGCCATACTTGTAGACGGTTTTTGATTCGGTATTTTGGGAGTAAGTAGTAGACATTGTAGGTTGAGCAATTAACAACAGGAAACAAATTAAACATATACCAAAGAAAATAGCCTTCTTTTGCATAATATTTTTTTTAATTAAGTGGTCTTAATGGGAGGAATATTGATTAAAAGATTGCCATAGTCAAAACCTATCCCACCAGTAACGATCGCTTTACTCCTGTTGTTAAAGTCACGGCTTGCGGGTAAACATCCAGCTCAAAGATTTCTATCCGCGCCGCATGAAATTCAACAGTTTACAAGACTTGTACGGTGAAGACCCAGAAAGCTTACTCTGGTTGTTACACTCAGCGTTCTCACAATCTTTTTGTATTTTCACTTCAGTTTTCACCCCTACTACTGCCAATCCTTGATCGAAGAACCCAGCTCTCTCAAATTGAGGCTCTATTACTATCTTTCCTGTTTGGTCAACATAGCCGTATTTTTGTTCTCCGTTTTCACGGACTCCTACTATTGCCAATCCTTCAGAAAAGGTAGTGTAAGTTTCAAATTTTGGTTCGATTACATATTTCCCAGTTTTGTCAATCAAACCTCTCTTACCATTCATTGCTTCCACGTCTGCTAAGCCGTTCTCAAATTCATAAGCACTGTAAAAACGAGGCGAAATCACAAATTTACCCGTTTTGTCAATATAACCCACCAATTTGCTATCGCTAGCTCTTACAGAAGCCAATCCTTCAGAAAACTTAGAACCACCAAAAGGAATAACCAAGTTACCTGACACATCGATATAACCGGATTTTCCCCCCATTGTTACTACTGCTAACCCTTCTGAAAAATCGCTAGCCTCATCAAATTGAGGGGGAATGACAACCTCTCCTGTTTTATCTATGTAACCGTATTTGCCACCCTTAGCATCGCAACTTTTAGCTGTGGTTCCAGTACGAAATAAAGCTACTGCTCGCCCATTATAAAAATCGCCCACACTCTCAAATTTGAGGGGGATTACAATCTTTCCCGTCCTGTCAATAAAGCCGAACTTCTTTTTCACATAATCAGAGGTGTCATTTTTTTTAGGACAAGACTCGTCCACTACACCAACTCGCATTAGTCCTTCTTTGAATTCAGCAACAAGAGCAGATATGCCCTGACTGTCAGGATCTTGAATATAATCGAAACTAGGTTTGAGCCTGTATTTGCCTGTCTTGTCAATTAAGCCATACTTGTTAATAGCAGTCTTGTCGTTCCTAATTTCTACTAAAGCTAGACCTAGATTAAATCTAGTAGCATAATCAAATTGAGGTTGAATTACATACTTACCTTTTTTGTCAATGTAGCCATATTGATCGTAGCCATGTTTATCCTTGATTTTGACGACTGCTAGTCCTCCCGCAAAATCTTCTGCATCATCGAATTGAGGTGGGATGACATAATTACCTGTCTTGTCAATATAACCTATCTTGTCGCCACGCTTGAGTATCGCTCTAGCCAATCCTTCTGAAAAATTCCAAGTAACACTTTCACATTTAAGGGGGATAACAATTTTTCCTGTTTGGTCTACATATCCATGTTCCCCTTCTCTCTCTACTACGGCTAGCCCTTCGGAAAAACTATAAAATGTTGTATCAAATTGAGGTGGAACTACATACTGACCTTTCTTGTTAATGAAGCCATACTTGTAGACAGTTTTCGATTCGGTATTTTGAAAAGAAGTAGTAGACATGGTAGGTTGACCAATTAACAACAGGAAACAAACTGAACAGAGACTCAGGAAGAGGCTAATTTTATATTTAGGCATAGTAGTTTTTGATTTCATGCTAGTTTTGGGGTTTGATCTGGTGGAACCTTCGTAACAAGGTTGCCGTAGTCAAATCCTAAAATATTTTCGCTATTAAGGACTGGAAAATTCTCTCCTTTTTTAGGGATTCTAGTGATAATATAGTTTACTTGTTTCTTAATATCTTCTTTACTCAATAAAATAGGCTTGCCCTCTTCATCCCTCCCTGCCGTGTAACCAAGACTTACAGACAGCGATGGGATAACACCAGTTTTGTTTTTTGATAAAACTGTGCTTGCCAACTGCATATTAGCGTTATATTCCTGAATAAAGCTTTGATATTGAGCACCATTTTTATAAAGTTGGAAGTTGTATTCTCCATCAATAATTCCCTCTTGGAGCCACCTGGCTAAATCTTGATTATTTTTGTCCGCAGCCCAAGAAAATTTATGACTTGAGATACTCAGCTTTGTACCAAAACTAGCTACGGTATTCTTGATATCTTTGAGGTTGTTGGTGAGTCGATCGCGAATCCACGCAGTCTGACCGTTTGGATAACCATTAGGAATGTCATACCGAGCTGCTATTTCCGACATCGCATCCTTGAAAATTCCATAGCGATCGTCAAAAATAATACTACTTACAACATCCCGATGCTTTTTCAAAAAGTCGGATACTATTTCTTTTAACTTATTATGGACATCTGGATGGAGTAAATCGAGGGTATTTACACCATCAGTTGTTTTTTTCAGCACGGCATTATAGTTTTGTGCGCCAGCCTTACTATACTTGGCATCAGCCGCTGTCTCAAAAAGTGTACTACCGCTCCGGCCTATTCCTGTTCCCTCGAACCAGCCTACTACCTGAATCTGGCTTGGGTTGTTTGGGTGAGCTTTATTGTATTTCTGGATTTCCTGCTGAAATTCTGTGAATATATCCTCCCCTTGTAAACTTGAAATCATGTTAACAATATCAGAAGGATGCAACTCGGTTGTATCGCTCGGTTTAAAAGTAACTCCAAAGGCCGATAACACATTCAAGTAAACTTTTTTGATCGAAGGATTTTCGAGAATGTTTTTAAACATTGCCCGTCTTTCTGCTGATGTTTTCTTCAACGACCCATTGTAAGAAAACCAATAAGAACCCATATTTGGAGGAGGCCAGGCACCGCCACCACTGCCACCAGAGCCTGAGTTTGCCTGAGTTAAATCCCCCTCAAAGGTAGCAATCCCTTCCGCGTTTGGTTCGACTTTCAACTCAGTCACTATAGGTAGTCCTTCCTTGGGAACTGCAATTACCTTGACTGAAGAAATCTTATGGGAAACTGTAAAAGCCGGGGTAGCGGCAAAGCTATCAGGTTCTAATAACTGACCAATATTTCCAAAGGGGTCAATGATGCCCAAAAACGCTAGTGGAAAATCATAAGTGAGTTGACCCTTGACCAAGGTAGCGCTATTAGCGGGGTTGGCGTAGGCTACCATGTATTCGCCTGGTTTGACTATACCTGGATAGGGTGGGGATTGGGTGCGGATGAAGCCGTCTGAGCCGACGATGCCTGATTCTTCTTGCAGCCACATGGGATTAGGAGTACCCGTTTCATCGGGAATTGCCCCTTTTCGCATAAAGTACACTTTAGTCCCCACTGCTAATCCCGATGGTGCTGGAATGGCTAATTGAGCGGGCTGATTCATTTTATCGCCGCTAAAGTCCAGATTGAAGGCCCCGGCAAATTCAAATCCCGCTGGGATTGGCAGGGACAAGCTTTCACGGCTTAACGACGTGATGTTAACTGTTGTATCTTGAGTTAAGGCAGTAGGAGCTACCATTACTTTTGAGCCGTCGCTGCCTTGTACTACTCCGCCATCAACTCCTAAAGTAGCAGGGCCTATCAAAGGCTTTTCTACGCGCACTGGAACTACTTTTTCTGCTGCTCCATCGATGACGGTGACGTTGGCAATTCCTTCACCTACAGCAGTAATTACGCCGTCTGAATTTACTTGCAATACATTGGGGTTGCTGACGAAGTAGCGAGTTCCGGTAGAGCCGAATTTGAGGTCTGGAGAGTCGGTAAGTCCTTGAATTCCTACCAGTAACGAGCGCTTTACTCCTGTTGTTAATGTTACTGCTTTTGGGTAAACATCCAAACCGTAAATCTCTGCAAGTAGCGCATTCCACTCGTCATCGTTGGCAGGAATTGGCATTTCGCCTACTCGTGCTGCTGTTACGGCTTGAATGTTATTGTGGGAGGCTGTAAAAATTGAGGTTCCGTTGGCTAATCCTGTGATTTTTCCAAAAGCGTCAATGGGTGCTATTTCTGGATTTAATGATGTGTATGTTAAGTAAGAATCTGGCAGCACTACGCCTTTTTGGTCGGCGAAGTCTCCGAGCACAACTAATTTTGTATTGTCTCCTGGATAAAGCTGAGGGTTGCGATTGGCGAAGTCTAAGGAAAGTAGCGGGGCTCCGCTGACGTTGACTGTTACTTTTGCTGGTACTCCTCTGTTATAACCATCGCTAGCTATGAAGTCAAAGCTGGCGATGCCTGAGAATCCCGGAGTAGGCTTGAAGGTTGCTGTTTTGGTAATGGGATCGAACTTTACCGTACCGTTAATTGGGTTGAGCGTGTTGTAGGAGATGGGGTAGTTTTCGGGGTCTGTTGCTTTACCGATTAAGGGTATGATTGTTTCTAATTCTGCATGGGTGTTGGTTGAGAATGGGGAGGTGACTGGTGGTTTGTTGGTGATGAAGCCGAAGTTGTTGTTGAGGAGAGTTTGGTCTACTGAGTTGATGATTCCATCGCGGTTGAGGTCTAGGTTAATTGTATAATTGGGGTCTGTTGCTGTGCTGCCTAGAGCGTTGTTTAGGAGTTGTCTGTCTGTTGTATCAATTCGGCCGTCGCTGTTGATATCGCCTGCTACGTTTAGTTTGAGAGTGTATGCGCTACTCAATGCACTGTTGAAGTTAAGCAGGTTTAAGCCTGAACGATTGATGGAAAATAGGGAATAGGTACTATTTGTATTGGTTGATGTGAGAATTGGTGTGAGTCCACCTATTTCTGGTAGTTCAGGTAGTCCTTGATTATCTTTTGAGGCTACTGAAACTCCCACAAGTACGGTGTCTGAATCTGTGGAATTGAGTTCGGAACTAGCAATGCCAAAGGTGTATTGGTTCGCTGAACCTGCATCGTTATTACCTGATGCCGTTAGGCCTGTAAATTTGTAAGCGCCACCTAAGTCTGTAGGTACTTTGTTATTGGTTCCAGGCGGATCTACGGGCAGTATAATTGGGGGCGGTAGGGTATCAAAGGCTCCTTGAATGTTGGGCTAAGAGTGTCGGTTGTGGGGGAGAGTACAAGCCCAAGGGGTCAAAGTCAATAATTGGTGGCAAGTCGCCATCGGGGGAAGTTGGGCAAGTACCCGCACCGCTATCTGCAAATAAGTGTAAGTTGGTCGCGTGATGAAATTTTTGGGCCCAGTCTGAAAAGTCAAAACTGAGCAGCGATAGAGAGTTGAGAATCTGATGCAGCGCGTCATGGTCATCCACACCACCAGGAACTAGGGCGCTGGGGGTGATAATTCGTTCCAGGATGAATGTCTTTCGTGGGCGGCGAGTTTTTGGGGGCGATTTCTCAACCCCTGTATTCTTGCGGATTTTGAAGCCTTTTGAATGCCAGACCATACACTTAAGCCCCCGTTTAGTAGTGACCTTGAAAACCCAGGCAGTTAATTGAGTATATTAGTTAACTACGTAGATTTGAAAATTAGCTAATTAAACATTACCATGTAAATCATGCAGCGATCGCAATTTGTAAATACAATGTAAATTTTTGTATTAATTAATACAACTCGCAGTCTTCTGTATGGCAAAATAAAAACTGCTTATACCAATTTAATGTGAAGTTGCACATATTTCGATCCCCCTAAATCCCCCTTAATAAGGGGGACTTTGAGAAGACTATTGTCCCCCCCGAACTCGCGGGGGGTTAGGGGGGATCAGATTCTATGCAGCCTCATAAAAAATTGGTATTACATTGCTAATGTTTTTCTGTGCAGCCTACAATTTATAACTCCCAACATCATGCAAAATGGTGAAAAATTTGCACGCATAGAAAGTCAAGAAAAATTGTGCCCCGACTTAACTAAGGAAGAGGGGGAATCTATATCTCAAAATCGGAGTGAAGATTCTGGAACAATCTTTTATGGCCCTAAACTCAAATCAACGGTACTGTGGATACCGCACCCAGACGGCTATTGGATACTCCGCAACTCAGAAGGCGTTACTTGCTTGCAAGTTGACAATTCTGACAAAGAGGTAATCTCACAGTTTGGCTTGCAGCCGATCGGCGATATCGCAGATATCTATGACATTACTTTGGAGGATATGCAATACTTGCTGCGGATGCTGGCAGAAACGGGAATGTTAGAGGGAACCCAACCTCCAAAACCACCCCCAAATAAATTCAACATTCAGCAATTATTGTGTTTCCAAATTCCCCTGTTCAATCCCGATGCTTGGCTAACTAAACATACGGGTAAACTCCGCTGGATTTGGACTTGGCAATTTGCCTTTTTTCTGTGTGTTTTAATCAGTGCTTCTCTGGCTGTGTGGCTGGCTTTGGCTGACGAGGTTTCTGCTTCCAATCAACAGGTTTGGGCAACAGGGGAAATTACAACTCTGGTAACATTTGTGCTACTGATTATGCTAGTAGTTTGTCTGCACGAATTAGGTCACGCTTTTACTTTGAAGCACTACGGTGGTGTTGTCCCAGAAATGGGGCTGCTGTTTTTGTGTTTGATACCGGGATGCTATACGGATACCACAGATCAGTACAGTTTAGTGAGGCGGAAACAGCGCGTTTTGGTAGTAGCAGCAGGCGTGTTGGTGCAAGTGGCTATCTGGGCATTATCGGTTTGGGTTTGGGTTTTGTCTAAGCCTAACCCTGGATGGCATTTGGCTAGCTATTTGCTGATGGTAGCTACGCTTGTCACTGTAGTTTTTAATCTCAACCCTTTGAATAAGTTTGATGGCTATTATTTGCTGGTTGCTTTGACTGGGATTAACAATTTGCGATCGAGGTCGTTTCAATTTTACGCTCATTTGCTGCGGCGTGAACAGATTTGGTCAGAACCTTCAGACTGCTGGACTTTGGCTGCTTATGCTCCTTTTAGCATAGCTTATACGGTCTGGGTTTTAGGTTATTTGTTCTCTATTGTTGTTCATTTGGCGGTGCAAAATATGCCGATGTTTATCGATTTTTATAAGTTTAATCTGCTGTCTGGAAGTTAAAAAAACAGTCCTGGACGCACGGGCCAAAAAACCCGGTTTCTGCGTCAATATCTCTCGCCTCCATCGACTATTTTTCGTAGAAACCGGGTTTTTGCGTAAGTCCTAAGAATCAGCGGGAAAGTTAAGTGATTATTTAGGAGTGTGTCGCAATGAACGGATATCAAAAGTTAGGAATGGCGGTTGTTTCTGGAGTTCTTAGTTTGACTTTTAATGACTTGGTAATTCCTGTACAAGCTGCTGTTCTTACGCAAACTTATACGGTTTCTTTGAAGCAGCAGCCAGTTAATAGTACGCTGAATGGGGTGTTTCCTAAGTTTAATTCGCTGTTGGGGACGCTGTTAAGGGCTTATGTTACAGTTCAGTCAACGGTTAACAGCGAGCTCGGTATTGTTCCTGCTAGCAATTTTACTGGTACTGCGGTCACGAATGCTCAAATTGCTGTCAATTTACCGAGTTTAAAAGCTGACCCTAATTTGGTTTTGAGTTTGTTTGCAAATCCGCCGGAAATGAGTATTGAGTCGGGGGCTGCGGGGGCTAGAGGTGGGAGTGCGAAGGGTGCTGTTTCAAGGAGTTATAGTTCGCCGCAGTCTCTAAATATGTTTAGTGGATGTGCGGGAGATTTAATTGCTGCTAGCATTGTGGCTACGGGCAATGTTAAGGTTTTAGGAACGCCTGCAACGGTCACTTACGCGGGCACTGTCACGACTGACTCAAAGCTTACTCTCGCCTATGAGTACGAGTCTAACACTGTGCCGGAACCTAGGACGATCGCAGGTGTTGGTTTAGCTTTTGGCTTGGGGTGCTGGTGGAAGAGGAAGGTGGGGAAAAGGGCTTTTAAGTAAGATGTCACCTTTAACGTTTAGCCCTAGGCCAAATAGTGGGTACAGGCGAGTCTTTTTAGGGGCTTAATTTCCTGATTCGTCGTCTACCGCACAAAAAAGCCCTGCCATAGACAGGGCTAACTTGAAAATTGAGAGTTCTTGGCAGAAAAAGCATTACCCATCCTGCCTTCTAGAACCTGTTCCTAGAACATGAAAGTCGTTCTGAGAGTACCAATAATGATGTCATCATTATTGCGATCTTGATTGGGATTTGTCACCCAAATCACCCCAGGAGTAACAGAAATGTTGTCCGTGAGCTGGTACTTGTAGAAGCCTTCAATGTGCCACGACTGGTCATTTCTGAAGCTCCGCAAACTGCTGGCAGCCTCAAGTTTATCCAAGTAAGGCTCACGACCTACCACAAAGCCCAGCAAGTTGCCTTCTTTCCCTAAATCGGGCAAAGCCAAAGTAACTGCGTAGTTCCAAATTCTCGCATCGCCGACGCCGAGAATGCGGGCATTGGTTAAACCAGCCCAGCCCCCAAGGATAAACCTGGGGTTCAGCCGCAACGAAGCCTGAGCACCGTAGGAGTTGCTGACAACTTTGCGAGCGCCGAAGCCGGTAAAGCCGTCACTCAAGCCGTTGATGGAGTTCGCTACGCCGGTACCAGTGAAACCGCCAAGATTGCCTGGCCCATTCCCTAAACCATTGTCAAACCCAAAGTTACCTCTGTTAAAGTAACCGTGGTTGTAGTTCAAAGCAACTTGCAAATTGCGTCCGGGGGTAAAAGTCAACTGCCCCATCGCCGTGTAGTCGCCGTTGAACAAGCCGGCGCCCTTGCTAGGATTGGCTGCATTTGATGCCAAGTAGCCGAAGGACAGAGAAGTCGGGCCGAACACGCCGCCCAGCAAGCCCCTGCCGCCGAAGGCGTAGTCAAAGCCGATACCTGCACCGCCACCTAGGCGGTAAATCGGGTTCCGCTGTCCAAAGGCGCTCAAGGACCCGTTGCCGCCGTCAAAGTCTTCAAAGTAAGGGTTGGCTGTCGGCATGATGTCGTCCCAAACGCCAGCGTTGGCTGCAAGGGTAACGTTCAGTCGCTGACCGACGGGGAACTTGTACAGCAAGCTGTCCAGGGCAAAAACGTTGTCGGTTCTGCCGACTACATTCCAAGTTTGAGTGCCTTCGCTGGTAGCCCCCAAGTTAAACCTTTGACCGTTGCCGACTTGCAGCCTGGTCAGCAGCAAGTCTCTGCCGGTGAAGCTAGTGTTTAAATTGAGACGCACCCGCTGTTGGAAGACAGCTTCGTTGTTATTTGTGAAGACAGCTCCGCTATTTTTGTCGCCAAAGTCGTCGCTGAGGGCGAAAATTGCTTCCCCAGTCAGCTTGGTAGTGGTGGAGAATTGGTTGGCTTCGAGTTCGGATGTTTTAGCTTCCAAGACATCGACGCGGCCGCGCAGGGTTGCCAGTTCCGCTGCAAATTCTTCTTGGAGCCGTTGGAGGGCTGCCAAGTCTTCTTTGGTGGCTAAGTTGCCAGTGCCCGATCTAATTAGCTCGCTAACCTTGTCTAAGCAAGCATTTAAACCGGCGGCAAATTCGTAGCGGGTCATGGCCCGGTTGCCACGGAAAGTGCCGTCGGGATACCCGGCGATACAGCCGTAGCGCTCGACTAGGGATTGCAGTGCTTGGAATGCCCAGTCTGTGGGCCGCACGTCGGAAAGTTGAGATACTGAGGTAACTTGACCCTGAGTTTCGCCATCGGCTGCACCTTCGGAGCTGTACTCGCTGAGTTGTTCTAGTGTAGCGCCTGGGTTTTGAGTTGCTGGTGTGGCGGTTTGGGCTAAAGCTTCCGCGGGTTTGGGCAAACTTGGTTGTGCCGACTCTGCCACTGTGGGAACGGTTGTTTCTGGTTGAGTGGCGCTGATTTGCTCTGGTTGGGCCGCGAACGCCGCCGGAGTTTCTGGTTGCTGAACGACTGTGGGTTCAACTGCTGCTAAAGATTCGCTCTTCGGTTCTGATGCCGATGAGGGGTTTGCCGCTTCTGGGGCTGTGTTGGGTGCGATCGCACTTTCTGTTGCAGCAATTTCTACAGGCTCTGCACTCGCTGGCTGGGTTTCGCTGCCTGCAGATTGGGAAATTGCTGCGACTGACTGGGCTGTGGTTGTTTCGGCAACAGCAGCTAAATCATTGAGATTGGCTTCGGAGATTTCAGCGGTTTCAGTTTTTGCAGTTTGAGGCTGAATAAGATCAGCAGCCGACTGAGCGTCTGCTGCGATCGCGCTCGAAGAAACTACTAGGGTAGCTCCTAAGACTGCTGGACTGATCAGTAGATAACTCCACAAAAATTTCGACATATTCACTCTCCTCCTCACACCGATTACAAAGAAACTTTTTTAGTTTTCTATGTGGTCAGTAGTTGCCACACTAGCATACTTGAAAACTAGAGCCAAAATTTACTTTTTCTTTTGATTCTTTTGGGCTGACTGAGTGTATTGATGTAACTGGCTGTTAGGTTGGCTGGTTTTTTGCTCTGTACTAAGCAGAGCCTGTAAACCAGACAATAGGTAGGCTATTGATTGATTTGGCGACAGACACTTGCGATGCTGTGCCCGATCGCCTATTTACTTTTTAGCACAGCCGCTCCGACTCGTCTAGACTGATTCGGCTTTAACATCCAAGCTGTGTCCCAGAACGCTGAAGACTTCCCGGCGATCGAAAAGTTCCAATAAATCGCTATTGATTTTGTCGTGAGCCGCTTCTTCTCGCAAAATTTTCATCGCGGCCTCTGTGTGTAAAGCTCGCTTGTAGGGGCGATCGCCTGCTGTCAGGGCGTCGTAGATATCTGCGATCGTCATCAGTTGAGCTTGAATTGGAATTTCTGACTGTTTTAGACCTAGGGGATACCCTGTACCGTCCAGTTTTTCGTGATGTCCATAGGCGATGCCGGGAACATTTTTTAGATCTTTTGTCCAAGGAATTTGGCTGAGAAACTGGTAGGTGTCGGTTACGTGAGATTCTATGACCGATCGTTCTTCCACCGTCAGGCTGCCCCTCGACACCATCAATTGTAGGATTTCGTCTGGACTCAGCAGGGGTTTAATTGCGCCGTCTATATCTCTGTAAGTTTGTCGAGCAATTTCTCGCAGTTGAGCTAGGGGTTCTGATCCCAAAATGTGAGGCTCATTTGCCTCTAGCAGCACTTCCCAGTATTCTGCCAATCCGGTTTTTGCCTCTGCTAGCTTAGTGTCTAGCTGTGCTATTTCCTGGCATTGAGCACACTCTGGCTCTTGACTAGGATGTTTGCGGTACGCTGAATGGGACAGCAAGTATTGATATTTAGACTGGACGCATTCCATTTCCATTGTCCGCTGAGCCAAGGCAAAACGGTGGCGAATGATTTCTAGCTGTGAGGGGTAGAGCTTTTTCTGCTTGGTTAAAATTGCTTCTGGAACTCCGATTTTGCCAAAATCGTGCAGCAGGGAGGCGTAGCGAATTTCTTGAATTTGGCGATCGTTAAAGTAAATAGGGCGTAGCCATCCGGTGCTGACGGCGTTTACTTCTTCTGACAGGCGCACGGCGAGGGCTGCTACTCGCTCTGAGTGGCCATAGGTACAGGGGTCTCGGGCTTCTATTGCTTGCACCGAGGCCTTGACGAAGCCCTCAAACAATTGTTCTATGCTGTCTTGTAGTTGATTGCGCTCGATCGAGATTGCGGCTTGAGAAGCGAGCGATCGAACTATCCTTTCTTCCCACTCCGAATAATGCTGCGTCGATTCCCAGGCATTTTCCGCAGTCAGCACCGTCTCTGCTTTTGTTTTGCGGTTGATCAGTTGCAGTACACCTATTGTCTCCCCCTGTCGGTTTTGCATCGGCAGCACCATTACAGAGCAAGTGCGATAATTAATATCCCTGTCAAAACTGGTATCTAGCTGATATGGCACGCCCGGGGGCAAGTCGTAAGCATCCGACAGGTTCAAACTTTGACCTGTAATTGCCACGTATCCCGCCAAGCTTTTGTCTGTCAGCGGCAGCGCAAACTCCTTAAACGACAGTCCCGGTTTAGAAGCATTTTGAGCTACCTTGAACAGCAATTTAGATTTTTCGTCGCTGTGATCTACTAAGTAAACGCTGCCCGCATCGCTGTAGGTGATTTCCCTACTTTTGGATAAAATTAAATTTAACAAACCACCCAAATCTTGGGCACTCGACAGAGCAGCGCCAATATCCAAAAGCTTTTCTATCAGCTCAGTTCTTTCAGCAGACTCGTTCAATAACTCTGGCTTTTCAAATACGATCATGGTCTAAACATCTAGCAGCGGCTGCTTTCTGGTGAGCGGTAACGCTTTTAATTGAGCTGAGAAATTTCTTGAGCTAGGGGAAAGTCTTTCTCAGTTAAGCCTCCTGCATCGTGAGTTGTCAAGTTAACTGTTACTTTATTGTAGGAGATTTCGATATCTGGATGATGTGCTGCGGCTTCTGAGGGTGCGACCAACTTATTCACCCATGCGATCGCCTCAATAAAATCTTTAAATTTCCGGGTACAACGAAGTTGCTTGCCTTCAACCATCCAACCTGACAATTGAATGACGCGCTCTTTAATTTCAGTATCGCTAAGTCTTGAAGCCATAATTTTTTTGAAATTTCGAATACAGCAAAGGGAAATTAACTGTTCGCCTCTCGAAAATCCTACCAAAAACTATCCGCTCTCACCAATAGTATTGAAGCTGAAGTTTTAACACTCAAACTGTAACACTATTTGGGGTGAGAGCGGTCTAGCGGATCTTCAGATTAGAACCTGACTGCCGGGAGATTCCCTAGCTCAGCCTGGTTTCCGAGGAAAGTCGCTTCCTATTGGGAACGACAGCTGACTGCTAGTGAGCGGCCCCGGCGCACAGCCGGTAGTTTCCAATCTGATGACCCATGCGTTTACTACTTTCTATCATGAGCATCACCTCCAGTTTTTACTAAATGGTTTATATTTGAACGCACTTCATCTAAATCCAAGATTTAGTATGAAGATTTGTGTGCTACCAATTGGTAGCATTACCAGAAGAACCTGCGTTCTGGGTGTCATTCCGGTATGCACAATTACTAGAATAACACAACTAATCAGAAATGGACGAATGCTGATTGAAAATTTTGTAGTATTAAGCAGAAGCAAGAAGCAAGAAGGGAAATGCAATCACCGTCATGTTTTCAGCTATTCAGAATCTTCTAAAAGTCGAAAAGGTTGCTATATTTTAAGTCCACTTCAAAAAAACCACCCAGGAATCTAATCCGATCGCACAAAAAGCTCCTGTCAACAGACAGGAGCCTTTTGTGCTTTCTCAAAGATCTGAATTTTCTAGCCTTCGCGATGCTTACAGAGCATTACCGCGAGGCAGAACTTCTTCTGGGAAGATAAAGTTTTCGTGTGGTTGGTCAGTTGGAGCCATCCAAGCGCGAATACCTTCGTTCAACAGAATATTCTTAGTGTAGAACGTTTCAAACTCAGGATCTTCTGCTGCACGCAATTCTTGGGATACAAAGTCATAGGCCCGCAGGTTTAGTGCTAAACCGACGATGCCCAAAGAGCTCATCCACAAGCCTGTGACGGGCACGAAGAGCATGAAGAAGTGCAACCAACGCTTGTTGGAGAAAGCAATTCCGAAGATTTGCGACCAAAAGCGGTTGGCTGTAACCATCGAGTAGGTTTCTTCAGACTGGGTTGGGTTGAAGGCGGGGAAGGTGTTAGCACCTTCGCCGTCTTCAAACAGGGTGTTTTCTACGGTAGCACCGTGAATGGCGCACAGTAGTGCACCGCCCAAGATGCCTGCAACGCCCATCATGTGGAAGGGGTTGAGCGTCCAGTTGTGGAAGCCTTGCAGGAATAGTAGGAAGCGGAAAATTGCTGCGACGCCGAAGCTGGGGGCGAAGAACCAGCCTGATTGACCCAAGGGGTAAAGCAGGAACACGGAAACGAACACGGCGATCGGGCCGGTGAATGCCAAGGCGTTGTAAGGACGGATGCCGACTAAACGGGAGATTTCAATCTGACGCAAGCAAAAGCCGATCAGAGAGAAAGCGCCGTGGAGGGCGACAAATGCCCACAGGCCACCGAGTTGGAACCAGCGGGTGAAGTCCCACTGTGCTTCGGGGCCCCACAGGAACAGCAGGGAGTGTCCGAGGCTGTTGGCTGGGGTGGAGACTGCGACGGTGAGGAAGTTGGCTCCTTCGAGGTAGGAGCTTGCCAAACCGTGGGTGTACCAGGATGTGACGAAGGTGGTGCCGGTCAGCCAGCCACCGATGGCCATGTAGGCGCAGGGGAATAGGAGGAGGCCAGACCAGCCTACGAAGACGAAGCGATCGCGTTTGAGCCAGTCATCGAGGACATCAAAGATGCCTCTTTCGTTCTGGGCGCGTCCGACTGCGATTGTCATTACCCAAATCTCCAAATGGATATAATTACAACGGACAAGTTTCTATTCTATAATTTTGGCTCTCATTTTTTGCTGAGCAGAAAATGAGATGGATTATGAATAGAGTTTACGTTTCTTTACCGTATTCACGATTATAGGGGTAATTCTTTACAATAGCAAGTATTTCTTAAAGATTTTCCGGCTCTTCACTGGTTCCCTAAGTCCCGGAAGTCCCGGACGTCCCCAAAGTCTATCCTCTACATTTCGGAACTTCTACTATATATACTGAGGATAGAGTTCCAGATTTAGGTTTTTAAGACTATATGTTCAGCATTGACATCATTGTGAAGAACACGCCCGTCTCGCTGTCGGTGCAGCGGAAGTTGGAGGCGGACGCTGAGACTGTTTACCAGCAGGTTCTGGAGGCGATTCGCAACTCCCAACCGCAAATTTTGGAACTCACCTGCGAGAAAAATCCTGAGAAAAAGGTGGCTGTGCTCAGCAGCGAGATTTCTGGGGTGGTGGTTTCTCAGAAATCGGGGGCGTCGTCTACAGGCAGATCCCCGGGTTTTGTCTCGATGTCGGCGGCAGAATGAGGGCTGGGGGTGTTGATGCCGATATGAACCAGTCAGCCGTTGCTGTGCGGGATTTGTGTTTTAGCTGGCCGTCGGGCGATCGAGTGTTGCAAGGTTGCTCTCTGGATGTACCCAAGGGCGAGTTTTGGATGCTTTTGGGTACTAACGGCAGTGGCAAGTCTACGCTGCTGAGGCTGATGGCTGGGCTGCTGCACCCCCAGTCGGGGGAAATTGCTCTGAGTGGACGGGTGGGTTTTGTGTTCCAAAACCCCGATCACCAACTGGTGATGCCGACGGTGGGTGCGGATGTGGCTTTTGGTTTGGTGGAGGAAAAGCTTTCTAACGTTCAGGTGCGGGAGAGGGTGGCGGAGGCTTTGGAGGCTGTGAATTTGTTGGATTTGCAGCGGCGGCCGATTTATGCTTTGAGTGGAGGCCAGAAGCAGCGTATTGCCCTTGCTGGGGCGATCGCCCGTCACTGCGAGGTTTTGCTGTTGGATGAACCGACGGCTTTGTTAGATCCTGATTCTCAGTTGGATTTGGTGGCGGCGGTGCAGCGGTTGGTGAAAAATCGGGGAATTACCGCTTTGTGGGTGACTCACCGTTTGGATGAGTTGAATTATTGTGATGGGGCTTTTTTGTTGGAGAAGGGCCAAGTGGTCGATCGGGGAGAGCCGGCGCGTTTGAAGCAGCGGTTGATGCAAAATCCCGATGTTTAGCAGTCAAGCAATTTTAGAATCAAGTAAGGTCGGACACGGCAATGCCGTTTCCCTACCCCAAAATAATCATGAGCGCTCGCGAGTCGGACAGGGTAATGCCGTTTCCCTACCCTGATTAATTGTAGGGAAACGACTGTCTTGTCCCTGACTGTGGGTAATATTAATTCCGATGCCAACGGATTTGGTATCAAAATCAAGGTCGCAATCCTCGATCGCGCAACAAAGCATCTGCCCAAATTGTATCAGCCTCTGACAGTGCTGGTATGACTTCCCAGTTGCGATAATCTATCTTCAGGTCATAACTTGCTATGTCGTAAATTTGAGTAAATAATTCCTGCAAGTTTATGACAGGTTCAGTATCGCCGGATCGCAGTGGCAGAGGAAAGGCAGGCATCGGGTTCTGCACATTAAAAGCGTACAAATCAGCTCTGGGACGGCGATTTCCCCGACACACCAAAACGCTATAGTGGCTTTCAACATCATTGCCAATAATTGGCATTTTTCGACCGCGCCGCAATAGATCTATTTCAATTAAATGAGTGCGGCTACCTAAAATTTCTTCTCGCTTTTCTTCGTACATTTGCCGCCCTTTGCCTGTCCGCTTATTCGTAGGCGAGAGGATTTCAAGAACTGTGATTAATTCTTTGGTTCCCCTTTCCCTAATTTCTAAATAGCCTTCCCGAACCTGGTAGGGCATGGGAATAGTTACTGTTAAGGGTTGTGTCGGTGGCGCTGCAACGGCTACGTTTGATGTGATTAATTCGGTAGTATTTTTGGGGTGAATCACGTTTACATCAGGAATGCCAATTGATAAATTATCGTCCAGGGTTTCATAGATTCTCACTTCCAACGAGACTAAATATTTAGGACGCAGTTGGGGAGACAAAAATCTCAAAATTTCACTAATTAACAAGTGGTGTAGGGCGGGCCAGAGTTCGGGATGCTCTAAATACGGGTCCATACCAGGAAAGGGAGATGGCATTGATGTGACTCCTTGACTCAAGTCTATTTACAGTTTAGCAACATTTTAATGTTTGTGAAACAGGCAAGATACCTGTTTTCTGGGCGGGAACTCCGGCCCACCCCACAAGAGAATTTAATGTTTGTGGAACAGGCCGGAAAGCCTGTTTTTCCATCGCACTTTTCAACGGTGAAATTTCCAGGGACAATTGTGTTATAATTGGAACGCTGTTTTCAGCGTAGTCTAAATCTTTAGCAAGAGACATAATAAACTTGACTCCAGGCAAAAAACATGACTCTAAGTTATCAGGACTTACGCAAAAATTATATGTCATGCTAAGTGAAACGCAGTGCAACGAAGCATCTAGCGAGATTCTTCGCTTCTCTCAGAATGACAGAATTAGCCTGGACGCAGGGGTGGTCAGAAACCGGGTTTTTTGCGAGAAGACGCGCTACAGCCAGAATAAACGGCAAAAAACCCGGTTTCTTTGGTATCGAAAACACGGCAATGTCGGACAAGGAAATGCCGTTTCCCTAGCCCAAAATAATCAATCTTCCTCTATGAGAGATGTAACCATCGCCCGATTAATTGTAGGGACAGGGCATTGCCTATTAGTGTCAACAACCAGCCTGAAAGCCTTGATAAATCTCGTTTTTACCTGAGTCTAGATCCCCCTAAATCCCCCTTAAGAAGGGAGTAGGGTGTGAGTAGGGGGTGACGAAAGATCGGACTCTTGTCCCCCCCTTGTTAAGGGGGGCTAGGGGGGATCTAAGTTTAATAGTCAAACCGAAGTCTGTGACTGGGTTATTGGTATCGAAAACACGGCAATGTCGGACAAGGAAATGCCGTTTCCCTAGCCCAAAATAATCAATCTTCCTCTATGAGAGATGTAACCATCGCCCGATTAATTGTAGGGACAGGGCATTGCCTATTAGTGTCAACAACCAGCCTGAAAGCCTTGAGAAATCTCGTTTTTACCTGAGTCTAGATCCCCCTAAATCCCCCTTAAGAAGGGAGTAGGGTGTGAGTAGGGGGTGACGAAAGATCGGACTCTTGTCCCCCCCTTGTTAAGGGGGGCTAGGGGGGATCTAAGTTTAATAGTCAAACCGAAGTCTGTGACTGGGTTATTGGTATCGAAAACACGGCAATGTCGGACAAGGAAATGCCGTTTCCCTAGCCCAAAATAATCAATCTTCCTCTATGAGAGATGTAACGATCGCCCGATTAATTGTAGGGACAGGGCATTGCCCATTAGTGTCAACAACCAGCCTGAAAGCCTTGATAAATCTCGTTTTTACCTGAGTCTAGATCCCCCTAAATCCCCCTTAAGAAGGGGAGTAGGGGGTGACTTTGAGGATATTTCTTGTCCCCCCCTTATTAAGGGGGGTTAGGGGGGATCTAGACTTTGATACAAACAAGAGATACTCAAGGTTCAATCTTAAATTGACACTAATGGACACTGCCGTTTCCCTTATCTCATCTCATATCCAAACAAATTCGGATCGACTTCTCCCAAATTCAAATCAGCCAAACCATACTCAGCCCAACGCCGCTGAACCATCGCCGCCATATCAGGATCTGACTCCAAAACTTCACCCCATTCGTGATCGGTTTCCGGCGGCATCTTCGTAGTAGCATCAATCCCCATTCTGCCTCCCAAACCAATCTTTTCACTAGCAAAATCTAACGTATCAAAAGGCGTATTCGGCAAAATAAATACATCCCGAACAGGGTCAACTTTAGAACTAATTGCCCACACTACTTGACGCGGGTCGCGAATGTTGATACTTTTATCGACAACAATCACAAACTTAGTGTAAGTAAACTGTGGTAATGCGCTCCAAAATGCTAAAGCAGCCCTCCGCGCTTGACCGGGATATGCTTTATCAATGGAGATAATTGCTGCTTTGTAACTCAGGGCTTCCATCGGTAGGAAAAAATCGACAATTTCCGATACTTGCTGCCGCAAAATAGGAGTATAAATGCGGTTAAGCGCGATCGCCATCATTGCTTCTTCTTTCGGCGGCCGCCCGCTAAAGGTAGTCAGATAAATCGGGTCTTTGCGGTGTGTCATGCAATTGAAACGCACCAAGGGCGAATCTTCGACACCGCCGTAATAACCCATGTGATCTCCAAAGGGCCCGTCTGGCAAAACTTCCCCCGGTGTAATCGTTCCTTCTAACACGATTTCTGAGTCTGCCGGTACTTCCAAATCTACTGTTTTGCACTTCGCTAAACTCACGCCGGAACCGCCATAAAGTCCGGCGAATAACCATTCGGATAAGTCTACAGGAATGGGGGTTGCTGCGGCGAGAATGATTAAAGGATCGACTCCCAGGGCGATCGCAACTTCCAACTTTTTACCAGCCTGCGCCGCTTTCCGCAAGTGTCGCGCGCCACCCCGCACCGATAACCAGTGTACAGTCATTGTATTTTTTGACTGCAACTGTAACCGATAAACCCCCACATTTGGCGTGCCGGTTTCGCAATCTTTGGTAATTACTAAACCGAGGGTGATAATTTTGCCCGCATCTCCCGGATAGGGGCGAATCATCGGGATTTTGTTCAAATCCAGTCCTTCTCCCTCAATTACCACTTGCTGACAAGCTGGGAAAAAGTCGCGGCCTGGTTTGGCTTTCACGACGTCAAACAGCACTTTGCCAAATTCTATGGCTTGGGAAATCTTTTTTGGGGGTTTTGGCTGTTGTAGCATTCCTAATTTTTTGCCGAGTTCTTCTAATTCGATCGGCTTTTCCATGTTCATCGCCCAGCAAACGCGCTGTTCCGTGCCCAACAGGTTAATCGCTACGGGGAATTCTGCCCCTTTGACGTTTTCAAACAGTAAGCCTGGGCCGCCTTTTTGCAGCATTTGGTTGGAAATTTCGGCAATTTCTAGGTCGGAATCGACTAAGGCGCTAATCCGGCGCAGTTGTCCCCGTTCTTCGAGCAGTTTTAGGAATCCCCGCAAGTCTCTAGCCATTGTGTTTAAATAAATGTTAAGTTGCTTTTACTATTATGGGGCTTCTGAACTGCTCAAGGGATATGTGTTTAACGAACCGCGAAGACGCGTTCGGCGAAGCCGTTCCCGTAGGGTAGGGCGCGAAGGAAGAGAAAAAAGAAGATAGGTGATTTTTTACCGCTGAGGGAGCAAGCTGCAATAATAGTTACATGAAATGTCCAAGATGTGAATCTGACCAACTTCGTAAAAACGGCCGTCCCAACGGTCGCCAGCGGTATCTTTGCAAGGCTTGCCGCAAACAATTCTTTGAGTCGCCTGACTCGCAGTCTTTCAGTTGTAAATTCACCGAAAGTGAATTAAGCGCAGCTATCCCGCAGGAAATCACCCCTGTAAGCGCTACAGATTCCGGCGGGATTGGGATTTTGCTGTTAGATGCTGAAAATCTGAAACTTAACGTTAATACAGAACAATTTTTAGCCAGTTTGTGCGACTATCCTTTGCAAGTTAAAATTGCTTTTGCTAACTGGAAAAACCCGAGTACGAGCAAGTTGGATGCTGAACTTTACGATCGCGGTTACGAACTGATTCATGTTCCGGGCGGTTCTAATAGTGCTGATGGTAAGATGATTGCCTTTGGCGCTGCTATTTTATACCGATATCGGGATGTCAAACAAGTTTTTGTCTGTTCTTCGGATGGTTTGTTAAATCACCTTTGCAATCAATTGCAAAATCAGGGATTGACTGTCTTTCGGGTGCGGCGAAAAAATGCTGTGTTGTCTGTAGAAAATCTTCTGAATGGTGATACTAATCACTATTCCTGCGATCGGGAAATGGAAATTCCTAGTTTTGAGGAGTTGGCTAATCAAATTGCCGAGTTGTTGAAGGCTGAACACAAATCTATTGATGAGCGGATAGCTCGTTTTTCTAGTGTTGCTCAGCTTTTTAAAGAGCGCCATACTGTTGATTTTAATTCTACACCTTCTCATGCAGCAGCACTGTGGGAGTCAGCACAAAACAAAATTTATTCTGGGACTAAAGAGTGTGTAACTCCTCTTGTCCTCGCTCTAGATGTCGTCGCTCTAGATATTGAATACCAAAAAGTTCCCGAAACCAAGTCAGTCAATTCAATTGGGATTAATTCGCTGGATGCTTTAGAAAAGATACTTATAAAAATGATTGCGAAAGCGATAGTTGAGTTAAGACAAAATGCTATTCCTGTAACAAACATCAAGAAACAATTTTATACTAAATATCAGTGTCATGCCGATTTACTTGTGAAAAAGTTTTTGCCTGATTCTCATCTAATTAATTTTTTTCAATCGCGTCCGTCTGTTTTCAAAATGGAATTGCTCGTTGGTAACGAACATCAAGTGGCGATCGCTCCAAAAGCAGCAGCGGCTTCAAAAACAGAGTCCTCAGCCACCCTGGAAGTATCTATAGCAAATATTGTACTGGCATTAACTGCTAAATCTCCAGGCAATTACATTGCGATCAACCAGGTAGCCACCGAATTTCACAAGCAATACGGTCAACCCATTACTAAAAAGCTGCAATCGCTGAATTTGGGCAGCAAGTTTCTCGATTTTTTGCAGTCATGCAAAACATTTAAAGTTAAGAAAAACGGTAAGAATTATGAAGTGGCGATCGCACAGTCAGCTCCCTGACTTATTTAATAAATCAGGTCTCCTAGTCTTGGGTATTAAAATTTAATCTATTTTTAACCAAAATTTAAGACAAGCTTATTCTTTTATTATTTAATCTAATGTTAACCAAAATTTAAAACAAGCTTATTCTTTGATATCTCTTTCCTTGGGGATTTCGGTCTATCCTATGGAGGAGATTTGCAAAGTCTGCTATTTAAGGAGGAGGAGTATGTTTTTTTTCACAGCACGTTGGCGACGTGCCTTTATCGTTACGCTAGCAGCAGCAGCATTTTCGCTCTCGTTGATTAGTTCTGCTGTAGCAGCCGTCACACTCAACGGTTCGGGAGCTACTTTTCCCAAACCGCTTTACGATCGCTACTTCTCTCAGATGAGAAGTGCAAATCAAATTACTGTAAACTACGAAGGAACCGGCAGTGGTGCTGGTATCAAAGCATTAATTTCAGGCACTGTTGACTTCGCAGGTAGCGACGCGCTGATGACTGCGGCACAAATCGCTGAAGTCAAGCGGGGTGTAATCGCTATTCCCACGGCTGGTGGTGCTGTTGCAGTTGTTTACAATTTGCCTGGGATCAACAATGTACGCTTGAATTCCGATGCGATGAAAGGCATCTTTGAAGGTAAAATTACTCGCTGGAATGATGCTAAAATAACAGCTATTTCTGGACAAGCTAAAAATTTGCCAAATACTCCGATTCGAGTAGTTGTACGGGCAGATAGCAGTGGTACAACCTTTATTTTTGCTAATCACTTGCAGGCGATCGGCAGCAGCATCAAAGCAGCCGCTCAGCCGAGTTGGCTAGGAAGCCCTGTCAGTGGTCAAGGAAACCCCGGCGTCGCTGCTTTGGTGAAGAATACAGCGGGTGCGATCGGCTACGTTCAAGATACTTATGCGAGGCAAAACAGCCTCCAAACAGCATTTATTCAAAATAAAGCTGGCCGGTTTGTAGATGCTAACTTGGCAGAAGCCGAAAAAGCTTTAGCAGGGGAAACATTCCCGGCAGATTTCCGCTTAGTAGAAGGCAATCCTAACGACGGTTATCCGATTGTTGGTTTGACTTGGCTGTTAGTCTACAAAGAGTATCCTGCTGCGAAAGCGGAGGCTATTAAAAAGATGGTTAATTGGGTGATGACTACAGGCCAAGGTATCAACAAACAGCTAGAGTTTACTACAATTCCGACCGCTACAGCTCAGAAGGTGATTCAAACAGTTAATCAGACTGTGGTTGCTAAAGGTTAATTTGGGCGATCGCAGGAGTTATGAGTTAAGCTGAGCCGCATCTAAATTTTACATTCCTCTGGCTTCTCTTTAGCTCCTCGATCCCCCCTAACCCCCCTTAAGAAGGGGGGAACAAGAGCATTCTTGCGTCCCCCTTAAAAAGGGGGAAGATCATTCTTGCGTCCCCCTTAAAAAGGGGGATGCGAGAAGGATTTACGGGGATTTAGGATACTCTCAAAGTCAACCCCTACTCCCCTTCTTAAGGGGGATGCGAGGGGGATCGAGGCTTCGATACAAAGTGCACCCTACCAGCGCATTAGAATTACTCGTCTTTCAAGCCAATATTTAACTGTTTACGCAGTAACTAGGGTATGACCAATTTTGCCAAGAAACCGGAAAAATTGACTAAGCAACAGACAGCAAAAAGCACAGAAGTAGACTTGACTGATACGAATGGTGAAGGTTTATGGATCGAGTCAGGATTTACACTATTTGTATGGGCTTTTGCTTTAGCGACAGCGGGCACGCTGTTCTGGATGAGCGCGATAATTTTTAAAGATGCTTGGCCTGCTATTAGCAAATTTGGCCTTTCATTTTTGTGGAATCCCAAGTGGGATATCGGTGAGTTGCAGTTTGGGGCTTTGCCGTTTATTTACGGTACTGTGATTAGTTCTGCGATCGCCATAATCATCGCAATTCCTCTAGGACTTTCAGTAGCTATAGTTACCAGCGAGAACTTTTTGCCTCTTTGGGTGCGATCGCCCTTGGGATTCATGGTTGAATTAATCTCGGCCATTCCCAGCGTGATAGTTGGCCTTTGGGGAATCTTTGTTCTGATTCCCTTTCTGCTACCATTACAGCAGTCTTTGTTCGATCATTTCAGTTGGTTTCCCCTGTTCAGCAGCGAACCTTTAGGGCCGGGAATGCTGCCGGCTGGGGTACTATTATCGATTATGATTTTGCCCACAGTAGCCGCCATCAGCCGCGATGTTTTGATGTCAGTTCCCGTAGATTTGCGTAGTGCTTCCATGTCCCTTGGAGCAACCCGTTGGGAAACGATATTTAAGTTGTTATTACCAGCAGCTAGTTCTGGTATTATCGGAGCTACCATCTTAGCCTTGGGACGCGCTTTAGGCGAAACAATGGCAGTCACAATGGTCATTGGTAACTCGATTCAAATCAACCAATCCCTGCTAGCTCCCAGCTACTCAATTCCCGCTGTTTTGGCAAGTCAATTTCGGGAAGCTCTCGAACCGCTGCACATCGGCGCTTTGATGTATTTAGCCCTAATTCTATTTGTCATCACTCTGTTGGTGAATGCGATCGCAGTATTGTTAGTTCAGCTAATTGGCGTCAAGGGAGCGAAAAATTAATATCCTATCAGGTAATTCGATCGACGGTAAAATATATAAGCCTGTCATTGCGAGTGAAACGAAGCAATCGCAAGAGCCACAAACAAAACAAAACAATCCAAAATCCAAAATCTAAAATCTAAAATCGGATGACTCAAGCACAAAATTCAGACAGTATTCTGGATGTAGAAATCTACAAACCTCTGTCCTTGGGCAGAAGCTTTTTCAGCCGGGGAATGACAGTTATTGCCTTTGCTCTCACAGCCTTGGCTCTGCTCCCTTTGTTCGCTATTTTGTACAAAATTCTGGGTGAGGGATTTTCACATTTGAGCTGGGAAGTGCTAGTGTCTCTGCCAGCACCAGTCGGAGTTGAAGACCAGCCCAACGGCTTTGCAAATGCGATTATTGGCACTGCTTTAATGGTAGGAATTGCTACGTTATTTAGTGTCCCAATCGGCGTAATGACGGGAATATTTTTGTCAGAGTTTGGTCGAGAAAATAAGGCGATCGCAAATACCATCCGCTTTATCACCGTCATTCTCAGTAGCGTTCCCTCCATCGTAGTTGGCGTCTTTTCCTACTCCCTAATTGTCGTTACCACCAAAGCATTTTCAGGAGTAGCAGGCGGTTTTGCCCTCGGCATCATCATGCTTCCAGTTGTCGCATTGACAACAGAACAAGCATTAAAATTAGTGCCTACTTCTTATCGTCTCGCTTCGGGAGGTTTGGGATCCGGACGATTTCAAACTATTTTTCGGATGATAATTCCCTCGGCACTACCAACAATTACCACAGGGGTTTTGCTAGCCGCTTCCCGCGCCGCCGGCGAAACCGCACCGCTGATTGTAACTGCGTTATCGAGTCAATTTTGGCCTCCTTTAGTTGATAAATTGGGCGAGATAATTCAGTCTCCCATTGGTGCAGAAACTATCTCAAAACTACAAGAAATTCCAGAGACAATGCTGACTCCGACTCCTTCTATGTCAGTATTAATATATAGCTACGCCAGCTCTCCCTACAAGGAGCAGAACGAATTGGCGTGGACTGCGGCTTCTGTCCTTTTGGGCATGGTTTTGATTGCTAGCGTCGCATCCCGTGCGGTAACACGCAAACGCTTGCAAGATGATAAATAAGATCAATTCCGGTTAATTAATCATAGTAAAATTTGTTGGTAGTCAGGACTTTAGTCCCGACTAAAACCAAGAAAGAGGAGGACTAAATTCCTCACTACAAACCTATGAGGAACCATCGGGTAATCTTGTACATCTTCTGAGTCAACTATTAACACTATAACCAGGCAAATAATGAAACCTAAAACTAACTTGAAATCCGAAAAATATACAGAGCAATTCCTAGAAGATGCCACCCCGGAAATTGACCCCAATGCAATGCCAGCATTGCGGGTTCAGGACTTGAGTTTTTATTATGGTACTCACAAAGTTCTGGAAAATTTATCGATGAATATCCCTCACCCGCAAGTTACGGCTATTATTGGTCCTTCAGGTTGTGGAAAATCAACTTTTCTCAAAGCTCTCAACCGGATTGGTGAATTGGAGGGAAAGGTTCAAGTTAAAGGAAGAGTAGAGTTTTTTGGACAGGATATTTACAGCCAGAAAGTAAACATTAATAGTTTGCGCCGCCAAATTGGGATGGTGTTTCAAAGACCGAATCCTTTTCCCCTGAGCATCTACGATAATATTGCTTACGGAGTCAGGATTTTTGGCCGCAAAAGCAAAGCAGAATTAGATGAAATTGTGGAATCTGCACTGAAAAGTGCGGCGCTTTGGGATGAGGTGAAAGACAATTTAAAGAAATCTGCCCAGGGGATTTCGGGGGGACAGCAGCAGCGACTTTGCATTGCTCGCGCTCTAGCTGTGAAGCCGAAAATTTTGCTGATGGATGAACCTTGTTCGGCTCTCGATCCGATTTCTACTATGAAGATTGAGGAGTTGTTTCAGACTCTGCGGCAGCAGTTAACTGTTGTGATTGTGACGCATAATATGCAGCAGGCGGCTCGCGTTTCTGATTACACGGCTTTTTTTAATACTGATGAAAGTCGCATCGGCCGCCTGGTTGAATTTGGGCCGACAAGTCGGATTTTTACTTCTGCAAGTAATTCGAGCACCAGGGATTATATTCAAGGCCGTTTCGGTTAATATATAGCCTTTCTTAGGTAAGTAAGGTGCGTCGCCCTCGGATAATCTGCAAGTTCCATGCAACATCTCACAGCGACGCACCCTACAGATTAACACCACAAAATCTAATCTTGAACCGAACAGGCTTTCCGGCCTGATACCATTACGGGGAATTGCAATTTCCTTCTTCCTTCTTCCTTCGGCTATATGTCTTCACCACTTCTTAAGCGAGAGTTAGATGTTTTCGGCGCTACTCTGATGGGTCTGGGTTCAATCCTTGGTACTGGGGTATTTGTGAGTATCGGGATGGCCGCGGAAATTGCTGGTTCTGGAGTGATTATTGCTGTGGCTATTGCTGCTTTAGTTGCTGTGTGCAATGGCCTCAACAGCGCTCAATTAGCGGCAAATCATCCTGTTAGCGGTGGTACTTATGAATATGGTTACAAATATCTGAATCCTTGGCTGGGTTTTACGGCGGGGTGGCTGTTTCTGTTAGCTAAAACGGCTTCGGCGGCTACTGCTGCTTTGGGTTTTGCCGGGTATTTTTTGAATGTAGTTGGTGTTGCCGATCGCACTGATCTCATCCTAACTGCTTTGGTCGCCCTCGCCACTCTCACTTTAATTGTATTGACGGGGATGAGGCGATCGAATATCGCCAATATTGCCATAGTCTCAGTGACACTCCTATCTCTGGCTGTGTTTGTTGTGGCTGGTTTACCAGAGGTAAGCTGGGAAATGCCCACTGTACAGAATGATAGTTCGAGCGGCTCCATCCTCCACGCTACCGCCCTGATGTTTGTCGCTTACACCGGTTACGGCCGCATCGCCACAATGGGCGAAGAAGTGCGGGAACCGCAGCAAACCATTCCCAAAGCCATAATTTTAACTTTGGTGCTGACAATGCTGCTTTACGTGGCGGTAGCAATAGTGTTTGTTGGCGTGGGGGGTGTTGATAAATTGTCCCTGCAAACAGCCACCACTGCTGCACCTTTGGAAGTCATCGCCCGCAGTTTCCGAATTCCGGGAGTTTCTCAACTGCTAGCTGTCGGTGCCATTACCGCCATGCTGGGAGTGCTGCTGAACTTAATTTTAGGGCTGTCGCGGATCTTGCTGGCGATGGGACGTCGCCTGGATATGCCGAGAGTCTTGGCGCGGCTAAACCCTTCTGGGACAACTCCTTACGTGGCTGTGGTGGCTGTGGAAGTTGCGATCGCACTTTTAATCCTCATCGGCGATGTCAAAACCACTTGGTCATTTAGCGCTTTTAACGTTCTGATCTACTACGCCATTACCAACTTCGCCGCCCTGCAACTTTCCCCCACCGAAAGGCTTTACCCCCAGTGGCTAGCTGTGGTAGGTTTAGCTTCCTGTCTGTTTCTGGCTTTCTGGGTCCAGAGGCAAATTTGGCTGATTGGGTTAGCGTTAATTATCGCTGGTTTGATTTGGCGGGCGATCGTCCAACTGCTAGCGAACAACTAAAATTATGGTACATTTAGAAACCATCCACGGTGGAGAGCCATGCCCGCTCACAACTCCTTGCTGGCGACTCAAGAATCTGCCACAGTCAGCGCCATCAGTCGCTATATCGCTCACACTCTAGTTACCATTCAGTCCGAGCATCCCGAATGGATAGCTGAAAAATACAGGAAAACCCAGTGGGCCAAACCTGATTTTCAGTCAATTTTGATTGGAAAATTGACAAAACGCCTCAAAGTAGCGATCGATACAGACTCGCTCCGGCTAACGGTCAAAAAATACCTGGAAATTTTGTTAATTCCAGAATTCATTAATTCGCCTCAATTCAGCAAATTATTTGCCAAAATTCAGCAACTCGCCGAATCTCAAAATTCAGCAGCTACATCAAATAACTCAGTTTCATCAACACTTCCAAATCCGCCAGCACATCAAACAGCCTCCCCTACTGTCGGGATTGCCATCCTGCTGCTAGATGTCGAAAACTTGCAACTCAACATCGAAACAGAAAAATTCCTAGAGGGAATCTCCCTGTATCCCATTCAAATCAAAGTAGCCTTTGCCAATTGGCGCAGCATGGGCAAAAAAGATGCTGAATTTCACGAACGTGGCTATCAACTCATTCACGTTCCCCCAGGAAAAGACAGCGCCGACTTAAAAATGGCTACCGTAGGAGCATCGATTTTCGTACACTATCCCACAGCCAAAGAAATTTTTGTCTGTTCGTCCGATCGAGCCCTAACACACCTCAGCAATACACTTCAAGCCCACGGATTAACCGTGTATCAAGTCCGCAAGCAAATAGATAAAATCATAGTTTTAAACAGCAGAACCGGACAACTTGAAACCCATTACCTCACATCTAAACCAGAAATCCCCCCCATAGAACAATTAGTTATTCAGTTAAAACAGTTAATCAAAACAGAGCAACAACGCACCTCAAATCAGTGGGTAAAACTTTCGACAATTTCAGCATTATTTAGAAAAAATTACGGCTTACCCCTCAATCAAGTTGTTGCTCCTCACCTGCTAGGCACTAAAACCAGGGATATTTTTCTCAAATATCCGACCGAGTTTGTCGTTCACAAACCTTCAGAGACTTCTCAAGCCTATGTCACTATTTTTGAAGTAAAATTGTCCCCAAAACCCCCAATCCTTAACAATCCAGAGATTCTCAACAACAGTATTGCAGCACCTTCTAGCTTAACAGCTATTAATTCTTTTGAAGACTTGGAAAAAGCTCTTGTCAAAATAGTTAGAGACTTAACTGGCAACTCTCCCGAAAATTATGTATTTCTCTCAAATGTAGGCAGCGAATTTCACAAACAATACGGCCAACAGATTACCCAAATCATTAAGGACTTTAATCTCAGTAGAAAATTTCCTAAATTTTTACAATCCTGCGACTCTCTCCAGCTTAAAAAAGCCGAAAAAGGCTGGCAAGTTTCTATAAAATAGTCATTAGTCAGTAGTCAGTAGTCATTAGTCATTAGTTATTAGTCATTAGTCAGTAGTCATTAGTCAGTAGTCATTAGTCATTAGTTATTAGTTATTAGTCATTAGTTATTAGTCATTAGTCATTAGTCAGTAGTCATTAGTCATTAGTTATTAGTCATTAGTCAGTAGTCATTAGTCAGTAGTCATTAGTCATTAGTTATTAGTTATTAGTCAGTAGTTATTAGTCAGTAGTCAGTAGTCAATAGTCAATAGTCAGTAGTCATTAGTCAGTAGTCAGTAGTCAGTAGTCAGTAGTCAGTAGTCATTAGTCATTAGTCAGTAGTCATGAGTCAGTAGTCATGAGTCAGTAGTCATGAGTCAGTAGTCATGAGTCAGTAGTCATGAGTCAGTAGTCATTAGTTATTAGTCATTAGTCATTAGTTAGTTGTAGTCTTCCAGGTTTTTCCTGGGAATACATATCTGGAGGAACAGCCTCCAATTCGCCATGCCCCATTCCCCATTCCCCATTCCCCATAACTTGAGTTATCATACAAACAGGATATAAAGAAATGTAAACGGATATGCAGAACAAAGTTGTGGTTGTTGTGGGTGCGACGGGCGGCATCGGTTCAGCGGTGGCCCACAAACTGGCTTCTTCGGGTGCAACCCTAGTGCTTGCAGCTAGAGACAGCAGTCGGTTAGACGCTTTAGCAGGCGAATTGTCAACAACCGAGGTGCTGTCAGTACCTACAGATATCACCGATTTGCAGCAAGTCGAGACGCTGATGCAGAAAGCAGTCGCGCATTTCGGACAAATTGACGCCCTGGTAAATGCAGCCGGTGCGGGCATTCTCAAACAGTGGAACAAGTTGGAACCGGCTGATTTAGACGCCATGCTTGACTTGAATTTGAAGGGCAGTTTTTACACCTGTCAAGCCGCAGCAAATGTGATGAAAGAGCGCAAAGTCGGCCACATCTGCAATGTGATCGGAATTTTGGGCAAGCATTCGATGGCGATGGGAACAGCTTATTGTGCTTCAAAATTTGGCGTAGTTGGTTTCAGCAAGTGCATGGCCGATGAGTTACGGCGCTATGGCATTAAGTTTACGCTATTCTATTTTGGTGGGGTGGATTCTCCCTTTTGGGATCGTGTGAGTTTGAAGGTAGATAGGTCAAAAATGTTGAGTACAGAAACTGCTGCTAATGCAATTATGTTTGCTCTTTCTGCCGACCCGCAAGCTGTGCCAATGGAGATTAATATTCAGCCGGAAAGTCATTTGTTTTTCTAGAAATTAAGCAGCCCACCGATATTCTGTCTTCAGGAAGACATCAGAGCTGCTATTTTTAGGTTATTATTAGTTGCATTGATCGGGAACCCATGAAAATTATCCAGTCCTCAGTCCATACCTTGCGGTTGTTCGTCGCAACTCTGCTGAATTTCCATTTTCCACTTGCCATTTTCAATTATTGATTATGGAGTTCGATCGCATTCACTTTTACACTGAAGATGCAGCAGTATCGCGGGACTGGTTTGTCAGGAAATTAGGCTTTCAATCAACAACAGGTTATTCAAACAGTCACACTCACACTGAAGTTGTGAACAGCGGCAATATCTGTTTTGTTTTGTCTTCCCCCCTGACACCCGCTAGTCCCGTCGCTAGTTGGTTGAAATTGCATCCTCCTGGCATTGCCGATGTGAGTTTCCGGGTCAAAAATATTGAATTAGCAATAGCTAGAGCGGCGGCTGAGGGGGCGAAAGTTCTCGAACCGATTCAAAAAGGTCTAAAGGTCGGAGGCCGTTTTAAATGGGCAAAAATTGCTGGCTGGGGAGATTTAAGTCACACGCTGATAGAGCGAATTGGCGAGAATCCACTGCCACCAAATTCTTCTGAGCTCCCGCTGTTCACCAATATTGACCACGTAGTGTTAAATGTGGAAACGGGCGATTTGGACAGTGCTGTTAATTGGTATCAAAAAATATTAGGTTTTCAGCCGCAGCAAAATTTTGATATTCAGACTGAGAAATCGGCTTTGCGAAGTCGGGTTATGGTTCATGCTGAAGGTGGGGTGCAATTGCCGATTAATGAATCGGCATCGCCTAATTCTCAAATTCAAGAGTTTTTGGATGCAAATCAGGGGCCGGGAATTCAGCATATGGCTTTGCAAACCGATCGGATTGTGGGGGTTGTTGCTGATTTGCGATCGCGCGGTTTGCCTTTTCTGCCAGTTCCCTCGACTTACTACTCCGAATTGCAACAGCGACAAAATTATTTGCCGGCAGATTGGCCGGAAATTGCAGATTCTCAAGTTTTGGTGGATTGGCAAAAAGATACTCCCGAAGCGATGCTGCTGCAAATCTTTACGCAGCCAATTTTTGCCGAACCAACTTTCTTTTTTGAAATAATTGAGCGTCGAGTTGCCTTAGTTAATGGTAAACAGGTACAAGCTGGAGGTTTTGGGGCTGGAAATTTTCGGGCTCTGTTTGAAGCAATTGAACGGGAACAAATGAAACGGGGCAGTTTGAAAAATGGTTGACACAACATCAAATTTTTAGGTTGCCTTTAGGTGCTTTTCAGCACTGCTATGTCTGTCCACCCGTAGGCAATTTCCTTAAGTATAACTCCGGCTCTGCTTGTTTGCAGTTCGTCAACTTTCTCACCTCCTAAAACTTCATAAAACCTACAGGCTGAATTGTCTCCTAGCACCCAAACCAGTAGCGAATTCAAATCTAAATCAGCTAATTTTGCTGCAACGCAGCCCACTAGTTTGCGCCCGATACCTTGACGTTGATATTCCTCCAAAATATAGATAGCAAATAATTCTCCTTGATACATATATTTGCCCATTCGCTCCCGACCGCCCGCAGCAAAACCCACAATTTTTCCTGACTTGTTCTCAGCAACATACACAAAATTTACGGTATTTTCAGCTTTCACAAGGATTTCTAGCCAACTGCTTTCTCGCTGTTCATAGGAAAAATTTTCCAGGTAATCTGCTGGTACAATTGTCCGGTAAGCTGTCCGCCAAGTATCTATATTAACCCGTGCAATTGCAGGTGCGTCAGCGATTTTTGCAGGTCTCACAATCATCAAAAAATACTCCTTTCCCTCGCTTAAATTACTTTTAGATTTTTGGGTTTTTTGTCTGTCTCTGTGGTTATTTTACCAAGATCATTTTCCCATAAATATAGTAGTTATTTTTCATAAAACTTAACTATTTAGAACTCTTTGAATAATTGATGCCAACTATGCGATCGCGCCCTTCTAGCTTAGCTTGGTAAAGGGAGCGATCGGCAGCCAAAATTATCTCCTCAACGGATAATTGATTACCTGACACAGCACTAGCAACGCCCATACTGATAGTCACAAACTTACTTACTTTTGAACCAGGGTGATAAATTGCCGCGGCTTTCAAATCGCTACGAATTGATTCAGCTACCCGCCGGGCACCACTAGCATCAGTCCGCGGCAAAATTACCGCAAATTCTTCGCCACCGTAGCGGGCCGCTAAATCTCCAGCCCGCTGAGCATTTCTCTTTAAAATCTCAGCCACTTGTTTTAAACATTCGTCACCTGCTTGATGCCCACAATTATCATTGTAAAGTTTGAAAAAATCGAGGTCACACAAAATTAAAGACAGGGCTTGTTTATCTCTATTCATTTGCTGCCATTCCAACTCCAATGTTTTGTCAAAACAGCGGCGGTTGGCAATCTTAGTCAAGCCGTCTACAGACGCGATCCGCTGCAATTCCCGGTTAGCAGCTTCTAACTCTAATTTGGCCTGTTCTAAAGCTAAATTTTTCTCTTGCAATTCTTCGCTTTGCCGTTTCTCCTGTTCGTACAAAATTCGGATTGAAGCTTCTGCTTCCTGCAATTCTTTTTCGGCATATTTACGCTTCAAAAACTCGCCCAATTGGGAACCCGCAGCAGCCATCATCTGAAGCAAATCTTGATCCGGGGGCTTTTCTTCTTGACATAAAAAAGTCATTACTCCCACAACTTGACCGCTAGCGTGAATGGGGAAAGCAAAACCCGATCGTAGTCCCACTTGCTTAGCTAAGTGCGATCGCACGAAATTGCTATCTTTAACTAGATCAGTAATCCAGTGCGGATAACCGCTTTTCCAAACTGCTCCCGGTAAACCCATACCCGGAGCAAAAGTAATCTGCTCGCTACTTTCAATAAAACTTCCAACTTCAGCTATTCCTTGCCAAACTCCCACCCGCCACAAAACAATATTTTTCTCAACATGACAGCACACTGGGGAGCATAACGGCTGTTTTTCACACCTTTTTTCTGGACCAAATCTAGTTTCTTTCTCATTTGTAACGGGCATCCAAAGTTCGCCTACATCCCACCCCAAATTTTCGCATATAGCTTGCAAAATTTTCTGAATTATGCTCTCTAGAGAATTCGATTCTGACAAGATGCGAGTGAGAGCATACTGTGCTTTCTGACGATTTTTGGTGCGCTGCTGCTCCGTAATATCCCTACCGATATAGACAAAATCTTGTATGGCGGCGCTGGATGCGCTCTTGCTTTCTATACTTGTTTCGATAGTAGAACAGGAAAAGGCGATCGTCAGCTTTGAACTTGTTTTAGTTTGGCAAACTACCCTTACCTGATGCCAAGATTCGCTTTTAAGTGCAGGAGGTAGCTGGCTGAATTGACGTAGCAATTCCTCGCCAGTAGTAATCATTGATATCGGTTGACCGATTAATTCCGATTCGCTATAGCCAAATAATAGTTGTGCAGATTGATTGACTTTTTTGATTTTTCCAGATCCAGATGTTACTAATAAAACATCACCTAGCGAGTTAATAATTTTCTCAATATAATCACGAGCCGTAGCTAAGTTATCGACTTTAATACTGTTTTCGTTGGCGTGCTGAACCATGCTTTGATGAGCTGCCATACTGTCTGTTACGTCCTCGTAAACAATTATTATTCTCTCATGATTTTGATATTCTCTATCCCCAAAAATGTACAAATCTAGATATAAAAAAGCACCGTTATTGAGAACGCGCATAATTGATTTTAACTGAAAATTTGGCTGCCTTTCTTCCAGGATATCATTAAGAATTTCTTCCATTCCTATTAATTCTGGAAAACTTTCGCGCACATCTTTTCCGATTTTTACCGCATCAGGAACCTCGGCAAACTCTTGCACTTTCAAAGATATTTCTTGAATATTGAGTTGTCGATCGACTGCCAGGTATTCAAGCCTACGCAAGGATAACAGCTTATAAAGAAGAATGTTAATACTTCTCGGGCTGCTTTGTAAACTTAACGTAGGAAGCATTTCGTTATTGTAGAGCATCACTCTCAAAGGTTAGCAGATCAAGTTAGTTGTTATTTGACTGCTATTTTAGCATCAGGGTTTTTACTCCTCGTGGGTGAAAGCAACTGTTACTGCTGGCTAATTTATCTTTCCCAAGGCTATTGTGTCAATTTTTGGATCTTGAGCTGTTACCTTTTAAGTGATACAGTAGAGAACAATTTGTATAAAATCTTAACAATACTCTGCTCAATGCTGAGACTGATTACAGACTTTGACGGGCCCATAATGGATGTGTCCGATCGCTATTACCGAGTTTACGAGCACTGTCTGACGGAGACTCAACGTTCAGACCAAAAAGTGCGCGTACTCCCCAAAGCCGAGTTTTGGCAAATGAAGCGCGCGCGCGTTCCCGAAACCGAAATCGGCATCCTCTCAGGATTAGATGCAGCCCAATCCAGGGAATTTGCCGAAAAACGCCGTCAAACCGTCCACACGCTACCTTACCTGATTTACGATCGACCAGCCTCCGGCGCGGTGGAAACCCTAGAAAAGGTGCAGCGCGCTGGAGTAGACTTAGTGGTCATGACCATGCGCCGTGTTCGGGAACTTGACGAAGCCTTCAACCGCTGCAATTTAGGGGAATTTTTCCCAGAAAACCGTCGCTATTGTCTCCCCAACGATTACGTCAAAACCGGGGATGTCAAAGACAAGCCCCTGCTGATGGCCAAAGCTCTGACTGAACTGCCATCAGCTTCTGAGATTTGGATGGTGGGGGATACGGAGGCAGATATTATAGCAGCTAAAACGCACGGTGTCAAGGTAATTGGTGTTTTGTGCGGGATTCGCGATCGCACCCAACTAGGCAAGTACCAACCCGATTTAATCGCCAACAATTTGGACGAAGCAGTTGAGATCATTCTAGATAGTCATTAGTCAGTAGTCATTGGTCAGTAGTCATTAGTCATTGGTCAGTAGTCATTAGTCATTGGTTATTAGTCATTGGTCAGTAGTCATTAGTTATTAGTTATTGGTCATTGATTATTGGTTATTGGTTATTGGTTATTGGTTATTGGTTATTGGTTATTGGTTATTGGTTATTGGTTATTGGTTATTGGTAACAATCAACAACTAACGAATAACACCTAAAAACTCCGACTAACCAACAATTAATAAATAACAGCTAAAAACTCCGACGAACCAACAACCAACCAGTAACTAATAACTAATAACTAATAACTAATAACTATTGACTATCGCAGAAAACAGCTTACCAACCACAGAATAAAAAACGTAAACAAAGCGATAAATTTCTCTGTTGTTATAAATGCCGGACTAACCAAAGAACCCAAAAGGCCTCCCAGCACCAAGCCAATAACCAAGCCAGCCACAGTCAGCAGCACAGCCCGACCAAATTTTTGTTCCTTGCGATTAACAAAATAAAGACAACAGCCGACCCCCAGAGCCAGAGTCAACTGTAGTAGAGAATCATTAGCTGCTGGATAAATACTTAGTCCGCCCAAGCTCGCATACACGCCAGCAGGCCACAAAATATCCGATCGACTCGGAGTATCGATGAGCCGTTGCAGCCAAGCCGGGCTCCCAGATGGAGGAGCCGGAGTAAAGCTGGCTGGCGAAGGAGCCAGGCGCTCTGGAAAGCGGATGCGTTCGGGGACTTTAATTTTACCTTCCTGTCGCTGTCGCAAGCGGTCCATGAGGATCGCATCATAAGCAGCTTCGATCGATTCTAAACGTTTCCGATCGCCGGTGTACTGCTCGGTCAGACGAGTACGTGCCTCTTGTACTTCATCAAAGGAAGCATCTTCATCGACTTCAAGCAGTTGATAGGGAGTTGGCTCACTCATAAAAAAGCTCCGTAAGTGGGAAACTCAGCGGTTGAAACCGCTCGTGGGAAATGACCCTTCGGCTACGAGGAAGGGCATCGCACGGGCGGTTTCAACCGCCGTGACCATTACACGGGGATTGCTTGATTCGGTCGGTCACCCTCGCGAAGCGTCGCACGCTCGCGTAGTCGAAGTGTCGAAGTGTTGTAATGCACTTTCAAGCTCGACAGTTACCACTTCAAACTCTGCAATCCTGTACGCATAATGATTTGCTCTTCGAGAGCCTCCATGAGAGGGGTAATGTTCGCTTCGACCTGGTTATCCGAGCTTGTTATGCTTGCAACACTGCCGAGCGTGACTTTAAGACTGTTTAATTGCAAGCGACAGAGCGGGAAACTAGCGTCGCATTTCCAGGTGTCTTGACTCAAATAACGGCTCCTCTTACGAGGGGTCTGGTCAGTACAGCTTGTTTTGATATTACTCTGGCAAGCGAGCGCGTATTTAGACCTGAGTTACTGACTTTACTAACCCGCTGGAGACTCTCATTTTGATACTCCCCGACCGGGTGGTACGGGGATTCTTAAGAAGCTTTGACACTCTTAATGGTGCTATCAAGACACCTCTAGACGCTCAAAACAACTATCTTTCGATGCCGTGATGGCGCTTACTTTTACTTTTGTTTTATGCTTTCGTTCCCCTGGCATCAACAGTAGCCAATGAGGTACGCTCCTGCTCCTGCCTTTGTTTACCAGTGCCTAGTCTTACTCATTGACATACTCCCCTGCCTAAAGGCGAGAGGATTCTTAACACTTCATCGACCAATGCTACCGAAGTAGTCTTACGAGCGCCTCCATGTTCATTTTAAGTCGTGGCAATGCCCTATCCCGACTATATGTATCGTTTTGTTTAAAAAACATTAACAATACTTTGTTTTGCTTCCAGGTTGGATTTTAACCATTGCCCTTCAGTCTTTCCCTATTACTGGATCAGTCCCGGTTTCAACTCAAGATGAGTATATATCGCTGCAATCTTAGGTGGGGATTTCAACCAATTAAACTATAGCATAAAGCCGTCCTAAAAGGACGGGGCTTGCATCCCATTTTCTCGGTCAAAGCTGGCAGTGTCTTACTGGTCGGGATTTCACCGCACTAGGATAATTCATCACGTAGTTGATAAACTTGTTCGGCATAATTCAAGTTTAACACAGAATAGTTGCAGCCTAAAGGCTGCAACTGCGTTTCATCCCCTGCAGGAAAGACCGGGCGATCGCGCGAGGCGTTATAGGGCAATCTTAACAACAGAGGAAAGCGGGGCGGGGGCGATCGCCGCTGTCCCAAAAGTTTAGCTGCTAGTTTTTAGTGCTTTGGGCTAGGAACCAGCAAACCTTTGCACATACTCATGAAAATTCCAATCTGAGGGCAAAAGACAGAAGGTAGAAGTCAAGAAAAAAACATGAATACAAAGATTTTGATTTTTAACTTGGTAATCTAAAATTCTGCCTTCTGACTTTTGCCTTCTACCCCCGTGAGGGACTTGTCCCGCCGCCGCTCACAATTCCTGACCATTGGACTTTTTTGAGTCGATCGCGACGGTAGGAAAAAAAGCGAGCCGAATCAGAATAAGTACAGTAAGGAGCGATCGCCACTTGAGAAAGACTAATTCCCAACTGCTGCAATTGCAGAGCATTCAAGCGACGAACGTCCAAGCGTACCTTTCCCGGCTCTGGATCGGCAAATACAGGCGTTTCGGGCAGTTGGTGCAAAAACTCCAGAATGTCGGCTGCGGTACTAACAGCAGCTTCAGGAGCAACAGTAGCCCCTAGTTCCGCTGCCACTTCCACAGATACCTGGTAAACCTCTCCAGCGATCGCCGGCCCCATAGCAATCCTCAGATTTTCTCTTTTACTGCCTTGTGCCACAAGTTGAGCGATCGCCTCTGGCAAGATCTTAGCAGCAGTCCCGCGCCAACCAGCGTGAACTGCGGCGACTTGGAGAGTGCGATCGTCAGCAATCAGCACCGGCACACAATCCGCCGTACAAACCCACACCGCCTCAAACGGACACTGAGTCACCAAGCCATCAGCTGAGGCATAACTTTCAGCAGCAGTTTCCGGGCCTGGAGAACTAGCAGAAACAGGCAGTACCACACCAGTGTTGAGTACAGCATTGCCATGCACCTGCTGGAGGCGGTAAACCGGCGATCCGGGGGAGAGAACATCCGTCAAGTCGATCGGCCCACGGGGCGAAAAATCCTGAGTAAAAAAGCCATGAGAGCACATCGAAAGCAAGCTACAAGTCAGATAAGGCAAGCCTTCCCAACTTTGCCACTGCCAAGTAACACCATCTGATAGTCCAACGGATTCAGAGTCCGGAAAATTGGTCGAGCGATCGTCAGCTAAACTCATTCAATCCATCCTTCCCCAACCGAGTCACTTGCGTTGTATTCTAAACATTGAACAGTTTTGCCAACCAAATTTAACCGCACAACTGAATTAAAAGTAAGCCCAATTGCAATACCTCTGGTAATGGTAGTTGTTTTGAGCGTGTAGAGGCCTCTTGACAGCGCCTTTGAAGATCAGATTCTAGTCCATTCAAGAATCTCAGTCTATGAAAGATCCCAGAGTGTCAATCCGGTACAATCAATTTGGGCTGTATAAATACAAGGATTCCAATACATTCGATCGAGGCTTCAACCTCCTTGCGCCCCCTGTAGAGTTCGGGAAAAAAAAATCGTGAAACCAGTCACAGACAAGCAAAAAACAGCCGATTTGAACACCAAAGAGCAAAAAAAGCAGCCTACAAGCGCCCGGACAAGAGGACGCCTTTTGTCCGATCGCACTCTGCTGGTGGGACTGAGTTGCTTTACCAGTCTGGGACTGCTGAGCCACGGCCTAGTTTGGGCACAAACCGAAACACCCCTAGCAGAACTAACCATCCCCGCCGAACCAGAACCCCAGGCAGCATTTGAAGCCCCGCCCCCCGCCGAACCAGAACCCCAGGCAGCATTTGAAGCCCCGCCCCCAGCCCCAGAACCCGATCCCTTCCAAGAGGCACCACCCCCTGTCGCGGAGCCAGAACCCTACGTCGAACCATCAGCCGAAATTCCGGAACAATCTACCTATATCGAACTAGCCCCCGCACCGGCATACGTTCCAGAACCCCAGGCCACCGACCACCCCCCGGCCCCAGATTATTTGCCAGAACCCGCACTGATTCCCCTGCCAGAACCGACGGCCCAGGAACCTCCTTTTGAAGCGCCAATTAACCCCGCCAACGCTTACATCGACAACACAGACTACAGCCTAGGGGCTACCAACGGCTATGAATCGCCCACAGCAATAGAGTTTGCCGAACGATCGACCGGCTGCCAAGGTACTGTGACATCAGGACAAGGAGTAGGAGACCTGTGCGGGTATTCTGATGCCCAAGAGCCGATGACAGCAGATGCCGAAGGAGGCAACGGAGACCCTCAAAATCCGATCGCAGACGAGCCCTACATAGCTACCCCTCCTCCTGGGAATAGTGCCGAGAATAGTGCCGGAAATACTGCCGGAAATACTGCCGAGAATAGTGCCGAGCATAGGGGCTGGAATAGTGCCGGAAATACTGCCGAGAATAGTGCCGAGCATAGGGGCTGGAATACTGCCGGAAATAGTGCCGAGCATAGTGCCGAGCATAGGGGCTGGAATACTGCCGGAAATACTGCCGGAAATAGTGGCGGAAATAGTGGCGGAAATAGTGGCGGAAATAGGGGCTGGAATACGGCCGGAAATAGTGGCGGAAATACTGCCGGAAATACTGCCGGGAACATTGTTGGTACTGTCGGTGAAGCCGTTCAACAAATAGGCAGTCAGCTTTGGGGGCCTGGAAACCCGCCACCAGAATCTGTCTACGGAAAGCAGCTTCAACAGGCCAACTCCGCCGACTTCGCTAACCCCGGCAACTCCGCCGACGCTGGTTATTATGCCGACGCTGCATATTATGGGGGCGGCAGCCCAGCACCCGCGCCCAGCATGGGACTCGGCCCGATTAGTGTCGGCCCAATTAGTGTCAGCAGTGGCAGCAATACTGGTTTTGCTTACTACAATCTCACACCACGTCCTGCTGGCAGAGTCGGCAATGGCAACACCAGCCTGCTATTTCCCCTATCCATTGCGTCGGCAATTACTTCGCCCTTTGGTTGGCGGACTCATCCAGTGATGGGCTACGGGAGGTTTCACACCGGCACTGACTTAGGAGCCGACTTGGGGACGCCTGTGCTAGCTGCTTATGCCGGTCAAGTGGCGATCGCAGATTGGTTAGGCGGTTACGGTTTGACAGTAGTTCTCAATCATAATAAACAGTCTCAGGAAACCCTCTACGGACACCTTTCCGAACTATTTGTCAAACCCGGAGAATGGGTGAAACAGGGAGACACCATCGGCCGCGTCGGTAATACGGGAATGTCCACTGGGCCTCACCTCCACTTCGAGATCCGGCAAATGACTGACCGGGGTTGGGTGGCGATCGACCCAGGCTCTCAGCTAGAATTTGCTCTAGCAAAAATGCTCGGCACTTTGGAAACCGCTAAAATACCGCAACTGCCCGAAATCATGGCAGCAAAAGACGTTAAGGGACTCAAAGATTTAGAAAACGATCTTCCCCAACTTCCCCCTCTACCCGTGGGAATGGATATCGAAGTTCACAACCTCCAGCCACCATTCCCCGAACTGTTAAAAGCTGAGATTGCTCAGCCGAAAAACAACCAAGTTACCAAACCCAAAACCCAGAAGCAAGCTAGCAGGTAAAAACAGGAGATTTTCGCGATCGTCCTCCCTCGTCCTCCTTCACAGACTCTGCCTCGTGCCTAGTAACGCATATCTAGCAGAGCCTAGGAACGAGCATTAAATCCGTTAAATCCGTTACATAATCCGTTGCCGAACTTCCTTCTTCCTTCTTCTATAGCTTATGCTAATCGCGCAACACCTGTGGGAATTCAGCTTATTTCTGATTATTTTAATCGGCCCGATTCCCCTGTGTTTATCTCTTGCCTTCGGGAATCATCAAGAAAACAATAACTATTCATTTGCCCATTTTCTCCTCGTACTCCTCACAACTTGGACGATTGTACAAGTCTCTACGGGCTTAATTTTAGGAAGTTGCGATCGCCTAAATATTTATGCTATTATTTTAGCAGAAATCCTAATTTTTGCGATCGCCTCAATCCGAATTTACTACAAAAAAATCCGCGATATTTCCTCCTTAAATTGGCCAATCCCCCAACTCAAGCAACCTCTGAATAAATCGGAATTGCTAATTATTATTTCTGTCGCTTTGGTGGGACTTCTGCTATTGGGAAATCTAGCCACTAAACCCACAACAAATTATGACTCATTGTGGTTTCATCTCCCTGTAATTGCGAGATGGTATCAAACAGGTTCATTGACTTTATTAGATGCCGCTGGAAATTGGATTTTCGATCACGAACAAGCTAGAGTATATCCTTACAATTGGCACGTTTTATCGGCCTTATGTTTAATCCCATTCAGAGAAGATTTTCTCACAGCTTTTCCCCTGCTAATAGCCTGGGTAATTGAAGGAATTTCAGTCTATCTTTTGAGCATTAAATTTGGAGCAACTAGAATTCACGGCATGGCAGCGTCATCTTTAGTATTGACAGTGCCAATGATGCTCAATCAGGTTAACACGATGCACCCAGACTTACCCCTGGCTGCAATATTTACAGTTGCTTTGTACTGGGGTTTATCTTATTATAAAAGCCGTGAATTATCCGAACTATCCCTATTTTTGGCATCCACGGGAATGCTAGCAGGAATCAAAATCACCGGCTTAGTCTATGCAGCATCACTGTTAGGAGGATTAGCAATATTAGAAATTAAAAGATTTGCATTTAATCAAAAATCCACACAAGCTCAATTTAGAATTCTCCACTTTATCAAACCAGTCTTGCTGTGCGGCCTAGCTTGTTTCTTACTTTTAGGAAGTTTTTGGTATACCAGAAACTTGTTACACATCAATCATCCTGTCGGTGACACTAAAGAGATTCTAGTTCCCTTACAACCAGTTACCATACCATCTCCTGTACAGCCATTACCATCTCCGGTAAAGCCGCCAACACCTTCGATACAAAAGCCGCCAGTTGCGCCGCTTTTCAAGATTTGGCAAAGCACTTTAGCTGCTCAATTTAATCCTAGCAATATTGATCACTGGAAAACTCTCGGCTGGCAAATTATCCTTAGATTGCAAGTGCCATTTATGGCTTTGGTCTTTCAGGTATTAGCAGCACCTCTTGCTTTCACAAAAGGTAAAACTAAAATAATTAATGAAAATACTATCATACTGACTGTACTGCTCGCCTGCACAGGAATTCTGTATCTAATTACACCTTATACTTCCGGTACTGCGGGAGAGTCGATCGGTAAAATAAGTCCTCTACTCGGTTTTAATCTCAGATACGGATTTCCATTTTTAAGCGTACTCGGCATCGCAGCCGCAGCTACAGCAACTCTCTTGAAAACTCGCAATCCAGTTGTTGTGACACTTGTTTTGGTTAGCAGTCTTTGCGGAATTCCTAGCAACACAATTTTTGATACTATTAGAAATGCTTCTTTTACCGGAGATAGTATTGTTTGGGGGAGTTCGTTGATTGATAGTTTTAAGTCTAATCCAGTAGCAGCTAGTCAGACTGTCCTAAAAATATTAGCCCCCTATTGGCCAGATATATTAATACCATCGATATTTTATATTGTGCCAATGACGCTGGCTTGGATATTGTTTAAAATAAATCCTGGCTTAGGATGGCTGAATAATCTCTTTTCAACCAGAAAAAAAGTCAGTTACATAGTGATAATTGGTGTCTGTATAGGATCGATCGTAATTGGTAATTGGAGGGAACAGCGAGATGTTGCTCGCACAGAACTGTATCGCGGTATTTACGAATATATTGACAAAAATACAGTACCGGATGAAATAATAGGATTCTTTTTAAGTTATCGTAGCTACCTTTTTTATGGAAAAAACTTGAATAGGCAAGTTTTGTATGTGCCTTTTAGAGCCGATCGCCTTTCTGCATGGATTGACAACTTGCGCTACAATAGAGTTAGGATTGTGGGATTCGGGCCCATGAATTCGACAGACGCAAATACCAGAAAAGCTCTATCTAAGCTGACAAGTGCCGAGGGCCCGCTGGAACCAGTTTTTGGGAAAGATTTTAAGACTGAATCAGTGCTTTATCGCTTGAAAAATTGAAATATATCAGGGTGTTGCATTAAGACAAATCTGCCTTGGCCGATGGCGTGGCGCTAATGTTAACTTAAGGGGAGCCTGTCAATATTTGCTTGATTTCGCTTGACAAGGATGGAAATTGAGCGGTGAAAAATGTTCCCTATCGTTACCATTAATTCGATCTTTTTGCGCCGCATCTTTACCAACACCTCCCGGCTGAGCATTTGGTTCTCAGAGTATGGCGTATCTTCTACTCTCACAGGTGTATCTAGAGCATCCTGATGTTTCCAAGACTGGGATAATAGGTTGAAAAGGCTCTTTCCCAATACTCTGTAAAAGCCAGAACGGGATAAGGGTGAGATGCACTCAGTTTTTAAAGCTTGGAATAACCAAAAGAGCGCGGTGCGATCGTCGCCGTTGCGGCTGCTTTGGTGCCCTAAGTACAGCAAAAAATTACTGGTAGATAATCGGTGCAGGAAATCGGGAATTTCGGGATGCCTTTGCTTGGTAGCTTGCAGCATCAAAGATTGAGACTTCGCCATTGTCTTATAGTTGGTAGACATAGTGTTATACATCCTGCGATAGCCAATTGAAAATTCCGCCACGGCTCGAAATTGATAAAGCTCTGCTATCCGCAGGTACAAGTCCCAGTCTTCACAGCCTTGAGCATTCCTTTCCTTCAATGTCTTGTCATAAACCCCTACCTTTTCCAAACAACTGCGACGGATCAGAGAAGCACTCGCGTTTCCTATAAAGTTGTGGCAGATTAGGGTCGCGTACACGTCACCTTCAATTGCAAAAGACCGGAATCCTCCTGTTAGCAATCCTTTTTCATCCAGGTCCACTGTCCACGAATAGACCACCCCTACTTTTTCCCCTCCCTCCAACATACATTGAACTTGTTTTTCTATGTTTTCAGGATACCAAATATCATCGGCATCAATGGGGGCAATATATTCTCCTCTCGACTTCTGAATTCCTAAGTTTCGAGCAGCAGCGACTCCAGCATTTGGCTGTTTCAGAAGCTGGATGCGAGCATCTTTTTTGCCAATTTTTTCGACAATTTCGGGGGTTCGATCCTGGGAACCGTCATCGACTACTAAAACTTCAATTGCTGGATAAGTTTGAGCGAGAACAGATTTCAGAGTTTCTTCAATAAATGGCTCAGCGTTGTATGCAGGGATAATGACTGAGACGAGAGGCAAATTGGGGGATTTTTGAGAATCTGGCTGCATTGGCTTTTAACAAGGTTTTGCAAAATGTTTGTTGCTTTCTAGATTGGCGGCTCTACCTTACACTCCTCGCAGTCAGGACTTACACAGTTGGTGGAAGAGACAGCCAAGGATCAGCTCAGATTAAATGAACCGCGAAGGCGCTCATGACGCGAAGGAAGAGAAGTCAGAGAAAGAAGAAGATGCTGTTCTGACGAAAGCGCTGGCGGATTCGCGGTTTAATCATTAAAAACCAGGTTTCTTGGCCGGTGCGTAAGTCATCAGATTAAATAAACCCGTGTTCTGCTAAAAATTCTGGGGTAATGCCTGCCAAACTGTTAATTTCGGGGGTTTCTTCCCAGGGTTCTGGATGCTGTTTAGAGCCGCCGCTACGGAGAAATTTTGCGACGTATTTGGCGAGAATATCTGCTTCTAAATTAACTAAACTTCCTGGCTGCAAATAGCGGAGGTTTGTCTCATCAAAACTGTGGGGAATCACGGCAACTTCAAACCAATTACCATCAGCATCGCAATCTGCCACAGTCAGGCTGATGCCGTTGACGGCGATACTGCCCTTGGGGACAAGGTAAGGTGCAATTTGACGTTTCCATCCTGAATTGGCTGTTGCTGGGGCTGTAAACCGCATTTCCCAGGCGTTGGCGGTTTGTGTCCGAACTCGCTAAAGTGCCGATCGCATCTACGTGCCCGGTAACAAAATGTCCGCCCAACTTGCTACCGGCACGTAGGGAGGTTTCTAGGTTAACTGAAGCATCGGGGAATGCTCCGAGATTCGTGCGGCGCAGGGTTTCGGGGGAAGCGATGGCGACAAAACCCTGCGGCAAAACGGACACTACTGTTAAACACACGCCATCTACCGCTACACTGTCGCCGATCGCCAAATCTTGTAAAATCAGGTGTGAGTTGCTTGAGGTACAGGAAATCTGAAAACGGTCGTTTCCGATCGACTTGAGCTTTCCCAGAGATTGAATTAGTCCTGTAAACATCGGTATTTTCTAGTATTTCGATCGCAGATTGACATCAAATCACGGGCAAAAATCAGCCAGACTTAGGAGCTCCCTTGTGATCCTTGCCGTCTTACCTCTTACAGGAGATTATTTTGACCCCGATCTTTGTAGATTCAGGCGAAGATAGAGGCATACTGGATTTAGGTCATGTTTATGTCTAAGTTCTCCACCGCCTTACAGTATTGTATGAGGCCGATCGAATGATTGAAATGAAAGTCGCTGGAATTGCTTTAGATGCAGCCACGCGCAGTCCTATTGTCTTATTGAGAGACGCTACAGAGCGACGTGCTTTGCCTATTTACATCGGTCAGGAGCAGGCAAAAGCTATTATCGGCGCTTTGGAAGGCCAGAAGCCTCCTCGACCTTTAACTCACGATTTAATGGTCAATTTCTTAGAGGCCTGGAATGTCACCTTGGAGCGAATAGTTATTCACTCGCTGCAAGATAACACTTTCTATGCCGTGCTGATCGTCCGCCAAGGAGAAGTTAAAAAAGAAATCGATGCCCGGCCCAGTGACGCGATCGCCCTGGCCCTGCGGACGAACTGCCCCATCTGGGTGATGGAAGAAGTCGTAGCTGACGCTTCCATACCGGTCGATCGAGATGCTGATGAGGCCGAACGCAGAGCTTTCCGGGAATTTATCTCAAACCTACGTCCAGAGGATTTGATTAAAAGAGGTGGCTTCAGTCCAGACGAAGCCGGTCACTGAGCGTAGTCGAAGTGCGAGTGAAAGTTAACTAAGCTATTTATAGCAACCCGACGATCGGCAGTTAGGATGTTTTTAATTGCTGAAACCCATTGATTTTATTACCCGATCGCATCGACTTCTTCCTTCAACATCTGCTATATGCGCTATCGAAGGTTTGGCAAAACCAACCTAAATCAGTCCGTGTTTTCCTTGGGAACTATGCGCTATTTGGATTCTGAGGAAACAGCCTGCCAGACTGTACAGCAGGCTGTGTCTCTGGGAATCAATCACCTAGAAACGGCCTCTGGTTATGGTTGCAGCGAGGAATATCTCGGCGCAGCCCTGTCGGCTGGGTTGGCTGTGGATCGATCGCGCCTGTACGTCACCACGAAAATTGCCCCAACTCCCGATGCTGCTGCAATGGATCGCTCCATCGATCGGTCACTAAAACGCCTGAATTTAGACTATATCGACTGTCTGGCAATTCACGGTTTGAATACTTGGGAACAGCTTGGGATTATTCAAGCAGAAACAGGCTGCATGAAATCAGTCCAAAAAGCTGTTGCCGATCGCAGAATTCGGCACGTCGGCTTCTCCACTCATGGCCCATTGGAGCTAATTTTGGCAGCTATCAATACAGATTTTTTTGAATTTGTCAATCTGCATTATTACTATTTTTTTCAGCGCAACGCCCCGGCTATTGAACTAGCCAGCCAAAAAGATCTGGGCGTTTTTATTATTTCCCCGGCGGACAAAGGCGGGCAACTCTACACGCCACCCGAAACCCTGAAACAAATGTGTCAGCCTTTGGAGCCCCTAGAGTTGAACTATCGGTTTTTATTGAGCGATACTAGGATTACGACTTTGAGCGTGGGGGCTGCAAACCCGATGGAATTAGAGGAACCACTCAGATATTGCGATCGCGACTTTCCCCTCACACCCGACGAAATCGCTGCATTCGATCGCATAGAATCTGGTATGACATCCCGTTTAGAAACAGACAAATGCAGCCAATGCTATGCCTGTTTACCCTGCCCAGAAAACATCAACATTCCCGAAATATTGCGACTCCGCAATCTCGCCGTCGGCTGCGACATGACAGACTTTGGCAAATACCGCTACGCCATGTTTGAAAATGCCGGACATTGGTTTCCGGGCACAAAAGGCAATCGCTGCACCGATTGCGGCGAATGTTTACCCCGGTGTCCCGAAAAGTTAGACATCCCAACCCTGCTGAAAGATACTCACCAGCGACTAGGCGGCAAATCAGGGCGGCGGTTGTGGGATTGAAAAAAACCGATTTCTCCCAAAAAATCCGATCGCGCTCACCACCAAATACCGCACAGAAACAGTCCTGGACGCACAAAGCGGGCGGTGTTGCAAGAATTTGAGATGCTTCCTTGCAACTCGTGCCGATCGCCTCGACCGTTGCAATAACTCGCCTAATTGCTAAATCTGCTTAAGGAGGAATCGGGAGCAATTACCCCCGGAAAATGAGCAACTATCGCTCAAATTAGATCGAATTTCTGACAAATTTAACATTGATAAATATTCCGAATTTATTGGCAAAAGAGTCAATTTGAGAGACTCAATTAGAAGTCGATTTGAATTACAAAAACTTAGAGACAGTCGGTCGAACACCAAGCACCAAACTCCGCTAACTTTCAAATCCCGCTTAATTGCCACTTCTCCAGCTCAAACTTCAACCAACAACTACCCGCCGAAGAGACAAATTACTGCTCGATCAATGTCACTCAGACCAAGCACAGCTTGCAAAACTTAAACCGCCTCAACTTGGAATTGCAGCGACAAATAGTCGATCGCGAATACACTGAAAAAGCCCTGGAAAATTAGGCGGTGCGCGATCGCCAAAGGAGAAGCGTTGAATTTTTAGGGCTTGTTGGCTGGCTGCGATCGCCTAAAAGAGCTGTCCTTGTCTCAAACAGTCCTCCGCTTGTTGGTGCAACCCAACAGCCGTCTGTGCTTGATTTTGAGGGGAAAAGAGCATGACTTCTGTTGCCGGTTGGTTGGGGCGATCGCTCACCGCATCTACCTGAGATTTTTCTGCCTCAGTCATGCTGTTGATTTCAGACTCTTTGTCATAAATTTCTTTGGCCACAAAACGAGAGGTAGCTTTCGGTACAAACTCGACAAATCCTAATTCTTCAGCCAAAGCGCGAGCTAATTCTACTTGATGTTGGTTGTGTTCAAAAATCAAGTAGTGCCATACAGCTTTTGGGCCAGCTTGGATGAAGGAATTAACCGACTGCATTATCCTGTCCCAGTTAGTATTGTTGCGGTAAACGCTGTTAGTATCAGCCAAGCTGTCGATACTAAAAATTACGCGATCGTTTTCTCCAGTCATCGCCTTGGTCTCTTCTTGTCACCAGTCGGGATTGCGCCCGCTACCAAAGCGTGTATAAGCCGATTTGAGCAACTCCCATGCGGTCCCAATATTCGATCGCCCTAATTGTGATATTGATAGTCATCTGTCTTCCCCCTTGGAGACTCCCACTGTACCTGTACCCTGGTCAGTGGCGAGAGGAAAAGGGGGGGCAAGGTTTATGCTGCATACGAATAACCATCCTTTCGGTGAACAACTGAACAATATTTGTGACTAATTCCCGATACCAATTCGGATGCGGAAATATTGAATGAACCACTCGTTCTTACGGCAACACGTCCAACGTATTTACCAATTTTATTGCCGGAGGTTACAATCGCTTTAACGATATCCCCCGTTTGAAAACCTTTGACAAATTTAAATCTGGGAACATAGCGAGATGGAAATCCAAACTTGTCGGTACGACACATTTGACCTGTCCCATGTCCAGTCGCTTTAATTAACAATGGCTTGTTTGTCAGGATTTCCAACGAATCAACATTCCCAACACAAGCTGCATCTAACCAATGAGTTTTAGCTAAATTCAATCGAGTGCGGTTGAACTTTGTTAGGCCACCACTGCCAGTAGAAACTGGTAAGCCAGTCATACGGAGTCGATTAAATAATGCCCAACGAGTTGAATTGACTGCTGTCGCGTCTTTTAGAGGACGATGAGCTTGAGATAGAATCCGCTTCAAAATATCTGGCTTTTTAGAGAGGAATTGCTCAATACCTTGAGTTCCTTTCTTTTTATTACATCTTTCACAAGCAAGGCAAAGGTTAGAAATGCGATCGCTGCCACCTTTAGCTTTGGGATGAATATGTTCAATTTGCAAAGGTACATTTTCAACACCGCAATAAGCGCATTTCCTGTCCCATTTGTTCAATAGATATTCCCGAACTTCGTAGCCAGCTAATTCTCCTTGCTGATATTCAACGCCTGATATTTCGGGATTTTATAGTTGTTGTAAGTCAAATCTTACTAATTCTTGAACAATTGAACCAATGGGTGCGAGTCGGATAAATTTCTTAACCCAAGTTAGGGTTGTTTCTACTCGATGTTGTAAGGATGGTGCTAACCAACCCTTTTGTCGGGTGCGATTGAAAAACCTCGCTTGACGATAACGAGTGTGACGATTTCTCCTACCTCTACGCAATGAACGGCGAGACTCCAAACTGGCTTTGATTGTTTGACCTCGGTGAGTTAATTCTGCACCAAAAATGACGTTCTCTCCTTGCACTAATGCGATTTCCGTAGTCTTAGAGCCTGGGTCTATTTTAAGAGTGATTGATTTTTGGGTTGCTGTCACCTCTACTTTCAGAATTAGCGTGAACGGATACCTTTTAAACACAGCAGCTTTGCCATTGTTTAGCAATTTACGAGCCAATCCCGAATTGGATTGAGCGGTCGTTTGTGGGTATCAAGTACAAAAACAAAATTAGACATTTAAGTCCTCCCTTACGGGGTAATGTTTGCTTCGTCAATGTTTAAGGTCGGTAACTATATTAAAAGCACTGGCTTAACCCTTACACCTGTTTAACTTTTAATTTCTAGAGCAGAAAACTAGCACGCATTTTCTGGTAGGTACTTTAACGCTTACCTTAAACGTAGTGGGCGAACCACTTAGACTGGTCAACTTGGCGAATTTCAAGCCCCCACTAGATCGGTACTCCGATTAGTGGTGGGTGGTTGACAGCATCCCCATAATTGCCGCACATATATACCAAATCGAACTGAGAGCAAAACTATTTTTGGAAAATTCTCTCAATATCCTCCATCATATTTTAAGTACATTAGTGTTCTCCAATTAATTTTTTATGAATTCTGAAACGAGACGCGATGATAGCTATCTTAGTTCCTAAACTTAATAAAATAAGACTTACGCACAGACTCTACTTGTAGGGTGGGCAATGCGCACCTTACCACTACAGATAGTGTAAAACTTGAAAAGTTGCGTCCAGGACTGTAAAAATAAAAAACCGCAGCTCGATCGAGCCGCGGTTTTTAGCCTACAGTTGTAATTAATCCCGGCTGTTAATCGCAATCAGCAGTCGCAGAATGAAAATAAACAAGTTGATGTAAGTAAGATACATCGACAAAGCAGCGGGCAAATACTGGTCATCGCGGTAGCTGCGCGGCAGAATGTAAAAATCGACAATTGCAGCGCCGGCAAACAGAAATACACCGATGCCAGAAATGCCAATTTCCAACCAAGTTGGCGTGTAGACACCAAATAGAGATAGCAGAAATTGACCGCCAACGACGACTAACAAAGCAATGACACCTAAACTGATAGTTTTGGTGAGGGCCATGCCGTCTGTTTCGGACAAGTTGGAGCCGATTTGGCGGGCGGCGATGAAGGTAATGCCGCAGCCGAGGGCTGCAAAACCGATGCCGGAGATGCCCACGCCTTGGGTTCTGAGGGCCACAAAGACTAATCCGCTGAGGGTGTAGCCGGATAGCAGGCTGTAGGTAGCCAGAAGCGGTAAGGCGGTATTTTTGTTGCCTTGTTCGGCGGCACCGCGTGCGACAAAGAATAGAATTAATTCTAGGACGATCGCAGCGATGAATGTGGGAAAGAAGATTCCGGGATAGCTGCGGATCACTCCGAGGCCGCCGTAGGTGCCTACCGCAGTTAAGACCAGCCCACCGCCGACAAAGGGGAGGGCGTTGGCGATGACGTTAGGGCCTACCAGCGCCTGGTTTTTGGCTTCGCCCCAGGCTTCTCGAAAGTTGGAAGTGTTACTCACGATGATTCCCCTAATTTTGGCTGAGAATTGCTATCTATATTTTGACAGTTTTACAGTTTGTTTGCAAAACTCGCTCATAGTTTAAAGATTTGCTCGAAAATGGGGATCAAATCACTAAAAGGCTGGCAATGATAGATTATAATCGACAGCATAGAGTTTGGGGTCTCGCTGCCTTGTCGAGAGCAGCAGGGTTGCATAGGATTGTCTAACACCCCCCGGCTATTATTTAGCTGAAGCCAACAGGGTAAAGTCAAGGTCGATAGAATTGCAGATTCAGGTCAGTAGCTAAGGTAGCTCAGACAAGAGATGCCGAGACAATTCACGATTAAGAGATTGAGCTACGATCGACAAAATACCAAACAGGTAATATCTAATGCCCACCTTTTTTCCTAAGATTTTTTTGACACCTACGGCCGGAATTGTCTTGGCTTTAGCAACTGTTGTATGCGGAGGCAAATCAGCAGTTGCTGGCAATTTCTCAGCAGTTTCAATGGTTTCCAAATCGTCGGTTTCCGAAAACTTGCTGCTGGCTCAGGTTGTTCAATCTAGCCCATGTAGAAGTTGCTATGACCCGAATGCGGGAACAGCAAGCCCGGCTCCTCTTCCTGTGAAAATCCCTGAGCCTTCAATGCTGGGGGGGCTGGGTTTAGTTGCGAGTTCGCTGGTGGTGACAACTCGGCGCCGATTGAAAAATTAGACTTTTTGCAAAAAGTCTAATTTTTGATTGTTTAACCGCAGATAAACGCGGGTAAACACGGATAAATGCGGATAAATGGGGATCTCAGAATTTTAGCCGATGGCGTCGCGGAGGGCATTTTTTGTCATGGCTGCGATCGCCTGTTCGGTAGCTTTGGGCAAATGATAGTATTTCCCCCCAGAAGTCTTGGCTAATTCCTTAGCAAACCCAGTAGAAATAAATTTACTCTCCGTATCTATCACCAGCAATTGCATTCCCAGCCCACGAATTTTGGCAGCAATTTCTAACAATTCGCCCTTAATATCTGGCTTTTCTCCATCTAAAATGGGTTCACCCAAGGAACGAGCCAGAGGAATATTCCCGCGCCCGTCGGTAATGGCGACAATGGCCACTTGACCGATATCTCCAGATTGTCGCGCGTTGACTCCCACCCGCACGGCTTGCGTCAAACCGTGAGCTAGGGGGGAACCGCCACCGCAGGGTAGTCTTTCCAAACGCTTGCGGGCTAGGGCGATGGAGCGAGTTGGCGGTAGCAGCACTTCTGCTTGTTCTCCGCGAAAGGGAATCAGAGCAACTTGGTCGCGGCTTTGGTAGGCTTCTGTGAGTAGCTGCATCACAGCACCTTTGGCCGACTGCATCCGGTTGAGGGCCATCGAGCCGGAAGCATCGACGACAAATACGACTAAAGCTCCAGCTTTTCTGGCTAGTCGCTTCGCCCGAATGTCTCCCTGTTCGACAAATACGCGGCGCTTCCCTTCCCCCTGTCCCTCCATGCTTTGGGGTTGAGGATTCCTGTCGCGACGGGCTTTTTGATAGGGTGCGGCGGCTCTGAGTGTCGCGTCAACAGCGATGCGGCGGACGGGGCCTTTGGGCAATACTGGCTTGATGTAACGGCCTCTATCTTCTGAAAAAATGATGCTACGGCTTCCCGATTTGCCTTGGCGGCTGGCGTTTTGGGTGAAGAAAAGGACGCTGGGGTCGAGAATTACTCCTTCGGGGTCGAAGATAAATTCTTCGGGAATACTATTCTCCTCTTGTTCTTCTGGAGGTTCGTTTTCTTTGTCTTTGTCTTCATCTTCGTCTTCTGCTTCGTCTTGTTGTTCGTCTTCTTGTTCTTGTTCTGAGTTGGTTTGGGGAGGCGGTGGGGGGGGAGGAGGAGGAGTGTTTTCGTCTGGGGGAGATTGGATGATGGTGGCGCGGGGTACTATGACTAATTCTACGGCGCGGCGCAAGTCTTCGGCGTTGACTTCTGTGCGTCCTTCGATGGCGGCGCAGGCTTTGGCGACTCGCACTGCGAATATTTCGGCGCGGTGTCCTTGAACAGCGCCGCGGATGGCTTCTTCTACTAGGTAGCTAATTTGTTCGCGTTTGATGGTGACATCTTTGAGCCATTCTCTGGCTAGGATGATTTGGGTTTTGAGGTTGTCGGTGTCTTCTGCGTATTGGTTGAGAAATTCTTGGGGGGAGTTGGAGTAGGATAGGGCTTGGTCTACGGCTTGGACTCTTTGTTCTAGTTCGAGTACGGCGTCGGCGGAAAGTACGATCGCAATTCTGTCTAGTAAATGTTCTCTGAGCGGCCCTTCTTCGGGGTTATAGGTGGCAATAAATAGGGGTTTGCATGGGTGTTGAAAGCTGATGCCTTCGCGCTCTATTTGATTTCGTCCTTCTGTTAATACTGTTAGCAATTGGTTGGAAATATTGTCATCTAGGAGGTTGATTTCGTCTACATAAAGTACGCCTCGATTTGCTTGAGCTAGCAGTCCTGGTTGAAAGACGGTTTGGCCTAATTTTACTGATTTTTCGACATCGACTGAACCTAAGAGTCTGTCTTCGGTGACACCCAAGGGAATTTGGAGGAAGGGTGTGGGAATTATTTCGGTGGTGAGATTGGTATTTGTGATGTCTGGCTCTTGTCCGCTATTTTCTGCTAACAGGCCAGATGCTTGTTCCACCAGCAGTTCTTCAGGGTTGGCGTTGCAGAAAGAGCCTTTAACAACTTCAATGGGCGGCAGGAGGGAATGCAAGGCGCGGGCCATGACTGATTTTGCGGTGCCGCGACGACCTGCGATCGCAACTCCTCCCAGTCCGGGATCGACTGCTGCTAAGAGCAGGGCTAGTTTAATGGCTTCTTGGCCGACAACGGCTGTTAAGGGAAAGGCTGTCACGGTAGGGGTTGTATAGAGGGCGGACATGGAAATAATCTTTTTGTTAAAGAGGCTTTCATAGATTTATGATACTACTAATTGGATGCCCAGAGTGTTTCTGACCGATTTAATTTGAGACTATTGATTTTATTGCTTATTGCTTATTGCTTATTGCTTATTGCTAACATCCGTTAAATCCGTTACAGAATCCGTTGCCGAACTTCCAGGGGTAAAATGACTGTGAAAGTGGAGCCTACTCCAATTTCTGATACTACATCTATGTTGCCTTGCAGTAGTTTTACCAGTCGCGATACTATTGCTAATCCCAAGCCTGTGCTGTCTGGTGAAAATTGCTGTTTCCTAGATTCTCCTGCTTGAAAGAAGGGGTCAAATATGCGATGTTTATCTTCGTTGGCGATGCCAATTCCGGTGTCTGTAATTGCGATCGCCCAATTTTCGGCTCCGACTTGACAGCAATGTAATTCGATGCTACCAGTTTCTGTATAGCGAATAGCATTGCTCAGAAGATTGGTAACAATTTGTTGCAGTCGCTGGGAGTCGGCGATTACTTGTTTTGGGGCGCGGTCGGTAGTTATTGTGAGCTTTAATCTCTTAGCATCAGCCATTGGCAGCAGCACTTCTACTACTGTATTAATTATAGATTGTACATTAGTTTTCCTCAATTGGAGTTGGATTTTTCCAGCGTCTGCACGGGAGAGTTCTAGGGCGTCGTTAATCAGGCGTAGCAATTGTCTGCCGTTACGCAATACTCGCTCTATGTGTTCGATGCCGGCTAGGGTATCTTTGATTTCAGGTTGCCTTTTTTCTTGACGCAAAAACAGTTCAGAATAACCGATGATTGAGTTGAGAGGTGTTTTGAGTTCGTGAGCCAAATAGGAGAGATTTTCTTGGTTGGCGCTGACTAGGCGATTGAGTTCTTGATTTGTGAGTATTAACTGAGTTTGGATTTGTTGAAGTTCGCTCAACCGCTGGGAAACGTAACTGTTAAAACACTGGGCAATTGCTTCGTCTACTACGGCATCTATTAGTCGAAAAGTTCTGACTACTTCTCTGGTTGTTCCTGCTAGCAATTCTGTTTCTATATGGGAGAATATTACTTGACGAAGTAAATGGTATTCCCGCGCTACTTCTGCTGGGTTATAGCCTTGTTCTGCTCGGAGAAATCCGTGATTCAAACTGGCTTTGATGATGATGCCGATTTCGCTGTTTTGATATTGGGAAACCACTGTTGCCATCGCCGCCAGCAGGTGAGGTATGTGATTTTTGATTGCTGAGTGCGGTAAGGCATCAGCACTTTCAATTTTCCGATCCTGACTAACTGCTTCAATCCAGTTTTGGAGGATAGTGTCGGTTTTGTCGGTGAGCAGTTGGCTGTAATCCATGATGTCTGCGTAGGGGTGGAGTCTGACAGATATTGCCATTGTCTTATTGTAGCGGAGCGATCGCTCAATTGACATATCAAAGTCTGGGCGATCGCAACCCAGCCAAAAGAAATAGTTTTCCTCTAATTTTTTCCCTGTGCCGGCACTCTGAATTACTTGATTCCGACGGCTGGCAAAAAACTGCACTTAAACCTATTGACATAAGGGCAATTAAGTAGTATTATTGTGCCAGCCAATGCAGAAACTTTTGAAAATTTAATTATTTTTAATAAATTCATGGAAAACTTGCAAGCTGCGATCGCTGCGGCAACATTTGTCGGTGTAATTGTATTAATAATCACAGAGTGGATACACCTAACGGTTGCGGCTTTTTTAGGAGCGCTGATCCTGGTTTTTACCCACGTCATGACTTTAAACGACGCGATCGAATATATCGATCGCAGTCACGGAACGTTGGGCTTATTCTTCGGAGTCATGGTAATGGTAAGGTCATTTGAACCCACCAAAGTATTCGACTACTTGGCAACTCAAATGGTGCTTTTAGCTAAAGGAAAAGGCAAAAATCTATTGCTGGGTATTGTCGCCATTACTACCCCGATTTGTGCAGTTTTGCCAAATGCTACCACCGTCATGCTGCTAGCACCATTAATTCCGCCAATGGCAGAAGAAGTCGGTGTAGATTTTGTGCCATTACTAATTTTAATGGTATTTGTAGCTAACAGTTCGGGACTGCTGACAATCGTGGGCGATCCGGCGACATTTATTGTCGGCGATGCTATTAATATGAGCTTTGCAGATTACCTGCTAAAATTAAGTTTGGGCGGGGCAATTGCCCTAGGAGTAATAGTAGTTATTCTGCCGTGGCTGTTCCCCGAAATCTGGCACAAAGAATTAAAAGATTTGGAACACTTACCACATCCCAAAATTAATCACCCGCGAGTTTTAGCAGTGGGGGGTTTAATTATAGCTTTCGTGCTGACATTTTTTGTAGTGGGAGAGTCGCTACCAGTGCCAATTTCACCAGCAGCCGTTGCTTTGTTGGGGGCGGCTTTGTCAATGCTATTAGCTCATCAATCTAAAATAGATTCTGTTAATAATATCTTGCGGGATTTAGATTGGAGTACGCTGCTATTTTTTATGTCTATTTTTGTTTTAATTGGCGGTTTGGAAAAAACCGGGGTCATCGCTAGTATATCGGGAATACTAGCAGTTATTTTGGGAAAAAATATATTTTTGGGCTCCCTAGCTTTGTTGTTTTTTGTTGGTTTGATGTCGAGTGTGGTGCCAAATATTCCCCTAGTGGTGGCGATGGTGCCGTTGCTAAAACAGTATGTTGTTAACGTCGGGCTAGCGCCTGCGGAAGTGCTGGCTCCCGATTTTGCAGGGCAGTTTCCAGTGGAGGTGTTGCCGCTGTTTTACGCGATGATGTACGGGGCAACTTTGGGAGGTAATGGCACTTTGGTAGGAGCTTCTTCTAATATAGTAGCGGCGGGAATTTCTGAGCTGCACGGACGCCGGATTTCTTTTCAAACTTTTCTGCGTTATGGGATTCCTGTGATGTTACTGCAATTAGTAACTGCTGCTATATATGTAACTATTCGATTTTTGGTTTGAAGAAGGAAGAAGTCAGAGGGAAGGGGGAAGAAGTCAGAATGCACCCCCCTCGCGCTCCCAAGGAATGGGGAAGTCAGAGGTCAGAGGGAAGATGGAAAACTCACATTTAGCAATTAGTAACAACCCAAGAAGTGACGGTTCAAGTTGTTTATGTACTCGACGAAACTCAGGAGAGTTACTGTGAAGATATCTGCCACTTTGCTGAGGTAAATCTATCTGTTGGCGAGCCAAGGCTGTCAGATTCAAAGACATCATCCGCTTTGAATTGTGCCGCACCTGCGATCGCTTTACCCGCAGCCAAAATCCCATCGATATCTCCCCGGAAAACTTGGATAGATCCGCCTTACCTTCAGGCGATTTTCTGTCCAAATAATCAGTAGGAAATAGCAGACAGGCTGTTGTGGTAAGCCCGCTGTTTGGCGGAGGAATGGCGCGGTTTATTTAAAGCTCACCTACCCCTAGGGCCTGTTGCTACAGAACTCCGAAATGTTGTAGAATTCGAGTCAGCAGATGTGCTATTTTTGGGCTGTAATTCTGTTAACCATCCGCTGGTGCGAGCCCTAGGCCAGAATTTTCCCTGCTGCGCGATCGGCATTCCTTCGGCACTCAGTTATCAGATGGATTTGCAGCCGGAAGATAATTCAAGTAAGTTAGAATTTGCCAGGGCTATACCAACTGTTTAGGCTTGAATCGAACTGATCTGACCATAGACAGTTCGTTAACTAATTTTATCCTGCCTCGGCACACGGCGCGCAATAGCCGATCGATCGATCGCTTGTCTTCCTCTGTCAAGGTGTCGTCGAAAATAGCAGCCATCAAACCGTAGCGATCGGCTAGAGTAATGTAGCCGTTTTGGTGGACTTCGGCAAACAACTCGCCTAAAGCCGATGGAATCAAGTTTACAGGAGTTTGCATGGCTAGTGAGTTGAACTCAACAATTGTGCGATCGCCTATTCCTGAGTTACAGGATAGGGCGATCGCAATATAACCATTAACGGATATTATCCTCTCAAAAGATGTGACAGAAAACAATAAAAATTGTGAACAAGATCACAATCAATATTTGCTCATTGTGAATGTCGCTTGAGGGCCAACAGAGTCATTGAAAAGTTAAATGTTTTTAAAGATTGGCGATCGGCACTTCCTCAACTAATTCAGCCAACTCAAACTTAAACACCCGCGAATAGAAATAGAATTCGCCATCCAGAGTTCTTTTGATATTTTCAGCACGACGAAAACCGTGCTGTTCCCCTTCATAAGCAACGTAAGAAACAGGCAAACCTTTTGCTTTTAATGCCTCTACCATCATTTCCGCTTGATTGGGAGGAACAACTCGATCTTCCAATCCTTGAAAGAAGATTACAGGACAAGATAAACGTTCCGTAAAGTGAATAGGCGATCGAGCTATATACAAATCTTTTCTTTCAGGATAAGGCCCAATCAATCCATCCAGATAGCGCGACTCAAACTTGTGAGTATCCGTTGCCAAAGCAGACAAATCGCTCACTCCATAATAGCTCGCGCCTGCCTTAAAAACATCGCGAAAAGTAAGAGCACACAGAGTCGTGTATCCCCCTGCACTACCACCGGCGATCGCCATTCTGTCGCCATCAACTAAACCCATTTGGGCTAAATATTTAGCACCATTAGCACAGTCGTCAACATCCACAATTCCCCAACTATCTTGTAATCTTTTCCTGTATTCTCGGCCGTAACCAGTGCTACCGCCGTAATTCACATCAAGGACAGCAAAACCTCGACTTGTCCAGTATTGAATCTTTAAATTCATGCTGCTAGAAGTAGCTGCCGTGGGGCCACCGTGACTTTTGACCACAAGCGGCGGTTTTTCAGTTGCAGGGGCTGCGAAGTCTTGGTTTTGCGGTGGATAGAAGAAGCCGAAAGCCGTTAAACCCTTTTCTGTCGGAAATGCGATCGGCACCGGCAAAGAAAGATAGCCTGTGTCAATGGTTAAATTACTCGATCGGCGCAATACTTCTAGTTGACTTGTGACTAAATTTAGTTGTACAATAGAAGTAGATTCTGTCGGCGAAGCTCCCAGAAAAACAGCTATTTCTCCTCTCGCTTTTACCGACGAAATATCAGTGTAAGGAGTTTCAATTGTTGTTAACTGCTTTGTTTCTAAATCGATCCGGGCTAGATGCCACTTCCCTTGCTGAGTGTAAGTGCAAATAATTTCGCTCGCCGAAACAGCATAGGTTGACATTCCAAAAACCCACTGAGGAAGTCCGAATTCTGCGGCCATTTCGCACAGAGGTTCGATCCCCCCTGCCCCCCTTACCAAGGGGGGTTCTATGTCTTTTTCCCCCCTTACCAAGGGGGGTTCTATGTCTTTTTCTCCCCTTACCAAGGGGGGATTGAGAGGAGTTCGATAGAGATTCCACCAGTTAGACTTGTCAGAAACAAAATACAGCACTCCATCCGGCGACCATTCCGGTTGAAAAATAGACTCTTCTAAGCCACCAGCAACTAACTGTTTTTCTCCTAAATCACCGTCATCATTAATTTCCGCCACCCACAATTCTGTCCCATCCCAAGGCATATTTGGGTGGTTCCAACTAATCCAGCACAGTTGAGAACCTTCGGGATTCAAACGCGGGGAAGCATAAAAATCATTCCCCTGAGTTAAGATCTGAATATCTTCACCATTGTCTAAATTAACACTAACAATGGTATTGACAGCTTCACCCTCGCCTGTACGATCTTCCCTCACGCAAATCAGGCGATTTCTTTCCTTGTCAACAATCCCATCTGCATAGCGAAAATTCACTATGGGCGTGAGAGGTTCGGGTTGAGAATCTAAGGTTTGACGATAAATCCGCCCGTCGGCAAAATTGGAAAAATAGACAGTGCCGCTAGCTACTGCAAATGCACCGCTGCCGTATTCATGGACGCGAGTGCGAACATTAAAAGGTTGCGGTGTTACATCATTTATTTTACCATCAGGAGTGCGTCGGACAATCACACTTCTTCCTGCTTCTGAAGGTCGTCCTTCTATCCAGTAGATATCCTCGCCGTCAATGACAATTTGTCCGAGTCCTACTGTTCCAGAAACAATTAAGTCTGAGGAAATAGGGGATTTCCAAGAGCCGTAAGGTGATACTGTGGTCATATAGAATACTCAATGATTTGTGAATGAGGCTTTTTTTACGAACCGCTTTCGTCGCGAAGGACAGGAAGGAATATAAGAAGGAGAGGGGTTTATACAGGATTTGGGCTTGTTATAGTTGGGACAGTTGTGTTTGTCAGAATAAATAAATGTATATTTGTAGTTTACAGTAATTTACTCTCCAGGCGATCGCAATGTCGAAAAAATTTGTACTTATGGATCGTGACGGTGCGGTAGATGATTATCTGTCCGTCGTTTTGCTGATGAGTATGCAGGAAGTTGAAACTCTGGGAGTAATTGTAACTCCTGCTGACTGCTATATTCAACCTGCGGTGAGTGCTACTCGGAAAATTCTCGATTTAATGGGATGTTCTGATGTGCCGGTGGCGGCGAGTACGGTGCGTGGACTTAATCCGTTTCCGGTGTTGTTTCGGCGATATTCTTTTGCAGTCGATCGACTTCCTATTTTAAATGAAAAAGGAACTATTGACACGCCGTTAATATCTGAACCTGGACAAAATTTTATGGTGCGAGTTTTGCAAGCAGCACCAGAACCTGTAACATTAATAGTAACTGGGCCTTTGACAACTGTAGCGGAAGCTTTGGATATCGCGCCGGAAATTGAGAGCAAAATTCAGGAGATTGTCTGGATGGGAGGGGCGCTGAATGTTCCTGGTAATGTGAGTAAAGATATGGAACCGGGACAGGATATGTCGGCGGAATGGAATGCTTACTGGGACCCATTTGCGATCGCCCGAATTTGGCAAACTCAAATTCCGATCGTTATGTGTCCTTTAGATATTACCAATAACGTACCGCTGACCGTCGAATTTTCCAATCTGTTAGCAAGACAGCGCAAATATCCAATTTCCGACTTGGCTGGACAGTGTTACGCTCTAGCTATTTCTCAAGATTACTATTTTTGGGATATTTTGGCAACCGCTTATTTAGCGCATCCAGAATTTTATCTATTGCGAGAATGGGAAACCGCAATTGTTACTGAAGGAGTTAGTCAAGGTCGCACAAAAGTTCAAGCAGGAGGCCGCAAAATCAAAGCAATGGATCGAGTAGATACGGAAAAGTTTTATAATTACATCTTACAACAGTGGGCGCGTTAAACACAACCATAAACAAACAGAACACCTAGAACCCCAACTTCTTTAGTAGTCCTGGAAGCAGAAACCGGGTTTTTTACAGAACTACTGCATTCCTGCCTTTAATACTGGTAAAAAACCCGGTTTATTTGGTATTTATGCGTCCAGCACTATTTAAGAAGTTGGGTATCTCACAGCCATTACTTTTTACAAATCTAAAAATGCTGTCACTTCGATCAATTATACCCTTACTCCAAATCCTCCCAGCACCTCAAGAAGTTTTCCAAATCCAAGAAGTGCGGCCTTTACCGGGACAGTTAGACAACATATAGCAGTTCTCAATCTTGGTGAGGTATGCCCTATGCCCTATGCCCTATGCCCTATGCCCTATGCCCGCTTATCCAGCGTGCACCGCACTGTTACTCAGAAAGGCTATACCAATATTTAACAGTAACAGCCCGAATTAGTGCTGGAAGAAGGAATTTTGCTTTCGACTTTTCCGCCGAATCGTAAAAGATTTCCAACAGCACATTTAAACTTTCCCTTTCAAGGGCGTTTCGATCTATTTGTACCGCCTATTGCTAAAGCCGCTGTGCCTGAAAAATTGCGGACTTTATATCAAGGATTTATAGTTTACAATCCGACCAGTAAAATTAGATCTATTACAAGTGGCGAGTTATTTGAGTCAAGCCGATGCGCCGTTTATTGAGTTACCGCCGCAAGTCTAAAATGCTGAGGGTAATATTTATGCGGGGCCTGGTAGCCGCGCTGTGAATGATATTTTGAGGGGAAAGAGACAGTCAGATTTTCCGCAGCAATTAATCATTCCTCCGGGAAAAAGCGCGCTTTTAATGAATCATCTGATACCTGTGCGGGGATTGGAACCGCGGCTAAATAGTCGATCGACTTTGATGCGATTGGACAGCGATGGTATAAGTAGGTGGGGAAAATTATAGCACTTATCAGAAAGATGAGGTATGATATAACTGACTTGAACGGAGTGAAAAATATAAAACCCCAAAATGTTATGCAATCTAATTAAATGGAGCGCTCAGAGCAGTCGCTCGACCCACAGCAGTGACTGGATTTACAGTAGTCACTCGAATCACAACCATCCAGGATTTTAGCAATTATCACACATTAGTAAAAATGAAAACTTATTCTCTTGATTTTAGACAAAAAATTATGGATGTGTACCAGAATGAACCGCTGTCACAAAGAGCAATAGCTAACCGTTTTTGTGTAGCCCTAAGTTGAGTCCAAAAAATGATTAAACAGTATCGTGAGACCCAAAATATTGATCCTCGAACTGAGCGATGCGGAGTCAAATTAAAACTGAATTCAGAACAACTTCTGATTGGAGCGGAATTGATTGAAGCAAATAATGATGCAACTCTCGAAGAACTCCGTTATTTACTCTACCAAAAAATTGGTTGTACCATCAGTATAGCAACGATGGGAAGAATGGCAAAACTCTTGAACATGACTTTAAAAAAAAACTCTTTTCCCCTCAGATAAAGGCAGTGACAGAGTTATGAACCTGCGATATGAGTTCTGGCAAAAAATCCGATAAGTTTGTTTTAAAGACTTAATATTCATTGATGAATATGGAGTAAACTTGGCAATGGTTAGGTTATATGGTCGGTCTCTAAAAGGTTCAAGGGCCAAGGGACCAAAACCGAATAAACGCGGAAGAAATGTCTCAATAATTGGAGCTATATCGGTTAATGAAGTCCTAACATCAGTCAATTTAATAGGTACAACCGATCCAATTACATTTGAGGCTTTTATCATCCGAAAGTTAGTACCAAAATTCTGGAAAGGTGCTTGTGTAGTGATGGATAATTTTACTATTCATACCGGAGAAGAAGTAGAAAAAGCCATCTAAGAGAAAGGGGCAAAATTAATATACCTGTCGCCCTATTCTCCTGAGTTCTCACCTCTTGAAAATTTATGAACTTAAAAATATTCTCCGTTCTATCCAGACGACTAATTATCAAGAGTTAGCAAAATCCATAGAGTTTGCATTTAATGAAGTTACATCATAAAATATTTGGAATTGGTTTAGTCACTGCTGTTATTGTACCTCATCTTTCTGATCGAGGCTATATGTTTATGTAACGCAACATTAAGTAGCGTGATTGGATTTAAATTTAACACGTTGTGTACGGTAGTTTCCTCTTTCTCCTCTAACTTCTACTCCATGAATTACGGCCTAGGCGAGTTCTAATTCATCGTCCAACATTTGTCCCGCTAATTCATCTTTTTTAATGTGTTGCGACTCCAATTCAATTGGGTTCATTTCGCAACAATATTTGGGAAAAAAAAAGATATATAAACCCTGATTTTCCCACTTTGACCATAACTGTTGGACTTCCTGACATCGGTGTATTGGGCCGTTGTCTTGTACGATTACTCTCGGTCGTCCAATCTGAGCAGCTTCTTCGGCTTCTTGAGCCATCATTTTGATATAAGCTTTTCGATCAACACCCCCAATTACCAAACCGTAAACAAAGCTGATTTCATGCTGAAGAAGCCCTACAATACTTAATCTACGACCACGCCTCTTCGTTGGTTCGAGCCGTTTTTGCTCCTATCGTTGGTAATAAGTGTAACCAGGTTCACTCCACGCACAAAATCCTGATTCATCCAAATATTTTAAGTCGATTTCTCCCGCTGTCGCAGCTAGTTCCAACATATCTAAGTCTGCTTGTTTAATTGTATTACAGATTCTTGTTTTCCTTTATGACTTTTTCTCGCTCGTTTCTAAATAAACCCTTTTTTTTTAGTATCCGTCTTAATCTGTCGGGACTTAGTTTAATATAACGCTCTTTTTCTAATTTCTGAGCTAATTGAACACTGTTGTATGTACGTGGTTCTTTTTTGAGACATTCTGCTACAAACTCTATGTCTTCTTGTTTCCACTTGGGTTTTCCCCCTCGACATGGTAATTTCCAAAGGCCTTCCCAGCCTAGCTTTTGCCATTTATGTAAAACCTCTCTCACTGTTTGTGGAGTCCAATTGAAATGAGCAGCTATTTTTTCAACGTACCAGCCATGTGCATTTAACCTAATTACTTCTGATCGGGAGAGTGACTTTTTGTGGTACATCCGCAGTTCTCAGTTCTCCTAGGGTTTTGTCTTGCTTTTGAGTCAGGAATACCCTTAATCTAGCCCCCATATATTGATTTACCTCAGTAGAAGTGTTCTCTGTATTTACTTATTTTAACATAGTTGGTTTTTTTCGCGCCGACCTACTTATCAGGATTATTCCTGATTCCTTCTTTTTACCGGATCAGCTTCGCCGAAGGGCTTTCTTCCTTCTTCTTATTGCTCTCGATCTGCTCAAATAATATCTATTTAACGAACCGCGAAGACGCGAAGGGCGCGAAGGAAGAAAAGAGAAGAATAAGAGTAGGGCTGGCATTTCCTGCCCCACTGATTTTTCATTCAATCTTTCTTCCTTTTTGTTTCTAAGTTCTCGCCCATTTAATTTGTACGGCTGATCCGTTACATCGGTTAAATTCCGTACATGGCCCGTTCCGAACTTCTTTTTACTGCTTAGCTAATTTCAGCATTTGAGCCGTCACTGCCAAGCTTTCTTCGTACAGCACATCGCGCCCCCAACTCTGCAAGTGCTGGCCCAGCAACTGTTCCGTCACCTGATCGAACAGAGGAGTCACCTGGTTAAATTTATCGGTTTGAGCGCCGCCATGAGTTTCCATCCGCATACAGCCACCAGCTTCCGAACACAGTACCGTGCCGCAGTCAGCATTCTTGTTAGTAGAATTCAAACGCAGAGCAATCAAATCTCCAGGGACATCGCCTGTATTCGCAGTTGGAATGGCCGCCAACTCTGCTTCTACAACCCGCCCATCAGCACCTGCGAACTGAATCCGCTTGATTTTGTAGTCGCCCTCCTCCTGCTTGAAAGCCACAGGATGCCACTGAAGTCTGCTTGCTAGCCAACCCAAATACATCAGCGCTTGAGTCGAATTATCCTGTTCGTAATCGATCGTCACTCGATCGATTTCCCGAATTGCCGCGCGACGTTCTGGCGGGTCAAATGCCTCAGCAGCTAACTCCTGCCACGCGGCCAACCGACGCCAATTCAGATCGGCGATCGGAATTCCTGCTTCTATCAAACTTTGCATCAGTAGTAATTCAGCTTCTGGTTTAGCAAAGCAGCTAGAATCGATAATCACTGAACTGCTGGTGGCGGCTAACCTCTGGAACAAGTCTCGATCGGCATCCGGTGTCGCTTTCCACCACAGCAGCGTCGGCAAATCCGCGATCGTTAGGGCTGTCACGATGCCACTCACTCGTTCTAGGGCGGCTTCGGTGCCCCGCAGTGTAATGTACTCACAGCAGATCAGGTTCCCGCTCCCGCCTTTGTGAACGGGACAATAGGCGGCGACTTGTGCCTGTACGCCGGTATCTTCTCCCAGCATGGGGCAAAGGGTAATAATCCGGCAGGGATTGGCGGCGACTATTGCGTCAGCTACGGCTGAACCTCCTGAACTGAAACCTGTTGGGCCCCGGAGATCGCCACTGGAATTTTTGGAGCTGCGTTCTTCGCGCAAGGTGGCGAGCAATTCTGCATTGGCTTTGCCTGTCCTCGGTAAGCCGTAGGCTTTTTGAGCGGCTCTGATGCTGGATGCCGTCATCGGCCCGGTGATACCGTCGATCGGCCCGTCGTAAAAGCCTAGATCCGCTAATAGCTGCTGGGTTTCTTCGGGTTCGTAGACTACGAAGGTGAAGGTTGTGGCTCTGGTGGCGATCGTCCGATCGCCTTTCGACCCAGATTCTCTGTAACTTTCCCAGATTTGAGCTAATTCGGCTTCGATTTGGTCGATCGAAACATCTTTAGGACTTTGTAGCGAAACTAGAGGCGGAGCTTTCATCGGTGTCATAGTCATCGGTTTTTTCTCCTTTTTTATTTGTCATTAGTCATTAGTCATTAGTCATTAGTCATTAGTCATTAGTTAGCAGTTCTTAGTTAGCAGTTCTTAGCTAATCGCTAATGACTGGTGCTGACCAATAAACTAATGACTAATGACTGCTGACTAATGACTATTACAGTCTGCGCCACTTACGACCGTCTCGATTAATTAGCAGTTCTGCCTCGGCGGGTTCCCAGGTACCTGCTTCATACTGAGGCACCAGGGCAGGATCGCTCGGTGCTTCCCAGGCCATCAGTGCTGGTGTCACAACGCGCCAAGCTTCTTCGACTTCATCAGAACGAGTGAACAAGGTTTGGTCGCCTAACATACAGTCAATCAAAAGTCGATCGTAAGCGTCCGAAGAAGTCACCCCAAAGGAAGAACCGTAACTGAAATCCATATCCACCGTCCGCGTCCGCAAATCTGGCCCCGGCATTTTCGCCTCAAACCTCAGTGAAATCCCCTCATTGGGATGCACGCGCATTGTCAAAACGTTGGGAGTAGTTTGTTGAGCGGCAGACTGAAAAATTAACAGTGGCACTTCGCGGAACTGAATCGCTATTTCGCTGACTTTTTTGGGCAATCGCTTGCCGGTGCGTAGGTAAAAAGGCACTCCCTGCCAGCGCCAGTTGTCAATCATAAATTTCATCGCCACGAAGGTTGGGGTCATCGAGTTAGGATTCACTCCTGGTTCGGTGCGGTATCCGGGCACTGGTTTGCCTTTCATCCAGCCGGCGGAATACTGGCCACGGATTGCGGAATTCTCTAAGTTATGCAAGTCAGCTAAGCGTGTTGCTTGCAGAACTTTCATCTTTTCAGTACGGATGCTGTCAGCGTCTAAGGAGTTTGGCGGTTCCATCGCTGTCAGACAAAAAATCTGCATCAAATGGTTTTGCAGCATATCCCGCAAAGCCCCAGAGGATTCGTAGTAACCTGCTCTGTCTTCTACCCCTACTGTTTCTGCCACTGTAATTTGTACGTGATCGACAAATTGGCGGTTCCACAGTGGCTCGAAAATTGCATTCGCAAACCGGAACACCATCAGATTCTGAACAGTTTCTTTACCCAAATAGTGGTCAATCCGATAAACTTGCTGTTCTTGACAAACCTGCTGCACTACTCGATTTAGAGCTTTTGCCGAACTCAAATCGCGGCCGAAAGGTTTTTCAATCACTAAGCGGTGCTTCAGGGGGTCTGTAAGCATTTGAGCTGCCCCCAATTGCCGAATCGCTTCGGGAAAGAAGTTGGGGGAAACGGAAAGATAAAATATGTGGTTGCCGCGGGTTCTCCTTTGTTGGTCGAGTTCTTCTAGGAAGGCTTTGAGTTTTTGATAGCTTTCGGGGTTGTCTATGTCGCCGGGAAAGTAGAACAAACCCTGAGCAAAATCTTGCCAAATTTCTTGATTCCCAATACCACCGCCAAATTCGTCGATGCCTTCGCGCATTTGCTCTCGGAAATAATCGTGACTCCAAGGGCGGCGTGCCACTCCCACCACGGTAGTTTCTGGTGGCAGGCGTCGATCGCGCTTCATCTGATAAATTGCTGGTACGAGTTTGCGCTGGGTGAGATCCCCGGAAGCTCCGAAGATGACCAGAATTTGTGGTTCTGGCACTCGTTCTTTTCGCAAACCTACCCGCAGCGGGTTTTCAAGAATTGTCACCATTGTCTATTTCGCTCCTTCTAAAGCTGTGAGTCTTGCCAATACAGATTGATAGTTTTTTGTCATTTCTGCCAGTTGTTGGGTGAGGGAGTTGATCTGCCCTTCATATTCTGCCTTGAGTTCCGCTCTAACTTCTTCTCGAATTTTTCTCCTTTCAACCGCCAGACGGATTTCCCAATCTTTATCGCGCTGTAGCAGTTCAGCTTTTAACTGCCTGTTTTCGGATCGCAGTTGCTCCATTTCCAAAGCCACAGCAGCAGCACGCCGATCCCTGTCTCTGTTTTGCTGTCGGATTTCCTCTCTAAGCCGTTTATTGTCCGATCGCAACTTCTCCAATTCTGAATCACTCTCTTTAGGCGATCGTCCGCTTCCTAGGGATGGAAATCGCTCATCAACCAAGCGCTGAACTGCTGCACCAGTAGGCATACCATTGGGCGATAACGATAGAGCCTCTTGCCAAATTTCGAGTTGGAGTTCTGGCGATAATCCTGTTAAAGGACGGACTTGATTTTCTTTGGTAGGAATTTTGAGCGCAATTGCGCTCAAATTTTCTATAACCCGAGCCGCACCAATAAACTGATCCGCTGTCCGTCTAGCTATAGCCCACCTTTCCCGGCAATAAGCCTCAAAACTTTTGTGGGTTTCCCTGTATAGTTTCTGTTCGCGAATCTCGTCAAGGGCTTTGCCAACTTCGTAAAATATCTGAAGTCCATTTTCGACAATTGATTCCAGTTCTTGAAGCCTCGCCCGTTCGGCGACATCAAGTTCGTCGGTTACGTACTCGCTCTCTAGAGTATTGGTAATCTGCATAGTAAATGCCTCAGCGGTTGGAAATGGAGAATTTGAGTTGTATATCTGACTAGATTCCTGTTAGAGGACAGAAGAGATTTTCCTTTGGAGGAAAAATGAGCGCAATTGCGCTCATTTTTCCTAGAGAGAATTTAAATCTCAGCATTTAGGAAGCAAAACAATTATCTATTGCGAATCCCAAATGCTTCTGCCTTCAAGGATACAGATATCTGCCTAAGCGACTGGTGCGAGCTTCTGCACTTTCTCTTCCAAGGAATCCATCAGGGATTGGAACGGGCTGACAAATTTCTCGATCCCGTCCAGGAGCAAGTCTGCCATCACTTTGTCCAAGTTGATGTCGATGTCTGGATCTTTGAGACTTTCGATCAGGGTGTAAGCTTCTTCAACGTTGCTCTCAATCCGGGGTGCGACATCGCAGTGGTCGAAACAAGCCTCAACGGTGTTTGGCGGCAAAGTGTTAACGGTGTCTGGGCCGATTAATTCATCGACGTACATGACATCGCTGTAGTTGGGGTTTTTGGTGCTGGTACTCGCCCACAGCAGCCGTTGCACTTTGGCTCCCTTTGCTGCTAATGCTTGCCAGCGATCGCTCGCGACGATCTCTTTATACTTCTGGTAAGCTACTTTGGCATTGGCGATCGCAATTTTTCCCTTCACCGCTTCCAGTTTGGCTTTGGTGGAAATATCGGTGACGTTTTTGAGTTTCTCGTCAATTTTGCCGTCAATATTGATGTCGATCCGGCTCAAGAAGAAACTGGCAACAGAGGCGATGTTGCTCACATCCAAACCCTTAGCCGCCCGCGCTTCCAAGCCACGGATATAAGCCCAAAAAGTTTCGACGTAGCTGTCAACAGAGAACAGCAAAGTCACATTAACGTTAATCCCTTCGCTGATGACTCGTTCCACTGCCGGCAATCCTTGAGCAGTTCCCGGAATCTTGATCATCACATTTGGTTTACCGATCGCCTGATAATAACGTAAGGCTTCGCTAATCGTGCTTTCTGTATCATTGGCGATCGTCGGTGGCACTTCAATGCTGATGTAGCCGTCCAAACCCTTGGACTCTTCGTACACAGGAGCGAAGATATCGCAAGCATTGCGGATATCTTCAAACACTAGAGATTCGTAAATTTCGAGTACAGATTTACCAGCCCGGATGCCAGCTTCGATATCAGCATCGTAAATGACATTGCCCGCGATCGCTTTCTCGAAAATAGCCGGATTGGATGTAATCCCTCGCAGCCCGCGACTTTCAATCATCTTTTTGAGTTCGCCCGACTCGATCAGATCCCGAGTCAAATTGTCCATCCAGATACTCTGGCCGATTGCTTCGATTTCTAACAGGTGATTCTTCGTCGCTGCTTCTGTCATGATCTGTAACTCCTACAATTTGATATTTGATAATTGGGAATTAGAAATTGGAAATTGAGAACTTGTGCGGCCCTTCGAATACGCTGGCTGAACCGTGTAGCCCAAGTATTGGCAATTGGAAATTAAAACATTCTTGCTTCCTAACCTCTATTACATCCGTTACACAATCCGTTGCCGAACTTCCTTCCCGGTGTTACATCCGTTACATCCGTTACATAATCCGTTGCCGAACTTCCTTACTCTTCAAGTGTTCTAGGATTGCGCGATCGATCTTTAATAAAAGACTCCACTAGGGCTACATCTTCTTTGCTGCCGATAATCAAGGGCGTGCGCTCGTGAATTTTAGTTGGCACCACGTCCAAGATGTCTTGAATGCCGGTACTAGCCCGCCCGCCGGCTTGCTCCATCAAAAACGCCAAAGGAGCCGACTCGTAGAGTAAGCGCAATTTGCCTTCGGGTTTTTTCACTGTTCCTGGATACAAAAACACGCCTCCTTGAAACAAAATCCGGTGGAAATCTCCCACCAAAGCCCCTCCGTACCGGGCGGTGTAGCCTTCGCTGCGGTGTACGTAGCGAATATAATCCCGAAAAGATTCATCCCACTGCCAAAAACTACCTTCATTAACACTGTAAATCGGGCCGCTGTCTGGAACCTGTATGTTTTCGGTTGCTAGAATAAACTCGCCCAAACTGGGGTCGAGAGTAAAGGAATGAACGCCTTGGCCGATCGAATAAACCAGCATTGTACTGGGCCCGTAGAGCACGTAGCCAGCGGCGATTTGTTTGTGTCCGTGTTGCAGCAAATCGGAAGCAGAACCGTCTTCATCGTCCCCCTCTTGCTTGCGGATGCTAAAGATTGAGCCGACGTTGAGATTGATGTCAAGATTGGAAGAACCGTCTATGGGGTCATAGAGGAGACTGTAGCGCCCGATCGGACAATTTTCGGGAATATAATAGGGTTTTTCCATTTCCTCCGAAGCCAAGCGGCAGACAAGTCCACTTTGCTGAAATACGGAGATAAACACTTCATTGGCATAGATATCCATATGTTTGACGGATTCTCCCTGCACGTTTACAGCCCCTGTAAACCCTAAAGCATCTTCCATTAACCCGGCTCTGCTAAGTCGCCTGGCGATCAGCTTGGCTGCTAGTCCGATCCGATTCATCAGCGCGCTCAGATCCTGAGCATCTGCTGAAAAGCTTTGGAGTTGCTGGAGTACGTGACGGGATAGAGTCGTGCAATCGCGGTCTAAGGCTTGCACCTGAGCGATCGGGCCTAGGCGGGTTTCTCCTGTCGGCGCGTTTACCATGATTTTGATGTCCTCCCTGTCTTGTGGCTCCCTCGTTTGGGATTTTTCAGGTGTTGCTGAATCGGCGATGAGACCGATCGTCCTGCAACTTCTATCTTAGGGAGGGTTTTGCGATCGGGCATGGAACTTTAGGTGAACTTTAGATCCCCAGACAAAATTGAGAGGTGCGATCGACTGTTGAGTCGGGAATTGTATTCAAAATAACTAAATTTTTTATTTATATGGGAATCGGGGTCATCCGGGGCGATAGACTGCGATCGGGCGATCGCCCGTCATCCAAAAGTTCGATCGCCCGATCGCCCGAAATAGAAAATTATCTCAAAGTGGGCGATGTACTGAAAGGAAGTTGTACTCTGTGTACGATCGCCCGAAACAGAAAATCACCTAAAAACGGGCGATCGACTAAAAGGAAATTGTTCCCAAGTGCGAGCGCCATTTCAGCTCAAACTATCGACAATAATTCGATCGCACAAAATGACTAGCCCGCCCCGGTCGATCAATTCAAAGGAAGTTGTGCGCGAGCGGGAGATGCAAATTTAAAATTGAACATCCTCCCACTCACCCCATTCATCCTTAAACCACCCCAAAGTACGCCAATATCCATGACTATCGGATTGTTTTTCAAAAACAAACTCAAGGAAGCTCTCACCAGTTTGTAAGCATAAACGCTTTTTGCTAGTCACGTCGAACACAAATAAAGTAAGACTAACATGAAAAAGATCTTCCCCGCTTTCAGTTCCTACCATATCCCCGCCAATAACAGCCGACCATGCTGTATGCAAAGGAGCATCTTCTCTCTCTCCAGTCCAGAGCCATCGACCAAATGATGGGGAATTTGGATATTTGATATCTAACCTAATTTCAGGATCTCGGTGAAAATCCTGTCCCAGAAAATTTTGAAATTCATCAAGGATTGCATCAATAATTTCCTGCCATATTTCTTGGGTATATGCTTCTGCATATTTTCCTGCATTCCAAAGCTTTTGTTCGAGAATTGGGTTCATATTTTGACCTCCAAGATACTCACTTACTGATTTCCAAATAATTGGGGCTATTCATCCATCTATTAGGAGAGACAGGCGTTCCTGGTCTGACTTGACCCCCTGATGATTTACTGATTGCGCTACGACCGTATGCAGTGATGACGCGAGTAAAATCATTATCTTGAGTGATAACTACGTTCCCGTCCTTATAGAATACAGTAACTTGCCGACCATTATCGTTGATCCCGATAAACACACGCTCTGGTTTGTTGATGATATCAGCTTGTAGCTGCTTAGAAAATTCATGCTTACTATTCGCATGTCCTGCCTGACCAGACGGATTTGGCAATGCACCCTGCATATTTTTTTCTGAAAATTGTGGTCTATTATGAACCCGCAAACCCTGTGATAATGATTCTTCATCAGTTAATGTACGCGCGCCCGGATGAAAAGTACCAGCAGCGTTCCCAGAATTAACCTGAAAAAATTGACTTACTATGGTGAGGATATCTCGCGCACTAGCTGCCGTCATATTACCAGCAGCTACTAGCGCTGCTACCTGTGCGGGCGCTGCCACTAAAGCACTACCACCACTACCTCCAATAGTCAGTCCGATCAACAAAATCCCTAGTATTCCCGCTAGAAAAGTTAATCCATTGGCGATAGCTCTTCCTGCCTGAAAACTCAGATTATTCCGGTAATATGCCTCAATTTCAGCATGGGATTTTGCTCCTGGTGGGTACAAGAGGTCAGCTACATCCTTGAGGATACCGACGCCATTTATCAGAGAGTGGTAAATGAATCCTTTGAGAAAATCTATGACAGCACGTTTTCCCTGTGCCATTACTCTACGAAATTCGCGGAGAAATTTTTGTATTTTGTCCTGATTTGGTGGGTTGCCACCACCAGAACCACCAAACCAATTATCAGGAAAATTATCCTTCCCACTCCCACCTGAAGAAGAATTAGATCCACCACTACCAAAAACATCTTTAAACTGAGGTTCCTTAAGAATAACAGTCGGCAACTTCCAAATATCATCGCTCGGCTTCGGCTGCTTCGTCAAATCCGGCGGCACCTGTTTTTTCGGAGCCTTATTCAACCGCGGCGCTTCCCCAAATTTCGGTACATCATTCACCTGCGTCCCTGTTTTCTTCGGATCGAATCCTCCCCTTTTCGACTCGGATTCACTCTGACCATACTTGCCATCTTTCCAACTAGACTTAGACCAACTTTCACTCCAATCATTCCGACCATCATCCCACACAGTCCCGCTTCTCGTCCAACTCCAACTACTGCCACTACTCGTATAAACAGCTCTTTTAGTTACCGATTCCGAATCGTAACCGCTGATAGTTTCCGTCCAACTGTAACCTCCTTTAAAGTAATTCTTGCTGTAACTCGAAGTCCAGCTAGAACTCTTGTAAACGTCACTAACTACACCTTTACTATCATAACTGCTATCCCTCGACCATTTCTCGTAACTCGAACTGCCATTTTCTTCTTTTCGACCATCCTTGTAAGTTGTGATTGTCTGTGAATTCCGAGTAGTTAAGGTATCGCTACTGTTAGATGAGGTGGTATTATTACCATCGGTGCTGCTGTTACTTTTACTCGCCGTTATTGTCGATTGGTCACTGTTAGTTTTGGTTGTATAAGTATCAGCTTTATACTCGCTATCCCACTTGTCTTGACTCTCTGAATAATCTTCTTGTTGGTTTTTAGAACTCGGTTTTCCGGCACTGTTACTGCTGGAAGAGTTCGATTTACTGACTGAATAATTATCTCGACTGTGGTTTCTAGTATCCGGCCCGTTTTTGTAACTTTCTGTGCTGTTGCCCCTGAGTTACTGAGTAACCATTATTTCGATTGTTACTCCAAGAGTTAGTGCCGTTGCTACTATTAGTTTCCTGGGACTGATTCTGGGTATATGTATCTGTGTTGCTCTTATTGTTTGATTTGCCATCATCGTAACTGGTGTTAGCATTACTGTTCCCTTCCGAATAAGTATCGCGGGTACTGCTGCCGACGGTTTTGCCGTTGGTTGTAGTATTGTCCCAGGTGTAATTGATTATTGTACGGTTGTCGTTGCTGTTGCTGTTTTTGGAGAAATCGCTGCTACTTTTGGTGTGAGAATTGGATTGATTGACTTCGGCATTGTTTCCGCTATAAGTGCTGATGGAATTGTTGCCGTTGCTGCTATTAGTCCAGTTGGCTTTTCCTTGATTTTGGGTTGAACTGTTACTGACGGAATTGTAATTTTTGTCAGTATAGCTATTGTTTGTGGTTGATTTTGAACCTGATTCTTCTTGGCTGCTGGAGTTACTGGCTGCATAGTTACCGTCGTATTTGACGTCTGATTGAGCTTTGTTGTTTCGGTAACTTTCGGCAGATGTCTTTATAGTTTGTGAAGGACTGGTATAGTTTCTAGATGAGCGCCATTTCTGATTGGATGAGCTTTGGTCGTTGCGAGTGCCTTCGTATTTAACTCGGCTGTAGTTTTCCTGGGATTTATTTGTGTTTTCTATTGAGTAGAGGGAAAAGTTTTTGTCTGTGTAGTCCCTGGCTGTGGTGTTTGTATCTGTTGTCTGTTCATAGAATGAGTTGCTGTTACTGTTGGTACGGGTGCGGCTTTTATCCCAGTTGGAATCTGTGTGTGAGTAGTTGTTGGTGGTTTGAGTGTTTGTGCTCTTTGTACCGTTTGAGTTGCTATTAGTGGTGGTTGTGTTTCGGGGTAATTCTGTGCTGTAGGAGTTAGTACCTTGGTTGTAGTCTCCGGTTGAGGTGCTGGTAGTCTTTGGTGTGTTGGCTGGGGGGTTGGTTGCGGTTGGTCTTTCTGAGGGTTTGGCTGTGGTATTGTTGGGAGTGTTGCTGACATTTGAATCAGCATTAATTAGGGATTTTGTCAAGTGTTTGGTGGCTGCAAATACTGGGATTGTGGGGATTGTTTTGGTGGCGGTAGCAATTGCTAATTCGCGGTTTAAGATGCCGTATCCTGTCCTTTCGTCCCATTCGGGTACGTCGATGTCGGTGGCTGTTTTGAGGAGGATGTTTTTGATTTGTTGGCGGTTGAGGGATGGGTTGGCTTCCCACATTTGGGAGATGGTGTTTGTGACGAGGGCTGCTGCTATTGATGTGCCTTGTTTTGTTTCAGTTGTTGCAGTTTCTGCTGTTTCTGGAAGGCTGATTTGTGCTAAAATATCCAAGCCTTCTCCGTAGCTGGAATAGGCGCTGCGGTTGTTGTTTTCGGATGCGCCGACTGTGATGATGTTGTCGAATTCTGTGGAGGCTTGTCCGAGTGCGGAGACCAGAGCCCCTTCGTTACCGGCGGCTGCTACAATCAGGATGTTGTTGTCAAGGGCGTATTTAAGTGCTGATTTTTCTTCGGGTGTGAGTTGGTAGCGTGTGGTTTCTGTACCGTTGGGATTGATTTGGGTTAAGTCGAAGCTGAGGTTGACGACGGCGTTGGGTTGTTTTGAGGCTTTGGCGACATCTACAAATTCTATCAGAGATTGATGCCAGTTGCCGGAACCAGTTGCTCTTCCTAACCAAATTGAAGTCGATTTTTTGGTGTCGCTTTGATTGTTGGAGGCGCTGATAATTTCTAATATTGTGTTTCCGTGTTGGTTTCGTTGGTTTGGTTGGAGTAGGGGATTGTTGTCGCCCTCGATTACGTCTTTTCCGAGTCTAATTTGGCTGTAGTCGATGTTGGGATTGTTGGCGACAAAGCCGGTGTCGATGATTCCGATTAATGGTTGGGTTTGTTGGGGGAAGTTGGGGGTTTTTTCTGGTTGGGTTTCTGTGTTGGTGATTGTGTATTCGTTGATGTTTGTTTGGGATTCGGTTTCGGAGTCGGTGATGCTATGAAGTGAGTTGTCTGGCTGGTTTTCGTCTGATGGTATTGCGGGAGTAATTGTGATTTTTTCCGAGTCGAAGTCGGGGTTTAGATATTCGTCGATGGTTGTTGGGGGCTGATTGTCGCTGTCGGCGATGATATTTTCTGATTGTTGTGAGTAATGGTTTTCAGTGACGGCGATTTCAGGAATAATAGTTTGGGTGTCGGTAACTATGTATTCTGATGCGGATGGTTGATAATTTTGGATGGATTCTGTTTCGGAAATGAGAGGAAATTGTTGGGCTAATATGCTGTTGAGAGTTTCCCACAGTGTGGAAATTTCATCGGGAGAAATTAGCGGGAAATTTTCAGCAGTTTCGCTGGCTATTTCGGGGGTATCGATAAGTGTTGGGGAGGTATTTGCAATTTCCCCGGTGAGAATGTCTGTGGATTCTGCTGGGATTGCTGCTATTTCTGGTTTGTCTGGTTGGATAAAGACGAGTTTTTCGATTTTGTCACCTGTGATTTCGTCGATTGAGTTGACAACTGTAATGGCTGGTTGAGTGTTTTATGAGAAAGTTGGGATGATATTTTCGGAAACTTTCGAGTTTTTGGTTTCTGTCGCTGGGGAATTTTCCAGTTTTGGATCGACAGGATTTCTCGCAGAATTAGGAATTTCGGAAACAGTCGAGTTTTTGGTTTCTGTCGCTGGGGAATTTTCCAGTTTTGGATCGACAGGAGTTGTCGCAGAATTGGGAATTTCGGAAACAGTCGAGTTTTTGGTTTCTGTCGCTGGGGAATTTTCGGTTTTTGTTTCAGCAGAATTTGTCGCAGAATTGCGAATTTCGGAAACAGTCGAGTTTTTGGTTTCTGTCGCTGGGGAATTTTCGGTTTTTGTTTCAGCAGAATTTGTCGCAGAATTGGGAATTTCGGAAATTGTAGGATTTTTGGCTTCAACTACGGGAGATTTTTCCAGTTTTGGATCGACAGGATTTCTCGCAGAATTAGGAATTTCGGAAACAGTCGAGTTTTTGGTTTCTGTCGCTGGGGAATTTTCCAGTTTTGGATCGACAGGAGTTGTCGCAGAATTGGGAATTTCGGAAACAGTCGAGTTTTTGGTTTCTGTCGCTGGGGAATTTTCGGTTTTTGGATCAGCAGGAGTTGTCGCAGAATTGGGAATTTCGGAAACAGTCGAGTTTTTGGTTTCTGTCGCTGGGGAATTTTCGGTTTTTGGATCAGCAGGAGTTGTCGCAGAATTGGGAATTTCGGAAATTGCGGGATTTTTGGCTTCAACTACGGGAGATTTTTCCAGTTTTGGATCGACAGGAGTTGTCGCAGAATTGGGAATTTCGGAAACTTTCGGGTTTTGAGTTTCTGTCGCTGGGGAATTTTCCGGTTTTGTTTCAGCAGAATTTGTCGCAGAATTGCGAATTTCGGAAATTGTAGGATTTTTGGCTTCAACTACGGGAGATTTTTCCAGTTTTGGATCAGCAGGAGTTGTCGCAGAATTGGGAATTTCGGAAACAGTCGAGTTTTTGGTTTCTGTCGCTGGGGAATTTTCCAGTTTTGGATCGACAGGATTTGTCGCAGAATTGGGAATTTCGGAAACTTTCGGGTTTTGAGTTTCTGTCGCTGGGGAATTTTCCGGTTTTGTTTCAGCAGAATTTGTCGCAGAATTGCGAATTTCGGAAATTGTAGGATTTTTGGCTTCAACTACGGGAGATTTTTCCAGTTTTGGATCAGCAGGAGTTGTCGCAGAATTGGGAATTTCGGAAACAGTCGAGTTTTTGGTTTCTGTCGCTGGGGAATTTTCCAGTTTTGGATCGACAGGATTTCTCGCAGAATTGGGAATTTCGGAAATTGCGGGATTTTTGGCTTCAACTACGGGAGATTTTTCCAGTTTTGGATCGACAGGATTTCTCGCAGAATTGGGAATTTCGGAAACAGTCGAGTTTTTGGTTTCTGTCGCTGGGGAATTTTCGGTTTTTGGATCAGCAGGAGTTGTCGCAGAATTGGGAATTTCGGAAACAGTCGAGTTTTTGGTTTCTGTCGCTGGGGAATTTTCGGTTTTTGGATCAGCAGGAGTTGTCGCAGAATTGGGAATTTCGGAAACAGTCGAGTTTTTGGTTTCTGTCGCTGGGGAATTTTCGGTTTTTGGATCAGCAGGAGTTGTCGCAGAATTGGGAATTTCGGAAATTGCGGGATTTTTGGCTTCAACTACGGGAGATTTTTCCAGTTTTGGATCGACAGGATTTCTCGCAGAATTGGGAATTTCGGAAACTTTCGGGTTTTGAGTTTCTATCGCTGGGGAGTTTTCGGTTTTTGGATCAGCAGGAGTTGTCGAGGAATTGGAAATTTCGGAAACAGTCGAGTTTTTGGTTTCTGTCGCTGGGGAATTTTCCGGTTTTGTTTCAGCAGAATTTGTCGCAGAATTGGGAATTTCGGAAACAGTCGAGTTTTTGGTTTCTGTCGCTGGGGAGTTTTCGGTTTTTGGATCAGCAGGAGTTGTCGAGGAATTGGAAATTTCGGAAACAGTCGAGTTTTTGGTTTCTGTCGCTGGGGAATTTTCCGGTTTTGTTTCAGCAGAATTTGTCGCAGAATTGGGAATTTCGGAAACAGTCGAGTTTTTGGTTTCTGTCGCTGGGGAATTTTCGGTTTTTGGATCAGCAGGAGTTGTCGAGGAATTGGGAATTTCGGAAACAGTCGAGTTTTTGGTTTCTGTCGCTGGGGAATTTTCCGGTTTTGTTTCAGCAGAATTTGTCGCAGAATTGCGAATTTCGGAAATTGCGGGATTTTTGGCTTCAACTACGGGAGATTTTTCCAGTTTTGGATCGACAGGATTTCTCGCAGAATTGGGAATTTCGGAAACAGTCGAGTTTTTGGTTTCTGTCGCTGGGGAATTTTCGGTTTTTGGATCAGCAGGAGTTGTCGAGGAATTGGAAATTTCGGAAACTTTCGGGTTTTGAGTTTCTGTCGCTGGGGAATTTTCCAGTTTTGGATCGACAGGATTTCTCGCAGAATTAGGAATTTCGGAAACAGTCGAGTTTTTGGTTTCTGTTGCTGGGGAATTTTCCAGTTGTGTTTCAACAGGATTTGTTGTAGAAGTAGTATCTGCTTTTTTTTGTGCTAATTTAGTCTCGGTTTTCGGTGTAGCCTCAGCTATCAATTCTTTGTCTTTCTCTGATGTACGCAATTCTGATAGGTATGCGAAGCTAATTTTACCTGTTTGATTTCCTTGGAAAATGCCGGAGTCGAAAGGGATGTTATTGTGAGTTGCTGGCTGGGCTGTATCGCCTGTTATTATGTCGGTTTTGGAGGTGGATGTTTGCGGTTTTTCGGCGATGCTGTTGATTGTTTGTGTTGGATTTTTGTTGAGTATGAAGGCGTCTATGTCTGCTTGTCGGGGAGGGTTTTCTGGGCTTCGATCGAGGATTTTGTTGTTCGATCGTAATAGTTCAATGCTGGATGTGGATGATATTTCGTTAGTTGTTAGAAGATTTTTCGGGGCGGAGGGGGAAGAATGATTGCTGGTATAATTTCCTACTTGCAAGTCTTCTGTAATGTCGGAGATGATGGAAGTGTTGGCGGTTGGTTGGGGAGTAGATGCTTCGATTCGTAACATGATTTAAGTCCTTTATTGACAATAAAAGTGACCAAAAGATGCAGAATTTGAGGATGTAGATTTTGAAAATTTCGCAAGCAAAGCGAGTCTATACCACGCTGGAGGTTTGGGTTTTACCTTGCGGATGCAAGATGCGATATCCACAGGTGAAAACCTGCCAGCACGGCTGACAAAAATTTGATGTGATGGCAATAAGTTGGTTTTTTTATTGCTGTTGTTAACCGATAGATTTCAGAATATCAATAACTTTTATCGATCGCAAGCGGTTTTTGCCATCTTGAAGTAAACTTGATCGAAGCTTTAACTTACTTCCGTACCCTGAAATATCAGACTACGAATTTTGGTATGAGTGAGAGTTTTGGACTGGGATCGCCAAACTAATTTGCCTGTTCTTTGTATAAAAAGTAACTTAATTTGTTCGCAAAATTACGAAAAAACCGATCGCAACATTCATTAAAGGGTTCGTGAAGCGGATCTATCCCGATCGCCAAGCATCGCAAATCGCCTTTTCCTGCCAAAGATGTCAGAAAACCCGCTCGATTACCACAAATTAGATTTTTTGTCAAGCGAACTCAACTAACTGGAGACTTGCGCGCCTTGAGTATCAAGCCCGATCGCCCTTACATCAGCCTTCACCCCAAAATCCCCCCAAGCAGCCGCCATTTCCCTCACAACCGCAACAGCATTAGTAGCATCCGTTAAAGCCAAAAGCGTCGGCCCCGCACCGCTAATTACCATTCCACAAGCCCCAGCATTTACGGCTGCTTCTTGCACCGCTTCATATCCCCGAATCAGCGATGAGACCGATCGTCCTGCAACTTCTATCTTAGGGAGGGTTTTGCGATCGCCCGCGAGAACTTTAGGGGAATTTTAGATCTGCACACAAAATTGAGGAGTGCGATCGAGCGTTTAGTCGGGAATTGTATTCAAAATCACTATTCTTTTTATTTATAGAAAGCATTTACTATCCGATCTCCCCAACTAATTTATTTCTTCTTTCTGGCTCTTCTTTTTGCAACGCCAAGTTCCGTGCGGTTAGTAATAAAAATACCGCAGACGATGAGCAACATACTGAAGATATGCACTAATCTGATTGGTTCACCTAAAAAAAGCCACGCAGCAATGCCACTGAAGACCGGAACTAGGTAATACATTAAAGCTGCGCGGGAAGGACCGATTAGGATAATTGCCTGATTCCATGCAAGAAACGCCACCACTGAGGATAAAATTCCAACGTAGAGTAAAGCAAGCAATATCGAAGGATTGAAAACAACAGGGTGATAAATCAAACATTCCAGCACATAGAAAGGCGTTAAGAATAATAGCCCTAAGCTAAAAGTACATAAGGCGAAAGTTTTCATTCTCATGGTGGCTGGCTTGTGGTTTACTAGCATAGCGTAGCCAGCGAAGATTATAGCTGCTAACAACATATACAGATCGCCAATTGCGAAAGAAATACTCAACAGCTTCTCTAATGAGCCTCCCGCGATCAACAATACAACACCGAGTACCACCACCACGATCCCCGCAGCACGAGTTAAAGAGATCGGTTCGCCATAAAAGAGACGAGACATGAGTACGATAAAAATGGGGGAAGAAGTGGCGATTAAAGCCAGGTTCATCGCCTGCGTTGTGTGACCCGCAATGTAGATCAAGGTGTTAAAAACAGTCACTCCTGACAACGCCGATACGGCCAAGTAGGGGAGATGTTTTTGAACCAGTTTCCAGTCTTCGACTGTCACCCTCACGGCAAATGGTGTCAAGGTCACAACGGCAATCGTCCATCGCCAAAAAGCTAGACCCACTGGTAGGATATCCTGATTAAAACTTCTCGCAACAATAAAGTTACCAGCCCAAATGACAGTGGCAACTAATGCCCAAAAATAACCCATTGAAACCAGAGACTTAGGCTGTGCTTGACTCAATATACCCCCTCTCCCATTTAAGATTTTTCGTTTCATTCCTCAAGGAAATTGACGACCCATTTTGCGACCAGTTGGGCGTCGGGGTCGTCATCCAGTGAACGCAAACCTGCGGAGAACACCGTTTCTTCCATGACATCTTTCCGGCGCAGCATTAACGCCTGCGTATAGGTCTTTTTATGCTCTGGATGTCCCTGAAAAGTCAAGACAGATCCGCCATATGTGACGACACTATAAGGGCAAAAGGGATTGCCCGCGATCGCCGTCGCATCCTTTGGCAATTCAATTACCTGGTCTTGATGAATCACCGGTAATTTGAAACTCTTGGCAAGAGGGATCATCCAAGGTTCTGTTTTATATACCTCTTCCTCCGAAGCCAAGTGGCAGACAAGTCCACTTTGCTGAAATACGGAGATAAACACTTCATTGGCATAGATATCCATATGTTTGACGGATTCTCCCTGCACGTTTACAGCCCCTGTAAACCCTAAAGCATCTTCCATTAACCCGGCTCTGCTAAGTCGCCTGGCGATCAGCTTGGCTGCTAGTCCGATCCGATTCATCAGCGCGCTCAGATCCTGAGCATCTGCTGAAAAGCTTTGGAGTTGCTGGAGTACGTGACGGGATAGAGTCGTGCAATCGCGGTCTAAGGCTTGCACCTGAGCGATCGGGCCTAGGCGGGTTTCCCCTGTCGGCGCGTTTACCATGATTTTGATGTCCTCCCTGTCTTGTGGCTCCCTCGTTTGGGATTTTTCAGGTGTTGCTGAATCGGCGATGAGACCGATCGTCCTGCAACTTCTATCTTAGGGAGGGTTTTGCGATCGGGCATGGAACTTTAGGTGAACTTTAGATCCCCAGACAAAATTGAGAGGTGCGATCGACTGTTGAGTTGGAAATTGTATTCAAAATCACTAATTTTTTGATTTACCGCAGAGGACGCAGAGGGCGCGGAGGAAGAGAGGAGTAAGTTGGGCAAGGAATGTAGTGTACGGCAGTCACGAATGTCAGTTTGTCACAGTTTGATGATAGACAAAAATTGTATTTTAGGGGCGGGATTTCTGGCCCACCCACAAAAAATTCATCAAACTTGACCGTACAATTGAGATTAACCGAACCTTAACCCTTGTGCTTGACAAAAAAAGCACCTTCAGGTAATCGCACACCTTCCAAAGTAGTGAATAGGGTATGAGCAAATTGGGGGTTAGAACCTTCCAAATCAGCGTAACTTAAATTCGCCATTGTCAGGTCAGCTTCACCCAGATTTGTATTGCTAAGGTCAGCCCAAGTCAAGTTCGCTCGACTCAAATTAGCACGGCTAAGATTGGCTCCTCTTAGATCGGCTTTGCTCAAGTCAGCAGCGTATAATTGAGCATCAGGCAATTCGGCTCCTACTAAGAAAGCATGGTATAAATTGACATAGCTCAAATTAGCTTTACCGAAGTTTACCCCATTGAGATTTGCACCTCTCAAATCAGTTCCGACAAGTACCGCTTCGTATAAATTAGCGTTACTGAGGTCTATGCCCTGTAAATTCATGCCACTGAGTGTCACGCCACTTAAATCAGCACCCTTTAATTGTACTCCATCATGTAAATTGACCATCCGAAAATCCGAGCCACGGAAATCAATTCCACGCAAATAGATGTCTTGGAAATTGACATTTTCAAAAATGAAGTTACGAAAATCTCTCCGACCAAATTTATATTCTTGATGAAATTCTGCCTCTTTCATGATTTTATTGAATTTAGGAGGCTTAGGGGGAAGGGTAGCAGTATCATTACCTGAGATTGTGCGGAACATTTTGAACAGTCTGCTTAACATGATTTTTCTCCTATTCTGTAAGTAAGTAAAATGTAAATTCCATCCAAGTATAGAAACCCAGTCTCACTAAAAAAATGGGTTTCTATCTGGTCATTTTTGTGCATGAAAATATTCCATTCACAAATCATCAGATTGCGTACCAGGAACTTTATCAAAAATATTTCTCCGGGTAAGATTGGCTAATTCTCCACAATATCTTGGCAAAACATCGAGATAATTTAAGCTACGACGCAGGTAAGCTTTAGGATGAGAACTTTGCTCAAAAAATGCCACTGATACATGGGCTTGCTCGACCAAAAACCTCCGAATATAATCGATATCATTGATTAGCTTTTGATAACGTCGATTATCAGCTTTTTGTTCCTCAGTGATTTTACCTATGATTTGTTGAGGGTGTTTTTTGGCAATGTTAAACAGGCGATAAATTCCTAGCTCAAGGTTTTTTTGCTCTAACTCAAGCCGTTGTTCGATCGCTTTGATATTACCACCTTGAATCTGCTCTGGATGTTTTTGCAGTTCGCTCCCTAAAAAATGGAGCATATCACCTAAAGAATAGGCTGATTTTTCAACAATTTCTACATTCTGATTAAGAGCCTGAGTTAACCTTTCAGCTCTTTGTGAGGATATCACTTCTTGACCAGAACGGAAAAGTTTAACAACCTGTTTTAATTTTGGATCGTCACATTTACCAGTGTTCCGGTATTGATCGGCTTTGCTGGTATCAATGTACTTGTTTTGAGGATCGGTTCTGGAATGACCTCGGAAATCGATCACATTTTCAGCTTGAATGTCGTTGGGATTTTTTGCGGTCATAACAATTACTTGTGAGTGTTGAGTGACTGTTTTTTGGGTCTTTGGTGGTTGTGTACCCAAGGGTGAATAGGGTACACTTTGCATTTAGCTATCTTCCAAAAATTCATCAAGTTCCATTTGGAGAGACTCGTCAAAAGAAATTTTAATGTCTTCACGATACGAATGAGCGATCGCCAAGGCGCAAGCCCCCGCAGAAGTAATCACTGATGTCGCGAAAAAGAAAAGTGAAAAGCCGAGACTATTCCAATTTCCTGTCATCATTTTTGAAGTTGTACTTTGTATCGCTAAGCGAGTCGCTTCTGTCCCAGAAATTAACTGGCCGTTAGCGTCGAAGTGCTGTTCGTAAAGAGCGGGCATGATTTGTTTTACTCCTGCTGCATAGCTAGCCGATCGCACAATCTGATCTTTTTGCTTTTCCCAGTCAGCTTTAGCGACTTGAGAGACTTTGAAAGCATCTTCTGTTAAAAGCTTGGTTAAAGGGCAGAAGGGTACTTTTGCTTGACCTTCTTGAGCCAACACCGATTTCCAGTCGCGGTTTTGTTCTTGATACAAACCGTTAGCTTTGATAAAATAGTCATTGCGTGCGGTGCTGCCTTCAGGATAAGTCGCAGCCTTTTCTTGAAACTCTTTACATTTGGCTTCTGCATCTTTAACTGCTCTTAAATCTGGCTGAACGTCGTTAACCTTAATTTCTTGTTCGGCGACCAATTCTTTTGCTCTTAACTCGGCTAAATGACTCTGGTTTAGCGATAATTCAGGTGCGACTAAAGAGGTTCCAGACATCAAGACGTTCATTGCCAACATCGGCACGGTGGCACAGGCAGACCAAATTCGGTTTCCCGGTTTGCGAGTGGCAACTGCTTTGCCCATACCGTTGGTAAATTTGGTCATAGCAAGAGCAAGGGCAAGGGCGAAAATGAATCCTAAAAGCCCCATGTCTTTGCAGGAGTACAACAGCAAGGGGAAGATGCTCACGCCGTCAATCGTGTTGCTGACGTTGATAGCTGTTGCTGTAACTGTCGAAGCTTGTGTGACTTCTTCAGTAACGTAATTAGAGCCGTGGAGCTCTTGTGGGTCAGTCAAGATCAAATCTTTGGACTTTTTGAACCATATTTTGCTCTTTTTCAGCCAGATGTTAGGGTTTGCAGAAGTTTCATAAGGGTGATTTAGTTCGTGCATTTCTCTTTTCTCGCTGGGACATCTGTACTCTGACACGGGTGACAAAAATATGACAGAGGGCAAAAGGGGGGTCTTTTTTCTGCCCCTTTTGCCCCCTTTTGCCCCCTTGCCACGATTTGAGCGATCGCCCTAAACTGCTCGTATCAGTCACAAATACGCAGTTGCGTCGATCGGTAGCAGACATGAATAACAGAGAAAGCCTTGGAAACCCCGAAACAGGAGTAGTAGAGAAAAATTTGCTATCTTTAAGAGAATTTAGTATGAACTGGAGTACAGTCTGTGAGTCCAACATCCAGCAACATTAACGTGCCGTTAACCCTAGAAGGCGTGGAACTGCTGAAGAACAGGATGAAAGATATAGCAAGAGAAGTGGATAAAATGTCCGATCCACACCTGGCAAGACTGGCAGGTGTAAAAACTGAAGTTATTGGTCAGCACCGTAAAAATCGGAATTCCGTTACTCTAGACGATGCTGAGAAAATTGAACAGGCTAAGGACAAAGCGTCAAAAAAATGGACTCAACCAGTCCTTATAACTGTCGCAGGGGTTAGTAAAGATACGATTGAGCGAATGTTCAAGTGTAACCGAGTGCGTGTTGATTCTATCAAGAGCGTTGCCAGTGCCTTGGGTGTAGATCCGCGCCGCATTGTCGATCCTAGTGACTGGCCAAGGTTTGTAAATGATCAACCCGAATTCAAAGGGGAGTTGTCGAAATTTCAATCGCTGATCGATCGCAAGCTTAAAAGATTTGTTGGTCGTCGCTTTGTATTCGATGCGATCGAAAACTTTTTTAGTACCAATAGCAATGGCTACTTTACAATAGTAGGCGAACCGGGCATCGGCAAAAGTACGATTTTGGCTAAGTATATTACCGACAAACAATGTGTGGGTCATTTCATCATTCGTAGTGGTGGTAGAAATAAGGTAGAGCAATTTCTCAGAACTGTTTGCAATCAACTGATAGAACGTTACAACTTGGGTTATGATTCCTTGCCAGATCGCGCCATTAACGATGGTGAGTTTTTAGATGAGTTAATTCAGAAGGTTAGCAAGTTGCTTCCACCTGGTGAACGTTTGGTAATTGCAGTTGACGCACTGGACGAAGTTGAAAAAAAGAACCAACAAGAGGTGACAAATCTTTGTTACTTACCTAGATATCTCCCAGATAATGTCTACTTTCTGCTGACACGACGCCCCTTTCTCCCGGAGGAAGAGCGTTTGTTAGTCGAGGCTCCCAAACATTATTTTAATTTATGGAAATATCCGAAAGAGAGCGAAAAAGATGTGAAAGACTACATTCGGTTATTCCTGGTCGATCCAGAGTTTGGAAATGGCTTACGTCAGTGGATTGAAGCTCGAAATCTGAGCAAGGAAGAATTTATTGAACAGATAGCACAAAAGAGTAAAAACAACTTCATGTATTTGCGTTGTGTCTTGTCAGAAATTGCTAAGGGAGAAAACAGTATTTACAGAGATATCTCTCTAAAAGCATTGCCAACAGATCTGCAAGATTACTATGAGGAGCATTGGAAACTCAAGGGGATGAATGCCGAACGGGAGCGTTATAAAGTTGTCATTATCTGTATTTTACTTGAGGTGCAGGAACAAATTTCATGTGAGTTGATAGCTGACATTTCTGAAGAAGATATAGATAAAGTACAACAGTTGTTGGATGAGTGGATTGAGTTTTTCAATCAGGAAGAGTTAGAAGAACAAACTTGTTACAGCATCTATCACTTCAGTTACGAAGAGTTTTTGGATAAAAAGCTGGAACAGAAAAAACTGACAGTAACTCGTCGAGAGATTAATACAAAAATTTCAGACTATTTTGAAAAGGAGATGGATGAAGATGATGAGTGAATTTGCCCAAAAATTAGCAAAAAAAACACCTGATATGCAACGGTCTTACCTAAAAAGATTACCGTATTCTCAGGCTGAAGCAGGAAAGACAGAAAAGTTTTACAAGACGCTAACTAAATTAGATTTTCTTGAAGCTAAAGTTTCTAAATTAGGAGTGCAGTCACTTATTTCGGATTACGACTTAGCAACAAATTCTAATTTGCTGCTATCTGAGGATCAAGTAGATAGCCTGAGATTAATTCAAGGTGCGATTAGGATGTCGGCCAATGTTTTAACTGACGATCCCAGTCAACTCCCCAGTCAACTGGTTGGGCGTTTGATATCTTACAGGAGTGTAGACGAGTCTGAATTTGAAACGAAGTCTTTGCCACAAATCCTGTTGAAAAAAGTAATAGTTTTTTGCAAAGAACCACCAGAATTGGTTGAAACACTAATGTTATTTGCTAGAGAAGTAACATTAAACATCCTGTTTAAACCATTACAGTTTATTAACGATAAATTGCCTTCAAGATTCTCCCTTTATCCATTTTTGTATTGGTGGTATAAATTCGTTGAAGTGGCTACTAACTGGGTGGTCAAGCTAATTTGTTTGTATCCATTCGCGTGGTATCAATTTATGTTTTTGATTAAAAAACGTTATTTCAAATTAAACCCTCACCCTTTTCTACACTAGATAAATTTATTGAGCAAGTAGAAAAATATAATAATTCAGCTTGGCTGCGTCCATTAACACCCAGCTTAACGCCTTCAGGTGAAAGTTTAATACGCACTCTTTCTCTTCAAACTGATAATTCTTTTGTCCGAGCAATTGCTATTACTCCTGACGGCACAAAAATGGTTTCAGGTTTAGGAGATAAAAGTCTTATAGTTTGGGATATGAAGACAGGAACTCCTCTAAAAACTCTCACAGGACATAATGGCTCAGTTGATGCAGTCGCTGTAACAAAAGATGGTAAGCAAATAGTTTCAGCTTCAACGGATAGCACCATCAAAATTTGGAATATCGAAACAGGCGAAAATATAGATACTTTCATCGGTCATCAGTCATCTATCAGAGCTATTGCTATTACACCCGATGGTAAAAATATTGTTTCAGCATCACATGATACTACTCTTAAAGTTTGGGATTTACAAACAGGGGAGTGCTTGTGTACTTGTATTGGACACCAAAAATCTGTGAGCGTTTTAGCTATTCATCCAGATGGAGATAAAGTGATTTCCGGTAGTGATGACAAAAGACTGATTCTTTGGGATTTAAAAACTGGGCAACTGCTAAGAGAAATCAAAACCTTTGAGGGATATTTTTATGCCATTAGTATTACAAATTATGGCATTAGTCTTACAAAAGATGAGAAAAAAATCCTGGTAGCAACACGAGTAGGAAAACGAGATAATCCATTTGAAGTTTGCGATATATCAACAGGTGAAGTTTTGAAAAATTTTACAACAGATGAAACTTGGCTTGGAACTTGTATTACTCGTATTGCTATTACTCCCGATGAAACTAAAGTTGTTGCAGCTTCTGAAGATCGATATGGAATAAAAATCTTGAGTTTAAAAACAGGTATCCCATTGGGTTCTTTTGAGGCTCATACTGGTCAATATGTAACAGCATTGGCTATTACTCCCGATGGTAAACAGCTAGTTACCGGAGCGTGGAAAACTATTAAAATTTGGGATTTAACATTAATACAAAAAAAATCAAAAATCAAATCTCTCATCAAGCACGGTAGTTCAGTTCAGGCACTAGCTATTACCCCAGATGGAAAACAAGCTATTTCAGGTGACGGAAACGGTACTATAATCATTTGGGATATTGATTCTCAAAAACCCCTCAAAACTCTCCCAGGGGGCTACAACGGAATAAAATCAATTGCTATTACCCCAGATGGTCAAAAATTTGTATCAACTTTTGTGTCAGGTGAGGGAAGCTATAAAGGGGTGCAAATTTGGAACTTGCATAATACAAAAAAACTATTTGGAAATTGCAGGGCAGAAAGAGAAGTTGAAACAGTAGCTATTACTCCTGATTCAAAGTACATTGTCTCAGCATTAAACAATAGCATAATTATTTGGGAATTAGAGTCTCAAAATATTTTTAGAGAGTTATATGATACAGATTTAAGGCCGATCACGTCAGTTGTTATTACTCCTGACGGTAAGTATATTATTGCTGGAACAGTTAGAAATTTATTAGTTATTTGGGATTTTAAGTCTGGCAATAAAATTAAGGTTATAGAATTATTAAATAAATGGAATGGACACGATAGTCGGGAGTCAATTACGAGTATAGCTGTTACTCCCAACAGCCAACAACTAATTTCAGCATCCACAGATAAATCCGTGAGACTTTGGGACATAGCCCAAGGGACAGAATTAAAAAACTTTTCTATTCATAGTAATTCTGCTAATGCAGTAGTTGTTAATCCATCTGGAGACTTTGCAATTTCAGGAGATTACAGTATTAAAGTTTGGCATATACAAACTGGCAAAATAGTTGCAAGTTTTTCTGTAGAGTCCAGTGTACAGTCCTGTGCTGTCACTTCAGATGGTTTAACAATTGTGGCTGGTGAGCTTTCAGGACGAGTACATTTCCTGCGATTGGAAGGTACAGATCTATCCTAAAATTAAAGGATAGATTGTGTATAGCTGCTTAATTCGATCGCACTTGGAGATTATCACCCCATCAAGACTTGTGCACCTTCAGTATCAAGAGAAATCGCCCTTACATCAGCCTTCACCCCAAAATCCCCCCAAGCAGCCGCCATTTCCCTCACAACCGCAACAGCATTAGTAACATCCGTTAAAGCCAAAAGCGTCGGCCCTGCACCGCTAATCACCATCCCACAAGCCCCAGCATTCAACGCAGCTTCTTGCACAGCTTCATATCCCAGAATCAGCGATCGGCGGTAAGGCTGGTGAATTTTGTCTTGGAGGGCGCAGCGCAGCCAATCTCGATCGCCCGTAGCCAAAGCCCGCACCAGCAAACCCAGGTGTGCAGCATTGAAAATCGCGTCAGCCCTGCTGTAATCACTAGGCAAAACTTGGCGCGCCTCGGCTGTAGAAAGTTCAAAATCGGGAATGGCTACCACCGACACAATATCAGGATGCCACGGAATATCGCAAATTTGCCAACTGAGGGAGGGTAGGCACGGGGGCACTACCCCTACAAAATCCTGGTTTTCCGTAGGGGCGGTGGATGGTGCGTGCCCGCCCCCGTGGGTGGGGAGGGGTGCATCGCTAGCAGCCAGCCGACAACCTCCGAGTAAAGCGGGGACAACGTTGTCGGGATGTCCTTCAAGTTCGATCGCCAACTGCATCACTTCCACCTGACTCAAAGGCGCACCAGCTAACTCATTTGCACCAACTAACCCACCGACAATAGCTGTGGCGGAACTTCCCAAACCTCTAGCCAGCGGCACTTGCATATCTATGTGTATGGCGACGGGTGGCGGCGATTGGTTGAGGCGATCGTACAAAGTGACAAATGCTACATAGGCGAGATTGCTGTCATCTGTCTTGACTTTGGCTGCTTCTGCGCCTGTAACGGTAATTTTTAGTTTCTCGGTTGCTGAGGGTGCGAGTCGTGAGAATTGGAAGGAGTTGTAGAGGCTTAAAGCAGCCCCGATGCAGTCAAAACCGGGGCCTAAGTTGGCGGTTGTAGCGGGTACGGTGACGGTGATGGTGGAAATTACGGACATTGTTTGAATAGTTAATTTGGAATTTTTAACCGCAGATAAACGCGGACGAACGCAGATAGAAGAATACTATACTATGTTTTAGGAAGTAGTATTTGCAGATTTTGAGGGCATCTTGATAATCGTTTGTATTGCCGGATTTTTGATAGAGTTCGGCGGCTTTTCGATAATCGGCGATCGCACCCGGTTTGTCTTCTAAGAATTCGCGGACTCGGTTGCGGTTGTAGTAGGCATCGCCTAAATTGTAAACTGGTGTTTTCATGTTCTAGGCAAAAATCTGAGCTACAGAGCAACTAAAACCGGGTAATAAAGGCGAGGTAAGTTCATCATTGCTCAACAGCGTAGCAATTAGCCTTAAACTTGCTTGTTCCCTGCGATAAACCTCAATTTGCTGCAACTGCCAATTTACAACCCAGTATTCCTGTACTCCTCGCACCGAATAGAGTCGGAGTTTCAAATCTCGATCGCGTCTTTCATTGTCTGCACCGGGGGACAATACTTCAACAATTAACTCTGGTGCGGCGGTTAAATGTCCCGCTTCGTCTAGCAAAATAGCCAAGCGTTCGTTGCTAGCCCAAACTACATCGGGTATAACATTATCAGCATCAGTGAAAACAAGGCCTGGATTGATTGCGGCTCGTCCCAAACCAGTAGACATCGACCAAGTATCAAGGCCAGAAAAAAATCTGCCACAAGTCTGTTGATGGCGCCAATGCGGTGCTCTGGTCACAAATAACTCTCCATCAATAATTTCATAGCGATCGCCATTATCAGGCAATAGTTCTAAATCAGCGGTAGTAAAGCGTACTCGATCAGATATTGTCTGGCTCATACAAACACTCTTTATAGGTAATACAAAAATTATAGACGATCGAGCATCTAAAGCATCCACAATTTTTAACCTGTGATATCAATTTCGGTTGCACGACCTATGATATAGAGGACACGGCATTGCCGTGTCCCTACCGAAAATAATATTGTAGGGACACGGCAATGCCGTGTCCTAATTTCTAATAATTCCAATCGCCGGATTTCCTGAGAATTACAAACCAGGAGATTACTTCAACACAGTTTTAGAAGCAATCCGAGTTTTCTTGCGATCGCCCTCACTCAATTCTTCACCGGATTGCAAGCGAGTAGCAGAGGTTTGTAGGACAGTTGCGGCACTTTTATCGCCCATTTGCAGAGCAGTTTTAGCCGCTGTTTGTAGCATCGTTGCCGCGCCGGCCCGATCGCCCTGCTGTAATCTAGTTTCGGCAAGTTGAGTTTGGCGGTATTTAGCCAAAGCTAAAATGTGTTGCTGTACCATTGGGTTAATTGCCGGCTGATAAACTTTCATGACATTAGCAGAAACAGCAACCGATTCGGAGAGCAAACCTGCACCGACTGTCGGATCGTCGTAGCGAATTTGCAATTGCCCGATCGCCTGTCTGCCTTCAGGTAACTGTCCAATATAAATATTAGCCAAAACAACTCGGTCTACATCCTTCATTAAATCTCCCAAACGTACCATAAAGCGATCGCCCTCTTGCTGCACCGGTAATTCGATCGTATCTGGGGCAACTTGGGCGATCGGTTTAAGTTCGGCTAACCGCACATTTGGCATCAGCGAAAATAGCAAATAAGCATTAGTCAAACCTACAGATTGCACGCGGGTAAACAGCTTACCAAACTCCTCAACGGCATCTTCAGGACGCTGAATATGAGCCAGAGCACCGCCACCAGCATCAGCAATCTTTTCCAAAATATCCTGGTTCCAGTTATCCCCAAATCCCAGAGAATTCAAAGTCATGTTATACTCAGCGGCCAGTTTTGCCAACTTCAAACAGCGGTTGTTGTCGCCGTGTTCGTTTTCGCCATCTGTCAACAGAAATGCCTGAGATATAGCTTCTTTTTTCCCTTTACCCAACTCTTCAATACCTAACTTAATGCCCTCATCAATTGCTGTTCCGCCAGCTGGACGCAATCTCTCAATTTGCCGTTTAATACTAGCGGGTTCTTCCACAATTTGGTTGGGGACAAGGACTGTAGCTTTGTGGTCAAAAGCAACCGCACAAAAGCGATCCCCAGGCTTCAACCTGTCCAACAGCCGTCCGGCGGCCTGTTTGACGGTTTCCAAAGGACGTCCGTTCATCGAACCGCTGTGGTCGAGAATCAGGCACAGGTTTAAGGGTACGCGGTCGTCGAGTTCCGAGGTGGTCGCAGACACCGAAATCGCTAGCTGGCGCTGCGTCGAGGGCGCTGCTGCGTCAAGGTTGGTGTCATTTAAAGCAGGGAGCAAACTAACTTTCATGCGGGATACCTAAAGATTGCGTTACTATTTCTTTAAGAATAACTCCATGAGTTCAGGCAACATTTCGGTTTGTCAACAACCCACCGCTAACCCTCTGGGTAAGTGCGGGGAGGCGAACATTACCCCATACATGGGAGTTGGTTTTGCAGGTTTCCAAATAAAAACCCGCATTTTATACTCGAATTAAGTCGAGGACACTTCGACTTGGCGAGCGTGACCGCTATCTGCCCTCCTTTCTTCGATGCCCTCAAGCTGAGTATAGCTACTTGTGCTGAGCGTAGCCGAAGTATGGTGGGCGTCCCCAGGCAAAAAAAAACATGAACACACCCATTAAAGCTGTGCAATCGCAATACTACGGGGAAGGCAACTCTCGGACACCGCCTCCTGATTTACCTTCCCTGTTGCTGAAGGAGCGGATCGTTTATCTGGGTATGCCTCTGGTGCCTGCGGTAACAGAACTGATTATCGCTGAACTGCTGTTTTTGCAGTACGAAGACCCTGATAAGCCAATCAAAATCTACATCAACTCGACTGGCACTTCTGGTTACAGCGGCGAACCGGTCGGCTTTGAAACGGAAGCTTTTGCTATCTGCGACACGATCAGGTACATTAAGCCGCCCGTGCACACTATTTGCCTCGGTTCGGCAATGGGGATGGCTGCGATGCTGTTAGCGGCTGGCACAAAGGGCTGTCGGGCTAGTTTGCCCCATGCTTCCATTGTGTTGCACCAACCCAAGGCTTACACGCGGGGTCAAGCAAGCGACATTCAAATTCGGGCGAAGGAAGTCTTGGCAAATAAAGCGACGATGCTTGATATTTTTGCGAGTTGTACTGGTCAGCCCTTAGCCAAGATTACCAAAGATATGGATCGGTTGCTGTACCTAACGCCCCATGAAGCTAAAGAATACGGCTTGATCGATCGCGTTCTGGAAAGTTCGGAAGAATTGCCAAAACCCCTTGCTGCGGGAGTTATCTAATTCGGGAATGGGTAATGGGGCATAGCGCATAGCGCATAGGGCATGAGTAGTAGTTTCTACCGAGATTAGTTATTGAATAGTCTTTTAATGACTAACAATTACCAAGGCTCAATGCCCAATGCCCGATGCCCAATGCCCAATGCCCAATGCCCAATGCCCAATACCCGATTACCAATTACCAACTAAACGGAGTTCCGAATTATGCCTATAGGTGTGCCAAAAGTTCCCTACAAAATGCCAGGTGGTTACGATACTCAGTGGATTAATATCTACGATCGCCTCTACCGGGAACGGATTATATTCTTGGGCAGAGACGTGGACGATGAAATTGCCAATCAAATCATCGCTGTAATGCTCTATCTGGATTCGGAAGATTCGGGTAAGGATATTATTTTATACATCAATTCCCCAGGCGGCTCGGTGTCGGCTGGCATGGCTATTTTTGATACCATGCAGCACATTAAATCCGACGTGGTGACGATTTGTGTGGGCTTGGCTGCTTCGATGGGTTCTTTCCTGCTCGCTGCTGGTGCCAAGGGAAAACGGTTAGCTTTGCCTCACTCGCGCATTATGATTCACCAACCTTCTGGGGGCACGCGAGGACAAGCAACGGATATTCAGATTGAGGCTAGGGAGATTCTGCGACTGCGCCACCAACTCAACGGTATCTATGCTAAAAATACGGGCAAGCCGATCGAGAAAATCGAAAAAGACATGGATCGCGACTATTTCATGTCGGCTGAAGAAGCTAAGGAATATGGTTTGATCGATCGCGTGATTGACGAACGTTCTTAAGTTATTTTTTCGGTTCAGTAGTGCGGGAAATGCTGGCGCTACAACCTAGTTAGCAGTAAATTTTGGCAGAATCTTTACATTTAAGGATTCTGCCATATTTAATGGTATTATCAACGATGATTTATACTAAATGGATATTGCAGATTATTACCGACAGTTAGGACTCAAGTCTGGTGCGAGTTTGTCGCAAGTTAAGGCGTCTTATCGGCAGCTAGCCAGACAGTATCACCCCGATGTGAATCCGGGAAACGAAGCAGCGAAGAATAAGTTTATGGCGATTACTGAGGCTTATAAGTTCTTGGTGAGTGTTGCTGTTCCCGATGGGTTGGAGTCGAAAGTTCCCAATTATACTAAGCAGCCGGCGGCGACACCGACATCGGAGGCGGCGAAAACTCAACCGCAGGGAGTTAAGGTGACTCGGAAACCGTGGCCAACTCAAGATAGCCAGGAGTTTTCGACTGCGGAAGAAAAGTTAAAGCAAGATGCTTATTTCCAATTACAGCAGTTGCTGAAGTATCAAAGGTTCCCACGGGCGATCGCCCTAGTGGAGGGTTTGGCACAGCGGATTCCCGACGATGCGGAGGTGCGTCAGTGGCAGGCGATCGTGTATCAGCGTTGGGGACGGCATTTAATTGGGGAAAAACAGGTTGATAAGGCGAGAATTTATTTGAAAAAGGCTGTAAAAACTGACCCTCACAATCGGGCTTTGTGGGCGGAAGTTGAGCGAGATTTTCGCAGGTTGGAACAAATTTATTGATTGGGGAATGGGGAATGGGGAATGGGGAATTGGGAATGGGGAATGGGGAATTGGGCATAGGGCATTGGGCATTATTACTTCGGTTCAGCGCTGGTAATCAAAAGGCTTATAGTTTTGAGTTTTTCTAAAATAACTTGACTATTTTCAGGTCTTTTTTCCGGCTGCGGTTCCATCAATTCATCAATAAAATCGGCGAGGAAATTGTCAACCTCTACAGTCTGATTCCTCCAATTAATTTTACCAGTTTTCTCATCTGTCGGAAAGTCGATCGGCGGTATACCTGTGAGTAAATGTACAAAAGTGCGCCCCATTGCAAAAAAGTCCGATCGCACACCAGCATTACCGATAATTTGTTCCGGGGCGCAGTATCCAGCAGAACCTATGGGCGTTGTATCTATCTCTGCTTCTCCCACAGCCCCAAAGTCAATTAGTCTCAATTTACCATTCGGTTGAATCATCAAGTTAGAGGGCTTAATATCCCGATGCACTAAATGATATTTGTGGATGGACTGCAAAATATTTGTCAGTTGTTGCAGCCAATCTATAGCTAAGTTTTGAGATCCGTGCTGGTTGATATTTAAGAATGCTGCTAAAGTTTCTCCCTGTATTTTTTCCATCACTAAACAGGACAATTTATGGGATGTATTGGGGAGTTGAATAGTAAAATATCCGTCAGGTTCCACTTGCGGAATTCCGGTACTTTCCGCCAGCCAAATTAACGCTCGCGCTTCCTGTTTAAAGAATCGGACTAAGTGGGGATTATGAGTATATTTCAAGACTTTTAAAACTTTGACAGTTCCCCATTGGTTTTCCTCGGTTCCCCAATCTGTGACTTCAAAAATTTCTGTAGGGAGTGCGGGATTTGCCGATCGCACTGGCTTGATTATACGATAGCGATCGCAAATTAGCAAAGCCGTCCCGCAACTCTGACAAATTTGAGATCCATCAGAATTTTCTCGGTTTGTACACTTGGGATTGATGCAGTAACTCATCACTGTTTGTAACAGTTTTTAAGTAGCAATGTTAGTTTCTCGATCGCTAATTTGCTCCTGTGGGGCAAAACGAGTGGGCCAAATGCGATCGCAAAAAAACAAAGTCCCCGCCGTCACACATAGCGGAATAGCCAACAGATTTAACAGCGGAATACTCACCAAACCCAAACAAACTAAACCAAAACTTGCGCTAGCGGGGAAACTTCCCCGAATTATTTCTAACTTCTCCTGAAAAGGTCGCCTGCGCCTCTCCAAAGGTGCATCTAAAAAGTCTAAACAGACAAGAGTTGCTCCCAAAGCTACCCCTCCTAAACTTCCCAAAATAGAGCCGAAGCCAGGGACAAAATTCAGCAATAGCAGCGGTATTCCGAAGCTCAACAAAATTTGTAATTTTCTCAATTCAAAGGCGATCGCCCTTTGGATATCCTGAAAAATACTCCTCAAATTCATCGGTGCTTCTGATGGTAATTGACCATTCCGCAGGAGTTCCAATTGTTGCGACAATTCGCCGTACCAAGGGGAACCCAAAATCACACCAAACTGCACTAACAAAAATCCAATTATTAGCAAAAGTCCCGCTACTAGCAGTATTCGCAGCAGCCAGCCGAAAGCGACTGTTAAGACGGCGAGAAAACTCAGCCAAGCTGGAAAACTAGCGATTAAAGTATTAAAACGCAGGGATAAATCGGCAACGAAAATGTCTATTCCTGACAAACTCGGAAATAGCAAGCCCAAATAAAGACCGATCCCAATTATCAAATTGAGCACTACTGGAACCAGTACATAACCCCAGAGCTTGGGAGTTTGCCAAAGTAGAGTGAAAGCTCGAAAAGGATAGGTGAAGCCTGCGAGAAGTCCGATGGGGGCGCTGATGATGGCGCGTGGGGGATTTGAATTGAGCTGTTTTGACATATAGGCGAAGGAAGTTCGGCAACGGATTGTGTACGGATGTAACGGATTTAACGGATGTTGGCTTTAGTTATTTAGGGGTGTCAATTTCTACGATCGGAAAATTGGGTTGAAAACCCCGTCCTTATAGGACGGCTTTTTCTACGACTCGTGCTCCGTCAGAAATCCGCATGGAGTTGGGTAGACATATCCACGCACCCACCAGTGTGTGGTATAGTAAAGGCATCAGACAAGATGTAAAAACCTACCCCTGGACTGGGGGAAAGTATACGCCCAAAACACTTTTGAGGAGATATGACTACACACATTTTTGTGCAAACGTGGTCAGCCTGGGAACCCTAGAAATAGGGATATTAAGACTGAAATGTCTTAAGAATCCTCGGGCCTGTATGCCGAGGAGTGTCAATATTACCTATGAGGATTTATTGCAGGTGGCCCAAAAGTGAAGCTTTTTATTTACCATACTCCCGAACTGACCCCAACGGACAATTTGCCTGTGTGTGCGATCGCGGTTGACGTGCTGCGGGCGACTACGACAATGGCAACTGCTCTCAACAATGGGGCGGAAGCTGTCCAAGTTTTCAGCGACTTAGAGCAACTGATGGCCGAGAGCGAAAAATGGCCCGCAGACCAGCGGATTCGCGCCGGAGAGCGCGGTGGTGGCAAAGTTGACGGATTTGACATGGGGAATTCCCCCTTCGACTGCACGCCGGAAAAGGTCAAAGGTAAGCGAATTTTCATTAGTACAACTAACGGTACTCGTGCTCTGCAAAGAGTGGAAGCTTGCCCAACAGTTTTAACAGCAGCTTTAATTAATCGTAAAGCAGTTGTGCAGTTTTTGTTAGATAAACAGCCAGAAACTATTGGGATAGTTGGTTCTGGCTGGGAGGGGAGTTACTCGTTGGAAGATACTGTGTGTGCTGGGGCGATCGCCCACAGCCTCTTGACAGAAAGTGGTATTCCTGCTATAGATTTTGCTGGTAACGATGAAGTATTTGCAGCAATTGCGCTGTATCTCCAGTGGCAAAATCAATTGCATGAATTGCTGGAGTGCGCCAGTCACGGCCAGAGACTCCTCGGTTTAGGAGTTATTGAAGATTTGAAGTATTGCGCGCAAATTGATATTTTAGATGTGCTGCCAATTCAGCGAGAACCGGGAGTTTTGGTTAAGTCGGATTGGAAGATTTCCTAAATAGTTTGTAGTGAGGACTTTAGGGTTCGATCGGAGTGACGGGAGGACTAAAGTCCTGACTACAAACAATCTCATGACTTAGGCGGAAGTGTCACAATTAGTAAGGTGCGTCAGTTCCCCAAACCCTCGATCATCCGTTCATAATGAAACTCTGACGCACCCTACAAGTCGATGGTACTGTGCCAGTTCGCCTCAGTCCTAAATCTCAAATCTCAAATCTCAAAGTGGCTGAAGAGCCCGTACATTCGATAATTATCCACCAGCAAATCGCTCAATTAAACACTCGGCAATCCGCCTCGCTGCACCGGGTTCTCCCATGCGGCGCTGGCCGTTTTCAGCAATTAGCTGCAATCGGTCGGGATCGCGTAACAACAACTGCATGGCGCTGGCAACTTCACTGGGATGCTTAACTAAAATTAAGGATGGCCCTAAGAGGCGACTTTGAGCTTCGGCAAAAGCTGGAGTAAATTGCGGGCCGGTGCCGGGAATTGCGATCGCAGGTTTTCCTAAACCTACAAATTGTTCTGTAGCGGTGCCGGCCATCGCCACGGCTAAATCGGCTTCGTACAAATAATCCTTAAAACTGTGCTGACTCAAAATCATGGTTGCCTTTCTCTGCACAAAGGTCAAAGGCAATCGGAAATTAGGAGATTCTGGCTGAATTTCTTGGGCATTAGATATGGGGGCTCGCAAGATACTTCCTTCTCGCCACTGGGTTCTAGTTTCGCCGTCTTGACGCCAGCCGAAAGATTCTACAATAGGTCGCAAAGCTTCTAAGTTTAATTCGGGAGAAATTGCTCCTAAAAATAGCAATGAACGATCGGCAAAACTCGACAAAATCGCCGCCACAGCCTCTAGAATTAGCGGCCAATTAGCGTAAGCTTCCGGCGCTCTAGAACCGGGTAGCAAAGTGATAACGAGCGATCGAGCCATTTCCCGAAACTCCGCGTCACCGCCGTAAAAACCGGGGGCTAGGTTTTCCGGTTCTAGTTCGTCCATCATCGGATTTCCCAGATTGTAAGCCCGAATTCCGAACTTTTCCAAAGTCTCGGTCGTCAGGGCATCCCTCGGAAAAACAGCGCGACAGCGCCTTCTAGTCATCAGCCAGCGCTCCCAAGGCCAATAAACCGAGGCCGACCAACCTTCCCAACTAATGCCCCGCGATTTGCGAGGTAGAGGCCCGTTTTCGTCTCGTAAATAATACTCGGACTTGGCGGTACCGACAAAGGCATAGGGCGCGCCACTCAGCCAAGCAAACAGCAGTGGCACAATATCTCCGCAGGCTAAAATAACGGCGTTCTGATTTCCCGACTCTTTTTGGGTCCGCACCCAAGCGCGGATGGCTTTAAATTGAGCTATTGTCAACTGAAGCAGGCCGCCTTTGATGTCGCGCAAAAACTCTCTTCCGTCCATGTAGATAAAGCCGCCAGAAGGCATCCGCTGCACCGGGCCGATGACGCGGGCATTTTCGAGTTGAGCGAAAGCTTGCCCTTCGCCCACCAGTGGAAAAACGGCTAATTCTGGTGGATGCGGGTGCTGTTGCAGTTCCCGTAAGATGCGAAGGGCGATCGCGTCTTCTCCGTGGCCGTTGCTGAGGCAAAGTATTTTCAATCCCAAATCTCTCAAAAACTGTCTCTCATATATGGAAGCAAGATTAGCAGCAGGATGCAAGGTGGTATAGCCGGATGTTGAAGGAAGAAGGAAGAAGGATGAAGGATGAAGGATCAAGGATCAAGGATGAAGGATGAAGGATCAAGGATGAAGGATGAAGGTCCTTCGACTACGCTGGCCCAAGCGCTTCAGGAAGAAGGAAGAAGGAAGAACGCCCTTCGGCTTCGCGATCGGGTAAAAAGAAGACCCTTCGACTTCGCGAGCGGATCAAAAGAAGGAATAATGCTCATATAGCAAGCTTTTTAGCCATCTGTATCTTAGGTTTAATTAAGTGAATTTACTTAAGTAGACCAACCCCTCGCGCGAGGAGGGCAATTTTTGGTAAAATAGCAGGTGAAGATCCTATTTTAGCTAAACAGACGGGAATCCCCACACTATACCGCTTCGGTTAGTGTGGGATGAAAGGCGCGTGAGACGAGGATTCCATCTGCACACAATCTCAAGGCATAGCTTTGAGCAGTGGACAGATGGATGACGAGACGAACAAATCTTATTCTACAGGTCTATCTTGCTCCTCAATATACTTCTTTAATTGCTCAACCGTCACACCGCCACAGGTCGCAATAAAATAGCCATTTGTCCAAAAAACATCTTTCCAGTAAACTTTTTCAACTTCATCTACAAACTCTTTCCGCAAATAACGACTAGATACAGTCTTAAGATTGTTGATCGGCTTACTTGGTTGGGTTTGCGGTGTGTATTGAAGTAACAAGTGTACGTGGTCACGCTCACCATTAAATTCTATCAGCCTTCCTTCCCATTTTTCCATCAAGTTCTTGAGAATCTCCTCAAGCCTAGACAACATTGGATCGGTCAGAACTTTTCGCCGATACTTGGTTGTCAACACTAAATGACACTTGAGAACGGAAACTCCTCTGGCTTTATGGATAAAATCTTTACTCATATACTTGACACTAAACAGTCTTCTCTGATCGAGTAACACTAATTGAAGCGTATCGCCTGTGATGCAATGAAAGCAACCTACCAGTACCAATTCTATCCCGACACCAATCAAAAACTAACGCTTAACCAATGGCTCAGAATTTGCCGTTATTGGTATAACCGCCAATTGGGAGATAGATTTAATTGGTGGGAAAGAAACCGTACTGCTATAAATGCTTGTCCATTGGTTACTAGCATCTCTGCGCCCCGCGCAAAGCCCAACTACTACTCCCAGAAGCAGCAACTGCCAGTCATCAAAAAAGACTTGGTAAAAGTCTTCCACAGTGGCGAACTTTTAGACTTCAAGCAGGTAGATTCAACAGTTCTGCAAGATATTTCTAAGCGAGTAGACAAAGCTTTCGAGCGGTTTATCATAGGAGACAGTAAGGGTGGAAGATCGGGTAAACCCCGATTCAAGACTGAAGCGGATTATCGAACGATGACTTTTTGTACGGCTAACAGCGACTGGATTAGGTTAATTCGCAAGAGTTGGTCTTATATCCGACTGCCAAAGTTAGGTATCGTAAAAGTTCGGATGCACCGTCCAATCCCTGATGGGTTTGCCGTCAAGCAAATTAGTGTAACTAGAAAGGCTGACGGCTGGTTCGTCCAAATAATACTTGAAGATGCTTCAGTACCGCAGTTTATTCCTGATAAAATTACCCCAAACTGGGACAACTCAATTGGGTTAGACGCGGTACTACACGAAGCTGTCTACCTAGCAACGTCGTCAGGCGAAAAGTTGCCTTCATTGAAACCGCTTCGGAATAATCAAGCTAAGCTAGACCGCATTTCAAAGAAGCGGAACAAACGGAAGCGTGGCTCTAAGTCCCGACGGAAATTAGCCAAAAAAGAAGCGAGACAACACCAAAAAATAGCGCGTTCTCGCCAAGACTTTCATTACAAAACGGCCCACAAACTTGTCAGGTCTGGAGCTAAGTTCTTCTTTCACGAAGATTTAAATTTAAAAAGCTTAACTAAACGAAATAAAGTTAAGCAAGATGATGAAGGCAATTATCTTCCCAATGGTCAATCAGCAAAATCAGGATTAAACAAGTCTTGGCTCGATGCTGCGTTCGGTCAATTTTTCAAGACGCTGGAATACATAGCCGAAAAAGCTGGATCAGTCGTCGTTCCACAAAAACCTGCTTATACCTCAATGGTTCTCAGTTATCGGAATGAAATTATTTTCACCGATTGCAGTGTCCGAGATTATTGGGATGAGCAAAACTCTCTGATAGTTGACCGCGATCTCAACGCCGCGATTAATTTAAAGAGACTTGGGTTGGACATTTTCCCAAGTATAAAACGCCGTAGCGGGAATCTTTCTGTAGTAGGAACTATGGATGAGCGTACCAGAAGGAAATCTTGCATACCCTTCATCGGGCTGCCAAGAAGCCCACATCATACCTGTACTCAGGTTGATGTGGGAGTATGTCACAGGTAAAATCGGATGGTACAAACCCAGCCAAAATCTCTGACACTCGAAGAGTTTCTGAAGTTGCCCGAAACCAAACCCGCCAGGGAGTACATTGACGGTGAAATCATTCAAAAACCCATGCCTCAAGGAGAACACAGTGTCATTCAAGGCGAGCTGACAAGCGCTGCTAATGCTGTTCTCAAACCTCAAAAGATGGCGCGAGCATTTCCAGAACTACGGTGCATTTTTGGCGGTCGTGCGATCGTTCCAGACGTGACAGTATTCACTTGGGAGCGGATTCCCCGTAAAGAAAATGGGGGTGTGGCAAATGTGTTTGCGATCGCCCCGGATTGGACAAGTGAAATCCTCTCCCCCGACCAAAGCCAAACTAAAGTTACTAAAATTATTTTACATTGCCTGAAACACGGAACTCAAATGGGTTGGTTAATTGATCCAGAGGATCAGTCGGTTTTTGTAGATCGACCGACTCAATCAACTGAGGTGTTTGACGAACCGGAACAGTTATTGCCAGTGCCATCTTTTGCCGGGGAATTGCAACTGACAACCAATAACCAATAACTAATAACTAATGACTCATAACTAATGACTAATGACTAATGACTAATGACTAATGACCATCAATATACTGCTTTAAAATATTCCGAATTTGTTTAAGCTGAAATCCTTTAGCAAGTTGGCGCAAGCGGTTGACAAACGGCACTAATTTGTGTTCTAAACTTTCAAGTTTAGCACTCTCATCAAAGATGCCTTCGATGTCGCCCATAGCTGCGAGTTTCACCAGCATTGCGATCGACTCAGAAGCCGTAGGTGACAGAGAAGCATAAGGCGGAAAATCAGTAGCATCTGATAAACTTGAAGCTGGACGCTCTGGGCGATCGGAACATTCCTCGTAAATCCATTCTAGTCCTAAATGCACGCGCAACTGTTCCAAAAACTGATTTGCTTCGATCGGCTTGGGGAGAAAATGATTGTAGCCTGCGATCAGACTCTCTTGTTGCGTGTTCTCGGAAACACTAGCTGACAGGGCAATTAACACCACATCTTTTAATTCAGGCAACTGTCGCACTCGCCTCGCAGTTTCCAAGCCGTCCATTACAGGCATGAACAAATCCATTAAAATCAAATCGGGTTGAAATTCCACTGCTTTGCAGAGGCATTCTTGACCGTTTTCGGCCTCTGCAACTTCAAATCCCAAACGCACCAGCAGCCGGCGTAATAAGTCGCGATTTATTTGATAGTCGTCCACGATCAGCACTTTGCGCTTGTTGCCGACAAACCCGACAACCCAGCGTTTTTTCGGCAAAGGAGCCACTTTCGAGTACCGTTTGGGTGCGGCAAACTCTAAGTCCAGCCAGAAAATGCTACCTTGGCCCAAGGTGCTTTTGACGTGAATTTCGCTACCCATCATTTTAGCTAATTTCCGGCTGATTGAAAGTCCGAGGCCTGTACCTTCAACAAATGTATTGCCGGCTACTTGGTGGAACGGAAAAAATATTTCTTCTAACTTATTTTGCTCTATTCCAATGCCAGTATCTTCGACTTGAAAACGAATTTTGAGAGTGTGTTTAGCTGCGAGTGCGCTGTGGGCGAAGCGCAGATAATTCTGTTTCAGTTCCTCACTCAAAATCGATAATTCACAATTTTCTCCTCCCAGCCTCCAGGCTTCTGTGCCGACATAGCCGACTTTGAAAGTTACTCCACCGCTGTTAGTAAATTTCACGGCATTGCTGAGTAAATTTACGATCACTTGGCGCAATCTTTTTTCATCGACATAGACGTAGTTAGGCAGGGAAGAGACTTGTTCGTAACAGAAAATAATGCCTTTTTGGGCAGCCCGCATCTGGAAGAGGTTGGCAATGTTTTTAATAAAGTTAGTAAAATTTAACTCTGCGGGGTAGAGTTCCATTTTCCTAGCTTCGATTTTGGAGAGGTCTAAAACATCGTTGATTAACATCAGCAGGTGTTGACCGCACTGTTGAATGTTGCTGAGACTTTCTTGGTGATCGGGGTTTAAAGTTTTATCTGTTTTGAGGATTTGAGCGTAACCTAAAACGCCGTTTAAAGGTGTGCGGAGTTCGTGGCTCATGTTGGCGAGAAATTCGCTTTTTGCCAGGTTGGCGGTTTCGGCGGCTAATACGGCTTGTTGGAGGGCGGATTCTGCTTGTTTGCGATCGGCTATTTCGGTTTGTGCTTGTTGAAATAGTGTCGATTGCTGGATGGCGATCGCCAATTGCACGCACAATTGTCTGAGGGATTCGATTTCTGAGGAATCCCAAGAACGTGAATGGCTGCAATCGTGGGCGATCAGCAGTCCCCAGAGCGGATTTTCTGCGATCGATAGAGGATTCTCAATGTTTTCTTTTGCTTGTAAAATCGGAACTACTAAGTTGGCTTTTACTTCAAATTTGTTGAGAAAATCCATGTGACATTCACTGAGATTGGCACTGTAAATATCTTCTACAGCTCGAATCCAACCTTGTTGGTAAAGAGCAACAAACTGCTGTCCAAAGCAGGGGTCGTCAAGGTTTAAGTTCCGCAGCGATCGCCGATGTGGGGCAACGGACTCGACAACTACCACGCCACTCCAATCGGGATTTAAGCGGTAAATAACTGTGCGGTCTGTTTGCAAAAATTGCCGCACTTCTTCCACCGCCGTAGTTAATACTTCTTCTAAATTGAGAGAAGAGCGAATGCGATCGAGCATAGCAACTACCAGGCGTTCTCGCTTTAATTGCCGTAGCAGGGCCATGTCGGCTTTTTTGCGTTCGGTGATGTCGGTAATTACTCCGACTAGCCCGATTAAATTGCCAGTTGCATCTTTAATACTGTCGGCTCTAAATAAAGTTGTTACCAGTTCGTTACTTTGAGTTTTGATTTTGATTTCGCCTTTCCAAGATTTGCCTTTGCGAATGGTTTTCAACATTTCTACCAGCACTTTATTTTTGGGGTAGATGACCATTGCTCCGCCGGCGGCGTTGAGTTCTGCTGCTGTATAGCCGTACCGCTGAATAAAGGCTTGATTATGATAGATCGATCGCCCTTTCAAGTCAGCAATCCCGATCGCATCGCTGGTGCTTTCCACGGCTTGAGTAACGCGCAGTAGGTCTAATTCTGCTTGTTTGCGATCGCTAATATCAGTAATAGTACCAATGTAGCCTTTAATTTCATCACCATCTCCGACTTCTGCTACGGCCTGACCAATCACCCAACTTACAGTACCATCTGGACGCTGAAAGCGATATTCAGACTTAAAAGGAATCTTGTCAATTACAGCCTGATACCATTCAGCTTTCACCCGCTCCGTGTCATCTGGATATATCGCGTTCAACCAGCCTGTTTCTGCTGCTAATTCTGAACTCATTCCTGTGATTTCGCTCCACCGCTGATTGACGTACAGGCAATTTCCAAATACGTCGGTGTGGAATATGCAAACTGGCGATGCTTCTGCTAAAGTTTGGTAGCGGCGCTGGCTCGCTCGCAGCGCTGACTCTGCTTGTTTTCTGCCGGTAATATCGCGAACAATACAAATTATCTCGCCATCTGCAAGCATTGTCATCGACAGTTCTTGAGGGAAAGTAGTACCATCTCGGCGCTGGCCAGTAGCTTCTATGTTGCAGTATCCTTTTTGCTGGATAGCAGGCATTATTTGTTGTTCAAACTGTTGAAATTCAGATGCTTGATAGAGGATTTTCCAGCTTTTACCCAACAATTCTGATGGATTAGAAAATCCATACATTTTCAGATAAGCGTGATTTAAATAAATATATTCTTCACTAGCATTGAGGATGGCGATACCGTCATAAGCAGCGGCCATTGCTACTGCTTGCCGCTGGAGTGTGGACTCTGCTTGTTTGCGGGAAGTAATGTCGTGGCCGACGGAGTAGATTAAGCCTTCTTCACTAAATGGCGATGCCGTCCACAGCAGGCATTTGTAAGAACCATCTTTGCAGAGATAGCGGTTTTCAAAGCAGATACTGGACCTACCGGCTATGAGCTTTTGGCTCTCCGCTGCGGTGGCTTCTCGATCGTCTGGATGAACAAATTCCAGCATCGGCTTAGCAAAAAGTTCAGCACTGCTGTAGCCAAGGGCATTTGACCAAGCGGGATTTAAGCGTTTGAAATAACCGTCAAAACCGATAATACAAAGCAAGTCTAAGGAGATGGTAAAGAAGCGATCGCGCTCTGTTTGTGCCTGCTTCAATTCAGTAATATCCATCACTAAACCGTCCCAGACAATATCAGCTCGATTTCCATTTTTTGCCTGATTATTCAGCATTTCTGGTCTCGAAGCTCCTTGCAGCCACTTAATTTTTCCTGATGGCAAGACGTACCGCCACTGCTGCTGCCAAGGCTGCATGGTAGCGGCAGAAATTGCGATGGATTCTTCTAAGTCTGAGATGTCGTCTGCATGAATTCTGCTGAAAACCTGTTCCGCATTTTCCTCTATTACTTCAGGCTCTAATTCGTAGAGTTCGCGGCAGCCTGAAGATACATAAGGAAAAGATTTTGCTCCGCTGGCTGAGACTCGTAATTGATAAATTGCTCCCGGCAGGTTGGCTACCAGTTTTTGAAATCTAGCTTCGCTTTTTTCCAGGGCTATTTGTTGGTGTCTGTATTCAGTGATATCTCGAATAGTACCTACTAATATTTTACTCCCATCTGTATTTTGAAAGACAGTTTTTTTTGTGGATATAATATATTCTTTGCCTTGGCTGTTGGTAAAATTTTCTTCGATTTCCGCAGCGATGCCAGTTGTTAATACTTCTCGATCTTTTTCCCAAAAAACAGAGGCTTCTGATTTGGGGAAAAAGTCATAATCTGATTTGCCGATGAGTTCTTGTCGCGGTTTTCCAAGCAACTGACAAAAAGCATCATTTAAGATCATCCAGCGGTGTTGCTCGTCTTTAACAAAAATTGGGTCGGGAATGACATTGATCGTGTGGTTTAAAAATTGCTCTGATGCTTTGAGTTGGGATTCGTAGCGGTAGCGATCGCTCACGTCCAACACTACTTTAATCATCCGATCGATCGCTCCATCCCGACGACGAATGCAGCGCAGAGAAACTCGCGTGTAAACTATTTCGCCGTCTTTTCGCAGCCACCTTTTGTCTGAGATGTACCCGTCGCTCGTACCTGCTAAAATTTGAGATAATTGTTCAATGTTATTGCTACAGTCCTCTGGATGAGTCAACTCCAACCTGTTTTTTTGCATGAGTTCATCGCGCTCGTAGCCCAGCAAATGGCACAACGCATCGTTAACTTCTATCCAGTTGCAATGTTCAGGAATTTTCTGGTCAATAATTGGGGCAATGATGGCAATTCCGATCAGAGAATTTTCAACTACGGAGCGATATTTTTCTTCACTTTTTCGCAAAGCATCTTGGCTGTTTTGGCGCTCGATCGCGTAACGGATCGAGCGCATTAAAAGTTCGCTGTCTATTTTTCTTTTTACTAAATAATCCTGTACGCCCACCGAGATTAACCGCAGGGCGAGCGCTTCGTCATTTTGACCAGTCAGCACCACAATCGGCACATTTACCCCGTACTCTTGCACCCTAGCTACTGTCTCAATTCCCAGACTGTCTGGAAGTGAAAGATCTAATAAAATTACGTCAAAAGTTTCTTGATTCAATCGCAGCAGCGCTTCACTGAGGCGCTCTACTTTCGTCAACGCTATCTGCTGGCGATCGGTAATTCCTGACAGCAAATCTTCAATCAGTTCTGCTTCATAAGCGTTGTCTTCAACCAACAAAACCTTAAAGCAGGTAGGAGGTACAGCTAAGTTAAAAACTGCTTTCATAAGAGTTATTAATCACAAAATTATTGGTCAAGCTACTGGGATTGCACCTGTGTTTCTGGAGGTATTTGCTAAATTGCAGCTACACATACATTATAGCGTTTCTCAGATAAATGAGGTGCTACTGGGCATAGGGCATAGGGCATAGGGCATAGGGCATAGGGCATAGGGCATAGGTGGTTCCTTCCCTTCCCTGAATTGCGAATTAGTAAGCGCGTACCTCACTTGCTTGAAAACCGCTATAGCATTAGAATTGCAGTCCGAGGTAACGCCACAAAAGATTTGTTTTACAAATATAATTATATCACAAACCAACTGTGATGTCAACGCGCAGTTGTTTGTAGAAATTGTGATTTTACTAATTCACTAAAAACTTAGTCTTTCTTGAATTCACCAAGTAAAAATCACAAATCAAAAGTATTTTCGTTGAGAGTAAAGTGAAAAGTTGAACCTTGACTCTGCTCCGACTCTACCCAAATACGTCCGCCGTGACGTTGGACAATCTTTTGACAAATTGCTAAACCAATACCTGTACCAGAATATTCTTTTTGAGTGTGCAAGCGCTGGAAAATTTTAAAGATACGTTCTTGATGCTGCTGTGCAATCCCAATTCCATTATCAGAAACAGAAAATAGCCAATGATCCTGGTGTTTGCAAGCACTGACAGAAACAACAGGCGGTGCATCTTGGCGATATTTAATTGCATTGCCAACTAAATTTTGAAATAGCTGCACAAGTTGAGAAATCTCGCCATGTACTACTGGCAATTCACTAGAGCAAACAACTGCTTGGATGTCACGAATCACCCCTTCCAAGTTGGCGATTGCTTGTTCAAATACCTGATTACAATCAGTCGGTTGAAAAGGTTTCTCACTCCTGCCCAATCGCGAATATTCTAGCAAATCATCTATTAAAGTTTGCATTCTCGTGCAGCCTTGAACGATGTTGCCAATAAACTTATTAGCTTGACTGTCTAGTTGGTCTTTGGAGCGTTTTTCTAATAGCTGAGCGTAGCTCGCAATGGTTGCTAAAGGCGCTTGCAAGTCGTGGGATGCCACATAAGCAAATTGTTCTAGTTCGGCATTAGAACGCGCCAATTCTTGATTGGATTTCAACAGAGCAGATTCGGCGCACTCACGGTTGAATATCTCTTGTTGAAGAAGTAAATTTTGCTCTTGCAGGGCTTTTTCAACAGCTAGCCTGCTGCTAATTTCTTGTTGCAAAATATGATTTTTTTCTTGAATAGCTTTTTCAACTTCTAAGCGGCTATTTATTTCTTGTTGAAGGAGTATATTTTGTTCTTTTAGCTGCTTTTGCAACTTTCGCAGGGTGAGGTGACTTTCGATGCGGGCGAGCACTTCTTCAAACTGAAACGGCTTGCTGATGTAGTCCACGCCCCCTACGGTAAAGGCATTTACTTTGTCAAATAATTCATCTTTAGCGCTGATAAAAATTACCGGAATATCGCGAGTTTTGGCATCTAATTTCAGGTGCTGACATACTTCGTAGCCATTCATTTGAGGCATCATTATGTCCAGTAAAATCAAATCCGGCGGATGAGAATTGCACGCTCTCAGAGCCATTTTCCCGTTAATAACGCAGCGGGGCGTGTAACCCCGCTGACTCAACATGGTAGACAAAAGACGCAGGTTTTCCGGCGTATCGTCCACTACTAAAATATTTACTAATGGCGTTTCCTGTAGGTTGTTATCCATTTGATGATTGGCCTTTTTTAAGAAAAGATGTTTGTATCTATTTGAGTTTTTATTAAACACCCAGCAGGAGAGTCAGAGCATTATTGTCCCAAGTCAATCCTTTGTCTAAAACCTTAAATCCCGCTACTTTACACATAGCTTCTAAAGCAGAAGCTGTAGGTAGCCACCACCACGGGCCAAAGTTATTGATGTCAAAAACTGCTTTTTCAGTTATCCCTATAAGTTGGTTGCCGTTGATGTACGGCTGCCAATAAGCTGTTAAAATAGCTCGTTCTGCGTCGTCCAAAGCTGGAATAAACATTACCCCAGAAGCGGGAATTTCGTAGCGTCCGAAATCGTTTTCTATAACTTCTTGGGTAATAGCTGAAGTTAAAATTAAATGCTCGCGAGTTATCTGACGCAAGGCCACTAAAATCTGTAAGGGATGGGGGTGATGGTACAAAACTCCTGGACAGTGAACTACATCGTAAGGCTCGCCAATTTCTGCAAGCTTAATTTGAGTTATATCTTGGCTGATACAATGATAATTAGCAATATTTAAGCTTGTCATGCGATCGCGAAAATCTTGCCACAAGTGTTCGGAGAGCGGCGTTACATCAATCATAGTTAGAGAAGTGGCACCGTATTTGCTAGCTACAGATACTTTTTCGCTGACAATTCCCCACAATCCGCCTACTTCTGCAAAAGTTTTGCCTTTTACTATTCGGGCAATGTAGCGATCGCGAATATCATGAGCCTCTAACTCTAATAATATACTAGATTCCCCTGTTTGACGCTGTTTTTCTAAAAAATCCTCTAATTTTTGGGATATTTCTGGATCTTTTGGTCTGATTTCTAAGACCATCAAGTATAATATTATGGCTTCGTTAAGCCGATCGCCATCTGCAAAATTTTGTGCTACTTGACAGTAAAATTCAGGAGCCTGTAGCGGCTGCATTTCGTGATGATAGTACCTAGTTGCTGCATCTAAATCTGCCGGAGTTCTTTTTGTTAAAGCCTTACCTAACTTTGTGTAAATATTGGGGAGAGACGGCTCGATTTGAAGCGCACAAAGGTAGGCGGAGACAGCATCATTCCACTGGTGAATTTCAGTCAAAGCATCGCCTAAATTGTAATAAGACCAAGAAATATTGGGATTAAGTTCAATAGCGCGCTGGTAAGCGGTAGCCGCTGCTTTCCACTGTTGGGTTTTTAACAGCAACTCTCCTAAATTGTGGTAAGTCCAAGAGAATTCTGGATTGAGTGCGATCGCCCGCCGATAAGCGAGTGTTGCTGGGGCAATTTTCTGAAGTTTAACTAAAGTCAAAGCTAAGTTATAATGAGACCAAAATGAATCTGAATTAAGTGCGATCGCCCCGGCGTATGCAGCCTCAGAGTCTGACCATTTTTCTAGTTTAAAAAGAGCATCTCCCAACCTGTGAAAAGCTCCGAAAGAATTCTGGTCTAATTCAGTAGCGCGCTGGTAAGCTGCGACAGATTCCGACCATTTTTCTAATTTGTCGCAAGCTTCACCGATGCTGTAGTAAGACCCTGAACAATCCGGGTTAATTTCAATACTTGTGCGATAGGCAATGATTGCTTGTTGCCAATTTTCTAATTTGAGCATAACGCTGCCTAAATTGTAGTAACACCCAAAAGAATTGGGATTCAATTCAATACTTTCGCGGTAGGCTGCGACCGATTCATGCAATAGTTCGCTTGCTTGCAAAGCATTTCCTAATTTGTAATGAAATTCCGAAATATCTGGCTGAATTTTGATAGCTTTGCGGTAGTTTGCAATAGCTTCATCCCACTGTTGCAACTCGGTAGCAGCGTCAGCTAATTTATAATAAGCTTCGCAACAACTGGGGTTTAAATAAATGGTACGATGGTAACAAATCAGCGCTAACTCAGCTTTGTTTTGTCCCAATAAAGTATTGCCTAAATCGAGGTATTCTTCGGGTATTTCTACTGGTGCTACCATGAGTGCTTGATACCAGCATTCGGCTGCTTCCTCGGCTTTGCCAACTTGGGTAAATACGCGGCTCAAATTGCGGTAAAATCCTGCAAAGTCGGGTTGTAGGGAGATGGCTTTTTGGTAACAGGCGATCGCCTCGTGCCATTGTTGCAAGGTAGCGCAGAGAGTGCCGAGGTTGGCAAAAGCTTCGGCAAAATCGGGTTGGAGGGCGATCGCAACTTTATACCAATACCTTGCGTCTTCTAGTTTACCTTGAGCTTGCAGCGCCTTCCCTAGGGTTTTGCAAGTCTCGGCAGAGTTCGGCTGCAATTCTAAAACTTGTTGGCAAAGTGCGATCGCGCGATCGAAGTTCCCTGTAGCTAAATAAAGTTCTGCCTGTTGCTGGAAATTCACCGGCACTGTTTCTGAATTCATTTTTAATTGTCCTTTTGAGTAATAATTACCTATAAGATTATATGCTAGAAGTTGCCAAAGTTCAAAGTTCATGCAAGTACACCTACCAGCCTGAAAATAGTGATCAATGTACGCGACATTCATATAAACTAGATAGTAATAGGTTAACAGCGAGCTAAATAATGTCAACAGCCAATCGGACACCGCAAGTCAGCGTAATTATACCGGCATATAATGGCGATCGCTACATCGTGCAAGCGGTGGAAAGCGTGCTGTGCCAAACTTTTACAGATTTGGAAATTATCGTTGTAGACGACGGTTCGACGGATGGGACACATCAAGTATTGCATCCTTATCTTGACAGAATTCGCTACATCTATCAAGAAAACCAAGGAGTAGCAGCGGCCCGGAATCGTGCTTGCGAACTAGCGCAAGGGGATTTTTTAGCTTTTCTAGATGCCGATGACTATTTCCTACCATCCAAGCTTGAGAAACAGTTAGCTTGCTTTGATGTTGATCCTGCATTAGATATGGTACAAACAGGTTGGTTTATAGTCAATGAAAAAGGGAAAGATATTTTTGAAATGAAGCCTTGGCAGCAAGCGCCTAAATTAGATTTAGAAAGCTTTATTATATATAAATGTGTGCGACCGAGTGCGATGATGCTGCGGCGAAAGTGGTGGGAAAAATTGGGAGGTTTCGATTCTCAGTTTCCGCTGGGAGAAGATTTAGACTTTGCCTTGCGTTTGACTTTAAAAGGGGGAAAAGCAGCTTGGTTAGAAGAGATTCTTACCTGTTATCGCCAGCACAAATCCAATCTAATGTCAAGCGGTTTTCCGCTAATGAAGAATCTAGAAATTCTGATGAAACAATTCTTCGATAGACCCGATTTGCCTCAGTCAATCCGGCAGTTAAAAAACCAGGAAAGCTATCAATCCTTAAAGTGGCTGGCATGGCGGATGTATCGCGACGGTCATCTAGCAGAGATGGCCCAGTGTTTGGAAAAATCATTGCAATATACGCCTTTTTCGCCCACAAAAACAGTCTTGAATTGGCTGGAAAGTTTTCAGATGGCTTCTGAAGAATATGGTGAAAATTTTGATGCTTATTCCCTGAGTCAGTTAGCGGAATGGCAAGAGATAATTTTGATGGTGATGACTAATCCACCCCAATCTCAACAGAGTTCTATTCCCACACCTTCAAAAGCGCAAGCCCACATTTTACTCTACAACACTGACGATCCGGGCGTGGGAGGATTAGCACAGTACAATCATGCCATTCTCTGTCAGTTAGCCCTGTTGGGCTATCGAGTCACTTGCGTGCAAACGAAACATTCTAGCCCCTTGGTTGAGCGAGAACGGGAGTTAGGTATAGAGCACTTGTGGCTGGATTTTAGCGGTCATAAAGATTTACAGCGGGTGTTAAGAAATACTGAGGATGCAAGAGAGATTTTTGCTAGTAATAAACCGGATCTGATTATTTTTAGCGATGGCTGGCCATTTTCCAATTTTGCAGCGAAACAGGTAGTTATTGAAATGGGGATACCATACATGATGGTAATCGGATTAGTCATGCCAGAACACGCAACTTTTGCCTGCGGGGATGTAGTGCCTTATGTAAAGGGAGTGCTGTACCAGTGCCTGCAAGCTAGAGCGGTGATTGTTGGCGCTTACGAACATTTGAATTTATTGTGCCAACATTTCAAGTTACCAAAAGAGCGAGGACAAGTGATTTACTTGGGGCGTTCTCCAGAATATTTTGCACCTCCTAATGCTGCGGCTCGTCAACGCCTGCGACAAGAAATAGAAATTCCTGAAGATGCGATTGTTTGTTTCACATCGGCTCGATTGGCATCGATTAAAGGGCATCGATATCAGCTTGCAGCAATCGAGCAGTTGCAGCAGTCTCCTGTGTGGTCTAAACTGTATTTTGTGTGGGCAGGAACTGGTGAGGGAAGCTCTGACAATGTAGAAATAGAATTGAGGGAAACTATTAGAAAGTTAGGGGTGAGCGATCGCGTGAAGTTGATCGGACAGCGCTGGGATATCCTAGATTGGCTGGATGCTAGCGATATATTCATTTTGACATCTCTCGCAGATGGAACGCCTTCTTTTGCAGTCATGGAAGCGATGGCTAAAGGATTGCCGGTAGTTGCTTCGGCTGTGGGCGGCATTCCAGAAGGGATCGGCGATACTGGGAAATTGTTGCCCGATCCGAATACCGATCCAGAGGGAACCGCGAGGGAATTGGCGAAAACTGTAGAAGCTTGGGCGATGAATCCAGAATTGCGGCATCAAATCGGTCAAGCTTGCAAGCAGCGGGCCGAGAAACTGTTTAAAGAGGAACGAATGTTGGCAGAGTCTGTTGAGGCGATCGAAAAAGCTTTAGTTTGCGATCGCCAAACAGATGAATTTGTTACTCAAAAAGAGGTACAGAGGTCAATGGCGAAGATAGAAAACCGGGTGCACTACAGTTCTTTAGTGTGGAATGCTTGGCAGGCTTACTGTCAAGAAGATCTAATCGGGATGCAGAAAACGCTTCAAGAATCTTTGAAGTACACACCTTTTTTGACTACAGAAACGCTGTTAAACTGGGTAGAATATTTTGGCAATTTTTCCTCAGCAAAAGGGCATTATTTAGATACATATTCTCTAATTAATTCAGCAGAATGGCAACAATTAGTCTATGACTTACAGGGTCTTGAATCTGTATTTTGTGCACGCTAAAATACCAGTTAAATCCGTTACATCCGTTACAGAATCCGTTGCCGAACCCTTCATTATCACCAATAAAACTCATGTCAATAGCAAATTCGACACCGCGAGTAAGTGTAATTATACCTGCATATAATGGCGATCGCTACATCGCGCAAGCAGTAGAAAGCGTCATCAGCCAAACCTATAGAAATTGGGAAATTATCGTCGTAGACGACGGCTCAACCGACGACACCCGCCAAGTATTGCAGCCTTATTTTGACAAAATTCGCTATGTTTATCAACAAAATCAAGGAGTAGCAGCGGCCCGCAACCGAGGAATTCAGGAATCCCGATGTGAATTAATTGCTTTTCTGGATCAAGATGACTTTTTCTTATCAGATAAGTTGGCTGCACAAATTGCCTTATTTGACGCTCAGCCATCACTAGGAATTGTTAATAGTGGCTGGCGAATTGTTCGAGAGCAAGGCGAAAGTATTTTCGATGTAACACCCTGGGAATACTTACCTCAGCTAGACTTAAAAACCTGGATTGTTTATATGCCCCTACTTCCCAGCGCGATGATGTTCTCGCGGCAGTGGTTGGAACGAGTCGGTGGCTTTGATTCTCAGTATGATTCAGTAGATGATGCCGACTTAATTTTGCGTTTAGCACTATCTGGCTGCGAAGCTGCTTGGTTGCCTCAAGTGACAGTATGCTACCGCCAGCACGGGCAAAATGTGTCCATCCAGAGAGCGCTAAAACAGGCCAACCTTTGTATTAAATTAAAGCAAAATTTCTTCAGTAGAGCCGACTTACCAGAAGACATTCGCCAATTAGAAAAGCAGGCTTTTTATGAAGCTCTGACATGGATGGCGTGGCAACTTTACTACAGCGGCTATCCGGAAGAAATGACTGAATATTTGCAAAAATCTTTGCATTATACCCCATACTCGCTGACAGTAACTATAGTAGATTGGGTAAAGCGCCTTACCGAAATTTCTAACAGCTACGGCTGCCCAATCGATCGCATTGCTCTGGGAAAATCACCAGAATGGAAACAGTTAATGGCTAGTATCATTCCTCCCAAAAAAGCGCGCGTCAGTGTAATCATGCCCACTTACAACTCCGCTCTCTACATTCTCCGAGCCGTAGAGAGCGTGTTCAGCCAGACTTATCAAGACTGGGAAATTATCGTTGTAGACGACGGTTCAAAAGACAATACCAGCCAAGTTTTAGCACCTTACCTCGATTTAATTCAATACATCTATCAAGATAACCAAGGAGCAGCCATTGCTCGAAATCGCGCTTGCAAGTTAGCACAAGGGGAATTTTTAGCTTTTCTAGATGCTGACGACTTCTTCTTACCAGAAAAACTAGAAAAACAAATAGCTTGCTTTGACGCTGACCCCACATTAGATATGGTGCAAACAGGTTGGGTTATTGTTGGCAAAAACGACGAAGGCATCTATGGAGTAAAGCCTTGGGAAGAAACACCAAAATTAGATTTAGAAACCTTTGTTTTGTACAAATCAGTGCGTCCCAGCGCCATGATGCTGCGGCGAGAGTGGTGGGAACGCTTGGGGGGTTTCGATCATCGCTTTCCGCCAACCGAAGATTTAGATTTTGTCCTACGTTTAGCTTTAAAAGGCTGCAAGTCAGTTTGGTTAAAAGAGATATTAACCTGCTATCGTCAGCACGACAGCAATCTCATGTCCGGCGGCTCCAAATTAATGAAAAATACGGAAATTTTGATGGAGCAATTTTTCGCGCGGCCAGATTTACCTCAGCACATCCGCGACTTGAAACGCGCGGAACGTTACAAGTGTTTCGTATGGATAGCGTGGCGAATGTACCGCGACGGATATTTGCCAGAAATGGTCGAAAGTCTGGAAAAATCTCTGCATTATACTCGTTTGACAGGTACTGAAACTGTTTTTAATTGGTTGGAAACCTTTAAGGGAGTTTCAGAACAGTACGGCTACAACTTTGATGCCTATGCCTTAACCAATTTACAGGAATGGCAAGACATAGTGGCGATCGCAGCTAACAATCCTTATCAGTTTCAATCGGCTCCCAGTTCGATTTATCGGCAGAAAACAAAGCACGTACTCCTGTACACAGAAGACTCAGGAGTCGGCGGTTTGGCTCAGTTTAACCACTCGCTGATGTGTAAATTAGCTGCCGACGGCTACCGAGTAACCAGCGTTCAAAGTCAAGCTTCCAACCCTTTAATTACCGAACAACAACAGCTAGGTATCGAACATATTTGGCTAGAGTTCGACACGATGAAAGAGTTTTTACGAATAGCTTACAATTTAGATGATGCTAAAAAGATTTACGCCCAAGGCTCAGACCGGATTTAATTGTATTTAGTGACGGCTGGCCGATGGCAAATTTTGCAGCTAAACAAGTTGCGATCGAGCAAAATATACCGTATATAATCAGTCTGGGTTATATCAATCGCAATTATGAAACCTTCGATCGCGGCGATCAAATTCCCTATTTCGATGCAGTCTCCTATCAGTACGGTTAGCCAAAGCAGCAGTAGCAGTTTCCCAGGACAATTTAAACTTGTTCAAAAGTCTTTTTAAAGCGCGTCTAGAACGGGGAAAAGTAATCTATTATGGCAGACCGAACACTTATTTTGAACCGCCGAATCTTTCCACTCGCCAACGCCTGCGTCTAGAACAAGGAATCCCCGAAGATGCTATCGTTTGTTTCACGGCCGCGAGATTGACTCCCATTAAAGGATATCAGTATCAATTACAGGCGATCGCCCAACTCAAATCTCGTCCAATTTGGCCACAAATTTACTTCGTTTGGGCTGGCCCAGGTTCTACTACTCACGACAATATGGAGCCTGAATTAAGAGCAACTGTGAGCAAATTTGGAGTAAACGAACAGGTTAAATTCTTAGGACAGCGCTGGGATATTGCCGATTGGCTCGATGCCAGCGACATCTTTATTTTATCTTCCGAAGCAGAGGGAATGCCTCTAGCAATTATGGAAGCAATGGCGAAAGGATTGCCCGTAATTGCCACAGCAGTAAGCGGTATTCCTGAAGAATTGGGAGATACGGGAAAGTTGTTGCCCGATCCTACAATCGACCCAGAAGGAACAGTAAAAGAGTTGGTACAAACGGTGGAAATATGGGCAGAAGATCCAGAATTTCGCAGAGTTGCAGGACAAGGGTGCAAAGCGCGAGCCGAAGAACTATTCAAAGAAGAACGGATGCTTCGGGAATATGTAGAAGTAATTGAACAGGCACTTGCAACTGACGATAAAAACGACAGTTTCTCTATTAGTCCGAAACTCAAAAAGCAGCTACAGCAAGTGGATAGCCTGCTGAAATACTATTATTTAGTGTGGAAAGCTTGGGAGGCTTACGATCGGGGAGATATGTCCGAAATGGTGAATAATTTGCAATCTGCTTGGGTCTGCACGCCTTATTTCACCACAGAAACTATCTTTGATTGGGTGAAAAATTTTGGTGTCTTTGCTGCGGAAAAAGGAGTTAGTTTCGATACGAACGAGCTGATAAACTCCCGCTCGTGGCAACAAGTGATAGAATCAATACAGGGTTTTGAATTGTTTTCATCGGTTCGTTAAAACTGAGCTATTTCAGCCTTCTTAGGAACGGGCTCTCCGGCCCGTTCCACAAAACATCAAGAAAATCAAAAATATGCAATTTACATTCAAGTTCCAATCTCTTAATAAACTGCTGCCAATTTGTTTAGCTATTGTCACTCTTTTGTTAATAGTATATTTGGGGCAGCAAAGATCGATCGCCCAAATGCGATCGAACGTCACAGTAGATTTTGGAAGCCCAGCAACCGGAACAATGTCCATGAGCGGTATCCTGCACGGAATCGACACCACCAAGCCACCAGATAGCTCTATCAAACCATTGCAGCCAAAGCTTTGGCGGGCTGGGAGACTCGATATTTACGATCGCGTAATCGCCAGCGGAGCCGAATTTCAACTGGTAGTCAGCGACTTGTGGGGCTACGGTAGCAATCCCAAAGGTTGGCCCTATCAAAACTACCCTGCATGGGAAGCATTCGTGCGGAAATTAGCTCAAGAAAATAAAGGAAAAAAAATTATTTGGGATGTATGGAATGAGCCAGATTTAAGAAATCCATTTTGGAATGGAAGCAGAGAACAATTCTTTGAAACTTACAAAAGAGCCTACAGAATATTGCGAGAAGAATTGGGACCATCAGCCATGATTGGCGGGCCGAGTATCACCACCTACAACAAAGAATATTTAACGGCATTTCTGGATTATTGCAAAGCGAACAAACTGGAAGTAAATTTCCTGTCGTGGCACGAACTCAACGACACGATGATTTTATTTGTTGACGATCACGTAATTGATGCCAAGCGCAATTTTCAACAAAGTGCCTCTTACAGAGAATTGAAATTGCAAAAAATTTATGTCAACGAGATTATTGGAAATTTAGCACAGTATGAACCTGGGGAAATTTTAGGTTATTTATATAACTTGGAATACGCAAAAGCAGACGGTGCTTGCAGAGCTTGTTGGGATACAACAGGAGGCAAAAAAGTTAGCAATTGCTTCAACAATACGCTGAGTGGGATGGTGACTCCCAATAGTTTTGATCCGAGAGCAGCTTGGTGGACTTACAAAGCTTATGCTGACGGAGTTAATTCGCGGGTGCTGAGTCAGTCAGATCGCGATCGCGTTGTCGCTTTAGCCAGCAAGTCAAATCCTGAAGGCAACGCACAGGTGCTTTTGGGTTATTTCGATCGCAATTATTCCTCAGCAACAACCGTCACTTTAAACCTCAGAAATTTGCCACAGCTAGGTATCCAAAGCGGTCAAAAAATCCGTCTCAAATTAGAGAAAATTCCTAACAATCAAGAAAGAGCTGTGCAAAAGCTTGTCACTGTCAAAGAAGAAAGTGTGTCTGTTGTTAGAAATGATTTGAATTATGTTATTCCTAACTTCAATGTACATGAAGGTTATTTATTGACTGTTAGTAAATAGGGACACGGCAGTGCCGTGTCCCTACAAATATATAGACAAATTGTAGGGACACGGCACTGCCGTGTCCTTACAAATATATAGCCGCGTCCTTACAAATACATAGAGTTTAGCTGGGATTATTCAAAGACTTTTGCACCCATTCCAACCACTCTGTGACAGTTTGATTGTCGGCTTCGGGGTTGTAGTAACACCCCAATTCCTCCAGAATAAATGTTTCTAAATCGGCTGGGGCGATCGACATTTCTAGCAGTTTATTGAGTTCCGCTAATGCAGATTCAACACTTTCTGGCGATTCGCTATGGCGGTAATTTTCGACTACTTCATTAGCGCTGCTGGCTTCTAGGGGCCAGTCTTGATGAAAGTAGGAACTGAAAAATTGGGTTAAATTAGGAAATTGATTGTTCATTCGGGATAAGCTGTCAAAATAAAGTATCCGGGAGATAATTTGGTGCTGCGCTGAAGGATGATTTTCAGGCGAGATGTGGAAGTTGCTTTGGAAGCGCGACGGGCGAGAGTAATGCCAATTATTTTGTGGGTGTCGTATTTGATCGTATAACGATTGGTTCCCTTTTTTACCCAGGAGTCGATCGCACTTTTCTTTTCTTCCATTGCTTCCGCAATCGCGGATTCGGCGACGGAACGATAGGTAAAGGAAGATGCGGCAGAAATTCTCCGATCGCTGGCGAGTCGCTGTGCTAATTCTGCTTCTGTTTTGCCAATGTGTTTCTCTAAAGTGTGTCCTCCTGCTGCTTCGTGAAAGTCTAATCCGCCGCCCGGTATGCCCGGTGCAAAAGCTACGTTGGTTTGTTCAGGTATACTTGAGATATGCTGTGCCGAAACAGGAGTTATTGCCGATTGAAATAAGATAATTATTGAGGCAATGGTGCACAGGATACCTAAAAATTTTGTCCAGCGTTCGAGTTGAGTTTTCATGACAGTTGGAGCTCTTTATTATATTCAGTATAGCTGTGTATATAGCATTTCTCAGTTGAGTGAAATACAGAGGTCCGGTAGGGACACTCAAGCGTGCCCATTAGTGTCAACTTAAGCCTGAAAGCCATGAGAAATCTCGCTTTCACCCCAGTCTAGATCCCCCTAAATCCCCCTTAAGAAGGGTGACTTTGAGAAGATTCCTGTCCCACACCCCCTACTCCCCTACTCCCCTTCCTAAGGGGAGTAGGGGTTGAGTAGGGGGCAAGAATGCGGGGGGATCTAAGTTTAATAGTCAAACAGCAGTCTCTGACTGAGTTTAACGTTAAGTTGACACCAATGGGCACGCTTGAGTGTCCCTACAGCCGTCTGCTGTATTTCATCCCATTGAAAATTGCTATATTTAAAATATTATCATATTTAATCGATTTACAAAGCTTAACTAACTATGAGAAGATGTTAATAATTCTTTGAACAAATGACGAAGGATTAATGCTAAGTTAGTTGATTATCTTTAAAAATTTGAAAAAATGCAAGTAGTTATCCTAGCCGGCGGTCTCGGTACTCGTCTCAGAGAAGAAACAGAATTTCGCCCCAAACCCTTAGTTGATGTGGGGGGGCATCCGATTATTTGGCACATCATGAAGATCTATGCACACTACGGTTTCCAAAACTTTATTGTGTGCTTGGGCTATCGCGGCAACATGATTAAAGAATATTTCCTCAATTATGAAGCCATGAACAATGACTTTACTATCTGCTTAGGTCGCAAAAATAGCATCACCTATCAGGAGGAACATCGAGAACAAGATTTTAATGTTACCCTGGCTGAAACAGGCGCGGAAAGCATGACGGGAGGGCGGGTAAAACGGATCGAAAAATATATCGATCGCGATAATTTCATGGTGACATACGGGGATGGAGTTGCTGATGTAAATATTGAAAAATTAATCGCTTTTCACAAAGCTCATGGTAAGCTGGCAACTGTTACGACGTTTCGCCCTATTTCTCGCTTTGGAATCTTAGATGTAGATCGTCAAGGGCGCGTACTCGAATTTAGTGAAAAACCTCAAATAGATGGCTGGATTAGTGTTGGATATATGATCTTCAACCGCCGGGTATTTGACTATTTGGGGGGAGATAACTGTATCTTAGAACAGGAGCCGATGCAGCGTTTGGCAGCAGACGGAGAGTTGATGGCTTATCGCCACGAAGGCTTTTTCTATGCAATGGATACTTATCGAGAATATAAGTATTTAAACGAACTTTGGGATCGAGGAGAAGCTCCTTGGAAAGTGTGGGAATAGTTGGGAATAGGGAATAGGGAATAGGGAATAGGGAATAGGGAATAGGGAATAGTTTCTTTATTCTTTATTCTTGATTTTCCCCTCTTCCCTTTTCCGTCTTCTCTCTTCCTTATTCCCTGTTCCTGACATCCTTTACATCCATTAAATACGTTACATAATCCGTTGCCAAACTTCGTTCTTCCTTCGCAAAAAAATGGATTTTCCAGATATTCTCAACAGCACAGAAACTTATCTGCAAAACTGCGTTGCAGCCGATGCTGAACTTATTGACAGCGACTCGGAAGCGCTGAAAACAGCACTTGCAGGATTAGAAGATCGATCGCTCTTAGCGTTGCGAGTCCCCCAAAAATGGGGCGGCGTAGATATCGATGCAGAAACTTTTTATGAATATCAGGAATTGACAGCGCGATATTCCGGCGCTTTAGGTTTTATGCAAACTCAACACCACAGCGCAACTGCAATGCTTGCTAACAGCGACAATGAAATGCTAAAAAGTAGATGCTTGAGGGCGATCGCCCTTGGAGAGTTGCGATTGGGTATTGGGTTTTCGCAGTTGAGGCGATCGGGAAATCCTGCTGTCACCGCAACACCCGCAAAAGATGGGTATTTACTATCAGGTAAAGTTCCTTGGGTAACAGGTTTTGGATTATTTCAAAAGTTTATTGTAGCTGCGGTACTTCCTGACGATCGCGCTGTTTTCGGATTACTACCATTTGCCAATATTGAATCTGAATCTGGTCAAATTGCCTGCGGAGAAATCATGCATTTAATCGCCATGAGTTCCACTAATACTGTAACAGCAACTCTGACTAATTGGTTATTGGATGAATCGCAAGTAATTTCAGTTAAACCGAAAGACTGGATTGTGGAAAACGATCGCAAAAATGTACTGAATTTTGTGCCAGTTACTTTTGGTTGTATTCGAGCCGGATTGGATGTAATTGCAGCAGCAGCCCAGACTAAGCATCTACCTTTTATAGTTAGTGCTTACCAAAAATTAGAGCAAAAGCTCGATCGACTAAAACAGAATTTCCAACAATCTCAGTATAGCTCCACAGCCGAAAAACTAGCCCTGCGAGCCCAAGCAATAGACTTAGCCGTGCGCTGCGGGCACGCAGCGGTAGCAGTTTCCAGCGGTGCGGCTAATAGTAAAAAGCACCCAGCCGGGAGAATTTATCGAGAAGCTTTAGTGTATACTGTTTCCGGGCAAACAAAAGATGTAATGGAAGCAACCCTCGATCGACTAATCGAATTTTAGATTGTAGATTTTAGATTGAGAGCGCAGACGGTCAAAAAATCAACCATGCTTAATAAATAATAAATCTAGTTTACCCAACGATCTCAAATCCATTCATATCCGAATCAACCATCCCTCTCTTCTCCGACTCTGCGCCCTCTGCGCCCTCTGCGGTTAAATACTTCAAAAACAATCGAAAACGATATGACAAACCAATTAAACTCAAACAATCTCAAAACCATCGCCTACAGCAAAATAGTAGACTTAACCCATAAAATTCACCCAAATATTCCCATTTGGCCAGGAGATCCAGCCCCAGAAATTGAAACAGTAGCCCAAATAGAAACAGACGGGTATTTTTTGCGAAAATTCTCGATGGGCGAACACAGCGGCACTCACATGAATGCACCCAACAGCTTTGATTCAGGAGGCGCGAGTATTGATAATTATCCCCCGCAGTCCCTAGTTGTGCCGGCAATTGCGATCGACATTCGCGACCAAAGTCTTGCCAACCCAGACTACACTTTAACAATAGACGATGTATTAAATTGGGAACAGCAACACCGATTTATAGAACCAGGAAATCTAATTATATTATATACCGGATGGCAGGAGAAATGGGAGAATGAAAAAAGTTTTTTGAATCGAGACAATGACGGGATTTGCCACTTTCCCGGATTTGGCGAAGCAGTAACTCAATTTTTGCAAAAAAAACGGTTAATAGCAGGAGTTGGCACCGATACTCACGGAGTCGATCCGGGACAAGATGAAAGTTTCGCTGTCAACAAACTGGTGTTAGAACATCAGGGAATCGTCCTGGAAAATCTGGCTAATCTCGACCAGTTACCAGCAGCCGACATCACTTTAGTTATAGGAATTTTGCGACTTTTAGGAGGTTCCGGCTCCCCGGTATCGGTGTTAGCTTTTGTCCCTTGATGCTGTAAAATTAGATTGATAGAATTTCAGTAAAAAAATCAGATTAATGACTGAACTGCCAAAGGATCTCAACGAGGCGATCGCCCAATCCCGCATTGCAACCGCCGCCGCCCTCTCAGACGGCAAAACTCTACTGCAAGTAGAATTAGTATTCCCAGAAATCGCCCTCCAAGCACAGTCGATCGCCGAACAATTCGTCCCAGAATTTGAACAAATCTACTCCGGCGTCAAAGTCTTATTTCCCGATACCGGTGCAGCCGCCCTCGCACGCCGCGACTGGGGAAAAACACTGTTTAAAGTGACAGATTTGGGCAGCAGCCGCACCCCCGTTGAAGATAAAATAGAACCGGATGACCAACTTTTTCTGTTGATCAATCCCGCAGCGGTAGAAGTTGCTCAAGTCGAAAGACTGTACATCGCTGCGGGCGATCGCCCAGTAATTATACTCAACCCGCGCCTCGAAGACGTTGCCACCATAGGTATAGGGTATGCAGGGCGCCAATTGCGCGATCGATTCCTGAACAAAATCGAATCCTGCTACTACATCAGACCCCTAGAAAGTGCAGCCCTATTCCGCTGCTACCCTCAACCCTGGCAAGTTTGGCTAGAAACAAACGACGAATATGAACTCATTTCCGAAACCGCCCAAAAACCCGTAGGAGACGATTTAGAGCGGATTTTAGCTAAAGCCTTGGGAACCGCCGATCCAGATTCCACCGCACCTGCAAAACCGCTAAAAAAGAAAGGTTTTATGGCAGAATTGCAGACATTTCTGAAAGCTTTGACTCAGTGACATCGTTTGCAGAAACACAATATAGCAATCCTAAATGATTTGCATAATTATTGTAGGGGCAATCCCCCCGTGGTTGCCCGATAGATAGGGGTAGGCACGGGGAGTAGGGGTAGCACTACCCCTACAAATCCTCATGAATGATTTAGGATTGCTATATAATCAGCCGCCCATTCAGGAATATCTACCATTCTTGAGGCCAATTGTTTTTGGGGGTTTAGGTATGGTGGAGCGATCGCCATTTCGGGGGCACTTCGGCGGGGTTTTGGCGGATGAGGCTAATGAAGTTTCTTGTAGATACTCAATTATTCATTTTTTTTACTTAATTTTGCTGACGATTGGCAAAATGATCTCGCAGTAGTCGATGAATGAAGAGGTAGCCCCCGCCAACCTTTTGTAAAAAAATGCGCTCAGTGGCGTGGTCAAGGAAATGAGCATAATTCCAAGGTATATATCCATAACAGCGGAGTAAAAGTCGTACAAAAAAGTGCTGAAAAATTGCTTTTGCAGAGGAGAACCACATAATTAATCCATAGAAAATTCCACCTATCGGTGCAACGGATAAGCTAGTTATTAGGTCGAATTTTTGCCACATAAATATTCCCCAAAAAACTAAAGTGCCAATAAAGACATAAGGCACAGAAAGTAAAGCTGAATTAATTGCTGTCAGTCGAATCCCTTGGTTAGGAAATGTTTTTTTATCTATATTTAAATTCGGCCCTTCCATGACCTTCGTTAAAATAACTGGTACAAAACCTATAATTAAGTTAGTTTCCATTATTTTCCAAAATTCAAAGGTAATCCATTCTCTATCGAAACAATATTTAGCGATTTGAAGAAATATAAACAATAAGAGAATGCTGGAAGGCAAGATTCTCCAAAATCTTTTCCACGACCATTTTAAAGTTTCAATGGTTTGAATTTGTGTTTTTTCATTGCTGAATACAGATTCGTAGTTTGTGATAAGAGTTGTTACAGTATAAATTAGTCCAGAAATAAGTCCTCCCCAAAGAGAAAGTTTAATAGACTCATACTCTAAACTTCTTTGAAAAAACAAAGATCCTATTATAAATGTAAAGTTAATTAAGGAAAATAGTAGCAAACCATTTACGAAAGCGTAGAGAATAGAATATATATTTCTTTGTAAATCCGATTTCAACCAATTAATTTGAATTTCTTCAATTAAAAAAATAGTTTTAGATTTTTGCTGCATCTGATCTGCAAGAAAAATCAGCCAGCCCTCAGTCTGAGCTTGTAAGTAAGGTTGCTCTGTACCTCCCTGATTGGGATCTTTTGCATCTTCTTTCTTACGACGGTCAAACATTCGTTGAATATATCTGTCAAAAAGATGTTTTCTTCTTTCTTCAAATGAGTTTATGCTGGGCAACTCTCTATCATTCCAGTACGCCCATGTCATCACATTGAGAGTTAGCGGTGACTTCGCTAATTCTTTCAGTATTTGATCGGTTTTTAATGCAGTTCTTAATGCTGTCAAACCTGAGCCAGCCTTGTCAAAGATAGTCTTCTATTTGTCGCTCCTTCACGGCATCTATAAAAATGGCTCCTTGAAATTTAAATCGCGTTTTTAGCCTCTGGTAGTCTGCAATACGACTGCACACAACAACTTCTGTTTTTCCATAGATTTGAATAAACTGATGAATCGCTTGAATGCAGGACTCCCGTCGGTCTTCGCGAACTTCATCTAAACCATCTAAAAGAGGTAACAATTTTTCACGACTAATCCAATCCTTGCTCAAAGCTTTAGAAACCCTATATTTTCCCCAAAGTTCTTCCACTAACCAATCAAACAGGGTTTGCCTCCCACCTCTCCAAGTAGATAAGTTAAATACTACTGGAATTGGCAGAGTTATATCTTGTTCAGCATGAGCAATTCGATCCTCAGCAAATTCTAATAAGCTAGTAGTTTTTCCCGCTCCGGGTTCCCCTAAAATTAAAAGTGCTCCCCCCATTCCCATGCGCTCAAAGACATCGATAATTCTAGTTCCTGGGTCTAATTTTCTTCTCAGTTGTTCGGGTGTTTCCCATACCATACCCCAAGGATGTGCGATCGCGTCCAATCTCTCCTCTAAATCCAGTTCTATGCGGAGTCTGCCGTGTAGAGACTTTTCAAGTAAGCCTTCTATCCAGAATTCTTTAACTTTATTTAAAAGAGTCACTTCGTTATCATCGCGCAACTGCGATCGGCGACTTGTAGAACGAAATCCTTGACGCATTTCAAACCACGTCATAGGAAGTTCAGCAGGATTTTGACAAATTACCGGCAACCAACTAGCACCCGGAAATTTTTCGTTCCAGTTTTCTTCGAGCTTTTGTCGGGCTTGTCGGACGGAAGCATACAAAGACCTCCCGCGAGAATAAGCTTTGAGAAAATGCTTCAAAAAGTCTTGTGCAACCTTATCTTCTACAGATTCTCGCATCACAATGATTTGAGGAATGTGTAAGTTTGTCAGTTGCCGTGCTAATCCCAATCCATCGCAAGAGTTAAAAACTGCTAACTTCAAACCCCGACTAATCGCACTTGTGAAAGCATCGTTTAAGTCAGCAATGGTTATGTTATTATCAGTTGAATTAATATCCAAGTAACCAGTTTCTTTTTTGGTGTTACTATGTCCTGTAAAAAAGAGAACGTCCCAGTTGTCTTCCTCAAGCTTTTCAATTAATTTTTCCTTTGTAGGCTGTTCAATAGTGGTTACATCAGCCCCCGGCAGTGCATTTATTTCCCGCAGATCTGCGGCTGTATCCAAATCCTGACTATTTCCAATAACAGTTAAAACTTTGACTCGATCCTTGCTAGCAGGCGGATGAGTTTCTGGTTCTTGGAACTCTGGCAAGCTAACCGCAATTTCTGTCCGAGGAAAATTTTTAGAAAAAACTTCCCACAAATGCCAAGGCAAGCGCTGCAATTCCAAGTTTTCAGTTTGAATAATTACTCGAATTTCGTCGCTTTTATTTAGATATCTGCCTAACTCTCTGCTGATTTTTTGAACTTCTTTATCTGTTACGCTCAGCCAATTATTGAGGTTTTTTGCGAGGATATCGGCAGACTGACGAGAATTAGTTTTTGATTGTTTTCCTGCTCTCAAGCCTCTAAAATTACCATTCGGCTCTGCTTGAGGTTTGTCCCCACCAGTATTTTTTGTCTCAAAAGCTTCCTTCCAATCTTTATATTGTTTGAGTATTTCTGTCGCTGGACTCAGTTTTGCTCTGAATTTAACAGCAGGATTCAGACCATCTTGCCCTAAAGAAACATTGACCCTAAACCCTTGTTCAAAGTCACCTTCTAAAAACTCAAATACAACTAGCTTACTCATTCGTATTAACCTATAAATTGTAGTTAAATTGCAAAAGATTCCGTAATGCTGATATCGTCGATCGCTACTTTGACACTGAAGCGATCGCCCGGAGTTCCTCCCTCAAGAATGACTTGTATCCAGTCATTTGTTTCCTCGGCTTGCGCTTGTAAAATAATCTCTCCTGATTCATCATCTACAGCAGTTAATTGTAGACCTTCTGGCAGATGAATTGCACGACCCGCTGGATACAAACGTAAATGAATACTGAATTCATTTTCAGAGTCTAAGCCAACCGAAACTAACAACGCTACTACATGACTGCCTAACTCAATCAGCTTAACACGACTCACCTCTTGTGATTGTTCTCCGCTTCTACGATAAGCAGTTAAGACGGCTTCCTTGGGCTGCCAATCTTCCCTGAATATCCCCTCAAGCCATTGCCTCAAAACCTCTACTGGCTGATTTACAGGTTCTCCACCCCAGATTTCATCTAATTTTTCTAGCAATTCTTCAGCTAAATCTTGGAGTTCCGTTTGTTGTGAATCATCAAATTCTTCTCTATCCGCAACTGGTGCGCCGTCCCTGAAGGCAAAACCAGGTTTTGCTGGTGCGTAACTCGCTAAAAACTCCCCGGCCGCATAGCGTCGCTCGTATTTGTTATAGGTGCGATAGATGCGCTCCATTTCAGCTATAATTTCAGGCAGAGATTGTTCGTTCAATCTCTCTCTAACTTTCACCGCTACGGGTTCATCACTCTGAAAAAAATCCAGCGCAGTTTCTAGTCGATTAAGATGATCTAAAAATGCTTCTAGTGGCTGAAAACTATCAAAAGAAATGTGTTCCATCATTTCTAAAGGGTTGATGGTTGGGTAAAAGCCAAAGAGAGTTGCTTCTCTCGATGATTCATCTATTTCTACCGCTACATAGCCGATCCGATTTTCCCAAGTGTCCGCCGGAATATAACAGTTTTCATCGGTTGGTAACACGGGACGGCATTCTAGTTTCCCAATACCTGTGATTTCGAGATCGGCTACATCCATCAAAGTTTGCATGACTGGATTTAGACTATCGGAAGCTTCTAAATCGGTTTCAATTCCCAAACACTGACAGTAGGTATCCACTGCATAAACTGCCAAAGTATTTAGATAAACTTGTCTGGCTTTTGCTGGACTTTCATATTGCTCTTGAAAGGATTTTGCTAGTTTCAATGCTTTTGATGTCAGGGGTACTGCAAACATCGGACGAATGGTGTATGTCATGGCTGTTTTCTCCTAATTTAGTCTTCGGTGTTGTTTTTATTTCTGCGAGTTCGCTTCTGCGGTTTGGGTATCAGTTGAAAGTAACTGATACCGTCGAGGTAAAAATATATTAGTTCGGTGACATTGACTTGTAACTGTCTGGCGAAAATTGTCCAAGATTGCACCCCCTCCAATCGCGCTCGAATTATTCCTTGGAAAGTAATGTTAGGGCGATCGGGCATTGTTCTTCTATTATACTTCCCTTCAGAGTCGGTGACAATTTGTTCGATCGCAGATTGTGACAAGGCTAGTCTTGCTTCTAAATACTCTTCGATAATTGGCTGGAAATAAGAGCAGGTACGGGTGTAAAAAGGACTGATGGTTGTCTGAGCGTTGACGATATTCCCAAAATGTTCTTGAATTTCTTTTATGCTAGTCTGTTTATACTTTAAAATGGCGATCGCACGAAAGTTAACATCAGGAAAATTTCTAATATGCTTGCCCCTGAAAATACCATCTGGATCTTGAGAGATGATTTTAATCACCTCTGGAGATAGCCTTGAGTCGGCTTTGGTTTGAATTCGATCGAATCTGGTTTCACTGGCGCTATCACCATCTGGATCTGCAATCGGTGCATCCCCTGAAACTACGTTGAGTCGCTGGCGGATGATATCAATAAAGCGGAATTGTAAATAACGAGCAAACCAGTTCCAAAACTTGAGAGGTCGATAAAGTTGCTGGACTTCATCGCAGAAACTATTCCAGGTTTGTTGTAAATCAAGTTCGCTATTTTGAATGTTTTGGCATAAATTTTCACAGGATTGAGCCAGGCTTTGAGCTTTTTCTAGTGGATAGATTTGAGTTTTTTTTTTGTGCGTCTTTGTATAAAGCTGCGGCGAAATTTTTCTACTTGTTGGTTAAATTCAGAATAAACTTCGGGAGTTCGCTGTGATGGTGATGTTTCGCTAAACTTCAGCCATGCTTGATACAACTTGGAATCTACTCCTTTGTTGAAAATATTAATGTTGTTTAATATCTCTTTCTGAGTAATTTGTAAAGCCTCCTTCCAATCTTCCTCAAAATCACCTTCTAAAATTGCCAGATATCTGTCGCGACACCGCTTTTTGATGCCACTTAGTCGCCGTCTGGACTCATCATCTGTAGGTTTTTGTCACGTCGTAAGCTTGATGCAGGAAACATAATATCCCACAACTGCGGTATAATTTTGCGCCTTCTTGGATCGGTATTTTTGGGATATAATTGGGCCTGGGATACAAGTTCTTGGAGGAGGCGATCGAGTTCGTGCATGGGCGATCGGGTTCAGCAAAAAGAGGGATGCCCTCAATTATACCCAGAAAGCACCCCCCACCAAGACCAGAAACCGGGTTTCTCTGAAAAATAGTCGGCTGGAAACTAGATATCTACGCAGAAACCCGGTTTCTTTAACCTTAAGCCGCGTCGCCCAAGTCGCCTCCAAATTCCTCATGTGTTCGATCGCCCGTTTGGTATCTTTACACTTGCCGAGGAGAGATAAACTGTTAGAAATGGAGATATTTTGGGTAGTGACAGGGCGATCGGCAAAAGACATAGAAATTGCGACATCGCCCGGTTTATCAAAAATTTGGGTTTAAAACCCTGTCCTTCTAGGACGGCTTTAATTTCTTAAAACTTCTTTCAAAAAGTCCAGTAAGTTCCTATATTTGTGATATACTATAAAAGTCAAGGTTAAATTCCTTTACCATCGTGAAACAGTTAAGACACACTTTTAGGTATAAACCGGGGGACGAAGAGCAGCGAAAACTCTTTAAACAGCTAGAGGTTGAATTAAACCTTAAACCAGTTAAAACAAACTATTCTTTTAGGATTGTTAAGTAGGGTAGGGCATACCCAAACTCTAGGTAAATATCCTAGTACGCTTTTGGAGATAGACCCGCTGGGGTGGCTGCGAATCAGGCTCGTTAATTGGTAGTTTTCTACGGTTAAAAGGTCTGAATATTGCCGAAAGGACGCAACACTTAAAGGTTAGTCGCTGAATTAAGAATCCTCGCACCTTTAGGTCGGGGAGTGTCAAAATGTTGAATACTGGCTTGACAGTGTTGTTGTCGCTGAGCTGTATAAGTTTCAGCCGAATCGGAATTGTCATCAGCCCGGATGTGGATGATGCGCTGGGTGGTAAACTCAACAAATAGGGTAACGCCGACTACGCCCAAGCCTAAAAGAATTGCGGATAAAATCAGGGGCGACTTGAACCAAGATTGATTAATTTGGGTGCGTGCGGCTGGGGGTTGCGGGCTGCGACTGGTGTAGCGCGTGGGGTGGTAGTATCGGCTCATGGCTGTTGCTTTGCTAACTGTGCTACTGGTATATCGAAGGGAGTCGCGGCAGTTATGCGAGTTGGTGAAAACGATCGAAATGTCACAAATAGCTATTAACTCCAGGTCAGAAACCGGGTTTTTGCGAAAATATTTGGTAACAACCCACAGACTCAGCAAAAAACCCGGTTTCTTTAGTATTTACGAGTAGCCAGAAACCGGGTTTTTGCGAAAATATTTGGTAACAACCCACAGCTTCAGCCAAAAACCCGGTTTCTTTGATTTTAATGCGTAATACCAATTTTTTATGAAGCTGCATAGAATTCGATCCCCCCTAACCCCCCTTAAGAAGGGGGGGACAAGAGTCCAATCAAAGTCAACCCCTACTCCCCTTCTTAAGGGGGATTTAGGGGGATAGGGGGGGACAAGAGTCCAATCAAAGTCAACCCCTACTCCCCTTCTTAAGGGGGATTTAGGGGGATCGGAATATGTGCAACGACCCATTAAATTGGTATAATTCCTAATTAACTCAAACCAGAACAGATAAAACCAGCCCAATAGAAAGGCTTAGCAAAGGGAAAAGCTTCCAGACAAAGGCTGGGTAATACTTTCTTAATCTGATCCCGATAATCCTTAATCCTATTCTCAATTTTTGTTAACCGATTAACCTCCGCTTTCCATTCGCGATAACCATCCGTATTTTTAGCTTGTTGTTTTAGCTGCGCCTTAGCTTCCAAACGCACAGGATCTAATTGCTTTAATTGCTGTTCCAGATAATTATTCAAATCAGAATAATATTGATCGGCGAGGGTTTTTCCCGTCATGGTGCGGAGTTCGATTTGCGCTTTTCTCAAGGCTTCAGGACGATTTAAACCTTGTCGCCGATTCTGATAGTAAAAAATGCAAAATAAAGCTGTGGCTAAATCATCAACGGACCACAACGTACTGACAACACTCCGCGCCCCGGCACATAAAAACCCCGTGGATAATGATAAAATATCATCACTAACACCCGCCACACCGAGGTTAGTTTCGCAACAGGAAAGGAAGACATCGGAGAGATTGGGAAGTCGAAAACCGGGACTCATTATTTGACCTAAAGTAATCTTCCCATCAGCAAGAAGTAGGCAGGATTCTAAGGGACTATCGAGGCGAGATGAGGCGTGGTGGCTGGAGTGTAAGACTTGCACTTGTTTCGCCAGTTGGCGATAATTGAGCACTGTAGCTTGGCTGCGACCTTTTAAGCGTAGGTTTTCGGGAATGTTGTAGAATTTGGCGATTTGTTCGCATTCAAATTGGGCGTTTGGTAGCGTATCATCGGCATTTTCTACAGTGCCGTAATTAATCTCAGAAAGGGGCGGACGTTGTTGGCAATATTGCAAGATTTGGCTACTGGGAACATAACGAATGCGGAATTTATCGCCTAAGTATTCGGTTGAGATTGTTTCACTTTCCGGTGGAATACTTATATTAGTGATAGTATTCTTTTTTTCCAGGCGGGTGAAGGTTTCGATGACTTGGCGCATCATTCCTGATGGCTGGTTTTCCGGTGGCTGGGAGTTGTTCTGATTGGGAACAGTTAAAGGTAAGGCGGCAAAGGGGATTTGATGCCAATATAGGTGGGGGATGATAATCAGTTCCTCAATATCCTTGAGATAGGTTTGCACTAAGGTTTTGAGTTGCAGTTTTTCGGATATTTGCTGCAAGAAATCCGAGATTTTGGCTTGCCAAATGCCGTCTTTCATGTTAGAATAGGGAGTTAGCCACTCGTCATCAACTAAAGCGCGTAAAGTTTGATAGCCAAAGCCGGTGCAAGTGTACAGTTTGGGCTTTTTGTGCTTGTAGATGATGAAAATGTGGGTGTCATTCTTGGTGGTGAAGAAATTGATAATGGCGGTTTTTGGTTGTTCGATGAGTTGCTGGATGGTGCGAAAATCTAGCGGGGTTACTTGAATTTCTCCGGCCAAAACTGGGTCTAAACGGCGCATTTTTTCCCAGATTTGTTGTTTTTGCGCTTCCAAAGTTTTGAGGGTGGCGACGGCGGCTTCTACAGCGTCGCGACGCAGGGCAAAACTGCGTTTATCTGTTGGTTGTTGGCTAGAGTTGGTGTCACCTTGGAGGGGTTTACGTCCGGTATCAATTTGGGCTTGGATGTTGTCGTATTGTTGCAAATATTCCTGAACTTGGCTCGGAATTTCACCGCCTGCGTAGACATCGTTACTTGCCATTAAGTCTACCAGACGTTTGGAACTTGAACGGTCTACATATTCTATGGCTTTGTTCAGGTTGCCGCTATTGATGTAGGCTTGAATGATGTTTTCGTAAACATCAATTGAATCAGCGATAATCTGTTGACGGCTGGCATCGGTGGTTGACCAAATGCGGCTTTGTTCGACAGCAAGAATGGCTGCTGCGTAGCCCTCAATGGCAATCTCCCACAAACCTTTATTGAAGGCAAGATTACCGAGATTTCTGCCAGATTGCAGACAATCTAATGGTAGAGTTGTGGGAGTCCGAAATTCTAAGGCTAACCGGAAACAACGAATTGCCTCATCTAGATTCTCGGCTTTGTTGCCGGTGATTTTGTCAGAGTAGGCACTTGCCAGATTATTTTGAGTCATTGCCCAATCTTGGGGAAAATCGGCACGGGTGTAGACTTCTAAAGCCTGTTGATAACAACGAATTGCCTCATCTAGATTCTCGGCTTTGTTGCCGGTGATTTTGTGAGAGTAGGCATTTCCCAGATTATTTTGAGTTGCTGCCCAATCTTGGGGAAAATCGGCACGGGTGTAGACTTCTAAAGCCTGTTGATAACAACGAATTGCCTCATCTAGATTCTCGGCTTTGTTGCCGGTGATTTTGTCTGTAGGCATTTCCCAGATTATTTTGAGTCATTGCCCAATCTTGGGGAAAATCGGCACGGGTTCTGACTTCTAAAGCCTGTTGATAACAACGAATTGCCTCATCTAGATTCTCGGCTTTGTTGCCGGTGATTTTGTCAGAGTAGGCACTTCCCAGATTATTTTGAGTCGTTGCCCAATCTTGGGGAAAATCGGCACGGGTGTAGACTTCTAAAGCCTGTTGAAAACAACGAATTGCCTCATCTAGATTCTCGGCTTTGTTGCCGGTGATTTTGTTATAGTAGGCAATTCCCAGATTATTTTGAGTCGTTGCCCAATTTTGGGGAAAATCGGCACGGGTTCTGACTTCTAAAGCCTGTTGATAACAACGAATTGCCTCATCTAGATTCTCGGCTTTGTTGCCGGTGATTTTGTCAGAGTAGGCATTTGCCAGATTATTTTGAGTCCTTGCCCAATCTTGGGGAAAATCGGCACGGGTGTAGACTTCTAAAGCCTGTTGATAACAACGAATTGCCTCATCTAGATTCTCGGCTTTGTTGCCGGTGATTTTGTGAGAGTAGGCATTTCCCAGATTATTTTGAGTCGTTGCCCAATTTTGGGGAAAATCGGCACGGGTGTAGACTTCTAAAGCCTGTTGATAACAACGAATTGCCTCATCTAGATTCTCGGCTTTGTTGTCGGTGATTTTGTTTCTGTAGGCATTTCCCAGATTATTTTGAGTCATTGCCCAATCTTGGGGAAAATCGGCACGGGTGTAGACTTCTAAAGCCTGTTGATAACAACGAATTGCCTCATCTAGATTCTCGGCTTTGTTGCCGGTGATTTTGTTTCTGTAGGCATTTCCCAGATTATTTTGAGTCATTGCCCAATCTTGGGGAAAATCGGCACGGGTTCTGACTTCTAAAGCCAGTTGATAACAACGAATTGCCTCATCTAGATTCTCGGCTTTGTTGCCGGTGATTTTGTCAGAGTAGGCACTTCCCAGATTATTTTGAGTCCTTGCCCAATTTTGGGGAAAATCGGCACGGGTGTAGACTTCTAAAGCCTGTTGAAAACAACGAATTGCCTCATCTAGATTCTCGGCTTTGTTGCCGGTGATTTTGTTATTGTAGGCAATTCCCAGATTATTTTTAGTTGCTGCCCAATCTTGGGGAAAATCGGCACGGGTGAAGATGGTTAAAGCTAATTCGTAACCAATAATTGCGATGTCTAGGTTACTAGCCCTGTTACCTAAAGGGAATTGCTGAATTAAATTGCTGAAACTTGACAAAAACTCCTGCAATATTTCGAGTTTGTTCTGGTGCGGCTTGGGAGAGAATGTTGTTAGCCCAGTTTTGGTACTGTGCAACTAAGGTTCGATTGAGTTTGTCTTGGTTAGCCGCCAGGATGGGATAGATGATTTTTGCATCACCATTGCTGTCAGAGGTGGCTTGCAATACTTCACGTAAAAAGGTGATATATTCTTGATTGTCTTGCTGGTGTTGTTGGTTCATGTTTTTTTGGTAAATGTTGTGTGTCTATTGTGAATGAGCTTTTTTTTTTACCGCAGAGGGCGCAGAGGGCGCAGAGGAGTTTGAAGGGTGGGAGTGAGGGGGGAGAATTATTGAGTTTTGCAAACTTTGTCTTGAATCTCCTCTAAATTAACATAAGAATCTGCTACATCAATCAACGCATCGCTCGTCATTGACCTTAAACTCACGACTTCTACTCTTGCACTTTGAGCGCTTACTTGATGCAGCGCGCAAGCTAAGTCTCCATCGCCACTCACTAAAACAACTGTGTCATATTGCCCTGCTAAGCTAACAATATCCATTGCCATTTCTACATCCAAATTCGCTTTTTTTGATCCATCGGGCCGCTGCAACACTGGTTTAGAAACCACGCGGAACCCGTGATGCCGCAACCACAAGAAAAAGCCTCGCTGTTTCTCATCCGCCGCCTCTGCTCCCGTATAGTAAATAGCCCGAAACAAGGTATCCTTTCCGACTAACAGCGCCAGCAATTTTGTATAATCTATTCTAATCCCCAATTCCTGAATTGCATAGAACAAATTAGCGCCATCAATAAAGATAGCCACTCGCCCCCGACCTTTTTTAGTGGGTGCGGATGTTGATTTTTGTAGGGCTGCTAACTGCTGTTGCACTTGCTTTAATTCTAGATCGCGATCGCCCAATTCTTCCACGCGATCGTCCAAATCAGTTACCCACTGTTGCAATTGCGTAATTTGCTGCTGCAACTGTGCTTTTTCTAAGGTCAAAATTCGTTCTTGAATCGAACCGATCGCGATCGCATCCAGCCGATTTTCCCTTGTGCTAACCGCCGCTATTTCTGCTGTCGTAGTCGCCAGACGCTGCTGCAAAATTTCCTCAAAACGGCGGCGGTTAATTACACTCAACCCGCAACACAAAGATAGGGGAATTGCCAGCATTGTCTGTTGGGAAACCGCCACGGCCCCGGCGACCAAAGTTCCCCAAAACGCCGTCTGTTCGGCTATTTTGAGCTGCTGGGAGCCGATCGCCCGCAACAACTTTTTACCCCAAAATTCATTTTCCGCCAGTTGTAGCCCCTCTGAAGGCGCGGTAACAGGCGATCGGCGAAGTGCCATGAGATTAGCCATTTTTGACAATCCTAATTAGTAGTTATGATATTTAATCGCCTGGGCGGAGCACTTTTATGCAAAAATATTCATAAAAATTAATACGGGATGCGGGAAACTCAGTGGCTTTAGCCCTTCCTAGGGAAGCGGCACGAGCGACTTCAGTCGCAGTGGTATTTGTGTTAAAATTAGATCGTGAGTAAGAACAAAAAACATCTACGTGTTGAAGCATCCTAGTATCGGAGAAATCCCGGCTCCTATGAAACAACGGTTAGGTTTAAGTCCTGGCGCAGTATGACAGGAAAGAGCAAATAAAGGCAGGTTGCGGAGCGTACCGCGTCTTGGCTTAGTGATGGATTCTGAAAGCATTGGAAAAAATAAAAGTAGCTAGAAACTATCGCTTGACGATTGGTGACTAGGTAGACGGCGTTTGACGGTCGTAGCGAGAGTTTTACTCTGTCCGCAGAATCTCAGTGGCTTTAGCCCTGAGAGTGTCAAATCCAGGCGATCGATTTCTGTTATAGCAACCGCCAAGGCGCTTTGGTCATTGAGCGTAGTCGAAATGTCCACTTCGACTACGCTCAGTGACCGGAAGCGTCCTAACCACCTTGGCGACTGCTATATTTGCCCCGGATGGAGTTTTGGGACATTCGCACTAACCGGTGGCCGGGATCAGAGATGGCGATCGCCCCAACTTTTTTGTCCATAATGGGCGATCGCCCTGTCCTATTTTTCCGGCTATCATCGACAAAAATCTTTGTAGATCGTAGTTACCTAAGTAAATACTGGCAAGCTTGACCCATTTTTTATACAAAGCAGTATAATGGGTTACACCCCTCTTAAAAACAAGAGGGTCGGCAGAATCGCAGCAAAATTAGATGCTGTTACCTACAGGTTGGTGTTTTGAGTCAGGGAAGCGAATAAGTGCAACGAAGCGAACGGCGCATTGTTATTGGTGACGTACACGGGCATTACGATGGCTTAATGACCCTGCTAGAGGCCCTTGCCCCCGGCTGGGACGATCGCGTCTATTTTCTGGGAGATTTAATCGATCGCGGGCCCAAGAGCGCTCAAGTAGTAGAATTTGTCAAGGAAAGCTCTTACCAAACTCTGTTGGGCAACCACGAACAACTGATGTTAGATGCTTTGCCCAACGGCCCTGTGGATCTGCGATCGTGGCAAGCTTGGCTTTACAGTGGCGGCGATGCCACCATAGCCAGCTACAGAGATACAGGCATGATGCCGTATAAACACTTAGAGTGGATGCGATCGCTCCCTACGCACCTCGACTTGGGCGACATCTGGCTAGTCCACGCCGGCGTCGATCCCAAACTCCCCATTCACCAGCAATCCATCGAGCAATTTTGCTGGATTCGTCAAGCATTTCACAACATATCCAAACCCTATTTTCCGAATAAATTAATTATCACTGGTCACACCATCACCTTTACCTTTGAGGGCGTAATGCCTGGTGAATTAGTCAGAGGGCAAGGGTGGTTAGATATTGACACTGGTGCTTATCATCCCAAGAGTGGCTGGCTGACAGGAGTTGACCTCAACTACCGCCGAGTTTATCAAGTCAATGTATTTAACCATCAAGTCCGAATTTTGCCATTAGACGAAGTTGTCAGACAAATTCAACCCCCTGGAGATCATACTACCCAAGCCTGTTTTGAGCGGATTTTTTTCACAGCAGATCTGAAAGAATAGTTTTGAGTTAGGTTATTTGTTATTTATTATTTGTTATTTGTTATTTGTTATTTGTTATTTGCAATTAGAAGAACTAATGACTACTGACTACTGACTAATGACTAATGACTACTGACTACTGACTAATGACTACTGACTACTGACTACTGACTACTGACTACTGACTACTGACTACTGACTACTGACTACTGACTACTGACTACTGACTACTGACTACTGACTACTGACTACTGACTAATGACTACTGACTACTGACTCCTGACTACTGACTTACGACCCAAAAAGACTGCGGATTTCCTGTCTGTAAGCATCATTATTCAAGCCATCACCACTAGCGAGATCGGGGTCCATTGCCTGGGAGATAGCAGCAATCCGATCGGCAGTAGCCGGGTGAGTGCTCAAAATACTCGGAGGTGAAGGTCTGTTGAGCAATTTTTTCATAAAATCAACCATCCCAGATTGAGCGTAGCCCGATCGCCCCATTGTTTGCAATCCCAATTGATCCGCTTCGTATTCAGCTTGACGGCTGTGGGGACGGCGCAAAGCCAATTCTACCCCAATCTGTACTGCCTTAGAACCATCCAGTCCAGCAGCCGAAGCCAAACCAGAGGCGATCGCCATTTGACGCATTTGTTTAATCGCGTGGCGAGCACTAATGTGACCGATTTCATGGCCGATCACGCTGGCTAATTGAGCTTCATTGTCCGCCGCCGCCATCAAACCTTTATTTACATACACAAAACCGCCCATTGTGGCAAAAGCATTAATATTGTCGTCGTCAACCACTTGAAAAGTATAGGGAATATTCGGGCGATCGCTCTGCCCTGCCAGTCGCTGACCGATGCGGTTGATGTATACTGTAGCAGCGGGGTCGCGGTAAACTTTCAACTCCTTACCCACCAACTGCTGATTAATTTGCCTGCCAACAGTCACCTCTTGGCGATCGGACAAATTCGACAATTGAATAACTTGAATGCCCCGAAAAATCAGTTCTGGCAAAGAAAATGCTTGCATGGGTTGCGGAGAAATCACCCAGATTCCCGCAGCTACAATCAGCGACAAAAACAGATAAATCCCGCGGCCATAGGTACGCCGACTTGTCAACCAAAAACCCTCTTTGATCGCATACAACATGGTAGATACGTGGGATAAATTAGATAAAATTGTCGAAAAAATCGGAAAAACCACTAAATCAGCAGACGCAATTTGAGACTACTTAGTTGCTATTTTAGCTGGTTGACACTCTTTGATCGCATACTTACCGCCCAGCCAGCCCCGGGCGATCGCCCTTTCCCAACCGCCCACCGCTCACCGCCCACCGCCCGCTACCTTAAATTGCCCAATTGTTGTGGATTTTTAGCCGCCAGCATGGTAATCTCTTCTATGGTTTTTAGCGATCCTCCTATCGCTTCTACTTATCCAACGCCTAAAGGGGACGCTGAATAAATTCAGAGTCCTGTTTCATCCGCGACTATCCAGGTACGCGGTTTCCACACTCCCGAATACTCTTCGATCACCTCTTCGATAAAATACTGTCAGGAACTCAGGTCTAAAGACACGCTCGCTTGTAAGAGCAAGTCTCGAAGCAAGCTATTCTGACCAGCCTCAGTCTTAACTGACTACGTTATTTGGGTCACGACACCCCGGAATGCGAAGCTAGTTCCCTGCTCTGTCGTTTGCAATTAAACAGTTCTAAAGTCACGCTTTACAGTGTTGCAAGCCTAACAAGCCCTAATAACTTTGGCGAAGCTAACATTACCCCGCAAGGGAGGCCCAACAAAGGCAACCATTATGCGTACAGGATTGCAAGGCTTGAAATGGTAATTGTCCCATCGAAAGTGCATTACAAAAGTACACTCCCGTCAAGCAATTCCAAGGCGGTAATGGAAAAAAGATTCACGGTGGTTAAAACCACCCGCGTCGTTTCCCTCTCAGGTCTAAAGACTCTGAGTTTCCCACTTACCGAGCTTTTTTATGAAAATTTTGGATTCACAAGGTCGCCTGTTCAGCAAACTCAGCATCCTAGACGTAGCTGCTGCTCTGATTATCCTGCTAGTTGCAGTCGGCATCTTCTTCTTTCCCGGCACTTCTGGCGGTTCCGTCGCCCAAGTCGGCGGCACCAGCCTCAAAGCCATAGAGATCGATGCCATTGCGCTCGGTCTCAAAGGAAAGAACGTTCAAGACTTGTTCAAACCGGGCGATAAAATCAATGTGGTGATCCGCAACCAACCCTCTGGTCAGATTACCATCAAATCTGCCAAAACCATCACCAGAACCCTAGCAGTTCCTCAGCCCAACGGCACCTTGAAAGCTGTACCCGATCCCCGAGAAGAAGAATCTTTTAGCCGAAATATGATGTTTACTTTAGAGGGAAAAGGTCAACTCACTGAGAATGGCCCGGTTTTAGGGAATACGAAAGTCAAAATTGGCACTACACTCGAAGTTGAAGGCAAGAATTATATTTTCAATGTCAGCGTCATTGACGTGCGCGTCAAAGAGTAATTGGTAATTGGTAACTGCTAATTGGGCCTTGGACCTTGGGCCTTGGGCCTTGGTAGCAACTCACAAATAACCAATCACCAATCACCAATAACTAAGAACTAATAACCACTCCCAACTACCAACTGCCAACCAACTTCTTCACCCTTCCGAAAGCAAGCTTAAATATTGCCGGATTAAGCCGATCGTCACAGCCGGAATTTCTAGCTGTGGCGTCAAACCTACATCTTCCAGAGTTTGAAATACTTTCACTGCTGTGGGGTTCAAATTTGCCAACCGCTGGCCGATATCGGGGCCGGTAAACTTCGATTTTTCTCCCCAAATAATCGCTGTAGGTGTTGTTAGCTCACTGATGTACAGTGACAAATCAAAGCACAAATCTCCCCGCACAAAAGAGAGAGCTGCGTATTCTGCATTTGGCTGCGTGGCAGATTCTAAATAAGCATCTACGATTTCTTGATAAACTCTGGAAGCATCGGCAAATTGGCGCTGCTCTAAGAAACTGCGGATGCCCCCGTCTGTGGCAATTCCTGTACTGTAGAGTAAGCGGTCTAAAATCGGCGTGCTGACTATCTGAGCGAAGAAACTACGGCTGTAATCTTCTCCAAAGTCGGACAAACCGCTGGGGATCGTCAAAATTAGGGATTTGAAAAGATCGGGACGCGCGATCGCAGCTCGGATGGCGATCGCCCCCGTCAGCGAAGAAGCAATCACATTGGTCGCACTCCCGCAAGTTTTTTCCAGAAATTTTATCAAAGTTGTGATATAATCCTCAACCTTGTAATTTATCGGCGGATGTTCGGAGCGTCCCCAACCGATTAAATCTGGTGCTAGAATTCGATATTCAGCCGCAAAAGCTGGATAAACTTTAGACCATTCGTAGGCACTAGACCCGCCCCCAAAACCGTGGAAAAATACCAAATTAGGCAAATTGTCCGAGCCGGAGGTGGGCAACCTCATCCAAGGCATTTGAGCGGCAGTGTAGTACACCATTCTGCCGAGGGAAGTAACTATCGATCGCTGACCGAATCCGATGGGCACAAGCATAAATAACCTCAATCGCTGTTAGCTGATTCATTTAAGCTGAACATTCCTTAGCATTGATTGACAATGCTTGGACTGTAACTATAGCAATACCATCATTGCTGACAGTAAAGGAGGAATCCCTCAAAGCACGCAACATAATATTGCGTGCGCCATTTGCATCTCGTTGTGTTTGACTACCACAGTGAGGACACTTGTGTATTTTCGCACCACCTAGAGATGCATGGCGATGTCCACACGCACCACAGGTTTTAGATGTATGACTTTCGCCGACATCAAGCACCACGCAACCACGCTTTGCGGCTTGATGTTTTAGGACTAACTTAAAGCGATAATGTGCCCAAGTCAGCATATTTCTGACTGTTTTGGTATGAATCTTTCGTCTCGACTTGGCTACCATTTCGGAAGACTCGAAGCGAGGTAGAAAAATTAAACCATAGTTAGTAGTCAGATAATGTGCTGCTTTTTTATGCACTTCGTCAATTAAGTCTTTGATCTTTTCTCGAATCCGATTAGCCGCTTTTCTCATTGAACGGCGTTGCTTGGCATTTACCTTCGTTGAACGACTAACTAAATCATCTAAATGTTGACAATTTCGAGTGATTCGTCCCATGTCACCGTTGCCAATTTCAATTACTTTATCGCCGTCATATCCGGTTAAAAAGGTTCTTACCCCAGGATCTAAGGCAATTATCTTCTTTGAGGATGGATTAGTGAGGTTTACGGGTTCAGGAAAGATCGCAAACCATTTACCACGTCTATATACTAATTGAGTTCCATAATCACATTGAGACGGTATTGGTTCACTTGTCTTAAACTTAAGTGTTTTTGTTAATTGACTATACCATGTCCCTTTGGTGAAGTTGGACTCATTGAATTTGATTATTTGGCGTGGGTTACGGATGCTTCGGAATTGGGCATCACCACTCGCCCTATATGCTTGATGTGCGTCAAAAATCGCGTTTTGTCTGATATGACAAGGCGTTTCTTTAACCCACTGAGGTAAATCGGATTGCATTCCCAGATTTCATAATTTCAACTTGCCGATGCGAGTAGTTGATTGACGCTGCATAGCTATTGCTTGATTGAAACAATAACGACAAGCCCCAAGCCATTTTTTCCAAGTTTTTTCCAGTTCAGCACTTGGATAAATCCGGATCTTCTTTGATTGCAGACTTATACTTCCTAAGTCCTCCGAGTCGGCAACTGAAAACATGAACAATGGCAAGGATGTCCTCAACCAATTCTCGTTCTGGGGATCAACCGTCTTGGTTGAGAACCAAGATTTTTGTACCGTCAAGTTCGCACAACCAAGAGATGAGTTCAAACCCGAAACGGGCAAGTCTGTCTTTGTGGGGCAACCACAATAGATCCGACATCGCCTCGACGGACTCGTTCCAAAACGGTTCTAAGTCCTGTTCTTTTGAAATTAAGACCACTGGCGATATCAGTAATGAGTTCGGCGTTGGGATAGAGTTCGAGCAGTTTTGCAGCTTGACGATCGAGGTTTGCTTTTTGGGATCGACTTGAAACGCGGGCGTAAGCGATAATTGCCCGTTGCGTTCTCTCATTTGATATTCCCGTGTATGACCAATAATTTCAAAGGTGGTACAAGCCCCCGGATTTATCCGTGGAATCAATCCAAAATCCCAAATCTAAAATCCTCAAGCCCCCGCATTTATACGTGGGGTAAATCTAAAATCTAAAATCTAAAATCTAAAATCGATTGACGCGATATCATATCGTCTTTGCCCTGATGGTGTCCTTATTGCTTCAATCTTGCCGTCTTTTTCCCATCTTCTCAAGGTATGTAGGCAGACACCAAAGTATTCCGCCGTTTCACTCGGTGATGTATATTTCGGCATTTACGTTAAAGTTGTGTACTCACCAAGCCGATCTCTATTGTCAAGGTTTGTCAATGTTTTTTCAGGATTTGGTCAACAGGAAGGTACTCTTCCAGAACCTCTTCGATCACACACTGTACAGGTCGATCCGTGAAACTACAGGCAGGAACTAAGTTGTGAGATTTTGGTCGATCGGGCTGTGCCCTCTTCGATCGCATACTGCTCACCCTTGCAAAACTACCTCCTTTCGGCGATAATAGCAAAGTGAGGGGTCTTACCCCTCACTTTGCCACAGTCGGTTCGCCGACCCAGAAAGCCAGCGCCCCGGTGTGCCTCTCTTCGATAACATACTTTGATCAAATAGCTGGTAAAAGTATAGTCATCTATTACAGTGCCATGGGAGGCGTTGAGTCCCTCCCCTTTCGCTTTCACTTCGAGCGGATTAACCCTTCTAAAGCTGAACTACGCAGCTCTCTATCAAGAGTGCTAAACGCATTTGGGATTGCTTTTCTCAAAATATTGTAAGACCCGTTAACATCGGCGTTAATCAATCGACCCTTCTGACTATATGATACTACCATTGTCTATTGATGCTTACAATCTTAATGAAGTTTTACAATACCGATCGGTTGCGGGTAGACGGCAGGTTTGCTGTCGATCGCCAAGAACCCGATCGACAACATAATTAATCACCATCTCTTCGACAATATTTGCGGAGCAGCTACTTTTGATGTCGAAGGTGTTTGTTACAGGGCTGACGATCGGCTCTTCGACAACATACCGATCGCATACCGATCCCTAACTGGGGGTGCCGGGAATCATTGGCAGCGCCGTTATAAATTCTACAAGACAAAAACAGCAATAATCTCAGGGAGGTCTACTCATAATGCAACTGCTCAAGAAACTGGATCGCAAGGCCTCTTTGGTAACATCTATGGTTGACGCAAAAATTCTTCCTGACGAGTCCGCAGAATTTGACACTCTCTGTCGAAGCACGGATCTCTTCGATAAACAACTCGGCTCATTGGCTTTTGTAGCCACTCCCGACCGCTCCAAGGCAGCGTCAGAGTCTCGGATGCCCCCGGCCGTACTCGGTCTGATCCGCCTAGCTGTAGAAGACCTCAAATGCTTTGAAGTAGTAGAACACCAGTTTGGATACTGGGGCCTAAGTTTTACCAACACAGTAGCAATCCAACCTTCAAACCCAGCCTTCTGTCAAAACAGCCCCAGTGTTTCTGGGAAAACAGTTTTAATGGGAGCCCCAAAAAGTGGACTGATAGAAGTCTCTTTCAAGTATCCAGTTCGCTTTGTGTCAGGACTGGTTACCAGTTCGCGACGAACAGTTTTATCTGCTGGCGACGCCGAAGGAAACCCAATTGCTCAGGACGAAATGCCTGCACCGAATCTGGTCGGGTCTAATTCTCCCATCGCCCCGGGCGCTCCCCTGCGTGTAAAAGCCCCGAATATTTATCGAATTACTTTTTACGCTTTTGACGGTCAGCTAGTAGTGGATGATTTGACTTTTGGTTTTTAAAGAGTGTCTAAAGCCTGTAAACTTTCGAGCAGGGCATTGCGGACTAGAGCTTCAGGTTCCCGACTCAGCATCAGGCGAAAGCATTCCTGGGCGTGGGATGTGGCGATCGAACTTTTGAGCGAACTCTCTCGACCAAACCCCGGATTATTCACCAAATTGGTGATTTGTCGCACTGCTATCAAACGTTTCACGGGGTCACTATCAGTCAAATCGGCCAAGATGCGATCGAGTACCGCTTCATCTTTTGAGGTACGCTGGTTCAACGCTTGCCGTAGCAACAGGGCGACCAGGGCGATCGTACCCACGTATTGCCAAATCGCGCTCACAGCCATCCAGAGGCTCTGGGAGTCAGCCCAAATCGCAAAACTCATGTAAGTTCCCAAGGTAGCAATGCCGCCACTAGCTACGGCTAAAACCAAGCGGCGGTTCGGGCCCTCCCAAAATTGCTCGCCTTTCGATCGCACCAATTGCCAATTCCAAGACCCAGCCCGGTAAACAAGTAGCATCACTCCTATCCCCACACCTGTAGAACTCAGCAACTGACCGTTCCACCACCCCCAAACTGCTGTCACTGTCACAACTGCTACCCAGCTTTTCGATCGACTCAAACGCTCTAGCAGCCACTTCAGAACAGTGCTAGAAACAACAGGCGATCGCCTTCCCGGGGCCTTTGAGTCAACGCCGTGCAGAGCCCTGGGCGCAGCCCTGGTGCTCGCTACTGAGGGGGCCGATGGGCGATCGTTCCAGGCATATTCCGTCACAGCCTTAGCCTCTGTGATTGTTGCTAGCAATTCGCTGTTTGCGGGCGATCGAAGTTGCTCCCTGCACTCTGACACTTCCACTACTGAGGGAGTCAGGTTTACTGTAGTTTGTTTGACTCGATTCATATTGAGTTTATAAGAAATACCCTGAAAACCCTGTGACTTTAGTCCAGGGATGAAAGGGGGTGGCAGGATTTATCCTGCCTGTTCGTAAGTTTCAATATAACATAATGTTTAACCGTCACCGGACAAATACTTCTAGCAATTGAGACAATTGTAAAGATTTGTTGAGGATTAATTAACTTGTTAATTCACGATATATAATAAACCTAGTGTCACAATAGCCAGTAAGTTAAATGTACGCAGTACAAAAAGATGTTTGGCATTTAAAAGGACTCGACAAAACCATTGTCGAACAACTCTTGAGATGGTCAAATAATCTGTTTAATGTCGGCACCTATGAAAGTCGGCAACAATACTTTAAGAACCCAAGCGCAGTTAAATATCCAGATTTGTATAAAATCACCAAAACCAACGAAAATTATGGGTTACTATACTCTCAAGTTGCCCAGCAATCTCTTAAATCTGTCGCGGAATCTTTTACTTCTTTCCGAGCCTTAGAGAAGTTGGCAAATCAAGGAAAAATCCATCAAAAACCGAGAATACCAAGGTACAGAACCAAAGGGGGAATGTACCCCGTTTCCTATCCCGGTCAAGCATTAAAGGTAATTGGAAATAAAGTCAGATTACCCCTAGGGAAAAAAGGAAAAGAATACTTTGGGAAAGATGCGATTTGGGTTCCACTACCTGAACGTATCAAGAATTGCCAGATCAAAGAACTCAGGTTAATCCCTAGAAATGGTGAGGTCTGGGTCGAATATGTCCACGAATCCCTGACTGAACAAGCCCCTAGTTGCAGCTTGGAAGTGACAGGGGTTCTGGGAATAGATCATGGCATCAATAACTGGTTAACTTGTGTCTCTAGCAATGGTAAACCTTTCATCATTGATGGACATAGACTCAAGTCTTGGAACCAATGGTTTAACAAAGAAAAAGCGAGAGTTCAATCAGAACACGCAATACATAAATTACCCAAAGGTTTCTCGTCAAAAAGATTACAACAGTTGTCGGAAACTCGCACTAGAAGGATGAGAGATGCTGTCAACAAAGCAGTTAGAACCATCGTAGATTATTGCGAAAATAACCAAATCAACGTCTTAGTCTTTGGCTGGAACAAGGGACAGAAGCAAGAGGTTAATATGGGGGGCGTGACTAATCAGAACTTTGTCCAAATACCCACTGCTAAAGTCAAAGAAAGGCTCCAACAAGAATGTGACTTAAAGGGGTGGCGATTTGTCGAACAAGATGAATCTTACACATCAAAAGCAAGTTTTTTAGACCGAGACATTTTGCCAGTAAAAGTCGGTGAAAAACCTGACAATTGGCAACCATCGGGTAAAAGAATCAAAAGAGGATTGTACTGTTCTAGCGCTGGGTTGTTAATCAATGCAGATGTTAACGGTGCAGCTAATATCATTAGAAAGTCAAAAGTAGCCATAGACTCAATGATCTCGCTGTGTGGGTAGAGGGTTGCTGACTAATCCTTTAAGAATTAAACTTTGGGCGGATTCATCCCCCAAAGTTTATCCTTAAGAATCCCCGTGTCTTTAGACCGGGGAGTGTCAATTAGATAGAACTTAAAGTAATGATATTGGCCGCAACCTTAGTGTCTGCATCGATCGACAATGAGCGTGCTAGAACGGTACAAACCTCCCTTGATTCGTTTACCTGACAGTTGCCAATTGTCGGGTTTTTCACTGACCTTTACTGGCAGAAAGTCTCGACATAAAAAAATAGTTTTAGAGGTATAAGACTCGTCTTGCTCGATAAATCGCCAACCCCTTAATTCGCATTCTTGAGTCAACCGTTTTTTCACTTTAGCTGTCGGAATATGCACAAAAATCTGATGGTTTTTTTTTCCATATTTACTTCTTTTTTTAGCCAATTTTTACCGCCCAATACAACTACATTAATTTGGCAATTTCGCAGTATTGAACTATGTTTTTCACTGCTTTATTAACTGCATCTCTCATCCTCCTGGCGCTAATTTATGACAAATGCTGCCATCTTTTTGACGAGAAACCTTGAGGTAATTTATGCCGTGCGTGTTCGGCTTTAATTCTCGCCCTTTCCTTGTTCAAATGTTGATTCCCAGATTTTACTTTGTGACCGTCAATGCTCAAAGGTTTACCGCTAGACACACAGGTTAACCAGTTATTGATGCCACGATCTCTTCCCAAAATTACCGTCACTTCCCAACTACAACTACGCGCTATTTCGGTGAGATATTCCTGTACATACTCAACCCAGACCTTACCATTTCCAGGGATTAGCCTAAGTTCTTTAAGGTCTATCCCTTGGATAGGTTAGGGTAACGGCATCCAAAGTGCATCCGTGCCAAAATGTTCTTTTCCTTTGTTTCCCAGAGGCAACCTGACTTGATTACCCACCAGTTTTAGAGCTTGACCAGGGTAAGAAACATGGTACATTCCCCCTTTATTTCTGTACCTTGGCAGTCTAGGCTTTTGATTAAGTTCTCCCTGGAGGGCTAACTTGGATCATGCTCGGAAATAACTCAAAGCTTGGGCGACAGATTTGAGAGATTGCTGAGCGACTTGCGAGTAGAGCAATCCATAATTTTCTTTAACCTTGGCTATTTTGTACAAGTCTGTGTATTTAACAACACTATTGTCTTTAAAGTATCGTTGCCGGCTTTCGTAAGTACCAACATTGAACAGACTATTTGACCATCTGAGCAGTTGCTCAACTATGGTCTTGTCGAGTCCCGTTAAATGCCATAAGTCTTTTTGTACGGCGTACACTTTGTTTCACCTGCGTTGATTGATTTTACCACATTTGGCAAAGCTCTCACTGGTAGAGTAAAGTCTACTCCTGCCTTTCATCCCTGGACTAAAGTCGATCGGGTTTTCAGGCTATTTTTGATAAATATTGTTTTAACATTGATCCCGACACCCGGTCAATACTAGCATATTAGCTAAATTATAGCTTTGATTAAAACTGGCTGGTCGCACCACAACTGGGTTAAATTGGAGGAGTTCAGTTAATTAAACCTGGTTCTCGTTAGTAGCAGTCGCGAAGGTCTTGGGGCTGGGGATAGAGGGCATTTCTGTTTGCCCGATCGGGGTCAGACTCGGTAAACTAGGAGCATGAGATATTTGTCTAGTATGCAAAACCAATTCACGGTTCACTTCTGGGGCGTTAGAGGTAGCATCGCGTCTCCCGGAGCTGAAACAGTACGTTACGGGGGCAATACGCCCTGTATAGAAATGCGAGTGGGTGACAGTCGCCTAATTTTCGACGGCGGTACTGGGTTGCGGGTTTTGGGACAAACTCTCTTGTCGCAGATGCCCGTAGAAGCTCATATGTTTTTCACTCACTCTCACTGGGATCACATTCAAGGATTTCCGTTTTTTGTCCCAGCTTTTATCAAGGGCAATTGTTTTCACATCTATGGGGCGATCGCTCCTAATAAAGCTACTATCCAGCAGCGACTCAACGACCAGATGCTGCACCCGAATTTTCCGGTGCCTCTGCAAATTATGGGAGCTGACCTCAAATTTAACGATCTAGAAGTCGGCAAACCGCTGGAAATAGGGGATATTAAGGTGGAAACTGCTTTATTGAACCATCCGGGGGAAGCTGTGGGCTACCGCGTTAACTGGCGGGGGTACGCGGCTGCTTATGTGACTGATACTGAACATTATCCAGACCGTTTGGACGAAAATGTGCTGTATTTGGCTCGGGATGCTGAGGTGCTGATCTACGATGCTACTTACACCGATGAAGAATATTACTCCCAGAAGACTAGCAAGGTCGGCTGGGGACATTCGACTTGGCAGGAAGCAGTGAAGCTCGCAAAGGCGGCTAATGTCAAAAAGTTGGTGATTTTTCACCATGACCCGCTGCATAATGATGAGTTCCTAGACCAGGTGGGAGAGCAAGTGGCTCAAAGGTTCCCGAACAGTTTGATGGCGCGGGAAGGTTTGTCGTTACAGTTGCTTCCTCCTGACAAGCAGTCTGTCTGAGGGGTAGGTGCGAGGATCTAATTTTAGTTTTTAGATTTTAGATGGTCGATCGTTGGAATCTCAAATCTCAAATCTCAAATCAGAAGATCGCAAGGGGGCTTTCCTGTGTCAAAATCTAAAGCGTGTGGGTAACTTCTTCTTGTACTGCTGCTCTGACTCCAACTGCCGTTGCCTTGGGAAACTTTGATGGTTTGCACCTAGGGCATCGACAAGTCGTGCAGCCAATTTTAAATCGATCGCCTGGGCCCAATTCTGGGGCTATTTCAGCCTCGGGGTCAAAGAAGCGATCGCTCGTTGGTGATGGTGACAATTTGGTTCGCGAACAGGATGCAGCGTGGGATAATCACCCAGCAGAGCCGCCTGCAATCGCGCTCCTGAATCATAATTTTGATGGTTATACAGGGATAAGGGCTGAGGAAAAAAGCCTTTCAGGCTACGATTCAGATGGGGTGGAACGACTTTACGGAACTGTGGTGACTTTCGATCCGCACCCGCAAGAGTTCTTTACGGGTCAACCTAAAAAATTGCTGACCCCTGGGTCAGAAAAGGTAGAATTGCTAGAAGCAATGGGCGTTGAGCAATTGGTTTTACTACCGTTCGATCGAGAACTAGCAGATTTGACGGCTTCTGAGTTTGTCGAGCAAATTTTGGTGCGACAACTACAAGCGAGTCGAATTAGTGTGGGGATGGATTTTCGTTTTGGACGGGGAAGGGCTGGAACGGCCCTTGATTTGCAGTCGATCGCCTCTAGCTACGGCATTGATGTTACTCTCATAGGGCTCCACACCTGCGGTGAAGGCGAACGGATCAGCAGTTCTGTCATCCGCGAAAGTCTAGCGTCGGGCGACCTCAAAAGAGCGAATCTGTTGCTGGGGCGTCCTTACAGTTTAGTTGGGACAGTGGTTGGAGGACAGCGACTGGGAAGGACGATCGGATTTCCTACCGCTAATATCGAGTTACCACTCCCAAAGTTTTTGCCGCGTTTTGGCGTGTACGCGGTGCAAGTATTGGTGAGTAGGTTATCGAAGAGTGAAGCCGGAAAAATCAAAGATCAAAGTTCTTCCTATGAGTGGGAAAGTCCTAAATCTCTAATCTCAGGCTTTGGATCGGATTTATCTATTCTAAATGGGGTGATGAATGTTGGCTGTCGCCCGACGGTAGATGGTCGGCAACCCACTATCGAAATTCATTTGTTAGATTGGTCTGGGGATTTGTATGGTCAAACTTTGAGTGCGAGTTTGGTAGAGTTTTTACGACCCGAACAAAAGTTCGCCGATCTGGAAGCTCTCAAAACACAAATTCAGGCAGACTGTGATGTTGCTAGAAGGGTGTTATAGCGAAGGAAGTTCGGCAACGGATTCGCTCCACGGATGTAACGGATGTAACGGATGTAACGGATGTAACGGATGTAAGGAAGAAGGAAGAAGGAAGAATGGAAATACAATTTCCTGCAATAGTTTCATATCATGTCCGGTCGATTACCCCCATAGGGTAGGGGCGGGTTTACCAACAATAATCGCCAATAATTGACAATCTCAAAAACCCGCCCTGGCCGGTATATTCTGGTCAATCGATCGGACATGGTTTCACCCTTGTTTAATGAACAATTAGCAATTAGCAATCAGGGATATGAGAGAACATATTGAGCGGCTCAAGCAAAATCTAGGCAAGACTATTGTCGGTAAAGCGGATGCGATTCGCTTGGTGATTGTAGCGGTGCTTTCGGGGGGACACGCACTGTTAGAGGATGTGCCTGGTGTGGGCAAAACGCTGTTGGCTAAGTCTTTGGCGCGATCGATCGATGGTAAGTTTCAGCGGATTCAGTGCACTCCCGATTTGTTACCAACAGATATCACCGGTACTAATATTTGGAATCCTAGCAGCGGGAAGTTTGAGTTTTTGCCAGGGCCAGTTTTTGCTAATGTTTTGCTGGCCGATGAAATTAATCGGGCGACGCCTCGAACTCAGTCAGCTTTGCTGGAGGTGATGGAGGAAAAGCAGGTGACTGTGGATGGGGTGTCTCGGAATGTTCCGGCACCTTTTTTTGTGATTGCTACTCAAAATCCGATCGAATATCAAGGTACTTTTCCGCTACCAGAAGCGCAGATGGATCGGTTTACTTTATCTTTGACTTTGGGCTATCCTGCGGAGTTGGAAGAGTTGCAAATGTTGGAACGGCTTTCTGATAGTTTTGCGGTGGAGGATTTGCAGCCTTGTATTTCTTTGGAAGAAGTGCAGGAGTTGCGCCGTTTGTGCGGGGCTGTGAAGGTAGAAGCGTCTTTGAAACAGTATATTGTGGATTTGGTGCGATCGACCAGGAAGGATGAAGAGATTACTCTGGGGGTGAGTCCCCGGGGTGCGGTGGCTTTGTACCGTGCTTCCCAGGCGTTGGCGTTTATGGATGGCCGGGATTATGCGACTCCTGATGATCTGAAATATTTGGCACCACACGTACTTTCTCACCGTTTGATTCCGGCGGGGGGAAGGAGGGCTAAGACGATTGTCGATCGATTATTGCGATCGGTTGCTATTCCTTAAAAAGCATTGGAATTAATATTATCCACAGTCAGGACACGGCATTGCCCATTGGTGTCAACTTAACTTCTAACCCAGTCACAGACTGCTGTTTGACTATTAGTCCCAGATCCCCCCTAACCCCCCTTAAGAAGGGGGGGACAAGATTCCGATCAAAGTCAACCCCTACTCCCCTTCTTAAGGGGGATTTAGGGGGATCTAGACTTCGCCTAAAAGCGACATTTATTATGGGTTTTAGGCGATTGTTGACACCTATGGGCTCTTGGAGTGTCCCTACAATTAATCGTGCGATGGTGAGCTCCTCGCGAGCACTCGTGATTATTTTGGGGTAGGGAAACGGCACTGCCGTGTCCTCCGTTGCTTGAGGTAGGGAAACGGCATTGCCGTGTCCTCCGTTGCTTTTTGCTCACGTCTCAACAGCTTTCTCAAACAGCGCGACTAATTTTTTAGCTTCTAGGGCGACATTGTGTTGTTGAGCAACTCTTTCGGCTCCCGCTTTCCCCATCTCTTCTAGCTTTTCTAAAGGTGCTTCCAATGCCGCACGCATTGCAATCGCTAATGTTTCTACTGAACCGGGAGGAACTAACCAACCGCAAACACCAGGTTCTACTAACTCCGGGATACCAGCAACATAGGTGCTAATTACGGGTCGATTTAGAGCAAGAGCTTCCATAATTACTACCGGCAAACCTTCAGCAAAACTTGGCAATACCATTGCCCGCGAAGCTAAAAGCTGTTGTCGAACTTCATCGCTGCTAGCCCAGCCGGTAATTTCAATATGTTTTTGCAGGTTGAGCTGTGCAATCTGCTTTTCAATATCTGCCCGCAGCGGGCCGTCTCCGACAAATACCAACTGAAAATCCAAGCCTTCAACTGCTAGCAAATGAGCTGCTTCTAGCAATAACAAATGACCTTTTTGTTCGCTGAGTCTGCCAATGCAAACTAAGCGGGGTGCTGCGGGGATGGGGACGTGGGGATGAACTAAAAATGCAGCGTCTACACCGCAGTGAATTACGTGAATTTTTGACCAAAAAGAGCGATCGCACCACCGAAAAAGCTGACTTTTACCGAAGGAACTAACGGCTGCTACAAAGGTCGATCGCTTAATTTTTTCTTCTAAGGAAAGAAGTGTCGCTTTATCAAATTCTTCAGGGCCGTGAACAGTGAAGCTATAAGTGGGGCCGCCGAGTACGCGGCACAGCATCGCTACTGTGGTTGAATTTGTGCCGAAGTGAGCGTGAACGTGCGCTATTCCCTGTTCTGAAAACCAATTTAAAAGAACGCAAGCTTCTGCTAAATAAGCTAGATGAAGTATGATGCCTCTTTCAGAGTACCAGCCTACTTTAAATGTTAACCGCAAAGCTTCGAGGAATCTAACTGGTTTGGTGAGAGCAACGCGGAGTAAACCCGCTCCTAAGCCCTGTATTCCCATACCTAAGATTACTTTCGTCAATTCTTGCTCTAGTTTGTCCGTGCTGTCAACGAGTTCTGACTCGCAAGATCGGATCGAAAAACGTGCGACTTTCATGCCGCAAGTTTCGACTGCTAGCACTTCTCTGCGGATGAAGCTGTGACTGACTTTGGGATATTGGTTAACTAAATAAGCGATGTTCATGAACAGGGAGAAAATGTTATGGTTAAACTTAAGATTATTTTAGCCTCGAATTGATAAAAGTCAAGGAATTCGATTTTATATTTGATATTTTATAATTAAGTAAGCCGCTCTAATTAAACGTAAAATGCGATCGGACTTGAGATGCCATAATTCTTGAATAAGTCGGGTATCTGGGTATTCTTTTTTTTGAGAATCGCGATATAATAGGATTATCTGTCAAACAGTTTTGAGCAAAATTTATGTTACTAACTAAGCCTCGCGCCGATCGAGTTGTTTTGTATAATATCAGTTAACAATTTGAAAAGTTACTGCTGGAACTCGGCGAAACCCGTGCTGCTAGAGTCGCCTATGATCGTGGAACTTTAGAAATTATGACACCGTTACCCGAACATGAATACTATAGCATTTCTCTGTCTGCTGAGGTACAATAGTTCGATCCCCCCAACCCCCTTAATAAGAGGGGCTTTTCCGGTTCCCCCCTTAATAAGAGGGGCTTTTCCAGTTCCCCCTTATTAAGAGGGGCTTTTCCGGTTCCCCCCTTAATAAGAGGGGCTTTTCCGGTTCCCCCCTTAATAAGAGGGGCTTTTCCGGTTCCCCCCTTAATAAGAGGGGCTTTTCCGGTTCCCCCCTTAATAAGAGGGGCTTTTCCAGTTCCCCCCTTATTAAGGGGGGCTAGGGGGGATATTTTTTTGTACCTCATATAATTCAGAAACGCTGTGTAGCGAAGCATCTCGAAGATTCTTCGCTTCTCTCAGAATGACAGGATTACGTTGAAATGCGTAAGTCCTAATAATATCTAAAAATTCAACAGCTACCAATTGATTTAGCTGCGATTCACACTGTTTAAAGCTCTAATTAACTACAGCAAAAAGCTGGTATAGTTCATAACGGTTTGCAAGTTTTCGCGGCAGTATTCAGAGAGACTGAAAGCTGTTTCAATAATAAAATTAGCTTCTGTTTATAGGATCTGAAATTCTTTGATGATTTGGTTTCTTTAGGAGTCAGTCGATCGCTCTTCTATCCTATGCGGAAACGGAAGCTCTTGTAGTTCCCTGACTCCATCTACAATTTCTCTCACATCTTGGGGTACTTCCTCGCCAGAATTTAAAGCCGATCGCATTTGGCGCAACACACTTAAATCAAACAGAGGTTCGCACCCTGAGCCCCAAGCCAGACACCAAGCAATCGAAATCTCGATCGAATTTGGAGAATTTTGCATAGACAAGTCATACCGAGTCCGACACAATCAGCGCTATGTTATAGCAGAAGCCCAGGCGGACATGATACAGCAGATTCCACACTTATGAAGTATGGTAGGGACACTCCAAGAGCCGTGTCCCTACGAGGGTTGATCGATAAGTTGGTGTACCTCATAACAGCGGAAACCGCTGTATTAATGATTGCTTCCACCCTGAATAGTTAAGCATCCTACTCCTGACTCCTGACTCCGCCTATACCTTGGTAACTGGTAATTATTCGACCTGCAATTGAAATCGCCATTATACCAGACTCAGTAAATTTTGTAACATTTATCCTTTGTCTAGTTCTGCACCTACCCAAAATGACAGCAAATAAGGTAAAGTAAATGGCACAAGAGTCCAGAGTTCGGGTTGGTGGGTGCGATCGCTCGCGCCAACCCGCAACGGTCGCAAATCCGCCCCTGCGCCAGCAAAACTGGCTAGTAGAGGCGACATTAACCGCTAACCAATAACCCCTAACCAGTAACAAAAATGTCTACATACTACTACGTTTTGGCCAGCCAACGCTTTTTGCTAGAAGAAGAAGCCCTGGATATTGAAGTGTTGAAAGAAAGAATTCGCAACTACAAAGAACAAGAAAAACAAATAGACTTCTGGTTAGTCAAACAGCCAGCCTTCATCGAAGCACCAACAATGGCGTCGATCAAGGCAAAATGCCCTCAGCCCTCAGCCGCCATTATTTCCACCGATCCTAAATTCATCACCTGGTTGAAACTGCGATTAGAATATGTACTCACTGGTGAATTTCAAGCACCCTCAGAAACTATCCCCGATGCCCTCGCATCTCTACAGATAGCATGAACCTCGCCCAAAAATCAACAAAACAATTAACAAGACTGAGGAGTATATTGTACAAATATATACTCTATCAGCCTCTATTTTCTGCTAGTTTGATCGCTGTTTTGGGCTTGACAATTTTACCGAATTCTGTCAATGCTCAAAGGCTCTGCGAACCGCCAAAGTCCGACGAATATCTACTGTTAATTGTCACGAAAACCCCGGAACAGCAAGAAAGAGCAAAACGCTCTTTTCCCGGAAATACTAACAATACAGTTTGCCGATATATCAACGACACCGTAACGCGAGTTGGTGGCTTTCGCAACTCGGAAATCGCCAGCGATTGGGTTAAATACATCCAAGATATTGTCGGATTGACGGCTTACGTAGTGCGATCGCCCTTGGCCGGCCTACCCCAAAATTTGCCAGTCTACGATCCTCAACCAGCCACCTATCCTCAACCAGCCGCCGCTCCTCCAAATGACAGTTTCGCCTTTAATCCCCAACCCCTCGGCCCTGGTTATGCAGTGTTGGTAGATTACTTTAATCAACCCGAATTAGCAGCCCAAGTCAAGCAAGTATTAGGCACGCAAGTAGGCTTAGCTTCCTATGGCCAACGTCCGTTTTTATTCATCGCTTATACAACGGATCAAAACGCTGCTACTGCTGCGGTAAAAACACTGAGCGATCGAGGTTTTTGGCCAATGTTAGTAGACAGCCGCCGCGTCACCCTAATTGCTCCTGCTGTTCGCTAAAAGTTTAGCAGCCCACAGGAGGGATGTTTTTGTTGGCGGCTGTCCCAATATTAGTTGTGTCGATTATTATTATATTAGCCATGAACAAGAAACAAAAGGTTCTGTTCGAGCATTTCTACCTGTTGGCTGAACATGAAAAATATCCGGGCTTTGCTTATGCAAGCATTCAAAATGCTGATGACGCTACGATCGAATTTGCTAAAATGAAGAAAGATTTATTGGCTTTAGCGACCGTAGCTTATTCGGGAATCTACGGTGTGGGACTTAAAGTTAATAAGCCAGAAGATATAGCAAAAGACCCTTCGCTAGAGCCGCTCCAAGTAGCAGGAGGATATAATTTATCAACTGATGTTCCTGTTATTATGAGTATCCCAGATGCTATAAAATTTCTGGAAGAGTTTAAGAACAAGCACTCGCTCAATATTCACATGGGAGCAGGGAAACCAATCTAGGAAAAACTCATGGCAATTACAAGAGTTAGAGGATATGCTGCGCCTCAAAAAGAGGCAGTTCTGAAAGAAATAGAATCGATTGTCGAAACAGCTCCGCCATTCAATGCTAGAGTCGATCGCTCTGGGTGCGGAATGACGAATTGTGGAAAATATGGATGGTTTGGCTCACTAGGATACACCAAAATTCATCCCACAACTAGCAAACGTTGGCCACAAATTCCTCCTTACTCGCCTCTGGCAAAGATTTGGAATTGGTATGTCATTGCAAACCACTCGCTTGTCATGGCGATATAATAAGAAACGCTGCTCTATGGATGATTAAGGAGAACAAAGTGCCCTCAACTCCCGATGAACCCCTAACTTCAGACGATCGACTTCATGTTGGCATGGTCGGACGCAATTGGATTGAAGGTTTAAATCCCACATCTGAATTAGAAATTGAAAGTATCATTGATAACAAACACCGGGAATGGTATCTAAAACTTAACGGTGTACCTACCAAAAATCCCGTGATTCATGTGCGCGGTGTTGGCGGTAAAATCGCCGGCCCCCAAGTTGGTTTTGATGGACAAGTTCAACGCTATCTCTATCGTGAAAGATACAAAGATGTCATCGTTCATGGCAAACTTCCTAACGAAGCTCCCGAAGGTTGGGTAGAAACTGATGCACCTTTTGACCCCGCAAAGTTTCATTATCTGCACGCTCAATGGGATGAAGTTGACCCAGATATTGGAGCATTAATCAAAGCTGCCGGGAGTAAAGCGCTCGTTGCTTATTACCGTTTGCCCAATGTTCGACTTCCTAATCCCCTTCCAGAGTTCAAAGACCCTCAACGCTTTGCTAAGTATGGCGCAGCCGTTCCCCCAAATACCTACGTTGCTGTTGTCGGAAGCCGAGAGTTCAAAGACAGATGGGCTGAAGATGCGATCGCACAATTCGTCAACGCTCTCCCCGCATCTTGCACCCTCGTCTCCGGTGGCGCAACAGGAGCTGATACTTTTGCCGAAAAAGCCGCCAAAGCTAGAGGTTTGAAAACTCTGATTCATAATGCCCGATGGGTTCAGAAGAAAACTCGGTTAAAAGATGGGACGATCGCCCCCGGTTTCAAACCTAAATATTTTCCACCCGATCGAACTGTGGAATTTTCCAACGAACGCGCCAACGCTGGACCGGAACGTAACAAAGTTATTGTTTACGAATGCCATTCACTTTACGCTTTTAGCAACGGTGATGACTCTCCCGGAACACAAGACGCAATCTCTTTTTCTAGTCTAAAAATAAACTTGCTCAAGTTTTCGAGAAAGAGGAGAAAGAAAAGGACGAGGATATTGAATACGAAAGTTTTGATATATTCTTTTACGACTTTGAAGAAGAAGAAACAGAGGAGAAATAAACCATGCCAGACCCTAAAAAACCTGTTCCTCCCGAACGTTTTGTTTTTACCTATAACCTCATTGCTTTAGGTTCAGCTATCTATGGCGATCGACTAATTCGCATTAAATCTACCAGTAAGTTTGGTGTGTGGAACGGCAAACAAAAACAGTGGATGTACAAAACAAAACCCGATGGTAGCAAAACTGCAAGATTAAATGAAACTGTCTACAAAAACATCATGTTGTCTCAATTGCACCCTGATACAGAGTTTTCTATTTGTGCAATTCCTACAGATTCAAGAGTAGATGATACAGAACTTTTAGACGACTATGAAAACTTTTCTCTTGACATAGCGGGCGGTGCGCGCAAACATGGGCATTTTGTGTGTACTCGAAAGAATGAAAAGACCAAAGGAACGGTTGGAGAGTTCTACTTTCCCCCAGAGAAAGCTAACATGGGTCGAATCAACTACGGGTCAATCAGTTTGAGTGAATCCAAAGCATTATTTTGTCTAGATAATGCCAAGATTTTGGTAGTTCCAGATTTGAAATTAACCAACAACCGTCCCGATGATGACTACGATAACAAGTACAGCACCGGGGATGCTCACGGCAAAATCAATTCAGATTTGTTGGTAGAATTATTAGATGGAATTGCGACTGATAATGATAAAGTTCCTGTGCAATTTCGATACTATCAAAGGTTACGACAGGCGATCGCAGTTTCTAGCAAAAATGAAAGCAGTGCGATTTCAAAGTTAATGAAACAGGTGAAAGAAGTTCGCAAAGATTTAGAATATCGCCTGAAAAAAAGCCAACTTTCGGAAGTAGAAACTAGTCAAAAACTTTTTAGTTGGGCTACGGCTTATTGGTGGGTTGCTCATAATGAAAGACCAGTCATCAACCATGCATTAGGTAAAGCAAGTTTTCCTTTTCTACTTTTTCCCGACATTATTGCCGGACAATTACTAAGAGAAAGGTACGATTTTAGCATCTATGGTTTTCAACACGATGAAGCTCCCAGCATTCTAGATCGTCTCCCCATTACTCAAAAAACGTCTGTCTTTCTGCTTGGCACTTACAAATTCATGGATAGATATAAATCCATTCCCGATAACGATTCTAAGAATCAACAAGTCTTTGTCAACGGCGCTGGCTGGATAGCTTTGAATTTTAGAACACCCAACTTTTTTGATAATGATGGTACTGTCTACGCTGTTGTCAAAGACAGTAAAATCTTTGATACTAAAGGAAAATTAATCCTCGATAGACTTTTAGAGGCCGGACAATATGTTTACCTAAGAAAAGACGGTTCGGTGACAACAATGTATGAACGTCCTCACCCAAGAATGAAGCGAGTCAAAGAGAAAGAAGATACCCTAAATGTGAAGGTTAAGAATGGTTTAAATTGGATTAATGCGGGGATAACATCTATTAATAGCAGTTCGATCGAATATGGTCAAGTTTTGGAGTGTGAAATAATTTCACACCCACTACAGAAAGGTGGATGGAGTCTCAAAACCGTTGATGTTACAGTAAAAGGGGCTAAAGAGAAATGGTATTTAATTCTTCCACTTCCTCAATACCCAGTCCCATCGCCTGGTGAATGGAAAGATGTTAGATTGTCGGTAAAAGAAGTTGAGCTTCCACCTAAACAATCTAAAGTTCCTAGAGTTTTAGTTTCTTGTGTCTTTGGTACTGGTCAAACACCAGTAGAATTAGGAGTGCTTGTCCTTAATTGCCAAGCTCTCACCGCCGGAATAGCAACGAGAGCTAAACTTAAATACAACCCCAATGTTTTCAAAGAGATTTTGTTTTCTCCTTACTAAATTTCATTCGCGTGTGAAATTTATGGCAGATTCATCCACATAAAAAAGACCATTTTCATTCGCATAAGCAAGACCAATTTCATCCACATAAGGAGGCTTATTTTCATCCGCATAAGAAGGGTTATTTTTGAGAAATTCTTGACGTTGTAACTCTTTGATGCGCCATTTCTCACGCTTTTCTTTAAGAACTTGTTGTTGTGCTTCTTTTGTCAACCGATGTTGCTCTGTTTGTTCATATTTTAAAGCACTTTCATAAGCTGAATCGTAATCATCAAATGCGTAATTGTATCGACGGCAATCAATGTCGTCTATCAACCAAAATTGACCATCCTCATCGGTAGCAAGAATGTCACCCATATCATCATTTCGGATTTCATACCAAATCCCATAATCTACATCTCTTCCCTTTCTTCTTACCTTGATTTTATGGATTTCGTGGTCAGTCAGATCTCCTTCCATAGATAACCTCGTTTAGGAACTATCTAGATTATAACAAAATGATTGACGAATTTATTGACGAATTTAGTTTCTGTAGTGCATAATTAAACAGGACTTACGCAGGCACACTATATAGTGTGCCTGCGTAAGTCCTGGATATAGCAATCGCCAGTGTTAGGACATTAACGATTCCTGAAACCATTAATAGTTAAGCATCCTACTCCTGAATCCTGAATCCTGAATCCTGAATCCTGACTTTGGCTATAAAACTCGGCGATTGAAATCGCTACTACACAAACAAAGTCCCCGCAGAGGGGGACTAATAATAATACCAAATTCAGTTAAAAACTATTGTTGTTTGAGCTGTGGTTGACTGGTTCCTAGCTGACTTTCCGCCCGCTTTTTTGCCTCTATTGCCGCTCCGTAATCCGGTTTGTAGCGAATTGCTTTGTCATAGGATGCGATCGCATCTTGGTATCTTTTTACTGCCACCAGGGCATTACCGCGACTGTACCAGGCTTCCCAGTGGTCTGGCTTGACATAAACGGCTTCATTGTAAGAGGCGATCGCATCTTCGTACCGCTTCAAATTATATTGTGCATTGCCTCTATTGTACCAAGCTTGAGATTCTTTCGGGTTTAAATCAAGGGCTTTGCTGTAACATTCAATTGCTTGTTCGTACCTGCGTAATTCGTGGTACGACCAGCCTAAATTGTACCATGCTTGATAATAGTCTGGTTTTAATTTAACAGCTTGTTCGTAAGCTGCTACAGATTCTTCATTCCTCCGCATTCTCAGCAAAGCGATGCCTTTACTGTACCATCCTTGGTAAAAATTTGGTTGGAAGCGCACGGCTTTCTCGTAAGCTTCTAAGGCTTCTTGATTTTTGTTCAATTCTAAAAAAACATTACCTAAATCATACCATGCTTCAGGGTTATCTGATTTAATTTCGACTGTTTTTTGATAGGATTGTACAGCTTGTTCATACTGTTTTAAATTCTGGTAAGCTTGTCCCTGATTGTACCAAGCTTGGTACAAGTTTGGCTGAAATTTGACGGCTTTTTCGTAGGCTCCGATCGCTTCTTCGTACCGCTGCGAATTTAACAGTGCATCGCCTCTTCCTTGCCACGCTGCGGGATAGTCTGGCTGAATTTTTAAAGCCTGTTCAAAAGAGGCGATCGCCCCTTGAGACTGCTGCAATTTATCCAAAGCATAACCACGTCCAGTCCAAGCTTCTAGGTATTCCGGCTTTAATTCTATTGCTTTGTCATAGGCTGATTGCGATTCTTGGTATTTTTTGAGTTCATACAAAGTTTTAGCTTTTTCTTGCCAAACTTCCGCGTAATCTGGTCTCAGATTAATGGCGCGATCGTAAACTGCCAGAGCTTCTTCAAATCGAGTTAAATTGTAAAGAGTATTACCTCGGTTATGTAGCTCAGTTGCATTAGCCGAATTCAGAGTATTAATCACATAACTAGAACCGACAATACTGATACCAACTAAACAGGCGATCGCCGAAATTTTCAAATACAGTTTGCTTCGAGACTTGGCCGGCTTATTGGGAGTAACAACAGGAATCAATACAGGAATAGTACCGGCGATCGAAGTTTTACATTCTTTAATAGCTTGCAATGCTGCGGCGGCACTCGCATAACGCTGCCGAAAATCGTAGCGCACCATTTTATCTAAAACCTTAGCAAATTCAGGACTGACTGATGCTTTGTTCTGCCAAATTATCTCTTCTGTGTCGGGATCTTTTGGTAATTGGTGGGGAGATATGCCAGTGAGACATTGAATTGCGATCGTACCTGTGGCATAGATATCGCTGCTAAGTTTCGGGTTGCCGTGAGCTTGTTCGCTAGGCATATAACCGGGAGTACCAATGCTCACGCTCAAGCTATTTTTAGGCTGAGGATTGGTAATTTGAGTCGTGATTTCTTTGACTGCACCGAAGTCAATTAAAACTAATTTTCCATCTCGAACTCTCCGAATTATATTGCGGGGATTGACATCGCGATGGATGACATTTTGCTGGTGTACGAAGTCTAAAATTTCGAGAATTTCCTGCAAGATAATAATGACTTCATCTTCCTTCATACTGGCCGCAGTTGCAGCGGCAGCAACTGGTATAATTTCTTGACTTAAATCATGACCTTCTATAAATTCTTGAACGAGATAAAACTCTTGATTTTCTTCAAAGTAAGCAAAAAGTTGAGGAATGCGATCGTGATTTCCCAACTTGTACAAAACTTGTGCTTCGGTATCGAACAAACGTCTTGCTACCTGTAGAGTTTCCGGATCAGTTGCTTGGGGTTTGAGTTGTTTGACGACGCAGAGGTGATTTCCTGGTAGCTGCTGATCTTCAGCTAGGTAAGTTTGAGCAAATCCGCCGCCTCCCAAATGACGGATAATGCTGTAGCGACTACTGAGTGTGATTCCAAGCATGAGATTTACCGGTGGATTTCCTAGTCTTTCTCCCCGAGCGAGACGTGGTGCGGCGCGCGTGCCCAGCAGCAACCCCTTCACCGTTAACTGTTAACCGTTAACCGTTAACAGTTAACAATCTAGACAATAGGAGACCTAGGGACTTACTCTTCCTAGGGTGCTTAGGGGCGCACCTTACTGAGACTATAGCAGTTCTCAATCTTGATGAGGTATGCCCTATAACCCTAGGCCCTAGGCCCTAGGCCCGCTTATCAAGCGTACACCGCACTGTTACTGAGAAAGGCTATAATTGTGACAGTCTATTCCTAGGGTGCGCCGAGGCGCACCTTACTGTGACTAATTGTGACAGTAATCGTCAACCCTTCGACTACGCGAGCGGGCACCGCAAATTCGATCGCAGCGAGTGATATGGCCTCAAACATATTCCAGTAAAGGGTTGACGGCACTTTCTCTGTTTATGCGCTCATGAGAGTGATGAAAGAGCGTTACCTGACAGTCGCCCAATTTCCCTAACTCATTTCATGCAAGAGCGAACCGTAAGTAAATATAGTATTGTAAAAATTCATTAAGCTTATAAGCATTAGTAAGCAAAGATGGTAATATGTAGTCAGGAGGTTAAAATGAAACTACCTGACTACGCCAAAGCAATAGGCATAAGTTACACAACTGCGTGGCGGTGGTGGAAAGCGAATAAACTACCACATCCGGCACGACAAACAGAAAGCGGTTTAATCATCGTTGACTACGTGCCACAAGCACCATCCACCGAAGTGAAGAAGAATCGAGTCGCTATTTATAGTAGAGTCTCTTCGTCCGAAAATAAAGAAAATCTTAACCGCCAATCAGAGCGGTTGACCGAGTACGCAATTGCCAATGGTTATCAAATTATTAGGAATGTAAAAGAAATCGGCAGCGGATTGAATGACCACAGGAAGCTGTTGGAAACACTGCTACAACAAGATGACTACGACATTTTGCTAGTGGAGCATAAAGACCGATTGGCTCGATTTGGTACGAATTATTTAAGCGTATTGCTTCTTCGATTAGGAGTCAAACTAGAAATAGTTAATCTTGCTGAGAACGGCAAAGATGAGTGAATGCAAGACTTAGTAGCGATAGTCACAAGTTTTGCTGCACGACTTTATGGGCAACGTCGCGCTAGCAGAAAGAGGGAAAAAATAATCGCTGAGTTAAAAGATGGAGGCTCTGAATGCAGTTAACAGAGAGACACATCATTAAATCAACGGAACACCGTTTCGCCCAAATTGACGAACTAGCTTTCAAGTCCAAAAACCTGTACAATGCCGCCAATTACGTTATTCGTCAGAGCTTTATTTATGGGTGGGGCTATGTCAATTACAACGAAATCAACCGATTGATGAAGTCTCACGAAGCATATAAGGCTTTGCCTGCTAAAGTAAGTCAGCAAATCTTAATGGTGTTAGACAAGAATTGGAAATCGTTTTTTGAAGCAGTTAAAGCTTACAAGGCTGATTATTCTAAGTTCACAGGTCGCCCCAAACGGCCGTTGTACAAAGCTCAGGTCAAAGGGCGAAACCTTCTCGTCTACACGATTCAAGCGATTAGCAGCCAACAATTGAAACAAGGAATCATTAAACTTTCTGGCACGGAACTTTCAATTAAAACCAAAGTCAATCCCGACCAGGTTTGCCAAGTCAGGCTGGTTCCAAAATGTGATTCCTATGTAATTGAGGTGATTTATGATGAACCGGAGTCCACCATCAGCAATGCCAACTCTGTAGCTAGTATTGATTTGGGACTGGACAATTTAGTGGCGTTAACTTCAAATCAACCGGGATTTATTCCTTTGTTGATTAACGGGCGACCATTAAAATCGATTAACCAGTTCTATAACAAACGCAAATCCCGATTACAATCCCAGTTAAAAGGGAACCGTCAAACCTCACCCAGGATTCAGCGATTAACTCGCTGTCGCAATCAGAAAGTTGATAATTACTTGCATCATGCTAGTCCTGTGATTGTTGCCATTTTAAATACAAAACAAATTGGGACGCTAGTAATTGGCAAGAATGCACAGTGGAAAACTGAAATTGATCTAGGGAAGCAAACCAACCAAAACTTGGTCAGCATTCCTTACTCTCGATTGATTGAGATGTTAGAATACAAAGCTCGCTTGGTGGGAATCACAGTGATTGTGCAGGAAGAATCCTACAGGTCCAGAGCAAGTTTTGTGGGTTTAGACCCAATGCCTGTTTATGGGAAAACAGAAAAAGAGCCTGTGTTCACTGGTAAACGGATCGAGCGAGGTTTGTACAAAACATCGACTGGTCAGTTAATTAATTCTGACGTGAACGCAGCGTATAACATTCTCAGAAAAGCAATCCCAAATGCGTTCAGCTTTCTTGATAGAGAGCTGCGTAGTTCAGCCGAGGCGGGTTAATCCGCTCAAAGTAAAAGTGAAGGGGGAGGGACTTGAAGCCTCCCATGTCTATAAATGACTATACTTTTGCCAGCTATATGCCTCTAGCTTGGGGGTAACTCGAACCACCGCCGTCAGTCAAAAAAACTTGACCACCTTCGTAAGTGCCGAATTGGTCAAGTTTATTTGACCAATTCAGGAGTTTGGTAACAATTACTCTCGTTATTTTGTCGGTTTCCAAACATCTTTTTGTGTTGCGTGCATAACTTTGGTTGGCTGATGTTAATATATTCACAAATCATCGGGAAAATTTGCAGGGGACTTGAGTCCCAATTCGCTTTCATCCGGCGCCTAAAGGGACGGGGCTTTTCGCTTTCTGTATTTTTGATAAACTCATGTTCATTCGTACTACGGCTCTCACCCCAATAGAACAACTTAGGGCTGCGATCGCCCGAAAACCGTTGGTGGTTTCGCCCGATACGACAGTGCTCGAAGCGATCGCCCAAATGAGTAGCGTACGATCGCACTGCAACACCAGCAGAACCGCAGAAAATCAACAAAACAACCACCACCTAGAAGCCCGGTCAAGCTGCGTATTAGTAGTAGAAAACGAGCGCGTAGTAGGCCTACTCACCGAGCGAGACGTGGTGCGGCTGAGTGCCCAGCAGCAACCCCTTGACCGTTTGGCGATGTGGGAGGTGATGGCACATCCCGTCGTCACCCTGGGCGAGTCCGCCTTCACCGACTTGTTTTTTGCCATTAACCTGCTCCAACAGCACCACATTCGCCATTTACCCATCCTGGACGAGCACGATCGCCTAGTGGGCCTAGTGACTCACGAAAGTCTGCGGCAAATTTCCAGACCGATCGACTTGCTGCGGTTGCGACTGGTATCTGAAGTGATGACCCGCGAAGTAATTTGTGCAGCACCAGATATTTCCCTACTGGCGATCGCCCAACTTATGGCAGAACACCGCGTCAGTTCCGTGATGATTGTGCACCCAGGCGGAATCTCTACGCTTACGCTGCAAATACCAGTGGGGATTGTTACCGAGCGGGATATTGTGCAATTTCAAGCCTTGGGCTTGAACCTGGAAACCTGTCTGGCTGAAGCAGTAATGAGTACACCGATTTTTCAGGTCAAACCAGAGGAATCGCTCTGGACAGTACAGCAGATCATGGAACAGCGATCGATCCGTCGATTAGCCGTGACAGGAGAACTCGGAGAACTATTAGGAATCGTCACCCAGACCAGTTTGCTGCAAGCCCTCAACCCCCTCGAACTATACAAACTAGCAGAGGTTTTGGAACAAAAGGTAGTACGCCTAGAAGCCGAAAAAGTCGCCCTGCTGGAAAATCGCACTGTTGAACTCGAACAGCAAGTAGCAGAGCGTACCCTCATCCTCAAAGCAAAAGCCCATCGAGAGCAACTGCTGAACACCATAGCCGAGCAGATCCGCTCATCCCTAAACTTATCCGATATTCTCGATACTACAGTGCAGGAAATTCGATCGCTTCTGGAATGCGATCGGGTCATCATTTACCAATTTCGACCAGACTTTAGCGGCACCGTCATCGCCGAAGCCATAACCGGCACCGGGCGATCGGTGCTCCACAGCGAAGCCCAGGACCCTTGCATTAGCCCAGAATGGCTTGAACCCTATCGCCAGGGCAGAATTCGCATCGTCAATGACATCTACGGCGAAGCAATGACGCTGTGCCATCAGGAAATGTTAGTGGGGTTTGATATTCGCGCCAAGCTGATGGTGCCGATCGTGATTGAGGAACAACTGTGGGGGTTAATGCTCGCCAGCTATCGAGAAAAGCCGCACCATTGGACTACAGACGAAATCGAACTCCTGCGGCAAGTTTCTCTACAGGTGGCGATCGCCCTTGAGCAAGCCACCACCCACCAAAAATTGCAGAATGAACTAACAAAGCGACAGCGAGATCGAAGCCACCCTAATCGAAAGCGAACAACGCTACGCCACCCTTGCCGCCGCTGCACCCGTGGGGATATTCCGCACCGATGCGAATGGGCTATGCACCTATGTCAACGATCGCTACTGTCAGATCGGCGGACTCACACCAGAAGCCATTATCGGACAAGGATGGCAACAAGGAATGCACCCCGACGATCCCGATTGGGTCATCGCCCAATGGCAGCAATACATCCAAATTGCAAAAACGCAACCCGTTGCGCTTCTTGCAGAGGAAAATCAAAGCTTTGACCAACGCCCTTTTGGGATCGAATATCGCTTTCAACGTCCCGACGGTACTGTTACCTGGGTATATGGGCAGTGCGTTGCCGAACTCAACACAGAAGGGCAAATAGTCGGCTATGTAGGAACAGTTACCGACATTAGCGATCGCAAAGGAGCCGAACAAAAACTCCAGCAACTCAACCAAGAACTAGAAGCCAAAGTCGCAGAACGCACCCAAGAGCTTCATCAAGTCAATAGCCTGCAACGCGCCATCCTCAATGGTGCCGACTACTCCATCATCTCCACAGACCCAACAGGCATCATCCAAACCTTCAATGCCGCAGCCGAAAGGATGCTCGGTTACGATGCTCAAGAAATCATCGGTAAAACCACCCCTGCACTCATCCACGATCCAAACGAAATAATCGAACAAGCAGCCATACTCTCCGCCGAACTAAAGCAAGAAATTCCCCCCGGCTTTGAAGTTTTTGTTGCTAAAGCACGCCTGGGACTAATCAGCGAAACAGAGTGGACTTATATCCGCAAAGATGGCATTAGAATTCCCGTGTCGCTATCCATCACCGCCCTCAAAGATGTCAAGGGGCAAATTATCGGCTTTTTGGGCATCGCGAAAGACATCAGCGATCGCCTCCGTGCAGAAGCAGAACTACAGAAACTATCCGATCGCCTCGCCTTGTCCCTCAAATCAGGGGCGATCGGCTGTTGGGAATGGGACCTACAGAACCTCATCGTTTGGGATGAGCGGATGTACGAACTGTATGGTGTCACAAAACAAACAGATACCCGTCTGGTATACGACATTTGGGCAAACGGGCTCCATCCGGGCGATCGCACCTATACCGAAACATTGCTCCATCAAGCCCTAGACGGAGAAGCCGAATATGATACTGAGTATCGGGTTATACATCCCGATGGCAGCATCCACTTTATCAAAGCCTATGGAGTCGTCGTGCGAGATGCCCAGGGTAATCCCCAGAGCATGATTGGAATCAACTTTGATATTAGCGATCGCAAACAAGCAGAACTCGAACGACAACAGTTAATACAAGAATTATCAGCCTTTAAACAAGCCCTAGATCAGTCAGCCATTGTAGTCATCACCGATCCAAAAGGCGTGATTACTTACGTCAACGATCGCTTCTGTGTAGTCTCCGGCTACTCCCGCGATCGACTCATCGGTCAAACCCATCGCATTGTCAACTCTGGCTACCATCCCCCCAGTTTTTTCCAAAACCTGTGGCGCACCATTTCGAGCGGTCAAGTTTGGCGCGGCGAAATTTGCAACCGCAGCAAAAACGGTAGCCCCTATTGGGTTGCTAGCACCATCGTTCCTTTTCTGGATGAACAAGGGCGACCTTTTCAGTATCTAGCCATTCGCTTCGACATTACCGATCGCAAATTGGCCGAAGCAACACTCCAGCACGAAAACACCTTCCGTCAACAAATTGTAGAAAACATGACAGAAGGGCTGTGCGTTTTCCATCAAATTGAAGAATTTCCCTTGATCCGCTTCACGATTTGGAATCAGCAAATGCAAGCGATTACGGGCTACACCTTAGAACAAATCAACCGCCTGGGTTGGTATCAAAGTTTGTACCCCGATCCACAGGCTCAAAAACAGGCCATCGCCCAGCAGAAAGGCATAGGACAAGAAAATCAGAACGCCCAGGAAAGGGAAATCCAGCGTCAAGATGGACAGAAGCGCACCATCTCCATTTCCACCTCAGTCCTATCTAGCGATGATAGACCGATCTATATACTCGCCCTCATCCAAGACATTACCGATCGCCAACAGACAGAGCGAGAAAATCGCCTATTAAAAGAACGCCTCGAATTTCTGCTCTTCTCCAGTCCCGCCATGATCTATAGCTGCAAGCCCTATGGCGACTATGGAGCCACCTTTATGAGCAAAAACATCGAAGCCATTTTGGGCTACAAAGCATCAGAATTTTTATCAATCCCCGGATTCTGGGCCAACCATATTCACCCAGAAGATGCTCAGAAAGTTTTTGCAGATCTATCCGCTCTCTTTGAGCACAACACTCATCAGCATGAATATCGTTTCTTGCATCACGACGGTCACTACATTTGGATGCGAGATGAACTGCGCCTAGTGCGAGATGAACAAGGTACCCCAATCGAGATTGTTGGCTATTTTGCAGATATCACCGATCTCAAACGAGCCGAATCAGCCTTAAAACAACAACTAGCGGCCATTGAAGCGGCCATCGACGGCATTGCGATTATCCAAGGAGACAGCTACCTCTATGTGAATCAAGCCCATTTAGAACTGTTTGGCTACGATCGCCCGGCGGTTGGTGAGCGGAGTCGAACCATCGAGCGGAGTCGAACCATTGAGCTGTTGGGCAAATCTTGGAAACTCTTGTATTCGACCAAAGAGTTGGAACGGTTTGAGCGGGAAGTCTTTCCAATCCTGGAGCGCGATCGGGCTTGGCAAGGTGAGGCGATCGCCATCCGTAAAGATGGTTCTACTTTTGCCGAAGGGCTATCTCTGACACTCACAGAAGATGGACTGTTGATTTGTGTCTGCCGCGATATTAGCGATCGCAAGCAATACGAAGCCCAACTGCACGCAACCAACCAAGAACTCATCCGCGCCACCCGCCTCAAAGACGAATTTCTCGCCAACATGAGCCACGAACTCCGCACCCCCCTCAACGCCATTCTAGGCATGACCGAAGGGCTACAAGAAGGCATCTTTGGCATCCTGGACGAACCACAAATCAAAGCCTTACAAACCATCCAGCGCAGTGGCTCTCACCTACTAGAATTAATCAACGACATTTTGGATGTCGCCAAAATTGAATCCGGTCAAATAATACTAGATTGCACCCTAGTTTCTGTCAATCATCTCTGTCAATCCAGTCTGGCATTTATCAAACAACAAGCCATGCAAAAACGCATCCAGCTTACCATTGAACAGCCACCAAATCTGCCCGACCTATTCATAGATGAACGGCGCATCCGCCAAGTCTTAATCAACCTGCTCAACAACGCCGTCAAATTCACACCCGCCGGCGGACTTATCACCCTAAAAATTAGCCATCAACCCCCACACACCGACCCCTATTCTACCGATAGTTTACCCCAAAACTATCTGCGAATAGCCGTAATTGACACAGGTATTGGCATTGCTCCAGAAGATATCAACAAACTATTTCAGCCTTTCATCCAAATTGATAGCGCCCTGAATCGTGAATATACAGGCACCGGCTTGGGGCTTGCCCTAGTCAAACGTATTGTCGAACTCCACGGCGGACAGGTATCGCTCACCAGCGAAGTAGGAGTAGGAAGTTGTTTCGCGATCGACCTGTATTGCGCCGCCGGTGCGCCCTCCTCTTCCCAATTCCCAATTCCCAATTCCCAATCCCCAATTCCCAATCCCCAATCCCCCATTTCCAATTCCCAATTACCCATTTCCAATCCCTTAATCTTGCTCGCAGAAGATAACGAAGCCAATATCAGTACCATTTCGAGCTACCTGAAAGCCAAAGGCTATCGCATTCTCTTGGCAAAAAACGGACGGGAGGCGATCGCTCTAGCTCAGTCTGAAAACCCCAATCTAATTCTGATGGATATTCAAATGCCTGGGATGGATGGAATAGAAGCTATGCAGCAAATCCGTCGTATTCCAATCTTGGTCGATGTGCCGATCGTTGCTCTAACTGCTTTAGCCATGACGGGCGATCGCGATCGTTGTTTGGAAGCAGGAGCCAATGATTACATGACTAAGCCAGTTAAGCTCAAACAGTTGGCTGCCATCATTCAACAGTTTTTAACCTTGAAAAAAACAAACTCATAAATTATGAAATCTCAGCAATTAACTTTCTTAACCTTAATTTTTTTACCTTTCTTGATGGCAATTTTCATCAAGGGTTGTAGTTTCGGTGCAGGAGCCTTGAAACCATTTAAGGTGGGGCTGAATACTTGGCCCGGTTATCAAGTGGCTTTATATGCCCAAGCAACGGGGCTATTTCGCAAACATGGTTTAGAGGTGGAATTTGTCCGCTTTACTAATCAGCAAGACAATATCCGCTCTACCATGCGGGGCGCACAAGATGCCAGCTTTGTCCCTTTAGCCGAAGTTATTCAGGTTGATCCCAACCAGGAAGCTCCTGTTTATATTATGGTTGCTGATATTTCTACTGGTTCTGATGGCATTGTGGCTGAGTCTCAAATCACCTCGGTTAAAGATTTAAAAGGTAAGAAAGTTAGTGTCAAGCTTGGTACTGTTCCTCACTTGGTTTTGTTGGAGGCGCTCAAGGCAAATCAACTTCAACCAAATGAGATAGAAATTGTGGATGCAATCAATGAACGGGGAGCCGCCATGCTCAAGCAAGGCAAAGTTAATGCATCTGTACTCTGGGAACCGCTCTTATCAAATACCGCTAAAGCAGAAGGTAGAAAGGTCATCTATACCACTGCGGATGTGGATAGTGTGGTGATTGATGGATTAGCAACTCGTTCGAGTATTACCACGACTAAACAAGATGAATTGACCCGGTTTATTGAAACTTGGTTTGATGTAATGAAAGATCTAGAAACTAAGCCCCAGGAAGTTTTTGCTTCTGTCGCCAAACAACTTGGAACAACAGTGGAGATATTTGCAAAAGATTACGCAGGACTGAAAAAAGGTGACTTGGAAATGAATCGCCGAATGTTTGAAGGTGGCCGGTTACAAGCAGCCTCGCAACAGACTAGACAATTGTTATTAGCAGATCCTCGGCACGGGCGGCTCATTCGCGATTATGTAGAAATTAACGCTCAACCAATCGTCAAAGCTACTAAAAATTGGCAGCAATGAAAAAGCCAAAACGATTTCATAAACGCAAACTATTTCAGCAATTGCTGGGGGGTTTTGCATTATCTTTAATTGTGATTAGTATCGCCACATTGTCGATTACTTCTGCTTCCCTGCGGCACAATTTGGAGGAACAAATACAACAACGAGCAGAGAGCATTACCTATGGGCTTGAATTTGCTTCTGAAGGATTGATTGAAATTAAAGAAATGCTTCTTTTAGAACGCATTGTTCAAAACTATGCTACCTTGCCGGCAGTAATAGAAGTTTCCATTGTCGATCCTCAAGGAATTTTGCTGGCCCATAGCAATGAATTTGCCCTAAATGCGATCGAGGACCGCCACTATGCCAAACTTCACCCAACTCTGGCCTTAACCTGGCAACAGGTTTCTGAGCAGGGGATAGACAAGAATATCCACACGGTTTTGCAGGGAAAAACTGTTGTGGTCCAAATGCTGCCCTTTAGTAGCACTTTATTCAATCAAGTAGGGGTTGGTTCTCCGGCGGATAGGAAACACCGAGGAGTAGCGATCGCCGTGATGGATCTGCAAAAAATGGAGCAAGACGCATTGCAAAGTGCCTTATCTTCTATTCTGACGATGGCAGTCAGTGCCTTGCTAATTCTAGTATTTATGAGTTGGCTAATTCGGCGATTAGTGTTATCTCCCTTAGATAAAATTAATCTAGCCATTATCCAGAGTGAAGGTCAAGATGTGTTTTCTTTACCTACCTTGCCTAACAATGAAATTAGTTTTTTAGGGGCAACATTTGCAGCGGTTTTTCAAGAGTTAAAAGCCTACAAGCAAATGGAACTAGAAATAGTTGAGCGTAAATATGCCCAGGTTGCCCAACGCTATGAATTAGCCACCCGTGCGGCCAAAGTATGGGTGTGGGATTTGGATCTGAAAACCAATATATTTATTTTAGATCGAGGTATTCAAGAGTGGCTGAGTTATGAAAATTTTGAATTCAGCAAGAATTTTCATCTTAAGACCTGGGTCAATTATATTTATATTGACGATCGCCCTCTGTTTTTACAAGCATTACAAGCCCATTTAGAAGAAAAAACTTCTGAGTTTTCTTGCGAACATCGTCTCCTCAAGGCGGATGGTACGACCCATTGGTTTTTATCGCGGGGGCAAGTGGTAAAAAATAAGCATGGTACATCTGTCAGGGCGATTGGTACGATTACAGATATTGCCGATCGCAAACAATATGAAGTTGAATTGCAAACAACCAATGAGGAACTCACCCGTGCCACCCGTCTTAAGGACGAGTTTCTCGCTAGTATGAGTCACGAACTTCGCACTCCCTTAAATGCCATTCTAGGCATGACTGAAGGGCTACAAGAAAATGTCTTTGGCGTGGTGAATGAGCGACAAATTAAAGCATTGCAAACCATTGAGCGGAGTAGTTCTCATTTGCTGTCGTTGATCAATGATATTCTGGATGTGGCCAAAATTGAAGCTGGACAGATATTACTAGATTGCACCTCAATTTCAGTCGCGCATCTTTGCCAATCCAGTTTGGACTTTGTTAAATCACAGGCCTTCAAAAAAAAGATTCAACTAAATTTGATCTTACCGCCAGATCTGAGAGAAATGTTTCTAGATGAACGCCGCATCCGACAGGTGTTGATCAACCTGTTGACTAATGCGGTTAAATTTACCCTCACCGGAGGGCAAGTAAGCCTAAAAGTGTACTATCAACAGATAGAAATAAACTTAGCAGAACACATACTTTTGACTAAGCCACAGGAGATGTCTCAGCTTTACTCAAATTTAGAATCCTGTCCTTTGGAAAACAGGTATTACCTCTGTATTTCTGTGATTGATACAGGCATTGGCATTGATTCTAACGATCAGAGCAAAATCTTTCGCCCCTTTGTGCAGGTGGACAGTAAACTCAACCGTCAATACGAAGGTACAGGGTTGGGACTGACGCTGGTGAGGCAAATTGTCGAACTACATGGAGGGGATATCAGCCTTCATAGCCAAATGGGAAAGGGTAGCTGTTTTACTGTCCGGTTGCCTTATCTGTGCCGCACAAAAAACCAGCCAAACCTAACTTTATCTCTATCTCCCGATCCAGTTCAAAGTCTGGAAGAGATCGCTATATCTAAAATCTTTCCTCAACCTGTTGTTGTCGAGCAGCCCCTGATCCTCTTAGCAGAAGATAATGAAGCCAATATCAGTACGGTTTCTAGCTACCTGGGAGCTAAGGGCTATCGCATTCTGCAGGCTAAAAATGGTCAAGAAGCTATTGATCTGGCAATAAGTCAGCAGCCTGATTTGATTTTGATGGATATCCAAATGCCTGGGATGGATGGAATAGAAGCTATGCAGCAGATCCGTCGTATTCCAAACTTAGTCGATGTGCCGATCGTTGCCCTAACTGCTTTAGCCATGACGGGCGATCGCGATCGTTGCTTAGAAGCAGGAGCCAATGATTATATAACTAAGCCAGTTAAGCTGAAGCAATTGGTAACCACTATTCAACAACTTTTAGGTGAATCCACCTAATTCAACCTAAGATACAGATGGCTCAAAAGCTTGCTATATGAGCATTCTTCCTTATTACTTCTTGCTTCTTGCTTCTAAATCGTGCCTCTTGAATTGTGGCAGTCAGATCAACTTGACGTTTCAAATGTTAAAAGAATTAACTCCTGTTTCTGAAGGAATAAGGTGCGTGTTATTGAAAGATCACGCACCCTAATGATTAAACTAAAACAATTCGATAACGAGCTTTATTTGCTACTACTTTATCCATTGCTTCATTAATCTGCGAAATCGGCATGGTTTCAATCATCGGTTTAATTTGGTGAAGGGCGACAAATTCCAGCATTTCTTTCATAAAACGCCGTCCACCAACTACACTACCTGCGATCGCTTTTTGACCAAATACTAAAGAAAGTAGGGGAATATTCAGGATAGAAACAGGAAGCCCCGCCAAGCATAAAACTCCGTTATTTGCTAATAAACCAAAGGCTTGCTCCCAATCAATTTCCGAGGAAACTGTACTTAAAAGTAGATCTTGCGTAGCACTTGCTTCTTTGATTTGTTCGGCATTTTTCCAATTACAGAAATGATGCGCCCCAAATTCTTTAGCTTCAGCTTCTTTATCAGGAGATGTAGAAAAAGCAGTAACTTCTGCTCCCATTGCACGGGCAAATTTAATCGCCAGATGTCCTAATCCTCCAATCCCCACCACTCCCACTTTTGCCCCCGGATATTTGATATAGGTCCTTAAGGGGCTATAAACCGTAATTCCAGCACATAATAGGGGGGCTGCACTGGCAGAATCTAAACCATCAGGTATTTTGTAGGCAAAATCAGCGGAAACTCGTAATTTGTTCGCAAAGCCGCCATGATTCCCCACAATTAATCCTGTATAGCCTTGGCGACAAACGTTTTCTTCTCCGCGTAAACAAGCGTCACAGACTCGACAAGAATTACGAATCCACCCAAAACCGACGCGATCGCCGATTTGCAAACCAGTAACTTCTTCCCCAAGTTGAGTTACTTTTCCGACTACTTCATGACCTGCTACGAGGGGAAATTTACTAACATTCCAGTCATTATCCCTCATGTGAATATCGGTGTGACACAACCCATTGTGAGTAACTTCAATCTCCACATCATTGAGAGATAAAGGGGCTGGTTCATATTCCCATTGTTGGAGTTTTTCGCCTACCTTTAAAGAGGCATAGGCTTGAAATTTTGTATTTTGTACCATGATAATTATCCAGGAGTTTAAAATTTGATTGACTACATTATACATCAATTAATTAGCTGATCTACATAATCTCTGGTTTCTTAACATTTTTTAACTCTTACTATGCGATCGGCGCGTTGCCATACAGATAGGGACACGGCATTGCCGTGTCCCTACAAGGATTGCGTAAAGCGGTAACATTTCCAGTAATATCAAGTCTGTTGCTAACGGACTTGATACAGCAGTAGGGACACGGCATTGCCGTGTCTTGATACAGCAGTAGGGACACGGCATTGCCGTGTCCCTACTGTTATGAAACACGGTAGGGACACGGCATTGCCGTGTCCCTACAAGGATTGCGTAAAGCGGTAACATTTCCAGTAATATCAAGTCTGTTGCTAACGGACTTGATATTACGGCACTATCTCTAATTCTAGAACACCCTTTTACAAAAACTATTTAGTTTTAGTTAGAACGCCAAGTGCTGTATGAGAATAGGCTTGCATCATCAACTGCTTGAGATCTTCAATCAGAGGATAGCGAGGATTTGCGCCTGTGCATTGATCGTCAAAAGCCTGATCTGCCATTTCTTCGACACGCGCCAAGAAAAAGTCATCGCTGACACCCTGGGCTGAGAGTACCTCTTGAATTGTGTCAGGAATATCAACTTGACGTTTTAGATCTTCCACAGCCTCAATCAACTTCACCACTTTTTCCTCTTCAGTCTCACCACCCAAATTCAGATAGTCCGCAATCCGCGCATAGCGCCACTTGCTATTGGGATATTTGTTCTGCGAGAAAATCGCTTGCTTAAACGGAACATCTGTCGCATTGTAACGAATCACATGGGAAATCATCAGCGCGTTTGCTAAACCATGCGGAATGTGACAAGTTCCGCCTAACTGGTGGGCGATGGAATGACAAACTCCTAGGAAAGCGTTAGCAAATGCCATGCCGGCGATGGTGGCGGCATAATGGACTTTTTCCCGTGCTTTGGGATCATTCGCACCATTTTTGTAAGCACTGGGCAGATATTTGAACAACAGACGAATTGCTTCTAGTGCTAATCCATTGGTATATTCAGAAGCCAATACCGAAACGTAAGCTTCGAGCGCATGAGTCAGCGCATCAATGCCGCCATAGGCTGTGAGTCGTTTTGGTATATGCATCGTCAGTTCGGGATCGACGATCGCAATATTCGGAGTCAAAGCATAATCGGCCAGGGGATATTTGATGCCAGATTTCTCATCTTTCACCACCGCAAAAGGTGTAACTTCTGAACCAGTTCCCGATGTGGTGGGAATTGATACCATGATTGCTTTTCCGCCCAAGGGTGGAAGCTCATAGACACGCTTGCGAATATCCATAAACCGCATCGCCAATCCTTCAAACTCGATCTCGGGATGTTCGTACATCAACCACATCACCTTGGCGGCATCCATCGGCGAGCCACCACCAAAGGCAATAATCACATCGGGATGGAAGCTATTGCAGATTTCCAAACCTTTGTTAACTGTGGCTAAGGAAGGATCTGGTTCGACATCATAAAAGGTATAGTGGGCGATGCCGATTTCTTCCAAACTATCAGTGACTTCTTTGATCAAACCGAGTTCAAATAAAGGGCGATCGGTGACAATCAGAGCGCGTTTTTTGCCGGCCAGATCCCGCAGCGCCACAGGTAAACAGCCCGATTTGAAGTAAATCTTCGGTGGGATGCGAAACCATAGCATATTCTCACGACGCGAGGCGACGGTTTTGATATTCAGCAGATGATGTGGTGTCACATTTGCCGAAATGGAATTATCGCCCCAGCTACCACAACCAAGTGTCAGTGAGGGATCGAGTCGAAAATTGTAAAGATCGCCGATCGCCCCTTGAGAAGATGGTGTATTAATCAGCACCCGCGAAGTTTCGACCTTGGTTTCAAAATAATGAATATGCTTCTGATTGTTTGGAGCCGTGTACAGCACCGAAGTATGTCCATGTCCACCGAAGAAGATCAATGATTCAGCCTTTTCTACGGCATCATTAAAATCCTGAGCGCGGTACATGGCCAGGATCGGCGAAAGTTTCTCATAAGCAAAGGGTTCATCTTTGGCGATCGTTTCGACTTCTCCAATCAAAACTTTTGTATTCACTGGCACTTCAAAACCAGCAACTTCTGCGATTTTGAGCACCGACTGTCCAACGATTTCAGCATTCAAACGTCCATCGGTTAAAATCACCTTTCGTACTTGGTCACGTTCTTCTGAATTGAGGAAATAAGCACCGCGCTTGATGAATTCCTCTCTGACAGTTTCATAAACTGCATCTACCACAATCACCGACTGTTCTGAAGCGCAAATCGTGCCATTGTCAAAGGTTTTACTCAGCAGAATCGAACTCACCGCCATTTGAATATGCGCGGTTTCATCAACGATCGCGGGAGTGTTACCTGCGCCCACACCGAGGGAAGGATGTCCTGAAGAGTAGGCGGCTTTGACCATCCCTGGCCCACCTGTTGCCAAAATCAGCTTGATATTGTGGTGCTGCATCAAAGCTTGGGAAAGTGGCACGGTTGGCTCATCAATCCAGCCAATGATATCTGGGGGCGCACCCGCAGCCACGGCGGCATCAAGCACAATTTTTGCCGCGGCGATCGTGCAGTTTTTAGCGCGTGGATGGGGTGAGAAAATGATCCCATTTCTCGTTTTTAAAGCAATCAAAGACTTGAAAATGGTGGTCGAAGTGGGATTGGTGACAGGTACGATCCCCGCTAGGAGTCCGACGGGTTCGGCAATGCGCTCATAGCCAAAATGTTTGTCTGATTCAATTACGCCACAAGTTTTGTCATTCTTGTATTTGTTGTAAATCATTTCTGAGGCAAAATGATTTTTGATCGCTTTATCTTCGATCACACCCATGCCAGATTCTTTCACCGCCGCCTTGGCTAAGGGAATACGGGCAGCACTAGCAGCGAGAGCAGCTTGTTTAAAGATGCGATCGACTTGCTCTTGAGTATAGGTGGCAAATTCAGTTTGCGCCGCTTTTACCCTTTGAATCAACAATTCCAATTCATCAACATTCGTGACTTTCATTTTCAATTCTCTAGAGTTTTTTTGAGCAGCGATCGTAACACGAATTCAAAGAATTTCAGAAATTCAATGGTGATTAGTCATTGGTAATTAGTACCCACTAATTACCAATGATCGATGACTAATGACTAATTAATTCCAGATATTCATGCCGGAAATAGCGCAATGTGCTTAATACTGGATTGGGTGCTGATTGTCCCAAACCGCATAAACTTGTAGCTTTTACCATTTCACAAAGTTGCTCTAACTGTTCTAAATCATCCATCGTTGCTTGCCGATTTAAAATCTTAGTTAAAGCTTGATACATTTGCACAGTCCCCGCACGACAGGGAATGCACTTTCCACAGGTTTCGCCCTGGCAAAATTCCATATAAAATTGGGCAATTTCGACCATGCTACTATCCCGATCTAAAACTACCATTCCCCCAGAACCCATTATCGATCCCAGCTTCGCTAAAGACTCATAATCCACAGGAGTATCTAACGCCGTCGCCGGAATACAACCCCCAGAAGGCCCACCCGTTTGTACAGCCTTTACACTACCTCCGGGAACACCGCCACCCATGTTTTCAACTATCTCCCGCAAACTAATGCCCATCGGCACTTCAATTAAACCATTGTTGCGGATTTTTCCGGTCAAAGAAAAGATTTTTGTGCCTTTACTTTTCTCTGTCCCAATACTCGCAAACCAGTCGGCGCCTCTATCAATAATTGGCGCGATATTTGCTAAGGTTTCCACGTTATTAATTAGCGTTGGATTCCCCCACAAACCAGATTGGGCGGGGTAAGGTGGACGAGGACGGGGATTGCCGCGCCCGCCTTCAACGGAGGAAATTAAAGCCGTTTCTTCACCGCAGACAAAGGCCCCGGCACCGACGCGGATATCTATGCGAAAATCGAAGGAAGAACCAAAGACTTGAGAACCTAAAACGCCTAGCTTCTTACCTTGTTTGATGGCAATTTCTAAGCGGTGAATGGCTAAAGGATATTCAGCCCGAACATAAAGATAGCCTTGATTGGCACCGACGGCGTAACCTGCGATCGCCATTCCTTCTAATACTTTATGGGGATCGCTTTCTAATACGCTACGATCCATAAACGCCCCCGGATCGCCTTCGTCACCATTGCAAATTACATACTTTTGTCCGGTTGGCATTTTTGCCACAGTTGCCCACTTTAAACCTGTGGGAAAACCTGCACCACCTCGTCCCCGTAATCCCGATTTAGTGATTTCTTGAACTACTTCAGCGGGGGTCATTTCATGGATAGCATGATAAAGCGCTTGATAGCCACCAATTGCGATATATTCTTCGATTTTTTCCGGGTCAATTTTGCCGCTATGTTCCCGGACAATTTTCAACTGTTGGGCAAAAAATGGATGATTGGGATCGCCTTTTAAAGCTGTGGTTTCGCCACCATTTAAAGCCTCAATAATTGAGGGAGCTTGTTCGGGGGTAACTTTTTCGTAAAGTGTATCTTGAGGCTCGATTTCTACGATTGGCCCCATACCACAAAATCCCATGCAACCGACTCCAACAACTTGCACGCGATCGCTCAATCCATTGGCTACTACCGCCTGTTCCATCTCTTTTTTTACCAACAGCGAGTTAGCAGCTTGACAACCCGTTGAGGTGCAACAATGAACGCGAATATTTTTCTGTTGTTTGCGCTCTTTTTCTCCAATCTCTAGCAGTTCAGTTAACTCCATATTTTTATCTCCATTATGACGAATTGGTAATTAGGACTTGGAAATTAGGAATTACTTTTTACTAATTAGCAATTAGCAATTAGCAATTAACAATTAGCAATTAGCAATTAACAATTAGCAATTAGCAATTAGCAATTAGCAATTAACAATTACCAATTACCAATTACCAATTACCAATTACCCAATCCAATCTTTAATGCGATCGCACGCCGCCTCTGGTGTCACCTGACTCGCCACTTTACCATCAAACACCACCGCCGGCGCAATCCCACAGGCCCCAATACAACGGGCTGTGGTTAAGGAAAGTTGGTTATCTGGTGTTGTTTCACCTGCGTGAATATTAGCAAACTTTTCTACGGTTGCTAACAAAGTTTGGGCACCTTTTACATAACAAGCGGTTCCCGTACATACCACGCAAGTATGAACTCCCTTGGGTTTTAGTGAGAATAAATGGTAGAAAGTTGCTACCCCATAAACTTTGCTTTGTGGCAGTTTTAAGCTGTGGGCCACGTAAAGTAAGAGATCGTCTTCGAGATAGCCGAATAATTCTTGAGCCTTGTGGAGAATTTCAATCAGCGCATCTTGCTGATACCGATGGCGCTTCATAGTTACATCTAGAACTTTGAAGCGCTTATCGCCGCTGGGATGCGCTGTTGCGGTAACTCCGGTGGCTTTACCTTTTACCTTGACAGAAGTGGAATCCATAATTTTTTAACAATCTAAAGTTCAATATTTGACACTCCCACACCAATCGCAAGGGTTCTGGTTTGGGCGCCTCAGTCCTGTGAAGGATACCCTTGAACTTCCTGGGCTGGTACGACCATCGTTTCCCTCTATGGCGTTTTCAAGTGAGGAACTGGTCGGGTCTCACCGATCATATGATAACAAGGAATTTGCGATGCCCGATCGCCCTTCGATGGTGCGTGGGTAGTCGAACACTTCGACACTTCGAGGGTACAAGGCTTCGCGAGCGGATCGACGCAGTCGTTGGGTTCGGATCGTCATCCACCGGTTCACTGCTCAAAGCTATGCTGATGAGATGATGAACGGTTCGACAGAGTTTACCCTGAGTCCTGAGCTATGGGTTGGATCTGAAGGGCTCATCGACCACGGGTGGAATCCTCGGAGCCAGTGCCTTCATCCTACACTAACCTTCTTTAGGTATATTGTGGGGATTCCTGTCTAGCTAAAATTGAATCACTTTTTGACAGCCTGATTAAATTTAGGACACTAGCTGCTTTACTTGGCTGTTTTGAGAAATCTCCTCATGGTTTATAGCGCGATCGCACCAACCGACTTGATCCCGCGATCGCGAAATATATCAACAGTTTGCTGCACGAGTTCAGGAGAGGCTGGTGGTGTGTCTTTGAGGGCATAGGGCAGTCCTAATTGTTCCCATTTATATTCCCCCATTTTATGAAATGGTAGAACTTCCAATCTCTCGACATTTGTGAGTGTAGCGATAAAATCTGCTAGTTGATGGATGTTGTCAATACGATCGGTGAGATGGGGAACTAAGACCAACCGAATCCATACAGGCTTGCCAATTTCGCTGAGGTATTTTGCCATTGCCAAAGTTGGCTCAATGGAAACATTGGTCACTTTGTAATAGAGTTCGGGAATGTAAGATTTGATGTCTAGTAGCACTAGATCGGTCATGTCTAGAACTGGTTTTGCAACTTCTAAAGCACAATAGCCAGAGGTATCAAGGGCGGTATGTAAGCCTAGTTGATGACAGCGATCGAATATTTCTCTCGTAAATTCCGGTTGCATCAAGGGTTCGCCACCGCTGACAGTCACGCCGCCTTTACGAATGTAGGATTTACATTTTTGAATCTGATCGATCAGATAGTCAACTGTGACTTCTTTGCCATCATGGGCATTGCGACAATCAGGATTATGACAATATAGACAACGTAAGGGACAACCCTGAGTGAAGACAATAAAGCGAATTCCTGGCCCGTCAACAGTACCAAAGGTTTCGATCGAATGAATGCGTCCAATTCCAGACATTAATTTCGCTTTTAGTTCCTTAATAGCTGCTTTTTAGCCTTGAGCAACCGGGTTTTTTAGGTAAATACTGGCTTTGAGTATTTAACTGGTTTGAACAACCCGGTTTCTTTGCTATTTATGCGTCAGCCCGATTCTAGACTCGTTCGTGGAAAGTCCGTTTAATTACATCCAATTGCTGTTCGCGGGTGAGCTTGATGAAGTTCACTGCATAGCCCGACACGCGAATTGTCAATTGAGGATAGTTTTCAGGATGTTCCATCGCATCGAGTAAAGTGGTGCGATCGAGGGCGTTGACATTGATATGATGACCGCCATCGTGGAAATAGCCATCGAGCAAACCAACTAGATTATTGGTGCGATCGCTTTCCAATCTTCCCAAAGCCGTAGGCAGAATTGAGAAGGTGTTCGAGATACCATCTTGACAGTCACTATAGGGCAATTTTGCCACAGATGCCAGGGAAGCGATCGCCCCACAAGCATCTCGTCCGTGCATTGGGTTCGCACCGGGAGCAAAAGGTTCGCCCGCTTTGCGTCCATCGGGAGTGCTGCCTGTTTTCTTGCCATAGACTACATTAGAAGTAATCGTGAGCACCGATTGCGTTGGTACTGCGTCGCGATAGGTTTTGTGCTTACGGATCTCATTCATGAAACGTTGCACTAAGTCGATCGCAATACTATCAACGAGATCGTCATTGTTGCCGTACTTGGGATAATCACCTTCGACCTGATAATCCACAGCCAAGCCTTGCTCGTTGCGAATCACCTTGACTTTGGCATATTTAATCGCTGAAAGCGAGTCAGTCACCACTGACAAGCCTGCAATCCCACAAGCCATCGTCCGATAGACATCGCGATCGTGCAGAGCCATTTCGATCCGCTCGTAGCAATACTTGTCGTGCATATAGTGAATGACGTTGAGCGTATTGATGTAGGCTTTGGCTAGCCATGCCATCATTTGCTGCAAGCGTGCATTTACTTCGTTGTAATCCAGATATCCTTCAGCAGTGATTGGTGCGAATAGAGGCGCGATTTGGTCGCCAGATTTTTCATCTTTGCCGCCATTAATCGCATAGAGCAGGGTTTTCGCAAGATTCACCCTTGCGCCAAAAAACTGCATCTGTTTGCCGATTCGCATGGCTGATACGCAACAGGCGATCGCATAATCATCGCCATAAGTCTGGCGCATCAAATCATCATTTTCGTACTGAATGGAACTGGTATCACTAGAAATCTTGGCACAGAATTGTTTGAAGCTTTCTGGTAAATGTTCAGACCATAATACCGTCAGGTTTGGTTCTGGTGCTGCACCGAGGTTGGAGAGTGTGTGCAAGAATCGATAACTGGTTTTTGTTACCAAAGTTCTACCATCGGCGCTCATACCACCGATCGCTTCCGTTACCCATGTCGGATCGCCTGAGAACAGATTATTGTAGTCAGGGGTTCGCAAAAAGCGTACCATGCGGAGCTTCATCACGAAATGATCGATCAGTTCTTGCAAATCGACTTCGGCGATCGCCCCATTGCGTAAATCACGCTCAAAATATACATCCAAAAAGGTCGATACCCGACCGAGGGACATCGCCGCCCCATTCTGCTCTTTGACAGCGCCTAGATAGCCAAAATAGAGCCACTGCACCGCTTCCTGAGAGTCGACCGCAGGACGACCAATATCAAAGCCGTACTTCGCTGCCATTTCCTTGAGTTCAAACAAAGCCCGAATCTGTTCGGATAACTCTTCACGCAGACGAATTGTTGCCTCGTCCATCATGTCCAGTTCGAGGAATTCTTGCTGATTCTTCTTGTCATCGATCAGGCGATCGACTCCATAGAGAGCGACACGGCGATAATCACCAATAATCCGTCCGCGCCCGTAGGCATCGGGTAAACCTGTGATAATGCCAGAGCGTCTTGCCATTCGCATTTCACGGGTATAGACATCAAACACCCCGTCATTATGGGTTTTGCGATAAGCCGTGAAAACTTCTTCGGTTTGGGGATCGAGTTGATAGCCATAGGCTTTCAAACCAGCGGCGACAACGCGAATGCCGCCGTTGGGCATGATGGCACGTTTCAGAGGTTTATCTGTCTGCAAACCGACTATTTTTTCTAGTTCGCGATCGATATATCCAGCGTCATGGGCTACTATTGATGATGGCACTTTAGTGTCAACATCCAAGATCCCCTTTTCGCGTTCTAGTTTCATCAGTTCCAAGACTTCATGCCAAAGCTTTTTAGTCCTTGTAGTTGGTTCAGCGAGAAACTCAGAATTCCCTTCATAGGGTGTGTAATTCTTTTGAATGAAGTCCCTTACATTGACTTCCTTTGTCCAACTGCCGCCTGTAAAGCCTTGCCATTCTGCATACATAGCTTTAATTTTCAAAATTTTGCGATTTTTAAAGATGTGAATCGTTCATCTTTATGTATCCATTATAAACTTAATCCATCACTTAAAATCAAAATCTTATCAAAACGTTACAAAACTTAATAAATAATTTTTGAGACCATACTTATTAATATGCCATTCTAGATCAGGTTGAAAGTTTGTCGCCTTGATCCGATGGCAATGGTGATTATTTGGACGCATTGGCAAAAATTATGTCGCTAGAAAAGAACCGCTCCTGCCCGATCGCTCTCCAACAATATCCGCAGATTATCTTAGCACATGGCGGCGGCGGTAGATTGACGCATCAATTGATTGCGGAAATATTTGCGCCCGCCTTTGCGATGGGCGATCGCGCCCAACAAGATGCCGCCATCTTTTCTCTGCTTCCACAGCAATCAAAACTAGCATTTACGACAGATTCCTATGTAGTAAAACCGCTCTTTTTTGCTGGTGGTGATATTGGCAGTTTAGCAGTTAACGGTACCGTTAACGATCTGGCAATGATGGGAGCACGACCGCTTTATCTCAGTGCTGGCTTTATTTTGGAGGAGGGACTGGCGATGGATACCCTTTGGCAAATCGTCCAGTCGATGCGCCTCGCCGCCGAGATTGCAGGGGTGCAAATTGTGACAGGTGATACGAAAGTTGTCGATCGCGGTAAGGGCGATGGCATCTTTATTAATACAGCAGGAATTGGCGCGATCGCCACCAACTTAGAAATCTTACCACAATCTATCTGTGAGGGTGATGTAATTCTTTTAAATGGTGATATTGGTCGTCACGGAATCGCGATTATGGCGGCGCGGGAAGGTTTAGAATTTGAGTCAGAGATTCAGAGCGATAGTTTGGCATTAGCAGAACTCGTCATGGCTTTGCTAGAAGGCGGTGTAGAGATTCATGCTATGCGTGATTTGACTCGCGGTGGGCTAGCCACGGCGCTAAATGAACTGGCTAGCGCCACAAATTTGCACATGATGGTGGAAGAGACGGCGATCGCTGTACGGGAGGATGTGCGGGCTGTCTGTGAGATTTTGGGACTCGATCCGCTCTATGTAGCAAACGAAGGGAGATTTGTGGCATTTGTCCCTGAATCTGAGGTGGAGAAAGCGATCGCGATCGCCAGTAATTTTCCAGAAGCTGGTGGACAGATGAAAGCGATCGGGCGAGTTGTCGATCGGGCTAAATCTCTAGTATCCCTGCGCGGTCAAATCGGCCTTACCCGCATTTTGAGTATGCTAAGTGGTGAGCAATTACCACGCATTTGCTAGTAGAGAAAGCTAGAGGAAATTCATAAATTGCCCCTAGCTTTCTGGGTTTTAATTTGTCCTCAGCATGAAGGCGATCGGTACGCCTCTAATCGTTTAAAAACTCGACATTGGTGGACAAAGAGGCATAACTGTAACCATCAAAGCGGTTCACCGCGCGGCAGTGCTTCCAACGAATACTCTGCAAGCGCACATGAGCCACAGTCAAATCAAATGCACCGGATTTTCTGACGGTGACTTTACCAACGTGAGTACCAGCGTGTTTCCCAGTAGGAACAATAGCTTTAACCATGTCGCCCGTTTGAAAACCAAAGTAATTTTTCTGTCGCTCACGTTTGATTAGCTTACCTTCCTTACCACGCTTAGGAAAGCCAAATTTGTCAACTTGACACATTTGACGATTTCCATAACCAACAGCCCTTATTGACAGCGGCACTACCCCTGAAACTTTTAGTTTGAGGGGTGTAGATGCCCCAACACAGGCAGCATCCAGCCAGTGAGTTTTAGGTAGGTTTTGACGACATCGGTTAAACTTTGTCCGCCCACCAGTCCCAACTTCCACGGATAATCCAGTCTCTTTGAGTCGATTAAATAATGCCCAACGGGTAGAATTAACGGCAGCAGTGTCGGCTTTCTGTTGTTTTACTTGTCTCAGAATGCGCTGTAACAAGTCAGGTTTTTGGGCTAAAAATTCTCTGAGAGCTTGACGGCCTTTTTTTTGGTTGCAATTCCTACAAGCAATGCCTAAATTACTAATTCTATTTGAACCACCTTTAGACTTCGGTAAAAGATGCTCAATCTCCAAACGAGTATCTTTAGCCCCACAGTACATACAGGTATGATTGAATTTGAAAAGCAGAAATTCTCGCACTTCGTAACCAGCTAACTCACCTTGTTGGTATGCGACTCCACTGATGTCTGGATTCTCCATGAGTTGAGTGTCAAACTTGACTAATTCCTGAGAAATATCAGAAATCAACGCTAGCTTTTGTAACCTACGAACCCAAGTTACGATATTCTCAACTCGGCTTTGCAGACTGGGTGGGAGCCACCCTGTAGGGCGTTTCCGGTTATCAAAGCGTGGTTGACGATACCGAGTTTTTCGATGGCGTCTTCCTCTTCTTAACTGGCGGCGTTTGGTTAAAGCATCGCGAATTTGAAAGCCTCTATGTTCTAGTTCGGCGGCCCAAACTACTTCTCCTGTTGCATCATCTACCAGTGCTAAGCCAGTCAATTTAGCACCAGGATCTATTTTTAATCGCCAGGGTGCAATTTGGGGATTTGGTAGAACATCTTTCAGGATGATGGTGAACGGGTAACGTTTCCAGACAGCGGCTTTGCCCTCTTGAAGCAGCATCCTGGATCGGCCTGGATGGATAGGATTTAGAGGATTTTTGTTGGTGTCTACAACGAATATTTTGCTCATATTGAGCCTCCGAATAATCGGGTGATTTTTGCCTTGGTAATGTTAAGAGGGCTTGTCAGACTAGCAGCACTTCCTTAGCGAAATAAAGATGTTTAACTGGTAGCGACAGAGCAAGGAGCTGGCAAGCACTCACAGGGTGTCGTGACCTTCTTAACGTAGTCTGTGGTTAGACTTAACCGGGCTATCTCTACCAAGGATTTCTCTGGATTGTCCAGGTTTGTCCAGTGGTTCGCGGATAGCTATAATTAGCATCGGTTTAATTGCTGAAGCAATTTACCATCAGAACCAAGTAACTCTATTAGCAAAGGCATTTTTCCGAAAGCATGGGTGGAGCAACTTAGACAAGGATCGAAATTGCGAATACCAGCCTCGACTCGGTTGAGTAAGCCTTCTGAAACATCACCATTGTGAATGTAATGTTTGGCAATCTGAGTAACGGTTTTGTTCATCGCGAGGTTATTGTGTCCCGTTGCAATGATTAAATTCACCTTTTTAATCATCCCATTCTCATCGACATTGTAATGATGAAACAATGTACCGCGAGGCGCTTCGCTTACGCCAATACCTTCTAGACAGTTGATCCCTGCCTTGGCGCGAGTATGCGGTGATGTGATATCAGGATCATCAATCAGTTCGGCAATCTTCTCGATCGCTGCCAAAATCTCAACTAAACGAGCGTAATGATAGAAGAACGAAGAAAGCGCCACACCACCTGCGCGATCGCGAAATTCTTGGAGTTCGCGATCGGCTTTGGGCGTACCGATATGCGTACAAACATTCAAGCGTGCTAAGGGGCCCACGCGATAGATGCCATCGGGATAACCAAGCGGTTTGTAATAGGGAAACTTTAAATATGACCAAGGCTCAACCGCTTCACCGATGTATTGTTGATAGTCATCTTCGCTCAGATTATCAGCGACAATCTGCCCATGACTATCAGTAAAGCGAATATGTCCACCGTAATGTTCCCATTCGCCATTTTTCCCAACTAAGCTCATAAACAGCGAAGGAAAATTGCCAAATACATCGACTTCTGTTTTTAATTCAGTTAATAAATTCTTAAACAGAGTCAGGGCATTTTCAATCGTAGCAAGAGATTCAGGGAGACGATCGCGAATCCATGCTCTACCTTCTTCGCACAGGGGCGATCGCACACCACCGGGGACAGCCCAAGCGGTATGGATTTTCTTCGCGCCCAATATTTCAATAATTTGCTGTCCAAACTGACGCAGACGAATTCCTCCTCTTGCTAGTTCGGGATTAGCAGACATCAATCCAAATACATTGCGGATTGCAGGATTGGTATCCCAGCCGAGGAGAAAATCAGGAGAACTTAAATGGAAAAAAGAAAGGGCGTGAGATTGGGTGATTTGGGCAAGATTCATCAAGCGGCGCAGTTTTTCCCCCGCCGGCGGAATTTTTACAGCCAGCAGTTTATCGCCTGTTTTGGCTGATGCAAGTAAATGACTAACGGGACAGATGCCACAAATCCGCGATGTGATCCCCGCCATTTCCCACATGGGGCGATTTTCGCAAAATTTCTCAAACCCGCGATATTCCACTACATGAAAATGCGCGTCTGAGACTTCGCCAAGATCATCCAGAAAGATTGAGATTTTGGCATGACCTTCAATGCGGGTGACTGGATCGATTACAATTGTTTTTGTCATAAAAATCTCCTGCCTTTTATCCAAATTTGATCATGTCTCGACCTTCCATTAGAGGCATTTTCCCTTCAAGCAATGGCGCGATCGCTGCTTTAATCCGATCGGCTGAAGGTGGACAACCTGGTAAAAACAGATCGACCTTGACAACTTCGTGAACAGGGAAAACGCGCTCTAATAATTCGGGAACAATACCGGGGGCCTTTGGTAATTGAGGCGTGATATCTCCTAATTCTAGATAGCTGCGCCGTAGCACCAGATCGGCATTATCGCGGCCCATCATATTCCGCATCCCAGGCACATTGGCTGTCACCGCACAGTCGCCAAAGGAAATTAGAAATTTGGTCCGATCGCGGATTTTATGAATTAATTCCAGATTCTCTTCATTGGCGATCGCCCCTTCCACCAGACAAACATCGACATTCTCAGGATATTCTTTGATGTCGGCGATCGGGCTATGCACAATCTCGGCATACTTCACCAGTTCAAATAGCCATTCGTCCAAGTCCAAAAAAGACATATGACAGCCCGAACAGCCAGCCAACCAAACAGTAGCTAATTTTATCTTGTCCATTACTTCTGCTCCCTTGCGGTGACGATGAATTCTAGTTTGGTGCGATCGCGTTCCATAGCTGACTGACAGGGAAAGCGGGAATACTCCACGACTGTGGCGATCGCCATATTTTGCCGTTCACAACTTTCCTTGGCTACGAGGCTAAAAAACGATCGTCTATAACCAGAATATGCTAATACGATCGGAAAAATTAGTCATTGTCATCAGAAAAATGGGTTTGAAACCCCGTCCTTTTAGGACGGCTTTACATTTCTTGCCACTACCGCCTTGGAACTGCAAGAGTTCGGTGTACCTTTGTATTGCACTTTCAACGGGACAGTTACCGTTTCAAATCTTGCAGCCCTGTACGCATAGTGTTTTGCTACTAAGTAGCCTCCCTTGCGGGGTAATGTTAGCTTCGACCTGTTACAAGAGCTTGTCGTTGCTCGCAGCACTGTCTCAGTGACCTTAAGACTGTTTAACTACTAGCGACAGAGGAGGGGACTAGCTTCGCATCCACAGGGTGTCGTGACTCAAGTAACGGCTACCTATTTGCTAGGTGGTCTGGTCAGAATGGCTTGGGTTGATTTCTCTTTCAAGCCTCATGCCTTTAGGCTGAGGTTCCTGACAATCTCTTCAAAGTAAGTGGGTACAAATAAATATAACATGGGAGGTGGGTTTTGCAGCAGTAAACTCGATCCTACCATGACCGTAACTAAACCAGCCACTACAATTTAAGATTGGATATTGTTTTTTTTCGATGACCTACTTATGCTTTCCCAAAAAACGATCGCAATTCCTCGATCTGTCTCCGGTAATTGCAATAGATCCGCTCCTTTCAAACCATGACCCTAGGTGGAAACAGCCTTCCGATCGAGTTGCTGGGCTTCTTCAAATTTACCTGGTTAGAATTCTCCGAAGGCGACCTAAGCAAATTGATGCCGGATAAAATCTAGGAATTCTGACATATTTTGATCCTTGGTAATGGTTGATACACAAATTACAATTATAGAGTATAATTGTAATTTGTGTCAATGCAATTGTAATTATTTTTTGAGGACTTACGCAGGCTTGTTCAGTAACGCCACCACCCTTGCTCGGTAAAGTAACCGCCGAGACGGCGGCGTTACGAATAGTTTTGAAAGTTGCTTAAACTAAGATTCGCTCCGGTTTATACGAATTGACAGCCTTCATATACTGTGCTCGTTCAAAGGCTGATTCATCAGGACAATTAAGCTGCGACATCGAACCCTGCATCTGTTTTACCGACTCATATTCGTGTTCTTCCATCCAATGAATCATCTCTTTTTCAATGACGCTAATATGCTCAATTCCATGCCGCAATAACACTGAACAAAGCATCGTAGCATTAGCACCAACCATCAGCATTTTAATCGCATCTTGACCTTTTTGGATACCGCTAGTAGCAGCAAAATCAACATCAAGGCGACCATACAAAATCGCAATCCAGCGCAAAGGTAAACGCATGGCTTGAGGCGTACTTAACAACACATTCGGCTGCACTTCTAACTCTTCGATATTAATATCCGGCTGGTAAAATCGGTTAAACAAAACGAGAGCATTAGCTCCCGCTTCCGTTAACTGTTTCGCCATATTTGCCATATTACTAAAGAAAGGACTCAGCTTAATGGCAACCGGAATTCTTACCTCGGATTTAACGGCTCGCAGAATATCAATATAATTCTGCTCAATTTGTGCGCCGCTCATTTCCATATTTGTCGGCACATAATACACATTTAATTCCAGTGCATCAGCCCCAGCTAATTCTATTTCTTTGGCGTACTTAACCCAGCCGCCAACTGTTGAACCGTTAAGACTGGCGATAATTGGAATATCCACCATATCTTTAGCATTAGAGATATGATTCAAATACTCTTGAGTCCCGACATGAAATATTTCTGGTTCAGGAAAATAGGTAAGAGATTCGGCAAAGCTATCAGTACCATAGGTGAGGTGATGTTCCAGTTCAAAACGTTCTTGCCGAATTTGTTCCTCAAACAATGAATGCAGCACAACAGCACCCGCACCCGCATCTTCCATGCGTTTGAGATTGTCAATATTTTCTGTTAAAGGTGCGGCGGCGGAGGGAATTAAGGGGGAACGTAGCTCTAATCCTAGATAATTAGTGGTCAAATTCATTTGATCTCTCCTTTGATTTTTGTGAGCTTTTTCTTTGGTACAGCGAAATGTTGAATGGAATATTAAGTTGGGGTTAGCTATTCCTTTGTTTGGAACAGAGGACGCAGAGGACGCAGAGGTAAGAGGAAGAGAGGAATTGTATGGGAGGGGCGGGTTTATAGGATTCTGCTATAGTTATCAAATATCTCGGTGAACCCGCCCCTACGGAATTGGAAATAATACAATTCCGCATCAAATAGAAATCATATAATCGGCAGATAATTATCAAAATTATCCGCCAATTTACATCTAATTCCTATTTTTGTTGTCCGCCGGAATTATGATTTGCCTGGTCTTGATGCCCATTAGATAGGGGACGTTGGGCGAGATATTGATACATGGCCCAGCGGGACTTCACATCTTCTTGAGCTTCTGCTAATAACCGCCGTGCATCTTCTGGTTTGCTGGCTTTTAGCATCTTGAAACGGTTTTCCGCATACATATATTGTTCGAGCGGAATTTTAGGCGATCGCGAATCTAATTGCAAAGGATTTTCGCCCTGGTGAGTGCGATCGGGATTGTAACGGTAAAGCAATTTTGCGCCTGATTCTACCGCCGCTTTCTGTTGCTGCATCCCACCAGCCATATTAATCCCGTGAGCAATACAATGGGAATAAGCAATAATTAAAGACGGGCCTTCGTAAGCTTCTGCCTCTAAAAATACCCGCAAAGTATGTTCATCCCTTGCTCCCATTGCGACACTCGCAACGTAAACATTGCCGTAAGTCATAGCAATTAAACCCAAGTCTTTCTTAGCAGCAGGTTTGCCACCAGCAGCAAATTTGGCAACGGCTCCTCGCGGCGTTGCTTTTGACATTTGACCGCCAGTATTTGAGTAAACTTCGGTATCCAAAACTAGGATATTCACATTGCGACCACTAGCAATTACGTGATCTAAACCGCCGTAACCAATATCATAGGCCCAACCGTCGCCGCCGATAATCCAGACGCTCTTTTTTACTAGAAAATCAGCTAAACTTAGCAACTGTTTGGCGGTAGCGGAATCAATCTCTTGCAGTTTTTGTTTGAGTTGAACTACTCGTTCCCGCTGTTCCCAAATATCCGCCTCGTTTTTTTGTTCGGAAGCTAGGATATCATGCACTAAATTGTCGCCTATTTCGCCGCCAATTCGTTGCAATAATTCAGTGGCAAATTGAGTTTGCTTGTCAATGGAGACTCGGAAACCTAACCCAAATTCGGCGTTATCTTCAAATAGGGAATTTGACCAAGCGGGGCCGCGTCCTTCGCTGTTGGTTGTCCAAGGTGTTGTTGGTAAATTACCGCCATAAATGGAAGAACAACCGGTAGCATTAGCAACTACCATGCGATCGCCAAAGAGTTGACTAACTAATTTGAGATAAGGCGTTTCGCCGCAAGCTCCACAAGCTCCAGAGAATTCAAACAGCGGTTCTTGCATTTGCTGTTGATTGATTTTATTCAATTTTAATTCCCGCCGATCTGGATTTGGCAAACCGAGAAAGAAATCCCAGTTTTCCCGTTCAGGTTCCCGCAATGGCAATTGTTCTGCCATATTAATTGCCTTTAATTTAGGCTGGGTTTTGTTCTTGGCGGGGCAAACATCTACACAGAGTCCGCAACCTGTACAGTCTTCAGGAGCAACTTGAATGGTGAATTTTAAGCCTTGCCAATCGTGGTCTTTAGCATCTTTGCTCTTGAATGTTTCTGGTGCATTTGCTAACTGTTCTGGTTCGTAAACTTTGGAGCGAATAACGCTGTGAGGACAAACCATTACACATTTACCGCACTGCACACAAACATCGGTATCCCAAACGGGAATTTCTGTGGCAATATTGCGTTTTTCCCATTTAGAAGTGCCGGTGGGATAAGTACCATCTACGGGCATTGCACTGACGGGCAAATTGTCGCCGCACTTGCCGATCATTGCCCCTAAAACTTCGCGCACAAAGGCTGGAGCGGTATCAGGAACGGGCAAACGCAAGGTAATTTCACTGTTGGCAGTATCGGGAACTTTTACTTCAAAAAGATATTCCAATGAACGATCTACAGCGTCCATGTTCATCTTGACAATCTCTGGGCCTTTTTTGCCGTAACTCTTTTTAATTGCCTTTTTAATTTGGGCGATCGCTTCTGCTCGCGGCAATACTCCAGAGAGGGCAAAAAAGCAGGCTTGCATGACTGTATTTATGCGTCCTGCCATGCCTGCTTCACGGGCAACTTTATTAGCATCGGAGACATAAAATTTCAGTTTTTTCTGAATAATTGTCTCTTGTACTGACAGCGGTAGCCGAATCCAAACATCCTCGGGGCCATAGATGCTATTTACTAGGAATGTGCCACCGGGAACAATCTCTTTCAGCATATCGAATTGTTCCATAAATCCCCATTGATGACAGGCGACAAAATTCGCTCTTTCTATGAGATAAATAGAACGAATTGGCTGGGGCCCGAAGCGGAGGTGAGAAATGGTGACGGAACCAGATTTTTTAGAGTCATAGACGAAGTAACCTTGAGCGTAATTATCAGTTTCTTCGCCGATAATTTTGATGGAGTTTTTGTTGGCTCCTACCGTACCATCAGCGCCTAATCCGTAGAAAATAGCTCGAACTACGCTATCAGATTCGATGTTAAATTCATGGTCGTAGTCTAGGCTGGTGTGGGTAACGTCGTCGTTAATTCCTACTGTAAAATGATTCTTGGGTTTGGCCGCGCTGAGGTTATCAAATACGGCTTTAATCATTGATGGGGTGAATTCTTTAGATGATAAGCCGTAACGTCCACCTACTACTTTAATGGCGGTGCGTTCTTGTTCTACTAGGGCGGTAATTACGTCTAAATAAAGCGGTTCCCCACCGGCACCTGGTTCTTTGGTGCGGTCTAAAACGGCGATGGATTTTACTGTTTCGGGTATGGCAGCCATCAGTCGTTTACCGTCGAATGGGCGATACATCCGTACTTTGACAATGCCTAATTTTTCACCTTTGGCATTTAGATAATCTACGGTTTCATGGACGGATTCGCAACCAGAACCCATGATAATGACGATCTTTTCTGCTGCGGAATCGCCGTAATATTCGTAGAGTTGGTATTGCCGTCCTGTTAGTTGAGCAAAATCATTCATCACTTGTTCAGTGATATCTAGGCAGGCGGTATAATAAGAATTAACGCTTTCTCTGCCTTGGAAATAAACGTCGGGATTTTGAGCAGTACCGCGCAATACTGGGCGATCGGGGGTGAGCGATCGCGCTCTATGGGCGAATACGAGTTCATCGGGAACGAGCGATCGCAAATCATCTTCTGTCAGCATTTCCACTTTCTGCACTTCGTGGGAGGTACGGAAACCGTCAAAGAAATGTAAGAAAGGAATGCGCGATCGCAAGGTAGCAGCGGTGGAAATCAAAGCAAAATCGTGGGCTTCCTGCACTGAAGCCGAACACAACATCGCAAAACCGGTAGTGCGTGTCGCAGTGACATCACTGTGATCCCCAAAAATTGAGAGCCCTTGGGCCGCCAGCGATCGCGCTGCAATGTGAAACACCGTCGGCGTAAGTTCCCCAGCAATCTTGTACATATTGGGGATCATCAATAACAGGCCTTGGGACGCGGTAAACGTGGTTGTTAATGATCCCGTTTGCAGTGCGCCGTGAACAGCCCCAGCCACGCCGCCTTCGCTCTGCATTTCCACCACCGACGGAATTGTACCCCAAATATTCGGCTTCCCTTCTGCGGTCCAGGCATCGGACCACTCGGCCATCGGCGATGAAGGTGTGATCGGATAAATTGCGATCACTTCATTCAGGCGGTAGGCGACATAAGCGACCGCTTCGTTGCCATCTATGGTTGCGTAAGTTCTTTCAGTCATAAGTTCAAACCTTTAGTTATTGCTGGTATTGTTCAGTTTTTCACAGAATTTTTGGCTATTATTCCTCCGTCTAATTTTCGTAAAACTTGCCCTTTGGCTGATGTAATCAAGATCTAAAATTTTCAAGCAGTATTCACAAAAGTTAACGAACCTGCACTTACTTTAAACAACAGTATGGTTGTTTTTCTGTGTTCGATCGATCGGGACAGTATGAGTGAAAGCCTTATCGATCAATGTTTTAGGAAATTCGTATTTAAACTATTCTCCCAAACTTTCCTGTTTATATTATCCAACAAATAGAGGCACATTCAACCCAAAATTTAGCTTTTTTTAACACAAAATAAAAATCTAAGTAAGTCGGCAAGGAAAAACAAAACTATGTTAAGATAAGTAAATAAAGAAAATAGCTCTAGGGAGGTATAGCAACCGCCAAGGTGGTTAAGACATGGATGGTCATCCTCGCCCTTCGAATACGCGAGCGGATAAACGCAGCCGTTGGGCGATCGTGACCTAACCGCCTTGGCGAATGCTATAACTTAAAAAAAATAAAAGGCGATGACAATGCGTATCGGCTTAGGGTTGGCGACTATCGAATAGGTTTTTATTTTGAGGACGAAACTATTACTTTTGTTAGGGTGTTACACCGGAAAGATATTTACCGATACTTTCCCGTGAATTAATGGGAAAAGCCTCAAGAAAAACCTGATGCGGCAGAGGGTGCGATCCCGTTAATTTTCTCCTCTTTCATCTGTGTTTATTTTCGTTTATATGCGGTAAAAAAAAAGACGCGATCGCGCTCAGAAACCGGGTTTCTCTATACATAATTGATGGGTTTTCTGAGAGTGAAACACAAAGGCACAGAGACACAAAGAAAGAAAAATTAGCACAAAAGAAGACACGATCGCGCCCAGAAAAGCGCGCAAAAACCAGGTTTCGGGGCTGGTTTTCCAGCCTGTCTGTTTCGTGGCATAGATAGGGGTTCCCCGCCCCTACAGGTTCACTGATGACTGTCTCAAACCCGGTTTCTCCTTCTCACCCTCCCTACACCTATATAGCGGTTTTCAACCGCATGAGGTACAAGCCGATCGATGCCCTAGGCCCAATGCCCAATGCCCTATGCCCTATGCCCAATCCCCAAGCGTACCTCATTGAACAGAGAAGGGCTATATCTAGTTTCGGATCTGCTTCTTTTGGTAACAATTGCGCCGGTTAGAAAACTTTTAAGTGGGATCGTAGCGCGGCGCTTTCAACTTTCGCGGCGCTCAAAAAAGCTCGAACAGTCCTGTTAAGGTTTGTCTAATAGACATCTCCAAAAACTATTGTAGGGCAGGCATCCAGCCGGCCTTTGACCTTATTTTTAGGAGATGTCTAAGGATTATGTTGCTGATATTTCCATCCAGGGTTTCAAACGCGATTCACTATTGGGGTCATACCCATAGGCCCAACTCTGAAACTCTTCAAAAGCGACCCGTTCTCGCGCCGCTTTTTCTGGGTCTTCTGTTCCTATGTCCATTGCATAGAGGCGCTGTTCGCCGAAAGCACTTCGGGCTTGGATTGCTTGGGTACGCGGGATGCGTCGGTTCTCATAGGTGGTCAAGGCTTCTTCAATGCTGGACGACTGGGAAAGGCATTGAGCCAGTTCGTAGGCATCTTCAAAAGTGCTATTGGCTCCCTGTCCAGCAGAAGGGGACATGGGATGGGCAGCATCGCCTAGAAGTGTCACCCGTCCTTGGCTCCAACTCTTCAAAGGCAGGCGATCGCAGAGTGGGAAAAATAAAATCTGCTTTGGATCAGTGGCTTCAACGATCCCCCTTGCGGGTTCCCACCAAGTCGATAATTTCTCCAAAATGCTAGACTTAATTTCTGCTGCACTCTCAGGCACTGGACATTTTGGCATCAACGCCCGTAACGTCCAACATCTGTAGCCACCGCCCACATCAAACAAGAAAAGAACTTTTTGCTCTCCCTTCATCAAAATCAGTTCATTGGGATTTAGCAATTCGTGGTTATACTCGATCACCGCCCGCCAAGACATACTGCCCAAATAACGAGCTTCCTCATCACCGATCAGAGTTTGTCTAACTGCTGAGTTTAATCCATCTGCACCAATCAACAGGTCAGCCCGTACCGATTTACCCCCATCAAAATGGGCTGTCACTCCGTTCTCATCTTGCTCAAAGCCGATGCAGCGATAATCCAAGTGGATCGCTTCCGGGGGGAGTGCGGAGGCCAAGACTTGCTGCAAGCGCCACCACCAGAAAAGCAACGTTGGCTGTCCGTATTTCTCCTGGTGGGTGGCTGTGTTTTGTGTGATTGTCTCTCCTGTATGTTTTTTGAAAAAACTCTGATTTAGTTGGCTGCTGGCGCGTTTGAGCTCCTCGACGATACCTGGAGAGATGGCATCAAGGGAGTTTAAGCCGTTCGCAAATAGAGCCAAACCCGCTCCCACTGGGCGAAATTCTTTGGCTCGTTCATAGACATGGGCATCAATGCCTTGTTTTCGCAGGGCGATCGCCGTTGCTAGACCTCCAAGCCCACCACCAATAACTGCGACTTTGTGAACAACAGGACGGCTAACTGGTTTGATTTCCATTTTCTGTACCCGATCAATTGATGATTCTTGATTCCTATTTGGGAAGTCTTAATTAGAGGCTCCACAGGTCGAGCAGCATCCAAGATGCTTTGACAGTGTGGTACATTTACGCGATATATTTCAGGCATCTAGGACTGATCCGACACCGGAAAAACCTCGATAGCATCATCCGTAAGAATGAACGGCGTACCCTTCATGAGCTTTCAACATTATAATATTTAAAGCACCATTAGTATCCCTACATACTTTCTACATACTTTAGCCGATCTAGCTTGAGGATAAATACTTATTATTGATTCTACCACTAAATAGTGAAAAAAATATTAATTTCTATTAATGACGATCGCAGAAACCGGGTTTGTTTACTAATACTCGTGGCCCAGTGATGACTGTGAGCAACCCGGTTTCGACCTAGACGATCGCCCTCAGAAACCCGGTTTCTCTATTATATAGCAACCGCCAAGGCTGTTAAGGTGCTTTAGTCATTGCTCCCTTCGACTCCGCTCAGGGAGCAATGACTCTCATCGCCTTGGCGACTGCTATACATAATTGATGGGTTTTCTGAGAGTGAAACACAAAGGCACAGAGACAAACAGAAAGAGAAATCAGCACAAAAAAAGACGCGATCGCGCTCAGAAACCCGGTTTCTCCTTCTGTTAAAAAGCAGGCAAAAAGCCTGCCCTAAACTATCTCTATTCTACCCCTTCAATCCCATCTTCCACATCCTGATATAACTCCCGTAAACGATCCAAATTACTCTCAGAAGTCTCCCAATAACCGCGTCCATTCACCTCTAATAATGCGATCGCCATCTTAGGGAATGAATGAGGATTTAAGTTCATCAAACGCTTCTGCATCGCTTCATCGTTGATCGACGTCTCATTTACATCCTCATACACCCAATTGTCAACGGCGATCGCGGTGGCACTCCATCCCATTCATAGGTGTCAACTTAAGCTCAAACTCAGTCAGAGACTGCTGTTTGACTATTAACGCCTGATCCCCCCTAGCCCCCCTTCAGAAGGGGGGGACAAGAACTTGTTCAAAGTCCCCCAACAATCAGGGGGATTTAGGGGGATCTAGACTTCGCCTAAAAGCGACATTTATCAAGAATTTCAGCCTTAAGTTGACACCAATGCATCCCATTGTATTAACGAGACGCTTGGATAATTACCGCACTCCTTCATATCCGTGCGTTGACATCCCTTCATACCACTTGGGATTTAACATTTTTGTCCGTGCATCGTTGAGCGAACTGTCGAAACCCGGTTATGAAGGTTTTGATGCCTAAGTCCTGATTTTCCAACTGCTAACCAAACATTAGCTAATTTTATCTTGTCCATTGCTTCTGCTCCCTGGCGGTGACGATGAATTCTAGTTTGGTGCGATCGCGTTCCATTTCACCAACAGCCGAACCTTTATCAAAGATTGCGCCCGTCGGACAAGCATCGACACATTTACCGCAAGATGTACAAGCATCGACTTCACCCCAAGGCTGATCGAGTCCTGTAATCAAGCGTGACTCTGCGCCACGATTGGCCACATCCCAAACGTGTGCTCCTTCGATCTCGTCACAGACTCGCACACAGCGCGTACAGAATATGCAACGGTTGCGATCGATGCCAAAGAGTTCGTGGGATACATCCACATCGCGTTGAGGGAATTGATAGGGAAAGCGAGAATGCTCCATCCCTGTGGCGATCGCCATATTTTGCAGTTCACAGTTACCATTCGCAACGCACACAGCACAAATATGATTGCCCTCAGCAAAGAGCATTTCCACTACCATTTTGCGATAATTCTTTAACTGATCGGTATGGGTTTGCACTTCCATTCCTTCGGCAACTTGAGTTACGCAAGCGGCTAACAATTTAGAACTGCCTTTGACTTCGACCATGCACAAGCGACAGGCTCCCACATCGGTGACACCCTCAAGGTGACAGAGCGTCGGAATCTGGATTCCTGCTTCTTTTGCAGTAGCAAGAATGCTTTGACCTTGCTCGGCGGCAACTTCGATATCGTCAATTTTTAGGGTTACTACAGCCATTTTTTTTCACCATGTGTGGCATTATTTTCTAAGCACTAAAGTTCCACCGTTACTTGGTTTGGATCAGTGCTAAATATTCATCGCGGAAGTGGCGGACTGTACTTAGGATCGGATTTGGGGCCGATTGTCCTAAACCGCAGAGACTCATCGCTTTCACCATGCTACAGAGTTCCTCTAAGGGTTGACACTCCCACCCCTAAAGGGGATGGGATTCTTTTGGTTTTAAGCCAAAATATCCAAATTAAACAAACTTAATTGTTCGACTTGGTTCCTACCCACACGGCGTTTGCTTCTTTTAGGAAGCACCGTATTATCTGATAGGCGTTCATACAATCCGACATCAAAAAGAGTCGTTTGTATTGGTTTCGGAGAGTCCCCCCGTACCTTTTTCTTGAAAATCTTAACAATATTTAAACCTTTCTGGAAAATCGCTTTTTGCTTGACATTTCTGGCAGCCTGCAAATTAGCGTCATCTATATGACCACAGTTAGTACAAATGAACTTTTCACCATTTCTACTAGCTCGATCAATATGACCACATTGGCTACAAGTTTGGCTGGTATGTTTAGGATTAACTCGGTATAATCTCTTTCCTGACTTTGCCGCCAGATACTCAAGTTTTTGGGTTAACGCATACCAATACGCATCGGCAATTGAACGGTTTAAACCGCGTTTAGCTGACTGTCCATTTGAAAGAAATCTGCCAGTTTCAGACTTAACAGGTTTACACCGTTTCATCATGCCAGAAATATTCAAATCTTCAACCGCGATCGCGTCAGCTTTTTTGACAATTCGATTAGCTGCATCCCATTGGTGAGACTCGCGTCTTTGTGCAATTTTGTTATGCAGTTTATTAACAAGCTGTTGAGCCTTGGAACGATTTTTACTCCCTTTTTGTTTGCGATTAACTCGTCGTTGTCTAACTTTCATTAAATGACGAGTTTTCTTATTCGTAGAAAAACGAGGATTGTCGATGACACTTCCATCCGACAAATAAACCAATTTACCTAATCCCATATCACAGCCAACAATTGTTTTTACTTCAGAATCGGCTCGCCTAGGAAAATCAGGAACAGATTTATCCTCTAATCTGACTGAAACATACCAACCATCTACTTTTTGCCTTACTGTAACAGTTTTAATTTGAAACCCAACGGGAATAGAGCGCGAATTATAAAAACGCATCCATCCGATTTTAGGCAAATAGATTTTATTTCCCTTAAATTTCACCCGTCCTGGCTTATAAGAGAAGGACTTAAAATCGTGACGACGCTTGAATTTTGGGAAGCCTGCACCCTTGAAAAACTTGTTAAAAGACTCATTCACCCTTGCCGGAATTAATTGTAAAACTCCTAGATCAATATTTTGATACCAAGGTCTAGCCGCTTTTAAATCTTGTAGATTAGCATCTTGCATTAAAGATGGTGTACGTTTAGGTGATTTATCTTTTTCTCCTTCTTTTTGGGCTTTCCCATTTCCATCTTTCCAAGGATTCGCTAATTGAGTCCCCTTCACAACTGCACAAGTTAAAGGTGTGGCGATGGCTTGGGTTTGTAAATCGCAATATTCCCCCATAAGAAACTGTTGATACCAGCCATCAATTCTATCTTTCAGACACCAATTATAGGTAGCCCTGAGCAGATCAAGCCATTTACTTAGCTTAATTGATTGTTCTTGATTGGGTCTAATCTTGTATTTGTAGCTTAACAACATTTCTTTACCTCTAACAGAAATCGACCTTTCTATTTTTTCTTAATTCCATTATCATATATGTATTGATGTTTGGCAATACAAAACCATGAAAAATTGTTATTTACAGATCAGAATATCTGATGATCAAATGAGGCAATTAGAAGAAGAAGCTATGAGACGAGGAATGACAAAATCAGAATTGATTAGACATTTAATTGCTAAATTTCCAGAACCTAAAGGCGGGGACTAAAACCGCAGCCCTTTCATCCGACCCGCTTAGGGGTGGGCTTTCAGGGATTTTTCTGGCAAGAGGTCTAATATAAAGCCGTCCTAAAAGGACGGGGCTTGAATCCCATTCTTTTTGTCAAAGAAGTTTTTATAGGCAGTTGATAGATTCAAAGCTACGACTTGCAGACATTGAGAATATGGTTCTTTTAACCATTCATATTCTTTTTTGAGCGCAGGAAGCAAGCCTTGTATGTATCCTCTAGATAACGCCTTCCCAGTATTCTTATAAGTTTCTTGACATAGGTTTAGAGCATAGTTCCAGAACCATCTCGCACAGCCGAAAGACTTTGCAAGCAAGGTTTATTGCTCACTTGTGGGAGAGATTCTGTATTTGTAGGCTCTATACATTTATCGAGATTGTCGAATGCTGATTAGATTATTATAGCAGATAGAATTGATCTTGATTCTCTACCGCTCAATTTATTTTGGGCTGCGCTTTCATCCCGTCACTCATCCTGTAAACGGATAGAGTGCGGGACTTGCCGTTCGCATTGGTTAAACCTAGTCCTGGCGGGACTTAGGCTGGTCAGCTATCTAAAGTTGGAGGCTGTAATGGCCCCGTCTCTGAAAGAGCGGGGTGCTGACCGACAGCATAAACAACACCTTTATTGTTCAAGTGGAGGTATTTTGCACTGTGTCTATTCCATTCTCTAATTTCTGGTTGAAAGTGGCGAAAAAAACATAAAACTTAAATACTTAGGGGTGATTGTGAACTTATGTTGCAAAAATTGAGAGATTTTCTTAACTTTTGTTTAAGGATAGAATTCGTCAATCTAAAGGCGAGAATATTAGGTGAGATAGAATTCTCATTCGTTTAAGTTAGATTGATTAGATAATCAGTAGATAGGAAAATCTAATGGTAAATAGCCACAAGCCTAAACGTATCGGTATCCTGACCAGTGGGGGAGATTGTCCTGGACTCAACGCTGTCATTCGTGCAGTTGTGAAGGTGGCGACGTATAAATACGGTTGGGATGTCTATGGCATTCCCTATGGAACCGATGGCTTCATAGAGGTACTTTTAGGCAAACGCCAGCCAGAGGACTTGAGGATTAGAGATCACGGCTATGATATCCCCGGATTAGTACAGGGATTAGATATTCTCCATTTTCTCAGTGGTAGTGTTTTGGGATCGATTAGCAAAGGCGATCCAGAACTCCATGCGGACGAGATCATTCGAGGTTATGAGAAGTTGGGATTAACGGCCCTCATTGGAATGGGTGGGGATGGTAGTATCGAAATTTTAGAAAATTTAGCTCAAAAAGCTGCTGAACAAGGCAAAGCTTGGAACTGGGTCGCCGTCCCCAAAACCATAGATAATGACATTCCGTTTACAGAAGCATCGGTTGGTTTTGATACCGCAGTTAATCGCGTTACCCAAGCTCTTTACGATCTAACGTTCACTGCTGCTAGTCACGATCGCGTCATGTTAGTGCAGGTGATGGGAAGAGATGCTGGTTATTTAGCCTTGGAAGCAGGAATTGCGGGTGGCGCAGATGCCATTCTCATTCCCGAACTAACTCCCATTTTGGATGAATCTGTAATTCAGGGAATCTGCCATCACATTGCTAAATTGCACAAGCAGGGGCGCAGGTTTGCTCTTGTGGTGGTGGCGGAAGGAGTCACAAATCATCTCGGTCAAAAGGAACATTACATCGGTGACTACTTGGCGCAGCGCATTCAGGAGTACAGTAGCCAGTCTCACAATACCGATTTGCCAGATTCGTTGAGCCTTCCCACCCTCGATACTCGCGTTACTTTACTGGGACACTTACAGAGAGGAGGAAATCCAACTTCGACCGATCGACTCCTGGCTACTGCTTTTGGTCGGGAAGCAGTAAATTTAATTGCTAACGGTAACTACAACCAGATGGTAATTTGGCAAAATGGCAGGGTGAGCAGCGTGCCGATCAGCCGTGTGATCGAGCAAATTAAAAAGGGACGCAGAGAGAATAAAGCACCTTCGCGGGTCGATCCTCAAGGTTTTTTGGTGCGAACGGCGCGGGACATCGGTATCTATGTGGGAGAAACGAGCATTGACGATCAGTAGGTAAACAGCATCAGCGATGAGATTTGCTCCGATCGCTTGATACCTCTAAAAGTAGTTTTTTAGACCGAGACTTTCTGCCAGTAAATGTCGGTGAAAAACCCGACAACTGGCAACCTTCGGGTAAAGGAATCAAGGGAGGTTTGTACCGATGTAACACTGGATCATTCATCAATGCAGACGTTAATGGTGCGGTCAAAATCATCAGGAAAGCAACATTAGCCACAGTCTAAATAATCTCGCGATGTGGGGAGTGGGTAATAGACAAACCCTTTAAGAATAAAAATTTGGGCGGATTCATTCCCCAAAACTTGTCCTCAAGAATCCCCGCGTATGCGAGACCGGGGACTGTCCAAAATATATAATTGAGTTCAAAGGTCGCGCGCATCTACTCAGGAGTCTTTGATCTATGATTAGCCCAAATGAAAGAACTTAGTGCTAAACCGTTGCATCTATCTAGTCCACAGGTCTTGCTATCGACTCTGCAAGCACTGCGACAGACTGTTGAAAGCGAAGGACAAGCCACCTTTAGCCAATGGCGATCGCACATTCAGCGGACTGAGTTTCTTTCTAGTGCTTTGAATTTAGCTCAGTATCTAGCATTACGACAGCACGATCTACGCGAACTCCAAGCCGCTCTAATGCCTTGGGGCTTATCATCCTTAGGACGGATTGAAGCGCGGGTAATGCCCAATCTCGATGCCGTTATTGCCACATTGCAAGTCATTTGCGGCAAAGACTCTGACGAGGTGCTCCACCGCCCTGCGATCGAGTCCTTTTTTGAGGGGAATCGTTTACTGCGACAGCACACCGAGGAATTATTCGGGCCAACCTTGACTCATCGCCAAGTCAGAATTATGGTCACATTACCTACCGAAGCTGCCACAGACTATGCTTTTGTGCGAGAACTTGTCCGACGGGGTGCTAACTGCTTGCGAATTAACTGCGCCCACGATTCCACCGAGGTATGGGAGCGCATGATCGATCGTATTCGTCAAGCGGAACAGGAGCTCGGAACCTGTTGTAAAGTGATGATGGACTTAGGAGGCCCCAAAATCCGCACGGGATCGGTACTTGCGCCACGGGCTCAAAAACGGGTGTTTCGAGGCGATCGGTTAGCCTCTAATAATTAATTAATTGGAAAAAGCTGGACAACAAGCACATATGGTGCGAAAGTTTTCCTATGGCTAAATATGTGAAACCCAATGAAGCAGCTAACACTCTGGGAGTTTGCCTGCGAACCCTCAGACGATGGGAAGCAAACGGCAATATCTCCACCGTCAAAACGCCGTCAGGTCAAAGACGGTACGACATCGAAAAGTTCATCAAACAGGAATCAGAGCCAGACTCTGGACGCGCCACTGTTGTCTATGCTCGCGTCTCTACCAGACCACAAAAGGCAGACCTCGATCGACAAGTTGAACGACTATCAACGCTCTACCCAGGCGCTGAAGTCGTTAAGGAAGTGGGAGGAGGACTCAATTTTAGGAGGAAAGGACTCATCAAGCTTTTGGGACGAGTTCTGCGAGGTGATATCGCAATTATTGTGGTTGCCCCACAAAGACCGACTTGCAAGATTCGGATTCGACATTATCGAATGGCTCTGTGAGCAATTTGACTGCAAAATCGTGGTTCTCAACCAAATCAGTCTCTCTCCACACGCCGAACTCGTTCAAGATATCGTCGCAATCCTCCACAGCTTTTCCAGCCGACTTTACTCCATTAGAAGACTTGAAAACCAAATCAAGCAGGAGTTACAAGTCGAATCCAAGGCACAAGAAGGAGAAGAAGTCGCCCAACAAAACACTTAAGATTCGGGTTTATCCTGAGCTGGGACTGCACCAAAAATGGAAGTCTTGGCTATCAGCATCGCGTTACTGCTACAACAAGGCTATTGCAGCCTTGAAAGCAGGCGAAAAAATAACCAGTGCTTATTCTTTGAGGGACTACGTGTTAGGACTGGACTTACCTGATTGGGTTAAGTCAGCACCGTCTCACCCAAAAGAAAATGCTATTTTTGACGCTTGGGATGCCTGGAAACAAGCCAAGTTTGTAAAAGGAGAGGCAAATTTTAGGAGTTGCCGTCAACCCTCGCAATCAATCAAATTCCACAAGGTTAATTTCAACGGCGAGACTTGGTTCCCATCCTTAGTTAAAGGGCTTAGCTTTAGAAGTACAGAGCCAATTCAAAAGACCGAGTTTGCGACCCAACTTATTAGAGACAAAAAGCGATGGTTCGCTTGTATCCCAGTAACAGAAGAGGTGAGGACGAAGGAACTGGATAAGGTAATTGCACTTGACCCTGGCGTTAGAACTTTTTTAACTGGCTACGACGGTGACTCATTTCAAGAATTTGGTAAGGCAGACATTGGACGCATTCAAAGATTGTGTTCTCACCTTGACAAACTAATGGGACGTGTGTCAAAAGCTAGTAGAAAGCAGAAACGCCGGATGCTAAAAGCGGCAAGCAAGCTGAGAATCAGGATTCGCAACTTAGTTGATGAGTGCCACAAGCAGGTAGTTAATTACCTGACAAGTCAATACAAAGTCATATTGCTGCCTACATTTGAAACATCACAAATGGTTGTTAAATCAAAGCGCAAGTTACGCACCAAGACTGCTAGGCAGATGCTCACTTGGGGGCATTATCGTTTTGAATGCCACCTCAAGCAATCAGCTAAAAAACGGGGTGTTGTTGTTATTGACGTTAACGAATCCTACACTAGCAAAACTTGCACCAAATGCGGACACAAACATTCAAAGCTTGGTGGTTCAAAAACATTTAAATGCCCCAACTGCGGTCACGAACATGACCGAGATTGGGGCGGCGCTCGAAACATTATGATTCGAGCTTTGAGGGACGGCTACGAGAGCTCTCTCTATCAATAGTGAGAGTATTGCTATCGCGTATGCCCTGTTTGTTCAGGGTTGTAAAGCGTAACACCGTCAGGATCTTGCTGTCGCGGTGCGTACCTGAACCCGGAAGTGAAGTAGAGTCAGGTGAGCCAATCCCATCACCTGTAGACAATTTCCAATTTTGCTGTACGGTTCCCGAAATTCTCGATTTATTAGTTGTTGACGCACCCCTGTATATTGATGATGGCAAGATACGGACTCGCGTGATTGACACTCAATTCCCATTACCAGATGGGCAACTAGGACTGTTATTGCAAGTTACTCATGCTAGCCCAAAAGGGGTCAAACTTCGACCCGAAAAGGGGTTAAATTTTCCGAACACAATCTTGCCGCTTAGTCCCCTGACTGCGAAAGATTTATGTGACCTGGATTTTGTCGCCATTCACGCAGATATTATTGGTTACTCTTTTGTGCAGCGAGCGGCCGATATTGAGTTACTTCAACAAGAGTTGAATCGCCGTTTAGGAGGAAGTTTAACCAGTCCGGCGATCGTGGCAAAGATTGAAACTTCGATCGCGGTTTGTAATCTGCCAGAATTAATCATTCATGCGGCGGGTAAACAATCATTTGGCGTGATGATTGCTAGAGGTGACTTAGCCGTTGAAATCGGATACCAACGATTGAGCGAGATTCAAGAAGAAATTCTCTGGCTTTGCGAAGCAGCTCATGTTCCTGTAATCTGGGCAACGCAAGTGCTAGAAAGCTTGGTCAAAAATGGAGCACCTTCACGGGGAGAGATGACGGATGCAGCAATGGCTGAACGCGCTGAGTGCGTCATGTTAAATAAAGGCCCGTTTATTGCTGAAGCCATCACCATTCTGGATGATGTCCTGACTCGGATGGAAGCCCACCAGTCGAAAAAAACACCCCAGTTGCGAGCATTGCATTCTTGGTAAACCGCTCCATTAAACATTACTTAAAGAACTCAAAAAATTGGCTAATTCTAATTGTGAAACGATTCTTGTCATTGGCTATGGCAATTCCCTTAGAAGCGATGACGGTGCTGGGTGTCGGGTGGCAGATATTGTGGCTAGCTGGGATTTGCCCTATGTGCGATCGCTAACTGTGCATCAACTCACGCCTGAACTGGCTGAGCCGATCGCCCAATCTGATCTGACAATTTTTGTCGATGCTTGTGTTAGTAATAATGTTAGTGATTTTGTTAGTCAGCAGACGAAATCAAAGCCGACAATGCAAGTACAGAAAATTTTGTTGACGGAAAACCTAGCAAATGGCTTGTCAGCTAACGATCTAACTGCGGGGATCGGGCATCTATCCGATCCGCGATCGCTACTTTTATTAGCTCAACAAGTTTACGGTAACACTCCTGTAGTATACTCGCTGTTGTTGCCAGGGGTGAACTGGGAATTTGGCGAACAATTATCCGACATAACCAGCAAAAGTATTGAGCAAGCCGTCGATTTCATCAGAACACTATGCACGAAATTAGTATCATCCAATCAATGCTAGACATTGCTTTTAGCCAAGCGCGCTCTTCGGAAACACCACAGGAGCACACAAAAATCCACCAGTTAAATTTGCGCGTGGGGGAGATTTCGGGAGTTGTACCTGAAGCTTTGCAGTTTGCTTTTGCCTCTTGTACGCAAGGTACGATCGCTGCTGATGCTAAGCTAGAGATTGAATGGGTGAAGGCTGTATGCTATTGTCCCGAATGCCAAGCAGAATTTACGCCCCTCGATTGGGTTTATGTCTGTCCTCGGTGCGATCGCATTAGCCGCGAGATTCGCCAAGGTAGAGAATTGCAGCTAATTTCTATAGAGGTTTCATAATATGTGCCAAGACTGCGGTTGTAGTGTTATTCCTGAAGGAATGGTCAAGATTCACACTCACGGTAATCATGAGCATTCTCACGATCATATTCATCCTCACGATCGCGAACACCCTCACGATCATATTCATCCTCACGAACACGATCGCGAACATATTACCCTAGAAAGCGATCGGCGCACAATTTCGATCGCTCAATCAATTCTTTCGCAAAATGACCGATGGGCCGAGCGCAATCGCGGTTATTTCCTGGCAAAAGGTTTAAGCGTTTTGAATGTACTTTCTTCACCGGGCGCAGGGAAAACGGCCTTGCTGGAACGGACAATGACTGAATTGCGCGATCGCCTGAAGTCAGCAATAATTGTCGGCGATTTGGCGACAGATAATGATGCTAAAAGGTTGCAGCGATCGGGTGCAGAAGTAATTCAAATTACCACGGGAACAGTCTGTCATTTGGAAGCAGAAATGATCTCGCGAGCTTTGCAGCAAATGCACCTTGACGGTGTGAAGTTGTTGGCGATCGAGAATGTCGGAAATCTCGTCTGTCCTGCTGCTTACGACCTCGGTGAACATCTGCGCGTCGTGCTCTTTTCGGTAACAGAAGGCGAAGATAAACCGTTGAAATATCCTGTCATGTTCAAAACCGCCGATATCGTGCTGATTAGCAAAATAGATCTGGCGGAAGCAGTAGAATTTAATCGAGAGTTAGCTTGGCAGAATATCCGACAAATTGCGCCCCAAGCCAAAATTTTAGAAGTTTCCGCTAAAACAGGCGAAGGGATGGAAAATTGGTGCGAACTTCTGCAAACAAAGGTAACAGTGAACAGTTAACAGTGAACAGTGAACAGTTAACAGTGAACAGTTAACAGTGAACAGTTAACAGTTAACAGTGAACAGTTAACAGTGAACAGTTATACCAGTTTTTTATGAGGCTGCATAGAATCTGATCCCCCCTAACCCCCCTTAATAAGGGGGGAACAAGATTCTGCTCTTTCGTCACCCCTTATTAAGGCAGGGCTGTTTCATTCTCAGGAAAACGATGATTTTGTAGGGGTAGTGCGACCCCTACTCCCCGTGCCTACCCTCTTCGTCCACGATTTTGTATGTGTTTCAGAGATTGGGGCGGGCACTCTTGGCACCGCCCCTACAAGAGAATGAAACAGCCCTGCTTATTAAGGGGGATTTAGGGGGATCGAGATATATGCAACGACCCATTAAATTGGTATTAACAGTGAACAGTTATAGGTGAACAGTGAACAGTTATAGGTGAACAGTTAACAGTTATAGGTGATCTTAATGGGAAGTCAAAAGCTAAAGCTGTTGAGTTTAACAATTCATGGAGCAGTTCAGGGAGTTGGTTTTCGCCCCTTTGTCTATCGCCTTGCGACAGAATTGGATCTGAAAGGATGGGTGAATAATAACGCTCAGGGTGTGGCGATTGAAGTGGAAGGTAATGCGAGCCAACTCAATCTATTTCAAGAACGTTTGCAACAAGAGAAGCCAGCGCGATCGCAAATTCACAGTATGATTAGCGCATGGAAAGAACCGCTAAATTATCAGACATTTGAGATTCGGGAATCATCTAATAATTCTCACAAAAAAACGGCTGTAATCCTGCCAGATATTGCCACCTGTGACGATTGCTTGCGTGAGATCTTTGATGCTGCTAACCGGCGCGATCGCTATCCTTTCACTAACTGCACTAACTGCGGCCCGCGCTATAGCATTATCAGCGCACTACCTTACGATCGCCACAACACCACAATGCACGACTTCCAAATGTGCGCGGATTGCGAAGCCGAATACCACAATCCCTTAAATAGGCGGTTTCACGCTCAACCAAACGCTTGCCCTCGCTGTGGCCCACACTTAGAGCTCTGGAATCGCGATCGCCAAGTATTAGCAACAGGCGATCGCGCTCTATTAGAAACTGCTGAGGCGATTCGATTAGGCAAAATTTTGGCAATCAAAGGATTAGGGGGTTTTCATCTAGTTGTAGATGCTGCTAATTTAGAGGCAGTAACTCAGCTAAGAAAACGTAAACACCGCCCCCATAAGCCTTTGGCGCTGATGTATCCCAATCTAGAGAGCATTCAAACAGATTGTCAAGTATCGGAAGTGGAAGCGCAGTTATTACGATCGCCTGAAGCACCGATCGTTCTCCTCCAAAAGCTACCTCACAACAATAGACTTAACCTGATATCACCCAATAATTCCTGTATGGGCGCAATGTTGCCCTATACACCACTCCATCACTTATTAATGGCAGAATTGCAATTTCCGATTGTTGCTACTAGCGGCAATCTTTCTGATGAACCGATTTGTATTGATAATCGAGAAGCGATCGCCAATTTAGGAAATATTGCCGATTTATTTCTGTTGCATAATCGGGGAATTTCTCAACCTGTCGATGATTCGGTGGTGCGCGTAATTAGCGATCGCCCCGTACTGTTGCGACGTGCTAGAGGTTATGCGCCGTCACCGATTATCATCTCATCTACCAACGTTGGCTTCGACTTCGCTCAGCCAACGTTGACTGAGCCAAGTCCAAAGTTGACTGAGCCAATTCCAACTTTGACTGAGCCAATTCCAAAGTTGACTGAGCCAATTCCAAAGTTGACTGAGCCAATTCCAACTTTGACTGAGCCAATTCCAAAGTTGACTGAGCCAATTCCAACGTTGACTGAGCCAATTCCAACGTTGACTGAGCCAATTCCAACTTTGACTGAGCCAATTCCAACGTTGACTGAGCCAATTCCAACTTTGACTGAGCGTAGTCGAAGTCAAATTATCCGAGATTTTAACGATCAGAAATCGCCTCAGAACATTCTCGCTCTGGGTGGACATCTCAAAAATACGATCGCCTTTTCTATTAGTAATTCAAGCGCTAATTCAATTGTCATTAGTCAACACATTGGCGATTTGGAGACTCTAAAATCTTTTGAGCATTTTCAACGCATCATTAACCAATTGAGCGAGGCTTATGAATTCCATCCTGAAGCGATCGCCTGTGATGCTCATCCCGATTATCTCTCTAGTCAATACGCGCAGCAGCTATCGCAATCTTTACAAATTCCCCTAATTCCTGTACAACACCACTATGCTCATGTTCTCGCTGGTATGGCAGACAATCAACTCAAACCGCCTGTATTAGGTATTGCTTGGGATGGCACGGGTTACGGCACCGATGGTACGATGTGGGGTGGGGAGTTTCTCAAGGTGACAAATTCTGGCTTTGAGCGTGTCGCACATCTGCGAAAGTTTAAACTCTTAGGTGGCGATAAAGCGGCGAAAGAACCGCGTCGCGTCGCATTAGGGCTCTTATGGGAGATGTTGGGCGATCGCCTCTGGAATCGCGATTTAGCGCCCTTACAGGCCTTCACAGTGGCCGAATTAGCAATATTCAAAACTTTATTAACCAAGCAGAGCGACATACCACAAACTTCTAGTATGGGCAGGTTATTCGATGCGATCGCCTCTCTGCTGGGTATTTGCCAAATCGCTAGTTTTGAAGGACAAGCGGCGATCGCCTTAGAAAACCTTTGCAGTCGTGCCAACACTTCCGACTCTTACAAACTTAACATTAAATTTGATGTTAAGAATCAAGGAGAAATTGACTGGTCGCCGCTTATTCAAGCTATATTAGAAGATAGGAAAACCGAGATTACACTTGAAACAATCGCCGCCAAATTTCATAATACCTTGGTGGAAGCGATCGCGATCGTAGCAAAGCAATTCGGGATCGAGCAAATCCTTTTGACAGGAGGCTGTTTCCAAAATCAATATTTAACCGAGAGAGCGATGTACAAATTGCAGCAAGCAGGATTTCAGCCCTATTGTCATCATCAAATTCCACCTAACGATGGTGGTATTGCCGCAGGACAAATTATGGCGGCGTTGACTTCGACTTCGCTCAGGCTGTAGGGACTGTAGGGACACTCCAGGAGCCCATTGGTGTCAACTTAACTTCTAACCCAGTCAGAGAATGCTGTTTGACTATTAAGGCCAGATCCCCCCTTAGCTTGCCCCCTACTCCCCCTTAAGAAGGGGGGGACAGGAGTCTTCTCAAAGTCACCCCCTACTCCCCTTCTTAAGGGGGATTTAGGGGGATCTAGACTTAGGTAAAAGCGAGATATACCAAGGGTTTCAGGCTTAAGTTGACACTAATGGGCACCCGAAAAGTGTCTGAGCTGTAGGACACGGCACTGCCGTGTCCCTACCGGAAATCTGCACTTCACTCAACTGAGAAATGCTATATAATCCCCTCAAACAGTAGATTCAGGAGATAAAAATTATGTGTTTGGCAGTACCTGGAAAAATCCTTTCTATTCAAGGCGAAGACTTGATGCGATCGGGTAAAATTAGTTTTAGTGGTGTTGTGAAAGAGGTCAATCTTGCCTATTTGCCAGAAGCGCAGATCGGTGATTATGCAATTATTCATGCAGGGGTGGCGATCGCCACCGTAGATCCAGAAGAAGCAGAACAAACTTTACGGGATTTGCAAGAAATATGAAATATATTGATGAATACCGCGATGCTAAACTCGCCCAGGAATACGCACAGGCGATCGCCGCAATTACAACCCGCCCTTGGACATTGATGGAAATTTGCGGCGGACAAACTCACACGATCGTCAAATACGGCATCGATCGCCTTATTCCTAAAGAGATCACCCTGATTCACGGGCCTGGTTGTCCAGTCTGCGTCACGCCGATTCAACTAATCGATCGGGCGATCGCGATCGCTGCCCATCCAGACGTAATATTATGCTCTTTTGGCGATATGTTGCGCGTCCCCGGTAGCACCACCGACTTATTGCGCGCCAAGGCTTCTGGTGCAGATGTACGCATGGTCTATTCTCCTCTCGATGCGGTTAAATTGGCCGGACAACATCCCCAGACGCAAGTCGTATTTTTTGCCGTAGGCTTTGAAACCACAGCCCCAACGACTGCTTTAGCGATCGCCCAAGCCGCCCATTTAGGCTTAGACAACTTTTCCATTCTCTGCGCTCATGTGCTTGTACCACCAGCCATGACCGCAATTTTAAGCTCACCCGATCGCACCATGCAAGGATTTTTGGCAGCCGGTCATGTTTGCACAGTGATGGGATATACCGAATATGAAGCGATCGCCGATCGATTTCAAGTTCCGATCATCGTCACAGGTTTTGAGCCGATCGATATTCTCCAAGGGATTTATCTCTGTGTGAAACAGTTAGAAACAGGTAAAGCCGAAGTAGAAAATCAATATGCACGTTCTGTAAAAAGAGCAGGAAACCAACAGGCGATCGCCATGATTAATGAAGTTTTTGAAGCTACATCTAGGCAATGGCGAGGTCTAGAAGAAATTCCTCAGAGTGGACTAAAACTTAAAGAAAAGTATGCAAAATTTGATGCTCAAAATAGATTCGATTGTGCTGCTTTCCAGTCTAGCGAAGTGCGCGAATCACCACTCTGTATTAGCGGTTTAATATTGCAAGGAACGCGCAAACCCCATGAATGTCCGAGCTTTGGCAAAGCCTGTACACCCGAACGGCCACTCGGAGCACCAATGGTTTCTTCTGAAGGTGCTTGTGCAGCCTATTATCAGCATGGAATCGCTATCCACTAAACACTGACAAAGCCTGACAACCAGTACAGTCAGTGGAGAAATAGCCAGTCTCAGCCTTTGATGGCTACGTTACTTCGGTCACGACACCAAGGAGTGCTTTCCAGCTTTTTGCTCTGTCGCTCAACTTTAAACATTCATATTTAGCTAAGAAAGTGAGTTGAGCATCACAAGCCTGAGTAACCTTGACGAGGAAAAAATTACCTGAGAAATCAGAGTTTCAAATCAATCATGTCTAACTTTGTGTTTGTCATTGATACCAACAAACGTCCCCTTAATCCCATTCATCCTTGTTTGGCACGTTTACTTCTTACGCAAGGAAAAGCTGCCGTCTATCGTCGTTTTCCTTTTGCGATTATCCTCAAAACTACATCAATAGAAGCAACCCACCCGCTCCAGTTAAAAATAGATCCAGGCTCTCAAACTACTGGCCTAGCATTGGTATCAAATGAGGCAGTTATTTGGGGGGCTGAATTAACCCATCGCGGGCAAGCTATCAAAAATTCGCTGGAATCGCGCCGAGCTATTCGTCGTAATCGGCGGCACCGTAAAACTCGTTATCGTCAACCACGATTTCTCAATAGAACCCGCAAAAAAGGGTGGTTAGCTCCTAGTCTTGAACACCGAGTGAAAACTACATTAACTTGGGTGAATAGGCTCAGAAAATTTGCCCCAATCACAGGTATTTCTCAGGAATTAGTCCGGTTTGATTTACAGCAAATAGATCGCCCAGAAATCTCCGGCATTGAATATCAGCAAGGCGAGTTGTTTGGTTATGAAGTGCGAGAGTATTTACTGGAGAAATGGGAAAGAACTTGTGCCTACTGCAACAAGAAAGATGTGCCGCTTGAGGTCGAGCATATTACCCCTAAATCAAAAGGAGGCACTAATCGCATATCAAACCTTTGTATTGCTTGCCGTGATTGCAACCAAAAAAAAGGGGCTGCGGACATTAAAGACTTCTTGAAAAACCAACCAGAAAAACTTAAAAAGATTCTGGCGCAATCCAAGGGACTGCGGAAAGATGCCGCTGCTGTTAACTCTACGCGATGGGAATTGTATCGAAAGCTTCTGGCGACAGGGTTGTCAGTGGAAGTGGGGACTGGTGGAAGAACTAAGTTCAATCGCACCAAACTGGGTATCCCTAAATCACATTGGTTAGATGCCGCTTGTGTTGGTATTGTAGAAAAGTTAAAAATAGTGTGTGCTAAACCCCTACTAATGACAGCGAAGGGATGGGGAAATCACCAACTCTGCATTACCAATAAGCACGGTTTTCCCATCCGACACCGCACCAGACAAAAAGCATTTTTTGGCTTTCAGACTGGCGATATAGTTCGTGCTATTCTTCCCGTCGGTAAATTTGCTGGAACTCATGTTGGGCGATTAACCGTTCGGGCTACGGGGGTATTTGAAATGGTGACACCACTCGGCAAAGTTAGCCCAGTTAGAGCTAAATATTGCCGAGGGGTCCACCGCGTCGATGGATACAGTTATTTCGCTTAGTCCACCGTTGTCTACTGAAACAGTAATTAGATGCGTAGCGATCGCCAGTACGGTTAATTGAAGAATGCCAAACAAGTTTACAGCGTATTCCAGGTTTATGAAGTACAGTAGGGACACGGCATTGCCGTGTCCCTACCCGTTATCTGTAGTTATCAACTATTCGTATAATAGCGATCGCGCCCCTGTTCTTTTGCTTGATATAGCGCTTTGTCTGCATGAGCAACCAGCGTATCAGGCTCAACTTCTAACCTTGGGATAAGGGAGGCGATTCCCAGACTAACTGTGACGATATCCTTTACATTAGAATGTTCATGGGGAATCGCCAAATTGTGAATAGCTTGCTGAATGCTTTGTGCCACCTTAATCCCTCCCTCTACATCCGTATTGGGGAGAAGTATCACAAATTCTTCGCCACCGTAACGCGCCACTAAATCAGCGGGACGACGAACTTTCTGCTGTACTGCTTGTGCTAACCTGACTAGACAATCATCACCAGCCAGATGACCATAGTAGTCGTTGTAGCATTTGAATTTATCAACATCGAATAGGATAAGTGAAAGTGGCTGTTGTTCTCGCGATTGGCGCAGCCATTCTGTTTCTAGGCGATTATCGAAGCAGCGACGGTTAGCCAATTGAGTCAAACCATCCAGATTCGCTAGTTTTTCGAGTTTCTGATTTGCATCTTGCAGAGCCAATTCCATTTGTTTCCGTGCGGTGATATCACGCACGGTAATGGCAAAACCATCACCTAACTTTACTGCTACAAAGTGATACCAACAAGACTCTCCAGATGGATAGTAAAAATCCCTTTCTAAAGGTTCCCCCATCTCGACAATCTTAACGAAGCGAGCAAATAGTTCTGGATCAAGACGACTCAGCAATTTTTTGAGCACCAATTTCCCGATCGTATCTTCACGCCTATTTCCAAAGGCTCTGGCAATTACAGGATTGACAACTAAACAACGAAAATCTTCAATATCTCCCGTGGTGGGATCGCGCACAGCTTGCATTGCCGCAACCCCATCGAGGGAACTATTCAAAATGCTGGCCAGCAATGCTCTAGATTGATAAAGTACCTCTTCTGCTTCCCGGCGCTGAATAACTTCTTTTTCCAAAAGTCTTTGTTGGCGTTGAATGGTTAACTGATTTTCTAGCCGCGCTACTACTTCTTCGATATGAAAGGGTTTGGTAATGTAGTCAATTCCACCTGACTTAAAGGCAGTTACCTTGTCGAAAACATCATCTAAAGCACTAATAAAAATAACAGGAATGCTGCATAATTCCTCATCCGCTTTGAGAATTCGACAGACTTGATAGCCATCCATTTCTGGCATTTTGATATCTAACAATATGACATCTGGTCGCTTCACATTCACCGTTTTCAGTGCCATTCGCCCACTGGTGACGCTGCGAACAGTGTAGCCGAGTTTGAGGAGCAAATCGCTTAATAGTTGCAGATTCTCTGGAATGTCATCTACCAGGAGAATATTACCTTTGTTTTCTGTTTCAGAATCATGATTCATTAGTTATCAGGGGTTCGGCTAAATCAACCAACTGTTCAAATTGAAATTGGCGAACAAGTTTTGTTAGAGATTGTATCAAACGAGTTTCTGTTTCTGGAATTTCCCCTACCAGTTGTAAGACAAGGCTAGTATTAGCTTCAAGAGCAGCTTCATATAGTTGAGTAATCCATGCTCCAGACATACAGGTTAGCTCTTGCGATGTCAAGATGCTTTCTGCTGGCTCATTTATTGTGGGCAAAATTGTTTCTGCAAATATATATTTTACACCAAGATGTTTAGCCAGTGTGTCAAAAATGGTGTGTTCAGTAAAGGGTTTGCAGAGAAAGTCATCACATCCAGCCGAGAGAACTATGGCTTTTTCTTCCTCTAAAACACTGGCTGTGAGAGCAATCACCGCCGTAGCATTGCCTTTTGTGGTGGATTTGATATATTTTGTAGCTTCGTAGCCGTCCATCACAGGCATTCTCATGTCCATCCAAATTAAATGAGGTTCCCATTCATCCCAAATAGTTATGGCTTCTTGTCCATTACTAGCTTCTTTCACCTCAAATCCCAAAGGACTCAGCAGCTTAATTAATAATTGGCGATTAATTGGTTTATCATCTACTGTGAGAATTTTGTAGGTAGGTTGGCCGGGAGCAAGCCCCAGCACTCTTGGATATTCTTCTGTACTCTTGCTGACTGTTGGTTGACCCAATTTCGCCTGAATATAGAATTGGCAAGTTGTGCCTTTTCCTAAGTCGCTTTCTACGGAAATATCCCCTCCCATCAGTTGCACAAATTTGCGACTTATTGCCAAACCTAATCCCGTTCCTTCTTGCATATCTTTTCCGGCTTGCGCTTGGGAAAATGCCTCAAAAATCTTGGGCAATTCTGCTGCTGCAATCCCTACCCCAGGATCGCGCACACGAAAATGAAGATGAAAAACATCGGTTGTTTCTTGCTCTCCCTGAAAGACATAGAGAGTAATTTGACCCTCTGAGGTAAATTTGATGGCATTACTGAGCAAATTGATTATAACCTGACGCAATTTGACTTCATCAGTACAGATATAGCGGGGGACATTTTCAGTCCGCTGAAAGAGCAAGTTTAAGCCAGCATTTGTAGCCCGCAGATGCAGCATATCTTCTAAATCATCCAGCAAGCGATACAGGTCAAAATCGCGGGGATTGAGGGTAGTTTTACCTGCTTCGATTTTGGATAAATCAAGAATATTATTAATTAGCGTTAATAGGTAATCACCACTACGATAGATGATGCCCTGCATTTTCATAATGGTCAGCCGGGAGGTTGTTAGAGCGCAACATTAATTGCGAAAAGCCCAGAACAGCATTGAGAGGCGATCGCAATTCATGGCTCATGTTGGCAATAAATGTACTTTTGGCTTGATTCGCAACTTCCGCTTTTTCTTTAGCAATTGCCAATTCTGCCGTCCTCTCCTGTACTCGCTGTTCCAACGTTTCTAAGGATGTTTGTAACTGTTCCGCCATCTGATTAAAAGAATCTGCCAAAGTTTCTAGTTCAGAAACTCCTTTTATCTCTACTTTCTGACTCAGTTCACCACTGGCGAACGCGCCACTGGCTTGACTCAACCGCCTAATCGGTGCAGTAATCAAATTTGAGGTAATAATTCCTAATCCTGTGGCGATTCCTAAAGTCAATAGACAAAGTAAAATTGTGATTTTGCTATTGTTATTAATTTGTCCCATAAATTCAGACTCTGGGATCGCCGTCACCATCAACCAGTCCAGACCATATTTATCTCGGTAAGGTACAACCTGAGCAAATAGTGTGTTTCCCTTAACGGCCACTTTAAAGTAGTGATGAGTTTGAATTTTGCTTAAATCTTTGTATTGCTGTTTGAGTTGAGTAGCGATCGCCTTTGTCCATCTATCCCGACTTTCAGTAGCAGGTAAACGAGTTGGCGGTTTCTTCCCATGATTCAGATAGGGAAGCTCTAGGGTGGATGTAGCAACTAGATCGCCGGAACGGTCTATAATAAAATCTTGTCCTAATTGTGATAAATTCAGTTGATTTAAAAAAGTGCTCATATCCGACAACATTAAACTAGAGTTAAAGACACCTTGAAATTTTCCAGCAGCATCGAAAATAGGAAATGCTGCATTTATGGTCAATGATGGGGCAATTTTGGAAACATCAATCTCTGACCAAGTTTGTTTTTTAACTGCTTTGGCGTGTAGATACCAGGGTGCTACCGTATGATCCACTGGCACTGCATAAGTATGTTTGCGAGGCTTACCGTCTTTATTTACCAAATAGTGATTCTGTATTTTTTGTTGTGTAGAACTGACTTTATATAAGAAAAGTGTGCCAATCTGGATATTTTTTTCCGCCGTTAGTTCGTGGGCTAATTCAACAAACTCTTGGTTGATGATCCGTCCATAACCCATTTGTTTTCCCTGTTCATTAACATAGGAGGTTATAGCCAATGTTGGAGTTAAGTTAATCTGCTGCCACAAGTGCTGACGCATTTGCTCAAAGTCCTTGATGTTAAGGCGACCCTGTTGAACAGCACGATAATTAATAGCTATTGTTTGCTGTGGAGTTTGTAGAGATGTGTCGAGGTGATCCTGTACTCGATTTTTTGCCTGATCCATTAACTGATCGGCCATCTCCTCTACCGCTTTTTGTCCACTGCGATAGGACAGATAACCTACCAATCCCACTGCTCCGACAATTTGCAATACAAAGGGGACAATTAGTAGTAATCTCAGGGGGATATGTCGAGTTTTTGGGGATTTAGGGGGGCGTTGGCGTAGCCTCTCCTTGGGAGAATTGCTATTCACGATCTGCGAGGAGATTTAAAAGGATTTTTGTTGGAAAAAGAATCAAACTAATTGATCTAATGTCAGCGATCCGGCGAGGGAAGCTAACACCCAATTACGTCCTGGATTATTAGCGATGTAAGTGCTGTATAATTACTCACAGTACCCTCAGCAAGGTAAGTGAAGTTACAGATGACCAATCAAGGAGAAATTTCAGAACAGGATATTTGTACACAGTATATTTTACCTGCTTTGGTTCCATCGGGGTGGGATGTCAGCAAGCAAGTCCGAGAACAGGTATATTTTACCGATGGTCGGATTTATGTCAAGGGGAATCAAAGGCGACGCGGGCTGGGGAAAAAAGCCGAATCTTGCGATTTCACCCATATTTCAACATCTTGGATGATTAAATGCTATCTTTCTTGTGTTCAAGATGAAATTATAAGATTTGCTCCTGCAACAGCAAAAAAAAACATTTATGTCAAAATAATCACATCTTTACTTTTTCCCCTCCCTCCCGCCGCACAAAAAGCGATCGTTGAAAAATGCGATCGCCTGATGGAAACAATCGACCAACTCGAACCACAAATCAAACACCGCAAACAACTCGCAGAAGACCTCATGGGAACCGTCCAGAGCGAAGCCTTTACATAACCTTAATTATCTCTTAATCTGTAGCTAATCAGAGAGGCTCTACTACATCAACAAACTGCTCAAATTCAAAATAACCAGTAAGTTTTGTTAAAGATTGCATTAAATGAATTAATTTATAGAAAAAAAATACTTCTCAGTCTGCATTGAGACGATCGGAAAAGCAATAATTATAGGACTTACGCGGTGCAATTTTTACACTATTTGTGGGTGGCCACCCTACAGATAGAGTTGGTGCGTAATTCATGAATTAGCAACAGAACTCAGAAATTTGCAGATACTCCATGCCATTCTAGATCGGGTTGCAATTTTTTGGGGAGTAGGTTAACCTGGTTCATGATAGAGAAATTCTAGTTAGACAAAATAGCGTTGATTGATAGCTAATAACAGGAGGATGACATGGATAAAATCTCAATAAATCAAAAATCTCTATGCGATCCCGCCCATGACATTTGGAAAGCGCAGCGCCATCCCCTTGATTGTATTTTTCGTCCCCGCTCCGTTGCTGTGATTGGTGCCAGTGAAAGAGAGGGCAGTGTGGGACGGACTATGCTGTGGAACTTGATTCGCAGTCCCTTTGGCGGCACGGTTTTTCCGGTCAATCCCCAGCGTCATAGTGTATTGGGAATCAAGTCCTATCGTGATATTGCTAGTGTGCCTGAAGTTGTGGATCTGGCGGTGATTGCTACCCCTGCGGCGACAGTTCCCCAAGTAATTCGAGAATGTGTGGCGGCTGGGGTAAAAGGGGCAATTATTGTTTCTGCGGGTTTCAAAGAGATTGGTGAGGCCGGTGCAGCTTTAGAACAACAAGTTCTCGCAGAAGCGCGGCTGGGAGGGATGCGAATTATTGGGCCCAATTGTCTCGGCTTAATGAATCCTCTCGTAGGGCTAAATGCCACTTTTGCAGGGACGATCGCCCGTTCTGGTAACGTCGCCTTCATTAGTCAAAGTGGGGCGCTCTGTACTTCGATTTTAGACTGGAGCTTGGGCGAAAATGTGGGATTTAGTGCCTTTGTGTCGATCGGCTCCATGCTTGATGTTGGTTGGGGAGATTTGATTGAATACCTCGGTGATGATCCCTATACTCATAGCATCGTTTTGTATATGGAATCCATCGGGGATGCTCACGCATTTCTATCTGCTGCCCGCGAAGTCGCAATGGATAAGCCGATTATTGTGCTGAAAGTTGGACATACAGAAGCCGCCGCTAAAGCTGCCGCCTCCCACACAGGAGCTTTAACTGGCAGTGATGAAGTGCTAAATGCTGCTTTCCGTCGCTGTGGAGTGTTGCGTGTCCATACGATTTCCGATCTGTTTGATATGGCGGAAATTTTGGCTAAACAACCGCGCCCTAAAGGAAATCGGCTCTCGATTGTGACTAATGCTGGGGGCCCAGGGGCGATCGCTACTGATGCTCTAATCAGTGGTGGCGGTGCATTGTCGGAATTAGCACCAGAGACAGTACAGAAACTCAATCAATTTTTACCCGCTCAATGGAGTCATCATAATCCGATCGATATTTTGGGTGATGCTAGTAGCGATCGCTATGCCCAAACTTTAGAAGTAGTTGCTAACGATCCTAATAGCGATGGTTTGTTAGTGATTTTGACTCCCCAAGCGATGACCAATCCCACCCAAACAGCGGAAAAACTCAAGGCTTATAGCAAATTAGGGAAGCCGATTTTATCCAGTTGGATGGGCGGTGCAGAAATTGCAGCAGGAACGCAAATTCTCAATCAGGCAAATATTCCTACTTTCCCCTATCCCGATACCGCTGTCAGATTGTTTAACTATATGTGGCGGTATACCTACAATTTGCGGGGCATTTATGAAACTCCTTCTCTACCTACTGACTCCGATATTCATGCGCCCGATCGCATTTTGGCAGAACAGATTTTAACCAGGGTACGCAATAGCGATCGTAGTCTGTTAACTGAATACGAATCAAAGCAATTACTTGCCGCCTATGGTATTCCCACAATTGCCACAGAAATTGCTACGAGTGATATTGAAGCTGTGGAAATTGCCGATCGCTTCGGTTATCCCGTAGTTCTGAAACTGCATTCAGAAACGATTACACACAAAAGTGATGTTGGTGGTGTACGTCTAAATCTGGGTGATGCGGCGGCTGTCAGTCGAGCGTTTGAGGCGATCGCCTCAAAAGTACGTTCCATTGATCCCCAGGCATTTTTAGGCGTAACTGTGCAACCAATGGTCAAAATGGAAGGTTATGAGCTAATTTTGGGTAGCAGTCTTGATCCCCAGTTTGGCGCGGTGATGCTGTTTGGTATGGGTGGTCAATTGGTGGAAATCTTTCAAGACCGGGCGCTGGCGTTACCTCCCTTAAATACAACCCTGGCGCGGCGGATGATGGAACAAACCCGCATTTATAAAGCCTTGCAAGGTGTTCGCGGCAGAGAGGCGATCGATCTGGCAAAACTCGAACAATTATTGGTTAGCTTTAGTCAATTGATTGTCGAACAGCCGCAGATTCGGGAAATAGATATCAATCCTCTGCTGGTTTCCCCGGAAGGGATGATCGCTCTGGATGCTCGTGTGCTGCTCCATACAACCGCAGATTTTGCCGATCGACCAGTACCTGCGGTTCTTCCCTATCCAACTAAATATGTGCAGGAATGGGAGTCACGCAAGGGCGATCGCATCAATATTCGACCAATTCGCCCCGAAGACGAGCCGCTCATGGTGCTGTTCCATCAAAATCTCTCGGAAGAGAGCGTCTATTTGCGTTATGCTCATACCGTGAAGCTGACGCAGCGCATTGCTCATGAACGGTTGACCCGAATTTGTTTTATTGATTACGATCGCGAAATGCTCCTAGTCGCCGATTACAAAGATCCGCAAACGTCTGAACATGAGATTTTGGCAGTCGCGCGGCTGAGTAAGTTACACGGGACTAACGAAGCCGAATTTGCTCTAATCGTGAGCGATAACTATCAAAATCAAGGCTTGGGAACAGAACTATTAAGGCAAATCCTAGAAATTGGGAAGGAAGAACAACTGGATGCGATCGTGGGTTATATTCTGACCAGCAATTACATGATGCAGAGCATTTGTCGGAAGTTAGGATTTCAATTCCAGCCCGATCGAGAAACAGGAATGTTGAAAGCTATTTTTGTACAAGCTCCCTAAGTACAATTGGTTTTATGAATCACCCTTCCGTTCTAGTCGTTGACGACGAACCCGATAACTTTGATGTGATTGAAACCCTCTTGAGCGATCGGGATTATCAACTGCATTATGCAGCCAACGGTCAAGAGGCGATCGCATCCCTCGACACCTTCAATCCCGATCTAATTCTACTCGATGTGATGATGCCAGGAATAGACGGCATCGAAGTTTGTCGGAAAATCAAAGCCCTGTCAAAATGGCAAGCCGTTCCCATCATTATGGTGACAGCATTAAGCTCAAAATCCGACCTAGCCCATTGTCTAACCACCGGAGCCGACGACTTCATTAGTAAACCAGTCAATGGGATTGAACTGCGAGCCCGCGTCCATTCAATGCTCAGAATCAAGCAACAGTATAACGACCTGCAAACCCTGCTAAAATTGCGGGAAGATATGTTGACATACTCACGGTGAATGGATCAGCGGTGATTCTTGACGCTTCATCGACTGATGCTACCGAAGTAGTCTTACTCTGTCTCTGCGTCCTGAAGCGAGTCTCCCAATGCCCTGGGCGGTGCGAGTCATGCGTAGTCGAAGCGTTGACTTAATTTATTCTAGCAAAAAGCCGTCCTCAAAGGACGGGGCTTGTATCCCAATTTTTTGGTCAACATGGTAGTCCACGATTTACGCAATCCCCCTGGCTGGTGTCTTGCTGGGCTTGGAACTCCTAACCAGCGTAGAGTATCCCAGAGAAAAACAAAACAGCAAACTGACTCAAATTTACTCGTCAGCACAAGCAATACAGGTATTATAAAACTTCATTGACTTTATAGCCATTAATAGCCATGTATAGTATAGTATAGTAAAAAATGACGGCAAAACAATGCAGCTAGTTGAAAAGCACATGATCGATCGAAACCACTGGCTATACAAGCAGCTAGATAATTTGTGCTTTCTTTCTAAGAATCTTTTCAACTACGCTAACTACCTGATCCGACAAAAATTTATCAGTTCGGGAGAATACCTCGATTATTACAAAATACAGAAACTCTGTCAGGGAACGACTGACTATCTAGCATTACCAGCCAAAGTATCTCAGCAAGTATTATTGAGATTACATGAAAGCTGGCAATCATTTTTTGCAGCTACCAAGGAATATAACATCCATCCAGATAAATTCAAAACCAGACCCAAAATACCCAGATACAAACACAAAACATTAGGCAGAAATGTCCTGACTTACACCGCTCAAGCCATCAGTAAAGCATGGCTCAAGAAAGGAATCATTAATCTTTCTTTGACCGACATATTTCTGACCACTAAAGTTAGGGTCGTAAATCAAGTCAGAATCGTTCCAAAAACTTACCATTACTCGATGGAGGTAGTTTATGAACCCAAGTCTGTAACTCAATCATCATCAGGTGTTGAAGGGATAGCGGGGATTGATATTGGTCTGAATAATTTAGCGACAATTACATCCAATCAAAAATGGTTTTTGCCGCTGATAATAAATGGCAAACCGCTCAAATCAATCAATGCCTACTATCACAAAAAGAAGGCACTGTTGCAGTCATACTTGAAAGGGGAGAAAAAGACATCAATCAAAATTGAACAATTAACTCACAAGCGTAATGTAAAAGTAGATAATTACCTGCATAATGCAAGTCGATTCATCATCAATCATCTGGCAGCTAACCGCATCGGGACACTGGTGATTGGTAAAAACGATAACTGGAAACAGGGAATAAATCTCGGCAAGCGGAATAATCAGAACTTCGTAGCAATACCTCATGCAAGGTTTATTGAAATGCTAACTTATAAAGCGCAGTTAGCAGGAATCGTTGTGAAGGTTATTGAAGAAAGTTACACTTCAAAGTGTTCTTTTTTAGATAATGAACCTTGTGTCAAGCATTCAGAGTACAAAGGTAAACGAATTAAGCGAGGTTTGTTTCGTGCTGGTGATGGCAGACTTATCAATGCGGATGTGAATGGCAGTGCTAATATTATCACAAAAGCATTTCCCAACGCTTTTGCTGAGGGAATACAGGGCGTAGTAGTACGTCCGGTTCGGGTCACACCTTACAAAATGGTTGGGAAATGCAAGTGTAATATTTGCCTAGAAAACCTGTAACTATTAATTGACGATTTATTGCAAATTGCTTTACTCGAATCCGGTAAAATTCGTCTCAATTGCACAGAAGTTGATCTCTGCGATCTCATACAATCTGCCCGATCAAACTTTGAAGCGATCGCCGCTCAAAAAAATCAGTTGCTGGTCACTCAATTACCAGAAACACCCAGTAGGAAAGTCTCTGTTGATGCCACCATGATACATCGAACGCTGGATAACCTCCTCTCGAATGCAATTAAGTTTTCCCCAGCCAATAGTCAAATCATAATGAATGTAGAATTTCTCACATCTGGCGATGCCAAAATCCAGGTCATCGACTCTGGGCCTGGTGTTCCTGATACATTGAGGCACAAGATTTTTGAGAAATACGAGATCGGAAATCTGATGCCGGAGATATCTCAAATAGGGTTGGGTTTAGCTTTCTGCAAAATGGTCGTTGAGGCACATGGGGGCAAAATTTGTGTCAGAAACAACCAACCGCAAGGAGCAATTTTTGAAATCACTTTGGCCGCCGATCTGACAACTATCACGTAAACCAATAAAACTTTATACATTGAACAGGTGACAACTATGTCTCAATTCTCCATCTTAATCATTGATGATGAACCTGATAACTTTGATGTAATTGAAACCCTGTTATCAGAGCGAGACTATGAGTTGCATTATGCAGCCAGGGGTCAAGAGGCGATCGCTATGCTAGACACCTTCAATCCCGATCTAATTCTACTCGATGTGATGATGCCAGGAATAGACGGCATCGAAGTTTGTCGGCAAATCAAAGCCCTGTCAAAATGGCAAGCCGTTCCCATCATTATGGTGACAGCATTAAGCTCAAAATCCGACCTAGCCCATTGTCTAACCACCGGAGCCGACGACTTCATTAGTAAACCAGTCAATGGGATTGAACTGCGTGCTCGCGTGCATTCAATGCTCAGAATCAAGCAACAGTATGACAATATCCAGAGCTTATCCCACCTCCAAGAAAATACCATCAACATCTTGGAACACACCCTCAATGAACTGCGTGGAAACTTAGCTTCTAGTCTATCCCACGAACTGAATACGCCCCTCAATGGCATCTTAGGCACGATCGGGTTGCTCAAGGACGATATCGAAGACATGGATCTCGCCGAAATCCGTGAGATGTTAAGCATTGCCGATTTATCTGCCCGTCGCTTAGAAAAATTAACGAAAAAATTCCTGATTTATTTAGAACTAGAAATATTCGCAAGTCGGCAGCAGAAGCTCGAATTTGCCCGGACTAAATTTTCAGCTTCTGCTATTGAAGCCGCGTTAAAATCCCATGCTGAGAGCGTCAACCGTAAAAACGATCTAATCTTGGCACTTGAGGAAGCGGATATCGCTCTATCAGAGCGATATTTATCAATGATTATTTATGAATTAGTTGATAATGCGCTGAAATTTTCCTTACCAGAGACAACCATTAAAGTTAGTAGTCAAGTCCTGGGGGAGATGCTGAATTTATCTGTACATGACTCTGGGCGGGGCATGACAGAAGAGCAAATTAAGAAAATCGGTGCATTCATGCAGTTTGAGCGCAAAACCTATGAGCAACAGGGCCTCGGTATGGCCTTAAAAAATGTCAAGAAAATTGTCGAACTGGCGGGAGGAGAGTTCTCAATTACCAGTATCTATCAAAAGGAAACAACGGTAAATCTGACTCTGCCGATTGTCCGCAATTAGCATGAGTTTTTAGGTCAATTCCGCATCATTTCCGACCTTTCCCAGGATCATCCCAGTACCAATGTAAAACTGGTAGGGTGCTTAGGGGCGCACCTTACTTTAACTTAACTTTGAACGGCTTTCAAAATCTGTTCATCTACGGAAAAATCGATCTCGGCTTTGTCCCTTCCCGAAACCAGATAATCATTCTGAAATGAATCTTTCAAACCGGAAACTAGGTCAAATTCCGGCCGCCAGTCAAGTTCGGTAACAGCTTTATTTACTGAGGCAAAGAAATGCTGCAATCGCATCGGAAAGGCTTTCTTTTTGCCGAAGTCAAATTGTTTCGGATCGTAATGTACAATCTTAATAGAGTCTGGTGATTTGCCGATCGCTTGAATGCAGGCACGAGCTAAACCGTCAAAGGTGACAAATCGATCGCCCGAAACGTTGTAAATTTGCCCGATCGCCCTTTGATTGCCCAAAACCGCCGCCATAGCACTAGCTAAATCCTGACAGTGCCCTAACTGCGTGAAGTGCATTCCGTTACCGGGAATCGGAATTGGTCGATCGCGCACAATGCGATCGAAAAACCAAGCCTCCAAATCGTTATAATTTTGTGGCCCATAAATGTAAGTTGGGCGAATAGAAGTCCAAGGCAAACCGGACTCGGCTAAATAAGTTTCAGTTTCACATTTGCCCAAATGGCGGCTTTTCGGATCGGTAGCATCCCCTTCAATATGAGGCATTTGATCCGACTTCAAATAAACCCCCGCAGAGCTCATGTAAACAAAGTGCTGCACCCTGCCTTTAAATATTTCAGCTAAAGGCTTTGTATCGCCCAGCTCGCGGCCGTTGTTGTCAAAAACGGCATCAAAGTCCTCTGCCGATAACTTGTCCTTAAGTTGGTCAGCATTTGTGCGATCGCCCTGAATTTGTTTCACGCCTGAAACCGGTACCGGCTTATTGCCACGGTTGAATAGTACCACTTCATGCCCTTGAGCTGCTAAAATCTTAGTTAGATAAACCCCGATAAACCGAGTCCCGCCCATCATTAAAATTCGCATTAATTTCGATGCTCCTTACAGTTAGTGTAAATATCTTACAATAAAGTTATGCCCTAGCTTTACTCAAATAGCAGTTACGCATAAATACCAGAGAAACCGGGTTTTTTACCAGTATCAAAGGCTCAAATCCAGTATTTTCGTAAAAAACCCGGTTTCTGCCTCCAAGACGATCAAATTGTGCGATAATTCGACTACGCTCAACTTCGACTACGCTCTGTTACCGTCGGTCAAAATAAACATATAGCAGTTCTCAATCTTGGTGAGGTATGCCCTAGGCCCTAGGCCCTAGGCCCTAGGCCCTAGGCCCTAGGCCCTAGGCCCTATATCAAGCGTGCACCGCACTGTTACTGAGAAAGGCTATAGTTTCAATTTCCCTTAAATAGCTCTATGCAATTTCCACGGCTGCATCCCGAAACCATTGAAGAAGTCAAACAAAGAGCCGACATAGTAGATGTCATTTCTGGTCGCGTCGTCTTGCGGAAGCGGGGAAAAGAATTCGTAGGTTTGTGTCCATTTCACGACGAAAAATCTCCCAGCTTTACCGTTAGTCCAGCCAAACAAATGTACTATTGTTTCGGCTGTGGTGCTGGCGGGAATGCTTTTAAATTTCTGATGGAATTGGATAAACGCCCTTTCAGCGAGGTGGTATTAGACTTAGCTAAAAATTATCAAGTACCCATCAAAACTGTTGAACCAGAACACCGACAAGAGTTAGAGCGCCAGATTTCTCTGCGAGAACAACTTTATGAAATTTCCGCCCTCACCGCCAAGTTTTACGAACACGCTTTGAGACAACCCCCCCTCAATCCCCCCCTTGACAAGGGGGGGACAGGGGGGGTTGCTTTAGCATATCTCAAATCCGATCGCCAACTGAGCGAAGAAACCATCCAAAAATTTCAGTTAGGTTATGCACCCCAAGGCTGGGAAACACTTTACAGTTATTTGGTAGAACAAAAACACTATCCAGCTCAGTTAGTAGAAGCAGCAGGATTAATTGTACCCCGAAAATCGGGAGGAAGTGGCTATTACGATCGCTTCCGCAATCGGATTATAATTCCGATTTGCGATACCCAAGGAAGAGTCATCGGTTTTGGCGGCAGAGCTCTCGGTGACGAACAACCGAAATATCTCAATTCTCCCGAAACAGAACTGTTCGATAAAGGCAAAACTTTATTTGGTTTAGATAAAGCCAAAACTGCCATTAGTAAAGAAGATCGAGCCGTTGTAGTCGAGGGATATTTTGACGCGATCGCACTTCACGCCGCCGGCATTCCCAACGCCGTCGCTTCCCTCGGCACAGCCTTAAGTTTAGACCAAGTGCGGCAGTTGCTGCGCTATACTGAATCCAAACAAATCATCCTCAATTTCGACACCGACAAAGCAGGCACTCAAGCAGCAGAAAGGGCGATCGGAGAAATCGAAAAACTCGCTTATCAAGGCGAAGTACAACTGCGAGTTCTCAACATTCCCGATGGCAAAGATGCCGATGAATTCCTCAAAAAATATTCTCCTGAACAATATCGAGAATTGATCAAAAATGCTCCCTTGTGGATCGACTGGCAACTTCAACAAATGCTGCTCAATCAAGATTTAAAACAAGCAGATACTTACCAGCAAATTACTAAAAAAATCCTTAAGTTATTAACCAAGATCACAGACGACAATCAACTAGCACATTATTTGCAAAAATGCGCCGAAATCATCAGCAAAGGAGATTTTCGGCTAACTAAAATGCTAGCGGAAAACTTGCTAAATCAAGTAGTTAGCGATTGGGGTAAGAGGCTGATTCAAGATGAATCTTTGACAATGCCGCTGTTAATTAGAAAGAAACTGAAGCCAAACAAACAATACAGTAAGCAGACTACAAGTAGCAAAAGCAATCCCTCAAAGTCAACTTTTGCCGCTGTAGCCCGCACTCTTTTAGAAGAAGCAGAAGCGCAATTATTGCAGATTTATTTGCACTGTCCCGAACACCGCCAAGATGTCAGAGAAGCTATAGAAGCGCGAGAGGTGCAGTTCAGCCTTTCTCACCACAGATTTTTGTGGCATCAAATTTTGAATGCAGAATTTGTGCACAAAATGTCTTTACAAATAGCACCGTCTGAGTTAATATTAAAGTTGCAAGATAGCTTTATAGAATATCCCAATCAACTTAATCAAATCTCTCATTTATTTCACTTAAACGAGTTTGCCGAGAAACAGGTTTGCCGCCCACCTTTAGCAATTCGATCGGCCGTAGCTTGTATCGAGCAAATTCTCAGCATGAAACGCCGTCGGCTCGCTCTCAATATGTGGCAAAAAACCAATACCGCTAGCAGTCGCGAACAGGCTGAAGAATATCACCAACAATTCCGCGCCGAACAAGAATGGATCGAGGAATTAGAGCGGCTGCGTCAAGTGAATTTTTACGATTTAACGGCTGTACCTTGGGGTGGGAATTTGTAGAATTTCAGGATTAAAGTCCTTACTACGAACCAAAATCAGGTTGGTAGTAAGGTCAAACTTTTAGGACGTTACTGACTAATTTATCGACGATCGCTAAAAATCGATCAATACTCCCGGTTCATCTAAATACTGCTGAATTTTTTGATGCTGCGCTATGTTGATAGCCCCTATCTTTCATCGTTTTGGCATCCTTTAATTCCCATGCTGTACGATCTATTGCTAACAGAATATACTCCAATTCTGGTATTTCCTGGAGATATCTTTTCATGAGCTTGTTTCGGTTGGGACGACAATCATGCAAAAGCTTCGTATGTACTATGCTATTTCCTTCGGAACAAGGGAGATAGAGAAAAATCTCCTAAGCAAATTGATAAAAGTTAAGCGTAGGAAAAATTAGTAATGCAGCTATAAACCACATAATACAGCCAATAATAATGTCAAGAATTCGCCACGCAGATGGACGTTGGAAAAATGGCGTTAGCCAAACAGCGCCATATGCAAGTGCAAAAAACCAGATAAAGGAAGCAAGAATTGCGCCAAGTGCGAAAAAAATGCGTTCACTCACCGTGTATTGAGCTGCCAAACCACCAACCAGTACCACAGTGTCAAGATAGACGTGTGGGTTTAGGAGGCTGAGTGCCAGCGTCGTCAGAACATTGCTCCAAAGACTTGTTGGTTGAATATCTAGTTCATTTATATCTATCGCTGCTGGTGCAAAAGCAGATTTAAATGAATATAAGCCATAAAATAAAAGAAACACCACGCCAGCCCATAGAGCTATATTAGTTAGTTCTGGAATATTCGAGCTTAGTGTACCGAACCCTATAGTACCGATAATAATTAGAGTGGCGTCACATAGGAAGCAGACGCTTGCAGTCGCGAAAACGTGTTCGCGTTTGAGACCTTGACGCAAAACGTAGGCGTTTTGAGCACCGATGGCGACTATTAGTCCAGCAAACAAGGTAAACCCGTTAAGGAATACAATCGGCAAAAACTCAGGCACTTTACACAATCTCCTTTAGCATTTGGACTTTGGACAAAAAAGATTACCTTCGTCGCGTAAATTATGATTCTGTTGGCGAATTGCGATATACCTCTGGCGTCTGCCCTTCGGGCAATCGCTATGCTCAACCCCTTGAAAGATCATAGCCGATCACACCAGAAATTGCGGTTTACATGAATTCGCCAACAAAGTCAAATTATCCACGAACTAGGAACGATTACTCGTAGCTTTTTGAAATATTTCCACAAATAAATCGAAGTACGACACACTCAAGTATTCAATCTTATGACGAATGGGATGATGAACTTTATCAAGATTATGTACCGCTACACTAGGATAGAGATGATGTTCAACATGATAGTTATTGCCATTTGTAATGTAACTAATGATTGGATGAGTTTCAACTGAACGAGTATTTAAGAAAACATCTGTTGTCGTCTTATTGCAATATATATGTTCCGGTAACTCTATAAGAAAATGAAACAATTCGCCAAAAACTAACCACGGTATAAACCAGATTTTGAGAGGTATCAAGGACAGGTCAAACACGCTAATAGAAAAGAGTGTTAGAAAAATTGTGACTAGCACAAGATATTCAATTAAAACATCCTTTTTAGCCTTGTCAGTAGAAAAAACTTCGGGGTATTTACCTTTCATTAAGTTAAATAATGTCGAGAAAAAAGTTGGTACTCTTGCTAAGTTCCAAGCTCTAACGAAGAGTTTATTGAAGCTTTCTAGTGAAGACTCATCATAGTCAAATATCTCAGCATTCTTTTCTGTGCCTAAATATTTATGATGGTGTAGATGCTGGACTCTGTAATGGGTATATGAAACAAGCATTGGAACACCAAACAAAAAACCGAAAAAGCGGTTTAATCTCTTTGAATGAAAAAAATTGTGATGAAGACACTCATGTTGCAATTCTAAGCCATGAGCAAATGTAATTCCCAACAGTAATTGGAGTATAATAATTAATTTCCACTCCTGAATAAAAACAATTCCAACACTCAGAGAAACTACCAAAGCAAAATAAGTTAATAGCTTTGCAAAAGAGCGTATATGGTCAACTTTAGATATGCTTTTTAATTCAATACCAAAGTTTTCAACCTTCTGAGAAATTTCGGCAGCACCGCAGATTTTTTCCATTACTAGCACCTATCTAAACTATTAAAATATTATACACCAAATGGGAGTATCCCAAAAAACTTAAGTTATAGCCATTGGCAGCCTCCCCTCTTCCAATCTACGATTATCATTTTTATGGAGAATATTTTAAGTATTTTAACTGATTGACAAAAACCACTTTATCTTAATCTCTCACGCTATGTATGGTGCTGACAGTGGACAAAATGATTGCTGATGGAGTGAGGGTTTACATGGAATTTACCCCGCGTGCGGGGTAAGTTCCGTTTAATTAGCCTTTTAATAATCGCAAAAAAGAGTTTCGCGAGTATCTCTACCCGTCACGGGATTAGTACCTTTTGCCACCTGACAAAGTTTTTTGATCATATCATCTCGCAGCAGTGTCTCAGTGAAATCAGCACCGTCAATGATTGCTCCTTCCAGCCTGGTATTGTAAGCAAAAGCACCCTCAAGGATAGCATTAGTTAAATTTGCTTTCATCATGCGAGCCAAATCTAAAGTAGCACCGGTGAGATTAGCGCCTTCTAAATTTGCCTCTTCCAGATTGGCACCAAACAAGCTGACGCCCCGCAAATCTGCATTGGTAAAATTGCTGTTGCGAAGATTGGCTTTATTAAAACTGTCGTCATTCAGAGCTCGTCCACTAAAATCAGCGCCGACTAGGATTTCTTTGTCGTGATCTAGGGCGAAAGCTGGTTCGGGATTAATGCCGATCGCCCCAGCGGCAAATGCTGCTAAAATAATTGCCAGAGCGATCGAGAAAGTATAAATATGTTGGCGAATGCGAGAAATCATACCAATTAAAGCTAATGGGAAGCCGTGACAGTTCTGAATTGAATTTTACCAGAAAGCGCGATCGACATCCTCCCCATTCTGACTCCAATCCCCCCCCATCTCCCAACTCTCGCGCGATCGGCACTTTAGGTGAAAACTTAGTCGCCGATTGGTTACAGCAGCAAGGCTGGGAAATCCTGCACCGGCAGTGGTACTGTCGATGGGGAGAGATTGACATCATCGCACTGGGAAGAGATGAAGAAATCGAAAACAAGGAAACTCAGGAAAATTCCCGATTCCCGATTCCCGATTCCCGATTCCCGACTTTAGCATTTGTCGAGGTCAAAACTCGCCGTCGGGGAAATTGGGATGCAGATGGAATGCTAGCTGTTAGTGCGGCCAAACAAGCTAAACTTTGGCAAACAGCCGAGATATTTTTAAGCGCTTATCCAGATTTAGTAAATCATCCCTGTCGGTTTGATGTCGCCCTCGTCAGGTGTGAATCTTCTGGGAAAAAGACTCAGAAAATATTACCATCAACTATGGTGACCCCTCAAGTCCCACTTACAGGCTGCTACCTGCTCACCTTGCAACAATATATTCGATCGGCTTTCAGCAACTAGAAATTTCATCAGATTTGAGATTTTAAATTTGAGATTTGAGATTTTAAATTTGAGATTTGAAATTATGGAAGTGCTGAAGCCCCGATCGCCATAACAGGCAATTTCTCCGGCCATAAACTTATGCCAGAGTTTCTGGACAATATCCCAGGCCCTTGACAAACTGCTGGCGAAACGCTTCAATTTCTTTACGCTCAGGACTTCCGTGACAAACCACGGCAACCTGGTAACGGCGCATCACGCTCAGGGGCGACTGTCCCGTTTCCAAACTCCAAAGTGCCATTTGCAACCGAATTTCAGGATCGTAAGGAATCCCGAGTTCATTCATAAACGCCCGAAAATCCCCGTGCATTTCTGGAGTTAAATATTGGCTCATTTTCACCTTCACCACCCAGCCGTCAATTTGGTGAATAACAGTGATAAATTGCAAGGGAAGATGATGAGCCGTGCGTAGGTAATCCACGACTCTCAAAGTAAGGCTAGTATTGGCGATGTAGTAGAGGTATTCCATAACGTTCCTTCGAGCAAAGCTGATCCTACATCTCTATCCTCCCTGGCCATACCCGCCGCCACAAGGGGAAAATCACCCGACTTTGGATGGGGGTTTTTACCCAATTTGTTACCCAGTTGACAGATTTTTTGATAGGAATTCACTTGATGACAGAGATAGACTGGTCTTTGGACGGTTATGACTACGAACTTCCGCCCTCGCACATTGCCCAAAATCCCGTAGTGCCGAGGGACAGTTCTCGCTTGCTGGCGGTAGATTCTCCCAGCAGCCAGCAACACCGGATTTTCCGGGATTTACCAGATTTGCTGAATCCAGGTGACTTGCTGGTACTGAACAATACCCGCGTGCTCCCAGCTAGGCTTTACGGGCACAAACCCAACGGGCCGGCTGTGGAGATATTGTTAATGGAAGAACGAGAGCACAACTGCTGGCTGGCTTTGGTTAAGCCTGGAAAACGCTTGAAGTTGGGAGCAAAAATTGAGTTCGATCCGATCGCCCCACATTGCGACGAGGAAGCAGCAGGCCCTTGTTGTTGCATTCCACAAGGGGCCGTAGCCACACTAACCGAACACTTGACTGCGACAGTTGTAGCCAGGGATGACGCCACAGGAGGGCGGCTGTTGGAGTTTGATCTGCCGACAGAGATGTCTCTAGTGCCGTTTTTGGACGAATACGGCCACGTACCCCTACCGCCCTACATTGACAATTCCCAAGCTGCGCCGGAACAGTACCAGACTGTTTATGCCGATCGACTAGGGGCGATCGCAGCCCCCACTGCTGGCCTACACTTCACCCAAGACTTGTTCAGCCGCTTGCAGCAGCGGGGAATCGAAACAACTTTTGTCACCCTCCACGTCGGGGTAGGAACTTTTCGCCCCGTGGAGGTGGCAGACGTGACGACTCACCAAATGCATGGAGAATGGGTGGAAGTATCCCCCGCCACCGTCGAAAAAATCCGCGAAACTCAAGCCAGAGGCGGGCGGATTATTGCTGTGGGTACCACAGCGGTGCGAGCTTTAGAGGGGGCTGCGGCGGCCACAGGAACGCCAATTGGTGATTTTCCCTTGCAACCTTTTTCCGGCCAGACAAATTTGTTTATTTATCCGGGATACAAGTGGCGGGTGGTAGATGGGATGATTACCAATTTTCACTTACCCCGCTCTACTTTGCTGATGATGATCAGTGCGATGATTGGTCGATCGCGGGTGCTGGATTTGTATCAAGAGGCGATCGCCCAGCAGTACCGCTTTTATTCCTTTGGCGATGCCATGCTGATTTTGCCCGAAGCGTATGCGATCGAAGAGGTGATTGACTGATGGGGCATTGGGCCAACCCGATGCCCCGTCTTCCTGTTTTACTCTTCCTCTTCTTCTTCATTACCGGGATACACAAAGCTGTTGGAACGCCCAGTCAGAACGGATTTGCCCAGGGACAAAGCTTTCTGAGCTGCCACCACAGCTTTGCGCTTCCAGGTTGCCTTACGCATATTCTTCTTGGATTTTGAGGTTTTCTTCTTAGGGACTGCCATGACTGTAAATACTTGCTGCTGATATAGACAAACAAACATTCTAGCCGATTTTGTCGGCAATGCTTTCTCCAGGTTTGTTTTCAGTATGCGATCGAAGATCGGCTTGACAATTAAATTGATTTATGCTATATCCTCTAAATTAACAAAAGGCTGGATTTTGGGCGATCGGTGTCTTCTCACCAAAAAAAATGGGCCCTGCGCTTCGCAGGGCCCAAGCCCCGTCCTTCTAGGACGGCTTTGTGTTATAATAGTTGTTACCTTTTAAAAGGCGAGTAAGAACAACCATCTACGTGTTGAAACAATCTCAAAAGGTGCAACTCCTGATTGAGCTTCGCCTCGACTCGATCGTAGTCTGGTTAAACAAGCAACAGTGAATTGTTGAGCGTACCTAACTGGCGGGCGTGATGGACTCTGAAAGCATAAAAAGATCAAAGTAAGCGCAATTGCAATACTTCTGGTATTAGTAGTTGTTTTGAGCGTGTAGAGGCGATTTGTCAGCGCCTTTAAGACTAAAATTGTGGTCTTAAGAATCTCCGTGGTTTTAACCCGGAGAGTGTCAATGAGCCTTCTACCTTCGGCTTTCGGCCAGTGCAAGATATGTTGTCAAAGAGTCTGCGTAGCAATTCTTAACGCCAGCAACATATTTCCAGGGTCGAGAGGTTGGTAAACTAGAGAGCGTAAAAAGTACAGCAGCATTGACCTGAATACCACACAGAGCCAAACTGCGATCTTGGCGATCGCTGAGTGGAAATACAAGAGCGCGTCACTGGCGATCGCAGTACCAGGCCAACCAAAACCAGCGAGTAGTTATAACCGAAATCCAATAAACCTATGGTAGATTCCCTCAAAAAACCCGCCTTTGAAGAAATGCGGCCTGGAGTGAAAACCCCAGCCAAAGAAACTATCCTCACGCCGAGATTTTACACGACAGACTTTGACGAGATGGCAAAAATGGACATCTCGCTCAATGAAGCCGAACTAGAAGCAATTATGCAAGAGTTCCGCGTTGACTACAACAAAAACCACTTCGTGCGAGATGAGGAGTTCGCTCAATCTTGGGATCACATTGACGGCGAGAAGCGCCAGTTGTTCATTGAGTTTCTAGAACGTTCCTGCACCGCTGAGTTTTCAGGTTTCTTGCTCTACAAAGAGTTGGGACGCAGGCTCAAGGACAAAAATCCAGTGCTGGCGGAGGGTTTCTTGCTGATGTCGCGGGATGAAGCGCGGCACGCCGGATTCCTGAACAAAGCTCTCTCGGACTTTAATTTGTCCCTGGATTTGGGTTTCCTGACCAAGAGCCGCAGCTACACTTTCTTTAAACCGAAATTCATTTTCTACGCTACTTACTTGTCTGAAAAGATCGGTTATTGGCGCTACATCACGATTTACCGCCACTTGGAAGCGCATCCTGAAGACCGGATTTATCCGATTTTCCGATTCTTTGAAAATTGGTGTCAGGATGAAAACCGCCACGGAGATTTCTTCGATGCGGTGATGAAAGCTCAGCCTCAGATGTTGAACGATTGGAAGGCGAAACTTTGGTGTCGTTTCTTCTTGCTGTCGGTATTCGCCACAATGTATCTCAATGATATCCAGAGAGGCGGTTTTTATCGATCGCTCGGCCTAGATGCTCGCGAGTACGACATCGAAGTCATCAAAAAGACCAACGAAACCGCCGGTCGAGTATTCCCAGTCATGCTAGATGTGAACAATCCAGAGTTTTATGAACGGCTGGATGTTTGTCTCAAGAATAATCAGCAATTGACAGCAATTGTAGCTTCTAATACTCCGAAATTCTTGCAATTGTTCCAAAAATTGCCTCTGTATTTGTCCAACGGCTGGCAATTATTGAAGCTTTACTTCCTGAAGACAATCGATGCGCCTTCTACAGAAGGTGCTGTGCATTAAGTTTGAGTTTTTGATCCTCTGTTAGGGCGGTTCTGCGGCAAGCAGAGCTGCTTTTTTTTGGTATAATTTATCCTTTCGGACCCGAAGAATTAGTATTATTGAACCGCGAAGACGCGAAGGACACGAAGGAAGAAGGAAGAAGAAGGAAGAAGTAGATCATCTTCTACTCTGCTCTTTATGCAACTGATTCGTTGACTGGGGAACTAGAAGATATTGTGAGACAATGGATAGAATGGCAATAGCACCGTACAGCAACTCAACTCAGTATTTTTAAGTTAGCGCCCTCAAATCTAGCATCTACTATTTTCTGCTGTTTTATGAAACTCAACAAAAAACTCTTCAACAAATCAACTTGGGTTTTTTCCCTGGGAATGCTCGGCGTTTTCCTCATCTCCTTAACTCTCCGATTTTGGGAACTAGAGCGATTTAACACTTTAGTATTTGACGAGGTTTACTACGCTAAATTTGCCAACGATTATCTCACCAAAACTCCTTTTTTCAACGCTCACCCGCCTCTGAGTCAATACATAATTGCGATCGGCATCTGGATAGGTTCTCACCTTCCCTTCGGAAAAACCGCCGTCAACAGTATGACCGGTTCCCTGCTTTCCCCTTGGGATTATCGCTGGATCAATGCTCTCACAGGCTCCTTTATTCCCCTAGTTGTCGGAGCCCTAGCCTATCAGCTAGTTAAACGCCGTAGTTATGCTTTTATTGCTGCCTTGTTTGCCGCCTGCGACGGTTTATTTTTAGTTGAATCTCGCTACGCACTGAATAATATTTATCTGGTATTATTTGGAATTTTGGGTCAGTTATTTATTCTGAAATCCGTCGAATCTGAAGGCAAAAAGCGCTGGCTTTCGTTAATACTAGCGGGTGTTGGTTTCGGCGGCTCTGCTGCTATCAAATGGAACGGTTTATGGTTTCTATTCGGCACTTATCTAATTTTAATATGCGCTTGGGCGGTGCGTTTTATTCAGGGAAATAAAGGAGAGGAAGAACCCAGCCGCGAGGGAAATTCGGCTCTGATTCCCGGCGAAAGTCCGGTGCAAAAATTGACTAAACTCAACTTTTTAGAAGTAGGGCTAAGTTTAGCTATTATTCCTATTTTAGTTTACAGCATATCTTGGATTCCTCACCTGCTACTCAATCCAACTCCCAATTTCTGGCAGATGCAAACGGAAATTTTGACTTATCACCAGCGGATTAAAAGTGGCCCAGACGTGCATCCTTACTGTTCCGCGTGGTACAGTTGGCCTGTGATGCTGCGCCCGATAGTTTACTTCTACAAAACTGCTACCAACAATGCACAACCCGATCCGGTTTTGCCGCCTTTACCCGAAGGTACAACTCAGGTAATTTTTGACGTTCACGCGATGGGAAATCCGGCTCTCTGGTGGCTGTCCACCTTAGCTTTAATGTTAGTAGTGGCAATTTTAGTTCACCGGGTTTGGGTGTGGGTGAGAACGCGCAGCGAGGCTTCTGTGGCACTAATAGAACAGCAGCAGCCGCTTTTGTTTCCCCCGACTGTTGAAATGTGGCTGACACTCTATTTAATAGTTAACTGGACCGCTAATTTGCTGCCTTGGGTAAAGGTGACTCGCTGCATATTTTTGTATCATTATATGGGCTGTTCTGTATTTGCATCCCTAGCACTTGCTTGGTGGGTTGACAGGTGGCTGCACAGCCCTCTAACTCGCCTCCGAGGGATGGGAGTGACGATTATTTTTCTGGTTGTGGGTGCTTTTATTTTTTGGATGCCTGTGTATTTGGGGCTGCCTTTGTCGCCAATTGAATGGAAAATTAGGATGTGGCTTCCTTCTTGGGTTTAAGTTAGATAAGACTTACGCACAGACTCTATTTGTAGGGTGCTTATGCACCTGACAAATAGAGCGAGTAGATTACATATAGCGGTTCTCAAAAAAGTGAGGTATGCCCACGGAACCCTATGCCCTATGCCCCATGCCCCATGCCCTATGCCCAGTCGTACCTCATCTTTCTGAGAAAGGCTATAGCTGTGAGATCAGCGAGGATTATTTTTGATACAGTGCTCGATAGACTGGTTCGCCGCGTTTTAGTCTACCAATTTCTCTTTCAGTCGCCACAGGTAGGGGATTTTCTGCTAGCCAGTTATCACCGTTTTGGCGTTGAAAAGTGGGGTGAGATGAAAAGCGATCGCACATTTCCCTTTCTACTTCTTCAATATCAGATTGAATAAAAACTTCGCCACCAATTGCCAGATAAGTTGCCAAATCATTGACTAATTCCGGTTGGACTACCCGCCGTTTATGGTGTTTGTTTTTGAACCAGGGATCGGGAAACTGAATGCTAACCCGCTGCAAAATACCTGCGGGAAAAGTTTCTAAAATTGGCTTCAGGGAACTATTAGCATTACAAAACAAATAGTGCAGATTTGTCAAGCCTTTTTCATCCCGCCAAACATTCGCCTCTTCTACTAAAGGTTCCCGAATTTCTAATCCGAGAAAATTCCAGTCTGTTTGGATTTGCGCCATGTGCCATAAAAACCGTCCTCTGCCGCAGCCGATATCTAAATGCAGCGGCAAATTTAAGTCAGCATAGATTTTTGTCCAATCCGGGGGACTTGCGGATGCTTGATATCTCATGGATAGTGGATTGACGTGTTCCCTAACTCTAACTCTTGCCAATTTTGATGTCTCCTGAATGTGATTTTTAACCGCTGATGAAGGCAGATTAACAGCAGATTAACGCAGATGAATACTGATTTTTGCGATGTTGTTTAATTCTTGTTCGCGAATTAGCGATCGCCCAATTAGAAATGAAAAATAGCAGTGTTACGGTTTTTCATTTCTAATTATTATATCAAGCTTCTGGTTCAATGCCTGCTGCTCTTAATTGTGCAGCTAGTCGATCGGATCTTTGCCTTTCTCTTTCTACCATTTCTGCTCCCCACAATAACATCTCTCCGCTTTCATCCCACCACCGCAACCAAGCTCCGGTTCTTTCAGCTTTTGTTCCCTCCCAAACGCCCAGAAATAACCCTACTCCTGGAATCCAATAACGACCGTTTAAATCGGGTTGTTGTACTTCATAATTTCCTAATGAATCCAACTGGTACATTTCTAGCACTCCGGTGACCGGCTCAAAAAGTGCATAGATTGGAACTCGCAATACTTGTTCGTAAAAAAACCATTTCCCTGGTGGATAAGTTTTTTTGTTGGAATATTCATCATTGGCCGTCGCCGACAAAAATTCCATGACTATATCTGGAATTTCCCCTTCTAAGTTGGGAGTGTAACTGCGGCGGATTTCTTGACTAGAAAGCGGCTGTACGTTGCGGGCATAAAACCAATCTGGGGCTTTGATAACTAGCTTGTTGTCTACTGTCGCACAAATCCCCATATTTGAGACAATTAATATTCCTTCTACAATTAGCCCAGCAATTTCTAATATTTCTCGCAAGGCCGCAGCTAGCAAGGGCTGGTCGATATTTTCCACAGGTTCCTCGTCTAAAATGAAATCCTCTGGCAATTTTTCCCAGGTAATTTTTAAGTCTGCTGTACTGACTGTCATGGTATTTTACCTCTTACTAGGATTGTGGGAGGGCGGTTCTCAATACTTCTTGATGAAACAGCGATCGCCCTACTATAAATTTGATCCTTTCTGGCGATAATGCGTCGCCATTGGCATAGTGTTCGATCCAGGTTTTGCTGATTAAATAAGGATCTTCTGGCAATTCTGATAATAAGTATCCCGGCATTTCTAACTCGTCCATCAACTGACTGACTTTGGGGTCGTAGCTGAGGGCAAAACAGCGGCATTCTTCCGAGGCTGCCATAATTAAACTATGGTAACGCATCCCGATCGCCATTTCTACTCCCCGGAATACTCCTTTCAATTTCCTCGGATCTTCTAAACTGAGAATCCGGCTGGTTGTCGGCATCGCTTCCCGCAGATATTTCGCGATTTCTAAGTCTTGAGAAGCTTGAAAAGGTAGCAGTAAAATCAAGGTGCGAGTGGCTTTTTGAAAGTCAATTAAAGCGCGAGTTAGGGTTGACAAACGGGCGGGAGTTAGTGTAGGATGGTTACGCAAACAAACCGCAACTCTCGGCGCTGGTAAATCCCACAAACCAGACACGGGTGAGTTTTCCAAAGCCCACACGGGATCGGGCGCTAAAGTAAAGGGAATTTGCCAATCTGCAAGTAAAGTAGCTGAGCCTTTATCGCGCACGCTAACGGCAGTACATCCAGCAAAACACCGCTGAGATAACTTACGGGTAATTTCTCGATTCAAAGGCCCAATTCCCTGGGCCCAAGCAATAGTTTTTAAGCCCATCTGTTGCGCTAATCCCATCAAACCGCCATAATAAAATGGGCTGATCGTGCTAGTAGCGTCTTGGATTAAACTGCCGCCTCCCCAAATCAGCGCATCTGAGGTGCGGAGTGCTTCGAGGACTTGAAACGCATTCATGCGATCGCGCGCTTGCACTCCGTACCTGCGATTTGTCTCGACAGGATTGCCAGAAAGGACGATCGGTGTCACATCATCTGGTAACATCTGTAATAGCGAGGCCAGCAGCGCCTCGTCGCCGCCGTTGCCTTTACCGTAATAGCCGCACAAAATTGCTCGCATTTTTACTCTTTTATTTGTTGACGATGGGGAATCTAACTATTACCATATCTAATTGTTGCAATCCATAAATTCTTTTAACCGTCAATAGTCAACAGTTAACAGTCAACAGTCAACATTCAACAGTCAACAGTCAACAGTTAACATTCAACAGCCTTAAACAACTAAATAGATCTTTGATCTTCCTTGTTCCATCTTATTTCAGAATACAAAAAATGCACGCTTTGTCAATTCCCACCTGGATTATTCACATCTCTAGCGTCGTCGAGTGGATTGCCGCCATCTGGCTAATTTGGACTTACGGTGATGTTACCCAAAATCGGGCTTGGTGGGCCCTTTCCTTCGGGATGTTGCCCGCTCTAGTCAGCGCTATGTGTGCCTGTACGTGGCACTATTTTGATAACTCTCCAGCCCTCGAATGGATTGTTACCCTGCAAGCGGCTATGACTCTCATTGGCAATTTTACTCTATGGGCGGCGGCTTGGTGGATTTGGCGATCGGCTCAACCCGTCGAAAACATTAAAAATTAAACAAGGGGTAAATATTTTGAAAAATATCACTATTTGGGCAACATTGGCGGCGAGTTCACTGTTGTTGACCGCCGGTTTTTTACTCCCCAGCAAAGCTAGCAACACTCCCTTACAACTCGCCCAACAAGTTAACTGTAAAAGTCCTCAAACGACACTGGACATGAATCTGTGTTCTAGTCAAGAGTTTCAGACAGCAGACAGAAAACTCAATCAAGTATATCAGCAACTTCAGCCAAAACTCAACAGCAAACAAAAGCAGAGATTGATGGTGGCACAGCGTACTTGGCTCAAGTTTAGAGATGAATCTTGCGATTATGAAAAGGGGCAGTTTGAAGGCGGTACTTTGGCTGCTTCTACCTACGGTTATTGCAGAGCCAGAGTGACACAAGAACGCATTAAAGACTTGGAGCGTTATTTGCAACAAGCAAGTTTGTAAGTAAATCAACGATGTACAATCTCACATCTAATTACTCTTTTCTCTGCGCCCTCTGCGACGAAAGCGGTTCATTAAAAAGGGGGTAACTCACTCATATTTAGTATAAAATATCACATCTCAAATCAATTTATCTTTATCTACGCGGATGGTGTACAATCTAAAATCTAAAATGTAAAATCTAAAATCCCTATGTCCTTCGTTGGTTTGCACATTCACAGCGATTATAGCCTGCTAGACGGGGCGTCTCAGCTACAGCAGCTAGCTGAACGGGCGGTAGAATTGGGGATGCCCGCGATCGCCCTTACGGACCACGGGGTGATGTATGGGGCGATCGAACTCATCAAAGTTTGTCGAAATAAAAATATTAAGCCGATTATTGGCAACGAAATGTACGTCGTCAACGGCGACATTGAAGTAAAAGTTCGAGGTAGAAGAAAATACCATCAAGTTGTTTTAGCTAAAAATACCCAAGGTTATAAAAACTTAGTAAAGCTTACCACAATTTCCCATTTAAAGGGAATGCCCGAAAGAGGTATTTTTGCCCGCCCTTGCATCAATAAAGAACTCCTAAAACAATACTCCGAAGGCTTAATTGTTACCAGCGCTTGTTTGGGCGGCGAAGTTCCCCAAATGATTCTGCAAAACAAGCTAGATGTCGCCCGCGAAGTCGCCCAATGGTATCAAGAAGTATTTGGGGAAGATTACTATTTAGAAATTCAAGACCACGGTTCCCAAGAAGACCGGATTGTGAATGTTGAAATTGTGAAAATCGCTCGCGAACTCAACATTAAAATAGTCGCTACTAATGATTCTCACTATATTTCTTGCAACGACGTCGAAGCTCACGATGCTTTGTTGTGTATTAACACCAATAAACTGATTGAAGAAGACAAGCGGATGCGCTACAGCGGCACTGAGTATCTTAAGTCCGCTGACGAGATGGCGCAACTGTTTCAAGACCATTTAGATGCTGATGCGATCGAAGAGGCGATCGAAAATACCCTAGAAGTCGCAAATAAAGTATCAAGATATGAACTGACAGGAGAAGCCCGGATTCCCACAATCCCAATTCCCCCAGAACATACCGCCGATACCTATGTAGAAGAAATATCCTGGCTAGGACTATTAGAACGCCTCAAATCCCGCACCCGCAATGAAATTCCACCTATCTACAAACAAAGGCTAGAATACGAACTAAAAATGATTCAGCAGATGGGCTTTTCTGAATACTTTTTAGTGGTTTGGGACTACATAAAATATGCTAGAGATAACCATATTCCCGTAGGGCCAGGACGCGGTTCTGCCGCAGGTTCTCTAGTTGCCTACGTCCTAAAAATTACCAATATAGACCCCGTACACCACGGACTACTATTCGAGCGATTTCTCAATCCCGAACGCAAATCTATGCCAGATATTGATAGCGATTTCTGCATAGACAGACGGGACGACATGATTAAATACGTTACTGAAAAATATGGCACCGATCGCGTAGCGCAAATTATTACGTTTAACAGAATGACATCAAAAGCTGTCTTGAAAGATGTTGCCAGAGTTTTAGGCATTCCCTACAAAAAAGCAGACGAGATGGCAAAAATGATTCCGGTGTCGCGAGGAAAACCGGAAAAACTCAAAGTGATGATTTCCGGTGAAACACCTGCACAGGAATTTAGAGACAACTACGAAAATACAATTTGCATAAATGCAGAAACTGGCACCGAAGTCCCAGTCCGTCAGTGGATTGACATGGCAATTCGCATAGAAGGAACCAACAAAACCTATGGCGTTCACGCCGCAGGTGTGGTGATTTCTTCCCAGCCCCTAGATGAAATTGTACCGCTGCAAAAGAATAACGAAGGTGCTGTGATTACCCAATATTTCATGGAAGATTTGGAATTTTTGGGGTTACTAAAAATGGACTTTTTGGGACTCAAGAATTTAACAACGCTCCAAAAAACCGTTGATTATGTTAAGCAAACGCAAGATATAACCATCGATGCCGAAGGCTTACCTTCTGATATAGAACGCAGAGCTCAAGAGATATTTTCCAGGAACAAAAAGTTGCCTGAAGATGTAGAAAAAACTTACAAACTCTTAGAAAAAGGAGATTTAGAAGGTATTTTTCAGTTGGAATCTTCTGGGATGCTGGATGTAGTAAAAAAAATCAAACCTTCTTGTCTGGATGATATTTCTTCTATTCTCGCACTTTACCGTCCCGGCCCGCTGGATGCTGGTTTGATTCCACAATTTATCGATCGCAAACACGGCAGAGAGGTGGTTAAATACGACCATCCGCTGTTAGAACCAATTTTAAAAGAAACTTACGGAACGCTTTGTTTTCAAGAGCAAATTATGCGGATGGCTCAAGATTTGGCTGGCTATTCTTTGGGTCAAGCTGACTTGCTGCGCCGCGCAATGGGTAAGAAGAAGGCTGATGAAATGCAGAAACAAAAGGAAACATTTATTGATGGGGCAACTAAGAATGGTGTCCCTCAAAAAATTGCCGAAGATTTGTTCGCGCAGATGCTACAATTCGCAGAGTATTGCTTGAGCTATGACACGCAGATATTGACTGTGGAATATGGGCCGATGGCCATTGGTAAAATCGTTGAGGAAGAAATTCAATGCAGTGTTTACAGTGTTGATAGTAATGGTCATATTTATACACAGTCAATTGCACAGTGGCATCGCCGGGGGCCGCAGGAGGTTTTTGAGTATTGCCTGGAAGATGGGTCGATAATTCGCGCCACAAAAGAACACAAGTTTATGACTGCTGACGGTCAAATGCTGCCCATTGACGAAATCTTTGAAAAAGGATTAGAATTAAAACAAATCAACCCCCGCTCAGATATATAAAATGTATCTCGACTATAGGAAATTAAAATCGGAACACAAGCAACAAATCATTTCTGCTTTTGAGCGTGGTATGGAGTGCCGAGAAATTCCTAACTACCTTGGCGTGAGTGAAAGAGCGGTTTCAAGAGTTTTAAAAGAAGCTGATATTAATACTAAGCGGCGAAACCGATATTATTTAAATGAAAGCTATTTTGATGTAATTGACTCTCAATCTAAAGCTTATTTGTTAGGGTTAATAGCTGCTGATGGCTGCGTTACTAACACTAATTATGTAGCATTTGAATCTATTGACAAAGAACTCACAGAAATGCTCAGAATAGAGCTACAATACTCTGGTGAAATTAGAGTTGTTCAGCCTCAAAATTACGCTCCTCACTACCGAATAAATTTTTCTTCTGAACAACTGGCAAGCTCTTTACACGGCTACGGCATCATACCAGGAAGGACTTTTTCGGGAGTTACTTATTTCCCAAACTCAAAATATTTAGCGTCTTATGTGTTAGGCTACTTTGATGGCGACGGCTGTGCTTATGCAAACAAGGGCAGAAGTGGCGGTTTAGTGTGCATCGTCGGTTCTTTTGAATTTGCCTGCGAACTAGCAATGCACCTAGGCATGGGCTCTGTACAAGAGCATCTATTCAAAAAAGTTTATTACTGGAGAATATTTAGTCGGAAAAACATACAAGCATTTTATGATTTTGTGTATCAATATCCCCAATTGGGACTGCAACGAAAGAAGACTAAAATTGAGGCTATTCTCAGGAGTTATAAACATGGTTAAAATTATTAGTAGAAAATCAATAGGAACTCAAGAGGTATATGACATTGGTGTTGAAAAAGACCATAATTTTACGCTAGAAAATAGTCTGGTGGTATCTAATTGCTTTAATAAATCCCATTCAATGGCCTATGCCTATATCACTTATCAAACTGCTTATTTAAAGGCAAATTTTACTGTAGAATACATGGCTGCACTGTTGACTGCTAACAGTGGCGACCAGGATAAAGTACAGAGATATATCGCCAATTGTCTCAAGCTGGGTATTGAGGTTGAGCCGCCTGATATTAATGGCTCTGAACTTACTTTTACGCCGCTCAAGATGACCGGATCTAAAGATAAAATTTTGTTTGGGATTTCGGCGGTTAAAAATGTGGGTGAGGGCGCAATTGAAAATATTTTGGAGGCGCGACAGGAAGGGGGTAAGTTTAAATCTTTACCAGATTTGTGCGATCGCGTAAATCTTCATGCTGTCAACCGTCGCGCTTTGGAAGCATTAATTCAATGCGGAGCTTTTGATAAAATTGAGAGCAACCGCAATCAATTAGTCCAGGACATGGAAGGGGTCATTAAATGGGCACAAGACCGGAAAAAAGACCGAGAAAGCGGTCAAGGTAATCTATTTGACTTGTTAGGTGGGATGAGCTTTGGGAAGTCTGCGAATAAGTATGAGTCTGCGCCAAAATCTAAAATAGTCAAAGATTACGATCCACAGAAAAAGTTGCAATTAGAAAAAGAATTGCTGGGCTTTTATGTATCAGAACATCCCCTGAAAAATTTGCTTCAAATGAACCAAGACCCAGATGTTGTTACTCTCGAACAACTAGCAGATAAAAAAGGGAAAGTATCAGTTATTGTGATGATCGGTGCTATCAAACCTGTAGTGACAAAGAAAGGGGAGAAGATGGCAATTTTGCAAATAGAAGATTTAACACATCAAATCAAAGCTGTTGTGTTTCCCAAGACTTATGAACAAGTTGGCTCACATATTACAGAGAATGCTGTCTTACTGATTAGTGGAAAAATCGAGAAAGACGGGGAGGAAATTCAGATAATTGTAGACGATGCAAAGCCAATAAAAGAGGTAGAGATGGCAGAGGAAATCAAGCCATTGGACACTGAAGAGGCAGAGGTTTTGTACCCAGAACCAGTGAAGATTGTACAAGTAGCAAAACCTGTAGCAGTTTTACAAATGGTGATTGTCAAGTTTACACGAAAGCTAGTAAAAGACACTGAAAAAATGAAGCATCTCAAAGCTATTTTGCAAGAACTTTCAAATCGTGGAGAAGATGCTAGCGTGTCTGTGGGGGGAATTGTCCTAGGTGAATATTCCTGTCAACCTGTTCGCATTAATCGCCAATTGTGGGTGCAAGATGGTGAGGAAACAGTCAGTCGTCTCAAGTCTGCTGGCTTTGATGCTTGTGTTTTTCCTCTCCATCATAACCCGGATGTTCTGGTGTTTCGAGAAATGCGCGATCGACTAAATTTACACTCTTGGGCTAGCCGTTTACTTGACACAGAACCCGATCGCATTTCTCGGTATCTGAACTATCTCACAGAATCATCGAAAACAACAGATCCTCCCTTTTAGGGTTGGGAGGAATTTTTGCCGATGCGGGGGCTGTCATTGGGATTTGGGATTGGGGATTTGGGATGATTGTTTGGCTTTAATCACCGATTCCCTAAAGCCTAAAACTACTAAAATATTGGCAAGTGTTAAGAATAATTCCGCACCGCCGTGCAGCCAATCGACATTTGCTAGGGATTCGTTGTAGACTACTTTTGCGTAAATTGCTGCGGGAATAGTCACCGCCACAAAAACCAAAGTTCCATAAAATCCAATCAGAGCTAAACGCGGTGTTTTTCCCGATCGAGTCAAAAACCACAGAAATCCCAAGTAAGGGAATAGAGACAGAACAAATAAAGTTTCCTTGGAAATCATTAGTAATTGGTATAGCGACCAGATACTATGATACAGCACGAAGGCAGTATTTAAAACCCATCTACAGACAACACCACTAACTCGTCCCCTAAACACCGATTTTGTTCTAACACCTGGACAACTGTGTCAGTCAGTTGATTTCTATACATAACAGCACTACCCAGCGACTAGCAACAGCGACTCTTCCAATTTTTCCGTTCTGCTAGGTACTAAGCAAGGAGCGCTAAAATCATCTAAATCTAAGCAGCTTTTTATTTCTGCTGCCATAATTTCCCTGAGCTTAGCATTCAAATCAAAATATTGTCCGCCATCCCAAATTCTCAACTCCAAGTATCCCTTAAACACCGTAACTTCCAGTTGAATAGGAGTTGAATGTGGCAGATCTTTGTGAGCGTGGCGAACTGCATTAGTGAAACCTTCAGCTAAAGCTAGCTGACACCCCCACCACACCTGATTGGGAAGCGATAAATCCTCCAACTGCTCAAACCACTCCAAAACTTCAGTTAAAGCATTCAGATGATTATTGACTTGTAGACTAATTTTTTGAACGCGACTTTCCTTCAACTCTTCTGCTTGCTGTTCTTGAGCCAGCCAGTCCCATTGGTTTAACAAATTCAGTAACTCATCTAAAGCACTAGCTTTTTTAATATTTTTAGGTCGATCGCAAATTTCTGCTTGATAATTTTTAGTCAGTAACAAACAATTGCGACCGTCGAGAGTCCGGGTATAACTTAGCTCGTCTGCAATCTGCCACATCAGTTTAACCCCTCTGCCGCCTTCTGCCAGTTCATCTATGCTCTTAGACATTTATTTTCCGCTTCTGCAAGTGTTGACTATCCCAATTTCCACATCCACCGGAGAGCTAGTGTATTTTTTTATACTTAGTAACTCAGTATTTTTTCGTCGCTCACATCAAGATGCTATCTTGTTAGAGAACGCAGCACATCGGCAATATGTCTTAACAGTATAAGCCAATTGGCTTAATCACTAAGCACCTGTACGGAGGACGATCGCCCTCCGTACCAAAATTACACTACACAGAGTACAAATACTCATTTGCTGTCAGCCGATTTGAGATTTGAGAATTACTCAATCTTGATAAATTCAGGGGCTTGTGAGCAAATTGCTTTGGGTTAATCCCCAAGAGTCGAGATTAAAGTAGAGTGAAAACTCACCGATCAAGGCCAGCTACAGCAACTTAAGCAACATGACCAAAATCAAACTGACAATGCTCACAGCAGCGATACTGCTACTGCCATTTTTCGCAGCAGTTCCCCTACAAGCTCAAAATTTGCCTCTACTCAAGCGACTGTTAGAAACAAGAGGATGTCCGGGATGTGACCTATTCGGCGCTTCCTTGAACCGTGCAGACTTATTTGGCGCCAACTTGAGCGGTGCCATCCTCAGCAGAGCAGACCTGATTGATGCCGACTTGACAGCGGCTGATTTAATGGAAGCTAATTTAAACAACGCCAACATGAGAAACGCCTTTTTGAGCGATGCTGACCTCAGTAGAGCAGACCTCAGCAGGGCGGATATCAGGGGAGCCAACTTAGAAAATGCTAACCTCAGCGCCAGTTTTTTGAAAGACGCATCCCTCCAGTTGGCTAACTTAAAATGTACTAATTTGAGCGGTGCTAAACTAGGTCAGAGCGACCTAAGAAATGCCAATTTAACTGGTGCAAATCTCATCGGTGCCGACCTCACAGCAGCGGATTTGAGTGGTGCAAACCTCAGCGGTGCCGACCTCAGAGAAGCTGACTTGAGCGATGCTAGATTAAACAAAGCTATTCTTAAAGATGCTAATCTCTGTGGCGCGCTGATGCCGAACCGCTCAAAATCTCGGCGAGGCTGCCCAGTTAAGGGAGAACCACAAGCAGTTTTTCAGATGAATAATTACTGCAATTATTGCCATGCTATCTATACCGAACCTCAATGGATTAACATTTTTTAGCCGACAACTTTGGCTGCTGTTCTTTCCCCGGTTTAATTTTTAATTTTGTTGGTATGTTCCAAAAATTGGCGCACCATGAGCAGATATTCAGCGCCCGCAAACTCTGCCAAATTATTATGACCGGCATCAGGAACGATGTACAACTGTTTGGGTTCAGGCGCGCTATCAAACAGTTTTTTGCTCATCTCAACGGGAACTACAGTATCAGCAGTTCCGTGAATAAATAGCACAGGCATTTGCAGCCGATCGACTTTAGCGATCGAATCAAACCGCTGTATCAGCAACAAATCTATCGGAAACATCCGATACACCCCGGCTTGGAAGTCCACCATAGCCCGCGCCGAAGTAAAAGAGCCTTCCACGATTAACCCCGCCGCCTCCGGGTGGCGCACTGCTAGATCGATCGCGATCGCCCCTCCCAAAGAATGACCGTAGATATAAATTTGATTCGGGTTAATTCCCCGTTTTTTCACCAAATAATCCCAAGCAAGTTGAGCATCTTCATAAACCTGAGATTCTGTCGGAAAATCGCCCTGGCTTTGTCCGTAACCGCGATAATCTATTAAAAACACCGACAAACCTAACCGATGAAATCGATTAGCGTGTTCGACATTGGCCCCCACATTTAAACCATTCCCATGCAGGTACAAAACTACCCCCCCTAACCCCCCCTTGTTAAGGGGGGGAATCGGAGTGGGCCTTCCCTCACTTTGGGGGGGAACCGGAGCAGTCCCTCCCTCGCTTTGCGGGGTCAAAACGGCTCCTCTTTCTCCCCCCTTTGGCAAGGGGGGGTTGGGGGGGGTATGCGAGGCTGGAATCCACCACCCGTGTACGCTTTCGGGCGCGCCATTTTTACTGGAAATTGGCAGCACAACATCTTGATATCCCAACTGCACATCGTCGGGCGTAGCTGCGATCGCCCGCGTCGGAAAAAAGATAAACTTGCTTTGCGCTGCAAATAGAAATACACAAGCACCAGCATAGGCGATCGCCAAAAACATCCCAATAGCTACTAGCGATTTCGGCAAAATAAATACAATCAATTTGTTCATAAACGATCGGAAATTGCACGGGGATAATTAGAGACCAGTCAAAAGCTAATGGCTAATTATTAATTCACATAATTAGCCATTATCTATTACTAACTCCCGCCGGTGCGTTCCGCCGAATTTCAAAAATTAATGCAATTCCGGGCTGTGCAAGTGCCAATTTGTAGACTGTTCGTAGGCATGAGCCACTTGAAACAGCCGAGATTCTTGCAAAACATTACCAATCAGTTGTATGCCCACAGGCAGTCCTCGATCGTCAAAACCACAAGGCAAACTCAAAGCTGGCAAACCAGCAAGATTGACTGGAATAGTCATCAAATCGGACAAATACATACTCAACGGATCGTCAATTTTTTCCCCTGCCTTAAAAGCCGTAGTCGGAGCTGTCGGACTGACCAAAACATCAACTTGAGCAAAAGCTTTCTCAAAGTCTTCTTTAATCAAAGTGCGAACTTTTTGAGCTTTTAGATAATAAGCGTCGTAATATCCAGCCGACAAAACGTAAGTGCCGATCGCAATCCGGCGTTTAACTTCAGCACCGAACCCTTGAGCGCGAGTTTTGGCATACATATCCAAAAGATTGTCGGAATCAGGAGACCGGAAACCGTATTTTACTCCATCATATCTCGCCAAATTTGCCGAAGCTTCCGAGGGAGCAATAATGTAGTAAGTAGGCAAACCGTAGCGGAACCGGGGACAAGAAACTACTTGAATTTCTGCTCCCAATTTTTGAAATTGTTCGATCGCCTTTGTTACCGCATCTTTCACCTCAGAGTCCAACCCGACGCCAAAAGTTTCTTTAATTACCCCAATTCTAATCTGACCTTTCGGTCGCAAATTGGGTCTCAAAGCTTGAGCGTAATCAGGAATTGGGACATTGAGACTCGTGGAATCTCTCGGATCGTAACCCGCGATCGCCCCCAACAAAATCGCCGTATCCTCAACAGTCCGGCCAAAGGGCCCGATTTGATCGAGAGAAGAAGCATAGGCCACCAAACCATAGCGAGAAACCAATCCATAGGTCGGTTTTAGCCCCACCAAGCCACAAAAAGAAGCTGGTTGACGGATCGAACCCCCAGTGTCCGAACCCAAGCCCACAACGCATTCTCCGGCTGCTACTGCGGCCGCCGAACCACCCGAAGACCCGCCGGGCACGCGCTCCAAATCCCAAGGATTCGCCGTAACTTGATAAGCAGAAGTTTCCGTCGAACTTCCCATTGCAAACTCGTCCATATTTGCCTTACCCACCATCACAGCGCCTGCTGCTGCGAGTTTCGAGACAACAGTTGCATCATAGGGAGGCACAAAATTCTCCAAAATCCGAGAGGCGCAGGTTGTGGGAATGCCTTCGGTGCACATATTGTCTTTAACGGCGATCGGAATACCGGCCAACAGCCCAATTTCCTCTCCGGCGGCGATTTGTGCATCCACTTTCCTGGCCTGCGCCAATGCGCTGTCTGCTGTCACGCACAGAAAGCTTTTCAACTTCGGCTCTAGCTGGGTAATGCGGTTTAATGCTTCTTGAGTAATTTCCACAGCAGAGCGTTCTTTATTAACCAGTTGTCGGTGCAACTCGCGGATGGATGCCATGCTCGTACCTTTATTATTTCTACTTTGAGACAATACAGCCAATATAGCTGGCAATTGTACCTGCTTACAGTCCGAAGGCAAAGTCTGCACGCCTGGTGGGTTCGCGTAGTTCTACGGAGCGATTATTTTTGTGGCGAAAGTTCGAGGGGGCGATCGGCTTTTTCGCTCGAACTTATTAAATGTTAATATCGGAGATTAAAATCCTCTATTTATTACTCCCATAATGCTGACTCTAGATATTCAATCAATTCTCAATTCTCTTCCCCATAAAATTCCCTGGCAAGACATCGTACAGTTTGAAAAACTAGACGATCGCGTTGCCATTGCCAACGCTCTTTGTGCCAATATTATTGTTGTCAACGAAAATACTATTGAATAGTGTCCCAACGATGACACCCCCAATCATTTAGAAACCCTAGTTTGGTGGTGGGTTGTTCGTCCAGATTTAGGAGCGGCGATCGCCATAGAAGCTCATGAAAAACTCAAAAAAATCATCAGTCTGTACATAATGCAAATTTGACAAAAATCAAAGATGAAACAACCTAGCTGTAGGTTTTCTTTTCCTACTGCTACCTGACAGCGATCGCCCTCTCCAATCCCCATTTATTGTGGCACGAGCGTCCCCCCTGTGAGTCATCTGCCGTTGAAAAAGATCGATCGCCCTTTGATCCCCCTGCGAACAAAAGAGCGATCGAACATACCTCAATCTATTGGCCCGGTTTAACAACAGGGGCGATCGCAGCTTGTCCCTGACGGCGGCGAATCAGAACACTCACCACCAGCCCCGGCTTTGCTTTAGGGCACAGGCCGACTCCAATCCCCCACTTCAGCAAATCGCCTGACCGTACATTGAAAATTGTAAATTTCACACTTGCTTCATCCGCGTCAATCCGCGTCCAGCCGCCGACATCTGCGGTAAAAAAAGCTTTGTATTTGCCTCCCCGATCGCCAGAATCAAACTCTTTGATAAAATACTATCCGGGATTCTCCCCAAACCGAGAGAAATATGGTAAGAACTTCCCGATGCCCCGATGGAGGTATGCCACCTAAAGCCCACCTAGAATCTCACCTGACGGCAGAGGAAATCAGAATTCGCTACCGGCAGGCACAAAACACCACAGAGTCACGCCGCTGGCACTTGCTGCTATTAGTTTCCAGAAATTGGACTATCAAACAAGCAGCCCAAGTCATAGGCCTCAACTACGACTACGCCAAAGAAATTGTCCAGCGCTACAACCGAGAAGGGCCCAACTCTGTCAAAAACCGCAGCAGAGACCGCCAGCCCCCTCCCGCTAAATCCTTACTCAATCCAGAACAGCAAGCAGAACTGCGACAAGCGCTGCAAAACCCAGCCCCCGACGGCGGAGACTGGACGGGCCCCAAAGTAGCTCGCTGGATTGCCGAAAAGACCGGCCGGGCTCATGTCTGGCCCCAACGCGGCTGGGACTACCTCAAGCGCTTGGGTGTTAACTGGCGACGCCGGCGCAGAAAGTAGATTTTACCCAATATTTAGAGGGCGTTAATTGCTAAACTGCAATAGCCCTCTTTCTCTTGGATAACCTCTTTGATCGCATAGGGCTTCGCTGTAAATATTATTGTGTTGAGGATGTTAACTATGCTGGGGATTCGGCGTTTTTCGCCTGCCATAAACAAGACTTTGGCAGTAGTAGCTGGGATCGGATTGTTTCAGGTGTTAACGATCGCCAGTTCATTTTCTCAATCATCCAACCTCCGCTCCCTCGATCAACTCTACAAAATCCGCGATCGCATCATCACCCAATTAGAAACACCCCCCTCGCCCTCCCCAGAACCAACCCTGCTCGATCGCTTAGTAACCGCCACCACCAATCCTCAAGAAACTCTGATACAGGATTTGCAAGCAGTAGAGGTACAAATATTAGTAGAACAAAGAGCTAACGACAACTTGCAACAAGCAGTACGTTTAGCCAACCAAGCCGTAGAAGCTGGACTTACATCAAATCAGTCGATCGAATCTGGGCAGCAAACTCAATTTCTGTGGCAGCAAGCCCTCAACAACTTGCAAGAAATTCCTCAAAATTCATTTTTAGCCCCTCTAACTGCCTCAAAAATTCAAGAATACCGCGAAAATTTAACAGCAGCAACCTCTCAACTACAGCAAGCCAAATCAGAGCTTTTGGGATCGATTGCCCGGGAAAGCGGCTTGTCTGGGAAAGCTTCGATCGGCATTTGTCGCCTTTCTAGAGAATGCTTACACCTCCGGGGCGATGTACCTCCTGTCAGTCCAGCCAGCTTAATTAAACTTCCCATTGCTGTCGCCCTGATGAACAAAGTCGCCAAAGAACAAATAAGTCTCGACAAGAAAGTCTATGTGACTCCGGGCAATTTCACCGAAGACTCATCGACGAAAATTGAGTCCAAGCAGAATTATCCGCTCAAGACACTGTTAGAAGAAATGATCGATCGCAGCAGTAATATTGCGACCAATCAACTTATTGATTATTTGGGTGCCGATTACATCAATCAAGTCTTAGAAAATAGCGGCTACCAAGTCACCCGCGTCAACTTCAAATTAATGGGGGAAAAGATTATGCCTACCAACCCCGGTTCTGGCCGTAACCGCGTGACTGTCAACGAACTCACCGAAATGATGGTGCAAATTTACAATGGCGAAACACCCGGTGCTAAATTCTTAGTAGAAACCCTAAACCGCCAATACGATCGCAATATAGGATTTGCCGCTCTCAAAGGCACTCAAGCTCAGTGGCTGGGCGAAAAAACCGGCGAAAATTCCCTAGTTCTCGGCACAACTTTAGCGATGAGCATTGACGGCGAAGCCTATGTGATTACTGTAATTGACAGCAGCAGTGGCAGCGATACAGAAATGCGTCAGTCTATTTCTAAAATTGCCGATTACATTAGCCGGAATCCCAGCTTTATCGATTTTAGATTTTAGATTTTAGACTTGAGATTGGAGAATTGAAGAATTGAAGAAAGCAACCCCACGGAGCAATCCGGGGGCTTATTACAGTAATCAGAAAATGCCACACACAAAACTCAGCGTTTCTGTCAAAGGAACAGGATTTCCCATTCTCTGCTTGCACGGCCATCCAGGTTCCGGCTACTGTATGTCCGTCTTCACAGAACACCTATCAAAACGCTTCCAAACGATCGCCCCAGACTTACGCGGATACGGCAACAGCCGCACCTCTGTCCCCTTTGAAATGACCGACCACCTCCTCGATCTAGAAGCACTTCTCGATCGATTTGGAATCGATCGATGTTTGGTAATCGGATGGTCTTTAGGAGGGATTTTAGCCCTCGAATTAGCCATGAAATATCCCCAGCGAGTCACAGGTTTGATTCTACTCGCGTCCGCCGCCAAACCAACAGGAAGTCACCCTCCCATCTCTTGGCCAGATCACCTATACACCGGTTTAGCCGGAATTATCAATTGGGCGATACCGGGGTGGCAGTGGAATATTGATACTTTTGGCAAGCGATCGCTCTTTCGCTACTTGATACAGCAGCATACAGCCACCCCTTACCGCTACCTAGCCGCCGCCGGTACCCCCGCCTACCTACAGACCGACCGCAGGGCTACCAAGGCCCTAAATACCGCTCTGAGGGCCCGATACGATCGGCTTGCCCACCTCGGCGACATTCATTGTCCCTGCTTAGTGCTGGCCGGAGAGGCCGATCGGCACATCACCTCACAATCGAGCTTAGAAACAGCCCGCCACCTCCACAACAGTCAGTGGCAGTGCTATCCCAATACAGCCCACTTGTTCCCCTGGGAAATTCCCGATCGGGTACTCGCAGACATCGATCGATGGATCGATACCCTCCCGCAGGTAGTTGGGAATTACGAGTCTTAAGTTTTGAGTTCCGATCCTTTTTTGCTAACGTTTGCTAACAAATACATAAGTTGAGCTCAGTTCTCAACTAAGGCGTATCAACCAATGCCCGTAGAAATCTCTACAAGCACTTGTACTATGAGCGTTCAGCTTGGTTTTCGCGTGACCGCATTTAGCCAATCTTGATTTTATTTGCTTTGATACTGTAGAGGCAACTTATTTAGATAGAGGTTGCTTACTACCAAGGTTTTTCACCTAAATCCGAGCGGCTAAATTCATTCTACAGTGCCATAAAGACCTCGGGCCAATGTAAGTGATTGTTAGCAAATGTCAGAAAAAGTCTGACTGTTAATCAACCCCCGAAGCAACTAATCGCCCAAAAGTCAATAGTTTTGAATTTAAAAATCAAAACTCGCTCACTCAAAACTCAAAACTTCTGCTCGACCATCGCTACTGGCCGCTAAAAACAGGCAACATCCCTCCGTCACCAAGCTTTCCCAAATCTTCTGCAACCGTCAAATCAATCGGTTTGCAGCGTTGAATCAAAACCTTAATACCTTGAGCACCTTCATTTTCGATGTCTTCTATATATCCTGCTTTTGCAGCTTCCGCCTCTTTAGCCCTCATGAACGGGCCAAAATAGTAAATGCACCGCGGCGTTGAAGTTTTAACTTCAACCCACCAAGCCAATCCGAAAAAGTTGAGTAAGCTAATCAAGAGTTCTTTCATAAAAAAAGTTCGGTAAGTGGGAAACTCAGAGGCTTCAGAGAAAGAGAGAGAAACTCTCAGGGGGACTTCAGTCAAGAGTGATTCCCCTGGTGGGGGTGGAGGGGTATGATTGCCCCAGAGTGGAGATCTGGTTGTCTCCGAATCCCTTGCGGGTAATTTTCGCGCGCGCCTTTGTTATAAGAGCTTTTTCAACCTGCAACACTGTAAAGCGTGACTTGAGAACTGTTTAATTGCAGATGACTGAGCCCAAAACTAGCGTCGCATTCAAGGAGTGTCGTGACTCAAATAACGGAGTCAGTTAAGACGATAGCTGGTCAGTATAGCTTGACGAAACTCAACGGTCACGCTCGCGGAGTCGAAGTGCAAGCTCAGTCCCTTTAAGGCGGAGTTACTGACGTGCTTTTGTAATGTATTTGACGTTTTTTCCAGAGTGATGCAGGCCAAGCCTACGCCTTAGTTATTTACAGCTTCAACCGATACTTTTTCGTTAACTTTCACTAACAAATACATAAGTTGAGATTCGATCTCAACCAAGGCGTATCAACCGATGCCCGAAGGAAAATCCCACGAGCACCATTTAGATCCCGGTTCATCTGATTTCCATCAGAATCTTTAATCGTTCTGCTACCACCAATCTTTTTGATTTCTCCAGTCCATGAAACAGTCTTTGAAGTGTAAGCTTCGTTGATAGAAGTTAAAGCAACTTTGCCTTGCTCCCAAGCTTTCCACTCTAGATGCTTTTTGAACTGATAATGACTCAGAGTAAGCATTTGACGAACAGTTTTAGAGCGAATCTTGCGACGTGACTTGCTCACCATCTGAGAAGACTCAAACGATGGAAGTAATATCACGTCAAAATTATCAACTAAAAACTTAGCAGTCTTGTGATGCAACTCTTTGACAAGATGTTGAATCTTAGACTTTAATCTGTCCGCTGCTTTTTTGAGTCTTTTGCGTTGCGGGCTATTCGTTTTACTCATCCTTGAGATCAACTTGTCCAACCTGAAACAAAACTTTTGAATCCAAAGATTAGAATCATTCCCAAGCCATCCATAGGATGACTCAGAAAAGAAAGTCATGAACGTTCTAACACCGGGGTCTAAGGCAACCACGCGACCTTGGTTATCGGTCTGACGTGGTTGCACTTCTTCAGATACAACAATGTAATACTCGCCATAGGCAAGGGTCAATCGTCCATCACTGAAGCCTTTGGGTAATGCCTCTTTCAGCTTTGACTGACCCAATTTTGTATGATAAATTCCTTTCGCCCCAAGGGCAGACTTCGGAATATAAAGAGACTGTTTTGTGTCTTTGCGACTGCGAAATTTGCCGCTCCAAATTTTGCCAGTTTTATTGAAATCTGCTTGGGCTTTTTTGACAGCCGTGCAAGCATCTTTAATGGCAATAGATTTAATTTGAAATGGTACAGGCTTTGCCCAATCAGGTAATCCATTAAGTATGTCCGTTTTGATTGACATCCAATTGGCTTTAGTGTCTGGTTGCTGCAAGTATTTGATAGTTGTGTTGTAGACGTAACGACTAACTCCAAAGCATTGTTTGAGTATTGCTTTTTGCTCAGGGCTTAGGAATAGTCGGATCTTCTTTGATTTTCTGGCGGTAGCTCCTGAGTCCGTGCATTCGGCAACTAAAGACGTGAAGGATGGCAAGAAGATCGGCTGTAAGTTCGGATTCTGGGCAGTGAACAGGATTTGAGAGAACCACGATTTCTCCACCGTTTTGTTTTGCCATGAACTCGAAAAGTTCAAATCCAAATCGGCAGAGCCTGTCTCTACAGGCAACAACAATCGTGAGCTGATCTCCGCGCATAAATCTGACCAGTAAGGCTTGCAGTCCTTTTCTTTTGAAGTTAAGTCCAGAGCCGATGTCTTGGATGATTTCCGAGTCGGGGTATCGCTGTTGCATGAACTCGACTTGTCTAGCAAGGTCGTCTTTTTGCTTGGCACTACTGACTCGGCAGTAGCAGATGACTGAGCAGATGCTTCCATCTTTTTGGTAAGACTCAACGTCGTAAAGGCGTTGCCCTGCTCCATTTTTGATTGATTTAATCTGCCCTTCATCTGCGTATTTCCTTAACGTGTTTGGATGCAAGCCTAGAAATTCGACTGCTTTTCTAAGCGGTATGTATGCCATTCACTAACGCTCTCACATCTGGTAGCATATGTGAATGATTGTTAGAGAATTGACCACTGTATGTCAACCTCCGTGTACGTGAAATTTCTTGGGCCCGCGTTGGCGGTAAATTTCGTACAAAGCCATGCCCGTTGCTACGGACACATTCAGGCTAGGAGTTTTGCCCCTGAGTGGAATTGAAACTAATCCGTCACAGCCGCGCTGTATCAAAAGGCTCAAACCGTCAGATTCACCGCCCACAACTAAAACAGTGGGACCGGAGAAATTGACTGTCTCTACCGATTGACCGGCATCAGCAGCAGTGCCGTAAATCCAAAATCCAGCCTCTTTCAATTCTTCCAAAGCGCGGCTGAGATTGACAACCCTAGCCACTGGCAGGCTTTCCAATGCCCCTGCTGCCACTTTTCTCACCGCAGACGTAATCCCAACGGCTCGCCGCTGCGGGATCACTACGCCCTGAGTGCCTAATGCTTCTGCGGTGCGAATAATCGCCCCTAAATTGTGGGGATCGTTGAGTCCTTCTGCTACTACGAGTACGGGATGTTCGCAAGCAGATTTAGCCTTGGCGATTAGTTCGCTCAAATCGAGGTATTCGTAGGCTGATACTTGAGCGGCGACACCTTGGTGGTTGGCCTTGCGCGTGATGTAGTCGAGGCGCAAATCGTCCACTTCGTCAATGATGCTACCGTTGGATTTAGCTTCGGTTAGCAAGCTGTGAAAGCGGGGATCGTAGCGCAGATGTGGCACAACCCAGATCCGGTTGAGCACTTGGTTTGCTTCTAAAGCGGCCTGCACTGCATGGCGGCCGTAAATCATGTCTGTGTCTGCTTCTGCTTGGACGACGGTAGTGTTCGCATTCTCAACCGGGCGACTGTCTCTGTTTTTGTAATAATTGCCGCGAGATTCCTGGGGGCTGCTGTCTCTGTTGCTGAAATGATTGCCGCGAGATTCCTGGGGGCTGCTGTCTCTGTTTTTGTAAGAATTGCCGCGAGATTCCTGTGGGCTGCTGTCTCTGTTGCTGAAATGATTGCCGCGAGATTCCTGGGGGCTGCTGTCTCTGTCTCTGAAATGATTGCCGCGAGATTCCTGGGGGCTGCTGTCTCTGTTGCTGAAATGATTGCCGCGATATTCCTGGGGGCTGCTGTCTCTGTCTCTGAAATGATTGCCGCGATATTCCTGGGGGCTGCTGTCTCTGTCTCTGAAATGATTGCCGCGAGATTCCTGGGGGCTGCTGTCTCTGTCTCTGAAATGATTGCCGCGAGATTCCTGGGGGCTGCTGTCTCTGTCTCTGAAATGATTGCCGCGAGATTCCTGGGGGCTGCTGTCTCTGTCTCTGTCTCTGTCTCTGAAATGATTATTTTTTCGCAGTTCCGGTTGGCTGTCGGGTTGAACACTGCGTTTAAAAATTGCTCGCACGGGCATTTCTTGGGATTGGGGGGCGAAGGACGATCGCTTTTGAGGCCCGGCGACGCCGCGAGTATCGGGACGGGGCTTCCGTTCAAAACGCAGAGACGGTCTGGAGTCATCATCGCGGCTCTCGCTTTTGAAGGGCTTGCTGTCGCGCTGTTGACGTTGGGGGTTTGGTTTAGGAAATTTTCTCATTTTTTGACGATCGAGGAGTGAGTTGCTTCGGGAATAGTTATGTTTCTGGCGGTTCGGGAGTAACTCCCAATCTACCGCAAGGTTTTTTGAGGTTGGCTGTGCTGGAGTTTTTAATCGATCGAGGTGCACAACTGGCTACTGCTAAATTGTTTGAGTGTCAAGTTCTAAAAGTGCCAGAAGTTGCCTTAATCTTTCTGGATTGGTGAGGTATAAGTATCCCACCAAGGTTTCTAAGCTGCTTGCTTGCTGATATAAATCGGGATCGGCTCGTTTGGAACGGCCGGCGGCGGCATTGCGGCCGCGCTTGACAATTGCTAATTCTGTGCTGTTCAGGTGGGGAGAGATCGATCGCAAGTGACGCGCTTGAGTTTCGGCTCGTACTTGTCCCACCACCAATTCGTGATAAGCTTGCATTTTTTTGGGCGGCACTAGGTACGAACTCCGAACATGGAGTTCGTACACTGCATCTCCCAAATACGCCCACGCTGCTGGCGAAAGCCTTTCTATTTCTGCTGATGTCGCCATCCCAGGATGTAATCGATTTAAACTGATATCAATGAGACTCAGCTTTGGCTGGTCATCTGCGATCGGCGACATACTTTTTTAATAAAAATTCCGCACAGCTTGGTTTGTCAAGTCACTTAGTTAGTTCATCACTTGATTAATTATAGCGATACTTTTTTACCAGCACCAACATAAAAATTTGCTATCCAGCGTTGAGAACCGGATAGCGAATTTAATCAACTTTGGCGTCAAGCATCCTTGACGTTGTTTACGGCCGCATCCACACTCAGCTGCAAAGACAAAAATTTCTCTAAGCGAACCAGTTTAACAGTCTGAGTTACGCGGGGATTGGAAACAATTTGCAATGTCCCCTCCAAACTTTGGGCTTTTTTGACAAGTTGCACAAGTGCACCCAAGCCTGAACTATCCACAAAGTCAATTTTAGACAAGTCCAAAATTACGTGTTTTGGGCCGTCGTCGATACATTTGGTCAGTACCTTCCGAAAAGTTGCTTCGGAAAAAGCGTCCAGTAGGCCCGTCAGGCGAAATAGCTGATAGTTATTCCTGACTTCGCGAGTGCCTCTGAGGCTAACGGTCAGGGTCAATGACTCAGAAATGACACCCTCCTAGCTAGATATTGCTTAAAGTCGAGGATTCATTATACGATATTTTTGGCTTTTTGTCTACTGTTTTTAGTTATTGGTCATTAGTCATTGGTCATTAGTCATTAGTTATTGGTTATTGGCGATCGGTTATCTGCACAAACAGCTTGCTAGGATAATGACCGCTGACTATTGACCAATGACTACTGACTAATGACTACTTTCTGATTTTCTCGCATCGACTGGACGAATCGATCGAACAAATAGTCGGCATCATGGGGGCCGGGGCTGGCTTCGGGGTGGTACTGGACTGAGAACAGGGGCTGGGTTTTGTGCTTCAATCCTGCTACGGTGCGATCGTTCAAGTTGAGGTGAGTAATTTCTAGTTCGGGAACTAGCGAATCGGGGTCGATCGCAAAACCGTGATTTTGGCTAGTAATTTCCACCTGCTGAGTTAAACCGGCCGGGTGATTCAATCCCCGGTGGCCAAACTTGAGTTTAAAAGTTTCCGCACCCAAGGAAAGTCCCAAAATTTGGTGTCCCATGCAGATACCGAACACAGGTTTGTCCGACTTCAACAAAGCTTTCGCAGTCTCAATCCCTTCCGTTACCGCCGAGGGGTCTCCAGGGCCGTTGGAGAGAAAAATGCCATCCGGGTTGTACTTGAGGATTTCCTCTGGCGTTGTGTCAGCGGGGACAACAATTACCCGACAGCCATAACTGGCCAAACGCCGCAGGATATTGCGCTTGATCCCAAAATCGATCGCCACTACTGTCCACATTTCACCCTTGGCTGGTTTGACTGTCGGACTAAATTCCCAAACCGATTCTGTGGCTTCAGACCACTCATAAACCTCGCGGGTGGTGACTTCCCGGACAAGATTCAGCCCGTCCATGCTGGGCGCGTCTTGTACTTGCTCCAAAAGCTCAGCAGGGTCGAGAATCGAGGTAGAAATACCACCGTTGATTGCTCCCACCGTGCGAATTTTGCGAGTCAGGGCGCGGGTGTCGATGCCGTAAATTCCTGGGATATTGTAGTGTTTGAGGTAGTTTTGCAGAGATTGGGACGATCGCCAGTTGCTAGGGCGACTGCATACATTACGAGCGATCGCTGCTCGAATATGGGGGTGCGAAGACTCTTCATCTTCGAGATTTACCCCGGTATTACCCAATTCTGGATAAGTAAAAGTTACGATTTGTCCCGAATAACTGGGATCGGTCAAGACTTCTTGATAGCCCGTCATCCCAGTATTGAATACTACTTCGCCGACGACGGTGGCGTCAGCGCCAAAGGACCAGCCGCGGTAAGCAGTACCATCAGCCAGGACTAGGAGAGCGGGTTGTGCAGTTGAAAGTGACATGGCATCCTTAATTACTTTTCGCTGATTTTTGCTCTTGATTGTTACCGATACTTTTTTGCTAACGTTTGCTAACAAATACATAAGTTGAGCTCAGTTCTCAACTAAGGCGTATCAACCAATGCCCGTAGAAATCTCTACAAGCACTTGTACTATGAGCGTTCAGCTTGGTTTTCGCGTGACCGCATTTAGCCAATCTTGATTTTATTTGCTTTGATACTGTAGAGGCAACTTATTTAGATAGAGGTTGCTTACTACCAAGGTTTTTCACCTAAATCCGAGCGGCTAAATTCATTCTACAGTGCCATAAAGACCTCGGGCCAATGTAAGTGATTGTTAGCAAATGTCAGAAAAAGTCTGACTGTTAATCAACCTTATTTTTATCCCTAACAGGGACTTCTGGATCGCCAGCAAAATAAAAATCCTATTTTAGTTTTGGGTTCGATAGTCATTTACTGCTGTATTTTATTTGACATTTTGTAGCTAAATCCGATCGAAAACAGAGCAGAAAGTCTAAATATATACCAAAAGGGAGTTGTCGCTGTTACGATCGACCCATAGCATTTAACCCAACTATGGCTAGCAAATCTCAAGAGCCTTTAATTTCAAACCTATACAAGCATCAAGTGAAAGTTCCCAAGCTACGCAAACCTTTACTGGTGGTTTTAACAGCAGTTATTTCTGTGAGCAGTTCAATTTTAGTTGACAGCGGGCCCAACTCCTCGCGAGTGGTGGCTCAAGAAAGCGAGGGCTGCTTCATGCGGAACTCCTCCGGCATAATTGTCAACTTGAGCCAATCCATCTGCGGTTTTCTCCCCAAAGAATGGACTCCCGCCACTTCGCCGGTGGCCAAGTCTGGAGTTTTTCAAGCAAAAATTAAACGCAGAGAGGCTAATATCCCGGTCATAGAAGTCACGTTTAACGGCAAAGAAAAGTTCGATATGATGGTAGATTCTGGAGCTAGTGGCACTGTAATTACACCAGCAATGGCTAAAGCTTTGGGGGTGGTTCCTCAAGGAACAGTGAAAGCAAAAACTCCCAACGGAGATGCTACTTTTCCTACAGGTCGTTTGACTTCTATGGAAGCTGGGGGGCTGGCGGTTAAAAATGTAGTTGTGGCGATTTCGCCGTCCCTAGATATCGGACTGTTGGGTCATGACTTTTTTGGTGATAAAGACATAACTATTAAGCAAGATGTGATTGAATTTCGATCGCGCTCCTAACAAAAAGGAAGAAGTAAAGAGATTGGGGATGGGGTCTTGGCCAAACAGGGCATTGGTTATTAGAACCAGCAAATAACAATTAACCAATAACCACTGACTTCTTCCTTCTTCCTTCCCTGACATCCGTTACATCCGTTACATCCGTTACATAATCCGTTGCCGAACTGACTTCATTTCAAAAAATCAACCAACTGCTGCAACTTCAACCAAGGTTCGCCGCTCAATAAAATCTCAGAGGCCAAAACAACCCCTGCTGCGTGATCGCCCAAAGGAATTGCACCTCCCACCTGAAGTGCCAAAGACGCATTCAAAGCCACAACATCCATTTGTGCCGGCGTTCCCTTACCCTGAAGAACATTCCGCAAAATCTCGGAATTTTCCTCAACATTTCCCCCTTTTAAAGAGTCGATCGCACAACGTGTCAATCCTACTTTGGTAGCATCTAAAGTAGTTACTTCTACTTTGCCATTCGACAAAATCGCCAAGTCTGAAACATCTCCCAAACCCGCTTCATCCAACTTTTCTCTGCCATGAATAACTACAGCCAACTTAGTCCCCAACTCGCCCAAAGCTTCGGCAATGGTTGATACCAGACTCGGATCGAACACCCCGATTACCTGGCCTGTAGGGCGCATAGGATTGACGAGGGGGCCCAAAAGGTTAAAAACAGTCCGCACCTTCAAAGTGCGCCGGAGCGACGCTACAGCCTTGAGTGCGGGATGCCACCCAGGCGCAAATAAAAAGGTGATACCTACTTCGTCTACCGCCGCCTTTACTCTTTGGGAATCGGCGTTGAGGTTGACTCCCAGTGCTTCCAAGACGTCAGCAGAACCTACTTTACTTGATGCCGATCGATTTCCGTGTTTGGCGACTCGCACTTTGCCGGCGGCGGCGACAAAAGCGACAGCAGTTGAAATGTTAAAGGTGGAAGCGCCGTCGCCACCTGTGCCGCAAGTATCGATTAAAGGTACGGTCGGCGCAGAAAGTTCAGAGGGCGAAATCGAGCCGAAATCTCCTGCGAGGGACTGAGACTGCAATACCTGAGCCATGCCGGCTAATTCTTGGGGCGAAATGCCTTTGGCTTGGAGGGCGACTAAAATCGCGCCGGAAAGTACGGGGGGAATGGCTTCATTCAGCCATCCCTGCATTAAGTTGGCCGCCTGGGTGCGATCGAGAGATTGTCTGTCTAACAATTGTTGCAGCAAACTGGGCCACAGAGGAGAATCTGCTGTCAGGGTTGAAGCAGCGGATAACTCTGGTGTTACGAGTACGGGAGAATAAGTCATTTATTAGTTATAGTCAAATTTAGGCCGATCGAGCTTGTCAACAAAACCGAGAGTCGATCGGGATTTTACCAGACTTCCCGGCCGCATTTTACACCGAAACCCCCAAACTTCTGCCCAAATGTCAGCACCGCTACAGAATTTGTACACTGCTGCTCAATATGAATTTTTTGATACAACTATGGCCCCTGTGTTGTGGCAATTTTACATATTACTAACAACCATTACCAAATCTTGAATTCAAAGAAGGACACAGGGTATTAAAAAGTGAGAAAGCAAAAAATGGAACACAAAGCAATGGACAGCCTGAACATTAAGGAGGCGCTACAGCAAATGGAAGCCAAATATTATAGTATATTTGAAAATGCTATTTCCGGTATTTTTCAAACAACGCCTGAAGGGCGCTACATCAGCGCTAACCCAGCTCTGGCTAGCATCTACGGGTATAATTCCACAGAGGAAATGATGCTCAGTTTGACTGATATCGGCCACCAGCTTTATGTCGATATCCAGCGACGCGACGAGTTTATTTCTACTTTGCAAGAACACGGCATCGTGTCGGATTTTGAGTCGCAGATTTATCGCCGAGACGGAACAGTAATTTGGATTTCAGAAAATGGGCGGGCTGTCTGCAATGAAAATGGCGAATTGCTCTACTACGAAGGTTTTGTGGAAGATATCACCCAGCGCAAGCAAGCCGAGTCTGGACTTCGAGAAAGCGAAGAACGCCTGCGCTTAGTAATTGAAGGCGTTAAAGATTATGCTATATTCATGTTAGATACTGACGGATATGTAGCTAGCTGGAATTGTGGAGCAGAACGCATTTTTGGCTATCAATCTTATGAAGTAGTCGGTCAACATTCTGAGTGTTTTTACACCCAGGAAGCTATTGCTATTGGTAAGCCTCAACAAAAATTAGCGACAGCGATCGCAGAAGGTAGATATGAGGATGAAGCCTGGAGGATTCGCAAGGATGGATCGCGATTTTGGGCGAATATTATTGTGACTGCATTGCGCGATGAAAGCGGAGAGTTGCGCGGATTTTCTCAAGTAATGCAGGACATTACTAAGCAAAAGCAGGCGGCAGAGGAAAAGATGCAGTTGATTGCTTCTTTGCAGGAGTCGGAAAGGAAGTTTCGCACTTTGTACGAATCGACTACTGATGCGGTAATGTTGCTAGATGAAATAGGTTTTTTGGACTGCAATCCGGCTACTTTAAAATTGTTTGGATGCAACACTGAATCAGAGTTTTGTGGCAAGCATCCCTCGGAATTTAGCCCGCAAATGCAACCAAACGGGCAAGATTCTATGAGTCTGTCGCAAGAGCGAATCAATGAGGCTTTTGCAGCAGGAAGTTGCCGTTTTGACTGGCTGCACTGTAGGTTAGACGGTTCGGAGTTTCCGGCGGAGGTGCTGCTTACTTCTATGGATATTGGCGGCAAAATGGGGCTGCAAGCGGTGGTGCGGGACATTACTTATCGGGTGCAAGCAGAGGAGGCTTTGAAGCAGGCTAATGAAGTGTTGGAATGTCGGGTTAAAAAGCGGACAAGTCAGTTAGAGTCAGCTATTAAACAGTTGGGTTTGTCGGAAGAAAAGTTTTCTAAGGCTTTTCGCTCTAGTCCAGATTCGATGACTATTACTACTTTTGCTACCGGAATGTTTATCGATGTTAATGATAGTTTTTTGTCGATGATTGGTTACTCTCAGCAAGAGGTAATTGGTCAGACAGTGCCACAATTGAATATTTGGGTAAGACCAGAAGAACGAGCGACTTTTAGGCGAATTTTGGATGAGCAAGGTGTTGTTCGCAACCGCGAGTGCGAGTTTCAAATGAAGTCGGGTGCGGTGGTGGTTTGTTTGCTCTCGGCTGAGTTGATTAATTTGGGAGACGAACTCTGTATGGTGGCGGTGATGACGGATATTACCGATCGCAAACACGCAGAAGAAGCCCTACGGGAAAGCCAGCGGGCCTTGGCTACGCTGATGAGCAATTTGCCGGGGATGGCCTACCGTTTTCGCAATGATGCCGATCGCAGTATGGAGTTTGTGAGCGAGGGTTGCTATCAATTAGCTGGTTATTCTCCTGAAGAGTTTCTCGGAACTTCGACAGTTTCTATCTCGGAATTGACTCACCCTGATGACCGCGATGTTTTGTGGAATGCCGTACAGATTGCCGTTTTGGAACATCGACCCTATCAGCTTAATTACCGCATTACTTCTAAATCTGGCGAATTAAAGTGGGTTTGGGAACAAGGTTTAGGGGTGTTTTCTGAGTCTGGAGAATTGATAGCTTTAGAAGGATTAATTACTGATATTTCCGAGCAGAAACGTAGTGAAGAAGCTTTGCTGCGATCGCAAACTGAATTGACCCAGCAAAAGCTGCAACTTGAAAATACTTTGCAGGAATTGCAGCAAACTCAAGCCCTCTTAATTCACACGGAAAAAATGTCTACACTCGGTCAAATGGTGGCCGGTGTTGCTCACGAAATTAACAATCCGGTAAACAGCGTCTGCGGCAATCTAGTTCATGTCGGTCACTACACCGAAGATTTGCTGAATTTGATCGATTTGTACCAGCAGCACTGTCCGCAGCCATCAGCAGAAATTGAAGCTAAAATTGAGGATATTGAACTAGATTTTATGGTAGAAGATTTGCCAAAAGCAATGTCTTCCATGCAGGTAGGAGCCGATCGCATTCGGGAAATTGTGCGTTCCCTGCGAAATTTCTCCCGCAAAGATGATACTCAGATGAGTAAGGTTAACCTACATGAAGGAATAGAAGGAACCCTGCTGATTCTGCAAAGTCGTCTGAAAGCGCGCGGCAGCTATCCTGAAATTGCCGTAATTAAGGAGTATGGAAACTTGCCTTTGGTGGAGTGTTATGCTGGCAAAGTTAATCAGGTATTTATGAATTTGATCGGCAATGCGATCGATGCGATCGAGGATTACAATCAGGGGCGCTCTGTTGCTGAAGCTAAAGCTAATCGCAGTAAAATTAAAATTAAGACAGAAGTCCAAAACTCGAATGCTATAATTCGGATTTCTGACAACGGCTCCGGTATGCCCGAAGCAGTCAGCCAGCAGTTGTTTGAGGCGTTTTTTACCACCAAACCCGCTGGTAAAGGTACTGGTTTGGGCCTGTCAATTTCCTACAAAGTTGTGCAGGAACACGGTGGGAAACTCAGTTGTGTTTCAGCACCAGGTCAAGGAGCGGAGTTTATCATTGAAATCCCGATCGAACAAATTAGTCAGTAGTCAGTGGTTATTGGTTATTGGTTATTGGTTATTGGTTATTTGTGACCAATTCCCAATTCCCAATGACCAATTCCCCTTACATTATAGTTTGGACAAAGCAGACTTAATAGTTTCTAGCAACTCGGTTTCCGACCAAGGTTTCAACAAACAACAATGGAGATTTGCTTGTTTTTTTGCTCGATCAATAGCTAATTCATCCGCTTGACCCGTCAGCATAATTTTAATAACTTTGGGGAATCGCTCGTGGACGCGAATCAAAAAGTCATCGCCCTTAATACCGGGCATTAACCAATCAGAAATAATCACAATAACACTAATCCGATCGCCATCGAGTTCCTCTATTAAATCTAAAGCTTCATAGGCATCTTCAGCTCCTTCATATGTGTAGCAAGTTCCGAAGGCTGTGGAGAGCTGTATCCTGAGACTATCTAAGACCATTCTCTCGTCGTCAACACACAAAATTACAGGTTTAGACATGATTTTTTTTCCGACTTATTTTACATTTAATATCAAATCCGGTAGCATCGGAATTATTCAGAGCTCTATTCTCTCCCTCTGTGTCCTCTGTGTTCTCTGCGGTTAAATCATTCCGATGCAACCGGAAACGATATAATGAGATGAGATATATTTACTTTTCCGATTACTAGAGTCTGGCAATGGGCAGGAAAACATTAAATCTAGTTTGACCAGTCAGAGATTCAAATTCTATTTTTCCCTGATGTTTATCGACAATTTTCTTGACAATATCTAGTCCCAATCCGCTGCCTTCTCCAGGGGGTTTAGTGGTAAAAAAAGGATCGAATATTTTCGATTTAATCTCTTCAGGTATTCCTTTGCCACTATCAGTAAAGCTAATTTTTGCCTGCAAGTCAATAGTAGTAACATCAATAGTTAAAGTGCCTCGATTATCCATCGCTTGCAAGGCATTGTGAATCAGATTTGTCCACACCTGATTCAGTTCGTCTGGATAACACAGTATGGGTGGCAATTCGGCATAGTTTCTGATGACATTAACTCCTTGTTTCAATTGACTTTGATAGAGAGTTAAGACAGTCTCAATTCCTTCAGTTAAATTGGCTTGAGTCCTTTGACCAGAATGTTCGTAATGGGCATAGGTTTTCAAAGCAAACACCACTTTTGAGGCTCGCTCTGTGGCTGTTTGAATAGTCGTCATACCTCTTTTTATTTGTGAAATTTTAGAGGCGATTTCTAATACATCAAAACCATCGGGTCTGGTTAATAGGGGAATCAAGAAATCAATTTCGTTATAAATTCCCATGATTACTAATGTATCAGCAACACTTTCAGCATCAGTCTCAGAGAATTCCAAATCTTGCAGTTGACTCCTTAAAGCTTTCTTCAATTTGCGCTCTTCTTTGGTAGATAGTGTTAATTCTTGATGGAGCGATCGCCCAAGTAACGCCCGGAAGTCTTGCCCTTGCTCTTCGGTAAGGGTTTGAAACAGTGCCGGCAACTGTTCTAGGGTTGGACTCAAGAAACTGGAAATACTCCCCGCTAACGATCGAATAGCACCTATAGGGTTATTGATTTCATGGGCAACTCCAGCAACCAATTGTCCCAGTGCTGCCATTTTTTCCGACTCGATTAATTGTTGCTGAGTGGCTTGCAATTGTTGTAAAGTATTGGCTAATTCTTGGTTTTTTGCCTCAATTTCTCGATTCATCCGCAAAGCAACATTCTTAGCTTCCCTTTCTTGGGCGAGACGCAGCCGATCGGATTCTGCTCGTTGGCGATCGCTAATATCTTGGAAAGTACAAATTGCATAAGTAATCTTTCCAGTTTCGTTGGAGATTGGTGTCGTCGAAATCTCCAAGGGAATAATCCGATCCAGTTGATGCAATTCCAAATCTTCCGCACGCACCGTTTCTCCCGCGAGCGATCGCACAATCGGCAACTCATCATTAGGATACAATTGTCCAGTACCAGTGCGATAAACTTGATACGCTGGAGACAACTGCTCGATTGTCGCCAGAGGTAACACTTCAATTCCTAATAATTCCTTTGCTTTACGATTGGCGTAGGTTGTTTTTCCCGTTGCATCGTGGACAGATACCCCTATAGGTATCGCTTCCAAAAACTGAGCCAGACGATGCTCACTGGCTCTAAGTTGGGCATTTTGTTCTGCCAACTGGTGCTCTAGCCAATAAATTTTTAGCGCTTCTTGGAGGGTTAAATTGAGTTGTGTACTTTCCCAAGGCTTGGCAATATAGCGATAGAGTTGAGCAGAATTGACTGCATTGCTGACTCCTTCTATAGTAGCTTGACCGGTTAGCATAATTTTGAGCGTATTGGGCGATCGCTCATGGATACGTTTTAAAACTTCATCCCCTTTCATATCGGGCATAATATAGTCAGCGATTACCACAGCAATTTCGCATTCATCGACGAGCAAATCTGACACTAATTCTAAAGCTTCAATCCCGCCCATAGCGGTTTCAATCTCAAACCGATCTCCGAAATTTACTGATAATTCCCTCATCAAACTATCCAGCACCGTCCGATCGTCGTCAATACAAATAATCACAGGTTTCATCATAATTTTCCCAATCCTTCTTGAATACAAGCAATTAATTCCTGTTCGCTCCAAGGCTTTTGGAGATAGCGATGAAGATTCGCCTGTTCTTTAGCCCGTTCTACCGCTGCTTCATCCGCTTGTCCCGTCAATAATATTTTAACCACATTGGGGAATTTTTTTTGAACTTCAATCAAAAATTCATCACCCTTCATACCTGGCATTAACCAGTCAGAAACTATGACAATCACATCGGTCTTTTCTTGTTGTAATTCTTCAATAATTTCGAGGGCTTCTTCCGCATTTTCTGAAGTCTCATAGACATAGCGATCGCCAAATGCGGCTTGCAGTTGTCGTAGCAGACTATTGAGAATAATCACTTCATCATCAACACATAAAATGGATAGTTTAGACATTTTGGGTTCTTTAGAAGTTGTTAATTCCAATCAGGATACGGCAGTGCCGTATCCCTACAATTAATCGGGCGATGGTTACATCCGAGCGAAGAAGATTGATTATTTTGGGGTAGGGACACTAAGCGCGTGCCTATTGGTGTCAACTTAAGCCTGAAAGCCTTGATAAATATCGTTTTTACCTGAGTCTAGATCCCCCTAAATCCCCCTTAAGAAGGGGGACTTTGATCGGACTCTTGTCCCCCCCTTCCTAGGGGCGGTGTCCCGTGCCCGCCCTCTCGCTAGGGGGATCGAGATGATTGTCGAGTCTCGATCCCCCTAAATCCCCCTTAAAAAGGGGGACTTTGAATGCTCTTGTCCCACCCCCTACTCCCCTTATTAAGGGGGGCTAGGGGGGATCGAGACTCGACTACAAGCGACATTTATTATGGGCTAGCTATTTATCGGTAAAGAGACAGTAAAAGTAGTTTGACCAGGAATAGATTCAAATTCAATAATACCCCGATGTTTTTCCACAATCCTCCTAACAATATCCAGTCCTAAACCACTACCTTCTCCGGGTGGTTTAGTAGTAAAGAAAGGCTGAAATATTTTCGGCTTAATTTCTTCAGGAATTCCCTCACCGCTATCAGTAACACTCACCAGTATAGAGCCATTTTGCTCCCTGGCCTCAATAGTCAAAATTCCCCGGTTATTCATGGCTTGCAATCCGTTATGAATTAAATTCGTCCAAACTTGATTGAGTTCATCAAAGTAGCAGCGAATCCGGGGCAAATCTTGATACTTACGAATTACCTCGACTCCCTGTTTAAGTTGATTTTGATATAGGGTTAAAACAACTTCAATTCCATCAATAATATTCGCTTCAACCGTTTCTCCCGTTTGGTTAAATCGGGCATAGGTTTTTAGTGCAAAAACAATTTTTGCCGCTCTTTCAGAAGCAATTTTAATGTCTCGCGTGCTTTCTTGTAACCGGACAAACTGGCGCACAGTTTTGAGGAAGTTTTCGCACTCCGCATCTTGGAATATCGAGATCAAAGGCTCCAGCCGATCGCAAATGCCCAAATCTAGCAGCAGATTCGCCACAGAATCAGCCTCAGTCATGCCTTGAGCTTGTAGCTGGCTGACAATAGCTTTCCTGAGTTGGCGACGTTCTCGGCCCGATACAGTGGTAGTATTTTGTTGCGATCGCTCCAACATCTCGATAAATTGCTGTTGGCGTTGTGGGGATAGTGATTGAAAAAACGAGGGTAATTGATTGAGATTTTGATTCAAGAAATCGCTAATATAACCCACGGAGGAACAGATTGCTCCCAAAGGTGTATTGATTTCATGGGCCACTCCCGCCACCAGTTGTCCTAATGCTGCCATTTTTTCTGATTGAATTAGTTCCTCTTGGGTAGATTTGAGATTGTTTAAAGCTTCTGAAAGTTCCTGAGTACGTTCTTCTACTTTAGTTTCTAAATTAGCATAAAGTTGGGCATTTTCAATCGAAATTGCCGCTTGAGAGGCTAAGATATTTAAGACTGCCAAGCGATCGGGAGTAAAGGCATTTGTCACGAGATTATTTTCTAGGTACAGAATGGCGATCGGCTTTCCTTGATGTTGAATCGGCAGACACAAAACCGACTTTGGTTGATGCTGGATGATATAAGAGTCAGCAGCAAAGGTAGCCTCAGTAGTGGCATCATTTATTACCAAGGTTTCTTGGGTGCGCGAGACATAGTTAATAATGGCGATCGGAATTTCCTGAGAGTCAACAACGGGAGTTGAGTGTAGATTGTAGGATTTGCCGATCGCACATTGAGCAGCCAGCAAGAATGAATCTCTTTCTATCAAAATCATAGCTCCTGTTTCTGCTCCCGCATTCTCAATCATCACTTGCATCAAAGTGGAGAGCAACTTATCGAGATTGATTTCTCCTGACAGCGATTGAGATGCTTTGATTACTGTTGCCAAATCCAGAATTTCTGAAACACCAGAACTGGTACTTGCAACAGTTCCAGTTATCATCATTTGAGCAATTGTTTCGCCTGTCTTTAAGTTAGTTTTCTGATTTAAAATAGGCGCAAGTAATTGAGGATAGCGTTTTTCTAAATCGTCAATTTTTGCCTTTGCACCCCAACGCGCGTAAGCGTAGTAAGCATCAGTTAGGTAGACTTGAGCAATTTTCTCTTTACCCCAGTCTAAATAAAACTTGGCGGCGAGTTCGTTGGCGAGGGCTTCTTCATTGATGTACTCATTTTCTTGAGCGAGTTTAATGGCGCGATCGTACATTTCCATCGCCTCCATATTTTCACCTAAAACTCGATACCGTTCAGCTTCTACCAAATAAAATTTGTGGACATAATTCATTGGAGCATGATCCGCCCATTGAAGCATCTTTTCCTGGTTGGCATTAACCCGATTAAGCAAAGCTTCTTTTTCAGCATCCGAAGCTTCAACAAATAGGCACAAATATGCCAGAGATTCATACAAATAGATGGCACTTACAACTGGCATTCCCGCCAACCCTTCTAGATATTGCTTGGCAAGCGTTGCATTGTTCACGGCTTGCTGCACCTCCCCAAACAAATAGCACAATATCAGTTGATTTGAATAAATAAATAACAGTTCTATTCGGTTATTGACTTTGATAGCCCGGGGCAACGCTTGTTCCTGATTATAGGCATCCCCCATTAAACGGATGGGATCTTCAGCTTTACCCAGCAAGTTGAGGACTACCTGCCAAAAAATCGCCGTCCAATTAAAAGGGCCTTCCTGCCCGATTTGATTGATAGCTTTACTGTAGATAGTTATCTGTTGTTCTAATCCTGTAAGTTCGTGACCGATCAAATACGAGCATTCGCACACATAAGCGGCACAATAACCAGCATATTGAAAATCTCCGGTTTCCACTCCGCTTTGATAACCTTCAATCAAAACTGGTATACTTTCCCTCAAATGATCTTTCCAGTGTCTTAGGTGCCCGCCAAATGACAAGAGTACCTTAGCTTTGACATTCTTGGCATTTAACCGTTCCACCAAACTTAAAGCTAATTTGCCTAATTTATAACTTGACTCAATATTTTGGAGGGCCGCTCGTGAAAATATACCGTAAGCACCATAAGCATATCCTGAGTAGGTGGCATTGCCATATTTGATGGATAAATTAACCTTTGATAATACCACCAGCCAACAAACATCGGGAGCAGCTATAAACGCAGCAGAAGTTATACTCGTTAGGATATTTATAGCTGCCAATTTTTGGGGATCTGTCATTTCCGGCAGGTTAATTAAGTTTTCAATTTCCTGCCCCTCCAAAAGTGAAGCGGTTTCCTCCAGTCCTCTTTGAACATCCAACTGACTCGGTTCTTCTGGTAATATTACCCCTAACAATTCTGATACTTTAAGCCCTATTTTAATCGCTTTTTTTAGGTTTCCCTGTGCCACAGTACCTTGAATTTTGACACTATATACTTTCACTTTTTCAAGCAAACTTTTGGCTTTTTGTAGCACAATATCAACCAATTTATCCATTTCGTCGAAGTGACCATTCAAGTACGCCGCTTCTGCCGCTTCCTCGTACAGAGCTAATGTTAGGCCATATTGACTCTCCCAGCTATCAGCAGCTATGAGTTCCAAACCCACAGTTAAATACTTTTGGGCAGCAGCATAAGCAGTTGAAGCTTTAGCTTTGCGCCCTGCAATTAAATTCAATTGAGCTAGTTCATCTCGCTCAGTTCGATATGTCATTAACTCTTTACCAATATTCAACTGGTTGACAATATCAAAAATTTTATTTTCTCTTTCTGCTTCCGTAGGGGCGGTACCCCCTGGTCCGCCCTTGTGCAACAGCATTCGCCCAATTTCGAGATGGGTTGACTGTTTTTGGGATTCGGGAATCAGAGAATAAGCAGCTTGCTGCACTCGATCGTGCAAAAACTTGTAGGGAACCGATAAATCAGACGCTTGTGCAACTGCAACTGATTCCGAGTCGTGAAAAAACTTGTAAACTTCAGTAATCGGAATAACTAACCCTTCTTGCAAAGCTTTCCACAGATCGGCAGCTGTTTCAGCCTGAGATTTTTCATGGACAATTGCTAGAGTTGCCAAGTCAAATTCGTTGCCAATACAAGCTCCTAATTTCAAAACTTCCTGAGTATTTACAGGCAACTTTTGCAACTGAATCGCCATAAACTCTACCACATCATCGGTCAAAGCTAGGGCCTTGACTTGGGCAATATCACATTGCCAATATCCGCTATTAAAATCAAATGAAATTAATCCATCGACCTGCAAAGATTTGAGGAATTGAGTCGCAAAAAAAGGATTGCCTTTGGTTTTAGCGAATACTAATTCTGTCAGAGGAATCGCCCTTTCTGGTGGACAACTCAGGGTATCGGCAATCAGGCGATTTAGAGAAGGCTGGTCTAAGGGTGATAAAGTAATTTGATTGACTGTCGCCGACTCTTTGCGAATCTCATCCAAAGTTAGCATCAATGGATGGGCTGGAAAAACTTCATTGTCCCGATACGCTCCCATTAACAACAGATACCTGGTATCTGTTTCACTCATCAATAATTGCATTAACTTCAATGAAGCCGAGTCTGCCCATTGCAAATCATCCAAGAAAATCACTAAAGGATGTTCTTTTGTGGCGAACACTCTGATGAATTTTTGAAATAAAAGATTGAAGCGATTTTGAGCGGCATTTCCTTCTAGTTCTGGCACTTCTGGCTGCTTGCCAATTAGTCGTTCTAATTCGGGAATTACATCCATAATTACCTGACCATTTTCGCCCAAAGCCTCTACAATTCTTACCTGCCATTTCTGCACTTCGGCAGCATTTTCAGTAAGTAATTGTCGGATTAAATTCTGGAATGCTTGCACCCAGGAAGAGAAGGGTATATCGCGCTTGAATTGGTCAAATTTTCCTTTGATGAAGTAACCCCGTTGGCGGACAATGGGTTTGTGAACTTCATTCACTACAGCGGTTTTACCGATGCCGGAGAAGCCCGCCACTAGCATGATTTCGCTGCTGCCTTCGCTGATGCGATCGAAGGCTTCTAATAGGGCTTTAACTTCTGTTTCTCTACCGTAGAGTTTTTCGGGAATGACGAAGCGATCGCAAATATCCCGATGTCCCCAAGGCAAACTCCCTAATCTTCCCATTTTCTTGCCATTCCTGCCAGCAATTTTCTAAGTCATATCGCAGTCCAATAGCACTTTGATAGCGTAATTCTGGAGTTTTTGCCATCAATTTCATAATCATGTTATTCAGCATCACCGGAATAGCTGGAACCAGAGCTATTGGAGAAGTTGGCATCCTGGCAATATGACAGTGAACTAGCTCCATTGGCTCGATCGAGTTAAAGGGTAATTGTCCTGTTAGCAGTTCATAAAACGTGACTCCCAGCGAGTAAAAGTCGGTGCGGTAGTCGAGTCCCCTATTCATGCGTCCCGTCTGTTCAGGGGACATATAAGCTAGGGTTCCTTCTAAGACGTTTGGATTTTGGATTTCCTGGTTTTCTCTGGGTAAAAGTGAGGAAATGCTAAAGTCAATTAATTTGACTTCTTTAGTTTGGGGGTTGATGATAATATTCTGAGGCTTGATATCTTTGTGAATAATTCGGTTGTGATATAGTCCTTCTATGCTTTGGACAACCTGAATTGCGATCGGCAAAAACTCATCTAGCAGTAGGGGCGAAATCTGGGGGGAGGAAACCTCAGAATTACTTGATGAATCCCCCGAATCATTCCTGTCTGCATTAGCAGTATACTCAGCAAGAGAAACACCACCAACATCCTCCATTACCAGAGCAAAAGCATTGCGGTAGTTTAAGAGTGCAATAGGTTTGACAATTCCCGTCAGGTCAAGATTTTTGGTAATGCTGTACTGATTCCGAAACTGCACGAGTTCGCTAAAAGTCGGATACTCGCTTTTGAGCAGTTTGATTACTACTGATGTGTTGTTTGACTCAGAAATCCCTCGATAAACCTGGGTTTTAGAGCCATTATAGATTTGCTCAATGATGCGATAGCCGGGAATTGTTAACATATTATCAGTGATGGTGAAGAGGTTAAATTAAGATTGTTTAGCTAGGTTGTGCGTCATTATTTTAAGATTTTCGACAAGGGCTAAATGATAATCGGTGAAAAGCCGATCGCCCATAACGCTCCAACCCCAATTTATGTTTAGCCGTACCATATCCCTTGTTATTTGTCAAGTCATATTCAGGATACTTAACAGCCAAGCGCACAATTAATTCATCGCGCCAAACTTTAGCCACAATACTAGCAGCAGCAATCTGAATCGATCGCGAATCACCCTTCACCATCGTCTCTTGCTCGATCGACAAATTGGGAATCCTTTGATTCCCATCAACCAAACACAAATCAGGAGTAACCTTCAGCTTCAAAATCGCCCGCTTCATCGCCAACAAAGAAGCCTGCAAAATATTCAGGCGATCGATTTCCGTAACCGAAGCCACACCAATTTGACAGTCAACAGCCACCTCCCGGATTTTCACAGCTAACCGACTCCGGTTGGTGGCGCTCAACTGCTTGCTATCTCGCACCCCGCAACTTGCCAACTCATCCAAAAGCGAACTGGGCAAAATGCAAGCAGCCGCCACCACGGGCCCGAACAAAGCCCCCCGCCCGACTTCATCCACACCTGCAATGATCTGGGAGTGGGGAGAGGGAGAGGGCGAGGGAAAGGGGGAGAGGGGGAGAGGGGAAGAGGGCGGGAGTGGGAGATGAAAAGAGGGGAAGAGAGTAAAAATTTCTACTTCTTCCTCCTTGTTTCTGCCCTCTTGTTTCTTCCCGGTTCCTGAGCGTAGTCGAAGGGCCTTCTTCCCTCTTCCTTCTTCCTTCATTTCATTCATCCAAAAGGGCAGAGGAGCGACGACGACGGCGGCGGTTGATCGCCGGCTCTTCCGATTCGATTGATTCCATTGATTCGATCGATTCGATTGATTCCATTGATTCCATTGATTCGATCGATTCCATTGATTCCATTGATTCGATCGATTCCATTGATTCCATTGATTCGATCGCCCGATCGCTGATTTCCGACTCCGAAATGGGATCAAAATAATCAGATTCGTCGATCGAACTTTCGTCGTAAATATCCGCCTCAACCTCCTCAAAAAAATCAGGCCGGGCATTCTCGGCTACAGACATCTCTGCATAATCATCCTGTTCCTCAACGTCCTCCGGTGCCGCCGTCGGTTCAAATTCAAGTTCTAGCTGCTCGAAAGGAGGCTTCGCCGGGCCAGAGCCCGGAAGCGTTACCGAAACGATCGTATTTTTCGGATTTTTCGGGCTCCGATCCGCGAGCACCAAAGGAGAAACCCCCATCAAAGCATAAACATCCTGCTCCTCCGTTGTCATTTCTACCGAAATCACCTCTGGAGGCTCCACCATCGGCTTCATCAACTCCGACTTAGTTGGACGCACCCGATCGAAATCCTCCCGTCTGCCGGCAGTCATATTTACCAGCCCGAAGCCCTCAGAAGCCGCCCGGATGCCAGGGGGTGCGAGATACTCCGATCGCACATCCGCGATGGGAACACCCGAAGTATTCGGCAGTCGCAACTTGCTGCGTACCGGTTCCTCCTCTGGGGTGATGACAAAAGCCTCTTCACCGATCCGGCGGCGGCGGCGGCGTCGAGTACCGTTACCCAAATCCTGATAGCTAGGATGGTTGAGCAAGTCCAAAGACGAGCCCAAAAATGCTGACATATTGCCCGCATCAAAATCCGAGGTTTCGTTCTGAGATTCCCAAGCAGCCCGCTGCGCTTCGGCGGGGCGTTCTTCCCGAACTGGTGATGTCGTTGCAGCAGCCGTCGGCGTCAAGCGTGGCGCACGCTCCGTTCCTTCTGGCAAAGTCAACAAAACGCGGTTCGAGGTGGCAACAGTGCGATCGCCCGATTCCCGGACACCCGCCCCCATATCCTCTTCCCCAGGCAAGTGCACCAGATGGCCCAACCCGCTGCAAGTCGGGCAACTATGGCCGAACAACTCGTAAATATTTTGACCTTGGCGCTTGCGAGTCAGTTCTACCAGCCCCAATTCAGACAGTTGAGCGATTTGCGGGCGAGCCTTATCAGCCTTGAGAGCCTTATTAAAATGTTCCAGCACCTGCAACTGATCGCGCCGTGACTCCATGTCGATAAAGTCAACAATAATCACCCCAGCAATATTCCGCAATCGCAGTTGTCTAGCAATTTCCGTTGCCGCTTCACAATTAGTCCAAAGTACCGTTTCGCGAGCCGTGGCCGATCGAGTAAACGAGCCAGAGTTGACATCAATTACCGTCAGCGCCTCCGTCGGCTCAATAATCACATAACCGCCAGAAGGCAAGTCTACTCTCGGCCGCAGAGCTTCTCTAATGGCAGCGTTGACACGGAAAAATTCCAAAATCGAGGTCCGTTCTCGGTGATGGTCGATCAAAACTCCCGCAGGCAGTTTGCCCCCATTCCAGCTCATCAACTGCTGCTTCACCCGCTTAATCCCATTTTGCGAGTCCACCACAATCCGATTCACATCACCGCTGAACATATCCCGCAGCACCCGCTGGATAAAATCGTCGTCGCGATTCAGCAGTGCCGGTGCCCGCGTAGAACCGCCTTCAAGTTGAACAGCTTCCCACTGTTTTTGCAGCACCTCCAAATCTTCCATGATGGCTTCTTCAGTCATCCCTTCAGCCTCGGTGCGTACCAGCAGCCCCATCCCCGCCGGTTTAACCAAAATAGCCAGTGCTCTGAGGCGGTTGCGCTCGTTTTCCGCCTTAATCCGCCTAGAGAGATTAACTCCCCTACCGTAGGGCATCAGCACCAAATAGCGCCCCGGCAGAGTGATATTGCCTGTCAACCGGGGCCCTTTGCTGCCCGTCGGTTCTTTCATCACCTGTACCAGAACTTTCTGCTGCGGAGTCAGGAGTTCTGTAATTGCCCCTGCCGATCGTTTGAGCCGCAGTGGGCCGAGATCCGTGACGTGCATGAACCCGTTGCGTTCTGGATCGCCAATATTTACGAAGGCGGCATCTATCCCAGGTAATACATTTTCGACAACTCCCAAGTAAATATCGCTAACTTGATGGCTCCCTGTGGCTACCACGAGTTCTTGGATTTGATCTTCTGAAAAGACGGCAGCAATCCGATGCTGCTCTGCTATAACTATCTGCTTTGACATTCACTTTCCTCGAAAAAATTTTGCTGCAAGTTGGAGACACCTACGCACTCACAGTGCCTATGACTTGGACGTTAATTGGTAGTAGCTTCAAGAGTTATTCGCTGTGAGTTGGCGCAGGGTGAAAAAACTGTTGATTGTTGACTGTTGATTGTTAACTGTTAACTGTTAACTGTTAACTGTTAACTGTTAACTGTTGACTGTTAACTGTTAACTGTTGACTGTTAACTGTTACAGATGTGGTTAAACCCGCTCGTACAGAGTTATGATTTCGACCCCGCAGCTTAATCTGGGAGATAGAAATGAGGATGCTTTTATCGAGTTAGTAATCTCGATTTTTGAGTGGAGAATTGCGAACTCAATACTCAAAAATCAACACTTGTAACTCTTAATTTGAACTCAGCGCATCAATTCAGTGGCACCGTACCAATTTCTTAACACACAACTCAATACTACGAACTGATAACTCCGCGAAGTGGTGGTTGAGGGCTGGTTTCGAGAGAAAGTAAGTAAGATTGACACTCCCCACCGATGAATCGGGGGGATTCTTGATTAAGACCACAAAGGGACTTTCAAAGGCGTTATCAAGGCACCTCTACCCACTTAGCTTAGACAAATCCAAACCTTGCGTATACTTTTAGCTTTTTTATGCTTTCGGAGTCCATCACTTAGCCTGAGATAGGTACGTTCCACATTTTGATATTTCTTGTCAGTTAAATAGGCTTCCTGCTCAAAAGCAGTAGTTGCTTACTGTGCCGGAATCTCACCGAGACTAAAATGCTTCAACACGTAGATGGTTATTCTTAATCGCTGTAATTAGTATACCGCTTTGCCTTAAGCCGTGCCATAGTTTTTAGGTGACTAAATAAGTCGCAACCGCGTTCCTCCCCAGCCTTGAAAGGCGGGGCTTCCCGCTCGTCTTTCGGTGAAAGCGCCTAGACTTTTGTTGAACTATGAGTGCGATCGAACTCAACTCACCTGACTCTTCCCATTCGACTGCGACTTCCTCTATACCAACCGTAGAACCCTTTGACACTCTCCGGGAATCAACGCCACGGAGATTCTTAAGACTTGAGTCTTAAAGGCGCTGTCAAATCGCCTCTACACGCTCAAAACAACTACTGGTACGAGAAGTATTGCAATTGCGCTTACTTTTGTTTTTAGATTGCTTTCTGAGTCCATCAATCAGCCAGTTAGGTACGCTCAACAATTCACTATTGCTTGTTTGGACAGGCTCGGCATTGCCGAGTAGCGATCCAACCCAGGAGTCTCACCTTATGAAATTGTTTCAACACGTAGATGGTTGTTCTTACTTGCCTTTCTTGCCTTTCTAAATTCTAACAAAGCCGTCCTAGAAGGACGGGGCTTGGGCCCCTGCGCTTCGCTCCGCCCATTTTTTAGGTGAAAAACATCTATTGTTTAACACCCGCAGAGCGGCTTGAACCATGAGATTTTTGGTAAGCCAACGATCGACTTGCTGTCGATCGATCGGATTAACCACTAAATTTAGTTCTGACCCCCCTGGTGCGGGTTTGGCGCACTTATTTAGCCAACAATGTACAAAAAGGCTTGAAGTCTTGAACAGAAGCAATTTGCACCCAGCCCGCGTTGCTGGTTGACTCTGGCGACGAGGGACATATTGCCCTCGATCCGCAGCGGCTTCCTTGACAAGCCATTATAGCATGAAACGACACATCCCGATCGAAAGCCAAAGGCGGAATATTCCACCTTGAGCTTTCCTAATTCTAACCATAACCGAGGATAAGCTGACGGCGCTGAACTTGTAGGAGCTGAACTTCCTGCTGACTGACTTGTTCAAGCATCAACACAATATGTTCTACTCGCAGCAGATTACCGTCATTGCGACAGCTACCCGTATAGCGCAAGACGGCTCTATCTTCGGCTTTACCTTCAGCCTGGGTGTCTGAAGAGGGCTCTACAAGTTCTAATTTTTGCAGTCGATCGCGCAAATTAACTTGCTGCGTCTTACCCGACTTAGTAGTGTGCTCCCACCAAAAAGCCTCTGTCTCGACGATCGCCTTTACCCAAGCTTCCCAGTGGGCATCAGGAGCGACGGAGACAGGAGCAGCATTCTCCATGTCAAATATCTCATTTTCTGCCAACGCACCCGCTACAGCCACAGTAATCACGTACTCCGCAGCTTCTAACAACTGATTAGCAGAAGGAGCCTTGACATCGATCGACTCTACCCTGTAAATAGGCATATTTTCCGGGAGCTGAGCCACCAATTTTTCCCGAAACAGGGTAGCATCCATAAACTCAGTCAGCTCAAAGTCCACAATTTCCCCCGTGCTGGTGACACCCAAAGGCAGGGCATTTGCCAGAGAAATTCGGGGGAGTGGGTGAAAGCCACCGGTAAAGGAAATCGGCAAATCGGCTCTGCGGACTACTCGATCGAACAATCTTAGCAAATCCAAATGACCGACCAAAGCCATGTCACCGAGTTTGCCAAACCAAACCCGAAATCGCTGTTTGCGATCGCTATGAGGCACAAACTCTCCGGCAAATTCAGGAATTGGCAGAGGTGCTACAACTACATTGTGTCCGAAGTCAGTACCGCACACGCCACAGCGAGAACAGCCTTCAAAGGAACAGTCAGGAACTGTTGCGGCTTCTAAAGCCTTTTGCAAGTCATTTTTCAACCAGTTTTTGTCGATTCCTGTATCTATATGATCCCACGGCAAAGGTCGATCTAGGAATGGGAGAGAGGGAGAAGGGCAGGGCTGTTTCATTCTTGGTAGGGGCCGTGCCCCCGTGCCGGCCCTTTTGGCCTGAAACCCCCATTCGATCGTTGGTGGCGGGGGTAGGCACGGGGGCACTACCCCTACAAAAACCTCGTTTTTGGTGAGAATGAAACCGCCCTGGGGAGAAGGGGGGAGGGGGAGAGTGGGAGAGGGGGGGAGTGGGAGATTGGGAGACTTGGGAGACACAGTTAAATTCATCCCTGTATCCCTGTCCGAATCCGTGTCGTGCCCCTCTTTCTTTTCAAACAAATTCCACTCACCGTTTTCGACTTGGCGATATTTCCAGGTAAGATCGGATTCTGCGATCGCCTGAGTCCAGGCCTTGTGAGCCTGATCCAAGCTTTCCCACCACGCATCCATACCGGCTCCGAGTTCCCAAGCACGGCGGATTACTGAACTTAAACGCCTGTCGCCCCGCCCGACAAAATCCTCCATTGCCGAAATCCGCACATCGGTGAAATTCACCTTAAGATTGTTGAGCGATCGCAATTCAGTCCTCAATAGCTTTTGCAAGCGCGAAAACTCCGTCGTAGAAACAGAGTGCCACTGAAACGGAGTGTGAGGCTTAGCCGTAAAATTAGAAATTGTCAAATTAAAAATCAGTTTGCGCCGGCCATCTAGCCTGCATTCCCTTTGCAGCCAGCGGACTGTTTCGGCAATTCCCACAACATCAGCATCGGTTTCCCCAGGCAAACCGATCATAAAATACAGTTTGATTTTATCCCAGCCGCGATCGACAGCAGTTTTGACACCCCGCAGCAATTCCTCATTCGTCAAACCTTTGTTAACAATGTCCCGCATCCGCTGCGTACCAGCTTCCGGGGCAAAAGTCAAGCCACTCTGGCGCGTGCCACCGAGAATGTCGGCAATGTTGTCATCAAACCTATCTACCCGCTGGCTGGGAAGAGACAGAGAAATATTTTGATCTCGAAGGCGGTTTTTGATTTCCATCCCGACTGCTGGGAGTGCCAGATAGTCGGAACAACTCAGGGAAAGCAGGGAAAACTCGCTTTGTCCGGTAGTTTTCATGCCTTGAACGATCGCCTCTACCACTTGTTGAGGTTCGACATCTCGCGCGGGGCGAGTCAGCATTCCCGGCTGACAGAAGCGGCATCCACGAGTGCAGCCCCGGCGGATTTCTACTGTCAGTCGATCGTGTACTGTCTCAACGTAGGGAACCAAGCCGATCGAATAAGCTGGAATGGGAGTCGCCACCCGGCGCAAAATTCGTTCTGGAACTTGGGGGCGATTGGGATGGACAGAACCATCTGCGGCCATATCGTAGAACTGCGGGACATAAACGCCGGGAATTTGCGCCAAATCCAGTAACAAAGCTTCGCGACTCAAACCATTAGTTTTGCCTTCTGCCAAAACCAAGCTAATTTCCGGCAGCAATTCTTCTCCATCTCCCAAAGCAATGAAGTCAAAAAAGTCAGCGTAGGGTTCGGGATTGGAAGTTGCTGTTTGTCCGCCAGCAAAAATCAGCGGCAGTTCGGAATTTTTCGCTCTTGCTTGCCAAGTTAGGGGAATGCCGGCCAAATCCAGCATTTCCAGAATATTTGTTGCTCCCAGTTCGTAGCTGAGGCTAAAGCCCAGAATATCAAATTCTGTGAGCGATCGCCTCGACTCTACCGCAAACAAGGGAGTTTGAGTCGATCGAAGTTTTGCTGCTAAGTCAGGTGCCGGCAAATAAGCTCGATCGCACAACTGTCTCGGCAAAGCATTCAAAATATTGTAAAGGATGATGTGCCCCAGATTAGAAGCACCAACTTCATACACTTCTGGGTAAGTCAGCACCCAGCGTACTCTTGCCCCATCCCAAGGCTTATGTGCAGCCCCCAACTCATTTCCCAGATAACGAGCTGGCTGCTTGATTTCGGATGTAAGTAATTCTTCGATTGCTACTGCCACGGCTCGACTCGCTAATAATTGCGACTGTCTAAGAGCTTACCTTAAAATCTGCCAATACGCCATGAGTAGTTCTTGTATTTTCAGGCGTTTCACCGAATTCGATCGGTTTTGTTGCCCGCTTGTCCAATTCGCCTCGCCTCTACTCGTGGCTGTTTAGGCACTGGTTTTCAGCTTCAAAGATCTCGACACTTCGACTACGCTCAGCGCACTGCATTATCAAATCTCTCAAAAACTCTGTCAAGTTGACTAAGTTCTAGAATCATCCCGATCCTAGTACATTTTCAACCAATACTCAATCAGTAAATCCACCTCATTAAACGTCAGATACAGATGGCAATAAAGCTTGCTATATAAGCACTCTTCCTGCTTGCTTCTTCCTGCTTCCTTCTTCCTTCTTCCTTCTACTTACTGTTTCTTACTCATCGCCGGATATTTACTCTTGGCCGTTGTCAAAAATGCCAAGAGTTGCCCTAGCTGTTAGGTAACTTCGATTTAAGATTTGAGATTTTAGATTAAAGAAAGCGACCCGTTCCTGAGTCTGCGAAGGAATAAATCTGGGGGCTTTTTACCCTGGATGCTTTCGGTAAACTTCAAGAATGTAATTGAAATCACTTGTTACTTCTGATTCAGATCACGCGCCGGATTGAGAATTCATAGGAAAATTGAAATATACGGAGTTCTATGATCTACTATGCAAGCAACTCATGCTATTCGTAAACTTGTAGAAAAAGCTCTCTACATCAAGCGGCTGACGCCTGACATTGAGAATGAAATCAATTACGAACTCACCCGAAGCGGTCACATCTCTGATGTTGATTATGAGGCTTTAGAGTTATTGATGGATGAAATGGATGCAGGCAGGATTCAACTGGTAGCTAGCCGTTGAATCTTCAGTCGCATTCCCATCGGCGAATTGCTGACATACCCAGGTGTGAAAGCACGGGGCTGGAGTTGGCTTTTTGGGAACGTCCGTTAAGTTTAAAAGTTTTGGGGCTTGACAAATCCGCCTCTTTGACACTCCTCGGCTATCAGGCACTCTTGATTCTTGGTTCAGTCAGTCGGCTTGCCCGTTGATGCTACCACCAACGAGTAGAGGTCGTTCTGTCCCCAAGCGTTAATTCCGGTGTGCCCCACCGTATTTAGATTAATTCCTGCACGGGCTTTCAATCCTTTTGCCAGAATATTCAGAGCTGCATTGTGGTCACGGTCTAATACCGCCCCACATCCGCAAATATGGGTTCTAGTTGATAGCGTTTTCTTAACACGATTCCCACAACTTGAACAATCTTGGGAAGTATACTGAGGATTGACAGCAACTACTGTTTTACCGTACACTTTTCCAAAGTATTGCAAATAATGATCAAGTCTGCGACCAAGCTGCATCGCTAATTGATTTTGCAAGCTTATGGTTTTTCACCATATTTTTTACCTGAAGGTCGACCTAGGCTACAAAATCGTTAGATTTTACTACACACAACGCCGTCTTGATGGCGAAGTCTTTGCGTTCCCTACTAACTTTTAGGTGTTTTCTCCCCAACCTGTTGATAGCTTTTTTGCGATTACTAGAACCTTTCTTTTTTCTGGAAACTCGTTTCTGTGTTCGTTTTAAAGCTTTTTCAGTTTTACGGAGATGTCGAGGATTTGGAACCGTTGCCCCGGCACTGTCGGTGTAGAAATGGTTTAAACCTACATCCAGCCCTACGGCTTTGCCAGTAGGAATTGTTTCCTCTGTCCGTTCCACGTCGATACAAAACTGAGCGTAGTAGCCATCGGCACGACGGATTACTCTGATTCGTTTGATTTCACCAGGCGCATAAAAGTGCAAATCTCGACTACCGATTAACTTGAACTTTCCAGCAGCGAAGCCGTCTTTAAACGTCAAGCATCTTTTGTCGTTAGAAAGCGACCAACCGGACTGTTTGTACTCTACGGAACGGGTGTGTTTCTTAAACTGCGGGTATCCTTTTTTTCCTGGTTTTTGGGCTTGGCAATTTGAGAAAAAACGTTGGATAGCAAAAATGGTACGTTCCGCCGAAGCTTGACGTGCCGTTGAGTTAAGCTTACCCGCCCATTCAAACTCTTTCGCCATGATGGCGCATTGTTTGTATAGATCGACTAACTTAACTCCTTGATTGTCGATCCAATGTCTAAGAGTTTTATTTCGGACAAATTGCGCTGTGCGGATCATTTCGTCGATAATCCGGTATTGCTGCGATTTGCCTTTTAATTTAAACTCTAATGTTATCATGCCAATTATTCTATCATTTTCACAAAGCACTGTGTTCAAAAAGTGCGTAGGTTTAATAATTATTTACACTTTGTAGAAATTAAAGCCGTCCTAGAAGGACGGGGCTTTAGCCCTCCGCTACGCTCCGCCCAAATTTTTGGTAAAGGGAATTGGTTATTAGTTATTGGTTATTAGAAGGAACAACCAACAAATAACAAATAACAAAGATGGGGCATGGGGCATGGGGCATGGGGCATGGGGCATGGGGCATGGGGCATGGGGCATGGGGCATGGGGCATGGGGCATTAAGACAGTCAACAGTCAACAGTCAACAGTCAACCGTCAACTAACAACTAACAACTAACCAATAACTAATGACTAATGACTAATGACTAATGACTAATGACTAATGACTAATGACTAATGACTAATGACTAATAACTAATGACTAATGACTAATGACTAATGACCAAACTTGCCACAGCCGCCACCAACTCAGCAGGATCGATCGGCTTGGGTAAATGAAGTTGAAAGCCTTCTCGCAAGGCTCGAACCCGTTCCTCAACTCTGCCATAAGCTGTGAAGGCTACCGCCGGAATTTTGGCACAGCCACAAATCGATCGCACCTGGCGGAGCAGGTCGTCGCCGTCTGCCATCGGCAGCCCGATATCGCTCACTAATACATCAGGATTCAGCCTTTCCATCGCCTCCAAGACCTCCGCTACCGAGACAACGGTCTCCACCTCGGCTCCGCAATCTTCGAGGACTGCACGGGCAAAATTCCGGGTATCTTCGTCCCGATCGACTACCAACACCCGCACTCCCGAAAGATTGGTACTGACAAACAACTCATCTACAGGCGCGATCGCGCTTTTTTGTCGCATCAAAAACTCCCCAGGCTCAGCCACAACACAGGCAAAGTCGTCCTTTGTCTGTTGCATCGGCAGCTTCACCAAAAACCTCGCTCCTTTTCCATTCCCAGCAGATTCGGCTTTCACCGTACCGCCGTGCATTTCCACCAAATGGCGGACGATCGCCAAACCCATGCCCAATCCGTTGTACGATCGGGTTGTCGTACTGTCAGCTTGGCTGAAGCGCTCGAAAACCCGAGGTAAAAATTCCGGGCTAATCCCTCCTCCGGTATCCTCTACCTCAATTTCGACAACAGCTGGCAACAAATTTTCCCTTTCTGGGAGCTTGGTAGCAAAGGCGCCCTCCACCTTCCTCACAGCAACTGCCACCACCCCGCCATGGGGAGTAAACTTAATCGCGTTCGAGATCAAATTCCACGCCACCTGCTGCAAGCGCTCCGAATCTCCGTAAATTGGCCCGATTGTCTGGTCAAATTCGGTGACAATTTCAATATTTTTTGCCCTAGCGGCGGGTGCACAAGTGTCAATCGCCGCCTGAATGCTTGGCCTCAAATCCACACACCGGAAATTCAGAGGTAACTTACCAGTAATAATCTGGGACACATCTAGCAAATCCTCGATTAGTGTCCCCAGGGCTCTGCTATTACGGTCGATCGTTTCCAGAGCCCGAACAGTAGTTGTTTCGTCAAATTTCTGATAGCGTAGCAGTTGCGTCCACCCCAGGATGACATTCAACGGTGTCCGCAATTCGTGGGACAAAGTAGCCAGAAAATCGTCTTTAATCCGGTTGACGCGGGCTAACTCCTCGGCTCGATTCTGAAGTTCTATTTCTAACTGCTTTCTCTCGCTCAAATCGAGAATGAAAGCTACAGATTCTTGCCGATTTTCCCCCAACAAAATATACCCCACTAACGCCGGAATTCGGCTGCCGTCGGGCCGCAGGTATTCCTTTTCGTAAGGAGTGCAAATCCCCGTTGCTTTTGCCTCTGCAATCTTGATCTCGTCGAGAGACAGGTACTCCGGCGGCGTAATGTCAATCCAGCGGATTTTCCCGCCCTGCAAGTCTTCCCGCCTGTAGCCAACCATACGCAAAAATTCGTCATTTGCCTCGCTGATGTCGCCGTCAACATCGCCGAACAGAATTCCGATCAAGTTAGCTTCTACTAAACACCTCAGCTTGGCCGAGCTAGCTTTTAGTGCTGCTTCTGTTTGCTTGCGATCGGTAATGTCTTGGAAATAAATAGACAAACCATACTCCGACGGATAGCAGCGCACTGCCAACCACTGATTCGGAAATGGATGGAATTCTTCATATTCCAGGGTTAAGCCTTCGGCAAGTGCTTTCTGAGCCATTTTGTAACCAGGGGTATTAACTGCATCAGGAAACACTTCCCACATATTTTTGCCGATCAACTCAGCTTTCGACTTGCCCAAAAATTCAAGAGCTTTGCGGTTGACATAGGTGTACTTCCACTCCAAATCGACGCTGACAAAACTGTCGCTAATGGTTTCGAGAATGTTAGTAATGCGCCAGTTAGCCTCAAGCAGTTCTTGTGCTGTCGCTTCCGCTTGGGCGCGGGCTACTTGTTCTCTTACCAAGGTGGCGGTGCCTTCTTGTTCTGCTTGGAAGCGATCGCCAATATCAATGCAGGAACCGATGTAACCTGCAAAAGTGCCATCGGGTCTGTACCGGGGTACCCCCGTACCCAAAACCCACCTGTACTCGCCGTCAAAGCGCCTCAGACGGTACTCCGCGCGGTACTCGGCTTCGGCCTCGAAAGCAGCAGAGCGCGTCTCCAGATAGTGTTGCAAATCGTCTGGGTGTACCCCTTCCATCCAACCGTTGCCCATTTCTTGTTCCAAAGTTCTGCCCGTAAACGATCGCCAAACTTCGTTAAAGTAATCGCAAAGTTTGTCAGTGTCAGACATCCAAATCATCACCGGCGCGGTGTCTGCGACGATCCGAAATCTATCTTCGCTGTCTTGGCGCTGTGCCTCGGCTTGCTTGCGTTCCATCCGTTCTTGAACTTCCCGCATGGCCCGCTGAATTGAAGGCACCAGCCTCGTCAAACGGGGTTCGATCGCGTAATCTGTAGCACCACTTTTCAAAGTTTCGATCGCCACTTCTTCGCCCAGTTGTTCATCAAAGGGAGCCGATACAAAAATAAACGGTAGCTGCGGACAAGTAGCCCGGGCTATTTCCAGCGCTGCTATCCCGTTAAACCCAGGCAGCATATAATCTGCCAAAATAATATCAAAACTGTTGTTTTCCAGTGCCGCGACAAACTCTTCCCGCGTTTCCACGCACAGCAGATCGTACTCGATCCCACCATCAATTAGATAGACTTGAATCAGTTCAGCATCCAGCGGACTGTCTTCTACCAAGAGGATATTTAGGGTTTTCACAATCAATCCTTTGACTTAAATATTTTGACTTAAATAGGAGGAGGAAGCGTTCTGTTATTCAAACGAGCTCTAATACTTCCATTATTTCTTAAATTTTGATCGTTCATCAACAAACAAGTGAAAATTTGTCTCGTGGCCTGCTTTACCTGCGGCCACAATTTGCTAGTCGATCGCCAGTGTACATCTCTGGATAAAATATTTTTTGGTATAATAAACATCTATCCAAAGATACACTTTTGCCTCCGCCACTCTAAAAAACTTACCTCAGCTCAGAGAAAGCCCGACTTATCTGGACGTGCGACTAGATCGGCGTGTTTTCTTCCTGCTTCTTGGTTGCGTAGGGTGTTCCGGAGCGTCCAAACCTGTTGAAATCGAAATCAACAATGCAGTAGAGCACCCTACAAGTTGATTCTAGCCACAACCACCCCAAAAAACAGGCCCAACAAATATTGGGCCCTTGTCCTGTTTGATATAGTAGCACCGATCCGTTGCTAAGCGATCGCCACAATACTTGCCCTGTCGTAAGGTAATTTATTGGTCGGCAACAGATCAAGGCCAATTTGCAGCGAATCCAAAGCCGGATTTTCAGCTAGCACCTTTTGGGTCAAATTCTGATTCACTACCTCCCAGACATCCGTTTCATTGGGGTAATTAGCCAAGAAATTGTCAATGCTTTTGTAAAACAGAGTCAAGTGTCGGGATATTCATCCTGGGTAATTCCTGGTTTGTACTGATACTTGACATCAATATTTAGGTTGTTCAAACCCTGACGATCGATCGAGTAATTAGCCAACTTGAAATCCCAGGCTTCCCCTAATTTACCATCTTGAGTGCGAGTAACTGTACTGTTGCGATTGTAAGGTAATCGGTGGGTTGGCAAAACATCCAAATTCACAGTCACAGAGTCAAGTTTAGGATACTTGACTCTATCACTTTTTGGGTCAATTTTTTATTAACTATTTCCGAAACATCAGTTTCATTCTGGGAATTAACTAACTGATTGTCAAGGGTTTTGTAAATTGGCACAAAATCTGGATGCTGGAAATTTTTAATTCCATCTTGATACTTGTAATTTACATCTAAATTCAGGTTTTTTAACCCTTGATGATTAATTGGGTAATTGGCGATCGGAAAATTCCACTTTTCGGTCAATGTAGCATCGGACGGAAAGAACGAAATCGCGATCGGACGCTGTAACTTGCTGTCGGGAGAGACAAAAATAGGACTGGGAAATGTTCCAGGATTCGCAACTAATGGCAGCGGGTCGCCCGTCTTGCCATTGTAGCGCAAAACTGCACCGGCACCGTTAGCATTGGCGCGGTTGTCGAAGCCAACTGCAAACAAATTGCCGATCGGCGAAAAAGCCAAACCGCCCAGATAATTGCTGCTGGGTAAAGTCTCAGTATAATTAGTAGTTGACACTCCCCGGTCTAAAGACACGGGGATTCTTAAGGACAAACTTTGGGGGATGAATCCGCCCAAAGTTTAATTCTTAAAGGGTTAGTCAGAAACCCCCTACCCACTCGCTCAAGAATTGAGTCTATGGCTACTTTTGACTTTCTAATGATATTGGCTGCACCGTTAACATCTGCATTGATTAACAACCCAGCGCTAGAACAGTACAATCCTCTTTTGATTCTTTTACCCGATGGTTGCCAATTGTCAGGTTTTTCACCGACTTTTACTGGCAAAATGTCTCGGTCTAAAAAACTTGCTTTTGATGTGTAAGATTCGTCTTGTTCAACAAATCGCCACCCTCTTAAGTCGCATTCTTGCTGGAGTCTATCTTTGACTTTAGCTGTGGGTATTTGGACAAAATTCTGATTAGTTACGACCCCCATATTAACCTCTTGCTTCTGTGCCTTGTTCCAGCCAAAGACTAAGACGTTTATTTGGTTATTTTCGCAATAATCTACGATGGTTCTAACTGCTTTGTTGACAGCATCTCTCATCCTTCTAGTGCGAGTTTCCGACAACTGCTGCAATCTTTTTGACGAGAAACCTTTAGGCAGTTTATGTATTGCGTGTTCTGATTGAACTCTCGCTTTTTCTTTATTAAACCATTGGTTCCAAGACTTGAGTCTAAGTCCATCAATGATGAAAGGTTTACCATTGCTAGAGACACAAGTTAACCAGTTATTGATGCCGCGATCGATGCCCAGAACCCCTGTCACTTCCAAGCTGCAACTAGGGGCTTGTTCAGTCAGGGATTCGTGGACATATTCGACCCAGACCTCACCATTTCTAGGGATTAACCTGAGTTCTTCGATCTGGCAATTCTTGATACGTTCAGGTAGCGGCACCCAAATCGCATCTTTCCCAAAGTATTCTTTTCCTTTTTTCCCCAGGGGTAATCTGACTTTATTTCCAATTACCTTTAATGCTTGACCGGGATATGAAACGGGGTACATTCCCCCTTTGGTTCTGTACCTTGGTATTCTCGGTTTTTGATGGATTTCTCCTTGATTTGCCAACTTCTCTAAGGCTCGGAAAGAAGTAAAAGATTCTGCGACAGATTTAAGAGATTGTTGGGCAACTTGAGAGTATAGCAACCCGTAATTTTCGTTGGTCTTGGCTATTTTATACAAATCTGGATATTTAACTACGCTTGGGTTCTTAAAGTATTGTTGCCGACTTTCATAGGTGCCGACATTGAACAGATTATTTGACCATCTTAGTAGTTGTTCGACAATGGTTTTGTCGAGTCCTTTTAAATGCCAAACATCTTTTTGTACTGCGTACATTTAATTTACTGGCTGTTATGATACTAGGTTTAGTATATATCGTGAATTAACAAGTTAATTAATCCTCAACAAATCTTTACCTTGGTCTCAATTGCTAGAAGGATTTGTCCGGGGACGGTTAAACATTATGTTATCTTGAAACTTACGAACAGGCAGGATTTATCCTGCCACGCCCTTTCATCCCTGGACTAAAGTCACAGGGTTTTCAGGGTATTTCTTATAAAACCTCTACTAATTCCCCAAATTTTAGATTATAACGCCTGATATCGTTAGCAAAATCGCTCACATAAATGTCGCCATCAACAGGCCCGATCGCCATTCCCAAAAGACTCGCAAAACCCTGACTCCGAGGCGAAGGATCGGGGGAAGCAAAAATACTTGACTCCCTGGTTTGCGGGTTGTAACGTAGTACCTGACTGGGTAAATTTGCGCTGAAATCAGCTTGACCCTCGCGAGCAATACTCCCCTCCGTTGTCACGTACAAATTGCCATCAGGAGCAAACAACAAACCATTCGGCCCATTCAATCCTCCCCCTTGCTGATTTCCCGAAGCAAATACATCAATAAACTGCCCGGTTTTGCCATTGTAGCGGAGAATTTTGTCAGTCAAAAAACTGCTGACATACAAATTCCCATCCGGGCTAAAAGCTAAACCATAAGGGCGAAACAATCCGCCTGTTTCATCGATCGCCGTGTTCGGATTGTCGCCGACAAACTTGTCAATAAATGCTCCTGTAATGCCGTCGTACCGCAACACAGCAGATGCTGCGGCTTCGCCGGAATTTCCCGCTTTGTCACCGCTAGCAATGTAAATGTCGGATTTGCCGTCACCGTTACCGTCTGGGCCGAAAATTATCGTATCGGGATTTGACAAACCGCCACTTCCCGCTGTTATAAATTCCCCTAAAAAGTTGCCATTTTTGCCGTCAAATCGCAGTACATTATTTCCCCTGGTATTCCCGACAAGAAAAGTTCCTTGAGGATTGCTGGCTTGAGTGCGGCTCACTTTACTGGTACGGTTGTAGGGCAATCCTGGGGTTGGCAAAACGCTTAAATTAATGTCGATCGCCGCCAAGGCGGGATTTTCATCTAGGATATTTTTGGTCAATTTTTTATTGACAATTTCCCAGGAATCTGTTTCCTTCGGATATTTGGTTAAAAAGTTATCAATGCTCTTGTAAAATAGCAGCAAGTATCGGGATATTCTTCTGTGGTGATTCCCGGATTGTACTGGTAATTGACATCGAGATTTATCTGGTTCAATCCTTGGTGATTTATGATGTAGTCGTTCAAGGATAAATTCCAATCTTCCTGTAATTTACCCCCTCGGCTGCGGAAAACTGTGCTCGTGCGATCGTAAGGTAATCGATTCGTCGGCAAAACTTCAAGTTGAATGCCAACATCTGTCAGTGCTGGATTTTCATCTAGCACCTTTTGAGTCAGATTTTTGTTAAGAATTTCCCAGAAATCTGTTTCGTTCGGGTAGTTAACTAGGAAATTGTTTATACTTTTATAAAATAGCAGCAAGTATCGGGATATTCTGCTTGGGCGATTCCCGGTTTTAATTCGTAATCAACTTTGATGTTGAGCGTGTTTAAACCTTGGTGTTCGATGGTATAATCTTGAAAATCAAAAGACCCATTTTCTGAAGGGATTAGCGAAGCAGTTCGGGATGCCGATCGCAATTGTTCACCAACCCCATCGCCCACCGCAAAATCCATCCCTGTAAGTTCGTCTCGTTGAACTTTCCCGGAGATATCTGGCTGGGATTTGAGACTATTTTCAAATTGAGGAGAGTCGCCGCCTAGAACCAGCAAGCCGAAATCGGAGAAACTGTCAGAAAGGGCGATCGAACCAACCGTCGCAGCAGCCCCAAAATCTGATTTTTGAGTCAAATCATCCCTGGCATCTATCGCAGCCATTGTGGCTCCGACTTTGATTCCAGCCATCTGATTTAACAGATCTTCCTTGGGAACCAAGAGGTCAGGAATTCCCGCCGAAATCCCCGCAACCGTTCCGGGAAAAACACCTTGTTCTGACAGTCTTTCTGCACTCAACATAAGTTAATTTTCTGACACTTTCACAACCACAAATTAATCCTACGATAAGTAGATCGCTCTAATTAAACGTAAAATCCCATAGCTGTTAGATCCCCGACTTCTTAAAGCCTGCGGGGATATGGGTTTTTAGGTGGGCTTACTTAAATAGGGCTTACGCAAAAAACCCGGTTTCTGACAAAAATCGTCACTTTTTCGATAAGTATTGACGCAGAAACCGGGTTTTTGGCCCCCATGCGTAAGTCCTGTTAAAGTCAAAGATTTCAGCAGTACATTAGGAGGAGCGCAAGTTCAACTCAAGCTATAGTCTGGAAAATCTCGATCGCTCAATTAATCCCCTGCACTCGCCACACTCGCAACCCTGTAGGACATCCCCAACCCGCGCCGCCTCTCCCCTCTTGGCTCACTTGTAAATTCCGAGCCAAAATGTCTTAAAATATACACTTAACAGGCAGCGGCCAAGTTGCAATAATTCTTTACAATATCAGTACAGCACCACCGACCCCTAACTCTTCCTTGAGGAAAGGGCGTGGCATAGACGGGATAGAAGACAATAAAAATGGCGACTTCTACTCTTCGCCCGTGCAGTTTCTTTAGTCTCAGGTTTGTTCACGTTATTTGCAGCCAGTTACGAGGAGAGTTGACCACCCGTGCTCCAACGCATCAAACAAGACTTAAAAAATGACCTCATCGCAGGTCTGCTGGTAGTGATCCCCTTAGCTACCACCATCTGGCTGACAATTACGATCGCCAGTTGGGTGATCAATTTTCTCACGAAAATTCCCAAGCAGATCAACCCCTTTGACGGACTCCATCCGATTTTGGTGAATCTGCTGAATTTCTTAGTAGGGCTGGCTGTACCCCTGCTGAGCATTTTAGTCATCGGTCTCATGGCCCGCAACATCTTCGGGAAGTGGCTGCTAGACTTTGGTGAACGGCTGTTGCAGGCAATTCCCCTAGCGGGATCGGTTTATAAAACCCTAAAACAACTGCTAGCAACCATCCTCAAATCAAACGACAAATTTCGTCGGGTGGTGTTAGTGGAGTATCCCCGCCGGGGAATCTGGACTTTGGCATTTGTGACCGGTACGATCGAGAGTAACGATCTGCCCTCTCACCTGGCCGGCGAAACTCCGATCGGCATTTTCATCCCCACCACACCAAACCCCACCACCGGATGGTACGCTATTGTTCCAGAAGCCGATGTGGTCAATCTTTCGATGTCGATCGAAGATGCCTTTAAAGTCATCATCTCCGGTGGAATCGTCAACCCCAACAACTCAATACCAGTAACTACCGACAACACCACGGGTAAGATACTCGAACCCTTAGTATCTGAATCAAGATACCAGCCCGTACCAGTAGAAGAAGATTAAAGCAATATCTAAACCCGTAGGGGCCCTTTGAGCGGGTAAACTTTCTAATAAAAGATAAAACTTGTCCAAAACCAGCCCCGACTGAGAGAGAGGGCGGTCTTTGTGCATAATTTTTCTGCTAAAGTTCAAGTCTATGCGCTAAACCAGCGCCTACGAATCTCCAAAATTCCTAAATCCCCAATTCTTATCTAAAAACTCTAAAAACTATGAAAAAAGCCCGCGAAATCGCACGCGAACTAGCACTCCTCGGCATCAGCCAACTTCCAGCCAATCCAGAACTATTAGAAGCCAAGAAACTGCAAGATGTCGTCCTCGCCGCCATCCGCACCCTGACTACTGAAGTTCAAGAAGCCCTCTCAACCGCCGCCGCCGAAGTGCAGCGGGGTAGCGACAAGCTCCTCGCCAGCGAAATCCGCGCCCCTGACGTCCAAAGCGCTAGAGCAATGGTGCGCGAAGCCGTCGAACTCACCGAAACCGCGATCGACCGTCTCGCCGCAGCGATGGAGTTTCCCGAAATCATCCAGCTAGCCAACCAGCAAGATGTTCGCACCTATGCTTTGCAAATCCTCGGGAAAGTTAGCAGCAATCGCCCTCAAATTGACGAATTGATCAAAGAATCCCTCGTAGACTGGCAAATAGAACGGTTGCCCAGGATCGATCGAGATATCATGAGAATCGCGATCGCCGAAATCCTATTTCTCGGCTTACCCGAACAAGTCGGCGTCAACGAAGCCGTCCAACTAGCCAAACGCTACAGCGGCGACGAAGGACATCGGTTCATCAACGGAGTCCTCCGCCGAGTAGTCGATAAAATTAATGCAGAAGCCATTCGTCATTAGTCAATAGTCATTAGTCATTAGTTATTAGTCATTAGTTATTAGACATCTCCCATATTTCTTGTGGAACAGGCATCCTGCCTGTTTGTGACAGGCTTTTTAGGAGATGTCTATTAGTTATTAGTTATTAGTTATTGGTAGCAACTGACCAATAACCAATGACCAATAACCAATGACCAATGACCAATGACTAATGACTCATGACTCATGACTCATGACTAATAACTATTCCCTATTCCCCATTTCCTGCTATGGTTTTTAATTGGTTTCGTCGTCAATACAGTGAAAGCGGATCTTCTGAAAAAGAGACAGCACCCGAACAACTCCAAGACTCGCCGGCCAAATCCCCTCCGGTTGATCCTCAAACAGATGCAGCCACACCAACCGCAGCAGAGCCAAGCTCTCCCGCCGTAGCCGAAGATTATCTCAATTGGGCTAAAGCTGCTTACAAAAATATTCAAAAACAGCAAAAACCCGAAGCAGAAGTTTCCGAGACAGCAGAAACCCCCGTTCCGCCAGCAGAAACAGCAGTCGCAGTAGAAGTTTCAGAAACTACAGAACCCGAAGTTGTGGAAATTGCTGCCGAACCCGCAGCCCTCGACTCGGAAGCTCTACCAATTGCAGAGCCGCCAGAAGCCCCAATAGCGACAGAAGCCGAACCAACCCCAAAAACTCCAGAAATTCCCGAAACAGCAGCTTCGTCGCCCGAAATTGCCAGTCCAGTTGCTGAAAAAATAGAAGTTCCTATACAACAAAATTTAGAAATTTCCGAACCTGTAACCACAGTCGCAGAAACACCGATCGCCCCTGATATCGCCTCCGATGCTGAACCCCTGCCATTTTGGGCAAGAGCTCAGGCCGATCGAATGGAACGCATCGAACGCCTCAAAGAAACCGCCATTGAAGAACCAGAGGTAATTGCAGAAGCGGCAGCCAGAGCAGCAATTATCGAAGAAATTCCCGGTTTTGCCTTTGATGAAGGCTTCCTCTGGTCTTCGGAAATCTTGGCCAGTCAAGGCCGCCGCCCCGATCAAGTATCTGTCGAAGAAATCACTTGGCTGCAAAAGCTGCGCCAAGGTTTAGAAAGAACTCGCCGCAGCTTAATTAATCGACTCAAGGCGATCGTCGGTCAAGGCCCGCTGAATGAAGACGCAGTGGCGGAAATTGAGACTTTGTTGCTGCAAGCCGATGTCGGAGTCGCAGCCACCGACATTATTATCAGTCGCCTCCAAGCCAGACTCAGAGAAGAAGTGCTACCGCCAGAACAGGCCCTAGCCTACCTCAAAACTATTCTGCGCGACATCCTCGATGCACCCTGTGCCCAAAGCGCGATCGGCAATCCCGCTTACAGCCTGACTTTTGCCCCAGAAAAAGATACGTTTAATATCTGGTTGATCGTAGGAGTTAACGGTGCTGGCAAAACTACGACGATCGGCAAATTGGCCCACATTGCCCAAAAGTCCGGCTACAAAACCTTAATTGCCGCCGCCGATACTTTCCGGGCGGCCGCCGTCGAACAAGTAAAAGTTTGGGGAAGTCGTAGCGGTGTCGAAATTATTGCCAACGAGGGGAAAAATACCGATCCGGCTGCTGTCGTATTTGATGCGATCGCCGCCGCCACCGCCAGAGGCACAGAACTGCTGATCGTAGACACCGCCGGCCGCCTGCAAAACAAAAAAAATCTCATGGACGAACTAAGCAAAATCCGTCGCATTGTAGATAAAAAAGCTCCTAGTGCTACCGTAGAATCTCTACTGGTCTTGGATGCCACACTGGGTCAAAATGGTTTGCGACAGGCGGAAGTTTTCGCAGAATCTGCAAAATTGAGCGGAGTAGTCTTGACAAAACTCGATGGATCTGCTAAAGGTGGTGTTGCTCTAGCAGTGGTGCAGCAACTAGGCCTGCCGATCCGCTTTATTGGAGTAGGGGAAAGCATCGAAGACCTGCGCCCGTTTTCTAGTTACGAGTTTGTTGAAGCCCTGCTCGATTTTAGATTTTAGATTTTTGATTGAGAGGATGCAGCCGTCCCAAATTCTTGGGACGGACACACGGGAGCGCAATCTCAGGACTAAGACCAATTAAAATCCTTGAATCTAAAATCTCATCCAAAATCTAAAATCCCAAATTTGCCAGCCCCTGGATTCATTCATGGGGACAATCTAAAATCCAAAATCCAAAATCCAAAATTGAATGACTGCTGTGCCTTTGTCTCGCTCCTCACCTCAACCTGCTGACCGCCCTCCCGGTCGCAATTCGACCGACGTGACGCCAGTCTTCGCACTCAAAGAACTGGTGGCGCGCTTGCATCGATACCAGCACAACGTTCAAGATATGTTGAGTTCGCTCTCCTTTGCCCTGCGAAGTTTTAACAATCTCAACCAATTTTTGGAGTTGGTTCCTTTGGTGGCTACTCGGATTACCGATGCCGATGGGGGAGCTTTGGTGCTGTTCAAGCCCAACGGTCAAGTCAGATTCCAGCAGTTGCACTGTCAGGAAGGACGGCAGTGCCAAGATATGCGAAAAGCGCTGGAAATCGCAACGAGGCAAGTTACAGCAAATTCGCCCAGCGCAGCAGAAGTTATTTCCGAAACCTCTGGGCAAATATCTAGTCTCGACATTCACGTCAGTCGCTATTTGGGCCAGGACGTTCACTTGTTTGGGGCACCAATTTTGCTGAAGAATTTGGAACGGGGACGGCTTTATGTTTTTAGCAGTGACCCGCAATATGTGTGGACGCCAGGGAGACAAAAATTAGTCCGCCTAGTGGCAGATCAAACCGCAGTCGCTATCTCGAAAGACGAACTTACTGCTAAGTTGGGCGAGAAAGAGCGCTTAGACCGAGAATTGGAAATTGGCGCTGAAATTCAAGTGCGACTGCTGCCCCGTAGCTGCCCGAAAATTCCCGGCCTTGATGTGGCTGCTCGCTGTCTACCAGCTAGCAGAGTTGGCGGAGATTATTATGATTTTATTCCCGCTGACTATGACCCCATAGGTCAGGATCGTGAGGGTGAAAACCCCCCATCCCCGATCCAAAATCTGAAGTCCAAAATCGACAAGGGTCGCTGGAGTATTGCGATCGGTGATGTCATGGGCAAAGGCGTGCCAGCAGGCCTGCTGATGACGATGACCCGGGGGATGCTGCGGGCGGAGGTTTTGAACCGCCATTCGCCGTCGATAATTCTGCAACATTTAAACCGGGTAATGCACGCGGATTTGGAAAATTCTCACCGTTTCGTGACTCTGTTTTATTCGGAGTATGACCCCAAAACTCGCGTTTTATCTTACAGCAATGCGGCTCATCACCCACCTTTGCTTTGGCAAGCTGCAACTAATTCTATTGAGCGGCTCGATACTCTCGAAGGGATGCTAATTGGCTTGGATGCTGATTCGCGCTACCAAGAAGCACAAGTGCAATTGCAGCCTGGAGATACTATTATTTATTACACTGATGGCTTTACGGATGCTGCTAATCAAAGGGGCGATCGCTTTGATGAGGAAAACTTGACGGCTGCTTTTCAGTGGGCTTGTCAAAATTATCAGGACTCTGAAAAAATTTTGGATTATTTGTTCGATCGCGTTCACCAGTTTATCGGCATCGGTAACCGTAATGAAGATGACATGACTCTGGTTGTACTCAGAGTTAAAAATTCCACAGAAGAAAATAAAAATGATAGTTAATTTAATGCCGGAAATTACTGTTGCATTGACTGGTTCGATTCATGGGAACGATCTGGCTCATTTGTTAGTTGGGAAATCTCATTTAAGTTCGACAGTGCTGTTGGGTCAAAGCTACGAGATTTTTACTAATTTCCAAAAAGCTTGGAACCATTTTGTTTCTACCGGTCAAATAGGAGCTTTTTTTATCGGTATTTTTATCGGCTGGTTCATTAAAGGGATTATCAGACATTAGATTTGTGGTTGGGAATTGGAAGTATTAGGCAAGGGTAGACGGTAAGGACTGTTGTGAGTTATTAGTGAAAGGAGCCGATCGCCAAAATCTCTAAAGTTGGTAGTCAGGACTTTAGTCCTTTATTACATCACAAAATAGCCAGGAATGTAGTCTTGACTACAAACCGTAGTCAGGATTAAAGTCTTTACCAAAAATTTGGGCGGAGCGTAGCGGAGGGCTAAAGCCCCGTCCTTCTAGGACGGCTTTAATTTCCACAAAGTGTAAACAATTCTTAAATATATGCACTTTGTGAATACAATGCTCTGGAAAAACGAGAGAATAATAGCATGATTGTACTAGAGTTTAAATTAAAAGGCAAATCGCAGCAATACCGGATGATCGACGAAATGATCCGCACAGCGCAATTTGTCCGAAATAAAACTCTTAGGCACTGGATCGACAATCAAGGAGTTAAGCTAGTCGATCTATACAAACAATGCGCCATCATGGCGAAAGAGTTTGAATGGGCAGGTAAACTTAACTCAACAGCACGTCAAGCTTCGGCGGAGCGTGCTATTTTTGCTATCCAACGTTTTTTTGCTAATTGCCAAGCCAAAAAACCAGGGAAAAAAGGATACCCACAGTTCAAGAAACATACTCGTTCCGTAGAGTACAAACAGTCCGGTTGGTCGCTTTCTAACGACAAAAGATGTTTGACGTTTAAAGACGGCTTCGCTGCTGGAAAATTCAAGTTACTCGGTAGTCGAGACTTGCACTTTTATTCACCTGACGAGATTAAGCGAATCAGGGTAGTTCGTCGTGCCGACGGCTATTACGCTCAGTTTTGTATAAATGTAGAACGGACAGAGGCATCTATTACTACTGGCAAAGCTATTGGAATAGATGTAGGTTTAAACCATTTCTACACCGATAGTACCGGGGCAACAGTTCCAAATCCTCGACATCTCCGTAAAAGTGAAAAAGCTTTAAAGCGAATACAGAAACGAGTTTCTCGAAAAAAGAAAGGTTCTAGTAATCGTAAGAAGGCAATTAACAAGTTAGGAAAGAAACACCTAAAAGTCAGTAGGCAACGCAAAGACTTCGCCATAAAGACGGCGTTGTGCGTAGTGAAATCTAGCGATTTCGTAGCCTACGAAGATCTTCAGGTGCGGAATATGGTGAAAAACCATAAGCTTGCAAAATCAATTAGCGATGCAGCTTGGTCACAGTTTGCTCAATGGTTAGAATATTTTGGAAAAGTGTACGGTAAAACAGTAGTTGCTGTTGCTCCTCAGTACACTTCCCAGGATTGTTCAGCCTGTGGCAATACTGTTAAAAAATCGTTGTCGGTCAGAACTCATATTTGCGGATGTGGGGCGGTATTAGACCGTGACCATAATGCAGCTTTGAATATTCTGGCAAAAGGATTGAAAGCCCGTGCAGGAATTAATCTAAATACGGTGGGGCACACCGGAATTAACGCTTGGGGACAGAACGACCTCTACTCGTTGGTGATGACATCAACGGGCAAGCCGACTGACTGAACCAAGAATCCTCGTGCCTGATAGCCGAGGAGTGTCAATACAGAAAGGTTTTCATAGCCTTTTGTCAAAGAGATCATCTAGTTTTACATTCACAAATGACAACACCACAAACAACCTGGAGTCAAAGATTTGAATCGGCGCTGCACCCAGCGATCGCACGATTTAATGCTAGTATTGGCTTTGACATTGAACTGATTGAGTACGACTTGACTGGTTCCGTCGCTCATGCTAAGATGCTGGCGAAAACTGGGATTATTTCAGCAGCAGAAGGCGAACAGTTGGTCAATGGTTTGGAACAGATTCGTCGGGAATATCAACAAGGACTGTTTGTACCGGGAATTGACTCAGAAGACGTTCATTTTGCAGTAGAAAAGCGGCTGACGGAAATCGTCGGCGATGCAGGAAAAAAGCTGCACACGGCTCGATCGCGCAACGATCAAGCTGGTACTGATACTCGCTTGTATTTGCGCGACCAAATCACACAAATTCGCGAGCAATTACGAGAATTTCAAGCTGTTTTGCTAGATATTGCTGAGCTGAACGTGGAAACTTTAATCCCTGGTTACACGCACTTGCAGCGCGCTCAGCCGATTAGTTTGGCTCATTACCTGTTAGCTTATTTTGAAATGAGCGATCGCGACTGGGAACGCCTCGGCGATGTCTACAAGCGGGTAAATATTTCGCCTCTGGGTTCGAGTGCTCTGGCGGGGACGACTTTCCCGATCGACCGACATTATACCGCCGAACTATTGCATTTTGACAAAGTTTATGCTAATAGCTTAGATGGAGTTAGCGATCGAGATTTTGCGATCGAATTTCTCGCAGCAGCCAGTCTGATTATGGTACACCTGAGCCGCTTGTCAGAAGAAATGATTCTCTGGTCGTCTCACGAATTTGGGTTTATCTCGCTCAAAGATAGCTGCGCTACGGGTTCGAGCATTATGCCCCAGAAAAAAAATCCTGACGTTCCAGAATTGGTGCGGGGTAAGGCGGGGCGAGTTTTCGGTCACTTGCAGGCTATGCTGGTAGTGATGAAGGGACTGCCTTTGGCCTATAACAAAGATTTGCAAGAAGATAAAGAAGCTTTGTTTGACAGCGTGAAAACGGTACAAGCTTGTTTGGAAGCAATGACGATTTTGCTGCGGGAAGGAATCGCGTTTAACAGCGATCGCCTCGCCGCGGCTGTTACAGAAGACTTTTCTAATGCTACAGATGTAGCAGACTACCTAGCAACTAAAGGCGTTCCCTTCCGGGAAGCTTACAACCTCGTGGGCAAAGTTGTCAAAACTTGCCTGTTGGGGGGCAAACTCCTCAAAGATTTGACACTTGAGGAGTGGAAAGAATTGCACCCAGCTTTTGAGACAGACATTTACAGCGCGATCGCACCTCAGCAAGTGGTAGCGGCTCGCAATAGTTACGGGGGTACCGGGTTTGAACAAGTGAGGAAATCACTGATTGCTGCGCGCGATCGGCTCAGCGATTAATCTTCAGCGGCAGCCATATCTTTGTCTCTGCCGCCGCCAGTCATGGCGCCCATGCCACCACCGTTGCCTCCGTCAAATCGTCTTCTCTTGTTAGAGAACATATCTTGATTTCTGCGCTTGCGAAACTTGCGGGCGTATGCTTGATTTCGTTGTGCCTTCTCTTTCTTGAGATTACGGCGTTTAGCCATTCTGACCTCATCACTAATAAACAACAATAAAACGGCTGCTGTCAAAGCAGCCTCTAAGCCTTACTTCGGCTTTACCTGCGATCTGTCATCATAACTAATATTCCTGAATTCAGGAATACATCTAACAGACAGCGTGACTTGTAAATCATAGCAGGCTACAGGCCAAGCTAAAAAAAAATCAACAAACTATTGACAAATATGACAAATGATACTTAATCCAGGCGATTTAGCTCCTGACCAAAAAATTGGGTTTCAAGCGTCGCCCTTCTAGGGCAAAATATCATACTATATTTTCATCAGAATATATTGTAGTGTTTGGTATTGTAAAACTTCGTTGAGTTTATAAGCAATTATAAACAATAATGGTATCATATCGCTATGAGTGTTGAACAAGAAATACGCACAGCCCAAAGAACGGAAGTCTCAAATGCAGCTAACAGAGAGGCACATCATTAAATCAACGGAACATCGTTTCGTCCAGATTGACGAATTAGCTTTCAAGTCCAAAAACCTCTACAATGCCACCAATTACGTCATTCGTCAGAGTTTTATTTATGGGTGGGGCTATGTCAATTACAACGAAATGAACCGATTGATGAAGTCTCACGAAGCATATAAGGCTTTGCCTGCTAAAGTAAGTCAGCAAATCTTGATGGTGCTAGACAAGAATTGGAAATCGTTTTTTGAAGCCGTTAAAGCTTACAAAGCTGACTCTTCAAGATTCACGGGTCGCCCAAAGCTGCCAAAGTACAAAAATAAAGTCAAAGGGCGAAACCTTCTCGTCTACACGATTCAAGCAATTAGTAGCAAACAGTTAAAGAAAGGAATTATCAAACTTTCCGGCACTGAACTTTCAATTAAAACCCAAGTCAATCCCAACCAGATTTGTCAAGTTAGACTGGTTCCGAAATGTGATTCCTATGTAATTGAGGTGATTTATGATGCTTGTACTGAGCGTAGTCGAAGTGAACCGGAGTCCACCCTTGGCAATGCCAACTCTGTAGCTAGTATTGATTTGGGACTGGATAACTTAGTGGCGTTAACTTCAAATCAACCGGGATTTATTCCTTTGTTGATTAACGGGCGACCATTAAAATCGATTAACCAGTTCTACAACAAACGCAAATCCCGATTACAATCCCAATTGAAAGGGAATCGTCAAACCTCACCCAGAATTCAGCGATTAACTCGCTGTCGTAATCAGAAAGTTGATAATTACTTGCATCATGCTAGTCGTGTGATTGTTGACCATTTGGTAGTGAACCAAATTGGAACGCTGGTAATCGGCAAAAATCCACAGTGGAAAACCGATATCAATCTAGGTAAGCAAACCAATCAAAATTTTGTCAGTATTCCTCACTCTCGATTAATTGAGATGTTAGAATACAAAGCTCGGCTGGTAGGAATCACAGTAATTGTACAGGAAGAATCCTACACATCGCGGGCCAACTTCGTGGGTCTAGACCCAATCCCTGTCTACGGGAAAACAGAAAAAGAGCCAATGTTTACTGGTAAGCGTATTAAGCGAGGTTTGTACAAAACATCGACTGGTCAGTTAATTAATTCTGATATCAACGCTTCGTACAATATCCTCAGAAAAGCAATCCCAAATGCCTTCAGCGATGGGATAGAGAGCTGCGTAGTTCAGCCGAGGCGGGTTAATCCGCTCAAAGTAAAAGTGAAGGGGGAGGGACTTGAAGCCTCCCATGCCTATAAATGACTATACTTTTACCAGCTATCAGCCCTTTCTTAAAGTTTTTGAATATATGCGTCGATTGTGGCAAATTTTCCAAACTGTCCTAGGACTAATATTTCGACATCCGATCGCTGGTACTGGCATCATCCCCATATTGCCTGACGGACGAATTGTGTTAATTCGCCGCCGGGACAATGGTTGCTGGGCACTGCCGGGAGGTATGGTGGATTGGGGCGAAAATATTACCACAACAGTGCGGCGTGAATTGGCTGAAGAAACAGGACTAGAACTGGTAAAAATCCGCCGTTTGGTGGGAGTATATTCAGAGCCCGATCGCGATCCTCGACTGCACTCGATTTGTATCGTTGTGGCCGCAGAGGTGCAGGGAAAAATGGGGGTTCAGGATACACTCGAAGTCAGCGAGGTTGAGGCTTTTTTGCCGACATCGCTGCCGGAGGGCGAGTTCAGCCATAATAGCGACAAGCATTTGCAGGACTATTTTCAAGGTCTAACAATTTTAGATTGATTAGATTGATTAGATTGAAACAAGGTGGTCACCAGATTTTATGAAAGTCGGGAATTGCCACACCAAGGTGATTTACAAATTATCCGCAATCAGATCAAATCCGCTAACATCGTCCTGGTAAAGTCGAGTCAATCGATTTTAGATTTTAGATTTTAGATTTTAGATTTACCCCACGTATAAATGCGGGGGCTTGAGGATTTTAGATTTGGGATTTTGGATTGATTCCACGGATAAATCCGGGGGCTTGTACCACCTTTGAAATTATTGGTCAAGTAGTCACCAAAGCATAAGCGCAATTTTCAGTTTTTTGACTCACTGTCAACCGTCAACTGTCACTGTCAACAATCATCTCCAAGAGTGCAACCGGAATTGAGATAAATTATGAGTTTTGAATGAATTTTAACTTTTTTCCTTGTTTAAATTGACATCCCAGAAGATATAATTATGGTTTTTGTATATAAAAATATTTAACCGGATGTACTCACAGCTACGAAATTCTCGCGTCAAACTTTCTTTAGGCCAAATATTCTGGCACGAAGTCGGCCAGGGCCCAAATTTGGTGTTTTTGCATGGTTCTTGGGACGATAGCAATCAGTGGCTGAGGACGATCGAATATTTATGTCCCCACTACCACTGTTTCGCACCGGATTTGCTGGGATTTGGCGATTCGGAACGCCCTAAGACGAATTATTCGATCGACCTCGAAGTAGAATGTCTCGCCCAATACCTCGATACGTTGAATCTGCGACAGGTTTATTTAATTGGTCACTCTTTGGGCGGCTGGGTGGCCACTAGCTACGCGCTCAAATATCCCGATCGAGTCCAGGGCTTGGTGTTGTTAGCGCCAGAAGGGGTGAATACGGGCCTGCGGCGGGGACGCTGGCAGGAGGCTCGGTGGCTGACGGCTCAACCTCCTGTGGCTTACTGGCTGCTGCGATCGATTTATCCCATTGCTAAGTGGTTCGGCGGCCAAACCAAGATTGACGAACTGCTAAAGTTCAGAAAGCAGTTGATAGATTCCAAAGTTGCCATGAAATTGCTGTTTGGGCGGCGGCGAGCCGCAATTAAGGCGGAGTTGGTTGACGAGAAGTTGTCTGGGCTGAAAGCTCCTTTATTGCTGTTGCAGAACTCTCAAGCTCAGGCTGATGCTTCCTCGTCTCTGTGTCAGTCTTATGCTGCTCTGGCTGCTAATGCCGAGATTCAATTTATCAATTCGGGAGGCAGCAATTTGCCTTTGGAATCGCCGGATCTTGTTGCTAAGTATATTCGGGAATTTGCTAATTGAATTGGGCATTGGGCATCGGGCATTGGGCATCGGGCATTGGGCATTGAGCATTGAGAATTAATCTTCCTTTTTCCTAACTCAAAACTCAATACCGCTTCTAAAAATCTACAGAAATCTGTAGGTCAAACTTAGCGGTTTATGTTTAGCCCTTATCGGATGCTCTAAGTTTCCCGATTGCTCAGGTTGGCCCGATCTTCCCAGTTAGAGACTGCCTTGATTTAGCAGAGGACTTAAAATATTTGGTTTTTTGATGATTAGTTTGAGCAAGAGTGTTTCTGTGGTTTTCACACCAAGTAAGCTTTAACAACCCGCACAAAGTAGCGCGTTTCTCAAGTCGATCGCGATTGTTGTGCAAGTCGTCAATAACTGAAAAAATCTAGATAATTCTAGATTTTTAGGCTACTGTTTTAAACCCTCTTTGAAAACATTTCTGAAACCCCAAAAAATGGCTTCTGGGCTTTCAATTACCGCTGCGGCTGTATCGGGAAAGGCTGAGGCGAGATATTTTAATAACAAAGTTCGATCGCCCCCAGTCAATCCAATTTTGCTCTCAGGAAACAAACGCAGCCAATCTTCAATAAAATCATTTACGGCTGCTACAACCCCCCGCACAACTCCGCTTTCAATGGCGATCGCCGTATCGGTAGCCCACCGCTGTGGCATATTTTCTGGTAAGCTTAACAAAGGTAAAGCAGCAGTTTTTTCTCCTAGGGACGACAACTGCAAACCCAAACCCGGTAAAATAGCGCCTCCTACTAAACGCCTATTGACATCAGCACCAGTAAATGTTAAGGCAGTACCAGCATCTATAACTAAAACTGGCCAACCTAATTCAGTTCCAGCACCGAGTAAAGCCAAAGCTCGATCGATTCCCAGGGTAGGATAGAGTCCCTGGAGCGGTAACTGGTCTAAAGTAATAATTACGACATCAGGATAACTCTGCCAAAGTGCTGTTTGCTCGGGCACAACAGAAGCTAAAATTAGAGGTAATGGAACCAAAGGAAGTTTGCGATCGCTGGCAAAATCGGGAGTAGTAGGAAGACAAAGGAGATTTTTAGCAGATATGTCCTCGATCGACCTAATTACTGTCTGCACCAAATATTCTGCCTTTTCCGACTCGGATACCCGCTCCACAGCACCAGCACTCAAATGCTGTGTATCCCATGTTTCCAGAAGATTTTCCCCAGCAAATAGTCCCCAGTGCAGCCGCGAATTGCCGATCGCCAAAGCTATTTTAATGTGGTCTGTATTGGTTAACAGACAGTTAAGATTGTTGGTGTGAGCGCTGGGTTGAAAACTTTCGGCCATAGGACTTTCCATTTCTCTTGAAGAAGTGCAGGACAACAAACATTGAACTAAAGATAGATTTTAAGTTAGTTTTTTGGACTCAACCGGGCGGTCAACTCTAATTGACATCTTACCTTCAATTGCGTCCACCTCATTAGTATTGCTTACTAGAGACCGGAAGTTTTCTCTTTGATTAAAAATAATAGATAAATGGTTAAGTTGCTAAGCTAAGGCCGTATCATTTATAATGTTTTAATAATTTCCAATATTCGGGGTGGCTAGGCTCAGGCTCTTGGCCTGGTGAGCAGAGGTTTCAAATCTTACAGCAAAAATACTGAGTAAATATGTCTTACAATATACAGGAATCAGACCATCTATCACCGAGATTAAATTCCTGGTTGCTAGAATCAGAAAAGTGGATGCCAGAACAGGGACTTACCTTACCAGAAGTAGACGAACACAAAAACCTCATTATGCAGATGAAACAGCAGGTTCAGCTATCAAAGTTGCTGAACCAAATTAACAATGAAATTCGCAGTACCCTCGACATAGAAGAAATTTTGACATCGGCTTGCAGGTTGCTAGGTCAAGTGCTAAAGTGCAGCCGATCGAGTATTTTGGTGAAAGAATCAAATACAGACAAAACATTGAGCACGCGGGGAGAATACAACGCCGGAGACTATCCCATGCAGCTTGGCATGAAAGTACCGATTACTGGCAATCCGCACTTGGAAGCGATCGTGTCTCAGCAAGATTCACTAGCAGTGACGAAGTTTATAGATTTTCCGGGATTGAACGAACAAAGCAAAAAAATTGTCGAGGCTTTGGAGATTAAGTCAATGCTAGCAGTAGCTACTCGCTATCAAGGTGAAGTGAATGGCATAATTGGCTTGCACCAGTGCGATCGCGAACGGGAATGGACTGATTGGGAACGGCAGTTGTTAGAAGGGGTGGCTTCGCAGTTGGCGATCGCGATCAATCAAGCTAAATTGTACAGCAAAACTCGTCGCCTCGCCGAACAGGAATCGCTGCTGCGGCTGATTAGCAACCAAATTCGCAGTACCCTAGACCTCGATACCATCCTGCAAACAGCAGTGAGGGAAGTTCGCCAACTGTTGAATTGCGATCGGGTAATTATCTATCAGTTTCAAGATAACTGGCAAGGAAAAGTTGTTGTTGAAGATATGGTCATCCCTTGGCCTTCAATTTTAGGAGATATGGGTGCAGACAAGTGTTTTAAGGGGGATTATGCCGATTTTTATCAGCAAGGACGAGTCAGAGCAATCAATGATGTTTTTCATGCTGGTTTAGAGCCTTGTCACGTTGATTTTTTAGATAGTTTGCAGGTAAAAGCTAATCTGATTGTACCGATTGTTACATCGAGAACCGAAGAAAATTCCCCCGACACAGCCGTCAGCTATAATCCTAAATTCCCCGGTAGGCTGTGGGGTTTGCTGATTGCTCACGAGTGCGGCGATACCCGCAATTGGGAGCAGCAAGAAATGGAGTTGCTGTCCCAGATAGCAGACCAAATGGCGATCGCAATTCAGCAAGCAGAACTCTACAGCCAAGTCCAAGAAGCTGCGGTCAAATCTCAAGCTCAAACCCAGCAGTTGCAGGCTACGTTAGAAGAATTGCGATCGACTCAACAGCAATTGATTCAAAGCGAAAAAATGTCCGGTTTGGGGCAAATGGTGGCGGGAATTGCTCACGAAATTAACAACGCTAACAATTTCATCCACGCTAATTTGTTTCACGCTCAAGAATACGTAAAAACATTAACAGAAGCCCTTGACTTGTGCGCTCAAGCCGGCCCGGAAGCAGTGGAGGCGATCGCCAAAATCAACGAAGAACTAGAACTAGATTACATTCGAGAAGACTTTGACAAATTGCTCAATTCAATGCGAGAAGGCAGCGGTCGGATTCGCTCGATTGTGACGACGCTGCGGAGTTTTTCTCGCTTAGACCACTCTGAATTTAAAGCTGTAGATTTGAATGAAGGTTTAGAAAGTAGTTTATTGATGTTGCAAAATAAGCTCAAACCAAATATCAAAATCAACAAAGAATACGGAAATCTGCCGTTCGTGAACTGTCATGCAGGTCAAATAAATCAAGTATTTTATGCATTGATTGACAATGCTTTAGATGCGATCGACTCAAGTAAAAAACCAGGGGAATTAACAATTCGCACAGCCAGCGAACCAGGGTGGGTAAAAATTTCTGTCCGCGACACAGGTACTGGCATTCCTGCGGAAATTCAAGACAAGATTTTTGACCCATTTTTTACGACAAAACCTGTGGGTAAAGGCACTGGTTTGGGGCTTTCAGTGTGCTATCAAGTGATTGTTCAAGCTCACGGTGGCCGGATTAACTGTGTCAGCCAGATTGGTGAAGGAACTGAGTTGATTATCGAGTTGCCGCTGACTAATCAGAGGGGCTGAATTCCTTAGAGGATGTTTTAAAAGGGTCTTGATCTGTGATGTTGAAGGCTGCTCGATCGGAGTGAAACATCTAAGTATTTTCCCGAAACCCGCTGATTATTCGTTAAGCTTCGCTCGATTCAGAATGACAAATTTATAGCCTTTCTCAGAAAGATGAGGTACGACTGGGCATAGGGCATGGGGCATGGGGCATAGGGCATAGGGTTCCGTGGGCATACCTCACTTTTTTGAGAACCGCTATATACCATTATAGAATGAGTGAAACATCCTCTTAATCTCAAATCTCAAATCTCAAATCTCAAATCGGATGATTGCTTAATCGGAATTTCAATCCAAAACTCAGTACCTCGATCGCGATCGGAAATACACTGCAATTGACCCTTGTGTTTTTCAACAACAATCTGGTAGCTGATAGATAGCCCCAAACCAGTTCCCTTACCGATTGCTTTTGTAGTAAAGAAAGGGTCAAAAATGCGCGATCGCACGTCTTCTGGAATGCCTGGCCCGTTGTCGCCAATGCAAATTGCAACGCGATCTAGAATCAGATTTGTGCGAATGTGAATAGTCGGAGTTTTTCCAGGAGAGTTGTGCAAGCATATTTCTTGCAGAGCGTCAATCCCATTGCTCAAAATATTCATAAACACTTGATTTAGTTGAGCTGGATAGCACTCAACCAATGGTAAGCAATTATATTCCTTAATCACCTGAATACTGGGACGATCGCTCCTTTCTTTAAAGCGGTGCTGCAAAATTAACAGCGTGCTGTCAATACCTTCGTGGATGTCAACTGGCTTCATTTGAGCTTCGTCAATGCGAGAAAAGGTACGCAGCGACGAAACAATCCCCCGGATGCGATCGACCCCGATGTTCATTGAAGCCAGAGTTTTCGGTAAGTCTTCCTTAAGGAAATCCAAATCTATATCATCTTCTTCTATTTGAATTTCTAAAACAGGATCTGGATAGTTTTTGTGATAAAGACTAATCAAATTTAGCAGTGCTTGAGTGTACTCGTTCACATGAGTCAAGTTGCCTAAAATAAAATTCACAGGGTTATTAATTTCATGGGCAACTCCAGCAACTAACTGTCCCAAACCAGCCATTTTTTCTCCTTGAATTAGTCTGGTTTGAGACTGTTTTAACTCCTGCAAGGTTTGGCTTAGTTCTGCTGCTTGCTGGCGAGTTTGTGTTAGTAATTCCGCTTGTTGAAGTGCGACTCCCAGTTGCAAGCCCACCTGAGCGAGCAAGTTAATATCCTCGTCTTGCCAATAGCGGGGCTGAGAGTTTTGGTAAGCTACGAGCAATCCCCAGAGTTTTTCGCCTTGTAAAATCGGCACAAAAGTTTCATGTCGAGGATACTTTCCTGCCTGATTTGCTTGCAAAAAACCATCGGCAATTTCGGGCTGATTTGTGAATATTGGAGTCCCACCAGTGACGATGGAATCAGCAACAAACTCGCCACTCCAATCAGAGTGAAATCGATAAATTGCTACGCGCTCTACTTCCAATAATTGCTGGACTTCTTGAGTTGCGGTTTGAAAAATGACATCAATATCGAGAGACTGACGAATTTTCTCTACAGTCGTAGCAAGTGCTCTCTGCCGATCGGCTGCTTGTGTCTGAACTTTTTTGACATACTCAGCTTGCTGCAAACCTACACCAAGCTGCGTGCCAATTTGAGCAAGTAAATCTACCTCGTACTGTTGCCAATGACGTGGTTCTGAGTTTTGATAAGCTGCTAGCAACCCCCAGAGTTTTTCTCCCTGAAAAATCGGCGCGATCGCATAAGCTCTAGCCTCGAATTGTTCTAATAAAGCAAGATGACAATCTGCGTGTCCTATTTCATAGATGTCATCGACAGCAAAAGTTTGATGCTCTTTATACCGTCCACCTTGAGTTTCTTGCAGGTGAGTATCTGCAATGATGGGCTGAATGTTAACTAGCGGATTCCAACCACTTGCGAGGGATTCTGCAACAAATGTCCCGCTCCAATCTGGATGAAATTGATAAATGGCTACTCTGTCAGCTTGCAACAGTTGCCTAACTTCTTGAGAAGCGGTATTAAAAATAGTTTGAATGTCGAGGGATTGGCGAATTTTATCAATAGTAATAGCGAGGACTTTTTGCCGTTTCGCCTCTGCTTCTTGGGCTGTTGCTTTTGCCAGTTGAGCTGTCAAGGCTTGTTGTTGCTCTGCTTGATCTTGAACTTTCTTCAGGTATTCAGCTTGCTGGATTGCCACTGTCAAATATTCGGCAATTTGTTTGGTAAAATTAATCTCAGACTCCAACCAATCCCGGGGATTGCTGCATTGATGAATGCAGAGCAGTCCCCACAGTTCTTTTTGTTTCAACAGCGGTACTATTAAATTGGCTCTGACTTGAAATTTTGCCAGAATATCGATCTGACAATTGCTTAAATCTGCGTTATGGATATCTGCAACTGCTTGTACTTTACCTTGTTGGTAGTGGACGGCAAACTGTTGGCCAAAGCAGTAGTCGTAGACTTTTGTGGCGATCGCTGAATCCCATTGTGGAGCGACATCTTCGGAAACAAATTCCCCTTCCCAGTCCAATGCGGGAGAGAAGCGAAATACTCCTACTCGATCGGCTTTCAGCAAGCTGCGGACTTCGATCGCAGTGGTTTTAAATATTGTTTCTAAATCTAACGATTGTCGAATCCTGGCAATTACACCAGCTAGTGCCTTTTGCTGTTCTCTTTGAGACTGCGACAGATTGACTGTCTCGTCTGCTGGATTTTCGGCTGCTGACAGGAGCAATTGTGTAACTTCAGGATTTAGGTTGTTTGGCATTGGGATAGGATCTAGTCTATTGTGACTAAAAGGCTTAATTAATTTTAATATTGTTTCAATAAATAAATAATTATTGAGTACAAGCTGTTACTGCCAAAAGATTGTTTTCAGATGTCATGCCTGTCCGCCATGTATCAAAAGTATGGAGTAATCCACAACTGGGTATAAGTTCATGTTATTATAGACCGGGTGCATTTAGACTGGTAGTTTCTTCAAGGGGCGATCGCCCAACCGATCTAACTCGGTTTCCCTACCACACATATTAGCTTTTTGTCAACAGTCGATCGACAGAAAATTAATTTTATGGAATTTTGACATCGCTCTTCTGCCCGATCTCCTAGATAACTAAAGCCTTCTTCCTTCTGCCATAACTTTAGGGATACTTAACTGATTGATAGGAAATTTGATAAAGATTTACAAAAAAAACGTGCAAGAATGTAAGTAATAAGGTATGAGTCACTGACAAGGAGGCACGTTATGGTAGCGCTGACTGAACGAGTCCAACGCAGATTGACGGTGGAAAAGGTCGAAATTGCCACTGATACAACAACAATTCGATGCTTAGACTGGGATCGAGACCGCTTTGACATTGAGTTCGGACTCAAAAACGGTACAACTTATAACTCATTTATCATTCGCGGTGAAAAGACAGCCCTCGTCGATACCTCTCACGAGAAATTTCGCCAACAATACATGGACACTCTGACGGGGGAAATCGACCCGAAACAGATTGACTATATAATTATCAGCCATACCGAACCAGACCACAGCGGTTTGGTTAAAGACGTGCTGGCGATCGCACCCCAAGCAATTGTCGTAGGCGCAAAAGTAGCAATTCAATTTTTAGAAAACCTGATACACCAGCCCTTTGAGCGACTGGTAGTCAAAAATGGTGACAAACTAGATTTAGGAAACGGTCACATTATCGAATTCGTATCGGCCCCGAACTTGCACTGGCCTGATACTATTTTCAGCTACGACAGCAAAAGTCAAGTGCTGTTCACCTGCGATGCTTTTGGGATGCACTACTGTACAGACAGCACCTACGATGACGATTTAGCAGCGGTTGAGGAAGATTACCACTTTTATTATGAGTGTTTGATGGCTCCTAACGCGCGATCGGTCTTAAGTGCGATGAAGCGGATGGCCGACTTAGGAGAAATAGGTACTGTTGCGACCGGTCACGGTCCCTTGCTGAGGTACAACGTAGTCGAACTCACCGGGCGCTACAAAAAGTGGAGCCAAGAACAAACCAAAGCAGAAACCACAGTAGCAGTATTTTACACATCCGACTACGGATTTAGCGATCGCCTCAGTCAGGCGATCGCCCACGGAATCACCAAAACCGGTGTAGCCGTAGAAATGATGGATTTAAAAATCGCCGACTTACAAGAAGTGCGCGAACTCGTGGGTACAGCCGCCGGGATTGTAATTTGTTCCCCACCAAGTACCGGCCCTGCTGGGGTGAATGCTGAAGCCGCCATCAACACAATTTTAGTAGCAGCTAACAACAAACAATCCTTCGGTTTGTGCGAATCCGGCGGAGGCGATGACTCATCAATTTATCCGCTGCGAAACAAATTCAAAGAGTTGGGTTTGAAAGAGATATTTCCCAACATTTTGATTAAAGAAACACCAACAGAAGCGATTTATCAACTGTGCGACGAAGCCGGCACAGACTTAGGACAATGGCTGACACGAGACAAAGCCGTCAAACAGATGAAAGCTTTGGATAGTGATGTCGATAAAGCCTTGGGAAGAATCAGTGGCGGACTGTATATCATCACCACTCAAAAAGGCGAGGTTAGCGGTGCGATGCTAGCTTCTTGGGTAACGCAAGCCAGCTTTAAACCACTGGGTTTAACAATAGCAGTGGCGAAAGATCGGGCGATCGAATCCATGATGCACGCGGGAGACAAATTTGTGTTAAACGTGCTAGAAGAAGGCAATTATCAAACCTTAATGAAGCACTTTTTAAAACGTTTTCAACCAGGTGCCGATCGATTTTCCGGAGTAAAAACCCAACCAGCAACCAACGGTTCTCCCATTCTGACAGATTCCTTAGCCTACATGGAATGCGAAGTAGTCAGCCGGATGGAACTTTCAGATCATCATATCGTATATGCGATCGTAGATAACGGCCGCGTATCCAATCCCGATGCACTCCCCGCAGTGCACCACCGGAAAGTCGGAAATCACTATTAAGAAGTTCGGAAACGGGCAATGTACGGGATGTAACGGATGTTCAGCAACGGATTCGCAAGGGGATAGAAGGAAGAAAAAATTAGCTGGCTAACCATCTTTTGTTTTTTTTCCTCTCTTCTTTCTTCCTCTGCGTTCTCTGCGCCCTCTGCGGTTAATAAAAAAAAATCTCATTCACAAAATCAATAGCATTGCTGTAGCAAAATTAATAGAAATAGGTGCAATCAATGACTAACACTTTGACTCCCAAACCCCCATCTAATACCAAACCCCGCGACGTACAGTTTGTTCAAATTGCAGTAGATACCGCAGCAGTGCGATCGCGAACTTGGGACAGACTCAAATTTGAAGTAGAATATTCACTGCAAAAAGGGACAACAGCCAATAGCTATATCATTCAAGCCGACAAAACAGCTTTGCTAGACCCGCCGGGGGAATCTTTCACTCAAAACTATCTGGAATGTTTGCAGAAGCGGGTGGATTTGAAAAAGCTAGATTATGTAATTTTGGGGCATTTTAATGCTAACAGATCGGTCACAATTAAAGCTCTGTTAGAATTGTATCCTCAAATAGCATTTGTTTGCACAAATCCCGCCGCGATTAGCTTGCGAGGTGCTTTTCCAGAGCAAGAATTAAACATTATGATCGTCCGAGGAGAAGAAAGACTAAACTTAGGAAAAGGTCACGAATTAAAATTCATCGCCACTCCTACTCCCCGCTGGCCGGACGAACTTTGCACTTATGACCCGCAGACTCGAATTGTGTTTACGGATAAACTATTTGGAGCTCACGTTTGCGGCGATCAAGTATTCGATGAAGGTTGGAGCGTTTACAGCGAAGACAGACGCTATTATTATGATTCTCTGCACGCATCGCAGGCGAAACAAGTGCTGGCGGCAATGGATAAGTTAGCCGATTTGTCAACAGCATTTTATGCTCCGGGTCACGGCCCGATCGTCCGTTACGGCCTCCACGAACTCACCAATTTGTATCGGGAATGGAGCCAACAACAAAATTCAAAAGACTTGACAGTTGCGTTGATTTATGCTTCTGCTTACGGAAATACGGCAACTTTAGCGCAGGCGATCGCCAAAGGAATTACTAAGGCTGGGGTGGCGGTAGAAACTATCAACTGCGAATTTGCAGAACCCGGAGAAATTCAAGAGGCGATCGAGAAATGCGCGGGATTTATCATCGGAACTCCCACCCTCGCAGGACACGCACCGACGCAAATTCAAACGGCTTTGGGAGTTGTTTTATCTACAGCAACCAAGAGTAAGCTGGCTGGGGTTTTCGGTTCTTTTGGCTGGAGTGGAGAGGCGATCGACTTAGTAGAAGGTAAGTTAAAAGATGCTGGCTATCGCATCGGATTTGAACCGATTCGAGCGAAATTTAAGCCGACTGCTGCGACGATTCACGAGTGCAAAGAAGCGGGGACGGATTTTGCTCAAGCTTTGATTCGATCGCAAAAATTGCGGGCCCCAAAAGCGACATTGACTGGGGGGAGCGATCGCACAGAACAAGCAGTAGGAAGACTGGTGGGTTCCCTGTGCGTACTCTCGGCCAAGCGGGGGGATGTCAGCAGTGCCATGCTCGCATCATGGGTATCACAAGCAACGTTTAGTCCTCCAGGTTTGACAATTGCGGTTGCTAAGGATCGGGCGATCGAAGCTTTGATGTATGCCGGCGATAAATTTGTGCTGAATATTCTAGCAGAAGGGAGACAGTTACGCAAGTATTTCATGAAAAACTTTGCTCCGGGAGAAGACAGATTTGCTGGAGTCGAAACGATGGAAGCTAGCAATGGTTGTCCGGTGTTAAGTGATGCTTTGGCTTATCTGGAATGCGAGGTGGTGAGTCGGATGGAATGCGGCGATCATTGGGTAGTTTATGCGGCAGTTGAAAACGGTCATTTGTTGAAAAATGACGGGGTGACAGCAGTACACCACCGGAAGTCGGGGAGTCATTATTAAGCTACGGCTAGGACAGGGCAGTGCCCAAGGAGTGTCAACTTAAGCCTGAAAGCCCTGAGAAATCTCGTTTTTAGCTGAGTCTAGATCCCCCTAAATCCCCCTTAAGAAGGGGGACTTAAAGAGGCTTCCTGTCCCACCCCCTACTCCCCTTCTTAAGGGGGGTTAGGGGGGATCTAGGCTTAATGGTCAAACAGCAATCTGTGACTGGGTTTAACGTTAAGTTGACACCTATGGGATCTTGGAGTCCCTACAAATACAGCATATTCCATGTATATGTGGCACACATAATCTTCTGGCAAGCGTCGGTGCGTCGCCATCGGTCAATCTGCAATTTATATCCAATATCTCGTAGCGACGCACCCTACAGATTAACTATTCCTGGAACCAGTAATCAAGGAGGTAGCTTACTTTTCATCGGCTACCTTGGACGGCCAGAGATAAATCAGTCCAGAAATCAAAGTTAAAGCCACAGAAATCCAAAAAGCAATTAGTGCAGGAATATCCCAAGCTTCAGAGAGAGGAGCGATTAAAAGTGCGATCGCCACAATCTGACTTACCGTCTTCAACTTCCCCCAAATATTAGCACCAGAAATTTTAGTTTTATTAACACGCCACCCCGCAATTGTCAACTCCCTACCCAAAATCAAAAACACCCCCCAAGCAGGAACTTTACCCAACTCAATCAACACTAAAAGCGGGGCTAAAACTAACAATTTATCCACCAAAGGATCGAGAAACTTCCCCAAATCCGTAATTTGATTGAGCTTCCTAGCCAAATAGCCATCCAGCCAATCAGTAGCCGCAGCCACCACAAAAATAGCCACACAAATCCAGCGACTTTGCACGCTTGGATCGTACAAACCGTAGAGCAGAAAAGGCACTCCCAGCAAGCGAGAAAAAGTAATCAAATTCGGCAAATTCATAAATTAGAAGGAAGTTCGGCAACGGATTCTGTAACGGATGTAACGGATGTAACGGATGTAACGCTGGGAAGGAAGAAGGAAGAAGGAAGAAGGAAGAAGGAAGAAGGAAGAAGGAAGAAGGAAGAAGGAAGAAGAGCCTTTAAATATCGCTGCGAACATCCCAAGCAATCGTCAGCGGTTCCAACAACTCTTTGACAACATACTGCTGGCTGCTAGAGGCGAGTTTGCTTAAATATTCGCGGACAATAGAAGCGTGTTCGACATTCAATCGAAAACCTCGATCGACACTCTTTGAAAACATACTAAAGAAAAGCGGCGCAGCGGAAATTGCCTCCCAATAGGGATTTTGCCTCGACTCCTCCGTCAGCAGCATTAAATCTTCCTCAGTCGGTAAAAGTCCAGCCGGCAATCTCCCCTCCAAAATCCCCAGCAGCCGGGGTTCGCAGGTGCGGGTATTAACACCCTGGCGCTCCAATAACTGCACAATTTCCTCAAAGCTCAAAGTTTCCTCTCCGAGAACCTGCATTAATTCCCACAGCAGGAAAAAGTCGCTGTACTGCTGCCGCGGCACATCTAAAATTTGAGGATAGAGAGCCAAACTCGCCAAACCACAAGCCACTCGACAGAATTTTAAATTAAAATCTGTGCTTTTCAATCCAGCATTCGGCACAGGAGAAACCTCTCCCGCTGCATCCAATTCTTGGTCTTGAATCACTCGCGCATTGGGAAGTTTCTGTCGCAACCAGCCGGCCAAGGAGGGCCAAGAGCCCATTCCCCCCGTACAAATAACCTGATTTATCGCCACCGGCGACATTCTCACACGGCTTAGCAATGCATTCAATTCGCGGTTCAACTGCTGCACAAAAGGTACCAAAACCTGATTTTCCAAATCCCGTCGCTTCACTTCCAGGCGCTGCTGACCAAGTTCCAAAACAAAGCTTTCTTGATGTTGCAAAATCACTTTCAAATGTCTCGCTGCTTCCAACAATTGCAGACCCAAATCCGAACTCTGCAACCGTTGCTGTAATTGATAGCGACTTGGTAAATCTGGATGTCCCGGACGCGGCAATTCGATCGACATTCCAAAAGTTTCACTCTTTGATAACATACTCGCCAGCAACTGACAGATGATATCCTGATCGAAGGCATTGCCTGCATAAGCAAAACTTTGGCAAGTAAAATCAGCATAGGTTAAATCTTGCATATTTTCCGGCAAGTCAACTAATGCTAATTCCACTGTCGCCGCACCCGCATTCAGAATTAGAGTGCCCCCGCTCAAAGATTGTTCGTCAAGCGCCTGATGCTGGTCCCTGAGCCCTTCAGATCCAACGCATAGCTCAGGACTCAGGGTAAACTCCGTCGAAGCGCGCGATCGCCCCGGTGTTAAATTAAGATTCGTCACAGAAGTCACAGCCGAAAGCAAAGTGGCGATCGCATCTTCCACCACAAAAATTTGCGAACTATCCCCCACCAAACCCGCACCCAAAACCGCCTCGCGCAGATTAAACCGATAAGCATCGGACCAATGGGCGGGACTGCCCAAAATTACGCCCTGTAAGTCTTCCAGCGCCGCATCAAGAGAAGACTGATCCGCGAAACCGCAAGCTCTACAGACTAAATTAGGAACTAGCAACCCTTCCTGATGCCCTGTGGTTGCAGAATCCGCGTCCGTTGGCGGCTGAATACTGCTCTTGACAGAACCAGCCAATGTAGCCAGCAGCGCCCGCAAACCTTGCAGCGGCAAGGCGATCGACACAGCCCGATCCTGGGACAATTGAAACACCGGCTCGTAGATCCCAGTCACCTCATCGCGATCGGGAATCCCAACCTTTAACAGCAACTTAAAATTTTGCAGTAAAAACTGCCCAGCAGTTGTTGCTGCTTGTCGGGAGTCACTGGAATTAGCTGAGTCTTCCAGAACCGCTACCGACGGAATCCGACAACTGCGACAGGCCTCAGAATCTCCATCCTGCGGTGCGCCAAAAGCCCGTCTTGCCTCCCAATAAATCGGATACACCTGGCGGGTTGTGCGATCGAGCAATGCTGCTGAAAGCCCTGTTGAACCCAAATCTATGCCCAAATACCAGTTAGATCTCCTTAGTTCCTGGGGGTGAGCTGTAGAGAATAAAGAGGGCGATCGGCCTTCGTCATTCGTCAGAGTTTTCCCCATCAATAAAACCGCTGCGACACCATCGGCATCTGGTTGCGGAGGAACTGCTAACTCGTTTTTCCCCTGAATAACTTCTGCTTTAGTCTCTATCGAAATTAGGTTTTTTTTTTGAATTTCCCCAGAATTTGACTGCGGTGCGTTTGTTTCCTCTGCGGTTTCTGACTCTTGATTTGGAGAATTCATGGGAGGGAGCTCTGTCTGAGTCAAACTCACCAAAATCTCGTCTAGGCTGAGGCTTGATCCTTCGCTGGATGAAAACAACTCAGCATCGAGTTCCTCTTCCCAACTCAAAGTTTCATCTTCGTCTGATGAGACTTCTAACACATGAGCAAACAAATCATCCAGGGTGGCGAGTTCTTCCGCAGCCTGCCCGTTATGGCGATCGTCGGGCGGTGTTTCTGCATTCCCGTCTGGGTAATCGACCAACTGTTGGGAGTTTAGGGCCGCTGAGGGTGGCGATCGCCTCTCGATCTGATTTTCCGCTCCCTCCATACTGTAGAGGTCTGCCTCCAACTGTTGCAGAGTATTGTTGTCCAAATTTAGAGTTCGATCGAGGCTATCCTCTGAGCGAGCAGAAGGCAGTAAATCTTCGTCCGGCGAAGCTTGGATGTAAGCATCATCTAGTCGCTCGGCCACCGCCCCTAACTCGCCTGCTTGAACATCCCCAACACTGGCCACTCCGGGCGCAGCAGCGGGGAGCTTCGAGGTAGTTTCTGGCGTCGTTCTGAAAGCGGGCGGCGGCGGCGGTGGGGGCAAAGGTCTGGTTTTATGGGCAGCAGCACTGTCTAGTTCAGCCTGGTTGGGCGCTATTTCTTGATTTTTTGGCTCTTCGAGGTCTAGTTGTGGCTCCGATGTTGAGGCTAATGGTGCTGACAACTGAGGTAATCCCGCAACTTCTGGAGCAAATAAATCTTCTGTATCTAAAGTTATATCCTCTACGTAATGAGCTGCTACGAAGTCTGAATTTTCACGCCCTAGAAACTCTTCTACGGACTCGTCTTCATCCAGCAGATTTGCCAACAAATCGACCGCAGCAATTAAGGGTTCAGAATTGTCATATTCTGGAGGAATTTGAGATTGCACCAATTCTCTGGAGACTGCATTTTCGGTATTTTCGATGGTGAAGTCTTCGAGTTCTAGTTCAGCGACTTCCTCTCCCGTGAACAAACTCGCGTATAAATCCTCAACATCTTCACCGGTTTGGGCCAACTGAACTTCCGACTCAGCCCCTGGGAACCCAGTTGTGGCTCGTGAGTCCAAAGACTCATCACCGAACAAATTTTCTTCCAAATCTGGCAGCGAGATCGGCAATTGATTCCGGTCGCGCTCGCGCCTCAACTGTCCGAATTGCGGAGACATTTCTGTACCGGCGTAGGGGAGTCTTTCTTGTTCTCCAAATTGACTCCTGGGGAGATTTTCACTTTCCACGAGCGCATTTGGAATTGGAGTCTCTGCGGCGGTAACAGAGCGTAGTCGAAGTGTTGACTCAGATTCTGCCGGATTTGGGAGCAGCGGACTGGCTGGGGTGCGTTCGACTGCGGTTGAGGTTTCACTCTTTGCAGTGGACAAGTCGAAAGGCTGCTGCAAATAGGAAGAAGCTTCTCGCCCCAACTGTGCAGCCAAGTGGTTGACCAAAGCCGTGAACATCACCTCGCTCTGCTGGTCCAAGCCGTGCATTTTTTCGATTCCCTGGCTCAAGGATTCTTGATAACTTTGCAGATTTGCTTCCAAGGTCTCGAACACAATACTCATTGTCGAATCCAGCCTCGTCATCAGGCGATCGACATTAGCTTCGAACAGTTGCAACTTCCTGTCAATCTCCTCGGTCCCCGTCATCTCCCCCGGTTCTCCCTTGGTTTGTTGGCTCGGCTCAAGTCGGGACGAGTCCGATCCCCGATCCCGATCGGTCGCCTGAGCGCCCCGTAACCACTGATTTTCCACACTTGGGCGGAATACACCGCGAGCGAGAGTTTCTTGCAAGCTGAGCGTCAACGCCTGCAAAAATTCCGCAATGATTTGCTGTTGGTTTGCTTGTTGCTGAGCTAAGGATTGTTGCTGCTGCCGTTTTGCTTCCAACTGTTGAATTTCTTGAACTAGAGCTTCTTGCTCCTGCATTAGAGCTTGTATATCTTCCTGGAGAGGCTGCATCAGCTCCGATCGCAGGTGGCTGATTTCTCCGGTTACGGCCAGCAAGATTTGGTCTACCGCTTGCTGGTTAGTAGCCACTGTCGATTCCGTTCCTCCCACTACTTCCGGGCGGAATCTTGGGCTGCTTGAAAGTTCTTTGTCGGCCACTAGCTTTGAGTCTGGCGAAACCAGATAGGTGCGAACACGCTCTAAAAGCTGACGCTGATGGACAGTATCCATCGAACCCGTCCAAGGAAACCGGGGTACGGGCTTGCTGAGTACCTCGTCAATCTCAGCAATCAGTGCTTGAATTTTGTACTTATTCTGAGAATTCAAGGGCGGAACCTGCTGTCTAGAACCTATCCATAACTGTCTGCTATACAAAACTTGGCTAAACTTATTTAAGTCTCACCATTCAATCAGAATTACTTCTGAAGGGTCTGCTTCCTGTTTCATCCAAGGGAGTCGGCTCATTCTTGTCCACAGGCGTTAATTCGGGTGGAGCATCGCCCTAATTTAATTAATCTTAGTTGAAGCTTTTAGCCATGAGTCATCCACTATTTTCAACCAATTTAACGAAACGCGGACTCCCGTTCGACCTTTTTACAGGCTGGTCAGTTTTGACAAAACTGTGGTTTACAAACCAGATAATTAAGCCTTTTTTAGGCATTGGTGTAATCATACTGCCCACAATGTTAATCAGTCAAGTTAAGTATGACTAAGTTTAGTAATTTTTTGGGCCATTTAGTCCATCTCTGCCGACTCCTCTCCTACCCCAAGCAATCTGGTCAAGGACGCGGGAGCGAAATCCGCTCAACTATACCACGACTTTTGTTCAAGCCCCAACTCGACCCGAAGGGGTTCGCGGTGGGTTTTTGACCTCTACTCAGCCTTAATCATGGCTTGTGAGCTTTATTTATGGGTAGACATTAATGGTACAATGATGTGGGGTCGCTAGGAGCGGTTTCTGGAAAACTTCGCCTCCAGTAGCTGTAGCTCATCCCTGACCACGCCGATCGCAGTTTCTCACTCTGACTTCGATCGCTGGTGTGGAGAGCAAATTTTATGGTATAATCTTTGGTTTATAGCTCGCAATCACAGCTTTAGGCTATTAATTCCCTGACTCGACCTTTGACCGCAAAACTTGAGAGGTAAAATTGCCGATTTGAGCTCCTTGTTTCTCAAATCTCAAATTCAATGACTCGGCTGCAAGCTATTTCTAACTGCCCAGCGCAGCACCAGCGCATAAATTAAAATGATGGCCTCATGGAAGACCGCTTTAACACCCGAGATCCGAATTCCAATATAAATCAATTGATAGTATCTACTCCTTTTTTTGCGGGCTTGCCCGCTCCTGTAATCGAGAGAGCGACTGTCCACATCGTTACCCGCAGCCATCCGCCAAATCAAGTGATTTTGCTGGAAAATGACTGGGGAACATCAGTGTATTTCATATTGGACGGTTGGGTGAAAATTCGCACCTACAACCTAGATGGAAAAGAAGTAACGCTCAATATTTTGGGCAAAGGAGAACTGTTTGGCGAAATGGCTGCGATCGAAGAAGCACCGCGATCGACAGATGTCATCACCCTAGCTCCGACGCTGATCGGCAATATGCCATCTCAAGATTTTGTACAGCTAATTCACACCGAGCCCCTCGCAGGCATTCGGCTGGCTCAACTGATGGCCCGTCGGCTGCGGCAAGTCAACCGTCGCCTGCGCTTGCGAGAGTCGGATAGCACCTCGCGAGTAGCAGATATTCTCTTGTTTTTGGCCGAGGGGCAAGGCAAAATTATGTCAACAGGAGGTACAGAAATTCCCAACTTGCCACACCGAGAATTGAGCAGCCTCAGCGGGCTAGCTCGGGAAACCGTCACGCGGGTGCTCAGCAAGCTGGAAAAAAAAGGAAGTATTCAGCGCGATCGTGACGTTCTGTGCATTCCTGACCTGCACGCCCTGGAGCGCCTCCTAGTGTAAAAAAGTGTAAAAGTCTGAGGGATTATGGGAAATTGAGAACTACATCGCGGGCCCCATTCCCCACCCAGAATCATTAATTTGGGTGGGTTAGCGAAAAAAAAACCAGCGCTCGCAAGATTCTAGGATATAATATTAGAAATAGAGTGGCTACTGTCAAACCCTTAAGGGTGGAGCTTGACTAAATAGGCAAATACTTTTCTAAAATGACTCATAGTTGTTCACGATGATGAGGCGGTGCATTGAGCCTAGTCGAAATGTGGTGCATTGAGCCTAGTCGAAATGCGGTACATTGAGCGTAATTTATCGACAAATTCCCTGAGACGTTCTTGCCAGTCAGGAACAGTTTTAATTTTCTATTTTTGCCCGACAAGGCCTTTGAATCCGATTATTTCCTTGTCTCAATGGCGTTTTAACCGTTTCTTTGGGTCGAGTTTATGGTTTTTTTGAAATGGCATTGACAGTGGGTTGACAGTGGGTTGACAGTGAGTTAACTTACCAGTAAATTAGGTCTAAAGCCCCGTCCTTTTAGGACGGCTTTAACGATCTAAATTTCCGGTTCAAGGTTTCCGAAAATTAATTGAACAGTATGGTACAATAGAGTAATACTACAGGTAGAATAACCGCCGATACACAGTGCGCACCAAGCTCAAACGACTGGTCGGGAAATAATAATGGTTAGTGGGTGGCGAACACCACGAAAAACATAGCTAGGGTAACTAACGTAACCCAGACCAGAAAACTAAAATCTTGAATATTAAACGTACCGTGGGGCACAGGGAAACAAGAGAGGAAACTCTCTATCGCTTGGGGAGATCAGCCCTCTGGGATTGTCTAACTTAGGCTCGAAACTTAGTTCTATTGAACGGGTTTTTGGTTTAAGTAATGCCGAAAGGATAGGCAATTTAAAGGTGTATCGGTGAACCAAGAATCCCCGCGCATTCATGCCGGGGAGTGTCAATTATAGCACGAACCATAGGGTCTGGTCAATGAGAACCTCTTATCAGTATCGATTACGTCCAACAAAGTTACAAGCGATTGAGCTTGACAGATGGCTGTCGATGCTATGCGCTCAGTATCACTATGTGTTGGCGGATAGATTTAACTGGTACGAACAAAACCGTTCTCCTATTAATGCTTGTCCTCTGCTTTGTTACTTGCCTGAACTGCGAGACAATCCAGATTACTATAGCCAAAAAAAGACGCTACCTCAGCTCAAAAAAACTCATCCTTGGTATGCCGAGATTTACTCTCAAGTTCTCCAAGATGTAGTTAAACGAGTCAAGGTAACTTTTGACCGTTTCCTGAAAGGTGATAGCAATGGAAAGCGTAGCGGTAGACCTCGATTTAAAGCACGCAGTCGTTACCGCACCTTTACCTATCCTCAGATCGAGGACGGGTGCTTACAAGGCAATCTGATTAACTTACAGATGTTCGGGAAAGTTAAGGTTGTTTTACACCGCTCCATACCTGATGGATTTAAAGTCAAAACCGTTTCTATCACCAAAAAAGCTGATGGGTACTATGCAACTCTCAGTTTGGAAGATTCAACTGTTCCTGAAATTCAGCCAGATTTTCACCCAAATAAAATTACTGGAATTGATGTTGGGCTGAAGGAATTATTGACAACTTCTGAAGGTGAAACCGTTGCTATTCCTCAATATTACCGTAAAGCACAAAAACGCCTAGGGGTAATCCAAAAGCGTGTTTCACGACGTAAAAAAGGAAGCAACCGCAGGCAAAAAACGGTTAAACAACTTGGTAGGAAACACAAGAAAGTTGCCGATAAAAGGAAAGATTTCCATTTCAAGACAGCTAATTACCTGCTGTCAAAATATGACGTAGTTGCTCATGAAGAGTTAAACGTCAAAGGACTTGCTCGTACCAGATTGGCTAAATCTGTGTTGGATGCTGGGTGGTCAAGCTTGCTCTCGATCCTAACAAATAAAGCCGCAAATGCTGGGAAAGTTGGTAGTCGCAGTAAGGGCCTATAATACTTCACAAGATTGCTCTAATTGTGGCGAGAAAGTACCTAAACAACTGCCGGAAAGATGGCACGATTACCCTGATTGTGGGTGTAGTCTTGACCGTGACCACAATGGAGCAATAAATATAAAAAATAGAGCGGTGGGTCATCCCGTTCTTAAAGCGCAACGCCTCCTAAGCGATAGCCGGATTGGTTGCGAAGCCTACACCAATGGTGACAGCTTGTGGTTGGTGTAGGAGATGTCACTCTTTCAGGAGTCAACCACCCACCACTAATCGGAGTACCGATCTAGTGGGGGCTTGAAAAAGCAAAGTTGACCAGTCTCAGTGGTTCGCCACTACGTTTAAGGTAAGCGTTAAAGTACCTACCAGAAAATGCGTGCTAGTTTTCTGCTCTAGAAATTAAAAGTTAAACAGGTGTAAGGGTTAAGCCAGTGCTTTTAATATAGTTACCGACCTTAAACATTGACGAAGCAAACATTACCCCGCAAGGGAGGACTGAAATGTCTAATTTTGTTTTTGTACTTGATACCAGAAAACAACCGCTCAATCCAATCCGACCGGGATTGGCTCGTAAATTGCTAAACAATGGCAAAGCTGCTGTTTTCAAAAGGTATCCGTTCACGCTAATTCTCAAAGTAGAGGTGACAGCAACCCAAAAATCAATCACTCTTAAAATAGACCCAGGCTCTAAGACTACGGGAATCGCATTAGTGCAAGGAGAGGACGTAATTTTTGGTGCAGAATTAACTCACCGAGGTCAAACAATTAAAGCCAGTTTGGAGTCTCGCCGTTCATTGCGTAGAGGTAGGAGAAATCGTCACACTCGTTATCGTCAAGCGAGGTTTTTCAATCGCACCCGACAAAAGGGTTGGTTAGCACCATCCTTACAACATCGAGTAGAAACAACCCTAAGTTGGGTTAACAAATTTATCCGACTCGCACCCATTGGTTCAATTGTTCAAGAATTAGTAAGATTTGACTTACAACAACTAGAAAATCCCGAAATCTCAGGCGTTGAATATCAGCAAGGAGAATTAGCTGGCTACGAAGTTCGGGAATATCTATTGAACAAATGGGACAGGAAATGCGCTTATTGCGGTGTTGAAAATGTACCTTTGCAAATTGAACATATTCATCCCAAAGCTAAAGGTGGCAGCGATCGCATTTCTAACCTTTGCCTTGCTTGCGAAAATTGTAATACTCGGAAAGGGACTCAAAGTATTGAGCAATTCCTCTCTAAAAAGCCAGAGATTTTGAAGCGGATTCTATCTCAAGCTCATCGTCCGTTAAAAGATGCAGCAGCAGTCAATTCGACTCGTTGGGCATTATTTAATCGACTCCGCATGACTGGATTACCAGTTTATACTGGCAGTGGTGGCCTAACAAAGTTCAACCGCACTCGATTGAATTTAGCTAAAACTCACTGGTTAGATGCAGCCTGTGTTGGAAAAGTTGAGTCGCTGAAAGTTGTGACAAACAAGCCATTGTTAATTAAAGCGACTGGGCATGGGACAGGTCAAATGTGCCGCACTGACAAGTTTGGATTTCCATCTTGCTATGTCCCCAGGTTTAAATTTGTCAAAGGCTTTCAAACGGGAGATATCGTTAAAGCGATTGTAACCTCCGGCAAAAAAATTGGTAAATACGTTGGGCGTGTTGCCGTTAGAACGAGTGGTTCATTCAATATTTCCGCATCCGAATTGGTATCGGGAATTAGTCACAAATATTGTTCAGTTGTTCACCGAAAGGATGGTTATTCGTATGCAGCATAAACCTTGCCCCCCTTTTCCTCTCGCCACTGACCAGGGTACAGGTACAGTGGGAGTCTCCAAGGGGGAAGATAGATGAACGACGGTCAAAGTTCCAAAAGCACTCTCTGTTAACTGTTTTTAATATTTTTTACGGAGGTAAAACTGTGAGTTTTAAGAAAATTTTCGCTGCTGTAGATGATTCGGAACTGGGCCACCGCGTCTTCAGCCAAACTTTAGAGTTAGCTCTGGCTAATCAAGCTTCTGTGATGCTATTTCACTGCGTTACTATCCACTCCCTGGGCGAGTCAGCAGTGCCAATTCCGGTAGATTTGGGCATGAATGTGCAGTTAATGGATCAAGCTTATCAAGCTCAAAGTTTGCGGATGGAAAGGGATATAAAACAGGCTGAGGGTTTGCTGCAAAATTACTGCGACGCAGCAGCAAAGCAGGGATTACAGGTAGAATTTGATTCTAAAATCGACGGCGATCCGGGGCATTGTATCTGTGAATATTCCCAAAATTGGGGCGCTGATTTAATAGTATTGGGGAGGCGCGGCCGCACGGGGCTGGCAGAAGCTTTTCTCGGCAGCGTTAGCAATTACGTAGTTCACCACGCATCTTGCTCGGTTTTTGTGATTCAGGAAGTTAAGGAGGAAAAAGAATAGTGTTTCATCGATCGGGCTGCTGCGACTGTTAGCGGTTCATGTCAAAAAAACAGAGAAATTACCGCTAATACCAGTTTTTTATGAGGCCCCGTAGAATCTGATCCCCCCTAACCCCCCTTAATAAGGGGGGAACAAGATTCTGCTCTTTCGTCAACCCCTACTCACACCCTACTCCCTGATTAAGGGGGATGCGAGGGGGATCGAGATATATGCAACGACCCATTAAATTGGTATAACAGCCAGCAGTTTGCCAATCTCAAATCTCAGATCTAAAATCTAAAATCGGATGAGTAATTTCTTGTCAGCAGATTCCCCGTCTAATTCGAGCAGTTCACCCAGTACCAACGATCGGGGGGAAGCCGCCGCTATTTCAGCTTGCTCAGCCGATCGCACAAATCCAAATTCCCCCACAAACGCTACGGAGTCAGACTCTTTGAGGCTCGTGGAAACGGCATTTTTGGCAAGTACCGCTAGCTTGATTTGGCTAGTAAATTATTACTTTCCACTAGGCCCTTTGCTGCGGGTTTTTTTCCCGGTGCCGATCGCCCTTGTCTACCTGCGCTGGGGGAACCGCGCTGCTTGGATGTCAGCTTTAGTTTCCGGTTTGCTGCTGTCGGTACTCATGGGCCCGACGCGCAGCATTTTATATGTAATGCCTTTTGGAATTATGGGAGTTGCGCTGGGAGGACTTTGGCGGCGCAAAGCGAGTTGGTCTGTTTCTATTAGTGTGGGTGCGCTGATTGGCACCATTGGCTTCTTTTTTCGGTTTTGGCTGCTGTCAGCTTTGGTGGGTCAAGATCTCTGGGTTTACGTAACCGCGCAAGTTACAGAGATGGTGGAATGGGTGTTTGTGAAGCTGGGCTGGCTGAGTGTGCCGAGTTTGAGCGCCATTGGGGCGATCGCCGCCGCGATGATTTTGGTCAACAATATTATCTATTTATTTGTGGTGCATTTAGTGGCTTTGCTGCTGTTAGATCGTTTGGGAAATCCAATTCCGCGCCCGCCAAACTGGGTGCAAGTTTTGATTGATTACGAAGAATAGTTATAAGTTATTTGTGATTGGGAATTGGGAATTGGGAATTGGGAATTGGGAATTGGGAATTGGGGCCTTTAACAAATAACCAATAACCAATAACCAATAACCAACAACCAACAACCAATAACCAATAACCAATAACCAATAACCAATAACCAACAACCAACAACCAATGACTAATGACTAATGACTAATGACTACTGACTACTGACTACTGACTACTGACTACTGACTACTGACTACTGACTACTGACTACTGACTACTGACTACTGACTACTGACTACTGACTACTGACTACTGACTACTGACTACTGACTACTGACTACTGACTACTGACTAATGACTAATGACTACTGACTACTGACTAATGACTACTGACTACTGACTACTGACTACTGACTAATGACTACTGACTACTGACTACTGACTACTGACTACTGACTAATGACTACTGACTAATTATGATTGGTATTTATACGCAAATCGAACAGGGCCAGCGGTGGCTGGAACGCTATCGGGGAAGAAAACCGATATTTGCTTGCATTTTAGGATTTACAGATACTGGCTTGATTCCGGGTATTTCAGCAGCAGGAGCAACGCCGCACGATCGCCAATTTACTTGTTTGGCCGATGCAGAATTTTTGTATAATGGCCCCCAAAATCATCCCCAATATCCTTTACCGCCTCTACAAGCTGGTGCTTCCCCGGTACTCATATCTCGCGCTGTAGTCGAGGCTTTGGATATTCCTTGTTACCTATTTAATGCTGGTTTGCCCCTCCCACCTCCCGTACCTGCGATCGATTTGGGTGGCACCCCCGCCAAGTGTCTCACTTCTGGGAATGCTTTAGAACTCGAAACAGTCAAACATTTGCTGGAACAAGGGTTAATTTGGGGAGATAAATTGGCGGCTTTAACTAATGGTAGCTATTTAATTTTAGGGGAGTGCGTAGTTGGGGGAACGACTACTGCTTTGGCGGTATTAATGGGTTTGGGGATCGCGGCGGCGGGGAAGGTTAATAGTTCTCATCCTCAGTGCAATCATGCTCAAAAATTGGCCGCGGTGACAGCGGGATTGCAGATGGCTGGCTGGGAAATTGGAGGAGAAAAAATGTCTCCTCTGGAACTTATAGCGCTGGTGGGCGATCCGATGCAGGTAGTAACGGCGGGAATGGCGATCGCCGCGAGTCGAACTTGCGGCGTGATGCTAGCTGGCGGCACCCAGATGCTGGCAGTGTACGCTTTGATGGAGGCGATCGCCCGCGAATATGCTCTTGTATGGTGTCCCGAACAAGTCGTGGTGGGGACTACCTGCTGGGTGGCCCAAGACCCGACAGGGGACACGGTAGGACTCGCTCGTGAGGTCGGCGCGGTGCCTCTGTTGGCGGCACAGCTAAGTTTTGCTGGGTCTCGCTACCCCCAATTGCAAGCTTACGATCGCGGATTTGTAAAGGAAGGGGTGGGCGCCGGAAGTTGTGCGATCGCCAGCGGGCTCGCTGCAAATTGGAGTCCTACTCAACTCCTCCAAGCAGTTGAAGCATTAGCCGATCGGTGTGAAATTAAATATTAGAAATTAAAAATTAAAATTTCAGACGCGCTGTTGCAGAAATAAACGTAACTTATATTTCTTCCAGAATTAATGCCCCCTCCCCGGTAGTCATGTTTAATTAGAGCCACCTACCTGTTGCGAGTGCATTCTTTTGGCCAGCAACTGTTCTTCCAAGGCGGCAATTCGATTGTAAGCTGCTGTTAACTGAGCTGTGAGACGCTGGATTTGAATATCTGCTGTCAGCTCTTTTTCCAGGCTTTGATAATTCTTGTCGAAGTAGCCGTCATCTAAGAGTATGTCTTTGTGTTCCAGCATCGCGTCGAGACTTCTGTAGCTTGGATAGGGGGAGGTTTTGTCAGTTCCTTCCTTTCGGGAGCAGTCTTTATGCTGCTGGGCTAGCTTAGTCTCGTTGGCTGACTCCAGTAGCTTTGCATTCAGGTTTTCTATGAGTTTGTAGAGGGCCTCGACTTGTTGAGTCAATGCTGTAACTTGTTGTCGGAGTGCTTCCATACAATCATCCTTTGTGTCCTAATTTAGATCTTTTATTTTAGGCAACGGTTTGCACAACTGGGATTTATCACTAAATTATTTAATTTTTGAGGCTTATGTTGTGTCCTCAATCCTGACCGAAAGCAATTGGGTTACAAGCTCCCGGATTCATCTGTCCACAAATAAAAAAAGTGGTATCCGATCGACCTGCGAACAGATTTATCCCTGGGGTCAAATCTCAAATCTCAAATCTCAAATCTCAAATCGATACATTTATCCGTTTTTACCTATTAAGTTGTCGTGCATTTCTCTCTTAGTATTTAACCGATTTTGCGGTGCATTGAGCGTAGTCGAAATGTGGAATAATCATCAGAGCGTTTCCGCTGCTCCCGTTCTCCCTTGGTCTGTGTTCGATCGCATTTATAGCAGATGTTCAAGTCAGAAGGAAGAACGCAGAAGTCAGAAGCAATAAAATCAATGGTTTCAGCAATTCAAAACCTCCTAACCGCGCCCGAAGGTTGCTATATGCCTAGTAGTTTATTTACTTTTTTCGCTACATTTTAGATCGACCTGATCGATTTGATGGGCGAGTCGAAGGAGCGGGGGATGACTGCACTCTGTTATTGGGGATACATCTTAAGAAATATAACACAGATTTGGTCGATCGCTCGACAGGAGGCAAAACTAGGTCAAATGGAAGGGAAGGGGATGGCAAAAAGGCAGAAGTGGGTGGATCAATGGTAAGTTGAGTACGATCGGTCAATATTGAGAAAAGCACATCAGATCAAGTGAAACGAAGGTCTTTGCTACTGGGGGCAGCTACCCTAACTTTAAGTCAATTGGCGGCTGGGTGCGACTCGAAGCCAACTCTAAAAATTCGATCGCTCAAAAATGCTGTTCCAGCCCAACTGGTAAGTAAGTTTAGCCGGGAGTTAAAGCCGTCTCCGGTTTTGCAGGTAACGCAGTCATGGCAATTACAAGAATTGTTCGCCCTTTTGCAGGATTGGAAACGGCTTCCCGAAACAAAAAATCAAGCTGACTTGGTGATGCTAGGAGATTACTGGCTAACTTTGGCAATTCGACAAAAATTGATTAAGCCAATCGAAGCAGCGAAGTTTTCTAATTGGTCAAAATTGCCCGAAAGATGGCGAAAATTGGTAACGAGAAACGATCGGGGTTTGTTAGATGCCAAAGGTAAAGTTTGGGGTGTACCTTACCGCTGGGGAAATACAGTAATTGCTTATCGAACTGACAAATTTAAGGCTTTGGGGTGGACTCCCAAAGATTGGAGCGACCTGTGGCGTGAGGAATTGCGCGATCGTATTTCTCTACCAGACAATGCTAGAGAAGTTATTGGTTTAACTTTGAAAAAATTAGGTAAATCTTACAATACCCAGCAGTTAGATAAAGTTCCCAATCTCAAAGAAGAACTCACCAAATTACATCAGCAAGTTAAACTTTATAGTTCCGACTCTTATCTACAACCTTTGATTTTAGGCGATACTTGGTTGGCTGTCGGTTCCTCTGGTGATGTGCTGCCATTGTTGCAAACTCAGAAGGATATTGCCGTGGTAATTCCCGTTTCTGGAACGGCACTTTGGACAGATTTGTGGGTAGAACCAGCGTCGGGAAATCAAGTGCCTTTAGTAGAAAAATGGATTGATTTTTGTTTACAACCTGCGATTGCTCCTCAATTGTCTTTGCTGAGTAAGGCTAGTTCGCCGATAATTGTCGGCATGAAACAGGAGGATTTGCCGGCAGATGTTCGCACTAATCCTTTATTGTTGCCGGATGCCAAGATTCTTGATCGGAGCGAGTTTATGCTGCCTTTTGGGGATGCTGGAATTGCACAATATCGATCGCACTGGCAAGAAATGCGGCAAGTAGTTAAGAGTTAAAGTAGGGGTAAAATCCCCTTGTTTCTCGTTACCAGGCTCCGCCTGGTAATGAATATCCTTCGGCTCTGCTTCCTCCCAATTACTGGCTCATTTTAATGGAGACAGAGCAAGAGTGAAAGGCATTCCCAGTCAGAGCTGGGGAACGAGTAATATTAGGATGATTCTAAAATAGCTTTTGCCTTCTTTGAATACCCGGATTTGATACTGATTCTAAATCGATGCGACAGCTTAGTCTAGAGGAATTGCAAGAGTAAACAGCCAAAGCATTGCCTTGACGGTTACACACTCGCATATTGTATCCATATTCGTTGGCAACATTACCGAAGCGGTTGACAAACTGATACCGTTCCATATAGTCGAGTAAACTCCAAAGTTGGCGGTTGACTATCAGAACTACCCAAGTATCGCTCGGATCGACAAACCAGCGATCGAGTAATTTTCCACCAAATTCTTTTTGAGCCCGCCACAGACTCGGAACACTCTTTTGAGTTTGCGAAAGCGGAGGTGCTGGGAAGTTGGCAACGTCGCCCGTGGGGCACAGAAGCTGCTGGGGGAATGCAGCCACAGATTGCTGTGGGGATAAGGCAAGAAGCCAAGCAGAAACAGCAATTAGGCACAGAAATAAACTTTTTGTAAAAGTGCAACTCTTCCAGTAACACCTGCGGGGGCTAACATCGTATTTCATAATTATTTGCTTTCATATATATTTCTCCTATGGGCGGGTTTTACCAACCATTTATGTCGGCAACTCACTATCTCGAAAACCCGCCCCCACACAGCGGAGTACCTACATCGTATTTCATAATTATTTTCTTTCATATATAGCCCTTCTCTGTTCAATGAGGTACGCTTGGACTCACCTACATCAACCTTAAATTTTACAGCGTATCCCAGGTTTATGAAGTGCTGTAGGGACACGGCATTGCCGTGTCCCTAGGGGGATTGAACGATAGGCGGGTGTACTTCATAAACCTGCAATCTGCTGTATTAGCTGCAAAAAATGTACGGATTTTTGGTTGGGTGGGGGCGGGTTGATGAGATTGTTGGTTTCTGGCGATGATTGTTGGTCAAACCCGCCCTACAATCATGTTATAAGCGGCTCACCTACATCAACCTTACATTTTACAGCGTATCCCAGGTTTATGAAGTGCTGTAGGGACACGCAATGCCGTGTCCCTAGGGGGATTAATCGATAGGCGGGTGTACTTCATAAACCTGCAATCTGCTGTATTAGCTGCAAAAAATGTACGGATTTTTGGTTGGGTGGGGGCGGGTTGATTAAATTGTTGGTTTCTGGCGATGATTGTTAGTAAAACCCGCCCCTACAATCATGTTATAAGCGGATTACCTACCTCAACCTTACATTTTATTAGATGGAAAAAATGTACGGATTTTTGGTTGGGTGGGGGCGGGTTGATGAGATTGTTGGTTTATGGCGATGATTGTTGGTCAAACCCGCCCCGACAATCGTCATGTTATCATTCGTGCCGATCGCAATTTAGCTCAAGTGTTGACGCAGTTGGGACAACCAGAAAAAGCAAATTACGCTTGGTATCAAGCTATAGCTATCGAAACCTCTCAAGCACCCAGAACCAACTCAGTCTGTCCCATCAAAGCCAGCCAGCAAAGAACTCCAACCCCCATCGTTGGAACAATATCAAAATCCACAGGGAGGCGAATTTCTCAAAGTTGTAGAAACCTACGGTGGCCTAAACAATTACTACCGCAATGTAGAAATTAGCTGTCAAACTCAAGCCAGCAAAGATATTTTCATTAGCTTTGAAGCGGAACTTTGGCCCTGTTGTTGGGTAATACCAGTTTTTTATGAGGCCCCGTAGAATCTGATCCCCCCTAACCCCCCTTAATAAGGGGGGAACAAGATTCTGCTCTTTCGTCAACCCCTACTCACACCCTACTCCCTTATTCAGGGGGATGCGAGGGGGATCGAGATATATGCAACGACCCATTAAATTGGTATAACCCCCCTTAATAAGGGGGGAACAAGATTCTGCTCTTTCGTCAACCCCTACTCACACCCTACTCCCTTATTCAGGGGGATGCGAGGGGGATCGAGATATATGCAACGACCCATTAAATTGGTATAAGTCATACTAAATACGCTGTTTCTAAGGACACTTACAGACCGCAAATGCTGGCTTTAATTGCAAAGTACGGAAAGGAATTTAATTCTCTCAAAACTAAATCTGTGAAAGATGCGCTAACAAGTGATTGGTTTCGCGAAGACCTCACAGCAAGTTTTTCCTGTTCTAAAAGATTGGATGTTTGCGCTCACGAATGTGGTAAAACTTTCAATGCCACTGGTTCGCAGTATATTTAAGAAGTCATTAGTCAGTAGTCATTGGTCATTAGTCATTGGTTCTTTGTGTTAATTCCAATGCCTCATTCCCCATTCCCGATTCCCCATGAACCATTCCCCACTCATTAGTCATTGGTCATTAGTTACAAGGAAGAATGCGGTGAAGCCGATCGAATGTCACGATTCAGGCTGGCGATCGGGATCGATTCCTTGCGATCGCAAATACTCAGATGTTCAGCTCGCTTCATGTTTAATTTTATAGGTAGTAAAATTTGTCATTCAACGGGTTGGCAGTATATCTAATCAGGAAGAAGCAATAACATTTTGTTGAAATATCCAAATTTAAGCTATAATAAACAAAACACTCCAAAACCACGAGGACTAACAGTGGAAATTCTAGACATCAAACGCGATATCGAAACATTGTGCGATCGCCTGGGTAAAACTCAGGACTATCTTTGACATCCCCGCACTATCCGCAAAAATCCAAGACTTAGAGCAAATTGCCGCTCAACCAGCTTTTTGGGACGACCAAAACCAAGCCCAAGAAACCCTCCAAGAACTTAATGACCTCAAATCTCACTTAGACCAATACCACCATTGGCAAGCAAGCTTGGAAGACGCTAGAGCTATCTTAGAATTGCTAGAGCTAGACGCAGACGAATCCTTGTTTCAAGAAGCCACATCCAGCCTTTCTCAGTTAACTCGCGACCTCGACCAGTGGGAACTGCAACAATTACTATCGGGACCCTACGACGAAGGCGGAGCCGTTTTGACTATTAACGCCGGTGCGGGTGGTACTGATGCTCAAGATTGGGCAGAAATGCTACTGCGGATGTACACGCGCTGGGGAGAAAGTCAAGGTTATAAAGTACATTTAACCGAAATCTCTGAGGGAGAGGAAGCGGGTATTAAATCTGTGACTTTGGAAATTGCCGGTCGCTATGCTTACGGTTATTTGCGATCGGAAAAAGGCACTCACCGCTTGGTCAGAATTTCGCCTTTCAATGCTAACGACAAGCGTCAAACCAGTTTTGCCGGTGTCGAAGTGATGCCAATTCTCGATCGCTCCGTACAGTTGGACATCCCAGAAAAGGATTTAGAAGTCACTACTTCCCGCGCAGGCGGCAAGGGCGGGCAAAATGTTAACAAGGTAGAAACCGCAGTCCGCATCGTTCACCTTCCTACTGGTTTGGCCGTGCGCTGTACTGAGGAACGCAGTCAGTTGCAAAATAAGGAAAAAGCTCTGGCATTACTCAAATCTAGGCTATTGGTGATTGCAAAAGAACAGCGGGCTTCGGAAATTGCCGAAATTCGGGGCGACATGGTAGAGGCGGCTTGGGGCCAGCAAATTCGTAATTATGTTTTTCACCCCTATCAAATGGTTAAGGATGTGCGGACTGGAGTGGAAACAACGGCGATCGCCGATGTGATGAATGGCGAATTAGACCCGTTTATTCAAGCTTACCTCCGCCAGGAAAATCAGTTGGTCGAAAATTAAGCCTAAAATTAAGCCACCGAATAAATTCCGATGCTCCACAACCAAAGTCCAGAATTAACCAGCCGCATCAATTCCGATGCTCCAAAACCCAAGTCCCGATGGTGCGCGGACTGAAGAGGAACAGTTGCGATCGCAGCGGATTTGGTATAATTTTAGGGTTTTGGGCGATCGCGCTGCCAGAAACCTTGATATCATAAAACTTGATCTAACAAACACTAAGGAGAAAGAATGACCCAAGTTGTAATCGGCGAAAACGAAGGGATTGAGTCAGCCCTGCGACGCTTCAAGCGGCAAGTTTCCAAAGCGGGAATTTTCCCCGACATGAGAAAGCACCGCCACTTTGAAACCCCGTTGGAAAAGCAAAAGCGCAAAGCGATCGCCAGAAGAACTAAGAGACGCTTCCACCGCAACAACAAACCCTAGAATTAGTGGCTAATTGATTCGGCAGATATAATTCCTTGGGATTCTAATACCGCAGCGACTCGGAGAATCACCGCTTCGCTGTAGGGAGCACCAATAATTTGCACCCCCAAGGGCAAAGCCCCTGGACGCTTTACGGGTACGCAAAGAACGGGCAAGCCTATAAATGATAGGGGTTGGGTGAACAGTCCCAGATTGGGACGCACTAAGATTTCTTGTCCGGCTATTACCATTTTCTCGACACCAATTAGAGGGGCCGCCATCGGGGTTGCGGGCGCGAGAATGATGTCTGTTTGTTGGAAGATTTCGCGTAGGCGATCGCGATACCACCGCCTGAATCTCTGGGCTTGCAAGTACCAAGCCGCCGGGATCAGGGCTCCGGCTAAAAAACGATCGCGCGTCGCCGGATCGAAATCTTGAGGGCGCGATCGCAAATTGTCGAGATGCAAATTTGCCCCCTCACAGGCGGTAATGATAAATGCAGCAGCCCGCGCGCGATCGGATTCCGGGATGCTGACAGTTGCAAGCCCCCCAATTTTAGGGGGGTTTGTTGTTGTTTTTACTGTCTGCATACCACATTTGAGGACATTTGTCAAGGCTTTTGCAACTATTTCTACAGCCTCCATAGCTTCCGGTTGGGCCCCCGTAGCGAAATACCCATCAGCAACAGCAATTCGCAATCCCGCAATTCCTCGATCTAACTGCGGCGAACAAAGTTCTGGCGGGCGTTTGGTGCAAACCGGGTCATCAGCATCGGGCCCTTGCAAGATATCATACAGAGTCGCAATATCTCGGATCGATCGCCCAAACGGCCCCACACAATCCAAACTGCCCGAAAACAAACAAGTTCCAGCCCTTGACAAACGACCATAAGTAGGCTTAAAGCCAAAAACCCCACACAAAGCAGCCGGTACGCGGATGGAACCATTAGTATCCGAGCCCAAAGTTATAGGTACTAAACCCGCAGCAACCGCCGCAGCCGAACCGCCACTCGAACCGCCGGCGATGCGGGTAGTATCGCGGGGATTGCGCGTGGGCCCGTAGTGACTATTTTCGGTGACAAAACCGTAGGCGTACTCATCCATGTTGAGAGTGCCTAGGAGCACAGCACCCGCTTGTTTGAGTCTGGCAACCGCCCCCGCATCCCGCGTAGCCGGAGGGTGTTCGGCGTTGATTTTAGAGCCTGCTAGAGTGACAATTCCGCCGATGTCGAAGAGGTTTTTAACGGCGAAGGGAACACCCGCTAAAGGGCCTGGGTTTTCATTATTTGCGATCGCCCGATCGATTCGAGCTGCATCCGCAAGTGCACTTTCAGCAGTAACAACAGTAAAACAGTTAAAAGCTCGATCGGCAACAGCAATCCGTTCCAAAGCAGCACTTACCGACGCTGTAGCAGTCACCTTACCACATTTAACCGCCGCTGCCGTAGCAACCGCATCAGCCTTATCTAAAAAACATCTGCGTTCATCTGTGTTCATCTGCCCTCATCTGCGGTTTAAAATCTAAGGTTCAAACACTGGCGCGGCTTCTATTTCTGGAGGTAAAGGGAATTCGGTAACAAGTTGGGCGATTCGCACTATCCTCTCGAAGTTTACCACAACACCGGGCCGATGTTCTGGGTCTAAGGGTAAGTTTATCAGTTCGGCGGTGCGATCGACATATTCTTCTATATTTATCATAGTCCATCCTAAAAACATCAGCGTTCAGCCGCGTACATCTGCCCTCATCTGCGGTTGAAAATCTAAGGTTCAGATATAAGTGCGATCGATTATTGTATTGTAAGGGCGATCGGGTGGCTGTCAGTCATTTTCGAGCAGTTTTTTGTATGCCTCGGATTGTCTGATATCATCTAAAGGCGATATAGGTTCAGTTGGGCGATCGGGACAGAATTCTATACATATATCAATAACAGCTTCCTTATACTTTTTATAATCATTATTTTCGTAATATGAATTTACGACTCTTGCCTGCACTCTCAATTTTCCTTCCTGCCATCCTCCAAAACCTACTTTTAGAAGTTTACAATTTACTGAGTTTCTACATTTCCATTGAATTTCACTGCACATAAAACCTTTTGACTCGAACGAAATCGTGCTTAAATCTGATTTGATATCCACACGTTCCGTAGAACCACCGCGATACATTGGTTGGCTGTGATAGCTTGTTAAAAACCTTTCTTTAAATTCTTGACTCACTAAATCCTTAAGTTTCGCTACTGTAAATGTATTATTGTTATCGAACAACAAAACATCATCATCGCGGTCTAGTGGTTTAAATTTATCATTCATAAAATTTGATGCGGTCGTGTACCGTTAAATATCAGGGGTGTAAAAGCATGAGTTACAAATGTTCCGGTGGGCATTGCCACCCTACGAATACAACTATTTTGACATTTTTTAGGCCAGATTAATTAGTATATTTCATAAATTCAGCCCGGTTCGATGTTTGTTTCCCACTCAAACACTGACAGTTTCCCGCAACTTTTCAACTGCAAAATCCAGCGGAGGCAAAGCAAAATCCTCATCATCCATCAATTCCTTAACCTTATCAAAAATTTCCACCTCCGCCTCTTCCTGATCCGTCAGCTTATCATAAAAATAAGGGTCAGTAAACCACTGCTCAAAAGCTATCATTAACAATCCATTGGGCGAAAGTTCAAACCGCCAATACTTAGAAACTCGGCTGTCAACCACTTCAAACATCGGTGCCGGATTATGGATGGGATAATAGCTGTAATTATCGTCGCAGATATAGTACCAAATAGTTCCTTTCCATTCTCGGATAGCGTAAACAACATATTCCTTGCCTATAGTTAGTGATAACTCAACTGTTCTAGTGTAACCCCGTGGGGGATCTATATAATTTTCAGGAAGAGATGCACCAGTCTTTGCAATACAACGAATTTTCATAACTTGATTACCTATAGATTTTTAGGGGCTGTTTTAGGATATTGTCGTTTGAACTTGAACTCCACCTCTTGAAGAGTCTGACTGTTCCGAAACCAATGGACTTGTACAGAATATCCATTAACTTCAAAAGCCTCAATACTGGTCATTTTATCCCAATATTGAGAATTCCCGCCATAAAGAGCAACAAGTCTCGGTGCATCCCCCAACAGTCTATCTGTACCGCAATGAATTACTATGCAATTACCAGCCTTAGCATCTTGTAGGAGCAATTGCTCCGGCAAATTTCTCGGACTCTCATCAGGAATAGCACCTTGATTCATAGTTTAACAGCTTCAAATAGTGTTTGTCAAATAGAATAAAAAATAATTTGAGAAGGTTCAGTTTCCGCCAGCAACTTTCCCCGCGAAATCAAATCCTGAACCAGAGTGTACATCCTAATTGTATCATCACAATCATCGGTATTCAACACAATCAAATTTGCAGGTTTTCCCGCATCTATCCCATAATTATCATCTCCCAACTAGAGAGTTTTCGCATCCTTGACAATCACCATATTAAAAACAGGGAAAATCTCAGCCATTCCCATCATCTGACAAAAACAAACAGCCATGTGAGCGACATCCAACATATTTTCCGTACCCAAACAGTACCAGGCATCTTGCACGGTGAAACCTGTACAGATTATGCCAATAGCTAATGACTGCTGACTATTTCAAATTCCAGCTTGTGATGTTTCACAAAATCATAGCTGAAGTGGTCAACAACATTAGTATCACTCAATTCTAGATTGTAAAAATCAACAAAATCCGCATCAAAATAAGGTCCAGCGTGCCAAGTACCCGCTTCCAACTTAATAAAACAATTACCCGGAATCCGAAAAGCAACAATATCCTCCAAACTCGGTTTGTAGCCATCAGAAGGAGGAGCAACAGCAATCAACCAATCCTGCCCTTCCAGAGAACCCAAACACTGAGTACATTGAACGTGTCGCGTAATTTTGCGAAACTTGCGACCTGTATTTTGCAGCCGCATGATGTAGAATCTAGGAATACCATTTTGCAAATTTAACTGAGCATCCTCAGCATCAAAAGACTTGCCATCAACACTCGCAAAAATAACTTGACCGTAACCCCGAAAAATCTCCGGTGTTATCCACTGTGCCGACAATTGCCTAACAGAAACAGATATACTCATAAATCCCAAAATCCCCTCACTCATTGCATCAAAAACATTCTAACACAGACACTCTTTTCTCCCCTCTCCCCTCTGCGCCCTCTGCGCCCTCTGCGGTTAAAAAAAAAATCTAATTAGTAAATCGATCGCCCAAAACACCCTTACAATCAAACTCAGCACACCACTGCAAAAACCGAGCCGGAATATCAGGGCGAGCACCCCAATGCAAATGCAAATAAGAAGCATAAACTTGACAAACCCCCCAACCGCCAGCAACTCCCTCAACTTCCCCCCGCTTACCGTACCTCCAACTATGGTAAACTGGATTAATCGGTTCCACAGTTAAGTGCGATCGATGAAACTCATGGCCACAAACCTCATCAAGAGCAGCTAACACCGAACTATCTCTCACCGCAACAGCTTCTCGATATCCCAGCGTCAAACGCTTTCCCATCTCAGCAGTAGCCTGCAACACTCCCACCATTTCCCAAGAATTGCCATCAAAGTCTACAATGGAATCACACAAATACATCAAACCCCCGCACTCAGCATAAGTCGGCATTCCCGCCAAAATAGCAGTTTTAACAGCATCCCGAATTAAAACATTACCGCTCAATTCCTTAGCAAAAACTTCGGGAAAACCGCCACCAAAATATAACCCTTGCACATTGTCGGGAAACACAGCATCATCAAGAGGACTCCAAAATACCAACTCCGCACCCAACTCTTCCAATAAATCCAGATTATCCTGATAGTAAAAATTAAAAGCCCGATCGCGCGCCACTGCAATTCGCCCCGAAAATTTTCCGACCAAACTGTTGACAGCCTCGTTTTTTTGTGTTAAGATAACCGTAGGGAGACTGTGGCTACCCAAAAGTTGCTCAGACCCCTCACCCCCCCCATGAGAAGTTGTCGTCAGCATTGGCAAAAGTTGCTCCCAGTCAAAAGCAACAGCAGCCAAATCAGCCAACTTATCGATCGCAGCATCAAGATGCGGCAACTCCTCAGCAGGAATCAGGCCTAAATGGCGATCGGGAATAGTCACAGCCTCATCCCGTCGCAGCACCCCCAAAACAGGTAAATTGAGCGGTTTTAGGGCATCTTGAAGCAATTCCAAATGTCGATCGCTCGCCACCCGATTCAACACCAAACCAGCGAAATTAAGGTTTTTGTCAAAAGAGCGAAAACCATGTGCGATCGCAGCCACAGAACCAGACAGCCGACTGCAATCTATTACTAACAATATCGGCAAATTTAGCAAAGACGCAACATGAGCCGTAGAAGCAAAAGAAAAATCATAATTGAATTCTTCTTTTCCTTCTGCCTTCCTTGTATCCTTGACATCCGTTACATCCGTTACAAAATCCGCTGCCGAACCCCTCTTCCTTCGACTCACGCCATCAAATAGTCCCATCACCCCTTCAACAAGGGCATAATTCACATCTTGAATATGACGATAAAAACACTTCTGCACGTAAGATTCAGACGTTAATATCGCGTCTAAATTCCGACAGGGGCGGCCCGTGACAAAAGCATGAAACATCGGATCGATGTAATCCGGGCCTACCTTAAAAGATTGGACATTCAAGCCACGACGGATTAAATAAGCTAAAAGGGCGATCGTTACAGTAGTCTTTCCCGCCCCACTCCGTTCACCAGCAATGACTAAAGCCATAGTTCTAAATTATTCACAAACAATACTGAAAGTAGATAGGCGATCGAGTTATGAGTAAGTAAATCCACTTATATCACAATACGGTTCAGTTAAGGCTCAAATAGTGGTAAATGAGGTATGGTGTCCCAGCCTTGTCAAGGTGGTGAAGCAGGCCCTCAAACGGCTGAAAAGATGCAGTGCTTCATGAAGATGTATATCTGGCCACGTCTGAAGGCGAAAAACTACCTTAACTCAAGCCGTTACGCAAAAATAAAGCTAAGCTTGACGGTATTGCAACGAAGGGAAACAAACGCAAGCGAGGCTCTAAATCCAGACGGAAATTGGCGAATCAAGAGGCAAAACAACATCAACGGATTGCTCTTATTCGTCAAAATTTTCACGATAAAACCGCTTATAAATTGCTCAAAGCAGGAGCTAAATTCTTTCTTGACGAAGACCTTCATCTCCAAGGTTTGACCAATCGTAATAAACTCAAACATGATGGTAATTACCTTTAAAATGGTCGCATCAGCCAAATCAGGACTAAATAAGTCTTCGTTGGATGCTGCATTTGGTCAATTTTTCAAGACGCTGGAATACATAGCCGAACAAGCGGTCGCAGTCGTCATTTCACAAAAACCTGCTGACACCTCAACGATCCTCAGTTATCGAAATAAAATAATTTTCACCGATTCTATAGCAGTTCTCAATCTTGGTGTTGACTTTTTGAATTCCTAAATTCGGAATTCGTAATTGATTAATTCGTAATAGATTATGCCCTAGGGTAAATAATTACGAATTCCGAATTACGAGTTACGAGTTGATTTTTTGAATTCCTAAATTCGGAATTCGTAATTGATTAATTCGTAATAGATTATGCCCTAGATCCGAGAGTACCGCACTGTTACTGAGAAAGGCTATAGTATTCGAGATGATTGGGATGAACACAACTCTTTGATGGTTGACCGCGAGCTTAACCCAGCGATCGACTTAAAAAGACTGGGGTTGGACATTTTCCCCAGTATAAAATGCGCCCATTGGGAATCTTTATGTAGTAGGAACTATGGATGAGCCTACCAGAAGGAAATTTTGCACACTCTGGTGGAGGACTACAAAGAAGCCCACAGGCTCTGTGTACTCACTCAGTGTGGGAGTAGGTCACTAAAATCTGACAATAGACAAATCTCAAAGTATGAGTTGAATCTTAAATAAACATCTTCATAAAATAAAGTCTATTCCGCGCTTCATCGTCCTGGTAAAATCGAGTTAAGTGACCACCAAATACAATCGAAATTTTCATTCTTTGATAAGATATTAGATTCACGGTCAACTGTCAACTGTCAACAATCATTCCGGTGAAACCGGAATCGATATCAAACCATGTCCAAGCCAAAAAAGACTACCACTAAAAATTACACTGAAATCAACCTCAGCGACCCCCAATACTACTTCAACCGAGAACTGAGTTGGCTGGAATTCAACAACCGCGTGCTACACGAAGCTCTCGACCCCCGGACTCCGCTGCTAGAAAGGCTGAAGTTTCTGGCTATTTTCAGCTCCAACCTAGACGAATATTTCATGGTGCGGGTGGCGGCCCTCAAACAGCAGGTAGAAGCACAAGTCAGCAAATTGACATCAGACGGCAGTACACCTCAACAACAGCTAGATGCCATTAGCAAGCGCCTGTTGCCGATGGTTTCTCAGCAGCACTCCTATTTTGAGCAAACCCTGCGACCGAAATTAGCGACAAGTGGCATCTACATTCTCGACTACATTGACCTGAATCAAGAACAGCGCAATTACTTGCACCGCTATTTTCAAGAACAAGTATTTCCGGTACTCACTCCCCTAGCCGTTGACCCCAGCCACCCTTTCCCCTACCTTTCCAATCTCAGTCTCAATTTAGCAGTAGTAGTCAGAGACCCGGACAGCCAGGAAGAATTGTTTGCTCGCGTCAAAGTACCGGAAGTGCTGCCGAGGTTTTTGTCGCTACCGGGGGATTTGCAGTGGCCACAGAAAGGTAAGTCTGCTGTTTGGACTGGGGTTCCTCTAGAACAGGTGATTGCTCACAATTTGGAGGCGCTGTTTCCCGGGATGGACATTCAGGAATATCATCCGTTCCGTATTACTCGCAATGCAGATTTGACGGTGGAGGAGGATGAGGCAGACGATTTGCTGCTGGCTATAGAACAGGAACTCCGCAAACGTCGCTTTGGTGGTTCTGCGGTGCGGATGGAAGTCCAAGCTATTATGCCCCGTGGCCTGCGAGAAATGCTGGTGGAGGAGTTGGCGCTTTGCGACCAAGATGTTTATGTGGTGGAAGGGTTACTCGGTCTCAAGGATTTAATGTCTTTTGTCGGACTGTCGGTGCCGGAATTGAAAGACCCCCTGTGGACGCCCGTAGTGCCGCCGCGCTTGCGGAACTCAGACCGAAAGGATTTAGATGAATCGATGTCCCATTCTGACGATGGTGAGGATATTTTTACGGTCATCCGCCGGGGGGATTTGATGCTACATCACCCTTATCACTCGTTTAGGGCGACGGTGCAGCGGTTTATTACTGAGGCGGCGCACGATCGCTCCGTGTTAGCGATTAAGATGACTTTATACCGCACTTCTGGTGATTCGCCGATCGTCAACGCTTTAATTGAAGCGGCGCAAAATGGCAAACAGGTAGCCGTTTTAGTAGAACTCAAGGCGAGGTTCGACGAGGAAAATAATATTGGCTGGGCTCGGAAGTTGGAACAAGCCGGCGTTCATGTAGTTTACGGTTTGGTGGGGCTGAAGACACACACTAAAGTAGTCATGGTTGTGCGCCGGGAGGATGGGTGCATCCGTCGCTACGTCCACATTGGTACTGGCAATTACAATCCGAAAACAGCCGGACTTTATACGGATTTAGGTTTATTAAGTTGCCGGGAAGATTTGGGTTCAGATTTGACGGATTTGTTTAATTATTTGACTGGTTATTCGCGACAGGTGTCTTATCGAAACTTATTGGTGGCGCCGGTCAATATGCGCGATCGATTTTTGGCCCTGATCCGTCGCGAAGCTGAATTCTGCCGCTTGCAGACTGACAGTGGCAGCGGTAGCTGTGGCCGCATTGTCGCTAAAATGAATGCTTTAGTTGACCCTCAAATCATCGTTGCTTTATACGAAGCTTCCCAAGCGGGGGTGAAAATTGATTTGATTATCCGGGGGATTTGCTGTTTGCGTCCCGGCGTTGAGGGCGTTAGCGAAAATATCAAAGTGATCAGTATTATCGGCCGCTTTTTGGAGCACTCTCGGATGTTTTATTTTTTCAACAGTGGGGATGAGGAGGTTTATATTGGTTCTGCCGACTGGATGCAGCGCAACCTCACCAGGCGAGTTGAGGCGATTGTGCGGGTGGAAGACCCAACAATTGCTAAGGAACTGCAAGAAATTTTGGGTGTGATGCTGGCGGATAACCGCCAAGCTTGGGACTTGCAGTCTGGGGGTCACTATTCTCAACGGCGGCCGCCTGTTAATTTCCCGGAAGTGAGTTCTCAGCAAATTTTAATGGATATGGCTATGAATTAGTCATTAGTCATTAGTCATTAGTCATTAGTCATTAGTCAAATGACCAATGACCAATGACCAATTCCCAATTACCAATTCCCCATGCCCCATGCCCAATTCCCAATTCCCATTAATTAGAAAAAGTGCGCTTGAATTCTTCTAAAAGGTCGTCAATTTCTTCGATCGCCTGATTTACGTCTATTCTGAGAGTGCCCAAATCCGTTCTGTCTAACAGTCGCACTAGGGATTCGCGCTTGCTCTCGATCTCTGCTACGCGCTCTCTGATTGTCTGTGCATCCATTTTCTCTCTCCTTTGCTACTCTTAACAAAAATATATAACTTTTGTGACCAACTGCAACAATTTTTAGCAGTTTTGGTCAAATTCATTTCAACGCCGAACACATACCTCTCAAAAACTTGACCAAAACTTCAGCGCAGGAAAGGGGGACGTTTGGTGGCTGCGGGTTTGTTTTTCATCATTTCCGCGAGAAATCGCTTCAGAGCTTTCTCGCGATTTTTCATAAACGCCGCCCAAAACCCCGGTTGATATTCATCCATTGTCTTGGCTAGGGCCCAGACATCTATGGCTAAGATGTTATAAAGCCTTTCATCCTCGCGCTTGAGCGAGTTAATCTGCTCTAGAACCGATTTGTTTGCTCCAGTAGTTTGTTTGTCTTCGTCTTTAATCATGTCCGAAAATTGGTTGAAAGGGTAAGAGGGCCGATGGCGAGCCACTCTCTCTACTTTGATGATACTGGCGATCTCGATCGCCTTCTAGAACTAACGGCACATCATGAACACCGATATTTATAGGTGTTGGACACTCCTGTCGGCGGGACAATTTTCTGAAGCTAGAGACAAGATTACGGATGCACCCCTCTCCCGCGCTTATTGATGCTAGCAGTTTTTGCAGGTCTTTTGTCAAAAAATCTCAATTTGTTTAGGTGATCCGGCAGAGTTCGGGTGCGGGGAGTAGGTTGTAAACTTTTTACTGGGAGTGCGATCGAATATTTTTTATATTCAAGACTTCTTGACAGATAATAATTAAAGTATATTGTTGATTCTAGCTAACTACCTCACTAATATGTTGCGTCAAATTTCTTTAGCAAACCTAGCCTTAGTTGTGGGCGGTATTATAGCAGCAGTCGGGTTCGGTGCCTACTTCACAGACCAACCAACTCTGAATCTGGCCGGTTTTTTTTATGGAATTCCGCTGTTGCTCGGAGGTTTGGCCCTGAAAGCGGCCGAACTCGAACCGGTAGTTTTCACCGAACCTACTTCTGATGAAGTTCTCGCTCTGCGGGAACAGCAGGGCACCGATACTCAAAATCAAGTCCGCAAAGATGTAACCCGATTTCGCTACGGTCAAACTGCTCATTTAGATGATGCTCTGGAGCGCTTGGGCTTGGCCCCAACAGATGAGGAAAGACCCATGCTGCGAGGGTTACGGGAAGTTGCTGTGGATGGTGCTTATGGGTTAATTTTAGAGTTTAACTCGCCCTTGATCCCAATCGAAATCTGGGAAGAAAAACAGCAAAAAATAGCTACTTTTTTTGGACCTGGTTTGCGTGCACAAGTCAGTCAAGTCGCTGACAACAAAATTGAATTGGCTTTAATTACAGTTGCTAAAGCTTAAAGTAGTTAAGGAGAATAGTTGGGCATTGGGCATTGGGCATTGGGCATTGGGCATTGGGCATTGAGCATTGGGCATTGCAACCAACAAATAACCAATAACCAATAACAAAGAACCAATGACTAATGACTAATAACTAATGACTAATGACTTCTTCATTAATGTATAGGGAAAATAGGGATACGCCAATGTCAGAGAACAGACTGTCCATCACCGCCAAAGTACCTTTGACTGCTCAAAAGCAGTGGGAAACTTTGATGGCTCATCACTGCGGACGTTGGCAAGGGATATTGGTTAGATATGATGGCGCAGGGCAGGTTCTCGATATTCTTGATTCTGTACGCAGCTTCATTCCTTCTGACGATCGGCAAACTGTCACCCATTCCCTCGACTTCAGGAGTCGGATGACAGAAACAGTAACGCAGAAACAATGGGTTTTGACCTTGGGTAATCCGCTGATTATCCATCCGGTTGATCCAGAGGCTTATCTGCTTTTTAATCCCCATTCTTCTGACATAATGGTTGGACACGATCGAACAGGTTCAAGATTCTATTTTGAACCTTACCTCCTGGCATCAGGCAAAAGAACGAGTGTGGTGGTGATGTACTACAAATCCCCCGATAATAGCCTTCAACCCAACCTATTTTCATTATTCAGAGAGAGCAAGGAAGAGACAGCCAAACCTTGGTGGTCTGAACAAAATCACTGTAGGATCGATCGAGTCAACAGCCTCAAACTTCCTGCTCAAGCGACAGGCGGAACCTATGTTTCATTGGATGAAATGGCTCAATTGCCAGTTCCTCCTCAACCGATTGAAATACAAGGCGATTTTCTACAAATCCAGTTGCCAGATGCCATTGAGTTTGTGATTTCGAGCGATCGATTCAATACTCCCTATTATGCCTCAATGCGTTGGACACCAGATACTCAAAACACCCCCCGAAGCTGTACTTTAATCTACGAAAAACCGGATCAAAAGGCTGAGGTATTCGCCATTTAACAGCCTCAAACTTCGACTTTCGGATGAATGAACTGGTATCCTTCTGCTTTGAGCTTCTGATTCGATATGCGCCGATCGTTCGAGGGAGTTTTGGTATCCGATGAATCCCATTCTACTTCAGGTAATTCGTAGCGATCGCACAGTTGTTTAAACAATTCACGAGCAGCGATCGGAACATCATTCACCAGGTTATAAATTCCTTGTAATTGACGATCGAGCGCAAACTCACTTGCTGATACAATGTCGTCCAAATGAATCCAATTGGTGAAATGATTGCCTGAGCCTGGGCGAGTTGTGCCTGCAAGCTTAGTAAACCGTTTCTTGAGCTCGCGATCAGGTCCATAAATTGCTCCAAGGCGAAAGATACATACTTTCAAATCTTGGCTGGATGCTGACAGCAAAACTTGCTCTGTATCATGTAAAATCTCTCCATGTCTGTTAGCTGGTGCCACAGGTGACACTTCACTCACCCAGGCTCCATTACTATTGCCATAGACAGCACAACTACTGGTATATATGAGTTGTTTCACGTTGGGAAAATGCTTCAAGGCAAGAACAAGGTTGTTGGCCGTATGCAGGTATGTCTCCTCGTACATCAGGGCATCTACTTGTTGGTTTGCTGTAGGAGCGACACTCAGGAAGACCACATCTTGATTTTGCAAGATCGTCTGTAATGTCTCTTCATCGCAGCACTTCAGGACGATCGCCTGGTTGGCAAATTTCTGTAACTCCCCAATCCGGTCTGGCGTTGTCGTCGTTGCAGTGATTGCGTGACCCAGGTTTTGCCAATGCTGAGCAACGACACTTCCAACATAGCCACAACCAATAATTATAGCGTTCATCCGTTTTTTCAACTTCTGAGATAGAAGGCTCTAGATTGCATCCAAGATAACAATATATCTTAGTTACAAAAATTAGAGTTAATCAGCATTGACTGGCCAAGCGAGAACGAGTAATAAAACGTTCTCCCTCCGGCCCTTCCAGGGAAAAATCGCTGCCTCCTGGTCCTGATGCTACGTCTATAATTAACTGCGTGTGCTGCCAGTATTCGTATTGCTGGGTTCCGATATAGAAAGGAAAACCACCTATTTCGCCTAGCAATACATCCGCATCGCCGACTATGAATTCGCCATCTGGAAAGCACATGGGGGAACTACCTTCGCAGCCGCCGCCGGTTTGGTGAAACATTAATTGTCCGTGCTGGGTTTTGAGGTAGTCTATTAATTTTAAGGCTGTTTCAGTTGCAGTTACTTTGGCTATCGCTTCCATTTTAGTCTGTTGGTGTAGCAGTTTTATTTTGTGTATGAATGAGATTTTTTTTAATGAACCGCAGAGGGCGCAGAGGGCGCAGAGAAAGAGAGGAAAATGAGAAATCGATCGGTAATTAACCGCAGTTGATATTAAGTGTGCCGCCGCGGAATTTCGATCCGAAATTTATTGCCTTGCTCTGGTTCGGAAAAAAACTTCAATTCGCCTTTGTGCTGCTCCACAACTATCAGGTAGCTCATGGCTAGTCCCAACCCGCTTCCTTCCCCCGTGGTTTTTGACATGAAAACTGGGTCGAATATTTGCGCTTTGATATCTTCATTTATGGGGATGCCATTATCGGAAATTTCTATAGATATTCGCTGGGAATCGACTACTTGAGTGCGAATCTGAATCACTGGTCTAAAGTTGACGGATTCAGACTGAGCCAACTCTTGACTGGATACTTCTAAAGTATCGATCGCATAATTGATCGTATTCAAAAAAGCCTGATTTAGCAGGCCGGCATAACACTCAACTTGTGGCAAATTTCCGTAGTCTTTAATTACTTTGATATCCCGCCTTCCCTCGCGGGCCGGTAAGCGGTGCTGCAATAACAAAAGAGTGTTTTCTAAACCGTCGGAAATATCAAATAATTGCCACCCGGAACGATCGCTCCGGGCAAAATCCTGTACTGACAAGATAATTTGGCGAATGCGATCGCTCCCTGTCCGCATCGAACTCACAATTTTTAATAAATCGTCGAGGACGAATTCTACATCCATATCTTGCTGTTTTTGCAGAATCTCAGGACTGGGATTAAGTAACTGTTTTTGATATAATCGCAGCAGTTCTATTAAGTCGTTAGCATAGGTTTGTACGTGAGTCAAGTTGCTGTAAATAAATGTAATAGGATTGTTGATTTCGTGAGCGATCCCCGATGCCAACTCTCCTAAATTCGACATTTTTTCCCGTGACAGCATCCGCTCGCGAGCAAGTTGTAGTTCTTGTTGCGATCGCTCTAACTCGATTTTCAAGCTCTGCGATCGCAAGCCTGCACGTACTCTCCCTAATAATTCTTGCCTAACTATTGGTTTAAGCACAACATCGTCAATCAACTCATCCAATTCTGTTTGCCTGTTAAATTGCTCTGGTGTCGCCAGTAGCATAAAATACACTTTGGCCAATGCTCGATCGGCCTTCACCAACCGGCACAGCTCCAACCACTCGATTTGAGGGGAAGTCCCATCACAAATTATCAAATCCGGGGACATTGGCCGAGCCAAATCCATACCCTCCCTAGCGTCGGGGGCGACTCTCACTTGATGTCCCTCCCCTGAGAGTAACTGTTGCACGACTTCGAAAGTCATAGCATCGGCGATCGCCAAAATCTTTCCCATAACACCCGCTCCACAAATTACTTTTCAGGATACAACAGCCAGAATTATCCCTGTATATTTACAATTCAAATAATTAAATGTTACCAAAAATTACCAATAACCGCCCCCAAAAAACCCAAAAAACTTTAAAATTAATTCATAGTATCGTGAATTAACCTTCTCGGTCAACGCCTGAGAATGCCAATTACCAACAACCGTTCAACTTTGATTCAAGCCGAAACCCTAGAACTATTAGAATGGCCGCGCCTGTGTCAGCACTTGGCTACCTTCGCGGCCACCAAACTTGGCATCGCCGCCGCCCTCCAACTCGAAATTCCGGCAACTCCAGCTCAAACGGCCGAACTGCTGGCCCAAACTCAGGAAGCTTATCAGTTAGAGAGCAGGCTGAGCGGCGGCTTGACTTTTGAAGGAATTCAAGACATCGGCACTTCTGTGAAACGAGCGGAACTGCAAGGGTTGCTTAGTGGCGAAGAATTGCTGGCAATTGCTACCACCCTGGCGGGAGCAAGGCAATTGCGCCGGATCGTTGATGCTCAGCCAGATGTGCCGACGCTCAAGGAACTTGCAGCTCAATTGCGGACTTATCCTGAATTAGAACAAGAAATACACCGCTGCATAGACGATCGCGCCCAAGTAGCCGATCGAGCCACTCCCAAATTAGGGACAATTAGAACTCAAATCCGACAGTTGCGCGATCGCATTTATCAAATATTACAGGGGATTTTGCAGAGACAATCCAACGCCGTTCAAGAACAGGTAATTACCCAAAGGAACTCGCGCTTTGTTATTCCCGTCAAAGCTCCCCAAAAAGATGCCATACCGGGCATCGTTCACGACTCCTCAGCCAGCGGCGCGACACTGTATGTAGAACCCCACAGTACAGTAAATCTCAACAATCAAATGCGGCAATTGCTGAGGCAAGAACAAGCAGAAGTAGAAGCCGTCCTACGCACCCTGACCGGGGAAGTTGCTGCTGTCAAACCTGATTTAGACCGATTGTTGGCTGTGGTGACAATTTTAGATTTAGCTTGTGCTAAAGCGCGTTACAGCTTATGGCTGGAAGCAAATCCGCCGAAATTTATTGAAGTAGAAAATAGAGAATTAACACCCAAAAATGGAGAAGAATTAGATGGGGAAAAGTCGGAAACCAGCCAATTAGAAATTCCCAAATTGCGATCGCAAATCACCTTGCGTCAGTTGCGACATCCCCTATTAGTCTGGCAGCAGCAATACGAACAAGGTTTCCCAGTAGTGCCGATCGATCTAACGATACAGCCGCACATCCGTGTCGTCGCCATCACAGGCCCCAACACAGGTGGCAAAACAGTTACTCTCAAAACCTTGGGATTGGTCGCCCTGATGGCGAAAGCGGGAATGTTTGTACCCGCCCGCGAACCTGTAGAATTGCCTTGGTTTGACAATATTCTGGCTGATATTGGTGACGAACAATCTTTGCAGCAAAGTTTGTCTACTTTCTCCGGCCACATACGCCGCATCAGTCGTATTTTAGCAGTCTTGAAAAAAGGAGGAGAAGAGGATTCAAACCTCCCAATTCCCCATACTTCCACTACCCTTCGACTTCGCTCAGGAGACTCAATTCCCGATGCCCAATTCCCAATTCCCAATTCCCCATTCCCAATTCCCAATTCCCCATTCCCAATTCCCAATTCCCGATGCCCAATTCCCAATTCTTTAGTTTTGTTAGATGAAGTGGGAGCGGGGACAGACCCCTCGGAGGGAAGTGCACTAGCGATCGCCCTTTTGCAATACCTCGCCGAACATTCCCTGCTAACAGTCGCAACTACCCACTTTGGCGAACTCAAAGCTCTCAAATATCAAGACGATCGCTTTGAAAATGCTTCAGTGGAATTTGATGATAGTTCTATGCAGCCCACCTACCGATTGCTGTGGGGAATTCCCGGACGTTCCAATGCTCTCACGATTGCTAAAAGACTCGGTTTGCTAGCAGAAATAGTCGAATCAGCTCAAACCTATGTCGGGGGTGCTTCTGCCGATGTTAATCAAGTGATTGCTGGACTCGAAGCTCAGCGGCGGAAACAGGAAACTAAGGCCAGGGAAGCTGCTCAACTGCTGCAACAAACAGAACAGCTTCACCGAGAAGTTTCTCAAAAAGCGACGGCTTTGCAAGAACGGGAGCGAGACCTAAAAATAGCTCAGGAAGTGGCAGTAAATGAGGCGATAACAGGGGCAAAATCCGAAATTGCTCAAATCATTCGTCGCTTGCAGTCGGGCAACCAGACAGCTCAAAATGCCCAACAAGCAACGGCAACTTTGAATCAAATTGCCGAGAAAAACTTGCCCTCGCGGACAGCACCGGTCAAACCCAAACCGGGTTTTCTGCCAAAAGTGGGCGATCGCATCCGCATTCCCAGCTTGGGCCAAACGGCTGAAGTCCTGAGTGGGCCAGACGCCAACGAAGATTTGACCGTGCGGTTTGGTATGATGAAAATGACAGTCAAACTGGCAGAAATAGAATCTCTTGACGGTCAAAAACCGGAAACTAAAGCCCAATTAGCCAAGGCGGCGGCACAAGCGATCGCGACGGCGAAAGCTAAACAAGCTCCCTCTGAATCGCCAAAATCTGCTCCCGAAATTGCAATTCGCACTGCCAACAATACGATCGACTTGCGGGGTGCGAGAGTCTCAGATGCTGAGATTGAAGTAGACAGAGCTCTGAGCAAAGCTGTTGAATATGGCGTGCTGTGGATAATTCACGGGAAAGGCACGGGACAGTTGCGGCGGGGTATTCACGAATTTCTGGACACTCATCCGCAGGTTGCTCGCTATGAGTTGGCTAGTCAAAAGGAAGGAGGTGGAGGTGTGACGATCGCATTTTTGAAGTAGTCAGGATTTACACATTTCCGGTAGATTCGTAATTGTATAGTTGTATGCAGCAAAACAAGTCGCAAGGAACATATGATTTAGACTGTCTATAGCGAATATAAATGAGTTGTGGAAAAAAAGTTTTCAACGAACCGCGAAGACGCAAAGAACGCGAAGTTCGGAAAGAGAAGAGAGTTTCACGACTCATTTAGATTCACTATCTACTGCAAATGTGGCATGATTGAAAGTTGATTTCCCACTTGAGTAACTGCCTGACTAATGAAAAAAACTCCCTCAAATGAAGTTTTGGTTGGCGACTGTCGTGAAGTGATGAAGACATTGCCAGAAAATTATGTTTCTGCGTGTATCACTGACCCACCTTATAATTATGAATTTATTGGTCATAAATGGGATGATTCAGAAATTCAAAGACGTATTGAAAGAGTCAATGACAAGGGAAATAAAACCCTTGTTAAAAACATTCCTTATGGCAGTGGTTTAGCTGGTGGAGTCAGAAACGAAAAATGGTATCAAAGGAATCGTAACAACATTCTGGATTATGAGAAGTGGTGCCTTGATTGGGGTGAGCAGCATTTTCGGATCTGCAAACCGGGTGCGACAGTTTTAGTTTTCAACAGCACACGAACTGTTGCTCACGTACAAGTAGCACTTGAAAATGCTGGATTCTATGCGAGAGATATGCTTGTTTATAAAAGATCGAGTGGTATCCCTAAAGGTGTCAATATCAAACAACAGTTCGAGAAGAAAGGATATGAAAATCCCGAAAAATGGGATGGTTGGCACAGTTGTTTGAGGAATGAATGGGAAGCAATCTGCGTACTTCAAAAACCACTGGTCAATAATTACTTGGAAACTCTACAGGAGTATGGTACTGGTCTATTTTATACTAAAGATCAGTTCGGTGGTTTTCAGTCCAATATTTTAGAAGGTATACAGCGTGAAAAAACCGAGGAGTTTAACGTTCATTGCACAGTTAAACCGATCGCTCTAATGAGAAAGCTGGTCGAAATATTTGTACCGCGTTTGGAAAATTCTATTCTCATCGATCCTTTCGCAGGATCTGGAACTACATTACTGGCGGCGCAAGAATTTGGGATTAGGTATGTTGGTATTGAAATAGTACCTGAATACATAGAGATTATCAACAAGCGCCTTGATAATGTCAGCGGTATACAGGGAATTCTCCCACTCTTTCAGTAAGAAATGACTTTAAATCAAATCCGCTTATTGTTTGTATGAACTCAAAGGAAGCATCCCCAGTATAAACTCTCCAAGTCCCTACTTGGCACGCTGTAATAGCTGCGGGCAAATTATCTTGTCTAAGTATTAAAATAACTGGCTCGTAATTATAAGTACGAAGTAGTGGACCATAGGATTTGAATTTTTTCAGTGTTCCAGAATCTCCTGAGCCAATACGGTATTTTGTATCTATCGCGTACCCATCAACAATCAGATCGCACGGCTCATCGCTTCCGACTTTATACCAATTTAATGGGTCGTTGCATATATCTCGATCCCCCTAAATCCCCCTTAATAAGGGAGTAGGGTGTGAGTAGGGGTTGACGAAAGAGCAGAATCTTGTTCCCCCCTTATTAAGGGGGGTTAGGGGGGATCAGATTCTATGCAGCCTCATAAAAAACTGGTATTAAATGCTGGCTGAAAACTACTGCAATATGCTTTGCACGTTTCAATAACTAATAATTGCCAACACATACCTAACTCGCGCCCCCAATATTGCCTATTTTCTCTTTTTATTATGGGAGAGATACCAAACACATTCATTAAAATATCGTGTTCTTCATTCTCTTCTGCGTAAACTTTATCGGTAAATGAATTTTGGTATTTTGCTAAAATTTGATCTAGTTTTCTTTCAGTCATCATCAGTTACCAGTTCAGCTAAACTAACGGATAATGCTTTGGCTATTTTGTTTGCATTAAGCAGCGTTATATTTCTTTCTCCTCGTTCAACTGAGCCAATATAAGTACGATGTAATTCAGATAGTTCTGCAAGCTGATCTTGGGAAAGATTTCTGAGCTTTCTGAAATGTCTAACTTTTTTACCAAATTGCTCCGTAATATCCATAGATTGCGCCAGATTAAGCAAAGACAACTATAATCTGACAGACTATAAGTAGCGACAGACTATGAGTAGCATTCGAGACAGCGAGGATCTTTTTTGATTTCGGTCACGTTGTGGCGTACCATAGTTGGGGGGAAATTTTGGTTATGGGTTTTGCTTTGGCCGATCGAACTTGAAAACGCAACTTTCAACTCGCAATTCCGTCCAGCAGTAGAGTTGCCGAAATCAAAGCTCATGGTTGTGGAGCAAGATTAACAGAGTTGCTTTTGCTATGCTGGCCACAAGCAAAAGCACCGGATACTGTTAGATATCCAGCCTGAACCTGTATTAATTTCCTATGCTGAAGCCATGCGCTCGACTTTAAAGCCCTCCGCTCCCACAAACGAAACGGGCCCGTCTCCCAACTGGGAAGAATTGACCCAAAAAGCACCAGAAGCTACCCAGTTGGACAACATTAAAGCCCAACTGGATTTAGTGCTGTTAGCTCTAGAAGCTCTGACAGGAATTGGCTCAGAGGCTATGCTGCGGGTAGCAGCCGAACTTAACTTAGAATCAATAGTGGCCGATCGGGTGGCTCTGTGGCGACTGCGCCAGTCGAACCCGCTCCGCAAAGGCCAAGGGGGACGGAAAAAGCTGGATGTGGAAGAAGCTCGATCGCTCGTGTTAATTAGCTGCCATTTAGCAATGGGGCACCAAGCTTTAATCCGCCGTGCTGTGGCTCTGCTGGAACAAATGGCAGAGCAAAATCGCGAACCTCACACAATCGCTTTGTTGGGAGATTATATTGACAAATTCAGCAATTTTTATGCCTCGCGCATGGAAGATGCAGAAGATTTATCCGGCAAAGAACTAACTAATTTGGCTCTCAAACTCCTGATCGATTTGCTATTTTACAGCAGCCCCAACGGCCACCGCCGCCTCTGGCTGGCTCTCCTAGACCGCGCTAAAAATTAGTCATCAGTCATTAGTCATTAGTCATTGGTCATTAGTCATTAGTCATTAGTCATCAGTCATTAGTCATTGGTCATTAGTCATTAGTCATTAGTCATTGGTTATTAGTCATTGGTTGTTAGTCATTGGTTATTAGTCATTGGTTATTAGTCATTGGTTATTAGTCATTGGTTATTAGTCATTGGTTGTTAGTCATTGGTCATTAGTCATTAGTCATCAGTCATTAGTCATTAGTCATTAGTCATTAGTCATTAGTCATTAGTCATTAGTCATTAGTCATTAGTTAACAGTTAACAGCCAACAGCCAACAGCCAACAGCCAACAGCCAACAGCCAACAGCCAACAGCCAACAGCCAACAGTCAACAGCCAACAGCCAACAGCCAACAGTCAACAGTCAACAGTCAACAGACTTCTTTGCTATGGTTCTGAAACGGTACACGCCCCCCACTTGCACGCTGGAAATTACAGCTAAAAGTTCGCCTCTATCTCGCTGGGCGGGCCAACCCCTGTTGAAATCTTTAAGTTTTGAGCTGCGACTAGATGATCCGCGGCTACCAGAAACCGAACACGTCACTCTCAGGGGCGATCGCACTCAACTAGAAGCCCTTCACGAAGCTGTCAGCACCTACGTACAAAACTTTCTCACGGAATCCCGCGTTTGGGAAAGCAGCCTCACTTCTGAAGTCAGCCATACCGTTTCCGAAGCCGACTCGCCCCAGGCCACCCGCAGCGCAGTCATGTTGGGCGAAGCCGTCAACCCCCATGAAATCGCAACTTCGGCCCCGAACACTTCTTACCTTCCGGTTCATCCCCACTTGGAACCCCGCGGCTTACTCGCCCACAACTTATTTTTAGGCTCTTTGAGTGTTGCAGAATCCGGGCCAGTAGTGCCCTTAAGCACCCTGCAACTGTTTGACTTGGCGACTGCTTTAGATGAATATGCTGCGGAGGTGATGGCACTACCCAAGCTCATGCGATCGCCCGGAAAGCAATTTTCTGCACCTTGGCTGGGGGCGGCGGCTGCGATGGTTGTGGCAATTGTGGGCTTGACAATGGTTAAGTCAAGATTGCTCGATGGACCCCCCAGGGAGCCACAAACAGCCTCAGCCCCCGCACAGCAAGCCATCGGCCCATCGGGTAGCCCCCTTGTCCCAGCCACACCCACAGCCACACCCACAGCCACACCCACAGCCACACCCACAGCCACAGCCACACCCACACCCACAGCCACAGCCACAGCCACACCCACAGCCACACCCACAGCCACACCCACCTTGCCGCCCCTACCACCCCCGCCGATCGACGCGATCGCATCCGTCAGCCCCAGCTTGCCGCCGATCGCCCTCTCCTCAACTCCTGGGACTAACAAGCCCAGCCCCATTCAGCAGCCGCCCTTGCTATTTCCGCGTCACGGCAGCCCAGCGATCGCCCCACCGCCCTCTCAAGAGCAAGCGATCGCAATTCCTGCTCCCGTAGAAGCCCCAATTTCGGCCACCCAGCCTCCTCCAGTCCCCTATCGACTCCCCCCCGTGCCGCCGAGACTCGCACCCGCTGTAGCCCCACCAATGCCACCGCTACTGCCACCTTTAGTGCCACCACTGTCTGCTTCCCGGCTGGAGAATCCCCAACCACAATCTGCTATTCCTCCCATCGGGGCGATCGTTCCCCCTGGGAGTACCGAACTGCCAACCCTTGAGGACGCTCAACCAAAAGCTGAGTCTGAAGACAGTCAGCAAGCGGCTGCGAACCAAAAAAATCGTACTTTATTTGATACTATCCCCCAGGTTTCGGAAGCTAGAGCTTATTTTGAGGAACGCTGGAAGCCCACCGAAGGTATGCAAGAAACTTTGGAGTACAGCGTGCAGATCGATGAAAAAGGGTCAATTCAAAGTATTATGCCGATGGGAAAAGCAGCAGGAGATTATATCGATCGCACTAATATGCCTTTAGTCGGCGAGCCTTTTGTTTCTGCTGTTTCTAATGGCAATAACCCCAGAATTAGAGTTGTTTTGAGACCAAATGGTCGCGTACAGACGTTTTTGGAAGGCACGAATTGAACCCTCAAAAAATATAGTCCTAATTTGAAATCTAGGTTGCTTGGAAATGTTGAAAGAGTTCAAAATAATTGAGTTTTTAGCTGCGACTGTCGCGAGTATATTTACAATTACTCCAGTATCTGCTGCAAGTTTCTCTTTACCAGCGCGGCTAGCAGAGTTACCTGTAAAAAATATTTTGGTTCAAAATACTGGTGCCGAAGAAGTTTTTCAGCAAGGCTTAACTTTTTCGGCGCAACAAAATATGGCAGCAGCAGAAGGAGCTTTTCGCAGAGCAATTCAAATTAACCCCAATTTTGCCGAAGCTTACGCTAACTTGGGCAGCATTTTAGCTAATCAAAACAAGTTAGCAGAAGCAATTCCCAATTTTGACAATGCAATTCGGATTAAGCCTGATGTCCCAGAATTTTATTATATGAAAGGCCAAGTGCTCTATGCACAAAATAAGATGGCAGATGCTGTAGAGTCGGTGAAAAGAGCGAGGGATTTATTTAGAAAGCAAGGAAAAACTCAGGAAGCTAATACGCTTGAGCAGGTTTTGAAGGATATGGGTAGCAGGTAATATCAATTCCGGTTGCATCGTCAGGTGATTGTTGACGGTTGACGGTTGACGGTTGACTGTTAACAGTTAACTCGAATTTACTATTCCGATGAAGAGAGGATTTGATCTAAGTAAGCCCACCTAAAAAAACAGAATATCCTGATACCCGACTTCGCAGAAGTTGTCGGGTATCTAAGAGAAGATTGATTTTATTGCATTTTACTTCTTCCTTCTTCCTTCTTCCTTCTTCCTTCTGCTAGAGCTTTTTTCTCTCCCAAATTTCTCCGATTCCATAGAAAATTACCAGGCGGCCAAAACTGAATAGAAAATCTTCTATACTAGCAATAGCAGAGGGCAGTTAGGACTCTCAGATTCCTAAAACCTTTGAACTACAAGAATCTTACTCCTGATTCCTGACTATCGACCTATTCCTCAATAATCTCCACTAAATCTTCAATCATCACATCAAAAGCTCGCGCTAATTTGTGAAGGGCGGTAAAATCTACCATTGATATGGACGATCGCCTCGCATAGGTAGTGATCGTGCTGTATACTACACCAGAACGATCGGCAACCTCTTTAAATGTCCAGCCCCTCTCGGCGGCTAGTTCTCGAACTTTGATTCTTACTAAACCCATACTTGACAAACTATGTACTTGCGTTTATAATGATAGCATCTAAAACAGCCGATCGCCTTTAAGTCTCGAAAACTCATTCCTGACGACCTATTAAGCTTAACCTGGACAGATGGTCTCTGTCTTGTACACTTACAATGGATCAATGCACTACCATGATATCAGAAAATCAGTCAAACTCCTCGGCGATCGGCGCATCAAAAATTCTTCACAAATCCACCTCGGTTGTGAATCCGCGATCGAGATTTGTCACCGAAGAAACAGTTGCACTCTTATTCAACATCTCACCCGAACAGATTTACCGGATCGAATGTTGTCACTACATGGTGTATGTTCACGCCCAAGGAATCAGCCGATTTGTCAGCTACGCCGATTTCCCCCCAATTGTAGAAGTAAATCCCCCCACATCTCAAGATTTTACCGGATGGTACAAACGCTGGAATACCCAGCAAGCACCTAAGTTTTGGACGCAATTCTATACCTACAATTTCAAAAATGCTGTTTCAGTTGACAGCTTACTTGAGTGGGGAAAATTGGTAGGTACTATTAAATCGGTAATTGCACTTTCAGCGCTACAACAGCTACGGGATGTTTACGCCCAAGAAAAAGATTTGATGGAGAATTTTTAAAGAGTTTTTAAGCGTAAGGTGCGCCACCAGCACCTACAAAACTGACTGTCGGTGAGTGTTTCAAAGTTGACGTCAGTACCGCATACAGGAAAAAAGATGACTACTGTTACTGCAAAACCCTTTACTCTAAGTGAATATCACCGTCTCGCAGAATTGGGGTTTTTTCGGCCGGATGAGCGGGTTGAGTTGATTCGTGGAGAGATTCTTCAAAGGCCGACTAAAAAAACACCTCACTCAGTTTGCAATACCCGTTTAGTTCGTATTTTAATTAGGCTACTGGGCGATCGCGCGATCGTGCGGGGACAAGAACCGATTATTTTTATCGGCTGATAGTGAGCCTCAGCCGGATGTAGTTATTGCTCGAAATCGCGCTGATGATTATTTGTCTTCTCACCCAGAACCTGCTGATATTTTGTTGGTGGTTGAGATTTCTGATTCGACTTTGAGTTATGACCAAGTAAGGAAATTATCTATCTATGCTGAGGATGGTATTTCTAATTACTGGATTTTTAATTTAGTCAGCAATTGGCTGGAAGTTTATAGTGAGCCTTATCGGGAGAGTCGAGATAAGTTTGGTTATCGGTTGAAGCGAATTGTTTTGCTTAATGAGTCGGTTGTTATTCCTGGTTTCCCTGATTTGTTTCTGGATTTGTCGGGGGTGTTTCCGATGCAGAATGAAAATGATAGGTAAGTGTGTCATTTGAATTATACAGGACTTACCCATAAAGGCCGAGAAACCGGGTTTTTTACGAAAGACTTGTTGTAGCCGACAGATTCGGTAAAAAACCCGGTTTCTTTAGTCAGGTGCGTAATACCAATTTTTTATGAAGCTGCATAGAATCCGATCCCCCCTTAGCTTGCCCCCTACTCCCCCTTAAGCAGGGGGGGACCGGAATCTTCTCAAAGTCCCCCTTCTTAAGGGGGATTTAGGGGGATCTCCGGGTTTGAAAACACGCCCTTAGCTTGCCCCCTACCCCCCCTTAAGCAGGGAGTAGGGTGTCAGTAGGGGTTGACTTTGATCCGACTCTTGTCCCACCCCCTACTCCCCTTGTTAAGGGGGGTTAGGGGGGATCTGGCCTTAATAGTCAAACAGCAGTCTCTGACTGGGCTTGAAGTTAAGTTGACACCTATGGGCATTGCCGTGTCCTGACTTTGGTGGGTAATATTAATTCTTTCCCTTTACCTTCCAATTCCCACATATTGGAAACCAGCCGCTTCTAAAACCTTCTTGTCTAAGAAATTGCGGCCGTCAATCATCACCGGATGATTCATCAACTTCGCCATTTTCTCATAGTCTAAATTGCGAAACTGCTCCCAATCAGTCACCAACACCAAAGCATCGCAACTATCAGCCAGCCTTTCCGGGTCAGTTTCTACCAAAACTCCCGACAAACCGTGACGCATCCCAGTTTGAGAAACAATCGGATCGTAAGCTTTAACTTTAGCTCCCAATCGGTTCAAATTCTCGATTAAATTCAGAGAAGGAGCATCGCGCAAATCATCAGTATCTGGCTTGAAAGTCAAACCCAAAAGTCCTACAGTTTTGCCTTTGAGAATCTTCAAAACTTGCTGCAACTTTTCAATAGCAATCAATCGCTGATGTTCGTTAACTGCCACTGCGGCTTTCAGCAAATGTGCCTCGTAGCCGTAATCGTCAGCAGTGTGAACTAAGGCCGAGACATCTTTGGGGAAACAAGAACCGCCCCAACCAATTCCTGCTTGCAGAAACTTGTCGCCAATCCGCGAATCTAAACCGATACCTCGGGCGACTTGGGTAACATCTGCACCGACACGATCGCAAATATTAGCCACTTCATTGATAAAGCTAATCTTCGTCGCCAAAAAAGCATTAGCAGCGTACTTAATCATCTCCGCTGAACTGATATCAGTGATCACCACAGGCACCGGTGGTAAAGATGGATTTTCTGCAAAATTGCGATCGACAATCGGCTTGTACAATTGGATCATCATGTCCATCGCCCGTTGAGAATTGCTCCCCAGAACAATGCGATCGGGATTAAACGTATCGAAAATAGCACAACCCTCTCGCAAAAACTCCGGGTTGCTAACCACATCAAATTGAGCAACAGTTTTTGCTGCTACTTCTTCGCCTGTAGCCCCTTCGCTACTTTGAGAATTTTGACGTTCCGCCAAACCGTCGAGTACAATCCTTCGCACCCAATCCCCCGAACCGATGGGCACCGTCGATTTATTTACTAACACTTTGTAGTCGCCGTCGAGGTGAGCACCAATTCCGCGCGCAACCGCTTCCACGTAGCGAGTATCGCTTTCTCCTGTAGGCAAAGGAGGGGTACCAACGGCAATAAATAAAATCTCTCCGTGAGCAACTCCTGTGGCCAAATCCGCAGTAAATTCTAGATGGCCCGACGCAGATGCAGAAGACATTAATTCAGAAAGTCCGGGTTCAAAAATTGGCGATTGTCCAGACTTCATTAACTTGACTTTTTCTTCGTTGTTGTCTACGCAAATTACATGATGTCCAATGTGAGCTAAACAAGTGCCGGTGACTAAGCCAACATATCCAGTACCGATGACGCAAACACGCATAGAAATGTCCTCAAAGTAAATAAATTAGATGGGAATTGGGAATTGGGAATTGGGAATTGGGAATTGGGAATTGGGAATTGGGAATTGGGAATTGGGAATTGGGAATTGGGAATTGGGAATTGGGGAACCCCCCCCTCGCCCCCCCCAAGGGGGGAATTGGGAATTGGGGAACGCCCCTTTTCCTCTCCCTCTTCCCTTCTCACTCTCCTCCTCTCCCCTTATTTATTGTTTTTTTCCCTCGATGCGATCGCGAAAATCTTTCACAGTCAACTCCAAACCTTTATCCAGGGGAATAGTCGGCTCCCACCCCAACCAAGTTTTAGCACGATTAATATCCGGTTGTCGCTGTTTTGGGTCATCTTCTGGCAGGGGTTTAAAGATAATTTCCGCCCCTGGGTTAATCATGTTTTGAATTTTCTGTGCCAATTCCAAGATAGTATATTCGCCGGGATTCCCCAAATTCATCGGCCCGATTTTGTCGCTATTCATCAAGCGAATAAATCCTTCCACCAAATCGGAAACGTAGCAGAAACTCCGGGTTTGGGAACCGTCGCCGTATATTGTCAGCGGTTCGTTTCGCAAAGCTTGAACAATAAAATTGCTCACAACTCGGCCGTCATTTTCTAACATTCGCGGGCCATAGGTATTGAAGATTCGGACAACTCGAATGTCTACCCCATTTTGTCGGTGGTAGTCAAAAGATAGGGTTTCAGCTACTCGCTTGCCTTCGTCGTAACACGATCTGATCCCGATACAATTAACGTTGCCGCGATATTCTTCTGTTTGGGGATGGACGTCAGGATCTCCGTACACTTCGGAAGTGGAAGCGAGAAAGAATCTTGCCTTCACCCGTTTGGCCAATCCCAACATATTCATCGTGCCGATGACGTTTGTTTTAATTGTCTTGACAGGGTTGTACTGATAGTGTACAGGGGAAGCGGGACAGGCCAGATGGTAAATCTGATCTACTTCTAAGCGAATCGGTTCGGTGATGTCGTGGCGAATCAGCTCAAAGTACGGGTTGTCCAGCCATTTGAGGATATTGCGTTTAGTCCCGGTGTAGAAATTATCTAAGCAGACTACCTCGTGTCCTTGGGCCATTAGGCGATCGATTAGGTGGGAACCGATGAAACCCGCACCGCCTGTGACTAAAATTCTCATGGTGGAAACTGCCGTTCTGTTTAGGTGGTAGGACTGTGGTACAAAAATTTAGTCGATCGAGTGAAACTTGCTAATAGGATAACAAAATTGCGATCGCCAATGTAAACACTTATTGTTAATATTAATGAAATGTTTGATGCTGTTGGCATTTTCAGATACATTGAACTGAGGGCGATCGATCGTACAAGCTGGAATTTTTTATTTAATATTTGATATTTCCGCAAAAATACTCTTGACAATAATTCCGTTTTGAGTTAATAGTTATTGGTTGTTTGTTATTTGTGATTGGTGATGCGATCTATCCCCGTAGGGACACTCAAGCGTGCCCATTGGTGTCAACAACCAGCCTAAAAGCCCTGAGAAATCTGGTTTTTACCTGAGTCTAGATCCCCCTAAATCCCCCTTAAGAAGGGGGACTTTGATCGGAATCTTGTCCCCCCCTTCTTAAGGGGGGTTAGGGGGGATCTGGCCTTAATCGTCAAACAGTAGTCTGTGACAGGGTTTGACGTTAAGTTGACACCAATAGGCTCCTGGAGTGTCCCTACTACTTTTTTGAGAAAATGAGGGGCGATTTATCTTAAAAGCGATATCATAGAGATTACGTCGATAGCTGAGCAAATTATTATGAACATATCTTTGACTCCAGAGCTCGAAAAGTTAATCCAAGAACAGGTAAAAAAAGGTAGATATTCCTCAGTGAGTGAGATGATAGGGGAATCTTTGCGGTTGTTATGGGAACGCGATCGCATTCGAGAGAAGCGTGTTGCTGAGTTGAGACAAAAAATCAGAATCGGGATAGAAGAGTTGAATCGCGGTGAAGGGATTGATGGCGAAGAGGTATTTGATGAAATTGAGGCAGATATCTGTCGCATAGAAGCTCAAATGCAACCAACGGAGGAGGTTAGATAATGGTTCGGTATATTTTATCACCTTCAGCAAAGCGCGATATAAAGGAGATTGTGCGCTATATTGGTCAGTTTAACCCCGATTCTGCTAGGAGACTCACTCAAGCCATTAAGCAGCAGTGCAAATTGTTGGCTAATTTTCCAAATATGGGGCGAAATCAGGATGATTTTGAGCCGGGATTGCAGAGTTTTCCGGTAGAGAATTACTTGATATTTTATCGGGCTGCTGGTGAGGGAGTTGAAATTGTGCGGGTGGTGAGTGGCTATCAAGATTTAGAAGCAATTTTTTCTGGTGATGAAGGAGAGTAGGTTTAATGTTAATCCAGTTTACATCAACAGGGCTGACGCGCGTCGAGGCGATCGACCGGGTTTCTTTGTATATCTAGTTGAGAAAGCAAATATTTTTCAGAGAAACCCGGTTTCTTTGGCCTTAGTCGCGATGAACCAACTGCGACGACGGGAATTAGAATTATACAGTATCGCTATCCGATCGCGCTGGAATCTCAGCAGCAGTTAAAGTCACGATTATTCTGAAGAAGACTTTGGGTATTCCTGAAGTATAAATGTCTGTTGACTGCCTTTAAGATTCTGTTTCATCACCCGAAATCGCAGCATCGGAATGATACCGAGGACACGGCAGTGCCGTGTCCCTACCCCATTAATTGTAGGGACACGGCAGTGCCGTGTCCTCCGTTTATATCATTCCGATGCTAACGGATTTAATATAAATCAACCATGGCGATCGGGAAATTTTCATTTGAGTAAAACTTTAGCATCGGCAGTTATTCATTTTCAGCAAGCCACAGCTCGATTTCTTCTCGGTTGTGTTCGTAATAGTTCGCAACCGCTTGCAAATCTTGAAGGGTGAGTCCTGGATAATTATAGAGAAGTTCGGCTTCAGTTGCACCCTGTTGTTGATAAGCAACAATCGTCCAGACGGGAATGCGGGTATCGCGAATTCGGGCTGCACCGCCACAAATTCCGGGAGTTTTGTGAATGGGATGCTGAAGGGTTTGGACGAATTTCAGGGTTTGTGCAAGCAAGTCATCAGGCAGTGTTTCAATGGTTTGGAGAAGTTGTTCTTTGATGGTCATAATCGATCGCTAAAATCTAAAATAGTTGTGGGCTTTTTAGTTAGTTCTAGACGTTGAGCCAATTCGTCGGGAATTTGAAGGGTAATTGTTGCCATTTTTTTTAGTTACTGACGCTCCGATTTAATCGTAGCACAATAGATGATGGTAATTAGAATTATACAGTATCGCTATCCGATCGCGGTGGAATCTCAGCAGCAGTTAAAGTCACGATTTTACCATCACGCCAGATAGTAATTGATTGTCCTAGTCTGCGGTGTTTCTCAATTGCTTCGGCGATGGCTGCTTTCACACCTGCGTCAATTTTTTCATATAACTTAAGGAGTTCTTCTTCAGTCATTTGATTCCTCGATAATTTGATACCAAGTTTCTCTTTCATAAATGATTGGTTCACCCTGAGCGTTTTTTCGAGCTACTAAGAGGAGATCTGGGCTAGAATTATTATACACCATCCAGCGATCGCACAATGGCAAATATAATGAAGTTAAGTTTCTGCGTCCGCGATCGCCCCGCGAGACAAGGTAAAAGTGCGATCGCGCTTCCTGATTTTAGTCGCTGCACCCTACCAATCAGTTGAATTGTGGCAAAATTTTAGTTAGCGTTGTTATCGTTGATGTCTAGATTTTCTATTGAGAGTTCTGAATCTGGTGAAGTCGGTATTCGCAGGTTTATAAAAAATACTATTTGATTTTTATCTATATTTATATTCGTTACATTAACAACACAATTTTGCGGTAATAAATCTTTGACTGGGAATTTAGCAGACGACTGAGTTTTATATCCAGCATCATCAAGCCATTCAGCAATATTTCTCCAGTTTTCGATCTTTTCAATGCCTTTACCCACAAAGCCTTTAACGTATTTATAAATAGAGGCACACAGGTCAGTTTCCACACCTTTGGGATTCTTTTTCAGCTTTTCGGCGATTTCAGCGGGACTGTTGCCACAAAGCAACCCCCGCAGATGCAGCTTTTCTACGGGGGTGAGAGGCTTTCCCTTAACGGCGGCCAAGTCTGCATACAGAGTTTTTAGATCCCAGCGGCTTTCTGCTTCGACGAAGCGATCGTTTGTGGATGCCATAAATAGATGCGTGTGAAGTTCCTGATGGAAGTCTAACATAATTCCTGATGTATGTAAGTGTATGCTCGGTGTTATTTGGCTTAATATACTTGAAAGCTCAAGTTTAAGTGGTGCGAGTCACAGGTTAAAACCTTTGTGGCGGGGCTTTTGAGTGATTACTGATTACAGTTAGTGTTACGACAGGGATTAGGGCTAAATTTTGGTAATTTTCTGGGTTTGACTCTAGTTTCGGGTACTGTGGTAATTTTTTTAATTTATTTTCTGGGTTTTGCATAATTTTGTGGGTGTGGCCCTGATATATAAACAGGAGGCTGTAGCAGGCCTTCTTGGGAATCTGTGCGATCGCTGCGAAAGCTTTGCTATGCAGGACTTTTGCTTACATCGCAAATCCCTGACTTCGCATAAAAGTTAGGGCGATCGCCCAACAGAAAAATACAGGCTAGCAAGTCATTTTTTCAGAGATGGAGAAAGACTTTTAGCTCGAATAAGCATAAATCTAGTATTCACACTGAGATTGCAACATGAACATTAATGGAACGCTGGCTGACGATACTCTGAATGGCACCCTCGATGCAGACTCGATATTTGGACAACAAGGCTCTGATTTAGTATTTGGCCGTGATGGAAACGACTTAATCTATGGCAACTTAGGAGACGACAAGCTATACGGTAACGAAGGCATTGATACCCTTAACGGCGGCAAGGGTAATGATAGTGTGTACGGCGGCAAAGGAGAGGATCAACTCTTTGGCGACTCTGACGATGACTTGCTATACGGCGGCGAGGGTAACGATACCGTAAACGGGGGCAAAGGTAACGATACTATCCAAGGGGGCAAAGGTAATGACAGCCTGTCAGGCAACTTGGGGGATGACATTCTCTATGGCGACCAGGGAGCTGATACCTTAACTGGGGGGAGTGGTAATGACACTTTTTTTATCGGTAAAAATACTGGGGGCCCTCAGTTGTCGGATGCGGACTCGATCGTTGATTATACAGACGGTGAGGATGTAATCCAGTTAAGGAGCGATGTTGCCTTTGATGACCTCAATATTTATGTGGGCACAGGGGCTAATGCTGGCTACACGATTATTCAGGATCAGGTGACAGGCGATTATTTGGCAGTTTTGCAGGGTGAGAAAAACTTGACTATTGCTAACGCTAGCGGGGTTAAGACTGTGACGCCGAAGCCTGTGACAACTCCGACGCCTGCGGTAACACCGACACCGACGCCTTCAATAACGCCGACGCCGACGCCGACACCTTCAATAACTCCGACGCCGACGCCGACACCTTCAATAACTCCGACGCCTGTAGTAACAACTCCGACGCCTGTAGTAACGACTCCGACGCCTGTAGTTACAACTCCGACCCCTGTAGTTACAACTCCGACACCTGTGGTCACAACTCCGACACCTGCGGTAACAACTCCGACACCTGTAGTTACAACTCCGACGCCTGTAGTAACAACTCCGACACCTGTGACACCACAAGTGCCTACCCCGCCTACGCCTAACGGATTTAATATCAAGTTCGACTATCGTTACGATACCACTGGTTTCTTTAACGATCCTAGTCGCAAAGCAGCGCTGGAAGCAGCAGGTAAAATCTGGGAAGATGTCATCAAAAACGATTTTCCCGATCCGCCTATTGGCATATCTGGCACCATAACCCATCCAATTACGGGACAAGACCAAAACGTTACCTTCGATTCCCAAATTGATGATATGGTTCTGTTCGTCGGCGGTCAATCTCCCGTCTTTGGTAATCCAAACGCAAGCGCAGCAGGACAACTGGTTTCTGGTCAAACAGTTCGATATGACAGCATTCGACAAGCAAGAACCGGGCGATATTTTTGGCAGCATCTCTTTTGAATCAAGTCTTAACTGGTTTTTTGACCCAACACCTACAACTGTTAATGATATTCCAGCAACCCAAAATGATTTCATTAGTGTGGCCGTACACGAAATTGGTCACTCACTAGGTTTTTATCCCTTCACTCAAGGAACGGGGCCTAATGCGCTGAATGTTAATGGTGGTAATCCGATTCCATTTATGCCCGGTGGTAATCCTCACATCGATCAAAACTTCCGCATTGATGGTCAACCAGCAGTTATGTCACCAGGTGCTGGTGGACGATTCCCAACAAGAGCGGATTTAGCAGTCTTGGCGGATAAAGGTTATGAAATTCCTAGCCTTGCTGGTTATGTCTCACAAGCAAAACCACCGATCGCCACCCAGAATCGTGACAATTTTACTGGTACTGATGGTAATGATACGATCGATCTTTTAGGTGGAGATGATGTCGCCTTTGGCTATGAAGGTAATGATTTGCTCTTTGGCGGTGATGGCAATGACTTTTTTGACGGTGGTATCGGTAATGACAGCTTGATTGGTGGTGCAGGAGCTGATAACCTATTCGGCAATGAAGGTAATGATGTACTCTTTGGCGGTGATGGAAATGATTTTCTTCAAGGTGGTGTCGGTAATGATAGCTTGATTGGTGGTGCTGGTCAGGACTATTTCAACTTTAATACCACTCAAGATGTATTGATCGGACAAGATACCATCTACTCTTTCTCTGTCGCCGATAAAGATATCATTCAAATTCGGGGTTCGGGGTTAACTGCAAGCACAGTTTTAAGCCAAGTCAACAGCACTGGTAAAATTACTTTTGCTTCGGGCGGTGCAGTTACTGTCTTCTCTGATGCTCCTTTGACTGCAAGTAATTTGTTCGTTCAGTAGCTGAGGGATATTTTGTAAACTAATAAGAGCGATCGCCCTTCATGTCCAAAAGTGCGATCGCCCTCCTAAAATCAGTTAATGGTATAATCATTAATCAAATACCATTTAGGAGTAAACCACTTATTTTGAATAATGGCAGAGATACTTCTGAAGACACTCCAGAAGTTATAGAACAGGATATAATAGAGCAAACGATTGAAGTAGGAAGTGGTTGTGACTGGACAGGCAGTGGAGTAGAACCTCAGTGGCATAATCCAAAATCCATCAAAGCCTACGACCATATCGATCGCCATCATGGCCCAAAACTGAAACCCCTTAATTTTAGAGGCAGGGCAGCATCCAAAAATCAGCCTCAAGGCCAATGGCTAAATGCTCAAGACTGGGTAAAAGCTGAACAAGTGACACCGAAATATCCCGGTTGTTACATTATAAATTTCAAGCGTTCTATTGGGAAAGTTCACTATCCCGATGGAACAATAATTGAAAATGTTACCCATGCTTTTATTAGAAGGAAACCAGATGGAACATTCAAATCTGCTTATCCTGTTCTCAATGATGCTACGCTGTCCTCATTAGAAAGGAGCGATGAAGATGAATAAATATAGCAATTTTACCATCCACCTAGAAGCACCTAATGGCGAACAATATGCTGACCCACCAGAGGACTCATTAGGAGAACTTTCGCATTTTGAATTAGGCCTGAAACTATTTTGCTTTGAATGCGACCATCTAGTATCAATAGAAATCGGTGAAGAAAAACTAAAAGTTTTTTTAGACCCCGATATCTGTATGCTCCTAGAAGATGAACTCCCCAAAAAACTTAGTGAGTTATCCCAAGGGAAACCCATCAAAATAGAATTTGTTGAAAGTGTGTGCCTTACTCTTGAATTGCAGCCCTTAACCAACGATAAAATTAGCTGTAATTTCAAAGAATTTGGATATTTATCTCCAAACCAGTTTACCCTAAAATCCAGAAATAAACACTTTGAACTGAATAAAACTCAAGTTATAACAGAGTTAAAGGGATTTGTCGAACAACTCATGGAAATGGCTCTAAATGGCGGCTATATCACCCCCGAAGAAAAGCAAGAATTCCTGATGCCACTCCGCGAAATTGCGCCTGCTTCGGCTATTTGTTAATTAAGTGCGATCGCCCTTAATGTCCAAAAGTCCGATCGCCCTTAATCTCACTTCCCTCAATTACAAAACAAACTCGGCTCTACATGAAAAAAACTCCCCAGAATCAATGCCAACTCTTTACCAATATCCCGATCGCCATTAACGACTTCAGACACTCTTTTTTCAGATCCCATAACGGGCACCAAGTCAGCAGGTTGTAACTCTCTTTGTTCCATCAAAAACAGCAATATTGAACGAGGCGTTGCTGTAGTTCCTGGTGCGTAATATTCCTGCTCAAATTTTTCAATCAATGCAATCAGCAATTCATATAACTCATTTTCTTCAGGAGTGCGATCGCGCTGGTGCATCAACTCTTCCACCATAGCCAGAGCCTTCTCATTATCCGCTTCGTTTCTAATTATTTTCGGCTGGTACTGAGACAATAACTCTTTGTATTTATCTGGATTAAAAGTAAGGGTCATTTTTCCATTTCTCCTTATCATACTCAGCATGGGTGAGAATATATTTGATATAAACTAATTGGCTTTCATAATCAATACTAACTATTCATCGATAATTATTACCTTTGATATTAAAAACTGTAAACCATCCAACAGCTTCGGCTTTAGGAAAAACAGATTGTACCTCAATTAAATTAGACCATTTAGCCTTGCTAGCAATTTTAAACCAGTTATCCAAAGTTTCCCCGCAATCAGCATGAGTTTCGCTGTATTCACGCACCCGTCGGTAGCTGATTATGTGCATCTACTATAAGCAATTTAAACTAAATTTCAGTTTAGCTCAACCAATTTATTTGGTCAAGTGCGATCGCCCTTAATCTCACTTCCATTAATTACAAAACAAACTCGGCTCTAATGTTATCCCAATCTTCAGTCCGCGCAGGCGGACTTTGTTTTTGTAGCCGCGGTTTCAACCGCCGGGTGACTACAAACACCTACAATAAAACTGACTGTTTGTGGAACAGGCTTTCCGGCCTGTTCCACAAAGCCCTACATACAGATTACGAATCCCGATCGAGCTTCAGCACAGCCATAAAAGCCTCCTGCGGCACATCCACAGTACCCACAGACTTCATCCGCTTCTTACCCTTCGCCTGCTTTTGCAGCAACTTCTTCTTCCGCGAAATATCACCGCCATAACACTTAGCCAACACATCCTTCCGCAAAGCCGGAATATGCTCCGAAGCAATCACCTTCGCGCCAATAGTCGCTTGAATCGGCACCTTAAATTGGTGGCGAGGAATCAACTCCTTAAGTTTTTCCGTCAACCCACGGCCCACATTATAAGCCTTATCCCGGTGCACAATCATCGCCAGAGCATCCACCGGATCGCCATTAATTAAAATGTCCAATTTCACCAACGGATTTTCGCGATAACCAATCAGGTGATACTCCATACTCGCATAACCGCGCGATCGCGATTTCATCTGATCGAAAAAGTCCGTCACCACCTCCGCCAAAGGCAACTCATAAATCAGCGTAGTCCGCCCTTGACTGAGATACTTCATATCCTTAAAAATGCCCCGCCGATTCTGAGACAATTCCATCAGCGTCCCCACATAAGTTTCCGGGGATAGCATTTCCACCTGCACGTAAGGCTCCTCAATTTTATCACGATACTGAGGATCTGGCAAGTGGCTCGGATTGTCAATTGTTAACACTTCTCCCTTAATTGTGGTGACTTGATAAACCACAGAAGGAGCCGTAACAATCAAATCCAAATTGTATTCTCGTTCCAGTCTTTCTTGCACAATTTCCATGTGCAGCAAACCCAAGAAACCGCAGCGGAAACCAAATCCCATCGCACTCGATGTTTCCGGTTCGTAGGAAAGGGCCGCATCGTTAAGTTCGAGTTTTTCCAAGGCTTCCCGCAAGTCTGGAAATTGGTCAGCATCGATCGGGAACAAGCCGCAAAACACCATCGGTTTCGCCTCAGTATAACCAGGCCAAGGCTCCGGTGCCGGCTTTTTGACCAAAGTAATCGTATCTCCGACGCGAGCATCAGCTACTGCCTTAATTGCCGCGCCTAGATAACCTACTTCTCCCGCGTGTAGTTCGTCTACTGGAATTTGAGTGGGTGAAAGTATGCCCAATTCATCGATCACATATTCCTTACCCGAAACCATCAATAACACTCGATCGCCCTTTTTGACACTACCATCCATCACCCGGAAATAAACAATTACCCCCCGATAAGCATCGTAATAACTATCAAAAATTAGCGCCCTGAGTGGTTTATCGACGGTATCCTGGGGCGGTGGCACCTTTTCGACGATCGCCTCCAAAATATCATCAATACCGATACCTTCCTTCGCAGAAGCCAGAATCGCGTCGCTACAGTCGAGTCCGACAATCTCTTCAATTTCCCCTTTTACCCGTTCTGGTTCCGCCCCCGGTAGGTCAATTTTATTTAATACTGTAATAATTTCTAAATCATTGGCCAGGGCCAGGTAGACATTGGCCAAGGTTTGTGCTTCCACACCTTGAGATGCGTCTACCACCAGCAGCGCACCTTCGCAAGCAGCCAGCGATCGCGACACCTCGTAGGAGAAGTCTACGTGTCCAGGAGTGTCGATCAGGTTGAGCACGTACTCCTGACCGTCCTTGGCAGTATAATTCATTCTAGCGGCTTGCAGCTTAATCGTAATGCCACGTTCGCGTTCGAGCTCCATGTTGTCTAAAAACTGCTCCTTCATCTCCCGTGCTTGTACTGTCCCAGTCGCCTGCAACAGGCGATCGGCTAAAGTCGATTTTCCGTGGTCGATGTGAGCAATAATCGAAAAATTGCGAATCCGAGATACAGGGACGTTAGTCATATTTTTGTCAAAGACCTAATCGGCAAAGGATACTTTTTGTTGTATGATTACACAAGCAAGAGTACAGTGCTTGCTTAAACCTCTTACTGGGCATTGAGGTCTGTTATCCAGCCCTCTCATAGACTGGACCTGCCGGAGTAATCGAAGCAAGCCGTACTGACTTTCGCCACCTAGAAATAGGTAGCCGTCCCAAGGGTCACGACACCGGGCGAATGCGACGCTAGTTAAGAGCTTTGTCATCTGCAATTAAACACTTCGGCTCCCTCTCGCTTGCTTGGGCCGCGCTCGTTTCCCACTTACCGATGGATTCGACTACGCTCACCACAAGGTTTTTTTGATGAAACCACAAGTGAGGCCAACCTCAAAAGTGTCCATATCCTCGACCGCATCCGATCGAGCCAGGACACCCAAGGGGAAAAAACTTCTCTCTCTCATTGTACAGAAAGCGGTTGTGTAAAGGATGCGAGTAAAACATGGACTTCAAATATCTAGTCCAGTCAAGTTGTAGAGATTGAAACTTAAGAATGTTATCAAAGAAAAAACTAGGATTTTTTTAACTATGAGCCAGTCCAGCATATCCTCTCACGGTTCCTCTGAAAAAGTGGAAGTATCTATCCATCTAGATTCTGAACTGCTAGATCAAATTAAGCACTTGACGAATGACCCCAGCAAAGTGATTGAAACTGCAATCAGACAGTGGCTCAGAGGCGAGCGCCGCGAAGACGATTTGGCTCTGAGCTTGCGCCGCAACCCCCCAGTCCCGCCCCGCGGCGAGTGGAACGACTGATGCCTTTCACTCCTGTTTCCGTACCCAGTTGTTGATCGAAGAGTGCTGGCAGATGTTGTCGAAGAGTTGATCGAAGAGGGCGATAGTCCTTCGGGAAACCGCTGGCTGGGGAGGCCGGTTTCGGTGCAAAAGCTACGGGTTACGAAGCGGTATTTGATCGAAGAGCACGCACTCAAAACTTTGTGTCTGTCTTCCCAGGGTTTGTCCACTGCTATTGCTGTTTCTCCCCCCTACTCTGATGGACTCTAACATGGATTTCTGGCGATCGAGCCGACACTCTGAGGCCTTTTTCCAAGAGTTAGGGGCAGAGTTAGTATTTACCCAAGATATCTCTGGGCAATATCTATCTTTCTACTGGCAAAAAGCTGAGCAATACAATCTAACTAAAGCACAAATTGTCGATCGCCGCGCGATCGACACGCTGCAACCTCTTCCCCCAGCGCCTTACTTCGATCGCCTGCGACGGGCGATCGAAACCCTCGAACCAGAACGGTTCAGCTATCCATTTGGCCAAGCCGAAAAATATTTTCTCTTCGATTTAACAGTCGCTCCGATCGTCGCCTCAAACGGCCAAGCTGTTAAAGTCTTAGCGATCGGGCGGCTGCTGTCTGACAAACCAACAGATTGGCCTCGGTATTTCCAAGAACCCTACTGTTCTATGCTGGGATTAGAACTGCGTGCAGCCGATCGGCCGGGCTGGATTCAAACTTTAGCTAAACAGACGGGAATCCCCACACTATACCGCTTCGGTTAGTGTGGGATGAAAGGCGCGTGAGACGAGGATTCCATCTGCACACAATCTCAAGGCATAGCTTTGAGCAGTGGACAGATGGATGACGAGACGAACAAATCTTATTCTACAGGTCTATCTTGCTCCTCAATATACTTCTTTAATTGCTCAACCGTCACACCGCCACAGGTCGCAATAAAATAGCCATTTGTCCAAAAAACATCTTTCCAGTAAACTTTTTCAACTTCATCTACAAACTCTTTCCGCAAATAACGACTAGATACAGTCTTAAGATTGTTGATCGGCTTACTTGGTTGGGTTTGCGGTGTGTATTGAAGTAACAAGTGTACGTGGTCACGCTCACCATTAAATTCTATCAGCCTTCCTTCCCATTTTTCCATCAAGTTCTTGAGAATCTCCTCAAGCCTAGACAACATTGGATCGGTCAGAACTTTTCGCCGATATTTGGTTGTCAACACTAAATGACACTTGAGAACGGAAACTCCTCTGGCTTTATGGATAAAATCTTTACTCATATACTTGACACTAAACAGTCTTCTCTGATCGAGTAACACTAATTGAAGCGTATCGCCTGTGATGCAATGAAAGCAACCTACCAGTACCAATTCTATCCCGACACCAATCAAAAACTAACGCTTAACCAATGGCTCAGAATTTGCCGTTATTGGTACAATCGCCAATTGGGAGATAGATTTGATTGGTGGGAAAGAAACCGTACTGCTATAAATGCTTGTCCATTGGTTGCTAGCATCTCTGCGCCCCGCGCAAAGCCCAACTACTACTCCCAGAAGCAGCAACTGCCAGTCATCAAAAAAGACTTGGTAAAAGTCTTCCACAGTGGCGAACTTTTAGACTTCAAGCAGGTAGATTCAACAGTTCTGCAAGATATTTCTAAGCGAGTAGACAAAGCTTTCGAGCGGTTTATCATAGGAGACAGTAAGGGTGGAAGATCGGGTAAACCCCGATTCAAGACTGAAGCGGATTATCGAACGATGACTTTTTGTACGGCTAACAGCGACTGGATTAGGTTAATTCGCAAGAGTTGGTCTTATATCCGACTGCCAAAGTTAGGTATCGTAAAAGTTCGGATGCACCGTCCAATCCCTGATGGGTTTGCCGTCAAGCAAATTAGTGTAACTAGAAAGGCTGACGGTTGGTTCGTCCAAATAATGCTTGAAGATGCTTCAGTACCGCAGTTTATTCCTGATAAAATTACCCCAAACTGGGACAACTCAATTGGGTTAGACGCGGTACTACACGAAGCTGTCTACCTAGCAACGTCGTCAGGCGAAAAGTTGCCTTCATTGAAACCGCTTCGGAATAATCAAGCTAAGCTAGACCGCATTTCAAAGAAGCGGAACAAACGGAAGCGTGGCTCTAAGTCCCGACGGAAATTAGCCAAAAAAGAAGCGAGACAACACCAAAAAATAGCGCGTTCTCGCCAAGACTTTCATTACAAAACGGCCCACAAACTTGTCAGGTCTGGAGCTAAGTTCTTCTTTCACGAAGATTTAAATTTAAAAAGCTTAACTAAACGAAATAAAGTTAAGCAAGATGATGAAGGCAATTATCTTCCCAATGGTCAATCAGCAAAATCAGGATTAAACAAGTCTTGGCTCGATGCTGCGTTCGGTCAATTTTTCAAGACGCTGGAATACATAGCCGAAAAAGCTGGATCAGTCGTCGTTCCACAAAAACCTGCTTATACCTCAATGGTTCTCAGTTATCGGAATGAAATTATTTTCACCGATTGCAGTGTCCGAGATTATTGGGATGAGCAAAACTCTCTGATAGTTGACCGCGATCTCAACGCCGCGATTAATTTAAAGAGACTTGGGTTGGACATTTTCCCAAGTATAAAACGCCGTAGCGGGAATCTTTCTGTAGTAGGAACTATGGATGACAGTACCACGAAGGAAATCTTGCATACCCTTCATCGGGCTGCCAAGAAGCCCACATCATACCTGTACTCAGGTTGATGTGGGAGTATGTCACCTACCCTCAAACCAGTAGCAGTTGATTACCCCTCCCCTCCTTGCGATCCCTTCTTGCGGCACTCGGTGCTGGTAGCAGCTACTTCCTATCAAGACGAACCCAATGCACTGATCTGTTTGCACCGCTGCGGAGATTCCCCTCGGTGGAGCGAGATCGAACTTGGGTATTTTATCAAAGAGGCCAGCGAGTTAGTTGCTCAAGTCGGAAGTGCGATCGCCCACGCTACCCTCTATCAAGAATTAGAGTATTTTGTCAAAGAGGCCCGCTCCGAAGCGGTGGCCCTTTCCCACCTCAAAAGTCAGTTTCTGGCTAATACTTCTCACGAACTCCGCACCCCCCTCAACGGCATCCTCGGCTTCTTGAAACTGCTGGTGGACGGGATGGCAGACGATTCCGAAGAAGCTCGTCAATTTATCGCCGAAGCTTACCGATCGGCTCTGCACTTGCTGAATGTCATTAACGATATCTTGGATATTGCTAAAATTGAAGCTGGCAAAATGCAGTTAGACTTTGCTCCTGTCAAACTCGACGAACTGTTGCAGGAAGTTGAGGGTTTTACACAGGCCCAATTGCAGCAAAAGGGATTAAAATTCCAAATCCAAAAGCCCGCTACTGAAGATGAAATTATCTTGTACGCTAACTACCAACGCCTGCTTCAGGTATTGTTAAATCTGACTGGAAATGCCATTAAATTCACCAGCGAAGGCGGAATTCGCATCAGTGTCGAAGTTATTAAGAAACAGGTGACAGTTCAGCAACAGCAGTTCCCCGGGATGGTAAAAATCCGAGTAGCTGATACTGGGATTGGCGTTTCTCTCGAAAAGCAAGACAAATTATTTGAGTCGTTTTTTCAGGTAGATGGCGATCGTACTAGGCAATATGGCGGCACCGGTTTGGGATTGGCTATTTCTCAAAAACTGGTACAAGCAATGGGGGGTACAGTAAATTTTTACAGCATGGGGGAAGGACTTGGCTCCACCGTTACTTTCACAGTGCCACTTTATCAAGAACCGCTGTTGACAAACTAATAATTGGGAATGGGTAATTGGGAATGGGGAATTGGTAGTTGGGAATCGGTAATTGGTAATCGGTAACTGGTAATCGGTAATAGTTAGTAGTTAGTGGTTAGTGGTTTTTCTAATAAAAAATAACCTAGGCCCAATGCCCCATGCCCCATGCCCCATGCCCCATGCCCCATGCCCCATGCCCCATGCCCGTACAAGATTTATAAGCAATTAACCGGCGTGATATAACCCGTTCATTTAACTGGGTTATTCACGCCAAATTGCAATTTTTCCGATCGCATAGTTCGATCGCTCCCTTAGAGTTTTCTACAACCAACAAGATCAACTGTGCCCAAGTATTAATCTTTAACGATCAGTTACTCTCTTTTTTATTGCTTTTTGGAGGAGCGACATAGCGCACCCAAAACGGTTCTTCCATATTTTGCAGCCCTGCTAGTTTTTGGCGTTCTAACTCTATGCGCTTGCGTTCTGAAAGGTCTGAAAATATTTTTATGCTGCCGATAATCCGGCCGCTGGCATCTTGCACAGGTGCGGCGAATAGCCAGAGATCGATCGAGCCACCGTCTTTCTTCAACAGAGAAACTTCCCAACCGTTCTGTGCTTTGCCATTGAACACCAACTTCAGTATGTCGTGAAAATCTTCCTGTTCACGTTCTGGAATATTAGGCGGATATTGACCCAAAACTTCTGTAGCACTCCAGCCAAACAGTTTTTCGGCCGCGCGGTTCCAGACAGTTACTTGGCCCTTGGTATCGGTACAATTAATTGCCAGTGGCGCAGATTCTATTTGTGCTTGCAACACTTCGCCTGCGAGTTGCAGTTGTAATTCTACTTGCTTACGTTCCCCTATTGGCCGCGAATTAAGTATAACTCCGTGGACATTATAATCCTGAAGCAAACTGTTACCAACGGCTTCCATATATAGCCAAAAACCGTCAGCGTGCCGCTCCCGATATTCGATCGGCTTAGCAACTCCAGGATGTTCCAGCAACCAGCCAAAATATGCCTGCCAAGCCAGCCAATCGTCAGGATGGATTAACTCGCCGTGAACTTTACCAATTCTTGATTCCGCCTTATAACCCAAAACCCTTTCCACTGCGGCGCTGTGGTATCGAACTCGCCCGTCCGACTCTAAAATGCTAATTATATCGGGAGAATTTCGCAGCACTATTTGCAGTTTTGCTTGACTTTTAATGAGTGCTTGATTATCCCGGCGGTACTGACTGATTTCTTTTTGCAACTGTTCTTGTAACTGTCGGATTCGAGAGGCTTGTTTCGCCACTGTGCGCTCTAAAATGCGATGGGATTTTTCTAATTGTACCACCCGATCTGCGTTGTTTGTAGCGCTTTCAAACTGGCGACTGGCCGCCAATTCTTGCAAAGAATTAGAGAGATTTTCCAGAGTATTTGTGAAAATTGCCTGTTGTGCCGGTGGCAACTCGCTGGCTTGTTCCTGCAACGTTTGCAGGTATTGAAATATTTTTTCTAGCATTTGAGCATCAGGGGAATACTATAATTGCGATCGGCTGCAATTCTTCGCAACCTGAGTTTTAACAAGCGGACACCTGTTTCTTAAACATAACCCAAAATTAACACTCCTGTCTGGCTAATTGTCCATCACCAATAAATTTTCAACTCGAATGGGACTTACCCAGAGACTCTATTGATAGGGTTTGTTAGGGTAATCCTTCGTGAAGCGCCACCCAAAAATGGGGGTGTTACCTAAGTTTTATGTATTTTTAGATCGTAGCAAGCGAGAAAACCGAACTGTAAATTACGGCACACCAGCCCGATCGACCAGTGTGGGGCTTCCCGGTGTTAAGCTAAACTAGATGGGTGTACATAGAAGGGAGATTTATGACAGAGACAGCCAACGCTCGCGACCTATTTCGCGCTGCCTACGAACACCGCTACACTTGGGATTCCAACTTTCCCGGTTACAGTGCCGACATCGAACTCAAGCAAGGCGACGAAGTATACAGGGGTCATGTTTCCATTAAACCAGACATGACCGTGGAAGTGAGTGGCATTGCAGACGAGGAAGTGCAGCAAAGCGCTTACACCCAAATGCGGGATATTGTCACCCACCGCAAGCGCTCGTCCTTTGAAAAATCCCACGGGAAAAACAACTTCACCCTTGGCGAGAAAGATAGCACCGATGCTGTGGATATCTTAGTGCAAGGCGACTCAATGGGGTCTAATTATAAAATCCGAGGTCTGTCAATTTGTCAAGTCAGCCGGGTGATGGGGCGTATGGCCTTTGTCATTGACACCCACAACAGCTTAGAGACACCCGAAGGTTCTTTGGCGACGCACTACGATGCGATTTTCCGCAACCCCCAAACTGATGAAATCATCAAAGAACTCGAATTTGAAGATTCCTTTGAGAAAATAGGCGACTATTATGTTATGACCAAGCAAGTAGTGCGATCGAAAGAACAAGGTCAACTCACAACAACCGAATTCAACTACTCCAACGTCAAACTGCTAGAACCAGCAGTAGTGTAGAGCCAGCAAAAACCCGTTTGATTTAAGGAAGCGGGTTTTTGGATGATTCGTAGCCAACCAAACCAAGCTTTATTTGCTAGCAAGTAACGCTAGGATTAAACAAAGACAATTGTACTAAATAACCTACAAGGTGAAATATGACGACACTAGCACTAACAAGAGATAACGTCGAAACAGTTCTCGATGAAATGCGCCCCTACCTGATATCCGACGGCGGCAACGTGGAACTGGTAGAAATCGACGGCCCAGTCGTACACCTGCGGCTGCAAGGAGCTTGTGGCTCTTGCCCGAGTTCTACAATGACCCTGAGAATGGGCATAGAACGTCGCCTGCGCGAAGCCATCCCAGAAATCTCTGAAGTTGAACAGGTAATGTAATTAGTCATTAGTCAGTAGTCATTAGTCATTAGTTAGCAGTCATTAGGAAATTAACCGACTAAATTTATTCATTAGTCTGAAGTCATCAGTAACAAGTAAATAAAGCAACTAATGACTGACTAAATCATACTGCCGATTAATGACTGCCGATTAATGACTGCCGATTAATGACTGCCGATTAATGACTGCTAACTAATGACTGCTAACTAATGACTAAGGACTAATGACTAAGGACTAATGACTAAGGACTAATGACTAAGGACTAATGACTGCTAACTAATGACTGCTAACTAATGACTAAGGACTAATGACTAAGGACTAATGACTGCTAACTAATGACTAAGGACTAATGACTAAGGACTAATGACTAAGGACTAATGACTGCTAACTAATGACTAAGGACTAGAGTAATGTCTCACCCCCTCTATGTAGCCTTCATTTGGCACCAACACCAACCGCTGTACAAATCCAGAGTATCTGCTAACGCAACAGAGGCTCAATACCGACTGCCTTGGGTGCGCTTGCACGGAGTAAAAGATTACTTGGATTTAGTGCTAATTCTGGCAAAATATCCCAAGCTGCATCAAACTGTAAACCTTGTTCCTTCGTTGATTTTACAGATAGAAGACTACATCGCAGACCGGGCATTAGACCCATATTTAGCCGTAGCTCTGAAGCGCACCGAGGATTTAAACATCCCAGAACAAGAGTTTATTTTAGAACACTTCTTTGACGCCAATTACCACACTCTGATTCAGCCTCATCCCCGCTACGCTCAACTCTACACTCAGCGGCAAGAAAACGGCATTCAGTGGTGTTTGGAAAATTGGAATCAGCATGATTTTAGCGACTTATTGGCATGGCACAATTTAGCTTGGATTGACCCGCTGTTTTGGGATGACCCGGAGATTGCAGGATGGCTGAAACAAGGGCAAAATTTTAGTTTGGCCGATCGCCATAAAATCTACTCCAAACAAAAACAAATCCTCGCCCAAATCATTCCCCAGCACCGTCAGATGCAAGCTGAGGGACAATTAGAAGTCTCCACAACCCCCTATACACACCCGATTTTACCGCTGCTTGCAGACACCAACGGCGGCCGCGTAGCTATTCCTAACATGACGCTGCCACAACATCGGTTTCAGTGGGCAGAAGATATTCCCCGACACCTCAGAAAATCCTGGGAAATGTATGAGGATAGGTTTCATTGCGAACCTCGTGGTTTGTGGCCCTCAGAACAGGCAGTCAGCCCGCAAATTTTGCCCTACATTGCCAAACAAGGGTTTAAATGGATAGTCTCGGACGAAGCAGTTTTGGGGTGGACAATTAAACACTTTTTTAACCGCGACGCGACTGGGAATGTCTGCGAACCAGAATTGTTATATCGCCCTTATCGCTTAGAAACGCCTGCTGGTGATTTGGCGATCGTATTTCGAGACCACAGATTGTCTGATTTGATCGGATTTACCTACGGTTCGATGGAACCGAAAAAAGCAGCATCTGATTTAGTGGGACACTTAGAGGCGATCGCGCGAACTCTCAAACGCCGACAGTCTGGTGGTGGCACATCCTTAGAAAATCCCTGGTTAGTTACGATCGCCCTAGACGGCGAAAATTGCTGGGAATTCTATCCCCAAGACGGCAAACCCTTCCTAGAATCTCTCTATCAAACTCTCAGCCTCGACCCAGATATTAAACTGGTGACAGTCTCGGAATTTCTCGACAAATTCCCAGCCACAGAAACAATTCCCGCAGCGCAACTCCACACCGGTTCTTGGGTTGACGGTTCTCTCACAACTTGGATCGGCGATCCAGCGAAAAATCGCGCTTGGGATTTGTTAGGCGCTGCAAGGCAAGTATTGGCCAACCATCCAGAAGCCACAGAAGAAACTAATCCCGAAGCTTGGGAAGCACTTGATGCGGCCGAAGGTTCTGACTGGTTCTGGTGGTTTGGCGAAGGCCACACGTCGAACCAAGATGCCATGTTCGATCAGCTATTCCGGGAACACGTAGCGGCAATTTATGAAGCTCTCAACGAACCCGTACCCCCGGAAGTACGCCGGCAAGTAGAGGTGCACGAAGTTCAAGGCGACCACCAACCGATGAGCTTTATTCACCCGGTGATTGACGGTATTGGTAATGAACAGGATTGGGACAAGGCTGGTCGGATTGAAGTTGGGGGAGCGAGGGGGACAATGCACCGCAGTTCTGCAATTCAGCGCCTGTGGTACGGGGTGGATCACTTGAATTTTTACATTCGCGCCGACTTTAAGGCGGGTATTCGGCCGGGAATTGATTGTCCGCCGGAGTTGAATTTGTTGTGGTTTTATCCCGATCGCACGATGCACAACAGCCTGATTCCGCTGTCGGATTTGCCGGATACAGCACCGCTAAATTATCGATTCCACCATCAGTTAGAGATTAATTTGCTAACTAAAACGATTGGGTTTCAGCAAGCTGGAGAACGGGATGAATGGCATCCCCGCATCAGCCGTGCTCAAGTTGGGTTGGATAAATGTTTGGAGGTAGCAGTACCTTGGGCGGATTTGCAAATTATGCCGGACTGGTCACTACGGCTGATTGCGGTGTTATCGGAAGAGGAGTGTTATTCTAGCTGTTTGCCGTTCGATTCTTTGATTGCGATCGGAATGCCTTGACACTCCTCGGCATACAGGCCCGAGGATTCTTGGTTCAATCAGTCGGCTTGCCCGTTGATGTCACCACTTAGAATTACGAATTAAAAATTACGAATTACGAATTATCCCCTCGTAATTCGTAATTCGTAATTCGTAATTAATTAACTTTTCTGTGAAAGTGAGACATCTTTTATCAGTGGAAAGCTTCCAACCTGAAGTCTTATATTCTACGGAACGAGTCTGCTTTTTGAATTGTGGGTATCCCTTTTTTTCCTGGCTTCTTAGCTTTGCAATTCGAGAAAAAACGTAGGATAGCAAAAAGGGCATCGTTCGTGCCGTAGCTTGACGTGCCATTGAGTTAAGTTTTCCGGCCCATTCAAACTCTTTAGCCATGATGGCACATTGCTTGTAGAGGTCGGATAGTTTAACTCCTTGATTGTCGATCCAGTATCTAAGAGCTTTGTTTCGGACAAACTGAGCTGTGTGGCTCATTTCGTCTACGACCCGGTATTGCTGTGGCTTACCTTTTAACGCGAACTCCAGTACAATCATGGAACTATTATAGCACTGTTTACGGACAGTGGCTATAAATCGACTGTTTCAAGAATCTTTACGGTTGACGCTCACAATCTCAAGCCTGAAACAAACAGAAAAAATTAAAGCCGTCCTAAAAGGACGGGGCTTTTACCCAAATCTCCGGTAAAGTGCGATCGGGTAAAATAGTTGTCTTGACAAAATATTCACATCTCGGCTCTAGACTGAGAGCAGTTCTCATTTATAAAAAAGATGTTAATTTCGACTGCTAAACGCATCTTGGTGATTGACGATGCGACAGATATTCGGGAAGTGGCTCAAATCAGCCTTCAGGTGGTTGGGGGCTGGGAGGTGCTGACAGCGAGTTCGGGTCAGGAGGGTGTGGCTAAGGCGATCGCGGAACAGCCTGATGCTATTCTCTTGGACGTGATGATGCCCGACCAAGACGGGCCTACGACTTTTCAACAGTTGCAAGCTAATAGTGCTACGCAGCACATTCCAGTAATTTTACTAACGGCTAAGGCTCTGGCTAGCGACAGGCAGATGTTTGCCAAGTTGGGGGTGGTGAGCGTGATTGCTAAGCCTTTTGAACCGATGTATTTGGCTGCTCAGGTGGCTCAAATTTTGGGCTGGGATCGAGAATAGGGGATGTTGAAGGAAGAAGGAAGGCACTCTCAGAGATTTTGACACGGATACACGGATTAATTATCGAGGGTGAGGCATGAGTCAGATGTTGAAGGAAGAAGCAAGAAGCAAGAAGCAAGAAGCAAGAAGCAAGATTTTCGCAATTGTCCCCATCTGATACATTTACGCGACACTTACCCGGCTATTACCGGACAAAGTAACGATAGCACTATCGCCCTCATAAGAGATAGAGGCGGTATCCCGCAAAGCTTTTAGTAAAATACCAAAAGCGCCATTATAATCCCGTGGGATTGAGTAGCCACATTCAGGACAAGTAAACACTTTAGAACCACCTAACGAATGATGTACGTGACCGCAATGGGTACAAGTTTTAGATGTGTATTCTTCAGTTACATCAATCACGCTTGCGTTTCTGATATTTGCCTGATGTTTGATGGTTTGCTTGAATCTGTAATGGGCCCAAGTTAACATCGCCCTAGCAGTTTTTGAACGAATCTTTCTTCGTGCTTTGGCTACCATTTGGGAAGACTCAAAAGTAGGAAGAAATATGACTCGATAGTTGCTAGTTAGATAACAAGCCGTTTGTTTTTGGCACTCATCAACTAAGTTGCGAATGCGTATTCTCATGCGATGAGCTGCTTGTCTCATGCGTTTTCTTTGCTGTTTCGTGGCTTGAGATATTCGGCTCATTAAGTCATCTAAGTGTTGACACAAACGAGTGATACGTCCCATGTCACCACCTCCAAACTCAATGAATTTATTGCCATCAAATCCGGTCATAAATGTTCTTACGCCCGGATCTAATGCAATAATTCCAGTTGCATCGGTAGGGTGAACAGTAACTGGTACAGGAAACACCGCAAACCAACGACCCTTGCAGTAAAGTAGTTGAGTCCCGTGCTGGCATTCAGGAATATTTTCAGCAGCTTTAAATGTTAATCCTTTGGTTAAGGAAGGATACCAAGTGCATGAGCTGAAATTTGAATCGTTAAATTTGATGGCTTGAGAGTAATCTCTGATACTACGAAACTTGGCGTCTGAACTTGCCTTGAAAGCTCTGTGAGCATCAAACACAGCATTTTGCCTGATATGACAAGGCGTTTCTTTTACCCATTCAGGTAAATCACCTCGCATAACTTCGTTACGCAATTCTAACTTGGTTAAGCGTTTTTTTCGCTGCATTGCTATTGCTTGATTGAAACAATAACGACAGGCTGCCAGCCATTGACGCCAAACTTTGTGTAGCTCAGGTGTGGGGTAAATCCTGATCTTCTTTGATTTGAGATTTATACTTTCTGAGTCCGTACAATCTACTGCTAAAATAGTGGAGAATTGCGAGGATGTCTTCAACCATTTCTGCTTCTGGACTAAGGTTTGTTTCGTTGAGTACCACGAGTTCACACCGGTTTTGCTCGCAGAGCCATTTGAACAGGTCAAAGCCGAATCTTGCCAATCGGTCTTTGTGGGCAACGACAACCATTCTGACATCACCTTTGAAGATTCGTTCCAATAGGGAAAGAAGCTTTTTGCGTTTGAAATTAAGTCCGCCTCCGATTTCGCTACAGATTTCGGCTTCCGGGTAGAGACTGCTAAGGTGGGCGACTTGTCTGTTGAGGTCGGGTTGTTGTGTGCGACTACTGACTCTGGCGTAGACAACAGCAATTCGGTTGTCGGTTCTAGTGGCGAGAGCTGCAAACCTGTCAACGTTATACCTTCAGAGTCCTGACGGTGTTCTGAGCGCTTGGATTTTGCCTGCTTCTTCCCAACGTCGGAGAGTTCTTTCGTTGACTCCAAGGATGGACGACGCTTCTTTGGGTGGGACGTACCTGACAATAGCTTTTTCCTCAACTCTTGTTCTGTTATAGCATATTGTCCGGTGATGTCCAGGTAATTTTTTATTTAGTTAGTTCTCTCCCACTCTCCCCTGCTCCTGATTTTTGCTGGGTGTTTCAGACAAATACAATCTGGTAGGAGTATGTTAATTTTTGTGACAAATTGCAGGTCTTCATAAAATCTTCAGTTTTTAGTTTTAAGTTTAAGCACAGCGTCAGGGATCAATCCTGACTTTGGCAGATACCTTGGGAGATGACGATTATGCCCTCAGCCTATATTTTACTACTGATAGTTTCTCTGACAGCAGTTTGGGTTTATTGGCAAAGCTCTCAAGCTCTTTTTGTTCTGCTTGCTTTTGCCGGACTTGGTTGTTTTATTTGGGGTTTCTCTTGCGCCCCTTGGAGCGTTCAGCTTCTGATTGTGGTACTGCTGTTGGGTCTCCAAAACTTTTACTTGCAAGACGCTGAAAGTTGGGAGTGAAACCAGCTTTTTGATGATTGTGTCAGGAGTTGATACGGCCTGAGCATGAGTCAATCTGTGTAATGAATTGGTCATTAATTCATATCTTAAAGAAGGTTTAAAATATCATGAATAGTTGCCCTTGTTGCTCATCTCAATTACTCCGCCACGCTCGCCAAAATCGCGTTTATTGGTTCTGCCCGCATTGCTGGCAGGAAATGCCGGATTTGTCGGAGATGGTTTTAGGTAACAGCGGGCGGACTCGCAAACTCGACAGTTTGGTTAAGCTCTCTGCTTTGACTCCTAAATTGAGGGTTTTGGATTCGGTAGGAATTGCTTAATTGGTGCGGTGTGTCTCAAATTTCAATGTTGGGACGGGAAGAATTTTTACGGGTGCGATCGTCTTTGTTTTTACATACAAAATTTAAAAGTCCCCTTCAGATTGAGTGAAGGGGACTGGTTGGCGGGCGATCGCACTTGTTTGTGATGGGGTCGATCGCCCTCATAGATTAAATATCTAGCAGTTGAGCAGATTACATCAAACCGATTTGAGAGAGAATACCTTGACCGGTGAGGAATTCGGTCGCTAGGCCAATAACGAAGCCCAGCATTGCCAAACGACCATTCCAGGTTTCAGCGAACTCAGTGAAGCCAACTTTTGCGTTTTTGTTTTCCATGACCAGAAACCTCGTGTAATTTCAACCTTATGTAACTAAACTTAACACAGTTGTACAAATTTTGCAACATATTTTTACATTTGGTTTTTTCAGGTGGGCGATCGGGTAGTCAGAAACCGGGTTTTTGCGACAATACTTGGTTACAGTCCACAGATTCTGTAAAAAACTTGCTGGTTGAGCGAAGTCGAAACCCGGTTTCTTTGGTTGTACCGGGGTCCAGAAACCTGGTTTTTGCGACAATACTTGGTTACAGTCCACAGATTCTGTAAAAAACTTGCTGGTTGAGCGAAGTCGAAACCCGGTTTCTTTGGTTGTACCGGGGCCCAGAAACCGGGTTTTTGCGACAATACTTGGTTAAAGTCGGCAAAAACCGCAAAAAACTTGCTGGTTGAGCGAAGTCGAAACCCGGTTTCTTTGGTTGTACGGGGGCCCAGCAACCGGGTTTTTGCGAGAAGACGCGTTACAATCCACAGATTCTGTAAAAAACCCGGTTTCTTTGGCGGAGTGCATCCAGGACTGTGATATAAGTAAATCAGAAGTAGCATTAATGCCTACTTTTTAATCTTATTTGTTTGGAAATATTAATCTCTTGCCAATCCTTAAGCAACACTCCTTATGTGTCCGAAAAACTCACAACTTTAAATGTAGCAACAAGAAATAAAGAAATTTCGGGAAAGACAACAGATGGCTATTAGCAATCATGAACGAGTTACCAAAGCTTTAAATATTCTAGGTCAGGGATTGTATCCTTATGTCGAGCAGAAAATGCAGACAGTTCACGGCGATCGCTGGCTGGCAAAGGCTCAAGATTGCTTGACCAACAATAAAATACCCAAAATAAAAAAAATAGATAATATTCTGCGTGAAGATATTTCGATCCTGTTATCCGTCGTGTCAAAGCAGTGGGATGATGTCTTCAAAAAGCATTTAACTCCTTGTGAGAAAGCTCTAGTGCTTGAACTTATAGAAGTCCGCAATAACTGGGCACACAATTCCTTATTTTCCACTGAAGACACCTATCGCGCTCTCGGCAGTATTGCCATACTCCTCAAGGCTGTATCTGCATTAGAACAGGCAGATAATATAGAAAAACAAAAGCTAGAAGTCCTGCGAATCTTGTCTCAAGAGCAAACCCGTTACGAAACTCGCCAGGGTTCAGTTGTCTCCCCTGGTGAAGAAAAACGCATTCAAGAGAGATTAGATAAAATCCTCAAAAAACTGCCTTTTCAGGAGGCATATCTGCTAAATCAGGCACTCACTCACCGCTCTTACCTTTACGAAAATCCTGGAAAAGTCAGCAAAGACAACGAGCTATTAGAATTTCTCGGCGATGCCTTGCTGACTTTTCTAAGTGGCGAATATCTCTACCGCCACTATTCAGATAAAAATGAAGGTGAACTAACTCGCCTGCGTTCCTTATTGGTGGAAGACAAGCAATTGGCAAAGTTTTCTGCCGACTTGGATATCGGTAAGTGGATGCTGTTAGGCAAGGGTGAGGCAACAAGTGGAGGTACAACCAAGCAGTCCTTACTCAGCAACACTTTTGAAGCAATTATCGGCGCGTATTTTCTGGATTCTGGCATTGAGGCAGTCCGCGATTTTGTAGAACCGCTATTTACGCCAGTAGTGGAAGAAATTATTTCTTCTCAGCCAGAACCGGACTCTAACATTCTTGTAGACCCAAAAAATCGGTTTCAGGAATGGGTACAGCAGAATATCGGGCCAATTACCCCTCAATACATCACAATTCAGGAGGCAGGGCCAGATCATGCTAAAGAATTTGCTGTTGAAGTGCGCGTAAATAGTAAGGTGTACGGTAAAGGTAGTGGTCGCAGTAAAAAAGAAGCTGAAAAACGTGCTGCTGAAGTCGCACTAAAAAAACTCCGGCTAATATAGACAGGTTTTCGATGCCATTAATTTTCCAGCAAGTCAAGACATAAAAATGTACAAACTTCCCAAATTTAAAAATGAATCACTTCTCATTCACGCGCTCACTCACCGTTCCTACGTTAACGAATACCCAGAAGCAGGCGAACACAACGAGCGACTAGAATTCCTTGGCGACGCCCTGCTAGGTTATCTAGTCGGCGAAATCTTGTATAAGCACTATGAAGATTTTACCGAAGCTCAATTAACTCGCTTGCGCTCTGGATTAGTCGATCAAAATCAGCTAGCAAAGTTTGCTGAACAACTAGGTATAGGTAAGTTAATGCGCCTGGGAAAAGGGGCAGAACAAGATAAAGGTCGCCAAAATCCCTCTTTGCTTTGCGATACTTTTGAAGCGATTATTGGTGCGTACTATCTCGACTCAACCATTACACCTGTCCGCGCCTTTGTTAAAAAGCTGTTTATTCCAGTGGCTAATAGTATGGTTTATCCTCAGTCGGATACTGGGCCAAAAAACCTTGTAGACTCAAAAAACCGCTTTCAGGAATGGGTACAAGCCAGCGGTGACACAACTCCTCCCAAATATGTGACAATCCAAGCAGGAGGTGCACCTCACGCTCCCGAATTTCTCGCTAAAGTTTATGTCGCAGAGAAACCCTATGGAGAAGGTAAAGGTAAAAGTAAAAAAGATGCTGAAAAAAATGCAGCGGAAGATGCACTAGCAAAGTTGAAAAAACGCGGGCTCATTTAAACTTGAAAAAATCCGTAAAAACTCGGCGGACATACAGCAGATTCCACATTTATGAAGGACACCCCAGATCGATCTATCCCCACCCTAGGGACACTCCAAGAGCCCTTCTTTGTGTCAACTTAACTTCAAACCCAGTCAGAGACTGCTGTTTGACTATTAAGCCTAGATCCCCCCTAGCCCCCCTTAAGAAGGGGGGGACAGGAAGCCTCTTTAAGTCCCCCTTCTTAAGGGGGATTTAGGGGGATCTAGACTCAGCTAAAAACGAGATTTATCAAGGCTTTCAGGCTGGTTGTTGACACCAATGGGCTCCTGGAGTGTCCCTACTTCATAAACTTGGAATACGCTGTAGTTTAGTACAAAAACGAGTTTTTTGTACTAAAACCAGTTTTTTTGTCTGAAAGTTGAAGCCTTTTGAGCTACCCGAATTAAATCTCTAGGGGACGTATTTCTGTCAGTAGTTATACGAGAGATACGATAGTTATTTCTCAGGCGCTGTACTCTCAAAAATCTGTCATTGTACAAAAAGCCAGTTAAATGATATTTAGGCAAAATCTTTTCCACTTCGCTGTCTGATGCGCCGTAGGGATAGGCTATATGAGCGCCGATAATTTTATTTTTGTCTAAGTCGCCCATACATTTTCTCAAAGCTAATTTAGATTTAGAAATTTCTAACTCTAAATCTTGCCCATTGAGTTCAGTTAAGTTTTTGTGAGTGAAACCGTGAGATTGAATGTCATAAAAACCCTTTTGATATCCTTCTCTTAAATCGTTGCAAGTAGTGTGGGGCAAAAATTTTCCGCCCATAGCAATACCCAAGAAGTGAGGATTGACGAATAACACAAATTTACCGTTTTCTTTATAGAGCAGCGACAGTTTTTTCAGGAGGGGAAGTGCATTGGTATGAACGCCTTTGTAGCCGTCGTCAAAGGTAATCATAATTGGTTTTTGACCCTGGTGTTGCTCTGGTATGGGTTGAGACTTGTCTATGAAATAGACATACAAGTCTTGAGATGATAAAAACCAATAGTTTTGTTGAAATAAATATTCTAAAAACACTGACAAATCTTGTTTGGTGTAGTCATTTTCAAAGGCGGGTCTGCGAGGTGGCAAGTCGGCTGTTTTTTGAGCATCTATAATGTCGTGAAAGCCGATAATAGGAATTCTGAGAGTAGCAGATTCTCTACTCCAGCCGGAAATACCTAAACTGATGACAAAGATCAGGATTAAGTAGGTAAGTTTGGCTTTGTGTAGCAGGCGAAATAGAAATTTTCGCAAGATTTTTACGTTTTCTAGCAATTGGTTGTTGCTCATGGGCTCGTCCTCGGTTTTTGTCCTATTTATGTTTATCATTAATAGAGGCAAGTTCAGCAATAGGGAGGAAATTTTTGTGATCTCTTTAGAATCTAGGTAGATTGTGTCATGCTGGCGATCGCACATTTGACTGCAAAGGTACAAAGAGAGAAAATGCTCGATCGCACAATGGTATAATTAGAAGCTGTGCAACTGTCACCGTCGATGGAAGGTTGTGGTTTGCAATGGCAGAGTTCCGCTGACGAGTGCGGAAGTGTCGATCGTAATTTTTGGGAATATCAGAGCAATTCATGTTTACTCAAAATCTGACTAACTTAACTGTTGAAAAAGCACAGCAAATCCTGAAAGACTTCACCTGTCTAGATATGCAATCTGTAGCTTCTCCATTAGACAAACAGGCGCTTCGTGAAGCGATATTGCTGGTAGCAAGTTTGTCAGATTACCAAATGCTAGGTGTCTGTGCATCTTCGACAAATGAGGGTTTTTTAGCTTTAGAAACCTATTTAAAAGCTTTGGGCTATCAACCTGTTTTTGAACCAAATGCTGTCTCTTCATTGGCGGGTTCGGTTTATATTAAATTTAATACTTTGAAGGGGTCGTATTATGTTGAGGGCTATCCCGGAACTTACCGTGGCGTTTTGGTGTCGTGCCAATCCGCTGAGGAAGCAGGAGTTACCGGTACTTATGGTCATTTACCTCTTGATTTATTTGTTGATTAATTAGGAATTGGGAATTGGAATTGGGCATCGGGCACTTGTGCTGATCCCTGCGACGGAGTTGACCCGTCAGCTTCGCCGAAGGGCTCAGGATAAACTCCGTCGAAGTATCGGGAATTGGGCATTGGGAGAAAGGTAATTGGAGGTTAAAACTTCAAGATTGATGGTAAGAAAGCCGATTACCAATTACCCATTACCAATTACCAATTACCAATTACCGATTACCCATTACCAATTACCGATTACCAATTACCAATTACCGATTACCGATTACCCATTAACCCTTGCCAAGGATCAATTCTGGTTGTTCTGGTGCAGATTGCTTCCGGTGGTAATCCTAAAACATCGCCGTACAACTGGACATATTTCTTGGCAGAAATATGCCAGCTAAAATCTTCTCTCATGCCGCGCTGTTGCAGTTCTTTCCACTTATCTTTGTAGCGGAAACCTTCCCAAGTTCGGATCATGCAGGTGAACAAGTCGAGTGGTTCGTAGCGATCGAAACAGTAACCCGTACCAGTGTTGTTGATCGGGTCGTTGTGGGAGACGGTATCGACTAAACCGCCGGTGCGGCGCACCATTGGTACGCAGCCGTAGCGGAGGGCGAGCATTTGGCTGATGCCGCAGGGCTCGAAACGACTCGGCATTAGGAAGGTGTCGCAGCCTGCGTAAATGCGCCGAGAAAGGGCATCGTTGTACAGTAGTTGGGTGGACATCCGGCCGGGATAGCGGGCAGTCATTTGCCAGAGTTGGGTTTCGTAGTAGCGATCGCCCGTTCCGAGTACAATAAATTGAGCGTCGGTATAGGCCATGAAGCGATCGAGCATTTGAATGATTAAATCCAATCCCTTCTGTTCTACCAGCCGGCTGACAATGCCAATCAAAAAGGCATTTTTATTGACTTCTAAACCGACTTCTTCTTGCAGGGCTATTTTGTTCGATGGGCGCTTTTCAATTGTATCAGCCGTGAATTGTTGAGGGATGTACTTATCAGTAGCCGGGTTGTAAGATTCCGTATCAATTCCATTCAAAATTCCCGATACCTTGCCACCCAGAAAAGATAGCAAACCTTCTAAGGTTTCCCCGTAAGCTGCTGTTTTGATTTGCTCGGCATAAGTTGGCGAAACTGTATTTACTCGATCGGCAAACTGCACTGCTGCTGCCATTGTATTGTGACCTTGCATATACCAAGGACACCAAGTCATCTGCTCTAAACGCCAGCGCCACGGCCCTTGATATGCTAAATTGTGAATAGTAAAAACAGTGCTAATATCCGGGTCTTGGTGCATCCAAACAGGTATCATCCCCGTATGCCAGTCGTGACAGTGGATGATTTGTGGCTTCCAGTGATTCCAGGCAAATTCAGCCGCAGCATTGGAAAAGAAAGTAAATCTCCAGTCTTCATCTAGGCCACCGTAAATGCGGCGGGGCAAGAAAGATGGATGTTGCAATAAGTATAAAGGAACATCGGTTCCCGGCAAAACAGTTTCAAAGATGGAGAAGGTTTGGAACATGGCGGCACCTTCCCAAACAGGTTTTTTGGGAACATCCATTTTGTCGGGGATGAACCCGTAGTAGGGCATGAAGATGCGGACATCGTGGCCCATGCGTCGCAGGAATTTGGGCAAAGCGCCGACGACATCGCCCATACCGCCCACTTTGGCGAGGGGTGCTGCTTCTGCCGATACAAATAGAATTCGCATTATTTTTGTGCGTTCCTTTAGGTAATTAGTCTAGATTAAGTTTAAATGGGAGCGTCACATTATTAACGCGGCCGTGGCAAACAAATAATGTTCGATCGCGATTCTCCGATCGGCGTCGGGAAATCTGCGGTTAAAAAGAGTGCGATCGCTTTTTGGGATGAGAGGGCGTTGGGATGAGAGTGCGATCGCCCCATCTGTGCGTCACCGTCTGCGGCAAGAAAGAGCGATCGCGTAAATGTTTGTTACAAAAGCTGAGATTCTGCGTAAAAACAGACAACTGTCACCTAAATGTCTATAGTAGCTGGAAAAAGCTTTGAGATATCTGTTTGCTAAATTTCTCTGCAACCCATTCCAGTTGCTATGAGTGAAATGTAATTTAAAAAAGCGATCGCCCTTTTCATCCATCCGCGTCAATCTACGTGGATATACGGTGACAAAAAGAGCGATCCTCTTCGAGGGCTTCGCCAACGCCCCAATCAAAAATTACCAATAACTACCCACTAATTCTTAGAATCATCCTCAAAAGTCTCCTCAAAACCCGCTAAAAAGTCATCCAAAGCGATCGAGGCGATCGCCAAATTAAGACTATCAGCATCCTCCCATCCCCACGTATTCACCCCAACCACCTGACCAGCCATATTAATCAACGGGCCACCAGAATTTCCCGGATTAATCACCGCATCAGTTTGCAACACCTTCACCTCCGCAATATCATCCTCATCTTCCTCAGCTTCCTCATACTCATCCGGTTCGCGAATTCCACTAATAATCCCCTGAGTTACAGTAGAAGCAAACTGTCCCAAAGGATTTCCCACAGCAATTACTCGATCGCCCACTTTCACATCAAAAGACAACTCTAAAGGAGGATATTCTTGAGGAGATTCTACTTGTTCCCCTGTGGCCGGGTCAATCACAAAACCAGTAATCAAAAGCAATGCCAAATCTTCTTCCGCATTGCCAGTAAAAACCACCTCTGCGAGTCTCAATTTTCCGTCTTGAGTTTCTACTAAAACCTGTTCAACTTCATCTTCTTCGTAGAAATAATCTTCATCGGCAATATCTTCGACAACGTGATAGTTAGTGACAATTATGTCAGGGGAGACAAAAAAACCACTGCCAGAAGAAATTTCTTCGGCTGTATCCCAATCCATCACATAAACTGAAACTACAGACGGCAAAACTTGCTCGACTACATCAGAAAAGTTTCCTGCCTGAGTTTTAAACTCTTTCAATTGCTTTTGCAAAGCTTTCTGATCTGCTTGCATTTTGCCATACAGTTGCTTAACTTTTGCCAATTCTAGCTTTAATTGAGTTTCCTGAGATCTCATTTTTTCCCTGTTCCTGAAATAGATTGCTGATTATTTTTGGATGTTTGATTGTAGATTTTGGATGGGTATGTTGACAATTACTCGGATATTTTTGAACCGGGGGATTTGATCATCTAAAATTCCCATTTAAAATCTACAACCAGAATGCTATCGTACCTATTTTTCAAAAGCGATCGCCCTGATTTTTTGAGAAAAAGGCGATTTTTTGGTCAAAAAACCCCGAGGCCGATCGGCTTTATGAACCGCGCTGAACTTCGAGGAAAATTTCCTCCAAAATTTCACTTGCTCCCTGTGCACGCAAGCGGTGAGCGAGGTCAATTCCCAGCAGTTCAGCAGTTTCTGCCGCGCCACTAACAGTATCTTTCACTAACCGCAGACCGTCTAAACTAGATACCATTCCGGTTAAAGTTAATTGACCGTTTTCGATGTTGGTATTGACTCCTATCGGCACTTGACAGCCGCCTTCCAATTCCCGCAAAAATGCCCGTTCAGCATAACATCTTTGGGCAGTTTCAGAGTGTTCCAGAGCTTTAATCACTTGCAGAATTTCTGGATCTCCGGCGCGGCATTCGATGCCCAGAGCACCTTGTCCGACGGCGTGGAGGGAGATTTCGGGAGCGATAACTTGGTGGATGCGATCGCCCATACCCAATCTTTCCAATCCCGCCACTGCTAAAATAATCGCGTCGTAACCGCCATCATCTAATTTAGCCAGTCGAGTATTCAGATTGCCGCGAATATCTTTAAATTCAAAATGAGGGAAATGATGCCGCAGTTGAGCAAGTCGTCTGAGGGAAGAAGTGCCGATCACCGCACCTTCTGGCAGCGTATCAAGTTGCTTGTCTTTGTGTTTTTCGTGAACTACCAGGGCGTCAGCGGGATTTTCCCGTTCGGTGACGCATCCTAAAATTAAACCTTCGGGCAAATTGGTAGGCAAATCTTTCAGGGAATGAACGGCAAAATCCGTTTCATTGTTCAGCATTCCCGTTTCTAACTCTTTGGTAAAAAGCCCTTTATCACCAATTTTAGCGAGGGCTACATCAAGAATTATGTCCCCTTGGGTGGACATCGTGTGGACTTCAAAAGTGTGTTGCGGGAAATGTTTCTGTAGCTCTGCTTGCACCCAATGTGTTTGGACTAAAGCGAGTTGGCTTTTGCGGGAACCGATGCGGACGGTTCGGGAGGGAGCAGATGCGGTTGGAGACATAAGATCGATCGCTTGAAATGAGCCAATATATTCACCTGATCTAGCCTACCGCAGGTGGGGACTTTAATCGGCGGTTGGGATAATTCAGGGGATAAAATATAAATATCAGACTTTGACCGCCACTACCAGTCAGCCCACCTGATGTTTCCCATCACCCATTCCGCCCAGCAAACTGAGCCGATCGATCGAAGGAAAAGCTGCCGACGATGTATGATTGGCCGAGCGTTGATTCGGAGGAACCAGGTTGGCCAGACGAGTTTCACGACTTGGAACCGCTACTGCTGACTTTCACATCCCCCCCGCCGACTCACCCCCCAGAGCAAATATTTAGTGCCGGCGATCTGAATTTTTATGAGGATGTTCGCGATCGCAACTGGTACAAACACTCGGAATAGCTTACAATTCAAAGTGAATCCATCAAATTACTATCATGCTAAAACTATGAAAAGTGCTATTGATGTAGCTCGTTACTTCCTATGCCGATGGGAAAAAAGAATCAGATATTCTTTAGTCCCCCTCAGCAGGGACTTCGTTTGTGTAGTAGGGATTTCAATCGCCGAGTGACTGAATAAGTAAATCCACCTAATTAAACGTAAGATACAGGTGGCTAAAAAGCTTGCTGTATGAGCATTCTTCCTTCTTCCTTCTTCCTTCTACTTAAAAATGTTTGTTAGCGATTTTAAATGATCGAATAGGAAGACATAAAATTGATCTCCCACCTCCAATATTCATCAAAAATTAACGTGTCCCTGCTTGAATTGCAGAATTAACCATCTGGACAACTTCTTGCTGCCGTCCATTTTTCATTGTGATGCGGTACAGCACCCCTCCATTGTGCCACTCAACAAAAGCAGTGCAATCAGACCCGCAAATATTAAAAAAAGTTCCTCTAATTCCGTCAGCTAATTGAATGCTTCTATAGGTATCATTTGGCAATTGCGAAGGCGGCGAAACAGGTGCATCTCTTTGAGCTTCTACTGTGCCAAAATAACAATCATCGGCGCGGCATCCTTTGCCAAAATACATTTCAATAATATAACCTTGGGAACCCGCTTTCACATCAAAATCTAGTTGCTGAATATCGGATAATGGCAGCCTGCTGGGGAGAAAAACTGCCACTCTGGTTTTGCCTTTAATCTGCTGAAAAATTTGAGCCGCAGGAAAACGGCTGCGAGCTTTGTTTGCACCAGAATTCTCGCGGATAGGGGTCAACTGCTTGACAAAATTCATCCACTGCGAGATTTTTGTTTCAGTAAGGTTCAAAGTCGGAATTGAATATTTTTCTTCTTCCACAGAAGGGCGACCGTTTTTCAGGTCGAAATTGCGGCGAATGACTGTAAGTTGCGGTTTTTCCAACCCGTAAGCTGTGGCAATTTCGCGGGCGAGATTGCAGCTAATTTTGATTTTTCCCACCTCAATATTACCATTGGCTACCTCGTAAGACCAATCGTAACCGGCAGAAGTGCGATCGCGATTGCACAGAAAATGAGAAATCTCAAACATCCTAGCAATATGAACGTGATACAACCGCAATTTACCGCCAGAAACAGATTTAGTATTGTCTTCATTTGGGACAATAAATTGTATAGATTGCCAACTATCTTTAGGAGAATAATTAAACCAGCGAATTTCTGTAATCGGCACTTCAGTCTGTGCTACCAGCGGTTTTGGTGTCAAAAGTGCGTGAAGCGAAGCTATCCCGAAGGGAATCGCCAAACCAGTTGTGACACCAGCAAAAACAGCCCTAAACAGCCTTTTTCCGCTCATCATCTTTTTCCTCTTTAGATTACAACTATTCTATAACCATCCATTTGAGTTCAAATCCCCGACTTCTATCAGAAGTCGGGGATTTGGAACATTTAACGCTTACCAGCTTGAATCGCCGAATTAGCCATCTTAATTAAATCAGCTTCCCCTCCATTTTTAATTGCTATGGTATAGAAAAATCCCTGATTTTTCCACTCAATACTTGCCGTACAGTAAGCCCCACAACCGTTATGAAAAACTCCTTTCACACCGCCGGCAAGTTGCACATTTTTTAATGTCTTAGTTACCCCTTCTATTTTTGTAGAAAACTCACCACCTTTTTGACCTCGAATTTCCCCAAAAGAGCAAGCTCCCGCACCACGACAATCTGCTGTATACTCCATTGAAATAGTATAGCTGTCTGCTTTTGCCGTGATTTGATAGTAAAGTTTCTCTGAAGCAGGAATACTGGGAATGAAAATTGGCACTTGCGTTTTGCCTTTTAAGTTTGGCAAAATTTCACTTACCGCAACAGCAGTATCACCTTGAGCAAGTTTTTGTGTTTCCGGTTGTCGCTGCGACAATTCCGAGGCCCCAAAAACTACCGATGCAGGTACTAAAGCAGTCAATACACACGCAGAAGTCGCCAAAAGTAATAATTTGTTCTTCACTGTCTTTTTCCTTGATATTCAAACAGTCCAGCAGCCGAACCGTATTCACCTATATACAACCATAATTCAAAATACAGAAATAATAATAGCTTTTCAGTAACCATTTCAGTAACCAACTAATTTTATATTGTCTTGACAAAGTTGCTAGAATATGCAGCGATCTATAATATAGAGAAGGCGAGCAATTTAGGAGTCAATCGTGGAACTGCAAGAGTATTTACGCCAGCACGGATTAGAAAATTTGTCCGAAACTTATCAGATCAAAGTTACGCGCGATCGGCAATACCCTCATCTAGTCTGTCTGAAATACTCGCAGATAGAATCCCCGCTGGGAGAAAAAATAGTGCAACAGTGCCGAGGTATCATTTTAGATTCATCCCAAGATTGGCAAATAGTTTCTTATCCCTACGACAAATTTTTCAACTACGGAGAAATTCACGCCGCTACAATTGATTGGAACAATGCCAAAGTCTATGAAAAACTCGATGGTTCTCTGACTGCACTCTATTTTTATAATGGAGAATGGAGAGTGCAATCTAGCGGCACTCCCGACGCAGCGGGCGAAGTTAACGGTTTTGGATTTAGCTTTGCCGAACTTTTTTGGAAAGTATGGCAAGAGTTAGGATATAAATTGCCGACAGAAACCGACCAATGTTTTATTTTTGAGTTGATGACGCCTTACAATAGAATAGTTGTCCAGCAAAACGACAATCAAATCGTGCTGCACGGCGTTCGCAACACTCAAACACTGCTAGAAAGTAACCCCAGTATTTGGGCTAATAAATATGGATGGAAATTAGTAAAATCCTATCCTTTAACTAGCTGGAAAGAAGCGATCGAAGCGGCTCAAAACTTAGACCCGATGGATTCTGAAGGGTATATTATCTGCGACGCTGATTTCAACCGAGTTAAAGTCAAATCTCCTCAATATGTCGCGATTTCCCATCTCCGAGAAGGGTTTTCTACTCGCCGGATGATCGAGATTGTTTTAACTAATGAAGGAGAAGAATTTTTAGCTTATTTTCCAGAGTGGACTGAATTGTACCAACAATTTAAGGACAAATATCAATGTTTGGTTCAAGAAATTGAGGAGGTTTACCGACAGCATGAATCTATCGAAGTTCAGAAAGATTTTGCGTTAGCTGTGAAGCATTTGCCCTATGCCGGGATTTTGTTTTCCTTGCGTGCCCGGAGAGTTGCTGGTGTCAAAGAAGCTCTCCGCGATGTTAATCTTTATAAGATAGAGGAGCTATTGGGTTTAGATTACATCAATTTAGGTTTGTAGAAGAAGTTCGGCAACGGATTATGTAACGGATTTAACGGATGAATTATCGAGTGTGAGTAGTTATTTGTTATTTTTTATTTGTTATTAGTGAGGCTCTACCAATAAACAATAACGACTAACCAATGCCCGATGCCCAATGCCCAATTACCCATTACCCATTACCCATTACCAATTGTCATGAAAAGAGTTATTGTACTTGTCGGTTTACCTGCTTCTGGAAAATCTCAATTTGCTAGGGAATTGCTGCTGTCTGAACCGGCTAGATGGGTTCGCACCAATAAAGATTTATTGCGAGAAATGGCTCACGCTTCTCATTGGTCGCCTGGGAATGAAAAGTTTATTATGGAATTGAGAGATCGAATCATTTTGATGGCTTTGGAAAGCGGCAATCACGTCATTGTTGATGATACTAATTTTGGGCCCCATATCGAACATATTAAAGAGTTGGTCAAAGGCCAAGCTGTTGTCGAAGTTAATGATTCTTTTCTGCAAGTTCCGGTGGAGGAATGTATTAAACGGGATTTGAAAAGGCTCAATTCTGTTGGCAAAGATGTGATTATGAAGATGTATAATAGGTATGTGCGGGTTCCCGTTCCGCCACCGGAATATAATCCCGATTTGCCCGATGCAATTATTGTTGATATGGATGGCACTTTAGCGCTTCTCAATGGCAGAAATCCTTTCGATGCTTCAATGTGCGATCGCGATTTACCGAATCAGCCAGTTTTAGATACTGTTCGCAAGTGGCAGTCGAGCGTTAATATTATTGTAGTGTCGGGCCGCACCGATGATTGTCAGCCTCAAACTGAAAAATGGTTGCAGCAGTATGAGGTGAATTACGCTGGTCTTTATATGCGGAAAACGGGAGACATGAGGAAGGATGCGATTATGAAGGAAGAGTTGTATCGCCAGCATATTGATGGGAAGTATAACATTAAGTTTGTGTTGGACGATCGCCAGCAAGTTGTGGATATGTGGAGAGGCTTGGGAATGACTGTATTTCAAGTAGATGAAGGGGATTTTTAAAATTATGACAACTGAATTTTTTGCCCCTTGCTTTGATGCTATTGAAGCCAATTTGTATGTGGGTTTTTCTGAAGCTAAGGGGGGCGAACATTATTTCATCCTGACACGAGAAGAAGGGTCTGAAGAAGAGACTGTTCCTAACAGAAAAAATATCTATGCAGAGCTGGACGATGGAGATTGGATAGAAGATGTAGGCATCGATTGGGTTACTCTTAGTCGCGATCGATTTACTGTTCGTTTCGGTTCCGATACAATAACTCTTCCAGAGTATGATGAGGTTGCAATTACTTTCTCCTTAGAAGACGCTGACTTTGAAAGGTTAAGGCACGTATTACAGAAGATAATGCGGGGGTATGAAAATAGATTGAATTTAATTGATTAGTCAATCAATGTACGGAAACGTAAATGGGAATGTTGAAAACCGAAATCCGCGTAGGGGCGGGTTCGCCGAAATCCCGAACACAAATCAAACAATCTGATAAACCCGCCCTCCAACGCCCAATTTTACATCAACATTTGATTCAATAAATTATATCGTTTCCGGTTGCATCGGAATGATTTAACCGCAGAGAACGCAGAGAACACAGAGGGAGAGAAGAGAGATGAATACAGGACGATGCTACCGGATTTGATATTAATGGTAAATTTGTATTTTCTATCAGTGGGGGCGGGTTTATTGAGATTGTTGGTTCTTGTTATATATTGTTGGTGAACCCGCCCCTACGGTTCAATTGTACCTGGTGTTGATTCAATACACTTCAAACTACCTAGTCCAAGCCAGCCAGCGATTGAACAAATTCTTGACAAACGGTGTCAAACGAGTGCGATTGTACGCATCCCCAGCTTTGCGAATAGCCTCAGCTTGCGTCGGATAGGGATGAATTACACTCGCAATTTTGCCTAAACCAATATTGTTAATCATTGCTAAAGTAATTTCGCTAATCATATCCCCAGCGTTTCTAGCAACAATAGTTGCACCTAATATTTTGTCGCTGCCTTTCTTGACGTGAATTTTCACAAAACCCTCATCTTCTCCGTCAAGAATTGCCCGATCGACTTGACTGAAAGGAATCAAAAATGTATCGACATCAATCCCTTTGGCTTGAATTTCGCGATCGCCCATTCCAACGTGCGCCACCTCCGGGCTAGTATATGTACACCAAGGTATAGTCAAAGCACTGAGCTTTTTGCGTCCAAAAAACAGCGTATTTTGAATGACAATCCTCGCCGCAAAATCAGCAGCATGAGTAAATTTATGCTTCATGCAGATATCGCCAGCAGCATAAATGCGGGGATTAGTAGTTTGCAAATTGTCATTGACAAATACGCCCGTTTGTGTATCGTATTCAACGCCGATCGCCTCCAAATTCAATCCTTCCACATTGGGCGATCGCCCGGTGCTAATCAGAATTTCATCTACAGTCACAGTACCTACTTTACCCTGAGATTGATAATAAATTACTTTGCCTGTATTTGTTTGCTCAACGCGATCGACTTTGCATTCAAGTATTAGCTGAATTTCTTCCCTCACAAAAGCCTGCTGCACAATGTTAGCAGCATCGACATCTTCCTTGTCCAAAATGTGAGGATTTTTGTGCAGCAACACGACTTCCGAACCCAGCCGCCGGAAGGCTTGAGCCAATTCGCAGCCGATCGGACCTGCGCCAATTATTGCCAAACGTTGCGGCTTTTCCGTGAGGTTAAACACAGTTTCATTAGTCAGATATCCAGCTTCTTGTAAACCGGAAATTTGCGGTTGTAGCGCCCTTGCACCGGTCGCAATTACTGCTTTTTTAAAGGGGAGAGTTTGACCAGCCACTTCTACTGTATTATTGCTAGTAAAACGACCAGAACCTAGAAAAACATCTACGCCTAATTTGTGTTGATAGCGTTGAACAGAATCAACATCACTGATTCCCGCCCTGATGCGCCGCATTCTTTCCATCACAGCCGGAAAATCCACTTCTGCACTGTCAGAAACCTTAACACCAAATTTACTCGCTTCCCAGATATCGCCGACAGTACGAGACGAACGAATCAGCGCTTTTGAAGGTACACAACCTACATTCAAACAATCGCCGCCCATCAAATGTTTTTCAATCAAAGCAACTTTCGCGCCCAAACCTGCGGCACCGGCGGCCACAATTAATCCAGCGGGGCCTGCTCCAATTACTACTAAATTGTAACAGTTGGCTGGCTGGGGATTTACCCAATCTGGCGGATGTAAATAGGAGACTAATTTTTGGTTGTGTTCGTCCATCGGGGGGACATTTAGGCGATCGACTTTTGACTGCGACATTGGCAAATTCTCCTAATTAAACACTTTCTTCCAAAGCTTTGTTCGCTATCCGAGTGATAGAGACAGTAACAGCGACAGTAGCAATAAAACTGATGATATTAATCAACCATTTTACTGCTGAATCTTGGGGATTAGTACACCCTGTTGCCGCGCCGATCGCAGCAAGATCTCCCACCAAAGAACCGGAGTAAACATACATGACAGTTCCCGGTATCATGCCGAAGGAACCTAGTATATAATCTTTCAAAGAAACTTGGGTAATTCCTAAAGCGTAATTCAATAAATTGAAAGGAAATAAAGGACAAAGACGAGTCAAAAATACTATTTTTAATCCTTCTTGGGAAACGGCGCGATCCAGAGCTTGGAATTTGGGATGGGCTTCCATGTATTTTACCACGCGATCGCGGGACAAGTATCGCCCAATTAGGAAAGCAAAGGTAGCCCCTAAAGTTGCGGCCACAAACACGTAGATTGAGCCCCACCACAGGCCAAACAGCACGCCGCCTCCCAAAGTCAACACAGAGCCCGGTATAAATAGTATAGTAGCTAAGTTGTATGTGATTACAAATGCGATCGGTCTCCAAGCGCCTAAGTCCTCGATCCGCATTAACACATTTCTGCAAAAATCTTGAACGTAGGAAGATTTAGTTGCTAGAATTAAGAGAGTGAGAAAAAGGGCGATCGAGAAAAACAACAATCTGCGTTTAAAAATGTTCCGGGGATAATTGGGATTTTGTGCTTGTGGCATAATTCACCCTCAATAGCTATTTGGATTATGAGTTACACATTGACAGGTTCATAGTTACGCCTCTGGGTCATAACGAAACCTTAAAATTAGTTTGCAAGGCATGATAATTGTGTTATCATTGATTATTATACTCTAATCCGATGAGATTTTTGATTTTTTTTTACCGCAGAGGGCGCAGAGAGCGCTGAGAAAGAAAAGAGAGAAGGAAAGGTTGACGAATGATTGAATATTTTTTACTGTTAATTTAAGTTTTTGTTACAATCCACTGTCAAGTAAATTAGCCATGACTGCAAAAAGCTTACTCCCCATTCCTGAGTATTTTGACCCGAAGAAAGTCAGCGAAGTCTGGCGTGTCCTTTATCAAGAACGCGCTGTTCAAGCTAAAGAATGGGCTGTAAAACACAGTATTATGCCGGCTGCTAGGGATATAAACCGCATTTGTTTGTTGATAATTGATGCCCAAAATACTTTTTGTTTGCCGGAATTTGAACTATTCGTCGGTGGGCGTTCTGGTAGCGCTGCTATTGATGACAATCTGCGGCTGTGCGAGTTTATTTACCGCAATTTAGACAGAATTACAGCCATTGCGCCCACAATGGACACGCACAAGGCTATGCAAATTTTTCATCCAATTTTTTGGATAAATGAAGCAGGCGAACACCCGCAACCAGCCGCAACTTCTATCACCCTAGAAGATGTCGAAAAAGGCATTTGGAAAGTTAATCCAGCCGTGGCTGACAGCATCAGCGCTGGCAATTTTTCTGCTCTGGAAAAACACGCTCTGCACTATGTGAAAAAACTTAGCGATCTTGGGAAATATCCTTTGACAATTTGGCCCTATCACTCTATGCTTGGCGGCATCGGACACGCGCTGGTTTCCGCTGTGGAAGAAGCAATATTTTTTCATAGCATTGCTCGCGAAAGTCAAGCACTTTTTGAAATCAAAGGTGGGAATCCGCTAACAGAAAACTATTCTGTTTTGCGGCCGGAAGTTTTAGATGGATTCGACGGTAATCCGATTGCTCAAAAGAATGTTGGTTTTATTGATAAGTTGCTGGATTTTGATGCGGTAATTATTGCCGGACAAGCTAAAAGTCACTGCGTTGCTTGGACGATTGATGATTTGCTGACGGAAATTTTGGCGCGAGATTCGGAGTTGGCGAAGAAGGTTTATTTGCTGGAAGATTGTACTTCGCCTGTGGTTGTTCCGGGTGTTGTTGATTTTACGGAACCCGCAGATGCGGCTTTTCAAAGATTTGCGGCGGCGGGTATGAATGTGGTTAAATCTACTGAGTTAATGCTGGGCGATTAAAGACGAGGGTTTTCTGTTGGGGTTTTCAGTACCCAAAAAGTATACACTATTAACCATAGGCGGTAAATTTTGTTGGCTTGGCAGTCTGCTGCGATCGCATTTAACTCATTGCTTATGATATCATATCCGAAACGCACACTGACTATAGAAGTGTAATCAAGGAGTTTCCCGATGACTGAAAGCGAAATTTATAGTGTTGTTCTTTTTCGGAATGCGAGTGTGCCAGCCATTTCAAAACTCTCGGTGGCGATCGCCACGACTCTTCTGAGTACAGTTGTTACTGCAACCCAAGCCTACGCAGTTCCCGTCACCTACGATTTCACGATCGCTGTTACCCAAGGCCGATTAGCGGGCAATTCATTCAACGGCTCCTTCAGCTATGATGATGCGAAATTGAAGGGAACAGGAGTGGAAGAATTGGGAATTGCTGAGGGATTAACGACCTGCATGAATTACCTTGAACGCACTTACCGCGAAACTGATGATACCAGTTATCCCACCTTTCCAAAACTCAGATTTGAGGATGGCAAGATCGCGCAACTAAACTTCTGGATTCAGCCGGATCAGCGAGTTAATTGGTGGAATTTACCGGGCTGGGAAGTCAAGCTGTCTGAGCCTCAAATGAGCGATTCTACTGTTCCCAATTGTCAAAAACGGTGAGGGTGGAAAAACTGCGATCGACAGTAAAAAGACAGGATGAAAATGTATGGAATCGGTCGTCATAGTCATGAATAAATTAGTCAGATAATCGGCGCTGATTTTAAAGCCTTCTCGGACTTTCTGGCAGAAAAATCGTTTTTTATTTATGGGATTTAAACGCACCATATGAGATGCAACTGCCTAGGGTTACATTGGTAATTTCATGCAGCTACGCTACGAAGGTGCGATCGTTGACGATCTGCTGGGGCGATCGAATTTTTGCGATTGCTATGAACGAATGACTCAACTCTTGTTTGAGTGAACTCCCATGATTCCTCTTCCCTCTGCGTCAAGAGTGCCTCTGCGATGGATGATTTCCAATAACTATTTGCCATCCAATCTGGGGACTTTTTCCAAAAAACTGCCACTCAACATTAACGCAGTAATTGAGTCTAACTCCCCGCTGACTTGCAACTTTTTATCTGTTTGAAAGCGCTCAAGATCTGTTTGTAAAATCCCAGATTTATATCCCAACTTAGTCAAATAATCAATGGCTTCTTTGTCAGTTAACAAGATATCAGCCGGCTTAAAAATTGGCACGTATTGTTCGCGCCAAATCTGGGCAAAAGTTGCTCTGTCTAAATAGAAAATTCTGCCCCGCGCCGGATCTCCAATTACAGCGGTATTGTCGTTCATTCCCAGTAAAGAGACGGCGTGGGGAAGTTTACGAAGGCCGTCAAATAGCCAAACTGCTAATACTCCGGGGCGATTAATTTGCTGCATTTGCTCCCAACTCGGAGTCAGTTCAATTCCTTGCATTCCTAAAGCTCTTGCTGCTACGATTAACTGTGGCATGGAAGTTCCCAAACGACTGGTTTTCGCCTCCTTAGCTACACTCGATTCCGTCGCATTCATTCCCCACTTTCTCAATATTGTTGCTAGGGCGGCGGGGGCGCAACTGCTGTTAGATGTTTGGCGAAATACACCGTTTGGCTGCAAATTGTCAACTAAATCAGCGTAAATTGGTGCCATGAAATAGGATTCAGCGCTAGTAAATCCTCCTAATCCCAAGCAGCCAATTAAAATGACTGCAATTACTTGCGATCGCGCCGTCTGCCAGCTTATAGTAAAACCAATACCGCAGACTCCCATCAACATTACTCGTAACAAAGTCCAGGTAACTTGCATCCCGTGCCCGCGCCACTCGATCGGCAAAGCTGGTATTTGTGGCAGGTTTAGAGCCAGTAGCAGCAAAGCAATATAAAAACCTAAAAACAGCAGGGCGATCGAATTTCGGCCCTTAAACAAGTCATTAGCGGTCGCTCCCGATCGAACTAACACCTTTCCGAACCTCATTCCCCAGACAAACAACACCGAACCCAGCAGCAGCGTCACAAGTATTTCCATAAGTTGAGAATTCGGTCGTTTAACTAGGTTTTAACACGCTTTGCGATCGACTTGCACCCCAATCAAGAGTGGGAGAGAGGAAGAGTGGGGGAGAGAATTTGACGATGTTTGGGTTTCGTTCCTCAATTCCCCGCTACAATCGAATAAACAGGATTTATCCAAAATCGAAGCAAACAAAACAACCCTCAATCCTAAAGACTTTGACCTGCATCGCTGGCTCGATATTAAGTTTTGCCCGATTTTTATTGATAAGTCTGAGTCAATGGTTTAGAATCAGATAATTCAGCCACTTCACCTAAAAGGAGAGCTTGCTATGTTCGCCAACTTGAAGCTGAGGAACCGGATGTTCCTCGGATATATAATTCCCATTGTTTTATTTTTAGGATTAGTGATACCAGTATTCTCAAGCGCCAGTCAGATAGCCGAGTCCTATAGACAAACAACAAGATCAATTACTTCCATCGAGGGGGTGAATGCTATGAATTTTTCCATTTCCCAAATGGTGGGAGATACGAGAGGCTATATTTTGAGCAGAGATGAAGATTATTTAAAGGCTTATAAGACAGACTTAGAAAAATTTCAGGAATCAGCAGAATCTGTAAGCAATACGATTGAAAATTTCAGCCAGAAAGAGCGATTAAAAAAAGCCCTGGACTTACAAAAAAAATATGAGTATTATTCCGAACAAATGATTGAGTTAGTAAAACAAGGAAAGCAAAAAGAAGCGCTGGATGTTTTTGCCACCAAAAAAGAAGTATTAATTATGAATGAGGTTGACGAAATAAATCGCTCCTTTAATCAAAAAGAGCATGAAATTCTGGGCGCTGCAACTTCCAAAGCAGAAGAAACTATCCGCTTTTTAGTCTTTGCCGTTTTGGTTGGGGCAGTCTTAGGCATCACGATCGCCTTGATTACTGCCTTTTTAATCTCTTCAGGTATTGCTAAAACGATTGGTGAAGCAGTTAGTGCGATCGCCAGTTCTTCGACAGAGATTGCGACCACAGTTGAACAGCAGGAACGCACAGCCCTACAGCAATCTAGCTCTGTAAATCAAACTACGATCACAATGGATGAGTTGGGCGCTGCTTCTCAACAATCAGCCCAGCAAGCCCAAGCTGCTGCGGGCGCTGCACGGCAAGCTTTAAAGATCACTGAAGGGGGAGCCCTAGCAGTGGAGCAAAACCTGGAATCGATGACAATATTGAAAGAAAAAGTAGGGGCGATCGCCCAACAAATTATGCGCTTGAACGAACAAACCAATCAGATTGGCAATATCTCTAGTGTGGTGACAGATTTAGCCAATCAAACGAATATGTTAGCGCTAAATGCCGCAGTAGAAGCGGTGCGGGCGGGCGAAAACGGCAAAGGTTTTAATGTCATAGCAACAGAAATCCGCAAACTAGCAGATATAAGTAAGAAATCTGCTGAGAAGATTAACAACCTTGTCGCTGATATCAAGAATGCGCTCAATTCCACTGTAACGGTGACAAATGAAGGCAGTAAGACAGTAGAAGAAGGAAACAAAATTAGTCTAAAAACGGCAGGAGCTTTCTCGGAAGTGACAAAGGCTTTTAACAATGTGGTATTGGACAATCAACAAATTTATCTAACGGCCCAACAACAGGCAGTTGCTATTCAACAAGTAGTCGATGCTATGAACAGCCTCAACCAATCGGCCAAAGAAACCGCTAGTGGCATTACTCAAACCAAAGTAGGCGCTCAACAATTGAACGATGCTGCCCAAAGTCTCAATTCAATAGTTTAGCAGGCCCTAGGGCTACTTAACTTAAAAGGAGATATTATCATGTTCACCAACTTGAAGCTGAGAAACCGGATGTTACTCGGATATGCAGTTCCCATTTCTTTATTTTTAGGATTAGTGATACCAGTCTTCTCAAGCGCCAGTAAGGTAGGGGAGTCCTATAGACAAACAAAAATCTCAATAACTACCATAGAAGGGGTGGATCGTATGGGTTTTTACCTGGCCCAAATGGTGGGAGATACGAGAGGCTATATTCTGAACAGGGATGAATATTTTTTAAAGGATTATCAGAACAACTTACTAAAATTTCAGAAATTAGCAAAATCTCTCGGCAATACGATTGAAAATACCAGCCAGAAAGAGCTTCTGAAAACATTAATTGACTTACAAAAAGAATATGATGATTATTATGGGAAAATGATTAAGTTAGTAAAGCAAGGAAAACAAAAAGAAGCGCTGGAATTGTTTTCCACAAAAAAAGGGGCATTAATTCTGAATGAGTATTACGAATTAAATAACTACTTTGGTGAAAAAGAGCAGGAACTTCTTGACGCTGTAACTTCCAACGCAGAGGAAAATATCCGCTTTTTAGTCTCTGCCGTTTTGGTTGGGGCAGTCTTAGGCATCACGATCGCCTTGATTACTGCCTTTTTAATCTCTTCAGGTATTGCTAAAACGATTGGTGAAGCAGTAAATGCGATCGCCAGTTCTTCGACAGAGATTGCGACCACAGTTGAACAGCAGGAACGCACCGCCGCACAGCAATCTGCTGCTGTGAATCAAACTACGATCGTAATGGATGAGTTGGGCGCTTCTTCCCAACAATCAGCCCAGCAAGCCCAAGCTGGTGCTGAATCTGCACGGAAAGCTTTAAAGATCGCTGAAGGGGGAACCCTAGCAGTGAAGGAAACTCTGGAATATATGACAATATTGAAAGAAAATGTCGGGGCGATCGCCCAACAAATTATGCGATTGAGCGAACAAACCAATCAGATTGGCAATATCTCTAGTGTGGTGACAGATTTAGCCAATCAAACGAATATGTTAGCGATAAATGCCGCAATAGAAGCGGTGCGGGCGGGCGAAAACGGCAAAGGTTTTACTGTCATAGCAACAGAAATCCGCAAACTAGCAGATCAAAGTAAGAAATCTGCTGAGAAGATTAACAACCTTGTCGCTGAGATCGAGAATGCGATCGATTCCACTGTAACGGTGACAAATGAAGGTACTAACACAGTAGAATCAGGAAACAAAATTAGTCAACAAACGGCAGCAGCTTTCTCGGAAGTGGCTTATGCTTTTAACAATGTGGTATTGAACAATCAACAAATTTCTCTAACTGCTCAACAACAGGCGATCGCCATTCAACAAGTAGTCGATGCTATGAACAGCCTCAACCAATCGGCCAAAGAAACCGCTAGTGGTATTACTCACACCAAAGTAGGCGCTCAACAATTGAACGATGCAGCCCAAAGTCTCAATTCAATTGTTTGACATTCTCACCGGGCTGAAGCCACGGTGATTCTAAACATCACTGTTTAGGCTTCCTCTTTCGGCGATCCGACTTATTTAAAAGAGTTTCCTCATTCAAACTCTTGTCGATATCTCCAGAGGCGTTTGAGGTTTCCGTGTGCCCCACGGTACGCAATCCAAGTTCTAATATGTTGCGAGCGGCGTTCCAATCTCGGTCTAAAACGAATCCACAATGTGGACAAATATGTGTTCTTTGACTTAATGACTTTTTCGCCACTTTCCCACAACTAGAACAATTTTGACTTGTATAGTGTGGCGGTACTGCAACAGTTGCCACCCCAAACACTTTGCCAAAATATTCAATCCAATTTCTAAAAGCTGTCCAAGCCGCATCTGATATCGACTTGGATAGCTTTTTGTTTTTGACCATGTTACGCACCTGCAAGTCTTCATAGGCTACCAAGTCGTTAGACTGGACTACGCACCTTGCTAATTTCACAGCAAAGTCTTTACGCCGCCTGCTTACCTTGAGGTGTTTTCTACTTAAACGATTTCGAGCCTTAGCTCTATTTTTAGAACCTTTCTGCGTTCGAGAAAGTCTACGATTAAGCTTTTTTAACGATCTTTCGGACTTTCTTAGATGGCGCGGGTTCTCTACGGTATTACCGTCAGAGTCTGTGTAGAAATGAGTTAGCCCTACATCCAAACCGATTGTTTTTCCGGTCGGCTCCCGCTTTTCGTTTCGTTCAGCGTCAATACAAAATTGCACGTAGTAGCCATCGGCTCGACGAACTACGCGCACTCGTTTAACTTGACTTAGCTGATAGAAATGTAGGTCACGAGTTCCCCATAATTTAAAAATTCCGGCTTTAAATCCATCAGTGAAAGTTATATTTCGTCGGTCTTCAGAAAGCTTCCACCCACAGGTCTTGTATTCAACAGAACCGTGCGTTTCATGCTTTTTGAAGTGCGGAAAACCTTTCTTTCCTGGTTTTGCCTTCTTGCAGTTGTCGAAGAATCGTGCAATCGCTGACCAAGCTCTTTCAGCAGAAGCTTGCCTTGCCATTGAGTTGAGCTTACTGGCCCAAGGAAATTCTTTGGCAAGAACTACGCAATAAGCGCTTAAGTCGTAGCGACCTACCCCTGGGGTATCCATCCAGTACCTGATGCAGCTATTACGAATGAAGCGAGCAGTACGAATGGCTTCGTCTAGCCGTTCGTACTGCTCGCTTTTCCCTTCTAGCTTGGCTTCAAATACTAACATTTACGTCGAGTGAGTGAATATAAAGACTATAACAGAGTTCTGGAGAAATTAAAGCCGTCCTATAAGGACGGGGCTTTAGACCCAGCTTTTTGGTAAATGGCGATCGGTCTTTTGGGCTAGCAGACTAGCAATTGATAACATTGAGTCTTGAATTGCGATCGCAGCCGTCCCAGCTTGTCAAACCGCCGGCATCCAAGTCAAAACGATCGCAGGCGATCGCATCGCTACAGCCTGGGCGATCGAATTTCTGCCCTTAAACAAATCATTAGCAGTAACGGACGATCGAACTAACAGCTTTCCGAACCCATTCCCCAGAGCAACAGCACCGAACCCAGCACCAGCGTCACAAGTATTTCCATAAGTTCAGAATATGGTTGCTTAACTAGGTTTTAACACTCTGGCGATCGACTTGCACCCAAAAATCAAGAGTGGGAGAGAGGAAGAGAGGGGGAGAGAATTTGACGATGTTTGGGTTTCGTTCCTCAATCACAACTAAAATCTGCAAAATGTCAAGGATCTGAGCAACTTTTTCTCACCTTAGCCGCCAAGTCCCAAAAAAGATTTAGCGCCGAAAAGAATTCCCAAAATCTATTGCCACAGACGGACCGATCCCTTGTAATATTGATCTAAGTCACAGCCCGTAAAACTAAATAACAAACAATTAAGTCGCTCAATATATTCACGCTCCAACCAGCGAGGAGTTGTATTCAGCGCGCCCATTCAGGAGCTATAAAAGCTCGCCCGAAGCCTACCAAAATATTCAGGAAGAATCATGCCAGCAACAGCCGCAAACGATGTAGACGTAGCAGAGCAATATTGGCACTACCTAGAAAGATCAAAGGTTGCAACTATCTTAGAAACCAACCTGGAAAGCGGTTTAGAACCGACAGAAGCCGCTAGTCGCCAACAGCTATTCGGCTCCAACGAACTAACAGTTAAAGCAGGGAAACCCGCCTGGTTAAAATTCATCCTGCAATTCAACCAACCCCTGTTGATCATCTTATTGAGTGCAGGTTTAATCAAAGCACTGATTGGAGAATGGCTGAATGCCAGCGTAATTTGGGGCGTAACAACCACCAACGCTACTATTAGTTTCATCCAAGAAGCTGGAGCCGAGAAAAAAATCGAAGCCCTAGCCAAAGCTGTCACCACCGAAGCTACAGTCATTCGGGGCGGCAAAAAATTAAAAATTCCCTCGAAAGAACTTGTTGTCGGCGACTTAGTAACCCTGACTTCCGGTGACAAAGTACCGGCAGACTTGCGATTAGTTAAAGTGCGCGACTTGCAAATCGACGAATCAGGACTTACTGGGGAATCTGTTGCTGTCGAAAAAGAATTAGGAACGTCGGGAGACTTGGTTCTGCCAGAAGAAACGCCACTAGCAGAACGGGATAACATGGCCTATGCCGGCAGTTTTGTAACTTTTGGCCAAGGTAGCGGCATCGTAATTGCGATCGCCAATAAAACCGAAACCGGCAAAATCTCCCAACTATTAGACCGGCACATCGATCTCACCACCCCCTTAACCCGCAAATTCAACGAATTCAGTCAAAACTGGCTGTTATTCGTCCTGGGAATGGCAACCTTGACCTTCGCCGTCAGGTTGGGCAGACCAGTCCCTGCGGGAGTTTCAGCCTTTAAAGAAGCAGTAGAACCCGCAGTCGCCCTGATTGTCGGCGCAATTCCCGAAGGCCTACCCGCCGTCATCACCGTTACCCTCGCCGTGGGCGTTTCGCGGATGGCAACTCGCCACGCGATCGTCCGCAAATTGCCCGCTGTAGAGACCCTAGGCGGCGCTACAGTCATCTGTTCCGACAAAACGGGAACTTTGACGGAAAACCAGATGACGGTGCAAGAAATCTATTCTGGTGGCGAATCCTACTCAGTTACGGGTACGGGATACAGCCCCGAAGGTGAAATTCAGCTCAACCAACTGCCAATTACTGTCAGTCAAGCTCCAACTTTGCAAGAATGTTTGCAAGCCGGACTGATTTGCAATGACTCTCACCTGGAATTCAAAAACGATAATTGGATTGTCGTTGGAGATCCGACAGAAGGAGCGTTAATTGCTGTTGCAAAAAAAGCAGAATTGAGTCAGCCAAGTTTAGAAAAATCCATGCCGCGACTGGATTCAATTCCCTTTGAATCGCAGTTTCAATACATGGCGACGTTGCACAAAACTCCCACTGGCAAAATTTTGTACGTCAAAGGTTCCGTAGAATCAGTTCTCAGTCGCTGCGGTTCCAGTCTCGATACCCAAGGAAATCCGGTACAAGTCGATCGCGAACAAACTCACCTTTCTGTCGAGGAAATGGCGCAGCAAGGTTTGCGCGTCTTGGCTTTAGCGAAAAAGCCCGTACCCGAAAACCAAAATTCCGTCGATCACTCGGATTTGGAATCTGGGCTGATTTTTTTGGGACTCCAAGGTATGATCGACCCGCCACGGGCTGAAGCGATCGCCGCCGTCCAAGCTTGTCAAACCGCCGGCATTCAAGTCAAAATGATTACCGGCGACCACATCGCTACAGCCAAGGCGATCGCCCGCCGAATGGGATTCCGCAAAACGAAACACAACAGAGAACTTGTAGCCTACACCGGCGCCGAGCTCGCCGAAATGAACAAGAGCGAACTCGCCGAAGCTGTAGCAGCAGGCTCAGTTTTTGCCCGCGTCGCCCCAGAACAAAAACTCCGCCTCGTGGAAGCTTTGCAGCAAAAAGGCGAAATTGTGGCGATGACGGGAGACGGCGTTAACGATGCGCCGGCGCTCAAACAAGCGGATATCGGGATTGCGATGGGTAGCGGTACCGAAGTTTCAAAGGAAGCCGCCGACATGATCCTCACCGATGATAACTTTGCGTCGATCGAATCTGCTGTCGAAGAAGGGCGATCGGTCTACAAAAATCTGCTCAAAGCAATCAGCTTCATTCTCCCAGTCAACGGCGGGGAGTCAATGACAATCTTGCTCAGCACCCTCCTCGGTCGAGAATTGCCGATTTTGTCGCTGCAAATTCTCTGGCTGAATATGCTCAACTCGATTACGATGACTGTGCCCCTGGCTTTCGAGCCCAAGTCAGCGGGAGTCATGCAACAACAGCCCCGACCGGCCAATGAACCTTTACTGACTGCAAATCGGATCAAGCGGATCATCGCTATTTCTCTATACAACTGGACTCTGATTTTCGGAATGTTTGAATGGGTACGCCAAGCGGATTGGGGGACGATCCAACTCGCCCGCACGATGGCCATTCAAGCCTTGGTAATGGGGAGAATTTTTTACCTGTTGAGTCTCAGCCAGTTGTTACCTTCTTTGATTGCTAAATTTAGCGGTTCTAAGAAAGAAGTTAGCGGCGCTCCCGCCCTCGGTGTCGGAATTGTTTTGGCGATAATTTTGCAGATTATCTTTGCTAATTCTCCGTTTATCAATAGCATATTTGAGACGGCTCCGATGAATCTGGATCAGTGGCTAATTTGCTTCGGCGTCGCGCTACCAATGATCGGTGTTGCTCTCTCCGTCAACCGCTTTGACCCGCCGAACTAAAAGTACCGGGCTTTCAGAAACTGGGTTTCTTCAAGAAACCAGGTTTCTCGGTTTTAGAGCACTCCTAGGGGCGGGTTTTACCAACCATCTATGTTTAAAACTCAGCATCCCGTAAACCCGCCCCCTCTTACCGACCAGAAAATTTATGGTTTATTAGAAAGGGCGCGATCGCGTAAATAAACCCAAAATAAGAGCATCATAGATAAACCACAAGAAACTTTCCAAACAAATAACCACCAAGGACTCCACCACGCGCCCGTTTGTACTTCGACAATATCTGAGCAACCAAACAAGAAAAAAATCAGGGTAGTAATCAGGCGATGAATTCTGGTTTTTCCTGATGTTTTCACGGCATCAAGAGCGAAACCAACAGCAAAGCAAAACCAGATAAATGCTTCAATATAATTGCCCTTTACATAGATGTCCTCTAATAATTTAGATTGCGATAAAGAAGCCGGATTTGACATAATTTGCCATGAATAAGCACCACCTATTCCGAGCAAAACAAAGAGAATTGTTAGTCTTATTGCAGCACCTTTTGTGAGATTCATAAATGAATAGGTAGGGTGGGTTCTGTTGTGATATCATATCAATTCCGGTTGCACCGGAATTATAGCGGTTCTCAAGAAAGTGAGGTATGCCCTATGCCCTATGCCCTATGCCCTATAGCACCGCACTGTTACTGAGAAAGGCTATATTCATCTCTCTCTCTTCTCTGACTCTGCGTTCTCTGCGTACTCTGCGGTTAAATCATTCCGATCCAACTAGATATGCACTTCACCACAATTATTTCTGTATCCTAGAATACAGTAAACCGATAGCTTAAAAAAAATAGACATATATTAACAAAGTAAATGTGAGGTGACAGCGATGTTGGCAGCTTATTGACAATGGATTTGAATGCCCCCGGATCGCCATTAGCTACAACCGTTGCCCAGAAAGTCTTAGTTTGAAAGGTTTTTGATAAGTAAACCCGATCGCCCAAACAAAGGTTACTTATTGACAGCAGCATCCGAAAATATTTACTTATCAATCAAATTTAATATTTGTTTTAGAATTTCACGCAGAGTGCGGTAAGCTGAATAATCAAGCAAGTTTAAATGTGCTACTCACAAAAACTGAGTTAACACCATTGAGCTGACAAAGGTATTGAGTTGATCGAGGGTTTTAAATCAACCAAAGAGGACAGTCCGGCCGGCGAAGAGCCAGTCGCTTGTCCTCCGATCGCCTTTACCAACGGCCGCTCAAAAGAGTTCGCTAAAGTCCAACAGTGAACTCGAAAAAAAGCGCTTAGATAAACTTCAGTGATGTCGTTACAGAAGATTTAGGTTTGCAGCGAGGCTAGGCTATGACAAAATTTTCCGAGAATTTTTCCAGACGTAAATTTATCGTGACAGCAGGTGCATCTGCCGTCAGTTCAGTATTGCTCAAAGGCTGTCTGGGAAATCCCCCAGAACCGGGCGCTAGTGCTGGCACTGGTGCCACTGCTGGCGCAGGGACAGCGCCTGCGGCCACCTCAGTAGTTGCTGTTGCCAACGAGAAAAGAGTAGAAGGAATTGAAAGCACTAAAATCACATTGGGATATATCCCGATCGTCGAAGCAGCACCTTTAATCATTGCCCAAGAAAAAGGCTTTTTTGCCAAATACGGCATGACTGAGGTCACAGTTGCTAAGCAAGCTAACTGGGGCTCCGCCAGAGATAACGTAGAAATCGGATCGGCAGGCGGTGGTATAGACGGCGGCCAGTGGCAAATGCCGATGCCTTATCTAATTAGTAAAGGCCTGATCACCAAGAACAAAGACGGACTTCCGATGTATGTTCTGGCTCAGTTGAACACTCAGGGAAATGGAATTGCGATCGCGTCCAAACACGAAGGCAAAGGCATCGGACTTAAACTAGACCAAGCTGCCCAGGACTATATCAAAGGTCTAGCCAAAGCAGGCACTCCCTTCAAGGCAGCCTACACCTTCCCCAAAGTTAACCAGGATTTGTGGATTCGCTACTGGTTAGCCGCTAACGGCATCAATCCCGATACAGATGTCAGCTTGCTAACAGTACCGGCAGCCCAAACCGTGGCCAACATGAAAACCGGCAGTATGGACGGTTTCAGCACCGGCGATCCTTGGCCCCTGCGAATCGTCAAAGAAAAAATCGGCTTCATGTCAGCCCTGACTGCCGAAATCTGGAAAGCTCACCCAGAGGAATATCTAGCAATTCGCGGCGACTGGGTAGACAAACACCCGAAAGCCACCGAAGCCCTGCTAGCAGGACTAATGGAAGCGCAGCAATGGTGTGACAAGCCCGAACATCGAGCTGAATTGGTGGCGATCGTTTCTGGTAAAGGCTTCTTTGACGTATCTCCGCTAGTTTTGACACCGCCCTATGAAGGCAAGTATGCCATGGGCGACAGCAAACCAGACATCAACGACTTCAAAATGGGCCCGCTGTACTGGAACGATGGCGTCGGTAACGTTTCTTATCCTTACGCAAGTCACGATTTGTGGTTCTTAACCGAGAGTGTTCGCTGGGGTTTCTTACCGACAAAAACCTTGGCAGACAAAAAGACACTAATCGGTAAAGTCAACCGCGCAGATATCTGGAAAAAAGCAGCCAAATTAGCTGGAGTTGCTGATGCCGACATTCCGAAAAGTACGTCTCGTGGCATTGAGAAGTTCTTTGATGGCACAGAATTCAACCCAGATAGTCCAGAAGCTTATCTCAAGAGTTTGGTCATTAAAAAAGTGTGATGGGGTCTTAGCTTCCCATAATTTAGTCTCGAAAATTTGGTCTCGAAAAATTAGTCTCGCAAACAAACAGCAGAAACATAGGAGATTAGCAGCATGGCTGTAAGCACAAGTCGAAAGGGCGGAGTCAATGTCCAAGGAGCTTTTGGCGAATTTTGGAAGAAGAATTCCCAGAATATCTTGCCGCCAATTTGGGGATTAATTGGATTTCTGTTTGTTTGGCAATTCCTGTCAAGTTCGGGAATTATCAAATTACCGGGGCCGACTAGCGTTTGGACTGATGAACGGACGCGGATCTTGTTGTTGTATCCTTTCATGAATTCCAAAACCTACGGAGTCGGCTTATTTTGGCAGACTTTGGCGAGTTTGGAACGGGTGGCCAAAGGCTACACTCTCGCTGCGATCGTGGGAATTGGCATGGGGGTTGTGGTAGGTACAAATCCTTTTCTAAATAAGGCTTTAGATCCGATTTTTCAGTTTTTGCGGATGGTGGCTCCTTTGGCTTGGGTGCCGATCGCCCTGGCTGCATTACAACAAAATGAACCTGCTGCTTTGTTCGTGATTTTTATCACTTCAGTTTGGCCGATTTTGATCAACACGGCGGAAGGTGTCCGCCAAATTCCTGATGACTATAACAACGTTGCGAAAGTGCTGCAACTTTCTCGTCAGGAGTATTACATCAATATCTTGTTTCCGTCAGCGCTTCCTTATATCTTCACAGGATTGAGAATTGCGATCGGTTTGGCTTGGCTGGCGATTATTGCTGCGGAAATTGTGATGTCGGGGATTACTGGTATTGGCTTCTTTATTTGGAATGCTTACCAGCAAAACTACATCAGCGAAATTCTGTTAGCGGTGTTCTACATTGGGGCGGTGGGTTTGATGCTCGATCGCATGATGGCTTGGTTGCAGCAAAAGATTGCTCCTTCTCAAGGAAAGTAGTTTTTAGTTACTTCTTTTGGGCCGGAAGAATTAGGATTATTTAACCGCGAAGACGCGAAGGACACGAAGGAAGAAGAGGGAAGAAGTAGATCATCTTTTACCGGAAGGGGGTAAAAGTATTTCTACTTCCAGGCTCTGGCTATTGGTGACAACTTAACGTCAAAGGTAATACCGGTCTGCTGTTTGATGATTAGGCCCAGATCCCCCCTAACCCCCCTTAAGAAGGGGGGAACCGGAAATGGATCAAAGTCAACCCCTACTCCATTTATTAAGGGGGATTTAGGGGTTTCTAGACTCGACTAAAAGCGACATCTATCGAAATAACAAACCTACAAAAAAGGCAAGAAGATCATGTCTGTTTTGATTGCGGTAGAACAACTCGAAAAAGTTTTTAATTTGTCAGATGGTGGCAAATATGTTGCCCTCAAAGGCATCGATCTGGAAATTGAAAAAGGCGAATTTATTTCCTTAATTGGACACTCTGGCTGCGGCAAATCTACGCTGCTAAATATGGTCGCAGGTTTGGATCTGCCGACGGAAGGGTTGGTGACAATTGAAGGACAAAGAATTACCCAACCAGGCCCCGATCGCATGGTAGTATTCCAAAACTATTCGCTGCTTCCTTGGCGGACAGTCAGGGAAAACATTACTCTAGCCGTAGACTCGGTGATGAACGGTTTACCGCAAGCCGAGCGCCTCGACATCATTCAAAAACACATCGATATGGTGGGCTTGGGCCCTCACTCGGAGAAACAGCCCGCATTGCTTTCCGGCGGACAAAAACAGCGTGTGGCGATCGCCCGCGCTTTGGCCCTGCGTCCCAAACTGTTACTCTTGGACGAACCCTTCGGCGCTCTAGACGCATTGACTCGCGGCAATTTGCAAGAGAAATTAATGGAAATTTGCCAAGAGTACGAAATTAGTGCTCTGATGGTGACTCACGATGTGGATGAGGCGGTGTTGCTGAGCGATCGCATCGTCATGCTCACCAATGGCCCAGAATCGAAGATTGGCGGGATTCTCGAAGTGGACATCCCCCGCCCCCGCAAGCGGATGGAAGTCGTCACACATCCCAGCTACTACGCTCTACGCAGCGAAATGATTTACTTCCTTAACCAGCAGAAACGGGTGAAAAAACTGCGGGCGCGGAAAGTACCGGCGATCGCCCGTCACGGCCTAGAAAAAGTCAACCTCGAACTCGGCTTTGTCCCCCTCGCAGCCTGCGCTCCCCTCGCTGTCGCCAAAGAAAAAGGCTTGTTTGCTAAACACGGCCTCGATGAAGTCCACCTCGTCCGGGAAACCAGTTGGCGCGGCATCGTAGACGGCATCGCTGGAGGTTACTTAGACGCAGCCCAAATGCCCTCTGGGATGGCGATGTGGTTAAGCTTAGGGGGGCATCAAGAGCAGCCGATACCAACGGTTACAGCCCTCACTATGAGCCGCAATGGCAACGGAATTACCCTCGCGAGGCGCTTTTACGACGAAGGGATATACACTCTGGCTGACTTTAAAAAAATGCTCCAGAGAACGCCCGCCCAAACTCACCGTATGGCGATCGTGCACCCTTCTTCCATGCACAACCTGCTGCTGCGCTACTGGCTGGCTGCTGGCGGGATTGACCCGGATCACGATGTGTTGCTGAAAAACATCCCTCCGGCTCAGATGATCGTTGACTTGCAGGGCGGCACTATTGACGGTTTCTGCGTCGGCGAACCTTGGAACTTGCGGGCCTCTATGGAAGGAGTCGGCTTTACAGTCGCGACAGATTTGGAACTCTGGCCCGGACATCCCGCGAAAATTCTGGGGGTGCGGGAAGACTGGGCGACTGCTTACCCAAACACTCACATTGCTCTGGTCAAAGCTTTGCTGGAAGCTTCTCACTATTGTGCCGATCCAGCTCACGCCGCCGAGGTTTCGGAAATTGTGGCGGGACGGGAGTATGTCGCCACCGACAAGAGTTACATCCAACTCGGCGACCCCAGCTCTGTTGCTTGTAACCTCGATAGTCCGATGCGGGAATACGCCCACCACTTGTTCTGCGGAGACGGGGTGAATCGTCCGAGTCGCACTGAACAACTGTGGCACATGGTGCAGATGGCGCGCTGGGGCGATACTGTTTTCCCGCGCAATTGGGTGGAAATTCTGGAGCGGGTTGTGCGAGTCGGCGCGTTCAGCACGGCGGCGCGAGAGTTGGGGATGTCGGATATTACTTACAATCGCGGTTCTCTCCCTTTATTTGATGGTTCGGTGTTTAATGCTGACGATCCGATTGGCTACCTCAACAATCTGAAAATTAAACGGGATTTCACGATGGCCGAAGTTATACTCGATTCCGGCCGCAGAGCTGCTTAGAACAGAGATTTTGCACCATTTGCCATAAGCCTTTTACGGGCGGGATCTCCTGCCCACCCCACAATAAAACTCACTCTTTGTGGAACAGGCATCTTGCCTCTTCTTGAGAATGGTGCAACATATGAGTTAGAGCAGTTTTCAGTTGCATGAAAATAGGGTAATTGCTAATTGTTAGTTGGTAATTCCCTCTTCCTGACTTCCGTTACATCCGTTAAATCCGTTACAGAATCCGTTGCCGAACTTCCTTCGCCAATAACCCACTAACAATTTCCAAAATCATGCTCAAAACCACTACGACGCAGATCGACACCAAAAAGCAAAACAAGAAAGGACAGGATCGCCGGAAACCTTTTTTGGTGATGGACAATGTTCACAAATCATATCCAAACGGTTACAGAGCTTTAGAAAACGTCAACTTGACTGTAGCTGAGGGTGAGTTTATTACGCTCATTGGACACTCAGGTTGTGGTAAGTCAACGCTGTTAAATATGGTGTCCGGTTTTAGCCATCCTAGCGAAGGTAGGGTGATGATTAACGGCCAGCAGATTACGCAGCCGGGCCCCGATCGCATGGTGGTGTTTCAGGGTTATGCTTTGCTACCTTGGCGGACGGTGTTTGAAAATGTTTATCTAGCTGTTAATGCTGTATTTCCCGATAAGTCGAAGGTGGAAAAAAATGCGATCGTCAATGAGCATTTGGCGATGGTGGGATTGACTGAAGCTGCTGAGAAAAGACCTCCGCAAATTTCGGGGGGGATGAAGCAGCGGGTTTCCATCGCCCGCGCTTTGGCAATTCGCCCGAAAGTGCTGATTTTAGACGAACCTTTTGGTGCTCTGGACGCAATTACTAAGGAGGAATTGCAGGAAGAGTTGCTGAAAATCTGGAACGATCACCGCTGTACTGTGTTGATGATTACTCACGATATTGATGAGGCTTTGTTTTTGGCCGATCGCCTGGTGATGATGACTAATGGCCCATCGGCGACAATTGGCGAGGTTTTGGAGATTCCTTTTCCTCGCCCGCGCGATCGGGTTCAGATTATGGAAGATCCAGAATACTACAACCTGCGGAACTACGCTCTAGATTTCCTGTTCCATCGCTTTGCTCACGATGACGATGCTTAGTCGATCGGTTAGCTGAAGCTTAACTGTTGGCGATCGGTTTTTCCGAAGGAATGGATCTTTTTATGAATTTGTTCGTCTAGCTTTCCAGAGACCCGATTACCTAGCTGTCCGTAAGCTGGTATGAACTGAGCCCACCTTCCATCGAGGGTGGGCTTCTTCTTCGTGTTATAGTACGAGTATACTACAATAAGTCAAGAGCCTGGTTTAAGAATTTCTGATAACAGCAACAGATTCGCGATCGTCAAATACGGCATTTACAACGTAAACAATGAGTTGGGAGTCAATTTCACCATGAGCAATAGGAATTGTCACATATTCCTGTTAAGTTGCTGAATAATTTGTGAAGTAGAATACACTTTTTATCTAATCTCCAGAGCCACGCCGGAACTCTTTAACAGCTTCAATCCTAGAAGCCATCAGCAGACAGCGAGACAACAAATTCATGTCTAAATCTGGCAACATTTCGCTTCATGCACTTTTTTCATAACCCTGCGATCGCAAGTGATCGAGGGCCAATAATCCGTCTTCCCAAAACCAAACTTCGGGTACTTGCTTGTCATGCTGAGTGGAACGTAGTCAAGCGTTGCATCGGGCGAGATTCTTCACTGCATTCAGAATGACAGCTAATCAAGAGGACTTGATATCGTGACGAATGCGAAACTGCCAAGATTTCTACTTCGTCATAAAACCCCTGCTCGATTAGCTTGAATTGTTGCCAATCAATCCCGGAGTGAATTAGCCGCTGGTCTTTTGGTTTGTCTAATGTTGCTGTCATGGCACGACCTCCTTTAACTATTTTATAGCAATTTGAATTCGCACATTGGTAGGGTGCGTCAGAGCCGAAAAACCAGTTTAAATCGAAACTATCGATGTCTGACGCACCCTACAAGTTGATTTAACTATTATATTATCCTTGAAATTTGGCAACCGAAACCCGATCGCGCCCTTCGTTTTTCGCGCGGTAGAGATACTCGTCGGCGATCGCAATTAGCGTTTCAGGCGGCTTGTGGGGCGCCGGAATGCACCAAGCTACCCCCAGACTCAGCGTGACATATTGACTGACAGCGGACTTAGCGTGAATTATCTGCAAACCCTGCACTTCGGCGCGGATAAATTCAGCAACGCGAGTCGCACCTTCAATATCCGTATTTGGCAAAACAACCACAAATTCCTCGCCCCCGTAACGCGCCACTAAATCGGCGGGACGCTTCAACGAGCTCCGTAAAACACCAGCCACTTGTCGCAAACATTCATCCCCGGCTTGGTGGCCGTAGGTGTCGTTGTAAAGTTTGAAATAATCAATATCGCACATAATCAAAGACAGTGGCGCTTCTTCCCTCGCCAAACGCCGCCATTCAGTATCGAGATATTCATTTAAACACCGACGATTTTTTAGCTCCGTTAAACTGTCATAGGTTGCTAAATACTGTAAGGCTTGATTTGCGGTTTCTAATTGCTGTTTTTGCTCCTGTAACTGACGGTTGAGTAGCGCCAATTGCTGTTCGGCTGCGTGCGATCGCAATAAATTTCTCACCCTCGCCAGCAGTTCCCTCTCGTCACAGGGCTTAGAAATATAATCGTCAGCACCAGCATCCAAACTTTCAATTCGAGCTTCCATGCCCGATCGCGCTGTCAAAAAGATGACTGGAGTCGCTCTCAATTCCGCTGTATTCCGAATTTCCTTGAGCAAATCCAGCCCGTTTTTTAGGGGCATGATTTGGTCGCTCAAAATCAAATTTGGTAGCAATTTTTTGGCTTTTTCCAAGCCTTCAATACCGTCACCAGCCACAGCTACTCGGTAGTAGGGCTTCAGTAAAGTTTGCAGGTAAGTTAGTAAAAAATTGTTATCTTCTACTACGAGGATCAGCGGTAACTCTTCGCGATCAATTGCTGATTTTTCCTCTGTTATTTTCGCTGCGGAACTGTTAGCCTCTAGCAGTACATTTTGAGGGGCGATCGCTTCCTTATTTCCGAGGCCCCACTCTCCCGGGTCGAGTCCAGTCACTCCCGCCAATTGGACGATCGCGCTCACCAACTGATTCGGTGTCACCGGCTTCGACAAATGCTTCTGAAAACCCGCCTCCAGAACGGATGCCGAATCCTCTTCAAAGAGGCGGTCGGTGAGCGCTAGGGCGGGTAGCAGTTGCCTTTGCTGGGAGGTTTCCATAGTTCTGAGGCGACGGATCAAATCCCACCCATCTGATTCTGGCATCCCAATGTCGCTGACCAACAGGTCGGGCCGCGACTGTTCTAACTCGCTCATGGCTTCGCCCACCGTAGCCACTACCTTGACTTGGGCTCCAAGTGCTTCGATCGCACTTTTCGGAAATTCCCCGCTCTCGGCGCTGCTGTCAACCACCAGCACTTGCTTCCCCGCTAGGGGTTTAGGAACTGCCTCCGGTTTCTCGATTGGGCCGATCGCGATGCGGCGATCGATCGCATTTTGACTGTTCACCAGCGGTAGCTGCACCACAAACGTAGTCCCCTCACCGATTCCGGGACTCGCAGCCGAAATAGTTCCCCCGTGCAGTTCCACCAACTGTCGTACAATTGAGAGTCCCAGGCCGAGCCGGTGCTGTTCCTTGTGATTCCAGGAATCTGCGGGGCGGAAGTAGTCAAAGATGTGAGGCAGAAATTTCCCGTCGATCCCGTAACCGCTGTCGCTAAACCGAATCAGGACGGATGAGGGAGTAGACTCGATCGCTATTTGAATTACCCCCGCCACCGATTCCGGGGTAAATTTGATGGCGTTGGAAAGCAGGTTCCAGACTACTTGCTGCAACCGTTCTGCATCTCCCAAAATGTAGCTGACTGCGGGGTCGAAAGATTTTTCGATGCGAATGTTTTTGGCATCTGCCATAGGGCCCAGAATGTCGATCGCGGATTCTATGACTGATGGGATGTAAACTCGACCGATGTTGAGGCTCACTTGGCCACGCAACAGCCGCGAAAGATCGAGGAGATTGTCTATTTGCTGGTTTTGTACTCTGGCGTTGCGCTCGATGATTTCCAAAGCACGGCTGGTAGTGGCTTCGTTTAGTTTCCGCGATCGCGCTAGCTGCACCCAACCCAAAATGGCGCTGAGGGGCGATCGCAGTTCGTGGGAGGCGATCCCCAAAAATTCGTCTTTGGCGCGGTTGACTGCTGCTAGTGCTGCTGCGACGGCTTTGTGCTGTGTGATGTCGAATCCGATCGCTAAATATTGCTCTGGCTTTCCTTTAAAATCCAGGAATGGAACTATCACCCCCTGTACCCAATAATCAGTGCCATCTTTGGCTAAATTTTTAATTTCTCCTTCCCAAACTTCACCTTTTGTCAATATCGACCGCAGTATGTTATCGAAAAGTATGATTAATTCTGAAGATTTATATTCCGAATGGAGGATGCCGAAGTGGGAGCCGAGTAGTTCGGTTCGCGAATATTTAGAAATCGAGCAAACTCGATCGCTGACGTAATTGATAATTCCTTCGCCGTCTGTCCTCACCGCCAGTGCCGATCGGTCGATCGCTATGCGGAAATCTAAACATTCTTGAAGCGACGAGTCTAGTTTTTTTGCGATCAGTATGTTGTCAAAGAGGTTGCTGGGACGATCGCCCGAGTCCGGTAGATCGCGCTCGGCTTTACCCGGAATGCGTGGTTCAATTTCCATTGTTTGTTTTTTCTCCCCTGACCAATAATTTCAAAGGTGGTACAAGCCCCCGGATTTATCCGTGGAATCAATCCAAAATCCCAAATCTAAAATCCTCAAGCCCCCGCATTTATACGTGGGGTAAATCTAAAATCTAAAATCTAAAATCTAAAATCGATTGACTGCTGACACCTAATCTACTCGCATCCATATCCATTATCTCTATTTTTTAAGTTGTACCAGCGGCTGCAATATTTTTTACCTCTTCGTTTAAATCTGGACTCGGCGTCAGGCAGTCACTGTCAGCGAGTTACATCAAATTTTATTGGCAGTTGGATAGGATTTTATCAATCTGAGGACTGATTTTCTCAGATCGCCCCTGTCAGCCGATTTGAGATTTGAGATTTGAGAATTCCTCCCGTCAGTCAGTCTGCGAAGAGTATGTTATCAAAGAGTTTAGTACCTCTGGGTTATGTAATTTTTATCTGAGACCACGATGCTGTGAGATGTTATCAAAGAGTTTTGTGCCTCCCAGTTATTTAGAGCGGATTTGCATTATTATCAATGAAGCTGATAATAATGCACAAGATAGATCGACGGCCTCAGCCCAGCGCACTAACAAAACCGAACACATTGTGAGTTGGCTGGATGGAACTTTGTATCAATATGTTATCAAAGAGGTGATTGATGAAGATGGTATTCAATTTCAGCAGAAACTCGTAGTTTTGATGACGTGCAACAGGACTGAAAGACTAGATACCGCAATGTTACGCCAAGGGAGAGTGGATTTTATCAGTGAATTTACGCACAAATTTGTCTGAGCGGTATGAGATCAAAGAGCAGGGAGTCTCAAACTAGAAAATCCTTGAATGGTCACGATTTCCGCAAAAATTTTGCTAGCACCTCTAGCACCTATAGACAAATCCCCATCAAAAATGATATGAATGATGGGTGAGACCCTCCAGGGGGTTGGTGCGATCGATCAAATCAGGGTAAAAACACTTTTGCTGTTAAACAAAATTTTGCCAAGTTGACAAATATGGAGGAAAGCCCAAACCGTGCAAACTAAGCCAGTTCAGCAAAAAAGTCAGGTACTGATCGGGTATGCAGAGGGGAAAACTTTGATGGTCCACCAATCCGCAGAGGCAGCCGTGTCCGAAGGTGTTATCAAAGAGAAAGAGCGATTTCAGCGGTTGGTGGAACACTCACCCGATGCCGTAGCAATGGTAGATGCCGAAATGCGCTATCTGTGTGTTTCTCGTCGCTGGGAAACAGATTTTGACTCCTGTGGCGGCGACGCAATTGGTGGGTATCATTGGGAACTGTTTCCCAATCTCCCGGAATATTGGTGGCAAAATGCCCGGGCTTGTTTGGCGGGAGTGTTGCAATACAGTGAGTTTGTGGCAGCGCGATGGACTACATCTAAGCGCGAGCAAATCGGATTGGACGGAGGCGAATGGGTAAAATGGTCATTTCAGCCTTGGAAAAATAGCGATAGTTCCATCGGGGGCTTGATGATATCTATTGAGGAAGTAGCTGACCAAAAATTATCAATAAATCGCCCCCAAAAATTGAGATCAGAGTTCAAAATTCCGCAGTTAGAAATAAGATCGGAACTCACTCAAATTGCCCTAGATAGTGCCGCTGATGTAGTTTTATGCACTAGCTCAGACGGTCAAATTTGCTATGCTAACCAAGCAGCTTGTCATCTTTTAGGATACTCGCAATCCGAAATACTTAAACTAAGAGTTATCGACATCGATTCGCAGTTGTCACCAGCGGATTGGCCCGCGCACTGGAGGGAACTCAAACACCAAAGTAACCTCACTTTTGAATCCTGTTACACAACCAAAGGCGGGGCAAGTTTGCCCGTAGAAGTTAAGGTCAATTATTTAGAATACGCTGGTTGTGAATACGGCTGGGCGATCGCCCGCGATATCTGCGATCGCCAAGTAGCAGAATCCACCCTTTTAGAGGCTAAAGAGCAACTTCAAGCTGTCTTGGACGCTGTGCCCGGATTAGTTTCTTGGGTAAGTTCCGATTTGCGTTATTTGGGAGTAAATCGGCATTTAGCTGCTGCTTATCAATTACCCGCCGAAATATTTAATGGTCAACAAGTAGGTTTTTTAGAGACCAGCCCCAAATTTAATGATTTAGTATACGATTTTTTTGCCACCAGTGAGAAAAAGACATCTCAAGAAGTAACAGCTAGGATCCGAGGAGAGAACAAAACTTATTTAATCGTGGCTCAAAAATACCAAAAAAGTACGGCTGCGGTGTTTGTGGGATTGGATATTACAGAACGCAAATCGGATCTTTTGGCTTTGCAAGAATCCGAGCAAAGCCTGCGGGAACAAGCGGCGAAGTTGGAGGAAATGCTGTTAGTATTGCAGCGCACTCAAACTCAATTGATTCAAACAGAAAAGATGTCGTCTCTGGGGCAGTTGGTAGCAGGAGTAGCTCACGAAATTAACAATCCTGTTAGTTTTATTTATGGGAATATCAGCCACGCCAGCGAGTACGTTAAAGATCTGCTGCGCTTAGTGGAACTTTACCAAAAGTATTATCCCAATCCAGGGCGGGAAATTCAAGATCTGACCGAAGACTTAGACTTAGAATTTGTTAAACAAGACTTGATAAAACTGCTTAATTCAATGAAACTGGGTTCGGAAAGGATTCGGGATGTAGTGCGATCGCTCCGCTTGTTCTCGCGTCCCGACGAAGCCGAAATGAAGTTTGCAGACATCCATGAAGGTTTGGACAGCACTTTGCTAATCTTGCAAAATCGCCTGCAAGCTAAAGGGGGACGACCTGGTATTTCTCTCGTTAAAGAATACGGAGATTTGCCGCGAGTCCAGTGCTATGCCGGACAGCTAAATCAAGTGTTCATGCACTTGTTAACAAATGCGCTCGATGCTTTGGAAGAAGGGGGTAAAAATCCCGAAAAATATGGTATAATCCCAAGTCAGTCTCCGTTATTTTCAGACAAATCGGAATCTCAAATATTGAATCCTGAAATTCGGATTCGGACGGAGTTGGTAGGGGAAAGTGAAGTGGCGATCGCCATTAGCGACAATGGCCCTGGCATGACACCAGAAGTCCTGGGCTGCATCTTTGACCCTTTATTTACTACTAAACCCCTAGTAACGAACACAGGTTTGGGCCTGTCAATATCTCACCATTTAGTAGTCGAAAAACACGGCGGTCAATTGCAGTGTTTTTCTCGCCCCGGAGAGGGAACAGAGTTGATCGTTAAAATTGCGATAGGCAAAAGTTAATTGTAGGGTGCGTCAGCTATTGGCCGATCGATAATCGAGGAAATAACGCCATTTTGACGCACATTACTACTAAAATAATAACAATGCAACCGGAAAATAAATAATATGGTAATCGAGTGGCTTAAATTTCAAGTACCTCCAGAAAAGTGGGAGGAATTTATTCAGCGAGATGAGGAAGTTTGGACTGCTGGATTAAGAAGTGTTCCCGGTTTTTTGGGAAAATAAATTTGGGTAGATCCGGTACAAAATGAGGTGGTGATAGTGATTCGCTGGCAAACTAAAGAGCTTTGGAAGTCGGTTCCGCAAAGCGTCATCGATGAGTTGGATGCCAAAATGGGGGATTTGCAAATGCCGCTCGCGGAAAGCCGCGAATATCAAGTCCGCAAGTTTTTACATTAGTTAGTCATTAGTCATTAGTCATTAGTCATTAGTCATTAGTTATTAGTCATATCGTTTCCGGTTGCATCGGAATGATTTAACCGCAGAGGGCGCAGAGGGCGCAGAGGGAGAGAAGAGAGAGATGAATAATTCCGATGCTACCGGATTTGATATCATTACCATCATTGGAGTGTTTGGTATTTGGTGTGAAGGGCGATCGCGCAACCATTCAATAGCACCTATGCGATCGGTCAAGATACTGGTAAAGGTGAACAGCTTTGAGGTAAAGTAGAATTGCTCGAAGTTTCTGGAGTCTTGCATGGAAACAATGAAACTGCGATCGCATATTGGAACAGATGGCATATTGCTTCTCCAAATGCCCGCTGAGTTTAAAGATACTTCTGTTGAAGTGGTAGTAGTTGTACAGCATCTACCATCTGAGGAAGTTAAACCGAAGTATAACGCTTGGGGAAAGGTGACTACTAAAAAATCAATTCAAGCAGCAATTGCTAGAATGCTACAACTGCGGAAAGAAATTGCTTTGGCTCAAAGCTCAATCCGTGAAATGATTGAAGAAGGACGCAGGTTTTAATGCAGTTTGTATTGGATTGTTCTGTTTGCCTTCTTTATTACCACACCCGCTGAATTGGATAAGCATCAAAAGCCTCATCACGACTAATCAAAACCAGCGAATGATTCATCGTCTGTGCTACCAAAATGCGATCGAAAGGATCTCGATGATGCAGGGGAAGACTTGTGTAAATCTCAGTGTCTTCAAATGTAATTGGTAGAATTTGAGCGTTAATGTATTGCAATTCCTTCGGAAAATCTTCAAATGGTCGATTCAGTTGAAGCTTACCGACATTAATTTTAATGGATATTTCCCACAGGCTGGCAATACTGAAATACAAACCTGTTTTAGTATCGATCGCTTCTTTTGCTTTACTACCTAGATTGGAATCGCCAAGCAAGTACCACAGAAAGGCATGAGTATCTAAAAGGCATTCCATGTTACATATATTCCTTTAAATCTTCCAGCGGTTCATCGAAATCATCAGACATAACGATTTGACCGGCCCAACTACCATAACCATGAGGTTGTTCAAGTTGTTCTGGAGATGATTCAGTTTTTGCGTGTTTCTCAAGTAAATATTTTGCATAATGCAAGATCTCTTGTTTGAGAGATTCTGGCATCTTGACGACTGTTTGAAAAATCTCTAGATCGATAGTCATGATTTTTGTGCAATTTTTACGCTGATCATGTTCCCTCATTATACTTTGACACTCCTCGGCTATCAGGCACGAGGATTCTTGGTTCAATCAGTCGGCTTGCCCGTTGATGTCACCACCAACGAGTAGAGGTCGTTCTGTCCCCAAGCGTTAATTCCGGTGTGCCCCACCGTATTTAGATTAATTCCTGCACGGGCTTTCAATCCTTTTGCCAGAATATTCAGAGCTGCGTTATGGTCGCGGTCTAGTATCGTACCGCAACTGCAAATATGGGTTCTGATCGACAGCGATTTCTTAACTAGATTCCCACAACTTGAACAATCTTGGGAACTGTACTGAGGAGCAACAGCAATTACCGTTTTACCGTACACTTTTCCAAAGTATTGCAACCATTGAGCAAACTGCGACCACGCTGCATCACTGATTGATTTAGCAAGCTTATGGTTTTTCACCATATTTTTTACCTGAAGGTTTTCGTAGGCTACAAAATCGTTAGATTTCACTACGCACAACGCCGTCTTGATGGCGAAGTCTTTGCGTTGCCTACTGACTTTCAAGTGTTTTCTTCCTAACTTATTGATAGCTTTTTTACGATTGCCAGAACCTTTCTTTTTTCTGGAAACCCTTTTCTGCGACCGCTTTAAAGCTTTTTCACTTTTATGGAGGTGTCGAGGATTTGGAACTGTTGCCCCGGTACTATCGGTATAGAAATGGTTTAAACCCACGTCCAACCCTACGGCTTTGCCAGTAGGAATTGTTTCCTCTGTCCGTTCTACGTTGATACAAAACTGAGCGTAGTAGCCATCGGCACGACGGATTACTCTGATTCGTTTGATTTCACCAGGCGCATAAAAGTGCAAGTCTCGACTACCGAGTAACTTGAATTTTCCCGCAGCGAAGCCGTCTTTAAACGTCAAGCATCTTTTGTCGTTAGAAAGCGCCCAACCTGACTGTTTGTACTCTACTGAACGGGTGTGTTTCTTAAACTGTGGGTATCCTTTTTTCCCTGGTTTTTTAGCTTGGCAATTCGAGAAAAAACGTTGAATAGCAAAAATGGCCCGTTCAGCCGAAGCTTGACGTGCCGTTGAGTTAAGTTTACCCGCCCATTCAAACTCTTTCGCCATGATAGCGCATTGTTTGTATAGCTCAACTAACTTAACTACTTGATTATCGATCCAGTGTCTAAGAGTTTTGTTTCGGACAAATTGCGCTGTGCGGAGCATTTCGTCTATGACCCGATACTGCTGCGCTTTACCTTTTAACTTGAACTCTAGTACAATCATGCTATTATTCTATTGCCTTTGCAGAGCATTGTATTCGCAAAGTGCATATATTTAATAATTGTTTACACTTTATAGAAATTAAAGCCGTCCTAGAAGGACGGGGCTTTAGACCCAAAATTTTGGTAATTGCAGCCAGAAGGTATTTGGTGCGAAGGGCGATTCCCTACGGGATAGCTACGCACGCGCAACTTGTACAATCATCGCACTGTTTGGTATTTGCTGTGAAGGGCGATCGCGCAACCATTCAATAGCACCTATGCGATCGGTCAAGATACTGGCAAAGGTGAACAGCTTTGAGGTAAAGTAGAATTGCTCGAAGTTTCTGGAGTCTTGCATGGAAACAATGAAACTGCGATCGCATATTGGAACAGATGGCATATTGCTTCTCCAAATGCCCGCTGAGTTTAAAGATACTTCTGTTGAAGTGGTAGTAGTTGTACAGCATCTACCATCTGAGGAAGTTAAACCGAAGTATAACGCTTGGGGAAAGGTGACTACTAAAAAATCAATTCAAGCAGCAATTGCTAGAATGCTACAACTGCGGAAAGAAATTGCTTTGGCTCAAAGCTCAATCCGTGAAATGATAGAAGAAGGGCGCAGGTTTTAATGCAGTTTGTATTGGATTGTTCTGTAGCCATTAGTTGGTGCTTAGTCGATGAAGATAACGATTATGCCAATGCTATACTCGCGATGATGCCAGATTGCGAAGCATTTGTACCAGGCATTTGGTCGCTAGAAGTTGCTAATACTATCCTAGTTGCTGAGCGACGCAACCGCATGACGACTGAGCAATCTGAGATGGCTATTGCTTTGTTACAATCACTTTTAATTCAGGTGGATGAAGCTACGGATAGCAACGCACTTTCGTCAACTCTGGTACTAGGAAGACAAGAAGGTTTAGCTGCTTATGATGCAGCTTATTTAGAGTTAGCAATACGATTGGAATTGCCGATCGCAACACTGGATACTCGCTTGGCGGAAGCGGCAATTCGCTGTGGTGTGGAGTTGGTTGTTGTTGATGGAGAAATGCCAGAGACGGAGCGATGATTATTAGGCGATCGCTCATCAGAAACAAGAAAAGGCGATCGCACTTTATTCGTTATGGGGCGATCGCTCTTTGATTTTAGGCGATCGGTCATCAGAAACAAGAAAGGGCGATCGATCTTTATGCGTTATGGGCGCGATATCTTGCCAAAACACCGATTATTCTTGCTAGTCCACTGCAACAGAATTGTTAGCCTGTTGGCTTTTACATAAACATTTGGTTGATTTTGCATAGCCCTTTTTTGCTCATTTCCCTTAATTTATCTTTAAAATAGCCAATTGCCCCATACAGGATTTTCAGAACAGATTCGCGATCATTTTCTGCCTCATCTTTAATCAAATCTGCCCACTCATCTTCGAGAATACCTTGTACAAAATCCGAGTATCTTGGGTGCGAACCCCTATGAAAAGTGACGGGAAGAGTGATTCTATTTGGATCTTTATCTTCGTCAAAAGCAAATTTTTTTGCTCTGATCACTAATAGACTACGCTCACAAATCTCGATAGGAATTATATGGTGGCTTTCATAGTCCTTCGCTACCGAAGGACTTTTTTTTCGTTTTATCTGCTCTATTATTTCGAGGTCTTCAGCAGTAAATTTGTCTCGCTGTGATTGAACAGTCATAAGAATCATATTCAACTGTTCAAAAGTGATATTTAAGGTAGTTATTTTTTTTCCTAATTTTTTTTTCAGCAATAATGTTGCTGATGAAGCATCCCACTTAGCGTCGTAGCTTCCTGGCTTAATATCAAGATATCTAAGTAGCGGAGAATCCGGTGGAATCCGAAAATCATCAAAATAAAGATTGCCTGACATCAGCTTATCTCCACTCCAAGAAGAATCAGAATGAGCAGTATGAGTTCCTCTAGCTCATCGTCCTCAAAAACATCTCGCAGCCGACTGTCATATTTCGAGCCATCAAACTGCCGAAGTTTCCGAACAACATCTTTTTGCTTAGAGTCCAACCTATCTTGTCGCTCCAGTTGCTCTAGTTTTTCTTGAAACTCTTTCACGTCTTTGACTTTGATGTTTGGAAACTCTTGTCGGAACTGATTTGGATCAAATTCAGGTTGCTTATTGTCCCAAGGAGCAGGGATAGGATTACGACCATCACCTAACCAAAGGTCAAGAAGCCAAAATATTACTCCAACTAAAAACATTGAGATCCAGAACCACCATTTGATGATTTTCCCAAGAACTTCAAAGACCTTACCTGATATTTGCAGGAACTTTTCGACGAAATCTTTTGCTTTTTCTGGCTTTCGATTCTCAGTCATCTTATCTCCCAAGTTTGCTGCCTAAGTGAAACTAAAAGCTGATAAATATTTGTGAGTGGAACTAAAAGTTAATATGAGGCGCTTTCGTGAAGCGTGCCGTAGGCCATCGCTATCTGTACAAGCGTGGCATGAAAATGGTAGAAATAGATAAGATTCTGAGCGGAAAAAGAGGTTGGGTTTCCTTGCTTCAACCCAACCTCTAAGTAAGGGCGATCGCACTTTGTAGGTGAAATTAAGACGTTAACATTTAAAAATGTTCTTTGTAACCGTAATGTTTATTATCTTGACCTCTTTTGCACTCGAGTTTGCATCCTAAAGTAAATTGCTCTGTTTCCTCAACATCTAATCGATATTGTGTACCAATAGAGTTATCTAAATCTGGGTGCGTCCGCTTCACTGGTTGTATTGTTAGTGTGCGATTTTCTCGATCGCAAACTTCTAGTAAAACCTCATCGTCATAAATTGAAAAATGGTCATGCAATAAGCAAATTCCAAGGCGATCAAGGTTATTATATCGCAGAAGAACCTCCCGGATTTCATTGAAGCAAGCTCTGTCTTTATCTGAGATAGGAGACACTTCACCAATGTCAGGTAAAGCAACTCTCTTTTGTAATGTATTCATTGCAGTCTTGAGTATTAGCTTCTTGAATGTTTATACTATTGTCCTTACAAAACAAAGATTTGTCTAGCCCAAAAATGTTCAATTTTGTGAGCGGCTTGTCAGCCATTTCCACCTCTTTAATCTAGTTTTGTACAAAAATGTAGATAAATGTACTAAATTGTTCCTGAATGTGAGCTATAATACAAAAAACTCATCTCTCTCTTCCCAATGAACCTAAAAGAAGCTTTAAACCTCGCCAATAAGATAGTCTTCGAGAAAACTGGTCAACACCTTGACGATTTACAAGCAGCGGTACTCAAAGGCACTCTCGAACGTGAAACATACAAGCACATAGCCAAAGACTTTGACTGTTCGGAAAGTAGTGTTCGGAAAGTGGGAGCAGAATTATGGGAAATACTTTCAGAAGAGTTAGGAGAAGATGTTAGTAAATCAAATTTGCGATCGGCAATAGAGAGGTTGCAAAACTCTAATGTTTTAAACTTTGCACATAACGTGAGCGGTAGTTTCAATATCTGTGGAGAAGGTAGACACCCACCAGATATACCCAACTCACACCCACCAAATCAGGAAACAGCTAACTCAAAACAAACTAAAACTTCGCATCAAGATTTAAGCGAAATGCCGGAATTGGGTAATTTCTTCGATCGCACCCACGAACTCCAAACCCTCACCACATGGATTCTACAACAAAACTGCCGCCTCATCAGCCCTCACCGGAATCAGCGGCATCGGCAAAACATCCCTAGCAGTACAACTCGTAAAACAAATCAAAAACGAGTTTGAGTACGCAGTTTGGTACACTCTAGACGAATTCCCCACCATAGATAAATTTCAATCTAACCTAAGACAGTTGTTTTCCCAGTCAGAAAACCCTGATTCATCCCCAACCAACCAGAAACGCTTACCGCTGATTAAGTATTTACAAAACCATCGTTGTTTAGTAGTCTTAGATGACGTTCACAACCTTTTTTCTAGCGGAGAATTGGCAGGAAAGTATAAACCAGATTACGAAGAATATCGCTCCCTATTCAAACAAATAGAAAAATTATCCCATCAAAGTTGCTTTCTGCTAATCGGTTGGGAACCACCGAAAGAAGTTCCTCAACTCACCAGCGAAAATACTCCCATTCGTACCTTACAACTCACTGGTTTAGACACCGCAGCCGCACGGGAAATTCTCAGAGATAAAGGATTAGCAGAAACCGACGACTGCGAAGCACTCATTCACCGCTACCAAGGAAATCCCTTTTGGTTAAAAAGCGTGGCGACTTTGATGCAAGAGTTGGGAATCGGCGCGACTGAGTTATTAATAGATGATACCATATTGTTGCCGGAAGATTTGAAGGATGTTTTAGATGAGCAGTTCGATCGCACTTCCGAACTAGAAAAACAAGTCATGTCATTGTTGGCGACAGAAAACCAGCCACTCAACTTCGCCAAATTGCTACAAAATGGACAAATATCATCATCAGATTTGCTAAACGCATTGCAATCTCTATCGCGGCGCTGCTTGATCGAAAAACTAGAAAACTTTTACACTTTGCCACCTGTACTGAAGCAGTATATCAAAGAGTTGTAACTGAGATATTACACCAATATCAATAATACCAATTTAATGTCAAGTTGCACATATCCAGATCCCCCTAAATCCCCCTTAATAAGGGGGACTTTGAGTACGTTCTTGTCCCACACCCCCTACTCCTCTACTCCCCTTATTAAGGGGGTTAGGGGGGATCGGATTCTATGCAGCCTCATAAAAAATTGGTATAAGGGGCTTTTTTGTGGGTGGGGGCGGGTTTATTTAACCTGTTTGCACCGTTTAAGGTTGCTGGTGAACCCGCCCCTACAGCTAGTTGAGAATTGTGTAATATCTCAGTTATAACCAAAATCGCCCTGTGCTATCATAGAATACAAAACTTATTGAGTCGAGTTAGATGACCACAATAACTACAGTGACAACAGCCTCCAAACTCGCGGATTACTACATCTGGTTCGCCAATGACGTAGGTTCCTACCTCAGCAACCACAAGCTACAAAAACTCTTGTACTATGCCCAAGCATGGTATTTAGCCTTTGAGGATACACCGCTTTTTGATGAGGATTTTGAAGCTTGGGTGCACGGGCCGACTATCCCGGCTTTATTTTACGAATACAAAGAACAATTTGGGTTTAAGCCAATTCTCAAAGAAGTCGAAAAACCAGAATTTACCAAAGAAGTACAAGAGTTTTTAGACGAGTTAGCCGACGAGTATTTCTTTTGCGATGCTTATGAGTTAGAATTGATGGTGCGCCGCGAAGACCCTTGGATTAAGGCTAGAGGCGAATTGCCAAAAGATGAACCTTCTCATGCTATTATTACGAAGGAATCAATGAGAGAATTTTACAAAAGCCGTGTCATCGAATAAAATTAAAAAAGCAGATATACGCCGCCAGCAATCTTTATCTAGCATCAAGCGTCTAGATGTAAAAATCCCCGAAGGAATTAGTTTTTCTTTCAGGTATTATCAGGATGACAAAGATAAATTTTCCCTGAGCGGTCGAGATTCTAGATATCTAGCATCTCTCTTGAGAAGGCTGCGCGATTTGTCACAATTGAACGCTCAAGAAGTTATCAATAATCAGAGTAAAAGTCTGCGCTGTCATGGTATAGTTTGGAAAGATACAACTGAGCCTAATGGCTTCGGGATTCCCAATGAAGATATCCTAGTAAATGTTCCCTACCAGTTTCAAATATCTGCTAATGAATACGGCAGGGTGCATGGATTCTTTAGTGAAAATGTTTTTTATATTGTCTGGCTAGACCCCGACCACAATCTTTACAGTTGAAATTATTATAAGTTACTTTCGACCTTGCTAAAGAAACCGGGTTTTTTACCGAATCTGTGGCTATCACGAAATATTTTCGCAAAAAACCCGGTTTCTGAGCACCCGTGCTAAGTCCTAATTTTAAGAAAATTTTGCAGAAATAGCTAAAATAAAATTGATGCTTAAAAAGCCGACTCCCACTACCAGAATCACAAAGAGTGCGATACTGAAAATAGACTTGAGCCGATCGCCAATTCCGGGTTTTTCTGAATTCATTTGTCAAGCTTTGCAGTAAATTTGGGACAGGCCAATTAAATCGAGGAAATTAGGCGGCGATTGCTTTGCCACTAAAGCTATAGTCGATCGCCCTAACCCTCAGAGCGCTAACTCCTGTAAAATAGGGTGCGTGTGGGAGTAACTCTTAAAATAGCCCGAATTGGGGACGAGCGGCACAAACTGCCAGATACATCATATTATGCAGTTGGCTTCTTGAGAGCCGATCGCACGGGCGCTCCGCATTTGGCAGAGTTTTTCTACAGCCTGTTGTATACTTTCATACTTCAAAATACTCAGAGTAGCAGCCAGTTATCAAAAACACATAAGTTAAAAAAAAGGATAGAAGCAATGCTCCAGCAATTATCGCAACCTTACCAACAACGGGAAGATACCATGACCCAAAGAGCCATACGCCAGCCAAACCCCTCAGCTACCAACCACTTGAGGCCAACTTTTCCTCAAAGACACTGGCTGGAATTCGCAGAGTATGCGTCCCTCGCAGCCTCTGGTGTCGGTTCCCTCGCCGTAGCAGTTTCGGGTCAAGCTTTTTACGGAGTGGCTCCCCTAACTTTAGCTTTATCGCTCAACGTTGCTAACCGATACCGATTCGAGCAGCAAGTGCGGGTGTATCAAAACTCCGAAATTACCCAAGTACAAAAATCTGTAAATAAAGTCGAGAAAACCGCAGTGACGGTAATTGTTAAACTCCGCAAGCAGTTGTCAGCAGATATTGCATCGCTGAGCCAGCAAATGGCTACACTCTCCCGGAATCAAAGCTTTGACTCGTCGTCGAGCGTCGCAATTGAGCAGCAGTTGCTGAGTTTGGGACAGTCAGTAGCTTCTTTGCAAGAAATCGTCGCATCTGCTGTAATTGATATCCGCCAGCAGGTGAAGGAACAACTACAAGATTTATCGGTGGCGCAGCCGACAAACTTAGAATCTGTTGAACAAGCCATCGAGCAACTGCAAATCGCGATGCAACAATTGGCAGAAACTACGATTACTCAAGATGACTGGGAAGGGGTAAATAATAGATTTTTGGAAATCCAGAAAGTAATAGCCAATCTCCAAACTCAAGTGCAGGCTCAACAGAACCAATCGACCCCAGATTTGTCCGTGGTGCAGGCTCAAATCCACCGTTTGGAGCAGGAGCAGCAACAAGTTGTCAAACCTCACCTCAAGCGCTTAATCACGGTGCTGAAGCAGTTGGAGCATACACAAGAGAGTAGTCATTAGTCATTAGTCATTAGTCATTAGTCATCAGTCATTAGTCATCAGTCAGAAGGAAGATTTTCCGGCTCAGACATTCAGACACTCTCCGACTCTCGCCCTCACGAATCCAACTTTTTGGGAGCATCCCAATGAGTGTAGGATATTATAGCAGATTGCAAGTTTATGAAGTAAACCTGAGAGCGATCCCCGTAGGGACACGGCATTGCTTCCAAGTAGGGACACGGCAATGCCGTGTCCCTACTTACTCCCAAGTTTTTCGACAACTGTGTTAAAAGATTAAAAGCTAACCTGTCTAGTTCACCTGTTTTCAACCTGTTACAAGAAAATTAAATGACTGCAACTGCCACTATTACTGATAACCCGTTACTGATTGGTCAAGGATTGCCTCCATTTGACGCGATCGCACCCGAACACGTAGTCCCCGCTGTTACCCAACTTTTGGTGGCACTAGAGACAGAGCTAGCGGTCTTAGAAGCCTCTGTCAAGCCGACTTGGAGTGAGTTAGTAGAACCTCTCCAGCTCCTCGGAGAGCGTTTAACTTGGACTTGGAGCATTGTCGGACATTTGATGGGTGTGAAAAATAGCCCGGAATTGCGATCGGCCCACGAAACAGTACAGCCGCAAGTAGTACAATTTGCGAACAAGCTCAATCAAAGTAAACCATTTTACGAAGCTTTTAAAGCACTGCGGGCCAGCGAAAATTGGGATGAATTAGAATCAGCTCAAAAGCGAATTGTAGAAGCAGCTATTCGAGATGCCCAACTTTCCGGCGTTGGTTTGGAAGGCGAGCAAAAAGATCGTTTCAATGCGATTCAATTAGAACTGGCCGAAATTACTACCAAGTTTTCTAATCACGTTCTTGATGCTACCAAAGCCTTTAGTCTTACTCTGACAAACCAAGCAGACATTGATGGTTTACCCCCAAGTTTGTTAAGTTTAGCAGCCCAAGCAGCTCGCGCCGCCGGTGCAGAAAATGCTTCGGCCGAAAACGGGCCTTGGCGGATCACTTTAGACTTCCCAAGTTACGGCCCTTTCATGCAGCATAGCACTCGCCGCGAGTTGCGCGAACAACTGTACAAAGCTTTTATCAGTCGTGCTTCTAGCGGTGAGTTAAATAACTGGCCATTGACCGATCGCATTTTAGCACTGCGCCAGGAAAAAGCTGCTTTGCTTGGCTTCTTCAGTTATGCGGAATTAAGCTTGGCTAGCAAAATGGCTCCCAACGTTGAAGCAGTCGAGGCTTTGTTAGAAGAATTGCGCCTCGCGAGTTATGACGCTGCTGTCAAAGATTTAGCAGAATTGAAAGCTTTTGCTGCCGAAAAAGGCGCACCGGAAGCTGAGGATTTTAAGCACTGGGATGTCGGTTTTTGGTCGGAACGGCAACGGGAATCAAAGTTTGCTTTTAGTGCTGAAGAATTGCGTCCTTATTTTGCTTTGCCGCAGGTATTAGAGGGGTTATTTGGATTAGTCAAGCGGCTGTTCGGCATCACAGTAACTGCTGCGGACGGTCAAGCTCCAGTTTGGCACGAAGACCTGCGCTATTTCCAAATAGATGATGAAGCCGGAAATGCGATCGCCTATTTCTATTTAGATCCTTACAGCCGCCCCGGTGAAAAGCGTGGCGGTGCTTGGATGGACGAGTGCGTGGTGCGCGCTAAATTTGTGCAAGCGGGAACAACCACAACGCGCTTACCGATAGCATATTTGGTGTGCAATCAAAGTCCGCCAGTTGACGGTAAACCGAGTTTAATGACTTTTTTGGAAGTAGAAACTTTGTTTCACGAATTCGGTCACGGCTTGCAGCATATGCTGACAAACGTAGACTATCCGGGGGCATCTGGCATCAATAATGTTGAGTGGGATGCAGTGGAATTGCCCAGTCAATTTATGGAAAATTGGTGTTACGATCGCGCCACTTTGTTCGGGATGGCAAAGCATTACGAAACCGGGGAAACTTTGCCAGAACACTATTACCAAAAACTGCTAGCAGCGCGTCATTATATGAGTGGTAGCGCCATGCTCAGACAAGTGTATTTGAGCAGTGTTGACATCGAATTGCACCACCGCTATCAGTCGGGAGGTAGCGAAACTGTGGCCGATGTCCGCAATCGGATTGCGAAAACTACGACGGTTTTACCTCCTCTGAAAGAAGACGCATTGTTGTGTGCTTTCGGGCATATTTTTGCAGGCGGTTACGCTGCTGGTTATTACAGTTATAAATGGGCGGAAGTGCTCAGCGCTGATGCTTTTGCCGCGTTTGAGGAAGCGGGTTTGGAAGATGAAAGTGCGATCGCATCTACAGGTCAGCGATTCCGAGATACAGTGTTAGGATTGGGCGGGAGTTTGCACCCGATGGAAGTGTTTAAAACTTTCCGGGGACGAGAACCGAGCACTCAAGCTTTATTAAAGCACAGCGGTTTAGCGACAGCTTAATCAACCGTTTGAGTCCACAGTCTTCTCCATCGCCCCGTCTTCTTGCTCCCTACTCAACCCCTACTCCCCTTAATATCAAATCCGGTAGCATCGGAATTAATATTACCCAAAGGTAGGGACACTCAAGCGTGCCCATAGGTGTCAACTTAAGCCTGAAACCCTTGGTATCTCTTGCTTTTACCTAAGTCTAGATCCCCCTAAATCCCCCTTAAGAAGGGGGACTTTGAAAGAGGCTTCCTGTCCCCCCCTTCTTAAGGGGGGCTAGGGGGGATCTAGGCTTAATGGTCAAACAGCAATCTGTGACTGGGTTTAACGTTAAGTTGACACCAATGGGCACGCTTGAGTGTCCCTACAATTAATCACGGTAGGGACACTTTTCGGGTGCCCATAGGTGTCAACTTAAGCCTGAAACCCTTGGTATCTCTTGCTTTTACCTAAGTCTAGATCCCCCTAAATCCCCCTTAAGAAGGGGGACTTTGAGAAGACTCCTGTCCCCCCCTTCTTAAGGGGGGCTAGGGGGGATCTAGGCTTAATGGTCAAACAGCAATCTGTGACTGGGTTTAACGTTAAGTTGACACCAATGGGCACGCTTGAGTGTCCCTACAATTAATCACGGTAGGGACACTTTTCGGGTGCCCATAGGTGTCAACTTAAGCCTGAAACCCTTGGTATCTCTTGCTTTTACCTAAGTCTAGATCCCCCTAAATCCCCCTTAAGAAGGGGGACTTTGAGAAGACTCCTGTCCCCCCCTTCTTAAGGGGGGCTAGGGGGGATCTAGGCTTAATGGTCAAACAGCAATCTGTGACTGGGTTTAACGTTAAGTTGACACCAATGGGCACGCTTGAGTGTCCCTACAATTAATCACGGTAGGGACACTTTTCGGGTGCCCATAGGTGTCAACTTAAGCCTGAAACCCTTGGTATCTCTTGCTTTTACCTAAGTCTAGATCCCCCTAAATCCCCCTTAAGAAGGGGGACTTTGAGAAGACTCCTGTCCCCCCCTTCTTAAGGGGGGCTAGGGGGGATCTAGGCTTAATGGTCAAACAGCAATCTGTGACTGGGTTTAACGTTAAGTTGACACCAATGGGCACGCTTGAGTGTCCCTACAATTAATCACGGTAGGGACACTTTTCGGGTGCCCATAGGTGTCAACTTAAGCCTGAAACCCTTGGTATCTCTTGCTTTTACCTAAGTCTAGATCCCCCTAAATCCCCCTTAAGAAGGGGGACTTTGAGAAGACTCCTGTCCCCCCCTTCTTAAGGGGGGCTAGGGGGGATCTAGATTTAATAGTCAAACAGCAGTCTCTGACTGGGTTTGAGCTTAAGTTGACACCAATGGGCACTGCCGTGTCCTCTATATCATTCCGGTGTTACCGGAATTGATCTAACAAGGGGGGGACAAGAGGAATACTCAGATCCCCGACAACTTTTACGAAGTCGGGGATCTAACAGCGACAAAGAACCAATTCCCAATTCCCGATTCCCGATGCCCAATTCCCAATTCCCAATTCCCAATTCCCAATTCCCGATTCCCAGCCTCAGTATTATTACTGTCAGTATAAACACTAGGATTAACTTTGTGTTCAGTTACACCTGTAATTTTACTTAAACAGAGTAGTTGATATTTCTTAATATTTACTTGATTTTGTCTGGATACAGATAATGCTTTGATTCGCAACTAGAAATCGGATATTTTACCAAATCTTTAATATAAAGCCAGCAATAGCGACTGTTTTTTTAAGTTTTGATAAAGAGTGGGGTCATCGGCGTCAGTAGAAGTACAAAAATTGCCAGTAACAACTACAAAAATCAGCATAAAGTAGGTTGATGCTTGTAAGAAAAAATATTTGTATATATGATGAGAAGTAAGGATTAACAGTTGAGCGTTCACCTATACATTAAGATTTTCATGGATATTCAATTAATTAATATCGGTTTTGGCAATATTGTGTCTGCTAATCGAGTTATTGCCATTGTCAGTCCAGAGTCGGCGCCAATTAAGCGTATAATTACTGATGCGCGGGAGCGGGGACAACTGGTTGATGCGACTTACGGGCGCCGCACTAGGGCGGTAATTATTACTGATTCGAGTCACGTCATCCTCTCGGCGATTCAACCGGAAACTGTTGCTAATCGTTTTGTGGTTAGCAAAGAGGCTCTGGGCCGGGATGATTAAGGTTTGTGAGTTGCAATTTAAGCGCCTACAGTTTAAAGTAAGCGAAAACTTAATGTCTTAGATGTTTCTATTGTCAACATGAAAGTAGGTAAATTAATTGTTCTGACGGGGCCTAGCGGTGTAGGGAAAGGCACATTAGTACGATCGCTCCTGAATCGTCATGGGGAATTGTATCTTTCGATATCGGTGACGACTCGTGAGCCCCGCGAGGGAGAAGTTGAGGGACAACATTACTATTTTGTCAGCCGCGCCCGCTTTGAAGAAATGGTTGAGGCTGGGGAGTTGGCGGAATGGGCTGAGTTTGCCGGTAATTTTTACGGTACTCCTTATTTTGGTCTCAAGCAAGGAATTGGTGAGGGAAAATGGGTAATCCTCGAAATTGAGTTGGAAGGGGCTAGACAAATTAGGAATAATTTTCCAGAGGCGCTGCGAATTTTTATTTTACCTCCTTCTTGGGATGAGTTGGAACGGCGTTTGCGGAGTCGGGGTCAAGATTCCGAAAGTGCGATCGCCCGTCGGTTATTGCGGGCTAAAGCAGAAATTGCAGCGGCGGGCGAATTTGATGTCCAAGTCGTTAACGATGATTTGGAAGTTGCTTTAAAAGGGCTGGAATCAATACTTGATTGTGAGTAATTTTGAGGTTGGTCAGGAGTTATTTGTTATTAGTTATTTGTTCTTTGCGATCGCTCGCGACTAATAACTAGCAACTCATGACTAATAACTAGCAACTCATGACTAATTACGAATTACGAATTACGAATTACCAATTACGAATTACCAATGACTAATGACTAATGACCAATGACCAATGACTAATGACCAATGACTAATGACTAATGACCAATGACCAATGACCAATGACCAATGACCAATGACTAATGACTAATGACCAATGACCAATGACCAATGACCAATGACCAATGACCAATGACTAATGACCAATGACTAATGACCAATGACTAATGACCAATGACTAATGACTAATGACCAATGACTAATGACTAATGACTAATGACTAATGACTAATTTTTCAGTCCGGGCTAAAACTTCGCTACTTTCTTTGATAGCAACACAAACTTTTAGATTCAATTCCAGAATATTTGAGGCTGGATAAAATCTCCTGATCGGTTCTAGTTCGCGAGCAGAACAGCCCAACATTTCCATATAAGCTAGCGTCCATCCAATAGCTGCAATATCGTCTACATTTCCCGTACCCGCACAGAGGTTACAGCTAGTTTCACCTTGCGGCCCACACTCAGGACAAACCCAATTGTCGATCGACAAATTTGACTGATTTGTGGGAACAGAGGATGCGGCTTTTAAGGCTTTGATATGATTTTGAACTACTTGCTCAAAACCTTTAGCTTTTCTGATGCGCTGGCTGGCTTTATTGTACGATCGCCCTGGGTGTTGTACTGGCTGTTGTGGCGCAACAACGGTGGCTGTTTGCTTCTGGACTTTGACCAGAGATTCGCCTTGATTCGCGGTTAGATCAATGCTACTATACTTAGACGACTCTCCGACATTCCCCGAAGCCTGAGAGGGGTTGTGCAGATTCGAGAAATCGGGAGAGGGAGTTACCAAGGATGATTTTTGGCGATCGCCTTCTCCTTGCATTGAGAGGTGATGTTCGATCGCCAAAGACCAAGTTCTTCTGTGTCGAATGTCGCCATATTTCCTGGCTTCTGACTCGGTAATACCGATCGCCGTTGCTGCGTGGCGGAGCATATTTATTGCAGTCGTTATATCTGATATCATAAGTGTATTGAGTTTGTTTTCGATCGCCAGATCGACCCACAAATAAATTACCTTAGATATATTAGCCTAGATTTGTCAAATTAGGACGGTCGATGACTTCAACTATTTCCGACATAGCTTTATCTGTGGCTCGACTAACATCATACCTCCAAGACTTGTTGGAGGGCGATCGCCACTTGCAATCCCTCTGGGTAACAGGGGAGGTAGCCAGCGTTTCCGAACACCCCAGCGGCACCTATTTCACCCTGTGCGATGCGCGACAAAAGCGCTGCGATTCGCTGCGTAGTCTGGAAATCTCAGCGGCAAAAATTAATACAGACACCGACAAAAGGAGCGCAATTGCTGGTATCGGGAAGCCTCCGGGTTTACAAAAATCGCGGCGAATACCAGTTGAATGTTTCCCAATGTCTAACCACCGGGGAAGGATTACAAGCTTTGCGGTTGCAGCAATTGCGATCGCGCTTGGAGGCTGAGGGTTTTTTCGATCGCGCCCGAAAACGCCCACTCCCCCCACACCCGCAAATTGTCGCCGTAGTAACATCCGATACCGGTGCGGCTTGGGGAGACATTCAGCGCACTCTAGCCCAAAGATATCCAGGTTTGCGGGTGTTGCTGTCGCCGACAGGAGTGCAGGGAGAATTGGCTGCTGCTGCCATTGTCAGGGCGATCGCCCTTGTAGAATTGGACGGTAGGGCCGATGCGATCATTTTAGCCCGTGGCGGCGGTTCTGCGGAGGATTTGGCTTGTTTTAATGATGAAAGAGTTGTCAGGGCGATCGTCAATTGTGCGATTCCAATTATCACCGGTATCGGGCACGAAAGAGATGAATCTCTGGCAGATTTAGTAGCAGATAAACGAGCTCACACTCCCACAGCAGCAGCGGAACAAGCAGTGCCAGTTTTAGCAAATATTTACCAACAACACAAGCAGAGAACGAGGGATTTGTCAAGTGCTGTGCGGGGAAGATTTCAGAGGGAAGAACAGCATTTGCAACTGTTACAAAATCGCTTAAAACGATTGCCTTTGACATCGCGAACTTTGCAGCAGGCAAGTGGTAAACTAGAAGTGCTGCAACAAAAATTGTCCGCATTAAATCCGGCGGCGGTTTTGCAAAGAGGTTATGCTGCGGTTAAACAAAATGACGGTACCATCGCCCGCACGACTGAGGGTTTGCAATTGGGAGAGGAATTGACTGTGAGGTTGAGTCGCGGCGTTTTGAGAGTTAACATTGTAGAAATATTGGATGCGGAATAAAAGTTATGATTGATTCGCAGTTGCGCCAGTCTGACTGGAATTATGAAGAAACAGTCGATCGCATAGAAGCAATTATTAAGCGAGTGGAATCGGGAGAATTGCCTTTAGAAAAGGTTTTCGAGCAATTTGCGGTGGCTGTCGAGTGTTTGCAGGAGTGCGAAAGTTTTTTGGCGCGGGGGAAGGAAAAGATGGATTTGTCGATCGAACTTTTGGCTACTGAACCCGATTTTTAACTTGATGGGGGCCCAGAAACCGGGTTTTTACGAAAATATTTCGTCGCAGCCCGCAGATTTGGTAAAAAACCCGGTTTCTTTAGTGGGAGTGCGTAACTCTTGTCAATGCAAACCCTGACAAATAAACCCCGACCAATAAATCAAATCATCAAAAGGATTTGACATAGTGTAAAGATTTGTTTTCCAACTTTCATATCCTTTCTTTCGATCCTGAATCTTATTCTCCTGCTTCACTATTTCCTTAAACTTCTTAAACTCATCCGTTCCCTGGATCGAGCGATTTGGATGCTTTTTCAACTCCTTTTTGTCCTTTTGAACCACAGCCAATTGAGATTTTAAATCCCCAATAACTTTCGGAAGCAGCGCATCAATTTGCGATTTATAAAGCCCTTCCAACTCCGCGCCCGAAATCGTCCGCAACCGCACCTGTGCCCGCCACAAAGCCTCTGGACGACTCAAACCTTCCCGACGATACTGATAGTAAAAAATCGAAAACAACGAAGTAGCAAAATCATCCACCTCCCACAAAGTGCTCACCACACTGCGAGCTCCAGCACACAAAAACCCCGTACCCAAACTCAGCAGATTATCCGTAATTTCCGTATCTCCTAAATTAGTTTCGCAGCAAGACATAAACACATCCGATAACTGCGGTAAGCGCCAACCAGGAGTCATCAATTCCCCTAACGTGATACTCCCGTCTCCTAAAAACAACCGCGATTCTAAAGGATTGTCCAAACGCGAGACAGCGTGGTGACTGGAGTGGATGACATTCACATTTTGGGTCAGGTTTCGATAGGCGGCGACTGTTGCTTCTTGACTTCCTTTTAAGCGTTCAGTTACCGTCACAATTTCGGCAATTTGTTCGCACTCAAAAGGAGTGAAGTACAAATCATCCGTGGCATTTTCCACAATCCCGTATTTCGGCGATTCAATGGTGGGACGTTGACTGCAATACTCCAAAATTCGGCAACTGGGAATGTAACGAATTAGGAAATAATCGCTAAGAACCCCCCCCGGCCCCCCCTTGCTAAGGGGGGGAGAAAGAACAAGTTTTTGTTCCTTCGTCAGGGCAGAAATCTCACTCTTAAGCCCCCCCTTAGCAAGGGGGGGTTGGGGGGGTTCTTCCCCCCCACCAAGGGGGGGGGTCTCACTCTTAAGCCCCCCCTTACCAAGGTGGGGTTCTACAGTCTTAAGCCCCCCCTCACCAAGGGGGGGTTGGGGGGGTTCTACACCAAGCCCCCTCTCAAGCCCTGGATTTGTAGGGGCGGTGCCCCCGTGCCCGCCCTCCTCGGTTGCGAGGGTATTAACCGGCAAAGCCGCCAACGGAATCTGATGCAAATACAAATGCGGAATCACAATCAATTCCTCAATCCCATCCAAACAATTACCAATCAACTCATCAACCTTCAACCGCCGCGACAACTGAGACAAAAACTCACCCATCCCCTGCTGCCAACCTTTCCTATCCTCCAAATAAGGCGACAACCAACTCTCAGCGAATCCACTTCTGAAAACTTCCCCAACCCTCACCCTGACAAGTGTGAATCTGCGGCGCTTTATCCTTGTAAATCACAAAAACATGAGTGTCATCATCCGTCGTATAAAAACAGAGAATCGCCGTCTGGGAATTATCAATCAACTGCTGCATCGCCGCAAACTGCATCGGCACAACTTGAACTTGTCCCGCTAAAACTGGATCTAAACTGCGGATGTTTTCCCAGATTTGCTGTTTCTCCCCTTCCAATTCTTGAATCTTCTTCGTGTAAGCAGAAGTATCCGCCCGACTCCGCGACGAACTCCCCACACCAGCTAATCCCTTATTCCCCTCCGATGGATTGCGGAGTTGTTCGACTTCTGCGTCAATTTCCTGCTGCTTCGCTTCAAATTCATCCAAATACTTTTGCACTGCGGGCGGAATTTCGCCGCTAGCATACAAGTCATTGCTGTGCATTAAATCCACTAACCGCTGAGCACGGGTTCTGTCGCAATATTCTATGGCTTTTTCCAGTTGGTTGTTGTTGACAGCAGCTTGAATTGCCTTTTCGTAAACACCGATGGATTCTGCTATCATCTGTTGGCGGATATCGTCGGAAGTTGCCCAACTTCTGCTTTTTTCTACTGCTTGAATTGCTTTCTCGAATCCTTCCAGGGCGATGTCCCAGAAGCCAGCAGTGAAAGCGGTATTGCCGAGGTTTCTACCTGATTGCAAGCAGTCTAAAGGGAAAGCAGTAGGAGTGCGAATTTCTAAGGCTAAGCGGTAACAGGAAATTGCCTCTTCTATATTCTCGGCCCTGACTCCCTCTATTCTGTTTTTATAGGCAATCCCCAAATTATTTTGAGTCGTTGCCCAATGTTCGGGATAATTCTCGGGGGTACGGACTATTAAAGCTTCCCGATAACAGGCGATCGCAAGTTCTATATTCGCCGCCCTGACTCCCTCTATTCTGTCTCTATAGGCAACCCCCAAATTATTTTGAGTCATAGCCCATTGTTCGGGATAATTCTCGGGGGTATAGACTATTAAAGCTTCCCGATAACAGGCGATCGCAAGTTCTATATTCGCCGCCCTGACTCCCTCTATTCTGTCTCTATAGGCAACCCCCAAATTATTTTGAGTCATAGCCCAATTTTCGGGATAATTTTCGGGGGTATAGACTATTAAAGCTTCCCGATAACAGGCGATCGCAAGTTCTATATTCGCCGCCCTGACTCCCTCTATTCTGTTACTATAGGCAGTCCCCAAATTATTTTGAGTCATTGCCCAATCTTCGGGATAATCCTTGCGGGTATAGACTATTAAAGCTTCCCGATAACAGGAAATTGCCTCTTCAATATTCACCGCCCTGACTCCCTCTATTCTGTCACTATAGGCAGCCCCCAAATTATTTTGAGTCATAGCCCAATCTTCGGGATAATCCTTGCGGGTATAGACTTTTAAAGCTTCCCGATAACAGGAAATTGCCTCTTCAATATTCGCCGCCCTGACTCCCTCTATTCTGTTACCATAGGCATTCCCCAAACCATTTTGAGTCATAGCCCATTGTTCGGGATAATTTTCAGGGGTACGGACTATTAAGGCTTCCCGATAACAGGCGATCGCAAGTTCTATATTCGCCGCCCTGACTCCCTCTATTCTGTTTCTATAGGCATTCCCCAAATTATTTTGAGTCATCTGCCCATTGTTCGGGATAATTCTCAGGGGTACGGACTTTTAAAGCTTCCCGATAACAGGCGATCGCAAGTTCTATATTCGCCGCCCTGACTCCCTCTATTCTGTCTCTATAGGCAGCCCCCAAATTATTTTGAGTCCCTGCCCAATCTTCGGGATAATTCTCAGGGGTACGGACTTTTAAAGCTTCCCGATAACAGGCGATCGCAAGTTCTATATTCGCCGCCCTGAGTCCCTCTATTCTGTCACTATAGGCAGCCCCCAAATTATTTTGAGTCCCTGCCCATTTTTCGGGATAATTCTCAGGGGTACGGACTATTAAAGCTTCCCGATAACAGGCGATCGCCTGTTCAATATTCGCCGCCCTGACTCCCTCTATTCTGTTACTATAGGCATTCCCCAAATTATTTTGAGTCATAGCCCAATATTCGGGATAATTCTCAGGGGTACGGACTTTTAAAGCTTCCCGATAACAGGCGATCGCAAGTTCTATATTCGCCGCCCTGAGTCCCTCTATTCTGTCACTATAGGCAGCCCCCAAATTATTTTGAGTCATAGCCCAATCTTCGGGATAATTCTCAGGGGTACGGACTTTTAAAGCTTCCCGATAACAGGAAATTGCCTCTTCAATATTCGCCGCCCTGACTCCCTCTATTCTGTCACTATAGGCATCCCCAAATTATTTTGAGTCATAGCCCATTTTTCGGGATAATTCTCAGGGGTACGGACTTTTAAAGCTTCCCGATAACAGGCGATCGCCTGTTCAATATTCGCCGCCCTGACTCCCTCTATTCTGTCACTATAGGCAATCCCCAAATTATTTTGAGTCATAGCCCAATCTTCGGGATAATTCTCGCGGGTATAGACTTCTAAGGCTGCGGTATAACAGGCGATCGCCTCTTCAATATTCGCCGCCCTGACTCCTTCTATTCTGTTACTATAAGCAGCCCCCAAATAATTTTGAGTCGTTGCCCAATATTCGGGATAATTCTCGCGGGTATAGACTTTTAAGGCTGCGGTATAACAAGCAATACCTATTTCTAAATTCCATGCCCGCCGCCCCAGGGGAAACTGCTGAATTAAGTTGCCAAAATTGCCAATAACTGCTGCGATGATGCAGCTTGTTCTGAGGTAACTTCTGTGAATGTGGATGTGGCCCAAGCTTGCAATATTTGAGCAAAATTCAAATCCAATTTGTCGAAGTTTTGTTGTAAAATAGGATAGACAACTTGAGGATTTCCGTCGACTTTCATGCGTTGCTTGCAACACCTCCATCAAGAAAGATAAATACTCTTCAGGAGTTGCTGTACTGCGGACATAATTTGCCAATTGTGCCGCCAGATTCTGCAACCAACCTGCATTGGATTCGCCCTTTTCTGCCATATTCGCCGCCACTGCTTCCATGACTTGCACAAAATCCGCATCAACTAACTCTCGATGGGCGTTCGAGAATATCATCTTCTTCACCGCTAGGGCACTCAAGCAGGGCTTGAATCAGTTGGAGATAGGCGGCGAGGCGTTGTTCGTCCATTGGAGTTTACCTTTGATTCTGTGTATATATATGTATCGGCAATTTGGGGGAAAATTATGCAAAATTCCCGAAAAATGTTTTCAGCAATTACCCACCGACTCTCAGAAACCGGGTTTCTTGGGAGATTTCTCGTCACTCAACCAAAAAACTCGTAGAAACCCGGTTTCTCGCTACCCACCTTGTCTCAGAAACCGGGTTTCTTGGGAGATTTCTCGTCACTCAACCAAAAAACTCGTAGAAACCCGGTTTCTCGCTACCCATCGACTCCCCAGAAACCGGGTTTCTTGGGAGATTTCTCGTCACTCAACTAAAAAACTCGTAGAAACCCGGTTTCTCGCTACCCACCGACTCCCCAGATTATTCATCACCATCTCCCCAAATCTCAGCCAACTTTTCCAACAAATCTTCAGCAATTATATTCAGTTCCACTTTCACACCCTCCTCAACCACCCCGGTGAAGATTGATGAATTGATAAACATCGATTTATACCTCCCAAACCTCCACTGCTAGCACCAATTCCCGCTAAAGCCTTCCCCCCTTCATATCCCCAGTCAGATTTCTCGTTGCTGCGATAAACTTGATTCAAAATTGCCACAATTTCAGCAATAGATTGGTTTTGGAAAATCTCCCGAACTCGTGCTTGTGCTTGTACGGGGTCATCTTCTGCCAAATCCGATAGCACTTCTTCAAGTAGAACTTGCGCCACCGGAATTCCCAACTCAATTCGATCCAAATAATCCAACAATTCCTCAATTGGTTGGAGATTAGTGAGAGAAATCGCTTCAGTTTCCTCCACAATTTCCACAGCCGGAATAAAGCCCAAAAGTTTGACTTTATCGAAAGGTTCCGCAAACTGAACTGCGATATAAGCAATGCGATTTTCGCGCACTTCCGGCAGAGAAATCGCCGTTTCTCCAAGTAGAACCGGACAGCATTCAATCTTGCCAATTCCCGGTAAGACTAAATCAGCAACATTATGAAACATTCTGAGCACCGGATGCCAACTTTCGCCAGCATCCAAGTCAGTTTCATAACGTAATTCTTGCACAAAGGTGTTCACCGCTAAAACAGCCAGAGTATTGCGATAAACTTGTTGATTTTTCTCAGCATTCGGTTGAGAAGCGGCGAATTTTTCCGCCAACTCGCAGTCTTGTTTCTGAAAACGAATTGTGATACAATGTTCAGTAGTGTTAGTCATGATTATTCCTCATCCTCTTTTTGTTGTAATCTTCTGGGTTCGATTTCGTAGCCAATTTGTTGAGCTATCTCTGCCAACAGAGGGACACACTTATTGTACCAAAGTCTGGTAATATTATCGAGGGGAATATCCAGGTCTTTTTTGATTTGTTTAAAGGTCTGGGGCGGGGATGTTAATACCCTTCGCTTAATCAGTTCCCAACAGTTACAAATCGGGTATTTCCGCGTACAGCAGTTAGACAATCTTTGTTCCGGGTCTTGCTCTAAATAAGCTTTTAGTTGCAGAAAACGCTCTTGCTGTTCTACATAATCGATGGGCGGTTCTGGTCGCGGATCGGGTGTAATATCTGATTTGGTTGTGGCATTTTCTTCGCTTGTAGGTTCGTCCAAATGGACAAATCTGATGTTTCTGTGCCTGCGTCGCATATCTTGCAATCAGTCGCGATATTGAGTTTATTACAACCGCTTAACCAGCTCTGGTTCGCAAGACATCATCAGCGAGTGGATTATCGAGGTCAATTGTCCCGAAAAATATCGGCAGCGTTTTGAAAAACCGCCATAGGCCGTCATTCGGAGTGCGTCCATCAAAATCAGATCTGTAGGACTCAGGTCGTCGCGATATTTGCGACTTCCGGGCAAGAGTCGGGAATCGAGTTAGACAATTGATCTTTTGAATCTTTCTGTGTTTCTGACTCCCCGTGCTTGGGAGTCTTTCAAGAGTTGTAGAAGTTCGCGTAACTCCGTTCGTCGGTGTTCACAGGCACGTTGCTATCACGTCGGGATAGTTCAATTATCCCAGAGAAAATAGCGCTGTAACGTGCCAGGAAGAACAAAGTCAAGGAAATCGGCTTGAGTTCCGAAGGTGCAGCCACAAGTTGAAGTTTGTGGCTACAGGAACCAAGCCTGGTAAGGGTTCGACGGGGGTATCATGTCTCGTCATAGTCTAGTTTTTGGGTGTTGATACTTTGATGTCGCAGGGGTTGGGGGGTTTATGCAGATTTAGGGAAAGTTTTTTTTGCGGTGCCCCTGATGCGAGGACATCGTACTGCGCCCATTGGGATCAATTTAAGGTCAAACCGAATCAGAGACTGCTGTTTGGCGATTAAGGCCAGATCCCCCCTAGCCCCCCTTAAGAAGGGGGGGACAAGAGCAGTTCAAAGTCTGTTGAGAAAACACGGGGGAGATCAAGAATTCGGATCAAAGTCCCCCTTCTTAAGGGGGATTTAGGGGGATCGAGACTGCGATACAAACGAGAGATACAGAGGGTTTCAGTCTCAAACAGTATCCTTCATTGCATTAGAATGTCGTTCTTGCCGCCACCGAGATTCGGCTTCTGCGTAACGCTGTCGCGCTGTGGTGATTTCCTCCTCGTAATGCTTGATTTTGTTGCCGTATTTGTGATTCAACCACTGAATGTCATGGGCGAGAATTTCCTTCAATTTTTGTTCTTGGACTTCCACCCATTCATTTTTTAACTGGGCCATTTGTTCCGGTGAGTAAGTGCCGGCGGGGGGTTGATGCTGTTCGGCAATTTGAGCAACATCGGCTTTAAACTTAAAGTAACGCTGTTCTCGTTTTTCGTCCTGGTCTTTTTCGATTTGATGCTTTTCTTTCTCGTACCACCCGATTTGAAAGTCAGCTTCTACCATGTCCCAATTCTTCAATCGCCCGCTGGTATCGCCTTCGCTGACAAATTTTTCACGACGCAGGTTTAAGGCTTGCTCATAGGCGAGTTCTCGCTGTTTCAGAGCAACTTCTTCGTCGATTCCGGCAATCTGATTTGCCTCCAATTCGGTGATTTCTTGGGGGAGGCTGCTTTCGTATTGTCCGATTAGGGCACGGGCGTGTCCGGGCATTTCAAAGGCGTCGTTTTGCAGTGATGCTGCTCCCCATAACATTACTACGGGTAGGCTGGCTGCGATCGCATTTAAAAGAATTCCCCCCGGTAATCCCAACCCGATCACAATCCCCAGAGACATCGCATATTCGGTGCCGCTCAATCCCAGCGCCAACCCGACATCGCTAAAGGGTAGTTTATTCAAATATTGACCTTCGACTTGTAGCACTAAGGCGGTTTGAGATTCGTAATAAAGTTCGCCAAATGGATTTTTAGCGGGATGAGCCTGTTTTTGTTTTTGGATATCTTGCAATGCTTGCGTGGTGCTGCTTTTCTTGCGAGAATGCTCCATGACTTTCATCACTTTTTTATCCGCGACTACCCCCGCTGCGCCCCCGATGAACAAACTCGCTGGAATGCTCATACTTCCAAAGCCGGAAGTCAATATTCGCGCTCCCGCACTGAAGGTAATCGCGCTGATTAACCCTACCGAAATATTGACTATTTTCTTGGTTTCCGGGTTGGGGTTGCGCCTCGCTAAAGGGGTTAAGTCGTTAATCCGTGTTTTGGCTTTTTCTCCTTCTGCGTATCGTTTTTCCCGCTGACTCATTTGGGATTTGATTTGTTCGGGGAGTAGGGCTGTCAATTCTTGGTGCAGGTATTGCCATGCTACGATGCTGGCGGCAGAATTGTGGTTATGATGGGTGATAGAATTCATTGGTGTCACCTTGATTTTTTTGCTTTATAAGATAGTGTCGCTACGGGTTGAAGGTTTATGCAGAATTCGGGGAAAAAAGTTCGGCAGCGGATTTTGTAACGGATTTAACGGATGTAACTGAACTGCTTTTACTGTTGTTGTAGATACAGGAAATCCTAGGTTCGTAGTCAGGACTTTAGTCCTCACAAGAAGGAATAAAGTCCTTATTACCAACCCAATTAATTTGATTTAGGTGTCATTTTTCTGGCTTGGGTGAAGGCTGCATCAATGCAGGGATTCATCGATCGCCTTACTGCATCTTCGTCTTTGCTTTCATCTAAAACGCAGACACTCTCTTTGCCGCTCAACTGGTTAGTCAAGTCTTCGTATAATTGCCCTTGTGGCACGATAAATGAGATAACTACTCCCTGTTTTTCGATGTCGTCAACGAGGGTTTTGACTCGACTAAAATCTATACCATGATCCCCTTGACGCGGCTCAAAGTCGTTTGCTACAATGGTGAGGATGCCTGGATTTTTGTTGTTGGTTTGATGTTGTTGTTGAATGGCAGATTGACTGCGTTCTAACAAGGCTGTTAGAGAGGTTCCGGGTTGTTTGTTGGTGATGGCTCGCCCGTTGTGTTGACATTCCCCCATCAGGGTTAAACTGTTAGCAATGGAGATGGTTTTAGTGACGACGGCGCGATCGGCAAACGGAATGCTGACAGCGGTATCTCCCGGTTTATAATGTTGGCTGCTGATTTGACAGTGCAATTGTCGCTGTAAGGTGTAGCGATCTGCTGACAGCGAATTATCGTCAGCGCGGTAGTGTACAATGGGTTGACTGGCGAGTTCTGGGTAAATGAATGCTCCAAGGGCGATCGCGCTGACACCTACAGCAGCTACAATTGCAGGAGACTTGTACCAAGCTTTCTCCGATTCAGTTGTATAATTAATCATCATAGGGGCTTCTCCACTGCGCTTTTGAAGAGATGTCGCAGGAGTCAGCCAGTTTTATGCAAAGCCCAAAAATAAATCATATCAAACCCAATTGATGACACAGGATTTGATAGGAAGCGAATTCTATTAGCCAGGATTGGGTAAAGCGCGGTTTCTACAATTTGTCGATCGCCCTTTTAGCCTTGTCACTCAGATTTTTTACCGCATCTTTCACATCTTCTGCTGCGTGGCGGGCGGCAGCTTCGGCTTGTTTTGCTTGACCTTCAACCTGGTCTTTTTTGCTACCAGTGATATTCCCGACTATTTCCTGAACCTTACCTTCTACATTTTTGCCGATCGCCTTCGCTCTGTCTTCTGTACTCATGACACACTCCGCTAAGCAATTTAAGGTTGCTACCATTATACAATTAACTCCCTGGCAATTGTGTTTTAATTCATATTAATTAATATTCTGGTTTAAGTCTCTCTCCCTGTAGCAAAAATTAAGTAGTAATACTCACACTTGCCAACTCCTTCAAACTTGCCGCAGCAACTTTAACTGGTTCCAGTAATTCTAAGGGTAAATGCAGCATATTAAGGGCGGTACTTTGAATTCCTTTTCTTTCATTCCTTTCGAGATCTGGGCCGTGATAATCGCTGCCACCAGTTACCAACAAACCGTAATCAAGACACAATTTCTTCAATTTTTCTATTTGGCTGGAACTGTGGCTGGGATGGTATACTTCAACTCCCATTAAACCAGCATCTACTAATTCTTTTAATACTTCCTCAACAACTCCGCCGCGAAATAAATAAGGGTGAGCCCAGACTGGTACTGCGCCACAACTTCGCAATAAATCAATGCCTTCGGCGATCGAGAATTTCTCGTAATGAACGTAAGCTGGGCCGTCATCTCCCAGCCACTTATCGAAGGCTTCCCGCGATGATTTGGCGTAACCTGCTGTTACCAATGCAGAGGCAATATGAGGCCTTCCCGGTGCCATTCCTGGGGAGGTTTTTGCCAGTTCGATCGGGTATCCCATTGCTGCTAATTTGTCCACCATTTCCTGCGATCGGCGAAATCTTCCTTCCAGGCGATCGTTCAAAGGATTTCGCAACTTATTTCCATCGGGATAAAAACCTAAAATGTGCAGCGATCGACCATTATGAACTGTACTGAGTTCGAGCCCAGGCACTATTTCTATATTGTACAAGCCAGCGGCGGCGAAGGCTTCGTCCCAGCCGGAGATAGTATCATGATCCGTGACGGCTAAAGCCTGAACTCCTGACGCAGCAGCGGCGGCTACGAGTTCAGCAGGGGTGAGAGTACCGTCGGAATAAGTCGTGTGACAGTGAAGTTCTAGCATTTTGAAGAAGGAAGAGGGAAGAAGGAAGAGGGAAGAGGTGTCAACTTAACGTTAAACTCAGTCAGAGACTGCTGTTTGACTATTAAACTTAGATCCCCCCTAGGGCGTGTTTTCAAACTCTAAGATCCCCCCCGGCCCCCCTTCACAAGGGGGGAGAAAGAGTCTCTTTCGTCAACCCCTACTCACACTCTACTCCCTTCTTAAGGGGGGGGACAGGAATCTTCTCTTTCGTCCCCCTTCTTAAGGGGGGGACAGGAATCTTCTCTTTCGTCCCCCTTATTAAGGGGGATTTAGGGGGATCTAGACTGGGGTGAAAGCGAGATTTCTCATGGCTTTCAGGCTTAAGTTGACACTCCTTGAGAAGAGGGAAGTCCCATCGCCTGTGCCAGTTGGAGAATTGGCTAAATTCAGCCAAGGCTGGGAGTGGACGCCAAAGCACTCTCAAGTTATACACCATCGGCATTGGAGTGCGATCGGCTGTCACGGTTTCTTGACCGGGGAATGTGGAGGTTGAGATAGTGGCATTTTGCGATCGCCACCAGTCCTAAAAATTTCATAAATTAATAACATAACGTTTAGGAAAGATTTATGAAATCCACTTTTTGCTTCCCCGAAACCTCTATACAGTCTAACACAGTTAATTTCGATCGTAACGCTATTGACTCTTGTATTGCTGCGGCTTGGCTAGACTTAGTAGGAGGAGATGTTGATACTTTAGCAGGAGATGATTGGCTTCCTCTGTGTGGCGATATTGATGACGGCGAAATTTACCGAGAATGGTTTTTGTGGCAAGACAGCGAAGTGACTCAAGAATGGGAAGCCTACGATCCAATTACTAATTATCGAGTCGTTGCATTTAGCCGAGAAATGCTGATTGCTAAAATTGACATAATCGAAAATGGTAGACAAGTTTAAAATCCAGGGATAATATCAAATTTTGACCGAAAGCAAAAGTAAAATTCCATCGCTGTTAGAACCCTGACTTCCCCCAGAAGTCGGGGTTCTTAGTATTCTATTTTTTTATGGCTTTTTGCTTTTCCCGTTCTAATTTCCGCTGCTTTAAGGCGGCAAGGTTTTGTTTGATTAGGTCGATCGCAAATCCATTCCCCTGCTGTTGGTAAAACTCGCTCGCACTGATTAAATTTGCCACCGCATCGTCGTCCGATCGCAAATTAGCACAAGCTAAACCGCGATTGTGGTAAGCTTCCGCCCAAGTAGAAACAAGTTGTATGGCACTGCTAAATTTGTCTTTAGCTTTTCGATAATTTCCCGATTGATAAGCCTCAATTCCTGCTTGAAAATAAACCGAGGCTTTGCTACCAGCATCGGTAGCTAGAAATTCTGGCGAACTTAAAATTGGTTCTTTAAACAACACAGAAATGCTGCCCTTGCCGAAGTAAGCCCAAGTCATTGTTCCCAAGCCAATCCCCAACACGGCCGCAACAATGACAGACAGGGCAATAAAATTTGTGATTTCCATAAAAAAATACTTGTTGTATTTGTTGTATCAGAATATGATAATATATTTTTTGTTCCTTCTTCCTTCTTCCTTCTTCCTTCCCAATAATATGAGTTTCCTGTACAGCGCCGCCCTAGTTACGTTAGCAGACCTTAATAATGAAGTTCTCGTCAAATTTTACACAAAATTTCTTGACCTAGAACCGAATCCTTACATCCCGAATACTTATGCTGAATTTCAACTGCCGGGGTTAAGACTTGGCATATTCAAACCCAAGGATTCCCATAAATCAGAATTTGCAGGCCGCGCAAAAACAGGCATGAGTTTGTGTTTGGAAGTCAGCGACATCGAAATTGCGATCGCCCGAATTTGGACTTTAGGGTGTCCGCCACCGGGAGAAATTATTACAGCTTCTCACGGCCGCGAAATCTACGCCTTCGATCCCGCCGGCAACCGCTTAATTTTACATCAATCTCATTAGCCCTAAATAGAACAACCGAAAAAACCCGGTTTCTGGCGATCGTTATCAACCTCAAATCACACAATTAGGTTAAGAAACCGGGTTTTTGTCTCCCTGGATTTACCTATCTAATCAGTTCAGCAAAACTATAAAAACTAATAATTAACAACAGCACTGCTGTCAAATGAGTTAGCTGAAATTGAGGCCGCGGGCCGAGGGATTCCCGCACCAAAATTGAAAAAGACGAGCCAATTATATAACTCAGAGACAGCACTAAATATGGCCACTGCGCTGTCACACTCCAGATTCCCAATAACATCATCGCCAAAATCAACATCACCAACTCAACAAAACGAGGAGGATTGTGCTGACTAGACAGAATCAAAGTATCCAACCAAAATTGCCAAGGTCTCATGAGTTAGCGATCGAACTTTTGGATTTAGCCTTCTAGCTTAACTTACGATCGCCACTCACTTTGTTGCCGTAAACACCTTAAAACCTCTTCCGTCTCAACCTGCGGAAATTCCCCATAAAAGCGACTCACACTGTAAAAAGGATCTGGGGTTTCCAGGACGATCGCGCGATCGCACATTTCCTCCAAAAATTCTAGCAAATCCTCCGGTGCAACCGGCACACAAATCCACAAAGCCGCCGGCTGCTGCGCCCGCAAAGCCTTCGCCGCCACAGCCATCGTCATCCCCGTCGCAATCCCATCATCCACCAAAATCGCCAAAGCCCCCGCAGCGCTGACATTTGGGCATCCCGGAGCCAAATCTGCCAGTAGAGATTGGGCTTTATCTTGAGCCTGCTGGAGTGCTAGAGTTTGAAAGCGAAAATTGCGCGACTTTTGCTTTTGCCATATAACGTGCCCATCAGCAGTTACAGCCCCGATCGCGTATTCTGGATTATCTGGACGAGTAATTTTCTTGGCCACAACCACATCCAAAGGACAACCCAACAAGCGGGCTATGGGCACTGCAATCGGCAAACCCCCCCGTGGTAAAGCATAAACAATCGGTTTAACAGCCTCTGGTGCGGTTAAATTCAATTTTCCGATCTCTGCGAAAACTGCTGCGGCGAGTCTTTCGCCAGCATCGGCGCGATTATCAAACAACGGGTTAGAGAACATATTCCTGCCTGTACGAGCTCTACCAAACAATTGTAGATTTGAGAGTAACAATTTGAGATTTTGCGATCGACTGCATCGCATACAAGCTTTTTGCCAATCTCAAATCACTCAACCCGATATACACTATAAATTCTAGCATCAAAAAAATCTCCCCGATCGTTAAATATATGTCCAGCGACTTGCAACTCAGCCTTTTTGACACCAGTCAAAATACCTCTTTCGTAACCGACTCAATACCGACAAATGTCAAAATTCCCATTCCTCCGGGCACTTATCAAAATATCCAGCAAATAACCGAACACTGCAACCGCTGTCACCGCTGCGAATTAGGCAACAGCCGCACTCACGCCGTCATCGGGCGCGGCAATCCTCAAGCAAAAATCTTGATTGTGGGAGAAGCGCCGGGACAAAACGAAGATGAAACTGGATTGCCATTCGTTGGGCGATCGGGTCAACTTTTAGATAAGATTTTAGAATCAGTAGGACTCAATACAGAAACCGACGTATTCATTGCCAACGTCATCAAATGTCGCCCCCCCAACAACCGCCCTCCCACAGTAAAAGAAATAGAAGCCTGCAAACCTTACTTACTCGAACAAATTCGCATATTAGACCCCAAAATTATCTTATTAACCGGTGCAACAGCCCTCAAAGGTTTGCTTAGCGACAAGCGACCAATTAGTAAAATTAGAGGTCAATGGATAGAATGGGAAAATCGTTTGTGTATGCCAATTTTTCACCCATCGTACTTGCTACGAAATCCCTCCCGCGAACCCGAAACTCCGAAATGGTATATGTGGCAAGATATGCAAGTAATCAAGGCTAAATTGGATGAATTTAAAGAGCAATTATAATATTTTTGTTCGTTATTTGTAGGGGCGGGTTTCACCAACAATCTCTGATTTTCACCCACAATCTACAAAACCCGCCCCGGCATTTCTATCTATTCACAAATTCGCGCCAAGTAAAAATCCGAATTATGGTTTTATCTAATATTTTCAGTGAAACTCCTATCAATAGACAAGAAATTCCTCAAGAACTATTAGACATTGAAGATAAACAACGTACTAATCCACTTCCTTGGAAAGGACAATTTTCCCCCCAGTTTATCGAAACTTTGATTCATAAATATGCCGATAAAAATAGTGTGATTTTCGATCCATTTTTAGGTAGTGGAACAGTTTTATATGAGGCAGGAAGATTAGGACTGGAAGCCTGCGGAACAGAAATCAATCCCGCAGCTTTAATCCTCGCTAACACTTATAAATTTATCACCATTTCACCAAGACAGCGTGAAAGATGTATCAATTGTTTTCTCGATCGACTAAAGACTGATATCTGGGAGACAATGCCACTCTTCCAAACAATACAAAAAGAACTTACAGAAAATGATATAATAGATAAAATCGTATATTTAGCCGTTGATAATGAAGAAAAAATAATTAATATTCTACATCAAGCATTAGTGATATTGCTAGACTTAGAAAATAAAAAAGTTACCTACTCAAGAGTTTTCACCATTGCGAAAAATCTCGCTACTTTTGTGCTTAACCTACCCTATAGCGAAAAGCCGATAAATGCCTACAATGCCGATGCAAGAAGCGTTCCCTTAGAAAACTCCAGTATCAATCTTGTGATTACATCCCCCCCTTATATCAATGTGTTTAACTATCATCAGCAGTATCGCGGTTCTACTGAAGCACTAAACTGGAAAATTTTAGAGGTGGCAAAATCCGAGTTTGGTTCTAATCGCAAGCATAGAAGTAATAGATTCCTAACAGTAATTCAATATTGCTTAGACATCGCCTATACTTTGCAAGAATTGTTACGAATATGCAGCCATGACAGTAGAATAATATTTGTAGTCGGTCGAGAATCAAATATTAAAGGAACTCCTTTTTTTAACGGGGAGTTAGTTGCAGAAGTCGCTAGTCAAGTATTGGGTCTTAGTTTAGATATCCGTCAAGAAAGAAGTTTTGTAAATCGTTATGGAAAAACTATCAAAGAAGATATACTGCACTTTACAAAAGTAGAAAATTTACAGTATTATTTTACTATACATCAAGCCAGAACTATTGCTGTAGAAGCCTTAGAGTCCGCTTATTCCCTAGCGGATGAACAAGTAAAATATGAAATTAAGGATGCTATCGACAAGGCTGAAAAAGTACAGATATCACCTTATTTCGAGTGGCAGCGTTCACGTAAAATTATTGAAAAAATCAACCAAAAAGAAGAAATTTATGTTTAATTTAGCTCATCCACATGGGGACAAACTAGCAGCATTGCTTGATAACAATAAACTACCTCCTACAGAAAAACCGCGTGTTAATCAAGCAATCGAACACTATATAAACTGGTTGGAAACCCTTAAAAATATCAGTGGCGATCTGAAAGTGGTTCCAGATATGATATCCCATCTAACCTCCTATAAGCGATACATTGATCTCGAACTAATTTTTGACAGTGACCATGATTTTTTGTACCGTCAAAAGGGGCAATTAAAACTTGATAACTCAATTATTGAAGAATTTATACCTATCTTAGTTACAACCGTCTTTGCAGATTCATTAAAGGACAAAGAACTATCCTTTGGCCCAACACAGTGTTTTTCATCACTACGATTTGAGTCAAGTTTAAAAGTAAGTCCAAAAGGTGGTGGAATGAGTATTCGAGCCAAGGATCAAGATTTTGCAATTAGTAGAAAAATATTTTTGAAAGCCTCTCACAATCAAGATTTTAAGGAGAGTACCTCCCGCGAGGCAAATATTGCTTATGTTGCGGCTGAGTGTAAAACAAATCTTGATAAAACCATGTTTCAAGAGGGCGCGGCAACTGCCTTAGATGTAAAATCGAGTGTTCCAGGAGCCAAGTATTTCTTGCTATGTGAATGGCTGGATATGTCGCCGATTAGCTCATCACTCACAGCTATTGATGAGATACTAATTCTGAGAAAAGCCAAGCGGTTATCGTCTAATATCAGAAGTGCTTTTAGTACAGTAGAAGGAAGAAAGAAAAATAGAGATTATTTTGTAAACCATCTCGACAATAACCCCTTTGCACCGGAAGTTTTTCTGAGATTTTTAACTGAAATTGAAGGGATGATTGGCAAAGATGAACTCGACGAAGATGATGTGCTTTCAAGAGGCTATTTTTGAGGGGAAAAAACATTAGCTGAACCAGCGAGGCAGAGCCCAGTAACGAGAAATACCTTCTTTATTTCTTAGTCCGCGCAGGCGGACTTTGTTTGTGTAGAAGCGGTTTCAACCGCCGAATTATTGAGGCTATTTATCCCAACTCTTCACAAATCCGCGCAAAAGCCGCCACCGGATCATCCGAAGCAGTAATCGGCCGCCCAATCACCAGATAATCCGCACCCGCATTAATCGCAGCCTTTGGAGTCATCGATCGCCTTTGATCGCCCCCATCAGCCCATTTTGGACGCACACCGGGACAAACCAACAGAAAATCATCGCCGCAACTCATCCGCAACTGTTCCACTTCCTGCGGAGAACAAACAGCACCAGCTAAACCCGTTTCTTTCGCCAACAATGCCATGTGCAAAGCATACTCTGGCAATTCTAAAGGTACTTTCAACTCAAAAGCTAACTGTCGGGAATTCAAACTTGTCAACAGAGTAATTGCAATCAACTTAGGACTCGGTTTATCCACAGCCGCCGCCCCTTCTTCCAAAGCAACCAACGCCGCTTTCAAAGCATCTTTACCACAAGTAGAATGGATTGTCAATAAATCCACATTGTACTTAGCAGCAGCCCGACAAGCGCCAGCAACAGTATTAGGGATGTCGTGAAATTTCAAATCCAGAAAAATCCGCTTTCCCCGCTGTTTTAAAATTTCCAAAATCCCCGGCCCGGAGCTCACAAATAGCTCTAAACCTACTTTCCAAAAAGATACATCGGGGAGTTTGTCAACCAGGGCGATCGCCTCTGCTTGACTGGCAACATCCAAAGCCACAATAATTTTATCTGCGATCGTAGTATCTTTCATAGTAAGAACTTCATAGTAGATTGGTGTCAAAACGTCAAACGTAGTCACAGACTGCTGTTTGGGGTTCGGGTCTAGATCCCCCCGGCGCCTTGAGGGCGGGCACGGGGGCACCGCCCCTACAAGGGGGGGACAAGAGTATTCTCTTTCGTCCCCCTTTTTAAGGGGGATTTAGGGGGATCTGGCCTCGGAGCAAAGCGAGATTTATCAAGGGTTATAGACTTAAGTTGACACCAATGGCGGTTAACAAATCCCAACTCAATCAACTAAAGACTATTCTCAAAGTCAACCCCTACTCCCCTTTTTAAGGGGGATTTAGGGGGATCTGGCCTCGGAGCAAAGCGAGATTTATCAAGGGTTATAGACTTAAGTTGACACCAATGGCGGTTAACAAATCCCAACTCAATCCACCAATCGCACAAACTTATTTTTCCCAACTTGCAAAACCTTACCTTCCAATTCAGCAGGTGATTCAAAAGTGAGGTTAACATCAGAAACTTTATCGCCCTCCAACTTCACCCCACCACCCTGCATCAACTTCCGGCCATCCCCACTACTTTTGCAAAGTCCGCTAGCACTCAGAATATAAAACAACTTAGCAGGAAACTGTACAGTTGCCAAAGAAAACTCCGGTACTGCATCAGCTTCGCCAGCAGCACCTTTAACCAGCGCCATTGCATCGAGTTGCGCCCGATCGCCTGCTTCCTTCCCCCAATACTGACTGACAACATTCACAGCCAAAAGCTTCTGTTTTTCTCGCGGATTTTCCGGCAACGCATCCAGAGGCAAATCTGTCAATAGTTCAAAATATTGGGCGATCGAACTATCAGCAATTTTCTCCAACTTAGAATACATCGTCAGCGGGTCATCGGACAAACCGACATAATTATTCAAAGACTTCGACATCTTCTGCACCCCATCAGTCCCGATCAAAATCGGCATCAGCAAACCAAACTGCGGCTTCATCCCAAAATGTCGCTGCAAATCTCGTCCCACCGCAATATTAAACTTTTGGTCAGTTCCCCCCAACTCCACATCAGCCTCCAGGGCCACCGAATCGTAACCCTGCATCAGCGGATACAGAAACTCGTGCAAATAAATCGCTGTTCCCTGCTCCATGCGATTATCAAATCCCTCTTTAGCGAGCATCTGCTGCACGCTCATGGTGCCTAGGAGCTCCAAAATCTTCGCCAAGTCCAAACCGGACAACCACTCGGAATTATAGCGAATTTCTAGCCTGCCGGGGGTGTCAAAGTCTAAAATTGGACGCACTTGGTCTAAATAAGTCCGGGCATTTTCAGCCACTTGTTCGGGAGTCAACTGGCTCCGTGTCTCAGATTTTCCGGTTGGATCGCCAATTCTTGCGGTAAAATCGCCGATGAGCAACACTGCGGTGTGACCGGCATCCTGAAAAGCTCGCAGCTTGCGGACGCAAATGCTGTGGCCTAGGTGGATGTCAGTCCCTGTTGGGTCAATTCCTAACTTGATCCGCAAAGGTCGATCGGCTTTTGTCAGCAGTTTGACCAAATTTTCGTCAGGGTTGCTAGAATCAGGTCGATCGGGAAAAATCTCACTGATGCCGCGGTAAATTCCAGAAAGGTTAGGAGAAATCATCGGGGTGCGATCGGAAACCATAATATTTTGCCAAAGTGCAGCGGAATTAGTTACACTCACTGATTGACCCATAAAAAAATAACTCTCAAGCTACTATAATCCCAAAGCTTGCCTGCCAACATTTCTTGTGGCAGTTATTCCATCCCCCATCTAAAATCAAAAGTCTAAAACCCCAATCGACTGAGGAAGTGAAATCGACGTGTCAACCAACGCAGTCCACAAAAACACGGAAAACTCAGCTACCGTATTCGAGTTTGTTCAGTCAGTCAGTAAAGTGACCGCCGGAACCATACTCAGTATGACAATGCTTGCCAGTTCGGTAGTAGCTGGCGGACTGGTTGGCTTAGCGATCAGCTTCCGCAATTTGCCAGATGTTCGCATCTTGCAAACCTACTCTCCCACAGAAACTACCCACATTTACGACATCAACGGCAGGCCCCTAGCCAGCATCCACGACGAAGCCAACCGAGATGTCGTACCCCTTGACAAAATCTCCCCGAACTTGAAACGCGCCGTTATGGCGATCGAAGACAGCAGCTTTTTCACCCACAAAGGTATCAACCCAGGCGGGATAGCCAGAGCTCTCATAGTCAACCTAGAAAAAGGTAGAACCGTTGAAGGCGGCTCGACTATGACAATGCAGCTAGTCAAGAACTTATTTCTCTCTCCCAAGTCCAAAGTCAGCCGCAAAGTAGCTGAAGCGGTAATGTCTATCCGCTTGGAGCAAATTCTCAACAAAGACCAGATTCTGCAACTTTACCTGAATCAAATCTATTTGGGTCACAACTTATACGGCGTAGAGACGGCATCTCGCAGCTATTTCAACAAGTCAGCAGAAAATTTGACTTTGGCAGAAGCAGCCATGCTCGCCGGGTTAATTTCCGCCCCCGAAGAATACAGTCCTTTCGCCAATTACAAGTTATCTAAAGAGCGCCAGGAAATCGTTTTAACCCGGATGAAGGAGCTCAAATGGATTACGCCAGCCGAAGAGGCTACCGCACGCAAGCAAAAAATTAAGCTCGGCAAAATTACCTCCTTTGGAGGCTCTCAAGTTCCCTACGTGACAGAAGCCGTAGTTCAAGAGTTGACTAGGCGTTTCGGGCGAGATGCAGTGCTCAAAGGAGGAATGCGCGTTCAAACAACCATCGACCTAAAAATGCAGCGGTTAGCCGAAGAAACCATCAAAGCATGGCACGATCGACTTTACAACCAAGGATTGTTTTACGATCGCGAGCAAGGTCAACTCGCCCTAGCCGCCGTCGATCCCCGCACCCACTTCGTCAAAGCAATGGTTGGGGGCTTCGATTACGAAAAGAGTCAGTTCAACCGCGCCATTCAAGCTCGACGCCAGCCCGGATCTTCTTTTAAGCCTTTTATCTACTACGCTGCTTTTGCTAGTGGCAAATACAGCCCGGATTCCGTTGTCTACGACTCTCCTGTGGGCTATCGCGACGGCGACGGCTACTACTACCCTCAAAACTACGGTGGTGGCTTCTCCGGTGCCGTCAGCATCCGTAGAGCTTTGGAAGTATCACTAAATATTCCCGCTGTCAAGCTTGGACAAGAAGTTGGATTGAATAAAGTGATTGAGATTTGCCGGGTACTCGGCATCAGAAGTCCGATGGAACCAGTCGTTTCTTTGCCTTTAGGTGCAGTTGACCTCACTCCTTTAGAAATGGCCGGGGCTTTTGCTACCTTCGCAAACAATGGCTGGCATTCTGACACCACCTTTATCGTGCAAGTAACTGACAGCAGCGGCAACGTCTTGCTCGACAACACGCCCAAACCCAAATTGGTACTCAATGCGTGGGCAGCGGCTTCTGTCAACAGCGCCCTGCAAGGCGTAGTTAACAACGGTACTGCAAGGGCGGCCCAAATTGGGCGGCCGGCTGCTGGGAAAACTGGTACAACTTCCTCAGAACGGGATATCTGGTTTGTGGGCTACGTCCCCCAGTTGTCGGTGGCTGTTTGGGTTGGCAACGACAATTACACACCGATGAGCTACGGTGCTACTGGCGGTGGTATTGTCGCCCCTATTTGGCGCGATTTTATGAGCCAAGCTTTGCAGGGAGTTCCTGAAGAAGATTTCAAACCTGCTTCAGCTTTTGAGCGGCCTTAATTATTAGTCATTAGTCATTAGTTATTAGTCATTAGTTATTAGTTATTAGTTATTAGTTATTAGTTATTAGTAACTAATCGATAACTAGCAAAGAGAAACTAAAGACAAATAACATTAAGGTTGTTTTTCTAGTTCAGATTTCATGCGCTCCAGCGTTGAGTTCATTTGATCAAACATTTGCTGGGGCGTGATCCCAAATTGATTGAGCTGCGTTTTTAACTGCTCGACGGTCATCTGAGCCATGAAATCCTCAGACAGCTCGAAGCGCTTCATAAAAATACGGTAGCGCTCCATCATTGATTCCATCTGAGCGATGAATATTTTCTTGCCTTCGCGATCGAATTTGCCGTAACTGCTACCTAGTTTGACCAGGGATTGATAGTCCTCAAACAACAGCTTGGCTTCTTGTTGAACAATTTCTGAATCAAAAAATCCCATAGCTTTCCTAATTTTTTAATAGTAAACTAATTTTCATCCGTGGCAGTCCCGCTGCTTATGAGACTATTTTATCAGTTGGCGGAGGAACTCCCTACCCTTCAAAGCGTAAAAATTAGTAGCAATGTCCGTACAGGATGCGGATGGGGCATTGGGCATTGGGAATGGGGCATTGGGCCTTTATAGCATTCCGACTGTTGACTGTTGACTGTTGACTGTTGACTGTTGACTGTTGACTGCTGACTGTTGACTGTTGACTGCTGACTGCTGACTGTTGACTACTAACTACTGCCAACGGCCAACGGCCAACTGCCAACTAATGACTACTGACTACTGACTAATGACTTCTTCAAACCTTCCCGATGCGTTCTAGCGGCCAAAACCGGACTACAGCGCGGCCGATGATGTTCTGCTTCGGTAAAAATCCCCACCGGCTAGAGTCATTGCTATTGTTGCGGTTGTCTCCCATCACGAAGTATTGATTTTCGGGAACTCGATAAGGCCCCCACTGGTATTTAGGAGGTTCAGCAATATATTTTTCAACCAGGGGTTTGTCATTCAGGTAAACTAGACCTTTTTTAACGGTGATGGTTTGACCCGGTAAGCCAATTATCCGCTTGATAAATGCCTGGTCTTGAGTAAATCCTTGTTCTTGCAACTTTTCGGGGGGGGAAAATACTACGATGTCGCCCATTGCGGGGGGGTGGATGTCGTATAAAACTTTTTCCACTACGACCCGATCGCCTATATGCAAAGTTGGTAACATAGAATCTGAGGGGATGAAGCGCGGTTCGGCGACAAATGCTCGAATCAGTATTGCTAAACCCAAAGCAATAATCACTATCTGAAGATTTTCTCGCTGCGACTTCCACGCTTTCTGCCACCAGGCTCTTGTGCTGAGCCCTTCGACTCCGGTTCCCCTGAGCGAAGTAGAAGTATCCGGCTTATTTTCTGTGACTTCTGTACTCAAATTATTGTTTTCAGATGTCATTTAATCCTCCCATTATTGTACTGTTTTATAGCAACCGCCCAGCCTGTCAGGACATTTTATATCAAATCCGCTCTTCATCGGAATTATTCATCTCTCTCCGATCTCCCTCTGCGTTCTCTGCGTTCTCTGCGGTTAAATCATTCCGATGCAACCGGAATTGATATTAAACTACTAAAACCATTGCTATTGTTCCATTTTTACATCGATATTCTTCCTGATTCTATATTCCTTCTTCCTGATTCTATATTCCTTCTTCCTGATTCCTTCTTCCTGATTCTATATTCCTGCTTCTATATTCTATATTCCTGCTTCTATATTCGATAAAAAAGGCAGAGAATTAAGATTCTCCACCTTTTTTAGATGCTGATTTTGAGTTATTGACGATCGCGCAATTTGTTCAAAACTTTACCCGCGATCGAACTTACTCAGCACCTTGGGGCAGCAATTCCCGCTTTTGACCTTGCAGCACCTTCACAATTCCGTCCTCCCCGACATCCACAACAGCGATGTCACCGTCCTTGATGCGGCCAGAAAGGATTTCCTCAGCCAAACTGTCTTCCAACAACCGCATGATAGCGCGGCGCAGGGGTCTTGCTCCGTAGCTGGGGTTGTAGCCTTCTTCTACGAGGCGTTCCTTGAACCGTTCGGTGACTTCGAGGGTGATTCCCTGTTCTGTCAAGCGGCCGAAAACTTCTTTGAGCATGATGACAGCGATTTCCTTCACTTCTTCCTTGTTCAACTGGCGGAAGACGATAATTTCATCTAGTCGGTTGAGGAATTCTGGGCGGAAATAGTTTTTCAGTTCTTCGTTAACCAAAGAACGAATGCGGTTGTAATTAGCATCGGCTTGGTTATCGCTGAACTCGAAACCGAGGCCGCCGCCACCTTTTTCAATGACCTTAGAACCGATGTTAGATGTCATGATCAGCAGCGTATTTTTGAAGTCTACAGTGCGACCTTTGGCATCGGTTAAGCGGCCGTCTTCCAATATTTGCAGCAGCATATTGAAGACATCGGGGTGAGCTTTTTCGATTTCGTCGAACAGCACCACAGTGTAAGGACGGCGGCGCACAGCTTCAGTCAGTTGGCCACCTTCGTTGTAGCCGACGTAACCGGGAGGGGAACCGATGAGTTTGGAGACGGTGTGCCGTTCCATGTATTCGGACATATCCAGCCGGATCATGGCTTCTTCGGAACCGAAGAAATAGGAAGCCAGGGCTTTTGTGAGTTCGGTTTTGCCGACACCGGTGGGCCCGGAGAAGATGAAACTGGCGATCGGCCTGTTGGGATTTTTCAGACCAACACGGGCGCGACGAATGGCGCGGGAAACGGCTTTGACAGCTTCTTCTTGGCCGATCAAGCGCTGGTGCAGGGTATCTTCCATGTGCAGCAGCTTTTCCGATTCGGATTCGGTCAGTTTGTTGACCGGGACTCCCGTCCAGCTTGCCACGATTTGAGCGATGTCTTCTTCGGTGACTACTGGCGAAGGGTCTGTTTCCCCGGTGCGGGTCGAGTCGGTTTTTTTGGCTTGGGAAATAGCGCGAATTTCGGCTTTGATGGTCATTTCCCGATCGCGCAATTCTCCGGCCTTATCAAAGTCTTGAGAACGCACCGCTTCGTCTTTATCTTTGAGAACTTTGCGTAGTTCTTTGTCAAGTTCCTTGGCTGCGGGGGGCAGTTGGGAGTTGATCAGGCGGACTCTCGAACCTGCTTCGTCTACCAAGTCAATTGCTTTGTCTGGTAGGAAGCGATCGGAGATGTACCGATGAGACAGTTTGGCTGCGGCTTCCAGGGCCGTGTCCAAGATTTTCAGCTTGTGGTGCTGTTCGTAGCGTTCCCGCAGGCCGAAGAGAATTTCGATCGTCTCATCAACGGTGGGTTCTCCCACCATCACGGGCTGGAAGCGCCGTTCTAGGGCTGCGTCGCGCTCGATGTGCTTGCGGTACTCGTCTAAAGTGGTAGCGCCAATACACTGGAGTTCGCCTCTGGCCAAAGCTGGCTTGAGAATGTTGGCTGCGTCGATCGCCCCTTCCGCCGCACCAGCACCGATCAAAGTGTGCACTTCGTCAATGACTAAAATCACGTTACCCGCCGTGCGGATTTCGTCCATGATTTTTTTGAGGCGCTCTTCAAATTCGCCCCGGTATTTCGTACCGGCGACGAGCAAGCCGATGTCGAGGGTGACGACGCGCTTTTCTTCGAGAATGTCTGGGATGTCGTTGTTAGCGATGCGTTGGGCCAGACCTTCGGCGATCGCGGTTTTGCCGACCCCCGGTTCACCGATCAGCACCGGGTTATTTTTGGTACGGCGACCGAGGATTTGGATGACCCGTTCGATTTCTTTTTGGCGTCCGACTACTGGGTCAAGCTTCCCATCCACCGCCATTTGAGTCAGGTTAGATCCGAACTCATCGAGGGTTGGGGTTTTGGTGCGAGCACCGCCGCCAGTGGCTGCGACTTCTGCGGTTTCGCCCAGCATCCGAATTACTTGGGTGCGGACTTTCGACAAGTCTACTCCCAGGTTTTCTAAGACTCTGGCCGCTACTCCTTCACCTTCGCGGATCAGGCCCAGCAGCAGGTGTTCGGTACCGATGTAGTTGTGTCCGAGTTGGCGAGCTTCTTCGAGGGACAGTTCTAGAACCCGCTTCGCGCGCGGGGTGAACGGAATTTCGACTGCTACGAAGCCGGAACCACGCCCGATGATTTTTTCGACCTCAATCCGAGCGTCTTTGAGGTTGACCCCCATTGATTTGAGGACTTTAGCTGCAACTCCGGTTCCTTCTCCGATCAAACCCAGGAGGATTTGTTCTGTCCCTACGAAGTTGTGACCCAGGCGGCGAGCTTCTTCCTGGGCCAACATGATTACTTTTATTGCTTTTTCTGTGAAGCGTTCAAACATGATTTATTCCCATCACCTGCTGCTATGTGCCCGTTTTGAGGTCACGCTCGCACAACGAGCGTTTGTGTTCTCGTAGGGACACGGCATTGCTGTGCATTGGACATGGCATTGCCGTTTCCCTACTCGTACTTATTCTAGCGGGACACTCCCCAACCGCTCTGCCGCACGGTCAAAGCGGTTGCAGATTCTAGGCTGCTGTTGCAGGGTGGCTTTCAACTGGGAAGACCCCAATGGTGGCTGACCTACAACCTCCCCTAGACTGCAAGAAGATTGTTCTTCTCGGCCTGTGCCCAACCTACGACTATGTATTGAGGATTCTAGCACAATCTTTTTGGCTGTCATGCAGGTGGAAAAGTGGTGCTTACCGAAGTACAGGGCGGGTTTTGTACAAAACTTATTGGTTAAAGGCGCGATATATCCCCTAAATCTGCTCCTAAGCTGCTGTATTCCTAGGTTTGGCAGGACTTACGCAAAGCCTTTGTTTTTATACCGCTTGACTGAATCTTGTTTCATTTCTATAAATCTCTTTTCCGCGAGTTCTTCGACCTGGGGAGTGTAGTCTTTTCTAGAAAATACAGGACTGATGGGTGTAGGGTAGGCTTTGATCCCCACAGATTGTATTTGAGGATTTTCGATCATTTCTGAAGCTTGCTGTATCAGAAGATCGAAAGCCAGCTTATAACTATAAGCTTTTACCTCCGACAAAGATTGAAATTCAAAGGGATTTTTTATTCTGACAGCTTGAATAATAGGGCCAGTATCTACGCCTTCATCTACATAATGAACAGACGCTCCAGCAACTCGTTTAAATTCTTCAATATCACCACGAGATGCCATATTTTCGACAGCAAACATACCTCTTGCATAAGGAAGAACAGCAGAATGAGCATTAATAATGTTACCTTCTGTCAATTCAATCCACCAAGGGCTAAGAATCTTATCCAAAAACACAAATATACAAATCCCACCTTCATTTTTACATTCTATTTGTAGCCACTTCTTCACTTTTTCACTATTGATAGTTTTACCTAAAAAGATACTTTTTTGAAATGAGCTTTGTGCCAATGCAGGTATTCCAAATAATCCGATCGTAGCTGCTTCCGTCTTACTAAGTCCACCATATAATGTTTTGATTTCCTGTAGCGAATCACTTGTTAAAATTTTTTCATTCTGATGTAATTGATGAAATCGCTCTTTACTATACTGTGAAGCATCATTTTTATCATCTCGTATGAGAATACCTCTAAAAAATGGGTTTCCTTGGAATCTGGTATACCATTGTGAGAGTAAATAAGTTGGATGAAAGCTATTTTCAGTCATCAAGAAAAAATTACAAGGCTGATTGTTTGTTTTCATGGTTAGTATGAACCTATTTTGATTTAAATCACACTTTAGTTAACGGCTGCAAGCTGAGAATCTTTCTTGATATATAGACCTTTCAAAAAACTGATTTTTTCTCGCTCCGCTCAAGGATTTTTCTAGTTGAATCTTATAATGTTTTGCTTTGATTTTTGGGACGTAGCGACAACATCAACACTGTACTAACAATACATAGTCCACCGATACCTTCAAAAAGACTCAGTGGTAAGCGAAGCCAAATAACTGATGCAGCTACAGCCGACAAAGGCTCTGCACTGGCTAATAAACTGGCTTCTGTAGGTGTAATGTATCGAAGACTATCTATATAGAGATAAAAAGCGATTGCTGTGCCAAATACAATCACAAAACTTACTAACAAACCAGTAATAACAGACCAATGTTGACCTTGAATTTGCCAAGGAGAAGCGATCGGGCATAATGCAATCCCTCCTATAATCATGCCCCACCCAATGATTACTTCAGAACCCCAACGTTGTAGCAAGCCTGATGGATATAACGTATAAAATGCAAGTGCAATTGCAGAACTTAATCCCCATGCTATTGATGCGCTGGAGACAGACAACTGTTGAATAGATCCATTTGTTACCAGAAGGAATGTACCTAACAGGGCAAATCCCAGGGCTATAAACTCTTGAAAATTCGGAATTCGATTGTACTTTATTGCGGAGTAAACCATAATAAATAATGGAGCCTGATATTGCAATAAGGTTGCTGTAGCAGCATTACCAGTTTGAATTGCCACGAAATAGGTATACTGTACTCCCAACATACCAACAATTCCAAAAAATACTAATCTAATCCTATCTTTGCGATCGTTCCACACAGCAAAAACTTGATGGGAACTTTTTCGTAAACATCCAGTTATTAATAACAACATCCCTGAAATTAGCAGGCGCATTGTTACCAGCCAACCAGGAGTAAATCCCTCATCTTGAAAAAGCCTTTGTGCCACCGTACCAGAAAGTCCCCACAAGGTAGCCCCCACCAGCACCATAACAAGTCCCTTATAACGTAATAACTTAATCTTTTTTGAGTCAGATGTGAGCATAGTTGTTAATCATTCCTTCAGGTAATACAAATCTGTAGGTTGTTTCGTTTAGATACTTAACATTCTTATCTTCCATAATAGTTGTGAAATGTCATTTTGAGATGGGGGGTCCCCCCCCCATCCCAGGGGCTATAGCATCATGATATTATTGATAGACAAAGCTCAAAAGTATATAAAACATAAACATCGCATAAGCTGGTTGTTCTCGATCCAAAATTTTTAATAAATTTATGAATCTTTACGATGTACCAGATACGGAAACACCCTTAATTTTGTCTGGGAATTTCCAATCATCTAGCTCAGCTTTGATGAAATCTCCCTTGATTGCTGAAAATTCTTTGGAACTGATTCTCGACAAAGTTTTTTGTAAATTAAACAATTTCTTGTCTTTGAAAGCAGATCTATTTTTGAAGGTTGAGGGATTTAATCCAGCAGGATCTATCAAAATAAAACCTGCAATACGTATGCTAGAGGCTCTCGAAGAAAAAGGAGAGATATCACCGGATCGTACCCATATTATCGAATCTTCGTCTGGTAACTTAGGAGTGGCGGCTAGCCTAGCTTGTTCGACTAAAGGATATCGCTTTACCTGTATCAGCGATCCAAACATTTCGTCTAGGAATGAGAAATATATAAAATTGTTCGGAGCCAAACTTATAATTGTTAAAGATAGAGATAAAAATGGAGGATTTTTAAACAGCCGAATTGATTTAATTAAGCAATTGCTTAAAGATGATAGAAATTTATTTTGGCTAAATCAATATGCGAATTGCGAGAACAAAAATGCACATTATTTGAGTACAGCACCTTCAATATTTGAAAGCTTTTCAGAGGTGGATTACTTATTTATTGGTGCAGGTACTACAGGTACATTAATGGGATGTGCTGAATACATTAGAGATCGCAACCTAAAAACAAAAGTTATTGCAGTTGATACCTTTGGATCGGTTACTTTCGATTTACCTTCTAGTAAAAGATATATCCCAGGACTAGGTACAAGTAGAAAACCAGAATTGGTTGATAAAAGTCTAATTGATGATATTGTAGTAGTTAAAGAAGAGGACACTATAAAAATGTGTCGATATTTACTACGCGAAAAAACATTCTTAGTCGGAGGTTCGACTGGAACAGTTTTGGCAGGCATCAAAGCTTATGCACATAAACTGGATGCAGCGAAAAGTATAGTAGCAATAAGTCCTGATTTAGGAGAGAGCTACCTAGATACAATTTATGACGATCGGTGGGTTTCAGAACGCTTTCCTAATTGCCTTAAGTCAATAAAAGACTAATAAATATTTCTTCCATGACAAACACCATAGAGCAAAATTTTACAGTTATTTCTGGTTCGATAGTTAATGAAATACTCCAAAGTAACTATGCAAATGTAATTGATTTAGTTCAAAAAGCATATCTTACTCATGGAGCCAAAAAAACCATAAACCCAGATAGTTATTTTTTGAAATATCCAGAAAAGCCAGAAGCGAGAATCATTGCTTTACCTGCACATTTGGGAGGAGACTTTAATATCTCAGGGATCAAATGGATTGCCAGTTTTCCCAAGAATATCGCGCAGGGAATCCCTCGTGCATCTGCGGTGATTATTCTCAATGATTATGAAACTGGATATCCAATAGCGTGTCTCGAAGGCTCGATTATCAGTGCTTCTAGAACCGCCGCTTCAGCAGTTTTAGCCGCCCAAAATCTGATCGAACCAAAAACAGTCAAAAGATTGGGGATTGTTGGATGCGGACTAATTGCTCGTTATGTCTTGAAATTTTTGCTAAATACTGGTTGGACAATATCTGCACTAGATTTGTTTGACTTAGCTGATGAGTACAGTATGGCGATGAAAGAGTATGCTCAAGAGAAAGGAATCAAGGAAGTTCAAATCTCATCGACCAAAGAAAACCTGATTTCATCTTGTGATTTGATTAGTTTTACTACAACGGCTAATGCACCACATGTTGACGATATTAGTATCTTTTCCCACAATCCAATTATTTTGCATTTATCTTTGCGAGATTTATCATCAAAAATTATTCTTGAGTCAAACAACATTGTCGATGATGTAGATCACTGTTTAAAATCTGCGACATCTTTGCATCTTACTGAGCAAGAAGTTGGAAACCGAGATTTTGTTACAGGAACTATCGATCAACTTATTCAAGGAAAACTCACTTTAGACAGACAAAAGCCAACCGTATATTCGCCCTTTGGTATGGGAATCCTTGATCTTGCTGTTGGTTATTATGTATATCAAATAGCAGTCTTGGAAAAAACAACTGTTTCAATTCCAGATTTTTTTTACGAACCAACACAAATATAGATAACAGTGCTGTGGCTGGCATTCCCCACTCAACAAGTTTGTCTCGGACTGCTGTTGCGACTGGGGTAATCCATGAACCAGACCTGTAAAGGTCTCCTCTCAATATCCCTGCTGTTGCATCATTTGTTGGGGTACCGCTCACTTGAGTCCAATCAATGGCTAAAACTATATCGTTTGGGTTAGCATCATCAATGGCTGTCGCCAGATTTGCATCAAAAGAATCGCTGGGTGCTGTGAAACCAGGAATCAGCAACCATACTTTTTCACCACTCCATTGCTCGACAGAGGGAAGGGAGAAGGACGCACGGATATTTATTTGACGCTGACTTGGACTAAAAGCATTGCTAGGTGGTCTGTTAGTTTCGCCACCTGTCACCAAAAACGGAGTATTTATCGCTGTCATTGTCTATTCCTCTCAAGTTAGGTTGGTAAAGATGATTATTTGTTTCCCTTTCTCGACTTTCTCCACGAGTGAACTCCACCCAATCCCAAAAAAGCCAACAATGAGGCGAAGGGGGAGGCGTTCTCCGGTACGGGAGTAGATTCAGGAGGAGATTCGTTAATTTCTAAGGTCACGACTCCCATCACCTTCAATAGTTCCATTTCGCAAGGCGTAAAGAAATATCCTGGGATCTACAGAACCCAAATGCGTCATTTCCAGCCACTCCGCCTCAGAAAAAACTTGCAAGGCAAATTGAGATGGGAATTCCGTTCTCAGAAAAACAAAACAGGAGCGTCTGGGAAGTTGGTAAATCATCACTGGCCGTATAGGTGACAGGAGTTAAACCTGTAGCAAAGTCCAGAAATCTAAAGTTCAGAGATAGCAGTCCCGGTCGAGCTCCATTTCCACCATTGATGGTCATGGATTCCTCGCCGACTTTGGTCAGATGTGTATCGTCGTAGGCAAAGTCACCCGTGTAAACACCCCCTAAGTCCCCACCAGTGACGTTGACTTTGATTGTGCCTCCTATTGTGGCTGCCATAGCGGTCGCTCCTGAGAATGTGGATATTAAATATGTTCCCAGGATAGCGGTCAGTACATATTTCATGTTCATTAGATATTCCTGTTTTGAAAGGCTTCACCCACAACAGTGAGTTTTTTTTCGTGTGTAGCAGCCCTTAACGAAAACAACATCTTGAGATACAGATTCAAGCTGACTCGCGGTATTGTAAATCCGTAAATTTACTAGAGTTTCCGATGTTAAATTAGGATATACTGTGAAAATATAAGTCATTATATCTACGCCCCGCTATCCTGAAACTATATGCAAGTAGTAGTGAAATATGCAATTTAAATTCGCAACAAATGACACTCAAAACTCACAATAATTCATTGGAAACTGCCAATTTTTTGGGTGGATCGAAGCGTAAATTTGCTGTTTTTCGAGCGTCAAATATTACTTAAATTCTGGTTTTTTGGGTTAATTGATAGCAATTTACTTCAATATCATCATTGGCAATCAATCTCAGTATTGGACGAAACATCTGCCGGTCATACTTACCGATTTGCTTCGCGCAAGGTGCTTGCGAGCATAGCGCAAATGCTCACTACCAGTAACATGACTATGAGTTTTGTCTTTATACTTAATCGCTTAAGTAATTGCATAGGAATTTTCCTGATATTATTTGCCTCATTTCTCTCATGGCCCCTAATTTTTCTCATGGCCTAAGAATTAGAATTAAAGGGTAATCTCTCACCGTTGGCGATCGCATTTCAGTAAGCCAAAGCTTGTATACTAAAGGGTTCGTCACCTTTTAGTATAAAACCAGACAAAAATATCGTAAAAAAGCTGGCATCAATTTATTTGTTTGTGCCCCCATCTTCCAGAGACTTATACTTTGATCCATTAGGCATAATCGCACCTTCCAGAAAAGCACTACTCAGTTCATAATCGCTCACTTTAGCATTTTTGAGATTAGCACCAGTTAGATAAGCTCCCTCCATGTTAGCACCACTCAAACTAGCATCTCTCAAATTTGCACCACTCAGGTTGGCATTACTCAAATCTGCACAAATCAAATTAGCACTACTGAGATTAGCACTACTCAGATTAGCCTGACTCAAGCGAGCAAAACCCAGTTTTGCATGACTTAAATCTGCACCACTAAGTTGACTCTGACTGAGATTAGCATTATCTAAATTGGCATAGCTCAAATTAGCATTACTCAAGTCGCTTTCCATCAAATTGGCTTTATTGAGATTAGCATGGGAGAGATTAATATCTACTAACTCCGCACCAGGAGCATCCAAACCTCTCAAAGAAACACCATCCTCATTCAAATCTTGCAGGGCCAAAATTCTGGCATAACTAACTTTAACATTGTGTGCTGCATCAACTATACTCCAAGCTTGGTAGTGAAATTGTTTTCGGCGATCGGGAGCTTCTTTAATGAATAGAACTAGCGCCACGACTACACTGATAGTCTCAGTAGCACCCAAAACTTCTGCAAGTAAAGAGTTCTCATCGACAATTACAATAACTACCGTAAACAGAACTGCCGCAACTACAGCGACTAACCATACTGGTGCTTCCCAGAAAGCATCAATAAGTTTACTAGGAATTTGTTTGAGGACTTCACTTAATGGCTGTTCTGATATTTTGGTCTGAAATTGCTGATAATTAACGGTAAAATTATTGAGAATGTCATTGAAAACTTTACCATCTAACTGAACCGATATAAGAGCTTTTTTCTCTGGCTCTGCTGTGGGCTGAAATAGCTGAGATTCTTTTGGGGTTTCGGCTGTTAATGTTGAAGGTTTTGCTAAAGTTGCAGTTTTTGGTTCAGCTTGGATAGGTTTTGATACAATAGCAGGTTTCTCAGCTTGGACAACTTGAGGTGAAGATTCTTCCCCCGCACCTTTTAACATCAACCCAGTAATTGCTCTATAAGCATTTAGCCAAGCTTTTTTGACTTCAGGAGTCCAATCTTCAAGGAGATACTGCTCAAATGTCATCAGCAGTGCTTCCCCCACCGGTCCATAGTATTTCGGAATAGCTCCATAGCCGACGTGTCTAGCTCCTAGAGCCTTGAGAACAGGCGCTAAAGCCTCTGGGTTGCGGAGATTTTCCACTACCAAAACCAGGGAATTTAATAGTTTTTTCTCTTGGTTTTTCATATCTGTTTTAGTAAACAGTGGTTTCACTTCTGGGTAAGCTTGAAAAAGATTTTCATAGAAACTGGCTGCAAATTCATTCGCGTGGGGTTTAACTTTTTCAAAACTGCTTTCTAGTAACTCTACAGGTAACTCTGAAGATGCTTCTTCTGGTATTTCTGTTAATATTTGCTCGGCTGGTTCTACTTGTGGAATTTCCTCTATTTTTTGCTCAATTGGTTGGGTAGCTGCTTGTTGCTTTGAATTGGCTGCTATCTCTGATTTAACTTTAGTTGGTGCATCTACACCGGCACCTTTTAACATCAACGCAGCAATTGCTTTATAAGCATTTATCCAAGCTTTTTTGACTTCAGGAGTCCAATCTTCAGCAAGATACTGCTCAAATGTTAACAGCAAAGCTTCCCCCACAGGGCCATAATATTTGGGAATGGCTCCATAGCTGACGTGTCTACCTCCTAGAGCATTGAGCACGGGCCCTAAAGCCTCTGGGTTGCGGAGATTTTCTACTACCAAAACCAGGGAATTTAACAGCTTTTTCTCTTGATTTCCCATATCAGTCTTGGCAAATAGCGGTTTCACTTCTGGGTGAGCTTTAAAAAGATTCTCGTAGAAGCTGGCTGCAAATTCATTAGCACGAGGTTTAACTTTATCGAAACTTTGCTCTAAAAGTTCAACATTTAAAGACATAATTTTTATGTGAATTCAAAGAATAAATGGTTGAAGTTTTTAGACAGGAATTTTGATATTTTATAGAGATGATAAATACTGTTTAGAGTATTCCAAATAAAAAATAATCCAGAATTGTCATTTTGAGCGAAACGCAGTGTAGTGGAAAATATCCAAGATGCTTCACTCCGTTCAGCATGACAGGGCATTTTATTTCTGGGAACACTCTTACAGAACTTATGAAATCTTCAAATCCCTGTCCGGTGATTTTGAAAAAAGCAATTACAAACTCAAATTTTCCAATTCTTGCCACAGGGTAGCCATAAAGCCCTCTGCATCCTTGATGCCCATTTCTCCTAAAGCTTTCCACTCCTCAGTAGTGTAATCTAAATCGAGTCCCATCACGTCTTGCGTCCAATAAGGCAATTTAGATGGGTTTTCCATTAGATCACAGGTGAGCCTTAAGATTTCTGTTCCGCTCGTATTTTTTCTAGCCTTTGTTGCCAAACAAAAAGCCAGTAATTTAGCTAAATTGCTTTGCGGCGGAATAGATATCAGAAAAGCCATATTTTGTGCCAGAGCCAATTTGTCTAACTTCATTTTGTTTGTTTCCTATTCTAGTTTGGAGGTACTCAAGTAAGGTGTTTTTGGTAATTCAGAGAAACTGCGCGCTCCATTATCCCTGGGAAAGTGCAACGTCTATTTATCGCTTTACCAGTTTTTTCCCAAGTCTGCTGATAGCTTTCGAGGTATGTTCTAAATTAAAAATTTAGGAGATATATACCCTCTTTTTCCAGTAGTGCCAAGATGGCTAAATTCAATTCTTCACAATCGTTAAAGTAGAAATCCAGATTGTTATTAACTCCTCGAATATTAATAACACGAGCATTCTGTTAAAGTCTGTCCAACCAAACAAAACATCGGTCATGAATTAAGAGAATTAGGTAGCTTTTGAATTGCCTCAAAAATTATAGCATTTTTTGCCGCGACTGTCAATCTTGAGAGTTAAATTTATGCCAAATGACTCTTCAGATCCGGGATTTTGCGACCAATTATCGACTATTCCAGTCAGCGGTATGTCTGCCATAGTTATGTTTGAATCAAGTCGCGTTTCCTTAATTTGTTTCCCAAGGATTTCCAGAGAAAAGACCTCCATTACTTAAACAAGGAAAAAAGCAGAAATATTTTTTGACTTTTAACTTTCAAAAGGGATTACTTTGTTGGATCCTTGGCTAGACTTTGCCAGGTATATGCCTGTCAAAACTACAGAAAATGCCAACAAGTTCAGAGGAGTTAACCTTTCAGAAAAGATGATCCAGGCAAGTATAGCAGTAATCACCGGATCGAGCAGCAAGCACACGGCAACGAACCCGGAGGAAAATCTTTTGAGGTTATAAGCCTGAAGACTTTGACCCAAAACTTGGCATACCAAGGCTTGGGCAACTATTGCCAACCACCCAGCCCAGGAATAGGGAAAAAGTACATTTTCTGTGAGCAGAACGATCGGAAAAGTTAACAAGGCCCCGAAGCAGGAACACCAAAAGAGTATGGTTGTTGCTGAAAACTTGGCGCGAAGTTTTTCAACACATAGCAGATTGGCGGCAGACAAGACAGCAGATAGCATGGCCAGCGAGTCACCTGTGAAGTGCTCGCTGGCTACCTGCAAATCGCTTAGTCCAATTAGGATTGATCCGCTGATGGCGATTACCATGCCAACAATAAATCTGCCCTCAAAACATTGACTTAGAAACAGCCATCCCATCAGAGTTGTGAACAGTGGGGTGACGTTATGCAGCAGATTAGAGTTAGCGACACTTGTCTGAGTTAGAGACCAAGCCCAGGTAATTAATGTGCCTGAGAAAAAACAACTCATTACTAGCAACAAGACTAAATCGCTGACTGTGTAATGCTGCTTTTGGAGGGAGGAGTCGTGGGAGTTTCTTTCGCTCAAGGTTTTGATCGCATTCCCTAATCCTAAAATGAGAGTGGCTACCCAGAAGCGATTGAATATTGTCGCAACCGGACCCAGTTCCCGTTCGCTCAATCTGATGAAAATGGCGGCAAATGATAAGGCAAGGATTGCGAGAAATAACGAAATTAGTCCGATACTTCCTTGGAGTCGCGACGCGATCGCAACTGGTGTCCGCTCTATCTGTTGCTGTGATGGTTTCAGTTCAATTGTCATCTTCACCCCTGAAAGTAGTACCTGCGCCACGCAAAGTGTGGCGCAAGCTAATAGCCTTACTCTTGCATTCCTGCATAGAGCAGTCGGAAAAATAAGCGGACATCATCATTCTTTAAGGTTGAATAGGATTTCATACTTATTAAGTCAAAGTTGATGTTTGAGCAACGTTAAGGTTGGCAACCAACCCATAGGTTGATATGTAATCTTCTAACTCTTGTAAATCAACACTGCCATTTAGATCGCTGTCAAGAATGTTAAAAAGATAATCAGTGATGTATTTCCTGACTTCTTCAGAGCTACGTTCGCCTGTTGTCATATCTTCGATTAGCCCTAACAACTCCATAATCTCAGAGCGAGCGAGCGACTTACTTCCATCAGTATCCAATTGGAGGAAAAGCTTTTTAACATCTTCTGTTGCCACTCTCGAAGAGCGCAGTGTTTCTCTCAATATATCATTGCTGAATGAAGTCATAAACAATATCTGCTCGACAAGTGGAATGCAGAAAAATCCCAGTGCTGCCCAAAAAACAGCATACTTCACTTCCGGCATTGTGGCACTAACTCCGAGGAAAAGAGCAGCCCAAAGGAAAAAGTTGGGATTTACAAGCAGGATATAAGCATCCTGAGCTTCTGCCTTGCTTAGCTTGTCTTTTGTCAATACGGAGGTTAATACAGCCAAGACGCGCATTGAGACAAAGACTAGGGTGGCAATTGCCAGTTGTTGCAGACAGGCTAGGGAGCGGTTCGGAGCGGTTGCAGAAAATATATCCGAAATGAAGGTTGATGGAGTAAACTGAAACCCTGTGACCAAGGCCATGAATGCGACAGCAAGCACTCCGATGAATTTCCAGTTTTTACTGTGGTGGTTTGATTCAACCGAGGATTTGTCACGCCAAAACTGGGCGATCGCACCCGGTATTGCTAGCCCTAGAATTAGAATGACACCGAAAAAGATCAGGCTATCAACATTAATGGGTAAATTGGCAACCTTTAATGTAGCCAGAAGAGCCAGGGGAGCAACAATTGATAACGTTCTTGACAAGAGAGCGGACGGATAAAGATTACCGCCCCAAAGCACGGATAAAACTGGGGAAGTGAGGGCTGGCGGAACCATCCAAAACAGCACCCACAAAACTTTGTACAAATCGGCGGGGCTTTGATACAAAAATCCCGAAAATATTAAGGAAAGCCCAACAGCCCATCGCACAGCCATCCAGCCATAAACTAGATACTTCACAGTAGAAGTTACTTTGCGTTTACTGGCGGCAAAGTCAATGTCTAGGTAAGTATAAAACGTTGAAGCAGCTAGACACGCAACGACGATCGCTCGAAATAACTCTGACGGAATCCCTGCTTCTGAGGTGCTGATGGCCCTTAGCAAGCTTCCCAGCAAGAAGGCGGCGGCATAGATCAAAATTGCCCACATAATTGAAAGATCGTTGATCTCTTTCCGCAGAGAAGCGGCACCACCAGATTCCTTGTTGCGAAAATTGACAAGTTCCACACCACTGAGAGCTTTACCATTGGGCAGTTTCAGGTGTTTATAAGAACTCGGTGGTAGAGCCGCTTAAATAAAGTGCTAGAGGCTCCAATACATATTGGTGGCACACTACTAGAACTGTTTCTCCCCGTTCCAAGTGCGGTACAACTTTGTCTTCGTAGAAACGGGCTGCGCGAGCGTAAACTTGGGCAATCTTTTCGCCGGCTGGGGGTGCTTCGTTGTGTGAGTGCAACATTTCCTCGAAGCCTTCGTAGCCCAGGGCTAGACGCAGCAGATTTAGGTTACGACCCGCAAAAATGCCGAAGGATTTTTCGCTAATTCGATGGTCTATTTGAACAGGGATATCGGGCGACTTTAGTGCTTGACTTTCAGCAAGGGCGATTTCACAGGTTTGCCGTGCGCGTCTCATGTGGGAGACATATACTGCATCAAACTTTGTACCTTTTTTCTTGAGGTCAACCCCTGCTTGACGCGCTTGCAATCTACCAAATGATGTGAGGTCAACATCCAGAACTCCCGCAAAAATGTTACGTTCGTTACTGGTGCTTTCACCGTGACGAATGAAGTAGACACGTCCTAGCTTTTCTGCATTGAATTCTGTTTGTGAAGTCGCAGAAGTTGCGGCTGCATCCTGGAATTGATCTGCAACTTCGATCGCTCCATTTTCGGTACTTTCTACCTGGTCATCTAAGTTTCTAGTGTTCATGATTCACTTTAGCCTTAAACAGGATTTAGATTCTTTTCTAACGTTGAAGTTTCAGACTTTCAAGTCAGACCAGTTAATCAAAAAAACCACTCTACCACGAAAGCACGGTCAAAGACAGTGCTGAGTTATACAGCACTTTTCAGGTAAGTAGATACGCGAAACCCGGTTTCATCAAGAAACCGGGTTTCTGGGATGTACTTCATAAACCTGCAATTTGCTGTATATGTACAATTTATCCCCTAAATCCGCCCCTAAGCTGCTGCGCGTCTAAATAATCTGTTGGTTTGGGAGGGCGAGAGGGAGAGAGGGATCTGGGCGATCGCATCTAAATTGTGCCCCTGCTGCGTTGGGGGAAAAGGTCAATCCTAAAATATCCTTGTAGGGAACTGCGACTCTAGTTGCGAAGCCCAAAGACCGTCAATCTTGGCAATCAATTCATTTCCAGACCAGAGAAAGGTTTGAGTGATGAGGTTTTGTGCCTGAATATTCACGCCACCCAAAATTATATCAGTTGCTGCATTGAATTTCTCTATCTTGGCGTAATCATTCAGACCTGCGGTTGAGTACCAATTTCTGGTACTATCACCAATATAAAATACGTTAAGGGATTTACCGCTATTGCCAATTAAAGTATCTACTTCAACATTAGACAGACTGTTGTTTTCTGAACCTCTTAATATGTTTTGACCGGTACCACCTCCGAGAGTGTCGTTTCCCAAACCACCAAACAAGATATTAATGCCATTTCCACCAGTGAGATAATCATTACCCTCCTCACCACGAATGGTATTCCTGCCATCGCCGCTCAAGATGTTGTCATTTCCAGCTCCGCCAAAGATAGTATCATTACCAGTACCAGCCGTGATATTGTCATCGCCCTGGTCGCCACGGATGGTATTGTTCCCATTTCTGCCGGTAATGTTGTCATTGCCATTCCCGCCAAAGATGGTGTCATCACCTGCGCCAGCACTGAGAAAATCATCACCATCCTCACCAAAAATCGAATTATTCCCCTCTCCGCCATCAAGGGCGTCAACTCCTTTCCCGCCTAAGATGATGTCATTACCCGTGCCAGCAGAAACGATGTCGTCCCCATCCCCAAAATAATAAGTATGGTTGCCGTTGTTGTTGTAATATTTCCCAAAAATACCAGTTCCTATTAATGTGTCGTTTTTGTTAGTCCCATAGATGATTCGGTCATCTATCCCGCCATTAAGCTTGGCAGCAACCAGAAACAAAGGATTATTTTGAGCATCAACGGGAATCATTCCTTCATGCACTTTAAGAGAGACATTAAAATCTCCTTTATAGAAGTTTGGTCGAAACTGATGATCCGCCTGCGTGTCACTCAGACCCAAAATATTTGTGGCTAAACGAGAATTGCCACCTGCATCAGTTGTAACCAAATTTGTGTAGGCGGTGACGACACCGTTGTGTTGAGCGATTTGTGCTGTAATATTTTTCGGATCGGTGCCGAAGTCAAACAGGAAGGATTCCTTGGCAGTTCCGGCTTGAGCTTCATTTCCTGCTAAACTACTGATGCCATTAAAACTTCTTGAAACCGCTGCACCACCAAAGTCTAAGCGTTTGATTGGGTCTGCAATTCCTCCATTTCCATCTAATACGTATCCATTTGATAGGTCAGTATCGTGGCCATTAGTTGTATCGTATGGACTGACCCCTTTCGCTTGATTTGATGCTGGGTCAAGGGCTGTTACCGAACTCACTTGACTCCCGTAGCTAGTGAAACTGGCGGCAAGATCGCTGGCTAGGTGAGACGCCGAGACTATTCCCAACAATATTGAGTGCTGGGGCTGGCATTCCCCACTCAACAAGTTTGTCTCGGACTGCGTTGGCCACTGGGGTAATCCACGAACCCGACCTGTAAAGGTCTCCAGCGGCGATCCCTAATGGTCCAATATTGAAAAACTTGGTGCCGCTCACTTGAGTCCAGTCAAGGGCTAAAACCGTATCGTTTGGGTTAGCATCCTTGATGGCTGTCGCCAGATTTGGATCGTAATAATCGGCGGGATTTGTGAAACCAGGAAGCAGCAGCCATATTTTTTGACCACTCCATTGCTCGGCAGAGGGAATGCCGAAGGGCGCACGGATATTGATTTGACGCTGACTGGGACTATAAGCATTGCTAGGTGGGTTCTTAGTTTCGCCACCTGTGACCAAAAACGGAGTATCTATTACTGCCATTGTCCATTCCTCTCAAGTTAGGTTGTTAAAGATTATTTGTTTCTGTTGACTAACCCTTTCTCGACTTTCTCCACAGGTGAACCCCACCCAAGCCGAAGAAAGCTAACAATGAAGCGAAGGGGGAGAAGTTTTCCGGTACAGGAGTAGGTTCAGTAGTAGGTTCAGTAATTTCTAAGGTCACACTCCCATCACCTCCATAAGTTCCATTTCGCAAGGCGTAAAGAAATAGCTTGGGATCTCCAAACATCAGTCCGCCATTTCTAGATTCAGAAAAAATTTGTAAGCCAAATTGACTGGGAATTCCATTCTCGAAAAGCAAAACAGGGGCATTTGGGAAGTCGTCAACATCACTCGCCGTATAGGTGACAGGAGTTAAGCCCTCCGCAAAGTCCAGAAATCTAAAGTTAAAGGATAGCAGTCCTGGTATAATTCGATCGTTGACAGTCATGGCCTCCTCGCCGACTTTGGTCAGATGGGTATCGTCGTAGGAAAAGTCACCCCTGTAGACCCCTGCGAAGTCACCATCACTTATGTCAACCCTGATTGTCCCTTTGATTGTCGCAGCCATAGCGGTCGTTCCTGCTAATGTGGATATTAAATATGTTCCCAGGATAGCGGTCAGTACATATTTCATGTTCATTAGATATTCCTGTTTTGAAAGGCTTAACCCACAACAGTGAGTTTTTTTTCGTTTGTAGCAGCAATTAACGAAAACAACATCTTGAAATAAAGAATAAAGCTTTTTTGCCGTATTTGACACCGTAAATTTACTAGAGTTTTTTGCTAAAAATAAGGAGATATTGTAAAAAGCTCGGTAATTCTATCTACGCCCTGCTCTCCTGAGACTCGGCGCGCGAATATTTATTTGACGCTGACTTGGGCTAAAAGCATTGCTGGGTGGGTTCTTAGTTTCGCCACCTGTCACCAAAAACGGAGTATCGATTACTGTCATGGGAAATTCCTCTCAAGTTAGGTTGTTAAAGATTATTTGTTTCTGTTGACTATCCCTTTCTCGACTTTCTCCCCAAGTGAACTGCACCCAAGCCCAAGAAAGCCAACAATGAGGCGAAGGGGGAGGAGTTCTCCGGTACAGGAGTAGGTTCAGTAGTAGGTTCAGTAATTTCTAAGCTCACACTCCCATCACCTCCAATAGTTCCATTTCGCAAGGCGAAATTAAATGACCTTGGATCTCCAAACATAAGTCCATCATTTCCAGATGTAGAAAAAAGTTGGAAGGCAAATTGAGTGGGAATTCCGTTCTCTAAATACAAAAGTGGATAGTCTGGAAATCCATCAACATCATCGGCTGTGTAGGTGACAGGATTTAAGCCAGTAGCAAAGTCCAGAAATCTCAAGTTCATAGATAACAGTCCCGGTATAATTCCATTTCCACCACCACCATTTATGGTCATTAATTCTGTGCCGACCTTGGTTAGATGTGTATCATCGTAGGCAAAGTCACCTGTGTAGACACCTGCGAAGTCGCCCCTAGTTATATCAACCCTGATTGTGCCTCCTATTGTGGCTGCCATAGCGGTCGCTCCTCCAAATGTGGATATTAAATATGTTCCCAGGATAGCGGTCAGTCCATATTTTATGTTCATTGGATATTCCTGATTTGAAAGGCTTCACCCACAGCAGTGAGTTTGTTTTCGTGTGTAGCAGCAATTAACGAAAACAAAATCTTGAAATAAAGAATAAAGCTTTTTTGCCGTATTTGATACCGTAAATTTACTAGATTTTTTTGCCACAAATAACTAGATGTTTTGAAAATCTCAGTAATTCTATCTACGCCCCGCTTCAAGTTATGTTGCTAAAGATGATTATTTGTTTTCCTTTTTAGACTTTCTCCACAAGTGGACTGCACCCAAGCCCAAAAAGGCCAACAATGAAGCCAATGGGGAGGCGTTCTCGGGTACAGCAGGAGGAGATTCGTTAATTTCTAAGGTCACAAGCCCCCCACCTGTAACAGCTCCATCTCGCAAGAAGAACTGAAATATCCCCGGATCTCCAAACATAAATCTGTTATTTCCATCCAAAACTCCACTCTTATTTACCCCAAAAACGTTGAAGCCAAATTGAGTGGGAACTCCGTTCTCAAAAGCCAAAACAGGATTATCTGGGAAGTTTAAATCATCACTGGCCGTATAGGTGACAGGAGTTAAGCCCTCCGCAAAGTCCAGAAATCTAAAGTTCAGAGATAGCAGTCCTGGTCGAGCTTGATAGTCACCATCATTCATGACCAAGAACTCTGTGCCGACTTTGGTCAGATGGGTATCGTCGTAGGAAAAGTCACCAGTGTAGACACCCGCGAATTTGGGATCGGTGACGTACTCGGCCTCGATTTTGACTTTGATTGTGCCTGCGATCGTAGCTGCCATAGCGGTCGTTCCTCCGAATGTGGATATTAAATATGTTCCCAGGATAGCGGTCAGTCCATATTTTATGTTCATTAGATATTCCTGTTTTGAAAGGCTTGACCCACAACAGTGAGTTTGTTTTCGTTTGTAGCAATTAACGAAAACAAAATCTTGAAATAAAGAATAAAGCTTTTTTGCCGTATTTGATACCCTAAATTTACTAGATTTTTTTGCCACAAATAACTAGATGTTTTGAAAATCTCAGTAATTCTATCTACGCCCCGCTTCAAGTTAGGTTGGTAAAGATTATTAATTGTTTCCCTTTCTCGACTTTCTCCACAAGTGAAGTCCACCCAAGCCCAAAAAAGCCAACAATGAGGCGAAGGGGGAGGCATTCTCTGGTACAGCAGGAGGAGGAGATTCGTTAATTTCTAAGGTCACAAGCCCCCCACCTGTAACAGATCCATCTCGCAAGGCGTAAAGAAATTGCTGGGAATCTAAGAACCCAAATGCGTCATTTTCAGATGCAGAAAGAAGTCGTAAGCCAAATTGAGTCGGAATTCCGTTCAAAAAAGCCAAAACAGGAAAATCATCTGGGAACTCGTCAACATCTCTAGCTGTGTAGGTAACAGGAGTTAAACCCGTAGCAAAGTCCAGAAATCTAAAGTTAAAAGATAGCAGTCCCGATCGATATCCATTTCCACCATTGATGGTCATAACCTCCTCGCCGACTTTGGTCAGATGTGTATCATCGTAGGAAAAGTGACCCGTGTAGATACCCGTTAATTCGGGATGGGTAACGTTGACGACATTGACTTTGATTGTGCCTGTTATTATCGCCATAACGGTCTAGCCTTATAATGTGGTAAATATGTCCCAAGGATAGCGGTAAGTCCATAAAAACCCGGTTTCTGGAGCCTCATGGGTGCTTGAATACCGACAGAAGAAACCGGGTTTTTATCGAATTTGCGGGCAGAAACTAAGTATTTTCGTAAAAAACCCGGTTTCTGGAGCCTCATGGGTGCTTGAATACAGACAGAAGAAACCGGGTTTTTATCGAGTTTACGGGCGGCCATGCGTCTGGTCGTAAAAAACCCGGTTTCTGGAGCCTCATGGGTGCTTGAATACAGACAAAAGAGACCGGGTTTTTATCGAGTTTACGGGCGGCCATGCGTCTAGTCGTAAAAAACCCGGTTTCTGGAGCCTCATGGGTGCTTGAATACCGACAGAAGAAACCGGGTTTTTCTCGAATTTGCGGGAGGCCATGCGTCTAGTCGTAAAAAACCCGGTTTCTGGAGCCTCATGGGTGCTTGAATACCGACAGAAGAAACCGGGTTTTTCTCGAATTTGCGGGAGGCCATGCGTCTAGTCGTAAAAAACCCGGTTTCTGGAGCCTCATGGGTGCTTGAATACCGACAGAAGAAACCGGGTTTTTATCGAATTTGCGGGCAGAAACTAAGTATTTTCGTAAAAAACCCGGTTTCTGGAGCCTCATGGGTGCTTGAATACCGACAGAAGAAACCGGGTTTTTATCGAGTTTACGGGCAGCAACTAAGTATTTTCGTAAAAAACCCGGTTTCTGGAGCCTCATGGGTGCTTGAATACCGACAGAAGAAACCGGGTTTTTATCGAATTTGCGGGCGGAAACTAAGTATTTTCGTAAAAAACCCGGTTTCTGGAGCCTCATGGGTGCTTGAATACCGACAAAAGAAACCGGGTTTTTATCGAGTTTGCGGGCGGAAACTAAGTATTTTCGTAAAAAACCCGGTTTCTGGAGCCTCATGGGTGCTTGAATACCGACAGAAGAAACCGGGTTTTTATCGAATTTGCGGGCGGCCATGCGTCTGGTCGTAAAAAACCCGGTTTCTGGAGCCTCATGGGTGCTTGAATACCGACAGAAGAAACCGGGTTTTTATCGAATTTGCGGGCATAAACTAAGTATTTTCGTAAAAAACCCGGTTTCTGGAGCCTCATGCTCACAACTCAAAATTATCGATCGCCCAATGCCAGTTTTTCTGGTGGAGCCGATCGCAAATCTCCTGTTTTTCAACCGCCAAATATTGCTGAAATTCTGGTTTTTCCAGACCGCTGCGCCACATTACCAGAGCATCTTCTCCGGTGTCTTCGTAGTATCGTTTCCGCCGTCCTGCTTCTTTAAAACCAAATTTATTGTACAGAGAAACTGCGGCTAAATTAGAGTCCCGCACTTCTAAAGTCGATCGCTCTAATTGTCTGTCACAAGCCGATTTTAGCAAAGCCCAAAGCAAAGCTTGTCCTAAACCTTGACGTTGAAAGCTAGGATGAATTGCCAGCATGATAATGTGAGCTTCCTCTAAAATCGCCCACAAGCAACCCACACCAATGAGTATTGGGCGAATCTCTAGGGGCGGTGCCCCCAGGCCCGCCCAGTTTGGTAGGGGCGGTGCCCCCAGGCCCGCTCGGTTTTGACCTGATTCGCAGTCAGCAGTTTCGCGTACCCATAAACCCAATAAATCGCTGTTAGGATTGTCTAACTCGCGCCTGTAGCCTTCGATCGCCCAAAGTCCACCAAAACAGAGGCGATCGAGTTCTACCGCACAGGGCAGGTGTTCTGGGGCGAGATGTTTAATTTCTATAAAACGCACAGGGGATTTGAGAATTTAGATTTTAGAATTACTCAAAAGCATCAATCTGAGGGCTTATGACCCAATTGCTTGCGGTCAATTGTACACTGGGAAAGACAGTAAGGATAGTTATTGCGCGATGGTATCAACTCAATCTATCGGGGTGGAATCTGGACTTCAGTATCTGTCTGAGTCTAAAGAAGCCAGGGAAAGTAGATCGCCCAATCAAGAACTTTTACCACTGACAGCCAGTGTTAACAGTCGCGATCGTTTAGAAATAGGAGGCTGCGAGGTGACAGCTTTGGTGGAGCAATTTGGCTCGCCACTGTACATCTTAGATGAAGAAACGCTGCGGGCAACAAGCCGCCAGTATCGAGATGCTTTTTTACGCTACTATCCGGGCGAATCTCAAGTGCTCTATGCTTCTAAAGCTTGGAGTTGTTTGGCGGTTTGTGCGATCGCATCTTCGGAAGGTTTAGGTATAGATGTGGTATCTGCGGGAGAAATCTACACAGCACTACAAGCTGGTGTGAATCCCAATAAAATCTACTTTCACGGGAATAACAAATCCCGCGAGGAAATCCAGCTCGCTGTCGAAAGCGGTTGCACGATCGTAGCAGACAATTGGCTCGATTTAGAGACTCTAGCAGAGTTGGGAAAATTGGGCGTCAGCTACTCGACAGGTGAGCCGACACGAGTTATGGTGCGGTTTACGCCTGGAATTGAGTGTCACACTCACGAATACATTCAAACTGGCCAAATCGACAGTAAATTTGGATTCGATCCCAACTCTCTCGATCGAGTTTTTAGTTTCCTCAGCCAGCAGCCGTCGTTATCTTGCGTAGGAGTACACGCTCACATCGGCTCTCAGATTTTTGAGCTCCAACCCCATGACGATTTAGCCGAAGTCATAATTCAGGCCTTGACAAAAGCACTTAGTTATGATTTGCCAGCGACAGAAATTAATATTGGCGGCGGGTTGGGCATTCGCTATACTGAAACGGACGATCCTCCCAGCATTCAAGATTGGGCTAGTACGATTTGCTCCGCAGTCGTAGCAGCTTGCGATCGGCATGAATTGCCATTACCTAAATTGCTTTGCGAACCGGGGCGATCGCTCGTAGGTACAGCCTGCGTCACAGCTTACACCGTGGGCTCTAAAAAAGTCATTCCGGGAATGCGGACGTATTTAGCAGTCGATGGCGGTATGTCGGACAATCCGCGTCCAATTACCTACCAATCGGTTTATCGAATTCTCGCAGCCAACAAAATGTCTGCTCCCTTAACGGAAACAGTGACAGTTGCTGGTAAACATTGCGAATCAGGCGATATTCTGATTAAAGATGCTAAGTTGCCAGAGTGTCAGGCTGGAGATGTCCTAGTAGTCACGGCTACAGGGGCATACAATTACAGCATGGCTTCTAACTACAACCGAGTACCCAGACCGGCGGCGGTTTTAGTTAGAGACGGGGAAGTTAATACGATCGTACAGCGGGAAACTTACCAGGATTTGCTGAGGTTCGATCGCCTTCCAGAAAGACTCGCAGCTCAACAGTAAAGAGTAAAAAGTAACATAATCAATTTTTAGTTGTTACAGAATACTGAGATCCCCGACTTCTTAAAGAAGTCGGGGATCTAACAGGGAGCGCGTTTTACGTTTAATTAGAGCGACCTACTTATCTGACAACATATGCTCCTATAGCTTCGCTATAAAAGTATCGGTAACAAACATTCTGTTTGGATGCCAACAAATATTAATTTACACAGATGATGAGTTTAAAATTATTATTGAATTCATCGGCTGTGAGTCTCAAAAATTAACTAACTGTGGTATTTACTACCCTCGTCAGTTGTATTTTAAGACAGACAATTTGATAGGCCAGTTTGACGGGAATTAAAAATGCAAAAATCACCCACATTTTTGCCTTGTTCCAGTAACGAGATGGGAAAAAAAACCGTTGATGGTTCACAGGTTCGAGTGCATCAAGATTCACGGTTCAGAGGCGGTAGCGTTCAATGAATCATGAACAATCAACAATCTGGCTATGACTTTGGCCTCGTTCAATCCTTGCTGATTCAGGCGATCGATATTGGATTGGTATTTGCCCTTGCGTATTTGGTGCTCGTCATTGTCGGGGAGCGCCGGACGCTGTGGATGGTACGGGGATTTATTATTTTAATGCTGGCGTCGGCAGTGAGCAACTGGGCTGGATTGAGGCTGCTGAATGTGGCGCTCAACAGCTTGGTAACAGGTTCGGCTGTAGCAATGGCGGTGATCTTGCAGTCGGAGTTTAGACGATTTCTGGAACAATTGGGTAGAGGGGAGATTTTGCAGTTGTTTGGACGCGATCGCCGACCGACTCCTGAACCGGACAGCGTAATAGATGAAATTGTGGACGCAGTAAAAGAACTTTCGCAAAACCGCACGGGCGCTTTACTAATTGTAGAAACAGATGCTCCGATCGACGATCGGGATTTTTCGGTGCCGGGAGTGAAGCTAAATGCGGAAGTGTCTAAGGAATTGTTGCAGACGATCTTTCAACCAAAAACTTTACTGCACGATGGGGCTGTGTTGATTCGAGCTTCGCGGATCGTGTCGGCGGGGGTAATTTTGCCTTTGTCCGATCGCACCGCATCGCGACAGTTGGGAACCCGCCACCGGGCGGCGATGGGAATTACCGAACGGGTGCAAGCCTGTGTGTGCGTGGTGGTGTCTGAGGAAACGGGTTCTATTTCTTTAGCCTTTATGGGAACTCTAAATCGACCTTTGACAAGCAACAAACTGAAAGAGTTGCTGGAGGCGAAGCTATTTCCGTCGGAGGGAGAAAGAACTGTCACCCCAATTCCTATAGGTAATTTCGGACGCCAGATAGGATTGAAAGTATGGACACTATTAAAGCGGATACTGCGTCGTCCGTCGTCGGCGAATCGGGAGAAACCATGAGTCAAGGAATTTGCTTGGAAGAGTTGCCGGCCGATCTAGAACAAGAACGGCTACCTCAGCACGTAGCGGTGATTATGGACGGGAACGGGCGCTGGGCTAAGGATAAGGGGTTGCCCAGGATTATGGGCCACCGCCGAGGGGCGAGCGTTCTGAAGGAACTGCTCAGATGCTGCAAAGATTGGGGTATTCCAGCTTTAACAGTTTATGCTTTTTCGACGGAGAATTGGGGCCGACCGGAGGGCGAGGTGGATTTTTTGATGAGTCTGTTCGAGGGAAAATTGCGGGAAGAATTGCGGGAGATGGTAGCAGAGGACGTGCGAATTCAGTTTGTGGGGAATTTGCAGGCTTTGCCGAAGTCTTTGCAGGCGGAAATTGAGCGTTGTGTGTCAGCAACTCAGGATAACCGGGGGATTCGGTTTACGGTGGCGACGAATTACGGGGGGCGTCAGGAGATTGTCCAGGCTTGTCGGGCGATCGCGACTCAGGTGCAGGAGGGCAAGTTGCAGCCTTCTGAGATTGATGAGGCTTTATTTAAACGCTATTTGTATACTGCTGATGTTTGTGACCCGGATTTGTTGATTCGGACGAGTGGGGAAATGCGATTGAGCAATTTTCTGCTTTGGCAAATGGCTTATTCGGAAATTTACATTACTGAGACGCTGTGGCCGGATTTTGATCGATCGGAGTTTCACCGCGCTTTGTCTACTTATCAGAAACGCTGCCGCCGATTTGGCAAAGTGTAACGATTTTAGATTTTGGATTAGTAATCTCCCAAAAAGCCAGTTTTGAACAGGCAAGATGCCTGTTCCACAATAATTATGGGAAAGGTGAATGTACAGAATAAATGCACCTTTTTGTCTGTATTTCCCAACCTAAAATCGCAAATCTAAAATCCAAAATCTAAAATCTAAAATCCAATCATGGGCCGGAAAAAACTGCTGCTTCAATGTCCTGACGGGAGAGGGAGTATTTGAAGAAGCGCTGAATGTCTTGACCGTCGTTTCCGGCGTTGATGTAGCGGATGGTGAGTTGATCGATTTCGAGGGAGAGTTCTGCTTTCCATGTAGGTCGATCGATGTTCCAGCAGTGGAGTTCTCGCAGGTTTTGCTCGCAGCCGCGGCTTTTCAGCCACTGCTCGATTTCTGGGAGTGGATGGTTGTACAAAGGGGTGTCAGGGGAGGGAAGTGTCATAAGGAATGGGGAATGGGGAATGGGGAATGGGGAATGGGGAATGGGGAATGGGGAATGGGGAATGGGGAATGGGGAATGGGGAATGGGGAATGGGGAATTGGGAATGGGGAATCGGGAATGGGGAATGGGGAATCGGGAATGGGGAATTGGGAATGGGGAAGACTGTGGTTAATTTTTAATTTAGAACTTTTAGTTTTGACATACTCACCGTGAATGGAGCAGCGGTGATTCTTGACGCTTCATCGACTGATGCGAGCGTAGTAGTCTTACTCTGTCTCTGCGTCTGTCTCTGCGAGTCTCCCAATGCCCTAGGCGGTGCGCGCTCGCGAAAGGAGAAGCGTTGACTTAATTTATTCTAGCAAAAAGCCGTCCTCAAAGGACGGGGCTTGTATCCCAATTTTGGGGTCAATTACCACGAATCAGCCCGATCGCGATCGCCAGTATCAAACATCCGATTAAGGTAGCCCCCATGATAAACAGGGCGAATATTTCTCCTGGAGAAAGGGGGCGATCGGTGGGATCGAGGTAAGCCGAGTTGAAATTTTTTGCCCGCGATCGAGAAACCGGAGTGTTGAAACCTCTTTGCTGCTGAATCACGTTCATGGGAGAATAGCCTACTTTGAGGTCGTAGGCGAGGCGACGTTCTGGGTTGCTGAGGGTGGCGTAGGCGTTGTTAAGCTGCTGAAATTTGGCGGTAGCGACTGTGGGTGGCAAGTCGGTGGTATCGGGATGGTATATTTTGCTCAGTTCCCGGTACGATCGCCGAATTTCGATCGGCGATGCGGAAGGATGCAGCCCTAACAAGCCGTAGTAACCAGAACCCAAGGGGGTTTGGCCCGGTATTTTCTGACTTTTGCTGTTGGCATTTGCCTCGTTAGGAGTCACCTCAGAGCCTCTGGGCTGGTTGTGAATAATTTTCGATCATTTTAGCCCAGAGTTGAGGGTAGCGCCACTGTCTGCTAGAGCGAGGGGTTTTAGTGGGCGATCGGTGACGAGTAACATCAAAAATCCACTTCCTGTGCCCAATTAATTTAAACTATGAATCGTCCGATTCCCTTCGGGATAGCTTCCCTTCACGCAAATTCCGCACATCCTCAACGGTAAGCCCGGTAATTTGGCTAATGGTGTCATCATCTAGCCGTGAAAGTAATTGTCGGGCGATCGCGATCGCCTTCGATCGCATCCCTTCTGCTCGCCCTTGTTCTATTCCTGCCTGAGAAGCCTTAAGAATCGCTCCCTGCTGGTCATAAATAAACTGTTCTCTTCTGTCCAAATCTTCCACTTCTTCCCGACTTAACTTGGCTTGATTCGCAATATCAAAAGCTTTATGAATTTCAGGTATGCTGTCCATTTCTTCTGGTACTGATGTGAGACTCCTAGCATATTTCATGAAATAAATCCATTTCTCTGTCAAAGTTTCTAGCTGATGCTGTTCTTTGGTGAATTTTGGCAACTCTACAAACACTAAATCCACCTCGTTTTCGGGATAAGTCAAGTTGGTATTTACTTCTTTATAGACAAATCTCGAAATTAAGTTTTCGCTAGACGGAAACATCTCAAAATCAGTAATTGTCAAAGCAATCACAGGCTTCAGCATTCGATAGCCTTCTCCTGCTTGCAATTGAAAAGCATAAGTTTTAGCTGCATTGTACAAAACTCGCTTCCCAAAAGACTGTACGTTGAGTACCTGCATTTCAATAATTACTAAAGTGCCATCGTTGAGTTGGGCTTTCACATCCAGATAAGTATCTTTTAACCCTTCTACTTTGGGGGGAAGATTCGGGTTGATAATTTCTAAGTCTTCAATGGTGGAATTGCCTGCATAAATCAAGGCGTTGAGAAAGCTAATAAGAATGTCTTTGCTTTCTGAGGAACCGAAGATTTTTTTGAAGGCGTAATCTGTTTTAGGGTTGATAAATATCATAGTTGTAAGATTTAGCGTTGAGGTTATTGGTTTTGTCAGGAAGCAACGGGATTTGAGCTTAGTCAAACTGCTGATTTTGTTTCAGGTAATGGCTTGACATTTTCCGGCAAATGTGCATTAGCCATCGCCAGCACAGGCTCGTCGCCAGTGTGTTCCCGATCGATGGGAATTTGGCAAGAAATCAGTTCTGTGACAATGCGATCGCCCAGAACATCTTCCCAATCCTGCAAAGCTTCTCTTGCCTGAATCGGCGTATTGAGGGCCACATCAACGCCCATTTGCTGAAGGTTGAGGCTGTGGGCTGCCGATCGATGGTTAACGTACTCCACCAGCCAAACGCTCAATCCGACTGCGGCCATTAACGGCAAGACAATCCGGTAATCCCTAGTCAACTCAAACATCAACAGAATAGCTGTCAGCGGAGCTCTGGCACTACCGGCGAGGACCGCAGCCATTCCCACCATTGCATAGGCGGGGGGGCCGGCCACGCGATCGCTTAAAACCGGCACCATTGCCAAAAAGAGGCCATAAGCCGAACCCAGAGAAGCACCCAAAAACATCGCCGGAGCAAAAATGCCGCCCACTAAACCGCTACCGAGGCTGATTGCTGTCACCCCTAGTTTGACGAACAGCAGGATCAGCAGCAAAGGCAAGGAAAATTTGACATCTTGGAGCATTGCTTGGACTGTTTCGTAGCCGACGCCCAAAATTTGAGGCAATTGCAGAGCTACTAAGCCGACGCAGACACCACCGATTATCGGGTGAATCGGCCTCGGCAGTCGTCCCAGCCAACCAAATCCTCGGACTTTCCCTTGAAAACAGCGTTCAGCCAGTTGAATTGCCTCAGTGTAGGCTAGGGACACTAGGCTAGCCAAAAGCCCCAATCCCATGTAAAAAGGCAATTCTAAGGGACTACGCACATCGTAGACGGGCAAAGCAAAAGCCGGCTGAGCTCCCAAGCAGATTTGAGCGATGAGTGCCGAAACTACGGCTGCTAGCAGGACAACGCTCACTGACGAAGTAGCAAAAGTGCTGCCGAGCACGACTTCTAAGGCAAAGAATACTCCAGCGATGGGAGAGTTGAACCCGGCAGATAAACCGGCGGCGGCTCCCGCCCCCAGCAGCAAACGCTGCCGTTCTGGGGAAAGTTGCAAAACTTGAGCCAGCAGCATGCCAAAGTTGGCACCGATTTCGACGCTGGGCGCTTCCGGGCCGAGGGAAGCGCCGGTGCCTAGGGAAACTGAGGCTGCCACCATTTTAGTGATGGGTTTGAGGGGGGAGAGTTCTTGCAGGCCGCGGGTGGCTGCAATCAGCGAAGACATATTGGGGCCAAAATCCCGAAACCGCCAGCGCATTAAGCCGATGACGACTCCGCCAAGGGTGGGAATACAGGCTAGTGTCCAAGAGCCTGCTTTGGAAATTACCCCCATCAAGTCTTCGAGCATGAGGGTGTGGATCAAGTGAATTAAATAGTGAAAAGTGACGACACCTGCGCCCGTAACTCCCCCGATGACTAGGGAGAGGATGAGCAGGAGAGTTTCTGGACTGGGGTGCAGGCGGTTGATTACTGGGCTCAGGGGGGAAGCATAGGGAGTGTTTGCGGTTGGGCCCGGCAGCAGCAAGTCTACAGGATGGGTGGCTCTCATCTAGGGATTAATTCTTCTGTGAGAATTTAGATAAATATTACATTTTATTTCTTATTTTAATTTTGAGCGATTTTATGGGAATTGACAAGTTAATTAAGGATGATTTTAGAGAGGATTTTTTGTGGTGGTGGCTGGGGTGGAATGGCTGATTCTGAGAGTCAACGGATTTTAGGTGGGAAATTGTATACTCAGTTACATTGAAACTTACAGAAATTGCGCGGTAATGGTGGTTGAGTATATTTACGCATTCAGTGAGTTATTGATTATTGGTTATTGATTATTGGTTATTTGTTAGTTGTTATTTGTTAGTTGTTCAGGACTTACGCACGGGGACCAAAAACCCTGGTGGTTGAGCCCTTCGACTACGCTCAGGATAAACTCCGCCGAAACCCTGTGTCAATATCTCTCGGTTGCACGATTTTTGGGAGAAACCGGGTTTTTTGCGTCCAGGACTATTGTTATTTGCGATCGGCTACCAATTCCCAATTCCCAATTCCCAATTACCGATTCCCAATTCCCAATTCCCAGTTTTTTAAATGGGTTGTTGAGTTGGTGGAATTCTTGGTTTCGGTTTGCCGATCGACATTAGCGGATCGCCAATAGTTGCAACTTTCCAGGGAGGCGATTCTAACTGGCGGGCTGCGATTAAAAATGGAGCCGATCGCAAAAGTCGATCGACCATTAATTTCGGCGGAATAAATGCAGATAAAAAAGGTTCATTGACACTCCCAACATAGGCATAAGCGCCATTTTCTAACCACCGTCCGGCAACGGTATTTTGGTCATCGGGTGCTGCGGCAGACCAACTGTGTATCATGTGAACTGCTGCGGGAAATTTGAGTTTTGGGAGGTCTTCTACTAAAGCGTCGCCGTTGCCAACTTGGAAGGATTTTTGATAGCCTTTGGAATTCATCAATATCAAGTCAAATTCCCATTCTTTTGATGCTAAATTCCGCCACTTTTGGAGGCTAGATTCTGGTTTTTCAACTAATTGTACATCAAAACCTAGTGTTTTTAATCCGCTAGATGCTGAGTTCATTTCATATTTTTCCCAACTTCCTTCCTTGGGGTAACTGTCATAAAGCATGGCTGTTTGAGAGTCGAGAAATATAGAACACATGACTTGATAAATCGATCGCACTGAGGAACCGTAAATCCAGCCGGCAGCGGCCCAGCGTTCGCCGTTAGGGTGCCGTCCCAAACCGTCAGTAACGGCTAGTTGTTCCTCCGGCTTTTCAGGAGATTGATATTTTACGGCTAGTTGGCGTACAATGGTGATTGTGTCGATCGCATCGCCGAGTTGGGAATAAAAATATCCGGTGGATTCGACGGCTGTTGTAACTGCCGTTTGCAGAGTTTGCCACTGTTGCTGATTGAGGGTATCATTAGGCTTTCCGAAGTTACCTTCTAAAAATACTAAGGGTTGACCGCGATCGGCGGCTAAAGCAACTGCCGCTATCCTTGCAGGGTCATTTTCTGATGTGATTACTACTCCTGGCGGTTCCCAGCCGAGTTCCGTCCATTTGGCTTTTAAGGTTTGAGTATTCGTGGCATTCCAGGCCGCTGCTGATGCGTTCAGCATCAATTGTTGGAGTTTTTGACCTTTTGGGAGTTGCTGTTTGATGCTCGGTAAACGGACTATTTCAGCGGGTTGAAAGCGCTTGAGAAACATGGGCGTATATTTATTATCTTCGAGCAGAATTGGCCAGTGTCCTTTGAGGTTCCATTTTTGGATTGCTGCTAAGAATGTGGCTTCGTCGGGGACTAAAACTATGCGGTTAACAATTGGTATGTTGTCGCGGAGGATGTTGACTCGGAGGCCAGTTTGAACGGCCCAGGGTTCTTGTTTGGCTGAGGCGGGCAGTTGAAAGGGTTTTTTGAGCAAGCTGCACGCGATTAATTGCTGTGATAAGCATAAAATTAGTGTTAATGCTAGCAGTTTAATTTGTAGGTTTTTTGGATTCATTTTTTAACCGCAGATTTAAGCAGATTAACGGGGATTAACGCGGATGAATGTGGAGATGTTTAGGACTAAGGCAAAAAAAACCCGGTTTCTCCGAAAAATCGTGGATCTCTCCGAGAGATGCTCGCCACAGAAACCGGGTTTTTGGCCCCGCGTGCGTAAGTCCTGATGTTAATAGATTCCCGGAATGAGCTTTTTTACTCGCTGGCGGTATTCTGAATAGTCGGGATATTTTTCACTCAACCAGGTTTCTTCGCGGTTGGATTTGATGTCGAAAAATATGAGTAAAATTGCAGTGGCTATTAAGTGGGACAAGCTGATTTGAAAGATTGTCCAGCCTAGAGCTGCGAAGATTAAGCCGCTGTACAGGGGATGCCGCACTATTCCATAAATGCCTGTTTGGACTAATTCTCCATCTTCTCTGGGATAGGGTAATGGTGTGAGGTTTTTTCCTAAATCTATGAGTCCTTTGATGATGAAAATTAATCCGCTTAAGCTGAGGATACTTGCTATAATCCAGCTCAGATAAATTAATTGAGTTGATTCGATTTTAAATCCAGGTAGTTGATAAACTGGTAAGATTGCAAATACTGCGAGTAATGCTCCTTGTAGCAAAACTAAATATTCGCCGTGGCTGTTGTTGCGCCAGCCTTCGCGCGTGAAACCCCAATCAGTTAATATTTTCATAATCGAAGGAAGTTCGGCAACGGATTTTGTAACGGATGTAACGGATGGATGGAAGAGGGAAGAGGGGAGAAGGAAGTGAATTGTAGGTTGGGTAGACTGAAGTAAAACCCAACCTACAGTGAACGGTGAACAGTGAACAGTCAACAGTGAACAGTCAAGAGTCAACAGTCAACAACAAACAGATTTATTCTCGCCAGGGACGAGTCATTAATTCTAGTTGGTTGACTTCATCTTGGCTCAGATTCCAACCTAATGCGCCTGCGTTTTCTTGGGCTTGTTTTGCTGTTTTTGCGCCGGGAATGGGGATTACTCCGTTTTGAGCGATTAGCCAGTTGAGGGCTACTTGGGCGGGGGTGCGATCGCGCTTTTTGCCCATTTTCCGCAGAGTGGACATGACTAATTCGATTTTTTCGATGCCTGTTTTGCTGAAGCGGGAGTCAAATTTACGGGCTCCGGCTGGTTGTTCTTGGGCGCTATATTTGCCGGTGAGTAGTCCTTGGGCTAAGGGGCTGTAAGCTAAAATTGTTACTCCTAATTCCGAGGCGGTACTGACTATTTTTTGTTTTTCCACTTGTCGCGATAGCAGGGAGTAACGGACTTGATTTGTTGCTAAAGGAACGCCTCTACTTGCTAATATTTTGTGGGCTTCGCGCATCTGTTCTGCTGTGTAGTTGCTGACTCCTATTGCTTGAATTCTGCCTTGTTTGACTTCATCTGCTAAGGCGTTCATCAGGGTTTCTTGACTCAGCAAAAAACTGAATGGCCAATGTACTTGGTAGAGGGCTATTTGTTCTACTTGCAAGCGTTTTAAGCTGGCACTTAAGGCTTCGGAAACTGATTTTCCTGTGATGCGCCAAGGTACGGGGCCGAATTTGGTGGCTATTTGCACGGGTTGGCTGGTTTTTTTGATAAACTGCCCTAGTAATTCTTCTGACAAGCCGTTACCGTAGACTTCGGCTGTGTCGAAGAAGTTGATGCCGGCATCTAGGGATGTTTTGAATGCTGCTTCTACTTCGGCCCGGCCGTAGTTGCTGCCATAATTCCAAAATAGCTTATCCCCCCAAGCCCAAGTTCCGACGCAGAGGGGAATGACGGCTGGGCCGTTTTTTCCTAGGGTAATATTTGTCACGGTTGCTAAATCCATAATTCTTTTCTTTATTGTGATACGAATAATCGCATTTGAGGTGCTGACTGGGGAAACAACGACGGTTACTTGCGATATCTGAGTTACCATAAATGCAAATGTTGTGTTTATTTCAATAGCTATGTCGCTCGACCCTTTGCCAGATTCAAGATTAACAGATTCCGCGACTGCTGCTATCGGGAGGATTAACCTGCTGACTATGTTCCGCCTGGGCTTGTTTCAGATGGGGTTGGGTATGATGTCGATTTTGACCCTGGGGGTGCTCAATCGGGTGATGATTAAGGAGTTGGCAATTCCGGCTACTGTGGTGGCTGGTACTCTGGCTATGCACCAGTTTGTCGCCCCAGCTAGGGTGTGGTTCGGGCAAATGTCTGATGCTAAGCCTTTGTTTGGCCATCACCGCACGGGTTATGTGTGGATTGGGGGGGTTGTATTTGTGATTTCGGCTTTTTTGGCGGTGCAGGTGATGTGGCGCTTAGGCGACAGTTTGGAGGCTGTGGGGTGGACGAATCCTACCTATGGTTGGGTGGGTTTGTTGGGTTTGATTTTTGGGCTTTATGGTATTGCTATTTGTTCGAGTTCGACTCCTTTTGCTGCTTTGTTGGTGGATGTTTCGGATGAGGACGATCGCTCGAAGTTGATCGGTGTTGTGTGGTCGATGTTGATGGTTGGTATTATTATAGGCGCGATTGTTAGCAGCGGTTTGCTGAAACAAATTGATGGGGATGTACCACGGGAAGTTTTACAGGCTTCGATTAATGCTTTGTTTGTGAAGGTGCCGGCTGTAGTTTTGTTGTTGGTGGGGATTGGGACTTTTGGGGTTGAGAAAAAGTATTCGCGCTATGGGGTGCGATCGATCGCAGTTAATCGTGAAGATAAAATTACCCTGGGAAGTGCTCTGCGGATTTTGACTGCTAGTCGCCAAACCGGTTTATTTTTTACTTTCCTGCTGATTATGACTATTTGTTTGTTTATGCAGGATGCGGTTTTGGAACCTTACGGCGGGGAAATTTTTCAGATGCCGATTTCGGAAACTACCCGGTTGAATGCTATTTATGGTACTGGTGTGCTTTTTGGTTTGAGCGCCACTGGTTTTTTGATTGTACCACGTATTGGCAAGCAAAATACGATTAGGTTGGGCTGTTTTTCGGTGGCTGGTTGTTTTGGTTTAATTATTTTATCGGGATTTACTGGGAATCCGATTTTGTTTAAGTCGGCTTTAATGTTGTTTGGGCTAGCTTCGGGAATTACAACGACGGGTGCCCTAAGTTTGATGTTGGATTTGACTGCTGCGGAAACTGCGGGGACTTTTATTGGTGCTTGGGGTTTGTCGCAAGCGATGGCGCGGGGTGTAGCAACGGTTAGCGGTGGTGCTATTTTGGATTTGGGCAGGAGTTTGTTTGGGGTGCCGATGTTGGCCTATGGGTTGGTTTTTACGGTGCCGGCGGTGGGTATGGTGCTGGCTGTTTGGCTGTTGGGTAGGGTGGATGTTCGGGAGTTTCAGGATAATGCTAAAAGTGCGATCGCCACTCTCCTAGAAAATGAATTAGACTAAGGTTTGGTCATTAGTCATGAGTCATTAGTCATGAGTCATTAGTCATTAGTCATGAGTCATGAGTCATTAGTCATTAGTCATGAGTCATTAGTCATTAGTCATTAGCTAATCTGTAGGGTGCGTCGCTGTGAGATATTGGATGGAAATTGCAGATAGTAGATGGCGACGCACCTAGTCATTAGTCAGTAGTCATTAGTCATTAGTCATTAGTCATTAGCTAATCTGTAGGGTGCGTCGCTGTGAGCTCTTCGATGGAAATTGCAGATAGTAGATGGCGACGCACCTAGTCATTAGTCAGCAGTCATTAGTCATTAGTCATTAGTCATTAGCTAATCTGTAGGGTGCGTCGCTGTGAGCTCTTCGATGGAAATTGCAGATAGTAGATGGCGACGCACCTAGTCATTAGTCAGTAGTCATTAGTCATTAGTCATTAGTCATTAGCTAATCTGTAGGGTGCGTCGCTGTGAGCTCTTCGATGGAAATTGCAGATAGTAGATGGCGACGCACCTAGTCATTAGTCAGTAGTCATTAGTCATTAGTCATTAGTCATTAGCTAATCTGTAGGGTGCGTCGCTGTGAGCTCTTCGATGGAAATTGCAGATAGTAGATGGCGACGCACCTGACGATAGTAGTTTCTAATCTGTAGGGTGCGTCGCTGTGAGCTCTTCGATGGAAATTGCAGATAGTAGATGGCGACGCACCTGACGATAGTAGTTTCTAGGGAGTGAGGTATGAGGTACTCACGCGAAGCCAAGAGTACCTCCAGAAACTTGAGAAAGGCTATAGTTGTTAGTTGTTAACTGTTATTATCAGAATAACACCAACCAATAACCAATAACTAATAACCAATAACTAATGAAAGATTTTTGGGATTCTATTTTAAGTTTTGCACGAGTTACTGTCGATCGCGTCGGACAGCAGTTGTTACAAGATTTCGGTTCGGCGCAAGCCCATGAGAAAGATGACGGTAGTTTGGTTACGGAATCTGACAAGTGGGCGGATGTCACAATTAGAAGTGCGATCGCATCTACTTTCCCCGGTCATGGTATCTTAAGTGAGGAAGGAGAACAGGTTTTCCCGGATACTGAATGGTGTTGGGTTGTCGATCCTTTGGATGGTACGACTAATTTTGCTAGGGGGATTCCGATTTGGGGTATTTCCCTGGGTTTATTGTATCACGGAACTCCGGTTTTTGGCTACGTGCATTTGCCGCCATTGAACCAAACTTTTCACGGGTTTTTTGCACCTGATTTGGCCGGCGATGTGTTTGACGATATACCTAAAGGTGCTTTTTTGAACGCTCGGCAGATTCGCCATAGCCCTGATAAAATGAGTGGTAATCATTTTTTTAATGTTTGTTCGCGGAGTGTGGCGATCGCACCTCGTATTCCGAGTAAAATTCGGATGTTGGGTATGGCTACTTACAATTTTTTAACTGTAGCTTCCGGTGCGGTTTTGGGCGGTGTGGAAGCGACACCTAAAATTTGGGATATTGCGGGAAGTTGGGTAATTGTCAAAGCGGCTGGTGCGGTTTGGCTACCGCTGGATTCTCAGGCGATTTTTCCCCTGGAAGTTGGGAAAAATTACGGGAGAATTTCTTATCCGACTTTGGTGATTAACCGGCAGGAGTTGGTGTCGGTGTTTTTGCCGTTTGTGGAGGCTTGGAAGCAGAAAAAGTTGGGGAATTAAATACTCTTCCTTTTAGGACTTACGCATCGGGGAGCAGAAACCGGGTTTTTTACGAAAATACGTGTTTTAGCCCGCACCCAAGGTAAAAAACCCGGTTTCTTTAGTCGGAGTGCATAAGTCCTATGACACTTGCGTCTAAGACAGTTTAACTTAGTCGTCTCATGGGTTTAATTTTGCCACTACTCCAGCCAATTTAGCTCCCAAATTTTCCACGGCTTCTTGCTGTTTCGCATCTGTCATCGTCTCGTCAGCATTAAAGGCCTCATATGCTTTGGGAATTGATTTTTGATCTGGAAGAACTAAGACATTAATATTTCCCAAAATCGATCGCAAATGCACTAATCCCCGCATACCTCCGAAGGCCCCTAGAGAAGCGCTCATAATTGCTGCTACTTTATTGTTGAAAGCAGCCAGCCCTGGTTCTCCCGGTAGCGGGCGAGATGCCCAATCGATCGCATTTTTGAGTACTGCTGTAATGGAACTGTTGTATTCTGGGGAAGCGATCAAAAGTCCCTGATGGGCTGTCATCAATTCTTTGAACTTCCGAACGTTTTCGGGCATTCCTTCTTTGGCCTCTAAGTCTTCATCAAATAGCGGCATTGGCAAATCTCGTAGATCTATATACGTGACTTCTGCCCCGGCGGTCCTAGCCCCAGTCGCAGCTATTTTGACCAGCATTTTGTTATAAGATGCTGTCCGCGTGCTTCCGGCAAATGCGAGAATTTTTGGTTGATTGCTCACGGGTAGTTCTTGATAGTTTGGTAAGGTGATATTGACATTTCCCAGACTTAGTTTAGCAGAGGGGGGCGATTGTTGTCTCCTTCCTTAAGATATATTAGTTAAATAAATTGTCAAAAATAAAAAACCGGGCAGGCGTGATGGAGGAGTCTCCCACACCCGCCGCGCGGTTTTTGGTAAAAATAACCGACCGATGACCGATAGCTAAAGTATGCCTTGGTGAATCGAGTTTCTGCAATCTGCGATCGGGTGGTTTTTTCATCAGTCGATCGGGCTATTTAATTTGGTCCGATCGGGTGATGCGGTGAGGTAAAGTTTATATTAATTCAAATTAATGCTTCCAAATATAGTCAGCAATAGGTATTTTTACAGACGAAGGACTATCTGTAGGAAAATTAAATAAGACCGATCGCACCTTTACCTTCCCTACCCCCAAACGCCTTTCTACACGGCTAGGAATACCATAACCGTAAACAATATGTCCTTTACCCGCCAACACTACAACTTGATAGTCGGGATTGGCTTTGACAAATTCAGCTATTTTTTCAGCCATAGTTTCATCCCACAAAACTTGCGCTTGCAAAAATCTTTCAAAGGCCGTACTATTCCCTTGTGCTGCTTTTTGGTGTTGCTGGTAAACTTCTAGTAACATTTGCCGATATGCGGCGTTGTCGGTGCGAATTTCTGAGAGTGGCGGAATGTGTGTTTTTTCCTCTGCTGTGAGGCTTTCTAAACCTTGGGTGGCAACTTTTCTGGTTACTTCGGTTGGTGTATTTAAAGCAAGGAGTGGTAGTTGCTTTAATGCGGCAAATCGCAGAATCGGCGCGTAATATTCCCAGGGAAAACGCCATCTTTGATTGTATTCTGTTTGCTCAATCAATTGCTCTTCTGTGAGTTTACCTGCTAAATATTGGTCTAGTACGCTTTGAAAAGGGCGCTGAAACATTTCCAGGGCGATCGCAATTTTCGGATTTTGTCGCTGCATTTCTCGGATAATCGCCAGTTGAGCTTGATGATCTTCAGCGCTGTCGTGGGTTTCTCCCAGATAGACGACTCTTGCCTTTACCAACTGTTGCAGAATCTCTTGGTTAGTATAATTCTGCTGTGGTTGAGGGTTGGCTGTCGATTCGGCTGTAGCTGCACTGCTGCACAATAGAAACAGCCCCAGCGACGCAGCACACAGTTTGATGAGTTTGGTTTTTTTCATCAGAGAATTGGGCAGAAACCCCGTCCTTTAGGACGGCTTTACATTTAATATGTTAGTATGTGAAGTATGGAAAAAGCTCACCGTTACCGATTTTACCCAACACCCGAACAAGAGTCGCTATTGCGACGCACATTGGGCTGCGTAAGATTGGTTTACAACAAGGCTCTCCACGAGAGAACCCAGGCTTGGTACGAGAGACAAGAAAGAGTTGGATATAACCAGACTTCTTCTATGTTAACTCAATGGAAAAAAGAGGAAGATCTTGATTTTCTGAATGAGGTTAGCTGTGTCCCCTTGCAACAAGGGCTTAGACATCTTCAAACTGCTTTCACCAATTTCTTCGCAGTCAGGACTAAATATCCCAACTTCAAGAAGAAACATCATGGCGGCAGTGCTGAGTTTACAAAATCGGCTTTTAAGTTCAAAAATAAAGAAATTTATCTTGCCAAAAACTCTGAGCCATTGCTGATTAAATGGTCTCGACAAATTCCCAAAGGATGTGAACCGAGCAGTGTAACGGTTAGTCTCCATCCCTCTGGACGCTGGCACATCTCGATTAGGTTTGATGCTCCAACGATTCAACCTTTGCCCATTAGCGATAATGCTGTAGGAATAGATTTGGGAATAACGAGCTTGATCGCGACCAGTAATGGTGACAAGATAGCTAATCCCAAGCATTTCAAGAAAGCATCGAAAGCGTTTGAAGAAAGCGCAAAAGAATCTTGCTCGTAAACAGAAAGGTTCCAAAAACAGAGAAAAGGCGAGAATTAAGGTTGCTAAAATTCACCTGAAAATATCGGATTCTCGCAAAGATTTCTTGCATAAAACAACGACTCAATTGGTCCGCGAAAATCAAACAATTGCTGTTGAGTCGTTGGCGGTTAAGAATCTGGTCAAAAACCCTAAACTCGCCTGGGCTATTTCTGATAGCGGATGGAGTGAATTGATTCGACAACTGGATTACAAATGTCGTTGGTACGGAAGGAAATTGGTCGCAATTGACCGATGGTTTCCTAGTTCCAAGCGTTGTAGCTCCTGTGGGCAGATTGTCGATAAAATGCCTCTTAATATTCGTGATTGGACTTGTCCGAGTTGTGGTTGTAACCACGATCGGGATGTCAACGCAAGTAAAAACATTTTGGCCGCTGGACTAGCGGTGTCAGTCTGTGGAGCGAGTGTAAGACCAGAGCAGAGTAAATCTGTTAAGGCTTCTGCTATGAAACAGAAACTTAAATCGTGAGGTTTAGGAATCCTAGCCCTTTAGGGCGGGGAGGATGTCAAAGACTTATTATGCCTCTTTCTCGTCGCCGCAGGCACTGCCAGACTCTACTATTTAAGCTGAGCTGCTAGAACGATAATTAATCCGTCGATCCCTGTCAAAATCTCTGAGAGTGCCTTCCTTCTGACTGCAATTGTAAAGTTTAGTTACAGGTACTTGCACTTTTAAAAGAAGGTGCTACATTAATAATATGAAGCAAACAAAAAGCTTCTCTGACAGAGACCACAGCGAAGTTCACAATAGAATCTTAAGGAGTAAAAACGCTGTTTAATCTCAGATCTGTCTCATCCAAAACCAATAGCAGCACCCACCAACAAAACTGACACTTCCTCAACTAATAAGAGGGGAGCAATGCAAGTGAATCTCCGAATTTATTGCAACTCCGCATCGAAGTTGAACAAAGAGGAAATCACTCGGTAAATATGGCTAGGGTGCTGTTGTTGTGAAAACAGCTTTTTGATTGGTGATGTTTTTTTTTCAGTAGAGGCAGATCCTTTAGATCTGCGTTACCGGGCAGAGCCTGGTAAGGAGATGAACAGACAAGATGCCTATTCCACAAAGAGTGAATTTTATTGTGGAACAGGTAAGATGTTTGTTCGAGGAAAACCAGATAAAATGGGCCTAATTTTTTAACCCCAGGTGCGGGAATTCGATCGATAATCAAGACAGTCGATCGCATCTTCCGACAAAGCAATTGTAGGCTGAACGGGACACTTGAGGTGATAGTCGCCAGTAAAGAATACACAATTAGCACAAGGGATTTGGTGCATTCGCTGGGCTCGGCGCAGGGAGTCGGTGACACTATGGCCAATACTTGAAAATACCAGAAACATTAAGCCCCAAGCGGAAACAAAACACAGGGGGACTAAAACAGGCTGTATTGTCTTAATCAGAAAGTAAAGCATAGAAACAATTACTCAATGGTAGGAACAGACCGCATCTAAATTATCAGAATAGTCGAATTGGCGATCGCACGGCCAAAAACTTGAGAATCATGTCAAGCTCGATCGACAAACCGGGCAATTGTGAGATGATAGAGAACCGTCCTTAAATACAATTAGAGGAAATCAGTTATGTCTCTGCGATTAGGCGATACAGTACCCAACTTTACCCAAGCCTCCTCCGAAGGGGAAATCAATTTCTACGACTGGGCTGGTGATAGCTGGGTCGTGTTGTTTTCCCATCCCAAGGATTATACTCCAGTGTGTACCACAGAACTAGGTGCTGTCGCCCGTCTCAAATCTGAATTTGACAAGCGTGGTGTCAAAACTATTGCTCTCAGCGTCGATGATGTGGATTCTCACATGGGCTGGATTAAAGACATTGAGGAAACTCAAAATGTCACTGTCAATTATCCAATTTTAGCAGATGGCGATCGCAAAGTCTCCGACCTTTACGATATGATCCATCCTAACTCGCTAAATAACCTCACAATCCGCACTGTTTTTGTGATTGACCCAGAAAAGAAATTGCGTTTGAGCATTACTTACCCGGCGAGCACGGGACGGAATTTCAATGAAATTCTGCGGGTAATTGATTCACTGCAACTTACGGACTCTTACAGCGTTGCTACTCCGGTTAATTGGAAAGACGGCGACGATTGCGTAATTGTACCTTCGATTACAGACCCGCAAGAGTTGGCCGAGAAATTTCCCAAAGGTTATACGCCGATTAAGCCGTATTTGCGGATGACTCCTCAGCCGAATAAATAGGTTAAATGTAGGCTTTTGTAGAACAGGCATCTTGCCTGTTGTTGTAGAACAGGCATCTTGCCTGTTGTTGTAGAAAGAGTATATATGGCCACACCTATTCCCATGATAAAAAAATAGCATAGCTTGGGTAAATTGTCAAGTAAAAACCATGAAATTTATCGAATCTTCTAGGCGAGTTCTGATTTGTCAAAACCGCACTTGTCGCAAGCAGGGTGCTGCGAAGGTACTGGCGGCTTTTGAGAAGTTATCAGGTTCAGAAGTGGCGGTGGTTGCTAGCAGTTGTTTGGGACAGTGTGGCAGTGGGCCGATGGTGTTAGTGATGCCAGAAGAGGTTTGGTACTGCGGCGTTTGTCCTGAAGAAGTGGCCGCAGTCACAGAGCAACATTTGCGGGGAGGAAAGCCAGTGAAGGCGATGCTTTATCGCAAGTTTCATGGATCTGCTAATTAGTCGATCGCCAAATTTTAAGCAAATTCTTCGGCCAACAATCGGCGGAGAATTTCGGTGACTTCGGCGCAGATTCTGGCGTCGAGTTCGATCGCAAGGCGATCGCCACCAATGGAACCATCTAAAACTTTCGCACCCAGCAAAGTCAAGGCTAAAGTTCTGAGTTTTGCTGGCTTTCCCGCAGCCTTTGGCCGCTCGTCAACAAACCACATTAAAGCCACATAAACTGTTTCTAATGTTCCCCTAATCGAGCTGACTCCGTAACCCAGTTTTGAGATAATTACTGGGGAACTGATGACCTTATCCATAGCCAAAGTTTTAATGGCTTCGTCCGCGTATCGAGCCGTGTCATATCCCATTGCTCTGATAATGGTTTCTAGGCTGTTCCACTGAGCTCCTCCCAGGCGCGATCGCTTTTCTAGATGGTAGTGCCATCCTAACATTGAAATTAACCTGGTCAAGTCATAAGCCGAAATGCTATTACGTTGGTGGATGCTGTTTTGGGCGGCTGTTAGCAGCACTTGTTTTTTGATGACATCGAAAATTTTTGGGTAGTTAAGAAAAGGTTGCTCGCCGTAATCGCTGCTAAAATTTAGGTCATTATTGCCAGTAGTTCTCTTCACCCACTGTTCTATTCCTGTACCAGTATCAAAGCGTTTGAACATGGCGGCTAAGGAGTTTGAACTGGCGATATTATGGGTATAGCCAATCATGTCTTTTGCTAACTCGTAAAAAGAAATATCCTGTTTTTGCCCGGAGGAATCTCTAATCACGCAGTTGTCAATGTCGCAGTCTGGGTATTTAGTATTTATTTTAGAGACGATATTGAGCAGGGGGATAATTTTAGTGGCACTCCAACACTCAACTTTGGTAAGTGCGTTTTTTCCCAGCCACTGTGCCTGGATTTTTCCCTCTACAAAAGTGCCAATACAAACGCAGGCTTGTTTGATGTCTGCGTGGAGAAAGTTTAAAGCTTGAGTGTTAATTTGAGGGAGTTCTCCGAGGCTGGGAAAGGGACTAAGTTTGAGCGGGTTATTGGCTGGGGGAATGTAACTAATTACTTTTAAACCGTCTGGTTTTTGTTTGAGGTAATTGGGATAATTGGGAATTTCTTTTTGGTAAGGAGAGTTTTGTATGCCGCGGTCTAAAAAGGCTAGTTTTTCTGAGTTAGCTTTGACATCAATTTCGATTTGCAGGAATTTTTTAAAGATGAGCGCTCGGTTTTTGGCGATTTCGAGGGAGGTTAGGTTCATGATCGTAGCTGGGAGGGAGTCGGGAATAGGTAAGTAAGTATATAGCAATCCTAAATCATTTGTGAATTTCTTACTCCCTCCCCTTAATAAGGGGAGGGTTGGGGTGGGGTCAAAAACTTTACGACTCATTTAGGATTGCTATAGTATCTGTTCGAGTGCGATCGCCATTCACCCGGAATTAGATGGTTTTATTCAGTTTTTTTTGCCGCGTACTTGAATACGTTGGTCGGTTTTTTGTTTTTTAACCCAGGAGATAAATTTCTGGAGTTGAGGGTCGTTTTTGAGCTTGTCGAGGGAGTTAAGCTCTTGGGCGAGGCGTTTGTTGTCAAATAGGGAGTGAATCTGGCGGTGACAAGCGGAACAAATGTCGATTGTCGGGCCTGGATCTTCTTTTTTCCGCTTGGTGTTTTGTTTGGGGATCAGGTGATGGGCGGTTAAGGCTGCCATTTCTCGATCGCACAATTCGCACTGCATAGTTTTCTCAATGCTGTTTGATAGGATAAATAATCCAGTGTCAATGGCGATCGTTGTATTGAATAGTCCGTCTACCTGGGATGCTTCCTCCGAGTCGCTTACATCCCAGGGATCAAGGGAAGCAAGGCAAGTTTTCTGCTTCCAGTTTATTTTTCTATAATGTCTCTTTTGAAATACTCACCGTCGTGAACGAGCGGTGATTCTTGACACTTCATCGGATGAAGCTACCGGAGTAGTCTTACTCTTCCTCTGTGTCCGTTTAGAGTCGTGGCGATTCCCCATCCCGACTTGATTTATATTTTTTGCTGCATTCTCGTCTCTATCGTGCTCAATACCACAGCTTAGACAAAGCACCGAACGAATAGAAAGGTCTAATTTCCCCCATTTAAAACCACAGTCGGAACAGACTTGGCTCGTAGGTTCCCAGCGACTAATTACCCTAAACTCACGCCCAAACTTCTCCGATTTAGCTTCACAAAGGGAACGAAATTCGTACCAACCTTGTTGACTAATTACCAGGGCTAATTTGCGATTCTTGACCATTCCTGACACATTCAAATCCTCCAAAATAATTGTTTGGTTTTCACTGACTACTTTGGTTGATAGTTTGTGCAGGAAATCTTGACGCAAGTCAGCAATTCGATTGTGCGTTTTGGCTATTTTAATTCGAGTTTTATGCCTGCGTTTTGAGTCTTTCTGCTGTCGGGCTAGCTGTTTCTGAAGTTTACGAACTTTTTTGTCTAGCTTTTTACAGCTAGGGCTTTTAGCTTTCCCTCCATCACTCATTACCGCAAAGGTTTTAATCCCTAAATCAATACCGACGCTCATGTGTTTAGCTTCGACTTGAACGGGTTCAACCTCCACCACGAAACTCAAGAAGTAACGGTTGGCACAATCTTTAATGACCGTTACTGATGTCGGATCGGATGGTAGTTCTCTCGACCAAATAGGCTTAATATTGCCAATTTTAGCTAGATAGACTTCCTCCCCTTTAATTGAAAAACCGCCAATCCTAAAACGTGCCGACTGACTGTTCGTGCGTTTCTTGAACTTGGGATACCCAACCTTGCGCCCCTTCCTTTTGCCTTTACAAGACTGAAAAAAGTTCTTAAAAGCTGTTTCCAGATCTGCTACAGATTGTTGTAACGGGATATTCGATACTTCACTTAGCCAAGCTCTTTCGGTTGTCTGTTTCGCTTGAGTGATTACTACCTTTTGAAGTTCTGCCGATTTCGGCTTTTTCTCCGACTGCTTGCACAGTGCAAGAGCATCATTCCAGACTACGCGGACGCAACCAAACAACTGCGCTAAACTCTGTCGCTGTTGGTCTGTCGGATAGATTCTGTATCGATACCTTGCTTTCATTATTTTTGCTTTTTACTTACTCTATTATACTAGGTCTTACACGATCGAGAAAAATTAAAGCCGTCTTGAAAGACGGGGCTTGTACCCATTCTTTTGGTCAGGTCAGATATCTTTGACAGAACGTCTTTAACAATAAATACATATTTTCTGCCTTGACAAAACAGATTCAAAGTGATAGATAATCCCTCGGTTGGGCTGCTAAATTTTAGTTTTTTTCTCAAACACCATCAGATGCTGCTGAGGCAAAATCTCTTGAGTTTCTTTCCAAACTAAACCCACCACTGCCATTTCTTTTTTTACTTGCTTCTGCGTCATTTTGTGCAAACCTTTAATTGGAATCAACGGGTTTTCGCCACGAAACTCGATCGATACCAGGCGGCCGCCCGGTTTAAGTGCTTTCACAATTCCTTGCATCATTTCTCTGGGATATTCAAATTCGTGATAAGCATCCACTAGCAGCGCGACATCTACACTATTTTCTGGCAAATTTGGGTCAGCAATACTGCCCAAAATTGGCTCAACGTTAGCGATATTTTTCTCTTGTTTATTCAATTTGATAAATTCGAGCATTTCCGGCTGAACGTCAACTGCGAGCACCTTGCCTTCGGGAAGTAAGGGTGCAATGCGAAAGCTAAAATATCCCGTACCCGCACCAATGTCTGCTAGAATATCAGTGGGTTTTAAATCGAGATTGTTCACTAATCTCGCTGATTTTTCCTCCATGCCGCGATCGGGTCTTTCCAGCCAACCAGCGCCTTGATATCCCATGACTTGGGCAATTTCGCGACCCATGTAAAATTTACCGATTCCGTCGGGATTGTGGACGGTTCGCTGCTGATAAATATTCTCGCTGCTGGCTGTTTCACTTGCTTTTGCCGCTGCACAGGCATTGAGTGGCAACAGGCAAATTATTGCTAAGATAATTGCTGCTAGTGGTTTGATAAATTGTGCGGTGTTTTTCACGATCGTCCTGATTTTGTGTTTGAATTTTCTCGTTACCAGCCAGAGTCCATTGGTGACAACTTAAGACTGAAGCCCATAATAAATGTCGCTTGCATTCGAGTCTCGATCCCCCTAAATCCCCCTTAAGAAGGGGGACTTTGAGAACACTCTTATCCTCCCTTAATAAGGGGGACTTTGAGAAAAATCTTGTCCCCCCCTTATTAAGGGGGGTTAGGGGGGATCTAGGCTTCGATACAAACAAGAGAGACGGTTGGTTTTACGCTAAGTTGTCATCAATGGCCAGAGTTCGGTAATGCAGAACCAGAGGAAGAGCCTCCCGAAGATCGAGAAGAGTTCAAGATTTAGTTGACAGCGGATTCTAACAATCTAATTGTACCAGAGTTAGCGTCAATTTCAACTTCTAAGCCGATCGGCAAAGTAAACTTATCTTGAATGTGACCCACCATTGAACCATACCACGCCGGAATTCTCAACGGGCGAATGTGATCGGACAAGACTTGAGCTAATGTTAAGGACTCTTGTGGTTTTTCGGCATCGCACTTCGTGCATTGTCCAAAAACAAAACCGGATATTTTATCAAGAATGCCAGCTAATTTGAGTTGCGTCAACATTCGATCGATGCGATAAACCTCTTCGCCAACTTCCTCGACAAACAAGATACTTTTTTCCCATTCCGGCAAATAAGCAGAACCGATCATTGCTGCTAGGACTGATAAATTGCCTCCGAGCAATTTTCCCCTAGCTTTTCCACCTCCGATTGTTTCAATTTTCACACTTCTGGTGTTTTGCATAGTCACAGATTCGCCGTGAAACAAAACTTGTTTAACATAATTTATTGTAAACGGACTCCAGCTAGACACGCCCAAAGGGCCGTGAAAAGTAATCATATTAGTTTGAGCATGAATCGCTAATAATAGTGCAGTAATATCGCTGAAACCCATAATAATTTTCGGATTATTGCGGAGCATATTGTAATCGAGCAGCGGCAAGATCCGATTGCAACCCCAGCCACCCATACCCGTAAAAATAGCTTGGACTGAGGAGTCGGCAAAAGCAGCATTGACATCGGCAGCGCGATCGGTATCCAGGCCTGCTAAATAGCCGTAGCGGTCGTAAAAATGCTCGCCCAATTTAACTTTTAAGCCCAAGTTTTCTAGGACTTTAAAAAATGGCTCAACTTCTTTCTCGTAGTTGAAAGCAGCAGGATTGATTAAAGCTACAGTATCGCCGACTTGCAGACGGCGTGGTTTAATGATAGTTTTGGGAGTTCGGTTGGTTTGGGCGATCGGCAATAATTGAGTGCCAATGACGGTGAGCCCAAAAGTTCTGAGCAAATAGCGGCGTGGTAGAGACATAGCTATTAAATTATTGGTGCTATTATTGTATAATAAAATGTAGGTAGCTTAGTTAAAAATTGCCGGATTCCCATGAAAACAGACAGTAAAAAATCAGCTAAAAAGTCCTGGGCTCAAGCTTTAGCCCGTCCTGCTGCGGAATTTCCCCTGACTCAACTATCCGTTAAAAGCGGCAAAATCCCCGCAGGATTTCGCGGTACCCTCTACCGCAACGGGCCCGGACGTTTGGAACGCGGAGGCATTCCTGTGGGACACTGGTTTGATGGGGATGGTGCAATTTTGGCCGTACATTTTACCGATGCGGGTGCTGCGGCTGTTTATCGCTATGTGCAAACAGCGGGATATCTAGCTGAAGAAAAAGCTGATAAATTTCTCTACAGTAATTACGGCATGACAGCACCGGGCCCTATTTGGTTGCGGTGGACTAAACCTGTTAAAAATGCTGCCAATACTTCTGTTTTAGCTTTGCCAGATCGCCTTTTGGCATTGTGGGAAGGTGGCCCGCCTCACCGCCTCGATTTGCAAACTCTGGAAACTTTGGGAATGGACGATTTAGGTAGTTTAGATAGTAACTTTGTGTATTCCGCTCACTGCAAGCGCGACCCGATTACTGGGAATATTTTTAACTTTGGAATTACCTATGGTGCGACTACAAAGTTAAATCTGTATAAAAGCGATTTTACTGGCAAAATCGTACAAAAATCAACTGTTGCCTTAGATGGAATTTACGCGCTCCACGATTTTGTTGTGGCTGGAAAGTATCTAATATTTTTTGCCCCGCCGATGCGAATTAAAATTTTACCCGTGTTAGCTGGAATTAGCAGTTACAGCGACTCTTTTGAATGGAAACCGGAGTTAGGAACGCAGATATTAGTTATTGACTCTGAAACTCTATCTTTAGTTAGTCGCAACAAAACCGAGCCTTGGTTTCAGTGGCATTTTGCTAACGGTTTTGTCAAGGAAGATGGTGAGGTGGCGGTAGATTTTGTGCGCTTTTCTGACTTCAAAACAAATCAGCGATTGAAAGAAGTAGCGACTGGTGAAACTCGCACCGATGCGGAGGGTACTCTGTGGCGAGTGCATCTAAATCCACAGACGGGGAAGGTGACAGCGACAGAAGAATTGTTAGATCAAGCTTGCGAGTTTCCGGTTGTACCTGCTTCGGAAATCGGGCAAGAATCGCGGTATATTTATCTGGCAATGTATCGTCCAGGCTGTGATATTGTGGCGGAACGTTTCGGTGCGATCGCCCGTTTGGACACGCAAACCCGCAATCTCACAATTGCCGACTGTGGCGAAAATCGCTATCCCGCAGAACCCATCTACGTTCCAGATATTTCCTCGGAAAAAGGTTGGATAGTAACAGTTGTTTACGACGGCAATTCTGATAAAAGCGAAGTCTGGATATTTGACAGCGACGGGCTCGATCGCGCTCCTGTTTGTCAGCTAGAATTGCCTAGTGTCATACCTTTAGGCTTTCATGGTACTTGGAAAAACGCTGTATGAGCAGATTGTAAAGAAATGTTTCGGAAGATTTATTAAAAATTGTTGTCACTTTAGCTTCTAGTTGTTAAGCTATGTGTATAGAGCAAATCCTCATATATAGGAGGTGTGGAATTTATGCTCTACATTGCTCAAAAATCCAGTGCCTTTTCCCCGCGAATGGAACTCCCGGCCACACAGGCCAAGTCCGCCAATCAAGGGCGCATGAAATTCGCGGCTACACAGGCCAAGTCCGCCTGCGCGTACTCAATAAAAAACCGCCAATCCCGGGCGACTCAAATTCGCGGCTACACAGTCAAAGTCCGCCTGCGCGGACTCAATAAAAAACCGTCAATCAAGGGCGAATGAAATTCGGGTGTACACAGGCCAAGTCCGCGCAAGGCGAGACTCAAGAAAAAACCGCCAATCCCGGCGAATCGAATGAGCGGCTACACAGGAAAAGTCCGCCTGCGCGGACTCAAGAAAAAACCGCCAATCCCGGCGAATCGAATGAGCGGCTACACAGTCAAAGTCCGCCTGCGCGGACTCAAGAAAAAACCGCCAATCCCGGCGAATCGAATGAGCGGCTACACAGGCCAAGTCCGCGCAACGCGAGACTAAAGAAAGAGGGAAATTAAGCCAAAGTTGGTATGATTTCTCACCTTGTTTTCCCATCTCAGGTTTGTCTGCTTGAATGAGGTTTACTGACCAGATTCCTGACCAATTTCTGGCAAATCCAAGTTTAGTTAAACTCACGGGCACGTAGGCGATTCAAAAGTTTTGAGTTAACTCCACAAAATTCATAACTCGCAACTTATAACTCCGTGCGCGGTGAGCTTCAGATTTAGAGGATTTAATCTATGCAGCTTCAAGGAAAGACAGCTCTAGTTACAGGAGCTTCCCGTGGAATTGGGCGATCGATCGCCCTGGAATTAGCGCGACAAGGAATCAAACGTTTGTTGATTGTGGCGCGCAATCGCCAGCAATTAGTTGAATTAGCCGCAGAAATCGAAGTTTTTGGAGTAGAAGCAGTTCCATTAGCTTTAGATTTAACTCAGTCGGTAGCGGTGAATATTGCGATCGCCCAAGCTTGGCGAGATAACGGCCCAATTCACCTGCTAGTCAACTGTGCAGGCGTCGCGCACCAAGCATCATTCTTGCGTTCCCCGCTACCATTAATCGAGGAAGAAATAGCCTTAAATTTACTGGGAACCTACACAATTACCCGCTTAATAGCGAGGCGAATGGCCGCCCAAAAAGATGGAACAATCGTCAATGTTTCGAGCTTGATGGGCAAAATTGCCGCTCCCACAATGGCGACTTATTCTGCCACTAAATTTGCCATTTTGGGATTCACCCAAGCTTTACGCAGCGAGTTGACAGCGTACAATGTTCGGGTGACAGCTTTGCTCCCATCTCTAACAGATACCGACATGGTGCGAGACTTGGAGCAATTTCGGTGGGTGGTTCCCACAACTCCCGAAAAAGTTGCCCTTGCGCTGGTGGCGGGATTGCACAAAGATGCGCCGGAAATCTTGGTAGGATATCAAAGTCATTTAGCGGTTTGGTGCCACCGAATTGCGCCTTGGTTGCTGGATTTTGTGTTGCGGATGGCGACTCCTGAACTTGGGGATAAGTCACGGCGCGATCGCAAATTGCGGCAGGCTTTAGCTAGCGGGCGATAAACTTTACAGAGTAGCCAGAACCCCGACTTCAAGAAGTTGGGGTTCTAAAAGAAGAGCGTTATATTAAATTCGTTGACATCGGAATTACTCATCTCTCTCTTCCTCTGCGCCCTCTGCGCCCTCTGTGGTTTAATCAGAAATAGGAGAAACAATGTATCGACATACCAGCCAAAAGCATTGAGTGCGATCGAACCTAGCCTGTCTTTTTGTATTAGATGCAATCTTACTCATTTTTTCAGTATCCCTTAACCGGATGTTGACCATAATAAGGCAAAGCATCCGACCAACCAGGACGAAGACCCATTTTCCACTCCAAATAAGCCAACTCTAACACACCAGAAACCGACGCACCCAACCCGCTAGTAACTTCAATCAACTGATAGGAATCCCCCCAACTTTCCAACTTTTCCAGCCAAGATTCAGGAGTCATCACCGTATCAGGAAACAACTCAGTCAAACCCGAATCTTGATTAACCGAATAAACAGCCCCAAATAATTGACCACGCTGTGCAGGCATTTGCAGTGCGATATTCAAAAGCCCCCCTGAGTGTAGGGGCGGTTCCAATTCCCAAAGCCCCCCTGAGTGTAGGGGCGGTGCCCCCGTGCCCGCCCTGGGTTGGGGGGGTTGTGCCCAAGCAAAAGCCGCCAAAGTTGAGATAGCAAAAATCGGAATATCCAACTGTTGAGCCAAAGTCCGCGCCGTCACCATACCAATACGAGTGCCCGTGAAACCTCCAGGCCCCTTAGCAACTGCAATAAAAGCCAAATCTGCCCAAGTTTGTGGCTGGATAAACTCGACTAAATGCTGGTGCAAATGAGTTGCTAAATCGCGATCTAAATTCCAAGTTGCACAGCGAGACTCACCTGCAAAATTGCTGATGGCTAAACCAAGTTCACGACTAGCTGTGTGCAGGGCTAAGCCGTATTTTTTAACTGATGTTGGGTCTTTGGGATGGCTATTCATTGGGAATGGGGAATGGGGAATGGGGAATGGGGCATTGGGAATTGGGCATTGGGAATTGGGCATTGGGAATTGGGCATTGGGAATTGGGAATTGGGCATTGGGCCTTGGGCATTGGGCATTGGTTATTGCCAGATCCAATCGAGTAACAAATAACTAATAGCCAATAACTAATAGCTAATAACCACTGACAAATAACCACTGACAAATAGCAACCAACAACCAATAACCAACTAATGACTAATGACTAATGACTACTGACTGCTAACCACTGACTACTGACTGCTAACTACTGACTACTGACTGCTAACTAATGACTACTGACTAATGACTAATGACTAATGACTAATGACTTCTTCCTTAAGTTGGTACGAGTTCGCCGGGCCGCAACTTAGCCCATTTGCCGGTCTCTTGCTTGAAACTTTGACAACCGACTACATCCCATTCCATTTCTACTTCATCTTGGCGGGGGCGGATGTTAACGTTGATTGTGGGTTCTACGGCGTCGAAATCGGGTGTTTCGGTGAGGTGAGGCTGTTCGTGCTGTCCTTCTACGGCGTGGTAGGTGAAGCAGCGGTCTACATAGTGGCAGTTAACACAAATACACATTCTTGATATCCTCTGTGAATTTCAAAAAGATTGGTGAAATTTGAGCTTTCTGTTAATCTAGCGTAGCAAGAGCTTTATTGTTGTAAGTTTATTTATTTTTGTTGCGATGTCGAATAGTTTACCACCTCCATTATCTCCTGATTCTTGGCCGTTTGATTTGGAACTGCTGACGCCGCCTGCTTATTTGGTGGGTGGTGCGGTGCGGGATGCGCTGCTCTTGAGGCGATCGCCTTATTTTGATTGGGATTTTGTGATGCTAACACGGGCGGTGAAGACTGCTCGAAAAATTGCCGATCGCACGAAAGCTGGATTTGTCTTGTTGGATGCGGAACGGCAAATTGCGCGGGTGGTGTTTGCGGGCGGTACGGTGGATTTGGCGCAGGCGGAAGGGGGGAGTCTGGAGGGGGATTTGTGGCGCCGGGATTTTCGGATTAATGCGATCGCCTGGAATCCTTTTACCGGAGAAATCATCGATCCTGTGGATGGTCAAACTGATTTGCGGCTGGGTTTGGTGCGGATGATTTCGCGGTCAAATTTGGAAGATGATCCGCTGAGGTTATTAAGAGCATACCGTCAAGCGGCGCAGTTGGGTTTTGCGATCGAACCGGAAACCCAATCTGCTATTCGCGAATTAGCACCGCTGTTGAGTCAGGTAGCGGTGGAACGGGTGCGGACAGAATTGGGTTATTTGTTAAGCAATCCTAACGGCGTACCTTGGATTTGTCGCGGTTGGGAAGACGGTTTATTTTCGATTTGGTTTGAAAGTGCGATCGACCGTTTTGATACTTTCACAAAAATTGACGCATCTGCTGCGAATTTAGCCGCAATTTATCCAGATTTGGGTAGGGAATTTTATCGTCAGATTCGAGATACAATTAAAACGCCTTTGTTGGCTGTCGCCAAGTTAGCTATGTTGGCAGATTCTGACCCGACAATTGCTGAAACCCAGTTGCTACGGTTAAAGTATAGCAATGCTGAGATTAAAAGTGCGATCGAGCTTTTGAAATACTTGCCCAAATTGCAACAACAGGCAATTTCTGAGATGTCTTTGCGAGAACAGTATTTTTTGTTTCGAGACGTGGGAATAGTCTTTCCAGTTTTAGCAGTGTTGGCTGTAGCCGTGGGAGTTTCCCGTAGATGAAATTTCACTGTTAATTAATCGCTATCTTGATGCGGGCGATATAGTTGCTCATCCCACACAATTAGTTAGCGGCAATGATTTAATGGAATATTTGAATTTACCAAGAAGTCCGCGCATTGGTCAATTGTTAATGGAAATTCAATTAGCGCGGGTGGAGGGGAGAATTTCTAGTCGGGAAGAGGCGCTAGCATTGGCGAAAGAGTTAGTGGATTAGTCATGGACGCAGAAACCGGGGTTTTTTATGAAAATACTGCATTTGAGCCTTTAACACTGATAAAAAACCCGGTTTCTTTGATATTCATGCGTAAATCCTGTGAATGTTAGCTGATATTAAATGATCCTGCTTACAATCTTCACAACGTACTAAGCCTGTTCATTTATACTTGCTATTAATTCTTCCGGCAATTCAAACTTCCCATCTGCACCCGCTTCAAACTCAATAACTTTCAACACAGCATCCACATTCAGCGGCCCGTAAATGTGCGGATAAAGATCTCCGGCGGCAGATTCATACTTAACCTCTGCTTCCACTTTTTCAGAATCTATCCACAGCAAAAGCAATCCTTTTTTGCCAACAAAGAACTTATTGGCAGATTTAACAACTTGCGGGAGTGTTGAACAGTGAATAAATCCTTCAGAATCTAGGGTATCGCCGCGATAGGATTGAAGCTGTTTTGCTTCTTCCCACTGTTGGCTTTTAGCAATGTGAAATATAACGGTCATAAATTGATAAGTTTTATGTTTGATCGATAATTAGAGGGAAAATTTACGCGACAAGTGACTGTCAACCTCATAATTTTAGCATTGATTGCACTTTATATCAAATCCGTTGGCATCGGAATTAATATTACCCGAAATCAGGAGACGGCAATGCCCTTGGACTACAATATTATTTTGGGGTAGGGACACTCCAAGAGCCCATAGGTTTCAACTTAACTTCTAACCCAGTCACAGACTGCTGTTTAACTATTAAATCTAGATCCCCCCTAGCCCCCCTTAAGAAGGGGGGGACAGGAGTCTTTTCAAAGTCACCCCCTACTCCCCTTCTTAAGGGGGATTTAGGGGGATCTAGACTTAGGTAAAAACGGGATTTCTCAAGGATTTTAGTCTTAAGTTGACACCAATGGGCATTGCCGTGTCCGACCTTGCTTAGCACGGCACAAGTACATCCGATCGCCCCAATACTCTCATATCTTCCTCATCTAATTCAACTGGCGTACCGCTGCGAATCAATTCCACAAAATCCTCATTAGGAACCATAATACACAAAGCATACAAACGTTCACTGCCCGTATTTTCAATTACGTGAGTGCTGGTTGGAGGCACTAACAAACTATCTCCAGGTTTAATACTAACAGTTTTGCCGTCACAGGTTGCTCGCCCTTCTCCCTTGAGTACAAAAAACATTTCTACTGCAAATTGATGTCGGTTCGGAGGAGTTTTCCCGCCGACATCAAAAATTTCGATACAAACCGTTAATGAACTATTAGCCGTTACCGGATCGAAGACAATAGCTAATCTATTAGTATCCTGCGGACTAATGCGAAATGCTTGGTATTCTTGAGGAGACTTAACCACTGGAATCATGCACTGATTTGTCATGTTTTTATTATTGTAAGTTATCAGTTGTTATGTTTTTGATGTCATTAGCGAGGGAGCCAGAGTCATTAGTTTAGGATTTAGGTATGGGTGGCCAGAAACCGGGTTTTTACGAGAAGACCCGTTACAGGCGACAAAAACTGCAAAAACCCGGTTTCTTTGGTGCTGGTTGTTATGTTTCTGATGTCATTATGACTAATGACTGCTGACTAATGACTGCTGACTAATGACTGCTGACTACTGACTAATGACTAATGACTGATGACTACTATTTAATTGTTTCTAACATAGCCTGAGAATCTGACAAAAAACCAAAACATTGTTTGACGTTATACAGAGTAGCTTTCCAGCAATAATCTGGCGATGTCGTAGCAGTACAATCTTTGACCAAAATGCAGTCGTAACCGAGAAAATTAGCATCTTGCAGCGTAGTCATAACGCACTGATCCGCGTTTACTCCTCCAAAGAAAAGTGTAGTTCTGCCCAGGTTTTTCAGAATACTATCTAAAGGAGTATCCCAAAAGCCACTCATCCGATATTTATCAACGCAAATATCCTCTGGTTTCTGTTCCAATTCATCGACAACAGCCGCCGCCCAACTCCCCGCCGTCAAAACTGGTGCGCCGTTTTTTGGCAGCGGATCTCCCAAACCTACGCCGTCGCCTGTGGGATTATAAACGTGACGGGAAGCTGCACTAATATTGAGCAAATCGGGGCGGTTTCCCCAGTTGATCCAAATAATTGGAATTGCGTGCGATCGCAATTTTGGCAGTAAATTGTTTAAAGGATTAATGGGAGTTCTGGCGGGCGTTACATCTACGCCAATATGTGCTAACCAACCGTCGGGATGACAGAAATCATTTTGCATATCTATCACCAGCATTGCAGCTTTTGCCAAATCCACACGCAGGGTTTTAGTTTCTGTTTCCAAAGTCACAATTTGTGGGTCAAGTTGCGATCGGGTGATGTCGGCAATTTTGGCATCAACTTTCCAAGCATTTGGCGGCACGCCCAAGGTACGGAGAGAATCAGGATTCATATTTATTGCTACCCAAAAATAACTATTCTCGTTTCTCGTTTCTCGTTTCTCGTTCCCAGACCTGACTGGGAATGCCTTGCAGAAGGCTCAGCCTCCAGTAAAGCACAGGGGAGGCGGATCCTCTACATATATGTTCCCAGGCTCTGACTGGGAACTAGATTAAATTACCTAAAATTTTTGGCGTGGAAAACAATTCTGAAGGTACCCTACTGGCGCAATTCGAGGGTCTTTTTGATTCGAGTTATATTGCGTAATTTCATGATCCTCTAATTCTACGGTAAAATAGATATGATAAAACAATCATGTTTGGGAACAAATTGACTATAAAACTTCACGGATGGCAGCGAATACTGGCTTTAATACTTGCTTTCGCGATCGCACTTATTTCCTCTGCCATATTCTCCCCCCGTCTCTCGGCTCAAATTCCGCCAAAAACTCCCAGAAAAACAGAATTGCGCGGTGTCTGGTTAACTAACATTGACAGCGACGTTTTTTTCTCTGCCCAAAACGTGACTGACGCTGTAAATCGACTGGATGAACTAAATTTTAATACCATATATCCTACGGTTTGGCAAGGGGGCTATACCCTGTATCCCAGCGCTGTAGCCAAACGAGTATTCGGACAGTCGATCGACCCTTCACCCGGATTACAAAATCGAGATGTTCTCAAAGAAATTATCACACAATCCCATCTCAAAGGTATAGCTGTAATTCCGTGGTTTGAGTTTGGTTTTATGGCTCCCGCAGACTCTGAATTAGCCAGACTTCATCCCGACTGGCTGGCCAGGCGACGCGACGGTTCAACTATTTGGAAAGAAGGCACAAATGACCGAGTTTGGCTTAACCCATTTCATGCCGAAGTACAGCAATTTATCCTAGATTTAATTGTGGAAATTGTCGATAATTACGACCTAGATGGCATCCAATTCGACGACCATTTTGGCTTACCAGTTGAATTTGGCTATGAACCAACAACAGTTTTAATGTACCAAAAAGCCATTAAAAGCCGTCCCTCCAATGACGCCCGCGAAACCTTCTGGACCCGGTGGCGTGCTGACAGAATTAACGATTTTATGGCGCGAGTATTCCACGCCATAAAATCCCGCAAACAAAAATGTATAATCAGCCTCTCACCCAACCCTTTACACTTCGCATTACCCGCCCACTTGCAGGACTGGTTTACCTGGGAAAGACGCGACTACATCGAAGAAATTGTGCTGCAAGTTTATCGCAGCGACATCAAACGTTTTAATGCCGAACTAGAACGAGAAGAAGTGATCCTAGCCAAAGCTCACATTCCAACTGCGATCGGCATTTTGACTGGTTTAAAAAATAGTTCTGTTTCGCTCAAACAAATTCAAGAGCAAGTCCAAGAAGTGCGAAAAAGAGATTTTGCAGGCGTCTCATTCTTTTTCTACGAAAGCCTATCAAATTGGGCAAAGGAAACCCCAGAACAGCGAAATTCAGCACTCCGAACATTCTTTCCCACAAAAATAGAGCGCCCCTCTGTTTAAAATATGGTACGATGGTTTTAGGTGTTGTGGCTCCTAGTAAAGACTTTATTTTTAGTCACTCATAATTTTAATGACTAAGGAAGCAGGAAGCAGGAAGCAGGAAGCAGGAAGCAGGAAGAAACAATTCCCAATTCCCAATTCCCAATTCCCAATTCCCAATTCCCAATTCTCAATTCCCAATTCCCAATTCCCAATTCCCAATTACAAAATTATGAATGTCATTCCAGCGATCGACCTATTGGATGGAAAATGCGTCAGACTCTATCAGGGAGACTACGCGAAGTCGCAAACTTTTAACGACAACCCCGTCACAGTCGCCAGACAGTGGGTAAATGAAGGCGCAACCATGCTGCATTTAGTAGACCTCGACGGGGCCAAAGCAGGTCATCCCGTCAACCAAGCAGCCATTGAAGCCATTGTCAGAGCCGTTGATGTTCCCTGTCAAGTAGGAGGCGGAATGCGCGATCGCACTTCCGTTGCTGCTATCCTCAATTTAGGCGTTCGGCGGGCAATTCTCGGCACCGTCGCTGTCGAAAAACCGGAATTAGTCGGTGAATTGTGCGCCGAATTTCCCGGTCAAATTCTCGTCGGCATTGATGCCAGAAATGGTAAAGTTGCAACTAGAGGCTGGCTAGAAACATCGGCAGTTTTAGCAACAGAATTAGCACAGCAAATGGCAGAATTAGGTGCTGCTGAAATTATTTATACAGACATTCACCGCGATGGTACAATGGAAGGGCCGAATTTGGAATCTTTGCGAGAAATTGCTAAGGCCATTTCGATTCCGGTGATTGCTTCCGGTGGCGTTAGTTCGATCGCAGATTTGTTGAGTTTGTTAGCTTTGGAACCAATTGGTGTCAAAAGTGCGATCGTGGGTAGAGCGATTTATACTGGAGATGTATTGCTAAAAGAAGCAATTCAAGCAGTAGGTCAAGGAAGGTGGCAGGATGTTCCCCCAGATTTGGGTTCTTCAAGTTTTGCTTGATAGTAATTTCCTCAGCGAATTATGACTTATCCCCACATTCCCGACTTCTTGAAAAAGTCGGGAATTTAACAGAAATAGGAATTACGCACTCTGACCAAAGAAACCGGGTTTTTTACCGAATCTGCTGGCTACAACAGGTCTTTTCGTGAAAAACCCGGTTTCTGCGCGCCAGCGTAATTCCTCAGAAATCAGCGTAGAATCGTTGTTCTTATCATCACCTCACTCATGTTTGTGAACCATACAATTACAGCTTTAAGTTCTGGGATGGCATCCCTAGTTGCTCCCATACCTTTGTTAGCAACTGTAGAAGCCGAATATTCTCCCATCGTCCTCAGCGGAGTTTTACTTAGTTTAGTAGTGATTTATCTCGCCAGTAAACTAGGCGCAGAAGTAGCTAAAAACTTCGATTTCCCCCCTGTTTTGGGTGAATTAGTCGCAGGGGTAATTGTCGGAGTATCGGCCTTACACCTCATCGTCTTTCCCGAAGCTGGGCTGTCAGCCTCAGACTCTGGGATTATGACTGTTTTGCAATTAATTAATCATCTCTCCCCAGCCGCCGTCACCAGTATCTTTGAATCCCAGAGTGAAGTCATTTCAGTGTTAGCTGAATTGGGTGTAATTATTCTGTTGTTTGAAATTGGCTTAGAATCGGATCTCAGACAACTTAAGGAAGTCGGAATTCAAGCTGTTGTTGTCGCCTGTGTTGGCGTGGCAGTTCCCTTTGCCGCCGGTACTGCGGGCTTGATGATTTTATTCCATACTGCGGCGATTCCAGCGATTTTTGCCGGGGCGGCTTTGACGGCAACTAGCATTGGCATTACATCGAAAGTTTTGTCGGAATTAGGACAACTGAAATCTAAAGAAGGTCAAATAATTGTCGGTGCGGCGGTGATTGATGATGTCCTAGGAATTATTGTCCTAGCTGTTGTTGCTAGCTTAGCTAAAACTGGTGAAATTGATGTGGTTAATGTCATTTATTTGATTGTCAGTGCAACTGCTTTTTTGCTCGGTTCGATTCTGTTGGGTGGTTTCTTCAACAAAACCTTTACTGGGGTTGTAGAGACACTCAAAACTCGTGGCAATATTGTGATTCCGGCATTTACTTTTGCCTACTTCATGGCATTTCTGGGCAATGCAATCCATCTGGAAGCGATTTTGGGTGCCTTTGCTGCGGGCTTGGTTTTGGATGAAAGCGATACACGCAATGAGTTAGATGAGTTGGTGAAACCCATCGCCGATTTAATTGTCCCCATCTTCTTTGTGACGGTGGGAGCCAGGGCAGATTTGGGAGTTTTGAACCCAGCGGTGCCGGATAATCGGGCGGGACTTTTGATTGCGGCTTTCTTGATTGTGGTGGCGATTTTTGGCAAGCTAGTAACAGGCTGGGTGGTGTTTGGTCAGCCGGGAATTAATCGATTGGCGATCGGAGTGGGGATGATTCCGAGGGGAGAAGTCGGATTAGTTTTTGCCGGCATCGGTTCGGCGAGTGGGGTTTTGGATAAACCGTTGGAAGTCTCGATTATTATCATGGTGATTATGACGACATTTTTGGCTCCGCCATTTCTGCGGATTGCTTTTGGTGAACCGGCAGAACCTCCAACTACAGGAGCACCTTCTAAGGAGCAAATCGTTTGATTGAGGGAATTTGAGTTTAGGGCGATCGACTATTCTGAAAACACAAATACAGTGCCCAGATACCCGACTTCTTAAAGAAGTCGGGTATCTAACAAGGAAGAAGTCATTAGTTAGTTGTTATTTGTTATTTGTTAGTTCTAATAACGAACAACCAATAACTAATAACCAATAACCCATGCCCAATGCCCAATTCCCAATGCCCAATGCCCAATTCCCAATTCCCAATGACTCATGACTAATGACTCATGACTCATGACTCATGACTAATGACTAATGACTCATGACTAATGACTCATGACTCATGACTAATGACTAATGACTAACTTGATATTACAACTTCCTTTTCAACTGATAACAATTGTCAGCGAGTTTAATCAGTTCGCCCAGGCCCCAAGTACCTCGATCGTTCAAAAGTTCCGTTAGTTGCTCCGGGATGGCTTCTAGGCCCAGAAATGCCCCGCTAATGGCACAAGACATTGCTGCGGTCGTATCCACATCGCCACCGACGGCGATGCTAGTACAGAGAGTTTCCCAGTAATCTTGAGGCGATCGCAAAAACGCATATAAACTCCACAAGACGCTACCGACTACAAAGGGCGAAATTCCTTGCCAAGAGCGATCGTAGTTTAACGGTAGTCCAGCTCTAGAAATCAACTCTACGGCTGATTCTGGGGGCAATTTGACCCATTCAATCAAATCTTTCAGCAACGCGGCAAAGGAAGAATCAACTTCTCCTACCCAGTCGCTCAGTTGGCTCAGAAATGGCTCAGTTTCAATAGTTGCAGATTCAAGGGCGATCGCCACAGCCCCGGCGATCGCCACAGCCCCCGCAGAACACCGCGAATCTTGATGGGTGATGCGCCCTTGATCGCAAGCAGCTTGTATAAGCTGAGACGGGCGATCGTAGAATATTAAGCCGATCGGTGCAGCCCTCATCAGAGAATTGGGCAGAAACCCCGTCCTTTAGGACGGCTTTACATTTAATATGTTAGTATGTGAAGTATGGAAAAAGCTCACCGTTACCGATTTTACCCAACGCCTGAACAAGAGTCGCTATTGCGACGCACATTGGGCTGCGTAAGATTGGTTTACAACAAAGCTCTCCACGAGAGAACCCAGGCTTGGTACGAGAGACAAGAAAGAGTTGGATATAACCAGACTTCTTCTATGTTAACTCAATGGAAAAAAGAGGAAGATCTTGATTTTCTGAATGAGGTTAGCTGTGTCCCCTTGCAACAAGGGCTTAGACATCTTCAAACTGCTTTCACCAATTTCTTCGCAGTCAGGACTAAATATCCCAACTTCAAGAAGAAACATCATGGCGGCAGTGCTGAGTTTACAAAATCGGCTTTTAAGTTCAAAAATAAAGAAATTTATCTTGCCAAAAACTCTGAGCCATTACCGATTAAATGGTCTAGACAAATTCCCAAAGGATGTGAACCGAGCAGTGTAACGGTTAGTCTCCATCCCTCTGGACGCTGGCACATTTCGATTAGGTTTGATGCTCCAACGATTCAACCTTTGCCCATTAGCGATAATGCTGTAGGAATAGATTTGGGAATAACGAGCTTGCTCACGACCAGTAATGGTGACAAGATAGCTAATCCCAAGCATTTCAAGAAACATCGAAAGCGTTTGAAGAAAGCGCAAAAGAATCTTTCTCGTAAACAGAAAGGTTCCAAAAACAGAGAAAAGGCGAGAATTAAGGTTGCTAAAATTCACCTTAAAATATCGGATTCTCGCAAAGATTTCTTGCATAAAACAACGACTCAATTGGTACGTGAAAATCAAACAATTGCGGTTGAGTCGTTGGCTGTTAAGAATCTGGTCAAAAATCACAAACTCGCCTGGGCTATTTCTGATAGCGGATGGAGTGAATTGATTCGACAACTGGATTACAAATGTCGTTGGTACGGAAGGAAATTGGTCGCAATTGACCGATGGTTTCCCAGTTCCAAGCGTTGTAGCTCCTGTGGGCAGATTGTCGATAAAATGCCTCTTAATATTCGTGATTGGACTTGTCCGAGTTGTGGTTGTAACCACGATCGGGATGTCAACGCAAGTAAAAACATTTTGGCCGCTGGACTAGCGGTGTCAGTCTGTGGAGCGAGTGTAAGACCAGAGCAGAGTAAATCTGTTAAGGCTTCTGCTATGAAACAGAAACTTAAATCGTGAGGTTTAGGAATCCTAGCCCTTTAGGGCGGGGAGGATGTCAAAGCTGACAAAATTTTGGCAAACTTCGGGAGGATAGCCTTCAACTCTACAGCCTATAGCATCGCCGAGGCACTGACCGATCAGACAACCTCTAAATTGTTCTGGACGCGGTACTGTCATTTATCAGACTTTAAGTAGGTCCATCTAATCTTAATGTTAAATCCCCGACTTCTTAAAGAAATCGGAGATCTGGGTATGACGTGAAACCCTCTGTATCTCTCATTTGTATCGAAGTTTCGATACCCCTAAATCCCCCTTAAGAACGGAGTAGGGTGTGAGTAGGGGTGGACTTTAAGAACACTCTTGTCCCCCCCTTACTAAGGGGGGTTAGGGGGGATCTAAGCTTAATAGTCAAACAGCATTCTGTGACTGGGTTTGACGTTAAGTTGACACCAATGGGCTGAGTCTAAGTCCCCACAAATCTCACCGGAAATTAACCAGGTTTGCAATTACTTAACAAACAGCATTTCCTGATAAGTAGGCAGTGGCCACAAATCATCAGCCACTTCACCTTCCAAAGCATCCACATACTTGCGAACCTCATCCATCAAAGGACGAATTGTTTGCGAAGCATACTGCATATGCTCTTCTGTCGAAGCAAAATCGTGATTGCTCAAAGCATCAGTTAACTTGCTCACATAATCCATCATGGATTTAACCAGCGTGGCTACTTTTTCGGCAGTTTCTTTTTCCAGTTCAATGCCAATCTCTTTCAAGCCAGCAATCGTGCTGGAAAGATCAGACAAATACCTCACCGCAGCGGGGTAAATTATGGTTTTTGTCATGCTTACTACCAGTTTTGCTTCGACTTCAATTGCCAGCAAATACTGCTCTGCATAGACATCGTAACGACTTTCCAATTCAACAGGAGTCAAAACACCTGTCTTTTCAAACAGCTCTTCAATGTATCCTTCTTTCAAAACAGGCAAAGCATCGGCGCTAGTCCGCAAGTTAGCTAAACCCCGTTCCTCAACCGCCATTTTGTGCCATTCCTCAGAATAGCCATTGCCACCAAATACCACCGCACCATGTTCGTCCATCACCTCTTTCAGGACAGTTTGGATGGCCGCATTGAGTTCAGTTCCTGTAGCCAAATCGCTTTCTAACTTGTTAGCAATCCAGTCCAAAGAATCGGCCAGAATTGTATTCATTGCCACCAACGGCCCCGCAACAGACTGACCGGAACCTACGGCACGAAATTCAAAACGGTTGCCAGTAAAAGCAAAAGGCGATGTCCGGTTTCTGTCCCCGGCATCCTTCTGGAAAATAGGCAATGTATCCACCCCTAAATTCATGATTCCCCTGCCTTGAGAGTCCTTAGCTTCTCCTTGACTAATTTGCTCGAACACATCTTCTAATTGCGAACCCAAATAGACAGACATAATCGCTGGTGGAGCCTCATTAGCACCCAATCTGTGGTCGTTACTAGCAGTAGCAACTACCGCGCGCAAAAGCGGTCCGTATTTGTGAGCTCCACGAATCACAGCGCCACAGAAAACTAGAAATTGTACGTTTGAGTGTGGTGTATCGCCTGGGTCTAATAAGTTTCCTTGAGTAGCATTGCCAACCGACCAGTTGACGTGCTTACCAGAACCGTTAATGCCTGCAAAGGGCTTTTCGTGCAGCAAGCAGACAAAACCATGTTTCTTCGCAGTATTACGAAGAATTGTCATGGTTAATTGTTGGTGGTCACTGGCGACGTTTGCTGCTTCAAAAAATGGTGCAATTTCAAACTGACCGGGAGCTACTTCGTTGTGGCGGGTTTTGGCAGGAATGCCCAAACGGTACATCCTTTCTTCTACTTCCTGCATGAACACTTGAACGCGCTCTGGAATCGCTCCAAAATAGTGGTCGTCAAATTGCTGACCTTTGGCTGGAGGTTTGCCAAACAGGGTGCGACCTGCTAACATTAAGTCTGGGCGATTGTTGGCAAAATTTGAATCTATCAGGAAGTATTCTTGTTCGGCACCGCAACTGGAATTTACCGGAGCAATTTCGGTATTTCCTAATAGTTTCAAAACTCTGGTTGCTGCTTTGTTCATTGCCGCAATGGAACGTAAAAGCGGCGTTTTCTTGTCTAAGGCTTCACCTGTCCAGGATATGAAAACAGTGGGAATGCACAAGGTCATTCCGTTGTCTGTTTCCATTACATAGGCTGGGCTGGTGACATCCCAGGCTGTATATCCGCGAGCTGCGGCGGTGGAGCGAATGCCACCGTTGGGGAATGAGGAGCCATCGGGTTCGCCTTGTACTAGAACTTTGCCGGCAAATTCTGAGATGACTGAGCCATCGCCTTGGACTGAGATGAAACCGTCGTGCTTTTCGGCGGTGCCGTTGGTGAGCGGGTAAAATACGTGGGCGTAGTACAATGCTCCTTTGGAAATAGCCCAATCTTTCATGGCTACTGCAACTACATCGGCTACGGATTCGTCGATTTTTTGGCCGGTTTGAACTGTATTTTTTACTGATTTGAAAATACTTTTGGGCAGACTTTCTTGCATCTTGCTCAGAGTAAAGACGTCTGTTGCCCACATATCTTCTAGTCGCTTGAGAGGCCGGGGTGGCATCAGTTTGCGGTTGATGATTTGAGAAATTGCTTGAACGCGAGATTCGTTTCCACTCATGGTTATTTTTATTGGGGATTAGGGGACGAGTAGTTGTGAAAAGATACGGGTTAGGAAAAGCTGGTTTGTAGTGAGGAGGACTGTCCTCTGTCTGGTTTTTGAATAAGGACTCTTCGTCTTTACTTCAAACAACTTTTCTTAGGGGTAATTAAAGCTCAGATACGGTGGGATTTCAGTTATTAGCAAAACAATAGATGACAAGAGCTTGTACTAACTTGAGTTGATATCTATGATATCAGCTTTGCACAGATTTAGTACCTAATTTTTACCCTGGTAAGATAAAACAATTTGTGCCGATTCCTTTGAATTCAGGTCAAAACGACTTAGGGTTTTTTACTGTTGGGCGATCGAGAAATCGCATTCTACCAAATAACACACTTATGTGGGGTTTGGGAGAATTATGGAAAATTCACAATCTACACTTGGAGATTGTAAACAATCATTAATTAAATAAATGTATCCTAGGATACGAAATTTGATTTTTTTGCAGAACTGTGGTAGAGAGGTTCCGGCGGGATGTCTTCGGCGGCTGCACTCCTGTTGCTAGACTATCGTGTGTGGAAGCGCAACTCTCGGAGGGAGGGCTGGTTAAAACAGTTTTTATTAATGATGAGCGGACTTACGCACGAATAACCTAATTCTGTCATGCTGAGGGAAGCGAAGCATCTCGCCCGATGCAATGCTTGACTGCGTTGCGCTTGACTCATGACAAATAAGCGTTTATAGTAAATGATTTAACGGACTAGATATTAGCGGGTTATAGAAATCCCCAAAAAACATCCAACTTAATGCGGCAAAAGTGTCAAATAAGTTGTAAAATAAAGACTTTGAGACTAGAGGAAGTCGCATGGCAAGGCAAAAGAAACCTGACCAAAGAAAGATAGATCAATATAATCACGAAAATCAGCAACGAGTGAATAATCCACCTGTGGGACTGGTAACGCCAGAAACCGATCCTGATGGTGATAATAAAAATTATAGCTACGATCCGCACCTTGATCCGCAGTTAGTTTGGGCGGGTAAGGCGGAACATACTAATTTTGAAGTGCCAACTGTATCATTGCACGTTCACGAACGCATCGATCCTCGCAGCATTATAGAAGCAGTCCGCAAGCAAAATCAAAGTCTGGGTGTGCAGTTATCCCTGTTTGAGACACCAGAAGAAAATCCCCCCATTCGAAACGCGATCGAATTTTACAAGCATCAGCATAATTGGAGTAACCGTTTAGTTGCTGGAGATTCGCTATTAGTGATGAATTCCCTATTAGAAAAAGAGGGAATGGCGGGACAAGTGCAGATGATTTATTTCGATCCGCCTTATGGGATTAAATATGGTTCAAATTTTCAGCCGTTTGTCAATAAGCGCGATGTGAAAGATGGGAAAGATGAAGATTTGACTCAAGAACCGGAAATGATTAAAGCATTTCGCGATACTTGGGAATTGGGGATTCATTCTTATTTGACTTATTTAAGAGATAGATTGTTATTGGCGAGGGAGTTATTGTCGGAAAGTGGTAGTGTTTTTGTGCAGATTTCGGATGAGAATGTGCATCATGTTAGGGAATTGATGGATGAGGTGTTTGGAAGGAATAATTTTATTGCTTTAATAACAGTTGCTAAAACAAGTAGTGCAACAAGTCAACTATTAGCTGGTACTTGTGATTTTCTTATTTTATATGCAAAAGACAAACAGAAAATTAAATACAGAAAACTTTTCATAGAAAAATCATTAGAAGGTCAAGGAGCAGGTGCTTATACAAAAGTGGAATTATCTGACGGTTCAAAAATGACTTTAGATGAAGCTACTAGAAAAGAGATCGACTTAAATAAAGTCAAGCCATACCGCTTAAGTGATATGAGAAGTCAACGACCACCGGGAAGTTTTCCAGTAGAATTATCAGGTCGTATATTTCAACCTTTGAGGGGATATTGGAAAACTGGCAGTGAAGGTTTTAATAAATTAATTGTAGCTAATCGAATAGAAGCTTCTGCTAATACACTGAACTATATTAGATATCTTCAAGATTTCCCAGCATTCCCAATCAATAACATTTGGACAGATTCGGGAAGTAGCGTTGGGAGTGAAAAAGTTTATGTTGTTCAAACATCTATCAAAGTAATTCAACGCTGCCTCCTAATGACCACCGACCCAGGCGATTTAGTCCTAGACATCACCTGCGGTAGCGGTACAACAGCCTACGTAGCCGAACAATGGGGACGCAGATGGATAACCTGCGATACCTCAAGAGTAGCAATAACCCTAGCCAAACAAAGGTTAATGACCGCCACCTTTGACTATTATCAACTAGCAAATTCCCAAGCAGGCGTAAGCGATGGTTTCAAATACAAAACCGTCCCTCACATCACCCTCAAATCTATCGCCAATAATCCCGAAATTCGCGAAGGAATGAAGCGCATAGAAATCGAACAAGCCATTAATAAATACGCCGACCAAGAAACACTTTACGACCAACCATTATTAGACAAATCCAAAGCCAGAGTTACTGGCCCCTTCACCGTCGAAGCCGTACCCGCACCCACAGTTAAACCAATTGATGATGTTATCAATCCACCCGTTGCTGACCAATCAATTGCCCGTTCTGGCGAGACTCTGCGGCAATCAGAATGGCGATATGAACTGCTAAAAACGGGGATTCGTGGTAAAAACGGGCAATATATTTTATTCTCCAGAGTCGAATCTTTACCCGGTACTCGTTGGCTTCATGCCGATGCCGAAACCAAACCAAATAACCTTGGCGCGAATACAGTAAAAGAAACTGGTGGTACTTACGATCAACCCAGACGAGTCGTGATTTCCTTCGGCCCACAACACGCACCCCTAGAACAACGACAAGTTACCCAAGCCATTGAAGAAGCACAAACTTTAGTCCCAAAACCGAAATTAATTGTCTTTGCCGCCTTTCAATTTGACCCCGAAGCAGCCAAAGATATTGAGGAAACAAATTGGCCCGGTGTGACATTATTAAAAGCGCAAATGAACGCCGATTTACTAACCGAAGATTTGAAGAAAAAACGCGCTAGTAATGAGAGTTTCTGGTTGATTGGTCAGCCAGATGTTACCCTGCGTCGCATCGAGAAAGGAGAAAATAAAGATAAGTGGGAAGTTGAAGTTTTTGGCTTTGATTATTATAACACAAAAACTGGAAATATTGAGTCTGGCAGTGTGGAAAAAATTGCTGTTTGGATGTTAGATATTGATTATGATGGTAGAAGTATTTTCCCCCGTCAGGTTTTCTTCCCGATGGCTGGGGAAAAAGATGCTTGGTCGCGTTTAGCTAAGAATTTAAAAGCTGAAATTGATGAGGATTTAATTGAGTCTTATCAGGGAACTGTTTCGTTACCTTTTGAGATGGGCGAATATCAGCGGGTTGCTGTTAAAATTGTGGACGATCGGGGGATTGAGAGTTTGAAGATTATTCGAGTATAAAGAAACCAAAACCGTAGGGTGCGTCAGACAATTAACCTATGAGTGAGAGAATTAAATTAAAAATCTGACGCACCCTACTAACCAAAACCGTAGGGTGCGTCAGACAATTAACCTATGAGTGAGAGAATTAAATTAAAAATCTGACGCACCCTACTAACTGGGTGAGTGAGTGCTATAATGATTTTAGGTATTTAATTAGGGAGAATATAATTATGACTCTGGCTATCAATAAAAAAGAGGTAATTATTGAAGGAATAGCCCTGGGGATTTGGCGACAAATAAAGAATATTTAAAATTACATGAAAATTACATAAAAAAGTTGGAGGTTTTACCGATGATTCAAACGATACCCAAGTTAATAACTTTTGATGAATTTCTGGAATGGAAACCAGAAAACGGACATTATGAATTACATAACGGAGTTATTGTTGAAATGCCAAATCCAACTGGTAAACATTCAGCCAGCGCCGGTTTTCAGGCGTTCGAGTTTGGTTTAGAAATCAGGCGACTACAGCTTCCTTACTTTATTCCCAAGGAATGTACAATTAAATTTTGCGATAACTCTGGCTACGATCCAGATGTGATTGTATTAGATAAACAAGCCGTAGCAGCCAATGAATCTCGATGGGAAAGAGAATCCGTTATTACTGAGGGAGATTCTATCAAATTAGTGGTTGAAGTTGTTAGCACAAATTGGCGCGATGATTATGCACACAAAATGATTGATTATGAAGCATTAGGCATTCCCGAATATTGGATTGTAGATTATTTGGGTTTAGGTGGTAGCCGTTATATTGGTTCTCCAAAACAGCCAACTTTATCGGTTTATCAGCTAGTAGATGGTGAGTATCAAATTAAGCTGTTTCGAGGAGATGAAAGGATAACATCGGCAGTATTTCCAGAGTTAAATTTGACTGCGGTGCAGATTTTTAATTGTGGGTAAGTGTTCAGACGATCAATCTTATTTTTTTGATTAGGTTAAAATAATGATTATCTCCCATATAGCTCTGAAAAATTGGCGCAATTTTCAGTCAGTGAATGTTGATTTGCGCGATCGCGTTTTTCTGGTAGGCCCGAATGCCTGCGGTAAGTCAAACTTCCTCGATTCATTGCGCTTTTTGCGGGATCTAGCCAAAGCAGGAGGCGGATTGCAGAAAGCTGCGATCGATCGAGGTGGCGTCTCAAAAATTCGCAGTCTTTATGCACGTCGATATCCCGATGTAGAAATAGAAATTCGCCTTTCAGAATCTAATGCCGAACAGCCATTATGGAGGTATGGGCTGGGAATTAAACAGAAAAAAGGTGGCAAGAATGAGGCGATTGTTGCCTACGAACGAGTTTGGAAAGGCGACAGACAAATTATCGATCGCCCTACTCAAGAGGATGACAAAGATGAGCTACGTCTCACCCAGACTTATTTAGAGCAAATTAATGCCAATGCAGAATTTAGAGAAATTGCTAAATTTTTGGAATCGATTTTATATTTACATTTAATTCCTCAGTTAGTTCGCCATCCCGAAGCTTTTGCTACCCCCGGACTTTCCGAAGATCCTTTTGGGAGAACTTTTTTAGAGCGAGTTGCTAAAACTCCCGAAAAAACTAGAAAATCGCGATTAAGAAAAATTGAAGATGCTTTAAAGTTGGCAGTCCCACAATTGAAAAACCTCACAGATACCAAAGATGTGATGGGGGTTCCGCATTTGGAAGCTGTTTACGAACATTGGCGGCCCGGAGCGGGAAAACAACGGGAAGACCAATTTTCTGATGGAACTTTACGGTTAATTGGCTTGCTATGGTCACTGTTAGAAACCGATTCATTATTGTTACTAGAAGAACCAGAACTTTCCTTAAATTCGGCGATTGTTAGTAATCTACCGTCTCTGATTTATCGCCTTCAGCGTCCGAGAAAGCGACAGGTTATTCTCAGTACCCATAGTGCCGATTTGCTCTCAGACAAAGGTATAGGTGGCGAAGAAGTCTTGCTAATGACACCGACTGCTGAAGGAACTCAAGTAAAACTTGCCTCAAGTAACGAACAAATAACAATGCTATTAGAAGGAGGTTTAAGCATAGCAGATGCTGCACTTCCTCTCACAGCACCGCCAGCGATCGAACAACTAAGTTTATTCAAATGACGGATATTCCCATCAATCTAGTGTTTGAGGATGTACTGAGTGAAGCCGTTCTTAAAGAAATGCTCAAACAGTCTCAACGTCCATTTTCAGTGGGATCTTGCTTGAATCAGAGAGGATATGGCAAAATTAAAAAGATTATTTCTGGATTAAATCATGCGGCAAATGGAATGCCATACTTAGTATTAACTGATTTGGATAATGCCGAATGCCCGCTAGTAATTCTTTCCGAGTGGCTAACTCAACCAAAACATCCTAATCTGCTGTTTCGGATTGCTGTTAAAGAAGTGGAAGCGTGGTTACTGGCACATCGAGAAGCCTTTGCAGAATTTTTAGGTATTTCAGTTAGTTTAATTCCAGCTAATGTTGATGAAATTCCCGATCCCAAGCAGCTTTTAATCTATCTGGCTAAAAAGTCAAAGAAGCGAAAGCTGCGGGATGCGATCGTCCCAGAACGTAACAGCACTGCTAAAATAGGGAAAGATTATAACGGTCAACTTATCCAGTTTGTTCAAAACAATTGGCAAGTTGAAGCAGCACAAGTCAATTCTCGCAGTCTGCAACGTGCGATGAATGCACTTATAAATTTTCAACCAACCTGGGAAACTTGACAAGAAAGAAAGAGAAATTATGTCATCACAAACTACAATTAATCAACTCATTATCAATTCTCCCTACGAAGAACCGAAACAATATTGGCACTACGATCGCACTTCTCGTCTATTCAACCGTGCAGAGGGAAGACGCCCCGCAGGCTATATCATCGCTTCGGAAAGCTCTAAAACCTTCGACGATCCCGGCAAATTTGTCGAAATTCCTCTCGTTAACCAGATCCGTCCCCGCGTCAAAGCTTGGTGCGATGATGGATACCCCGGTGTCACAGGCGTTACCAAGCGTCTGCTAGAACACTGGAACAACTCAGAAGAACGCGATTTTCCCTTCTTTTTCTGTCAGTTAGAAGCCATAAAAACCCTAATCTGGCTAACAGAATCTCCCGCGTCTGCAAAAGTAGGCATTGATATTCCTGATGATGGCGGAAACTTCAAACGCCTTTGTTCCAAAATGGCGACAGGTTCGGGCAAAACTATCGTCATGGCGATGTTAATTGCATGGCAAATTATCAATAAAGTTACCTATCCTCAAGATACCCGTTTTTCTAAAGCTATTTTTATTGTCGCACCCGGACTAACTGTTAGAAATCGCCTACAAGTTCTGCTTCCCTCTGCCGAAAATAACTACTATGAAATATTCAATATTGTTCCTCTGGGATTATTCGATAAACTCCGTCAAGGCAAAGTTTTAATCCGCAATTGGCACGCCTTGAATTGGGAAACAGAAGAACAAATTAAGAAGAAAAAAGGAGTTGATAAACGGGGTGCAAAAAGTAACGAAGCTTATGCAAGGGAAGTGTTAGGAGAAATTGCCAATTCTAGTAATATTGTCGTCATCAACGATGAAGCGCACCACGCATGGCGCATACCTGCTGAATCCAAGATTAAAGGTGTTAGTAAAGAAGAATTAGATGAGGCAACAAAATGGGTTGGTGGACTCGATCGCATTCAGCAAGCTAGAAAAATTCTCACCTGTTTTGACTTTTCTGCCACACCCTTTGCACCTTCTGGTAAAAAGAGTTCAGAAGAAGCTTTATTTGGCTGGATTGTCAGCGATTTTGGCTTAAATGATGCCATAGAATCCGGCTTAGTTAAAACCCCTCGCGTGGTGATTCGTGACGATTCCAGACTGAATGTAAAAGATTTCAAATCCCGTCTTTACCATCTTTATCGAGATCCCGAAGTTTACGATGATGTCAATCGCAAAGCCAAGCCGAATGAATCATTACCAGATTTGCTCAATAATGGCTATTATTTACTAGGCAAAGATTGGCTAGAAACAGCTAAAAAGTGGAAAGAATCTGGGTTAAAAGTACCGCCAGCCATGATTTCCATTGCTAATCGCACTGAAACTGCGGCTAGAATTAAATACGCCTTCGACCATAATAAAATCCATATTGAAGAACTCTGCAACTCAGAACGCACTTTACACATCGACTCTAATGTTTTGAAAATGGCAGAATCCCAAGAAGAAAGTACCGATATACAAGACACAACCGCAGAAAATAGCGAAGATGATAACTCTGATGATGAACCTATCCGCAAACTTTCAAAGAAGGAACAAGCAGAACTTTTACGAAAAACAGTTGATACAGTCGGTCAACTTGGGAAGCCTGGGGAACAAATTCAAAATGTGATCTCAGTTGGGATGTTATCTGAAGGTTGGGATGCCAAGACTGTGACGCATATTATGGGGATTCGCGCATTTTCTAGTCAACTTCTGTGCGAACAAGTAGTAGGTAGAGGTTTACGCAGAACAGCTTATGATATTAACCCCGAAACTAATTTACTGGAAGCCGAATATGTCAATATTTTTGGTGTTCCCTTCACCTTTCTTCCCCACGAATCTGATGAAGGAACGCCACCACCACCACCTAATCCTAAAACGGAAATTAAACCAGTTTTGGAAAAGCAGCAATTTGAAATTAAGTTTCCCAATATCATCCGCATTGATTATATTTATCAACCAGAACTCAAACTCGATCTGAGTCTGGTTGAACCTTTAAAGTTAGATGCCTATGATAATAGCACACAAGCAGATCTCGCCGCTATTTTGGATGGAAAACCGGATGTGACCAGAATTGAGACGATTGACCTAGAAGATTTAGGTGAAAAATTTCGGATGCAAAAAATTGCTTTTGAAGTTTCTAGGGATATTTTTGATCAGATGAAACCTGGTTGGAAAGGTAATAGAGAATACTTGCTAGCAAAACTGATTCGATTAGTCGAAGAATTTATCCAATCAGATTTTATCGAAATTAATCCACCCTTATTTAGTTTGGACGAAATTAAACGGCGGATTTTGATTACTCTCAATATGAGTAAAATTGTGCAACATATTTGGAACGCGATTTATTTAGAGAATACAGAAAAACTTGAACCCGTATTCGATCCAGAACATCCCATCCGTTCTACAGGTGATATGCGCCCTTGGTATACGGGTAAACCTTGCGAATATACCCAAAAATCCCATATTAATTGTGGCATTTTTGATAGTACATGGGAAGCCAGCGAAGCTTTTGAAATCGATCGAAATGAAAATGTTGATGCTTGGGTAAAAAACGACCACTTGGGTTTTGAAATTCTTTACATATTTGCCGGAATTGTGCGGAAATATCGCCCTGATTTCATCATTCGCTTGAAAAACGGAAATTTTTTGATCTTAGAAACTAAAGGACAACGGACTCACCAAGATGAGGCGAAACGGGTATTTTTGGAGCAGTGGATTAAAGCTGTTAATCAGTATGGCGGATTTGGTCATTGGCAAACTGTCGTATCAACAAATCCGGCTGATGTTAAGATGATTTTGGAGACAACGGCATTTCAGTTGATCTAAAGTTACTTGTTTTTACTGTTATAATATACCAGGAGGGGATGAGTATACCCGACACCCACAAACTATGCAACTGCTCCAACTCACCACATTTCAATCTCTGCGCCGCAGTCTCGGTTTAATCATCCAAGCCGCACCAACTGAAATCCGCCATTTAATATGGCTCAACATTATCGCTGGTGCGGCCCCGTCTGCCGTGCTATTTTTAGATAAAATTATCATTGATGAAGTATCTCGGTTGCTGTCGCAAACCCAAACAGCACAGCCACTTTCTCTGATGCTTTCCCAGCCAATATTGCTGTGGAGTATTGTCGGAGTCATAACTCTCAAGTTTCTGGGCGACGCCCTCGAAACAATTAGTTCATTTGTATCTACATCATTGCGCGATCGCGTTCAAGGCTTCGTCGAAGGAAAAGTCCTCGAAAAAGTAGCTAATTTCGACGATATCGCCCTCTTTGAAAACCCCGAACTCTTAAATATTGTACAACTAGCAAAAACCGGAATCTCACAAATACAAAAACTAGCATTCGCCCTCAGCTCTGCGATCGCAGGGGTTTGTATCTTCATTCCGTCTGTAACCCTTGCTGCTGGCATAGCTTGGTGGGTACCGCTGCTGATGTTGCTCTCATCCTCTCCCTCAATTTATATACAAAGAAAATACAGCAAAATCATCTGGAAAGTTATCAGAAAGCAAGCTAAAATTACCCGCGAAATGAACTTATCTTCGGGAGTATTGACCGGGGAAGAGTATGCTAAAGAATTGCGTTTGTTTGGCTTGCAAGAACTTTGGCTAAAGCGTTGGCAAAGTCAATTTTTGCAGTTTTTTACCGAGATCCAGCTTGTGCGAAAAAAGGGTGCAATTGTGGTATTATTGTGGTCGATGTTTAGTAGAATAGGAGTAGCTTTGCCGTTTATTTATGTAGTAATGGGAGCTTTGGGTGGCCGCTATACTTTGGGCGATTTGGCACTCTATTCTGGTTTAATTGTCCAAGTTGAGCAAAGTTTGCAATTACTGATTGGCAATTATACTAATTTATATGATATTTCTCTGGGAGTTAGTCCGATTTTTCAACTGTTGGATCTCAAACCGGAATTGCAGTCTCCGATTGTGGGGCTGGCGTCTCGCCTGCCGCTTTTACAAGATAGCAGGCGGGATGCCCGCGCCACAAAAGATGCAATTGGTATCCAGATTAAGCATCTATCTTTCTGCTATCCAGGTAGTAATAAAAGTACCGTCGAAAATATCAACTTAACTATTCAACCGGGAGAAATGGTAGCATTTGTCGGTGAAAATGGCGCGGGTAAAACCACCTTAGCAAAACTCCTTTGTCGCCTGTATGACCCCACAAGTGGTACGATCGCCTGGAATGGCAAAGATTTGCGATCGCTCCCGATAGCAGAAGTGCGATCGCGCATCGCCGTTGTCATGCAAGATTACGCCCGTTTTCCCACCACAGTTCGCGAAAATGTCGGCTTCGGTAACTTAATTTACCTATCGGATGACACAGCAATCAATCAAGCTATTTCCGAAGCAGGAATTAGCGCCAAAGTCAAGAGTTTGTCCCAAGGTTTAGAAACACCTTTAGGCAAACAATTAGAAGGCGGCGTAGACTTATCGGGGGGACAATGGCAGAGAATCGCGATCGCCCGCGCCTTAATGCGGCTTTCTACAGCCGAAGTGCTAATTTTTGACGAACCAACCGCCGCCCTCGACCCCAAGACAGAACACGAAATTTACAGCATCTTTCGCCAAATAGCCGCCGGGAAAACCACGATTGCGATCAGTCACAGATTAGGTTTAGCCAAAATAGCCGATCGCATCGCCGTGATGGAAAATGGTAAAATAGCAGAAATAGGAACTCACGACGAATTAATAGAATTGGGTGAAATCTACTATTCAATGTTTACCCGTCAAGCTAGCAGCTATATTTAGTCATTAGTCAGCAGTCAGCAGTCATTAGTTGTTAGATCGTTGACCGTTGCATCGGAATGATTTAACCGCAGAGAACACAGAGGACACAGAGGGAGAGAATAGAGATATGAATAATTCTGATGCTACCGGATTTGATATTAGTCATTAGTCATTAGTTGTTAGTCATTACACAGACCAATGACCAATGACCAATGACCAATGACCAATGACCAATAACCAATAACTAATGACCAATAACTAATGACCAATGACCAATGACCAATGACCAATGACCAATGACCAATAACTAATGACCAATGACCAATGACCAATGACTAATGACCAATAACTAATGACCAATGACCAATGACCAATAACTAATGACCAATAACTAATGACCAATGACTAATGACCAATAACTAATGACCAATGACCAATGACCAATAACTAATGACCAATAACTAATGACCAATGACCAATGACCAATGACCAATAACTAATGACCAATAACTAATGACCAATGACTAATGACTAATGACCAATGACTAATGACTATCTCCCCGTCAGCGTATCCGCATAAGGATCGGGCAAAGCTTGCTGCACCTCCAAAAGCGACAAAGCATCCCCAGTCAACTGTTTGCTATTCAAATTTTTTTTTAGCCTATCCCCCTTGCGATCGCGATCTTGCAAATGCGATAATTCCTCTTGATAAACAGCAACAATTCGCGCCAAACTCCCCGCCAAATCATCCCAATTATCATCGGGTCCCAACTTCTCAGAAATCCCCTCAAATAACTCTCCCGCTTGTCTCTTTTGAACATAAGCTTTCAACAGCTTTCCCGACTTTTGCAAAACCGCCTGATAAATGTCCCCATCAGACCACCAAAGTCCCTGTTGACTCAGCAGCCAAGTCAAAATATACTCGCGAGCGTGTTGCTCCTTCACCCAGGCCGCGAGATACTGTAAATCTTCCATAGTATAGTCTCCTAACTTTTCTCCAAAATTTCGGCTAGTTTGTATCTATCGTTACTGCGATCGACTCAATATCTGCCTTATTATCGCTGGCCACTCTCTTTAAGATCCCTTAAATCTTAAAAAAACCCTACTGATTCACCAAACATCAATTTTTAGAATATAAATACACTTAAACCAATTTAATGGGTCGTTGCATATATCTCGATCCCCCTAAATCCCCCTTAATAAGGGGGACTTTGAGCAGAATCTTGTTCCCCCCTTATTAAGGGGGGTTAGGGGGTATCAGATTCTATGCAGCCTCATAAAAAACTGGTATTAAACCTCATAAAAATTAATACGGGATGCGGGAAACTCAGTGGCTTTAGCCCTTCCTAGGGAAGCGGCACGAGCGACTTCAGTCGCAGTGGTATTTGTGTTAAAATTAGATCGTGAGTAAGAACAAAAAACATCTACGTGTTGAAGCATCCTAGTATCGGAGAAATCCCGGCTCCTATGAAACAACGGTTAGGTTTAAGTCCTGGCGCAGTATGACAGGAAAGAGCAAATAAAGGCAGGTTGCGGAGCGTACCGCGTCTTGGCTTAGTGATGGATTCTGAAAGCATTGGAAAAAATAAAAGTAGCTAGAAACCTAAGCTTGACTTAGAGTGACTAGGTAGACGGCGTTTGACGGTCGTAGCGAGAGTTTTACTCTGTCCGCAGAATCTCAGTGGCTTTAGCCCTGAGAGTGTCAAAGGTCTATTCTCTGACATTTCAGCCAGAGGAAAGCGCTACACCCCGCCTCGCTTTCCCAAGATCGTAAATCTATCATCAAGCGGGAACAACCAGCGATTTATTAAGCATGACAAAGCAAAATTTTGGTTTAATCGGTTTAGCCGTAATGGGCGAGAACCTAGCGCTGAACGTCGAAAGCAGAGGTTTCTCCGTAGCTGTGTACAACCGTACCACAGCCAAAACCGACGAATTCATGGCAAAACGCGCCCAGGGCAAAAACATTGTAGCCACGAAGACTCTGGCGGAATTCGTCGAAGCCCTAGAACGCCCCCGCAGAATCTTAGTTATGGTACAAGCTGGCAAAGCCGTAGATGCGGTAATTGACCAGCTAAAACCGATGCTAGACCCCGACGACATGATTATTGACGGCGGCAACTCGCTCTACGACGACACCGAACGCCGCACCAAAGACTTAGAATCGATCGGACTGGGATTTGTCGGCATGGGAATTAGCGGCGGCGAAGAAGGCGCGCTGAATGGTGCTAGCATGATGCCCGGTGGCACGCGAGCAGCTTACAAGGAATTGGAGCCGATTCTGACTAAAATTGCGGCTCAAGTAGATGATGGCCCCTGCGTCACATTCATCGGCCCTGGTGGCGCTGGTCACTACGTGAAGATGGTTCACAACGGCATTGAGTACGGTGATATGCAGCTCATTGCTGAAGCCTACGATTTGCTCAAAAACGTTGGGGGACTTGACGGCAAACAGTTGCAAGAAGTTTTTGCCGAATGGAATACCACCGACGAACTCAACTCGTTTTTGATTGAAATTACGGCTAATATTTTCAAGTACATTGACCCGGAAACTAAGGAGCCCTTAGTTGAGGTGATTATGGACGCAGCGGGCCAAAAAGGTACCGGCCGCTGGACTGTAATGAGTGCTTTGGAATTGGGGGTGAGCATTCCGACAATTATTGCTGCTGTGAATGCCAGAATCATGTCTTCTTATAAGGCTGAGCGCGTCAGAGCTTCTCAAGAACTAACTGGGCCTAGCGGCAAGTATGAGGGCGATACTCAAGAGTTTATCAACAAAGTCCGGGATGCGCTTTACTGCTCGAAGATTTGTTCTTACGCCCAGGGAATGGCACTTTTGAGCGCGGCTTCAAAGTCGTATAATTACGACCTTGATTTGAGCGAAATATCTCGAATTTGGAAGGGCGGCTGTATTATTCGGGCTGGCTTTTTGGACAAGATTAAAACAGCTTTCAAGGACGATCCGGCGTTGCCGAATTTGCTGTTAGCGCCGGAGTTTAAGCAGAGTATTCTCGATCGCCAATCAGCTTGGCGGGACGTGTTGGCGACTGCTAGCCAACTGGGGATTGCAGTGCCAGCGTTTAGCGCATCGCTGGATTATTTTGATAGCTATCGGCGCGATCGATTGCCGCAAAATGTGACCCAAGCTCAGCGGGATTATTTCGGGGCTCACACCTATGAGCGCACGGACAAACCACGCGGTGAATTCTTCCACACAGAGTGGACTCAGATTCCTGAATAGTCGGTGAAAACGGGTACTGCTGATTAATCTGTGTAGGGTGCGTCAGGCGAGACGATCGACAATGTGAGAAAATATTCCACCCTGACGCACCCTACAATAACGGGTACTGCTGATTAATTAGTTTTTGTAGGGTGCGTTTCGGCGCACCTTACTAATTTATTTGGGGTTGCAAATTGTTTTGACGTTTGTTTTTGAGATAGCTTTTACAGTCCTGGACGCATTGGAACATACTTCTGTCATTCGCAAGCGTTGCGAAGAATCTCAAACCTTTGCAACAGCGTGGAGAATGCGTAAGTCCTGTTTTAATATATTCGTCGTTTTGAAAATCAATGTAATTTTATGAAACCTTTTATAGTAAGAGCCGCTGCCGTTATCGGTGATATTGCAGCATTGGTATTTGATACATTGAAAGAAGAAGAGTCAAGAAAAAGTTTATTAGCAACGGAGAGGACACGGCAGTGCCGTGTCCCTACCCCAAAATAATCGCTTGTGCTCGCGAGAGATGTAACCATCCCCAGATTAATTGTAGGGAAACAGCACTGCCGTGTCCTAATATCCTGTTCCCTGACTAAAGTAAGTTATATATAAAGATGCACTGCTTTTCCAGTATCTTTAATCTCACTGATGAATCATGCTACAAATTTCTAACACTGTGTTCCTGGACCGATCGCGAAATCGAGATTAATGCCATTCGCTCTCAAGGCGCAGGAGGCCAAAACGTGAATAAAGTGGCAACCGCCATTCACTTACGCTTTGATATCCCAGCTTCTTCATTACCCGATCGCTACAAAGAGCGCTTATTGCAAATCAACGACAACCGCATTACCCAGGAAGGTGTTATTGTGATTAAAGCACAGGAACACCGCAGCCAAGAACAGAACCGGGAAGAAGCATTAAGACGACTGCAAGAATTGATTAAAAGTGCGATCGCCATACCAAAAAGACGCAAACCCAGCAAAGCAACTCGTAGTTCTCAGCGCAAACGTCTCGACAGCAAAACCAAGCGAGGGCAGATTAAAGCTATGAGAGGGAAAGTCACCGACTGATCGCTCGGACTAATTCCTATTTAAATTATGATCTAATTGTAGCTGACTCATTAATTGTAGGTGACAAGACAGTCGTGTCCTCCGTTTATATCATTCCGATGAAGAGAGGATTTAATATGAGTAGGGGGCAAGAATGCGGGGGTTCTCCGGGTCAAGAAAACACGCCCTTGGGGGGGATAGACAAGGGCGTCGCATAACTTTTGAGAAGTGGTATTAGTTGTCCTTGGGCTGCTGCTTTCGGGGTAAGTCGTCGGGAATTTTAGTCACGTCTAGCCCTAACAGCCGAAATATATTTTTTAGAGAAACCTGGTACAGGTTAGCCATAGCAAGTATGTTTTCAGCATTAGGTAGAGCCTTCCCAGATTCCCAGTCAGCTTGTCTGCGCTCGGAAATTCCGATTTTTTCTTTAACTTGAGGGCGTGTTAGTCCGGCTTTTTCTCTGAGTAGTCTCAATGGAGATTTCTTTTTTTCTGGCAAATCTTCTTCTATCATAGGAGGAAATATTCATGATGTAAACGTCTTGACAAAGCCGTGAATAAGACGTAAACTTGATTTTCGTCGGCACTATCCAGGTGGTTCAACGAACCTCCCAGGTAAAAATGCAGGTTTGTCTCACCCCTTATTTGTAGTTTCCATCTATTAGGGCTACATATCCTTGGGTATTTTCTGGTTTTTAGTGCATTCCTCAAGTCCGTTTCCTGAAAGTTGTCTGTCCCGATTTGGTGGGCCTAAGTTGTTAGGTAAATCCTTCAGCGTTTTTCCTAGAGCTTCGCAAAGGGCTTTCATTTGAGCAATTGTTAGTTCGGGTTCGTCTATCCCCCGTTCCCAGTTGCTGATTGCTTGCTGAGTTAGGGTTTTTGCGCCCGTTTTGTCGGGAATTTGCTTGGCTAAAGCCGATTGTGACAAACCAGCAGCCACCCGCAAAATTTGCAGTGCTGGCATATCTTTGGGCTCTTGAGCTTGTTTCTTTTTAGACATATCATAGTAAAATCACAATCAAACTTGTTGACAACTCACAGTTTTACAAGTATGCTTTTAAATATAGAACAACAAAAAGGCTGCTCCTTTAGCCGGACGGTGGAAACGCTTTGGTTTAGCGAGCTGCCTTATTTGTGGTTTCTATCCATTATGCCTGCATACCCTTAGCATTTTTGGGGCTTGGGTGCATAACTCAAGTCCCTTTCTCTCAAGGCAGGAGGGATGTGGTGCTGCGTAAAAGGTCGATGGACCTTACAGCCCAAGTCAACATTGTATCAAAGTATTAAACATCAAGAGCAAGACTTTTTTTGTACTTGGCGATCGTACTACTTCTGTGATATCGTTTCCTTCCTCGAACTATTCGCGATTATGCCCACATCCATTGACAACTTCTATGTAGGCGATGTCGCCTTCAACTTTCACTTTGCAGGCCCGCTTCTAGACTTTGAAGAAGAAATCCAGAGTCAATCACCCTTTCACGATTTAGACTACCTGACTGGCGAAATTAAAAGGGGATTCCTAGACTATGTGCGTCAAGGAATCATGCTAGACGCGATCCGAAGACTGCGATTGTACAAAGACCAGTTCAAAACCTTTAAAATTTACTGCGAACAAGCATTAGGCAGACAGTATTTTTACTGTACGCAAATTATCAAAGCTGCTGGCATTTGCCTGCGCTTAATTAAAGCCGGATTTGAGATTTTGCCGAGCTGCGTTGCTCAGGTTGTCCCTTTGTTTAAACACGCAATAATTAACAAGTACGGCGACTGTCCTTTGGAGGAAAAGTGGCAAGAAGTTGTGGATGTAGTGCCAAAAGAAAGGATTACCGCAGTAACAATTAGCGAAACTGTTGACAACAATCCCGAACTCCGGCTCAAACAAATTCGGATTAAAATCGACACCTACGACATTTTAGCTAAAAAAGCAGCCGCAGCGGGAATGTCAATTTCGGAACTTTTAGCCCGGTTGGTAGACGAATACAATCCCAGAAATTTAGAGCAACCAGCAGAACATACTCCCGAACAAGAGGAGATTTTAGACCAATTAGACGAGGAGTTTAAGAAGCCTGCAACGGAACAGGCATCAAGTTCTGCTAAAGGCAATAAATCTAAAGGTTTTGGAGTCAAAGTTAAACCGAAAAGTTCTCAAGGCGAAGTCAAACCGAAAAGTTCTCAAGGCGAAGTTAAACCGAAAAGTTCTCAAGGCGAAGTTAAACCGAAAAGCAAGCCAACTGAAATCCCAGTAGGTAAACAGTCGAATTCATGGGATGAGAAAAGTTATGAAATCATCAGCTCAAAATCCAATACTGCGCCAAATCAACTTCCTGGAAGCTCACTTACACGAGATTCTGTGCCACCTAATTAAAACTGGATTAGTGCGCTTACTGTTTTTTGGGGAGGTTCAATTCCCTGCATTTAACCAAGGCTTGCTCGTAAGCAATTTGGTAAGATTTCCCACCTAACATTAAGTCTCCGTAATACTCATAAGGTTGGTCGCCATAAACCGGCAGGGGGTCGTCCTCTGGATAATCTTCTTTTGATTCTTCTAGGATGGCTTTGAGTTGCTTGACACTTAAGCTCTGTGCCCGAAAGTAGTGAAGGTGTTGAGCTTCCAGGCCGAGGTGGGGGAAGGTTGGGTCAACAATCCGCTCCGAGAGTTCGATCCAACTATACTCGATCGGCTTGTAGGGTGCGCCCGGAGTGGCCAAAAAGCCTTGGACGTAGAGCGCCCCCTCCATCGCTAAGGCGGCCTTACAAGCGTTGTCAAAGCAGTTTTTAGCTTTGCTTTTGATCTGGGTGCGCTATTTCCAGAGAAAGCGCCTCATCTAACAGTTCGGTGATCATGTTTTTTATCGATCGTGTGGGACGGGAGTTGTCGCAGCAATCCCTTTTTTCTAGCTGGATTGTAGCAAGTAAGAGCTGTCATTTGCACTTTTGAGGCCGAGGGGTAATTTACGTCCTGGACAAAACCCTTCACTTCTGTTTACGGTGCTGTGCAATCCCGGCGCTTTGGGCGCTCAATTGCCAGACTAACCAAAATCCAGGACTTACGCACAGCCTCTATCTGTAGCGTGTGTTAGCGCAGCATAACGCACTATCAACACTACTGGGAGTTTTTGTGCTTAATTCCTGAAAATTCAGTTCCGCAGAACCCGCTACTGAGAGGAGTGATTTTTTGCTCCGGATCAGGTGGAGACCCAGTAGGTTCAAGACACCGCCGCACCGCACAAGTTTCTTGTGCTCCCTCAATTCTAGTTCCAAGCTTTACACCGTAAACGGTGGTTGCTTTTCAAAATTTTGGTCAATAGCACCGACGCGAAAATAATTCGGTGTTTGAACCGGTGGCATATTTCGTTGAATCGCTTTGTGAAAACGTCGATAATCTCCTTTAAATTGTCCATTATTCCAAACCCGCAGCAGATTGCCGGTGAACAGACCATTGAAGTTGCCATCAGCGGACAATTGATTATCTTGACATCCAGAAATTAGGAGGACGGATGCGCGCACCGCTTCACGAGATTCTTTCAAGGTCTTGTTGTCTAAGATAGAGTCATAAAAAGCCTTATTCTGCCTGTAGGTTCGCAGAATAATCGGATTTGGCATATAGCGATATCTTACCTCTGTGGTAGCAGGAGTAGCACTCCGGGCAATTGTCCCTTGATAATAGGCCTGCTTGGTAACAGTACCACTATGGCAGCTATCAGAAAAAACTAGGATGCGGACACCTGTCGCAATTTTTCCCAGTAAATTGTAGGTTTCATCATCGATTAATTGACCGTCATAAAGACACCAAGTTTCATCCTTTATGTCATCGAGTTCATCTCCATTCAAGTCAGGAACCTGTCCGCCATGACCAGAATAACTCAACACAAATATGTCACCGGATTTTAGGGTTGTAGCAGCTTGATTCATCTCGCTGATGACTTTTGCTCGCGTCGCAGATGCGGTTAAAAGCGTTTTGACGGTGAAGTGTCTAGATTTGGCAATCTCAGCCATATCTTCGGCATCGGCTTCACAGGCTGTCAATTCACCTGACCAGCCGCCATAATGAGCAGGATCGACGGAATTGAGACCGATTGTTAAAGCAATTCCTTGTGGCATAATTTATCTCCTTTTAGTCATCTTATAAGTGATTTTTCCGGTCTACTTCATTCAATTAGTTACAGATTTTGGGAATGGTTTGAATGCAGCATCAAGGCTTTAAAAGTGAATAGTCACTTCGTTTCTGTATTTGCCAAACCTGATTTACGATCCTTGTCCCATCCCAAGCTAAGATGTTCAAAAGCATAGGATAGGACAATGAGCTTCGTACTGGCGCTGTTGAATAAGGGTTTAAAAATGCCTGGAATAGTCAGGTTTTTTCCAATACTCAAACCAGCGTCATGGAGATTGATTCACAAGCTGAGAGTTAAAAGTAGGGGAATACCCACACTTTTCCATCAGGGAGAACCGAAAAGATAATTTCCCCAGGTCCTTGTGGAGGAGCTATGTTCCCATAGGCCGCTGCTGCTGCTGGATCACTAAAGAGGTAAGCACGCCACGTTTTTCCCGTGGTATCACTCTCAGCCGCTATGTCTTTCTTGGCAGCGATCAGGGCAGCATCATGATCTGAAAATGTATGTGTATGGGTTGTTGTAGTCATTTGAGAACTCCTTTTGCTTAATCAGAGTAGTTTCTGATCTTTGAATCTGGATTTTAGCCAGTGAACCAAAGCACTTCATCTGAGCTGTCATGTTTTGGCTTTGATCTAATACTCCTCCAAATAAATCTGGGAAACAATACGATGATCTGCGTATAGGATTATGAAGATATTGCAACACTTCGACTACGCGAGCGTGCGCCGCAAATTCTCCTTTGAGTAGCCCCAACTTTTCTCTTGGCAACCATCACCGCACCCGTTCTAGTTTGTATAGTTTTTTGTAAAGATTCTCCAAATGTTTTCGTACCGTTCCGAAGAGTGCAACTGATCCTTCCTTCGTCAGGACTTTAGCTATTGATACCAATTTAATGGGTCGTTGCACATATCTCGATCCCCCTCGCATCCCCCTTAAGAAGGAGAGTAGGGGGTGACTTTGAGAAGAATCTTGTCCCCCCCCTTTATTCAGGGGAGCTTGAACTACAATATAAATTCAAACAATCGCATACTCTGAGAAGAATCTTGTCCCCCCCTTATTAAGGGGGGTTAGGGGGGATCAGATTCTATGCAGCCTCATAAAAAATTGGTATGAGGCATTGCTATTATTTTTGGCAATCCAAAACAACACCGGGGCCTCGCGTGTGGTGAGTCCTCGTAATTCCCAAGCAGCAATAAAGAAAGATTGCGGTTGTTGTTCTTCCCGTAGCAAGATATATTGCTCTCCGATCCCCGATCGGGAATGAGACGGATGATCTGTTGTCTGAGTAGTTTTAGGAAGATTTAGCTAATTTTTTGCGAACAGTCGCTACCAGCCATGAAAAAGGGGGCTTGAATTCGTTAAGTCCCCCTTGAGAACGGAGATGCTGAAGGCTGGAGGATCAAACAACTGCTTGCAGCTTTTGAGCAGCAGAATTGAGTTGGTGCGTGCTGACTTTGATTTGCGATACACCCGAAGCCGTCTCCCGCGCACCGTGATTAATCGCATTCATCGCTTCGACGACTTGATTAATCGCAACTGCTTGTTGTTTGGCATTCATCGAAATCTGTTGACTGCTGATGAAAACGTTGTTGATCGAGTTAGATATACCTGTGAATGCATCTGCCATGCTACGGGCAAGGGACAAGCCTTCATTCACTGTCTTGTTGCCTTCATCGGTGACCATCACGGTGGAGTCGATCGCCGTTTGGATGTCCGATACCAGCCTGTTGATCTTGATCGCAGACTGCTTACTTTCGTCAGCAAGTTTGCGAATTTCTCGAGCAACTACCGCAAAGCCTTTCCCACGATCGCCAGCACGGGCGGCTTCTACGGCGGCACTCACGGCCAGCATATTGGTTTGATTAGCTAAGTCACCCACCAAGCCCGAAATATTGCCAATCTGGTTGGTTTGTTCGCTCAGGCGCAAAATTTGTTGGGCGATCGCCCCCACTTTGTCCTTGAGGGTAGTCATCTCATCAAGAGTTTGGCGCACCGCTTTTGTGCCACCTTCAGTCAGCGAGAGGGCTAACTGTGCCCCTGAAGCAGAGACTTCAGCCTGTTCCGCCGATTGGCGCGAAGATGCGCCGAGTTCGTCCATCGTGGTCGAGGTTTCATTCACTGAGCTAGCTTGTTGCGAGACGGTGCGTTCTTGCTCTTCGACCGCACTGACGATTTGTGCCGAGGAGCTAGCAATTTCGCCGGCAGTTTGGTTGAGGGTGTTGGCGATCGCCGTGGATATCAAGTATGCCACCACCAAAGCAATAACTAAAGCAGCAACAGCACCCAATATCGACATCATGACCAACAAACCTAGCGTATTTTTGGTGTTAATTTCCGACTGCTTGACTAGCTTAGCTTGCTGAGTGTCAAACTCCGCCATAACAGCCTCGAAAGCCTTGAGATTTTCTGCACCCTGCTCCGCTGTGTCCATTACCAATTTACGGTTACCAGCTTTGGCCGCTTCAATCAGATTACGGGCGATCTTGTCATACTGGGTTGAAAATTCAACCATCTTGGTCATCCGTTTTTTTTGTTCATTGCTGAGGTTGTGAGTCAGATCTGAGGCTTGATCTTCAGTTTCCTTCAGCTTCTTGACACCCGCTTCGTAGCGATCGAGCGATTCTTTGTCAAGGGTCAGAGCATAGCCCCTTGACTGTCGGCCAATTTCTGACACTCTCAATTCAATGTAGTCTGACATCCTAGCAGCTTCTACTGCTTGCAATGCTTCCTCAAAGTTCTTACTAACTGTTTGCGATGTACTATAGACACCGATCGCTAGTCCTGCGATTAATCCTACTGGCACTGAGTAGCCAAGTAGCATTTTTCCTCTGAGTTTAAAGTTGTTCAACATAGATTTGATCCAAAATTTGACTTCAATCAATAGCTAAACTTCGGTAGGTCGCGCTCGATGGCGCAACCCGCCATTGAGCGCGACCTAATACACTTCTTCATCTAAACCTCGCAGGAGACCCCGTACTCCGCTTCACTGTTAAGAGTGAACAGTTAACTGTTCACTCTTAACTGTTAACTGTTCACTGTTAGTCAGGATTATACTATGACTCAAGCCCTTTCTGTTAAGTGTAAGCTAATAGTAACTACAAACTTGCGTCCAGAAATTGACCAAACCCTTGCAGGGGATTTGCTGATGCTTGCAATCAGATTTTGCAGATTGCTCCGAAATAAGATTGTTGGAATACAACCAAGTTACATCATAAAACCTATTATTCGGTTAAGGCTGCGACTGGATTTAAAGCCAACCATGTCTAGCAATTAGCAGAGGGATTACTAACGCCAAAGCTGTTCATAAAATCCACAAATTAAGAACAACTTTGATCCGGTAAAATCCTCGTAATGTTGAGTACAAATAATCTGAGCAAACAGTTGGCATTACTCTGATTAGTGGACGCAAACAGTTTAATATTTCGATGGGCTGGCGGTGTTCACATTGCATTGTTGCGTGGTCAAATTTTGACGAGCGCAACGCTTTGTAAAACCAAGCAAGATGATTATTACATTCACTTTACAGTTGCAATTGACAGCCCGCCAACTAGCAAAAATCCTCAAGTAATTGGAGTTGATTTTGGTCCTAGAGATCTTGCTACCAATTCCACGGGTGAGTCTGGGAGCGATCGAGAAATTCAAACCGTTCGTGACCAGTATAGCAAGGCGATCGCGAATATTCAATCCAAACGCACTCAGGCGGCTAGACGCTTGCTCAGAAGGCTCTCTGGGAGAGAAAAGCGCTTTCAAGAATGGTTGAATCACAACATCAGCAAGAAATTGGTTTAAGATGCAAAACAACTTAATGCTGCTCTTGATTCCGGTAAAACCTGAACAGCGTGGTCGGATGTCGCAAATGGCTCAAGCTTAGATACAATGGGGAAAAGAACACGGTTATGTAACTATAATAGATATGGTTAAGATTATCTGGACTGACTATATGCAATATAGAGCCTAGTTAAGGGGGTTTGACTTAAGTATCTTGGAAAATATTATTAGATTTTCGGGAGAAAGGTATGATGACACAGTAACGGGAAGTCAAATTGTTGTGGGTAAACATAATCAGGAATTGGTTATGATACCTTATGAAATAAACGAAGATTCTATGACTCCGATCACTGTGCAACTACTCGTCAACAAATAAAGTTTCGTTTAACAATTGGGAGATTTGTAATTTATGAATAATCCAAAAATGGCGTATTTTGAAAAAGAGGATATTCTTCATTTAACTCTTTCTGATGAACGGGAAGCCGGCAGTGTGGAAATCAGTCCTAATATTACGGTAGAAATCAATGAAGCGGGGGAATTAATTGGGATAGAAATTATCAAGGCTAGTGCTTTTATTCGAGATTCGATTTTAGAATCTGTGCAAGCGAGATTATTAACAGTCAGTGGAAATAAGTAGCTGATTCGTTAATTAGAAGGTTGAGAAAATCCTAATTATCATGGGGTTGTTAAACAAATTTTAAAACGACCGATAACTCCACTACATCGGTAGCTACCCTGTGTTGTCGGCAACTGAGAACTGCTATTGTTACATACTCAACTCTGGGATTCCCCATATCCGAATAGTTCCATCACAGTGACTACTAATAATTTGTTTTCCATCTGGGGTAATTGCAAGGCTAATGAAACGATTGCCTGTGAAATACCTTTTTATAGAGCCAAGTCTTTCTCCAGTATTTAAGTCCCATATTTCAATAAACCACTCATAAGATTCGTGTTTTTTGAATCTATAACCATAAGATTTATATTTTTTGAATCTATAACCAGCCGATACAATTCTTTGACCATCTGGTGTAAGTGTAAGAGCTTCGACTTCTTGAGTAGAACTCTTTAAAGTCAGCCGAACCTCGGGATATTTCTTTGCCGTTAAATCCCAAATTTTAATCTTTCTGTCATGTCCGCTAATAAGTATTTTACCATCTGGCGTAATAGCCAAAGCATGAATCCATTCTGGATTACATCCTATAATAGTTCGCAATTTTCCGGTTATTAAATCATAGGATTTGATAATTTCATTTCCTACAATTATTGTCTGTTGGTCTGGAGAAATAACAATAGAGTTACTATCCCACCAATGAAGATGCCCAGAGTGTAATGAATAAGTTCCCAAACTTTTTAAGAGTTCTTGGTTGTTTAAATCCCATATTTGAATAATGTTGGAGTCTTCTACACCAATTAACTTTTGGCCATCGGGTGTAATTGCTACTAAATAAACCTCATTTGAACAATGTAGAGAGTGTAGCAACTCGTTCGTCTTTAAATCCCAAATTTTAATGGTGCTATTCGCACCCGCACTAACAAGCGTTTGCCCGTCTGGAGTAATCGCAACACAGTAAACACAGGCTTCTAGCGTACTAAGTAACTCTCCGGTGTTTAAATTCCAGATTTTTATAGTATTGTCACACCAACTACCACTAACAAGTTTCTGTCCATCTGGTGTAATAGCCAAAGAAGTATGAATCAATCCCAAATCACGATCAAAATCACTATCAAAATGACCATTAAGGACATTAAGACATTTAAAATATTTATAGGGATTGTATTCAACAGCCAAAACAAAGACATCAGCAGAAGCACTTAAGTTTGCACTTGCTTCACTCAAGCAAAAACGGCTGATAGAAAGAAAAACCTTAGCTACTAGCTTTTGCAGCTTTTTCCAAAACCACCCTTCTAAAGCCGTATAAAAATCTAATACATTTGGTTCTACTGTATCAATATCTGTTGTTCTATCTACCTCTATATCTAGTTGTTCGTCAGCTTCTACTATCGTATACGTCTCTTGAATTGCCTCGAATTCCTCTGTACTTATATCTAATTCTTGTGTCTCATCAACTATGGAATCATCTAAATTTTTCTCGGTATCTGTTGAACCTGAATCTAAAGCAAATATTTCTTGGAGCAGCATTTCATAGGAAATTAAGTAAGATATTATTCTGCTAGAAATCCCAGTGTATAAAAAGAGTTTTCTTACATCTTGCGTATACTTAGGAACTAATTGAGATGTTGCAGTTACTTGAAAATAACCTTGCTCATTCTGAGTAAAAGTTAATGTACCATCTTGATCAATTTTACCTCCGGTTGTTTCCCAATAAACCTCATCGGCCACGATGGGAGAGCCGAATTGATCGAATCCTTTAGCAACAAATGTTTGCTGTTCGCTTGATTTAAGATAAACAAAACCAGGTTGAACTTCTAAACGTTTTAAGACAGGTAGGAGAATCACTTTAGCTGTATTGCTAAATTTTCCCGATTTTGCGGTGACAGTAACTTCGCGCTTGTTATAATTGCCTTTAAAATCACCTTTATCAGTAATTGAGCCACCATTAGTAGTCGTCCATATAACATTCATTATGTCTAAAGGATCGCCGACCTGATCGAATCCAGTTACAGTAAAAGTAAATGCTTCTTCTGGTTTAATTTCTACCTGTTCAGGAGATATTTTTATCCCTCTCAGAACAGGAATAACAGTAACTTCCGCCTTAGCTCTTAAATGTCCCACATTGACAGTGACTTGACAATCACCTTTTTGCTGTTCTCCACTAGAAAAATTGCCATTTTGATCAATAAATCCGTCTGTTGCATTCCATTCTATATCACTGACAGATATTTCTTCACCTCGTTGATTTAAAGCAACCAGATTAAATATTTGACTTTTTCCTGGTTCTAAAGTAACAGATGAAGGGAAAATATCTAGGAAAGTTAACCGAGAAGGTTCGTAAACTTTAACTTCAGTGGAAGTTTCAATTGTCCCTACACTGGCTTTAATAATAACAGTGTCTTCTCGGTCGCCCGCATAAAATCTACCCCGATTATCAATGTTTCCACTAATTGCTGACCACGTAACTTTTCCAGCTTGTATGTTGTTACCATACTGATCTACTCCCTTAACTTGAAATTGAAAACTCTGCCCAAACTCTAATTGAGATATTGAGGATGTAACAATTAGTTCTGTTAGCCTCGGAGGTTCAATAATCGTAATAGGGATAACTCGACGAATTGAACTGACTGAAGCGATAATTTCAAATTCATCTGCTTCTTTTCCAGCTACAAAATTGCCATTTTGATCAATGCTTCCTCCTCTATTACTTACTGACCAACTAATTGCTCCAGTTTGGATATTGTCACCATACTGATCTTTGCCTTTTACTTGAAACTGAAAACTCTGCCCAAACTCTAATTGATCTATTGAAGATGTAATAATCAGTTTATCTAGCTTGCGAGGAGCAATAATAGTAATGGGAATAAGTCGCACAATTGAACCGGCTGAAGCTATGATTTCAAATTTATCTGCCTCACTTCCAGCTACAAAATTGCCGTTTTGGTCAATCGTTCCGCCTCCGCTTACTTCCCATAATACAGTTTCCTGCATGGGATTTTTTCGTTGATCTAAAACTTGTGCTGTAAATTGTTGAGTTTTACCAAACTCTAAATTAATCCTAGAAGGAGTAACAGAAATCTCACGGATTCTAGGAGGCTGAATAATAGTAATTGTGACAGAAGCCTCAAAAATGCCTATCTTTGCTTTAACTTCAAATCTTCCTTCTCGTTGACCGGCTGTAAATAAACCTTGTTCGATTTTCCCTCCGGTAGTTTCCCATTTAACATCTGTATTGTTAAGGCTCATCTCTCTATTATTCTGGTCGAAACCTTTAACAGTAAAATGTTTAGATTGACCATAGAAAAGTTCTTGGGAAGATTCTAAAATCACAATCTTGCTTAGTTTTGGATAAGAACATCCCTTAATAGCATGAAGTGGTTTTCCTGTTTCTGGCTTCAACAATGTTACCCAATCTTTCCCTGCAACAGCAAGAGTTTTTCCATTAGGACTAACTGCTACAGAGCTAATAAAACCGGGTTGTTCTGGTAAAGTGTAGATGATTCTATGATCTTTTAAGTCAAAGATTTTAATGTTTTTGGAAAAACCGACGACAAGTATATTTTGATTGACATGACAAGTTAGAGAATTAATTGATTGATTATTTGGGTAAGTCTTGGTGCATTCTAAATTTTGAAGAGGTAACGTAGGCAAATTTTTATTATCTAATTCGGCAACAATAATTCTACCTAAAACCCAAGCCCCTACAGCTAGAGGCCCTCCTAATGAAAATCCTGCTACAGTAGCTGCTACATCTAGTAAACCTGTACCCAAAACTGAACCTGATTGATTTGAAGAGACTTCTTCAGTTTTGGATTGCCAAAATTTGACAACACCATCACGACTTCCACTAATTAAGGTTGTGTTGTCTGAAGTAATACTTAAAGATTGAATCCAAGCTGAATGTCCTTCAATACTGCGTATGAGTTGACCGCTATCTAAATTCCATAAGGTGATTTTATTATTAGTGCTTCCACAAGCGATCACTTTTCCATCATGGCTCATACATAAGCTCAAAACACAAGATAGTTCCTTTTCATTTTTTATGGTTTTACTTAGCTTACCTGTATTTAGCTCCCATATTTTGAGGGTTTTATCTGTGCTACCGCTAACAATTGTTTTTCCATCAGCAGCGATATCAACAGCAGTAATCCAACTAGAATGACCATTAAGCGTGTGAATAATTTGCCCAGTTTTTAAATTCCATACCTTAATAGTTTTGTCTGCACTTCCGGTAACTAATGTATTTCCATCAGGACTAATAGCAACAGACAAAACCCAGTGCGAATGTCCTTCAATAGTACGAATTATTGCCCCGCTTTGCAAATTCCATACCCAAATTTTTTGCCAACTCCCTCCTACTAAAATAGTATTATCTGGACTTATTGCCAGAGAAGTAATAACATCTGTTGGGGAAGTTGTTAAGTTTTCTGGTGTATTGGCCCTAAAATAAGAAGTATCACCCCGAAAAATTCTGTAGGCAAATTGTTTAACTCTGTCTGATTGATCTTTGATAGACTGTTCAATCAAAAGTTCTAAACCTTGTTGACCATAATTGAGAGTTTCTGATAAAGCAGCAAGTCTTTCTTGCTCACTTTGACTAGATAACTGCTTCTTAACTTCTTCAATTCTTGTAGACATTCTATGTCTCCCCAAATTATTAAGTTTCTGATTTTTGGACAACCACAAGCAACCCATTAGCTAGGTGATATGAACATCTGTATCTAGGTGAACCCTGGGGGGAAGCAGACTGTGCCCGATCGCACTTACCCCCTCAACCACCCGCCAAACGCTGATCCATCCGATCGCACCAAACCGGAATCACAAGCTAACCAGACATTAAAGATGCGATCCCTTACCATACTAAACTCTACCAGATCGATCGCCCTTTTAAATCCCACCACAGCATCAACCGCCGAAGCGAAACCGGACTCGTAAACTCTGGTTTTATCTATGGACACAACTGGACTCGAACCAGTGACCCCTACGATGTCAACGTAGTGCTCTAACCAACTGAGCTATGCGTCCTCACGAATTCCTAATGTAGCACAACCTTCGATCGCCTGTCAAGCATAAAAATTAAATTTCCCCTAATTGCCGATCGCCCGCCAAATCTTCACAGTGCGATCGGCCCCACCGCTAGCCAAACTCCCCCCATCAGCACTAAACCCCACCGACAAAACCTCCCCCCCGTGCCCAGACAGAATTTCCAGCAAACCCCCGCCCTCAGCATCCCACAAATAAATCGTACCATCCCGACTCCCCGTCGCCAAAACCCGACCATCCGGGCTCAAAGCCACACACAAAACATCCCCAGAATTATCCCTCATACTTCGCAGCAGCATCCCTCGCCCCCCAGCATCCACCCGCCAAAGTTTCGCCGTACCATCGCGACTTCCCGTCGCCAAAATTGACCCACCTCCTACTCCCCCCCTTGTAGGGGCGGTGCCCCCGTGCCCGCCCTGGCTGGGGGGGGTCGAAGCAAAAACAGTCGATCGCACCCAATCCCCATGCTCTGCTAAAGTACAAAGCGATCGGCCACTTGGCCAATCCCACAACCGCACAGTCTTGTCCCGACTAGCGCTAGCCAAAAACTCCCCACCAGCACTAAAAGCCACCGCTTCCACCCCCTCAGCGTGACCAGTCAAAGTAGACATCAATTTACCCTTATTCAAATTCCACAACCGCACAGTTTTGTCCCGACTGCTGCTAGCCAAAACCTGACCATTCGGGCTAAACGCCACAGCAGAAACCCTGTCAGAATGACCAGTCAAAGCGTACCACCACTTACCCTTATTCAAATCCCAAATTTGAATAGTTTTATCCCGGCCACTGCTAGCCAAAGTCCGGCCATCAGGACAAAAAGCCACACAAGTCACCCAGTCAGAATGACCCGTGAGAGTGTACCACCGCTTTCCCGCGTCCAACTTCCACATCTCAATCGTCTTGTCCTCGCTACCACTGGCTAAAGTTTGGCCATCAGGACTGAAAGCTACCGATGTGACAGCATTTAAATGCCCTACCAGAGTATGAACGCACCTCCAAGTGGGCGCGTGTGCCGGCACAACCCGCTGCATCTGTGGCACAGGTATAATAGTGCCTGCAACCGTTGGTGGTAGTGAATTCTGCACAGGAATTACAGGCCCTTGTAGGGGCGGTGCCCCCGTGCCCGCCCTCTGCTGCGGTGCCCCCGTGCCCGCCCTCTGCTGCGGTGCCCCCGTGCCCGCCCTCTGCTGCGGTGCCCCCGTGCCCGCCCTCTGCTGCGGTGCCCCCGTGCCCGCCGACTGCTGCGGTGCCCCCGTGCCCGCCCTCTGCTGCGGTGCCCCCGTACCCGCCCTCTGCTGCGGTGCCCCCGTACCCGCCCCCGCCGACTGCTGCGGTGGCAAATCTTGGAGTACCTCAGCCACAGATTTGTAGCGACGACTGAGACTCGGTTCGATCATTTTATCAAGGATGCGGCCCAATTTCGGATCAATTTGCACCTTCAAAAAGTCTCGCCAAACCCAAGTATCCTGATTGATATCAAACAAATCAAAAGGAGATACTTGAGTCAACAAATAAATGCAAGTTACTCCCAAACTATACAAATCGCTGGCAAAAACCGCTTGACCTCGAATTTGTTCCGGCGCGACAAATTCGGGAGAACCGATGACAGTACCGATATCTATCGAAGGTTCGACAACTTTTGCTGCCCCAAAATCAACTAAAACTAATTCCCCCGTTAATGTTGGGTAAGTATAAATAATTGAAGGTTGAATGCTGCGACGCCGGATAATATTTGGTGGTTTAATATCTCGGTGAATTACACTGCGTGAGTGTACAAACTCCAATACTGGTAATAAATCATTCAGCAAACTACGAATCTGATTTTCGCTAAAAGCCCCATTCCGCGTCAATTCTTCCTGTAAATTTTGACCTTCTATAAATTCCTGCACCAAATACTGATAGCTTTCCTGCTGAAAGTGTGCCAGCAATTCGGGAATTTGTGGGTGTTTTCCCAATTCATCGAGCCGCACGGCTTCTCGGTTGAATAATTCTGCTGCTTTCTCGGCGCTGCTAGTACCTTGGGATAAGGGGAAAAATTGTTTGATGGCGCAGCGGGGTTTGGAGGGTTTGTCCTCATCTATTGCTAAAAAAGTGCGGCCAAAACCGCCTCGCCCCAGGGGTTTGATGGCGCGGTAACGCTCTCTGAGCAAGAGTTTGGAGCCGCAACTTAGGCAAAATTGGGTGCGATCGGCATTTTGGGGATTTTGACAAGCGGGGTTGAGACAGTAACTCATAATTGACAAGGCTAGGCGGCATATTTCTATGATACTGATGCAAAAGGGCGATCGAGCCTAGCGTTACAATTAAAAATTATTTGTCCCCACTACTGTTAATACTGTTAATTTTTAATTTGTAATTAACTCCAACTTCCTAAAGAACGCAATCAAGGCAAAATCTTGCTTTAATTCTGCCTTCTGGCTTCTCAATAAGTGCCTTTGCTTTCTAGGATGTTGCTTTGACTTTGAGGGCGTACTCTTTAAACCTCTCTAAATCTGCTTGAAGTGTTGATTCAACTACGCGCCCCACAAAGGAATTGTCCATCAATTTCGCCAGCCAGCCGGGAATTCCATAGGCTACCGTTAGTTTGACAATGCTGCTGTTTTTGCGATCGTAAAACCGCACCGCACCTCGATTTGGCAAACCGTCCACCGATTCCCACTGCATAATCTGATTCGGTGTTAACTTTAAAATCCGAGAAAGCCAGCTAAATTCCAAGCCACCCGTTGCGAGTTTCCAGCGAGACAAATCTGGGTTTTCTTCGAGAATGCGAACTGATTCAATCCACTTCATCCAGCGCGGCATTTGCTCTAAGTCAGACCAAAGTGTCCACGCTAATTCGATGGGAATTGCAACTTCTACTTGTACGCTATGTTCTAACCAATTAGTCATGGGATTTTTGATTTTTGATTTTTGATTTTTGATTTTTGATTTCTCGTTTGTTGTCGAGTCTAGATCCCCCTAAATCCCCCTTAATAAGGGGAGTAGGGGGTGACTTTGAGAACACTCTTGTCCCCCCCACTTCTTAAGGCAGACTTTGAGAACACTCTTGTCCCACCCCCTACTCCCCTGATTAAGGGACGAAAGAGAACACTCTTGTCCCACCCCCTACTCCCCTTATTAAGGGGAGTAGGGGGTGACTTTGATAACGCTCCTGTCCCCCCCTTATTAAGGGGGGTTAGGGGGGATCGAGAGGACTAATGACTAATGACTAATGACTAATGACTCATGACTAATGACTAATGACTAATGACTCATGACTAATGACTAATGACTAATGACTCATGACTAATGACTAATGACTCATGACTAATGACTGTAAGCTTCAAGAATTGCCTTAGCCGCTTGATGCCCTGAAAGAGTTGCTCCTTCCATGCTATCAATATAGTCTTGCTGAGTGTAACTTCCTGCTAGAAAGAAATTGGCGATCGGAGTTTTTTGAGCAGGGCGATAAACATCCATTCCCGGTGCTTCGCGATAGAGAGATTGAGCGAGCTTAACTACACTATACCAAGTCATGTTTAATTCCCGCGCTGATGGGAATAAATCCTGAACTTGCTTGAGTACGTGTTGGGCGATCGCCTCATTGCTTTGTTTAATAAACGGATCTCCAGGTGTCAACACCAACTGCAACAGCGAACCTTCTCCTTCTTTATAATAATCCTTGGGACTCGTCAGGGCCAAATCAGCAAAACAGGAAAAATCTGCATCTGCTGAATATAGCAAATTATCAATGCCTACAGCATGACTTAATTGTTTACGCTTCGCTTCATCTTCAAGTTCCGTTACCCAACCGTCAAAGCGCAATTGGACTGTCGCTACCGGCACAGTATCCAATTTGTAAATCTTGTCAAATTCCGACCATTTCCGCCAAGCGGTCGGCAATATTTTCTGAATTCCCGGCACATCTAATGCAAAAACATAAGCATCTGCCGTAATAATTTCTTCGGTTTCGCCGCTAGCTATTGCAAGACCGGTTACGCGAGTTTCTTCACCTGCTTGAAACTGAATTTCTCGCACTCTGCGTCGCGTGTGAATTTTCGTGCCTTTGCTTTCCAAATATTCCACAATTGGTTTGTGCAAATATTCCTTGGGAGAACCAGCCAACATTCGCATCATTGATGCTTCTGTTTTGGTAGCAAAGAATTGAAAGATTGTCAACATACACCGGGCAGAAATATTTTCGGTGTCGATAAAACCCAGGGCGTAGGCGATCGGATTCCACATCCTTTTGAGGGAGTTTTGGTTGCCGCCGTGGCTGCGAAACCAGTCAGCAAAACTAATTTTATCCAAATTGCGGATGGTTTTCATTGCTCCATCAAAGTCGATCAAACCTCGGACGATGGGGCTAGTTCCCAGGGCGATCGAATTTTGGATTTTGTCCTGTACCGATAGCTGAGATGTAGTGAAAAATGCTTTCAAGCCGTGCAAAGGAGCACCCACCGGGAAGCGAAAATCTAAACTCCCAGTTTCGCCACCTCTATTAATAAAAGTGTGGACGTGTTCTTTGAGGAGCAAATCGTCAAAAGCTCCCACTTTTTTCATCAGTGCAAATAAGTTATAATAGCAGCCGAAGAAGACGTGCAAACCCATTTCAACGTGATTACCATCGGGATCTACCCAACTGCTGACTTTGCCGCCTACAAAGGGACGGGATTCAAAAATTTCTACTTGGTGGCCTGCATCCACTAAATCGACGGCTGTTGTCATTCCAGCCAGTCCCGCACCTGCGATCGCAACCCGCATTTTACCTATCCTTTACAGTATTTTTACAAATTGTAACAAATTTTAGAAGATCGGGAATATTAAAGTTCTAGTCCTGGACGCACCGATGGTCAGAAACCGGGTTTTTTTACTTCAATCCTTCCTTGTAGCCGACAGATTAGGTAAAAAACCCGGTTTCTTTGGGCTGATGCTTAGTAACAAATTTTAGAATATTAGAAATATTATTAAAGTTCGTAAATGCCGATCGACACTTGTACCGCCCTCTGAATTCTTGCCAAAGACACAGCACTAATTTGACCATAAGGGCCTTGTTCTAAAAACGTCTTTTGGACAGCTAGAATTTGTTCGCAGACAGCCAGTGAGTCCGATTCTAACCCTCCTTCACCAGCAGGAATCAAAACCCTAGTCGGAGTTTCGCCCCCTCTCAAATCGCTAGTAAAAGGGACTATCGGTACAGTACGGCTGAATTCATTGCGACTATCTATGGAAATGACAGCAACAGGACGCTTTTTGGTATCTCCGATCGTTCCCAAAGCTCTAACAAGATAAACTTCGCCTTGTCGCGGATAAGTTTCTGTCATTGTATCAAAGACCTTCCTCTATTAAAATTTCTTCCATTTGTGACTGAGCAAATGTTGCCCATTCTTCCTCAAACTCAATATCTTCTTGGCTGCGGTTTTGATAAAACTTCCGCAACTTATCTTCTATTTGCTTAGCGTACCAGAGACGGAGAGCTTGTTCGATCGCCTCCGTCCAATTATCCGTAAGCTTGTCGATTTTATCCGCAAATTCGGCATCAAGGGCAACTAACACTTCTCGCTTTAGATTAGAATTTGACACAATCATTCTCCTGAATAATTAAAATTTAAAAAAAATGAATGTTGACAGTTGACAGTTGACTGCTGAATAATGTTATTGGTTAGTAGTTATTAGTTATGAGCAGCCGCAAGCGATTAACAACTCCCAACTGCCAACTCCCAACTGCCAACTCCCAACTGCCAACTACCAACTACCAACAGTCAACCGTTAACAGTCAACCGTCAACAGTCAACCGTCAACTAACTTCAAAACATCGGCATCAACTGAAGCGGCCCAATTCCTAAATCTTTAGCAGGCAGCCACCGCACCTCAAACAAAGCTATCATGTCCTTAAACTGAGGCTGACCACGAGAAGCACCCATCAACCCTTTAGCAATAATCAAGCCGCACCAACCCTTGGTTAATTGACAGCGATCCTCCCACTTTTTACGAGCTTCCTGATGCACCGGATCGCCTTCATTAAACTCGCCAAACAAATAAAGTTCCTTATTTTCAGCTTGCAAAATACCCAAGTCGTATTGCTCATCTTGAAAAGGATCTTCGCCCGGATTAAAACAAATTGCCTTCACTCCTCCGGCTTCCTTCAAATCCTGAATCATAGTTTTTGCCTTCGGATGGGAAGTTTGGATCATCACCACAGGTAAACCGTCCCCGGCTGGATTAATTTCAAGTTCCGCAGATTGGTAAAATTGTGCATTTCCACGCAGAAACTCCACTGTTTCCCAAGGTACGACACCGAGACTCAAAAATGAATTTGGTGGCACCAAATCGTCCCGCAGCAGCGGCATTTCAAATTCATCCTCATCCTCATCCTCGTCTTCGAGCATCTGCCACAATTCGTCCGATACATCAGGCATCGTCGAAACTTTAACCGATACTTGCTGAATTTCCGTGTCAGACTCTGGAACAGGGATGCGGTAGCGGCTGCTGAGAGTGGGAAATGTCTCTGCTGCAAGTTTGCGGCGGCTATTGCGGAAAAAGCGGTGAAATGCTTCGAGAGCAACTAACATCGTCAGGGCTTCTTCGTCGTAAAGAATCGATCGCAATCCTTCTAAAGGATGCAGGTTGCCAAAATTCGGTTCAATTTCCGATGGATGCAAATCGGCTAAATCAATTTCTTCTTCGTCATCCTCATCCACCTCTTCGACACTTTCAAAGGTGAGAAACAAACAGTCTTGCCCTAAAAAAGCCTGTTCTAAATCTTCAAAAGAGTTATCGTTTACGACGCGCTCTCGAAACCGCTTCAAGGATTCTAGGGAGCGATACAGCAAAACTCCGTAATCCATTCTGCCCTGGCCCAACACTGAAACGTAAAGGGTGGCGATATCCCACTGATTAATTTCAATAGATATAATTTGGTGTTCGGCCAAAGTCTGCCAAGGAGCGTCGTGCCAAATTTGAGCGGCTTTTTCCATTAAAACTTCAGCATACTGAGGGGGCAATTCGGGAGGCCTAGTTCCAGCCACCTCTTCCATTCCCCGAAATATTTCGTCAATTAGGGGCAATTCCGGCACGTAGTCGATCGCAATCCCTAAATCTTGAAGTATGCCCCGCAAGTAAAATTGAATTTCTCGGTTTTTAACTACTATTTTTTGGGGACGGACTGCGGGAGCCGGACTTTGGGGATGTTCCATAGCGCGTAGCAGGGCCCGGACGATCGCCTCTGGGCCGGCATCTGGGCCTACCATATCCATAGCCCTCACGACTCCTTCGGAGCCATCCACCCAGAGAATGCACTCGCCACCAGCTTCAGGATCGTCATCGTCCTCTAGCATCATGTGTGAGTCAGCATTAGATAAGGGTCGGCGATCGCCCTCCCACACGCTGGGAATTTGAGGTAAGTTTTGTAGCCGACGAAGAGTAGAGCGATTCAGCGCTGCCATTAGAGTAAGCCCGTTGGGTAAAGCATGGTTGCAGTGCTGGTCATGTCAACCACTGCTTCTCAATCATAAACCCTATGGGGAAGGGAGGGGGAAGGGATTGCGGAATGGGAACTCGATCCCCCCCTAGGACGTATTTTCTTTCCCCGGAGATACCCCCTACTCCCCGACTATCAGGGGAGTAGGGGAGTAGGGGGTGTGGGACAAGAGCGTTCTCTCAAAGTCACCCCCTACTCCCCGACTATCAGGGGGATGGGAGGGGGATCTAGACTTCGATACAAACGAGAGAGTGTCCCTCGATGCTTCGCTACGCCCAAAATTCAACCAGGCTCCCGCAGGCGCGGCCCTCAACAGCAGAAGCCTTCGGGAGTCCTGTACAATGGATGGATAAGATTAAACTCTTACCATTGCAGAGTATCAGGAGTTCGGCAAACCATGACTCAAGCCATTTCACAAAAGCGGGGCATTCAAATGACGGACTCCGCAGTCCGTCAAGTTTTAGCCCTGAGAGAAAGACAAGGTAAAGACCTCTGCTTGCGGGTAGGGGTGCGGCAGGGCGGCTGCTCTGGTATGTCTTACGTGATGGATTTCGCAGATCCGAGCACTGTCAAATCTGACGATGAAGTGTTCGATTACGAAGGCTTTCAGGTAGTTTGCGATCGCAAGAGCATTCTCTATCTCTACGGTTTGGTGCTGGACTTCAGCGACGCCATGATCGGTGGCGGCTTTCAGTTTACCAACCCCAACGCTACTCAAACTTGCGGCTGTGGCAGTTCTTTTTCTACATAACCTGAAAATTGGGCATGGGGCAAGAGTTTTAAATTACCCCATGCCCTTTCCAATCCAAAATTCCAAATCCAAAATCCAAAATCGAATGACTCCTGAAGAATTGTTTAAAGAAGGTTTCGATCGCTACCAAGCAGGCGAAGCCCCCAAAGATTTGATTCCCCTGTTCAAAGAAGTGTGCGCTAGCGCTCCCAAAAACGGCAATGCTTGGGCTAGCCTCGCGTGGCTCTACCTATTGGAAGAAAAACCCGCATCAGCTCAAAAGGCAGCTAAAACAGCCGTTAAATTGAACCCTCACGACCCCCAAGCCCGGATCAACCTAGCAGTAGCAATCCTCGACCTCAAAGAAAAAGGCGTGCGGCCTCATGTAGAAGTAGCTCAGCAAATCCTGATGGCTTCCGAAGAGTTGCTCGAAGAAGTTAAAAAGAATTTTGAAGATGGGTTAAGCAGAAAACCGGACTGGAAGAGTCTCACCCGCGTTCAGCAATGGCTGTTTGAGCCCTAGCCACGGAAACCAGTCGATTTTTGCGCGGGGATCGCGGAAATCGGCTTGGGGATTTATTACGATGTCGTAACAAATCAATAAATAACTTTATGGAAATCTCAGAATAGCAGTGCTAGTATTTGAAGACTTAGACGATTCACAAGTTCGATCGGCGGAGCAGTTACTAGGACGACTATTTCCCCGACTTTCCCGTAATAAGCCCAACAATGTAAGTAATTGTGTTTAACAAATACTTTCCCAAAAAATCGCGCTGCTCTGGTAAACTTAGATAAGTCAGAAACCAATGGTTCGGCTTAAAAGACCTAAGCAACTTGGGACTACGAAAGTCACTAACCGCGAAAGCTTGTTCGGCTACCAGCAAATACAGGCGTACCTATTTATAGGCGTAGTCCTGAATGTTTGCAGGTGTCTAAGACATTAAAAAGCGCTATTGTCTCACGGCAATAGCTTTGTGGGATACCACCAATCCTTGCAATAGGATTGCTATATTTGGATTGTCTCAGATTGTCGGAGATTGTCCCAATTAAAAGTATCAGTACAGGCTTAGTTAACAAACAGTACCAGGAGTTTTAAGACTATGATCGCTGAGAACCACGTTAATATCAAACCAGCAACTCGCAATCACAAAGGTTTCTTTATTCAGCCAGCATCTTACAAGCTGATGAGTATAGATAGATCTGGTTGGGCTTTGATTTGTATAGACAAAGCAGTTTGTCATTATGTTGATCCAGATGACTTGCAACTACCGAATAAATCGGGAACGTCTGAAGGTTAATCTAGAATTTTTGAGAGACAATAAAATGCTTTACTGAAGTAGCTGCCCTCGACGGAAAGGCAGCATCTTTTTTTTGTTTGTTGATTGTTGACTGTTGACAGGTGGCCAGAAACCGGGTTTTTGCGAGATACTTGGTTACAGTCGCAGATTTGGGAGAAAAACCCGGTTTCTTGGAGCTCACGGGTGGTGGCCAGAAACCGGGTTTTTGCGAGATACTTGGTTACAGTCGCAGATTTGGGAGAAAAACCCGGTTTCTTGGAGCTCACGGGTGGTGGCCAGAAACCGGGTTTTTGCGAGATACTTGGTTACAGTCGCAAATTTGGGAGAAAAACCCGGTTTCTTGGAGCTCACGGGTGGTGGCCAGAAACCGGGTTTTTGCGAGATACTTGGTTACAGTCGCAAATTTGGGAGAAAAACCCGGTTTCTTGGAGCTCACGGGTGGTGGCCAGAAACCGGGTTTTTGCGAGATACTTGGTTACAGTCGCAGATTTGGGAGAAAAACCCGGTTTCTTGGAGCTCACGGGTGGTGACCAGAAACCGGGTTTTTGCGAGATACTTGGTTACAGTCGCAGATTTGGGAGAAAAACCCGGTTTCTTGGAACTCACGGGTGGTGGCCAGAAACCCTTCGTTGTTGTTTTCCCCCCACAAACAATGTAAAATATCCCAAACATGGGTAGTGCAGCGACACCGAGAAACAGCAACTAACAAACTTGCGCCACCAAATCGCCGCCCGACAATTCCTAGACACAGAAACCCCATCTCTTCCCCCCGAAAACAGTGGAGAAACCGGAATTTCCGGCGGAAAACGCACAACACAAACCCGCAGTCTCAGCCCCGAATCTTTCCAACAACAAAAAGACAAATTAGAAACAACATCACAGCAACTAGCACAATTGCTGGAACAGATAAAACAACGAGAACCAGAATTCACCCTAACTCAAAAAGTCGAACCCATCGACATCACCAAATTCCAACAAACCTTAGACACCGAAACAGCAATCATAGAATGGTACATCGGCAACCCCAACTCCAACTCCAACCCCCCCCTTCTTAAGGGGGGCTGGGGGGGATCAGATCCCAGCATCACCACCAACAACCCCAACCCCAACTCCAACTCCAACTCCCCCCTTCTTAAGGGGGGCCGGGGGGGATCAGATCCCAGCATCACCACCAACAACTCCAACCCCAACTCCAACTCCCCCCTTCTTAAGGGGGGCCGGGGGGGATCAGATCCCAGCATCACCACCAACAACTCCAACTCCGATAATAGCTGGGGAGGATCTGCATTTATCATCACCCGCAACAACATAGAATTAGTCACATATACCACAGCCGAAATAGCCGAATTAGAAACTTGGAAAAACGACTATCTCGACGAATACCGCAACAAAAAGACCATCACAACCTGGCAAAACACCCTCTCCCAAAAACTCGAAAAACTCTCAGAAATCCTGCGCCTAAACGAAATAGCCGCCCAAATCCCCGAAACCTGCAAACAACTAACCTTAGTCCCCCACCGCTACCTGCATTTATTCCCCCTCCACGCCCTCCAATTCACCTCAGAAACCCGATTTAAACAAAAAACTAACTTTCGCGGCTACCTCCTCGACGGCTTCCCAGACGGCGTAAAATACGCCCCCAGCTTGCAATTGCTGGAACTCGTAAAAAATCGCATCACCACCAGAAAATCCACCGCACAAAATCAGCAACAACTATTCGCACTCCAGAATCCCACCGAAGACTTATTCAACGCGGATATGGAAGTAGAAACCATCAAAATTAGATTCGACTTGCATCAAATATTACTCAAAAAACAAGCCACAAAAATCGCCCTCAACGAAAACCGAGAAAACCTCTCAAATGCCAGCTACCTGCACTTTTCCTGTCACGGCGTTTTCAACTTTGACTATCCGTTGCTGTCATCTCTAGTGTTAGCCGATTCCCTGGAACCAATATTAGAAATTAACCCCCCCCAACCCCCCCTTAGTAAGGGGGGGCTAAGAGAAGAAAACGCCTTTGCTAACGGGGGGCTAGAAGAGGGGCTAGAAACCAAGCGCTACGTCACCCTACGCAGCGGCAGAAAAGCCATCCCAGAAAAATGCCTAACCTTGCGAGAAATCTTTGCGGAATTGCAGTTACCGCAATGCAGTCTCGTCACACTTTCCGCCTGCGAAACGGGGTTAACCACCTCAACCGCAATGACGGATGAGTACATTGGTTTACCCAGCGGTTTCTTGTATGCCGGCAGCATGAATGTTGTCAGCAGTCTGTGGGCTGTCGATGATTTTGCGACGGCAATTTTGATGATTAAATTTTATCAGGAATTGGCAAGGAAAATTTCGGTCGCCGTTGCTTTGAATGCGGCGCAAAACTGGATGCGCGCTGTTAGTCGGGAGGATTTTATAATTTGGGTAGGATTGTTAAATTTAGATAATAAATCTAGACAAAGTGTGGAATTGTGGTTAATATGTTCGAGGGAGGAACAGCCGTTTCGCGATCCGAAATATTGGGCGGCATTCTGCGCGACGGGATATTAAGTAGGGGCGGGTTCACCAACAATATATAACGATTACCAACAATCTATATAAACCCGCCCCCCCACAACTATAGGTGTTAAAATGTAGATGATGATTGTTGGTTGGGTTGGGCGGGTTTTTGAGATTGTTTGTTTCAGGCGATTATGGTTGGTGAAACCCGCCCCTACGAATGTATTTTTTTTAATCACGGGAGGAATTACTATGGAACCTGACAAAGTTATCATTCTCTTTCTCAAATGGCTGGGCGAAAATCCGAGTATCTTCACGCCGACAGCATGGCAAGATTTACCAGAATTAGAGGAAGAAATAGCAGAATCCGCAGATGATGAATTGTTTCCCATTGCTTTCACTATCAGCAAGTGGTGCGCGAATCATGGATTGGTAGACACATTAAGAGATAGTCTGCGGAAAGATTTCGAGGATGCGGGGGAACCGACCCCAAGTACAATGCAGCCGCTAACTAATATCACTCAAACCCTGCGTAAAAGCATTGAAGATAGCTACAAAAAACTTCAAAAAATCGACGCATATAATCAATCAGATACCAGCAATGACTCAAAGTAGCAAAATCTATGCCCCGAATGTCTATTTATTTGCTTTTCACCTCTGCAACGCCCTAGAATCAGAGTCTAATTCCTCTGTGGAATTAGTAACTTTGTGGCAGAAGTGCGATGAGATTTTGCAGGCTAAATTAGCAGTGGGTACAGGATTTAATGGCTGCTATTTGGACAAAAAAGATGAACCGGTAGGCTGGCGAGTTAACCTGATTAATAAACAAGTTGTTGAGAATCGCAATTCTCTGGCTTTTACTAAGGAGATTTCGGTTGAAAATCAGCCAATTACTCTCAAGGGTTTTGCCCTACCGATGCGAATTGATGATAGCTATGCCCTGGGTTTAAAAATTTTTGTTCCCGAAAAACTTAACGGCATTAAAACTCCTGCTGTCGATGTTAGCATCTTCCGAGAGTTTAATGCTGATAACTGCTTGTTGCCGGATTTTGTGCAGAGTTATTTCGGGCAAACTCTGCTGCTTACGGCTTGGCTGAGTGTGGAACAAAATCAGGCTGCGCGGGCTGATTCGCAGTTTCTCAAAGGTTTAGGTAAACAGTGTTTGGAAAAGTTTATTTATGGTCAAAATCTGCCGGATTTTTACCGTCAAGGCGAGTTGTTTGGTAGTCCGATTTTGGAGTACGGGAATCCGAGTCAGCTAGATGGTAACAGTCACATTCTTGTCTGGTTTTTCAACAGTTCGGTAACTGATGAAATCTGGGATGAGACGCGCTATAGTGATTTTATGGATTTGTTTTTGTACCGAAATAAGATTCTTCGGGCTTATCGCGATAGCCGCAAACTTTACGCGGTGATTCGCGAGGAATATAAACAAATTGAACTGGATATTGACAAGACTTTTAAGTATTTGCAGCGGGATCAATCTCAGCAGCGACACTCGAAAGGTGTTGGTTTAAAGGAGGAGGAATTAGAATATCTGGCAAGTCAGATGATTGAGATGCCGCCACGGGCTGTGAAGTATGCCCGAATGCTGATTGATTTGGAGTTTAGGCAAAATACGATCGCCATTAATGCCCAAAATTACCAGGATAAATTAAATCAAATAAGTCTTGACATCAAAGCAGCTAAAAAGTATAATGGTAGTGATGCCGATTTAAGTTTTCTCGAAGTATTCAGTAAAGAAACTTGCCCGCAGTTTCAAAGGCAGATTCAAGCTGATTTAGGCTATTTCAAACATGGTTCGGGGTTGCTAGAGCAAGCAACGGAGGCAATTCGAGCTATTGTGGCGATCGAGGAAGCTTATCGGGATGCGAAACTAGAGGTAACAATTCAAGCTGTAGGTTTTGGTTTGGGGGCGGCGGGTGTGGTAGCCAGCAGTGCTCCTTATTTCATCAAGCAAGATGCACCTAGTCAGAAGTTTTATTGGCCTTTAATTAAGGTAGAAATTCATCCTTTTGTGTTGGTGTTGTTGATTAGTATTGGTGCGGGTGTTGCGGTTTGGGGTTGGGTTTTGTTATTGGCCAATTTCAAGAATATTCTAGCTAAATTTAAGAGGGGAAGATGAGGCGGTTTCATTCGGCGGTTGAAACCCGGAGATCCCCCCTAGCCCCCCTTAAGAAGGGGGGGACAAGAGCAGTCAAAGTCAACCCCTACTCCCCCTTTTTCAGGGGAGTAGAGGGGTGGGACAAGAGCAGTCAAAGTCAACCCCTACTCCCCTTTTTCAGGGGAGTAGGGGTGGGACAAGAGCAGTCAAAGTCAACCCCTACTCCCCTTTTTTGAAACCCGGAGATCCCCCCTAGCCCCCCTTAAGAAGGGGGGGACAAGAGCATAGATTCCCAATTAGCTAATTAGATTTGAAGGAAAACAGCATTTCCAATTGAGCAATTGAGGGCTCTGGGGAAGTTGTGACTATGCTAACTCCTCGAATAGAATTCAGCACTTCAGCGGTGGGTGGTGAAACTAAAGTTGGTGCTGCTTTGAGCAGGTATTGGTTAGCCCAAGACATGGTTTTTTCCATATCTAGGTAAAAGTAACCCCGATCGCCCGGTGAGACAGAAGTGGCGATCGCCTGAAAATTCGGACTGCTGCTTAACGGCTGCGGCGGAGTAGCACTAATCACATCAACTAAAGGCCCCCCGAAAGCTACAAACATCGTATTTTGATTCAGCCAGCCGTGCCCGAATAAAGTCCCTTGTTGCGGTATTTTCCACTCCGTAACCTCCTTTCCCTGAACTTGTCTGGGGGCGACGCTGACTGTAGGATTGCTTTTGGCGATCGCATCGAGTTTTTTGAGCATCGTTTCGGCTGCGGGGCGATCGCTCGTTTCAAAAATCATCGTCGCGCCCATCCCAAACTGAGCCAAAATGCCTTGATTAGAAGCGATCGCCCCGATCGCAAATTCCCCATTCATCCAACCAAAAACATCTCGATCCGCATCCAAATTCAACCGCTTCAAACCATCCCGAATCTGCTTCATACTGCTAGTAAGATCCGGGTTGGTTTTTGCCTCGGCGGTTGCTTCCGACCAAACTTTATCAATTCCCTTGCCGCCAACTAAAGCAATAGTTTCACCCGGAAATATCGGCAACAATTTCGATGGCAATTGTGGATTTTGCTGAGGAAATTTAGGGTCTAACTGAGCGATACTTTTCACCCTCAATCCCGCCGGATCAATCCCAATTCCCGCAACCATTGACTTAACTTGTTTGAACTGCGAAATCATGGTTGAAGGCAATTTCACATCTGGCGGCAAATTAGCTTGAAGTTGCTCCATTGCTTCCGGATAATCAGGAATATAAACATTTGCGATCGGATTTTGTACCCCTGCACTTTCAGCCAAAAACTTAGTTGCACTCTGCTGCGAGGCGAGAGAAGGCTGTCCTTTAAAAGTATCGATCGCCAATTCCACAGACTTTCTGAAAGGAGCCATCACTAATTGATCGTCAAGCAAAGCCACACTGTAGCCCTTACCGCTTGGTTCTGTAATCTCAGAAATTTTTACCCCTTTATACTCGCTCTCTTGAATTTTTGCACCTTGCTGAGATTTTAATTTATTAGCAAAATTCCAAGCGCTAATTGGATTTTTCACGCTTACCACCAGCAGCAGTTTCGGGGGTTCCGTCTTCGCCTCACCATCAGGGGGAAGCAAAGCCACCATCACGCCGCCCAGCCAAGGCTTTAAGTCCTTGTCATAGTCAATTTCAGTGCCCGCCAAGCTTTGTTCTTGAAAGGCCTTCAAACCCTGGCCGAGTAACTTTTGAGCCCCTGGGGTGCCAAATTGCTGCAACTGGGACAGCGCTTGGGGATTGGGGGAGATGAACGCGGCCATCATTGCTTTGTCGGGTACAACTTTGGCACTTTCGAGAGGGTTGGACACTTTTTCGGCTAAACCCTTGAAGTAAAAGTAGACCGCGGCGCTACCTGCTGCGATGATGACGGCAGCAATTAGAAGCTTTGGTTTTTTTGCAGGCATTGTTTGTGTTCCTCGCATCCCCTATTAGTTTAATCAAAATACATCAGGACTTACACAACTGGCATACTGAAATCAAATTGTAGGGTGCGTCAGGCGAATTTCTAGAGCGATGATTGAGGGTTTAGGTATCTGACGCACCTTACTAATTGTGACACTCGGCCTTATATCAAATCCGGTAGCATCGGAATTATTCATCTCTCTCTTCTCTCCCTCTGCGCCCTCTGCGCCCTCTGCGGTTAAATCATTCCGATGCAACCGGAAACGATATTAGTGCTATACATAAAGCTTGTGTTGAGGCGATCGGGCAGGCTCTAGTTTTGTATACTTTTAAGACAAGTTTGGACGATCGTCTAAAATACTAAAAATGTGCATTATTGGTTAAAAATGAAAGTAGCGATCGCAGGAGCAACGGGATTTGTAGGTAGCCGCTTAGTAGAGAGGCTGCATTCGGAAGGACATAGTGTGCTGGTTTTAGCCCGCGACTCGGAGCGAGCTCGGCGAGTTTTTCCCGCTTCAGCTTATCCGAATCTGGAAATTGTCGGTTACACTCCAGCGGAGTCTGGTGATTGGCTGCATTCGATCGCGGGCTGCGATGGTGTTGTAAATTTAGCTGGGGTGCCGATCGCCGAGGAAAGGTGGACGGCGGCGCGCCAGCAAGCAATTCTGGATAGTCGCAAATTAACAACGGCAAAATTGGTCGAGGCGATCGCACTTGCTAATCCTAAACCATCGGTGTTTGTGAGTGCAAGTGCGATCGGCTATTACGGAACCAGCGAAACCGCCGAGTTTGAGGAAAATAGCCTGGGTGGGGATGATTTTTTAGCGACAGTTTGCAAAGAGTGGGAAGCGGCGGCGCAACCCGTGAAAAATGCGGGAACGCGGCTAGTAATTTTGCGGCTGGGGATAGTTTTGGGAATGGGAGGTGCCCTGGCAAAAATGGTACCTGCTTTTAGATTATTTGCTGGTGGTCCGATCGGCACAGGGAAACAATGGTTTTCTTGGATTCACCGGGATGATGTGGTTAATTTAATATTGTATGCTTTGCAAAATCCGCAAATTGAAGGTGTTTTGAATGCGACAGCACCTAATCCAGTTCGGATGAATGAATTGTGCGAAACATTAGGAGAAATTTTAAAGCGGCCTTCTTGGTTGCCGGTGCCAAGTTTTGCTTTAGAATTGCTGTTGGGAGACGGGGCAAAAGTTGTTTTGGAAGGTCAGCAGGTGTTGCCAAAACAGACTTTAGTTAGCGGTTTTCAATATGAATATCCGACGTTGAAACTAGCACTTGAAGAGATTTTATCTGCAAGTTAAGAACCCGCCGAATCCTCCTTGTCCAAGAAACCGGGTTTCTACGATGATTTTGGCATCCTCACCGAGATTTTGGTCAGAAACCCGGTTTCTGAGGCTCCGCGCGATCGGCCCTAATCCTAAGCCAAGAAACCGGGTTTCTACGATGATTTTCGCATCCTCACCGAGATTTTGTTAAGAAACCCGGTTTCTGAGGCTCCGCGCGATCGGCCCTAATCCTAAGCCAAGAAACCGGGTTTCTAGGAGAATTTTCGCATCCTCACCGAGATTTTGTTAAGAAACCCGGTTTCTGATCCCCACGCGCCTAATCCAAGAAACCGGGTTTCTGCGAGAATTTTGGCATCCTTACCGAGATTTGAGTAAGAAACCCGGTTTCTAAGTCCCCCACGCGATCGCCCCACGCGCCTAATCCAAGAAACCGGGTTTCTGCGACAATTTAGGCATCCTCACCGAGATTTGGGTAAGAAACCCGGTTTCTGAGTCCCACGCGATCGCCCCACGCGCCTAATCCAAGAAACCGGGTTTCTGCGAGAATTTTGGCATCCAAACAGAGATTTGGGTAAGAAACCCGGTTTCTGAGTCCCACGCGATCGCGCCAAAGACGGGCGGAAAACAGATAACCTTGCTAAAATAGAAACTATAATTTTTCTCTTTTGACACCAGTGAATAACCCCTTTGACGACGCATCCCAGAGTGGTAGTCATTCTCCCTTGGATGACTTTATACAATCTTTAAGTTCAGATTCCCATAGTTCAGATTCGCACCACCACCACAACCATCACCCGTCAGATCCTCTTGATTTATCTCACCTTAACTTGAATTTGGGTGAGGTTCACCATCCCCATGATTTAAACCATGTTGGTGCTTTAGATGGGGTCGATCATTCCCACCATTCATTGATGACTCCGGCGGGTGCTTTGGATGCTGCATATCGAGAGAGTTTGGCTGAGTTCAAAACGGATCTTTATTCAGAAAGTCATCATCAAGGTTTCGTCTCTCATTCAACTATATCCCATACTGATAATAACCATTTTCAGGATAGTTTTTCATCCGATAATCACTCGGAAAATTTTGTTGAATTTTCGGCAAAAAGTTCATCTACACATTCAGGGGCGATTACTAAAGATGATAGCAATTCAGTTAACTTTGTTGGCGATGAAGTTTTTTGGAATGGTTATGCTATGGGTCAAGCGGGGACTGTAGATGGACACAAATTTTATCGCGATGGTCATTATATCGGGCGTTTAGGTGTAAGATATCAAGGGGCGGATTGGAAAAGTAAATATTTTCATGGCAAAACCGCGATCGATACTTTGCATCACGTCCTCAAATCAGTCCCCACTGTGGTTTTAGAGTCTAAGTTTGATGGGGATTTACTGCGGATTTATTTAGCGGGTTGGGATTATGATGCAAGAAGTGCCTCGTTCATAACTCCTGACGGTTTGCTATAGCGATAGAATGGCGATAGAATGGATATGCCCCCTTTGTAGTAAGTGAGTAGAATTGGTTTTATGACAATAGACTTCGGCAGTATCAAAGGCTACAATTCTGATAGAGGATTTGGGTTTGTAGGTCATACTTTTTTTAATCCTGATGGAAAAGTTTTCTTCCATATCAAAAAAATCAAGAAAAAGCATCCTGAGTTAGCCCAAAAATTGGACAGTGGCGAAGCTTTTGAAACAGTCAATTTCTGGTATGAAATTGAAACCACCGAAAAAGGCGAACAAGTTAGTAAGCTTTGGCTAAACGCAAACGATATCCCTCAAAGTTACAAAAATGAATTATGTGGTTTGATCCAAAAAGTAGAGAGTATCTGGAAAAATATAGGCTCTCCAAAACCTAGTTGGCTTGACCTTTTGACGAGAGAGTTGGTTGGAGTTGATCGCAAACATGAACTAAGTGCTGAGCGAGATAACTTAGAGAGTGAGCTTAGAGCGGCAGAGGAGGAGCAACGCAGGGAAGCAGAAGCTTTACTCCAAAATGAAATTGTAAGAATAGCTAAGAAGTATGACTTTACAACGGAGGCTTATGAAATTCTAAAAATAGCTAAGAAGTATGACTTAGATACAACGAAGGCTTATGAAATTCTAAGCATAGCTAAGAAGTATGGCTTAGATATAACGAAGGTTTATGAAATTCTAAAAATAGCTAAGAAGTATGGCTTAGATACAGCGAAGGTTGATGAAATTCTAAGCATAGCTAAGAAGTATGGCTTAGATACAGCGAAGGTTGATGAAATTCTAAGCATAGCTAAGAAGTATGACTTAGATATAACGAAGGTTTATGAAATTCTAAGCATAGCTAAGAAGTATGACTTAGATATAACGAAGGTTTATGAAATTCTAAGCATAGCTAAGAAGTATGACTTAGATGCAGCGGAGGTTGATGAAATTCTAAGAATAGCTAAGAGGTATCGCTTAGATATAACGAGCGCTGATGAGTTATATCGACTACTAAAGGATCTGGGTCCTTTAGGTTTTACACATAGTACGCAACTCTCAGACTATATTAGAATAAATCAACTTGGTCGTAGGTATCCAACTATCTCAGGTATTGTGACAATGGAAGATGGAGGTACAAGATGGCTGTTTACTGGGGGATTTCCTCCAGAAATTTATACAATTATTTGTCAGGAACTCCGTTTGAGAAACCAGGGGACGAGTGCTAGAGCAATACATTTTAAACCATTTCAAGAGATATATTCAAGAAATCAAGAATAATGGAAAACTCAATCAACAGTAAATAGGATTAGACAAAAATGAGTAAACCCTTTTACAAAAATCAACTTACAGGCAATTATGGTGTTCGTGAAGGGGAGGTATGGTCAAATCACTCTTCCTCCCTCCAACTTAGGCTTGTAAACGCTGTTGGCGGAATGATTGAGTTGAGTCACCAGTACGAAAATGTCATGAATGAAAATCTAGTTCAAGTCTCACCGGAGGAAGTTCAAAAGGCTCTATTGGGTTTTTAGTTAAGTTGTTAGAAAGAAACCGGGTTTCTGCGATAATTTTGGCATCCTCACCGAAATGTGGGTAAGAAACCCGGTTTCTAAGTCCCCGCGCGATCGCCCCTAATCCAAGAAACCGGGTTTCTGCGATGATTTTTGCATCATCACCGAGATTTTGTTAAGAAACCCGGTTTCTGAATCCCCACGCGATCGCGCCTCAGCCTTAGCCAAGAAACCGGGTTTCTGCGATAATTTTGGCATCCTCATCAGATTTTACGAAGAAACCCGGTTTCTGAACCCCACGCGATCGCTGTTATCATAAAATCACTTCAAAACAGAAGGAACTCACAATGCAAACCCAAGAAAGACCAACCATCGAAAAGAAGCCACAAACCGAAAAACGGTACTACACCCCAGAGGAATATCTCGCATTAGAAGAAAGTGCGATCGACAAAAGTGAATACCATGATGGGGAGATCATACCAATGACAGGCGGAACCACCAACCACAACAGCATCATCATTAACTTGATTGCTAACTTAAAATTTGGCTTACGCGGCAAAAATTACAGCTTATTTACTAGCGACGTGCGTCTGTGGATACCCCTAACTCGCCGCTACGTCTATCCCGATATCATGGTCATTCAAGGAGAACCAGTATATCAGGAAAATAACCAAACAATTGTTACAAATCCTCTCCTAATCATTGAGATTTTATCCAATTCAACCAAAGACTACGATCGAGGTGGCAAATTTCTCGCCTATCGCTCAATTCCTGAGTTTAAAGAATACATTTTAATTGACCAATATAGCTATCACATCGAACAATTTGCTAAAAATTCTAATGGGAAATGGGTATTAACAGAATATGATTCAGAGGAATCTGTATTAACCCTAGAATCCGTAGAATTTCAAATGCCGCTGAGAGATATTTACGAAGGAATTAATTTTGAGGTCAAAGCAGAAGAAGTGAACGAGCCAACAAGTGAAATTCAATCATAATATCGAGATCGCCCCTAATCCAAGAAACCGGGTTTCTACGAGAATTTACGCATCCTCACGAGATTTTACGAAGAAACCCGGTTTCTGAGCCCTGCGCGATCGCCCCTAATCCTAAGCCAAGAAACCGGGTTTCTACGAGAATTTACGCATCCTCACGAGATTTTACGAAGAAACCCGGTTTCTGAGCCCTGCGCGATCGCCCCTAATCCTAAGCCAAGAAACCGGGTTTCTGCGAGAATTTTCGCATCCTCACCGAGATTTTACGAAGAAACCCGGTTTCTGAGTTCTCGCGCGATCGCCCCTAATCCAAGAAACCGGGTTTCTGCGATGATTTTCGCATCCTCACCGAGATTTTGTTAAGAAACCCGGTTTCTGAATCCCCGCGCGATCGTGAGCTTTGAGCAAACTCCCCACATCGGGCCCAGCCGGGATAATACAGCCCGGATTCAGCGGGAACAAATTGCCGTAATAATCGCGCTTTACAGCCTCCAAATCGCAAGTACCAGCAACTCCCGGTAACTGATACAAATCGCGCAGATAAGCTCCCAAATGCTCGTAATCTTGAATGCGGCGCACATTGCATTTGAACAAGCTGTAGTAAACGGCATCAAAACGGAATAGAGTAGTAAACAGCCGCACATCTGCTAACGTCACCCGATCGCCACAAAGATAACGACTCATCAACAGCGATCGATCTATCTCGTCCAAAACAGCAAACAATTCACTACAAGCCGAGTCATAAGCAGCTTGAGATTGCGCGAAACCACAGCGATAAACACCGTTATTCACCGATTGGTAAATCTTCTCATTCCACTCGTCAATTTGCGATCGCAAATCCAGAGGATAAAGATCCATTTCAGAATTGCTAGCAAACTCATTAAACTCCGAGTTTAGCATCACAATAATTTCCGAGCTCTCGTTATTGACGATCGCCCTTTTCGAGTCATCCCACAACACCGGCACCGTACATCGCCCCTGATAGCCCGGTAAAGCCAACTGGTAAAGTTCCCGCATCGTGTTACAGCCAAATATCTCCGACTCCATCACCCAAAGTCCTCCTTCAGAGGGATAGACAACAGACACGGATATGGCATCTTCTAGCCCTTTGAGCGCTCTCGTCACCAGAGTGCGGTGCGCCCAAGGGCATCCCATACCAACAAAGAGGCGATATCGTGCCGTGGCGGGCTGGTGAGGGTTGTCTGCTGCTGTCGAGACAAAATTGCGGAAACTGCTGCTGGGGCGAATGTATGCTCCCGTGCGATCGGGCGGCGCTAGTTTTGACATCATTAATTGCCACATTGATGTCCAGACAAATTTGCCGAGTTTGACTGTTACTGATGAAGGAAGTGATTTGCTTTTCACAATGGGATTGAAATTGGTTTGCTAAACATAATCTGCTTATTTTAACTCACATTGCGATCGATGGTTTCTTAGTCCGCTGTAGTAGGGACACTCCAAGATCCCAAGGAGTGTCAACAATCGCCTGAAATGGTTGATAAATGTCGCTTTTAGCTGAGTCTAGATCCCCCTCGCATCCCCCTTTTGAAGGGAGTAGGGTGTGAGTAGGGGGTGACGAAAGAGAAGACTCTTGTCCCCCCCTTCTTAAGGGGGGCTAGGGGGGATCTAATTTTAATAGTCAAACAGCCATCTGTGACTGGGTTTGAGCTTAAGTTGACACAAAGAAGGGCTCTTGGAGTATCCCTACCCGATATCCGTATCCCTACCCGATATCTGTACTTCACTCAACTGAGAAATGCTATATTCTAGAATCTGCCAGAGTCTATTTCAGCATAAGCTCGATCGATCAATCGGCGAGCAACAGTTTGAATTCCCGTATGTTCATAATAATTGGTACTCATGTCTAAAAACGCCGCCACATAATCCAGCTTGTCATCAGCAACATCAACATATTGCTTAAGATTGCCCAAAACAGTAGCGGGAGTCAAGCCGCGAGACTGTACTAAATTGTTCATCCAACCTTGGGCTGAAGCGAAAGTTGTGGTCACAAATCCAAGTTTTGCCGCACCACTACCGCCGGGAATTAAATTGCTGATATTTTGGAAAGTTGAGTTTTGCTGCAAGGTTGAAGGATTCAATCCCACTAGGGTATTTTGTGCTACTCTAATGAAGTCCGGGCCAAGGGGAATTAAACCGTCAGCACAAACCAAAGCAGCCATCCGCATCAGAGATTCACCTTTGTAATGGGATAAATAATTACCAAAGTTTCCCATATTGTCAAGGGAAAGATTGTTAAGTTTACAAAAGACAATTAGCTCGATCGCCACTTTGACACACAAGTCGATCGCCTGAGTGGTGTCAGCCTTCGGAGTCAAGCTGCTGAGAAAGGAGAGAAAGCCGATGTTTTCGCCGATTTTATTCGCCATAGCCGTTACGCCTAAAGCACTGTCAGCACTGTCTGCTAACTGGTAAAGTCGGACGGAGGCTTGATAGGGCTCGTTGGGATTGGCGTAAAGTGCGATCGCGCGATCGCGAATTTTCTCAACTAATTTGCGCTTTGTTTCCCCCGTAACAGCTTGAATAGTATTATCAAAACCCGTGAGATTGTTCCATTCGCCCGGAACCACAAAATCCAGAGATTTCAACATCATCACAGTGATGCCACCAGAGGGCAAATTGTCAACCAATTCCACAATAGATTTACTCATCACAAACTCCTGAATAGCCAGATGTACAACTGTTCTTCCAAATACTCCAACTTCGACAAACCCCATTCCAGATTCCGAGTAAAATCCGCAGAAAGAAGTAGATAGATACAAATAACTATTACACGACCAGAGCCAGTTTTGCACCACTCCGATCTTTTCTCTCTTCTCTAACTCTGCGTTCTCTGCGGCCTCTGCGGTTCATAAAAAAAAATCTTCCTCACAAAACATTTACATTTCACGCGCCCTCACCAAGTTAAGTTTCATTATATATACTGACAGAAAATCGCGGCGATATGTTAAAATAGATGGCGCAAAATAGAAAAACATAAAATATGACTGCTACTGTTAACACAACTCCAGGATTAGCATCGCGCTTAGTAAACGGCGTACTCTCCATCAAACCATTGGCTAATCTCGCCAAACACCAAGCGCGAGAAATGATGATAAAAAGAGCCGAAAAAATAGGAGTGCATTGGCGCCAGGAAGCCCAAGCACTTTTGGCCCGGAATTGGGATGCAGAATTGCTCAGCGTCCAAAATCCCGATCTTGTTTACCCGAAATATTATCTAACTTCATTTCACGCCTACGAAAAAGGTAATATGAGTTGGGAAGCCGCCACAGAAGTTGAAGTGGCCGCCCGTGCTGTTCACGCCAGAATTTGGCAGGAAGCGGGTGCGGAAGGTGATGCTAGACTCCGCGAAAGTTATCACGAAATTGTCAAATCTCAAATTGCTTCTTCACCGCAAGATATTGTAGATTTGGGATGCAGTGTGGGCCTGAGTACCTTTGCGCTTCAGGATATTTACCCGGAAGCGAAGATGACTGGGGTGGATTTGTCGCCTTATTTTTTAGCAGTTGCTCAATACCGTTCCCAACAAAAACAATCTGAATTATCAAATCAAAAGTCTCCGACTTGGGTGCACGCTGCTGCTGAATCTACTGGTTTACCTGCTAATGCTTTTGACTTGGTTTCTATCTGTCTAGTTTGTCACGAATTGCCACAGAAAGCAACGATGGAAATATTCCGAGAAGCGAGGCGTTTGCTTCGCACGGGCGGACATTTGACAATTATGGATATGAATCCTCAGTCGGATTTTTTTGCCAAAATTCCTCCTTATATTTTGACTTTGCTCAAGAGTACGGAGCCTTATTTGGATCAGTATTTTGGGTTGGATATTGAGCAAGCTTTGGTAGATTCTGGTTTTGCGATGCCGACAATAACTTGCAATACTCCTAGACACAGAACTATTGTTGCTGAAGCCATAAATAGTCTGGTTTGATGTTTGAAAAAAGTTGGTAGTCGATGATACTTAAAAAGTGTCATCGACTATCTTTTAGTCCGCGCTTGAGTGGACTGAGTTTGTGTAGTCGCGGTTTCAACCGCCGGACGATCGAGAGGATAACTAACCCCGATTTAATATGAGTTAAATCAACTTGTAGGGTGCGTCAGACATTGATTTTTTCGATTTAAACAAGTTTTCCGATCTGACGCACCCTAGGCTGGATACTATGCTACCGTAGATACTTTTTCGTACTCTTCACTGTGTTTTTGCACTGCATCCCAGATATCAACTTTTTGCTGAAGATTGAGCCAAAGTTGAGGGCCATTCCCTAACGCTTTCCCAATCCGAATTGCCATGTCTACAGTAATTGGTCTTTGACCTAAAACAATTTCGTTGACACTACGCCGGGATACACCAAGTATCTCAGCAAACCTGGTTTGAGTCATTTCAAGATCTTCAAGCACATCTGAAATGACCTCCCCCGGATGTACTGGTCTTACTTTCCTCCCTTGAATAATGTCTTCTATGTCTTTCATGCAATTTTCCTTACGCTTGAAGTTGAATTTTTAGATGTTATTTTATGGTCTAATGATAATCTTCAAAATCTCTATCGTATGCGTTATTATCACTAAATGTAAAAGTTATACGCCAGTTTCCTGATACTCTTATTGACCAAGTTCCCTGTCTATTACCTTTAAGCTCATGTAAACGATAGCTTGTTAGGTTTATCTCATCTATAGTTGTTGCTGTATCTATTACTTCAAGTCTTACTCTCATCTTTTTTTCAATTTCTTTAGGAATACCTTTTGCATTACCTTCCTTGAATAATCTTTCTAATGCTTTACTTTTAAAAGTTTTGATCGTGTAAAATAATCCTTCAATCTAGGCTGAATATTCAGTTCATAAGCACTTATAAATATATATTTTTTTCATTTATATTGTTTGTAACCTTTAAGATTACTTTGATATTGTAACCTATGAGGTTACAGATGTCAAGCCTTAAATAATTGGAAAATCAAAAATCGCTCCAATCTACCAGCACGGCTTGATCTGGGAGAAGGGAAAAGTTTTCGTAGTGGCTGAGATCGGCCTTTATGGCCCGATTTATCGATCGCCCGATCGCCCAAAAACAAACTTCCGCCCTCACCCACCCCGCAACTGCGTCACCAAGTGAACTAACTCTGGTAAAATTAACTTTTCTATAGCCAGTTTCACCGCATTGCTAGAACCGGGAAGAGAAAACACTAACTTACCTTGATACACCCCAGCCACAGCGCGAGAGGCGATCGCCCTCGAACCAATTTCTTGATAGCTCAAAAACCGAAAAATCTCCCCAAAACCCGGTAAAATCCTGTCCAGCAAACTCTCCATCACATCATAAGTAGTATCTCGCGGAGAAATACCTGTTCCGCCACTAAAAACGATCGCATCCACATCTTCCCGCTGACAAAAAGCCTGCATTTGCAATATAATTTTTGCCGCATCATCCTTAATAACTGTGTAAGCTACAACAGAATGACCAGCATCTTTCAGCAACTTCTTAATTAAGACACCGCTATTGTCTGTTTCCGCAGAGCGCGTATCGCTAACAGTAACGACAGCGCAATTCACGGTCATGTCAGATAAATCTGGGTGAGGAATTTGCGTCATATAGAATAAGTTATTAGTTATTAGTTATTAGTTATTTGTTATTTGTTGGTTGTTGGTTGTTGGTAGTTGGTTGTTATTTGTTGGTTGTTCGTTCTAATAACCAATAACCAATAACCAATAACCAATAACCAATAACCAATAACCTATGCCCTATGCCCTATGCCCTATGCCCTAGGAATTATGACTTGCTAAATCCTAAGCCATTTGCTTCAGAGTAGCGTTCCATAAAACGCATAAAGCGCTCCCATTCTTCGGTACTTCTCATTAGGTAAAGAGCTTCCAAACCAGCAGGTTGACCATTGATGAATTTAGCCTTAACCTCGCGAGTTATGATTTCACCTTCTTCGTCAATCATGTACATTCCAGTGATTTCTTCTGTACTGGTAGTGAGAGATTTGGGATTTTCAAAGATAAAGGTGGCAGTGCCTTGAGTTCCCGTTTTAGAACGGGTTAGGCGCACTTCGGGCACGGAATCTTCGTCAGTACCACGGGAAAATTGAATTTTAGCCATAATTTGACACTCTAACCTTAAAGATTGCTTAATTTTTAATCATAAAACGATTCGGGTACTCGCAAATCGATAAACTTATTACCAGTCTACTATCTGAGTCCACAGTCCGATCGCTCCCCCCGCATTCTTGCCCCCTACTCACCCCCTACTCACCCCCTACTCCCAAAACATCGGGGGGAACCGGAGCACTCAAAGTCAACCCCTACTCACACCCTACTCCCTTGAGAAGGGGGATGCGAGGGCGATCGAGACGCTGACTGTAAGCTAGATTTATAGAGGACTGGACGCTTAAGTTGACACCAATGTGGGGGAGACAAGGGGAGGGGAAGATGGGTGGATTCCTTGTCTTCGCTGTCTCCTAGACGATGTAAGGAGAGTTAATTGGCTCGGTCTGGTTTGTTGCTACTAGAGTTTGGTAGATGAGAGCGCATATCTCGCCGCGGGTGATGTCGCGGGCTGGAGAAAGCCGATCGCCCCAGGGATAGTTTACCACCATTTTGCGCTCTGTTGCCGTTGCCATCTCGTCGGTGGCATAACTGGGGATAGCGAGCTCGATCGCTATAAACGCCCAAAGCCCGATATTTGGGCAACTTGCTCAGTCCACCGCTAGTATAAACGACCTCGATCGACAAATCGGGAATCAACTTAGGTTGTCCCAAACAAAACGATTTGTCGGCTTGGGTGGAAACTTCTCCCGTTTTCTCCTGCGTCATGGAACCAGAAGGGTAGGGGGCTGAAAGATTTGTGGCAGACACCTATTGACATTCTTCCCGGATTGGGTAACTATTGAGTTGTAGTATTAGAGGTAAGCAACTCTTGGAGACTCAATCAGAAGTGACCCTTTCAATCGGAGAAGCCGCCAAAGAGCTTGGTATTTCGACAAAGACACTGAGACGCTGGACTGATGCAGACAAGATTAGGTTTGAACGCTCTCCCACTGGACAAAGACGATTCTACCTTGCCGATATCAAGCGAATCATTCCCAGAGATTTGAATCAGACAGATGAGCGAATCACTATCAACTATGCCAGAGTTTCTAGTCACGACCAAAAAGAAGATTTGAAGCGTCAGGCTGCTGTCTTGGAATCGTTTAGTGCTGCTAATGGCTGGCAATTTGAGACAATTCAAGACTTAGGTTCTGGACTTAATTACAAGAAAAAGGGACTAACAAAACTACTCAAACGAATCATGTCCGGTGAAGTTGGTAGACTTGTCATCACTCACAAAGATCGGCTTCTTAGATTTGGTTCTGAATTGGTTTTTGCGATGTGTGAAGAGTTTGAATGCGAGGTAGTAATTGTCAACAAATCACCGGATGAGTTGAGTTTTGAACAGGAATTAGTTCAAGACATGATTGAATTAATTCAAGTCTTTAGCGCTAGACTTTACGGAGCTAGAAGCCACAAAAACCAAAAACTGATTGATGGTATAGCTAAAGCAGTGGAGGCTGTAAAATAATGCTACTCAGTTTCAAGACGGAATTAAAACCTAATAACAGACAGGTGACTCTATTCCGTCAACACTGTGGAGTAGCCAGACACGCTTACAATTTTGGCAATGCTGTTATTCAGGAAGCTTTACAACTTAGAGAGACTGACAAAGCAATCAAAATCCCCTCTGCTATTGACTTGCACAAACGTCTAGTCGCTGAGATTAAACCAGTTAATCCCTGGTACTATCAAAGCTCTAAAGCAAGTCCACAACAAGCTTTAGCAGAGGTAAGGACGGCATGGGATAGATGTTTCAAAAAAGTCTCCAAACAGCCTAAGTTCAAGAAAAAAGGCAAGTCAAAAGACAGTTTTTATCTTGAACAAGGTACTAAAGCAAAACCTGGCATTAGCAATGATGGTAAGCGTGTCAAACTCCCTAAAATTGGTTGGGTTATACTGCACGAAACTTTACCTATCACATCTACCCATAACTGCGTAATTAGTCGCACTGCTGAGCAATGGTTTATAGCTATCAAGTATGAGATTGAACAGCCTCCAACACCACTAAATCGCCCCTCTGTTGGCGTTGATATTGGTATCAAGGAATTGGCTATTACCAGTGACGGGAAGGTTTTTGCCAACCCTAAAGCTGACCGCAAAATGAGTAAAAAAATGAAGCGATTGCAGCGTTCTGTCAGTCGCAAAGCTAAAGGCTCAAAGAACCGGACTAAAGCCGTTAGAAAGTTAGCAAAGCTGCATTCTCGCATCTCATTCATCCGCAAAGATGCTATTCACAAACTCACTAATTATCTCGCTAAAAACCACAGCGTGATTAAAATTGAGGACTTGAATGTCAAAGCATTTTTGAAAAATCACAAATTGGCGGGTGCAATTGCAGATTGTGGAATGTACGAATTTCAGCGACAACTAGAATACAAAACTGAAAAGTTTTCTAGTCAGTTGATTCTAGTTGACCGCTTTTTTCCGAGTTCTCAGATTTGCTCAAATTGTGGAAATCACCGCCACAAAATGCCATTAAAGAATCGAGTTTATGTGTGTCCTGATTGCGGTCACACAGAAGACAGAGACTTGAATGCTGCTAAAAATATCGAGCGATGGTTTGAAGGAATTCACGTTCCGATTCGCTCAGATTGAATGAATCAAACGGTAAGCTCTACCGAGATTGCCTGTGGAGTAGACAAACCCTCAGAAGTCATTCTGAGACTACGCTGAAACAGGAAATAAGCATCAGAGTAAAAACATCTAACGGTGTCTAACTTTGTCTAAGTCTTATAGAGCGGTAAAACCTAATGCCTTATAATTTCGATCGCACCTGCAAAGAAAGACAACTTTATGCCAGGGGAATCTTCCGAAGCTTTCTGGATTAACTCGAATTGTTCCCAGGTGCCGCCCCGCACCACTCGCCCATCGAGAATTTCGCGATCGAGAACTTGTGTCATTGAGCTACACCATTATCTCCTATGGGAATTATAGCGTATTGTGCAACTGAATTAATTTGGCTTGTTCACTCATGGCTGCCGCTAATTACAGAAATTACATCTAATTCTGATATTGAAAAGCGTCTGCACTCGGCAACGCTGATGGTGTAGCGAACATCGCCAACCCCATTTCGGATATCCGTTTCAATAATTCTGGGAAAATCTCCCTCGACTTTGAAATAGTTAACTTCTCGTGGGGTATAGCCAATTTGTTCATAGTAGGGAGTATGTATATCCAGATAGCCAACTTCAAAAAGAAGTATTTCTAATTCTTCTTTGGCTATAGGGTCGTTGTCGAGAAGTGACCTAAGACTGGCGACCATATCCGGTAGAGATTCACCTCGTTCTTGTCTAGCATCAAGGGATAGGTGTAGTAAAATCAGTGCGCCAGTGCCAGTATCATCTAGTTGCCGTTCACTGGAGATCGTTAGTTTCTGATGCTGTTTAGCTGTAGTAGTTTTGACTTCAACAGCACAGTGTTGAAACTGGAAATCTTGTTGAGTTCCTTTTGCACCTGTCCAGCATTTGACTCCTTGGTGAGAGCCAAGTTGAGGAATAACAATCTGCCGCAGAAACCAGAGTTCACCATATAATCCTTGCTGTTCCGCTTGGCTCAGTCCTTCGGCGTTATGTTTTTCTAAGAATGCTTGCCATCGCCGCAGACGGGTAAAGAAAGCCCCTACAGCGTTTTGCTCATCCGCAATCGGGGCAATTGCATCAACAATGTCCTGTACTAATGTTGTAAAGATATCGCTGTAACGCGAGTTAATAAGTACCAGTTGCAGGGTGACATGAACATCATCATCACCTTGCAGGGCTACACGCCTAACCTCAAAGCAGTTGGAATTAGGAAAAACAGCGGCTTTCCCGATTGATTTGTGCTTCACCCGCATCATCAGCAAACGCACATTAGAAGGTCTTTCAATAGCGAGATAAACGTCGTATGTAGCCTCTGGTAATAGGCGGCGAATGATATAGCCAGAAGGTACACTTGTAGTATCTTCCTCCAGTAGTTTCCAGCTATTTTGCACCATCATGGCTGACCGAACTCCTCTTGCCAGTAAACATTATTAACCTTATATTCGACCATCTGGGCTGTCTTGCTATCGGGGAAACTTATCACAAAACCCATGACAGGAATTTCCGAATTGATTTCTTGTGGATCTAGTGGATAAAGCAGCAGTAAACCGTTCTTTGGTGAACGCTTGGAACGCAGAATTTTTCCATCAGGCGTATTACTGGAACTTGGTGGTTTACCAGTTTCTGCTCGCCGCCGCCCGGTAATTTCGAGAATTTCGTTACGAGTTTCTTCAGAGAGATCGATCCATTCATCGGTTGGACTCAGGAGGCGAGATTTGATGAGTCGATATTCCAGAGAAGATTCAGGAGAGGCATCCTTACGCAAAGTTAAACCAACCTCATTTCCGGCAATATTTCTCTTATTTTTGGCTCGATTACTTGATATAAGGACGACAGTCCAAGAGGTAAGTTCATGCGGGAGTTGAGCCTTGATGTATTTGACGAGTAGTGAAGTATTTGCCAGTTTACAATTATCGTGAGATTGATAACCTGACAGAAAATAAGTGACTTTGTCAGGAGAAACCTTCGCCCAGATATAGTTACGATTTTCTTGTTTGGTATATGAGCCAAGGCTTCTCAGTAGTTCTTCTGTGACCTCAAGATTTTTCAGATTTATATTCTCATCTTTGTGTAAAATTGTGGTCTCACTGAGGGTTCTGGTATAAGACAGCCGCATGACAGTACCAGTCTTCATCTTATTCGCCCCAGTAATTACCAAATCCTGCGGGTGCGTGCGAACTTTTAAACCGAATTCATCAGGTGTCGCTCCGGCATCAGCCATATAGTCAAACTCCTGCCGGAGTTCCTCACTGGCAACAGTGATGTGTTCGTACCATTCAATTAGCTCATCAGTTGTGTACAATCGGCAAAGATCGATATATCCCGGTCTGTATCCAAACCATCGACCCATCTGCATCAGGGTGTCGTACATCTTTGAGGCTCGAAGATAATAGCTGACGCTCAGACCTTCCAAGGTTAGACCACGAGACAATTTATCACCGCCGATCGCAATCACGCTTAACCCATTTTTGTGTTCCCAGTAGTCCAGTACATCCTTAGCTGTGCCGTTGATTTTCTTGACCTGAATCTTAGAGGCAGCATGATGCAGTAAAGGTCGGATTTCTTCCCAAGAAACTGGCGTAAGTTGTGGATCAGCTATAGATGAAAGTATGGATGAAGTCGTTGGCACAAAATCATCTTTCCATAGCTGCTCAAATTCTTCCTCTAGCTTGCCTGTTGCTTTGCCATCGCCAGATCGCAGTCGTTGTTTTAGGGAAGTCAACTCGTCTTTGACTTGCTTTGCTACCTCGGATTGAACAGCCGTAAAACGGGCGACATGAACTAGCATTGAGTTGTGTTCGTTCTCCTGTCCTCGCACAATTCTTGCAGCGCAACAAAGAATAAACGCCCTAATTGCCTCCTTTAGAGACCCTGGAAGTTCACCCGGAACGTGACCTCTTTTGTGTTTGTCCGGCATCCATTCTTTTTGGTCTTCCACTGTTCGGATGATAGGCAAAGCTTCTGATGCTTCAAGACCAATAGCTGGGTCGGTGTCCAGTCCAAATATCTGCACTGGGCCGATGTAGTTTGATGGTGCAGGTAGGTTGATAATAAAACTACGTGGAAAGAGATCGTCTCCAAATTCGGGATTTTTTTTATCTGGGTCTGGATAGATGAAGATGTTAGCAAATGGTGTCGCTGTGTAACCCACATAAGCACTTTTTTCAAAACTGTAAAGGAGCTTCCTGATTAATCCATTGATTGCTGAAACATCATACTCTTCCTGAACTTTGCCATTTTCATCGAATAGTGGGGGATTTGTGTTGATCGAGGCATTGTCGGCCTCGTCATCAATGACGAGTAACGGAACTATTCTGACAATTCGTTTTCCTGATTCTTCATTCACAATCCCGCGAACGTTTAATGCCCATTTCAGAAGATTAGTCAGTACAGATTTGTTCTTTTTAACAACAAGCAGAACTGGATCTGCACCGCCTGGGATCGTTCCATTCTGATTTGCTACCCGCTGGTTAAAATCACCTTTCTCAGCACTGCTTGTAGCCGAATGAGCAATCAGCAACTTTTCAGTAAGGATTTTTCCCGCACCCATCAAGGAATTCTGCCCTCTATCGAAAGCTCTGTTAACCTGTGAATCGCGTCCGAGAAAACCTTCATCTAAACGAATTTGCGTCTGGCTCCGCAAGCTGTTCTGGATACCAGCAAGCACAATAATCAATTTATATCCTGCATCAACCGCCTTGCAGATCAGAGCAGTATAGTTTGCTGTTTTTCCAGACTGAACCTGTCCAACAACCATTCCTCTCCGATCCCAATCTCCTGAACGCAGGGGGTACTCTAGGCGTTCAAGAATGGAGTCTGTCAACTGGTCTAAACCTTTGGTAGTCGCTGGTGCCCAGCCCTTTTCTTCCTCCAAATAACGTACATAACGGTTCCAAAAATCCCAATTGATTTCACTGTTGCGGTCAGCCAGCCAAGGGATGTGACCCTCTTTATTTTCTAGTACAGTACCTAGACCCATCCTGATGTTGAAAAGACTTTCGAGTTCCCGGACAAGTTTTTCCTCATCTACCTCAAAGGTACGACCATGATCTTTACTGAGCATGGTGAGAACAGATCTAACTTTTTCCTGAATGATTTGTCGGGTGGGTGTCTGTTCACTTTTCAAGTAAACTTGGGTTAGCTGGCGAGCCATCTCATAATCGTTCATTTTAGGTGTTCTCCATTTATTTTTCTGCTTTTAGTTGTGAAATGCACTTGAGGTCTACCTGAAGATAGGTTAACCCCTTTCAGACTGAGCTTGGTAGTAGGCTTGTACTTGTTTTACAATTGGTCTGGCGATCGCTTCAGCTAAAAGAGGGGGTACGGAATTCCCAACTAGCTCAAACATTCTCGTCATAGGTGCATCAAATACAAAATGATCTGGGAAACTTTGAAGTCTAGCAGCCTCTCTTACAGATATACTTCTAGTTTGTGTTGGATGGATATAGGCCAAACAATCTTTCTGCATATGTGCCGTTAGTGTCCATGAGGGTTTATCCCAGTGTAAGCGTTTATACTTATCCTCAAAACTCCGCTCGCTGTAGCGTTTTAACTCATCAGGGATATTTTTATATATACCCCCTTGAGGCATGATGCTAAAAATATGCAAATCTTTATCATTATGGGAGCGACACATATGATTCATTACCGTATCATAAGATTTAATTCTCATAAGCTTTTGATAGTCTGATTTAGGCGAAAACTTGTAAACTTTAGGAGAGTCGATTTGCTTTGGTGCAGTGCTTTTTCTCTTCAAAGGTAGACTTACAGGCTCTAATTCTGGTAAATCTCCAATTGCTTCCCCTACAGAAACAGGAGAACCTGTAGTCGCATCTGGAAACTCGAAAGTTAGATTCGTATCTTTACGCCTACCAACAATGAATAAGCGTTTGCGGATTTGAGGAACACCGTAATCAGAAGCGGTTAGAATTTGATAGCTAAGATCGTAGCCTGGATAATCATCGCTTTTTGTAATAAATCCATTTTCTAAATCTTTTGTCAAAGTAGGAAAAATCCAGTGATTGAGGAGATAATTGACGTTTTCAATGACAAAAAATAGAGGCTTATAATATTGAAGAACTCTAATAAATTCTTCATATAAAAAATTCCTAGCGTCACTTTCGATATGTTTTCCTAAAGACTTCATTTTACCCTTTCCTACTACTGAAAATACTTGGCAGGGTGGCCCCCCAATTAAAATATCAATTTCTCCCGGCTCCAACTCCAGCTTACTCAAATCAGTAATAGATTCGATAGACTGAGCATCACGCATCAGTTTACAGTTAGGAAAGTTTCTATGATGCGTTCTGATAGCATGAGGATTTTTATCAATTCCCCCTAAAATTTCACAGCCAGCATTCTGACAACCTAAGCTCATCCCACCTGCACCGCAAAAAATATCGAGGACAGTAGGTAATTTTATATTTTTTGTTTCTGGTCTAAGTCCTAGCATTATCGATAATAAAATACGCTCTCTTTAATAAGTTTACATTCATTTGTAGCTAAAAAATCATATATTTTAAAATATATATTGACTTTTTTTCTGGTTCCAAGGCTCTTACTAGTAACCCAGATGCTTTGGCTCTGCCTCGCCTTAACTCACAGCTAATTTCCCAATGCAAGATACTTCCAAAACCACTAAATTTTCCTTCTGAAAAACAGCACAACTTGTCATTGCTTGAGCTAAAACAGGAATTTTCCCTTGCTTGAGAGATGCGATCGCCTCCGGTGTAGAATCAAAGTTATCTATCCAGCCGTAATCCTCTACATACTGAAGAGTCAAAGCATTGCGTTCGAGCATCCAAAAATCAACTCCGTAGGTTTTAATGAAGTTTTGCAATACGGCTCGATCGGGAGTATACTGGGCGCGAATTAAATCGCTAACTCGTTCTCGAAATCGGCTGTAATAGCCTTTATGATAAGGCACTGCATATTCTCTTCCTACCAAAACAGAGCGCTGACTAAAAGTTGGCAGATTGTCCGCCTCTGGCGCTATCGAAGCGATGAGAATATCTTTAGGTTGCTGCTGAAAAAACTTGTACAATTCGGGCTTTGTACCCTCTACATAGCCTACTGTGGGAAATTTTTCGACAAAGCAGGGATAAAGGACAACTGCCACAGCAATTATCGCTGTTGTGATTATTGCAAATATACTTTTTAAATCCCAGTTTGTTTGTGCGGTAGATGCCCACAAACAGACTGCATCTATAATTAAAGTTAGGGCGATCGCACTGCAAAAAACCACAATAAATCGCAAACTGTAAGCCGTATAACGCCCTGGTTGATATAATTTAAACAGGGTAGCGTGAGCTGAAAGAAACATTGCTAAAGATGCTAAAAATAGCTGAAGTAAAAGCCAGATGCTGCTTTGAATCTGTTTGGCTAAAGGAAATGTCGATCGCAACACCAATAGCAGTGGCAATAACAATCCAGCACAGTGAGTTACAGGCGTAAATAGCGACTTGGGAAACATCCCGCTACCCTTGCCATTCAGCCAATAATCTTGGGGATTTGGATGAAAAAAAGCATTTCTTCTGCCTGCCGCAAATTCTCCCATTTTTTTAGCTTCTGCTGCTGTATAAGTTGGGCCAAATTCAGATTTATCTAAGGCGTAGGGGAGCATTACTAAAAAAGCAACTCCCAAACCAGCACTGCAAAATAGGTAATTAGTGCGATCGCGCGACAAGCACAAACGGCCATTTTCCCAGTTGAGCAGCCGCAAAATCAATACTCCGGCCGCCACCAATGCGTAAGGAGGATAAAATAGTCCAATTAGGGCGATCGCGCTCAAACAAGGCAGCAGGAAACGTCGCAATAAATAATATAAAAAAGCTAGAAATATCGGATAGATAAAGGCTCTTGCCGTTGCGGAAGCCAAATCGTCTGTCATCCACATATGTTGATTTAACAACAAGGATGCAATAAATCCGGTCATGGGTACTGGGAATATTTCTAGGCCAATGCCAAAACAGTAATAAGTGGAGATTAACCCCAGAAATAGCGGCAATATTTTGTGAAATAATAGCGGGTGAATGCCAATTGTTGCTGCTATTTTGTAGAGTGTGCTGTAGCCTGCGGGGGCGATAGATTGAAAATAATTAGCGATGAAATCCTTGGGAAACAATTCTCGATCGACAAATCGCACCATCCAGAAAACGTGCTGTCTGGCATCGTCTTGCACGATATACTGGCCACTAAAGGCTTGCTTCATCCCTAAAATAGCATACATGGCGGCAAATGTCAAGCTTAAAGTCAACCAAAATATTGTGTGCGATCGGGATTTTCGATCGACAGTCGTAGTCAGGAATTTGTGCAACTTTGCTATCAGCATGGCGAACAAAAATGATTTTTATTAAATTGGGATTTTTGAGAGCAAATACATTCTACCATCCCTTGCGATCGCTCCTTCATACCCAGTCAAGAATGATCCCTCAACTCATCTCATCAAAATTGACTAAACGCTTGACACTCATTGTACGATCATTCTCTGATTATTCCTCATTTGAGAGGAATAAAGTCCTGACTACGAACTGGCTGCGAATTAGCCAAAAATAGCTAATTTCAGTTCAATTGAATTCTCTGCGGCGCGTGCTATTCTGCAAATCCCGCGAAGTCAACCCCGAATTTATCGGTTTCCACGCCCACGCCAAAGCTGAGCGCACCATCGCGGACTCCCGCGATAGCGATACAGAAAATAGGCTCTAAAAATACAACCAGGGCACAGAATGCTTGTGGGGATTTATCAGTCGTTACTACTGCAACTCGGTTTGTCCGATGGAAGTTGCGCTGATGGACAAAACTGGTAAGATTAAACAAGAGATTCTCGATCGCAAAGATGACCAAGCGAGTCGATACATCCAAAATCTCAAATCCAGGGCATCGTCTCGGTCAAATACCATCTGTGTCAAATCAACACAAGATTGGCAATTGTGGGAAATGCTAAACCTTATTTAATAGCAAAAAAGGAGTTTCGAGAACGATCAAAAAAAGAATTAAACTTGTTGTCACTAAACTTTACGATATCTTCTTTTCCAGAATAGGAAATTTGGCGATCGACAGATATATGGAAACCCGCTTTCTATTCAAATACTTGCTTTACGGGAATGAAGACCGTTTGCAAATAGCAGAAACTGCGGTGATTAACAATGCTACTTTTAATACAATCTCCGGCGACATCAAAATAGGAGAATATGTATTTTTGGGACTGAATGTTTCAGTTTTAACAGGAACCCATGATTATAACAAGTTTGGTCGTGAAAGACAAATCACTGTTCCAGGTTTTGACAGAGATGTCATCATTAAGGAAGGAGCTTGGCTGGCTAGTAATGTGACGGTGATTGGGCCTTGTATAATTGGAGAACATTCAGTAGTAGCTGCTGGTTCTCTGGTGAATAAAGACGTACAGCCTTATACTATTGTCGCGGGAATACCTGCGAGAGTTGTCAAAAAAATCGACCCCCCTTCCAATACCGATCGCACTGTCTGTGAATAATATTACGGAGTTTCATGTCTAGCATTAAATTATCTCAATCCTCAGCAGAGCAATTAAATCCCGCAAAATCTACAAGAATTAGGCTTGAATATTTAGATGGAATGCGGGGGATTGCAGCTCTCTACGTGGTCTGGTTTCACATTTATCTTGATGTCATTAACACTAAATCAGGAATCATACAATTACCTTATTTATTGAACTCAATAATAGAAGTCTTCATGTCTCATGGAGCATCCAGTGTTGCCATCTTCATTGTGCTTTCTGGCTATTGTTTAATGTTACCTGTTGCTAAATCTAGCGATGGTAAACTGCGAGGTGGAGTTGTTCATTACATCAAGCGACGCGCCCGAAGAATTTTACCTCCTTATTACGCAGCCCTTTTCTTTTCCTTGCTGTTGTCGGCTCTAGTACCAGCAACTTTAATGTCTGCTACAGGATGGCATTGGAATTCTGGACAACCTGCTTTCACTCTAGATGGCATCTTATCACACTTATTGCTGGTTCATAACCTAAAAGGTCAATGGGTATTCCTGATCAATCCCCCCATGTGGAGTGTAGCACTAGAATGGCAAATCTATTTCGTGTTTGCATTTTTACTACTACCTGTATGGCGACGCTTTGGCATCATACCTGTCTTAGTTGTCGCGAGTATATTTGGCGCTGCAATTGGTTTTCGCATAGCCCATTGGTGGTACATAATCCTATTTACACTAGGAATGATTGGTGCCACGATCGGATTTTCTAAAAAGCAATCATTAGTAAATTTGAAAGAAAGATTTCCTTGGGATTTAGTGACGAGCCTACTAGGTGGAATTTGGATTAGTTTAGTCATTGCCAATGCCTTCGATCTGATCCAAGTGAACATCATTTTTGACGATATTTTATTGGGTGTAGTAGCTACGGGGTTAATTATCTCCTGCACGCGGTTTTTGTCGGAAGGAATAAAAACTAATTTTCAGGGTATTTTGCAGATATTAGAAGGGCGATGGCTGGTTAAATTAGGGTCTTTTTCTTATAGTCTGTACTTAGTGCATACCATAGCGATGGCACTGCTTCAATTCGCTCTAAAAGATGCAATCCGAACACCTTTAGTCAATTTTATCCTACTTTCAGTATTAGGATTACCACTATGCCTCTTGAGTGCTTATATTTTTCATATAATCTTTGAGAAACCCTTCATGAGCAACTCAACTCAAAAAACAGAATACTAGCACCCCGACTTATTGAAAAAGTCGGGGTGCTAACAGAATAGAAATCACACAAAGAGCGATGCAATACCTAAAACGAGCGCACCCGAACCCATCACAAAAGACCAGAAGCGGTGATAACTATTAACCGTCGTACCGCTATCGCTTTCAAGCTGAATTAAATCCATCCAAGGTGCGACACCACGGCGGAACCAACCCAAAGCATTAACATCCATATCAATCAAACTTTTCACCCGTTTCATCCCAAACACAAAATTACCAATCGGGCCAAAACGATCGGCATAGCGCAGATAAATCATCCCCGTTCTGTCTTGCAATTTCAAATCCGAACCAAACACATAACCCGCATCGCCTCGACCAATTAATTCGCCCTGAAGTTTCGCAGGTTGACCCCGCAAAGGACTAGCATAGGGGTCAGACATTAAGGTTAAAACATCAAGCTTTTCTGCTTGGTCGTATTTCGGGAAGATCACCAAAGTCTTGACCAAAATTCCCGTACCCAAACCAATCAAAGCACAGGAAATCACGATCGTCGGATTCACAGCAGACAGGGAAATGCCGATCGCCAAACCCACCGACAAACCGAGAATTTCAGCACAGTAAAGCAACAAATCGAACACAAAATTGCCGTACAATTTCCCCTTGCTCAAATGGTGACCTTCCCCGACAATCCGGCCCAGATCAAACTCAATATCTAAGCCTAATTGTTCGGCGTAAGTGCTCAAAGCGCGAACTCGTTTACCAGTTAATGGATGAGTCGAATTCAACTCCATCCACCAAGCCCAAGGATTAAATATATCCCACAAAAACACTCGCCCAATTTTGGCTGGTTCCGAAGAAATCCGGTAAGCAGTGCCGGTAGATATGGCAGCTTTGGCATCGTAAATGCCTAAAGCACGAGTTCCTTCTAATAAGCGACTGGGTTCTGTTGCTCTTTGTCCTTCTTCCAAAATACCGTAAGCAATTTTTACCAAAGCGCGAGACAAAGCATTGGGGTTGCCGGTAGTTTCGGCGGCAAAATGGTCGGCAAAATATTCCCTGGTGCGGGACAAGTATAGTAACAAATAAGTGCCTAAAATGTAAAAAAAATAAGCGACAGCAGCTACTGAACTGGCAGCATCTTTCGCTTTTTCGCCGCCTTTGTGGCCGAGTCTTTGAGCAGTAGTGTAAATCAAATAAGTAATTTGCACTAAAGTCGAAGCTAAAGTCATTACTGCAAAGTCCCAGTGGACGATGTGACCGAGTTCGTGCGCGTAAACAATGGCAACTTCATCGTCATCTAAATAGGTAAAAAGACCTTGACTGACGACTACGCGAGCGCTGTTTGGAAAGGAACCGTAAGTAAAAGCAGTGGGGTTTTGGTCGTCGATAATTCCTAAGCGCGGTTGCTTCAGTTTTTGCAGCTCACAAACCTTCTGAATAACTTGCGCAGCTTCGGGACTTTTGGTTTCAATTTCTTCTAGGGAAACCCAGCGAGTATTGTATAGCCAATTTTGGGTTAAGTCCATCAACAAAGGTGATAAAAAAAAAGTCGCTATGTTGACAATCAGGGTAATAGGAAGTGCGATGGAAAATCCGACAACTGGATCTGGACTATTGAGCATGAAAACCGTGGCTAAGGATAGGGCCAACACCATACCTAATAGCAAGGTGATGGTGACACCGGAAGCTAAAGCGAGATTTCCGCCTGTTTGCAGTACCAGCTTAAGGCCGGCTGTTGGGGATCTTCCTGTCTTGTGTAAAGGGGATTGAGATGACATAATTATCTCCAAAGGTTATTTTAAAATAGGAATGTTTGTCTGAATTTATATGTACTTTACTGTTTTAGCCTATAAACTGGGATTGTCGTACCGATTCTCAACAAAAATATAGAATTTGTTCTAAAATTGTTAAGATTGAAACGGAGTATAATGAATTTTTCACAAGTTGCTGTTATGTCGATCGCCCAAATTGCCCAAAAAACCCGCCAAGCTGCTAGAAAGTTAGCCGTTTTGTCTGCATCAGCCAAAAATCAAGCTATAGAAGCTATTGCTAAAGCTTTAGAAGTTGCTGCGCCGTCCATTGTGGCGGCGAATGTGGCGGATCGCCAAGCTGCTGAGGCGGAGGGAATTGCCAAACCGCTGTACGATCGCCTGAAGTTAGATGAAGTCAAGTTGAAAAGTGCGATCGCCGGCCTGCGCGACGTTGCCAAACTCCCAGAGCCGATCGGTGTCGTGCAAATTCACCGTGAATTGGATACAGGATTGATTCTGAAGCGCGTTACCTGTCCTTTGGGGGTTTTAGGGATTATTTTTGAAGCGCGCCCAGAGGCTTTAATTCAGATAGTATCCTTGGCAATTAAATCGGGAAATGGTGTCATTCTCAAAGGAGGCAAAGAGGCCGTCCGTTCCTGCGAAATCTTGACCAAAGTAATTCAACAAGCCTTAGCAGAAACCGCAGTCAATCCCGAATGCGTGCAGTTACTAACCACGCGGGAAGAAACAATCGAACTGCTAAAAATGGATGAATATATAGATTTGATTATTCCCAGAGGTTCCAACTCTTTTGTCCAGTTTGTGCAGGAAAATACCCGCATTCCAGTCTTGGGACACGCCGACGGAATTTGTCATTTGTATGCAGACAAAGCCGCTGATATTCACAAAGCAGTAGAGATTGCAGTCGATGCCAAAACTCAGTATCCAGCCGCCTGCAATGCTATTGAAACTTTGTTAGTTCACAGTGCGATCGCTCCCAAATTCTTGCCCGCAGTTGCCGAAGCTTTGCAGCAGAAAAAAGTCGAACTGCGAGGAGACGAAATCACCCGCGAAATCTTGGATATTGCCGCAGCAACAGAAACAGATTGGTCTACAGAATACAGTGATTTAATCTTATCAATCAAAATAGTAGATTCTGTGGAAGAGGCAATTAACCACATTAATACTTACGGTTCAAGACATACAGATGCAATTGTCACCGAAGATAGCGAAGCCGCTGAAACCTTCTTGAATCAAGTAGATGCTGCCGGAGTTTATCACAATTGTTCGACTCGATTTGCTGATGGTTTCCGCTACGGTTTCGGTGCAGAAGTTGGGATTAGCACGCAGCAAATGCCGCCTCGCGGGCCTGTTGGTTTAGAAGGGTTGGTGACGTATAAGTATCGAGTTGTTGGGGATGGTCATATTGCGGCGAGTTATGTGGGAAATGAGGCTAAGGAGTTTACGCATCGGGATTTGTAATATAGCCTGGACGCATGGGTGGTCAGAAACTGGGTTTTTTTTACGAAAATACTTCGTTAGAGTGCGTAGATCAGGTAAAAAACCCGGTTTCTTTGGTCGCAGATCGCTCTTCTCTACCGTTTTACCCTCTGTACTTTTTCCTTTTCCATGAAGGCAGAAGGGCGATCAAATTTTTTTTATTTAAAAATAGGGGTATTCTGTTTGCTTACGTGTGCTTACTTATCAGCTATAATTTAAACAGTCAAACCTCTGTCACCATCTAGTCATATGACTCTCATACAAGATACAGATGTCAAGAGCAAAGCCTTTGATGATTTAATTAATTCATTTAATCAAATCACAAACCTCTACAGCATCCCTGACCCACTAAAAACTTTTCAATTCATCGTCGATAAACAAGCAATTACATCCTTAATTGTTGAAGCTCATGATAAAATCACCAGCCTATTTCCTAACGAAAGATTAGGATTAGAAGTCAAAATAGATCCTGAAATAGCGGAGAGTAAAAATCTCTGGATTACTATCTATACTAAACTCGAAGTTGATGAAGCTTTTGACAAATTAATGATTCTGGATGATACTTGGTGGCTGGAGGCTGTAACTTCTGTTCCTAAAAGTAATTTGCATATTAATCTTGAATGGGAATCAAATGAAATTTGATTGGTCTGAGTATTTTAATTTAGCACAGGAGTTGGCTGCTATATCTAGCGAAAATTCCGCCAGTAGTGAAGCCAAATTACGCTCTGCTGTGAGTAGAGCTTACTATTCAGTTTTCTGTTTGTCTCGGAATTACTTGCGCGATATTGAAAAAGACCCCAGACTGTCTCGCAAAAACAGTTTTGATATCAATGAACATCAATATGTAGCTGAGGAATTCATTTTTCACAAATCGCAACACCCAAAAATCATAAAAATAGGTGAAAATTTAAGTAGATTAAGAGAACTTAGAAATAAAGCTGATTATGCAGATACTATATTTAATTTACAAAAAGATGTCAAATATGCTTTAAAAATCAGTGAGAATATTATTTCATCATTAAGTGATTTAAAACAAGATACTGAATCTTAAACAAAGTGTCCCTTCTTCTTCATCCCTCCCCAAAAAAAGCGATCGCCCTTCCTTCCCTCCGTTACAAACAAATTTCGCTACAATTAAGCTATGATTTCCCCAACTCGAACAATATTCAGTTGTCTATGTCTAACTCCTCCCTCGTCACCCCAGGTTCAACCCTCGAAAAACGCTACCGCATCCTCCGGGAATTGGGCCGCGGCGGTTTCGGCCGCACTTATCTCGCCGAAGATATCAATCGCTACGGCGAACATTGCGTGCTCAAAGAGTTTTCTCCGGTGGTTCACAGCCCGAAAGCGGTCGAATTGTTCGATCGCGAATCGAAGATCCTTTACAACCTCCAACACCCGCAAATCCCCCGGTTTCGAGAGATCCTGCGAACCGATATCGGCGGGAATCAATCTGTATTTTTAGTGCAAGATTATATCCAAGGTCAAACCTACGAAGGAATACTGATATCGCGTCAGCAACAAGGTAACAATTTTAACGAAGCTGAAGTTACTCAACTACTATTTCAGCTTTTACCAGTTTTAGAATACATCCACTCGAAAAATTTAATTCACCGCGATATTTCCCCGGACAATATTATTCAGCATGATGTTGACAAACTACCATTTTTAATTGATTTCGGTTCTGTCAAACAAATCGCAGCGACTGCTCTATTTCAGTTTAAGGGACAATCGGATACTGCGATCGGCAAACACGGTTATTCGCCCACGGAACAAATGCGACAGGGTAAAGTGTCTCCGGCTAGCGATTTGTATGCTTTGGCTGTCACCGCTTTAGTCTTGCTGACAGGGAAAAAGCCTCAAAAATTGTACGATATTAATCAGAAAACTTGGGATTGGCGATCGCAGGTCAGTGTTAGCCCAAATTTAGGGACGGTATTGGATCGGATGTTAGCAGACCAAGCGGGCGATCGCTACCAATCTGCAAAACAAGTCCGCGAAGCCCTCAAAGATCCAAAATTATCTCAAATTAGTAGTATGCTCTCCCAAATGGTGACAATGAACTTTGTCGGCCGCCCTTTTAAACACAGCACTCAAACTTCTAGCATTAATCATCATACTACTCCTGTTAACCAAAACCCTCAAATTGTTAATATCAACAACCCTTTCAAGTTAATTCCTTGGAAAACCGTAGCGAGTTTAAGTGTGGTTTTGGTGCCGGGAATGTTAGCTTTTAGTGTAGTCAAATCTGGTTTCACGTTGCCAAAGTTGCCTGATTTACCTAAAGTTTCCTCGCGCCCGCAACCTCCCGATACATCCTTAGATCGAGCAGAAATAATTCGTCAAGAAAAGATTGGTAAACGGCGCAAAAATCTCAACATTGATCGAGATATATTCTATCAAAAAGTTGATGAATTATTTTACAATAAATATCCAGAATTAAAAGGGCGTACCTTGACAGAAAATCCAGAAGATGCTGAAATCAGGAAGCAATGGTGTGAAGTTGCTGAGGATTTGCTGGACAAGTTGGAGAAGGGAGGACAGTTGTGAAATTTAAGATAGAATAAGATTTATTTAACCGCAGAGGGCGCAGAGGGCGCAGAGGGAAGAGGAAGATGGGTAAGGAAAGATAGGGAGAAAGATCACTTTTTTGAAATTTAAGATAGGATAAGATTTATTTAACCGCAGAGGGCGCAGAGGGCGCAGAGGGAACAGGAAGAGGCGGCAAAGAAAGAGAGGGAAGAGAAAGATCGCTTTTTTGAAATTTAAGATAAGATTTATTTAACCGCAGAGGGCGCAGAGGGCGCAGAGGGAAGAGGAAGACGGGGCCAAAAAAGAGAGGGAAGAGAAAGATCGCTTTATCTGGTTTAATACAAATTGGTATAGGCAACGCACTTTTAGTTTATTGCAAAATGGATTCTATTCAACTTACAGGCATTCGCTGTTACGGATACACGGGCTATCTGCCGGAAGAGCAGGTTTTGGGCCAGTGGTTTGAAGTGGATGTTACTCTCTGGCTGGATTTATCCCCATCGGGCAAAAGTGATGATATTGAACATACTCTCGATTACCGTAGCGCTATTAGTATGATTCAAATGCTAGTCAAAGAGTCGAAGTTTTTATTGATCGAACGCCTAGCAGATACGATCGCCCAAGCACTTTTACAACTACCGTTAGTTGAGAAAGTTAAACTACAACTCTCAAAACCTGCTGCCCCTATCCCTGATTTTGGTGGTAAAATCACTCTAGAAATTACTAGAAGTCATTAGTCATTAGTCATTAGTCATTAGTCATTAGTCATTAGTCATTAGTATTTAGTCAGTGGTCATTCGTCTTTGGTCATTAGTATTTAGTCAGTGGTCATTCGTCATTAGTCATTAGTCATTAGTATTTAGTCAGTGGTCATTCGTCTTTCGTCTTTCGTCTTTCGTCTTTCGTCTTTCGTCTTTGGTTATTAGTCATTGGTCAGTTGGCTTTTGGCTTTTGGCTTTTGGCTTTTGGCTTTTGGCAGTTATCATTCAACCAATAACTAATGACTAATGACTGCTGACTAATGACTAATGACTGCTGACTAATGACTAATGACTGCTGACTGATGACTACTGACTAATTACCACTTCAGCAAATTAAATTCTTCCATGTCTACTGTATTACGATTTCGATAAATCGCCAACACAATTGCCAAACCTACCGCAGCCTCAGCCGCCGCTACCGTAACTACAAACACGGTAAATACTTGGCCTTTAATCTGTACGGGGTCGAGATAATTGGAGAAACCCATCAAATTAAGATTGACGGCATTCAGCATTAACTCGATCGACATCAACACCCGCACTGCATTTCTGCTCGTAATCAAACCGTAAATACCAATACAGAACAGTGCGGCGGCTAATAACAAGAAATACTGGAGTTGCAGTTGCATAAATTTTGCGATTTTGTCTCAATCTAAAGTTACTACAAAACAAACAGATAGGTGCGCTGGGCGCACCCTACTATTACTTAGTTTCTGGCGAAGCAACATCTCCGGCAGAAACTAATTCGCGTGGTCTTTCTGGTAAACTAAAAGCAGGTGTTTCAGATATTTTTTTGGATACTTCATCTGGGAAGAAATCGCGGCGTGCTAAGACAATTGCTCCTACCATTGCCATTAACAAAAACACTGATGCTAACTCGAACGGTAGCAAAAAGTCTGTAAAGAAGTGTTTGGCGATCGTCACAATAGAACTTTCGGCTGCTGCTCCCGTCGTGGCGACAATCGCCCAAGGAGTAGACATTACCATTGTACTCAACAGGGCAAACAAACCTACACAAACTACTGCTGTTGCTACTTGACGCACCCAAGCATTCGGAATAGTGCGGAACTCTTCTCGCTTGTTCACCAACATAATCGCAAACAAAATCAAGACGTTAACAGCACCAACATAAATCAACACTTGCGCTGCTGCTACAAAGTCGGCATTCAACAACAGGTACAAACCAGCAATACTGGTAAATACGCCGCACAGCAAAAAAGCTGAGTAAACGATGTTTGAGAACAGCACTACTCCTAATGCTCCTCCAATCATCATTACGGACAGTATGCCAAATGAAACAATTTGAACCCCTTCGGCTAAATTCACAATCTTTAATCCTCAATCATTAGTTTTCGATCGTTCGTTTTTATTCATTAGTTAGCAGTCATTAATAATTATAGTCCTGGACACAACTGTCACACGACCATCGACTTGTAGGGTGCGTCAGACGAAGTTCTATAACGATTATCGAGAATTTCGGGATCTGACGCACCTTACTACTAATGACTGATGACTGCTGACTAATGACTAATTACCTATTTTTCGATAATTTCCTCTGGGCGAAGACCTGCACGCCGATCGCTACTGGAAACTTGATGGGGATCCATCGCACCTTTCGGCAAATAAGCGAATTCGCGCAACGGTGTCACCATCGGGTCATCTGTAACCTTGTAGGGTAGACGTCCGAGGGCCACGTTGTCATAATTCAATTCATGACGTTCGTAGGCGGCTAACTCGTACTCTTCTGTCATTGACAAACAATTAGTCGGACAATATTCTACGCAGTTACCGCAGAAGATACACACTCCGAAATCGATACTGTAGTGCTTGAGTTGTTTCTTCTTAGTTTCTTTGTTAAATTCCCAATCCACTACAGGTAAGTTGATCGGACATACCCGAACGCAGACTTCGCAGGAAATGCACTTGTCAAATTCAAAGTGGATTCTGCCCCGAAAACGTTCGGAAGGAATTAGTTTTTCGTAAGGATACTGCACCGTAACTGGCCGGCGTCTCATGTGATCGAAGGTCACAGCTAGCCCTTGACCGATATACTTAGCAGCTTGAACAGTCTCTTTGGCGTAGGCGCCTACTTGATTGAGGAATTTTAGCATCGTGTTCTCTCTCTGTACTTGAGTTTTTGGGAATTGCTAATTGATAATAGGTAATGATAGTTAATAGCTAATTTACCTGAGCTATTTCCCCTTTACCTATTAGGAATTAACCGCCAAAAGCAAAGGGAAAGGCAAGCTTCAAAGCTGCTGTCAATAGCAAATTAGCTAGAGCAACGGGAAGCAAAAACTTCCATCCCAAATCTAGCAATTGGTCGATCCGAACTCGCGGCAGAGTCCAGCGGAGCAGAACTGCCAAAAACAGGAAAAAGTAGGCTTTCAGCAAGGTCATTGTAATGCCCAGCGTGCCCGTAATTACCTGCAACCAAGGAGTCGTCTCGCTCAATCCTAGGGCATTTGTCAGCACTCCGACAGGAATCGGGCACTCCCAGCCACCGAGGTACAAAACGGCTACTAGCAGGCAAGAAAGGACGAGGTTAACGTAGGAAGCGATGTAGTACAAGGCAAATTTCATGCCTGTGTACTCAGTCTGATATCCTGCTACCAATTCTTCTTCTGCTTCTGGAAGGTCAAAGGGTAAACGTTCGCATTCTGCTAGTGCTGCGATCCAGAAAATCAGGAAACCCGCAGGTTGCCGCCAAACATTCCAGCCGACGATGCCGTAGCCTGCTTGTTGATGTACGATGTCGATCGTACTAAGGCTATTGGACATCATCACGACTGCCAATACTGCCAAAGCTAGGGGTATTTCGTAGCTGAGGGATTGAGCGGCGGCTCTGAGTCCTCCGAGGAGGGCGTATTTGTTGTTAGAAGCATAGCCGGACATCAGCAAGCCGATCGGCTGAATGCTAGATAGGGCAATCCACAGAAATATTGCTGTCCCCATATCGGCGATCAGCATATGTTCTCCGAAGGGCACGATTAAGTAGGACAGAAAAACTGGGATTACCACAATTACTGGGCCCAGGGTGAATAGCAGCGGGTCAGCTTTTGCGGGTACGATGTCTTCTTTGAATACCAACTTCATACCGTCAGCAACGGGTGCTAGCACTCCCAGAGGGCCGAGGAATTCCGGGCCAATCCGCTGTTGAGCGGCGGCGGAGATTTTCCGCTCTAGCCAGACGCTAGTGAGTACGCCGAATACGGCACCGACAACCATCAGTACCATTGGCAGTGGTAGCCAAAGCACATGGGCTATGTCCGCCGGTAAGCCCAAATTCATCAGGGCTTCTACAAAACTTCCTTGTAAGTCAATTCCTGGGTTCATTTTTCCAGATGAATGAGCGATCGCATATATTTTTTCACCCATCCTGAGTAGGAGTAGGCTTGGAGAGCGGGGTATTGTAAAGATTTTTAGTGCTTTACCGCATATCAGTATATCGCCGGACAGGCCCCAAGAACGCACGGAGAGGGTGAAATTATAGTTATCTGAGCCGCCAGCTTAGCTAATGGGTTCGTAACTTATGGTTGACTGTTGACGGTTGACTGTTGACTGTTGACTTGTTGCAAGGCGGTTAGGACACAAATTAAAAAACGACCTGCAAATGTTTCAGTCCCCTTGCGGGGAAAAGGTATAGGACTTACGCTCAGAAACCGGGTTTCTCTGAAAAATCGAAGATTCTCAACGAGAGATCTACGAAGAAACCCGGTTTCTGACCCCAGTGCGTAAGTCCTATAGAACCAATTTGAGATCTATTGCTGTTACCGTAAGCTTAGTGCCATATGGATTTCAGATCTTTTGCCACCAGAACTCCATGATTTCTCGTTTTGTGGCTATTGAGTTATTTGACATACTCACCGTGAATGGAGCAGCGGTGATTCTTGACGCTTCATCGACTGATGCGAGCGTAGTAGTCTTACTCTGTCTCTGCGTCTGTCTCTGCGAGTCTCCCAATGCCCTAGGCGGTGCGCGCTCGCGAAAGGAGAAGCGTTGACTTAATTTATTCTAGCAAAAAGCCGTCCTCAAAGGACGGGGCTTGTATCCCAATTTTGGGGTCAGACGGCTGGTTTGTCCGCCTGATTTTTTCAGAAAAGATCTCAAATGGGTTCTATAAGACCGAAGTAGCAAATGGGTTGAAGGCGATCAAACTAGCACCTACCCCAGCAATACGATTCGGGTCGGTGCCGCCCACAATCAGTCCTGTGGGTGAATCCCACCAGTTCTCGGTGGCATCGACTGTCACACTACGATTAGCGATCGCCACCCCATTGAAAGAGTTGGTGATGAAATTGCTCAGGATATCAACGTTGCTGTCGATCGCACTAGCCGAACGAAAGTCAGTAATTGAATCAGCGACAATGCCCGATCCAGTTAAGTTAAGGATCTGAGCAAGTGCAACATCATCGTCCACGATGTTCAAACTGGCAGTATTCTGCGTTCCAATCGTGGCGCCTGTAGGGCTACCCAAACTTAAGTTGACAGTTTCGTTACCCTCCACCAAAGTGTCGTTGACGATCGGAATGGTGACGGTTTTGGGTGTGGTGTCCCCATTGGCAAAATTGACAGTAATGAGAGTATTGGTGTAATCACCAGGGGCTGTAGCAGTACCATCAGTCAAGTTCACGGTGGCTGAGACAGCACCAGCGCTGCTACCCGTGCGCGTCACCCTTACGGCTGCAACCGGCGTTCCATCTTCGTTGACGCTAAAGGTGGGGGAACTAAATTGCAGGATGCTGTCATTGTCTACGATGTTCAAACTGGCAGTATTCTGCGTTCCAATCGTGGCGCCTGTAGGGCTACCCAAACTTAAGTTGACAGTTTCGTTACCCTCTAGCAAGATATCGTTGACGATCGGAATGGTGACGGTTTTGGGTGTGGTGTCCCCAGAGCCAAAATTCACAGGGATGGCAGTATTGGTGTAATCACCAGGGGCTGTAGCAGTACCATCAGTCAAGTTCACGGTGGCTGACACAGCACCAGCGCTGCTACCCGTGCGCGTCACCCTTACGGCTGCAATCGGCGTTCCATCTTCGTTGACGCTAAAGGTGGGGGAACTAAATTGCAGGATGCTGTCATTGTCTACGATGTTCAAACTGGCAGTATTCTGCGTTCCAATCGTGGCGCCTGTAGGGCTACCCAAACTTAAGTTGACAGTTTCGTTACCCTCTAGCAAGATATCGTTGACGATCGGAATGGTGACGGTTTTGGGTGTGGTGTCCCCAGAGCCAAAATTCACAGGGATGGCAGTATTGGTGTAATCACCAGGGGCTGTAGCAGTACCATCAGTCAAGTTCACGGTGGCTGACACAGCACCAGCGCTGCTACCCGTGCGCGTCACCCTTACGGCTGCAATCGGCGTTCCATCTTCGTTGACGCTAAAGGTGGGGGAACTAAATTGCAGGATGCTGTCATTGTCTACGATGTTCAAACTGGCAGTATTCTGCGTTCCAATCGTGGCGCCTGTAGGGCTACCCAAACTTAAGTTGACAGTTTCGTTACCCTCTAGCAAGATATCGTTGACGATCGGAATGGTGACGGTTTTGGGTGTGGTGTCCCCAGAGCCAAAATTGACAGTAATCGGACTATTGGTGTAATCACCAGGGGCTGTAGCAGTACCATCAGTCAAGTTCACGGTGGCTGACACAGCACCAGCGCTGCTGCCCGTGCGCGTCACCCTTACGGCTGCAATCGGCGTTCCATCTTCGTTGACGCTAAAGGTGGGGGCACTAAATTGCAGGGCGCTGTCATTGTCTACGATGTTCAAAGTGGCGGTGCTTTGCGTTCCAATCGTCGCGCCTGTAGGGCTAGTCAAACTTAAGTTGACAGTTTCGTTACCCTCTACTACAGTGTCGTTGACGATCGGAATGGTGACGGTTTTGGGTGTGGTGTCCCCAGAGCCAAAATTGACAGTAATCGGACTATTGGTGTAATCACCAGGGGCTGTAGCAGTACCATCAGTCAAGTTCACGGTGGCGGAGACAGCACCAGCGCTGCTACCCGTGCGCGTCACCCTTACGGCTGCAATCGGCGTTCCATCTTCGTTGACGCTAAAGGTGGGGGCACTAAATTGCAGGGCGCTGGGAGGGAGAGTGTCATTGTCCACGATGTTCAAAGTGGCAGTATTCTGCGTTCCAATCGTGGCGCCTGTAGGGCTACCCAAAGTTAAGTTGACAGTTTCGGTACCCTCTACCAAAGTGTCGTTGACGATCGGAATAGTGACCGTCTTTGTCGAATCCCCAATGGCAAAATTCACAGGGATGGCAGTATTGGTGTAATCACCAGGGGCTGTAGCAGTACCATTGGTCAAGTTAACCGTGGCTGAGGCTGCACCAGTCGTACTGCCAGTGCGTGTAACTGTTACTGCTGCGCTCGTCGTTCCATCTTCGTTGACGTTAAAGGTGGGAGCACTAAATTGCAGGGTGCTGTCATTGTCCGCGATGTTCAAAGTGGCGGTACTTTGCGTTCCAATCGTGGCGCCTGTAGGGCTACCCAAAGTTAAGTTGACAGTTTCGGTACCCTCTACCAAAGTGTCGTTGACGATCGGAATAGTGACCGTCTTTGTCGAATCCCCAATGGCAAAATTCACAGGGATGGCAGTATTGGTGTAATCACCAGGGGCTGTAGCAGTACCATTGGTCAAGTTAACCGTGGCTGAGGCTGCACCAGTCGTACTGCCAGTGCGTGTAACTGTTACTGCTGCGCTCGTCGTTCCATCTTCGTTGACGTTAAAGGTGGGAGCACTAAATTGCAGGGTGCTGTCATTGTCCGCGATGTTCAAAGTGGCGGTACTTTGCGTTCCCAAGGTGACACGGCTGGTGCCGGTGGGGTTGGTCAAGCTTAAGTTAACGGTTTCGTTACCCTCGACCGTAGTGTCATCGACAATGGGAATGGTGATAGTCTTGGCTGCGGTGTCCCCATTGGCAAAATTGACGCTGATGGGAGCATTGTTGTAGTCACCAGGGGCTGTAGCAGTTCCATTAGTGAGGTTCACGGTAGCTGAGGCGGTACCGACGCTGCTGCCAGTGCGAGTGACTGTCACGGCTGCAACCGGCGTTCCATCTTCGTTGACGCTGAAGGTTGGGGCACTAAACTGAAGGCTAATCGGATCTTCAGTCCCTTGATATTCAATGTTCCGCACTAGGTAGTCGGAACCATCGTCTTTGAAGGGGGCGGCGAGGTAGGCAGCCGTGGGGCTATCGTAGGGTTTGGTGGAGAACCGCAGTTCGTCAAAAGTAGTGCCGCCCAGAGGGTTTGCTTCTATCTTGAATTTGAAACTGCCATCGGTGCGATCGCCAATGAAAGTCACTCCATCTGAAGACAAGGTAATAGGTTTTGGAGCGATCGGAGCGTTGAGGCGAGCGATCGTAAAATTGCTAGTCGGTACCAAAACCCCATTATTGAAGATTTGTAGGAAACCAACTTCATTACCTTGATCGCCCAATCCTGGACTTGTTTTGGGACTCAATGCACTTAGATCGATCGTTGTCCTAGTGATGTTTTGGTTATCTGCCCATTTCAGCTTCAGCGCCTGAGATTGATTGGTGTTGGGGTTATGGTTGATTTCCGCCCGAATTTTATTGGGGTCCGTGAACCAACCATCATAAGAGGATGGGACACCAATACCAGCGCTACTGCCATAGCTCAACCAGCTTTTAGGGTTTTCGTTCGTTGCGAAGGTGAGGTTGCTGATGACAGTAGGGTTAAGGTAGTCAGTTTCCACGCCATCAAAAGCTACCCCAAACAGTTTGATGCCTTGATTCTGGGCAGCAGTAGGCCATTTTGTGATTAGGTCATTGATGCTGCTGTAATTATTGGGTTGACCGAAAGAACCAGTGAAGGAAGTAGCCATAGCTTCTCTTTTGATAGTAATGAAGGATTAGAAGTGACTGAAAACCAGAGGTTGGGCTTTCTTTATAGTTATCGGTCACTGCCATAAAAATTTCGTCATAAGTACGTGCAGGTAAATCAAGTAAAAATGCTTATGCTGCCAAAATGCTTGCCCAATAAGCATCTGAAGGCTTTATTGCCCCTGATTAAATGTTGAGTGTAATTACTTGCACCTACTTAATAGAGATACTTAACTTTCATCATCAATAACTTTGATCCGGAAAAATTTCTGATAATTTTTTCAGCCCTATAAAAAGCGGGTTTTCCACATCTGTAGAGGAGAGCTTAAATAATTATCACAATAGGTAAATTTTATGGTTGACTGTTGACTGTTGACTGTTGACTGTTGACTGTTGAATGTTGACTGTTGACTGTTGGCTGTTGACTGCTCGATCGATTTTGAGTAAGCAATCAATCAGGATTTACCTACTCTCGTGTCTCAAACCTCGATCCCCCCTAGCCCCCCTTAATCAGGGGAGTAGGGGGTGGGACAAGATCGCTGAAAGTCACCCCCTACTCCCCTTTTTAAGGGGGATTTAGGGGGATATAGACTCAGCTATAAGCGACATATAGCCCAAACAAAAGGGCAGAGAATTAATTCTCTGCCCTTTTAACGCTTTAAAGTGGCTTTCAAATGGTTTAAACCATTGATTTTACGCTACCTTTTTTATGGAACTGGGCAGAATCGAACTGCCGTCCAAAGCGGGTATTTACCTTCCGATCGTTCACAGGTTTATCCCCTCTTATCCTCGGGGCGGGAACCATCTTTATCCCAAATGGGGGGATTATCTAGTGATTGCTTTCCCAGTTAACCGACTAGATGCGTCTAACTAGGGCATCCGTTGGGGGTTGTTCTGCTACCGTTAACGGAGTTAGGTTGCAGACACTCTAAACCACGCTTGAGAAGTTTTTAGGCTACAGCGACGGCTTTGCGAGCGAAAGGAACGATGTTGTTCGCATTTACTATTTTGTTTGAGCCGATATTTACGAGAGGAGACTCACTCTCGACCTGCATCACGGAGCAGCTTTCGCCACCCTGTCGAAACCATTACAGCCCCTTGTGTGATTTCTTATATTATAGACAAGATTTTGTGTCAAGTCAAGGGATTTTGGATTTGGGATTTGGGATTTTCGATTGGGGATTTTAGAAACCGGGTTTTTTGGGGTTTCTGGGAGTTGTGACGCATATTCTGGCAAAAACCCGGTTTCTGATTGTCAGTGCGTCAGTCCGATCGCATAAAACCTAAGAAACCGGGTTTTTATGGGTTTCTGGGAGTTGTGGCGCATATTCTGGCAAAAACCCGGTTTCTGACCACCCGTCCTAATTAATGCAATTTGTCGTCCCAGATGCCGATGTAAATTCGATCGCGCTCATTACGTTCGATCGCACCTTTAAGCGCACCCTTCCTAAAAGTAAACCGACTCTTTCCGGCGCTGATGCACGTCTCGGAAGCCTTCCATGACTTTCTCATCGGCCCCCCCCAACATCCCATTTAACGCGGTTTTCACTACCAAATCGTCCACAGATTGAGCAAAAGAACCCTCTGTTTGGACTAGCAGGCCCGAATCGCGATCGTAAATGTAGCCGAGAGTAATCCGATTGGGGACCAAATCGTAAAGTGCTGTACGAGTATTGGGCCAATAGCCTTTACGTTGAGTGTCTGTTGGTTTTCCCAGTTGCTCTAAAATCTGACTTTCCGGCGTGCCCACCGGAAACCCCGGCACTCTGGGGATTTTTTGATAACTGGTTGCTGGTTGTTCTTGGGCGGGTGTTGGTGTGGCGATCGCGCGATCGCTCTCTTGGTTTTCAACAGGTTTTTCCGTTGGTTTGGGTGACTCCGCCACAGGAGAAGGTTTTGGCGCTGGAGTTTCTATCGCTGGCGCTGGAGTTTCTATCGCTGGCGCTGGAGTTTCTTTGGGTGTGGGAATTGCCTCTGGTTGGGGAGTTGGAGTTTTTCGCCGAGGTGTAGGAGTTGCTTCGGGTGTGGGAATTGCCGCAGGGCGATCGGGCGTACTTGTGGCTGCGGGGGGAGAAGTCCGATTTTCCTGGGCTATGGGTGCGGGTCGATCGGACTGGCGATCGAGCAAAATCCTCGCTATGCCCACAAATCCTGCGAAAATAAGGGCGATCGCCACCAACCCCAAAATCCACCAAATTTTGCTTTCCCCAGCCCCAGAAGGCACGACAGCAGGCGTTGTTCTCGATTCCGCAGGCATCATAGGCCCGTGTCCCGGCATCACTGCCAGCGTCGGTCCAGTCATCGATGCTGGCGAGTTGGACAGCAGCGACAGCCATTCATCCACAGTAGCCGGGCGATTTTCAGCCTCTAAAGTCATCCCTCGCATCACCGCTTGACTGATGGCCGCACTTAGCTGAGGCTGTAAATCGCGGGGTGTAGCCATCGGCTGACTGGGGCGAAAAACTGCCGGCATCGGCACCTGTGCTGTCAGCAAAGTATAAAGCGTCGCGGCTAGAGCGTAAACATCTGTTGCGGGGGTGTATTTTCCTTGGGCGAAATACTGTTCTGGCGGCGCATAACCGTCGGACACCATATTAGTATGACTTTGGGTGATACCCGGAGTAAACTCGCGGGCTATGCCAAAATCAATTAACACAACTTCCTGGGTATTTTGGCGCAGAATAATGTTTTGTGGTTTGATATCTCGGTGCAGCAAACCCTTTTGATGAACTGCCTTCAAAGCCGCGCCAATCTGCTGTATGTATATAATGGCGACTGCTTCTGGAAGCGGTCGATTTGGCAACACGACATCGCCCAAA
>JAYFMW010000004.1:0-28213 GCA_042408215.1 Microcoleus sp. | reverse complement strand
TTTCTAGTTGAGCATATTTTAGCGAATGCCTATATAATCTACTCCCTCGAAGTCGCTGCGTACTAAATCATCTAACGTCGGGCCTTTGGGACGTAAATTAATGCGATCGCCAATCTTCACATTTTCGTAATGTGCGTAGGGAATATAGATATCTTGCTCCTGCATAAAAGCGAAAGTAAAGTTGAAGGGCATCGTCAATGTCCTCAGCTTTAACCTCACGAAAGTCAGAGAGGAATAGGAGATCCATTTCTGCTTCAAAGTACAGCATCTCTGCAAATGCACCTCCGTCATAGCAGTTATAACCAATGTAACCACAAGTGTCGCTGCATTTGTAGTAGATGGCGCGAGTGGATAGGAACCAGGAAAGGGTGAGAGCATCTCCTACTCCAAATACAAGGGAACCGGGCTTATGATTCAGTTGCTCAACGATCGTCCAAGGGTGTCCCCGGAACTGAAAAACAATATAGCTTTCGGCGGTAATTTCGATGGGGCGATCGTAGATATCCCGTTCCCAGACATCCGCACGTCTCGCCCTACTAAGCCTTTGGGCTACTGACTCAATAGGAGCGCGAACGAGAAGTAGATTTTGGTTTCTGTCAATTGTTTCAATACCCCGGCGCTGTTCAATAGACATAATTTTCACCATTAAGTAAACTATGAATGACCCAAAATCCGGGTTAGATATCCCCTTTATGGCTAACCTCTCCGTGATGGCGAGTGAAACGAAGCAATCATGGTAAACATCTATAATAAATAATATTTAAACAGTACCAATAATGCTGAAACACCCCTACTTAATTTCTGCTTTTTCTTCTGTCATTATTGCGTCTCTAGCTCTTTTTCAGACTATAGCGAATGCTCAGGAACAGCCAGGGTGCTTTATACTTGATTCATCAGGTCAAGTAAATAGACTCGATCCTTTATGTAAGCATGATGAACAGCAGAAATTAAGGAATGCGATGAAAGCTCAAGAACTTTATCAACAAGGGTTCGACCTCGGTCGCCAAGGAAAATATAAAGAATCAGTTGAACTTTTAACTCAAGCAATTAATCTCAATCCTAGCTTTCCCGAAGCGCATATGGTTCGCGCTGATGCTCAAACTTTATTAGGAAACCTACATGGGGGAGTAGAAGATTTTCAGAAAGCGATAGATATCTACAGGGCTAGAGGACAATCGCAAATAGCTGATATGCTTTTAGTGCCATTGAATGCGCTGCAAAATGAAATTAAGTTTGGACAGGAAGACCAGGGTCAACCGGAAGTTGAGGATGAGCCGAAAGCTAAATAAGCAGCCTGCTGATTCAAAACTAATTAACAATCAATTTTTCAAATTTTAGTCAGACAGGACTTATATCAATTCCGGCTGCGCCGAAATGATAGAGAGGACACGGCAGTGCCGTTTCCCTACTCCAGATTAATTGTAGGGACACGGCACTGCCGTGTCCTGATTTCTCGCGAAAAAACCCGGTTTCTGACTACCCGCGCGTCAGCCATATTTAAGCGTAAGGCACCGGATCTTTTAATCCCAATTCTTCAAAAGCCGCCAGCCGCAGCCGACAAGAATCGCAAACGCCGCACGCATTTTCTCCGCCGGCGTAGCAAGACCAAGTTTGCTCCCAAGGCACTCCTAATTTGTTACCCAATTGAATAATTTCTGTCTTTTTAAGTTCAATCAAAGGTGTTATAATATTAATAGGTTCTCCTTCCCTTCCCTGCTTTGTTCCCAACCGAAATACTTCCTGCATGGCTTGGATATAATCGAGGCGACAGTCGGGATAGCCGGAATAATCTAAAGCGTTGACGCCGATGTAAATTCGCTGAGCTCCTAGGGTTTCGGCGTAGGCTAGGGCAAAACTGAGAAATATCGTATTTCTAGCAGGAACGTAGGTAATTGGGATGTTTTGGGACATTTCTGTGAGACTGCGATCGATCGGCAATTCGATCTGATTATCCGTCAAAGCCGAACCTCCCCAAAGCGTCAAATCAAAGTTGACTATCTGATGCGCCTTAACACCTGCCGAAAGTGCGATCGCCCTTGCTGATTCCAACTCCCGCCGGTGTCTTTGCTTGTAGTCAAAGGAAATCGCGTAACACTCGCAGCCGTCGGCTTTGGCTTGATACAAAACTGTTGAGGAATCCAGCCCTCCTGATAATAAAATAACTGCTTTCATTTAAAACATCCTCAATCGAATTAGCTTTTATATTTATATCAAATCTTTTGTGAATTGACAAGATAGCAATTCTCAATTTGAACGAACCGCGAAGACGCTCATGACGCGAAGGAAGAGCAGAGAAGATAAGAGAAGATAAGAGAAGATAAGATCAGAGTAAGAGTTCACCTTTGATGGGAGGATTGCTATACAGCAGATTCCACATTTATGAAGGACACCGCGCGATCGATCTATCCCCACCCTAGGGACACGGCATTGCTGTTAGTATCGCGACAATTGTCGCTAGCAACTGCAACGGGAATTCCTGCTGCTTTGAGTTCGTGCAATAGCGTCACTCCCCGCCAGCGTGGCGTACTCTGAGATTGTCTGTCTTGTAGGTAAAGATTGCACATCGGTAAGCTGATAATGCCGATATTTGCTTCTTTGACTAAGGTCATGGTTTCTGTTACTAAGTCTGACGTTTGTACGGTTAAAATGCGGCAGTGTCCGCAGATAATTTGACCTGCAAATTGATGGCGTAAACGGTCACTGAGCGGAGTTGAATTGTTGCTACTTCTCTCAATGTTACTGATTCTGGATCGTCGTTTTCGTCGGTGTGTAAGTCGAGGTTTAAGCCTCGTTCTTGGGCTAAGGTAAAAACTCGATCGAGTTGTTTGTCTAAGTCGGGATTCATGTAGGCAAAACCGCCGAGAATGCCGCCAATTTCAGCAATTTTGTCGGCTAATTTTTCCCCTGCTGGTGTCAGGAAATAGTCGAGGGAAACTAGGCTAACTGCTTGCAAGATTAGCCGATCGCCCCATTTGGCTCGCAACTCTTGAAATACTGCTAAACTAATGGTTCCCTGTTCGCCTGCTGGGTCGATGTGGGTGCGGATGGCTTTGGTACCGTGGGCATAACTGCACTCGATCCCGAACTCCATGCGCCGATAAACATCGTCTGCATTCCAGTTTTTTTGAGCGTCAGCGCCCACAGCTTCGATCGCACTGGCGAAAGTTCCATCGGGATTGGGCGATCGCTCCCAAGCATGACCTTTGTCTAAATGGGTGTGCAAATCCACAAAGCAAGGAAAAACACAAACCCACCGCGCAAATCTACAACTGGGATATCTGCAATTTGGGATGGGGCTTCTGTACTTGCGGGGGTAATTTGGGCGATCGCACCTGCGGCAATTTCCAAATCCACTAAACACAAACCCTCGCCAGTCTGTCTGACTGCGACTGGATCGGGCTTAAGTGCGATCGATTGCGTCTCTGAGAGAGACAGGGGCACGCAAGCATTTTTTAGCAAATAATTAGATGTACTTGGCAACATTCAATTTATGAGTTAATATTTTCTTGATAATTCAGTGCTATCATCTGTAACTATAGCAACCTTTGCAGGAGTTGTAAACATCTATCTTTACCTATTTCTCTATTTGTTGATTTTTCTGTTACCTCTGTATTTGGATTCAACAAAAATATCCACAAATTAGATCAATTTACTAGATAAACTCAGATTTAGCCTCCCAACCAACAGCAGTATCCATAGCAAGAGCAAAATCAAACTGTGTCAAAACTCAAGCATCTAGTTTTAACATCCGATTCGGGAACTTCCGACGCTTCATCTATTCCCATTTGTTGCGGAGAAATAGATCCGCTGAAACGGCGGCCTGTGATTGGTAGCCTCACCAAATCGTCTCACCGTAATGCGATCGGCACTCACTCCGGTTCCTACTCTGTCGATCGGGCACTAGCAGTAGCCAGTGGTACACTCCAAGCAGAGCACCGCCCTGATTTTACCAATACATCTCCCGCCGAACGCATCGGCCCGCACGATGGCGTTGGGGCGACGCCAACCAAATTGTGTCTCTCGATCCCTTTGGGGGTTTGGTTAGGGAAATTTACAGCTCATTATCCCTGCTGGGATACGATATTCGACCGACAATTGCTGTGACAAAAGCTCACATTAATCTGCCGGAACTGCAAGATGCTATTGCCAAAAAGCGGGTGCTAATTGATGGCAAAATAGTTAAAGCAGGAGGGAATTTGGCGGTAACTAAAATCGCGATCGATCCCCTGTGGTATTTGCCAGGAATTGCCCAGGGACTTGGTGTTGAAGAAAACGATCTTCGTCGCGTTCTTTTTCAACAAACAGGGGGAATGTTTGCGGACTTAGTGAGGCGGCCTGACTTGCAGGTTTTATTGCCACCAATTGGCGGAACTACAGTCTATATTATTGGGGATGTCGCGCATATTTCTGACCCACAGAAGCAGTTGGCGGTGCTCTTCCACCACGAGTGCAACGGTTCAGACGTTTTCAGTTCTGATATTTGCACCTGTCGCCCTTATCTAGTACAGGGGATTGAGGTTTGCATCCAAACGGCACAGGCTGGCGGCTCTGGGGTAATTGTTTACTTCCGCAAGGAAGGGAGAGCTTTGGGCGAAGTTACTAAGTTTTTGGTGTACAATGCTAGAAAACGTCAGTCAGGAGGCGATCGCCCTGATGCGTATTTTACTCGCACTGAATGTGTCGCCGGAGTTCAAGATATGCGGTTTCAAGAATTAATGCCAGATGTGTTGCACTGGTTGGGGAACTCTCGAATTGACCGTTTAGTTTCCATCAGCGATCAGAAATACAATGCGATTAGTAATTCTGGCATTCAGGTAGTCGATCGCATTCCCCTTCCTGAACATTCGATTCCCGCAGATGCACAAGTTGAAATCATCGCCAACAGAGCCGCTGGTTACTATACACCAGACAAGGGGCCAGATGCTACTATCCTTGCAGAAACATTCATGACGAGATTGAGGAGATCGATCGGGCACAGGCGCGAGGGATCGGAGGCGAATCGGCGCGTCTTTGCCAAATAAAATTTATTGCTTGTTTTTTTATAAATCAGGGCAGGTTATGGCTAATTTGCGTTCTACTGTGATCGTAAAAACAGATATTTGCGGATATACCGCCAGAGTTAAAAAATTATCTCAGTCGGACTTAAGTAGCTTATTAAACGATCATAAAATTTTTATTTCAGATATTAGCACCAGAAATGAAGGAAGTGTGATTAAAGGGGAAGGTGATTCATTTTGGATGATTTTTCCCAGCGTCACAGCAGCGGCTATGGCTGCCATAGAAATGCAGCAGGAATTGAGGGCTCAGCAGTCTAGCAAATCGAGCGACGAACGATTGGCTATTCGGGTGTCGATTACCTTAGGAGATGTCTTGCACCAAGATAAAGATATCTTTGGGGATACTGTGAATTTAACAGCTCGCATAGAATCTGTCACGCCCCCTGATGAAATATATTTGTCCCAAGCAGCTTGGCTGGCACTCAACAAAGCAGAAGTGCAAACATCCTTCGTGAATGAGTTTGCTTTGAAAGGGATGAGCGAACCTGAAAAAGTCTACAAAGTTGACCAAAGTTATAAGACGCGAATTGTCAAAAATCAAGCAATAATTAAAGCTGAATTGAGAGGTTTTATTGCTTATCAAGAATCCAACTCAATCAAAGATGTTGAATACCTGCTGACAAACTTCGATAATTTTGAAAAAACAATTTGCGAAGAATACGGAGGCACAATTCGGAGTATCGTTGGCGATTCGCACCTTTTAACTTTCCCGGAAGCTCATGCGGCTTTAGCGGCAATGGAAAGTTTGTGCGAAAATTGGAAACTTTTTATTCACGGCAATCACATACCTTGCGGCTTGTCTGTGGGAGTTACTAAAGGAAATTTATATATATTTCGCTCTTGTACTTACGGTAAAGATATTAACATAGCCGATCGACTGGAACATTTAAGTAAAATAGTATCTCCGGGCACAGAAAAAAATTCGGTGATAGTTTCCGATCGCATCAAACGGGAAGTCAGCGGCTCGAAATGGGAATATAAGTTGATCAAGCTCGATAAAAATGCGATCCTAGATAATATTTTGGATTATAGTCAGTTTGACTTTTTTAAAGAAAATGATGTTTATCGGTGTCTAGTTGCATGAACTTGAGTAATAGTGAATTGGAGACTGTGGAAGATCCGATCGCACCTAGTGCTATTCGCCAAAAGTGCGAGGAGAGGGGGGAGAGGGAAGAGGGGGAGAGACGGGCTACCAATGCCCTATGCCCTATGCCCTATGCCCTATGCCCTATGCCCCACTCTCCACATCTCTAGCGACAGGTGCGATATTTGATGTGATAAACCAAACCACGGTGAGCCAAATCAAAAGAGTCAACGGTGGCCATACCAGCACCACTGGCAGTCATCGCAGCATTCACGCGCATATTTATACTGTCACCGCAACGAGACCAAACATCTGCTACGGTTGCTAAGCTGTCTCGAACGTTATAGTTAGTTTCGCCGTTGAAAGTCCGGGAAAAAACTGGGCCACGGGTGCCAGCGAAAAAGTATTCTGCTCGTAGATTTCCGCTGGTTTTTGGTGCGACATAACCACGATAATCAGCATCGTAGAGAGAAATCTGGAAGCCTTGGGGTACTTTGATCGGAATGCTCAGATTACAGCTTTTCCGCTTTTCTGCTGAGACATTTCCCAGGGCTGCAAACTTATCAAATAGAATGGTTAGTTCTTGACCGTCGGGGCTGACGCTGACACTGGCGGATCTGTCGGGGGCAACCACTACCACCATAGCTTGCGCCTAAAATTTGAACTTGTTGGGCCAAGGCGGGGCTAATCGAAGCAGACATTAATGCTGCGGCCAGTAAGAGTTTTACAAACTTCATGGATGTTCTCCTTAATCAATTAAGTTTTGTGTGAGAATCACCCCGATCAATTGAATCAGCAAAATTTAGGTAATCCCTGTTAAACTAGGAGATTATAAGTCTTATTTTCTCATCTTAAAAACTAGGAAAACCTAGAGGATGATCTAAATGCTAGTACCTAGCTCAGTGCTTTTTCGAGGTGTGGAATTCATCGAAAAAGATTGATTTTTTGCTTTGACTTTCTAAGATTCATGCCAGCTAAACAATGTTCCGGAAGATCCGAGGCCAAAATCCGGCTCTTCCTGGAAAGGAAGAGCCTAGTAACCAGAGAACTCTCTCTGGAGTTTCGGGTGACTAAGACGGTAACAGAGCGAAGTCGCAGTGGACGATTGTTGAGACGAATAGCTGGTAAAAGTATAGTCATTTATTACAGTGCCGTGGGAGGCATGAAGTCCCTCCCCTTTCGCTTTCACTTCGAGCGGATTAACCCTTCTAAAGCTGAACTACGCAGCTCTCTATCAAGAGTGCTAAACGCATTTGGGATTGCTTTTCTCAAAATATTGTAAGACCCGTTAACATCGGCGTTAATCAATCGATCCTTCTAACTATATGATACTACCATTATCTATTGATGCTTACAATCTTAATGAAGTTTTACAATACGGCTATGTTGTACCGGGACTGGGAGATGCTGGCGATCGGCTTTACGGCAAGAAGGGGATGGGGTTGGGGGATGGGGTTGAGGGAAGTACAAAGGTAATATCAAGAAAGAATGTTGCTCAAGATTAATCATTAAATATTAACGCCCCGGCATTAATTGACGAGCTTGTTTTTGGCGGTCTTGCTCCTTTTTGACCTGTGCTCAAATGATTGTCTGCTGTATAGGTAAATACATTCATTTAAATATCAGTGTATTAACATAAGTCTTGGTTTGATAGTGTTTTACAACCTAAATTGTAAGAATCAAACTTCCAGGAAAACCGATCGCACGCACAGATTGCAGGAAGTTTTCAAGTGACATTCGGAAATTGCATTGATTAAATGTATTTACTGCATATGTTGGGTAAATATTATGTATTTACTGCTAATACTTCCTGCAATTAGTTCATAGAATAGATCTATGATGCTGACGGCTGGCGATCGACTACTAACATTTTGTGGACGAGGAAAAAAAATGGAGACTACAGTACAGAAGGAAGCCCCCCACCAACCTGTTGAGGAAGTTAAAATTAACACCACCAACAGTGTTGATTTTGAGCTTTGGGCTAAAGCAGTTAAACGCCAGATGATTGCAGCACTCTCTAAAAAGGGCGAGAGCTAATATCTCAAGGGTTTTTGTGTGCAAGTTTTGTAAAGTGAATTAACAAAATTGTTGTTTACTTTGTTGTCTGCGAGGACGAGATCTAGCTGGCTTCTGCTATTTTTTGTCCTCAATTGAGAGGGTGAAAGAGGGGGAAAGAGGGGAGAGAATAAACTCTCAAATCTCCCATTGTTAATGTTGAATGTTTAATTGTTAATTGCTTAGGAACGCTGGTCAACAGCAGCCAGCAACCGCAGCATTCCGTCTTGAATTTGCAAGGCTTTCACCGTTCCGACGGCTACTCTTTGTTGACCGTTAGCCATCGCCACCTCAATTTTAATCTTCGGGTCAGATTGCAAGCCTAGTCGCCCCCAGAGCCACTTTACTTGACTAGCAGGAAAAGAGCGCAATTCTACATCTGCAAACGGTGAACTAACCCAGCGGTTCCCGTCGTAAAAACTGGTCACTTGCACCTGATACCAAACTTGTTTTTCGGTCAATTTTAACTCATTTTTAGATGCTGGTTCCAGCCATTCATTGGGATTGATAGTGTTAATTAAAGTAGCAGAACCCATAATTTGGCTTTTGTGCTGTTCTAAACTTTCAGCCAGAGAAACGGCTTCGTCAAGTTTATTTACCAAATTCCGAATTCGGTTCCTGGTTTCGCTGTCAGTATCTGGTTGTTGATCGAGCCAATCCATCGCCTCGCGAGTCCCGTCTTGAGCTGCGACAATTAGGGCGCCCCAAGCTTTGACATCAGCGTCACTCGCATTCACTCTCAAGGCTGCGTCTACGCGGTTCAAGAGCTTCCCGTCGTCATTTTTGAGTGTTTTGGCAATTTCAGAACTGTTGCTCGGAGCGGCTTCAAATACCTGCAATGCTTGGCTCCAGCGACCGTCTATCAACTCTGCTAGAACTTGTTGACCGGGACTGGCCCAAGAGGCGATCGCCTGAGCCTTAGTAATTTTAGCGTGAAATTCGATCGTATCTAGCTGAGCTTGCGCCACAGTTGGCCAATTGGGGCCGGCTTTTCCCTTAGCAGTACGCATCACATTTAAAGCTGGAGACCACAGGCCGCTTTTTGCTAGTCGTAGGCCATTTTTGTATGTCTCGTCATTCAAAGCAAATTCTTCTAAAGAAATGGGGTTTAACTGAACAGGGTTCGGCACAAATTTGCGCGTTCCAATTTGATAAATAGTAAATTGCGGTTCTAAACCAACTGTTTGATCGATCGCCAATTGTGGAGATGACCCCTTAACAATTTGCTGCCAATTCGGGGTTTGTCCGGCCGCACTCACCCAATCTAATAGGGAGATTAAATGATTTTGGCTGGGGTTGTAGCGAACCACCTGTCCGTAGGGAAGTTTCTGATCGCCCCGCAACAATTGACCGCTGACATTAAACCAAATTCCCGACGTCGGAGCATTCCCGTCAAAGCGGCGCAGTTCTGTCAGCGGTAGCGGCTGATTCGAGCCTTGATTGTTTGACTTGGAGTCTACTAAAGAAGCGAGTACAAAAGATTCCGCAGGGCCTTCTATATTCACAGAACTTGCTAGCTGAAAATACTGCACAGTATCGGAATCTCGATCGGGAACTTGCACTCGCTTGTATACCCGAAGTTCGACAATTTGACGACAAGGATTTTTGCAGGATGTAGAAGCGTTCACAGTCCGATCTACCATCACTGGTAATAGCAAATCAGAAATAGAAGTATCGCCGGATTTATCGACAGAAAGTGGTAGAGGTTCTCCGGTGACAAATCCCAATTTGCGGACGCTAGCTTGAATTTGATCGAGAGTTTGGATCGAATCTCTGGTGGCGAGGGGAAGGCGCGACCATTCTGGGACAAATTTAGTGATCCATTTGTTACCGTTGGGATCGACAATCAGTTGATAACTCAGCCAAGCGCCGCCGCCCATCAAAGCTGCGAAGCCGCACAAGACGCTGAGGGCTGTCAAATTAGCGATCAGTCTTTTCCAGGGATATCTGGCGACGGATGTTGGGGTAGGAGTTTTTGATCTGCGGGTTTTAGGTTGAGACTCTTGAGGATTTTGGGGGCGTCGGGCTCCTCTGCGGCGTCTTGTCGGAGTCGGAGCAACTTTGGCCTTTTCTGGGGGTTTGGCTCGACCTTTGGAGGGGTTAATTTTGTGTTCCATCGTCCAATTTTGAGAATTTAGAGTTGAGAATTTAGAGTTTAAAATTGCAATACAGTCCAGGACGCACACACTCTATATGTAGGGTGCGCCTCGGCGCACCTTACCGCTATAAGTAGCGTGTCAAACTACTTTTTGCGTAATTCCTGAAGAGTTGCTCGTAGCGCCCACCTGCGATATCCCAGGTATATTCGCTTTCGATGTGCGATCGAGCATTTCGAGACAATTCCTGTCTTAGCTGTGGATTTTCAAACAAACTGCTAATCGCCTCAACATACTCCTGAACTCCGTTCGCCCGCAAGGCCCCGATCGGTTGTGGGTCACCGCCGACGGCTAAACCTTCCAAACCTCGATCGCTAGCAACAACAGGAGTTCCCGCAGCCATCGCCTCCAAAGTTTTATTTTTAATCCCAAAACCAATTCGCATCGGCACCACACAAACAGCAGCCTGATGCAAATATTCTGCCACCCTTTGCACCCCGCCTACTACTTGAATTCCCGGTAGTTTCCCCAAGGCTAAGACGGACGGGACTGGGGAGTGCCCGACTAAAGTTAGGGTAGTATCGGGATACCGCTGCTGTACGATCGGCAATAGCTCCACACTCAAAAATCGCGCCGCGTCAATATTGGGCAAATTATTCATAGCCCCTGCAAATATTAAGGTATGGCCTCCCGGATCGATCGAGCGATAGGGAAATTCGATTAAATCAACTCCGTTAGGAATTACCTCAATAGTTGGCATTGAGAAATATTCTAGGCCTTTTCCCATCTCCCCTGGCGACAGCAATTCGAGAAGTTGCCGCCTGTCTGTGGATGTTGTGGCGACAATGCGGGAGAATTTGGAACAGTAACGTTTTTCGTAGCGGGCTAGCAGGGGTAAATTTAGTCGATCGCGCAGGGGTTTTTCAGATGTGCCTGTTTCTAACATTTGCTGACAAGTTCCCCAAACTGAACTGTGAATATTTACAACTGTCAGGACTTTTTGCCGCCATTCTGGACGAACGTAAATCTCATTAACGCTGTGTTCGCAAGTAACAGCATCACACTTCTCTGCTGCTACTAACTCATCTACCCAATTCTGCATTGCTGGCGAGTACCTTGAGAGTACATTCGGAGGTGTCCCAGACTGCAAAAATCGAGCAAAACGCTGGATTTTGTCGGTGATCCTGGGTGAAACCGTGCCAAGATTGTCGAAAACGGCTAATTCTGCAACTTGCTGGCGCAATTCGTCAATTTGTGCATCTGTCACATCGGGCGATCGGACTGTTCCCAGAATTACATGATGGTGCCGACTCAAATATTTCAATAAATTAAACGTCCTTACCTGGGTTCCTCCCCGGCTTGGGGGATAGGGAAAAGTCGAGGAAAGCATCAAAATTTGCATGGGCTGTTTGATAAACAGGACTTACGCAAAAACCCGGTTTCTTAGCTTAATTCTGTCATTTTAGGTTGCTGACGATCGCGAGAAACCGGGTTTTTAGGTTGATAGTGCATCCAGGACTAATAAATAAAGTGGCGGCCAAGCGATAAGATTGATTGATACAAACCTTTTTTAACAATCCTCGCACCTATGGACGAATTATCTGTTAAGGCGCTGCTCGAAGATTTGAAAAACTCCGACGAAAGCGTGCGCGATCGGGCGACTACAGAACTCTGGCGCAGTTGGTTTCACCAGAAGGGAGAGTACGGGATGCAAATTCTCAGGCGATCGCAAGTTTCCCTAGATGCAGGGGATGTTCGCCACGCTTTGGATTTGCTGACAAAACTGATTGCTCAAGAGCCTGATTTTGCTGAAGCTTGGAATCGGCGCGCCGTACTCCACTATACCCAAGGAAATTATAAAAAGTCGATCCACGACTGCGAAATCGTCCTCAAACTCAACCCAATTCATTTTGGAGCCTTGCACGGTATGGGTTTGTGCTACGCTGCCTTGGGAGAATACATAAATGCGATTCAAGCTTTTCGCCGAGCTTTGGCAATTCAACCCTTTGCTTTGGTGAATCAAAAGTTAATTCTCGAATGTACGGCTCGTTTGAGTTAAAATACATTAATCTCAAATCTAAAATGTTATAGCAACCTTCTCGGCGGTGAGGACATTTTGAATCACTGAAACTATGACATGGCCTGCATTTTCCTTCTTCCTTCTTCCTTCTTCCTTCTTCCTTCTTCCTTCTTCCTTCTGCTATATAAGCTTGTGCCGAAAATTAGCGTTTGCATTCCTACTTGCAATCGAGTGCATTTGCTGGCCAGTGCGATCGCCAGCGTGCTAGATCAAACTTATACAGATTTTGAATTAATTGTCTGCGATGACGGCTCTACTGACAGCACGTCGCTGTTAATGTCAGAATTTGTAGACCAAGGGATTCGCTACATTCGCCACCCGCAGAATATCGGTAAAAGCAATAATATGCGATCGGGCTTTGCGGCGGCTAGGGGCGAATATTTTCTTAAGTTTGACGATGACGATCGCCTGACTGCACAATTCCTAGAACGGACATCTGCTATTTTAGATAAAGACCCCAGCATCGATTTTGTCAGTACCGACCACTGGGTGATTGATGTTAAGAATAATCTTGATAAAAACGAGACTAAACTCAATTCGCACAGGTGGGGTCGCAGCTCGTTGTCGGTGGGAATTATCGAAGATTTGCTGACTACGGTTTTTCTCAAACAAAGTTTGCAAATAGGTGCAACTTTGTTTCGCCGCAGTGCGTTGCAAGAGGTAGGGTTTCTGCGCCCAAATTGGCAAAATTGCGAAGATAACGATTTGTTTGTCAGACTTGCCATAGCTGGGAAAAAATGCTATTATTTGCCGGAACTTTTGATGGAGTATCGATTTCATGCAGCACAGCAAGGGAGCGATCGGGCAATTCCCTATTTGACTGATAAATTGCGCTATTTGACAAGCTATGAGTTTGATTTGGAGAAGTTGGAAACTGTCAGGCTCAGAAGGATTGCAGAAACTCAATTAGCGCTGGGTTTACGACTGATTGAGGTGGGTGAAACTGAAAAAGGGCGGTGGATGGTGCGGGCCGGAAAGTCTGTTTCTGAGGCGAAAATGTGGGCTGGTTTGGGGCTGTCACTGTTGCCGGTGGAGTGGCGGGGAAAGGCTTTTGCGGCGGTGCGAGAGTTGGTGAATAGTGTTGAATTCTGAATTTTAATATTTATTATTATTGCTAGTGCTTCCGTCGTTGTCTTGTCTAGCCTTAGTCCCGCAGTAACAGCCATAGTGACAGCATTGTCAGCAGGAAACTGATGGTAATAATTATGCTTCAAATCTCTTGAGATTACACAAAGGCGATCGTGAGCTATTTCATAATACTCCTGATTCTAATTGGTCTAAATATATAAACTCAGGAGCTTTAACTCCCGCTTCCTCTCTAATTTGAACCAGTCTCGGAGACTCAAAAAATGCCCTAGCATCTGCGATTGATGTCCAGGCGGAGAAATGAACAATTTTGTTGGGTTCTTTTTCATACTTCAAGACTTGATACGATCGCTCTCCAGCTTCTTTTCTTAGGTTGGCTGCACGATCGAATACCTTTTTCCAGGCTTCATAATTTTCTACTTCGTGAAGGATTAATACATATTGCATAGTCGTCAGATTCTCTGATAATTTCAAAACTTCAAAGGACTAATATCGTTTACGGTTGTTTCGGAATGATTAAACCGCAGAGACCGCAGAGAGCGCAGAGGAATAAAAGAGAGAGATGAATAATTTCCATGCCAATAGATTTGATATTGTATCGTATTTATGCAACTCAAACACACCGATGCGGGTTAAAATCAGGTTTATAGAAGACCGCCTAGTCCACTCGATCTCAATTTTTCCTAAATATCGTGTCTATATTTGCTGAAATTCCGACTGTCTGGCTGCAAATTTCCCTCGTGGGTATCTGGTTGGGTTTGATTTTAGTGGTGGCTGAAGGGTTAAATCGCTTTACTTCTGTCGATGCTGAGGTTTCGCGGAAGGTGGTTCACATCGGTACTGGAAATGTGATTTTGCTGGCTTGGTGGCTGGAAATACCGGGTTGGGTGGGGATCGCGGCGGGAATTTTAGCGGCGGCGATCGCCCTAATTTCCTACCAAGTGCCGATTTTGCCCAGTCTTAACAGCATCAATCGGCACAGTTGGGGGACTTTTTTCTATGCTGTTACTATCAGCATTCTCGTGGCTTGGTTTTGGCCAATACAACATCAGGAATACGCTGCTTTGGGTATTTTAGTGATGACTTGGGGGGACGGATTGGCCGCTGTCATCGGCCTGAAATACGGCAAACATACTTATCGAGTTTGGGGAATGAAGAAAAGTTGGGAAGGTTCTGCGACTATGTATTTGGTGAGTTTTGTTGTTAGCAGTTTAATTTTGCTAGCGGTTCAAGGTAATGTTTGGCAAACTTTGGCAGTATCTGCGGTTGTGGCTTTGGTTGCTGCTAGTTTGGAGTCGGTTTCTAAGTGGGGAATTGACAATTTGACGGTGCCGATCGGCAGTGCTGCGATCGCCTTTTTCCTGAATCAGTTTTGGGTAATTGGGAATTGGTAATTGGGAATTGGTAATTGGGAATTGGGTAATGGGTAATGGGTAATGGGTAATGGGTAATTGGTAATGGGTAATGGGTAATGGGTAATTGGTAATTGGGGTTTCGATTCCCTTAACCTAACCTACTTGATATTAGTTGCCAAACCCCAACTAAACAAAGTTTAGCTGGGGTAAATTGAAAATATTTAAAAGTCATTGAAACATTGGGTAAGTGGGAAACGAGCGCGGCTCCCGCCCTTCAAGCGGGAAACGCCCCGGCGGTTTCAACCGCCAAGTGCCATTACACAGGGGGTTGTTTAATTCGGTGTGATGAAAGTGAAGCACTTTCTTGCTCGACACTGCGGCTACGCGGTTCCTGAGCGAAGTCGAAGTGTTTAATTGCGGATGACAGAGCTCTTAACTAGGGTCGCCTTCGCCCGGTGTCGTGACCCTTGGGACGGCGACCCCTCGACGCAGCTCAGGGTGGTCTGGTAAGTACGGCTTGTTTCGATGGTTGGTGAGCCCTTCGACTTCGCTCAGGATCAACTCCGTCGAACCATTTCTCTTACAAGCGAGCGTGTCTTTAGACCTGGGTAACAGACTGTTGCCATTTAGATCTTTTGGAGGGTGTACCTTCAAAAGGTTGAACACCTGTGCTTGGATACTGGTCATCGCTGGGGCTAAAAATCCGTATAGCTGCTTCCGAAATGTAACGCATAGCATTCGTCAAAGATTTGGAAAGGTTCATTGTACCCGCCTCTCTTGCTCTGGGTTCTGATACTTTATATATTACTCTTATTTTTTGCCTTTGGATTGCTTTAGCAATATTTGTTTTAATTACTTATTAGTCTGCAACTATCGAAGCAAGCTGAAGATTATTAAACTCGCTATTATGGCTGAAAATTTTTCCTTTTGCTTTCGATCGCCAGTGTCAAAGTGATTAGGACATTCTCAATTGCTGAAACCATTGCTTTTACGGCTTTTTACTTCTGCATAAGTCCATAAGTGCCTTGGTTTATAGCTAGGCCTGCCGGCCGCGTCACGCCAACCGATGACGGGCAAACTGCTGGACAATTTTTATTGATTCTACCATAACACTCCGCTGTCAATCTACCCAATATCAAGCATTACAGCGTCCATGAACCGAAACTTTTACATTTATCTGCAATCTTTATCAAAAATTTACAAAAAGATATGGTGTTAGTCACTATAATTAAAACAAAGAAGCTTGTCCGGGGTTTTGCCATGAAAACTGCCACTGAGAGCCTGCACCTCAAAGGTTTTGAGGAAATCCAAGAAGACCAAGAACTTACCCTTTCCTCAGAAGATTACAGCTTATTGACCGACCTCTACCAGCTAACGATGGCTGCTTGTTACGTGGGGGAAGGGATCGACGGGCGGGCTGCGAGTTTTGAGCTGTTCGCGCGACGCTTACCTGAAGGTTTTGGCTATGCGATCGCGATGGGTTTGGCTCAAGTTCTCGATTATCTAGAGAAATTTCGGTTTTCTGGGGCGCAAATTCAGGCTTTGCAGTCCACTGGCATTTTTGCTGGTGCCCCCGATCGATTTTGGACTCTACTCGCCACAGCCCGCTTTACAGGGGATGTTTGGGCGATGCCGGAGGGGACGGCGGTATTTGCCAATGAGCCACTGCTGCGAATCGAGGCTCCTTTGTGGCAGGCTCAGTTGGTGGAAACTTATCTGCTGAATGTCATCAATTATCAAACTTTGATTGCGACGCGATCGGCGCGGCTGCGGGATGTGGCGGGCCCGGAGGCTAAATTGCTGGAATTCGGCACGCGCAGAGCTTTTGGCCCTCAAGCTGCTGTGTGGGCGGCTAGGGCTGCTCTGGCTGCGGGGATTGATGGGACTTCTAATGTTTTGGCTGCTTTGAGGTTGGGCCGCCTACCTGTGGGTACGATGGCTCACGCTTTGGTGATGGCTGTCGGGGCCCTCGAAGGCAGTGAGGATGAGGCGTTTACGGCGTTTCACCGCTATTTTCCGGGTGCACCGCTGTTGATCGATACTTATGATACTGTGGCGGCGGCGCGCCAGTTGGCCGATCGAGTAAACACCGGTCAAATGCAGTTGGAAGGCGTGCGGCTGGATTCTGGGGATTTGGTAAAATTGTCGCGGGAAGTGCGATCGCTCCTTCCGGGCGTTCCGATTATTGCCAGCGGCGATTTGGACGAGTGGGAAATTGCTAAATTAAAAAGTTCCGGTGCTTGCATTGACGGATATGGTTTGGGAACGCGGCTGGTAAGCGGTTCCCCTGTAAACGGTGTTTATAAGTTGGTGGAAATTGACGGGATTCCAGTGATGAAGGAGGCAAGCGGCAAGGTAACATATCCGGGACGAAAGCAAATTTTTAGACAGGTAAAAGATGGGGAAATTGTGGGAGATTGTTTGGGATTAGCCGGAGAAGAAATCAATAATTATGATTCTCAAATACCATTAATGAAATTGGTTGTTAAGGAGGGCAAAAGATTGCATGGCCCGGAAACGTTGGAGGCGATCGCCAAACGAACCGCTGCTTCTGTCGCCAGTCTGCGGCCCGAAAATCGCCGTTTGGACAACCCGATTTCGCCGCCAGTAGAAATTTCTACTGATTTGCAAAGTCTCACCGAAAAAACACGAAAGAGTCATTAGTCATCAGTCCTTAGTCATTGGTATCAACTTAAGACTAAAATCCATGATAAATCTCGCTTCTAGCTTAGTCTCGATCCCCCTAAATCCCCCTTAAGAAGGGGAGTAGGGGTTGACTTTGACCCCCCCTGTCCCCCTTTTGTAAGGGAGATGTTGACCCCCCCTGTCCCCAGGGCTGTTTCATTAGAGGGGAAAATCGCGATTTTGTAGGGGTAGTGCTACCCCTACTCCCCGTGCCTACCCCCCCCACAGACGATCGAATGGGCGTTTCAGGCATCGGGGCTCTTCACGAGGGGATTGCCCCTACAAGAGAATGAAACAGCCCTGCCCCCTGTCCCCCCTTTTTTAAGGGGGGTTAGGGGGGATCGAGGGGTTATTTATCAAACAGCAGGCTGGAACTACGTTTGATATTAAGTTGACACTAATGGTCATTAGTATGTAGTTCAATTCCCAATTCCCAATTCCCCATGCCCCATGCCCCATGCCCCATGCCCTATGAAAAAAATAGCCCTATTTGGAACCAGTGCCGATCCACCTACTGCGGGACATAAAACTATATTGAGTTGGCTTGCTCAACATTTTGATTATGTGGCAGTTTGGGCATCTGATAATCCTTTTAAGTCCCATAAAACTTCCCTAGAACATCGATCGGCAATGCTGCTGTTAATCATTCAAGAAATTAACTCGCCACGGCAAAATCTTTGTTTGCATCGAGAACTCAGCAGTCCGAGGACAGTAGAGACTGTGGAACGGGCAAAATTGCTGTGGGAAAATGCAGAGTTGACGCTGGTAGTCGGTTCCGATTTAGTGGCGCAATTGTCTCGGTGGTACAAAATTCAACAGTTGTTAGAACAAGTGCAATTACTGGTAGTGCCGCGGCCTGGTTATCCCCCAGAAAATTTAGATTTGTGGAAATTGAGGCGCATGGGTGCGGATGTGGCGATCGCATCTTTGAGTGTTCCCAATGTTTCTTCAACATCCTATCGCGAAACAGGAGACTTGGGCGCCCTGACGCCTCCCATCGAAGCTTATATCAATCGGGAGCATTTGTACGCATGGCACGAGGCACAAAAAAGAGCGCAGGTTGCTCACTAGCTGACTTTAAAGTAGGGGTAGATAATGTGATTTTCTCGGTCGATACCGTGCAGAACCGCTTGTTGGTGCTGTTGGTAATGCGACAGGATGAACCGTTTATTGATTATTGGAGTCTTCCGGGTACTTTGGTGCGCCAAGGAGAATCTCTGGAGAATGCAGCTTACCGGATTTTGTCTGAGAAAATTCGGGTCAAAAATTTGTATTTGGAGCAATTGTATACTTTTGGAGAACCGGGGCGCGATCCGAGGGAATTTACCAGGGGCGATCGTTATCTTTCTGTGAGTTATTTTGCTTTAGTGCGGTTTGAGGAAGCTGAGTTAATTGCTGGGAGTGTCGTTGCGGGTGCCGGCCACCGCGTCAGCGGGATTGCTTGGTATCCTGTCGAACAAGTTCCTAAGTTAGCCTTCGATCATAATCAAATTCTTGAATACGGATATCGGCGCTTGCGGAATAAACTTGAATATAGTCCGGTGGCTTTTGAAGTCTTGCCGGAGCTTTTCACTTTAAGCGATTTGTATCAACTTTATACTACTATTTTGGGGGAAAGTTTTTCCGATTATTCTAATTTTCGCGCCCGCTTGTTGAAACTGGGTTTTTTGTGCGATACGGGTGTTAAAGTTTCGCGGGGGGCCGGTCGCCCTGCTAGTTTGTACCGCTTTGATGCCGAAGCTTTTGCTCCTCTGAAGGACAAACCGCTGGTGTTTATTTAGTTCTCTGATGACATCAAATCATAATTTTAGTAAGATGAGAGTAGAAGCTATTCAGGAGTAAAGGCTATGAAAGCCCCAGATGAGTGTTCGGATATTCAGGAAGTTCGGGAAGAAATTGATATAATCGATCGGGAAGTGATCGAGGCTTTGAGCAAGAGATTGCAATACGTCATCGCGGCGGCTAGGTTAAAAACAAGTGAAGCTAGCGTTAAAGCGCCCGATCGCTTTTATGCTATGTTACAGCAGCGGCGCGAGTGGGCTAAAGAAGCGGGATTGAATCCTGATGTGGTTGAAAAGCTCTACCAGGATTTGGTAAATCATTTTAGTGATGAAGAGTTGAAGCATTACAAATCTGAGTAATGTTTCCCTAGATTCAAATCTTGGATGGGGTGACATCTTGCACCATTATCAAAAACCTGTAGGGGCCGGTTCACTCTTGAGCTTTAAAGGGTGCAGACAGGTTAAATAAACCCGCCCCCACCAGCGCGAGAGTCCTTTATTAATCTTGGTGCAATATCTCATACTAAACGAACTGTAGTCCGCGCTGGCGGACTATTTGCAAAATTTCTTAGGTAATTTGGTAATTTGGTAATATGAAAATTGCGATCGCACAACTCAATCCTACTGTTGGTGATATCTTTGGCAATTCCAAGTTGATTCTCACGGCTGCGAAAAAGGCTGCGGGTGAGGGCGCAAACTTATTGCTAACACCGGAACTTTCTCTGCTCGGTTATCCGCCACGGGATTTGTTGATGAACCCCAGTTTCATTACAGCAGCAGGCGAACAGTTGCAGCAATTGGCGCAAAATTTGCCTGGGGATTTGGCAGTAATAGTCGGCACTGCAATACCCAATGCTAATGCTGGCAAAAAAGGCGGAAGATCTTTGTTTAACAGCGCTGCTTTGTTGTCAAATGGCACTGTTAAACAAATTTTTCATAAACGCTTGTTGCCTACTTATGACGTATTTGATGAAGACAGATATTTTGAACCGGGAGCAAACAGCAATTATTTTAAATTGGGTAACATAAAGATCGGTGTTACTATCTGCGAGGATTTGTGGAACAATGAGGATTTTTGGGGGAAACGCAGTTACGCTGGTGAGCCTTTTTCGGATTTGGCTTCCTTGGGTGTAGATTTAGTGGTGAATTTGTCGGCATCGCCTTATGCTGCGGGAAAGCGGGGAGTGCGATCGGCTATGTTGCAACACAGCGTAATTCGCTCAGGTATACCGATTATTTATGCTAATCAGGTAGGGGGAAATGATGATATAATTTTTGATGGTAGCAGTTTTGCTGTGAACCGCAAGGGTGAATTAATTCAGGTTCTAGCTTCTTTTGAAACAGATTTTGGGGTGCTGGAATATGATGAAGCTAAACAAGATTTAATTGGCATTACCTCGCAAAATCAAGCAGAAATTAACCCTGCACAGTTAAAATTTGCTCCGCAGGTTGGGGATGCAGAAATTTGGGGAGCTCTGGTTTTAGGGGTGCGAGATTATGTTCGTAAGTGCGGTTTTTCTAAGGTTGTACTGGGTTTGAGCGGCGGGATTGATTCGGCTTTGGTGGCTGCGATCGCCAGTTGGGCGATCGGACCAGAAAATGTCTTGGGCGTACTCATGCCTTCTCCCTACAGTTCGGATCATTCTGTTAATGATGCTTTGGAATTAGCGAAAAATCTGGGGATTGCTACTCAGATTTTGCCGATCGCCGATTTGATGAAAACCTACGATCGCACTTTGGCCGATTTGTTTGTCGATACAACTTTTGGGATTGCTGAGGAAAATATTCAATCCCGAATTCGTGGCAATTTGTTGATGGCAATTTCTAATAAGTTCGGACATTTACTGCTTTCAACTGGCAATAAATCGGAAATGGCGGTGGGTTACTGCACTCTCTACGGCGATATGAATGGCGGATTGGCGGTGATTTCCGATGTACCGAAAACTCGCGTTTATTCCCTTTGTCGGTGGCTGAATGCTGGGGGGATCGATCGGGGTAAAGATGAGGCAGAGCCTCTAGATCTGCGTTACCAGACAGAGCCTATTAACGAGATAATTCCGGTTAATATTATTAGTAAAGCGCCTAGTGCTGAACTGAAACCTGGGCAAATTGACCAAGATTCTTTGCCTCCTTATGATGTTTTGGATGACATCTTACAGCGCTCGATCGAAAATCACGAATCTGTTCAACAAATTGTGGCGGCGGGACATGATGAAGCGGTGGTTGCGCGGATAGTAAAATTAGTGAGACAGGCGGAATTTAAACGGCGACAAGCGCCTCCTGGTTTGAAAATTAGCGATCGCGCTTTTGGTACCGGTTGGCGAATGCCGATCGCCAAAGCTTCCTTTTATTAAATAGAAAATGGTTAACATAGATGGTACTTTCGGCTTTGATTTTCTCCTGGGAAGTCCCAACAGCGATCTAATTAGAGGATTTGCGGGTAATGACACAATTCAAGGTTTGGGGGGAAATGACCTGATTTTTGGCGATCGGGAAAATGATTTGCTCGCCGGAAATGAGGGCGCTGATACCCTCGCTGGAGGACAGGGAAGCGATACAATCTATGGAGGACAAGGAGATGATGTCATTAATGGCGATCGGGGTCAAGATTTGCTAATAGGCGGCGAAGGCAAAGATATCTTGACAGGTGGTGCGGGCGATGACTTATTTGTGATTGAAAGAACCGCTGCTGCATCGAGTCTCGATCGAGCCGATATAATTACAGATTTTGGCAACGGAAATGATAAAATTGTCTTGACATATGGCATGAAGTTTAGCGACTTAGATATCTCTATTTCCGATAACCAAACTGTTATGAAAGAGCAAAATACGGGCAAATATTTAGGAGTTTTTTCGGGAATCGCTAATTTGTCGGAATCCAACTTTATATCGCTGTTTGGCGGTACTGACATGGGTCAAATTTTGCCAGTTGCTGTTAATACTAACATCGGCGATCGCGCGATCGGATTGGAAGTGGCGCGGACTCCCCAAGAACAAGAAATTGGTTTAATGTTTCGCACAGAATTGCCGGAAGACAGGGGAATGTTGTTCCCCATCGAACCGGCGCGAAATGTGCGTTTTTGGATGAGAAATGTGTTGATTGAACTCGATATGATTTTTGTACGGGAGGGAGTTGTGCAAGCGATAATTCCCAACGTGCCGCCCTGTTTGAGCGAAAACTGCCCCAACTACGGCCCGGATGTTCCCGTTGACGGAGTGATTGAACTCCGAGGAGGAAGGGCGGCCCAATTGGAGTTGAAAGTGGGCGATCGCATTCCCAATTTACCATAAAAAGATCTAAAGCATATTCCATTTATATGTGGTACACACAATCTTCTAGCAAGTAAGGTGCGTCGCCACCCGTCACGAAGCAAGTTCTATCCAAGATATAGCAAGCGACGCACCCTACAAACTAACACCACACAATATAGCTGCTACTGTACTTCATGAACCTGGAATATGCTGTATAATTTTATCACAATATTAAAAATTTGTGCATCTAAATGAACCCCATTGAATTAAAAATAATTCCCCATCAAACTCAAGACGGTTTAGCTTACCAACATTTGCGTTTGCGAATTACAACTCAGGACGGTATTATTACACCGGACGATTTACAAGGTTTGAAACTTCCTGAAGATGTTCAATTCAGTCAAGGTATTGTCATTGAAGGTAGAGGCGCGATTTGGCTGTATGGATATTTAGTCCACGAATGTCATCCCGCTGCTTGGGTTGGATGTTACGATCCGCGATTGGATGGTGCGGTGGTGGTAGCGACGCACAAGCATGAGGTATCTATTGGACAGGTGTTAAAGTTGATTTTGCCTTTCTCAATCTGATTAAACGTAAAATGCGATCGCGCGTTAGATACCCGACTTATTAAAGAAGTCGGGTATCTCGGTATTCTGTTTTTTTAAGTGGGCTTACTTAGCGGATAGCATCAACTGCTCTCTCTGCGGCTCGCTGAGTTTTGTCAATATCTCGATTGACTTGAGAGCGAACCTTGTCCGAAGCATCTTCAGCATTATATTTTACGGCTCGCGCAGCATCTTTGACATTTTCTTTGCCTTGGCTGAGGTTATATTTCAGCGAATCTGTTACCTCTGCTGCTCTTTCTTTTGCTCCCTCGCCAGCTTCAGAAGCAATCTCTTTTGCTCCCTTCACAGCTTCACGAGTGTTCTCTTTGAGATTAGCAATGTTTTGTTTGGTATTTTCGCCAAATTCCTCAGCATTCCCCTGAGCTGCGCGAACATCTTCCTTTACCTTTTGACCAATTTGGTTGAGTTTATCAGGCCCTTCGTCTGCTACCCGCCGCAGGTTTTCACCCACATTGCTGCTAGCTTTAGTATCAATGCGACGCTGTGCTTCATCCTTCAGCATCTTTGCTTTTGCTTCTATTTTTGTCATGTTTGGATTTCTGGGATCGACATCGCTATATTGGTTCTGACCACCTTTGTATTGCGAAGTTACAGCCTCGCTTGGAACTTCTTCTCTAACTTTGTCGGAAGTCTTTCCTGCTATCACATCAGCGCGGTTGCAGGCCGTACTAACGAATACTAAAATGCCCGCCAGAAACACTGTTAAAATTTGTCCCAATCGAATTTTTTTCATAAACGCAGTTATTCTGCTCATAAAAAATGCTCCTTTCTATTGTGAGATGCTCAAATGCCTGATGGTTATGTAGATGGCTAGCATTACAAAATCAGTCAGTTGAAGACTTGTTTAGTATACGAATAGAAACACGAGTTCTTCATCTATCTCAAGTTACATTCCGCAAGTTATAGCCGAAGTCAGAAGTCGATGCGATCGGGCAATAAAATCAATGGTTTCAGCAATTAAAAACGTCCGCTGGAACCGATCGGGTTGCTATATATTTAGTAGCTAGCGCGGCTCAAAAAAAACCTTCTGGTCAGAAACCAGAAGGATGTGTATCATAAAGGCCTCACGGGAGATTGGAAACCCAGTGGCTTGAGCCTAGGGAGGAAAAACGATACGGGATGCTTTAGCATCCCATAAATATTTTCAAAATCTATCAGAAAATTGGTTTCAAACCCCATCACTTCGGTTTCGCTCAGTGCATCACTTTTTAGGATGGCTTTGTTTGATTTAAAAAATTAGTTGCCTACCTCTTTCGAGGCCCAGGGGTATGGTTGCCCCTCCTTCGGAGATATGGTTGTCTCCAATCCCTTTCGGGTAAAGTTCGCGCGCGCCTTTGTTTGGCGTGCTTTTTAAACCTGCAACACTGTTTATGTTACCTTAAAACTGTTTAATTGCAGATGACAGAGCGGAAAACTAGCGTCGCATTCAAGGAGTGTCGTGACTCAAAAAACGTAGCCAGTGAAGGCGATAGCTGGTCAGAACGACTTGCTTGATTACTCTTGCAAGCCCCGTCCCTTAAGGGCGGGGTTCCTGACCTCAAGTACAACAATGTCTTTAACGGAAATTATCACAATATCGATCGCACGCACGCACGCATCTATCTAATGGCAGAAATTACCTGCACCGCTGCTAAGTATTATAAAACTTTATTAAGTTTGTAAGCAGTAGTAAGCAATGGTAGTATCATATAGTCAGAAGGCTCAACTGAGATAATTATTGCGATTGTTAAAAAATGGAGAGTCTGAATGCAACTAGCAGAAAGACATATCATTAAATCCACCGAGAATCGTTTTGTTGAAATTGACGGATTAGCCTTTAAATCCAAAAATCTCTACAACGTCGCTAACTACGTTATTCGTCAGAGTTTTGTCTATGGATGGGGTTATATTAATTACAACAAAATGAACCGTTTGATGAAATCTCATCCAGCATATAAGGCGTTACCAGCCAAGGTAAGTCAACAAATCTTGATGATACTGGACAAGAATTGGAAATCATTTTTTGAAGCCGTTAAAGCTTACAATATTGAGTCAGCGAGATTCACGGGTCGCCCGAAGTTACCGAAGTACAAAGATAAAGTCAAAGGGCGAAACATTCTCGTTTATACGATTCAGGCGATTAGTAGCAAGCAACTAAAGAAAGGAATTATTCATCTGTCCGGGACTAACATCTTGATTAAGACCAAGGTAAAACCAGAGCAAATTTGCCAAGTTAGGTTAGTTCCTAAGTGTGATTCTTATGTAATTGAGGTAATTTATGATGAGCCGGAGTCCACCATTGATGAAAATCAGAAAGAATTAGTAGCTAGTATTGATTTAGGGCTAAATAATTTAGTGGCGTTAACTTCAAATCAGCCGGTATTTGTCCCTTTACTGATTAACGGGCGACCATTGAAATCAATTAATCAGTTTTACAACAAGCGCAAAGCCCATCTACAATCTCAGCTAAAAGGAAGTCGCAAAACATCATCTCGACTTGGGTGCCTCACTCGTTGTCGTAATCAAAAAGTCGATAATTACTTGCACCACACCAGTCGGTTTATCATCAATCTTCTAATAGAACGAAAGATTGGGACTCTGGTAATTGGCAAAAATGTACAATGGAAAAACCAGATTAATTTGGGTAAACAAACTAATCAGAACTTCGTAACAGTTCCTCATGCTCGATTGATTGAGATGTTGGAATATAAGGCTGTATTGGTTGGAATAAAAGTGATTGTACAGGAAGAATCATATACTTCTCAATCCAGTTTTCTGAATTTAGATCCAATTCCTGTATACGGGAGTATTGGTGCCCTGGATGTCACATTGAGTGGCCAACGAATTAAGAGAGGATTGTACAAAACATCGAGGGGTAGATTGATTAATGCTGATGTTAACGGGTCTTACAATATATTGAGAAAAGCAATCCCAAATGCCTTGTGCGATGGGATAGAGAGCTGCGTAGTTCAGCCGAGGCGGTTGAATCCGCTCGAAGTAAAAAAGAAAGGGGAGGGATTCAACGCCTCCCATGTCATGTAATAGATGACTATACTTTTACCAGCTATTTTGAATTGCTGCTTTGAGACTCTTGCAGAATTGGCCAATAGATTCTAAACCCTGTTCTGGAGTGCCATCAGCTAAGCGTTTAACAAAAGCACTGCCCACAATAGCAGCATCTGCACCCCATTCTTTCACTTGACGAGCGTGTTCGGGTGTCGAGATACCAAAACCGATGCCGATGGGTTTGTCGGTGACGCTGCGAAGTTCTTGCAGTAACTCTTTGGCTCGCGTTTCTAAGCCCTCGCGCACTCCTGTCACCCCTGTCACGCTGACTAAGTAAATAAATCCTTGAGACTGCTTAGCAATAGCTTCTATGCGACTTTTGGGACTTGTCGGAGCAACTAATAATGTTAGTTCAATGCCTAATTTGTTGGCTGGTTCCATCAGACTTTCGGCTTCTTCTAATGGCAAGTCTGGTACAACTAATCCCTGGACACCGGCACTTTTGATTTGCTGCAAAAAGGTTTCTATACCTCGATACAAAATCGGGTTGTAGTAGGTGAACAGAATAATGGGCGATCGCAAATTCGGACTAACTTTCGCTACCATTTCCAGCACGTCGTCTAAGCGAGTTCCCCGCTGCAAAGCCCTGGTAGCAGCGGCTTGAATGACTGGGCCGTCAGCCAGGGGGTCTGAATAGGGAACACCAAGTTCGATCGCGTCAGCACCGTTGTCATCCAAAATTTGCAGTGCTTTAGCCGTTGTCTCCAAGTCGGGGTCGCCCGCCGTAATAAAAGGGATTAATGCACACTGGTTGGTCTTTCGCAAGCTTTCAAAACAATTAGAAATACTCATTAGTTATTAGTCATTGGGCATTGGGCATTGGGCATTAGTCATTAGTCAGCAATCATTACTTTGCGGTCAATATTCATCTTCCTTAGTTTTTAGTACGCAGTCATTATTTCACAGTTTATTGCTAATAACTAATGACTAATGACTAATGACTACTGACTAATAACTAATTATTTTTTTCCTGCTCAATTTCGGCTTGAATTTTTGCCAATTCTTCAGGAGTGAGTTCATCGAGTCGCTTCTGCAAGACTGCATCTTCGTAGTCTTTCAGTTGCTGGCTGTAAGTCATATTTTGAGTAACAGCTCGAAATAAATAGGTAGCCAGCCAGCCAATTAAGCCTGCGATCAAAAATAATTGACTCCAGATACCTGCATTCATGCTGTCGAGTCCGGCGAATTGCAGCAACAAGTAGGCCAACCCACCAGCCACAAAGACGCCGAGAGTGATTGCAATTACGTCAATACGTCGCATTTAGGCTTCTATCTGCCGCCGTTTGGGGCGAAAATTTAAAAAGGGAGCTAGGAGAAACATACCTGGGAAGAAGAAAAACATCAAGAAGTACATGAACGCGCGCTCAAAAGAGGTAGCAATGTACCAGCGGCTGTTGAGGTAGGCGTAGGTAGCTGCGGGTACTACCAGGAGATAAGCTCCCGCCAAGACGGCGTACAGCAGTAGGGTAATATACATAGATTTGCTTTAGGGGAATAATTACACGCGGTAAGTGGGACAGGGGCTCTGAGCCCGACATACTGAAAGATTATTGTACCGCTTAGGGGGCGTGCAGCGCGGTTTTTAAGAAATTTTCGATTAGGGGTTGCGTAAATTGGGGTTTTGGTTGTATTGTATAAACTTGTGGTTGTCTGTTGGGGAGTAATCCTGCTACAGTGACTTAAATCAGGGGGGTGTGGCGGAATGGTAGACGCTACGGACTTAAAATCCGTTGACCCGAAACGGTCGTGTGGGTTCAAGTCCCTCCACCCCCATACTATTCCATCCTTTGTGAGTCAATAGTTTCAGATTCATTGACTCACCAAAAGTTCTGTTTTCCGCTCATCTTTCGCTCAGTCCTACTCTTCTGGGTAGCTGAGTATTTCCAAAACTACCTCTACATCCGCCAAGTCCGCCCGCGACTTTTTGCGCCGCGTCCTCAACTGGTTGAGTAAGTCACTTGGTTCAGGAAAATCTGCGACGGCCGGGACAGATTTTTGAATCTCAGGGCGA
>JAYFMW010000003.1:0-539263 GCA_042408215.1 Microcoleus sp. | reverse complement strand
GTGTAGGTAATGACTTTAGAACTAAGGCAAAAAAAACCCGGTTGCTCCGAAAAATCGTGGATATCTCCGAGAGATATTGATGCAGGGTTTCGACTACGCTCAACCAACCGGGTTTTTTGCTCCGCAGTATAGAGCATAAGTAGGGTGCGTCGCCACTCGAAATACAGCAAGTTTTATCCAAGATATCGCAGCGACGCACCCTACAGACTACCAAGCTGTAAAGTGTTGGGTTTCGCGTTTGTTTGTTACTTTCCCCCAAATTTACCAGCGGTTCTGAGAATTTGACAGGCCAAAATTGCCGCACCAAACCCATTATCAATATTCACCACACCAACACCAGCCGCACAAGAATTGAGCATAGTTAAAAGAGGTGCAATTCCCCCAAAACTCGCGCCATAACCGACACTTGTCGGCACAGCAATCACCGGACAATTTGCCAAACCCGCAACCACACTCGCCAAAGCCCCTTCCATACCCGCAACCGCAATCAACACATCAGCATCAGCAATTACGTGGCGATTACTCAGCAAACGGTGAATGCCGGCAACTCCCACATCCCACAAACGCCGCACCTGAAAACCGCAAAGTTCCGCAGTAACTGCCGCCTCTTCCGCTACAGGTAAATCCGCTGTTCCCGCACTAATAATTGTTACTTTACCTGGATGTTGCGAAGTTGGAGAACTAGGAGAAATTGCACAAATTCGAGCTTTTTGGTAATAGCACAAATCGGGTATTTTCTGCTGCAATTGGTCGAAAACTTCCGGTTCAATTCGCGTCGCCATCACCGCCGGATTTCGCCCCCGCATCACCTCGATAATCTCAACAATTTGGTCTGGGGTTTTTCCTGGCCCCCAGATTACTTCTGGGAAACCGGTTCTGAGAGTGCGGTGGTGGTCAATTTTTGCAAAATCGCCCACTTGTTCAAAGTCAAAATGCTTTAGTTTGTCTAAAGCGACGGCGGGACTGACATCACCGGCGGCCACAGATTCGAGTAACTTTTGTAAGATTTCAGGTTGCATAAAAATTGGGAATTGGGAATTGGGAATTGGGAATTGGGAATTGGGAATTGGGAATTGGGAATTGGGAATTGGTAATAGCAATTTTTTATGAGGCTGCATAGCATCTGATCCCCCCTAACCCCCCTTAATAAGGGGGGGACAAGATTTTTATCAAAGTCCCCCTTCTTAAGGGGGATTTAGGGGGATCGAGATATGTGCAACGACCCATTAAATTGGTATAACAGCTAACAAATAACTAATCACCAATAACTAATGACTACTGACTATTCAGTAATTTTTAGTTCGTATAAGTTCCAGAAAGCACCGCCGATCGCACTGTATTTAATTCCCGAAATGCGATCGCGCACCGCCTCAAAAGTCAAGGGATTCACCATATAGATAAACGGCACTTGTTCTGCTATAATCCGCTGCGTTTCAGCATAAAGTTCCTTGCGCTTCGCCTCGTTTAGTTCCTGGGAAGCTTTCACGTAAAGGTCATCAATTTTTTGTTCCCAGTCAGCCGCTTTCCAACCCTTAATCGGCGGTTCTCCAGCCTGCGGACCCTGGTTAAAACTGTGTAATGTACCGTTAACCGACCAAATATTGTAGCCGCTGTGCGGTTCAAGACCTCCCGTAAAACCACCGAGGTAAGTATCCCAATTTTTAGTCAAACGCAGCTTTTCCACATAAGTGTTAAAACTCAGAAATTGTGTATCAATTTGCATCCCCAGTTTCCCCAAATCTTGCTTAATTTGCGTTCCCATTTGTTCCCGAACTTTTTTACCCGCAGCCATTAACAAAGTAAATCGCACTTTGTTACCATCCTTATCCAGTAATTCCCCTTCAGCATTATACTTGAAACCAGCACTTAAAAGTAACTGTTTCGCTTTTTTCTGGTCATAATTGTAAGTTTTTAATCCTGCTTTTGGAGACAGGTAGAACGGGCTTTGGGCTGGAATTGGGGAATGCAGCGGCGCGCCAAGTCCGCGATAGATATTGTTAGTCATGGCGTCGCGATTGATGCCATAGGCGATCGCCTGCCGAAACTCCTTAGTCGCGAACCAGCGAGACTTAATCGGGTCTACAAAGGGCTGATTTTGAGCATTACGCCCCTGATTTAGATTGAAACACATAAATATACTGCCCGTGTCGGGGCCACCGTTAAACACCGTATATTTACCGCGTTTTTCCTCCCTTTTCAGCAGCGGAAACACTTCCGGCTGGACGTCCAGACTATCCAAATCACCCGATCGAAAATTCAGCAGTTGAGTATCGCTATTTTCGATAATTTGCCAGACTATTTGCTGGATGTATGGCTGAGCTTTTCCCTGAGTATCTTTGCGCCAAAAATAGGGATTGCGTTCCAACACAACTCGCTGATTTGGAGTATAGCTCAGCATTCGGTATTGACCGTTACCGACAATTTTTTTGGGGTCTGTATCGGTTCCCCAGGTACTCAGGAACTTCGGCTTTCCTTCACTATCTGTATTGCTGATTGATTCTTGTAGAATATGAGCTGGTAAAATCGGTATTCCCCCAGCATATCTAATAAATGGAGCAAAGGGTTCTGCAACGGAAAATTCAACCCGACGACTATCAATTTTTTTGATTTTTGGGAATTGGCGGCTCATCCCAACTCTCAGAGTGTCTTTCAAACCACTGGGTATTTGATCGTTGAAATAAATCTTTTCATAGCTGAAGATAATGTCATCCGTAGTCATCGGTTCGCCATCAGACCATTTCAATCCTTCTCGCAGGGTGAAGACTATCTTTTTGCCATCTTTAGAAACTTCCCACGACTCAGCTAAACCGGGTTCTAGTTCTGATGTTAAACCGTTTTCGTCGATCAGTCCTTCATTGAGATAGCCAAAAACGCTGTAGGCTGACTGATTTAGGGGGTAGTTAAAGGTGGCTGGGCCGCTGGGGGTGGGGACGATGAGTCTGTTTGTTAATTGCGATCGCGCCGGAGTGCACGCAGACAAGGCTATGGTAACAATTGCTGTCAGTAAAATTATGAGCGATCGCAGTTTTGAATGTAACATGATAGAAATTTTCATATTTTTTTACTATACCATTTTCGTGCAACTAGGAATGAGATTGTAACCAACCGAGAAAGTCTTCTGTACGCGAAAAATACTTTTCCACTCCAGCCTGTTGTAAAGCATCTTGAACTTCAGGAAGTTGGCGAAATTCTTTGATATTGCCGCTTAGAAATACTTTGGTTTCTGTGGGGTGCAAACGGGCATGACTCAGGATACAGTGTAGAATCAAATTATCTGTTGGGTCTTTGGCGATAAAAGTTGTGTTTAAGCTTGCTTCGATAATCTCTGTATTTAATACAATCATTTCTGCATTTTTAGACAGCAGAGAAATTGCTTCACGCAATCGAAATTTAATTTCACCTACTCGATTGCGATAGTAAATAAATGACTCTTCTAGGTGAAAAGATAGAGATGCGGCGTGTTCGGATGTCACATCTCGCTTTGTTTCGCTAATTTGGCGGCTTAGCTGTTGCTGAAAATAGTTTTGTCGCTTCAACTCATCCTCTAAAGCCGACAGAGACGACCTGTAACAAATGCTGGGTATCACCAATCGAACTGATGAGGATAACTCCCGCAGCAACATAATTGCTTCAGCCTCACGCCCTGTAGCAATAGTCATCAAAAAGTTGGTCTCGATATATAAAATTGCCACCTAATTGCACTCCTGATTTTGTTGTTCCACCTGCAAGTAACGGCAGCAAACCGATGGCTGCTATTTGTTCCGATGCTGGCGGAATTTCTGATTTCCAATGATAATCTAAGTCATGCAGCCACGATTGGATCAGCGTCTCAATGGTATCTTCAAATATCCATTTTTTGCCAAATTCAGGCTCATAATAACGAAGTATCTCACCAGTGTTTAGAGAACAAACAGGTTCAGATAAGTTTACTCCGTCCCATTTGAAAATCAGAATTTGTTCGGTGTCAACAAACATAGCATAGGGAATTATGGTGCGTTGCTCGGATATCTTCGCTAACACAGCTTTCATCCAAGATATCATGTAATCAGCAATCCTCTGCTTTGCTGCTGGTTCTTGAGCTTGAATGATTTTGACCTCAATGAGCACGACTACCCGATCGTCTTTATCTAAGGCGATGATATCAACGTCGATCGGCGTTTCGATTTCCAAGTTTTCGGCGAGCATAGATTAAAATCCTAAATTAGCTGAAAATTGTCAGAACCTGACAACTATTTTAGCACTAACAAAACTACAGCGTAAGCCGCGATTCCTTCTTCTCTCCCGACGGGGCCTAATTTTTCGTTGGTGGTGGCTTTGACACCTATTTGGTCTGGGTTTACTTTGAGGACGTCCGAGAGGCGATCGCGCATTTGATTAATATGCGGTTTTAGCTTCGGGCGTTCCGCCACTATCACTGAATCAATATTGCCTATTTCCCAGCCTTTATCTAATATCAACTGGTTGACTTGTTCTAGTAAAACTAAACTATCAGCACCTTTCCATTTGGGGTCATTTGGTGGGAAATAATGGCCGATATCTCCTAAACTTAATGCTCCGAGCATTGCATCCATGATAGCATGAGTGAGCACGTCTGCGTCGCTGTGTCCTAATAATCCTAATTCGTGGGGAATGTTCACGCCGCCCAGGATGAGGGGGCGATCGGGAACCAAGCAGTGAATGTCGTAGCCGTTGCCGATGCGGATGTTCATGGGAGGTTGAGGGTTATAAAAAAGTAGACAGTAGATAATTATTTCACATTTTTAAGACTCAGGCAAAAAAACTTGTATTACTGTTCCGAATTTGAATTGCTCATGAATTTGTGAAACCCTCGATAGTTTTGGGGCGGTCTATTTGAGCTGATTAAATCTATAGGCTACTTTACTAAGGTCGATCGAGAAATTAGCAACATCCCAGCGATCGCATCCCAAAGCGATCGTCGCCCGGCCACAGCATCCGATCGCCCCAAGCTGCTCCACCTCTCAAACAGGTGATTGGTTTGGGCCCCTCAGGGTGCGATCGCGATCGTCCCCCAACTCTCTTTCTTGGAGAACAAGCACCATCAGGGGTAAGTAAGTTATAATTCGTTACGGAAGCACACAGAGATTTTTTGTCAGGAACTCAGGGAGTCAACGCCACTGAGCTTGTAAGAAATTGCAAGCTGTTCTGACCAGACCCCTCGATCGCGAGGAGACGTTATTTAGGTCACGATACCGGCGAATGCGACGCTAGTTTTGGGCTCTATCGTTTGCAGTTAAACAAACTTAAAGTCACTCTCGTTAGTGCTGCAAGCTTAACAAGCCTTTATAACCAGGTCGAAGCGAACATTACCCGGAAAGGGAGATTGAGGCAACCATACCTCACCGGAGAGGCAACCATACCTCTCCAACCCCGAAAGGGGATTGACGGGGACTAAAGTCCCCCTTAGAGTTTCCCTCTCAGGTCTAAAGACTCTGAGTTTCGCACTTACCGAGCTTTTTTATGAGTAAACCCCCAGTTCATGCGTTTTTTGTAGGCAGAGCACTTGCAGAAGCACTATACGAGCAATTAGAAAGCGCCGCAACCAACGCTCTCTCGGAACTCGGCAAATTTGATGCCGAACAAAGACAGCGACTGCGCCAGTTCACCGATCGAGTCGTGGAACGAGCCAATCGAGAAGCCGACTCAGCGATGCAGCACCGCACCGGCACTGCAACCACCACCACCACCATTCAAGATACCCAGCCCGCCGACTTACAAGCAACAATTGATGAGCTGCGCGCCGAAGTTGCCCTGGTGAGGTCAGAATTGCAGCGCTACCGCAGCAGTTTGCCCTAGCGGCCAATCTCACCCCCAACAACTGACTTACTGCAAGAGCGCAAAACGCTGCGCTCTTACTTCCCATCAAAGCCACGACATAAAATCAGCAATTTAGGAACCCAAGTGTCTGCTCTCCTTGATGACTCTGTTAATTCCCAGCGATACGCCAAGCTTACTGGCGATGCCGTTTTGCCAAAAACCGCTGGCAAATCCTACAAAAGTAAAGCTTATCGCTGGAACCGCGAAAAATACTCTCGTCGGCGACGCTTCTTCGACATTTGGGCCTTCGTATTGCTCTGGCTGGCTTCCCTGTGGCTCGACAGCAAAGATTGGAGCTACTGGAAAGGCGTTACTGAAGAAAAGAAAGTTGCTAGACGGCGCTTTCAGGCTATCTGGGTGCGAGAAACTCTCCTGGATTTGGGCCCCACTTTCATTAAGGTAGGCCAGTTATTCTCGACTCGCGCCGATTTGTTTCCCGCAGAGTATGTCGAAGAACTTTCTAAGCTGCAAGATAGGGTGCCTGCTTTCAGCTACGAGCAATTAGAGGTAATTGTTGAGCAGGATTTGGGCAAGACTGTGCACGAACTCTACCAGAGTTTTGACCCGGTGCCACTGGCTGCGGCCAGTTTGGGCCAGGTACACAAGGCTCAACTGCACTCTGGCCCGGAAGTGGTGGTTAAGGTGCAGCGCCCTGGACTTCGGAAGCTGTTTGAGATAGATTTGCAAATTCTCAAGGGGATTGCTCGCTACTTTCAAAACCATCCCAAGTGGGGCCGCGGCCGAGATTGGATGGGGATTTATGAGGAATGCTGCCGCATTCTCTGGCTGGAAATTGATTATATCAATGAAGGCAAGAATGCCGATACTTTTCGTCGCAATTTTCGCAACTGCGACTGGGTGCAGGTGCCGCGGGTTTATTGGCGGTACGCGGCTCCGAGGGTGCTGACTTTGGAGTACCTGCCTGGGATTAAAATTAGCCACTATGAGGCTTTGGATGCTGCTGGCATCGATCGCAAGTCGATCGCCCAAAAGGGAGCCGAAGCTTATTTGCAGCAGTTACTCAACGACGGCTTTTTCCATGCTGACCCCCACCCAGGTAATATCGCTGTTAGTGCTGACGGAAGTCTGATTTTCTACGATTTCGGCATGATGGGCCAAATTCAGTCGAACGTCCGCGAAGGACTGATGGAGACGCTCTACGGCATTGCGGCCAAAGACGGACAGCGGATTATGGATTCTTTGATTAATCTGGGGGCTTTGGTGCCTACGGGTGATATGAGTCCGGTGCGGCGATCGATCCAGTATATGCTGGATAACTTCATGGACAAGCCTTTTGAAAATCAATCGGTGAGTGCGATTACCGACGACCTTTACGATATTGCCTACAACCAACCCTTTCGCTTCCCAGCTACCTTTACTTTTGTGATGCGAGCTTTTTCGACGATCGAAGGAGTCGGCCGGGGTTTAGATCCGCAGTTCAACTTTATGGAGGTGGCACAACCTTTTGCCATGCAGCTTATGACTAATGGAAATGGCCCTGATACAACTAGCAGTATTTTTAATGAACTCGGCCGTCAGGCGGCTCAGGTGAGTTCGACAGCCTTGAGTTTACCCCGCCGGATTGAGGAGACTATTGACAAACTAGAGCAAGGAGATTTGCGGATTCGCGTCCGTTCCGCCGAAACAGAGCGCTTGCTCCGGCGCATTAGTAGCGTTCAAATGGGAACTAATTATACTTTGCTGATGAGTGCTTTTACTTTGTCGGCGACAATCTTGTTTGTCAGCAATCAAGTATGGCCGGCGGTTGTGGTGGCTTTGCTAGCTGCGGGTACTGGCTTTGTTCTGCTGCGCTTGCTTAAGCGGCTCGATCGCCTGGATAGAATGTCTTGACACTCCCCACGGCTAGAAGCCGGGGAATTCTTAAATCAAAGGTAGTCCAATGACCAGGCCCGACCGGGAGCATCTTGACCCTAGGTCCTAGGGTCGAAATCCAGCTTATAGGTTGGATTTCGGCTCGCCGGAAATTTTTCAGGTAGAAGTAGCATCAGACGATTTACAATCAAAGGTTAAGTAAGTACAACAATCATGTCGTACTGATAAATTTGGTTTTCCAAATCGTCACTGTTCTAGAACAAAATTTAACTTTGGTTTTCAAACAGGCGATATTGTTAAAGCTGTTGTTACCAGTGGCAAGAAAGTAGGCGAATACATTGGGAGAATTGCGATCGAGTGCAACTGGAAATTTTAATATTTCAACCAAGAATGGGCTGGTTCAATGGGTTAGCCACAAAGCTTGCAAACATATTCACAAAAAGGACGTTTACTCCTATGGTACTTAAGAGATTTGTTAATTATTCAACAGTCTCTCTCATTGTTTGTGCTAACGCACAAATACACTTAAGGGATGTTTCACAATTGACCAGACATTCCTCCCACCACCAAGCTGAGTACAGCTATGGTGGATGTCTGTTGGAGGTTTGAGATGAAACTCTCTTTCGCAGGTAAGACAGATACAGGGTTAGTTCGTTCCGTAAATCAGGATTCTTACTACATCGACTCGGATGGGCGATTTTTTATAGTTGCTGACGGGATGGGAGGACACGCAGGAGGTCAAGAAGCCAGCCGGATTGCTACTGAGGCGATTCAATCTTATCTGGTCGAACATTGGGAAGGCCCAGAGGATTCTCCGCTGTTGTTGGAAAAAGCTTTTTTAATCGCCAATGAAGCAATTTTGACGGATCAGTTCAACCATCCCGAACGGGGTGATATGGGGACTACTGCTGTGGTCGTAGTGTTTAGGGATCAGGGGCGGCCTTGCTGTGCTAATGTCGGTGACTCTCGCTTGTACCGACTGCATGGCTCTTACTTGGAACAGATTACTGAAGACCAGACTTGGGTGGCTCAGGCTGTAGAAAGAAAGGCTCTGACTCCCGAACAGGCTCGCCATCATCCTTGGCGTCACGTTTTGTCCCAGTGTTTGGGTCGGGAGGATTTGCGTGAAATAGATATTCTCCCGGTGGACGTAAAGCCTGGCGATCGCTTACTGTTGTGTAGCGACGGCTTGACTGAGGAACTTTCCGATCCTTTGATTGCTGGGCCTCTGAAGTCGATTCGCGCCTGCGAAGGGGCTGCAACTGCTTTGATTGAAGCAGCTAAGGAGAAGGGCGGGCGTGACAATATTACTGTGGTGATTGTGACGATCGACCTCAAATAAACCCATCCGACTCGCAATCTCAAATCTCCAATCTCCAATCTCCAATCTCCAATCGAATGACTCGCATTATTGGTTTGATCAGTGGCACTTCGGTGGATGGCATAGATGCTGCTTTAGTAGATGTGTGCGGTTCCCAAACAGACTTGCAAGTGCAATTAGTCGGTGGTCGCACTTTTCCTTATCCTGACCAAATGCGATCGCAAATTCTCTCAGTTTGCAGCGGGTCAGCTTTGTCAATGGCAGAACTAGCAGAATTAGATGACGCGATCGCCCAAGAATTTTCGACTGCGGCCTTGACAATTCAAGCAGAATATGGTAGAGCAGAATTAATCGGCTCCCACGGTCAAACTGTCTACCACCGACCGGCTGGGAATACGGAAAGGAAAAGCTTTGATGCTGGACCGATCGCCGGTGCAGAAATGGGTTACAGCTTGCAACTAGGGCGGGGCGCTCTAATTGCGGCATTGACGGGCATTACTACTGTGAGCAACTTTCGATCGGCCGACATTGCAGTCGGGGGTCAAGGAGCACCTTTAGTACCCATAGTTGATGCTTACTTGCTGGCAGAACCCCACCGCAATCTCTGCATCCAAAATTTGGGCGGAATTGGCAATTTAACCTATCTGCCTTGCACCGAAACAGGGGAAAAGACCCACAAATCAGAGGTTTCCCGTCTTGGGGATGGCATCTTGGGCTGGGATACAGGGCCGGGAAATTCCCTGTTAGATTTGGCAGTGGATCACTTCTCTGGTGGAACTAAAACTTGCGACGAAAATGGAGCTTGGGCAGCCCTTGGGACTCCTTGTCAAGCTTTAGTAGAAGCTTGGCTCCAGCAAGATTTCTTCCTCCAAAAACCGCCAAAATCTACAGGGCGAGAGTTGTTTGGTGTAGACTATTTTAACCGTTGTCTGGTCGAGGCTCAAGGTAACAACCTCAGTCCTGCTGATGTGCTGGCTACTCTGACAGAACTGACAGTCGCCTCGATCGTCCACAGTTACCAAAGTTTTTTACCGCAGATGCCCGATCGAGTTTTGTTGTGCGGGGGCGGCAGCCATAATCTCTACTTAAAACGCCGATTACAAGCTCAATTGCATCCAGTGCAAGTGTTGACTACCTCCGAGGCGGGCTTGAGTGTAGATTTTAAAGAGGCGATCGCTTTTGCGGTTTTGGCCGCATGGCGAGTTCGGGGCATTCCCGGCAATCTGCCTCAAGTTACTGGTGCGATCGCTCCTGTACTTTTAGGGGAAATTAACTATTGTTGGCACGGTGGGGCGTGATAGCATAGAGGTTAGAGGGACAACGGCTGTGCGTTGTTGCACCAGCATTTTAGCCAGCAGGAAAAGCATAGGAATAGCACTGTGGCTCACACGTTTTTAATGGAATCAGGCCAATGGACGCTCGAAGGAAGTTGGATTGAGCGCAATGGCGTGCCAATTACGGTAAAAGGCAAAACTTTAGTGAGCTGGAACCGAACAGATTGGTTCGGTATGGTGACGAAGCTCGTGTTTCCTGGAGGCGATCGCGAAGAGATTATTTTACAGTACCGAGGACACCTCAACAGCGATGAACGGCAGTATACTTTTGTGCTCCAGCACAGCGAACTGGGCCGCGTCGAGGGCGAAGGTTGGATCGCTCCCCAGTCGATCGTGCAGCGTTACTGGGTACTGGGAGACGAACGCCTGCGCCGGACTGGTTTTGATACCCTCCACCGCGTAGACGACAACCGCTACTACTACTCTAGCGGGATTATGTCTGGTCATTACTTGACCAGCACGATGGAGGCTATTCTGGAACGTCAGTCGGAATAGCTCGTTTTCAGAGTTACCCTGGCAAATTCTAGGGTTTGAAAAAATGAAGGTTTTGCTAGTCGGAGGTCGCCCTCAGCAGTCCGACTAGCGCGATGCTTACAAAAATATATTAATTTGTTCAAAAGTTTACAGTTATTCTCAAAAATTATCAAATTTTTGAGCCTCCCAGCGCTAAATTATAGTTGCGCTCTCCTGCGACAGTCGATCGCACTATTGCCGAGACTATTTGAGATTTGAGATTTGAGATTAGTGCCTTCGAGTGACGCCCCATCACCCCCAACTCCTTTCCACATCAGGAACAGAGTAAGAGACGGAGGTCGCCGACTGCGACTCTAGGTTATTCAAGGCCCGGGTTGGGTTCTAGCCCCCAGTGGTGTTTGAGAAAATGGCGGTACATGGTTTCCCGGAGCATCATTTGTTCGTAGAGCTTGACCAAAAACTCCTGGGCTTGCTCGCGGCTCATGTCACTTACCTGTGTTTTGAAGGAACACAGGCTAAATTGCTGTTCCAAAGACAATTCTGCTGGTTGGTTCATGACGCATGACTCCTTGACGAGTAAAGGTGACTTGAAAGTCCAAACCTGGATTAACCAGATTTGTAAATTGTTTCTGCGATCGCCAGTCGGTTTCAGGATGACCTAAAGCCCTTCTCGCTTTAGCTATATTACAAAAGGTAACAATGATTTGACAAATTTGCCATCTTTCGCAAGAAATAACTTATGGATAGAGATGGCGATCGGCCTACAAAAGTTCCTTCTGTAGACATATATATCAATGTAACTACTTGTCAAGAGAAAAAAAGCTCAGTAGGAACCAAAATAATTGCAGCCATTTATACCAAATTCTCAAGGAAGAAGTCATTAGTCAGTAGTCATTAGTCACTAGGCAGATTAATGCCCCATGCCCCTGGCCCCATGCCCCTGGCCCCTGGCCCCATGACTAATTTGCCCCAGAGTTGCTAGGCTGGCCAGGAGCAGGTAGAGGGGATTGAAACTGATTCGGATTGAACTGTTGCTGCTGCGGTGGTACTTGAAACTGAGGTTGGCTAGGGTTCAAAGGATTTGCCACAGGAGACTGTAGCGGTTGAGTCAGATTGCCCGTGGGGGGTGCGGCGGGAATGCCAGAATTGGGAAACGAGGGATTTGGTTGCGGGGATGAAGCCGAACTAGGAAGAGTTGCTAGGGCCACTCGCTCGCCCCCTACCTCTCGCAATTTGTCCAAAACCTCGACAACTTTGGCATATCTAGCATTTTGAGGAGCGTACAGCACCATCAACCCCGCAGGATTTTTGGTTTGGAAACTCTTTAAAACTCGATCGAGCTGTTGGTAATTAACAGGTAATTGGTCAATATAAGTTTGGCCAAAATCGTCAATGCTGACAATCAGCATCTCTCGCATCTGGGTTTGTCCCGTTTTGGCTTTAGGCAAATCGACATTAATCGCTTGCTGGCGAGTTAGTTGTAAAGCCGCCAGCAGAAAAAACGTCAGAATGCAAAAGATCACGTCAATTAAAGGCACCAGTTCAATCCGAGTTTCTTCAGTAGAAGTGTCTAGATTAATTTTCATTAGTTCGAGATTTTTTAATTATTAGAAGTGGAATCGCCCGCCGGATCTGAACCTTTCAATTTAGGCTCTCGATTCCCTTTTCCAGATTCTTTAGAATTGAGGGAATGCCTGTTCAATCCATCTGAACCAAAGGAAGAATTGCTGTCTTCAGCACTCGAAGATCGACCCTTAGCATTAGCAGTAGGCCAGTATTGCCTGTAGAGCAATTCCATTTCATTTCCCGCCTTGCGAAAAATTTTTGCCTGGTTAAACAAAAAAGCTTGAAATATCCGATAAAACACCAAGGTAAAAATTGCTACTACCATCCCAGTAGCCGTAGTAATCAGCGCTTCGCTAATCCCCAAAGTCACGCCAGTTGTTGCCGCAGTACCGATGTCGCCCAGCCGGATCGAACTCAGGGAGTTAATCAAACCCAAAACAGTTCCCAGCAAGCCCAACAAAGGAGCCAGAGCAATTACAGACTCTAAGATTTTGTCGCCGCGGCGCATAGAAGCCAACTCTTCATCAGCAGCAGCTTCGAGTGCGAGTCGAAATAATTCTGGTTCAGGATTGTACAGCCGCAGGGGTGCAGACAGAAATCGCCCGATCGGCTGTCGGTTAGCTTGTCTAGCAATCTCGTTAGCAGCGCCCCAATCGCTGCGAGCGGCATCGAGGATGCGGTTGACTATTTGCTTTTCCTTGGTGAGGAGGCTCGCCCAGAACCACAAGCGCTCGATAATTGTACTTACAGATAGAATGGACAGCACCAACAGGGGGTACATGGCGGGCCCACCTTTTTGAAACAGTTCTTGAATATTCACAGTATTTTCACTCCCGCATAACCTGCTAACTGATACTTCTGTTGTACTTTTTTTAAGAAATTTAAGGTCATTTAATTTTAGCTGAAACAGTAAGAAGCCTCTCACCTACCCGAAGGGAGGTGATGAGATGAATTACGAGCGAGTTGACGACATTTCCCCGACCAATGCTTTCCTCGAGGAAGGGGAACAGGTCGGAAACGAGCAAAGTATTAATCTTCCGGGTTTTCTGATACAATAGTATTGGTTAACTTCACCCTCATTGGTGTCTGATAAGCCTCTGCCCAGTAGCATCATGATTATTGGTAAGCGACTCCGTTGCACAGCATGAAAGTAAGTAGGCACATCTTGATGAATACAAATTCCCTTCGGGTTTGTCCGATAGCGCGAATCAGCCAGCACTTCATCCAGGACAGTAAAATTTGTAGGGTACAAGGTAAGAAATTGCATAGTCTGCGGTAGGGCATTCCGTGGACTTAAAACAAAGCTCAGCGCCTCCGAAGCAATAGCTGGATTGGCCCAGCAGCCCACGCTGTAAGCTTGCGTCAGCGTGGGAGTATGTCACCTATTAATTTACCCTGTTCTGGAGCCGATCGACCGATCGCGATCGACTAATTCCTCAAACCTCATCTAAGTCGTCTTGACACATATCTTGCAGCGACTGATGTTCAACGCGACGGGAAGAACGACGATATTTTTTAGTTTGCAGCTTCGGTTCATATTGCTGCGTACCATCAGACTTAGTTTGCTGCTTCAAACTCGCCTCCGCACTACTAGAGTTTAGCTCTTGTTGCTGACGGACGATCGCCTCAGAGAGAAACTGCAAATAATACTCGTAGCGCTCCCAATCGCCCCGCACGACACAGTTAGGCTCACAGGAGTGCGAACAGTCGCTAAACTGGCAACTACCCAAAGCCAGCCTCTGGCGCGCTTCTGGGAAATATGCCGCTAACTCAGACGGTTCGCATTCGAGTGCCGGCTGATTGAACCCCGGAGTATCGGCCAACAGCCCGCCACCGGGGAGTTCAAACAGTTCTACATGGCGAGTCGTGTGTCGCCCGCGGCCGAGTTTCCCGGAAACAGCACTCACTCGCAGATTCAGCGCCGGAATCAGTTGGTTGATCAAGCTGGACTTACCCACCCCAGAAGGGCCACAAATTACCGTTATTTTGCCTTGCAGGTGACTTTGGAGAGAGAAGGCAGAAGGCAGAAGGGATCTATCTATTTTGCCCTGATAAAGTGGGGTTAGCCGATTTCGAGGCAAAAACGTCATTTTGACTGTTGGTGGCGGTTTCCTTGTTGATTCCTGAGCCGCTACGCACGCTAATAAACATGGGTTCGTAGCCCCAACTTGAAAGCCGATCGCGCCACTGTTCCAAATGCTCGGCCGTGACCAAATCGCATTTGTTGAGACACAAACTCACCTCTAAACCGGTAGATTCGGCCTTGACTAAAAACCGAGTTAATGATGCGGGGTCTAAATCCGGTTCAGTGAGAGCAAAAACCAGGAGAATGCGATCGGCATTAGCTACAGGCGGGCGGTTAAGTTCTGTTTGGCGGGGAAACACTTGAGAAACGACACCCCGGCAGTCAGTCCAGTCCGGTTCTTCTACCACCACGCGATCGCCCACCATCACTTGTTGACCAATTTTTTTCAGTCTAGTGCGGCGAGTACACAGGAGAATTGGCAGATCCGCTCAAGAGAGGATTTTCCCCGTCAGTGCTGACATCTGGATCTAACCTCACTTGATAGAAGTTAGCCTGAACAGCCACAACAGTACCCGTAATCAAGGAGGAATCCCGGCTCATCCTTCTTCCTGCTCAGGTCGCTGCACTTTCATCGCAAAAAAGCCCGAATTATCCTCAGAAGCCACAAATTGGGTTTGCAGAATCTGGTAGCCTTCCATTTTCAGACTATCAGGTACTTGTTCGATCGGCTCCCCAGCGTCCAGCCAAACCTCCAAAACTGCTCCCGGAGGCATTTGCTCCAACCGCAGTTTAGTACGGACAAAATTGATCGGGCAGGGCGTACCCCGCAGATCGAGCTGAGCATCTGGGGGTTGGGGATTTTCAATTGTCGATGTTGAATTCATAATGCTGAAGGAAGTTCGGCAACGGATTCTGTAACGGATGTAACGGATGTAAGATCAATTCCGGTTGCATCGTCAGGTGACTGTTAACTGTTGACTGTTTGAACAATACCGATGCAACCGGAAACGAGATAACGGATGGATGGAAACAGATGATTATTTTGGGAAAAAATGTGTCCAATTGGACACATTTTTTTGCTTACTTATTTCTGAAACAAATGTCCCAGAAATCCTTCCAAGCCACCTTTCCCAGTACGATCGCCCTTCAGCTTAGCAAGGTGCATCAGCAACTCCCGCTCCTCTGGCGTCACCTTAGTGGGAATATCAATAGACACAGCGATCAAATGGTCGCCCCGACTGACTGGATTTCCCAACCGAGGCACCCCTTTTTTCTCCAGAGTCAGAACAGTATTCGGCTGAGTTCCGGCTGGAATCAACAATTCCGTCGGCCCGTCTACGGTTTCTACCTCCAAGCGGCAGCCCAAAATTGCTTGCAAGTAACTAATCTTAACTTCCGAGTTAACGTTAATCCCGTCCCGCTTAAATAGAGCGTCTTCATTCACAGCCAAGAACACGTACAAATCCCCAGGCGGCCCGCCCAGTTTGCCAGCATCCCCTTCATTGGAAACGCGCAAACGAGTACCGTTGTCAACCCCCGCCGGGATAGTAATTTTCAGCTTTTTCATCACTTCTTTTTGGCCCCGGCCGCCACAAGTTTCGCACTTGTCCTCAATCACTTGCCCAGTGCCGTTGCAGGTAGGGCAAACTGAAACTTGAGTAAAACTGCCGAAGGGCGTGCGGGTAGCGCGGCGGACTTGGCCACCGCCGCTGCAAGTCGAGCAAGTTTGGGGTCTAGTTCCCGGTTTGGCACCGGTACCACTGCAAGTTTCGCAGGTTTCTAGGTGCTTGATGCGGAGTTCTTTTTCCCCACCAAACACTGCTTCGCGAAACTCCAGCCGCAAGTCCAGCCGCAGGTCGTCTCCGCGCACGGGCCCGCTGCGCCTGCGACCTTGCTGTTGTTGCTGTTGGCCGCCCGCCCCTCCCTGAAAACCCTGAAAGAAGCTTTCAAAAATATCGGCAAAGCTGTCGCCGAAGTCTTGGAAGCCCGGAGCCGCTGCACCAGTCACACCAGCTTCGCCGAATCGGTCGAAGCGGGCGCGGGTTTCCGGTTCTGAGAGAACTTCGTAGGCGCGGTTGATTTCTTTAAACCGCTCCTCGGCACCAGATTCTTTGTTGACATCTGGATGATACTTCCGAGCTAGGCGGCGGTAGGCACGCTTAATTTCTTCTTTGTCTGCGCTGCGAGCAACGCCTAATATTTCATAATAATCGCCGGCCATAGAGCTGCTTGCCTGGAGGTAAATAACAAAAAGAGTACGGAAAAGAAACTATTCACCTTTTTTGCAATTAAAAATTAATGAACGATCGAGCGATCGGAATATTTAACTTTTAATTTTTAGGTTTGAATTTCTAAACGAAAGGATTCATATCGTCAACGTCAGGTTCGGGAACCATCGGTTTTGGTTTTGACAGTTGTCGTTCCGGCTGTCGTTCCGGCTGTCGTTCCGGCTGTCGTTCCGGCTGTCGTTCCGGCTGTCGTTCCGGCTGTCGTTCCGGCTGTGGTTCCGGCTGTGGTTCCGGCTGTGGTTCCTGGGCCATCACCTCCTCACCCTTGGGAAGGATCTCTTTCAGCAAGATGCTGTCATCGGTAGCTGCGACATCCTCTACTTCTGGCATCATCTCACTTTCAACCGCAGTCGAGGATGGGACTGCTCCGCTGCGGGCCAGATCGTAAACCGCAGAGCCAAGGGAGTACAGCATTTGCTTGAAAGATTCGATTTGAAGAGCGAGTTCATCCCCAGTAATGTCGGGCTTAGCAGAAGTCGCCCGCAAGGCTACTGCTGCTTGCTTCGCTTCCGCTTTGAGGTCGTCGCCCAGCAATTGCCCATTGGTTTTTAAGGTGACACCACAATTATAGATCAGCGAGTCAGCTTGAATTTTGAGTTCGACCAGTTGGGCGCGCTTGAGATCTTCATCAGCGTAAAGTTCAGCCTCTTGGCGCATCCGCTCGACTTCGGTTTCGCTCAATCCGCCCGTGCTGCTAATTTGGATGCTTTGTTCCTTTCCGGTTCCCTGGTCAACCGCAGCCACTTTGAGAATGCCATTGGCATCGATTTCAAAGGTAACTTCAATTTGAGGTACGCCACGGGGGGCTGGGGGAATGCCTTTGAGCAGGAACTTGCCCAGACTTTTGTTATCTTTGACTAATGCCCGTTCGCCTTGAAGCGCGTGAATTTCTACCGAAGTTTGCCCATCTACCGCCGTGCTGTACATTTGCGTTTTGCTAGTTGGGATAGTAGTATTGCGCTCAATTACCCTAGTGAACACCCCGCCCAAGGTTTCGAGACCCAGGGAGAGAGGAGTCACATCCAGCAGCAGCAAGTCTTTGACCTCGCCACCCAACACCCCTGCTTGAATTGCCGCACCTACCGCCACAGCTTCGTCAGGATTCACCGATTTATCGGGAGACACTCCGCCAAAATACTTGCTAATTGCCTCTTGAACTGCCGGAATCCGGGTTGATCCTCCTACTAAAATAATTCGATCGATATCTTTCGGCGTCAAACCTCCGTCCTTGAGGGCTTGAGTCACCGGGTCGATCGTCGCTTGCACCAAATGAGCCACCAGTTTTTCAAACTGAGCCCTTGAGAGATCCATTTCCAGATGCTTCGGCCCTTTAGCGTCAGAGGAAATGAACGGCAAATTAATTGAAGTCAATTCCCGGTTAGAAAGTTCTATTTTCGCCTTTTCCGCAGCCTCTCGGAGGCGCTGCAAAGCCATTTTATCCGTTGACAGGTCACCGCCTTCTTGAGTGCGGAAAGCTTCAACCAGCCACTGGACTATGCAGTTGTCAAAGTCATCCCCTCCGAGATGGTTATTGCCGCTTGTGGCATTGACCTCAAAAATTCCATCTCCCAGTTGCAATATCGAAACATCGAAAGTACCGCCGCCGAGGTCAAATACCAAGATTTTTTGTTCGATATTTTGTTTGTCCAAGCCGTAGGAAAGGGCGGCCGCTGTCGGTTCGTTGACGATTCGCAGGACTTCTAAACCTGCGATCGTACCGGCGTCTTTAGTAGCTTGCCGCTGGGCGTCTGTGAAGTAAGCCGGAACAGTAATCACCGCTTGGGTGACAGTTTGCCCCAAATAAGCTTCTGCATCCTGCTTCAGCCTTTGGAGTATCATTGCCGAGATTTCCTGGGGGGTATGAACCCTGTTCCGAATCTTGACGTTAACGGTTTCGTCTTTGCCTTTAATGCAGGTATAGGGAGTCCGGGATCTTTCTTCTTCCGTGTCCTCCCACCGCCGTCCGATAAATCGTTTGATGCTGTAGACGGTATTTACTGCATTCGTTACAGCTTGTCGCTTGGCTAGTTGACCTACTAAGCGATCGCCCCCTTTCCCAAATCCTACGATGCTCGGAGTTGTGCGACCGCCCTCGGAATTGGCGATCACGACGGGTTTACCGCCTTCTAACACAGCTACGCAACTGTTGGTTGTGCCTAAGTCAATCCCAATGACTTTTCCCATAGCGCCTCTCAAGCGTGTGCAATTTGAAGCGTTGAGGCAATCGATACTTTTGGGACGATCGCGCTGCAACGTTTCTTTATTTTGAACCAGACCCCCTGCTTCATCCCTCGGACTTGCAGTAGCTTGTATGCCGATTAACTATCCGAACTATCGGGATTTTCATCTGAGGCTACCACGGATAGCCCAGCCGCTGCAACTTTCACTTTGGCGTGCCGCAAGACGCGATCGCCCAGAGTATAGCCCCGTTCTAATTCTTGGATGATTGTTCCTTCCTCGTGCTCAGAAGTAGGTTCGCTGAGCAAAGCTTCGTGGAGGTTGGGGTCAAACTGTTCGCCTTCGGGGCGCATCGGAGAAACCCCGATTTGCTTGAGGCCTTCTACCATTTGCTTGTAAACACTTTGGTAGCTTTTGTGCATATTCATTTCGCCGTCGGTTTGCGGCTTGAGGTGCGATCGAGCACGCTCAAAATTGTCGATTACTGGCAACAGCGGTTTAACAGTGGCACACCTTACCTGTACATCTAACTCTTCTTTTTCCTTTTGCGTGCGCCTACGGAAGTTGTCAAAATCTGCTGCTAGGCGCAGATTTTGATTTTTCAGATCTTCTATTTGAGCGATCGAGGCTTGCAACTTAGTTTTTAAAGCCTCTTTTTCATCTATTGCTTGTGCCAGTTCCTTGTTTAACAACTCCTGGGCATCAGCCACCAGGCTGATGCGGTCACTGCCGGTGCCAGGCGCCCCTGATGTGGCTTCTGGCGTGCGATCGGTCTGAGCACTTTGGTAAGCTTGAGCAAGTTCTAGCTCCCAATCGGCTGCAGCGTTGGAGTTGGCTGGTGAGTTGGCAGATGCCGTTGGATTTTCGCTGGCCTGACTCGAACTCTCAGGGGTTTCCCCAGTTGAGTTAGGATCTTGATACTGCTGTTTTTCCTCTTCAATCATAAAAGCTGCGCTACAGAACCCTATCAATTCTAGCAGATGATTTTAACCCAGTAAATTCTGGCAACAATTAGCCAAATCTACTGTGTCTTGAGCATCATCTAGCTTGGGACTGAGGTCAATGGATTTGAGATTTGAGATTTGAGAGGCTCCCCCGTCAGTCAGTCTACGAAGGAATGAATCCGGGGGCAAGAGACCCAATTGCTTTCGGTCAACCAATGCGTTGAGAGATTTGAACCAAATATTAATGCCTTCATTCCAATCTCTCTATCCATTCTGTCCGCAAAGTTAACCGCAAATCGCAACTGTAAATTTAATAACTATTGACATAATGCTTCGGGGCTGACGATCAATTATTTAAGAGTGTCCCTGATGGGCTGGTTAGTAATTGGTCAAAATTCGGCGGGGAAGCAACAGATTAATTTGGCTTCGGAAACCCCAAAATTTGCATCAATTCCGACTGCCCAATTAATTGAGCGACTTATCTATCAAGCTGAGTTGGTAGAGATTCGAGTTATCATAACAGAAGAGAGTTATACGTCTAAGTGTTCTTTCTTAGACAATCAACTTCCAGGTAAACAAGCACAATATTTGGGAAAAAGAGTGGAGCGAGAATTGTGCCACTCTCAGCTTGGGCTCAGCATAAATACTGATGAAAAGGGCTGCGCTCTGAGCGTCAGAAAAGTATTCCCAGATGCTGTGGAAGCTCAGGGGATACGGGCCATTGTAGTTTGGCCGTTAAGGATCGCACCTGATGAACTGAAGGCAGTGCCTTGGGCGGGTTCCCCGACTTAAAGCAACTGCGGTGAATTTGAGAGATTTTTTCAGGAATGAATTTCTCCATATCTGGCAACTATCCATCCTCTAAAACTTGTTCATCCTGCGGTCATATTCAACCAAAAGTCTGCGCCTACAGATTTGAGTAAGTTTGGTAGAACGGAAGAGAGACTTATCCTTGGAAAGCGACACACCCCGCCCCGCTTTCCTCTCCCGGTACGGGCAATCCCCCTGTGGTGTGCCCTGACGCTAGAACGGGAGTATCCTGCGGGTTAATTCAGGTAAATGACTAACACATCCCAGAGGCGTCTGTCCACATCGCTAGTTGCTCAGAGCAATTTTTCTCCGGCTCTCAACAAGATGATTCAGTCTGGTTACGTCAACGGCGACCAACTGAAGCAAGCTCAAATAGAAAGCCGGAAGTCGGGCAAGCGTTTGACTGAGGTACTAGAAGCTGCTACCGGGCTGCCTTTGCCGACTGAATTGCTGCGGCTTTACAAGAAGCAGCAGATGTTTGAACTCAAGATTGTGTACGGGGTTGAAGCATTTGACCCGGAGATGAGCCAAATGTCTAACGAGCAGCTCGGAGCGATGCTCGATGGGTTAAAGATTTCGATCGACATTTGTCACCAAGGTCGGTTTCTACCTGTGGCGAAGACGGAAACTGAGCCTCCGGTGGTTTTGGTGGCAATGGTCGATCCGGACAATCTCAACGCTCAAGAAGATTTGCGGCGGATTTTGCAGCCTCACAGCTTGAGTTTTCAGCGGCGGGTGATTACCCCAGATGACTATCAGGACATTACTTCTGCCTATCAAGAACAGCAAGTTAAGATAGCAGCCAAAATAGCTGAAGCCGAAAAGGAGAGAAAGCTCTCCCTAGGGGAGGGAGATTTTGGCGAACTTTCCTTAGAAGAGGTTTCTTCCGATCAAGAAGATATAGCTGACACCATAAATGCTGTAGAGCAAGCTCCTGTAATCAAAGCGGTCAACATCATTTTGGCTAAAGCTTTGTCCGAAAAGGTCTCTGACATCCACGTCGAACCTCAAGAAGAGTTCATGCGGATTCGGATGCGGAAGGACGGGGTGCTGCAAGAGTATTTCCGTTTTCCCAAGCAAGTGGTGCAAGGGATTACTGCTCGCTTCAAAATTATTGCCAATTTGGACATTGCCGAACGCAGACAAGCTCAAGATGGTCGTATCCGCCGGGTATTTGAAGGACGGACGGTGGATTTCCGGGTAAATAGCTTGCCTTCCCGCTATGGCGAAAAAATTGTGCTGCGGATTTTGGACAGTTCCAGCACTCAGTTGGGTCTGGGTTTGTTAATCTCGGATCAGGAAACTCTGGCTTTGGTTCGAGAAACTGCCAGCCGCCCTTTCGGACTGATTTTGGTGACGGGGCCGACTGGTTCGGGTAAGTCAACTTCGCTGTATTCAATTCTGGCGGAAAAGAATGATCCGGCGATTAACATTTGTACGGCGGAAGACCCGATCGAATATGCTTTGCCCGGAATTACCCAGGTCCAAGTAATTCGGGAAAAAGACTTGACTTTTTCCAACATTCTGCGGGCGTTTTTGCGGCAAGACCCTGATGTCATGCTAGTGGGGGAAACGCGGGACAAGGAAACGGCGAAAACGGCTCTGGAAGCTGCTTTGACCGGACACTTGGTATTGACGACGCTGCACACAAACGACGCGGCTGGTGCGATCGCCCGTTTGGACGAAATGGGCGTAGAACCGTTCATGGTGTCGGCGGCTTTGTTGGGTGTGTTGGCTCAGCGTCTGATGCGGCGCGTTTGTGACAAATGCTGCATTCCTTATCAGCCTACTGCGATCGAACTCGGTCGCTACGGCCTGTCAGCTTCTCAAGAAGTGGATCTGACTGTCTACAAAGCCAACACCATACCAGTTGAGCAGAGGAAGGAACTGGCAGAACAGGATCAACTGTGTAAGAAGTGCGGAGGCCTAGGCTACAAAGGGCGGGTAGGGGTTTACGAATTCCTGAAAAATACTGAGCGGCTGCAAACTCTGATCACTCAAGGTGCTCCCACAGAGCAAATTAAGGAAGCCGCAGTAGAAGAAGGGATGAAAACCTTGCTGGCTTACAGTTTGCAGTTAGTACGGGAAGGCGCGACTACTTTTGAGGAAGTCGAGCGGGTGACGTTTACAGACTCTGGGCTGGAGGCTGAACTGAAGGCAAAACGCAAGCAGGGGCTGACCTGCAAGACTTGTCAGGCGGAATTGAAGCCGGAGATGCTGGATTGTCCGTACTGTTTGACTCCGCGCTTTCTAGATTGATTCAGCAGCAAAAAACAGTCAAGGGTTAACAGTTAACCGTTAATTGTCAACTGTTAACTGTTAACTGGGTTAAATTGATCAATAACTATCAACTATCAACTTGATTAGGGAGAAATATCTATGGGTCTGATGATTGAAGACGTACTGGAGTGTCTGGTAGAGAAAGGGGGTTCAGACATACACATCCAAGCGGGCGCGTCTATTTTCTTCCGAATTAGCGGTAAACTCACTCCTCAGCCACAATTCGGCGAAATCCTGTCTTCCGAGGAGGTGCAGATCCTGATTTTCCAAATGCTCAACAATATGCAGCGCAAGCAATTGGAGATGGAGTGGGAACTCGACTGCGCTTACGGGGTGAAGGGGTTGGCTCGGTTCCGGGTGAACGTTTACCGGGAACGGGGTACTTGGGCTGCTTGTATGCGGGCTCTGGCTTCTAAGATTCCGAACGCAGATGCTTTAGGCGTGCCGCAGATTTTGCGGGATCTGACGGAAAGACCCAGAGGTATGCTGTTGGTGACGGGACAAACGGGTTCCGGGAAAACTACCACGATGGCGGCTTTGTTGGATCTGGTCAACCGGACGCGGGCGGAACACATTCTGACAGTTGAAGACCCGATCGAATATGTGTTTCCCAATGTTAAGAGTTTGTTTCACCAGCGTCAAAAGGGCGAAGATACTAAGAGCTTTTCTAATGCGCTGAAGGCTGCTCTGCGGGAAGATCCTGACGTGATTCTGGTGGGGGAAATGCGCGACTTGGAAACCATCGGTCTGGCAATTTCGGCGGCGGAAACGGGTCACATGGTAATGGGAACGCTGCACACTAATTCTGCGGCTGCAACGATCGATCGGATTTTGGACGTGTTCCCGCCCATTCAACAACCCCAGGTTCGCGCCCAGGTGTCTAACTCTTTGGTGGGAATAGCCAGCCAAAATTTGGTGGTGAAAGTTGGCGGCGGCCGTTGCTGTGCTATGGAAATTATGCTGAATACTCCTGCTATGTCTAACTTGATCCGGGAGGGGAAAACTCCAATGATTTACTCCCAAATCCAAATGGGGGCGAAGTTGGGCATGAGGACAATGGAAATGGCTTTATCTGATCTTTACAAGGCTGGTAAAATCACTTGGGAATCGGGAATGGCCAAGGCATCTAAGCCAGATGAACTCGAACGCTTGATCGGCCCGGCACCCGCTGGCACCAAGACAGGGGGTCATTAATTCAGTCATTAGTTATTGGTTATTGGTTATTGGTTATTCGTTCTTGGTTGTCGGTTATTAGTTATTAGTAACAATCTCCCAAAAACCCAGAGCTAAAAACTACGAACAAACCACCAAAAAGTCACTAATAACTAATAACTAATAACACCTAAAACAACATAATTTTCTAGAGGCAATATATGGCTACTAATGCGATCGGTCAAAAGTCTAAAGGCAGCTTTAGTCTTGAGAAAATTCAGGAGGAAATAGAGTACAATTTTAGCAGTGTTACCATTAAAGATTTAGCGATTTTTGCTCGTCAGTTTTCGGCGATGTTTAATGCAGGGGTTGCCATCGTTAGATGTCTTTCTGTGTTGCAGGAACAGTGTTCTAATCCTAAGTTGAAACGAGCGATCAGGAGCATGAATGCTGACGTACAAGAGGGGATCAACTTGGCAGAATCGATGGCGAAGTTTCCTGATGTTTTTGACCAACTGTTTATCAGTATGGTGGCAGCGGGAGAAGTCGGGGGTGTGCTAGATGAATCCCTAGACCGTCTGGCGGTAATGATGGAAAAAAATCATAAGACGTCGGCTGAAATTAATTCGGCGATGTCTTATCCGAAGACTGTGTTTTCGATCGCGATCGTGATTTTTTTCGCAATGACGATATTTCTGCTACCAACTTTTGCGAAAATTTTTAAGGATATTGGTGCAGATTTGCCGGCTTTTACGGTGTTTATGTTGGCAATTAGTGCATTTTGTGTGGCTTGGCCTCCCATCCAACAGGTGACAACTATTGGGGTGATTATAGCGCTAAATATTGGATTCGGGATGTACTACAAAACTCCAGTAGGTCACCTGCAAGTTGATAGGATGATGATGAAGGCGCCGATTTTTGGAGATTTGCTGGAAAAATCGGCTGTGGCTCGATTTTGTGTGATATTTGGGTCCCTGACGCGATCGGGAGTGCCGATTCTCAACTCTTTGGAAATTGTGCGAGATGTGGCCGGGAATCAGGCCATCTCAAATGCGATCGAATATGCAAGGAATGAAATTCAAGGCGGCGGCATGATCAGTATTGCTTTGCAAGAACAGAAAGTTTTCCCTTCTTTGGCAATTCAAATGATCGCAATTGGCGAAGAAACTGGGGAACTTGACAAGATGCTGGTGAAAGTTGGCGCTTTCTACGAAACTGAGGTGGAAGAGGCTGTAAAAGGACTCACGAGTATGCTAGAGCCACTGATGATTGTGGTGGTAGGTGGTATCGTAGGTTCGATTTTGCTGTCTATGTATCTGCCGATGTTCGCAGTGTTTCAAAAGATGTAAAAAACAGTCATACCAATTTAATGGGTCGTTGCATATATCTCGATCCCCCTAAATCCCCCTTAATAAGGGGGACTTTGAGCAGAATCTTGTTCCCCCCTTATTAAGGGGGGTTAGGGGGGATCAGATTCTATGCAGCCTCATAAAAAACTGGTATCAGTTGGCAGTTGGCAGTTGACTGTTGGCAGTTGACTGTTGACTGTTACCTATTACCTCAGTCCTGGACGCATTGTAACGGTGTAACAAGGCTTTGAGATTGCGACACACAGTGAACAATGACACAATTACGTTGTCTGTGCGTCCAGGACTGTACCTATTACCTATTACCTATTACCTATTACCTATTACCTATTACTTGATTGAAAATGTCGGTTAAAAAATCACATTACGAAGCTTTACTAGCACAATACAGCGAATCTTCTGCCGCGATCGCGCTGCTGAAGAAGTATCGGATTTACATGGAAATGATTCCGAGTATCCGCCGTGCTAACGAGAGTTTAATTACGATTCCTTTGCCAATTGTGCGGCTGCGGGAGGGGGTTTCCTATGCGCGAAGCAGTGGCGCTAGTATATCGCCGGGACAAGCAGTTTGTTTACCCTGTGATTTGGCGATTTTGATGTGCGATCCTGAATGGAAAGTTAAAATTGGGGTGGAAATTTTGATTTTTATTCATCGCCCCGGTGAGGAGTTTTCTGAGTTACTCGGTCGCTGGCGGCAGTGTCAGGTTTGGCTGGATAAAGATTATGAGTGGGTGATGCCGCATCGTTACAGGCATATTTTCAGCGATAAAGCTGAGGCTATTCATCCTTTATTTGTGTTGTTTGATGAAACGGACGATCGCATTCAACGCGGTTTGATGGCTGCTGGTTTGCCGTTTGTGGTGGAAAGTTTCGACTCTGTTAATGAGGAAGTAGAGGAGGAAGAGTTTCTGGGTAGCGGGGAACTGGGAAGTATGGGTGAGGAGAGTTATGAATTGTAGGGTTAATCTTTCTTGTTCCTTCAACTATATGATCAAATAACTAACAATAGCTCCGATCGCCATCAAATTATGTCGGAAACATTAATTGATATAGATCTGCCCCCCGCATTCCCAGATCATACACAACTTCCTGAGTCTGACGGTACTTTCGTGAAAAATTTTCAGGAGCATCCTCAAAGCATAATTCTCACCGATTCGATCGGGCCTGTTTTGCAACAGCGACATCCCGACGGACGCTACTGCATCGGACAAGATTCTGGCATTTATTGGCGATAAACTGAGCCACCGGAAAAAGGGGCAGAAGCTCCTGACTGGTTCTACGCGCCGAATGTTTCAGCACATAACAGGGAAAATATCGCCGTTCTTACGTGCTGTGGCGAGAACATTTAGCACCTTTAATTGCTTTGGAATTTGCCAGCGGAAATGGCCATGAAAAACGAGATGGCACTCCTCTGTTGATGACTGATGAAGGAGAAGTGCAAAAACCGGGTAAGTTTTGGGTTGATGAGCAAATTATTCGCATTCCTTGATTGCGCGAAGCCGAGAGATTAGGTAAGCCGATCGCCTTGGCGGATGAATTTTTGTAAAGATTCGCGAACATTCCGGAACTTACTCTGGAATACCGGAATAGACGTAATCAGCAAAAGCACTCGTCAGAGAAAGACTTTCGATGGCGGTGTCGACACCTTCGGCTGACGCGGTTCCTGAGCACTTCGACTACGCGGTCAGCATAAACGTCCGTCGAAGGGCAGTGCGACGCTCCGCACGCACCATCGAGATACTCAGGATGCTTTTTTTGACCGAATCTACCTCCCAAAAAGGATACACTAAAATGCCAAGATCAGTTGAACTCTTCGGCGATGGCCGCGTCTACGAAATTGAGAACGACCAAGCCGTTAAAGTTACCGAAACTAATGGAGACATAGAGACATTAATTGATGCTTTACGGTTCAGCGTGGCTAAAACATACAACATTGCTCCTCCAGACAAACAACCGCCTGATGTAGCAGGACGCAGAGGTTCAAGACACATCAATCAAGCAGGTTTCAAGCTTCTAACTACCTTTGAAGGATGTGTACTAACTGCCTATGATGATGGCGGTGGAGTTTTGACAATTGGTTACGGACACACTGGTAATGATGTGTTTCCAGGAATGACCATTAGCCAAACGCAAGCAGAAGAATTGCTGAGCGGAGATTTAGAAAAATTTGAATCCTATGTTGAGGATGCGGTTGAATTTCAGCTCAATGACAATCAGTTTTCTGCACTGGTTTGTTTCTGCTTCAACGTCGGCCCAGGAAGAAAAGGTTTTGGAGGTTCAACTCTTCTGAAGCTGTTGAACAACGGAGATTATCAAGGAGCAGCCAATCAGTTTCCTGTGTGGAATAAGGTAAATGGTCAACCCTGGCTAGGGCTGACACGCCGACGATTGGCTGAACGAGCACTGTTTTTGGGAAAACCCTGGCAGTCATTCTTAACCTATGAAGGAACAGGCAAAGAAGTAACAGGTGAAACAATCTCAGAAGCACCTCGCACTTTGAAACTCACCGAACCCATGATGCAAGGTGAGGATGTTCGTCAAGTACAAGAAGCTTTGAAAACAGCAGGAATCAATATCGAACCAGATGGATTCTTTGGCAAAGACACCGATAGTGCTGTGCGGCTTTTTCAAAAGCAAAAAGGGCTAACGGCGGATGGTGTTGTCGGGGCCCAAACTCTCAAAAAATTGGGACTATAAAATCGATTTTGTAACAATTTAAATTACGCAATCAAGCAATTGTTACAAGATCTGTGGGGGTAAGGTGCGGTGTGCATCGCCCTAGAGATAGAGTTTGTGAATCCAGGAATGACCAAATTCAAACTAATTGGAGAAAACCATGACTGACTCAAGCGATATTCTATTTAATCAACCTGTAATTGTCGAAGCCTGTGCAGAATTTGTCCAACGGGATATGTTGGAAATTAAAGGCAGTTTCCCCGGATTGCTCCGAGATGCACCCATGTCTTCGACTGCGGTGGTCAATGGCTTATCCCAGCAGTTAATTTATCAAATGCAACTGATGATGCCAGATGCTTTTGTCAGTTTTGATGACCTGAATGTAGACTTGCTGGATGCAGCCTTTCCCTATGTACAAGCCCCTGCAAAACAGGCACTCCAGAGAGCGATTCAAGATCGAGGTCAAACGATGCAGGTGAACTCTGCTTACCGCACGATCGCCCAACAAATGTTGCTGTATAACGATCGCTTCAACAACTCTAATCCTGTAGCTGCACCAGGAACCAGCAACCACCAAACTGGGTTAGCGATCGACATTGAAGATGCCCTAGGCTGGGAACCTTATTTAATGCGGTATGGCTGGAATCCATTACCGAACGATCCACCTCACTTCGACTACCAAGGCGGGGGCACGATCGATCTTCGCAGTACATCAATACTCGCATTTCAGCAGCTTTGGAATCAGAACAATCCTAATGCAAAGATTAGCGAGGATGGCGGCTTTGGCCCGCAAACCGAGGGTGCACTTAATCGCTCTCCGGCTCCAGGGTTTCCTAAAGCGCCGTGGGATAACAAACCCAGAACGTTGCGCTTAGCGATGCCCAGAATGGAAGGCTCGGATGTCCTCAAGCTTCAGGAAGGCTTGAAAAAGGCTGGCGTTGCAGTTGGGGCTGATGGTGAATTTGGGCCGGCAACAGATAAAGCCGTCAAGGAATTTCAGCAGAAAAAGGGGTTGAAGCCAGACGGAATTGTCGCTGTCAAAACCCGCGCACAAATGGCTTGATGTATTCGCGATCGATCTGTAGGGACACGGCGCCGGACCCATTGGTGTCAACTTAAGCCTAAAACCCATAATAAATGTCGCTTTTAGGCGAAGTCTAGATCCCCCTAAATCCCCCTTAAGAAGGGGGACTTTGATCGGACTCTTATCCCCCCCTTCTTAAGGGGGAGTAGGGGGCAAGAATGCGGGGGGATCTAGATTTAATAGTCAAACAGCAATCTGTGACTAGGTTTGAGCTTAAGTTGACACTAATGGGCACTGCCCATTGGTGTCAACTTAAGCCTGAAAGCCCTGAGAAATCTGGTTTTTACCTAAGTCTAGATCCCCCTAAATCCCCCTTAAGAAGGGGGACTTTGAGAAGACTCTTGTCCCCCCCTTCTTAAGGGGAGTAGGGGTTGAGTAGGGGGCAAGAATGCGGGGGGATCTAGATTTAATAGTCAAACAACAGTCTCTGACTGGGTTTGACCTTAAGTTGACACCTATGGGCTTTTGGAGTGTCCCTACCCGATAAAAGACACTGGAGCAATGAATTAAAAATGACTGACAAATCTGAACAAACACCGAACATTTACGCTTTATTAATTGGCATTGACGGCTATCAGCCGAATCGGTTGTACAAGAATCTTAAAGGATGCTTTGGTGACATCAATCTTGTAGCAAGCTACCTCTTAGAGACACTGAAGATTCCTTCTGAAAAGATTTTCAAGCTGACTTCTCCGAATCCTGAAGTCGCTGAAACGATCGCAACCAAATACCCAGAACCCACTTATGAAAACATTGTGGCGCAGTTTCATGCCATTACAGAAATAGCTCAACCAGGAGAGCAGGTTTACATTCACTATTCTGGACATGGAGGACGGATGACAACCATCTATCCAGAACTGAAGGGGAATGACCAACCTGATGAAGGTATTGTACCAATGGATGTTGGCAATGAAGGAGGGCGCTACCTGCGCGATGTGGAATTGGCGACACTGTTGAAGCGGATGACGGACAAAGGGTTGATTGTCACAGTTATTATGGATAGCTGTCACTCTGGAGAAGCAACTCGTGGCGACGATGTTGCAATTCGAGGAATTGGAGAAATCGACACAGCACCCCGAGACTCGGAAAGCTTGGTGGCTTCGCGACAAGAGCTGATCGAAAACTGGCAGACTCTGACTGATGAAACGGCTGCAAGTATTACCCCTGGGCACTGGCTGCCTCAATCTAAAGATTATGTATTGCTAGCTGCTTGTCGTCCTAGCGAGTATGCCTTAGAGTATACGGTGAGTGGTAAGGAGCGACATGGGGCGCTGACGTACTGGATGATTGATACCTTAACCAGTAGCCCTTCAGGATTGACGTACAAAACATTGCACGATCGCATCAGTGCGAAAATTCAAAGCAAGTTCCCTCAGCAGATGCCAATGCTGGTGGGCGAGAGCGATCGCTTTGTCTTCGGAGTTGAGCGCGGATCTTTACAATATGCTGTGAATGTGCTTGAAGTAATTGAGGAAGAAGTCACTGAGGCAGGCTCAGAACCGAAGAAAATCCCCAAACAAGTCCGGCTGGATGCAGGGATGGAAAACGGTCTCAGTCCAGGTTATCGCTTCGCAATCTATGGGTTTGGCACGACAGATTTTACCCAGAAAAACCAGCAAGTGGCGATCGTTGAGATTACAAAAGTTGGTGCTTCTGATGCCTGGGCAGATGTAATTGAAGTGCTACGTCAGGACAAGATTGATCAAGGTTCTCAAGCAGTGATGCTATCAGCCCCTGTTGATTTGGTACGGGGAGTACGCCTTTTCAAAAAAGAGGTTGGTGAGAAAGACAATCAACTGAATCAAGCTATTAAGGAGCAGGAAGATGCTGCATTGAAGGCAGTCGAGGCAGCACTGGCAGGAAATGGCTGGTTGAAACTGGTGGATGCACAACAAAAGGAAGATTATCAAGTTGCGGTTAATCAAAAAGGGGAGTATGAGATTTGCATTGGTACACCGATCGAAAACCTCACACCTGCGTTAAAGATTGAGGATTCTGATGCTCCACAAAAAGTAGTGAAACGATTGGTACATTTAGTAAAATATCAGGCGATTCAACAGTTGAGCAATCAATTTTCTGATTTGACCAACAAGCTAGAGGTGGAATTACTCACACAACCAAACTGGCAACCAGGGATGCCTAAAAAACCGCAGCCATTTCCCGACCCGACTAATTTAGTTGTTAAATCTGGTGAGTACGCATTCTTGCGAATTAAAAATACTTACTCTCAAGTTTTGAATGTTGCTGTGCTGGATCTCGAATCAAACTGGGCGGTTTCCCGCATTCAACTCCAAATACCAGAGGGGATTTTTTATCCATTCGATCCCAATCAAGAAATGTTAATTCCGCTTCAAATCAAGCTCCCGGATCATGGAAAATCTTCCAAAGGCGCCGAAACTTTGAAAGTTTTTGCGACGGTCAAACCGAATGATTTTCGTTGGCTGGAGTTGCCCTCACTCGATCAAGAAATCGACCAAAAATCAGCAACACTACCCCGTGGTGAGAATCCACTTGGACAACTTCTGGCTGCGGTTGGTGCTGATGTTGATACTCAACCAGAAATTCCGGGTTATCGTGCAACAGCAATTTTCGATCCGAGTCAGGAGTGGACAACGAAGGAGATTAAAATCACACTCACGCGATAGGTGTTTTGTCAATGGGGCTATTCACCTGCGATCGCCCCAGAGGATACAGGGTAGGCACGGGGGCCATTGGTGTCAACAACCAGCCTAAAAACTTTGATAAATCTCGCTTATAGCCGAGTCGAGATCCCCCTAAATCCCCCTGAAAAAGGGGAGTAGGGGTTGACTTTGACCACTTCCAGTCCCCCCCTGAAAAAGGGGAGTAGGGGTTGACTTTGACCACTTCCGCCCCCTGAAAAAGGGGAGTAGGGGTTGACTTTGACCACTTCCGCCCCCTGAAAAAGGGGAGTAGGGGTTGACTTTGACCACTTCCGCCCCCTGAAAAAGGGGAGTAGGGGTTGACTTTGACCACTTCCGCCCCCTGAAAAAGGGGAGTAGGGGTTGACTTTGACCACTTCCGCCCCCTGAAAAAGGGGAGTAGGGGTTGACTTTGACCACTTCCGCCCCCTGAAAAAGGGGAGTAGGGGTTGACTTTGACCACTTCCGCCCCCTGAAAAAGGGGAGTAGGGGTTGACTTTGACCACTTCCGCCCCCTGAAAAAGGGGAGTAGGGGTTGACTTTGACCACTTCCAGTCCCCCCCTTCTTAAGGGGGGCTAGGGGGGATCTAGATCTAACGGTTAAACAGCAGTCTGTGAGTGCATTTAACCTGTTTGTTGACACCAACCAATGCACGGGGGCCTACCCCTACAAACTCTTACAAATTTTTTAGGCTCGCTATATGTCAAACTTTGAACACAGCTACGCCCTAATCATTGGCATTGACGACTACAACAACGGTATTTCTTCACTTAAAACTGCTGTCAGTGATGCGACAGAAATCGCTCGTATCCTCGAAACCGAGCATCATTACGATGTTACTCTGCTGCTGAATCAAGCAGCTAACCTCAGCCAACTTCGGCAGGTATTAGAGATAGAATTGCCACAACAAATTCAAAAGGGCGATCGCTTTCTTTTCTACTATGCTGGACATGGGATTGCTCTCAATGGCGAGGATGGCCCCGAAGGCTATCTGATTCCTCCAGGTGCTCGCTTGGGCAATGTTAGCACTTACCTGCCGATGTCAGAGGTGAATAAAGCCTTGCTTCAACTTCCCTGTCGTCACTTTTTAGGTATTCTTGACTGTTGTTTTGCGGGTGCTTTTCGCTGGTCAAGTCTACGCAAAGCGATTCCGATCGAACTAGGTACGATCCACAAAGAACGCTACGATCGCTTCATTCAAGACCCAGCATGGCAAGTTCTAACTTCGGCTTCCCACGATCAATCTGCATGGGATGCTTTTAACCTGAAAGACGATCGCGGACAAATTGGAAGCCATTCACCCTTTGCTTATGCGTTGATAGAAGCACTTGAGGGTAAAGCCGATGCTTTTCCACCAGCAGCACCCGGTAAGCCTGCGGGAGATGGTGTAATTACGGCAACCGATCTCTATGTGTATTTGCGCGATCGCATTGAAATTGCCACAGAAGCTCGTGCGATCCGTCAGACGCCAGGGATTCATTCCCTCAAAAAACACGATAAAGGCGAGTACATTTTCCTGACACCAGGACACGCGCTAAATCTACCTCCAGCACCACCATTAGATGTTTCCAAAAATCCCTATCGCGGCTTGTTACCGTTTGAAGAGGAACACAACAAACTGTTTTTCGGTAGAAACGAACTAATAGAAAAGTTACAAAATATTGTCAAAACTAATCCTCTAACAGTGGTTTTGGGTGCTTCGGGTTCAGGTAAATCCAGTTTGGTAAAAGCCGGATTAATTCCTAAATTGAAACAGGAAAAAAGCGACAAATGGTGTATTATATCACCAATCCGCCCCGGAGAAACACCTTTTCAAGCCTTGAATAATGCCCTTGTTGATGCCCAATTACCCAAAATTGAATTACAAAATAAACAAAAAACTCTGAGTCAAAGTATTGCGGTTTTGGCTAAAAATCATCCCAATTCCCAGTTATTAATCTTTATCGATCAAAGCGAAGAGATAATTACACTCTGTCAAGATGAGGATGAGCGCAAGGAATTTTTCCAACAAATACTTAAAGCAATTAACGCCCATCGGGATAAATTACGGGTAGTGTTAAGCCTACGTTCTGACTTTGAAGCCCAAGTTAGAGATGCTGGCTTACAGTTTATCCCCACAGGCTATAACGTAGGAAATACAGTGCTTAAAGGTCGTTGGCTCAACGGACGATTTATGGTCCCCGCGATGACACGAAAGGATTTGAGGGAAGCGATTGAGAAACCCGCAGAAACACGGGTAATGTATTTTCAACCCCACGATTTAGTAGAACAATTAATTAATGAAGTGGCGGATATGCCGGGAGCATTGCCCCTGCTGTCTTTTGCTTTGAGCGAACTTTATCTCAAGTATTTAAAGCGACAATGGGATGCAGGAAACGAAGGTATAACAATTGACCGGGCGCTGACTCAAGAAGATTATCAAGACTTGGGAGGAGTAATCCTATCACTGACTCAAAGAGCTGATGAGGAATATCAGGTGCTAGTTCAAGAAAATCCAGCTTATAGCCACGTTATTCGTGATGTGATGTTGCGGATGGTAGCCCTGGGTGGGGGTGAGTTAGCGCGTAGACAAGTCCCGTTATCGGAATTGGAATATCCGCCCGATCGAAATAGTTTAGTTAAAGAAGTAATTGAGCATTTTAGCACAGCCAGGTTGTTAGTGAAAGGGCAAGATGCGGAGGGGAATCCCTATGTGGAACCGGCCCATGATGCTTTGGTGCGGGGGTGGGAAAAGCTGCTGAGGTGGAAACAGGAGAATGAAGAGAGTTTACTTTTGCAACGGCGGTTGACACCTGCCGCTGAAGAGTGGGAAAGCCAGCAACAGGCAGAATATCTCTGGAATGCTAACCCACGTCTTGATTTGCTCAAAAAGGAGCTCAATTCCCAGGACAACTGGCTGAACAAATTAGAAGCGGAGTTTGTGCGGCGCAGTGTCGGGCGAAAAAGCTTTAATACTCGTCGGAATTGGAGCATTGCATTAGGCGTAATGCTGGGGTTAGGTACAGGTTTAGTATTTTCTTTGATTGGAGAGAGAAATGCACTGATAGGTCAAATCAGGGCTACTAGACTATCCGCAGAAGCAAACTTACCCAACCAAGAGTTAAATGCGTTGCTTGATAGCTTACGAGCACAGAAATATCTTAAAGATTGGCCTGGATACTTATCCTTATTCAAGCCAGAAAGTAAGCTACCATTTTTAAAACCAGACACTGAGCTTCAACCTCAAGTGTTACAAACTTTGCGAAAGGTATTCTATGTAGCTAAAGAACGTAACCGCATAGAAGTGCCTCAAGACTTGAATAAGATGTTTTTTACGCCTGATGGTACGTTACTGATTGCTACAGCAGGAAATGATGGTATTGTCCGCTTACAAGACTTGAATGGACAAAAACTATCCAAAGTATTTTCAGGACATAAAGGTAAAGTAACACTTGATGTTGATCGGGATGGTCGCTTATTAGCAACCATTGACGAGCAAGGGACAGTTCGCCTGTGGAACTCAGAAGGAAAACAAGAAGAGCCACCAAAGTTTGTAGCCTCTATTCCACAGTCTACATATTCCCATGTATATGACCGTGGGCTCAGGTTCAGTCCTGATGGTAAGCAGCTTGTAGCCTATGTAAATGGGGGAATTAAGACGGGTTATGCAATGACTATCTACCTGTGGAACTTATCGGAAAGTGAACCAAAGCTATTAAAAAAATCTCAAGACAATTTCAGTAGTATTAGCTTTAACTCCAACAACCAGCTAGTTGTAGCTACCCAATCTAACGATACCCTCGGCTTGTCAGACTTTGTGTCGGGGAAGAAGTTGGCGGAGTTCAAAAATTTTCACTTGACATTATTTGGCAATCTCGTTTTCAGCCCTGATGGTCAACACTTGGCAGCTGACTTTGGAGCGGACATGAGTAGTGCGTACTTTGGAAGTTTAGATGATAAATCGTGGAATGATTTTACACGTATAAGCAGAGCTTCAAGTATCATTTTTGATGCCAGTAGTCATCTGATTATCGGTCAAGAGGGTGATGGTATTATTGATGTTTATGATCCTTCTTCGATTAAATCAAGTTTGTCTCAAGCATTGCAATTTGAACTTAAAGGCCATCAAGGTAGTATTCGTGAGGTTATTTCTAGCTCTAATGGCAGACAAGTTGCGAGTCGAGGTAACGATCATACCATTCGCTTGTGGGAAATAGAGAACAAGCCAGTGGTAGAGTTAAGCAAAATTCCGAACTTAATAAGTATCAGCATCAGTCCAGATGGTAAGCAACTAGCTGTTTTAGAGAGTGATGGCACTGTCCGTCTGTTGGATTTGAATGCTAATGAGTTGAAGCGATTTGTAGATTTTCAAGGCAAAATTAGTCAAATCATTTTTAGCCCTGATGGTCAGCAATTGGCGGCAGTTGGTAAAGATAGTACGATTCGCCTGTTGGACACGAATGGGAAGGAGTTGTATAAATCCCGAAATTTTGAAAAAACAATTAGCCAGCTTATTTTTCGTCCTGATGGTAAGCAATTGGCTGTCGTGGAGAATGATGGTACTATCCATCTGTTTAATTTGAATAATAAAACCTGGGAAATCTTGCCCGACAAGGTAAGTCCTAACGATAAGTTGGGTGAAACTAGGCGTATTATTGGTTTTAGCTCCGATGGCAGGCTGTTAGTGGCGAATTCACTACCTACCGACTTGTTCCCACAAGATCGAGGCAATATCTTCTTAAGTGAATTGGGGGCTGGGATAGGAAAGGAATTAGTTAAGTTTAAAGGTGCTGGGAACACATTCAATAGTATCGGTCTTAATACTCAGGGTAACTTATTAGCTAGTGCGAACATCGGTGTGGGCGGCGATGCTATCTCTGATATCCATGTATGGGATATGTCAGGAAAATTATTGACTACTTTCAAAGCTCAACATCAAGGCGAAGTCACTAATATAAGTCTTAGTGCTGATGGCAACTTAATGGCTACTCTTGGCAAGGACGGCACTGCTAAGTTGTGGCGGATAGGAGGAATCGATGAACTACTGGAACAAGGTTGCGATCGCGTGCGTGACTATTTGCAGAATAACCCCAATGTTAGTAAGAGCGATCGCCGCCTATGCGACGATGTGCCAAAAGTAGTTGGAAAAGATAAAAGTTTTTAACGCCGTAGCAGCAAATATGGGTAGATAAGTGCGATCGCCCGACAAAACCTCTGATATCAAATCCGGTAGCATCGGAATTATTCAGATCTCTATTCTCTCCCTCTGTGTCCTCTGTGTTCTCTGCGGTTAAATCATTCCGGTACAACCAGAAACGATATGAGTACAAAAGTGCGATCGCCTCACAGAGTTTTTATGATACTCCTAGACGCACGGGTGGTCAGAAACCGGGTTTTTTGCGAGAAGATGCGTTACAGCGCGCAGATTTGGTAAAAAACCCGGTTTCGAGGAGTCGGAGTGCGTCCAGGACTGTATTACCAATCTTTGTAAATAACTCAGCTTGCGGGTTTTGCTAAAGTTTTCTCCCAAGTCTCGCAAATTGCTGTAGCACCCGTATTTGCAATCTTTTTGATAATTAAAGTTGCAAGAAGAGTAGCAAGGACAGGAGCTAACCCAAGTCCACTGACTAAAACAGGAGCCAACATCCCAGCCGCTTTGGTATAGTTCTGATTGATTGTTTCATCTAAAATCTTCTGAGTCTCTGCATTGTCTCCACCGAGGGGTTTGCACATAAGTTCGTAAGCTAAGGGGTTTATGCGATCGAAAAGCTGGCGACCAGCATCTAGCAATCTTGGATCGATGGATGCTCTAGCCGCAACGTTGACATCAATAGATTCCAAGGAAGCTGGGTCTACCCCTTTTGCTCCACGTCCAGCAACATCATCCCCTATGGCTTGTGCACGATCGCCTAGCTGAGCTTCTAGCTGATCCTCATCAAGTTCCCACAAACTCTCTACAAGAACTTCAACTTCTGCCATGATTACTTATCTCCATGTTTTAGTTAACCAGATTGTTACTGATTATTCTGCGTCTCGAAAACAATTTTTAGTAAACCAATTAATACAGTTTAACCGCGATCTAGTAAAAATCAAAAATCTCAACTATTCTTATTTGGGTTAGAGTGCGGGGTGTCAGAAACCGGGTTTTTACCGATATTAAAGGCTATAACCAGTATTCTCACAAAAAACCCGGTTTCTTGGGTTAGAGTGCGGGGTGGTCAGAAACCGGGTTTTTACCGATATTAAAGGCTATAACCAGTATTCTCACAAAAAACCCGGTTTCTTGGGTTAGAGTGCGGGGTGGTCAGAAACCGGGTTTTTACCGATATTAAAGGCTATAACCAGTATTCTCACAAAAAACCCGGTTTCTTGGGTTAGAGTGCGTCCAGGACGATGATTTTTAGCTTATACCAATTTTTTATGAGGCTGCATAGAATCTGATCCCCCCTAGCCCCCCTTAATAAGGGGGGGACAAGATTCTTCTCAAAGTCCCCCTTCTTAAGGGGGATTTAGGGGGATCGAGATCTGTGCAACGACCCATTAAATTGGTATTACCAGCCCCCCTTAATAAGGGTGGGACAAGATTCTTCTCAAAGTCCCCCTTCTTAAGGGGGATTTAGGGGGATCGAGATCTGTGCAACGACCCATTAAATTGGTATTACCAGCCCCCCTTAATAAGGGTGGGACAAGATTCTTCTCAAAGTCCCCCTTCTTAAGGGGGATTTAGGGGGATCGAGATCTGTGCAACGACCCATTAAATTGGTATTACCAGCCCCCCTTAATAAGGGTGGGACAAGATTCTTCTCAAAGTCCCCCTTCTTAAGGGGGATTTAGGGGGATCGAGATCTGTGCAACGACCCATTAAATTGGTATTACCAGCCCCCCTTAATAAGGGTGGGACAAGATTCTTCTCAAAGTCCCCCTTCTTAAGGGGGATTTAGGGGGATCGAGATCTGTGCAACGACCCATTAAATTGGTATTACCTGACAAATAGAGGCATGATTTCGGCGGCGGTGAATAAGCCAGAAATGCCTTTTCTTTGCAGCATGATACCTGCTTTCAGATAACCGAAAGCTGGGCCACAAACGTTCGCTGCCATGCTGGTTTCGTCGCCTAAAGTAAAGGTGTGAGTTGAGATTTTGCCCTCGAAGGTGCGGCCGGTAATTTGGACGTTCGTGCTCAGGGGTTTTTTGGCATTGCGGGTATCGACGATGCCGCCGACTGTGACTCGATCGCGATCGCAAATTCCCGCCAATTCCAACATGATATCATCGGCGTGTTCCATATTTTCCAGCTTCAATAAACCGTTGGTGGTATCTAACAGCGCTTCCACTTCTGCATCAGACATGGCTTGAGCTTTCGGTACATCATAACCGGGCAAATGTGCGATGTCTTCGCGAATGGTGGCTCGGTAGGCTTCCCAATTGGCAATTCCGACTCCAAAGGTGATTTTAACGCTGTGCACTTCTGCGTAACTTTGAGCGGCTAATGCTGCTGCTGCTGTGAGTAACCCAGGTGTTGCACCGCAGCCTGTCATGTAGGTAATTCCTGCTGCTTGGAGTTCGGATTTCATGGCGAGAATTTGTTCGACGGCGCTGGTGCGTTTGATGGCATCAACTAATACTCCTTTCCAGCCGGATTCGATAAATTGTCTGGCTACAGATGCCATGAATGTGTTGGGAAGATTTGGTAATGCTAGGAAATAGCCGTCTACTCCTTGGGCTGTTTGGATGAGTTCTTGAATACTGCGATCGCTCAAAATTCCCGCTGATTCCAAATAACCTAATGAACCTTGAGACTTGTAAATTGCCTCACACTTCTGGGAATTTAAGCCTTCTGGGCCATAAGCGTAACCTTTTTGATCGGCGGCGGCTACCCAGAGCATTTCGCGTTTGGGAGCGAGTAACCGGGCGGCGGCTTGGCCGAGTCCGCCGTAGCCGAGCACGCCTACTCGAATTGGTTGGTTAATTAAATCTGTGGCTTGTTGTGTATTCATGGGACTTTCTTGATATTGGACAACCTTTTATTATCGGTCAAAACGTTTTTTTTTGATAAAATTCCTAATTATTGGAAAACTGCAACGCCGCAATTCAATTAATTACTAATCGGATGAGATCGCAAAAGCCTGTTTAACATCCGGCCGCAGCAGGTAGTAAATGCAAACGATCGCAAAACCAAGAGTTAAAAAATTGACCGCAGTACCAGCACTACCCAACATTTTGGCCAACTGTGCGATTATGGCGATGACGTGAACAATTAACGTTCCCGTCCAAGCCCAAGTTTTAAGTTGAAACAAACCCCAAGTTAAGACTAAGGAGATGAGGCCTAAAATCAGACTGAGCGCGGCAAAAATTGCAATAAAGCCGCCGATTACAGTTCCCACTTTCGCCCCGCCGACAACAGCACCAAGCCCGCCAAAAATGCCTGCAAAAAGTAATATCAACAAGCCGTCAAGGAGACTGAAGATTGCGCTAATTAGCTGTAAAATTGCCAGAATTGTAACGCTTTGAGGAAGATTCATTTTACGATCGAGTGAATTTTACGCGATTGGCAAATATTTTAACCTGTTAAGCGACTCGTTTTTGAGCAAGGACGCCGTTACAGAGTGCGTGGCCTCAACCCAAGTTTACCGATCGCCGCCCCCGGAACGCCCCAATCTTCAAAAAATCCAGCCCTAGGGCGTGTTTTCTTGCCTTGACAATCAGATTCAGATCCCCCTAAATCCCCCTTAAGAAGGGGGACGCAAGAGTGATCTTGTCCCACACCCCCTACTCCCCTACTCCCCTTGTTAAGGGGGGTTAGGGGGGATCTCCGGATCGAGAAAACACGCCTCGTCGATCGCACTTGTTCGATCCCAGCTCTTTTAGCTGAGAAAACTTAACATTTTTTAATAAGTTGCAAAAATTAGCTATAATTCTTTATAGATGCTGGTTGGGGAACTTTTTTTAAAATCACCCGATCGGATGAGTCTCAAAGACGATGCCAAGCATCAGCAAAAATTTTACCTTAAAAGTAATCCTGAGATTAAATTAGGTGAGTCGGTTATGATCGTTAGCCCCAAAAAGCAAGCAGCTCAGGTCAAGGTGGAAGAGACTAAGGCTGTAAACACCAAGACCGTAGATACCCAGATTGCGGATGCCAAAACCCCCCAAAAGCAGTCCCCCAAGAAACTCGCGCCGAAGCCGAATCGGTGGGCTCTTGGGCTGGTTGCAGCCGGGTTGCTAGCTGTGCCGACCACCATATATATAGTAAATAGTAAATCGCAGCCGAAAGTAGATGCGATCGCCACCATGACTGTCCCGGTGGAATCGCAAAACCTCACCGTGCGGATTACATCTAGCGGCACGGTGCAGCCCGTACAGCGCGTGAATCTCAGCCCCAAAGGCTCCGGGCGGATCGCAGAATTATTTGTCGAACAGGGCGATAAAGTCCAAGCAGGACAAATTATTGCTCGCATGGAAAGTCGCGACGTAGAAGCCCAACTCGCTCAAGCCAAAGCCCGCGAGGCTAGCGCTAGAGCCAAACTTGCCAAAATCGAAGCCGGGAATCGATCGGAAGACATCGCCAGTGCTCAAGCGCGCTTAGATCAAGCCGAAGCCAGTCTCGCCCAACTCCAAGCCGGGAGTCGCGTTGAAGAAGTCGCAGGAGCCAGATCCCGCTTGCAGCAAACTCAAGCCGGCTTGCAAAAACTGCGAGCCGGCACCCGCGTGGAAGAAGTCAGCCAAGGGCGAGCTCGATTAGCCCAAGCTCAGGCTCGTTTAGCAGATGCTCAAACGGGTAGTTTAAAACAAGAAATTGCCCAAGCACAAACCCAAATTGAATCGAGTAAAGCCCAAGCCGAACTCACAGCTCAACGTGTGGAACGCAATCGGTCATTAGTAAAAGAAGGTGCTCTGGCTCAAGATAAACTGGATGAATTAATTAAAGAAAATCGTACTGCCCAAGCTAAATTAACTGAATCCGAAAGACGTCTGCAACAACTGCAAGAAAATCGGCTGTCGCAAATCCAGCAACTGCAAGCTGCTGTTGAAGTCGAGAGCCAAGGATTGAAGCAATTGCAGAACGGGACGCGATCGGAAGAAATTGCTAAAAGCGAAGCAGAAGTTGCCGAAGCCAAAAGCAAATTAGCACAAGTAGAAAACGGCAATCGTCCAGAAGAAATAGCTAAAGCTGAAGCAGCAGTTGCTGAAGCAAAAAGCCAATTAGCAGTACAAGTAAATGGCTCTCGCCCGGAAGAAATAGCTCAAGCTAAAGCTGACTTAGCCGAAGCCCAAGCTCAAGTCCACTATCAAGAAGTGCAGCTAGAAGATACTAAAATTCGCGCTCCCTTTGCTGGAGTGATTACCCAAAGGTATGCTATTCAAGGAGCTTTTGTGACTCCGGCAACTTCGGCATCGGATGCTACTTCGGCAACTTCAACATCGATTGTGGCTCTAGCAAGAGATGTGGAAGTTTTAGCGAAAGTGCCGGAGGCGGATATCAGTCAAATTAAACCGGGTCAAGTAGTTGAAATAGTCGCTGATGCTTATCCAGATAAGGTGTTTAAAGGTCGCGTTAAATTGATTGCACCAGAAGCAGTTAAAGAACGGGATGTGACGCTATTTCAAGTGCGCGTAGCCATTGACACGGGCAAAGATTTGTTGCAGTCGGGGATGAACGTAGATTTGAGATTTGTTGGTCAAAAGTTGAGCAATGCTTTAGTTGTGCCGACTGTGGCAATTGTGACTAATAAAGGTCAAACTGGTGTGTTGATTCCCGATGAGAAAAAACAGCCGAAGTTTCAGCCAGTTACGATTGGTTCGACTATTGGTAATAAGATTCAGATTTTAGAGGGTGCAAAAGCGGGCGATCGGGTTTTTACCGAACTTCCTCCAGGTAAAAAGCTGGAGGATATTATCAAGAATCAGAAATAGTCATTAGTCATTAGTCATTAGTCATTAGTCATTAGTCATTAGCTGTGGCAGGGCGGGTTTACAAATATCCTGGATTTAAAGCATAGATACGGGTGAAACCGCCTTACATAATTTACGTTTATTGACGCGGACATGATATGACTAATGACCAATAACTAATAATTACTGACTAATAACTAATGACCAATGACTAATGACTAAAAACTATGGACATTGTTGAAAGCGTCAAAATGGCCGTCACAACTTTGATGGGAAACAAACTTCGCAGTAGCTTGACGATGTTAGGAATTATCATCGGTAATGCTTCCGTAATTTCGATGATTGGCATCGGCGAAGGAGCTCAAACATTTATCGAGGGACAAGTTAACTCTCTGGGGTCAAACTTGCTATTTATTATTCCCGGAAGTCCAGAAGCACAAACTCGCCCCGTGATTCCGCCCCAGACATTGGTGTTGGAAGATGCAGATGCGATCGCATCTCAAGTTGCTTCTGTCCAAGAAGTCGCACCCAGTCTCAATGATAGTCAACTCGTTACCTATCGTAACAAAAATGTCTCATCTTCCATTGTCGGAACTACCCCAGAATTTCTGACAGTCAGAAGCTTTGATGTTGGTCAAGGTCGTTTTTTAAACAAACTCGATTTAGAAAGACAAGAAAATGTAGTAGCTTTAGGTTCAGAAGCAGCAGAACAATTGTTTGGTAATACACCGCCAATTGGTCAATATATCCGCATCAAAAATTCGACTTTTCAAGTGATAGGGGTCATGCAGGCAAAGGGTTCCAGCTTTGGTGACAATCAAGATATGAACGTTTATTTGCCGCTGACAACAATGGCAAATCGCATCGTAGGTAGAACGTCTCCCTACGGTACAAAAGTCACATTTATTTCGGTTTCCATCAAAGATGAAACTATGATGCAAGCCGCTCAATTTCAAATAGAAAATCTGCTCAGGTTGCGTCACAAAATTACTAAGGAGGATGATTTTACTGTCCGAAATCAGAAAGATTTAATGAAGACTTTGGGCAGTATTACTGAGGCTTTGACGTTGATGTTGGCTTTCGTGGCGGCAATTTCGCTGTTTGTCGGCGGCATCGGGATTATGAATATTATGCTGGTTTCTGTTACTGAACGTACTAAGGAAATTGGACTCAGAAAGGCGATCGGAGCTTCTCAGCAAGATATCCTAATTCAGTTTATGATTGAATCTGTGATTTTGTCGGCGGCTGGTGGTGCGATCGGCACTGGATTCGGTATCGGTGGCGTGCTTTTGGTAGGTGCGTTCACTCCTCTGCAAGCTAGTGTTTCCCCAGTGGCGATCGCCCTTGCAGTCGGCGTTTCCGGCAGCATCGGCTTATTTTTCGGCATTGTACCCGCAAAACAAGCTGCTAAACTAGACCCGATCGTTGCACTCAGAAGTGCTTAAGAAGTCATTAGTCAGTAGTCATTAGTCAGTAGTCATTAGTCAGTAGTCATTAGACATCTCCCATAATTATTGTGGAACAGGCAGGATGCCTGTTCTTCGCTATCTTTTTAGGAGAGGTCTATTAATCATTAGTCATTAGTCATTGGTTATTTGTTGGTTTCAATTACCAATTCCCTCTTTGGCCAATGCCCAATGCCCGATGCCCGATGCCCAATTCCCCATTCCCAAATTATGAATTTTATTGAAAGCGTCAAAATGGCCGGTCAAACCCTACTAGCTAACAAAACCCGCAGTAGTTTAACAATGATTGGGATGATTGTCGGCAACGCCTCAGTGATTGCGATGATTGGAGTTGGAGAAGGCGCTCAAAAATTTGTAGCGGGACAAGTTCAATCCCTCGGTACAAATGTATTAATCGTCAGGGCTGGAGTACCTAACGCTAGGCGAAATGCCATCTCAAATGCGCCTCAAACCCTCGTACTACCAGACGCAAAGGCGATCGCCACTCAAGTCCCTTCGGTTCAAGGTGTCTCAGCAGAACTTAATAGTTCCGAAATAGTTCGCTACAGCAACAAAAATGTTTCGGCTCTCATTTTTGGCACGATTCCCGAATTTCTGGAAGTCCGAAAGTTTGAAATGGCTAAAGGGCGGTTTTTGACAGATATTGATGTCAAACAAAGTAACCAAGTTGTGGTTCTCGGTTCAGAATTAGCCGAGAAACTTTTTGGCAATACAAATCCCTTGGGCGAACAGATACGGATTAAAAATGTCAGTCTTAAAGTAATTGGAGTATTGGCACCAAAAGGCACATCTTTTGGCACGAATTATGACAATTCCGCCGCAGTGCCGATCGCCACAATGGCAAACCGGATTGTCGGGCGGACATCTCCCTACGGTTTAGCTGTCACCTCGCTGTTTATTTCTATTAAAGATGAATCGCAAATGGAGGCGGCTCAATTTCAGGTAGAAAACCTGCTGAGATTGCGACACAAAATTACCACAGAAGATGACTTTACTGTTAGAAATCAGAAAGATTTAATGGCAAGAATGGGTGCAATTTCCGGCGCTCTGACTATTATGTTAACTGCTGTTGCTAGCATTTCCCTATTAGTCGGCGGAATTGGTATTATGAATATTATGCTGGTGTCCGTCAGCGAACGCACTCAGGAAATTGGGCTCAGAAAGGCGATCGGAGCATCCCAACAAGATATCCTGTTTCAATTTATTGTCGAAGCTGTGATTTTATCCGCCGCCGGGGGCTTAGTCGGCACTTGCGTAGGTGTCACCGGTATTTTGCTCCTAGGTAATTTCACTCCCCTGCAAGCTGGAATATCCCCAGTGGCGATCGCCCTTGCAGTCAGTGTATCCGGTGGCGTCGGCCTCTTCTTCGGCGTGATCCCCGCCCGCCAAGCCGCCAAACTCGACCCGATCGCAGCCTTGAGAAGTGCTTAATAAATATTTACTTATTTAGTTACACAATACGCTCCTTTTATGGTAATCAAAAACATACAGCGTATTCCAGGTTGATCAAGTAGGGACAGGGCAATGCCCATTGGTGTCAACTTAAGCCTGAAACCCTTGGTATCTCTCGCTTTTACCTAAGTCTAGATCCCCCTAAATCCCCCTTAAGAAGGGGGACTTTGATCGAACTCTTATCCCCCCCTTCTTAAGGGGGGTTAGGGGGGATCTGGGCTTAATAGTCAAACAGCAGTCTGTGACTGGGTTAGAAGTTAAGTTGACACTAATAGGCAATGCCCTGTCCCTACGGCGGGGATAGATCGATCGCCCTGTATTTATCTAAACATTAAAAAAACAGTTTTATTGTAAGTATTTAACAAATATGCAGTATTTAAATTAGTTTTGATGACCGTATTTATACGCATATTTACAGCGAAAAAAAATCATAAAAACCCGTTAAATACTAAAGATTTAATTAAGTTACGGTGCGATGTTTCCTAACTAACCCGAAAGTTTACTAATATGAAATTGCCAGCTAACAGGTCTTAGCATTTATAACTGCTAATAGTTTTAGCTAGTTAATACAAAAAATCAAATTATACCAATGACATCCATCACAGGTACTGCCAAATTTGACTATCTCCAAGGAACGTCCGAATCAGACAGAATTAACGGCTTGGATGGCAACGACATAATTTACGCCAATAGCGGAGACGACTTCATCGAAGGCGATACAGGCAAAGACAAAATCTGTGGCGACCAAGGCAACGATACGATATTCGGTGGTGCAGACGACGACATCATCTGGGGAGGCAAAGGCGGCGACGTAATTTCCGGCAACTCCGGGAACGACACCATTTACGCCGGCGCAGGCAGCGATAGCATCACCGGTGGCGAAGGCGATGATATATTTGCCATTGCTAAACGCAGTGGCGGCTCAACTGTAGCCACAGCCGACTACATCGCCGACTTCAGCAACGGCAATGATAAAATTCGATTGCTCGACGGTCTCACCTTTGAAGATTTAAACATCCAACCAGGCACTGGCGCTAACAGCAACAGCACCGTAATTCAAGACAAACTCACGGGTGAATTCTTAGCAGTATTACCAGGAGTCAACAGTAGCACCATCAACCGCAACAACTTCACAACTCACATATCAGGAAACCCCGTCACAGACTGGAACGCCAGCTTACTCGACGCCGTGCGGACAGACAGCACCGCACCTCCCCTAGCCTCCCGCAACATGGCAATGGTTCACGCAGCTATTTACGATGCTGTTAACTCTATTAGTAAAAAATATAGCCCTTACCGGGTCAACATAGATGCACCAGCAGGCGCGTCAGAAGAAGCCGCCACAGCCGCCGCAGCCCACCGCGTCTTAGTCAGCGTTTATCCAGCCCAAGCGGTCAAATTCAATGAAGCATACACATCGTCTTTAGCCAAAATCCCCGACGGGAAATCCAAAGACGACGGTATCGCCCTCGGACAGCAAGTTGCCGACCAAATTATCGCTTGGCGGAGTACAGACGGCGCCAGCAAAGTCGTGGAGTACATCCCCAAAACCGACCCCGGCAGTTGGGTTCCGACTCCCCCCGATTTTGCCCCAGGGCTGTCGCCGCAGTGGCCGGAGGTTACTCCCTTTGCGATGACTAGCGGTTCTCAATTTCGCCCGTCGGGCCCCCCCGCCCTCGACAGCGCCAAGTACGCAGAGGAATTGAACTACGTCAAAGAAATCGGCAAAATTGACAGTCTCACGCGCACCCCTGATCAAGCTGAGATCGGCAACTTCTGGGCTAACGGCGCAGGTACGTTTGCGCCTCCGGGCCACTGGAACCAAATCGCCGAAGATGTATCGGCCCTCACGGGTAACTCCCTGGAAGATTGCGCCCGGTTGTTCGCCCTGCTAAATATTGCCCTCGCCGATGCAGCTATTATCTGCTGGGATTCCAAGTATCAATACAACTTCTGGCGGCCCATCACAGCTATCAGCCAAGCTGACAAAGACAATAATCCTAACACCACAGCCGACCCTCAGTGGCAGCCACTGCTAACTACTCCGCCTTTCCCGGAGTATATGTCGGGACACAGTACCTTTAGCGGTGCAGGAGAGGCTGTTATGAACTCTGTATTTGGTTCGGATTTTGGCTTTGGGGACAAGGGAGATAAGTCTATCAATAGTTTGCGAACTTATGAAAACTTTGGCCAAGCGGCTGATGAATCGGGCATGAGTCGCATTTACGGAGGCATCCATTTCATGAGTGCTAATGTAGATGGTTTGAGTTCTGGTAGAAATGTAGGGAACTATGTTGTCCAGAATTTCTTAAAGGCTTAGGAAAGGTTTTTTGTGGGGTGGGGGCGGGTTTGCGAGATTGTTTGTTTTGGGCAATTATTGTTGGTGGAACCCGCCCCTACAGAATGTATGAATTTTTACATTTTTCTTTCCGTTTATTCCAGCAATTCTACGGTGCCGAGATAGCCGTCTACTCGGACTTTTTGACCGTCTCGCAGGCGAGTTGTGGCTTCGGAAATATTCATCACTGCGGGAATTTTGTACTCGCGGGCGATAATTGCTCCGTGAGATAGTTGGCCGCCAACTTCGGCGATAATTGCTGTTGCTCCTAATAGCAGCGGTGCCCAACCTGCGTCGGTGTATGGGACTACTACGATCGCATTTTCTCCTAAATCTGTGGTCACGGTGCGACAAATCTTGACAAAGCCTTCGACACGGCCGATACTTGCGGGAATTCCCTGCATGATGTTAGTTTCGGATGTGGCTGGTTCGATCGACCTTTTCTGAGAATTTGGCAGCAGATTGCCGTAGACTACAGGGGGAATCGGGCGATCGCGATCGGCTTTTAACTGTTCGCGCCTTTCCCTAATTGTATCCTGAAACGAAACACTAGCACCGCTCCGTATCCACTGCTGAATCTCCCCAAATTCTAAATAAAAGATATCCCCAGCTTCCTGAAATACCTCCATTGCTAAGCCGCCAGCTTCTATCTCCAAAAAAGTCCAGCGCAAATGAGCCAACAACCGGGCGTAAACTTGGCTAATCTCGTTTTTGACTGTAGCTCGCTCCTGACATTTATCCAATCGCCACTTCTGCCAAAAAGTCAAGGGCAATTCACGCTTTTCGACTAAATTATTTACAGCGGATTTTGTCGCCATATTTACTAACAGTTTTTGGTAAGTTTCCGGTTGTTCTCGCCAAGTAGGAACAGCGATATCCGTCCCCACTTCGCTCAAATATCCGTAAGTATTAAGCCACTTTTCAAACTCTGCAAGCAGAGCCGAATTTTCTTCAAATACCTGTGTTAATTGTGCGAAGGAAATAGTTTTGTCAGATTGCGAAATCGCAGCTTGTCGCAACTTTTGGGCTAACTGCTGTAAAGCTCGCACCGATGCGATTTCAGGAGCGCTGTCATTGTCCAGCCATTCATCGGAAACGCGAAAAATTGCTTTACGAATTGCCAGCCCGATCGGACCTAATATATTGTAGTAAGTAATCGGTTTCAGCCACTCCTGAATTTGCTCTGCTCTCTCCAACAATTCCGTTAAATCCGTTAAATCCGTTACATAATCTGTTGCTGAACTTCCTTCTTCCTTCTGCAAACTTTCCAGTGCGGGGAGGAAAATAGAAGTACGATCGCCCTTAAATTCTGCATTTAGCGCCCTCTCCCGCTGCACCAGACGCCACAAACCGGGCAAAGAGGGCAAAATCTTCCCCAAAGGCGGCTTGCCCATTTTTTGCCCTCTCAGCAAAAATTCCAAACCCTGCTCAGGTAATCCCATCATCCGAAAGATTTCGCCCAACAAAGTCGCATTAAAATAAGCGTGAGAACCCAGCAAAGTTGCAGTTTCATTAAAGTTTAAATTAGCTGCTCTCTCGCCTAAAACCACCTTAAATATTTCCCCCCAAACCCCGCAAGTCAGCGGGCGATTAATCGACCAAGTTAGCGGACGAATTGCACCTGGAATCACTTCTGCTGCAATAGTTCGCGTCCAAAAAGGCTGCAAATTAGTAATCGGGCGACTTTGCAAAATCCATAGTTTTTCGCCATCCCAACTCCACTCAATATCCTGGGGTATTCCATGAAAAAATGCTTCGATTGCTTGCGCTTGTTTTACTAATTCTGCTACAATGGATTTATCAATAATTGAATTAGTTTTAATTTCACAATCCTGGATGCACTCCGACAAAGAAACCGGGTTTCGACTTCGCTCAACCTCCGGGTTTTGACTTGACTCCACCTCCGGGTTTTGACTTGACTCCACCTCCGGGTTTTGACTTGACTCCACCTCCGGGTTTTGACTTGACTCCACCTCCGGGGTTTCGACTTCGCTCAACCTCCGACTTGACTCAACCTCCGGGTTTTGACTTGACTCCACCTCCGGGTTTTGACTTGACTCAACCTCCGGGTTTTGACTTGACTCAACCTCCGGGTTTTGACTTGACTCAACCTCCGGGTTTTGACTTGACTCAACCACCGGGTTAAGTCCTATTTCAATTAAACTTTGTTCTAATGATTCAGATGTACTAAAATCAATTTCTAAATGCACCGGAGTAAATTGTCCGCCGACAACTGATTCTGCTCCTCCCGGTAAAGCTTCAATAATTACCTGGGAACCGCCGTCTAAAGGATTGCGGCTGAACATGACTCCGGCAATTTTGCTGTCAATATAAGGCTGAATTAATACAGCCATTTGGGTATCGGGTAATTGTCGCTGGCGACGGTAAGCAACTGCTTCGGAAGTCCAATAAGACTGGCGACAGCTATTAATTGCATTGCTCAATTCTGTTTCAGTGAAAACTGGGCCAATGGTTTGATATTGTCCAGCCGCCGAACTAATATCGCCGTCTTCTCCCGCAGCAGAAGATCGCACAATCATCCGATTTGGGATTTGGGATTTTAGATGTTCGATTAAAGAATTAGGGATTGATAAATTTTCACTGTTTTCTGAAGACCCCATTCTCAATTTTCGATTTTCTAGGCCCGATTTCCGATTCCCGATGCCCGATTCTTTTAATAATATCCAACCGGGCGGTACATTAAAATTTCCTCGTTTCAGTTGAGACAATTTTGCAGCTTTATCCCCACAGACTTTAGCATCTAACGAGTCATCGAGAGAAAGCAATTGTTCCGATTTAGAGAAAGCCATATCATCACCCTGACTGAGATTAATTGCTGTTAATAACAAGGCTAATCCTGCTGCTGCTAAAAATTCTGCCATATTTTGCCGCCACACCCAAACCCAGATTGGGGTGCTCAGACATCCGCAACGGGTAGCAAACAGCCTCGCCCGATCGCCCTTACCCCACACAACTTCAGCCAAACTCCACACCAGTAGCCCCGAAATGCCCGATGTGACAGCCACCGGCGGGGAAAATGCCAAAACACCCCAAACAGCGTTGGTGACACCTCCTCCACGGGCGATCGCCGATCGGCCCGCAACTAGAGGAATTAACAGGGTAAGGGCGATCGCCCTTTGATCCGGGAACCAAAATCGCGCAGCCAAAACTGGTATAATACCTCTGGCAATTTCCGCCAACACCGCAGCAATTCCCGCTAACTTTCCCCCGTGAATGAAAGCAGCCGACACGCCAACATTCCCCGTGCCCAGCGCCCTCAAATCTTTGCCGGCCAACACTCGCACCATCCATCGAGTCAGCGGTAAAGCACCCAGACCAAAACTAGCAGCCAACAGCAATGCTATTGTCCCCAACGGCATAAAATTAGCCCTCCAATTTCCAACATCTCAACATTATGACCGAAAGCATCCAGGGTAGAAGCCCCAAGATTCATTCCTTCGAGGAATCAGGACGGGGTCACTTTCTCCAATCTAAAATCTAAAATCCCAAATCTCAAATCGATTGACGGCAATTTACTCACTTTTTCAGTCTTCAGGTAGATCGACAAAACGCCATTAGCACTTAAAATTATACAAAAGTAGAGTTAATCAGGATTTGAACCAAATGGTAGATAGCAACCTAACGATTCCAATAGCAGTTCTTGTTGTGGGATTTATTGCCGCTGTTAGTATCGGCTCCATTGCATGGTACAACTCCAAGCGCCCCCCCGGTTGGGAATCGAAAGAACGCCCTGATTTTGTCCCGAAAGTTGATAAAGACGATTTGATTGCAGATGTTTCTGAGTCGAAAGGTAAATAAAACAAAGTTGTTTTATACCGGAAAAAGCTTTGAGAGACCTAGGAAATACCCTTGCCTATCTATCCGGTAGGTGCGCCGAGGCGCACCTTTTCTCCAATTTTTTCATCTAAAATCTAAAATCTAAAATTGATTGATTGATTCAGAAGTCCGATCGCCCGCTACAATGAATTAAGAGCCGGCACCGTGTTTTGTTAATGAATCCAGAATCAACTCTCGCCAGACTACAAGCTACACTTCCCGACGGAAAACTGCCTTCTAGCTACGGGGTTTACTTCAAAAATACCCTGGTAGCCCTGTGTCACGCCCTAGAAGACCACATCTTGCAAACCAGTGCCGGGGACGATATCGCCGTCAAACCCCTGGTTTTGGTGACATTCCAGCAGGGAAAATGGTATTTGCAAGAAGCCGATCGCTACCTGGATATTGCTAATGCGTCTCGGTGCGTTGTCATCGGCGCAGTAGCCGATAGCGGTTTTGCTACCCACAAAACCGGTCAACTAGAAAATGTATCTTTAGTAAATCTAGATCCGATCGACCCCATAGTCGAAGAATGGAATCTAATTATCCTCGCCCCAACCTACAAAGCAATGGTGCTTTGTCGCGAACTTTCGCACACAGAATACCTGCCCGAAGGTAAGCCAGAAGTAGATACAGAGCGAAAATTCTACGGTTTGTGGTCCTTTGACCAGTCTTTGGTGTCGGCGGCGGCAGAAATTTTTATAGAACAAACGCGACATTACGATCGCCATCTCGCAGACAAATTACTGCAAATTCACCAAGAAATCCTCACCACAGTCGGCCCGCCCCTTGCTGACATTAGCGGTGTCGTCACGCGGATTGTGACTTACCTCCAAAGTTCTCAGCAGCAACTGGTGGCCATTAACCGCCAAACTAGAGAATTGTGGGAATTAGAAGGTCAAGCTTTGCGCGTCAGTCGCAATTTGAACGCCAATAAACTTCAAGCATTTCTACGGATGGCCCAGCGCGTGGATGAACGCGATACCGCAAATCCCACCGCGTCTTTGCAAGTGGCGGCTTTGTCGGAAACTTTGGGTCAACTTTTGGATTTGCCGGCTTTGCAATTACGGCGGCTGCGGTTGGCGGGATTGCTGTTTCGAGTCGGCTTGGTTTCGGCCCCGAATCAGGTGTTCGATCGCACCCCCGATCAATTCGACCAACAGACTCTGGCATTTTGGCGAGATCGCAGTTTCATCGGTTCCCAACTCCTGCAAGCAATGCCGGAACTAGCACCTGTCGCCGAAATTGTCAAGCATAAACTCGAACACTGGGACGGCAGCGGCAAGCCAGAGGGTTTGCGAGGCGCAGAGATACCGATTGCTTCCCGGATTTTGGGGTTAATCGCTTATTTTCAAGAGCTAACTCAAGCGCGAGGCGATCGTCCAGCTTTGAGTTTGACAGCAGCTTGGGAAAAATGCCGGGAAATCAGTGACACGAGCTTCGATCCAGCCTTGGTCGAAACCCTCGGTAATGTAGTCAGGCTGACAGAAATGGGTTTAATGGAGTTACCGAGCCGCCCCAGCCAACTGCCTAATGTGTGGTTGGAGGATTTGGGCGATCGCTCTCCCTCCGTAACTTCAGCATTTTAAAATAACTTCACTGTGGACTGTTGATTGTGGATTGTTGACTGCTGACTAATGACTAATAACCAATAACCAATAACTAATGACCAATAACTAATGACTAATGACATAGAAGCCATTTGCCAAGGCAAAATTAAAATGCTAGCCGGCTATCATTTAGCTGGCGCTGACTTATCGGGAGCCGAACTAGCTGATGCCGATTTGTCTCAAGCCAACTTGACAGGAGCCAATCTCGCCGGTGCAAATTTGCAGCGGGCGATACTGCGAGCCAACCTCCGGGGCGCAGATTTGAGCGGCGCAGACTTGCGAGGCGCAGATTTTCGCAATGCTGACTTGCGGGGAGCTTCCTTCACGAATGCTCAACTGTGCGACGCCAGTTTTGGGGGAGCCTTTCTAGCAGGGGTGTCGATCGGGAATTTGGATTTGAGCGGTGTCGATTTTCGGGGCGCTGATTTGCGGGCTGTGAATTTGGCTAGGGCAATTTTGCACCACGCAGATTTGAGCAATGCCAATTTGTCCGGCGCTGATTTGTCGGGAGCGGACTTGGAAGAAGCTATCCTGAATGGAGCCGTACTGCGTGGCGCTAACCTGACGGGAGCTAATTTGCTTTGCGCTACGATCGAACAAACCGTTTGGGATGGCGCATTGCTCGATCGCACTTGCAAAGCAGGCACCCCCCTGAGCCTTTAAAATTCAAAAATGTGGCGCACTCCCTTCGACCCTTCGACTACGCTCAGGAACCGCGCACGCTCGCGTAGTCGAAGTCTGGAAGTGTCTTTGGGTCAAAGTGTTGTTTTCCATCCACACCCAGAAAATAATATCTGCTTATGATGTGAATAAGCACAAGCTATTTTAACATTTCTTAATAAGAGGTTATAATGGCGACTGTAGATCAGCAAACGAATCAATGGTAGCAGCTTTGTTTAGCGGTACATCCTTTCAAGGTCAAAGTGGCGATCGCCTTGTCAGCAAAGTAGCAGGAGCTGCGATCGCGGCCTTATTCAAACGTTCGGAAAAGGCCGAAGCCAACATCCGAGTCGAACCTGTGGCCAAACTATTACAGGGAAGCATCGACGGTTTCGACTTCGTGGGCAAAGGTATGTTGATGTACAACGGCCTCCGCATCGAAGTGATGGAACTCTACCTGCAAGCACTCTCAATTGATTTTGGGGCGATTTTTGCAGGAAAAGTGAAATTGCGACAGCCTACCCAGGCGAACATGAGAATAGTCTTAAGTCAGTCAGATTTAACCACCTCATTCAATACACCTTTTGTAGTTGAAAAACTCCAGAGACTGAATTACCAAGAACAATCTCTGCACTTTCAAAACACTGAAGTCAGCTTCGGCGCCGACAAATCGATTCGGCTTCAGTCAGAGATTACAGTCGGCAATGCCAGCGAACCTGTCAACATAGATATTACAGCTCAATTGCAAGTAGAAGAGCGGCGCAAAATTCAATTTGTCAGCGTTACTTATGGAGGTGACGAGCAAGCCGCCGACTTGGGCAAAGCCTTAATTGCTCATGTAAATAACTTGCTAGACTTAGACAAATTTGCTCTCGAAGGCACTCAACTGCGAGTAGACAGGTGTCGAGTCCAAAACGACGAGCTGGTTTTTTACGGTTGGGCTGGCATAGATCAGTTCCCCGAAAGCAAGCGGTAAGCGGCCACGGCATGCCGGTGGCCCTAGGGTGAGGTTTTTTGCTCTGAATTTTTCAGTTAGCAAGTGTTATCAGTATGTTGTCAAAGAGGCCCGCACCGGCGGGTTTTGTTTTTGGGCGGACACGGCAGGCCGGTGTCCCTACCATATTCTGGCGTATTTTGCCGAATATTTTAGGAGAATTCTCGATCGGCTCAAAATCTGCACAGAGGTTGATTTCAGCCACCAAGTTACTTTGATATATTTCAAAAAATCAATAGCCACGGCATAGCTTGTAAAAGTATAGTCATTTATTGCATGACATGGGAGGCATTAAGTCCCTCCCCTTTCTTTTTTACTTCGAGCGGATTAACCACGGGCTGAACTACGCCCACGACCTATCCCATTGCACAAGGCATTTGGGATTGCTTTTCGCATAATATTGTAAGACCCATTAACATCGGCATTAATTAATTGACCGCAGGATGTTTTGTACAATCCTCTCTTAATTCGTTTGCCACTAAATCCCTGTTTCTGGGCATCACTATTCCCGTAGACAGGAATTGGATCTAAATTTAGGAAACTAGATTGAGAAGTATATGATTCTTCCTGTACAATCACTTTGATTCCAACCAATACAGCCTTATATTCCAACATCTCAATCAATCGAGCATGAGGAACTGTTACGAAGTTCTGATTAGTTTGTTTCCCCAAATTAATCTGGTTTTTCCATTGCACATTTTTCCCTATTACCAGAGTCCCAATCTTTCCCGATCTTAAAAGATTGATAATAGAACGACTGGCCTGGTGTAAGTAATTATCGATTTTTTGGTTTCTACAACGAGTCAAGCGCTGAATTCTACAGGTTTTGCGACTCTCTTTTAATCGAGATTGTAGCTGCGCTTTACGCTTGTTGTAAAATTGATTAATTGATTTTAATGGTCGCCCGTTAATCAGTAAAGGGACAAATCCCGGCTGATTTGAAGTTAGCGCCACTAAATTATTCAATCCTAAATCAATACTAGCTACTAATTCTTTCTGATTTTCATCAATGGTGGACTCCGGCTCATTATAAATTACCTCAATTACATAAGAATCACACTTAGGAACTAACCTAACTTGACAAATTTGCTCTGGTTTTATTTTGGTTTTAATTAAAATATTAGTCCCGGACAGCTTGATAATTCCTTTCTTCAATTGCTTGCTACTAATCGCCTGAATCGTATAGACGAGAATATTCCGACCTTTGACTTTATCTTTGTACTTGGGTAACTTTGGGCTACCAGTAAATTTTGTTTGCTCAATATTGTAAGCTTTAACGGCTTCAAAAAAAGCTTGCCAATTCTTGTCCAATATCATCAATATTTGTTGACTTACCTTGGCTGGTAATGCCTTATATGCTTGATGAGATTTCATCAACTGAGCCATTTTGTTGTAATTCAGATATCCCCATCCGTATAGGAAGTTTTGGCGAATCACGTAGTTAGCAGCATTGTACAAATTTTTGGATTTAAAGGCTAATCCGTCAATTTCAACAAAACGATTCTCGGTGGATTTAATGATATGTCTTTCTGCTAGTTGCATTCAGACTCTCCATTTTTTAACAAGCGCAATAATTATCTCATTAGACCCTCCTGACTATATGATACTACAATCGTCTATTGATGCTTACAATCTTAATGAAGTTTTACAATACCGATGGCCCTACGACAGAAAAAATATGCTCGGATTTTATCTATTCTGTATCTACTTCATAGCCTTGTGCCTGCTTGCAGCGCCTCGCCGCCGCAGGAGACAAGAGCAATGGTGGGTAGAAATTGTCACAGATTTGCCCCGCTGTACCTACTATTTTGGCCCTTTTGACAGCGACAAAGAAGCCTCAACTAATACTCCGGGCTACATCGAAGACTTGGAAAGCGAAGGAGCCCAGAGGCTTAGCATCCGCATCCAACAGTGTCAGCCTTCGGAACTCACCCTTTGCGATAGCGAACAGTTAGATGGTGTTGCTGCTTAAGAGTGTAGCAACTGTCAAAAAATATCGGGTTCAAATCAGCATTTAGGACGATTCGATCGCTCCCGTGGCCCTGGTAAATTGAGAATGGTAGGAACTACTTAAATTTTCCCAGAGGTAAATATGCTTGAATTTCCAGTTGTTATGTTTGGTCTGTTTTTGCTTGCCTTGTGGGTGCTAGCTAAACCTGCTAGCAGTAGCAGAAATCGACAGGGCGAGTGGTGGTTAGAAGTTCGTACAGATTCGCCCAAGAGTACCCACCTCTATGGCCCCTATAACAGTAGAGAGGAAACTGTTAAAAAATCGACCGACTACATCAAAAAGCTAGAGAACGACGGAGCTAACGAATTTAAAACCGAGATCATACACGATAGCCAACTTACTGAGATAAGAGCTAGCGAAGAATCTTGAGCGTCTGGTTTGAAACTGCAAATTAGGGGCGAATCAAACTTGACTTGTTAACAGGGTTTTTGGCAAATGACAGCGCTGCACGAACTAGGGACACAGCCTTGTTGTGTCCCTCTTGAATTTTTCAGAAATGCGAGGATTTGGGTGTGACCAATGTTAGCTCGTTTAAAGCAGCATTTGGTTGAGATTACTGCGAGGATTAAAAGTACGATTTGTCTTGATTTTTTCGTAGCACTCGCGATCGACAGTGGTGAGTTCTTTCGGCGGCACGATCGCAATTTTGACTAACAAATCAGTGCGTTCATCTTTCTTCGGTTTCGGCCATCCTTTGCCCCGCAATCGCAAAGACTGACCAGAACGAATCCCCGCTGGAAACTTTACAGTAATCATACCTTCTGGAGCCGGCACTTCAATCAATGCTCCCAGCACCGCTTCATCTGGAGTTATCGGCACTTCGCAGACCAAATTCTCTCCCTCAAACTGGAAGAAAGGGTGAGGCAAAACTTCTAATTTTAGGTACAAATCTCCATGCTGCTTCGTGTACGGGTCAACTTGACCTTTGCCTTTTACCCGAATTTTGCTGCCGGTTTTCACTCCCGCGGGAATCGAAACTTCGCCAGTGGCGACTCCCTTGGAAGTCCCACGAAATGCTTCCCCCAGAGTCAGGGAAATAGCAACCTCGGTGTCGAGAGAAGTGCTGGTGGCGCGGTTTTCGTAGCCCGCAAAATCTTCAAATCCGCCAAAACCAGTCGGCCCGCCGGAGGTACTGCGGTAGTTGCTGTAATTCCATTTCCCGCTGCGGCCAGCACCGGCACCAGCACCGCCCGCCCGGCCAAGCAACGCATTGATAAATTCATCAAAACTGCCGTACTGGCTGAAGTCAACGCCACCAAAGTCTACAGCAGTACCGCCCCCGCCTGGCCATCCGCCTGGAGTCGCGGCAGCTTGCTTCCAGTATTGACCGTATTGGTCGTATTTTTGGCGTTTTTCTGGGTCTGCCAAAACTTCGTAGGCTTCGTTAACTTCTTTAAAACGAGCTTCGGCTTCTTTGTTACCAGGGTTCATATCCGGGTGATATTTTCGGGCTAGTTTGCGAAAAGTTTTTTTAATCTCATCAGTGTTGGCGGTTTTGGTGAGTCCCAGAATTGCGTAATAGTCTTTAAAATCAGTTGCAGCCATTAATCTATCTCCTCTTTATTAGTTGTTAGTTGTTAGTTGTTAGTTGTTAGAAAGCATAAAATCCCAAATTAATAGGATCGCGAATAAGTTTGATGCCGGGGCGAAAGTGCCTGTGGCATCTGATCCAAATTATAGGTTATCAAAGGTTTGGACTCGATCGAGTTCGGTTGTTGCTGGGCTTTCGATCGCAATTTCCGCACCTACAAGAAAGAGCTTGTCAATTTTTGAGAATAAAACCCTTGCTCCGACACTTCGACACAACGACTGCGTTTACCCGCTCGCCCTTCGACTACGCGAGCGGATAAACGCAGTCGTTGGGCGAGCCTGCGCCGATCGCGGTCAGTGACCGGGAGGAGTTATAGTCCGTCGGCATTTCTGTTCCCGAAGGGTTGAGGAGCCCAGAGGGTAAGTGGCTGCCCTTGCTTCCCCTCTGTGAGTCAGGCGATTTGAGATTTGAGATTTGAGATTTGAGATTTGAGAATTCCTCTCACGGATAAATCCCTTCGTTGGTTAACAATTAAAATTGCTACACATCGGTCAATTTGCTGGGCTTTAATATCAGTAGAGACCAGCCATGTAATCTGCTTGATTTTCCGGGCTATTTCATCAGGATTCCCTTGAGCATTTCTGCCAAGTATTAGCACGAGTCAAAGCCAAAAAAAGGTGAGGAAAGCGGCTGCGCTTTCACTTTTTTTCAGCCTCGGTCGAGATAGCGGTCAACATCATATAACATAATCTTTCAGTTGTCTGTTAACTAGAACACACACACCCTCAGTGTAATTAAGATAGGATAGATAGTATCTTAAGAACTTTGCAACGCTACTGTGGTGCTACTATCATGAATTATTTGCTAAGTTGGCCTTGCGGCTGCTGCGACGATTGGAAACACAATTCCGAGAGTTGTGTTGTGCTTAGAAGCGGGCAGCGCATTTGTCAGCAGTGCTACGATCGCAAATACAAGACTCAGAAGCTATTCGCCAGACGCAAGAGCTCGAAGCTGTCCGTATCACAGCCGACTGTAACACAGACCGCCCCTTACTAAGTCATTGGTCATTGGTCATTGGTGATTTTTCATTGCTGATTATTCATTAACTAAAAATCATTTATCATCAGTCACCGGTCAGCAGCCAACAGATTTAAAATTCAAGAACTAAGGACTACCTAACGCAGAAAGCTTGCTTTCGGGAGAAGGCACTTATGCAGAAGGCAAGATTCAATAAAGGCACTTATGCACGCCGAATTTTTGATTCTGACTAATGACTAATGACTAATGACTAATGACTAATGACTAATGACTAATGACTAATGACTAATGACTAATGACTAATGACTAATAACTAAATGATAGTTCCATCGGGAATCGTGGCGTTTTTCAGCACTACAACAATGCCACTGCGGATGTAAAAACCTTCGCTTTCGCGATTGGCTTCTTCCACTCGGTCTTTATTAATTATTTGAACATTGCGGCCGATGCGAGCATTTTTATCCACAATCGCGCGACGAATTGTAGTATCTGCACCGATGCCGAGAGGGACGCCACTGTTTTCTAAACTAGAATGTCGTTCGGCGTCGGCTTCGTAAAAGTCACAACCCATCAGCAGAGAGTCTTGAATTGTACATCCGGCTTCAATGCGCGATCGAACTCCCAACACAGAATGGTCGATCCGGCACTGTTTAAGAATACAACCTTCAGCAATAATCGATTCCGTCACGCTAGCATCTAACAGCTTAGTCGGTGGCAAGAAACGTGGGCGAGTGTAAATTGGAGCATTTTCATCGTAGAAACTAAAAGGCGGCTGAGGCTGTTTTGTCAGCGCCAAATTAGCATCGTAAAAAGCCTCAATCGTTCCGATATCTTCCCAATAATCGTCAAATAAATAAGCTTGAACGTTGTGGTCTTTTGAAGATGCCGGAATAATCTCTTTGCCAAAATCAGTTTGGTTAGGGGATTCTTTAAGCAGTTTAATCAGAACCTCTTTTTTGAAGACATAAATCCCCATCGAAGCAATGTAAGGACTTTCCTTGGCTTGTTCCGGTGTCAATCCCAATTTAGTAGTATCGACCTGCATTTGTTTGAGCGCATCGCCTTTTGGCTTTTCGCTAAAAGAAACAATGCGACCATTATCGTCAATTTTCATCAAACCAAAATCCGAGGCCCGCTTCTCGTCCATTGGTAAAACAGAGAGGGTGATGTCGGCGTTAGTTTCGCGGTGTCTCTCTACAAACTTCCGGTAGTCCATGCGGTAGAGATGATCGCCTGAAAGAATCAAGTATTCATCGACGTCCCAGTCTTCTAGCATCCAGAGATACTGACGAACTGCATCGGCTGTCCCTTGAAACCAGTCAGGGTTTTCCTGAGTTTGCTGGGCCGCCAGTACCTCAGCAAATCCTTCTGTGAAGCCGGAAAATTGGTAGGTACGAGCAATGTGGCGGTTCAGGGATGCCGAGTTGAACTGGGTGAGGACGTAAATTTTGAGTATTTCTGAGTTGATACAGTTGCTGACGGGAATATCGATGAGGCGATATTTACCAGCGAGGGGAACTGCGGGTTTGGCTCGCAGTTTGGTTAGGGGGTAGAGGCGGGTGCCTACACCGCCACCGAGAATGATGGCTAAGACTCTTTTCAAGGTACTTCCTCCAGGGGCCGATGAACTCTCCAAGTCCAGTGTCTGATGGTGAGGACTTCTTGACAAGGGGGGAAAGGAGGAAGTTTGGTAACAGGAGGAAGTTTGGTAACAGAGCGAAACCGAACCGGTCACGCTCGCGAAGCCGAAGTGTGAGTTAAAATACCCAGCCATAAATTATGGCACCTAAAAAAAACTAAAAAAAAGACGGTAACAGAGCAAAAGACGGTCACGACAGCAGACCCCCCTGAGCGTAGCCGAAGGGTAGTCAAAGTGGAGTTGAAATACTCATCAATAAATTATGGCGATTTAAAAAAACGCGGTAACAGAGTGAAGCCAAAAAGACGGTAACAGAGCGAAGTCGAAGTGGAGTTGAAATACCCAATGGCTTTCTACCACAAGCTAGATCCAGGAGCAACATGAGCTACAGTAGCCTAAGCCATAGCAAGCTACGAGGATTCTATGCAAATTCAAACACCGGACTGGGTTAAACACGCGGTATTCTACCAAATATTCCCCGATCGCTTCGCCAAAAGCAAACAGCCCCGCAAACGCCTGCTGCAAAACTTCATGTGGGAAGAATGGCACGAAATCCCCACCCTGCAAGGCTACAAAGGCGGCGACTTGTGGGGCGTGATGGAACAGCTAGACTACTTGCAAGATTTAGGCATTAACGCCATTTACTTTACCCCGATTTTTCAATCCGCCAGCAATCACCGCTACCACACCCACGACTACTATCAAGTCGATCCGATGTTGGGCGGCAATCCGGCTTTTAAAGAGCTTCTAGATGCCGCCCACGCTCGCAACATCAAAATCGTCCTCGACGGCGTATTTAACCACGCCAGCCGGGGCTTTTTCTTCTTCCACGACATCCTCGAAAACGGCCCCCATTCTCCCTGGTTGGATTGGTTTAAAATAGAAGGCTGGCCGCTATCTGCTTACGATGGCAATTTGCCAGCTAATTATGTCGGTTGGGACGGAAATCGAGCACTTCCTGAATTCAATCACGACAATCCAGAAGTGCGAGAATATATCATGGAAATAGCCGAATACTGGATTAAATTCGGTATCGACGGCTGGCGGCTAGATGTTCCTTTTGAAATTAAAACACCAGGATTTTGGCAGGAATTTCGAGAACGAGTTAAAGCAATTAATCCCGAAGCTTACATTGTGGGCGAAGTCTGGGAGGATGGGAGGGAATGGCTCGACGGTACTCAATTTGACGGGGTGATGAATTATCTTTTTGCTGGGCCGACTATTGCTTTTGCTGCGGGCGATCGAGTGGATTTAGCTCAAATTGAAGGTCGTTCTTACCGTCCCTATCCGCCGCTTTTTGCTAAGGAGTACGGCGACAAAATTCAGGATGTTTTAGAATTGTATCCTTGGGAAATACAGCTAACTCAACTAAATTTGTTAGCGAGTCACGATACCGCGAGGTTAATCACAATTGCTGGAGGTGACAAAAAGAGCGTTGAACTCGCTACTTTGCTGCTGTTAACTTTTCCCGGAGCTCCCAGCATTTACTACGGTGATGAAGTTGGTTTACCCGGTGCTCTCGATCCAGATTCCCGTCGCGGTTTTCCCTTAGAATCTGATTGGGAACTTGATGTTTTAGATTACCACAAGCAGTTGATCGCTTTGCGGCACAAATACTGCGCTCTCCGCACTGGATCGTACCAAATTTTGTTGGCTGAGGGAACGGTTTATGTTTTTGCTAGAATTTTGGGGGATGAGGAAATAGTTATTGCTGTCAATGTTGCGACGGAATCTGCAAATATTAGCTTTGAGGCGCCGGTCACTGAGCGCGGCCGAAGTGTGAAATCTCCTCACGATAAATTGCTGTTTGGTCAAGGTGAGTTTGTTTGGAAAGGTGAAGGGGAAACTCGGCATTTAGAATTGATGCTGCCGGCGCGATCGGGCTTGATTTTAGGTTCGGCTAATTAAGCGATCGACGGGTTAAAAAAAAAGAATACCCAGCTCCCAGACTTCTTTAAGAAGTCTGGGAGCTAACAGAAAAACATTTTACGTTTAATAATGAACTTTACCAATAAATATAGGTTAATTTTTAGTTCAGCAAATCCACGTAATTTAACGTAAAATACGGATGACTAAAAAGCTTTCTGCATAAGTCTTCTTCCTTCTTCCTTCTTCCTTCTTCCTTCTTCCTTCTTCCTTCTTCCTTCTACTTATTGATTGCTTCTCCCTTGCGGAAAAACTGGTTTAAAATCTCTCCTGGTTCTCTGTCCCAGGTGTCGATATGTTGGTAAATTAAGCCGTCTTCATCCAGCTTGTAAGTAGAATAGCCGTTGAAGAATATCCGAGCTTTCCAGGGAACGCGCAATACCCCGCGAACAGTCCAATTTGCCAGAATAGTATCAGGGGCTGTCTGAGTTACGTCGTGGAGGTCGAAGAAAATCTCGGTGAAAAATAGTTGACCGTGAAATCGCAGAGTCCAAAAGATAATCCGGTAGTTGATTTTTCCTTTAAATTTGTTAACAGGGTCTTGAAAATAGACATCTTTTGTGTAGATGTCGTAGCTGATGTCTTGCTCAAAAAGCGTCGGGAGATCCGCTTTGAGTGTGTCTACTGCTTGTTCTACGTGCATTTGATATTCGATCGCGCTCAAGTTACCACCTTGTGACAATATTGTGTGTAAGTTTAAATGGATCACCTCGATCAACAGCGGGAGTATCGCAAAGTTGATACTTCATCCAGCTCTGATTTTAGATCTCATTGTATTGTCCGCGCTAGCCGTGTTGGCACGGAAGCTCGACATCGAAACCCCGACACAGATTTGATTCACAACCCCCACCCATCGGACACGATCGCAGAACTCAACAGCGGCCAACTGTTGATGGTAGATAGCCATCGCCGGAACGGTTTAATTTTGATTAAACGCTTCCACGCGGAGTTTGCTGGGCCTGGGGCCGCCGTCGGGGGTGCTTTTGATCTTGACTCTCAGGAAGCAATTCCCGTGGGTGACTTTTGCTTGGTTTACCTTCAATCTCCCGAAGAAAGACAGAAAGCTTTTGGAATTCGGCGACACTGGGTGCGCTTAACGGAACAGTTAACGGCTAAGCCGGCTGCTTTGGAACGATCGCAAATGCTTTTAACTCAGTTTGAACAATATTTTGATGCGCCAACAGTGGTACAAATTCCCGATCGAGCTTTGGCGCTTTTAATCGGCGTATTTCCCCAAACAATTCGGAGGGCGCGACAGGTCGATCGCTAAAAATGGTATGATTAATTTGGCTGAATTCATACCATTTTTTATGTTTTTTGTCAAGTCAAAATCCCAGAAATGCGATCGACTGTTCGCTGATTTTCCTCCGGGCTACCAACCGTAATTCGCAAACCTCCCCCAGTATGGCGAATTAATGTTCCTTGAGCTTTTAGTTGCTCCATGATTTGTTTGTGTTCTTGTTCTTCTAAATTACGTGAAGCGGAGCTATCCCGTAGGGAATCGTCGGCTTTCACCCGCAGGTAAATGAAGTTAGCCGCACTCGGCCAAACTTGCAATTTTCGATGCTGAGTTAGCGCTGCAATTAATTTGGCTCTTTCTGATATAGTCTCAGGGATTGTTGCTAGCAATAATTGTCGCTGGGCTAGGGCAAATTCTGCTGCTAATTGGGAGAAAGCGGGGAGATTGTAAGGAAGGCGGATTTTTTCTAAGGCGGCTGTGAGTGAGGGATGGGCGATCGCATATCCGACTCTCATTGATGCTAGTCGAAATGCTTTGGAAAATGTTCGCAAAATTATCCAATTCGGATGTTGGTGTAATTTTCCAGCTAAGGTATTTTGGCTGAATTCAAAATAGGCTTCGTCAATTACTACTAAAATATCTTCGGGTAAAGTTGACAACCATTCTATTTCATCGGTTGTCAAAGCATTGGCGGTGGGGGAATTGGGATGAACGACAAAGACGACGCGCACGGGTGGATTTTCCGTTTGGGCGTTAGCGCAGCCCTCGGAGAGGATCGCCCTTTTAGCCACCTCGATATCGATTTCAAAAGTCTCTGGTTTTCGCCCAGCACTGACAACGGGAATTCCCAGGGTTTGGGCGATAATTCCATACATCGAAAAGGTGGGATTCGCAACGAAAATGGAGCCAACTGAGCCCAAGCACGTCGCAATTAAGAGCGATCGAATTAGTTCGTCGGAACCGTTACCGACAGAAATATTGTCGGCTGTAATGCCTGTTTTTAGCGGTGTAACTCCCCCTAAACCTCCCTTGTCAAGGGGAGGTACAGCGATCGATTCTGCGATCGATTCATTGACGTATTGGGCGATCGCCTCTTTCAGTGCTGCGTGGCCACCGTCTGGATAGCGATTTGTCTCAATTAGCTGCTGGTAACTCCAAGCTAACTTTTGTTTTAATTCCCCTGGTAAGTCGTAGGGACATTCGTTGGTATCCAGGCGATCGATCGCACTTTCCGACGGCGCTGATTCTCCTGACGCTGCACCCGGATGGGGAGTGTATGCGGTAAGTTGGGCTAAGTCTTTTCGGATAAAGGGAAGCATGGTATATAAGAAGGAAGTTCGGCAACGGATTTTGTAACGGATGTAACGGATGTAACGGATGTCAGTCAGAAGGAAGAAGGCAAATGCAGTAATTGAACTAATGACTTATGACTATTTTCATCGCGCCACAAAGCAATTCCGCCTAACAAACCGCTCACATTCGGCACTATTTTTACCTGGGCTGGTAATTCAAAAACAATTTTTTTAGTATTACCACCGCCGAGGTATAAATAATCCAAACTAAACAGATTTTGCAGACAGAATATCGCCTTTTGCAGACGGCGATTCCATCTTTTGGAGCCGACGGTATCAAAGGCCAAACGCCCTAATTGCTGTTCGTAAGTTTCCCCTTTTCGAAACGGGTGATGTCCGAGTTCCAGATTAGGCACTAAGATGCCATCGACAAATAAAGAAGAACCGCAACCTGTACCAAGAGTAATTACTAATTCTACTCCGTTACCAGCAATTGATCCCAATCCTTGAATATCGGCATCATTGGCCACTCGCACAGGTTTTCCTAAGCGATCTTTGAGGGTAGTTGCTAGGTCAAAATCGATCCAAGACGGATCTAAATTGACTGCGGTTTTGGTGACGCCGCGACGCACGACTCCGGGGAAACCGACGGATACTCTGTCGAAGTCCCCTTGTCCCCCGGCTAAGGAGGCTATGGCTTCCAGTACGGGTTCGGGCTTGGGCGGTTGAGGTGTTTCTAAACGGCTGCGTTCCGTTTGGGGTTGGCCTTGGGCGTCCAAAACCATAACTTTGATGCCGCTTCCGCCAATGTCAACGGCTAAGGTGCGAGTCGATCGATCTTTTTGAGTCATTTGAGTGTTGAGACTTGCAAGTTAATCAAATTTTAGTTGAATTGGCAAAACTTTTGAATCGCTTCCCAAATTTCTGCTAGGAAATTTCCCAAAGAATGGTCATCTTCTAGTTCGATTAATTGCACCCAGGGACGGTTAGCGGCAAAATTTCTGCTAGCTTGAATCGGTATTATTGTATCATGCAGGCCGTGCATAATTAACGTAGGCACCGCTCGCATTAATTTTTGTTCAGGGTATTGATCCAGATCGACCACAAACTGATAATTCAGCGGCAGATCGCGCTGTTCGCGGGAGTGGTAAACGGGTAAATATTTCTCAGACCGCCACTTTTCTAACTGTTGCTGTCCCAACAGCGGCAGCCAGTGAGACAGGAATTGAAAAGCTGGTGCTAGCAAAACTATTTGTTTTACTGATAATTGTCGCTGGGCTAACCAAGCCGCTGTCAGCCCCCCAAAACTCGACCCAATTATTGTGACTTCACCAGATTTTTTGACATTTTGAAGGGTTTGGGGTTGCAAAAATGCTGTTTCTATTTGGTGTAATTGGCGGGTGAGGGTGAGGCGAGAAAAATCATTTTGATTGAGATCGGGAATTTTCAGATCGATTGCTAGGGAAGAAAAGCGATCGCGGAAATATTTTCCCTTAAGGGAATCGGGACTGGAAGCAAATCCGTGTAAATAAATGTAACTCGAATTTTTGGGTAAATTCATTAAGCGTTTTTGATTAAATCTACAACTAATTTAGGACTTACGCACTGGGGGCCAAAAACCCGGTTTCTACGTCAATATCTGTCACAGAGATGCCTGAATTTTCTCAGAAACCGGTTTTTTTGCGTAAGTCCTATAATTATTTTAACTTAAATAGGACTTACTTAACAAAGGATTTAAGACCCATAATAAATGTCGCTTGTAGTCGAGTCTCGAACCCCCTCGCATCCCCCGCACCCTTGGGAGTAGGGTGTGAGTAGGGGGTGACGAAAGATCGCTCTTGTCCCCCCTTATTAAGGGGGCTAGGGGATCTCCGGGGAAAGAAAACACGCCGATTACCAATTCCCCATTACCAATTCCCCATTAAATTACTGTGGTTTTGGGCCGTTTGGCGTCCGGTTTTTGGCAGCTTGCTGCCGCTGCTGCATCAGTTGAGCCAATTGGCTGCGCTGTTCAGACGTGAGTAGCTCTCGCATTGCCAGTGTACTTTCAAATTGCACATCTTCCAACTGTTGTCTCAATCCCATGATTTGACGGTGTTTATCGCGCATTTGGCTGGCATTTGCCGTGCCGGCCATCATAGTTTTTAATTCTTGTCTGGCTTGACGCACTGCTTGCATTCGCTGGGAAATTTGGTCTTTATATTGATCGCGAACTGCCTGCATTTTCTGTTTTTGGTCTGCGCTTAAATTAAGTTTGTCGAACATCCCACCTTCCTTACCACCAGGTCGATTTGGTCGCTGATTTTGTGCAACAGTTTGCGGTTCTATGGGATTGGGAACTGCGATTGCTGCGGTTGTGCTGCCGAGAGTCAGCATTAAAACGGCTAGGGCAGAAATGCGACGAATTGACATGAAAATTACCTCTTTGAAATTAGTGAGTTGTTGGCGGTTCGCTGTCAGCGGTAACAGCGAAATTAAACCAGTCTGTTTGCGCGCGATCGCTCATATTTTCGCCGTGAGAATCCTGCAATACATCTTCCCAATTATTTACTATAAATGCTTCTAGGTGCGCCCCCTCATCCGGGTTAAATTGTGCGGGGACTAGCAGGCGATAGCCAGACCAGCAAACTATCAGCGTCGCTGCAATCGCAGGAGGGAAAGCCCACTGGGGAAAACCGGGAATAATTGACCTGTTGTTAGATGCGATATAACGCACTTTTTCCAGGTAATTTTGCTTTTTCTCTACTTCCTCATTCCTTTCTATTGTTGCTAAAATTTTTTGCTCTAAATCTGGCGCAGCTTCAGGAAGATTTGGGCGATATTGCTTCAAGAAATTAACTAACTCTTGGTCGCTGCTTTGGTTATTCATAGCTCGCGGACACCTTCTTTTTGCAAAAATTTTCGCACAGCATTTCGGGCATAAAACACGCGAGATTTGACAGTTCCCGCCGGCAGTCCCAAAATTTTGGCTACTTCTTTTTGCGGGATGTCTTCTAAGTCGTGCAGCACCAAAACGCTGCGGTGTTCAAAGCTCAATTGCTCCAAGCCCCGCTGCACTAAATCTTGATAGTGCAACTGCATCAAGTCCGAGGTATTATCTTTGATAATTAACGTAGGCACCGCTCGCATTAATTTTTGTTCAGGGTATTGATCCAGATCGACCACAAACTGATAATTCAGCGGCAGATCGCGCTGTTCGCGGGAGTGGTAAACGGGTAAATATTTCTCAGACCGCCACTTTTCTAACTGTTGCTGTCCCAACAGCGGCAGCCAGTGAGACAGGAATTGAAAAGCTGGTGCTAGCAAAACTATTTGTTTTACTGATAATTGTCGCTGGGCTAACCAAGCCGCTGTCAGCCCCCCAAAACTCGACCCAATTATTGTGACTTCACCAGATTTTTTGACATTTTGAAGGGTTTGGGGTTGCAAAAATGCTGTTTCTATTTGGTGTAATTGGCGGGTGAGGGTGAGGCGAGAAAAATCATTTTGATTGAGATCGGGAATTTTCAGATCGATTGCTAGGGAAGAAAAGCGATCGCGGAAATATTTTCCCTTAAGGGAATCGGGACTGGAAGCAAATCCGTGTAAATAAATGTAACTCGAATTTTTGGGTAAATTCATTAAGCGTTTTTGATTAAATCTACAACTAATTTAGGACTTACGCACTGGGGGCCAAAAACCCGGTTTCTACGTCAATATCTGTCACAGAGATGCCTGAATTTTCTCAGAAACCGGTTTTTTTGCGTAAGTCCTATAATTATTTTAACTTAAATAGGACTTACTTAACAAAGGATTTAAGACCCATAATAAATGTCGCTTGTAGTCGAGTCTCGAACCCCCTCGCATCCCCCGCACCCTTGGGAGTAGGGTGTGAGTAGGGGGTGACGAAAGATCGCTCTTGTCCCCCCTTATTAAGGGGGCTAGGGGATCTCCGGGGAAAGAAAACACGCCGATTACCAATTCCCCATTACCAATTCCCCATTAAATTACTGTGGTTTTGGGCCGTTTGGCGTCCGGTTTTTGGCAGCTTGCTGCCGCTGCTGCATCAGTTGAGCCAATTGGCTGCGCTGTTCAGACGTGAGTAGCTCTCGCATTGCCAGTGTACTTTCAAATTGCACATCTTCCAACTGTTGTCTCAATCCCATGATTTGACGGTGTTTATCGCGCATTTGGCTGGCATTTGCCGTGCCGGCCATCATAGTTTTTAATTCTTGTCTGGCTTGACGCACTGCTTGCATTCGCTGGGAAATTTGGTCTTTATATTGATCGCGAACTGCCTGCATTTTCTGTTTTTGGTCTGCGCTTAAATTAAGTTTGTCGAACATCCCACCTTCCTTACCACCAGGTCGATTTGGTCGCTGATTTTGTGCAACAGTTTGCGGTTCTATGGGATTGGGAACTGCGATTGCTGCGGTTGTGCTGCCGAGAGTCAGCATTAAAACGGCTAGGGCAGAAATGCGACGAATTGACATGAAAATTACCTCTTTGAAATTAGTGAGTTGTTGGCGGTTCGCTGTCAGCGGTAACAGCGAAATTAAACCAGTCTGTTTGCGCGCGATCGCTCATATTTTCGCCGTGAGAATCCTGCAATACATCTTCCCAATTATTTACTATAAATGCTTCTAGGTGCGCCCCCTCATCCGGGTTAAATTGTGCGGGGACTAGCAGGCGATAGCCAGACCAGCAAACTATCAGCGTCGCTGCAATCGCAGGAGGGAAAGCCCACTGGGGAAAACCGGGAATAATTGACCTGTTGTTAGATGCGATATAACGCACTTTTTCCAGGTAATTTTGCTTTTTCTCTACTTCCTCATTCCTTTCTATTGTTGCTAAAATTTTTTGCTCTAAATCTGGCGCAGCTTCAGGAAGATTTGGGCGATATTGCTTCAAGAAATTAACTAACTCTTGGTCGCTGCTTTGGTTATTCATAGCTCGCGGACACCTTCTTTTTGCAAAAATTTTCGCACAGCATTTCGGGCATAAAACACGCGAGATTTGACAGTTCCCGCCGGCAGTCCCAAAATTTTGGCTACTTCTTTTTGCGGGATGTCTTCTAAGTCGTGCAGCACCAAAACGCTGCGGTGTTCAAAGCTCAATTGCTCCAATCCCCGCTGCACTAAATCTTGATAGTGCAACTGCATCAAGTCCGAGGTATTATCTTTGACAATAACCCGATCCATTTCTTCTTGATTTTTGAGTTTGGAATCAAAAGAATGCTGTTTAGCAAATGCTTGTCTTTGGTTAGAAGCCACATTCCAAGTGATTCGATAAAGCCAAGTAGAAAAGTTGTCTTGGTGCTTGAGTTTGGGTAATCCTTTCCAGACTCGCAGGAATACTTCTTGCGTTAAGTCGTCAAGAAGTGAGGGCCCGCAGAGTTGGTAAAGGGTTGACCTGACTTTGTGTTGGTAGCGTTGGTAAAGGTAGCGAAAGCAAGTGCGATCGCCCTTTAAACATTGAGCAACTAAGTCCGAGTCGGAACAGTCATCGATTAAAACATTGGCTGACACACCTAACACCTGTGAAGTCTCCCTCACCAGTTCGTTATCTGAGGGGTTTAGACAGGACAAGTTCAAAAAAGGTTCAAATAATTTAAAATAATATTTTGAGCATGAATCCGCTTGGGGTGTAAAACTGCACCAATATCGATCGCAAGCAAGAGCCTGTTCCACAAAGAATCACAAGCAAGAGCCTGTTCCACAAAAATTGAATTTTATTGTGGGGTGGGCTTCTAGCCCGCCCTGAAAAGCTGATTAAAAATGGTAATCTTCAGTCGGTTTTAACCGACTTTAGCTATTAGCCAGGGACTTAAGTCCCTGGCTGCTGCTGCTAACGACTTCGCCCTATTTACCGCAGAGTCACAAACTCCTCAGCAGTTGATGGATGAATGCCAATAGTTGCATCGAAGTCTTTCTTCGTAGCTCCCATATTAACAGCGATCGCCATGCCTTGAATAATCTCGCCCGCATCTTTCCCCACCATGTGCACGCCCAAAACTCTGTCAGTATTAGTTTCAACAACTAACTTGACAAAAGTCTTCTCATCTGCACCAGTCAAAGCATGAAACATCGGCCGAAACTTGGCTGTATAACACTTGATTGATTCGGGAAACTTGGCTCTTGCTGACTCTTCCGTTAAGCCAACTGTAGCAGCTTCCGGCTGGGAAAATACCGCTGATGCCACATTTTCATGACTGATTGATCTGGGGTTATTACCAAATTCAGTATCTGCAAAAGCGCGACCTTCGGCGATCGCAATTGGTGTTAAATTAATCCGGTTAGTACAGTCTCCCACTGCAAAAATGTGTGGCTGACTGGTGCGGCTGTCTTTGGTGACAGAGATCGCACCTTTATCTGTTTCTACTCCCGCATTTTCTAAACCCAATTTTTCTAAATTAGGTAAACGCCCGGTAGCGCACAACAGCGCATCTACTGTCAAGGTTTCTTCGGATTTTCCTGACAAAGTTAATTTTAGGCCTTCTGGGGTTTTCTCAATTTGTGCGATCGAGCTTCCTGTCAAAAATTCAACTCCGTGCTTAACCATTCCTTCTTGGACGTTGGTGCGAATTTCTGCATCAAATTCGTTCAAAATTAAGTCGCGGCGGATGATTTGAGTTACTTGACTTCCCAACCCATTCATGATGCAAGCAAATTCAACGCCGATGTAGCCACCTCCCCAAATTGCCAACCGTTTTGGTTGCTCTTTTAGCAGGAAGATTTCGCGGGAAGTAATTGCGTGTTCGATACCAGGAATGTCAATGCGATGGGCTTCACCGCCGACAGCGATTAAGATTTTGGCGGCGGTGATTTGTTTGTCACCAACTTCGACGGTGTGAGGATCGATAAATTTGGCGTATCCTGAAATTAATTCGACTCCGGCTTTTTCGAGAAAGCTGATGTGTAGTTTGCTGAGTCGTCGCACTTCTGTGTCTACGGTGGTGACGAGTTTTTCCCAGTCGAAGCTGCTTTCTACTGGGCTCCAACCGTAGCCGATCGCATCTTCATAAAGGTGCGAAAATGTTGAGGCGTAAACCATCAGTTTTTTGGGCACGCAGCCGCGAATTACGCAGGTTCCGCCTACTAAGTCGTTTTCGGCGATCGCCACTTTTGCTCCGTAGGATGCAGCCCGCTTGGAACTCGCTAATCCGCCGGAACCCGCACCTATCACAAACAAGTCGTAGTCGTATGTCATAATTATCTATACCAACAATCTCGAACTTACCAAGTTTACTTAATTTTTCTTAATAATATCTCAAAAATTCGCCTTTTTTTTTCGAGGTAATCGCTTGACTTCTTGCGGTTGACATGATATTCTTAGATAATAGAAATCTGTGCATTTTTGGGCTTTACCGATCGCACTCCCATTATTAAATTATACATCTAGTCAGCGCCGAAAAACATATCGAAATGTTACTTTTTTAGGGCCGCGGCCGAAGAGATAGATGGTGGGCGATCGCAAAATGCTCGGTTTTCACCGCTGAGCCACGCTGAGCTATGCAGATAGGTATAGAGGTTCTGTTCACCAACAAGTCGTAGTGCTATGTCCTAATTATCTATACCAACAATCTCGAACTTACCAAGTTTACTTAATTTTTCTTAATAAGAATTCAAAAAATTCGCCTTTTTTTTTCGAGGTCATCGCTTGACTTCTTGCGGTTGACATGATATTCTTAGATAATAGAAATCTGTGCATTTTTGGGCTTTACCGATCGCACTCCCATTATTAAATTATACATCTAGTCAGCGCCGAAAAACATATCGAAATGTTACTTTTTTAGGGCCGCGGCCGAAGAGATAGATGGTGGGCGATCGCAAAATGCTCGGTTTTCACCGCTGAGCCACGCTGAGCTACGCAGATAGGTATAGAGGTTCTGTTCACCAACAAGTCGTAGTGCTATGTCCTAATTATCTATACCAACAATCTCGAACTTACCAAGTTTACTTAATTTTTCTTAATAAGAATTCAAAAAATTCGCCTTTTTTTTTCGAGGTCATCGCTTGACTTCTTGCGGTTGACATGATATTCTTAGATAATAGAAATCTGTGCATTTTTGGGCTTTACCGATCGCACTCCCATTATTAAATTATACATCTAGTCAGCGCCGAAAAACATATCGAAATGTTACTTTTTTAGGGCCGCGGCCGAAGAGATAGATGGTGGGCGATCGCAAAATGCTCGGTTTTCACCGCTGAGCCACGCTGATGTACGCAGATCTTTCTTAATCTAGAGCTTCTGTTCACCAACAAGTCGTAGTGCTATGTCCTAATTATCTATACCAACAATCTCGAACTTACCAAGTTTACTTAATTTTTCTTAATAAGAATTCAAAAAATTCGCCTTTTTTTTTCGAGGTCATCGCTTGACTTCTTGCGGTTGACATGATATTCTTAGATAATAGAAATCTGTGCATTTTTGGGCTTCACTGCTCACACTCCCATTATTAAATTATACATCTAGTCAGCGCCGAAAAACATATCGAAATGTTACTTTTTTAGGGCCGCGGCCGAAGAGATAGATGGTGGGCGATCGCAAAATGCTCGGTTTTCACCGCTGAGCCACGCTGAGCTATGCAGATAGGTATAGAGGTTCTGTTCACCAACAAGTCGTAGTGCTATGTCCTAATTATCTATACCAACAATCTCGAACTTACCAAGTTTACTTAATTTTTCTTAATAAGAATTCAAAAAATTCGCCTTTTTTTTTCGAGGTCATCGCTTGACTTCTTGCGGTTGACATGATATTCTTAGATAATAGAAATCTGTGCATTTTTGGGCTTTACTGCTCACACTCCCATTATTAAATTATACATCTAGTCAGCGCCGAAAAACATATCGAAATGTTACTTTTTTAGGGCCGCGGCCGAAGAGATAGATGGTGGGCGATCGCAAAATGCTCGGTTTTCACCGCAGAGCCACGCTGATGTACGCAGATAGGTATAGAGGTTCTGTTCACCAACAAGTCGTAGTGCTATGTCCTAATTATCTATACCAACAATCTCGAACTTACCAAGTTTACTTAATTTTTCTTAATAAGAATTCAAAAAATTCGCCTTTTTTTTTCGAGGTCATCGCTTGACTTCTTGCGGTTGACATGATATTCTTAGATAATAGAAATCTGTGCATTTTTTGGGTTCACTGCTCACACTCCCATTTGGGGAGCGTCTTCTGCCACCAGAAACGAACGAGCAACAGTTTTTAGATAATACCCTTTCTGGCTTCCGCATTGTTCCCGGCAAACCGCCTGCACCTGGCAACACTCAAAGCATCGAAGTAACTAAGTTGCAATAGGACATAGAACCAACAGAGAATCCCTACGCTTGGAAAAATATTCCCGCTTTTAGCGCAAAATCAGCCACGGATGCAAGCCGCAGAACTACTATCAAGAACAGCATCGCCAGTACCAGTAACAATCTACGCAACCAACTTTTACCAAAAACTTGGGTTTAAAGCCCCGTCCTAAAAGGACGGCTTTGTGCTAGACTTTTAGCGTAGCGAGTTCTCACGTAAAATGTTCGTTTGAGAATTCAAGGCTAAAGGCAAACCAAATCAGTACGCAGCAATAGACGAGGCAATCAGAACTGCTCAATTCGTTCGGAATAAGTGCGTCCGCTTTTGGATAGACAACCGAGGAATAGGGCAAAAAGACTTGTACCGACACAGCACTGCGCTCAGAGAAGAGTTTGCTTTTGTCAAAGATTTGAATTCTAGTGCTTGCCAAGCCTCTGTGGAAAGGGCTTATTCTGCGATTGCTCGGTTCTACGACAACTGCAAGAAAGCTGTGCCCGGAAAGAAGGGTTATCCGACTTTCCTGAAAAACAGTCGCTCAGTTGAGTATAAAGTCAGTGGTTGGAAGCTTTCAGAAACTCGGAAGCAAATCACATTCACCGACAAAAAGGGAATTGGCAAGCTTAAACTAAAAGGGACGTGGGATCTTAACTTCTACCAAATCGATCAGATTAAGCGCGTTCGCTTAATACGTCGCGCCGACGGCTACTATGTTCAGTTTGCAATCAGTGCTGACAATAATGTAGATACAGCGCCCGTAGGCAAAACAGTTGGATTGGACGTGGGGTTGAAAGAGTTTTATACAGACTCCGATGGTCATACTGAACCGAATCCCAAGTTTTATCGAACAAGTGAGAAACGGTTGAAGTTTCGACAACGCCGTGTTTCTCGCAAAAAGAAAGGCTCTGCCAACCGAAAGAAAGCAATTAATCGATTAGGGCGAGTACACCTCAAAATAAGTAGGCAACGTGAAGAACACGCCTCTAGACTGGCGCGTTGCGTAATCCAATCTAACGATTTGGTCGCCTAGGTCGATTTGAGGATCAAGAACCTAGTGAAGAATCACTGTCTCGCTAAGTCAATTAATGATGCAGGTTGGTATCAATTCAGAAAGTGGTTGGAATATTTTGGCGTGAAGTTTGGTCGGGTAACAGTTGCTGTCAATCCTGCCTACACGTCACAGAAATGTTCTAACTGCGGTGCAATCGTAAAAAAATCCCTATCCGTAAGAACCCACGCTTGTGAATGTGGATTTGTTATGGACAGAGATTGGAACGCAGCGATTAATATTCTGAAATCAGCCTTGAGTACGGTAGGGCATACCGGAACTTGGGTCCTAGACCCGAACGCTTTGGGAGATTCGACCTCTACTTTGGCTGGAGAAATCCTGTCTGAGCAAGTTGGGTCTATGAACAAAGAATCCCCTCGCCTTGATAGCTGGGGAGTGTCAAAATCTCTCGGCTTCACACCCAACCAAGACGTTCAACTGACTAACTCCGTAGCTGACGCTTTTGTAATTGCTCCGCAAGTTAAGTGAAACAAATGCTCACTCAAAACTACCAATTCCTAGCACTCCATCGCTTTTTTTAGCAAGAGGATTAATCCAATGTCTGCGTCCAATCTTAAAGTTAAATTCATCGAGTATAACCAACCACCCCTAGACAGCGGCGACTATAAAGTTACGGTTGAGCAAACAATTAAAACCAAGACATCGGGAAAAATAGCCGAGGAGAAATTTTCGCAAATTCTTGATTTTGTTGTTAGCGGACATCGTTTTGCCCCGCTAACTCAGAATGATATTTACGCAGTCTTTCCCCCATCGGGAAACTTGGGCGAACATTCCAATGCGCTGCCGCACATTACTCTCAAGCGTAGCACCTTACCTTGGGAGCGATCGATCGGTTAATACAAATGATTCCGATCTTCCTTGGGTAGCCCTCCTACTATTTCGAGAATCAGAAAAACCCACGCCACAAACCATCAAATTAAAAGACCTCACAGGCATTGCGGCTAAATTCCCCGGTTTCACTAAAGAATCTGGACAAACTGATGGGGATGAACTCACCGTTATTGACGTACCTAAAAAACTTTTAGCCCAGATTCTCCCTACCCAAAAAGAGGTAGCTCTCCTCGCTCACATTAACGAACTTACTGATGCTGACGGCAAGCCTCTGAGTGAAGCTTTAGCAACCGTGTTAGGCAACCGACTGCCTCAACCAGGCGAAGCCAGTACAGTTCATTTAGTGGCTCTGGAAAACCGCTATAAAGGAGCAAAAGGACAAGAAGGAGAGTTTGACTACCAAGGAGCGAAAGATAACGAGTTAATCCGCTTAGTCAGCTTAACCAGTTGGAGCTTTACCTGTGTCAATAATCAGCACAATTTTACGGCATTGGTAAAAAATCTCGATCGCAACCCGGATACCCTCAGACTTCCCGAACTTCCCGAACCACAAAATCGTGAGGCTAACAACTACCTAAAGCAGGGCTATGTGCCTCTCCCACACGCTCTCCGACAGGGAGATAAAACTATTTCCTGGTATCATAGTCCCCTCAGTCCAGGTAAAAGCTCAGATAAGCTGTCTGAGCCAGTTCCAATGGCTGATGCGCTAGTGCGTTACGATTCTCATAGCGGTCTGTTTGATGTTTCCTACGCTGCTGCTTGGGAATTAGGGCGAATGCTAACTCTCCAAAACCAACGCCTTGCTGTTGAGTTGTTTAATTGGAAGCGAGCTAATGCTCAAAATCTCAACCAGTTGCAGTTACAGGTACTGCACCTGCCTTTCCAAGGGGAAGCCAATGATAGTAACGTTAACCTACCGGAGGCGATCGCCAATTGGTTCGCCGATTTAGAACTTCTCAAAGGCATTCCTTTTAACTATCTCGTCCCCGCCGAACGCTTACTCCCGCCAGAAGCTCTCCGTTTCTTTTGGGTAGATTCTTATTGGGTTGACTGCTTGCAAGATGGAGCTTTTAGCATGGGGCGAGTGACTTCATCCGACTTAAAAACAGATACTACAACTCGCTCTGGCACTTCAGAAATTAAAGCAGATGAATTAATTACTGGCTTGTTGTTACATTCAGAGGTAGTATCAGGCTGGCCAGGTTTAGAAATAGAAGGTTATAGCACTCTCATCAAAGATAAAAGTGTTGCTAACCCTAAGCATAAACTGACCATCCTCCGAAGGGAGCGGCTGTCAGATAATATATTACTCTGCTTGTTTAAGGGAGAGGTGAAGACGGTTGACCTTTCTCTCAAGTCACAATCAGTGAATTGTGGCGTAGATCCCATTGACCAAATAGCAGCATCTGAAACAGTTAAGATTACAAAAGGATTGCGAAAACTTAGTGGCGAACAGGGAGATGAAAAGATCAATGTTTCTTGTAAAGGCCAAGTTGGGGGAGTGATTGATATTCAGGCGTTAGCAGGTAATCTAGCCAAGTTAAATAATACAAATGAAAAAGAGTTCACTTCTGCTGAATTTGCCCTAAGCATGATTGAAGGATCGCAAAAAGTGAGATTTTGTATGTAAGTCCTTTGTGCATTGATTCCCGGAGTCGGCGTCTGGCGGATGATCGGCAACGCCGACTGACTTGAATAGACATCTCCAGAACAGCCTGTCTTGAACAGGCTGTCCGGCCTGTTCCACAATATAGCATTTCTCAGTTGAGTGAAGTACAGATGTCCGGTAGGTGACCAGGCAGTCGTGTCCCTACAGCCGTCTGCTGTATTTCATCCGATTGAAAACTGCTATAATTCTTGGAGATGTCTAATATAGAGGTTCTGTTCATTAGTGTCGAAACATTGGTCCTCTCGTTTACGGTTGTTTCGGAATGATTAAACCGCAGAGACCGCAGAGACCGCAGAGGAAGAGAAGAGAGAGATGAATACAGGACGATACCAACGGATTTGATATCACTCCTGCCGCGCAAACTGATGGGAATCCCCTGTTCTTATGTCAGCAGCAACAATCGAACACAATCTCGCTAAAAAGTACGCGCGGCACGGTGCATACTTACGACAAATCAATATCGGCGGTGTCTGGGTAACAAAATGTTTTTTGAGAAGGTGCCCTAAGTGTGGCAAAACGTTGCTAGGGATGCTTTCGGTTGACGGGATAGAGCAGTGCGTTGAGTCGAGGTGCGATTACCAGCGGACAGTTTACACGGCGGATGAATTAAAATTGATTGGCGGTAAAACTTAATCAGTAGAGTCCGCTTAATGGCTATCGCCCGATCGGCTCCTGGCGTTGCCCTAAAAATCCCCCAAACTGCAAGCGCTGCGCGTCTCAAATCCTTGACATACCGATAGTTCCAGCACTTCCTACACTCTCACGGGTTAAACTATACAAAATGTGTGTTATGCAGAGCGCAATCTCGCAAAACAACGCAGATACAAGCCTTTCAAATGTAGGAATTGACTAAGATTTTATGGTTAATTGCAGAGCAGGGAGACCGACCAACGCTTCTCGGAGGGATAGAGAATACCTGCTAGAATCCGAGATAACACGCCTGTTGACGGCGACAAAGGCAAATAAAGATACTTTCTTAGCTACTCGCAACTACTTAATTATACTGCTAAGTTACCGCCACGGCCTGAGAATCAGTGAGCTAATCGGATTGAAGTGGGAGCAAATAGAACTGGAAGAGGCCCGCATCCACATTCACCGACTCAAGGGAAGTAATTCTGGAGTGCATCCAATGATGGCGGATGAGTGCCGACTTTGTACCAAGTTGCGATCGCGCCAACCGACCAAAAGCCCTTGGATGTTTACGAGTCGGACGGGTCTAGTGCTGACTCGCGACGGTGTGACGAAAGCACTTGCGGCGGTTTGTGCGATCGCAAAACTCGAAATACCTTTTCATCACCATATGTTGCGGCACAGTTGCGGCTATGCCCTGACCGCACAAGGCAACGACACGCGACTGATTCAAGAGTATTTGGGTCATAGGTCGATCGAACACACTGTCCGATATACCGCGCTCGATCCAGCGCGATTTAGGACGTTGTGGGAAAAATAGCACGGCGGCAGTTATAAAATCACTTACCCAGTAATTCTTTGTAACTAATTTCCGTCGCTCGCCGCCGGCATACTAGCGCACCGCTAGCACCATACTAGACAAGCAATGCTATACAAATGTCACTCGATCAAGATTTGGAAATCTGAATAAATAGGAAAGGTAATTTGCGGCGAATATTACTCACTTCACACATACTACTACCGCGACATGAAGACACCGGGCGAGGATTCTAAATACATCGCGACAGTTGATGAAATAAACCCTCGGCGCGGGTGTCAAATATGAGGAGGATTTACCCCACTAATTGCACTAGATTTGGCAAAAAAAATGAGTATTGATTTAAAGTTTAGTCATTGTCGTCGGTGGAATATAATGGAACGATGGAAAAAATACAATGAAAAATGTTTAAAGTCAAGTTTAGAAAAGCAATCGAAAAATACATAGCTACCACATTCCCAATCGAGGCAAGTCGTGCCAAAGGAGTAATAACAAGAACCGTTAACACTTCGACAGAATCGAATACACTTGAACTAATTAAAGAAGTCCTAGCAGAATTTGACCATTTGCCCGACTGGATTAAGAATCGATTCACTCCCGGCTCTTTATATAGGGAGGGAGATTCAGTATTTGGTTGGTATCGGGATAATCAAGTGCAGGCCGAAGCGATGCCCGTCGATATCCCTTTGACGTGTCAAGGATATCTAAAAGTATTAGTAACCAGAGATGGATTTATTGAGTCCGTACCGCTGCCTCTAAGTAACGGCTGCGAGGTTTGTGTTCCTCACCAATACGCTTTTACCTACGCAAAATATGGATACGCTAACGCTTGCTCGCTCCAATGGCATCGAGACGCTCAAGGATATCATGTCGATCGCTCAATCATTCCTCACGTTTTTTGGCAGGCTTGGAAATGGTGGGAGGGTGCTTGGCATTGGTATCTAGAGCGGCGCCCTGAGCTGTTTGAAGATTTTGAGTGTTGGGGCGAGCCGACACCAGATTATCGCATAGAGCCGGGTAGCACAGTCATTGGAAACAAAAAATAAGGAATATTGGGAATCGCACAAGTTCTATTTAGACTGACTGCCGCTAACCCTTCTCTAAACACTTGCGGATAACCTCGCGAACATCTGCCGGTTTGTAACCGAGTTGGATTTTCTGCCCGGTGTCTGTCCTGATGTTTAGCTCGCGGTTTTCCTGTGCGAGCCGAGAGTTGAAGATTAAAAACCACGCGGGAAATACTCGCATTTTTAATTTAGTCGATCGCACTTCTTCCCCGTGCACCAGCCGCAAAACGCGGGACTTGCTCAATTCGGCAGCGCGTTCTACTAACTCAGTCGCCGCCCCTTTCGAGTTGGCATAGGCTTTCATCTGGCCGCCTTTGCCGATTTTTGCGTCGGTTGTTTTGTCTCCCATCAAAGCGACGGCATAGTGTCCGCCGTACGTGTAACCGTTCTCGCCACCCGCCGCTGCTAAAATATTTTCCCAAGTGCATTTGCTGCGGTGGATGTTTGGGATAGTCAGGTACGGTGTCGGCGGCTTTTTTCCTCCGAGTTTGCGAATTAGCTTTGCCGGTTCGTAGGGGCGAGTGCCGGACAACCGCCAGTGAATTTGCACGCTCGCGGGGGCGACGTGCTGTTCGACGTAATCGCCGTACGGATAACCGACAAGTTGAGCCAAATCAGCGCGCTCAATTTCAGCCCTAATTAGCTGCTGAATTGCTGGCAGCAGACTAGCCTGCAAGGCGATAAACGGCTGGCTGCCGGAAATCAATATTTTGACTGGTTCGTCATCCTTGTCGAGCGTGAGCTCATAAACGTCGAAGTGGCTTTGCTCGGACGGCTTCTTGTCAGGTTGTCCGGCGATGCGAGTAAATGTAATGTCGCTCTTCGCAAGAATGCGAGCAATTCTTGCCTCTGTTCTCTCGGTGCTCATTTCTGGTTTCGCAGCATTTAGCTATAAACTACAAACCGCCGAATCACGGCTTCCTTAGTGCCGCCGCCGAAGCCTTCGAGAATATTTTCTAAGAAGTTGCCCAATGCGACGTTACCTTCCTCGACTGTTTGCACGAATTCGTTAATTTCTTCGCTCAAAATTAGCGGTTTGCCGGTTCCCCAGGAGGCAATAGCTTTGTCAATCCACGGGATGCCGCTCTTGACGTTCTGCTTAGCCCATTTCCTAAAATTGATAAATCCCGCAGCAAACAAAGCTTGCCTCGCCAACTTGAATATCGCCCAGCCGATCGTGCTGAGTTCCTGCAAAATTTCCTCGCCCGTCTCCGATTCGTCTTCAAGTACCAGAAACATAGTCCGCATCGCGTTTCGGTCTATCCGCAGTTTCGGCAGTTTGTCGCCCCCAATGATGAAATTGGCAAGCGATCGCCCGAGCGACTCGCCCGCTACGCCCACAAAGTTGATAAAACCTTGATTGAGCTCTTTCAATAATTGATCGTCTGATTTGTTGAAATCAAAGTTATAGATTGTCTCGCCGACAGAGACAGCTCCCTGTACCAGCGAGGGCATAATGCCGGCCAGTGTTATGCCGCCAACTGTTCCAGCACCAGCGACAGCAGTGGCAATTGCAGCCACTCCTCCGGCGACAGCGCCGACGACGATGCCACCGATTAGTAGCACGGCGACAGCGCCGGCAGTGACCGCAACAGGATCTTCTTTGAGCCAGTTTTTAAAGATGTTCCAGTCGCCTCGGGCGATCGCGCCGAACAGCTCTTTCGTGCCGTTGACCATGTTACTCAAAAGGCTTTTTACATTTAAAAGGCCCCTTGAAAGTATGTTGCCGATTTGGCTGCCTATGCCCTGAAACCAACTCCCCAGCTTGACGCCGAGAGTGATTGCGAGGCTAGAATTTTCAACTGTAACGCCGGCCTGTGGGTTCATCGTCTTACATCCCGTCTTACGCTAGTGATTTTCTTGAGCTTCTTATTTTTGGGTTCCGGCGACTTGGGCGAGGTGGTGGAGTTGGCAAAGTCTTGTTCCCACTCGTCTATATAATTGTCCATGTGGCCGACGCCGACGGCTTTTAAAACGTTAATCCGCTCTAGCGCGCGCTCGCGCCGGAGTTGCCTTACATCGTCTTTCACTTGGCGCGCGATAAATACCTTAATATCAGCCTGAGTAACTGCCGATTGTTTAACCATTGCTTTGCGGCGGTAAGTTTGATTCTATCCTTTGCAAAATGTCTAAAATAGTTTCGATCCTGGGGTGAATTGCAACTGTTTTAATTTTGTTGATTTTAGTCTGCAAGAAGTCGGGCAATAATTTCTCTGTCGCCTCATCTTGGTTTAAGTCAATTTGCCGCTCGTTGCCTTCGCCAAATCCTTTACCTATCTTAATAAAGCAGTTGTAAGGCGTTTGAATCGACTCCACTTTAGGCATTAGGGTTAAACCCATGCAGTCGAGAATTGCATCTAATTTGGTGAGCGCATCTGCTACGCCAACCATTGTTTGAGTAGCTGCAAAACCGCTTCTAATGTCCATATTTGTAGACACGTTACCGTCGTCTTTTACTTCCATTAACGCTTCCGATACTGCCGATGCCCAGCCCGTCGCGTTGAGGTACCGCGTCTTACATTCTTGGTCGCCGGCTTTGGCAGCGTCAGCGTCTTTGATTGACACGCGCGGTTCAAAAATCAAACCGTGCGAGAGCATCCGAAACAGACACTGCAAAATTTCATAAAAATTTGTCGCCTCCGTGGTAGCCGCCGGATCGCATTCCGGGGCCATAAATGTATTCGATACCGGAAATTTGTCTTTTAAAATGCGGTCTACCGCGTAGGCTTCCTTGATATCTTCTAATATGTCCAAAATTTCTTCACAGCAATCGTTCACGGGTGGTTTGTTTCCTGTGGGTAAGAGAGGTTTAGGTTTGGGATTGTCTAATGGCCCTCTAAAGGGGATACAAGCGTATGGTATCCATTCATGGAGGGCGGGGGGAATACCGTACTTGTCTAGCTGCGCTCCTTTGATAGCATTTTGCTCGTTTTTAATCCTTAAAAATTTACGGATATCGCTAAAGCGCCCCCAGAAAAACAACGGGCTAGTGTCTGAGGTGAAGTAAACACTAACCGCATTTTGCATGGCAAGCGTAGGTACTTGGGAATAGCCTCCGCCTCCTTTCCAGCTAGCATCTTTAACCTCGATATAGTGCATCCACAGTGTTGTGCCTTTTTTTATTAGCGTCCGTTTCGGCGGTGGATATAGAGTCATAATGTCGATATCAAAAGGAGCTGCCTTGACCCACGCAGACCTAAATTCATCAACAGGACTTACGATATAACGATCCTCAAATCTCTCCGGCGCCGGATATGGAGACCCGACCGAGAGTCGTCCTCCGTAATATCTCACATGAACAAATACCCAACCTTCGGTCTCAGTATCGGGAACTTCTACTGCATTAAGCGCGGGTGTTGGTGTTGGGGTTGGAGTTGGTGTTGGAGTTGGCGGATCGGGTAATTTACACCCCGGGTCGGGGTAACTTCGCTGCGCGACGATTTGCCCGAAAATAGATTTTGTTTCCGTGATAATGCAATCTTTTGCCTCTACGTCCACAGCAAAGCCGCCAATTCCGATATGGATAGTGCCTCCCTCTCTCCCCCAAGTGACCTCTTGCCCCGCAATGCCGAGAGATATAGCGCCGCCGTACTCGGCTGTCGCTCCAATTGATGCAATCCCTAAATTAATCTCAATTGCACCTCCTTCTCTGTTGATGGTAATTTTTCCATCCCCATTTTTCCCGATGCTTCGGGTTACTTGAATTTCCTGGTTTTCTGTGTCGAATGAAATCTTACTCATGTTCTATTATCTATCTCTTTGCCTCTACTCTTTGAACGATTTTGAGCAAGTCATCCAAAACGCTTGAGAGCAAATTCTATAAACCCTAAGCCGCTGATTGTTATGTCAAAATTAGGCTTAACTTCTAGACCTCTATCTCCACTCCCAGCCGGCGATCTAAAAGTAAGAGCGCTGCTATCGCTACCGTGGTGATGCTGGAGCGTCATGACAACTTCGGCCGGCGTTCCGGCAGCTTTCCAGCCTATACCGCCTGGCAAGAAGCAATGACCGCCCATTTGCCAGTGGTTGTAAGTATTCGTCACTTCGCTGTATTGATAATTTACAGCCAGGTAGTACGATCGTACCTCTCCCAACGCAAAAGGAATAACAAGCCCGGGTATCGCGTACCACGTACCCGCAACCCATTTAATACCGGTGGTGATTTTGACCAAGAAAATGGGATACAAGCCCCGTCCTTTTAGGACGGCTTTTCTTGATTTCTAATATATTCCTTCAATACTTCCAAAGGTGCACCGCCTACAGAAACCGCAAAATAGCTAGGACTCCATAAAGCTTCTTTGTGGGGTTTTTTGTGTACAGCCTGTCCGTACCGACGGCTAGAAACTCCTTTCAAAGCATTCACTATTTGAGAAATAGAAAGTTTAGGCGGATACTCAATCAGCCCATGAACGTGATTACCTTCACCATTAAACTCTAGAACCTGAAAATTCATTTTTTCAGCAACCTCTCGAAACGATTTTTCAATCAAATCAAGGCTTTCACCCGTAAATACAGACCGACGGTACTTTGTTACACAGACCAAGTGTATTTTAAGTTCTGTAACAGAATGGCGTTATCGGCGATAAAAGTTGTCATTTCTGGAAACCAAGATATAATTTAGTGGCAGACCAATCTTAGCACAACCATGAAAGCAAGATATCGCTACAGATTTTACCCAACCAGCCAACAACAGCAGAGCCTAGCTCGGTTGTTTGGCTGCGTCCGAGTGGTCTGGAACGATGCGCTTGCACTCTGCAAGCAGTCAGATAAAAAGCCAAGTTCGGCAGATTTGCAAAAAATCGTCATTACTCAGGCTAAGAATACTGAAGAAAGGGCTTGGCTAGGAGAGGTGTCGTGCGTCCCATTACAACAGTCTGTTGCCGACTTAGATGTTGCTTTCAAAAACTTTTTTAACTCCTGCAAGGGAAAGAGAAAAGGACGTAAAGTCGGATATCCTAAGTTCAAAAAAAGAACTGGCAGTCAATCGGCACGTTTTAGAGTTGGAGGATTCTCATTTAAACATCGTGGTATTTACTTAGCCAAGATTGGAATTGTCAGCCCAATTTGGTCGAGGGAGCTACCCTCTGAACCTAGCTCCGTCACGGTAATCAAGGATTGTGCAAATCGTTATTTCTTGAGTTTTGTTATAGAGGTTCAACCAATTCAGGCTGAGGCTAAAAACCCTAGCATTGGAATCGACCTAGGAATCAAAACCTTTGCGGTGATGAGCAATGGCGAGAAAGCTGAAAGCCCTAGTTATAAAAAGTTAGATCGGAAAGTTCGCAAACTGCAACGCAAATTAGCTCGTCAACCTCATGACTCTAGGAGAAGAAGTGTAACTCGAATCAGAATTGCCAAACTGCACAATCAGATTGCCGATACCCGCCAAGACTTCCTGCACAAATTATCGACCAAAATAGTTAACGAAAACCAAGTGATTATTTGGGAAGACCTCAATGTATCGGGCATGGTTAAGAACCGGAAACTTTCAAGAGCAATTAGTCAGCAAGGATGGTACGAATTCCGAACTTTGTGCGAGGCTAAGTCCGAAAAGTTGGGCAGAGAATTCAAAGTAATTAGTAGATGGGAGCCAACTAGCCAGGTCTGCTCAGACTGTGGTTTTAAGTGGGGGAAAATTGATTTGTCTATTCGCTCAGTGCTTTGTTTGAGTTGTGGCACCGAGCAAGATAGAGATGAAAACGCTGCTAGGAATATAGAAATGGTCGGCATGGGGCATCGGCACGACCTTAAATGTACGCTGAGACAGAGTAAGACTATTTCGGTAGCATCAGTCGATGAAGCGTAAAGAATCCCCGCGCGTTTACGCCGGGGAGTATGTCAAGAAAATCGAAAACCTACTTATTTCATTCTTGAGAGCGGCACGAGAGTAAATATCGATACGAACTTCAAAGAACCTGAAAAACTGAAAGCGCTTAAGTTATTTAAGTCTGAATAATGTGGACGGCGATTTTTTCGAGTCAATTTCATCGGAAGGCAAGCGATCCAGTCGAGCCGGTTTACATTCCGGGGAGTCTGACTTGGCCTGTAGCAAGAGTTCGGATATCTTCACCGGATGCGCCGACTCCTTGGCGCGTCGCCGGGGAGTTGGTGCAGATTTTCGATCCAGTAGCGGGATTTGACGTTGAGGGGGCCAGCGTTATTTTGCCGCTCAATGCTTGCAAGCTGATTCGATTTACCGAGTTTGAGGGCGAGGAATATTACTCTCTCAAGTTCTATCCGAAGCGGTGGATAGAATTATATGAAATTCAAATAGAGAACTATACGTGAGATGAAATATGCCAGCGAAATTATTTCTAACTTGTCTTCGGTCTTCGCCTTTCTGGTTAGCACTATTGCGCTCTGGAACGTGACCCGAGGCGTGCTGGGACTGCTTGCCACTATTCAACGAAAGCTGACTGTTTTGAAGGCGCTTTTTATCGGATTGCGGGCGGAAGTTCGAGACGTGCAAAAATTCTTAAACTTGGAGCACGGGTATCACTTGCGGGGGACTATCAACGAGATCGAAGAAGATTTGTTGAAAGAATACGATAACGAAAAAACTGGGTTTTAGGTGAATAGTTGCGATGCTTGATGTTTGGTCGTATCGGATGATTGTTGGTTCGCTGTGTGCGATTTCTTCGGCGGTGACAGTGGGGGGGATTTCTTTGGCTGCACAAGACAAGAGAGTCCCGCAAGAATTGATTTATTTGGCTACCGGATGCAACGGCGCGCTGATTGGTTTGCTGGCTCCATCTCCTAGGAGGCAAGGATGAAAGTATTGAGCGTGAGGCACTTTTCTCAATTAGACAATGTATACCACCCCGAAGGAACGTGCAATTTAACCTCGGTAGCGATGTGTTTGGATTACCACGGCATTAGGTCGAAAAATTCGGCATGGCAACTTGAAGACGAGCTGTTCGAGTACGTCCGCGGCCAGAAATTGAGCCGGCATTCGGCAGAGGACTTGGCAAAGGTCGTCCGCGCTTACGGCTGCAAGGATGACTTTACGTGGTACGGATCGATCGAGGGCATCCAACAGTCGCTCGACAACAACAACCCCGTCATCGTTCACGGGATGTTCACCCGGTCGGGCCACATCATCGTCGGGCGCGGGTACGACGAAACCGGGCTGATTGTTAACGACCCCTACGGCGAATACTTTGCAGGCGGTTACGACACGAGCGTCAGCGGCGCGGGGCTGCACTATTCTTACGAGCTCGTTCGCCGGACTTGCGCCTACGACGGCCAGTTCTGGGTGCATTCGATTTCTAGGTAACTTTGCCGCTCCACTGCTTGATGCGATCGCAAATCTCGACTGCCGGAACTCCAGCGGCCGAAAGTTCCATCACTTCGGCTGCTCTTTGCTGAGCGAGCAAGACGCGAGTACACCCGCCGGGAATGTGGACGTGTTTCATTTTTTTTCCGCAGCGGTAGCTGAATCGAAAGTATTTCAGTTCCCCGCAGCGGGCCGTTCCTTTGGGGGAGTAGGTGCTGACGGGCCCTGATACAGAATCAATTTCAACGGACTCTGGTTTTGATTCTGTATCAAGGGCGATCGGCTCTGATACAGAATCAATTCCTGCGGGCTCTGGTTTTGATTCTGTATCAACGGACTCGGGTGTTGATTCTGTATCAACGGACTCGGGTGTTGATTCTGTATCAAAGGCGATCGCACTTGATACAGAATCAGCGGGTAGCGGCACCAGTACAATCTGGTCGGGATACAGATACCCCCAGCCTTCAGTTCTCTCGTTCCAAAATCTAATACTGCCATCCGAGGGATGGACAGACTCGACCCGAACGATCTCTCCTTTCTTCCAATAGGCGGCATTATTGCTCTTGCGCCGCAGCTTCACCCAGTTCCCCGGTTTGATACTGCTTTCGACAGGTAGGGCGTCAAACAGCGTGAGTTGCTTCATGGTTTCTACTTTGTAGGGCTACACATAAATACGACTCTCATGGGAGAAGCTTTTATGTGTAGCGGTATTTTGGGAGCGCGTCAGTTTTGCCGATCGCGCATCCGCCTCAGAGCTTGATAGTCTTCGGGCAAGTCCTCCACCCTTTCGATCCCTAACTCGGCGGCAATTGCCTTGAGTTCGACCAGGCTATAGTCGCCGGGGATAGCCACTACATCAAGGTGCATCGATTTCGCCAAAGTTTTCAACGAAACTCCCAACTGGCTGGCAACCAAAGCAGCATTGTCAAGTCGGGGTATTTTACGGCCAGCCGCCCAAGTGTTAATCGTCACTTCGGCAATACTGGTATCCCTACTTAACTGGCGTTGAGTTGTACCCGCCGCTTCAATTAAGTTTTTCAAGGTCTCTTTTTTCTCGTTACCTGTGTCTGGATTCATTTTACTATAGAATCCATACTTTAGTGTTGACAAATAAATATGTCTATACTAAAGTATGGAAAGGTAGATACAACAAAGGGATTCGGCTCAGCCGCGTGAATGCTTGGTTTTGCAGAACCTCTGCGTTAAATCTCCCATAGATTGCCTGCATACCCCAACGAGACGGGGCGGGACTGCATACTCGCCCCTTTCTTCAAAATCATGGATCTACACATCTACACCCGCGAACTACTAGACAAACACCTACTGCCGGAGCTCAAAGAGATCGCGCAGGAATTAGGAATTACGCCCGACGGCAACAAGACTCGCCGCGAGACTTGGGTTGCCGCGCTTGTCGGTCAGCCGTTCCCGATTTTTCAAGCCCAGGAGCCGATCGCACTTTGCGACAATCAGCCGATCGAAACTCCCCCCGGTGTCGAAATTATTCAAGCCCTGGAGCCGATCGAAAAATCCCTCGATGCCGATCGCGCTTCGGAACAAATCGAACCCTCCGAACTGGATGCTGTGCTGGCAGAGATCGCGCGGCTGCGCGCCGAGAATCAGGAATTAATGGAGCAAGTGCGATCGTACAAACAGACAATTTACGAGGCAAAGGACATCACCCCGGTGCAAAAATGCAGCTTCATTCGGGTATTCAGATTGGCGCGCGCTGCCTGCCTAGATTTATGTAAATCCGTCACCGGGGGATGGGTTCTGAGTCTTGGTAGCAGGTCGCGAACGTTCAAGACGCTCTACGAGATTTGGCGGCTGCTCGTTCCTGGTGATTGGTTCTTGTCGGACTTGTTAGACCCCCCGGAAAAAGTTCCGACACCTTCGCCGGATGCCTTCAGCCACAACCGCGCGATCGATTGGTTTGCCACACTGGGCAAAGTCGGCTTGCAGCAGAAGCCGTTAGAAGCAGTCCAATCCAGGCGATCGGCTGGCCGGTTCGCTGCTATCCCGTTTTGTGACGACGGACTGATTGACAGTTACCTGCTTGGATTTGCAGGCGCGGAGTCGAGCGCTCGCTCGCCCCCTAGCGGAGGTGATGCGATGTAGCAGTCCTCCGCTAATTCGACTTCCATCATCTGCTTCCAGCGCGATCGCCTTCGAGCTAGGCGATCGCTTCCTACCACCTATTAACAACAATGGAACATCCAAACATCTACACATTCAAACATTCCGCACTGCCGCCGCTTGACGATGCCATGAAGGGGGAGATTGTCGAGATTGATTTCAACGTGTCGAACCTCATCCTGAAAGTCCAGGGGCATTACCGCGCGTTGACTGAATTGCGGGAGACGCTCTCCGACCTCTTGGACAGTTGCGACTTGAATTTGCAGTCGATTCGCATCGTTCCCGACAGCGATGATGAAGAGGATGCGCCGCGGGCGATCGGCTTAACTGACCTATCAAGACAAGAGAAGTGCGTGATCGTCTCTACTGGGATTACTTCCACCGTGGCGATTAAGATGCTAGCAAGTATTTTTGACTGCGACTTCGAGCAAGCCGCGTCACACGTCGCAGCCATAGGTCAAGCCGAATTCGGGCGAATGTCCTCGGACGATATAGAAAAATCTGTCGAGCGAATGGCAGAAGCCTTGCGCGAAAACTCTAACAGCAGCTCCTTTATAGTCGAAGTCTAAAATCCAAAATCCAAAAACTAAAAGCGATCGAACGTCGAACCCTCGATCGCTTCTAGCAGTCGCCTTGTAAAAAGCAAACTCGGCTTGCCCCAATGATACATCAACACGCCAATAAATAGTCAACAATTTCTAATTCAACTACCTCCAACAATAACCCTATGGAGTCTGCCAATAAAAACAGTCGCCTGGTTCTTCGCTTGCTCGCCGATGCCAAAAACTTACGGCAAGATAGCTACAACGAGGAAGAATTCAAGCAAACTTTTGCAGTTATCAAGTCAGCTAAATCTCGCGGTTTCTTAGGTTCACACAAATCATTTGACTGTTGCTTGGCAGAATGCGTAAATATTGCCAACGATATTCTCCGAGCTAAGAAATTCGAGGAAGTAGAACCGAGCGCAATTACCAAACAGACCAAAGCAATTTATGTCTACGTATCGCTAGTCGCGATCGGATTGATTCCCGCCTGAGGATGGCTGTTTCCCTAACAGTCGAAACTCCCCTGGAAAAAAGGGGAGTAGCGGGTAAGGGTTGCGTCCTCGCATTGGTTCTAGTTCTTTAGATGGGAAGTGGGTGATTTTATCGCCCCAATACTTCCTGGGAACGAACGACCGATCGCAAACGCGCGGCGAATTCCAACCTCGCCGCGCGATAAAAACTCCTAAGCCTCAGTGCGGATATGGGTTAACACCCTTGGGTGATTCGTGGGTTATGTAAGAGTTTTAATAGTTGGAGACTGATGTTAAAAGTAATAGGAATTGACGTTTCCGCGCACCGCGTGGACGTGGTCTTGCTTGAGAAATTTCCGACAGTTGCACTCAGAGATTTCTATCTCTCTCCTGAATTTGGCGCGGTTCACTCGGTCTACAAAACTACAGAAATCGAAAGTTTGCTCAAAAAAGTAGGAGATTCGCCCGCCGTCGCAATATTAGAAGGCACGGGGACTTATTCTTACTATTGGCGCAAGCATCTCCGAAGATACGGGGTTTTTGTCCTGACGGCGGATCAAGGCATGGTACGCGCTACTCGCCGGAGCCTCGGAGGAACTGATAACAAGGACGATTCGTTCGATGCGCTCGTGATGTGCGAGCTTTACCGCCGCCATTACCTCGACGTGTACGATCGCCGCTTCTGGGTAAAGGAGCTCAATCCCCAGATTGAGAAAATCCGCCGCGCGCTGCTGGACTTGAAAACCACAACGCGCAAGCAGACCAGCTTCATCAATTCTATCAAAGGCCGCCTTGCTTGGGTAGGGGGCTGAAAGATTTGTGATAAACACCTATTGACATTCTTCCCGGATTGGGTAACTATTGAGTTGTAGTATTAGAGGTAAGCAACTCTTGGAGACTCAATCAGAAGTGACCCTTTCAATCGGAGAAGCCGCCAAAGAGCTTGGTATTTCGACAAAGACACTGAGACGCTGGACTGATGCAGACAAGATTAGGTTTGAACGCTCTCCCACTGGACAAAGACGATTCTACCTTGCCGATATCAAGCGAATCATTCCCAGAGACTTGAATCAGACAGATGAGCGAATCACTATCAACTATGCCAGAGTTTCTAGTCACGACCAAAAAGAAGATTTGAAGCGTCAGGCTGCTGTCTTGGAATCGTTTAGTGCTGCTAATGGCTGGCAATTTGAGACAATTCAAGACTTAGGTTCTGGACTTAATTACAAGAAAAAGGGACTAACAAAACTACTCAAACGAATCATGTCCGGTGAAGTTGGTAGACTTGTCATCACTCACAAAGATCGGCTTCTTAGATTTGGTTCTGAATTGGTTTTTGCGATGTGTGAAGAGTTTGAATGCGAGGTAGTAATTGTCAACAAATCACCGGATGAGTTGAGTTTTGAACAGGAATTAGTTCAAGACATGATTGAATTAATTCAAGTCTTTAGCGCTAGACTTTACGGAGCTAGAAGCCACAAAAACCAAAAACTGATTGATGGTATAGCTAAAGCAGTGGAGGCTGTAAAATAATGCTACTCAGTTTTAAGACGGAATTAAAACCTAATAACAAACAGGTGACTCTATTTCGTCAACACTGTGGAGTAGCCAGACACGCTTACAATTTTGGCAATGCTGTTATTCAGGAAGCTTTACAACTTAGAGAGACTGACAAAGCAATCAAAATCCCCTCTGCTATTGACTTGCACAAACGTCTAGTCGCTGAGATTAAACCAGTTAATCCCTGGTACTATCAAAGCTCTAAAGCAAGTCCACAACAAGCTTTAGCAGAGGTAAGGACGGCATGGGATAGATGTTTCAAAAAAGTCTCCAAACAGCCTAAGTTCAAGAAAAAAGGCAAGTCAAAAGACAGTTTTTATCTTGAGCAAGGCACTAAAGCCAAGCCTGGTATCAGCAATGATGGTAAGCGAGTTAAACTCCCTAAAATTGGTTGGGTTATACTGCACGAACCTTTACCTATCACATCTACCCATAACTGCGTAATTAGTCGCACTGCTGAGCAATGGTTTATAGCTATCAAGTATGAGATTGAACAGCCTCCAACACCACTAAATCGCCCCTCTGTTGGCGTTGATATTGGTATCAAGGAATTGGCTATTACCAGTGACGGGAAGGTTTTTGCCAACCCTAAAGCTGACCGCAAAATGAGTAAAAAAATGAAGCGATTGCAGCGTTCTGTCAGTCGCAAAGCTAAAGGCTCAAAGAACCGGACTAAAGCCGTTAGAAAGTTAGCAAAGCTGCATTCTCGCATCTCATTCATCCGCAAAGATGCTATTCACAAACTCACTAATTATCTCGCTAAAAACCACAGCGTGATTAAAATTGAGGACTTGAATGTCAAAGCATTTTTGAAAAATCACAAATTGGCGGGTGCAATTGCAGATTGTGGAATGTACGAATTTCAGCGACAACTAGAATACAAAACTGAAAATTTTTCTAGTCAGTTGATTCTAGTTGACCGCTTTTTTCCGAGTTCTCAGATTTGCTCAAATTGTGGAAATCACCGCCACAAAATGCCATTAAAGAATCGAGTTTATGTGTGTCCTGATTGCGGTCACACAGAAGACAGAGACTTGAATGCTGCTAAAAATATCGAGCGATGGTTTGAAGGAATTCACGTTCCGATTCGCTCAGATTGAATGAATCAAACGGTAAGCTCTACCGAGATTGCCTGTGGAGTAGACAAACCCTCAGAAGTCATTCTGAGACTACGCTGAAACAGGAAATAAGCATCAGAGTAAAAACATCTAACGGTGTCTAACTTTGTCTAAGTCTTATAGAGCGGAATATCCAGCGCGCGCGACGGTCAACAGCCAGCGGCAAAACGGTTCGCTCGAACCGGGCAAACCGCCGGCGTTTTGGGCGTGGCTCGCCGACCGCGGCAACTTTCTGTCTAAAAACATTCTGTCGCGATTCAAAAATCACTATGAGAAAGAGCAAAAGTGCGATCGGGCAAATATCTCCGAAATGACGCGGGAACTCGCAGCGGTGGTTTGCGACCTGCACGATACCGAGGCAAGAGTTGAACGCAGATTGATTGACCTGCTTGGCGAGCCTGACTTCGATCCTTATCACCGAATTTTTGAAAAGTTTGCATTCGGCTACCGCGAGCGCGGCTGGATTCTCTCTCGAATATTCCCGTTCGAGGACTTCCAGTGCTTGCCGAAGAAGCGCGCGCTCCGACGATTTCGACAAGCTTGCGGACTTGGCAAAGTTGAGAGATCTAGCGGGCAAGTCCGGGCAGGTGGCGGTGGTAGCAAGTGGACGGGGTGTGCCAACACTAGGAGCACGATGTGGACTTACGTGCACTGCCGCATTGAACCGCAGAAGCTCAAAGGACAGTCTTACACTGTATTGCAGTTGGAATTACGCGAATATTTTGTCAGTCGCGCGTTTGAAAGCGATGGAACTAAAAAGCGCGGAGGCAGGCTCGCCGATGCTCGGAATGCTAGTTGCCGTAAGCTCGCGGATCTAGTGTTTCGCGAACTGTACAATGAGTTAAAGTAACGAGATGATGGGCGATCGCTTGCAGGTCGCTTTTTTGTTAAATCAAACCGTCAAAGTGTGCGGAAGTGTTAAGTTAGTAGTTAGTTGTGTCGATCGCACAGAAAAAAAATGCCTGAACTACAAACCGATACCTACCAAGACCTCGACCAGCAAGTCCTGTCAAAACCCGTTATTGTCGGTCTCGAAGATGTCACAAAAGTTTACGGGATTGGCGACCTGGAAGTTCGCGCTTTAAACGGTGTCAGCTTGACGGTAAGACAAGGAGAATATTGTGCGATTATGGGCGCATCGGGTTCGGGAAAATCTACAGCTATGAATATTATCGGTTGTCTCGATCGACCTACGAGTGGCAGCTATTACTTAGACGGCGTAGATGTCGCCCAAATGCCGGAAGCAGAATTGGCCGGAATTCGCAATTTAAAATTAGGTTTTGTCTTCCAGCAATTTCACCTGTTGTCTCAGTTGACAGCCTTAGAAAATGTGATGTTGCCGATGGTTTATGCCGGTGTTCCCGCAGCGGAAAGACGCGAACGGGCAGTAGATGCTTTAACGAAGGTAGGCTTGGAAAGTCGGCTGCAAAATAGACCGAATCAACTATCAGGAGGACAGCAGCAGCGAGTTGCGATCGCGCGGGCTATTGTCAACCGTCCTGTATTGTTACTTGCTGACGAACCTACAGGTGCATTAGATACTAAAACTACCCAAGAAGTAATGGATATTTTTACAGAATTCAATGCTAGTGGCATGACTGTTGTTATGGTAACGCACGAACCGGAAGTAGCGCGCCAAACTCGGCGAGTTGTCTGGTTCCGCGACGGTCAAGTTATTCACAATAATCTCAACCCTGAAGAACTTTCACACGCGATATTTTAAATTAATATTTTTGTGATTGCGAGCTTTGTTTTATTTTGTTGACTGATGACTGATGACTGATGACTGTTGACTGTTGACTAATGACTGATGACTAATGACTGATGACTAATGACTGATGACTAATGACTAATGACTGATGACTAATGACTGATGACTAATGACTGATGACTAATGACTGATGACTGTTGACTGTTGACTGTTGACTAATGACTGATGACTAATGACTGATGACTAATGACTGATGACTAATGACTGTTGACTGTTGACTGTTGACTAATGACTGATGACTAATGACTGATGACTAATGACTGTTGACTGTTGACTAATGACTAATGACTGATGACTAATGACTGTTGACTAATGACTGATGACTAATGACTGATGACTGATGACTAATGACTAATGACTAATGACTAATGACTAATGACTAATTAAAAGCTGTTGGAAAAGCTGCCCAAACTCGATCGACAAAATCCCTAAGTTGCCGAGAAGCAATAACAGCATCTTTTTTCTCAGAATCCAGAGACTGCAACTGAGTCAACAGTGAAATTACTTCTGTATCCAAGGCCACCCGAAACAAACTCAGCGGCCAAAGCAAATCAGCACCATCTCGTAAATCGGATAAAGTGTATTCTTCCGATGAATCCTTCCCCGACACTAATACAACTAACATCAAAGGGCGCACCCAACAAACTTGACGCGCCTCAACCACCTGAATTACCTCGGAATGCAGACACGCATCTCCACACTCTAAACTGACAATTTGACCAGGCTTAAAGTTCAAATCAAAACCCATTAATCCTGACATCATATAGCAAAAATTTACCACTACTTTCACAAGTTGTCACAAATATTATATCACTTCACAACTAACAACTAACAACTGACAATCAAGCAATTTTATCCGGGGTTCCCGGATTCATTCCTTCGCAGTCCCGAAGCTCTGCGTTGGCTCAGGACGGGTTCAATCTCAAATCTCAAATCTCAAATCTCAAATCGGATGACAATTATTAACTTTGATCGAGATTTTTCAGAGCAATTTCTAAATCCGCAGTCAACAATCGCGCCTCCTTTTTCCCGCCGCCAGTCGCATAATCCGCCACCGAAAGCGGAGAACCGATCGCAATTTTCACATCAGAACCCCATCGAGGAACACGGGGGCGGTAGCGAATACTCATCGGTACAATTTTTACCCCCAAACCAGGTTCTAGAGACTCCGCTTGGATTGCCAAACGAGCCAATCCAGGCTTAATCGGGTGAACTTCACCATCCTGAAAAATGCCACCTTCGGGAAAAATGACCAACATTTCCTTGGAAAGAAGCAATTCTACGCCATAACGGAGACTGCTAATGGCGGGATGCCGGAGATCGACAGCAAAACCTCCCAAATGCCTGATGAACCAACCTTGCAGTCCTTGCATCTCATCAGCAGTGACCATAAAGCGCAAATCGCGTCCAGTCACCTTCTGTCCTGTGGAATAGGGCATCATCAGGGCATCCCAGCGGGAACGGTGCGTAGGGGCTAAAATTACAGGCCCGTCCTTCGGGAGGTGCTCCTGTCCGGCAATCTCTATCTGGCCAAAGTAAAACGGTAGGACAACATAGTGACCTAGGGGATAGAGTAAGGAGGTTAACCAAGGAGAAACGAGAGAGGTATTAGATGCTACCTTGGCGGGCATTGGCTTCACTAGAGATGATTTACTCGAATCAATGGCGATCGTGGCGGTATGACGCATAGCAATTAAGCTGCTTTATTGATGTCTAGAGTCTAAAGTTATACTTTTTGGCAAATCTTTAGTCTGTCGATCGGGACAGTTTTGCTATTGTCATAAAAAAAGTTCGGTAAGTGGGAAACTCAGAGGCTTCAGCCCGAAGAGTGGGAAACTCTAAGGGGGACTTCAGTCAAGAGTGAATCCCCCTGGTGGGGGTGGAGGGGTATGGTTGCCCCAGAGTGGAGATCGGGTTGTCTCCGAATCCCTTGCGGGTAATGTTCGCGCGCGCCTTTGTTATAAGAGCTTGTTGGGCTAGCAGCACTGTAAAGCGTGACTTTAAAACTGTTTAACCACTAGCGACAGAGCCCAAAACTAGCGTCGCATTCAAGCAGTGTCTTGACTCAAATAACGTAGTCAGTTAAGACGATAGCTGGTCAGTACAGCCGGTCACGCTCGCGAAATCGAAGTGCGATTACTCTTACAAGCTCAGTCCCGGAGCGGGCTGAGTTACTGACGGATACAAATCGAACGATCGCCCCCGCAAGATCTCCTGTCGGACAGGTAAAACCTTAGCTAACCCGACAGCAGCGCATCAGAGGCACTAAATGCCTGTTCCTTCGATCGGGCATTTACTCATCTATTATTTCAGCTAAGTAGCCAAGTGCGATTAAACTTCGGCGATCGATTGACATCCTCCCACCACTGATCCTATCGGGTACAGTGGGGGATTCCAAACTTCACAGCTTGAATTTTCTGCTTCAAAGACTCTTGACTAGATATTTCTATCCCCGTTAGACCGTCTCCACAGACATTTTTAAACACCGTTTGTCCATCGGCTTTAAGGTTTAAAAGTCCTCGCTTTTTCACTACTTGAGCTGCTGCAATATCTCTATTAGTTCGATACCCACAAGCACATTCATGTACTCTAACACTTAAATCTTTGGGAGTGTGGGCATCACATATAGGGCAAGTTTGAGACGTACCTCTGCAATCTACTTTTGCCAAGTATACATCACGTTTCCAACACACCCAACTCAAGAACTTAAGAAACTGACCAAAGCCAGCGTCCAAGGTATGTTTGCACAGCATCCCTTTAGACATGGCTTTTAAATTCAAATGTTCAGCAAAAATCATTCCTGCTTGGTTACAGAGATGATGGCTTAATTTGAAATGCCAATTTTTTCTGGAATTAGAAATGTGTTCCTGTAGCCTCGCTATTTTTTGGTTGAGCTGATGCCAGTTATTACTACCTTTCTTCTTATGTTTTAGCCGTTTTTGTAGCAATTTCAGCTTACGTGAAGCATCGACAAAGAAACGAGGTCTTTCAACCAACTCGCCTATGGATGTAGCCCCGAAATAAGTCAGTCCCACGTCAATTCCTAACGGCTCTCCGTGAGGAGGTACGTCAGGTACATTCACATTACACTGCAATGAAAGCACACATAATAACGAGATGCGCGTTTAACTATCCTTGCCTGCTTCAGGACAAATCCAACAGGTATCGGACGAGATCAACGGATGGGGACCATCCCGATGCTAGGCAGTTTAACCACATCCCCAACTAGATATTCTGTTTTCATTTGCGGAAACACAAACGAACGCATCTTTTTCTTGAATCTAGGAAACCCAAATCCTCTTTCCCATATTGACACAAATGCTGTCTCAAGTTGTTTCAAAACTTGCTGTAACACTTGGGAATGTACGGTTTTAAGATGTGGGTATTCTTGCTTGGCTCTTGTTAATCCTTTGCACTGACCAGCATAGGTAGGACGTTTAGCATCTGCTGGAATTATATATTCCGATAAAATGCTACAAGCTTTGAGAGCGCACTTCCTAGAGTTAACCCAATCCTTGCGTTCTCTAAGCGCAAAGTTCCATACCGAGCGGCAGACCTCTAACCAATTGTCAAAAGTCTTTATCTGTTCGGGTGTGGGAGCTAGTTTGTACTCGTAGGCTAGTGTTATCATAAAATTACAATACCATCCTGCAGGAAAACAACGCAATATTTTATTCTCAAAAGATGCTTCGCAGTTGTTTATTGGCGACAATTCATCTCACCGCCTCTCTTCGAGCAGGCGGGAGCATTCTTGTCACATTTAAGGTAAAAAAACCGAAGATCCAGAACCCCGACTTTTGCAAGAATTCGGGGCTCTAACAGCGATCGGATTTCTCCCCTTCTCCCCTTCGGGCTTCAAACCAAGAAAGCAACTGCTGGCGGCAAACCGACTCCATAATGCCACCGAGCACAGACAACCGGTGACAGGAAGGGGCGCTATCTGGAATATTAGCCACAGTCCGAATCGTGCCGGTTTTTGGGTCATCTGCTCCGTATACCAGCAAACCGATCCGAGCTTGTACTATAGCACCAGTACACATCGGGCAAGGCTCCAGGGTCACGTAGAGCGTGCATTGGTTGAGATGCCAATCTTGCAAAACTTGCCCAGCCGCGCGCAGAGCCAAGATTTCAGCGTGGGCTGTCGGATCGCAATCTCGCTCTCGCCGATTTTGCGCTTGAGCAATCAACTTACCGGTACCGTCAACAATCACAGCACCAACGGGTACTTCACCAGCATCCCCGGCTGCTTGTGCGAGTTCCACAGCCCTATTCATCCACTGCCTATGGATCAGATAATTAGTCATTAGTTATTAGTTATTAGTTATTAGTTATTAGTTATTAGTTATTAGTTATTGGTTATTGGTTATTAGTTCTGTATGGCTTATGGGTTATGGCTTATGGGTTATTTGCTACCCATTCCCCATCCCGGAGCAACGCTAGAGCCCAATTCCCCATCCCGGAGCAACGCTAGAGCCCAATTCCCAATTCCCCATTAAAGATCATAAAGTTTTATAACACGTAGGTCAGCAGAATGGAGGACGCGCAGGAAAAAGTTAAGATCGAAAAAGAAAGTTGTATCACAGCCAAATCGACAGTAATTTTTGATGATGGACACCACCACGATCGGCACGGAAGTTGTTGAGCTGTTGTCCCCGCATTAGTGGGCAAAAGCTCCGCGAACAAGATATCACTCTGTTGTAGTGTTTCTGGCGGCTCTGATTGCGGTGCTGCGCGGAGTGATGATCGTAGACGCTGTATTTACGAAAGAAGGAGGGATTGACCCCGAAGTTTTTGGCGAAGTTCAAGCTTTACTCGCGACCATCGAATTCGAGTCGCGGGATCCGGTATTATAAAACTTTATTAAGTTTGTAAGCAGTAGTAAGCAATGGTAGTATCATATAGTCAGAAGGCTCAACTGAGAGAATTATTGCGCTTGTTGAAAAATGGAGAGTCTGAATGCAACTAGCAGAGAGGCACATCATTAAATCCACAGAACATAGTTTCGCCCCGATCGATGGATTAGCATTTCAATCTAAAAATCTTTACAATGCTGCTAACTACGTGATTGGCCAAAACTTCCTATACGGATGGGGATATCTGAATTACAACAAAATGGCTCAGTTGATGAAATCTCATCCAGCATATAAGGCATTACCAGCTAAAGTAAGTCTACAAATATTGATGAGATTGGACAAGAATTGGCCAGGGTTTTTTGAAGCCATTAAAGCTTACAAAAATGAACCCACAAAATTTAGTGGACGGCCAAAAACACCCAAATACAAAGATAAAATCAAAGGGCGAAACATTCTCGTTTATACGATTCAGGCGATTAGTAGCAAGCAATTGAAGAAAGGAATTATCCATCTGTCCGGGACTAAGATCTTGATTAAGACCCAGGTAAAACCAGAGCAAATTTGTCAAGTTAGACTTCCAAATGTGATTCTTATGTAATCGAGGTAATTTATGATGAGCCGGAGTCCACCATTGATGAAAATCAGAAAGAATTAGTAGCTAGTATTGATTTAGGATTGAATAATTTAGTGGCGCTAACTTCAAATCAGCCGGGATTTGTCCCTTTACTGATTAACGGGCGACCATTAAAATCAATTAATCAGTTTTACAATAAGCGTAAAGCACATCTACAATCTCGATTGAAAGAGAGTCGCAAAACATCGCGTAGGATTCAGCGCTTGACTCGTTGTAGAAACCAGAAAATCGATAATTACTTACACCAGGCCAGTCGTTCTATCATCAATCTTTTAAGTTCAGGAAAGATTGGGACTCTGGTAATAGGGAAAAATGTACAATGGAAAAACGAGATTAATTTGGGAAAAAAAACTAATCAGAACTTCGTAACTGTTCCTCATGCTCGATTAATTGAGATGTTGGAATACAAAGCTGAATTGGTCGGAATAAGAGTGATGGTGCAGCAAGAATCATATACTTCTCAATCCAGTTTTCTGAATTTAGATCCAATTCCTGTATACGGGAGTATTGGTGCCCTGGATGTCACATTTAGTGGCCAACGAATTAAGAGAGGATTGTACAAAACATCGAGGGGTAGATTGATTAATGCTGATGTTAACGGGTCTTACAATATATTGAGAAAAGCAATCCCAAATGCCTTGTGCAATGGGATAGGTCGTGGGCCTAGTTCAGCCGAGGCGGTTGAATCCGCTCGAAGTGAAAGCGAAAGGGGAGGGATTCAACGCCTCCCACGGCACTGTAATAGATGACTATACTTTTACCAGCTATTTGGCAAAGCAGCAAAACATCTGCTGTCTCTGTTAGGGCACAATTGACACTCCCCGGTCTGAAGACGCGGGGATTCTTAAGGACAAACATTGGGGGATGAATCCGCCCAAAGTTTAATTCTTAAAGGGTAAGTCAGATACCCACTACCCACACAGCGAGTGGCTGAGTCTATGGCTACTTTGGTGCCTAACGGCTTGCAACTGTCGGGTTTTTCACCAACTAAGTTTCAACAACTTTATCAAACCAAAATCAGTTTGTCAAGATGGGGCAGGCAGGATAAATCCTGCAACGCCCTTTCATCCCTGGACTAAAGTCGCAGGGTTTTCAGGGTATTTCTTATAAAGGGCGCTCGAAGAGTAAAAATATAAATGGCACGGGCGATCGGGATGACGGGGGATTCCGGGGAATGGTTTCTCTGAGTGAGTACCAAATCAATATGACGCTCAATGACTGACGGTACATTAATGTACAGTGTTAAAGCTCAAATCAGCAATCTCAAATCGATTGATTATGGAAATTGAATGGCAAACCGCCAAAACCTACGAAGATATTCTCTACCACAAAAACGGCGGCATCGCCAAAATTACGATCGATCGACCTGAAAAGCGGAACGCTTTTCGTCCCAAAACCGTCTTTGAACTGTGCGATGCCTTTGCTGACGCACGCGAAGACACTAAAATCGGCGTTGTCCTGTTTACTGGTGCAGGGCCTCACACGGACGGGAAATATGCCTTTTGTGCTGGTGGAGACCAAAGCGTGCGGGGTTCTGCCGGCTATGTGGATGACGGCGGCATTCCCCGCTTGAACGTACTCGACTTACAAAAGTTGATTCGATCGATGCCGAAAGTTGTAATAGCCCTAGTTGCAGGTTACGCGATCGGAGGGGGTCACGTTTTACACTTAATTTGCGACTTGACGATCGCTGCTGACAATGGGATTTTCGGACAAACCGGCCCGAAAGTAGGGAGTTTCGACGGCGGTTTCGGAGCTAGCTATCTAGCGCGGGTTGTCGGCCAGAAAAAAGCGCGAGAAATTTGGTTTTTGTGTCGCCAGTACAGCGCACAACAAGCCTTAGAAATGGGTTTAGTAAACTGCGTCGTGCCCGTCGAACAACTCGAACTAGAAGGAATTAAGTGGGCTTCGGAAATTTTAGAGAAAAGTCCGATCGCGATTCGCTGTTTAAAATCTGCTTTCAATGCCGACTGCGACGGTCAAGCCGGCTTGCAAGAACTAGCGGGAAACGCCACCTTGCTCTACTATATGACAGAGGAAGGAGCCGAAGGCAAACAAGCGTTTTTAGAAAAGCGGCAACCAGATTTTCGTCAGTATCCTTGGCTACCTTAAGTGGAGGAGGGAATAAGTTTTTTTGATTGCTTCATGTCACAGATGTTTGTGATTTACGATCGGTAGAGGAAGTAGAATGCAGCCGATCGCCCTTAATGTCAGTTTAGTTTGCCCGCAGCGCGTGCAACTAAACTGAGATTGCTGGAACGGATGTTTCGGTGAAGGTTGTGGCTGTAGGCTGCCAGGCATTTCGCTCAGAAGCAGTGACGGCAGCCTCGGCAAACGTCAAAGTCTGTTCCTGCCGCAGTGGTATGCTGTCAAAGAGGTCTTCTAGATTTTCCCAAGACGGCCCAAAGGGAGAAACCGCCAAAGAACAAGCTTTCCAGTGACTTTGAACGGGTACACTTAGCTGCTGGCAATTCCCGCCGCGTCTTCCCTCAGGCGTATAGTGGCGACAATGACGACAAGCAGAAGTTAAAGAGGTATTCATAAAAGTTCTTAGGGCTATCATTTTCTTCTCTAATTCTCCTGTAGTGAGCTAGCAGGTTTTAGAGCCTCCCAGCCCTTATTGTGTCTGGATTGTAGCGATCCCCAGAGGAAGATCGAACTTTATAATTTATTTATAATTTCGTTATATATAGAAACAATTAGCTTGGTAGCGACTCATTTTCAAGGTAAAAAACGGGTCAAAAGTTAATAAAGTGGACAGGGATCAAGACAAAAGACAAATGCGTAGCGAGTATGAGATGTTATAAATTAGCGCTCGAACCGGATGCCAAAACGCAAGATAGTCTAGCCTAGCAACCGAATGGGGAAGGGGAATAGTTGTGAGATCGCTGAGTGGGCGAATTGGGGAATTGGGAATGGGGCATTGGGAATGGGGAATTGGGAATGGGGAATTGGGAATGGGGAATGGGGAATGGGGAATGGGGAATGGGGAATGGGGAATTGGGAATGGGGCATTGGGAATTGGGAATGGGGAATGGGGAATGGGGAATTGGGAATGGGGAATTGGGAATGGGGCATTGGGAATGGGGCATTGGGAATTGGGCATTGGGAATTGGGAATGGGGCATTGGGCATTGGGAATGGGGCATTGGGAATAGTTTCTTTTTCCCTCTTCCCTCTTCCTTCTTCCCTCTTCCTTCTTCCTTCTTCCCGATTCTGCTTTCAAGCATCCCGTCATAGCGAAAGGTTGATGGGGGAGTATGTCAAAATCAATCATATTAAAATGTACTTAGAGGCAGTAGGAGTTTTGCGAATGAGTAAGCGTTCTTCAATTGAATCCCCAAATCAGTCGTCTTCAACCCCCATCAAGCCTGTTTTGCAAGCTGCGCTGGGGTGTTTGGAAGTAAACCTGGAAGCAGAATTGACGAAATACAGAAGGCACAGGCGACGAGCAGAACAGTGGGTATCGCCGTCAATTCGCCCTGGTAAGCAAACAGGCACAACTGACCAACAGCTAGGTCAAAATCTACCAGCAGTCGCAGAGGAGACTCAGCAATCGATCCGGCTGCCCCTCTCCCTTGCCGGCAGCGCGGGCGATGCCCCACTAGCAACTACCAGGATCAGCAAAGCAACACAATTATCTAGCAGCGCCGGAGCACCGAACAACTATCTCGAATCTAGCGAAAAACTGATCGAAAGTTTGGATCAACCAACAGCCGAGCTTTCTGAAGAACGCAGTTTAGCCGCCAGTCTGTTAACTCCCTTGGGGCTGAGTTCGATGCTGCTGTTTCTGCTGTCCTGCACAGCTTTGGGCTACGCAGTGATGCACCCATCTAGCGTAGTTAAAATGGCAGGCCTCAACCGCTTGTTCGTGAGCTCCGCCCCCGGAGTTGCCGAAAGTCCCACCAGTAGGGCCACCACAAATACTGGAAATAACAAGGAACTCCCGAAAGCTCCAAATCTGGTTTCCAAGGAATTTGTCGAACTGGATTTGAGCACCCTGAGTAATGTCGAGCCGACGGCTAGCCCCATCGCTTCCCCGTCGCCAAAAGCATCAATCCCGCCAACTCCGGCCGTGATTCCCACCGAGACAGGGGCTGTTCCCATCCCTACAGAAGATGGTAACAAGGCCAGAGGTAGGGAACAAGGACTCAACAATCTCAGCACAGCTTTGCTTCCGGGCGCCAGCCCCAGCGCTGCACAGCCTGTGCCGACTCTGCCGACTCTGCCTCCAACATCTTCGACTTTGCCGCCGGCAGCAGTATCTCCGGCAGCAGTATCTCCGGCAGTAGTATCTCCGGCAGCCACATCTGGAACCCCCGCAGCAACACTGGGAAGGCCTGCACGGGCTGCGGATGGTTTCTATTACGTTGTCGTTGATTACACGGACGAAAAATCTCTACAGCAAGCCAGAATCGCAGTTCCCGATGCTTACGTGCGAAACTTCTCAAAGGGTGTCAAGATCCAAATGGGGGCTTTGAACGATGCTGCATCAGCCGAACGTTTGGCGAAAGAACTGCAAGCAAAAGGGGTGAAGCCGCAATATTATCAGCCGTAAACTAGGTAGAGGCAAGTGACATCCTCAACTCACCAAAGGACGAGATCTGATCCCCGGGCTAACGACATGGGGAGGAAAGTGGCTGCGACTTTAGTCGCCTATAAATAGTCATTCTAGTGATATAATCGTAGGCATGGAACAAGTATTGACTATAGTTTGCAAGCTTCAACCCACTCAAGAACAGTCTCAGAAAATAGAGGCTACATTGAGTGCTTTCGCTTTGGCTTGCAACTCGATCAACACTAGGATTGACCCTAAGCTGGTGAATAATGTCAGGATTCAAACCCTGGTTTACAGTCAAGTTAGAAGTCAGTTTTACTTGTCTGCCAACTTGACCATCCGTGCCATTGCCAGAGTTTCTTCTAACCGCAAAACTGCCAAACTTAAGAACAAGCCTGTTAAAGACTTTCGTCCTATCAGTGCTGATTATGATGCTCGGATATTTGCCTTTAGAGAAAAAGACTCTTTCTGCTAGTTTGACCCTTGTCGGTGGCAGAGAGCATATCAAGATCAACCTAGGGAGCTACCAGATAGGCAAGCTCCAAGGGAGAAAACCTACATCTGCAACGCTGTGTAAACATCGCGATCGTGGATACTACATCCATATTCAAATCAAGGATGAAGCCCCTGAACCGACTTTTGAAGATGGAATCATCGGTATTGATTTGGGTGTGATCTTGCCGTTACTAGCAGTGGCGATAAGTGGGATGGTAAAGGGATTCAACAGGTTAGAGAGAATTTTTCTAAGGTAAGAGTATCTCTGCAACAAAAAGCCTCGAAAGGCACGTCTGGTCGGCGTAGATGCCGTCAAATCTGGCAACGGCTGTCGGGGCGTGAGAGACGCTATCAATCGTGGCTTAACCACAACATTAGTCGCACCGTTAATCAGGCTAAATCTGAGGGTAAAGTTATTGCAATTGAGGAATTGACAGGGATTAGATCTCGGAGTAATCAAGAGCAAAGAAACAAGACTGAGCGCAGACGTTCTAATTCTTGGGCTTTCTATCAGTTGCGAATCTTCCTTGAATACAAAGCAATTCAAGCTGGGGTAAAACTGGTTAAAGTTAATCCTGCTGATACTTCTCAGATGTGCCACAAATGTAACCATATCCATCCTGTTAGGGGTAAATCCTACAGAAGTGGCAAGAGTTTTAAATCTGGGCATTGTGGCTGGCATGGTGATTCAGATTTGAATGGTGCGATGAATATTTCTGTTCTTGGAGCGGCAGTAAATCCGCTCGGAGGTTCGGTATTGTTTGGCAGCATTGCAGACCAGATCGGGGCTACTGAAAGCCCGCGCATTCTATGGGTGGGGTAGTTTACAATCGGGAGAAGGGTAAGATGGGACTATTCGATCGCATTTGGCGAATGATTCGAGCCAATATTAACAGTTTGGTAGGCACGGCAGAAGATCCAGAAAAGATTCTGGAACAGGCTGTGATGGATATGCAGGAGGATTTAGTGCAGCTCAGACAGGCTGTAGCAGGGGCGATTGCTGCTCAAAAACGCACCGAACGCCAGTGTTCCCAAGCTGAGTCTACTGCTGCTGAATGGTATCAACGGGCACAGCTAGCCCTACAAAAAGGTGAGGAAAATTTGGCGCGGGAAGCTTTGACGCGCAAGAAGTCTTATCAAGAAACGGCGACAGCGATGAAAGGCCAGTTACAACAGCAGAATGTGGTTGTGACTCAACTTAAAGAAAATATGCGGGCGCTGGAAAGTAAAATTTCTGAGGCCAAGTCTAAAAAGGATATGTATATTGCTCGGGCTCGATCGGCACAAGCATCAGAAAGACTTCAGGAAATGATGGGCAATCTCAATACCGGCAGCGCTTTGAGCGCATTTGAACGGATGGAAGAGAAAGTCATGCAGCTAGAAGCTCGCTCCGAGGCAATTGCAGAACTCGGTACTAGCGATTTAGAAAAGCAGTTTCTGTCTCTCGAAGGTGCTGGCGATGTCGATGCGGAGTTGGCGGCGATGAAAGCACAAATGCTTCCGGGTAATAATAGGCCCAAGTTGCCGTCGGGTGAGCCGCCCGCATCCTGAAGTCAAGGTACGATCGCAATAGTTTTTTCTGTTCAAAAATTCCTGAATATGGTAGCTAGAAATGACCGGAAGGGTGTTGGGGAATTCCCGGATCGAAGTTAACTTACACCGCCGGGAAGTCCCCCGCTCTACCTGTACCCAGGTGAGCGGTAGGATGAGAGGCCCGTCAACGTAGGTAGGTACGGAGTTGACCAAATCTTTCAGATTGTCTTTACTGTTTTTGGTAGTATGTAGTAAGATGTTGGGACAAGGAAGTGATATTAGATGCTCCATCAAGCTGTACAAGTCCGTCTGTATCCAACTGCATGGCAAGAAGCACTACTAGCCCAAACATTTGGATGTTCGCGTTGGTGGTGGAATTATGCCTTAAATAAATCCATTGAGGTTTATAAAGATACGGGGAAAGGACTGGGACAGGTAGCACTCAACGCGCTATTGCCCAAGCTCAAAAAAGCCGAAGATACGCTGTGGCTGGCTAATTGTTACAGTCAGGTTTTACAAGCTACAACACTTAATTTAACCACGGCTTACAAAAACTTTTTTGCTCGACGTGCAGGCTTCCCTAAGTTTAAATCTAAACATGGCAAACAGTCAATTCAATACCCTCAAAATGTCAAAGTAGAGGGCAGTGTAAAGCTTCCCGGTAAGCTCGGGATAGTTAAAGCCAAAATACATCGACAAATTGAGGGAAAAGTCAAGACTGTCACCGTCAATAAAATGCCGACCGGGAAATATTTGGCATCTATATTGACCGAAGTTGAAGGGGAAAACCCTACTGTTTCAGAAGGTAAAATCTCTGGTATTGACTTAGGAATCAAACACTTTGCAGTTGTTACTGATGGCACAAAGGTCTCTCAATATGACAATCCTAAACACTTGGCCAAACATGAGAAAAACCTCAAGCGTAAGCCAAAGAAATTAGCCCGTAAACAAAAGGGGAGTAAATCCAGAAATAAAGATCGTAAAGTTGTTGCTAAAGTGTACGAACGAGTTAGTAATTCACGGCAAGATTTTCTACATAAACTTAGTCATAAGTTGGTCAGCGATAGCCAAGCGGTCATAGTAGAAAATCTTTATGTCAAAGGCATGGTTCGTAATCACAATTTGGCTTCATCAATTTCTGATTGTGGATGGGGAACATTCACTAATTTCTTAGCTTACAAACTAGAACGAAAAGGCGCGAAGTTAGTCGAGATAGATAGATGGTTCCCTAGTTCTAAACTCTGTTCTAATTGTTTTCATCATATCCGTGAAATGCCGTTGGATGTTCGTGAATGGACTTGTCCCCATTGTGGCACTCGTCACGACAGAGATGGAAACGCAGCTATCAATATTAGAGCAGAGGGTATCAGAATGCTAAAGACGGATGGTTCAGCCGTTTCTGCTGTAGGAGGGGAGGTAAGACCTTCATGGGGACGCAAGTCTGTCTTGAGGCACTCGCCTGTGAGTACAGAAGCTCTCGCTATACCTGGTACTCCAGGTTAGCGGTGAGTAGTTCACACTCAATAGATAGAGCTTGAATAAGCTTCCCGCAGGACTTAACTCGATCGTTTTAAACTGGATTTATATGTTTGCAAAATTTACCTCAGGCCCGATCGCACTAAAAATCTGACCAACTGAATTTCACAACGGCGGGCTAGCATCTAAAGCCTGCTTTCCGCTGACAAGAGTACACCTCACCAAGGAAAAATAGGATTATGGGATTATTCGATCGCATTAGCCGAGTCGTCAGAGCCAATCTTAACGATCTGGTCAACAAAGCTGAAGACCCAGAAAAGATTTTAGAACAGTCCGTGACGGATATGCAGGAAGACCTGGTGCAGTTGCGTCAGGCAGTTGCTAGCGCGATCGCCGCTCAAAAGCGCACCCAGACCCAGTACAATCAAGCTGAGTCTCAGTCGAACCAGTGGCAACAGCGCGCTCAGCTTGCTTTGCAAAAAGGGGACGAGACTTTGGCTAGGGAAGCGCTGGTGCGTAAAAAGTCTCACGCCGAAACTGCTGCTACTCTGAAAGCGAGTCTGGAGCAGCAATCGACTCAGGTGGAAAGTCTCAAGCGCAACTTGATCGGTTTGGAGAGCAAGATTTCTGAAGCTAAGACGAAAAAGGATATGCTCAAAGCCAGGATATCCGCTGCTAAGGCTCAGGAACAGCTCAACAACACCATTGGCTCCCTGAATACTGGCAGTTCAATGGCGGCTTTCGATCGCATGGAAGAAAAAGTTTTGCAGATTGAAGCTCGCGCGGGGGCTTCGGCAGAACTGGCCGCCGGCGGCAGCAATTTGGAAGAACAGTTCCGCTTGCTAGAAGGTGGCGGGGATGTGGATGACGAGTTGGCTCAGATGAAAGCCCAACTGGCCGGAGGCTCTGTGTCTCAACCTCAATTGCCGGCATCGGGTAAAACTGCTGCTGCTACATCGGGGTCAGGTACGGTTGTGGATGCTGAGTTGGAAGAGTTGCGATCGCAGCTGAATAAAATGTAATCTCTATCAAAATTCACCTATTCCCGCGATGACGGGTGTGATAGAGTGCTCCTCCGACCTACAGTGCTAGCTGGCTGAGGTCGGAGATTTTTTTAATTGACCGCGATTTTGGAATACACAAAATTGCTAATTTTTGATACTCCCCAGCCCGCTCCGGGACGGGGATGCTTAAAGAGTCCAAATACGAACCTTTAAAGGCGAAATCAAAGCGCCCCTACTGACTTCTTCTAGGCATAGCCCTAAAGTTGCCGCTACTTTTCGCAAAATATTTGCAGCCCCGTTACAATCTGCATTTATTTTGACTCCATTTTTTGAACGATATAATCCGCGATTTACACGCTTTCCAGATTCTTTCCACCCTTCAGTTTTTTCACCGAACGTAGGTAGTTCATCTGAATCTAAAAAACTTGCCTTGCTTGTATAACTTTCTTCAGTTTCAACAAACCGAACTCCATGCTGCTCAACAAGTTGAGAAATTCTATCTTTCAGTCTAGCCGTGGGGATTTGCACAAAACTTTGATTTGTTTGACCGCCAAGATTGATTCCTTGGCGCATCTCTTTATTCCAGCCAAATACGACTGTACCAATCTTATTTTCAAGACAATGATTCAATACTAACCGAGCTGTTTTGTTAACAGCATCTCTAACTTGCCTGTTTCTTTTTTCCGTAATTTCCGCCAATCGATTAGACCAAAAACTTTGAGGCTTGTTTTCTTTAATTGTTGAAACCTGCTTGTTGTACCACTGGTTCAAAGATTTTAAATGTAATCCATCCACAATCAACGATGTGCCAACATTTGAAACACAAGTTAACCAATTATTTAATCCAGGATCGATTCCCAATGCTCGACAGACATCTAAATCAACCTTTACCGATTCAACCTTATAAACAAATTCAACATATAGCCTTTCTCAGAAAGATGAGGTACGACTGGGCATAGGGCATGGGGCATGGGGCATAGGGCATAGGGTTCCGTGGGCATACCTCACTTTTTTGAGAACCGCTATAAAATTGACCATTTCTGGGTAATAACCGAATTTCTCTAATCTTGCTATATTCCAAATTTGACGGCATTGGTAAATAAAACTCACCAATTCCAAACCATAGTTTAACCTTACCACCCAAAGGGAATCGTAGTTGTCCATTTTTCAATTTGACATCCGTCTTCGGGAAAGTCGCAAGTTTTAGGCTGTTTTTGCGATATCCAGGCAATCTAGGATGTTGTGTTACTGTTCCACTGCTAATACCCTTAAGTAGCCCAATGTAAGATTTAAAAGATTCTGCAACACCAGTTAAGGTTTGCTGAGCTACGTGAGAATAAAGTGCTTTAAAATGAAGATTGTCTTTCATCAACCTGTGTAGATCGAATCTACTTGGGATCTGGCCCGTCTTAAAATACAACTGCCGAGAATAGTAAATCCCGCAATTAGCAAGCTTATTTGATTCTTCACAGACCAACTCTAAAACGTTTTCTAAAGATTGATCTGGGTTGATTAAATTTTGCTGACAACCATAGCTAGACATTTTTTTGATTCTCGATATACTGCTTGACCACTGAAATGCACCACCAACAGTCGAAATAAAGTAGCTATTAGTCCAGAGTGTTGGCAATCGACTTTTCAGCCAAGGGAATTCTTGGCGGAGATATCGAGATGAGCGTCCTTTCATGTACCGAATGAGTTTTGCGATCCCAAATTGAGGATCGCATTCGACCAAAAGGTGGACATGATCTGGCATTACTTCCATTTCAATTAATTCACTTTTAAACTCAGTTGCAATCTCTAGCAATATCTCCTTCAGGCGAATATCGGCGCCTTCAATCAAAACCTTGCGACGGTACTTGGGAGACCACACGATCTGGTATTTGCAAGAGTACGTAATATTTTTGTTTGACTTGTATTTAATATCCATGCTACTGTTATACAACAGAAAAAAGTTGTATACTGTGCTGGTTTTACATTAAGCTTTGTTAAATATTCAAGGCGGCGGTAACAGAGCGTAGTCGAATGTGTTGAAACCGCTGCCGAGTCCCCACGTCGTTAGCCCGGGGCTTGCGTCTCGTTTTTTGGTCAACTGTCTTGATGTTTACGTAACTACTTAAATAGTTAAAAAAAAGTGATACACTACTTTCGCAACGTGCCGCTGAGCCGATCGCCCCCAAGCACCTCTGCAAACCACCATCAAATACTACTAAATAGCTGGTAAAAGTATAGTCATTTATAGGCATGGGAGGCTTCAAGTCCCTCCCCCTTCACTTTTACTTTGAGCGGATTAACCCGCCTCGGCTGAACTACGCCCACGACCTATCCCATCGCTGAAGGCATTTGGGATTGCTTTTGAGAGGATGTTGTACGAAGCGTTGATATCAGAATTAATTAACTGACCAGTCGATGTTTTGTACAAACCTCGCTTAATACGCTTACCAGTAAACATTGGCTCTTTTTCTGTTTTCCCGTAGACAGGGATTGGGTCTAGACCCACGAAGTTGGCCCGCGATGTGTAGGATTCTTCCTGCACAATTACTGTGATTCCCACCAACCGAGCTTTGTACTCCAACATTTCAATTAATCGAGAGTGAGGAATACTAACAAAGTTTTGGTTGGTTTGCTTCCCTAGATCAATTTCAGTTTTCCACTGTGCATTCTTGCCAATTACTAGCGTCCCAATTTGTTTTGTATTTAAAATCGCAACAATCACACGACTAGCATGATGCAAGTAATTATCAACTTTCTGATTGCGACAGCGAGTTAATCGCTGAATCCTGGGTGAGGTTTGACGATTCCCTTTTAACTGGGATTGTAATCGGGATTTGCGTTTGTTATAGAACTGGTTAATCGATTTTAATGGTCGCCCGTTAATCAACAAAGGGATAAATCCCGGCTGATTTGAAGTTAACGCCACTAAATTATCCAGTCCCAAATCAATACTAGCTACAGAGCTGGCATTGCCAAGGGTGGACTCCGGTTCACTTCGACTACGCTCAGTACAAGCATCATAAATCACCTCAATTACATAGGAATCACATTTCGGAACCAGTCTAACCTGACAAATCTGGTTGGGATTGACCTGGGTTTTAATTGAAAGTTCAGTGCCGGAAAGTTTAATGATTCCTTTCTTCAACTGTTTGCTGCTAATTGCTTGAATCGTGTAGACGAGAAGATTTCGCCCTTTAGTCTTATCTTTGTACTTTGGCAATTTTGGGCTACCCGTGAATTTTGAAGAGTCAGCTTTGTAAGCTTTAACGGCCTCAAAAAACGATTTCCAATTCTTGTCTAGCACCATCAAGATTTGCTGACTTACCTTAGCTGGCATCGCCTTATATGCTTCGTGAGACTTCATCAATCGGTTCATTTCGTTGTAATTGACATAGCCCCACCCATAAATAAAACTCTGACGAATGGCGTAATTGGCGGCATTGTAGAGGTTTTTGGACTTGAAAGCTAGCTCGTCTATTTGGGCGAAACGGTGTTCCGTTGATTTAATGATGTGCCTCTCTGTTAGTTGCATTTGAGACTTGCGTTTTTTGGGCTATGCGTATTCCTTATTCAACACTCACAACAATATAATACCATTATTGTTTATAATTGCTTATAGACTCAATGAAGTTTTACAATACTACTAATTTGTCATGCCCCCGCAACCTTCCAGAGGCTTTTGTGAAATCAGGTTTGTGAGCGCTTTAGCACGCTTTGGCACCCTGATAATTTGTAGCTGTTGGCGCCCACCGCTAGCTGCTGCAACCGTGACCCAGCATATAGCGTCGATCCGAGGAACTGCGTCGGTTGCTACTGAGTCAGAGGGGCGATCGCCAAATTTTAATGATAATTTACAGTCGGAATTAAAATTTAATCAAGAAACTGCCAAAAATGACGATCGCACCGCCCGTGATTTATACAATGTTCCCAAACTAGATACATACAGTAAAGATCAAAATCCCGACATCCCGGAGTTCGATCGGGCGACAGAAAGTGAGAGATCCCTCACATCTTGCACCATTCTCAGGAACGCGCAAGATGCCCGTTCCACAACAGATCGAGTTGATGCTGGGGTGGGCGGGAGTGCGGGCCCTGAAAGCCCGATCGAAAATGGTGCAATATCTGAAACCGAAACAACTCTGGCTCAATTGCCAAACCGAGGAGAAAACAGACCAGCAATTCCCATTCCCAGCCGGATTGGGCCAACTCCCGCGCCCCTCCCAGAACCCGCGCTACCAGCGCCCCTACCTCCCCCAGAACAACTTCTGCAACCAGCAGCACCCGCGCCGACACAGCCAGAAGAATTGCTCAACATTCCCGGTACGATCGAGGTCGATCGATTTGAAGTAGTTGGTAGCACCGTCTTTAGCAAAGCAGAATTAGACGCTGTACTCAAAGACTTTGTAGGCCGCCCTCTCACTTTCGCCGAACTGCTGCAAGCCCGTTCTGCCGTGGGTCAACTCTACATCAGCAAAGGTTACATCACTTCAGGGGCCCTGATTCCCCCACAAACCCTGGCGGGTGGCGTTGTGAGAATATTAGTGCTAGAAGGCCAGCTAGAAAGTATAAATGTAGTCGGGACTAGGCGGCTGAATCCTCACTATGTGAGAAGTCGCTTGGCCCTGGCAACAGGGGGCCCGCTGAATGAACAGCGCTTGTGGTCAGCCTTGCAATTGCTGCAACTGAGCGGGCTGCTTGAAAAGATCTCAGCGGAACTGCAAGCGGGCTCTCGCCCCGGTTTTAATTTGCTGTTAGTCAGAGTCAAAGAAGCAAAAACTTTCCAAGCTGGCTTATTTACTGATAATTCTCGCTCTCCCAGTGTGGGGAGTTGGCGCAGGGGGGTTGAAGTCAGCGAGGCTAATTTGCTGGGTTTGGGAGATAGTGCGAGTTTGACTTATACAAATAGTCAGGGCAGCAATGGTGTAGATTTTACTTACACGCTACCGGTGAATTCGCACAACGGTACTGTGAGTTTTGGCCTCAACAGAACTAGGAGTAATATTATTGAGCCACCTTTTGATGCTCTGGATATTGAGGCTTCGGGCCGGACTTATGAGTTGACTTACCGGCAGCCTGTAGTCCAAACTCCGAGAACAGAAATCGCGATCGGTATCGGTGCTGTTCGGCGATCGAGCGATACATCCCTGCTGGGAGAGGATTTTCCGCTGTCACCAGGCTCTGATTCTAGGGGTAAAACTCGGGTTTCGGCGCTGAGGGTGTTTCAGGATTTTACTCAGAGGGCAGAGAAACAGGTGTTGGCTGCGCGATCGCAGTTCAGTCTGGGAGTGGGAGCATTTGGCGCTACGGTGAGCAATAAGGAGCCTGACAGTCAATTTTTGGCGTGGCGGGGTCAATTGCAGTACGTGCGGTTGTTGGCTCAACAGACGCTGCTGGTGCTGCGATCGGACGTGCAGCTTGCGGGGGGAGAGCTTTTGCCGATCGAACAATTTGGTTTAGGCGGCTTGGAGACAGTGCGGGGCTATCGTCAAGATGCAATGCTGGCGGATAGCGGGCTGTTTGCGACCGCCGAGTTGCGGTATCCGATTTGGCGCACCGGCGACAAAAAAGGGCTTTTGCAGGTGACGCCCTTTGTGGATTTTGGCAATGTGTGGAATAGCGGGGGAAGCGTGGCTTTGGAAGCAAATACTTTGCTGTCGGCGGGATTGGGCTTAAAGTGGCAGTACGCCGACAAGTGGAGTGCTCGCTTGGACTGGGGAATTCCGTTAATTGACATTAAGTCTAGCAACAGAAGTTGGCAAGAACGCGGGCTGTATTTTTCTGTTGAGTTCAAACCTTTTTAGGACTCAGCCGTTCTGCTGTTGGTGGGGCAATTCCGTTATAAGAAATACCCTGAAAACCCTGCGACTTTAGTCCAGGGATGAAAGGGCTTGGGAGACTTTAGTCTCCCATTTAGATATTTCTAAATATAGTACAATTAATCAAAGGAGGTAAAACGGATGTATGCAGTGCAAAAAGACGTTTGGCATTTAACGGGACTCAATAAAACTATTGTTGAGCAAATCCTCAGATGGTCAAACAATCTGTTTAATGTCGGCACTTATGAAAGTCGGCAACGATACTTCAAGGACAAAGGCGCGATTAAATACCCAGACTTGTACAAAATTGCCAAGACCAATGAGAATTACGGGTGGCTCTACTCGCAGGTAGCTCAACAATCCCTTAAATCTGTCGCTGAATCCTTTAGCTCTTTCCGAGCCTTAGAGAAGTTAGCCAAAAAAGGAGAACTTAATCAAAAACCGAGATTGCCCAAGTACAGAACCAAGGGAGCGATGTACCAAGTCTCCTATCCGGGACAAGCCTTAAAAATAGTCGGCAATCGGGTAAGACTACCTTTAGGAACCAAAGGAAAAGAACACTTTGGGACGGATGCCCTTTGGGTGACTTTACCGGAACGGCTGAAAGATTGCCCAATTAAAGAACTTCGACTAATCCCTAGAAATGGCGAGGTTTGGGTTGAATTTGTCCACGAAAGTCTAACTGAGCAAGCCCCTAGTTGTAGTCTGGAAGTAACAGGGGTTTTGGGAATAGATCACGGTATCAACAACTGGTTAACCTGTGTTTCGAGTAATGGCAAGCCATTCATCATTGATGGTCAAAAGCTGAAGTCTTGGAACCAGTGGTTTAACAAAGAAAAAGCGCGATTCCAATCGACTCACGCTCAACATAAGTTACCTAAAGGTTTCTCGTCAAAAAGGCTGCAACAGTTGTCAGAAAATCGCGCTAGAAGGATGAGAGATGCGGTTAACAAGGCAGTCAGAACCATGATAGACTATTGCGAAAATCACCAAGTCAATGTGATAGTTTTTGGCTGGAATAAAGGACAAAAAAAAGAAGTGAATATGGGAGGTAAAACCAATCAGAACTTTGTTCAGATACCCACAGCCAAAGTCAAAGATAGACTACAACAAGAGTGCGACTTAAGGGGTTGGAGATTTGTAGAGCAAGATGAATCTTACACATCAAAATCCAGTTTCTTAGAGCGAGACTTTCTGCCAGTGAAAGTCGGTGAAAAACCCGACAATTGGCAACCATCAGGTAAAAGAATTAAACGAGGTTTGTATCGTTCGGCTCAGGGATTAACCCTGAATGCTGATGTGAACGGTGCGGCAAATATCATCCGAAAATCAATCATTTGCCACAGACTTAATAATCTCGCTGTGTGGGTAGCGGGTTGCTGACTAACCCTTTAAGAATTAAACTTTGGGCGGATTTATCCCCCAAAGTTTGTCCTTAAGAATCCCCGCGTCTTTAGACCGGGGAGTGTCAAATATTAATAAGTATCATTTGGCACTCAGATGGATCTGCAAATAGTTAATTTTATTGAGAATTTTAGATGTTAATTTTAAGAGTGAACTATGTCTAAGGTACGGTTGTTGCTTCTAAGTTCTTTTGCTTCAGGTTTTGGGCTGTGCTCAATCATTTTAGCGATATTTACGATGATTTCTGGGCTGTCGTTTACGTCGTTTTTGACCTTTGTTTTAACTTTGGTATTTTTTACCATTAACCTGGTATTTGCTTTGCATTACTATACATGGATTTCCAAACAGTTAAGTGTCCAAGGAAAAAGGAAAGTTAGAATTTAGCGGGCCTTGGGAATTGGGCATTGGGAATTGGGCATGGGGAATTGGGCATGGGGCATTGGGAATTGGGCCGAAAAGCATTCTGACTTCAACATCTGACTCACAGTCGATAATTCATCCCTGTATCAGTGTCAAAATCACTGGTTGTGCTTTCCTGATTTTCCCGATCGGCCTTGACATCCACAAAACCCTGTGCCACAGTGTTGATTAATACATCAACACAGGCTAGAAACATGGCACGCCAAACAAAACAACCCTCCCAGGTAAAGCCTCAAAGTTCCAGCAGCCAAGCAGCCGACCATACTCGCACCAAATTTACCCTCTACAATTTTGCCGGAAACGAAAAAGCATTCTATCTAGTCGATCGCACAAATCTAGAAAGAAAGCCCGGTGATCTCCCAGAAAAATCCGTTGCTCACAGCATCATCATCATCGATCGTTCCGGCTCCATGTATTATGACCTAGAGCCGCTGAAACAAACCCTAATCAAGCTTTTGACATTAGACGAATACAACAATTACCAACTAATTGTCAGCCTGATTTCCTACGCCTCAAATCGGGACGTAATTTGTCACTTCCAGCGAATCCCCATTCAAGAAGTGATGAAATTTAACTCTTCCTACATCAAAGAAATTCAAAAAATACATACCGCCGGCAGTACCTGCATATCGCAGTCAATGAAACTCGCCAAATCTCTGATTAAAGCCGGAGAAATGACAGCGATCAATTTACACAGCGACGGCTATGCAAATGACCCCAGTCCCAATTCAGAAGCCGCAGCACTAGAGGCAATTTGCGCCGAACTCAAAGACATGGATGTGTTTGCCAACACAATATCCTATGCCAGTGCTGACTTTAAATTGCTCTCCAAAATCGCCAACACATTATCGGGTAAGTGCATCCGAGCTGGCGAAGTCAAAATGGTTTATAATGCTCTTTACGATACAGCAAAACTGTTAGGTGGTTCCGTTGCACCTGCGCTGGAAGAACCATTAATCAAGGAGTATGATTACCAGGTTTTTGTTGCCAAAAGTGCTAAAAAAATCAACGGTTCATCAAGTACGCTGAAAATCTGCGGACTTAAAGCCGATGATGAAGGACTGTTTTACAAATATCAAAAAGTCACCCAAGAAGAGTATGTAAAACTAGACGTTCCCGTTGCTCAAACAGATGATTCAGTGTTTGCTTTTGCTAAGGCTAACCTGGCTGAGGGCAATTTGAATATCGCCAAGTATGCACTAGCGAGTACCTTCGACGCTACTTTGACCGAAAAACACGCCAAAGCTCTCACAAATGCCCAAATAGCTGACTTGACGGAAGATTTAGAACAGGCTATTTTTGAGCCCGATGTGTTGAAAAATCATCAAATAGGCGATCGGGTCAAAGTCAGCGACAAAATTTCCTTGCTAGAGTTAATCAAGATCTTCGAGGAACACAACAACAGCATTATTATCAATTTCAAACACTTGCAGGAAAACTATCAGCGCACAGGTTTAAAACGCATTGAAGGGAAGCGAGACGAAAACGGCAACCCGATCAAACCTGGGCTGAAAACAGAATTTTTAGACCGTGGGGAGTACGTGCAGATGGGTTCATTTGCCATCAATCAAAATACGGCTACCATCAATATGCTGATTACCAGGAAAGTGAAGCTGGTAAAAGTTGAGGATGGCACTCATATTGAGGAAGTTGCCGGAATTTTGGTTAACGAAATCACTACTTTCAACAATTATACCATTGTCAGCGACGGCGAAATTAATATTAAGTCGATGCGAGTTAAAATCAGCAGCAAAGCAGTGTTTGATTTGCTCAAGAGATGCGGTGTAATTGAAAAAGACGGTTCGCCTGCTGAGGAATTCGACTTTCGTTCGCAGTACGACATTAAGTTAGATAATCTGCCGCTAGTGCCTTTTGACGGGCGTTACGGTAGCCTTGACGGAGTGTTTGAGGAACTCGCAGAAATTAAAATTCTGGCCAGCATTCTATCAGCTCATTTGAAAGAAGAATCAGAGGTTTATACTGCTGAACAATTGGATGAGTTGAAACAGCATTATCTGTCGAAAAGCCTTTATCTCAACTTTCCGACGACGACGGAATACACAGATTTAAAAAGTGCGATCGCCAACGGTTCAGTAGATTCGCGAGTCAGCTACAAAATCGACATTGGTAGCAAAAACATCCTCAATTTCGGCAAATTCCACTCAGCTAATAAATTTCTCGATCGGCTCTACGAAGTTTACCACAAAGATACAGGCGAAAAATTAGAAAAACCCACCTTCGACATCATCTTAGATGCGCCTGTTGTTTTCGCACACAAAACACTGTCATCCCGCACAAAAATTACCAAAGTTGACGACTTGATGAAGCTGATTTTTGATGAGTTTTTGGGGTTGGAGAATAACGGGACGATCGCCGCTATTTTATCAAAAGTTGGTGCAGATAGTCTGCTGCGGCTTTTGCAAGCAAAATGGCAAGAAGAAGATGTCAAGCGAGAGGAGTTTGTAGCCGCTTTAGCTAGTGGGAATGAACGACTGGAAGCTTATGCTAAAAAGGTGTATGGCGAGCAAATTTCGCCGCTGGTTTTCTACATCGGTTCTACTGGAATTATCCCCGATGAAATGGAGGCTAAAGCTGCGACTGCTGATGAGATTGGTGCGAAGTATGGGAATTTGCAATTCTCTAAAGATGAGCAAGAGGGGATGTTTTTTGAAGTGGGAGACTGCATTATTAGTGTGTATGCTAAGAATGAGTATTTCACGGTAGGGAAGTAGGAATTAGGGTGGGCATTTGCCCACCTTGCTCAAATATGGCTGGAAATGAACTGCAAAGGCGCAGCCGATGCTAACAGAGAGAGTAAACTATTTAGAGGGCCATAATTCTCTCAATGTTTGTTATAATGTTTGTTATTAATTGAACTAAAAATAAATTATGTTGGAAAGTTTATCGGAAAGCACCGAGCCTATTATTATTCTCGATCGCGAGGGACGAGAGTACCGCATGAAAGTAGCTGGGGACGAAGACAAATATTTTATTATCAAACTCCTGTACCGCAACAGCGAAGTTGGTAGACTTCAATGCGTTTTAAATCCGCCCGGTAAATTGATGATAGGCGATATCATTATTCGCAATGATATAATTCACACTCCACCGCACTTATGGGCACGTCTTTGGGGGCGCCTAGTCAAGCCCAAACCAATCGATTATCGTCAAAGAGGGTTGGGAACTCACCTGTTACAGTTTGCGATAGCGAAAGCTCGTCAGCGGGGATTCAAGCGAATATACGGTTCTCTAACTCAAGAAGACATCAACAATAATCCTAACCTTGTCAAATGGTACAAGAAGCATGGATTTCAGATACTTCCACCTTCAGCGGAGAACATCGAAACCGCAGTTTGCGGAATTTCTATGGATTTAGAACAGAAATCAAGTTAATTTCGTCATCTGGAGAGGCGATCGCCGTGTTTGTAGCGATCGCATAATGCAAGCAAGGCTGAAGCGTTGCAAAACTTTACATCCTATCCTCGGAATAAATGAGCATAGGAGGAATGAGCGGAAAGGTGATATTTTTAGTCCTGGACACACTCCGACAAAGAAACCGGGTTTTTCACCGAATCTGCGGGCTACAATCAAGTATTTTCGTAAAAAAACCCGGTTTCTGGGCCCCCATGCGTAAGTCCTGATTTTATTACTTAAAACGGGATTTCCTCATCTTCATCTTCCACAGCCTTAGCCCTCATCCGCCAACTGGTAATATACTCAACTTGCACATCAATTTGATTAATCGCTTCCCCTAACCGTTTTTGGATATATTGAGTCAGCGTCACCATAAAATCCAACTCAATTCCCACAGATTGCACAAGTCTTGCCAAGTTCGCAAAATCTACTTTCAAAATAGAAGAACTGGAGAGCTTAAAATAGGGATTATTCCCCTGATTTTGCACCAACATTGCTTTTTTAACTCGCTCTTTCAGATGCTCAATTTCTGAATCCAACAACTTCCACTCAGGCAAAATTTCTTTGTACCTTTCCCCCAATGCTACTAAATCCTCACTCGCCGGTTCCGGCACAATTTTTTTAGTTGATTTTCGCCACTGTTGTATGTTGGAAGTCAACCGCCAACTCGCAATATCCTCCACTTGCAAAGATGGATGACTGATAAGTTGTCCTAACTGTCTTTGAATTTCTTTAGTCAGCGTTACCGGAAAATTTAACTCAATTCCCTCAGTTTGCGTCAGATTTGCGAGGGTGAGAAAATCTACTTTCATCGCGATCGAACTGGATAGCTCAAAATAAGAACTGTCTTTGAGCTTTTTCGCCAGCATCGCGGCTTTAAAGCGTTCTTTAACCTCAGCAATTTCTGAATCTAGCGGTTTCCACTGAGCTTCTATTTTCTGATATTGTTTCCCCAATGCTGTCAAGTTTTCTGTGGCGGGATCGGGGTAACATTTGTCAATAATTTCTAGCAGGTGGCCATGCACTCTAGCTAAATAAACCGCGTCCATCTTGGCATATTCTAGCTGCTTTTCAGTCAGGGGACGCTTGGCCCAATCGCCACCTTGTTCTGTTTTATCTACATAAGCAATGTTACAAAGTGTTTCTATTAAAGTTTTCAGTTGTCGGTTGGGTAATGGTAGAATATAAGCCGGAATTTTTCTCGCCATTTGCAAGGTGCAAGTGATATTTTTGGCATCATCATTCCCCAAAAATCTGATATCATAGCTGGCATTGTGCATCACTTTTTCAATGTTTGGATTGACCATGATTTGGTTGATAAAAGCTGTCGCCAATTCAGGTTTATCCAAGACATCGAGCAGAAAAGTGGCATCGCCAGTCAAGTCTCTGGAGTCAGCTAACACCTGAATTAGAGACAATTTGGGGTTAAATTTATAGTCAGCTATTTCTGTATCAATCCACAGGATTCTAGCTTGGGAAAATTTAGCGATGAGTGCTTTGATTTCGTTGGCTACTGTCAAATAAGGCATTTTTAGGTAGTTTTGCTAATAGTTTGACATTTCTATTGTGCTATAATATCAAAATTGTGCCTGACATTCCTACAGAACTTACGCAAAAAATGGTTCTATCCGCTATTGGTAGAGGCTCTGTGCGGTGTGCATCGCCCTACAGATAGAGTTTGTGCGTCCAGGACTGTAATAAATTCTTCACATCGAATTTAGAGCTTAGACTCAGTTAGTAGTGAGTAAGGTGCGTCAGGGGAAGTCCTGTTCTCAAATTCGAGATTTATTTTCACTGACGCACCCTATAATTGCTTTTGACGCAGAGGACTGAGGGGAGAGTCAGGACTTACGCATGGGGTCAAAAACCCGGTTTCTGCGTCAATATTTATCGAATCTATCCACGATTTTTCCTAGAAACCGGGTTTTTTGCGTAAGCCATAGATTTGTTAGAGGCAGCACCGTTAAATTACGGTTGCGGTACTCTTAAAACAGTATTAATATTAATTTTGAGATCAATTTTTACAAGCTAATGGAGAATGCACTTTGGGTTTTGAGGGGCAGATGACTATTAAAAAAAGGCTATTTCTTGTAACTTTGAGTGCTGTTACTTTGAGTTGGGAAGCAGTCACACCAATACAGGGGATACCAGGGGCGATCGCTCAAACACAAGTTCCCATGAGACTGCAACACGCGGAAGGAACCTATACCCTTACGGTGTCAGAAACGAATACCACAAAATCTGCTTATGGGGGTCAATTGCGCCTCTATGACGTGCATATTGCCAAGATGTTTGAGGTGACATATTCTGATTGTCAGGAGATACCCAACGCTGGCGGTAGGACTTGGTATTACTTCGCTGGAAATGGTAAAATTGACATGGGTAAATTCAAAATCAACTGTCAGTTGGCTAGCGAGATTGCTAATACTTATGGTTTAGGGAAACCAGAGCGTACTGCGATCGAATATTCTCAGGAGGAGGCTGGGCGCCCAATATCAAGGACTCGTTCTATTCCCATTTTAGATATTACTGGTAATAAAATTCAGCGGTGGACGAATTTTGTGCAAGGGTTTCGCCCTCAGTCTGCTAATTCTGAAGGTGGTAATTCGCGATCGAGTAGTGTTTTTCCGGTGCGGGAAATTCTCTCGGAAATTCAAGGTAAGACGAGAGTACCAATTTTTTTACCCAGTCAGCTTCCATTCTCACAAAAAATTTACTTTAAAAGCCAAGTAGAAACAAATGGCTATAGTGTTGAAATGGGCCACATACCTAATTGCAACAGTACGCCTTGCTATATCGGGAGTATCTCAGCAGAAAGAGGTGGAGAACCAGCCCAATCACCGCCTAGAGGATTTAGGAGTGAATTCAAAACTATTCAATTAGCAGGCCGAACACAAGGAGTTTTTTACAATGGTTGTGGTGCTTACTGCACGGCCTTAGTTGAATGGCAGTATCAAGGCGTTTTGTATCGAGTAACGATGAAGAATGGGGAAGAGAAAATGCTCGTTAACATAGCCAATTCTGCTATTGAAGCTGGGCCTCGCTAGCTAAATGTGGGAACAACAGTTAGGGAAACTATACTTTAAAAAAGTAGCGCGATCGATCGCGCCGTTTCCCTATTTTGCTGTTAGACTAGCAAATATTATATCTGTCTCAATCTCTGTCAAACTCACTGTAGGATAAAGTTTACGATGCTACCTCAAATTACAATCGCTAACAAGTTGATTAGCAAGTTTTTAATTGTCGCATTTTTATGTTTTGGAATCCTCCTAATGCACCCGGCTCAAGTCAGAGCAGAAGGAAGTCCACCTAATGTCACTAAAAAAACTGATTGCTTTTTAGTTTTCGGACAAGGAACTTGTGGCAGTAAAGACTCTACAAGCAATGCAGTAGCCGCTGAAATCGAAATCAAACCAGGTGCTAACCTCAGTGGTAAGAATCTACAAGGTGTTAACCTGCATAATGCTGATTTGAGAAGATCAGATTTGAGTGGTGCAAATTTGACTGGCGTAGACTTGACAGGTGCTGACTTGAGTGAAGTCAAAATCAGCAAAGTTAAAAACCCTGGCAACTTAGATTTCCAGGGATTTGACTGGAGTAAAATTAAGTTGAGTAAGGAAGATTCAATCAAGATAGTTAAAGCTAACTTGAGCAAGCAAGAGTTAGTCAATTTTATCAAAGCTGACCCTAGTAACTTGGATTTCAGCGGGTTAGACTGGAATAAAGTTAACTTAAGCCAGCAAGATGTACAGAAGCTAGTCAACTCTAAGCTAAATCAGCATGATTTAATTAACTTAATCAAAAGCGATCCTAATCAGGTAAATCTTAGTAAGGACGAATTACTAGGGTTAATTCAGCTACATCTAAATAACAGCGCTTTCTGGCGAAGTTCCACCCTAAATAGTCAAGACTTACTAAATTTACTAGCAAACAAGTTGAGTGCAGTAGACTTAAGTGGGGTTGACTTACAAAAAGCAAACTTTACTGGTAGCAACTTACAGCAAGCTAACCTGAGTGGTGCAGACTTGAGACAAGCAAATCTCAACGGTGCAAAAATGCCTGATGGCACTCTCTATCGACGTTAGCTTTACTTAGTAGAGTGTGTCACCTGCTATAATCGATCTGTTCGATCGAAAATTTATCTAAATGTGACGCACCCTACTAATATAGGTTCTTCATGAGCCTCAGATAAAGGACTCATAATTTCTAAACACCCATCCAAATAAGTTAAATGTGCCCCAGTTTCAGCCAAATTTGCATCCAACTTTTCCAAAGTCTCCCATGTCACGTTTGACAGGAAAGCCACACCTGTACCCAATCCTGCTTTAGAAATTGCGACAACCATTTGACTTACCTTTTACGATCGCTCTTCCATAATATAAGCCTATCCTAATATTCTATTCTTTAGTCTGCGGAGGCAGACTTTGTTTTAGGACTTACGCAAAAAACCCGGTTTCTTCCAAAAATCGTCGGTTTTTTCGACAAATATTCAGGCAGAAACCGGGTTTTTGGCCCCCCGTAGAGATGGGCGATCGCGTGGGAGTCAGAAACCGGGTTTCTTCGTAAAATCTCGGTGAAGATTCCAATTATCGCAGAAACCCGGTTTCTTGGATTTGGGGAAAAGCCCAAACAAAAAGCGCCCCTATTTCTAGGAGCGCTTTTTGTTAATCAAAAGCTAAAACTTAGCCGTTGATAGAAGGAGCAACCAAAGCCACAGGAGTTGTTTCACCAGCGGCCAAGTCGAGAGGGAAGTTGTGAGCATTGCGCTCGTGCATTACTTCCATACCCAAGTTAGCGCGGTTGATGACATCAGCCCAAGTGTTGATGACACGACCTTGAGAGTCGATAATCGATTGGTTGAAGTTGAAACCGTTCAAGTTGAAAGCCATTGTGGAGATACCCAGTGCTGTGAACCAGATACCGACAACTGGCCATGCACCCAAGAAGAAGTGCAAAGAACGGCTGTTGTTAAAGCTCGCATATTGGAAAATCAAACGACCGAAGTAGCCGTGGGCTGCAACGATGTTGTAGGTTTCTTCTTCTTGACCGAATTTGTAACCGTAGTTTTGCGATTCGGTTTCGGTTGTTTCACGAACCAAGGAAGATGTTACCAAAGAACCGTGCATGGCGGAGAACAAAGAACCACCGAAGACACCAGCAACTCCCAACATATGGAAGGGGTGCATCAGGATGTTGTGCTCGGCTTGGAACACGATCATGAAGTTGAATGTACCGGAGATACCCAAAGGCATACCGTCTGAGAAGGAGCCTTGTCCGATCGGGTAGATCAAGAATACTGCGGTAGCTGCTGCAACTGGTGCAGAGTAGGCTACGCAAATCCAAGGGCGCATTCCTAAGCGGTAGGACAGTTCCCATTCACGACCCATGTAGCAAAATACACCGATCAGGAAGTGGAAAATTACCAATTGGTAAGGGCCGCCGTTGTACAACCACTCATCGAGGGAAGCAGCTTCCCAGATTGGGTAGAAGTGAAGACCGATGGCGTTAGACGAAGGAACAACAGCACCTGTGATGATGTTGTTACCGAACATCAAGGAACCAGCCACTGGTTCGCGGATGCCGTCGATGTCTACAGGAGGTGCACCAATGAAGGCGACGATGTAGCAGATGGTGGCGCTTAAGAGGGTAGGAATCATCAAGACGCCGAACCAACCGATATAAATCCGGTTGTCTGTGCTTGTGACCCACTCGCAGAAGCGTTCCCAGACATTGGCGCTTTCGCGTTGTTGTAAGGTTGTTGTCATTTGTTTATGATTGCTGTATTTGGTTGTCAATGTTCGGATGATGTCTCTATTATTACGGTAATCACTCTGGTTTGTAAAGGGGTTTGGCGACAGTTAAACTGATGACGGTGATAAGTTTTGGTTATCGGACGTTGGATTGCTTGCTGTGTCTGAAGAAACGTAGTTTAAATAAATAAGAAACTCAGCCACAAAGAACGTTAGAAAAATCTTTTTTCCCAAACAAAAAGCGCCCCTATTTCTAGGAGCGCTTTTTGTTAATCAAAAGCTAAAACTTAGCCGTTGATAGAAGGAGCAACCAAAGCCACAGGAGTTGTTTCACCAGCGGCCAAGTCGAGAGGGAAGTTGTGAGCATTGCGCTCGTGCATTACTTCCATACCCAAGTTAGCGCGGTTGATGACATCAGCCCAAGTGTTGATGACACGACCTTGAGAGTCGATAATCGATTGGTTGAAGTTGAAACCGTTCAAGTTGAAAGCCATTGTGGAGATACCCAGTGCTGTGAACCAGATACCGACAACTGGCCATGCACCCAAGAAGAAGTGCAAAGAACGGCTGTTGTTAAAGCTCGCATATTGGAAAATCAAACGACCGAAGTAGCCGTGGGCTGCAACGATGTTGTAGGTTTCTTCTTCTTGACCGAATTTGTAACCGTAGTTTTGCGATTCGGTTTCGGTTGTTTCACGAACCAAGGAAGATGTTACCAAAGAACCGTGCATGGCGGAGAACAAAGAACCACCGAATACACCAGCAACTCCCAACATGTGGAAGGGGTGCATCAGGATGTTGTGCTCAGCTTGGAACACGATCATGAAGTTGAATGTACCGGAGATACCCAAAGGCATACCGTCTGAGAATGAGCCTTGTCCGATCGGGTAGATCAAGAATACTGCGGTAGCTGCTGCAACTGGTGCAGAGTAGGCTACGCAAATCCAAGGGCGCATTCCTAAGCGGTAGGACAGTTCCCATTCACGACCCATGTAGCAAAATACACCGATCAGGAAGTGGAAAATTACCAATTGGTAAGGGCCGCCGTTGTACAACCACTCATCGAGGGAAGCAGCTTCCCAGATTGGGTAGAAGTGTAAGCCGATCGCGTTAGAAGAAGGAACAACAGCACCTGTGATGATGTTGTTACCGAACATCAAGGAACCAGCAACTGGTTCGCGGATGCCGTCGATGTCTACAGGAGGTGCACCAATGAAGGCGACGATGTAGCAGATGGTGGCGCTTAAGAGGGTAGGAATCATCAAGACGCCGAACCAACCGATATAAATCCGGTTGTCTGTGCTTGTGACCCATTCGCAGAAGCGTTCCCAGACATTGGCGCTTTCGCGTTGCTGTAAGGTTGTTGTCATTTGTTTATGATTGCTTTATTTGGTTTTCAATGTTCGTGGCGGTTGTTTGTTCCGCCATGTAAATAAACATAAAGCATATTCTAAGGTTTGTAAAGTATTTTAACAACAGATTAACTGATGAAAGTCATAAGCTGGAGTTATCAATATCAGGAATGGTGGATAAATGGGCAAGAATGCACAAAAAAGTAGGTAAAGCCTGGAAGCGCGTCGCCTTCAGGCATGGAAAGTGTTTAGCCTACAGCTAGGATACAGACTTTTGCTGGCTGGGGATCATAATCAGAGCCCAATAGGGAACTTCAGCGGGATCGACATCTGCGATCGCCCGAATTCGCTGATTTGGCATAGTTGCGCGTTCGATATACAAAGCTCGATCGAATAGTTCCAACTCAATCAACACATCCCGAACCTTAGCAAAATGTCGGCCCAGCTTAATAATCACAGCAGCATCAACAAGCGCCAGTCGATCGCGCAAAACCTCAGCATCCAGCGTCGCAGGCATAATACTTAACACATCATTACGATAAGTCAGCGGCACTCCCAAAGCAGCCGCACTCGCCATTGTCGAAGAAATTCCCGGTACAACGACCGTAGTAAATGTTGCCGACAAACGGTTGAATAGATACATAAACGTGCCGTAGAGAAAAGGTTCGCCCTCACACAGCACCGCCACATCCCGTCCTTCGCCCAGATGGGCTGCAATCTTCTCGGCAGCAATATCATAATAAGGTTGAGACGATCGCGTGGGACTAAAAGGCAGCGGCATCGGAATCTCAATTTGCTCCGGGCGCAGATAATCTGCGACGATCGCCCGCGCCAGCACCTTACCATTTTCCATCGCCGGATAGGCAATCACAGGCACCGATTGCAAAATCCGATAAGCTTTCAAAGTAATCAACTCAGGATCGCCAGGGCCAATACCCAAACCGTACAATTTACCAGTAGTCTCAGTCATTCGATTTTAGATTTTAGATTTTAGATTTTGGATTTGGGATTGATCCCACGGATAAATTCGGGGGCTTGAGGATTTTAGATTTGGGATTTTAGATTTGGGATTTTGGATTTGGGATTGATTCCACGGATAAATCCGGGGGCTTGTACCATCAATAAATTATGGGTCATTCGATTTTAGATTTTAGATTTTAGATTTTGGATTTGGGATTGATCCCACGGATAAATTCGGGGGCTTGAGGATTTTAGATTTGGGATTTTAGATTTGGGATTTTGGATTTGGGATTGATTCCACGGATAAATCCGGGGGCTTGTACCATCAATAAATTATGGGTCATAGTTCGTCCTTTTTCGCTAACGCATTCACTGCCGCCGTTGCCATTGCACTGCCACCGCGCCGTCCGTGCACTGTAATAAATGGCACTCCCCGACTGTTCGCAGCCAGTTCCGCTTTGGATTCGGCGGCGCCGACAAATCCTACCGGGAAACCCAGAATTAAGGCTGGTTTCGGGGCTCCATCATCCAACATTTCCAGCAGTCGGAACAAAGCAGTCGGGGCATTGCCGATCGCCACTACCGCCCCCTCTAAGTCATTTAGCCACAAATCAAGGGCTGCGGCCGATCGAGTATTTCCCATTTGTAGCGCCAATTCCGGGACTTCGGGATGCCAAAGGGTGCAAATCACGGCATTGTCGGCCCGGAGGCGTTTGCGAGTGATGCCTTCGGCTACCATGCGGGAATCGCACAGGATGGGCGCGCCGGCTGCGAGGGCGTTGCGCCCAGCGGTGGCTGCACCGGGGGAAGCTGCTAAGTCTGCGACAATATCTGTCATGCCGCAACTGTGAATTAGGCGCACTGCGACGGATTCTAAGTCTTCTGGTAAGGTTGACAAATTGGCTTCGGCTCGAATTGTGGCGAAGGATTTGGTGTATATTTCGGTTCCGTCTCGAATGTAGTCAATCATAAAAACACTCGGTAAGTGGGAAACTCAGCGACTTTAGTCCTGAGAGGGAAACGACCAGGCGGTTTCAACCGCCTTGAATCTTCAAAATCAAAATAAGTAACTGTAACCATCTTTATGGTGAACTATTTTGCAGTATTTATGACCAACGCCTTGCACCAATTCTGAGGCTGAGATATTGAACGAACCCGTCGTTCTAACTGCAACCCGACCAACATATTCACCGATTTTCTTGCCACTTGTGACAACTGCTTTTACGATGTCGCCTGTCTGAAAACCTTTGACAAACTTGTTCCGAGGAACATACCGAGATGGGAAGCCAAATTTGTCCGTGCGACACATTTGACGAGTGCCGTGTCCCGTCGCCTTAATCAACAACGGCTTGTTTGTCAGCACAGATAATGATTCAACTTGACCAACACAAGCTGCATCCAGCCAATGGGTTTTAGGTAGTTTCAATCGAGTCCGGTTGAACTTAGTTAATCCACCCGAACCACTTAAAACAGACAATCCCGTTTCTTTAAGGCGATTGAACAATGCCCATCTGGTAGAGTTGACGGCTGCTGCATCCTTGAGAGGACGTTTAGCTTGTGCAAGAATGCGCTTCAAAACGTCGGGCTTCTTGACTAAGAATTGCCTGATATCTTGAGTGCCTTTCTTGAGGTTGCACTTCTCACAAGCAAGGCAAAGGTTAGAAATGCGATTACCGCCACCTTTGGCTTTAGGGTGAATATGTTCTACTTGCAATGGTACATTTTCTACGCCGCAATAAGCGCATTTTCTGTCCCATTTGTTCAAGAGATATTCCCGAACTTCGTAGCCAGCTAATTCTCCTTGCTGATATTCAATGCCTGAAATTTCAGGATTTTCTAATTGTTGCAGGTCAAATCTGACCAGTTCTTGAACAATTGAACCGATGGGCGCAAGTTTGATCAACTTAGTCACCCAAGTCAAAGTAGTTTCGACTCGATGCTGTAAGGAGGGTGCTAACCAACCCTTCGAGCGGGTGCGATTTAAAAATCTTGCCTGACGATAACGAGTATGACGGCTTCGTCTTCCTTGACGTAACTCGCTTCGGGACTCCAAAGACGCTTTAATTGTTTGACCTCGATGGGTTAGTTCAGCACCAAAAATAACTTGATCGTCTTGAACCAAAGCAATCCCCGTAGTTTGAGAACCCGGATCTAATTTGAGAGTAATTAATTTAGGAGTTGCTGTCACCGCCTTTTTGAGAATGATGGTAAATGGATACCTTCTAAAAACCGCAGCTTTTCCTGCCGTTAACAACTTGTGAGCTATTGACGGCTTACAGGGTGTGAGCGGTTTTTTCTTGGTATCAAGTACGAAAACGAGATTAGACATTGTTGTGTCCCTCCAATTGCTTGTAATGTTCGCTTCGACCTGGTTATAAAGGCTTTTTTGACCTGCAACACTGTTTCAGTGACTTTAAAACTGTTTAATTGCAGATGATAGAGCGGAAAACTAGCGTCGCATTCTCCGGTATCGTGACCTAAATAACGTCTCCTCGTGAAAGGGGTCTGGTCAGAATAGCTTGTAATTTCTTACAAGCGAGCGTGTCTTTAGACCTGAGTTCCTGACTAGGATAATTGGGAATTGGGAATTGGGAATTGGGAATTGGGAATTGGGAATTGGGAATTGGGAATTGGGAATTGGGAATTGGGAATTGGAATTGGGAATTGGGCATGGGTAGCACTAACAAAATCCGTCTTCTATCCGTTAAATCCCTTAAATCCGTTACAAAATCCGTTGCCGAACTTCTGTTGCAATTTGTCGATCGCACTTCGATCTACAAATTCGCCAAAGGATTCGTCGGGCGATCGCGATCGTTGATATATTCGCAGCATTTGTGCGATCGCACTTGGCATCTCTACAACACTCACGCCCTGGAAAATTTGCCGCCCAAAAGGTGAGTCTGTTTTACCTGCGTAAATGTCATAACCTGCGATCGTCTCGTTTCCCTGTCTCATCTGAATTCCCACTAGGGTAATATCTATTGGGTGATGCTGAGCACAGGACTTTTTGCACCCGCTGAAATGAATGTTGATTGGGCGATCGATCTGCAATTTTTGGGCTAAATCTTGCACCATTGCTAGGGCGTGACTTTGAGTATCTGTCATCGCCGACGCACAGCCACTGCTGCCGGCACAAGCAACTAAGCATGAGTCTAAATGAGTTGTTGACCAATGGAATCCCCAATCTGCGATTTTTTGTTTGACCTCAAACAACTGGGAGTTCGGGATATCAGAAATCAACAGATTTTGCCAAGGCGTGAGCCTCAGAGTGCCTCCGGCGAAGTTTTGGGCTAATTTTCCCAAATTCCGCAATTGCTTTGATTCTAGCCTACCTAATGGCAGAGCTATTCCGATGTAGGAGAAACCGGGCTGTCGCTGAGGATGAATGCCGAGATGTTGGTGATTGGGGATGGATTTTTCAGATGAAGCGATCGGGCTTTGTTTTAATAAAGATGGTAAATTAGGGCTTACGCAAAAAACCCGGTTTCTTCCAAAAATCGTCACTTTTTCGATAAATCTTGACGCAGAAACCGGGTTTTTGCCCCCCGTGCGTAAGTTGTGTAAATTCTTCTCTACAAGTTTTAGATAATTTTCAACACCCCAATCTGTCAGCAGGTGACGTAAACGCGGTTTTTTACCTTCAATTCGAGGCTGATTTTTGCTGTATTCAAGATACACATTAGCGAGGGCTGCTAAAACTGCAATACATTGCGATTGTTCAATTATAATTCCTGTATCGCCGTTTAAATGCAGCCGAAAAACGATTTCTGAATCTGCCGATCGCCTTTCTGCTGCTAATAAAATATCATTGGGGCGATCGCGAATCGAAACTAATTCTCCGCCGTCAAAGCCAATACTGAATTTAGCCGAAAGTTCGGATAATTCAGGATGGGTTTGCAGGTAATTATCCCAATCCGCAACTAGGGGGCGAGTATCGAGTAACTGTTGGCGATCGATCCCTGCTGTCGGACTTGCCATCATATTACGAATCGGGTCAACTTCAACGTGGCCAGACGCTATCCCCAATTCCTGCAAATGCTTCCAAACCTCTGGGGGAATTTCCGAGTGCAATTCTCGGATTTGCAAATTCGCCCGATTCGTGACTTGCAAACAGCCGCTACCGTATCGATCGACTAAATCGGCGATCGCCCCACACTGCTGCGCCTTTAAAATTCCCCCCGGAATCCGCATCCTCGATAATATTCCGTCGCGGGCGCGAGAACCGTAAAATAAACCTGGACAAGTCGGTAATTCATTCAAAACTAACAAAGAAACTCCTCCCCGTGCGACGCAGGGAAATAAACAAGTCAACCCGAAATCGGCATTCTGACTTTCACAGTTGCGGCACAGCGCCGGAATTGCACCGGACTTTCCCGCTTTCAGGTTTTAGAAAGATATCACAATTTGTCCCACAAAAACCAAACCTCTTAACAAATATGCTGGAAATACATTCATGCTGAAGAGTAGAAAAAATTTCAGGAGTAGCGGCGATGGTAGACAAATGGCTTTCGGTGGTGGGGATTGGCGAAGATGGATTATCGGGATTAAGTTCGATCGCCCGTTTTCTAGTCGATCGCGCTCAAGTCGTAGTCGGCGGTGCCCGTCACCTAGCCATGTTACCAACCGACGACTCCCGCGAAAAATTGCTCTGGACATCGCCGCTACAAGCCACCGTCGATGAAATCATCCGCCGCCGAGGAGAGTCGATTTGTGTGTTAGCCAGTGGCGATCCAATGTGTCACGGGATTGGTGTCACCCTGTCGCGCCGGATTCCGATCGCCGAAATGACGATAATTCCCGCAGCATCGGCTTTTAGCCTGGTTTGCGCCCGTCTGGGTTGGGCTCTGGCGGATGTTGAGACTTTCAGCTTGACAAATCGCCCGATCGCCTCGATCGCCCTTGGTTTGTATCCGGGGGCGCTTTTGCTGGTGTTGAGTGCCGATCGACACACGCCAGCTCTTGTGGCGCAAATGTTGACACAGCGGGGGTTTGGTGGCAGTTTAATGACTGTGTTCGAGCGGATGTCTGGGGACTCGGAACGGCGGATTGAGGGGGTTGCAGCAGCCTGGAATGTGCCGGATTTGGCTGATTTGAATACGATCGCCATCGCAGTTGCAGGCGATCGCCAAACTATGATTTTCCCCCGCACTGCGGGTTTGCTCGATGCTGCTTATCTCCACGACGGACAACTTACCAAGCGGGAGGTTCGAGCCGTTACTCTGTCAACGTTAGCACCGGTTCCGGGAGAGTTGCTTTGGGATGTGGGTGCGGGCTGTGGTTCGATCGCCATCGAATGGATGCGGAGTCATCGGGGGTGTCGGGCGATCGCGATCGAACGCCATCCAACTCGACTACAATACATCGCCGAAAATGCCTCTAATTTGGGTGTTCCCTCACTTCAAATTATCGCGGGTGAAGCGCCGACTGCTTTGGCAAATTTGCCTCAACCGGATGCTATTTTCATCGGTGGTGGTGTCACCGCAGAAGCTGTGCTGGAAACTTGTTGGAATGCTTTGGGTGAGGGGGGCCGATTAGTTGTTAATGCTGTGACTGTTGAGAGCGAATTTAAAGTTTTGCAATGGCATTCTTTACATGGCGGGGAATTAATTAGAATTGGGATTCAGCGGGTTGGGGCGATCGGCTCTTTTCAGGGTTGGAAACCGCTTGCACCGGTGACTCAGTGGGCGGTAGTTAAAAGGTAAAGCTGACTGATGTGCAAGAGTTATTATTGATTGCTCGCGATCGCGATCGTTATTCAAATTCCATCTCTCAATTAAAAACCTGCCAAAATGGCAACACACCCCCTGTTTTCTATATTTAGATATAGATTATGGGCATTCCAGAATCTGAACTAAATAAATTGTATGTAAAGAATCTGTGAAGATTTCAAGATTTTGGCGCGCCTAATTCATATTTCCCTTCCCAAAAATCTGCCAAAATGGCAAGGTTTTGAGAATTGACTCGTCTCTTCTGAAAACTGCCATTTTGGCAACTTTTGTCCAAGGCACTCAGTGACCATCTCATCTTATAAATGGGTGCTAAAAAATCTAGTGAAACTATCGGCTCTGAAAGTTTGGGAAATTTTCAGAGTCTTATTTATGAGTAAAACCTGCTTAAACAAAGGGTTTTAGCCCGGCACCCAATTCATCTCAAAAAAAAATCATAAATCTGCCAAATTGGCAACACAGGTGGAAAAAGCCTAGTTATATTAAGGACATCGAAGGAAACAAAGTTGTTCAGCCAAACAGAAAAAGCTTCTGCCAAAATGGCAACATATCCTTGTTAACCTTTGATAGATTGATTACAGACAAACAAAGTTGTTACCGAAAAAAGCTTCTGCCAAAATGGCAACACAGACACCACAAGGCAAGCTAAATTAGGTAACAGGAAAACAAAAAAACCTCACTTTAAAAAGGACAAAAGCCATGATTATTTCTGACCTGAATTACTTGGAAGTTGTTTCGGAATCTGCCGCAGTTCAAGGTGGTTGGTCTGAAACCGATACCGTTGATATCACCTTCAACACCACAAATTCCTTTACTCTGACGATCGACGCCCCATGCTTGCCTGACGGCAACTTCGCTTCTGCTGGTGCTAAAGCCTCTGCTGATGGCGACTACTGCGGTACTTTGAACAGCTTCACCAAAGCTGACACCTTAGCTGTAGTAACTTATGGCGGCGCTTCTTTCTCTGGCAGCACCTCCGTTGCGGCTATCAATAACTAAGAAGCATACTGGTCATAGGTAATGGCATTTAGGTGAATGTTACCTATGACCCCGTAATCATTCAATTTCACTATAAACAGATAACAGAAACTCCATTTTTGTTATCTGTTTATCATTAGCTTAGTTAGTCAAATAGAATGGCAATTAAGTTATTAATATGACTGTCAAAAAAATGTATTTTCTTGAAATTTTTGACATAATTAATATTAGAGGAGGTGATTTTTGTAATTTTCACCCCAGTCAAAATTAATCTGCCAAAATGGCAACACAGGTCTGATTATTCTCCCTATCTTAAATACAGAACCACAAAAAGTTGCTTCTGACAAACAAATCACAAACAAAAAGGACAAAACAATGAATATTTCTGATCTGAATTACTTGGAAGTTGTTTCTGAAGCTGCGGCGGTTCAAGGTGGTTTGAAAAATACCGTCAGCTTCGGCACTAAAAATTCGTTTACTCTTAATATCAACTCCCCATCCTTGTCTTCCGGCAACTACGCTTCTGCGGGTGCTAAAGCCGTTGCTGATCCTGGAACCTACGACGGAACTCTTGACAGCTTCACAATGGCTAATACCTTGGCTGTGGTAACTTATGGCACTGGTTCTTTCTCTTCCAGCACCTCCGTGGCGGCTATCAGTCAGTAAGAAGGATACTGGTCATGTAATGGCATTGAGGTGAATATTACCTATGACCATTCAAGCATTCAATTTCACTCTAAACAAATAACAAAAACAAAAAAAAATCTGTTTAGAATTAGCCACGTTTTTAGAGCCAATTAAATCCTGTCTACCATTGATTTTTTTTTCGTGAACTCTGTGGAAATTTATGGCTTTAATCAAGCTAAATAAACAATTAGTCACCCCTGATAAAAAAGGAAGAATTAGATATGCAAACATGGTACTCGCCTGACAATTCAGCACTTTCTGGTATTCCCGCCGCCCCATCCAGTGCGATGGCTTATTTAGGGGGGACAGGACAGGAGCATTTCCGCACCCTTGGACAAACTTCTAAGTCTTCTAATATTGCTTTCATTGACTCCAATGTTCAAGACTATCAAGACTTAGTTAAGGGTTTGCCGCCGAACACAGATATATGGGTACTCGATCCATCACAAGATGAATTAACTCAGATTACTCAAGTTCTATCAGGTCTGAGTGACATTAAGAGTTTGTCTATCTTCTCCCATGGTAGCGATGGACATTTACAACTTGGAGCGACAGATCTCAATCTCAATAACTTGGGTAACTATGCCGATAAGCTGACTAATTGGAGAGGATCACTAACCGAAGATGCGGACATTCTGCTTTATGGCTGCAATGTGGCAGCTAGTAAAGCGGGGCAAGACTTTGTGCAACAAATTGACGAGCTAACTGGAGCCGATGTAGGAGCGTCTAAAGACCTGACAGGTAGCGCGTCTGTGGGAGGTAACTGGAACTTGGAGTTTTCGACTGGGGCGATCGAAAACCCTAACATTTTGCCATCCTCGGTACAGGAAGGCTACAATCACACACTGGCAACGTTTTCTGTCACCAATAACAGTGACAGTGGCGCGGGCTCATTGCGTCAGGCAATTTTAGATGCCAATGCGGCGGCGGGTGCTGATACGATCAACTTTACAGGAACGATGGCTGATACTACTCCAGATACCATTACCCTGACGACTGGACAACTGGTAATCGGCGATGACCTTACAATTACTGGCCCGGGAGCAAATTTGCTCACCATTAGTGGTAATAATGCTAGTCGCGTATTTGTGATTCAGAAGGTTGTGAATAGCGCTTTAGTCAGTGCAACCGTAAATATTACCGGAGTCACTATTGACAAAGGTTTTGCTGGTGCTGGTGCTGGTGCTGGAATTTACAACAATGGAAGTGCTCTAACACTCTCCAACAGTACACTTACAAATAATAAGGCATCACAAGTTGGCGGTGCAATATTAAATGTTGGTAGTTTGCTATTGAATGGCGGCAACACATTTAGCAAGAATTCCGCATTACAGGGCGGTGCGATTTACAACCCCACTGGTGCCGCCCTCACCGTGGGCAACAGTACATTTGATGCTAATAGTTCATCACAAATTGGCGGTGCAATATTCAATGCTGGCAGTATGCTGGTAAGCGGTGGCACATTTAGTAATAATTCTGCGGTACAGGGCGGTGGGCTTTACAATGCCAGTAGCTCCGTGGCCAATTCTTCCCTGCCTTTAGTCAACGTGGTCAACAGTAAATTTAACAGTAACATTGCCCAGCAATATGGCGCTGGGATATATAACGCTGGCAATATGGTGGTGAACGGCGGTACTTTTGACAGCAACAAAGCCAGCATTAGTGGTGGTGGAATTTACAACACTAAGTCCGGTGCTGCCTTAAACTCTGGTGTTCTGGAGGCAAGAAATAGTACATTTAACACCAACCAAGCCATCTCTACAGATGGAGGTGGAATTTACAATTCGACTGGTGCTGCCCTGACGTTAGATAACGATACCTTCTCCAACAATAATCAGGCGGGAGGCTTCGGCGGCGGCATCTATAACCGTTCTGGAGCCTCTGTGACTGTCACTACCAGTCTAATTAACAATGGCACGGCGGTCAAAGCCGGTGGCGGCATTGCCAACTTCGGCACAATAGTTTCTATGGACAACACCCTGATTCAAGGCAACAAGACAACGAGTAGTACCGGTGCTGGCGGTGGTGTCTTTAATGTTGGAACCGCCAATATAACGAACACCACCATCAAGAGCAATTCCACAGCCGGACAAGGTGGCGGTATCTATAATGGTAATGGCACAACACCAGGAACCTTAACCCTGAGAAACAACAGCTTGGTTTCTGGGAACCGCGCCGCAACTGGTGGTGGTATCTACAACGCTACTGGAGCTACTGCTAAGGTTGGAGGCAGCACTATGATCTCCAACCGACTCACATCCTCTAGTGGGGTCGGCCCTGATGCTTGGGGTAACTACACCAGCGAGGGCTTCAATACGCTCTACAAGGCTGCTGGCAGTACGGGCTTTAGTGCTGCCAAGGGAGATACTATCATTTTTGGCTAAATGGTCGAAATTTGGACGGTGGTTTGACATTAATTTTGTCGAATTGCCGATAATCAAGGAGCGCTCCATCATAAGAGCGCTCTAAAATTTTCAGCCACAGGATAGTTTCACCTTCTAGCAGTTAGCTTAATCGCGGAACCGTCGCACCAAATTAAGTTAGTCACTGGGATTGACAGCGATCGAAATAGAGGGCATCCTAGCTGAGGATGCCCTCTATTTTGGCTGTTAATTTCATGCTATGACAGAACAACTCTGTTGGGAAAAGCCCCTCATTTGGATGCCTATTTAAGAAAACATGAAATTATTGGCACTGAGTTGAGTTAATTTCACACCTTCCAAAAGAACTTTTCCACCCGAACTAGAACTTAAAATAGTACCATCTTTGGTATCGCTGATCTGGAATGGTGATGTCGCAATTCCCCGCAACAAATCTGAGGCATTAATCGTACCCCATCCCTGCAATCCCATCTGATCTTTATCAGCTTTGAAATCCTTGATAACATCTAACTCCCCTGTGAGCAAGCTATCACCATTCTGGAAAAGAAAGAGATCCTTACCCTGATTGCCCCGCATCACATCATTGCCAACACCACCAACCAGGGTATCATTACCTGAACCACCAGTCAGGGTATCATTATCATCACTGCCATAAAGTTTATCGTTTCCGTCACCACCGTCCAACTTATCCTTGCCTGAACCACCTTCAAGGATATCATCGCCTCCTTCTCCATTGATTTGATCGTCTCCCAGGCTGCCATATATTTTGTCTGCGCTGTTGGTTCCCTTTAGTTGACGATCGCCATCTTCGCCTTTGGTTGTCTTCCCGTCTGCGTCTTTAGTGCCGTCTATTTTATCATTCCAGATAGTGCCATAGGTGACATCTGAACCTAGTTTACCAATAGCAGTATCCTGCTTAAATTTAGTGTCACTGGTATTGAGTTCCACTATGGTTATGTTTGTATCGCTGTTAAACTGTCTCTGATATGTACCTCCAGCCGCGCCTGTCACAAAATCTATGCCATTGTTGCCATCAATATCAGTATTTTTCTGCTGATTAGCAATGGTAACGTTGCGGCTAGATCCCAACTTCAGATCGCCGATTCGCTCAGAAGAAATTAACTTCCCGTTCATGCCAAAATAATCTAATACTTTCGGCTTTTTGGCATCGGATGTTTCTAACACAACGAAAGAGGTTTTTCCCTGAGCCTGGTTATATTCAGCTTGAGGATTTTCAATTTCTTTGGCTTGTAGTTGTAACCCAGTTGCAAAATCGAAAGAGAAAGTTTGATTTTTGGCGACAGAAAAATTAGCAATCACTTTAGCTTCACTGCTAGAACTTCCCTGAGATGCTCCACCAATACCAATTACAGCACTGTTAGTAAAGAGGGCAGAAAAATTTGGATCGTTGCTAAAATCAGCTAGAGCTTTGGCATCAGCAATAGCAGCAGATACCCCACCTTTGACTAACGTATCAGCCTCGGTGGCAGTCAAAGTTCCTGAAGCCGTTTGACTATAGTGGGAAAAAACAGCCCCTCCTGTAGCACGAGCATAGTTAGGATTGGAATTATCCAGGGGAGAACTTGGTTGTAAAAATAGAGTATTCGCCATGATATTATGTGTTTTTGATTCCCACAAATGCAGTTTTTACGATCGTAAATCAATAAATTTGGCTGGTGTTGCCATTTTGGCAGAATTAATTTTAAATAATTGTTTCTATTCCTTTTGAATAGTTATAGCAACCGCCAAGGCGATTAGGATATTTCGGTCACTGAGCGTAGTCGAAGTGGACATTTCGACCCTTCGACTCCGCTCAGGGAGCAATGACTAAAGCGCCTTGGCGACTGCTATATCATACTTTTGTTTGACCAGGCCCTAGGCCCTAGGCCCTAGGCCCCTATAGGATCGATCGGCAATTAAAGCGAAAGTCCTAAAAAAATAGGTTGGGTTTAACACAAGTAAACCCAACCTATTAATTAAATGAGACTTAAGAATTTAGCCTTGATTCACAACAGTCGGTTTTAAACTTTCCTGCGACTTTGATTTAACTAAACCATTTTGAACTTCCACAGATTCCTGAATCGGTTTCCGCGCCTCAATTAAACTCAGAGCTTTGTTGACACCTTCAGGTAAAATTACCACCAAACTGCCAGCCGGTGCCTCATCTAAAGCCTTGTTAACGGCTGTTGTTTCATCGAGAATCAACTCGTATTCAACTTTAGGTTGATCTGCGGTTCTGAGCGAAATCGCCTCTGCAATCCCCTGACAAATCAACTTGGCCGCGCTACCGGGAGCTCGCCCGCGTCGATCGAGATCTTCCTTGACAATAATGCGATCGAAAATATCCGCTGAAAGTTTACCCAAGGTTACAAAATCCTCATCTCGCCTGTCTCCAGGCCCGCCAACTACCCCAATCCGCATGCCATCCCAATTCTGCACAAAAGAGCCCAAAGCCTTGTAGCTGTGGGGATTGTGGGCGTAGTCGAGCAAAGCGTGATAGCTGCCCAAATTAAACAGGTTCATCCGTCCGGGAGTTTGACCAACCGATGCCTGAAAGCTTGACAAAGCAGCCCGAATGTCCTCTATCTTCAATCCTTGGGCAAAAGCAGCCAAACAAGCAGCCAAAGCATTAGCAATCATAAACGGTGCGCGTCCGCCCATCGTCAAGGGCACGTTGACCGCCTGCTCAATTCTCAGCGTCCAATCGCCTTTTAAGATCGACAAGTAGCCATTCTCGTAAATCGCAGCCAGCCCGCCCGCAGCGGTATGTTTGGCAACCAGTTCGTTGTCCGGGTTCATCGAAAAATATGCAATTTGAGCCTTGACACGCTGCGCCATTTGTGCTACCAGCGGGTCGTCGGCGTTCAAGACTGCATAGCCTTTGGGCATCACCGACTCGACGAGCACGCTCTTGAGGGTAGCCAGTTGTTCCACCGTGTCGATGTCGCCAATTCCCAAGTGGTCGGCCGCGACGTTCAAGACGACGCCGACATCGCACTGGTCGAATCCCAAGCCCGATCGCAAAATCCCACCCCTGGCCGTTTCCAGCACCGCGACTTCTACCGTCGGATCGGACAAAATCAATTGAGCACTCTGTGGCCCAGTATTGTCTCCGCTTTCCACCAAATATTCGCCGATGTAAGTGCCATCGGTAGTTGTGTAGCCCGTAACCTGACCGGTCTGCTTGACAATGTGGGCCAGCAGGCGAGTGGTAGTGGTTTTGCCGTTGGTCCCCGTTACCGCTAAAATCGGCACCCGACTCTGGCCAGGCGAGGGAAACAGCATATCAAAGACAGCGCCGGCGACGTTGCGGGGTAAACCCTGACTAGGCGCGACGTGCATTCTGAAACCCGGTGCTGCGTTGACTTCGACGATGACGCCGTTGACATCGCGCAGTGGTTTCGAGATATCGGGTGTTACCACATCAATGCCGGCGATGTCCAAACCGATAATTTTGGCAACTCTGGAAAATAGCCAGGCATTTTCCGGGTGAATTTCGTCAGTGCGATCGACTGCAATTCCCCCTGTGCTCAAGTTGGCCGTCGCCCGCAAAAATACTCTTTCGCCCGCAGGTACTACGGAGTCCATCGAGTATCCTTGTTTTTGCAGCAAATCCAAAGACAATTTATCGACAACGATCCGGGTGAGCACATTATCATGTCCGTCTCCCCGTTGCGGATCTCTGTTGACCTCTTCAATTAGCTGTTCCACTGTCAGTCGGCCGTTACCCACAACGTTAGCGGGGACTCGTTCTGCAACTGCGACGACTTGACCGTTGACCACCAAAACTCTGTGGTCGCGACCGGTGTAATAGCGCTCAATAATTATGCTCTTAGTTTTCGATGCGGCGCTAGCGAGGTCATAGGCTTCCTCTGCTACTTCCCAGGAATTGATGTCGATCGTAATGCCGCGTCCGTGATTGCCGTCTAGGGGTTTAATGACAATGGGATAGCCACCAACTTCTTCGATCGCACCTCGTAATTCGTCTAAATAGTGAATTACCGTTCCTCTCGGTACCGGCACACCGGCACTAGCCAGGATATTTTTAGTACCTTCCTTGTCGCAGGCCAGTTCTACGCCCAAAACTCCCGTGCGGTTGCTCAAAGTTGCTTGAATCCGTTTTTGATGAATCCCGTAGCCTAGCTGAATCATAAACCTAGCACTCAACTGCATCCAGGGAATGCCACGAGCTTCTGCTTCCTTGATCAGTGTTTCCGTACTCGGCCCCAGGGCCGCCGTCGCAGCAAACTCTGTGAGGTCTCTTAAATCTTGGGCTAACTCTGTAGATGAGTAAGTGCCAGTATTGACAATGCTCTGGCACAGTCGCACGCCCGCCCTCGCAGCGTAGCGACCTGCTTGTTCGTTTTGATACTCAATTACTACTTGGTAAATGCCAGGAGTAGCAGTCTCCCTGGTGCGACCGAACCCGACCGGCATTCCTGCCATTTGCTGAAGTTCTAGGGCTACGTGTTCGATTACGTGTCCCATCATCGTGCCTTCTCTAAGACGTTGCAGAAAGCCTCCCTGACGGCCAGGGGAACAAAAATGCTCGTTCAAACTGGGCAGCAAGGCGGTCAACCCCTCGTAGAAGCCGGGAATTTGAGATGTTTTTTTGTCTGCCAACTCCTCTAAATCCAGACGCATGAGGACAAGTTTGTGGCGTCGGATGCTCCAGTAGTTGGGGCCTCGTAAAGTCTGGATTTTAAGTATTTTCATGGCACTCACAGATGGGTATGGGTCGCGGAAATCTTATTGGTAATTGGAGCATTCATTCAATTTCAAGCCTGAGTACCCAACAAACTGTTCGCTGAGAACATTTTTGTCCTGAATTTCCAGTTATGGGCCACCCAATTTGAGATTTTAGGGTCGATGCCACAGTTATAAACTAGGAGCAACTGCGGGTCAATCAATTTTAGATGTTAGATTTTAGATTAATTCGGCGATCGACCAGGCAGCTTGTACCTCAAGATCTCATATCGGCTTTTCTACGATCTAAAATTTCGATCGCCACAACTAAAAATCTCTCCTCGGGCTGCTCAAATAGCTTGGCTGTCAATCGTTTGCTAGCAACTAATGACTGATGGCTGGTGATTAATGACGATGATGTTCTGTGTTAGTTAGACGTGCGGCATTCAGGAGGCCACCCAGACTCGGAACAGGCAGCAGACGGCATGGCTTTACCTAGGGGCATATTGTAGCAATCTCCGTGACACAGGACGTGCAGGCGCAGATTGAACAGACTCAAGGGTTCTGTCGCTCCTACACTAGGCTCGTTGGTATAAAGCATTTCCCTAGAATCGACAATAGTCACTGAGCCTTTACCGAGGACTTTAATCGTGTCGTCTCCTTCAAATAGGGCGCAGGTGTCTTCGTCAATACCAAGAGCCAGAAGATCCGGGTGTGATGCAACAGCCGAGAGCAAGCGAGCCATGCGATTGCGGTTGTGAAAATGCTGGTCTACGATAATCTCAGGGATAATGTTAAGTCCGTCTGCCAAATCTACTAAAGAGCGGTTCGGGGACGCGCCACTGCCGCCGCCTGCAATCATGTGATATCCCATCACCGCAGCGCCGGCGCTGGTGCCTGCGAGGGTAATTTTGCCTTCGAGGGCTGATTTGCGAATTTTCTCCATCAGCGGGGTATCCGCCAGCAACCCGCAGAGCCGCAGTTGGTCGCCGCCTGTGATGAATACGCCTGTACAGTCTTCTAAATAATCTTTCCACACGGGGTTTTCGCCCTGTTCGCGTTCGCGGATGTCAACTACTTTGACAACGCTGACGCCCATTTCCTCAAAGATGGTGCGGTAGCGGCTGCTGATCCCTTCTGGATCTCGCGAAGCGCAGGGAATAATCGCCAGCCGAGATTCTGTACCCCCAGCACGGCAAAAAAAGGTGTTCAGAATCTCCCGTCCATGAACTTTGTCTTCGGCTCCCCCGATGACCATAATCGAGGTTTGTGTACGCTGGGGGATATTCTGTTCAAGGGCTTGAGATGTCAACTGCTGCATGGTGTGTCTTCCTCTGTTGGATGTGAAATTCAATTTTGCCGTGGCTGTGGATACAATCGGGATTTTCCCGGTGAATATTTTTTGGTGCGAGTGAGGTTTGAGTGACGATCGCGATCGCCCCAGTCATTTGGGGGCGAGTTTAGTAGAGCCACTCTCCTGACAACAGATAATTTTTGTACAAAACCGACCCGCAGACTAAGGAAGAAAACTTGAGTTGCAAAGATTTTAAGAAATAATCAAGAATAATGCAATTACCGAAAACCGATCGCCCTCTCAAGGTCAAACTAGAGGCAATGTATCAATAAATTCAAAGTATTGTGCGATTTGACGTTGTTACTCTATTTCCAGACTTTTTCTTGGCTCCCCTGGGGTCGGGACTGATGGGCAAAGCCTTAGCTAAAAATATTGCTGAGGTGAATTTTGTCAATCCTCGTGATTTTACCACAGACAAGCACCACCGAGTTGATGACGAGCCCTATGGAGGCGGGGTGGGGATGCTGATGAAACCGGAACCGATTTTTGCGGCGGTGGAGTCGCTACCGGTTCTGCCCCGCCGGGAGGTGATTTTGCTGACTCCCCAGGGAGAACCGATGCAGCAGGCGATGTTTCGGGGGTTTGCTGCTGAGTGCGACCAGTTGGTTTTGATTTGCGGTCATTATGAGGGTGTGGACGATCGAGTCTTGCATTTAGTGACTCGTGAGGTGTCTTTGGGCGATTTTGTGCTCACGGGGGGCGAAATTCCGGCTTTGGCTTTGATTAATGGGGTTTTGCGGCTGCTGCGGGGAACTGTGGGGAAGGAAGATTCGCTGAAGTTTGAAAGTTTTGAGGACGGACTTCTGGATTATCCGCAGTATACTCGACCGGCGGATTTTCGGGGCTTGAAGGTGCCTGATGTGTTGTTGTCTGGTAATCACGCGGAAATTGCTCGCTGGCGCAGAGCACAGCAAATTGAAAGGACTCGATCGCGCCGGCCGGATTTGCTGGCGGCGACTGAGTAGAGACGTTCCGGTAGAAGGTCTGTTTGTCTAATTGGTAGCAGGTTCTGGGAAAGGTACTGTTGGTTCTGCAACAGCCGACGGCCCTGGGGCGATCGAACTATCTGAATTGCTGTCGCCCTGACTCGGGAACGGGGGTTGAGTCGATCCCTCGGCTGGTAGAGCTGGTGTCTGGGCTTCGGGCTCAGGGGGCGACGAGGTTTGGGCCGCTTCTGCCAGAGGTGGGGCGGGTGCGGGGGGCGAGGTGCGGGGCGGTTCTGCCGGCAGTGGTGCAACTTCTGGTACTGATGTCGGCGCTGTTTCCGGTGCGATCGTGATTTCGGCTTGAGGCTCTGGGTTGTCAGAGGCCGAAGACTGCGGTTCAGGCTCTGAAGTAGGGGATGAGGAAGGCTGGGGTTCTGGTTCTGGGGTGGGAGTTTCCGGGCTTGGGGATGGCTCAGGTTCGGAGCTAGCTGCTGCGGGTGCGATCGGCGGTAGAGTATTGCTGCTATCGAATTGGGGTTTAGGGCGCTTGTTAAGTTCGATCGGCACCAGAGGGCTGCTCTCGACTGAGGGCTGCCCAAACATCGGCCCCGACTCGCGAGATTTGAGCAAATCTTCCAGAGATGGGAAGGATTCAGTCTCTGGCGAGCCGCTCTTGGCGCTGGTACTGTTGTAGTGCCATGCCAAATCAAAACCCATCCAGCCTGCAATTGCAGCCGTTACCAGAAAAGCCAGCAGAGTCAACTTTGGCGGCGGAGGTGCGGGTAATCGCATATTTTGCTTGCTTTTTCGATCTGCTGATACTCGCTCTGTTTCTTGCAGCATGGTAAGCCAATTTTCGATGGTCTGGGGCCGTTTGTTGGGGTCGATTTCGAGTCCCCACAGAATTGCTCGTTCAACAGAGGGGCTGAGGTTGGGTTGAAATTTTCGCAAGTTTACCAGAGGAATGCGATCGCGCAGGGGTGCTGCGATTGGTGGGTCGCCAGAGAGTAAGTAGTACAGCACTGCGGCGATCGCGTAGACATCTGTCGCCGGAGTACATTTTGCCTCCGAGAGGTATTGTTCGAGCGGCGCGTAGCCCGGGGAAAGCAAGTTCCTGTGGGTTTGTTGCGTGCGGGCCGTAAAGTCGCGAGCAATGCCAAAATCTATCAGCATTACTATATGAGTGTCGGCTCGCCGGATCATATTTTCTGGCTGGATGTCTCGGTGCAGCAACCCGCTCTGGTGAACTGTACTTACCGCTGAGGCTATTTGCCGAATGTAGTGTAGGGCTTGGGCTTCTGGTAGTGGCCCGCTAGCTTCGACTATGCTCGCCAGAGTTTGGCCGGGAATATAGTCCATCGCGATAAAAGACTGTCCAGCTTCTGCAAAAAAGTCGATCGCTCTGACGATGTTGGAATGCTGACAGCGAGACAGGCGTTGGGCTTCGGCTATAAATTGCCGCTGAAATTCCGCAGATTCTGGGTGTTGGCGCAGACTTTCGTTAAGGGTTTTGAGTACGACGGTTTGGTTTAAATGGGTGTGGATAGCTCGGTAAGTGATACCGAACCCTCCTATGCCTAAAGTCCCGTTAATTGTGTATTTGCCCTGTTGCAGGACTGTTGCTGGCGCTAAGTTCATCTTTTCTTGATGCCGTATCCCAAACTATGCTACCGCCTTTGGGCTATTTCCCAGAGTTAGGGCTAAGTACCCGATCTGCGAAGCTATCCCGAAGGGAATCGCTCCCTTGCCCTACTTTTGGCTTTTGCTCTGCTATATCTTTGCATCTCTCGTGATGTTTATTTAGCTGTTACACGAAATTTTGTCTGTAGCGGGTGTTTGAGAACTTAACGCCGTGGCTTTCCAACAAAAATCCCGCTTTTGTGGAGCGGGAAAGTCATCAGGGTGCATCTATGTGTACCACTATAGGGCATGGGGGGTGTCACCCCTCTTTTATTTTGCAAATCTTTACAATTGCCTAGTGTTTTTGTAAATATTTAGGTTTTAGCTTGACTTGTGGAGTATGTTGTGGTAATAGAGATGACCGAAGGGCGAGCTTGAGCTTGGAGTCGATCGAGAGGGTATTGTCCAGGACGTAAATTACCCAGACATTCTGGACTTTTTCCGACCCAGCTACGAGAACACATTTATAGTTGATTGACAAAGCATGATATAATCATTAAACTGAAATTAGCATTCGCTTTGACAGTTCGTAAAATGCTGCTAGGTTTTAAAACCGAACTTAACCCCAACAATAAACAACGTACTTTGCTGGCTAAATCAGCAGGGGTAGCTAGATATGCTTACAATTGGGGTCTTCAAATTTTAATTACCAGCTTAGAACATCATAAAACTCAACCAGAAAACAAAATTAAATTACCAACGGCCATAGATCTGAATAAGCGATTTACGGCTGAGGTAAAATCAGAAAAACCTTGGACTTATGAAGTGTCGAAAGGATGTCATAATTATGCGACCCGCCATGTTAGAGATGCTTTGAACAATTTCTTTAAACAACCAGAAAAGGGATTTCCCAACTTCAAAAAGAAAGGATTTCACGATATTTTTACTTGTGATGGTTCCACAATTGTGGGTTCTACTTGGGTACAGATTCCTAATATTGGTAAGGTCAGAACTTTTGAGAAATTACCAGCTTTGGGAAAAGTTAAAAGTTTCACCATTAGTAAAAAAGCAGATAAGTGGTTTGTAAGTTTCAAGAGAGAAACACCGTCACAGCCAATGAGAGAACCAATCGAAGTTGTAGGTGTTGATCTGGGAATTAAATCACTGGCTACGTTGAGCAATGGTCAAGTTATCCCCAATATAAAACCTCTGAAAGCGGCTCTAGGAAGACTTAGACAATTATCTCGGTCACTTAGTCGCCAGCAAAAAGGAACCGCATCTTATCAGGAAGCAAAGATTAAATTAGGACGGTTTCATTCGCACGTTGCGAATATCAGAAAAGACTATTTGCACAAATTGACTACATGGCTGGCCAAAACTTTTGATGCGATCTGTATTGAAGATTTAAACGTCAAAGGGATGCTGAAAAACCCTAAATGAGCTTCGCGCTATAGCCGATTTAGGTTTGTTTGAATTCCGAAGACAGTTGGAATATAAATGCCAGTTGTATGGTTCACATTTAGTAATAGTTGACCGCTGGTATCCGTCTTCTAAATCATGTTCTAATTGTGGACATAAACAAGATTTGACTCTTGCTGATAGAGTATATAAGTGTGAAAACTGTGGTCATGTCCAAGATAGAGATGAAAATGCCGCCGTTAATTTAAAACACGAAGGTTTAAGAGTTTTAAAACTTTCCTTGTACAGCCCGTAGCTTACGGGCGATCGGCCTGTGGATGGGATCGGATTACTGACCGTGAGAAGCAGGAAGAAAACACTAAAACTATTTAATCTCCGGTTTGTCGGGGTTTGTCTGGTTTTGGGTAAGTTTTTCAGAGCGGATCGTACACACAAAAAGTCAACTAAAATAATACTGAACTTTAATCTCCCTTACCGTGCTTCGGCAAATGGTGCAGCAAGTACCAGAATACAGCTATATTGGCGATAAATACCACTAACTTAAGTACAGTTACACCCTCAACTAATTCAAAGATTTCCGGCGGGATACTGATGCCAACCAGCCATAAAACTAAGATGGTTGCCGAGGCTTTTTCATACCACAAACCAACAGCTTCAATGGCATTTAAAAGTCCATAAAGTCCAGCAGCTAATCCGCTAAATATCAATGTTTTTGGATTGAGTTTGAGAACTTTATCCAAGATAATTTAAATCAATTTGAGTTTAGTTTCTAAGAAATAAGACTCAGAAAAATCTGCCAACAATTGATGATTTTTCATGGCTAACAGCAAAGCGAGGGAAGTAACAGCCAAAAGAGCAGCCACAAAACTTTTGTAAAGGACAATTGCGATTAAACCAGGGGCGCGCTTTTTCTTCACCTTAATTCTCGGAATATATATAACTGGCGATCGGCTTTGCGGGCTTTGAATCACCGACATTTCACAAGAGCAAGAATTCAGCAAGATTTACAGCTATTTTCCTTGAGGATAATGTTTTGCTAAGAAAGAGATGGCATCAGTACGATCGCCCAAATGCCCATCCAAGGTCGCCGCCAACAAATCGTCGAGCATGAGTTTAAACCCAGGCCCCGGTTTGTAGCCCAATGCCTTCAAATCATTGCCATTTAAAGGCGGCTCAACATTCACCCACTTGGTGAAAAATTCCCAAATTTGCCGGCGGGCGCTTCGGGGACTTTGTAGGGCGATCGCAATTAACATCGGCAACTCGTAATTCCTCAACAATAGCACCAATTGACTCGGTAACTCGCACTTGGGCAAACGCTCTAACAGCTCGTTATTTCTGGCTGACAACTCTTGCAGCCGCTTAATGCTGTCAGCCGGCAATTGCAGATTTGCAGCCACTTTCCCCCGATATTCCGGTGCTAAATAAGCGATTAGAACTTCCACTCGCATTTGCCAATCAGGAATATTAATCATGGGGAATTGGGCATGGGGAATTGGGAATTGGGAATTGGGAATTGGGAATTGGGAATTGGGAATGGGGCATGGGGCATTGGGCATAGTTTCTTTTTCTGACTGCTTCCCTTTGACTGCTTCCCTCCGACTTCTTTCCTCTGACTTCTTCCCTCTGACTTCTGACTGCTTCCCTCTGACTTCTGACTGCTTCTTCCTGACTTGCAAAAAATGCTCTAGCAAGCGCAGTTGCAGCCACAATTCTCGATTTAAATCCAAATTAGGATGAATGCAGCGCAACGCCTGCAAATCTCCTAACATTTGCAAAGCAACTTTCCAGTAAGGAGCTTGCAGAATGTGTTTCAATTCGCTTTTGAGGCGCGTTTCCAAAGCGGGAGCGCGGCCGTTTTCTCCCTGAATTCGGTAATAAATCCCGCTGGATAAAGCGTGGCGAATATATCCTTCCGTCTGCGGCTCAATTGCAAATCCTAGCCGCACAGCAAACCGCACAGCTCGATAAATTCGCGTCGGATCTTCGATAAAACTATTGGGGTGCAAAACTCGAATTTGCCGAGCTTCCAAATCCACCAAACCACCAAAAAAATCTAATAATTCGCCACTGCGTGGCACACTTAAACGCACAGCGAGGGCATTAATTGTAAAATCTCTGCGGTACAAATCTTGACGAATCGAACTGGCTTCAACTTCGGGGTTGGCGGCCGGATAGGGGTAAAATTCGGTGCGAGCCGTCGCAATATCCACCCAGAGGGAGCCGAAAACGGAGTCTTTGTGCCACAAAAGGGCGGCTGTTTGGAATTGGCCGTGAATGTCTAAACGCGATGTGGGGTATAGTTTTTGTAGCTCGGAGGCTAAGTTGACGCCTGCGCCCCGATCGGACGATCGACCATCGCCATCCACTACCAGATCGATATCCATTAGCTCCAGCGGATCATTGGGAGTTAACAATAAATCGCGCACTGCTCCACCGACAATATATAATTGCCAGCCGTGCTGCTGTGCAATATTGGCTGCTTGAGACAATAACTGCCAAATTTCCGGGCTAATGCGCGATCGCAACAACTGCTCAACCGATTCAGGCTGATGACAATAGGATAATTCTCCTTGATTTTGCCTGTCCCTATCAGAATTTTTCTCCCTAGCTTTTTGCTGGTGCAATTCCCGTAATACGTCGGTGCGAGTCACAATTCCCACCAGTTGCCCATTTTCCAAAACCGGCAAGCGCCCGATATCGTATGTCACCATTAAAGATTCAATTTCTGGCAGCAAAGTATCCGGGCTAATGGTTTTAAGTTGCCAAGTCATGTAACCCTTGACGGGGGCGTGACTGAAACCGTGGTGCAGAGCAATGTCTATGTCGCGGCGCGAGATAATGCCTGCCAGCCGATCGCCCACATCCACCACAGACAGCCCCGAATGCCCATAACGTAGGAGTATACGGTGAGCCTCTCCCACGGAGGTTTCCGGGCGAATACTCCGCACTGGGGATGACATTAACTCGCGGGCTGTGGGTGGATGGGGAATTTGAGCTGTCAGCTCCTCAGTTAACTGATTTAACGTCAACAGGGGGTCAACATCTCGCACAGCGAGGGAGGCGGCGCGGTTGTGCCCTCCTCCGCCGAGGGGTTTGAACAGTTCGTTGAGGTTGGTTCCTTCAATGCGCGATCGACCGATAATAGTTAAGCGGTTGGAAAATGTGGATGGCGAGGAGTCGGGAGCGATGTTGTGGCTGTTTTCCTTGTCGCTAAATTTATAAACATTACCTAATAGCAGAGCATCGGATTCTGTGAAATCGACTAAGCGAGCAGCGAGGCTAGATAAACCTGGAACGTAGGAGTCTGTTGTGAGTAGCACCGAGGCTATGGTGTAGCCGTGTAAAGTGGACGATCGCAAATTATGGAGAGCATCTTTGAGCAAATCCTGCAATTGAGCAGACAAACCGGGTTCTACATATTCAGCGATGACACGCAAACTGGCTCCTTGTTCCATCAACCACGCCAATGCGATCGCATCTCGCGAGGTTGAACCCTCAAAGGTAAGGGAACCTGTATCGACGTGGATACCAAGAGCCATGACTGTTGCTTCTGAGGGCTGAAGGCGAAATTCTTGGGAGCTATGAGGGGCTTGATTTTCGATCTTTTCCCTGAGCTTTTCGACGATTAAAGTAGTGGTGGCTCCGACAGCTTCGATTTGAGTGACAGTCGCCCGGATATCTGAAACCACCTGTAGGTGGTGATCGAAAACAGTAATTTCCTTCAGGTGCGGTAAGTCTAGCCATGCGGCGACTTTTCCCAAACGATCGCGACTAGCAGCATCAACTATACAGAGCGATCGAATTTGTTGCGGATCGATCGATCGACGTTCAATTAGCGGATACTCATCCCGATGTAGCGCCAGAAAATCCCGCACCGTCGGGTGACATCCGCCAGTCAGCACGATCCTGCTACCGGGGCGCAGCACGCAAAGCCCCACCGCCGCTCCCAAGGCGTCAAAATCTGCTGTTGTGTGACACAAAACTAAATCCATAGCCGATATATATCCAAAGAGCCCGCATCTCTCACCGAGATAGGTACAATTTCTCGCCTACTGACAGCGGGCGAGCTAATCACACTTTAACCCAAGCTTGGTCTAGTATTGATCCGAGTTTCAGCCACAGCGGCCAACAATGGTAAAATTTAGCTAAGCAGACGGGAATCCCCAGACCATAATCTTTGATTTGGTCTGGGATGAAAGACGCGCGATTTGTATTCAACAAGTGGGGCTGGACGTGTTCCTCACTATAAAACGCTGTAGAGGGAAATAACTTGTAGTACCTCGAAGGAAGCTTTTGATATCCTTAACAGGACTCTTAAGAAGCCCACTGCATACTGCTTGCGGTTGCTGTTGGGAGTACGTCACACAAATCTCAAGTGTCGCTGACATCTGTTCGCGCAATTGAGAATTTGCACGGGCAAGTCGAATTTTATCGCACGGTTATATCGAAAGGAGAAAAGATGTTATCAATTCTGTTTCAAGTGGTTTTACTGGGTCTGGTACTGCTGTCCTTTGTTATGGTGGTCGGCGTTCCAGTTGCTTATGCTTCTCCCCAAAACTGGAATCAGTCTAAAACACTGATTTTCGCAGGTTCTGGTCTCTGGTTTCTGCTAGTTATTGCCGTGGCTGTTTTAAACTTTTTGGTAGTTTAAATTACCCTAGCACTAAAACATCCAAAATAGTTGTGAGTTTTGAATTTTGACTAAAATTTATGCTATAATTAGTAGTCTTAAGTGGCGAGTGAATTATTAATTGAAGTCATTTTTTCAAGAGATAAATTCATTGCCAAAATTCAAAGCTCACAACTCATAGATCCGAAGTCAGGAAGAAGGATGAAGGAAGAAGAGCCTTCGACTACGCGGTTCCTGAGCGTAGTCGAAGGGCAGGAATGGTTCGACTACGCGAGCGTGCGACGCTCCGCGGTTCCTGAGCGTAGTCGAAGGGCACCAACCGCCGCTTCAGGAAGAAGGAAGAAGGAAAAAGAAAGAAGAAAGAAGGAAGAAGTCGATCCGTCAGTCTAAAATCTAAAAATCTAAAGTAGAACATTATGGCAGTTTTCGAGGGAACTTTTACTCAGACAGAATCTTTGCGGTTTGCGATTGTCATCGGTCGTTTTAACGACATGGTGGTCAACAAACTTTTGGAGGGATGTCAAGATTGTTTGAAACGCCACGGGGTTGATATTGATCCTCATGGTAGTCAGGTTGATTTTTATTGGGTTCCGGGATGTTTTGAGATTCCTTTGATTGCTCGTCAAGCTGCTCTTTCTCACCGCTATGATGCAGTGATTTGTCTGGGTGCGGTGATTCGAGGTCAAACTCCTCATTTCGATTTTGTAGCGGGTGAAGTTTCTAAGGGAATTGCAGCGGCTGCTTTTCAAACAGGGGTGCCGGTGATTTTTGGAGTTGTGACGACTGACACGATGCAGCAAGCTTTGGAAAGGGCAGGGATTAAGAGCAATTTGGGCTGGAATTATGCGATGAGTGCTTTAGAAATGGGCACTTTGATGCGCCAAGTTAACGGGTTGACCGCAAATTCTTACGATAAATTACCTGCGGCGACTGCTGTTCAAGTGCTGTCGGGCGATCGACCCTAATACAGTATATGACCTGTGTATGTGGTACATCTAATCTGATGGCAAGTAGGGTGCGTCGCCATCTATAATCTGCAAGTTATATTAAAGATCTCGCAGCGACGCACCCTACGGATTAATTATGACTACTGTAACTACAAAACGATTCTCGATCGCAGAATATCACCGTTTGGGAGAACTCGGATTTTTCGCTCCCGATGACCAATAATTTCAAAGGTGGTACAAGCCCCCGGATTGATCCGTGGAATCAATCCAAAATCCCAAATCTAAAATCCTCAAGCCCCCGCATTTATACGTGGGGTAAATCTCAAATCTCAAATCTCAAATCTCAAATCGATTGACCAATAATTTCAAAGGTGGTACAAGCCCCCGGATTGATCCGTGGAATCAATCCAAAATCCCAAATCTAAAATCCTCAAGCCCCCGCATTTATACGTGGGGTAAATCTCAAATCTCAAATCTCAAATCTCAAATCGATTGACCAATAATTTCAAAGGTGGTACAAGCCCCCGGATTGATCCGTGGAATCAATCCAAAATCCCAAATCTAAAATCCTCAAGCCCCCGCATTTATACGTGGGGTAAATCTCAAATCTCAAATCTCAAATCTCAAATCGATTGACCGAGTTGAATTGATTCGCGGAGAAATTATCAAAATGGCTGCTAAAGGTAGGTTTCACTCTGTTTGTAACAGTCTTTTACTTCGGTAATTAGTCATTATACTCGCAAGACTTGCTCATTTGCGCGTACAAGAGCCGAGAATTTTATCTACTACAAATAGCGAACCAGAACCTGATGTGGTTATCGCCCGCAATCGCTCTGATAATTATTTATCTTCTCACCCAGAACCTGCGGATATCTTGTTAGTAATTGAGGTTTCTGATTCTACTTTAAAGTACGATCGAAGAACTAAGTTATCTCTCTATGCTGAAGCTGGAATTGCTAATTCTTGGATATTTAATTTGGTTGACAATCAACTGGAAATGCACAGCGAACCCGATCGAAAAAGACAAGGTGATTTCAATTATCGATCGCAACGAGTTCTTCTCCCTGATGAGACTGTCGTAATTCCGGGGTTTCCCGAGTCCCTAGATTTATCCTTGGTGTTTCCAGCCTAAGCTGAATTGACGATCTAAGTCAATTTCAAACACTCATAGAACTTTCTGTATAAGTTTATACATTTATTTCTGCTAGCGATCGCCCTTGGATTTACTGAGTATTCTAGAACACATTAACTTTGTCAAATACTGATTGATTGTAAAGTTTTGAACTGATCGTCGCCGATTCTCTAATATTTCTCAACAGTTTTATCGGATTTTGTGGCATCAGGTTGCATAAATATGAGAAATCCGTTATGTTAAGTTTTGTGCAAGTATTGAGGCGATCTAAACTTGCTCCTAGCAGGACTTTAAGTATAAATACTCGAAAAGCAGTATTTAACCTATTCTTAACAAACAGCTCTGAAAGTAAATTTTTAGGTGGATTGTTAAGATCATATTAAATGACAAATTTGTCAAGTTAATGCCTAGGAAGTTGGCCAGCAAAAGGATGGATAGTTTTGACGATCGCCCGGATACTTACAGTTACTTATCAACACGAAAGTGCAAAAATTTTATGGGTGACATTCAAGCTACGTTTACATCTACCGATCGCGCTTTTCATATTGAAGGGTACGAAAAAATTGATTTCAGCTTGCTCTATGTAGATGGTGCTTTCAAGCTTGAAAATCCAGAAATTGCCGATAGTTACCGCCAATTTGGTCGCTGTTTAATGGTTGTAGACGAAACAGTGTATGGTCTGTATGGCAAGCAGATGCAGGCTTATTTCAAATATCACGAGATAGATTTAACAGTCTTTCCAGTGAATATCAAGGAACCGGATAAGACCTTAACAACTTTTGAAAGCATCATAGATGCCTTCGTTGATTTCGGACTCGTGCGGAAAGAACCTGTGTTGGTGGTTGGTGGTGGATTGACTACTGACGTAACTGGTTTCGCCTGCTCCTCCTATCGCCGTCGGACCAACTACATTCGCGTACCGACAACCCTAATTGGGCTGATTGATGCCAGTGTGGCAATCAAGGTAGCCGTGAACCACGGTAAACTGAAAAACCGCCTCGGTGCTTACCACGCTTCAAAGAAAGTAATTTTAGATTTCTCCTTCCTAAAAACTCTGCCGATCGACCAAATACGCAACGGCATGGCAGAGTTAATTAAGATCGCGGTTGTTGGGAACAAAGAAATCTTTGAGTTGCTGGAAAACTACGGTGAAGCATTGCTGCATAGCCATTTTGGGTATCTAGACGGCACATCTGAACTGCGCGAAGTAGCACATCGCTTAACCTACAACGCCATTGAGTCAATGCTGGCATTAGAAGTACCAAACCTACACGAGCTAGACTTGGATCGAGTGATTGCTTATGGTCACACTTGGAGTCCGACGCTGGAACTAACACCGGAAATTCCGATGTTCCACGGCCACAGTGTCGCTATCGACATGGCTTTTTCGGCGACGATTGCTCAACAACGGGGCTACATTTCGATCGCCGATCGCGATCGCATCCTAGGATTAATGAGTCGGCTCGGACTAGCAATTGATAGCCCCTATCTCACATCAGAACTGCTCTGGAAAGCCACAACATCCATCGCCCGTACCCGCGATGGCCTTCAACGCGCGGCGGCTCCATGCCCCATTGGTGACTGCTTTTTCATGAACGATTTGACTCGAACTGAGTTGGATGAAGCCCTAGCGGTGCATCAAAAAATCTGTCATGGCTATCCGCGCAATGGTGATGGCGAGAATATGTACGTGGTATTGGACAAAGTTGGGACTCTTTCCACAGCCGGGGTATAAAGATGAGACCTGTTACCCCAGTCGGGATTTTAGCCTCTTTACTGGAAAGTCTTGTCCAGCAGGTAGAGTCTCAAGATGGGATCGATCGAGCTTTCAAGGCAGAATTGCAACAAGCCTACGAATTAGCAAATGGTCTCGATCCCTACCTGAACCTTTGCACCACAGCGGAATCTGCGGATTTAGCCACCTTAGTAAAACGCACCCAATCAGAAGATTGGAGTCAGCGATTCTCCGACGGCGAGACAGTGCGCCACTTGGAACAAGAGATGCTCTCCGGCCATGTGGAGGGGCAAATGCTGAAATTTCTCGTCCATCTCACCAAAGCACAGCGCGTGCTGGAAATCGGGATGTTCACTGGCTACTCAGCACTAGCGATGGCTGAAGCCCTTCCTGTTGATGGAGAAGTAGTAGCCTGCGAAGTAGATACTTACGTCGCACAATTTGCCCAAAAGTGTTTTCAGGAATCGACGGTTGGTCACAAAATCTCAGTGCGAGTCGCACCAGCCCTAGAAACCATGAAACAATTGGCTGCTGCTGGAGAAGTGTTCGATTTGGTGTTTATCGATGCTGATAAAGCTGGATACACAGATTATCTCGATTTACTGCTCACCACTGGGCTGTTGGCTCCCAATGGCTTGATTTGTGCCGACAATACTCTGATGCAGGGACAGCCCTATTTGTCCGGTACTGCTACTGCTAACGGAGTTGCGATCGCTAAATTCAATCAGGCTCTAGTTGACGATCCCCGCGTAGAGCAAGTGTTAGTGCCGCTCAGAGATGGGATTACCTTGATTCGGCGCGTTTAGCAATGTTAATAAGGACACGGGAATGCCCATAGCTGTCAACTTAAGCTCAAATCCAGTCAGAGATTGCTGTTTGACTATTAAATCCAGATCCCCCCTAACCCCCCTTAAGAAGGGGGGGACAGGAGTCTTTTCTCTCGTCCCCCTTATTAAGGGGGATTTAGGGGGATCTGGACTATGGTAAAAACCAGATTTATCATGGCTTTCGGGCTTAAGTTGACACTAATGGGCACTGCCGTCTCCTGATTTACTACTTGTGCTATAGTTAAGTAGAAATCTTTGTAATTACCAATTGCTAAGATAATGCAAGCTAAAGAAATATCAATTTCCCTATCACAATCACTACTACAGTTCATTGAAAGCTACAAAATTGCTAAAGGATGCAAATCGCCATCCAAAGTAATTGAATTAGCTTTGGAATTGTTGCGGAATCAAGAACTAGAATCTGCTTACCGACAAGCATCTAGCGAAGTAGACTCCGTTTGGGATTTAACAGTTGCCGATGGATTAACAGATGAAACGTGGTGAAATTTACTATGCGAATCTCAGTCCTACAGTCGGTTCTGAGATAGACAAAAGCCGTCCCGTATTGGTGGTAAGCAATGATGCTAATAACCGTGCCGCCAATACAGTTACAATTCTACCAATTACCTCGAATATAACCCGTGTCTACCCTTTCGAGGTATTGCTAAATCCAGAGGATAGCGGTTTATCCAAATCTTCTAAAGTGCAAGTACAGCAAATACGGACAATTTAACAGCGAATTACCAGCGATGCAGTCGGGAGTTTAAATGAGGAAATTATGCAGTTTGTAAATATTGCTCTAAAACTGCATTTAGATGTCGATTAACATAGAGAATTAATTCGTCATAACCAGAGATTTACTGCCGGAAGGCTTCGCCCCTACGAGTATATTTGCAAAATCGGGACGCTCCCGTTAGTATGTCATACCAGAAAATTATTATGAAAACAATTTCAGTTGCAGCGATGCCATCTGAACAGGAGACAAATGCGGGGAATCGGCGCTTCCAAACAGCACTTAAAACAATAGCAACTCTGACTTTGCTGCTTTTAGTAATGCCCCTGAATCTCGCTTTGACGATAATAGCCTTACTCAGAGCTATACTTACTAAACCGTTCCAGTCGCGATCGACTACAACCACTCCGCAAACGATTTTGATCGGTGGCGGCAAGATGACTAAGGCATTACAGCTAGCCCGATCGTTCCATAGGGCCGGTCATCGGGTAATTTTGGTTGAAACCGAGAAATACTGGCTGACAGGTCATCGTTACTCTTGGGCGATCGATCGCTTTTACACAGTACCAAATCCCCAGACAGAGGAATACCCCCAAGCTCTCTTAAAAATTGTCCAAAAAGAGGGAGTGAATGTTTATGTTCCCGTGTGTAGTCCCGTCGCCAGTTACTACGATGCCGAAGTCCAAAGCGTGCTTTCTCCCCACTGTACGGTAATGCACGTCGATGTGGAAATGCTGCAACGATTGGATGATAAGTATACATTTGCTGCCACTGCGATCGCATTGGGGCTGCGAGTCCCGAAGTCCTACCGGATTACCAATCCCCAGCAAGTAATCGATTTTGATTTTAGTGATGCACAGCGCCAATACATTATCAAAAGTATTCCCTACGATTCTATCCGCAGATTAGACTTAACTAAATTACCCTGCGAAACCCCAGCCGAAACTGCCGCTTTTGTCAAGTCTTTACCAATTTCTGAGGGTAAACCTTGGATTATGCAAGAGTATATTCCGGGGCAAGAGTTCTGCACTCACAGTACCATCCGTGATGGTCATGTTCAGTTGCACTGTTGTTGTGAATCATCGGCATTTCAGGTAAACTATGAAAATGTCGATCGCCCGGATATCGAAAATTGGATTCGTCAGTTTGCCAAAAGTCTCAATTTGACTGGACAAGTTTCCTTTGATTTCATTCAGGCGGCGGATGATGGAGAGATTTATGCGATCGAATGTAATCCCCGCACCCATTCAGCCATCACGATGTTTTACAACCATCCCGATGTAGCGAAGGCTTATTTAGAACACGATGCTCTACCTGAGACTGTGCAGCCCTTGGCATCTAGTCGCCCGACTTACTGGATTTACCATGAAATTTGGCGCTTGGTGACTCATTTGCGATCGCCAAAGCTAGTTTTTGAGCGGTTACAAATTATCACCAAAGGCAAAGATGCTATCTTCGATTGGGACGATCCATTACCATTTTTGATGGTGCATCATTGGCAAATTCCATTGTTGTTATGGGGAAATTTGCAGAAGCCGAAAGAGTGGATTCGGATTGATTTTAATATTGGCAAACTTGTGGAAATAGGGGGAGATTGAGTATGTCAGTATTACGGGTTTTGCATTTAGTTGGATCGGCTGTCAGTGATTTTTACTGTAATTTGTCGCGGCTTTATGCCCAAGATTGTTTGGAGAATACGGCTAATTCAGCACTGTATGAATTTCATATTGCCTATATTTCTCCCGATCGCCAATGGCGTTTTCCGACATCTCTGGAGCCGAGTGCGATCGCGGCCGCTAATCCCATGTCTTTAGCGGGCGCTGTGCAGGTGCTGACCGACCTCCAAATTGACGTAATGGTCCCCCAGATGTTTTGCATCCCCGGCATGACTCAATACCGCAGTTTGTTCGATTTGCTGAGTATTCCTTATGTGGGTAATCCCGCAGAGTTGATGGCGCTGGTGGCTGATAAAGCGAAGGCTAAAGCAGTGGTAGCAGCCGCTGGGGTAAGTGTACCATTAGGAGAAGTTGTCCGTGGGGGCGATCGACCTTCGATTGATTTCCCAGCCGTACTTAAGCCAGTGAATAGTGATAATTCCATTGGAGTGGCTTTCGTGAAAAATGCTGCTGACTATGATGCAGCTTTGCAGATAGCATTGACTCATTCAGATGAAGTGCTAGTAGAAAAATTCATTGAATTGGGTAGAGAAGTTCGCTGTGGAATTATCGTCAAAGCAGGCGAGTTAGTCTGTTTACCGCTAGAAGAGTATGCTCTAGATGCTGATACCAAACCGATTCGGAGTTATGCTGATAAGCTCAAACAAAATGATGATGGAAGCTTGGGTTATGCCGCTAAAGATAGTACCAAATCGTGGATAGTTGACATCAGCGATCCGGTAACTGAGAGAGTTTGGGCGATGGCCAGAAAATGCCACATCGCTTTGGGCTGTCGCGATTATAGTCTATTTGATTTTCGCATCGATCCCCAGGGACAACCTTGGTTCTTGGAAGCGGGGCTGTACTGTTCTTTTGCTCAGAAAAGTGTGCTTTCTACTATGGCCAAAGCATCAGGGACTTCTCTGGATACTTTTTTTGAGAGTATGTTGCAAAATGCCTTATGTGAAATCCCAAATAACTAATAAATTAGGACACGGCAGTGCCGTTTCCCTACAATATTATTTTGGGTAGCAAGTAGGGTGCGTCGCCATCTATAATCTGCCAGTTATATCAAAGATTTCGCAGCGACGCACCCTACGGATCAACTTTCAAATTTAGCAAGTAGGGTGCGTCGCCATCTATAATCTGCCAGTTATATCAAAGATCTCGCAGCGACGCACCCTACGGATCAACTTTCAGATTTAGTCGATCGGCGCGATCGGTATTTTGATATTATGGACGCGAGACTATACCAAACTTCACTTCCTATGTCAAGGATTACGAACAACGTTGTCGTAAACCCTTGTGTAATATTTGAGCTTTCCGCATACTAATCACGAGACAGAGGAAACCACAACATGATCCAAACCATATCCAAAACAATCACGTTTGATGAGTTCGTTGCTTGGTATCCAGAGAACTCTGTCCACAAGTACGAACTACACAATGGAGTAATTGTTGAAATGTCTTTAGGAACTGGCGACCATGCCGACGTTATAGGTTTTCTTTCCAGTGAAATCAATTTTGAAATCAGACGACTGCAATTATCCTACTCAATCCCTGGTCACTGCTTACTCAAACTTTCCCGTGACGAAGCAGGTTATCAACCAGACGTAATAATCCTAGACAGAACCGCACTTGCAAACGAATCGCGCTATAAAAAAGAATCCGTCATCACGATGGGGTCTTCGGTGCGACTGGCTGTAGAAGTAGTCAGCACGAACTGGCAAGATGATTACCTGGTAAAAGTAGCTGATTATGAAAGATTGGGTATCTCGGAATATTGGGTTGTGGATTATGCTGCTTTGGGCGGCAGACGCTTCATTGGCAATCCGAAACAACCTACTATCTCGGTTTACCAGTTGGTTGACGGGGAATATCAAATCAGTCAGTTTCGGGAAAATGACATAGTTGAGTCGCTGGCTTTTCCAGAATTGAAATTAACGGCAGAAAAGATTTTTCTTGCTGGCTTGCCAAACTAGCGAGTACAAATTATGCAAAGGGCGATCGAGGATTCGATGATATTACGATGGGTTGGCTACTATTTCATCAACTAAAAAAACTTAAATTTGACAGCAATAAACCAAAAAGCCTTTATTTCTTAGTCCGCGGAGGCGGACTTTGTTTGTATAGTAGCGGTTTCAACCGCCGAATCATCTACGCACGGGTGGTCAGAAACCTGGTTTTTTCGCGTTTGTGCGATCGTAACCAAGTATTCTCCTAAAAACCCGGTTTCTTGGGTTTTGGTGCGTAATTCCCCGATCGCATCCACCTACACATTGCAACTTCTCAAATTGTGTGATATCATAAAACGTTCTTAGAAATATCGCAACAGCAACTAATTACTGCATGGCAACGAAGCCAACGATCGCATTTACCCACCTCGGCTGCGAAAAAAATCGCATAGACACCGAACACATGATTGGCTTGCTGGCTCAAGCAGGCTATCAAGTCGATTCTAATGAAGAATTAGCCGATTACGTCGTCGTCAATACTTGCAGTTTTATCCAAGCTGCGCGAGAAGAATCAGTCCGCACCCTGGTAGAATTAGCCGAAGCTAATAAAAAAGTAGTCATCACCGGCTGCATGGCACAGCATTTTCAACAGGAATTGCTGGACGAATTGCCGGAAGCAGTCGCAATTGTCGGCACTGGCGATTATCATAAAATAGTCGATGTCATTCAAAGAGTTGAAAAGGGCGATCGAGTTTCTCTCGTCTCGAAAGAACCAACTTACATCGCTGATGAAACTACTCCCCGCTACCGCACGACATCGGAAGGTGTCGCTTATCTGCGAATAGCAGAAGGCTGCGATTACCGCTGTGCATTTTGCATTATCCCGCACTTGCGCGGAAATCAGCGATCGCGGACGATCGAATCTATTGTCGCCGAAGCTAAGCAATTGGCCTCGGAAGGGGTAAAAGAAATTATCCTAATTTCTCAAATTACCACCAACTACGGCAAAGATATCTACGGCGAACCAAAACTGGCAGAACTGCTTCGGGCTTTGGGTAAAGTAGATGTACCTTGGATTCGGATGCACTACGCCTATCCCACGGGTTTGACTCCGCAAGTTGTCGCAGCCATCCGAGAAACGCCCAACGTTTTGCCATACTTGGATTTACCCCTGCAACATTCCCATCCCGAAATTCTGCGGGCGATGAATCGGCCTAGTCAAGCTGGGATTAATGATGCTATAGTCGATCGACTGAAAGCATCAATTCCTGGTGCCGTGATGCGGACAACTTTTATTGTCGGCTTCCCCGGCGAAACAGACGAACACGCAGCACACTTGCTGGAATTTGTCAAGCGCCACGAATTCGATCACGTCGGAGTATTCACATTTTCCGCCGAAGAAGGCACCCCAGCCTACAGTTTGCCTCAGCAATTACCAGCAGAAATAATGGAAATGCGGCGAAATGCAGTAATGGCGGCACAACAACCTATATCATTGAAAAAGAATCAAGAGTCTGTCGGTCAGGTAGTTGATGTCCTGATAGAACAAGAACGCCCAGAGACAGGTGAGTTGATTGGTAGATCCGCCCGGTTCTCCCCAGAAGTAGATGGATTGGTCTATGTGGAAGGAGAGGCGAGGTTGGGTTCGATCGTATCTGTGAAAATTACTGACGCAGATTTCTACGACCTTCACGGTCAAGTAAAAGTATCGCTGGAACTGTCTCGTTAGCTAAAGCAGCATCAGCCCCGCGCTAGGAGCGTAGCCTCGCGTCGGGATGAATGCCAGTGAGTTGACGATTCCACTCCCGCGAGTCGAATTCCAAGCGCAGCGGGAAACAGCGACGGGGTGGATGAGGAAACGAGCAATTCTTATGATAAAATTGGTACATCTTGACCACCAATGCCGTAAGCGAAAACCAAGCTCATAGGTACGTGTTGCCAGAAAAAGTATGGGTCTTGGGAACCAGGACTCCTGCCCTTGGAGGCAATGTAAGACCAATAGAATTACGGAGTTCTGGTGGCTGTTGCCAATGAATTGGGAAGCCCGTGCTGTACCTTTATGTCAGCGTCAGGTAGTTCACTGTTTTGTTTCTGAATGTAAAGAGTTATGCTAATATAAAGCCAGAAACCAGCTTCCACCACGGGTCACCGATCGTAGTCGAAGTGCGAGCCGTCCGACCCACACCACAACGGTATCCCGAAGAAGTGTTGAGATGGATAGGCGCTGACCATCGGCCCATTCCCAGCTCAACATTGCAGGCAAAGCATTGCCCGATCGCCATTAAACCAACAAAGCTGTTACTACGCTGGTAGTAAAGTGGGGCTGCGGATGATCCTCACTATAAAAAGCCCGAGAGGGACAACTGGCGAATACCTCAAAGGAAGTCCAATAAATCCTGTTCAGGATTGTTGGAAGCCTCGACAGAAACCGCTTGCGGTGAATGTAGGCTAGATCACAAAATCAAAGACTGCTGTCGAGTGGGTAAATTAGTCACCCTCGACAGATATGCCCTATACTCGATTGCTATTTAAGAAAGTGGGCGTCCCGGCGCAGCACCATACAGAACTCTTATGAGTTCCTGCCCTAAAGCAGAAATCCGCATCCGAGTTGGGCAACTTAGAAGGCTAAAACTCGTTACTAGGAGCATTAATGAATTTATTGTTTGAAGGCTTAGGTCTTTCGGAAGAACTCGTTCTCCATCTGGAAACACTAGGCTTTACAGAACCTACTCCCATTCAAGTACAAGCAATTCCTCACTTGCTAGCAGGCCGCGACGTTGTGGGTCAAGCCCAAACAGGAACAGGCAAAACAGCAGCATTCTCATTGCCCATCTTGGAGCGGATAGATATTGACTTAACTGCGGTGCAAGCACTGGTGCTGACACCAACTCGCGAATTGGCGATGCAAGTGACTGAAGCCATCCGTGATTTGAGCGGTATCAGTAGCGATGGCCCGGTGAAAATCGGCCGCTCTCTGCAAGTTCTGACAGTGTACGGTGGTCAGTCGATCGATCGCCAAATGCAGCGTTTGAAGCGCGGCGTTCACATCGTTGTCGGTACACCCGGACGCATATTAGATATGTTAAGTCGGGGCAGCCTGAAACTAGACAAGCTGAAGTGGCTGGTTTTGGATGAAGCTGACGAAATGCTCAGCATGGGCTTTATCCAAGATGTCGAAAAAATTCTGGATGCAGCACCACAAGAGCGGCAAACAGCGTTTTTCTCGGCGACGATGGAAGCTACGATTCGCAAATTGGTGGCGAGACATTTGCGTAACCCAGTCAACGTCACCGTAGAACAGCCGAAAGCAACGCCGAAGCGGATCAGCCAAGGCGTGTACATGATTCCGCGGGGCTGGTCGAAAGCAAGAGCTTTACAGCCAATTCTAGAAATGGAAGACCCGGAATCGGCGCTGATTTTTGTGCGGACTCGGCAGTCGGCGGCAGAACTCACCAGCCAACTGCAAGCAGCAGGCCACAGCGTTGATGAGTATCACGGTAATTTGAACCAAGCACAGCGGGAACGTTTGCTGCACCGGTTCCGCCAATGTCAGGTGCGCTGGGTAGTAGCGACTGATATCGCTGCCCGTGGTTTGGACGTGGATCACTTGAGTCACGTGATTAACTACGATTTACCAGACAGCGTAGAAAGCTACGTTCACCGGATCGGACGCACGGGCCGGGCTGGCCGGGAAGGGACAGCGATTACGCTGATTCAACCAGTCGATCGCCGGAAACTGCGCTTAATTGAACGCCACGTTCGATCGAGCTTAACAGTGCGAAACATTCCGACACGGGCACAAATCGAAGCGCGTCAGTTGGAAAAGATGCAGGGTAAAGTTCGCGAAGCTTTGGCTGGCGAACGGATGGCATCTTTCTTACCTCTGGTGTCTCAGCTATCCGAGGAGTACGACTCCCACGCGATCGCGGCTGCGGCATTGCAAATGGCTTTCGATCAAAGCCGTCCGGCTTGGATGGGCGCTGATTATGCTCAACAGGAAGATGCGCCGATCGCCGAAAACGGTGTCAAGCCGATCTTGATCAAGAAGCGGCCTAAGAATGGTACGGGACCGAGTAATAGTGTGTCACCGACTTTTTCAGGAGCCTCAAATTCTCCGGTTTCACAGAACTACTAATTTGTAGGTAATTTGTAGGGTGCGCCCGGTCGCACCTTACTTTGATTTTTTGTAGAGATGCGATATCGCACCTCTACTTTTTTTATTGATCCCTCTCTTCTCTTCCTCTGTGCCCTCTGCGCTCTCTGCGGTTAAATTACTCCAAAAAAACACAAGTAAAGATGCAAGTTATACCAGTTTTTTATGAGGCTGCATAGAATCTGATCCCCCCTAACCCCCCTTAATAAGGGGGGAACAAGATTCTGCTCAAAGTCAACCCCTACTCACACCCTACTCCCTGATTAAGGGGGATTTAGGGGGAGCGAGATATATGCAACGACCCATTAAATTGGTATTAGCGATTCTGTAACTAATTCTACGCTGAGAACATTAATTGATGAATTGGGTACTGATGGTATCGGAATTATTCATCTCTCTCTTCTCTTCCTCTGTGTCCTCTGCGCTCTCTGCGGTTAAATTATTCCAAAAAAACACAAGTAAAGAAGCAAGTTAGCGATCGGACAATTTATGTAACTAATTCTACGCCGATCGCATTAATTGATGAATTGGGTACTGAGTCTCAAAATGTGATTACTTTAACCCATCAGCTTCAGTTACCTGATTTGAGCGATCGACAAAAAGCTGAAATTCTAGCAGAGTTCATCATTGCTGCAATTCAACTGAACGTTCACTGCGGAGAGGAATTTCAGACGCTAATTGCTGAGGAAATGGAAAAGTTGGCTGTTGATGACGAAGAGGAATGAAGCCTGCAAACTGGATGTTTGCAATCTGGTGTAACACATTTCAGTTTAGCTGCGTACCGCAAATGATTTTTTGCAAGCGATCGCCCCGGAGTTCAAAAATCAAATTAGAAGCCTTTTGGTCATTGCTGTAAATCAACCGAGTCACGTTACCCTCAACAGATGGCGACCCAGAACCGTAAGTTTTAATGACTTTTTGCTTACTATCTCCTACCTTGACACCATCAATTGTAGTAAACTTGGGATTGTCAGTGGAAATCGAATAAACTTTTCCCTCCCATGCTGCCACTGTCAAACCTTGGTAAGTTAGCGTGCGAATCTTGCCGCCAATTGCAGGCCCAGCCGGTTTAGTTTCGTCGCGTTGCGGTTTTCCCAATTGGCGTTTTGCTGCTTCTACAGACATCCCTAACCGAACGCCACCAATTCCCATCCGCGAATAGTTAAGGGCGATCGGGTTTTGTGTAGCTGTCAGCATTGTTTCTAGAGTAGCAAGAGTTGGATTCATAACAGGAATAGGACGAATTAAAACAGCAAATCCTAAGCCGGAAATTGCGAGATTGCAAATGATGCCCGCGAGGGCTGTTTTTACAAACATTTTTACGATTTATCCCAGAGCTTTATTTGTCGAATAATTCCTGCGATCGCCCCCTATTTCAGGATAAATCCTCATGTTTGATCCACGAATTCCGGGCGAATGGAATTCGCTGCTATACAAACGAAGTCCACTCCAAGCGGACTGAAAAAAAGAATAAAGAAATAAATTAACCCAAATTGGTGTGATATTCTCGTACAAGCCATATCTCCATAAAAATAAGTAATTTAGATGACCGCAACAGATTCTGCTAAGCACCAAAAATCCAAAGCCCTCAAACCGGGTAGCCGCCGCCCCGCTAAAGAACTTTGTAGCGAGTGCGGTTTATGCGATACATATTACATCCACTATGTCAAGGAATCTTGTGCTTTCTTAACACAGCACATCGCGGAACTGGAAGCAGAGATTCACGGGCGATCGCGAAATCTCGACAATCCCGACGATTGGTATTTCGGAGTCAGTCAAAACATGATGGCCGCCCGGAAAAAAGAGCCGATCGAGGGCGCTCAGTGGACGGGAATCGTCAGCACAATTGCCATTGAAATGCTCGAAAAAGGCATTGTAGAAGGCGTTGTTTGCGTCCAAACTACCAAAGAAGACCGCTTTCAACCGATGCCGATTATTGCGACAACTCGCGAAGAGATTCTCGCAGCAAAAGTCAACAAACCAACTCTCTCTCCCAACCTTTCAGTATTGGAACAAATCGAAAAATCGGGGATGAAGCGGCTGTTAGTAATTGGTGTCGGCTGTCAAATTCAAGCCTTGCGAACAGTCGAGAAAAAACTCGGTTTAGAAAAGCTCTACGTTTTGGGAACTCCCTGCGTCGATAATGTCAGCCGCGCGGGCTTGCAGAAATTCCTAGACACCACTAGCCGTTCTCCCGAAACAGTTCTGTCTTACGAGTTTATGCAAGACTTTAACGTTCACTTCAAACATGAAGATGGTTCGGTGGAAAAAGTGCCGTTTTTTGGATTGAATACTAAGGAATTGAAAGATGTTTTTGCTCCTTCTTGTTTGAGTTGTTTTGATTATGTTAATTCCTTGGCAGATTTAGTTGTGGGCTACATGGGCGCACCTTTTGGCTGGCAGTGGATTGTGGTGCGAAATGATACGGGACAAGAGATGTTAGACTTAGTAATGGAGCAGTTAAATACTCAGCCGGTGATGTCTCAAGGTAATAGGATGCCGGCGGTTCAGCAGAGTATTCCGGCTTATGAAAAGGGAGTAACTTTGCCGATGTGGGCGGCGAAGTTAATGGGAGTTTTTATTGAGAGAATTGGGCCGAAGGGTTTGGAATATGCTCGGTTTTCGATTGATTCTCATTTCACTCGCAATTATCTGTACGTGAAGCGGAATTACCCGGAGAAATTGGAGGATCATGTACCGGAATTTGCTAAGCGGATTGTGGGACAGTATAAGTTGCCAGAATCTTAAGTAATACCAAATCCGCTGACCTAACCCCCTTTTTTTGATCGACCGCGAAGACGCGAAGGACACAAAGAAGAGGAGAAAGATCAGGGGGTCTAGAGCCGGATTTGGTATAATGTAGGGTGCTAACGTAATTCTGTCATTCGCAAGTGTTGCGAATAATCTCAAACCCTTGCAACACGGCCATTGAGTGTGTAAGTCTTGTCTAATTAAAGCATAACTCACAATAGAAAACTGATGCGACAAATAAAAATGAAATTATGGGATCGCGCTGCATTAATTAGACTTTCTATCCTGAGTATTGTCCTAATTATTCTGCTTTGTGTGGGATATTTGACTATGATTGCAATGCCTGGAAAAAGCTATAGCGGGACAATTCCTCCTTTAACGCCACAGGAAATTGTGATGCGTGATGCTTTACGCCGCGATGGGGAAAAGTTAGCTGGTGAAATTGGAGAACGCAATTTTATTCAATATCAGAAACTTGCCGCAACTGCTGATTTTTTGGAAACTTCATTTCAGGCTGCTGGCTATCAAGTTGAACGACAAGGATACAAAGTTGATGATAGATTTTATTATAACATTGAGGTGGAAATTCCCGGTGGTAAAAATGCGGATGAAATTGTGGTAATTGGCGGACATTATGACTCGGTGGTAGGTAGTCCAGGGGCCAATGATAATGGAACTGGGGCGGTGGGAGTGTTGGCTTTAGCGAGAATGTTTGCGGATAAAAAGCCTAACAGGACACTGCGTTTTGTTGAGTTTGTCAATGAAGAACCGCCTTTTTTCTGGACTGCGGATATGGGGAGTTTGGTTTATGCGAAAAGATGCAGAGAACGTAATGAAAAGATTGTGGGGATGTTGAGTTTAGAAACAATTGGTTATTATTCAGATGTTAAGGATAGTCAGAAATATCCAGCGCCCTTAAGTCTACTTTATCCTACTTCTGGGAATTTTATCGGATTTATTGGTAATACTGGCTCAAGTAAACTGGTGAGGGATGCGATCGCATCTTTCCGCGGCCATGCTCAATTTCCCTCGGAAGGTGCAGCAATTCCTGGTGTGATTCCCGGTGTTGGTTGGTCAGATCAATGGGCTTTTTGGCAGCATGGTTATCCGGGTTTGATGGTGACTGATACGGCTCCTTATCGTTATCCTTTTTATCATACTTCTGAGGATACGCCGGATAAGGTTGATTGGGAACGGACGGCGAAGGTGATAGCTGGATTGGAGAAAGTTGTGGCAGATTTGGTGGGAGTTGATATTAATTAGTTGAGTAGGGTGCGTCAGTAGAAATATCCTCGCTTCGCAGATCAGATAACGCAAACTGAAGCACTCTAGGAATTAGTATAATCAGATATAAATGTGTTGGGCAGTTTTCCGCTTTTCATGTATCAGAAAATTAGAGGTACAGGATTATGACACTTATAGTTGCAGACAAACATATAAATTTACAAAGGTTGATAGTAGTTGCTTTTAGTGCGATCGTCCTAGCATCATGTGGAAATGGATTTTCCCCGTTAGTCGCAGAGAAGCGATCGGGAAACAGTGGACGAACATTTGCTGATTGGTGTCGCATGAGGGATTCTTTGACTCCTGAAGCTAAACATACTGTTGAGGTGCTGTTGCAGAAAGCTGAGACTACTGAATGCGATGCAGCCAATCGGAAACTTTCGAGTCTCAGGGAACTTAACTTCTACAACGATAAAATCAGCGACATCAAACCCTTGCAATCCTTGACTAAACTGACAGAGCTCCGCCTCAGCAACAATAAAATCAGCGACATCAAACCCTTGCAATCTTTGACTAAACTGACTTGGCTCGACCTCAGCAACAATAACATCAGCGACATCAAACCCTTGCAATCTTTGACCAACCTGATTCAGCTCTTCCTCAGCAACAATAAAATCAGCGACATCAAACCCTTGCAATCCTTGACTAACCTGTATGAGCTCGACCTCCGCAACAATAACATCAGCGACATCAAACCCTTGCAATCTTTGACCAACCTGACTGTGATCGACCTCTGGGACAATAAAATCAGCGATATCAAACCCTTGCAATCCTTGACTGATCTGACTGTGCTCTTCCTCAGCAACAATCAAATCAGCGACATCAAACCCTTGCAATCCTTGACTGATCTGACTGTGCTCTTCCTCTGGGACAATAAAATCAGCGACATTAAACCCTTGCAATCCTTGACTAAACTGACTGGGCTCGGCCTCGACAACAATCAAATTAGGGACATCAAACCCTTGCAATCTTTGACTAATCTGACTTTGCTCAGCCTCCACGACAATAAAATCAGCGACATCAAACCCTTGCAATCTTTGACTAACCTGACAGAGCTCCGCCTCGACAACAATCAAATCAGCGATATCAAACCCTTGCAATCTTTGACTAACCTGACAGAGCTCGTCCTCGACAACAATCAAATCAGCGATATCAAACCCTTGCAATCTTTGACTAACCTGACTGGGCTCAGCCTCAGAAACAATAAAATCAGCGATATCAAACCCTTGCAATCTTTGACTAAACTGACTTGGCTCAGCCTCAGCGGAAATCCGATCAGCGATATCAAACCCTTGCAATCCTTGACTAAACTGACAGAGCTCTACCTCAACAACAATCAAATCAGCGACATTAAACCCTTGCAATCTTTGACTAACCTGACAGAGCTCCGCCTCAGCAACAATAAAATCAGCGATATCAAACCCTTGCAATCTTTGACTAACCTGACAGAGCTCTGGCTCGAAAAAAATCAAATCAGCGATATCAAACCCTTGCAATCTTTGACTAACCTGACAGAGCTCCGCCTCAGCGGAAATCCGATCGCCCCCAAAACTTGTCCTCTCCAGCCAAAGTCTATCTGTAAGTGGGAACCACCAACTCAACCATAAAACTTGAGAATGACACCCGATCGCACTTAAACATTTCAGTCGCGAGCTCGCCTTTAAAACCCGATCGCCCTTATTGACTAAAAGCGATCGCACATTCCTCCCTACAAATCAGCAGCGTGCTGCTTCAATTCAGCCAAAGAAACGTATTCCAAAGTTAAGACATGAGTCGCGGCCAAAACCACAGGCGGCGCAACTCCCGCATCCATAGCTTCTTTCCACCTCGAAGCGCACAAACACCAGCAACCCCCAGGCTTCAAACCGGGGAATTGAAATTCGGGAACAGGAGTGCTCAAATCATTTCCCCTCCTTTTGGTGAATTGCAAAAACTCTGCCGTCAGTTGAACACAAACGGTGTGAGCCCCGAAGTCACCGCCACCTGTATTGCATTTGCCGTCTCGATAATAGCCCGTCATTGGCGAAGTGCAGCAAGTCTCTAATTTTCCGCCCAGAACATTTGTAGCCTCTGTCACGATCGCAACTCCTCTGCAAAACTCTTTGATTTAATTTTACATCTTAGCTTCATGCCAACGCTTTTTATATAATAGGACTTACGCATGGGTGGTCAGAAACCGGGTTTTTTCTGAAAAGACGCGTTACATCCGCAGAAACGGCCAAAAACCCGGTTTCTTTGGTATTTATGCGTAAGTCCTATATAAGTTTTTCCATTGCAAAGTTGATAATTTTTTGTCCTCTCCGTTCTACTTCTTGCTGTTTAACTACAATAAATCCCTGGCTTTCAAAAAAAGCTTTAGCTGTAATACTGGCTTCTGTAAATAACTTTTGAATTCCTAAATATCGGGCTTTTGCATCAATTTGTGCTAAAATGTGCCTGCCGACTCCTTGTCTTTGAAAATCTTTATGACAGTAAAAGCAATCGATATGGCCGCTTGTTTCTAATTCCCCAAAACCTAAAATTTTGTCAGATTCTTCTGCTACGAAAGTAAATTTACTGCTTAAACTTTTAGTCCAACTTGCGATATCAATATCTTTGGGTGCCCAAGCATCTACTTGTGCTTTTGTGTAATCCCGAATATTTACTTCGTGTACGGTGTCGTAAAACAGTTGCACAATTTCTTCGGGATCACCGATTTCGTAGATTCGTACTCTCATAAATTCTCCCTATTTTTCAGAGGAATTCTTGAATGCGATGGCTCTATCTGTAGTAGTAAGGTGTGCAGTACACACCTACAGATAGAGTAAAAATTGCTCCCTTGTGTAAGTCCTAAATTTTCTAGTCTCCCAGGCAAATTCCCAAACCGCGAGCTGTTTTCACCAGAGTAGAATCGGGTTCCACAGCTCTGTATTTGGCGATCGCATCTTCCAAAGGAACGCTCATCACTCCCCGCTGCTGCCAAGTTACCATGCGATCGTATTTCTCCTCAGCAATTAAATCTACAGCGGCTATGCCAAAAGCCGAAGCAATCAATCTTTCTAGCGGCGAAGGTGTACCCCCACGCTGAACGTGTCCCAAAACAGTAACCCGCGTTTCTGCACCGCTACAGTCAGAAATTGTATCAGCTAAATACTGACCGATTCCACCCAACCGACTTTGACCTAATCGATTTGTGTGCATCAATAATTCGCCTTCTTCAGTGCGAACTGCCTCCGCTACTACAATTAAACAGTAGTTTTTCCCCTGTTCTTGACGTTCTCGGATTTTTTGGCAGATTTGGGAAATTTTGTAAGGAATTTCTGGAATCAGAATTATATCAGCTCCCCCAGCAATTCCGGCACTAATCGCAATATGTCCGGCATCGCGCCCCATGACTTCAAGAATCATGACGCGGCTGTGACTTGCGGCGGTAAAATGCAGGCGATCTAGTGCTTCTGTGGCAATATTGACAGCAGTGTCAAAGCCGATGGAACGCTCGGTAATTCCAACATCATTATCAATAGTTTTAGGAATAGCAACTAAGTTTAAATTGCCTTGTTTAGCAAGCTTCCTGAGAATGGCGAGACTGCCGTCACCGCCAACGCCAATTAAGGCATCAATACCTAATTGATGGTAGCCTTCAATAATTTCATCAGAACGATCGCGCAATGTCCCGTCAGACATCGGAAAAGCAAAAGGATTTCCCTCATTTGTCGTGCCTAACATTGTGCCGCCAATGGTCAGCCAGGGGTCTACTTTCTCAATATCCAAAGGAATTGCTTGAGGGGGACGGCTCATCAAGCCCTTGGTGGCTTGACGAATTCCCAAAACCTTCCAATTGTAAGTTCCGACTGCGCGGTAAACGACGGCTCGAATCACAGCATTTAAACCTGCACAGTCACCGCCGCTGGTGAGGATGCCGATGCACTTTTGTTTTCCCATAATTGTTGTCAGACTTTTGTTGGAACTCTGATTATAAAATCTTTGCTATTACTTATGAAAAGATTTCAGAATTTCGATAGAATTGGAAATTTTGTGAGTTCGATCGCACTCTCAATGCCTCACGGTGCGATCGACCAAAAATTTCTCACCCACCCCTTGACAAACTCTACCAGTATGTGTTATGGAAGCAGAAGCGTAAATTAAAAGTGCGATCGCCCAAGTAAAGCGCGCGCAAACCGAACTAAATCAAACTTTCATTCGCACACCAAATGCCGGAAAAATTCTGAAAATTCATACTCGTTCTCAGGACTTTAGTCCTGACTACGAACCTTTAAGGATTGAAAATTATGACAGAAATTGGGCCCGATCCAAACCGACCTTATCCGATGGCAGACCAGCGGCGCGTCTGCTTCATCAAAAACTTGATTAAATCCCCCAAGATTATCGTCGGCGATTATTCATATTACGACGATCCAATAGCTCCAGAAAACTTTGAGAAAAATGTACTTTATAACTACGGAAACGAGCGATTAATAATTGGCAAGTTTTGTGCGATCGCCACCAACGTCAAATTCATGATGAACGGTGCAAATCACAAACTAGACGGGATTTCAACTTATCCTTTTCCTGTTTTTGGGAATGGTTGGGAAACAGCCATGAATTTATTAATAGAACTGCCAAGTAAAGGCGATACCGTCATTGGAAATGATGTTTGGCTCGGCTATGAATCCGTGATTATGCCCGGAGTCAAAATCGGAGACGGTGCGATTATTGCCGCCAAATCTGTTGTAGTAAAAGACATTCCCGCTTACACAATTGTCGGTGGAAACCCCGCACATTCAATCAAACAGCGTTTTAGCGATGCTGAAGTTGCACAATTATTAGAAATTCGGTGGTGGGATTGGGAAATTGACAAGATTACGCGCCATGTGAATTTGATTATGAACAGTGATATTGAAGCACTCAAAAATGCCGAGTAAACTGGCAAATACAGCGATCTTAATTTTAGCAGACCACGCAGACATCTTCTAATCTGCGTTCATCAGCGTCAATCTGCCTACATCTGCGGTCAAAAAATCCCCATTTGGAACCATGCAAACCCAGGGAACCCCGTACCGCACGGCCCCTACCACTTACTTAGCCGGCCCCACAGCATCGATCGCATCTTCAAGCGCGATCGACACATGAGTCCAATGAGTCCCCCCTTGACAAAAAGCCACATAGGGTGGCCGCAGTGGCCCGTCAGCCGAAAACTCACTCGTACTCCCATCAATAAAAGTACCCCCAGCCATCACCAACTGACTTTCATAGCCGTGCATCGGGCCAGGAACCGGATCTAAATAGGAACCCACCGGCGAATTTTTCTGGACAGCCCGACAAAAAGCCACCAACTTATCAGGACAACCAAATTCGATCGCCTGAATCACATCTCGTCTTTTCGCCAAAGGAGTCGGATTCACCCGATAACCCAACTTATAAAAAACATAAGCAGTCAAATGATTACCCTTCATCGCCTCACCCACAAACCCAGGCGCCAAAAACAAACCCTGAAACAGCAACCGATTCAAATCAAAAGTCGCGCCGCCACTGCTGCCTATTCCTGGGGCCGTCAAGCGACAAGTTGCCGCTTCCACCAAATCAGCCCTCCCGGCGACGTAACCGCCAGCAGGGACGATCGTACCCCCCGGATTTTTAATCAAAGAACCAGCCATCAGATCCGCACCCACAGCAGTAGGTTCACAATCCTCAACAAATTCTCCGTAACAATTATCCACAAAGCAAATTGTGTTAGGATTTTGATGTTTGACTATGGCGACGATTTTTTTAATCTCAGAAATAGACAAACTAGACCGCCAAGAATAACCGCAAGAGCGCTGGATCAAAACCAGGCGAGTTTTTGCAGAAATAGTAGAGCTCAGTGCCAGCCAATCCACGCTCCCTTCGCGAGTTAGAGCCAACTCACGGTAAAGGATGCCAAATTCCATCAGTGAACCTTGACCTTGCCCCCGCAAGCCGATCACTTCTTCTAAAGTATCGTAGGGAGAACCAGCCACTGCCAACATTTCGTCACCAGGACGCAGGATGCCAAAAAGAGCACAGGCGATCGCGTGAGTACCCGAAACAAACTGTACCCGCACAGCCGCCGCCTCTGCACCAACCACTTCGGCAAACACCGCGTCCAAAGTCTCCCGACCCAAATCATCGTGGCCGTAACCCGAAACCCCAGCAAAATGGTGGACTCCAACCCGGTGGCTGCGAAAAGCTTTGAGGACTCGTTGGAGATTTTGCTTGACTGCCGCGTCAATACCAGAAAAAATCTGAAAGAGTCCCTGTTCTGCTTCCTGTAGCCGTGAAATGCTATTCATCAAAACCTCGGTCACCATTTGCGTGCGCGATGTTTATTATGACGTAGATGCGGCGCTTAGTTTGTAAACCTAATATCTTCATGACGATCGCAACTTCAAAAAAAACTTCTCCTGATTGGCCTGTCGTAGGCTTTATGGCCTTTCTGCATATCGGCGCTTTATTTGCTCTCCTCCCCGCTAATTTTAGCTGGTCTGCGGTCGGGCTAGCAGTATTCCTCCACTGGGTAACAGGCGGTTTAGGAATTACTCTCGGATATCACCGTCTCGTTACCCACCGCAGTTTTCAAACACCCAAATGGCTAGAATATTTCCTAGTTATTTGCGGTACTCTTTCCTGCGAAGGTGGGCCGATAGACTGGGTAGGAATGCACCGGTTACACCACATACATTCCGACACCGAAACAGATCCCCACGATTCCAATCAAGGCTTTTGGTGGAGCCACATGGGCTGGATGCTCTCGGATCTCCCGATCAGAGTTGAAATCCCGCGCTTTACAAAAGACATTGGCGACGACCCAGTATACAAGTTTCTCCAAGCATATTTTATCCCCATCCAAGTAGTCTTCGGTGTCTTGCTCTATTTATTAGGCGGCTGGTCCTTCGTGGTTTGGGGCGTGTTTATGCGGATTGTAGTGGTTTTCCACTGCACTTGGCTGGTGAACAGCGCTACCCACAAATTCGGGTATCGCACCTATGAGTCGGGCGATCGCTCCACCAACTGCTGGTGGGTTGCTGTCCTGACTTATGGCGAAGGCTGGCACAATAACCACCACGCCTTTCAATACTCGGCTCGCCACGGCCTCCAATGGTGGGAAATCGACTTCACCTGGATGACAATTCAACTGCTGCAAACACTGGGTTTGGCAACCAAAGTCAAATTAGCAGATATAGCAGAAAAGTAACTGGCGATCGTAGGTAACAGGTTATTAGTCATTAGTTTTACACTGACGGCTAATAACCTATTTTCGATCTAATTTCTTCAACATTGGTTAGCCTGAATAAAATCCAGCAAAAATCCGCATCCCGCTCCCACCAATCAGGAGCAGAATGTACTATCATAGATATTGCATAGATATTGAATCCCAACAATTAGGTTTTTCACCTGATGAATTTTGTAAATTTCAAAAACTTTCAACAATACATACTCTGGATTCCTCATCTATAGCTTTTCAGGTATAGCCTTTCATAATTCATGTTTGATTAGCTTGGGTTTATTTACCTCTATCTAACCTAGTTTATATGAATTTTACTCAATTTAAAACCTCAAATCTAAAACCGCATGACAATAGCAACGCAAGACAAACTCCAATACAATTGGGCACACATTATTGCTTTAGCCGGAGTTCACATCGGCGCTTTGTTCGCCTTACTTCCTGCTAACTTCAACTGGACAGCCGTTGGTTTAACAGTATTCATGCACTGGATAACAGGCGGTTTAGGAATAACTCTGGGATGGCATCGCCTGCTCACCCACCGCAGCTTTGAGACACCCAAATGGCTAGAATATTTCCTAGTTTTCTGCGGCGCTCTTGCTTGTCAAGGAGGAGTAATTCATTGGGTTGGATTGCACCGCTTACACCACAGCCACTCCGACGAAAGCGCACTCGACCCTCACAATGCCCAGCAGGGTTTTTGGTGGAGTCACATGGGCTGGATGTTTTATAAAGGCCCCGCCCACGATGAAATTCCCCGCTGCACAAAAGACATTTCAAGCGACCCATTTTATCAGTTTTTGCAAAATTACTTTCTGCCAATTCAAATCGCCTTTGGTGTCTTGCTCTACTTAGCAGCAGGTTGGCCTTTTGTAGTTTGGGTAATTTTTGTACGCTTAGTTGTGGTATACCACTGCACATGGTTTGTTAACAGCGCCACTCACAAATTTGGCTACCGCACCTACGAAACAAAAGATTCTTCTACTAACTGTTGGTGGGTTGCTGTATTAACTTATGGCGAAGGCTGGCACAATAACCACCATGCTTATCAATACTCTGCCCGTCACGGTATGACATGGTGGGAAATTGACACAACTTGGATAACAATTCAAGTGCTGCAAGCACTCGGTTTGGCCACCAAAGTGAAACTTGTAGAACAATAGCGACATGGGGCATGGGGCCTAGGGCATGGGGCCTAGGGCATTGGTTGCTGGTTACTTGTTATCGGTTCTTGGTATACCCTCACCAATAACAAATAACCAATGACTAATGACTAATGACTAATGACTAATGACTAATTAGCCCTTTTTTGGTCGCTGCGGCCGCGCAAATATTCCGCTGCAAACGCCAATCCTCCCGAACCTACCATTAACAGCACACTCAGAGCATTAATATCAGGTTTCACCCCAGTCCGAATGCGGCTAAAAATTTCCATCGGTAGAGTTGTAGTTCCGCTACCTGCGGTAAAACTGGCAATCAAAAAATCGTCCATGCTGAGGACAAAAGACAGGAGACAACCCGAAACAATGCCAGGTAATAATTGAGGTAATAAAACCTGAATAAAAGCCTCTACTGGTGTAGCTCCCAAATCTAAAGCAGCTTCTTCTAAAGACGGATTTAGGTCTGCTAATCTAGTAGAAACAGCTAGGGCAATATAAGCCAAACAAAACACAATGTGAGCCGCTACAATTGTCCATAAACTGAGCGGAATAGCCAGGGCTGCTAAAAATACCAGAGTCGCAACAGCACTGGCAATATCTGGAATAATAATCGGCAAATAGGAAACTCCCTGATATAAGCTTTTACCCGGAAAGCGGTAGCGGGACAAACCCACGGCCATCAGAGTGCCGAGTACAGCCGAGATTGCAACTGCACAGATAGCCACTGTCAAACTATTTCTCAGCGCAATTAAAATCCGGCTATCGCTAAATAATTTAACGTACCAATCTAAAGTAAATCCTTCCCAGCCAGCGCTAAAACGTGATTTATTAAAGCTGTAAAATGTCAGTACCAGAATGGGCAGGTACATATAGAAAAACATCAAAACGGCAAAGACAACCTGCCAAGAAACCTTAAATTTAGGCTTTAAGTACAACATATCGGCGGGTATTTCCTCCTGTGGATTCTCGGTAGTATTTTCCATATCTTGATAATGGGGAATGGGGAATTGGGAATGGGGAATTGGGAATGGGGAATTGTTATTTGTTATTTGTTATTTGTTATTTGTTATTTGTTATTGGTTGTTTGTTGTTTGTTACTGACTACTGACTAATGACTACTGACTAATGACTACTGACTACTGACTACTGACTAATGACTACTGACTAATGACTACTGACTAATGACTACTGACTACTGACTACTGACTACGGACTTCTTCAAATTGCATTACGATCGCCATATTTGAGCAAAAGTGCAATTCCAATACTCACTGCAAAAATCAACACCATACTCAAAGCCGAGCCCAGCCCCCAATTCTGAGTCGCCCCCAAAAATTGATTGTAAATCAAACGAGCAGCCGTCATGCTGGAAGCGCCGCCCAGCAACTCTGGATCGACAAAATCGCCCAAACAGCTAATAAATACTAGCAAAGAACCCGCCGCAATTCCCGGCATCGTCTGGGGTACAGTCACTTTCCAGAAAGTTTCCACCGAATTCGCCCCCAAATCCTGAGACGCTTCTAGCAACCTGCGGTCTAATTTTTCCAAAGAAGCATAGAGAATTGTCACGATATAAGGCAAATAGCTGTAAGCCATGCCAATTAAAACCGCTGAACTTTGATTGAGCAATTCCACCGGGGGGATGCCTACAAGTGCCAGCACAGAGTTGAGAACCCCCGTAGGACGAAGAATTGTAATCCAAGCATAGGATCGCAACAGCGAAGAAGTCCACAGTGGCAAAACAAAGCCCAACAAAGTTAAATTCCGCCACTTTTTCGAGACATTGAGGGCGATCCAGTAAGCTACGGGAAATCCTAGCACCAAACACAGTATGGTAGTCCCTGTTGCGAAAAAGATCGATCGCCCAATCACCTGCAAATTCAGAGGCTCAAACACTCGCAGATAATTAGCAATTCCCGAAGGAATCACCAAATCTCCAGGCTTAATATTCGGCACCAAACTCAGTTGAAAAATGACTATAGTTGGTACGACTAATAATAGGGCTAACCATAAACCAGAAGGGCCGAGCAATGCCAGAGGCCCAGCCCACGATGACCAAGGAGAAACAGTTTCAGCCTTTGAGGGAGAATTGGGAGGAATCGGAGGGGGAGCTTTGGTGGAAACAGTCATAAATAATAGTTTTGAGTTTTGAGTTTTGATCTGTAGGGGCGGGTTCACCAACAATCATCGCCTAAAATAAACAATCTCATAAACCCGCCCTCACCCCACGATAAATCAAAATGTAATGTAGGGGCGGGTTCACCAACAATCATCGCCTAAAATAAACAATCTCATAAACCCGCCCTCACCCCACGGTAAATCGAAATGTAATGTAGGGGCGGGTTCACCAACAATCATCGCCTAAAATAAACAATCTCATAAACCCGCCCTCACCCCACGGTAAATCGAAATGTAATGTAGGGACGGGTTCACCAACAATCATCGCCTAAAATAAACAATCTCATAAACCCGCCCTCACCCCACGGTAAATCGAAATGTAATGTAGGGGCGGGTTCACCAACAATCATCGCCTAAAATGAACAATCTCATAAACCCGCCCTCACCCCACGGTAAATCGAAATGTAATGTAGGGGCGGGTTCACCAACAATCATCGCCTAAAATGAACAATCTCATAAACCCGCCCTCACCCACGGTAAATCGAAATGTACATGAAATTTATGACAAAATTAAGATTAACCACTTGTTAATTTAGTCCAATAGCGATCGTACACGTCTATAAATTTTCCTACGGGAGCAACACCTTCGCAATTTTTCAAAGTAGCCTCCGAAGGGAAAAGAATTTCGTTGGCCCGCACTTCCGGCGGTAATAAACTAAAAGCATCTTCCGAAGGAGTTGAGAAACTGAGCCGTTCTACTAAAGAAGCAGCGACATCCGCTTGCAGCATAAAGTTGATCCATTTATAAGCCGCTTCGGGATTGGGAGCAGCTTTAGGAATTACTAAAGTGTCAGTCCACAGAGAAGAACCGCTTTTTGGCACAACATAGCGCAATTTGTCGTTATCTGGAATTACCTCATTAGCATCAGAAGAGTAACACATAGCTAACTTCAAATCTCCCGTCAGCATTTGAGGCCGCCAAGCGTCTGTGGTAAAAGATGCGATCGACGGTTTTAACTCCACTAACTTCTCATAAGCCTTTTTGACTTGCTCTGGGTTCGTAGAATTGAGAGAATAGCCCTGCATCCGCAATGCAGCACCCATCACTTCTCGAACATCATTTGCTAGAGTCATTCTCCTGGTTAGCTCCTTTTTGTGTTTCCACAAATAGTCCCAATCTTCCGGGGCTTCTTTGAGCTGTTCGCTGTTGTAAATTAAGCCTGTGGTTCCCCAACTCAAAGGTACGCTGTAGCGGTTTCCTGGGTCGTATACAGGATCTTGGAACTGTTTTTTGAGTCGATCGATACCTCCCAAACTGGAGTGGTCTAATTGGCTCAAAAGCCCCAGTTCCTTCATCTGAATCACCATGTAGTCAGACGGGTAAATGATGCTATAGGCCCGGCCGCCACCGGCTTGAACTCTAGCCAGCATCGCCTCATTGGAGTCAAATACGTCTGCGATGACGCGGATACCAGTTTTTTCGGCAAAGCGATCGAGCAAAGCTTTGTCTGTATAGCCAGCCCAAGTATAGATGAAAAGTTGGTCGGCATTACCTTTGACGGGAGGGGCAGATTGTACGTCTGCAAGCCGCCAGCCGCAACTAGAAAGGGCTAAGCCGGAGATTGTCGCCGCCGAATTTTTTAGGAACTGACGGCGTGTAGAATTAGCCCTGGAAATCCTGGAAATTGGTAGATTAGTCGGAGGCACAGTTCGATTTTAGATTTTAGATTTTAGATTTTAGATTGGGGGATTGAGGATTGGGAATTGGGGGTTGGGAATTGGGAATTGGGAATTGGGAATTGGGAATTGGGAATTGGGAATTGGGCGGAGCGAAGCGGAGGGATTGGGCATTGAAAAAGGTTGAATTATTTTTATTTCTTCTTGCTTCTTCCAACTTCGGTCTTCCATTACATCCGTTACATCCGTTGCATCCGTTACAAAATCCGTTGCCGAACTTCCTTCGTTTCCCAATTATCCCCGATCGCTCAAAACGAGACAATCAGTAGTTCCCCAGTAAGCATAAATCGGCGTGTGCGGGTCTGGGAAAGAGCCACCGGTATTCGCTTGCCGCACCGTCATTTGATCGCCTGTGGTCAACTCAACCACGTAATGAACGTGGGTGCCCATGTACATGATATTTTTGAGCCGCCCTTCAAAACAGTTGACCGACACTTCCGGCTGGTAAAGATTCAAATATACTTTTTCCGGTCGTACACTAACCACTACAGAGTCACCCGTTATCCCGTTCCACATATCAGATTGTTGCACGACTATTTTGAGGCCAGCGGGAGTACGAACTGTTACGGTCGATCGGTCGATCGACTCCACATTACCAGCAAACAAATTCGTATCCCCAATAAAATCCGCCACAAAAGCCGTCTGCGGACACTCATAAATTTCTTCAGGAGAGCCAATTTGCTCAATTCTGCCCTCATTCATCACCGCAATCCGGTCAGAAAGACTCATCGCCTCTTCTTGATCGTGAGTCACCATCACAAAGGTCAGCCCCAATTCTTGATGCAAATTCGACAGTTCCAACTGCATCTGCTTCCGCAACTTCAAATCCAGAGCCCCCAGCGGTTCATCCAGCAGCAATACCGCCGGTCGATTCACCAGAGCTCTGGCCAAAGCCACCCGCTGCTGCTGGCCGCCCGACATCTGGCCCGGAAATCTGTTGGCGAAAGATTCCATTTTCACCAGTTGTAAAACTTCCCGTACTCGTTCTTCAATCTCAGCGTTCCCCAACTTCTTAATCCGCAATCCAAAAGCGATATTGTCCCAAACATTCATGTGCCCGAACAAAGCATAGCTTTGAAACACGGTATTTACCGGACGGCGGTAAGCAGGAGTATTGGTCATCGACTGACCACGAATCATCAATTCGCCCGCCGAGGGAGTCTCGAAGCCAGCGATTAACCGCAGCGTCGTAGTCTTGCCGCAGCCACTGGGACCCAGAATGCTAAAAAATTCTCCCTGATGGATTTCTAGGTCAACTCCGCGAACTGCGGTTTCGCCGTTGAATACCTTAAAGACCTTGCGGAGTTCAACGTCAAGCGCTGTATCCGTTGCTGTAGTACCTTGGTTGAGTGCTGTCTGAAACATATTCGCCCGTTCCTGGGGGTTTGCTACAGTTCACAAAAATTTACTTAAATTTCTTTAAACTTACTCCAAAGTGTAAGCTAAAGTTTTTGTTCTTTACATTTTACCTGAGAACTCAGCCCGATCGAACTCCAAAGCCCAGCGTCCCATACCCAATTTTATTTAGGGTCAATCTATGGGTTACTGGGACTTGCGGTGGGAGAGGGTTTTGGCTTTTTGTCTGTTTTGGGTTCTTCTGCTTTTTTCCACTCGGACAAAGGTCGCTGGACGGCATTTTTAAAGTCGAAAGGTACCAGAATCACGGGCAAATTTTGGGACGAATTTTGAGCAGGCGATTCGGCTGGGTTGGCTTGAGCGTACAAGAAGCGACCGCTAAAGTCTGTTTTGCCTAAAACTAGCCGATGAGTTTCCTGATTGTCCAGCTTTACTGTTACGGTAGCTTGGGGTTTGTCGAGACCGAATTCCGCCATTTGAGCGGGGGTGATATTAATTGTGCGATCGCTCTTTCCCGTCGCCAACCTGTCGAGCAAAAAATCTACTGATGCCTGATTTGCTGCTGCTTGTACTGGCACTTTCATTTTCCAGCTAGATTCGCCTCCTTTTATAGCATAAACTCGCTCAAAAGTCAAGATCTTTTCAGGAGTTTTTACTGTAAAGAATTGTATGCGATCGGACTTGAAAGTAAAAATTCTCTGTTTTTCTTCCTTAGCCGCCTCTTGCTTTGGAGCTACTTGTATCTCGAATAAAGAAACCAACCCAGTTAAGCTCAGTGCGACCGCTATCAATACTAATGTATTCTTCTGCAATTTCATAATAACTGGGAATGGGGCATTGGGAATGGGGAATGGGGAATGGGGAATTGGGAATGGGGAATGGGGAATTGGGAATTGGGAATGGGGAATTGGGAATTGGGAATGGGGAATGGGGAATGGGGAATTGGGAATTGGGAATTGGGAATTGGGAATGGGGAATGGGGAATTGGGAATGGGGAATGGGGAATTGGGAATTGGGAATTGGGAATGGGGAATTGGGAATTGGGAATTGGGAATTGGGAATGGGGAATGGGGAATTGGGAATTGGGAATGGGGAATTGGGAATGGGGAATGGGGAATTGGGAATTGGGAATTGGGAATGGGGAATTGGGAATTGGGAATTGCTAATTGTTAGTAAATAACTAATGACCAATGACCAATGACTAATGACCAATGACTAATGACCAATGACCAATGACTAATGACCAATGACTAATGACCAATGACCAATGACTAATGACCAATGACTAATGACTAATGACTAATGACTATCTTCTCTTCCACCAGATAGCGCCGCCAATTCCCAGTCCGAGTAAAGGCCAAATTAGCCAAGCTAAAACCAGCAATCCTACTTGAACAACAGTCATATTAATGCGGCGGTTGGTAACTTTTTTGGGGCTGATAGAAAAGCTTTGCTGGTCTGGCTTACTCAACCAACTGACAGAGTTAAGAAAAACGTCGCTATTTAGTTGTTGGTCAAACCAACCATTAGTAACAAATTGAGAGGTTCCAATTATTACCAATCGCGATGATTTCCCTGACGCTGAAGGGATAGCAGGAGTTGAAGTTGGACTGGGGGATAATTTCGGAGATGTTGTCGGTGTTGGCGCAGTTTCTGGGGAAACTGTCGGGGAATCTGTCGGTGTTGGCGCAGTTTCTGGGGGGATTGGAGGCGTAGCTTCTTGGGAGACAATCACCTCATAGCTAATGGGGGAAGCTGTGGGAGATGTTGTTGGCGATGGAGTTGGAGTTGTTGTTGGGGATGGTGTTATTGGGGATGGTGTTGTTGTTGAGGATGGTGTTGTTGTTGGGGATGGTGTTGTTGTTGAGGATGGTGTTGTTATTGGGGATGGTGTTGTTGTTGAGGATGGTGTTGTTGTTGGAGTCGGAGTAGTTGTTGAGGATGGTGTTGTTGTTGGAGTCGGAGTAGTTGTTGGGGATGGTGTTGTTGTTGGAGTCGGAGTAGTTGTTGGGGATGGTGTTGTTATTGGAGTCGGAGTAGTTGTTGGGGATGGTGTTGTTATTGGAGTCGGAGTAGTTGTTGGGGATGGTGTTGTTATTGGAGTCGGAGTAGTTGTTGGGGATGGTGTTGTTATTGGAGTCGGAGTAGTTGTTGGTGAGGGTGTAGTTGTTGGGGATGGTGTAGTTGTTGGGGAGGGGGAAGGAGTTGGGGATGGTGTAGTTGTTGGGGAGGGGGAAGGAGTTGATGGGATACTCCCAGTGATCGATCGCACTAAAGCTACACCTAATAATAGCGGGCCTGGTCGATCGGTCTTGGGATCGAACTCCAACTTTTTAGTCGTCAAATCGCTTTCGGCCCAACTTTCCTGACTTGTCCAAATCAGTGGTTTTGCTTCTATCCCTTCTACTTTTGTCGTTTCCAAAGGACGAGCAAAGGGATAAAATGAAACGCCACTACCAAAACTTTGAGTAATCGGATGTTGGCCGTAAAGTCTGACAGTAGGAACTGTGGGGCCCAGGCCGAATCTTTGACCAGTACCCGAAGCATCGATGGCCAAACGGGTATCTAATTTTACGCCCCATTCTTGTAGTAGTTTATCCAATCCCAGGTTAACTGCTGGGTCTACCATCAAGAATAAACTGCCGCCGCGATCGAGATAAGCTTTAATTGCTTTAATTTCTGCATCTGAAAAGGGTTTTTCCGGCCCAGCAATAATTAAAGCATCTGCATTTTCGGGCACTTCTTTGCTTTCTGCAAAATTCAGCGTTTGTGTGGTATAATATTTGTCCTTTAGGAATTTTTCAGCTTGCTGAATTCCGCCTTGACCTTCCTGTAGTGGGCGTTCTCCTTTTCCTTGGAGAAAGTAAACAGTGGGATTGCGCGTACTGAGAATTTCTTCTAAGCCATTGGTAAGTTTTATTTCCGAAAGCCCTTGATTTGGGTCACTACCAAAAGCAGTGCCGCCTTTTTGAAGCACTTGTTTTTTGTCACCTGATTGTAGGTAAATTTCTCCGATGCTAGTAATGCTAAATTCCCTGGCTTTTCCCGGTTGGGCTAGCGGGTCAACAAATTCAAATTTGAACTTTTCGCCTCCCTCACGTTTGTAGCTTTCCAGCAATTCTTTAATTTCGGGGTTTTGGGTGGGGTCAAATACCCAAACTTTGACTGGCTGTTGCAGGTTTCGCAATATTTGCTGAGTCTGGGGGGCGAGGGTAAATTTTTTGCTTTCGGTTAAGTCGATGCGGGTTGGATAGCGAAAGGCTAGGAAGTTAATTACTCCGAGAATCACTAAGATGGCTAGGGTGGAAATCAGGGCGTTTGTGCTGGCTTGGGTGGAACGTCGCCCCCAAAAACTTTGTTCGTAGGAGATGTACAATACCCAAAGTGCGATCGTCACTATTCCAGCAATAACTAGACCGATTGTCAGAGGTTCCCATGCTGCGGATACAAGTCTTGCTGTCACCCCCGCGGCGATGAGGAGAGGGCCCAGCCAAAAAATGTATTTCCAATTGGTTTGGCTAATTTTCATAAGGTAAATATTGGGTGACTATTTTGAGGTTAGAGAAGGTTATTTTCTACCAGATTTATCTGCAACCATGCTGTGATATCTGACAGATTTTTGAAATCTAGCACGGTGTCTCCTAGCTTTTCTAATTGCTGTACGGATAATTGACGGATGCGGTTTTCTATTTCCGGCTCTATTGTACCTAAACGTCGCACCATTTGACGCATTATTAACGATAATTGAGCTGTTTTTGTCGCATCCTCTCTGGCCATATCTATGGCACTCTGCTGGTCGTGAACCCACAATTCGTGATGCTGTAATTCCTTTAATTCTTGCTGAGTGAAGTTGGAGTCGCTAGCCAGTTGAAAGGCTTTCTGAATTTCGGGAACTGCGCTCAATTTTTCGGGGATTGTCTCCAAAGTGCTAGTATTTTTGAGAAAGTAAATCCATTGGTCGGCGGTTGTTTCTAATTCTGCTAATTGTTTGCTAAATTTTGGCATTTCGACAAATACTAATTCTATTTCAGTATCTGGATAATCAAGCTGTTGCTCTTTTTCCTTAAAAACAAACCGCGAAATGAATTGTTTCTGATTAGGAAACATTTCAAAGTCGGCAATTTTTAAAGAGATTACTTGTTTGAGTTTTTCGTAGCGTTCTTCTGGTGTGAATTCGAGGCTATAGGTTTTTTCAGCATTGTACAAAAGTCTTTTTCCGAAGGAGGACACGTTGATCATTTGAAGTTCGATCAAAGCTATTTGATCGCAGTTAATTTTAGCTTTGATCTCTAGGTAGGTGTCTTGGACTCCGCCAGTTGGGTTTTCTGTTTGGGGGTGGATTATTTCTAAGTCTTCGATGACGGGCTGTGCTTCATAGAGAATGGCGTTTAAAAAATTAATCAGAATGTCTTTGCTGTCGCTGGAAGCGAAGATCTTTTTGAACGCTAAGTCGATTTTGGGATTGATGAATTTCATTGTTTGATGTACTTGGTTATTGGTGATTAGTTATGGGTTATTTGTTATTTGTTGTTGGCTACCAACGATCCTGGTCCCTGATGTTTTTTTAAGAACGTTGATAGCGCAAGGTGTCGATGGATTGGGCTGTGAGAAATACTCCTAAAATAATGTAACTGGCAAACATAATTAAACTGCTGGTGTCGAAAACTCCCTTGACAAGATTGGTGTAATGTGTTAGCAAAGAAAGTTGTCCTAATGCTGCTCCGAAGGGCCCACCGATACCGACTGCGGCTGCATCAATCACCCATAGAAATAATACTAGAGCGAAGGTAAGGATGGCTGATAAAATTGTGCTGTCTGTGAGGGAGGAAATAAACATTCCTAGGGACAATACTCCGGCTGCTAGCAAGATTAAGCCGCCGTGTCCTAGTAGAAGAACGGCGGAGGTTACGGGAGGGTTTGAGGAACTCAAGGCGATCGCCTCGCAGAAGAGTAGGGGCAGTAACATTGTGGTGTAAAATGTTAAAACCCCGAGGAGTTTTCCGGTAGCAACTGCCCAGTTAGTTAAGGGTGATGTGGCTAATAGTTCTAGGGTTCCGCGCTTGCGTTCTTCTGCGTAAAGTCCCATTGAGAGTGCGGGTAATACGAATAATGAAAGGGAGCCCATAATTCGCAGGAAGAGTTGCAGAAATTCGTAGGGAACGTCGATGGGTGGTTCGGTAATTCCCATTTGATCTCGCTGGGCGATTTGGGGAATTAATCCGTCGGGGGCGAGGAGAATGGCGATTAAAAAGTAGCCGGTGATGAGCCAAAAGACTGCTGCGATCGCATAGGCTAATGGCGAAGCAAAATAGCTTTGCAGTTCTTTGCGGTAAATTGCGACAATATTACTGATCATTATTAACATTGGGAATGGGGAATGGGGGATGGGGGATGGGGGATGGGGGATGGGGGATGGTTTACTCTGGATTGTCGGCGAGAGGGGTGGGTTCGTTGTCGCTGCTAGTTTGTTGCTTTTTTTTAGGTGGCAGATTTTCGACAACTGTTTTTGGTTGAGAAAGTTCGAGCGCATCTTTTGTTTCCGCAACCGGTTCTAGTTGAGAAAGTTCGAGCGCATCTTTTGTTTCCGCAACCGGTTCTAGTTGAGAAAGTTCGAGCGCATCTTTTGTTTCCGCAACCGGTTCTAGTTGAGAAAGTTCGAGCGCATCTGGGATTTCCGCAACCGGTTCTAGTTGAGAATGTTCGAGCGCATCTTTTGTTTCCGCAACCGGTTCTGATTCGGGTTCAGAAAGTTCGATCGCATCTGGGATTTCCGCAACCGGTTCTAGTTCAGAATGTTCGATCGCATCTTCTGTTTCCGCAACCGGTTCTAGGGTTCAGAAAGTTCGATCGCATCTGGGATTTCCGCAACCGGTTCTAGTTCAGAATGTTCGATCGCATCTTCTGTTTCCGCAACAGGTTCTGGTTCAGAAAGTTCGAGCGCATCTTCTGTTTCTACAACCGGTTCTAGTTCGGGTGGAGAATGTTCGATCGCATCTGGGATTTCCGCAACCGGTTCTAGTTCTGGTTCAGAAAGTTCGAGCGCATCTTCTGTTTCTACAACCGGTTCTAGTTCGGGTGGAGAATGTTCGATCGCATCTGGGATTTCCGCAACTGGTTCTGATTCGGGTTGAGAATGTTCGATCGCATCTTCTGTTTCCGCAACAGGTTCTGGTTCAGAAAGTTCGAGCGCATCTGGGATTTCCGCAACCGGTTCTAGTTCTGGTTCAGAAAGTTCGAGCGCATCTTTTGTTTCCGCAACCGGTTCTAGTTCAGAAAGTTCGAGCGCATCTTTTGTTTCCGCAACCGGTTCTAGTTCTAGTTCAGAAAGTTCGAGCGCATCTTTTGTTTCCGCAACCGGTTCTGATTCTGGTTCAGAAAGTTCGATCGCATCTGGGATTTCCGCAACCGGTTCTATTCGGGTTGAGAAAGTTCGAGCGCATCTTTTGTTTCCGCAACCGGTTCTAGTTCAGAAAGTTCGATCGCATCTGGGATTTCCGCAACCGGTTCTAGTTCAGAAAGTTCGAGCGCATCTTTTGTTTCCGCAACCGGTTCTGATTCGGGTTGAGAAAGTTCGAGCGCATCTTTTGTTTCCGCAACCGGTTCAGATTCGGGTTGAGAATGTTCGAGCGCATCTTTTGTTTCCGCAACCGGTTCAGATTCGGGTTGAGAATGTTCGAGCGCATCTGGGATTTCCGCAACCGGTTCAGATTCGGGTTGAGAAAGTTCGAGCGCATCTTCTGTTTCTACAACCGGTTCAGATTCTAGTTCAGAAAGTTCGAGCGCATCTGGGATTTCCGCAATCGGTTCTGGTGTTAGTTTAGAATCGTAAAGGGACTCTTGTCTTTCTGCAATCGGTTCTGATTCTGGTTCAGAAAGTTCGAGCGCATCTGGGATTTCTGCAACTTGCAAATCTTCGACAATGGGTTCTGATTCTGCTGGAAAACTATCGATGGACTCTTGTCTTTCTGCAATAAGCAAATCTTCCGCAACTTGCAGATTTTGAGCAACCTCCGGTTCGGTTTCAACTAAAACCTCTCCCTGCTTCTTATCTGCGGTTGTCAACTTCAAAAACACATCTTCCATGCTGGCGCGAGTCCGGCGCATTTCGCAGAGTCCAAACCCAGCCGCGAGTATGGCCGCGGCAATTTCTCGGCCCGGTTCTATGTCGGGTTCGCAGAGTGCGCGCAACCGATAATGACCAGCCAAAAATTCCTGGTTTTGAATCAATTCGATCGATCGAACTCCGAGGTAAATTTTCCAAAGACGGGAACAGCAAAGTTTGTACTAACTCCGCCTCGCCTTCAACTTCCAATTCATATCCCGAACCTGCGGCCAACTCTCCCATCAAATGTTCGGGACTACCGGCGGCGACGATTTGACCGCGATTGATGATGGTGACGCGGTTACAAGTCATGCTGACTTCCGGCAAAATGTGAGTGGAAAGGATGATTGTGTGCTGTCCCCCAAGGCTTTTGATTAAATTGCGGACTTCGATGATTTGGCGGGGGTCAAGACCGACGGTTGGTTCATCGAGGATAATCACCGGGGGGTCATGGACGATCGCCTGAGCGATGCCTACTCGCTGCTTAAAGCCCTTGGAAAGTTTGCGGATTAAAACTTTGCGTTTTTCGACCAAGCCACAGCGTTCGATGGCCGAGGTGACTCGGAACGCGCGATCGCCCGCCGATACTTGCTTAATCCGGGCGACAAAAAACAGAAATCCTTCAACGGTCATTTCAGGATACAGCGGCGGGTTTTCCGGTAGATAGCCGATGCGTTGTCTGACAGCCATCGAGTGTTCGTGAACATCGAGGCCGGCAATGCGGGCGGTGCCGCTGGATGCTGGTAAGTATCCCGACAAAATCCGCATGGTGGTGGTTTTGCCGGCACCGTTGGGCCCCAAAAACCCGAGAATTTCTCCTGATGCGACCGAGAAAGACACATCCGCGATCGCTGCGGTGGAACCGTAAGTTTTGGTTAAGTGTTCTACTTCAATCATGTTTCAGAAGTCACGCGATTTTAGATTTTAGATTTTAGATTTTAGATTTTAAAGGCGACCCACAGATGAATCCGGGGGATTGTGACCCAATTCTTGCGATCGGGCGATGCAAGGATTTTCGATGGAAACATCCGGGCTAGAACTAATTTTTGACTCTAGTCCGGCAATAACCAAATTTATCACAACTGACGATCGTACTTGGAACCGGGACGCTTGTTTCGGGCTGGTGTTATCTCGCTTGTATCGAAGTCTCGATCCCCCTCGCATCCCCCTGATTGTTGGGGGACATTGAGAATACTCCGGTTCCCCCCTTCTTAAGGGGGGCTAGGGGGGATCGGAAAAACTGTAGAAGAAAGACAGTAGTCTGGTACTACGAATGCGATCGGGCCGGGAGGATAAGATGGAAGTGCGATCGCATTCAAAATCAACCCTCAACTAGCTGCATTCGCTACTGCTAGGGGCAGTGCCTAGGTTGAACTCAGCATTAAAAACAATCACAAATTGAGCCTTGGGGATTAACTACCGGAGCATCCACAGATAATCGCATAACACTACTCAATCAAATGCAAACCCTCTGCTCTCTTCTCCTCCTCTGCGCCCTCTGCGCCCTCTGCGGTTAATAAAAAAAAACTCAACTCCTGTTCCAAATCTTAATTTCCCCCAACCAACCAGCACTAACAATAGTCTTACCATCCCCACTAATAGCCACAGCACTAACATAGCCAGAATGCCCGCTCAAAGTACCCCTCAAATCACCCGATCGCACATCCCAAAGCTTAACAGTCTTATCCCAACTCCCACTAACCAGCGTACTACCATCCCGACTAATTGCCACCGACCAAACCCCATCCGTATGGCCGCTCAAACGCCGAATTAACTGCCCGTTTCCTACATTCCACAAACCAATTGTACCGTTGCTGTTTCCCGCCGCTAAACTCTTGCCATCGGGACTAAAAGCTAATGACAAAACAGACAAATTCTTGCCACTAATCGTGCGAATTGCTTGACCTGTGGCTAAATCCCATAACTTAATCGAACCGTCTTTGCTACCGCTAGCTAAAACTTGGCTGTCGGGACTGATGGTAACAGCATTCACCAACCCAGAATGCCCGGTCAAAGTCCGCAGCAACTCCCCCGTTTTCCCCTGCCAAATTTTAATCGTTTTGTCCCAACTACCGCTAACTAAAAACTCACCGTCGGGACTAATAGCAACCGTCGAAACTGCATCGGAATGCCCGCTCAAAGTGCGTGTTACCGCACCTGTTTCTAAATTCCAAATTTTAACAGTTTTGTCATCGCTACCGCTAGCTAAAATTTTCCCATCTGCACTCATTGCTACTGCATTTACTGATTCCCCGTGACTCCGCAACGTAGTTTTTAATTCTCCGCCCGGTAAATTCCAGACAGAGATAGTGCCGTTACTATTTCCTGTTGCAAAATAAGCAGCAGCCAGGGAAACTGAACTCACTACTTCAGAAGGCGCTTTGAGAGTATTTGTAGCAGCAAAGGCGATCGCACTTGCAGGTTTGCGGGGGGAATTGTTAACCGGAGTTTGCGGAGTTGTGGCGGTTGGAGATTGGGGGACTACCGGTAGCGAAATAGTCGATCGCCATTTCATGAAAGTATTGATTTCTATCCCCGCCGCCACGATTTTATCCGAATTTTCCTCTAACCTAACAATGCCGTTAATTGCCACAAGTCGCCCCCCATCGTCGAGCACTGGGCCGCCACTCATCCCCGCTCTCACTAAGTTATTGTATACCAATGTATAACCGTTCCAGGGAGTCTGGCGGCCGGTGAGCAAGCCTTCTGTGGCAATGAAAATCGGCTGTCTGAGGGAACCACCGGATATCGGCCAGCCAGCCACGGAAACCCTTTTTCCCGCAGTTGCTGGGGAATTAGCCAAGGTCGCGAGGCGGTAGCTTTCAGGGCTGCTGAAGGGGACGATCGCCAAATCCGCACCGGGCATTCGCCGGATCAAAGTATAGTATACAGAGTGAGCTCGACCATCGGGAGTTATCGCCCGATAATCGCCGGCTTGATCTACAACGTGCCAGTTAGTGAGGATATAGTAGGTGTTACCTTTTTTTTCTAAAATTACTCCAGAACCGCCCTTTGGCCCTTCTATGCGGACGGTGACAGCTTTAGCAACGGTTTTAACTTGGTCGGCGGTTAAGGCTAGGGCGATTTGAGGTGATGTAACTGGGATGAGGGCGATCGCACTTAGGGCGATCGTAGCACTCAAAAAAGCCGGAATTGTTCTGCTGTAATTCATTTTTTTTTCAACTTAACATATCAATATCTCAACTGACGGAAAAGTTTTCCGGCTTGTGGCATATTTTGACACAAATTTCAGCTATGGCAATCCTATGTTATTTGTAAAATAGTTTTTTTGATTAACCGCAGAGAGCGCAGAGAGCGCAGAGGGTGGAGAGTAAGAAAGAAAAGAGTGAAAGAAATTAGATGTTGATTTTGGCATTCCTGAACTTGTAGCAGGTATTTTTGGGACAAAATCTTGGATGGTGTCTTAATTTCTTAGTCCGTTAAGATTGGACTTCGTTTGTGTAGTAGCGGTTTCAACCGCCGAGGGTTCTCAAATCCCCGACTTCTGGGAGAAGTCGGGGATTTCCCATTCAAATTTACGCTAAATCAAACAGCAAGATTTCAGCATCTGCTGTCGCTTCAACAACAACCTCAGACTCATCGCTAACCGCCGCCCCGTCGCCCTTTTCTAAAGGCAAACCATTGAGCAAAACTGAGCCGCGAGCCACTTGTACCCAAGCATGGCGATTTGACTGCAAAGCATGAGAAACCCGCGCGTTTTTATCCAAAACAGCCGCATATAAATCGACATCTTGATGCACTTTCAGCGCACCATCTCTAGCATCCCGCGCCGCAACTAATCGCAATTTTCCCCGCCTTTCTGCTAGGGGAAAATCTCGCTGTTCGTAACTTGGCGGCAATCCATTTGTATCCGGCAAAAGCCAAATTTGCAGTAAATGAACCGGGTCTGTTTGCGAGGGATTGAACTCGCTGTGCTGGATGCCCTTACCTGCACTCATCCGCTGCACTTCACCGGGTTTAATTATCGCACCAGTACCCAAACTGTCCTTATGTTCTAAGGCTCCTTCCAATACATAAGTAATGATTTCCATGTCGGTGTGGCCGTGAGTGCCGAAACCTTTGCCGGGGTTAATGATATCTTCATTAATTACCCGTAAAGAGCGAAAGCTCATATAATTTGGGTCGTAATAATTGGCAAAAGAAAATGTGTGATAACTGTCCAGCCAACCATGATTGGCGTGTCCTCTGGCTTCACTTTTGCGAACAGTAATCATCTTCTACTCCTAGTTTAAAAATCATGAAAATTGTGGTGTTTGTTTAGCCGTATTGGACGGAGAAACCGTCTGTTTTTTACGAAAATAGTGCATTGCAGCCTTTAATATCGGTGAAAAACCCGGTTTCTTTGGTATTGATGCTTAAGTCCTATTTAGTTGGAAAAAGAAACCAAAAGCGGTTGATGTGCGATTGGTTTCTCCTGGATTATTGCTGCCTTTAAAGTTTGCTATGAGCGCCGTCGCAAAATGGAGTATTTGCGGTATACTTGCAGTTGCACAGCGCTACATTTCTTTTCTCAGTTACTTCAAAAGCTAGCGGCACAAATTCGCTACCTTTATGGGAACCGTCACAAAAAGGCTGATTCTTAGCTTGACCGCAGGCGCACCAGTAGTAAGTACCGGGTTCAAGTTCCATAACGGCGGGTTTTTTATCAGCTATCACGGGTTCGCTCATCGTGTTCTCCTTTTTGATTGATGCCAGATTCAGCAATCTATGTATTGGTTTAGTTTGTTTGATTTCTGGGATGTTTCTACTTTAAACCGAGTCAAGCTATTATGGGAAGTACGCACTTTTAAGTGCGGTAGTTACTCAAAAGATACTATGCAAGTCAAAGAAGGAAGTATCGATCGAGCAAATTGCCCTGTAGAACGAACTCTAGAGGTAATTGGCGGGCGCTGGAAAGTCTTGATTCTGCGGGAGCTATTTCAAGGAGTGAAGCGTTTTAACGAGCTGCAAAGAGCTTTGAACGGCATTACTCAGAAAATGCTGACGCAGCAACTGCGGGAAATGGAGTCAGACGGGATTGTGCATCGGGAAATTTATTTGCAAGTTCCGCCGAAAGTTGAATATTCACTAACGCCTTTGGGCGAAAGTCTCAAACCGATTCTTGATGCGATGCACCCATGGGGAATTAAGCATATTAGCGAACATTAAAAACGAGCGGTTTGCAGTCACTCGGCGATGGAAATCGGGGCTACCACGGGGGGATAGCCCCTACAAAAAATTTCGTTCCTCTCTGCGGAGACTAAGAAATAAGGCGGATTACAACCAATTTCCTACTAATACAAAAGCCGACCAAAAATAGGGATGAGAAAATCTCTCATCCCGCATCAGCGCTTGTTGGGCGCGGCGGAGAGCTTCAGCTTTTGTGATGCTATTTCCTGTTGTCTGAGACTGGGCTAATTCTTGGTAAAATTTGGTCATTAATACAGCAGTTGCATCATCGCTGACATACCACAAAGATGCTAAGGTACTGCGGGCTCCGGCTCGCACGGCTACTCCCGCTAAACCTAAGGCGGCTCGCCTGTCTCCCACGGCGGTTCTACAGGCGCTGAGCACTAAAAGCTCGATCGCGCGATCGTCCTTTTTATTCCGTTGCAACAGATTATTAAGCTCTTTAGAATTAATTCGATCGTCCCAAGCTAGAATAAAAGTATTTTCAGATTTGGAACTGAATTCGCCGTGTGTTGCTAAGTGAATGATCGAGAAAGGAACAGAACTTATTGCCGCTTTTAAATTCGATTCTGTAAAAGATTGATTTAACAGTTTTGTGGTCGGAATTGCGGCCCCGATACTCTGCAATTCCCATGCAACTCCGGGGAGTGCATCAAACCCTTGGCGAGCTTCGCTGACTCCGCCGGTGAGTATTTTTAATTTCTCTTTGGCTAAAGGTTTGGCATCTACTAATTGTAGTGCCGGGGCCACTGCAACGCTGTATTTTTCGGCTAAATACTGTTCGCCATTATGCAGGGTAGCCATAGGAATATTTCGCAGGGAACCGTCAGAAATAAACACTAATGTTTTAACTCCGCTGGCTGCTAAATCTGATTCGATGGGACGAATCAACCAATTGTAAACCTGTTGTGAGGGTTCGAGAAAAGTTGTTAAAGCTCGCCGCAGCAGATTTCTTGTTAAACCTACTCGCATTTTCGTGAGGGTTTCTTCTACTTTGTCTTCCCCTACAAAGGCGGTGTAATGTCGCAAAGGTTGACCGGGAAGTCTGACAATTACTTCTAATCTATCTGGCAAAATAATCGGATAAAAAACAGCAGCTTGCGGATCGATTTTGTCGATTTCTATTGGCCGCACTTGACTGCAAGCATCCCGAAAGAAATTGTCGAGTTCAGCTACTTGGAGAGATTCAATTACTTGTCGCGCTTGAATTAGTGCTGATTGCTCGATTTGTTTGTTACTAGCGGTGGGTTGCAACAGCAAACTCACGAGTTCCCGATAGACTGGTTCGACACTTTCTCGAAAGGAAAATTGTACATCTGAGCTAATCGTAACTAAGTCGCTACGGAGAGACTGAAGGGTGCTGACTGCTTGAGTGTAGGAGGCAAGTGATCCTGGTGTTTGTCCTTGGTTTTTGAGGATTCTTCCTAATTGCCATTCCCACTGATATGCCAGATCGGGGGCGCTAATTGCTTGGGATAAAAGTAGGGCTTTTTCGGTTAATTTTCTGGCTTCGGGCCACTGCTGGTTTTCTTCGTAAATTTGGCCCAAATTTCCCAGGGCGTAAGCTTCGGCTCTTTGGTCTTTTAAGCTGTGGGCGACTTGGACTGAATCTGCTAATAATTGGGCGGGTTCTTGATAATTGGGAATTGGGAATTGGGAACTTGTACTGAGCCCTTCGACTGAGTTTATCCTGAGCCCTTCGACTGCGTTTAGCCTGATGCCCTTCGACTACGCTCAGAGTAAACGCAGTCGAAGGGATAAGGGGCCACGTAGCCGAAGTATTGGGAATTTGATCTCTATCTTCTGTTTTACCTCGGTTTTGCTGTAGGATTTTCAGCCAGTTGCGCGCTAAGTTTATTTTAGCATAAACGGCGGTTCTGCTGGGCGGCATCTTGGCAATTAAAGGCTGTATTTGTGCAGCTAAAATTTTTGCTTGCGACCATTGTTTTTGGTCGGTTAATAGACTCAGTTGATTGAGTAATGCTTGAATTTGAGTATTAGGTAAAGTAGAGGTTTTGAGGGCGCGTTGATAAAAATCTAGGGCGGTTTCTGGCTGTTGTCGAACTCTGGCTAAATTGCCCAAACTAATCAGGGTGGCGGCTGATGCTTCGGTCGATCGCACTTTTTCGGCTACAATCAAACTTTGCTGCAAAACTGCTTGCGATCGCTCCAAATCTCCAACTACCCGCAGACACTCGCCCAAACTCTGAAGTCCCCTCGCTTTCAGTACGGAATCCGGTTGATTTTGCAGAGTTGCTCCGACTGCTGTCAAAGTTTCGATCGCCCGATGGTACAATCCCAATTGTTGCATAGCTTGAGCGCGATCGATCTGAGTTCTCGTCACTCCTGTAAAATCGGCGATTTCTTGGTAAGCATCGCCAGCTTGTTTCCAGGTTTCGAGAGCTTGTTCCGATTGGCCGCCGGATAATTCCAACTGTCCTTTTACTTCTAAAATTTGAGCTAAGATTTTTGTCCGTTCCGCTGAATTTTCTATAGCTTTTAATTGATTGAAACCGTCAGCAATTGCGGCTTCTGCTTTTGACCTTTCTCCTGTTTGGGAATAAACCAGTCCTAAATTTCTCAACGTCCGGGCTTGACCGATTTTCTGGCCTTGGGCGGTATAATTAGCAACTAAGCGCTGCAAAAGCTCGATCGAACTTGCAAATCTCTCAGCTTCGTATTCTTGTTGAGCCTGTCGTTCTAAACCCTGTAATTCATTGGACTGTGCACTTTGTCCTAGTTCGGCGCGAGCAAATATTTCTGGGTTAACAGCTAGGGCTTTTGGAGTATAAAAAGTGCTAGCAACAGACAAAATGCAAATTGTAAAAATCGGTATTTTTTTCATAAAAATTTGGCTGACTCTTCTCTTTAGTCCGCGCTTGAGTGGACTTTGTTTGTGGAGCATCGGAATTACATTCGGCGGGGTTCTATGGTGTAGCCGCGAATTACATTCGGCGGGGTTCTATGGTGTAGCCGCGAATTACATTCGGCTGGGCTCTATTGAAACTATTGAAACTATTGAAACGCAAAGAGTGAAACATGAGTTTTCTACTTCCGATCTTCTACCCGCGATCGACACCTGCGATCGACTATTCGCGGACTATATTGAGAATTAAGCCGATCGGCAGTCAAAACAACTTTACCATCAGCCGCAATTTCCCAACCCGTAGCCTCTACAAGTCTCTCCGGGATTTGCGGTGAGGGATTTTGTGTCGGTTCAGCCGGAGCACGAGAACTACCTGACACGCCCTCCGGCGGAGCCCATTCTAGGACGGTTGCGCTGCTACTGAGGGCGTCATCGGGACTCGGAGGCAGTCCCCCGCGTCCGACGACGACAAAGCTGCTCCCGTCCGCCACAGCACAGGGATCTTGAGCGATTAAAGTCGATGCGTCGATCGGATTTTCCGGCAATTTAACTAACTCGGTGCTGGGATTGCGATCGGGTGTATTAAATCGCACCGCACCCGAAACCCCAAGCTCGGAACTAGCTGTAATAGCGCTCTGGGGAGATTGAAACAGCCCTTGAGTGGTAATTTGGATGTTGCCACCACTTCCCCGCACGGCATTCGCGGTAATACTGCTGTTTTCTAAGACGGCGATCGCCCCTGCATTAATATTCAAATTACCACCATTGCCCGTCCCTTCTGCGGTAGCAGTAATTAGGCCGCCGTTTCGCAATTCTACAGAATCAGCTTGCACAACAATATTGCCACCTTCTCCCGATCGAGTTGTGGCTACCAAGCCACCATTATTACTAGCAAAAATCCTCTCTGCATTTACCCTCAGTGTCCCAGCATTTCCCGATCCGATATTTCTGACATTCAAAAACGCACCGTCTCTAGCTATCAGTGTTTTGGTATTAACTGTAACATCCGCTCCGCCAGCCGAAGGCAGTGGCGGCAGTCCAAATCGCTGCTGCACCGGGAGCGACAAAATCTCCACAGAAGAAGATATATTAGAACCGATCGCGCGATCGGGCAATTGCATAAAGCCACTGATATCTACAGAATCTGAAGCGTTAACTGTAACGCTGCCCGCAGCGCCAGAAGCTAAAGCGCTAGCAGCAACAGAGGCTCCATTTCTGAGAGTCAATGTCGAGGTATTAACTGTCAAATTGCCAGCACCTCCGAGTCCGAAAGAAGCACTTGTCAGCGCGCTTTGTTGAAAAAAGGTAGGTTCAAATCCGTTGATTTCTATATCTCGCGCATTAACAGTGATGTCTCCAGCTTTGCCCCCCGTGCCCAAAGTTAATGTTACCAGCGATCCTCCCTCTTCAATCAGCAATTTGCCTGTAGAGACGACAACATTTCCCCCCTTTCCCGAAACAAAAGTCGGCGTTCCCGCAAAAGTAAAAAATGCCGGATTCAGGGGAGAAAACCCGCTAACTTCTACCGATTCCGAAGCATTGAGAGTCAAATTACCTCCCGTTCCAGGGCCGAAGGAATTGACAGACAAAGTGCTGCCATCTCGAACTACTAACCGTCTAGCATTGATGTTCAAATCCGGTCCATTACCAGTTCCTAGAGTTGTTCCCCCAACAGCCGTGCGAATTCGCAAATCCGGTGCAGTACCGGCGATCGTCACTTGCTCCCTTGCATTAATATTAAGCTGACCAGGCGATCGAGTACCCGTATTCTGCACTAAAATCTGAGAACCCTCGATCGTAGAAATGTTCCGGCCTTGCAGTACCAGCAAGCCGCCCCCGTCACCAGTAGTATCCGCCGCCGCCAATTTCGAGAACCGAATATCCCGAAAGTTTGGCACTTGCGAATAATCAAAATTCCACCCCAACGGGGTAACAGAAAAGCCGACAAATCCCCCGCCAACACTGCCTAATTCTATATGTCCTTCCTGTGCCGACAAAGTACCGCCAGTTAAAGATATATCGCCACCAATAAAAGCCAGATTTGTTCCCGGTTGCGCCACCAATCCCGTGACTGCATCACCTTTTTGCGTCACTCCAAAAATCGGATCGGGACTGGAAAAAGCGTGACCAGTTCCTACAGACAGAATCGGGCCAGGATTGTTGTTAAATTGCAAGCCAATGGGAACATTAATTGTTAACAGCGGAGCCTTTTGCGGATTAGCCGCACTAAAGGAAGTTTGGTCACTAAAAACTATACTTTCCGCCGTCGTTCCCAGAAACGAGCCGCCGACATTCAACCGCGCATTCGGCCCGAAAATAATCCCATTAGGATTGATCAAAAATAAATTAGCCCTTCCGTTAGCGCGAATCAACCCATCAACATTAGAAATCGAGTTTCCCGTTACCCTAGAAAAGATATTTTGAATATGCAAGTTATTCTCAAAATATGCAGTCCCGTTCGTAGTTACTGAAAACTCACGAAAGCTATGAAATAAGTTATTTCCAGCCTCCGTGCCGCCCGTAATCCGATTAAGCAGTCCGTCTCTAATAACATTAGAATTATTTGGCAGTGTCGCGTCCGGCACAATTTGGGCACTGACTCCGCCACCGTAAAATAATGCAAAAAAAATGATACTGGCTGTGACACCTTTGCTAAATAGCTTCATAGCTGTCCTCCGATTAATCCCGCTAATTTGGTATATTTTTTAAGTTCGATGCTTATTTCCCCTCTTCAGACTGGTTTCGATATTTCAACCTAATTCAACGATAATAAACTGTAGGGGCGGGTTTCACCAACAATAATTGTTAATAACAGACAATATCTCAAACCCGCCCCCACCCAACGGTAAATCATCGCGTAGATTTTTCACATTTGATACTAATTTGGTATATTTTTTAAGTTCGATGCTTATTTCCCCTCTTCAGACTGGTTTCGATATTTCAACCTAATTCAACGATAATAACATAAACAACACAGAGCGTCTTGTCGCTGATAGCGCAAAACCCGTTGCTGAATCTATTAAACCGTAGGGGCGGGTTTCACCAACAATAATTGCCCCGAAAAAACCAGCTCTCAAACCCGCCCCCACCCAAGGAAAAACCCTCGCATATATGTTTGATATTTCCACCGTAGGGGCGGGTTTCACCAACAATAATTGCCCCGAAAAAACCAGCTCTCAAACCCGCCCCCACCCAAGGAAAAACCCTCGCATATATGTTTGATATTTCAACCGTAGGGGCGGGTTTCACCAACAATAATTGCCCAGAACAAACCATCTCTCAAACCCGCCCCCACCCAAGGAAAAATCACAATGTACATTTTCCGCATTCGATGCAAATTTAATGTTGATGTGGGCGATCTGTTGTGGAGGGCGGGTTTATCTAGATGGTTGGTACTCGTTAGATATTATTCGTAAAACCCGCCCCTACAAAAAAATCACTGATGGCGTTTAACAGATTCCACCAAAGCAATAACATCAGCTTCCTGAGTATTAAAAGCCGTGACAAGTCTCACAGTACATCCAGTTTCGCTGTCCCACCGATAAAACTGAAATCCTTCAGCTAAAACCGCCGCAATTACAGATTCGGGAAGTTGAATAAAAATTTCATTAGCTTCGACAGGATGACAAAAAATCACTCCCTCCACACCCGCCAAACCTTGCGCTAACTTAGCCGCCATCTTATTTGCATGAGTCGCATTTATCAGCCACAAATCATCCGTTATGTAAGCTGACAACTGCGCCGACAAAAACCGCATTTTCGAGAACAGATGCCCGCTGCGCTTGCGGTAAAAAGGAAAATTATTTGCCAATTCTCCATTAAAAAAAACCACAGCTTCCGCAGCCATTGCCCCATTTTTCGTCGCTCCAAACGAGAGAATATCAACACCAGCCCGCCAAGTCACATCCGCAGGAGAACAGCCCAGACTAGCCACAGCATTAGCAAAGCGAGAACCATCCATATGCAGGTGTAAATTGTGGCGACGAACAACTTCCGAAATCTGCGAAATTTCCGCAGGATTGTAGACAGTTCCAGCTTCCGTTGCTTGAGTGAGGCTGACGGCGGCAGGCTGTACATGGTGGACGACACCTACACCAGCCTTGTCGAGAATTTTTCCTAAAGTCTCTGCCTCAATTTTAGCATGATTTCCTGTTATTGTCACCAACTTTGCACCGCCCGTAAAAAACTCCGGCGCACCGCATTCATCAAGATTAATATGAGATTCCCCATGACAATAAATCGCACCGTAAGGAGGCGTCACAACCGCAAGCGCCAGAGCATTAGCAGCCGAACCAGTCGCGACCGGAAAAACAGTCACCGATGTCTCAAACAGTTCGGAAAACTTAACTTGCAAACCTTGCGTATATTCATCATCTCCATAGGATAAAACAGTACCACAATTAGCCGCTGCGATCGCGGCCATAATTTCCGGGGAAACACCCGTTGCATTGTCGCTACAAAAATTCATGTAAATAATTGGTAAACACCATCTATAATATACAGAAATTACGCATTGTAACTGTGTGGCAAGGGTTTGAGATTCTTCGGTTCCCTCAGAATGACATAATTAGGTGATTAGTGCGTCCAGGACTAATATAAATCATAGAATAAAATTTATGCTACCATGAAAAAGCAGCAAAATAAATTCAGCCACCTGACGGCAATAGAAAGAATTTACCTGTCATTTCCGGCAAAACAATTATTAGATAAAAACTTGCTGCAAGGGAAAATTTTAGACTTTGGGTGCGGCTTTGGCAATGATGTTAAATTATTGCAGCAAAAAGGATTTGATATTGCAGGTTATGATCCTTATTATTTCCCGGGATTTCCCAAAAATAAATTTGATACAATAATTTGTTTTTATGTTTTGAATGTTTTGTTTCCCGAAGAACAAGCTAATGTCCTCATGGAAGTCTCGCACCTGTTGAAACCGGGAGGTAAAGCATATTTTGCCGTGAGAAGGGATCTCAAAAAAGAAGGCTTTCGAGAACATTACGTCCACAAAAAACCGACCTATCAGTGTATAGTCAAACTTCCATTTAAGTCAGCGCACTTAGATGAGTATTGCGAAATCTACGAATATGTCCATTACAATCATCAAAGAAATTCAGCTAACAATTGCATTTTTTGCAACCCGCACAAACATCTAACTTTACTAACTGAGTCTGCTACAGCCTATGCTATGTTTGATGGTTATCCCGCCAGCAAAGGTCATGTTTTAATTATCCCGAAGCGTCATGTTGCTAATTATTTTGATCTCCCGTTTCGAGAACAATCTGCTTGCTGGTTTATGGCGAATAAAGTACAAGATTTTTTAAAGAAAGAGTTTCATCCTGATGGTTTTAATGTGGGGATAAATATTAATAAAGATGGGGGTCAAAGTCGAAGTCATGCTGCTATTCATATTATCCCACGCTACCGAGGGGATGCGACGGGAAATAAAGGCGGTATTAGGTATGTGATTCCTCAAGGAAAAAATAAACATTTGTAAATTGTGAAAGGGAATTATTTTTTGACCGCAGAGGCGCTGAGAACACAGAGGAATGGAGAAGAGAGGGATTCATAATTTTTGTAAGGATTGTTATTATTTGAGCAAAGGGCGATCCAAATAGGGTTAATATATTCTTACAACGTCTAAAACTTAACCTTAGCAGCAGTTTCGTGTTCTGTTTATGTCTAAGCGCAAAAAGCAAGAATGGATCAAGGAAACCCTAGAACTCAATGAAAATCATAACTGGACATCAAAACCTGGAACTCGCATCTTTGTCGCAGGAAGAGGTGCTGTCCGTTTTGATGTCCCCGAAGATTGGCATTTTGAACCGGATACAAAGTCGTTCCGGTTTACGGACAAAAAGCCGCCGGATGATGATTGTTGTTTAGAGGTTTCGTTTAATTTGCTTCCCCCCGGAAACTGGGCCGATTTTCCGTTGGATCCGCTATTAAAGCAGGTGGCCGAAGAGGATAGCCGAAATCCGTTCGATATGGGGGAAATTATACAATTGAAGCGGCAAACTGCCCGCATTGTTTGGACTCAATTCAAGTTTATTGACCCTCCAGAACAGCGGGAAGCTTATTCGCGAATCTGTGTTGGATTGGGTTCTAATGTTCAGTGTTTGATTACTTTTGATTACTGGGTTGATGATGCAGAGCGTTTGACTCCTGTCTGGGATACGGTGATGGAATCGTTAGTTTTAGGGTTGTTTATCAACGATCCTAGAACGGGTTTCGCACGGCCAGATTAGATATATGCAGAGTGGGAAATGGCGGGTTTTATGGGTCTATGTCCCCGACTTTTTCAAGAAGTCGGGGTTCTAAATCTCTCAGCTATTCATCCTGTAGCAAAAAGCAAGCAAGCTTGGATATCTTCAGGTTCTAAATCTGGAAAATTTGCCAAAATTTCACTAGCAGGCACATGATCTCATTATCTGCTAGGGTTTCTAGAATGTCGCTAACTCGAATTCTCATGCCTCGGATACAGGGACGGCCTCCACATTTACCGGGAGTTTGAGTAATGCGATCGAGTAAAGGAGTTTTGTCTAGCATAAGTCTTACCTAGAGAAAGTCATTATTTTAGGACTTTAAACTGTTTCCCCACTACTTGCTTGGGGCATCGCTTCAATCAGCGCCCGAAGCACCTTGTTTACTGCCTCCGGTGTTGAGAAAATCCGGGCAATATCCTCGTCCAAAACAACGACTGTCATTTGTTGCTTTCCACTGCGATTTGCAAAACGGTTGGGTTTTGCTTTTTTGTAGTCGAAGCGGTACTCCGGCAAAAGCTCATCTTCCGAGTTTGAAGATTCATTAAAAGGCGTTTTCTTCATAGTCTTCACGTTCCTTTATAGTGGCTAGACGGCACTAATGATACGGATTGTATTTGCACGTTCAGTATAGCTGACTAGCAGCAACTGATTGTTTTGAGAGTGACCGATGATAATTTCACGGCGCTCATCTTGTGAATGTTTTTCATCATCAAAAATTACGGCAAGCGGATTGTAGAAAACTGTCTTTGCTTCTTCAAACTTTACACCGTGCTTGTTGAGATTGATAGCTGCTTTGATTTCGTCCCATTCAAATTCCATACCCAGATTGTATGTTTTATATATTTTCGCGCTTTTGCTATCTAACGCTGATTTTATTGTAATCGTAATCCACCTGAGTGCGACTCGATCGCCCATTCCCCGCAAAATACTAACACAAATACCGTACAATTATCCCACGATCCCGCATCTAACAACTGCTAACGCCATGCTTTGCGATTACCTAGTACAAATCCTCACCGCCCGCGTCTACGATGTAGCCCAAGAATCCCCCCTAGAAGCCGCCCCCAATCTATCAGCGCGACTCAACAATAAACTCCTGCTGAAGCGAGAGGATATGCAGTCTGTGTTTTCCTTCAAACTGCGCGGTGCCTATAACAAAATGGCGCAACTTTCGCCGGAGTTGCTAGCAAAAGGGGCGATCGCAGCTTCTGCCGGCAATCACGCCCAAGGAGTCGCCCTCGCCGCCCGCCACCTGGGAACTCGCGCGGTCATAGTCATGCCCGTAACTACGCCCCAGGTCAAGGTAAATGCGGTCATAGCCCGTGGTGGAGAGGTGGTCTTGCATGGTGATACTTACGATGATGCTTACGCCTTTGCGCGCCAATTAGAGGCGGAAACAGGCATGACTTTTGTTCACCCTTTTGATGATCCCCATGTGATTGCGGGACAGGGTACGATCGGCATGGAAATTCTGCGACAACATCAAAAACCAATTCATGCGATTTTTGTGGCAATTGGCGGCGGTGGATTGATTTCTGGAATTGGGGCTTATGTGAAACGGTTGCGGCCGGACATTAAAATTATTGGTGTCGAACCTGTCGATTCCGATGCGATGAATCAGTCTTTGAAAGCGGGTAAACGGGTGCGTTTATCCCAGGTTGGTTTATTTGCGGATGGCGTGGCTGTGCGGGAAGTCGGGGAGGAAACTTTTCGGCTTTGTCAGGAGTATGTGGATGAGATTATTTTAGTAGATACGGATGATATTTGTGCGGCGATTAAGGATGTTTTTGAGGAGACGCGATCGATCTTAGAACCGGCTGGCGCTTTGGCGATCGCAGGTGCGAAAGCTTACGTCGAACGGGAACAAATCGCAGGAGAAACGTTAATTGCTGTGGCTTGCGGTGCGAACATGAATTTCGATCGCCTGCGTTTTGTAGCAGAAAGAGCGGAGTTTGGCGAACGCCGCGAAGCTATTTTTGCAGTCACAATTCCCGAACAACCGGGAAGTCTTCGCAGGTTTTGCGAGTGTCTTGGTCAACGCAATTTAACTGAATTTAGCTATCGAATTGCGGATGAGAAAGCAGCGCATATTTTTATCGGGGTCCAAATTCAAAATCGTGCGGATGCGGTGAAAATAGCTGCAAGTTTTGAAGATTGTGGCTTCAAAACTTTGGATTTAACTGATGATGAATTAACTAAATTGCACTTGCGGCATATGGTGGGCGGCCGTTCTTTGTTGGCAGATAATGAGTTATTTTATCGCTTTGAGTTTCCCGAACGTCCGGGTGCGTTGATGAAGTTTGTGGGTTCGATGAGTCCTAACTGGAATATTAGCGTTTTTCACTATCGGAATAATGGGGCTGATTACGGGCGAATTGTGGTGGGAATTCAGGTGCCGCCTGATGAGATGAAGGAGTGGCAGGCTTTTTTGGATACCCTGGGCTATCAGTATGGGGATGAGAGTCAGAATCCGGCTTATAAGTTGTTTTTGGGATAGGGGTTTTTGGGGAAAGTTACCCCCTTTATGACTCGGCGGTGGAAACCGGGGCAATCACGGGGGGATGCCCCTACAAAAACGAAGTCCGCGCAAGGCGAGACTAAGAAATAAGCCGGTTCATGAAGCTGTTAAGTATAATTAAGGAAATAACGCTAAATTTTGATATTTTTATGGAAACACCACAAACTGGACAAATACCGGGAACCTTAATACAAAGTCTTTATGAAACTGATTTTTATGCTTGGACTGAGGAACAAGCAAAACTCCTCAAACATCGAGAATGGAGTCAACTTGACTTACCTAATTTAATCGAGGAGATTGAGTCATTGGGAAAACAACAACGCGCCGAATTAAGAAATCCCTTGAGTATTTTGATTGGACATTTGCTTAAATGGGAATATCAAGTATCGCAACGAAGTCGCAGTTGGGTGAATACAATTTGCATCCAGCGGCTCGATTTATTAGAATTACTCAAAGAGAATCCAAGTCTTAAACCTTACCTACAAGAAGCTCTCCAGACAGCTTACATCAGTTTTTTATGAGGCTGCATAGAATCTGATCCCCCCTAACCCCCCTTAATAAGGGGGGAACAAGATTCTGCTCTTTCGTCAACCCCTACTCACACCCTACTCCCTTATTAAGGGGGATTTAGGGGGATCGAGATATGTGCAACGACTCATTAAATTGGTATTACGTCAAAGGAATGGTATTAGCTTCGGGAGAAACAAATCTGCCGCGAAAAACTTTTCCAGAGAATTGTCCGTATGGGTTGGAAGACATTTTTAGCGATCGCTTTTATCCTGGTGAACCTGCAACAGATGATGTGATGGAATGAGAGGGCGTACTTCCGACTCCTCGAAACCGGGTTTTTTTACGAATACTTCGTTGTTACCCGCAGATTTGGGAAAAAACCCGGTTTCTGGGCCCCATGTGTAAGTCCTAACTGCATCAAAGCTGCACCAGCACCAAAAGTATCGTAGGTGGTGGGATGGCATAAAGTTCCTCTGGGATATAATGGTTAATGAGGTCTAGTAAGGAGAATGTGCGATCGTGACAATCCGGGAAGAACTAATCCATGAGATTGAGCAAGCATCAGATGATGTACTTCAGGTGCTATTGAGTTTTTTGCGTCAGACACGGTTGTCGCAGTATGAGCCTTCTCTGTCTATCGATTTAGCTGAGATTTCGAGTGCTGGATTGACAGCGCAAAAGCATTATCCTCTGCGCGGGATGCCGTTGGTAATTGCCGAGGATTTTGATGAGCCGATGTCAGATTTATGGGATGCGCTGGGTACATGATTTTACTGGATACACATATTTGGCTTTGGCTGCTGCACGATCCGAGTAATTTGTCTGTGGCGGCAAATCGTGCGATCGAGGCTGAGGAAAGCCAAAACGGTTTATTGGTTTCTGCAATTTCCGTTTGGGAAATAGCCGTGAAATCGAGTCTGGGGAAGCTTACTTTGCCGTTGCCCATAGCACAGTGGTACGCACAAGCTAGAACTCATTCAGGTATAGTTATTGAGCCATTAAATCCGCTGGATGCGATCGAAAGTACGCAACTTCCAGGGGATTTTCACAAAGATCCAGCAGATCGCATTTTAGTAGCGATCGCGCGGCGGTATGATATTTCGTTGGTTACTTGCGATGAGAAAATTCTGAGCTATCCTCACGTTAAAACGATTTGGTAGCTGCGGGCGATTCCCTACGGGATAGCTGCGCTTCACGGGCTTTTTTCTGGTAAGGGCGATCGCTCTTAAGCCTAATACTTAGAACTTAAAGTATTATATCAGCAGCGATTTCCTGACGTACTATTTCAGTTAGACTATCCCACTGAGCATCTGTTGTAGCTTCAAATTGAGCCTTCCACGCGCGTTCATCACTGATATCCTCTTCCGCCATTAGAATGCGGATTAACTCTCGTTTCTCGATCGCAGACAGTTGTCTAATGGTAGGGAGTAATTCTGTTAGTGTCATCGGTTGTTTTCCTACGATGCGTCTATGTTAACGGTAGCAGCTTAACGTAGTAATGACAACTTCCAGGGGAGTTTCACAAAAAATGCCCAAAAATTGCTATAATAGGAAGTCTTGAAATTCAAACACTAAAGGCTGAGGTTAAGGTCGTGACAATAACTTCACAAGAAACGGATCTAGAAATTCAACAATTCCAGATTCTTCTGGGACAGGGAGGGGAAATTACCATTCCCCAGTTATTACAAGATTCTCTCAATGTTAATCAGGGAGATATGCTGGTGCTACTCCAAATAGGTAATCTGATTTTGCTTGTTCCCAAACAACCTCAAGCTCCGCAACTAATCGATCGGATTGCAACTATTATGGAAAATGAAAATCTGGAATTGACTGATTTATTGGTGGGTTTAGAAGCTGAGAGAGAGGCGATTTGGCAGGAGAAACAGTCTTGATGCGTAGGATATTTGCGGATTCCAGCGTGTTAATTGCCGGATGCGGATCGCGAACTGGAGCTAGTCGTGCTGTGCTGACAATGGCGGAAATAGGTCTTTTTAAGTTGGTTGTATCTGAGCAAGTTTTGGAGGAGTGCGATCGCAATATACGCAAAAAGATACCTGCCGCTTTGCCAATTTTTACAGAGTTGCTAGCTACTATTAACCCGGAAATTCTACCCGATCCATCACTAGAAGAATCATCGCGGTGGGCGGCTATTATTGAAGCTAAAGATACCCCGATTTTAGCTGCGGCTGTTTTGGCAAATGTCGATCGCCTTTTGAGCTTAAATACTAAGGATTTTACGGCTGAAGTTGCTGCACAAAGCGGGTTGAGCATTCAAACTCCAGCAGAATTTGTTAGAGAAATTAGAGAGATTGTGGGAAAAGGTTTGTTATCAACCTGATTCGAGCATGATTAGCGACGAATCAGAAAGGCGATCGCCCTTAGTTTTTTGGTAAGGGCGATCGCATTTGCAGTTACGTTGTTTACTTTTAGCTTCTGGTTAGACCCATATTCTACTTTTCAAGAGCATAAATATAGTCACTTTTGTCTGACTTATCAGGCAGACTAAACTCCAGTTTGTATGTTGAAGCACCGTTAATGTCTATTTTTTCTCTCAATGCTTCACCACGATTCAAATCAATATTCTTTCGTAACTTTCCGTCAATGTAGACTTTAGCTACTATACTATCCAATTGCGAATTTTCAGGTAAGGCATATGCTAAAGGAAGCTCACCAAAACTTTTCTGAATTTGACACACAACCAACCGAGGATTGTTTCCAGTAACATATAATCTTGATACAGGTTTTTCGGCTTTATTTGCAACAGGAATTATCTCTGTGTATTCGCCCTCACTGGCTAAGGTACCACCAAAAGTTTTACACTCGACTTTTGGTGGCTTCGCCGAGATAGGAGAGACTGGATTAGGTGAAAGTTCCGTAGGAGGAGGGCTAAGTGGGACAGGATTTGGTTTATCAGGATGTGTTTGCGGCGTAGAGGCTGAGATACTCTTTAACGTATACGTCCTTGTTAAAACTGGATCTTTTTTAAGATCAATTACCTGAGTAATTGGTACAAATCCCTCTTTCATCAGTGTGATTTGTACATCTGTTGTGCTAGGTATTCTAATTTTTGCATAGCCCCTTGAATCAGTGTCTTTTGTCTCTGGCGGTCCCAGAGATTTGAATTCAACGTTAACATTTAAAAGAGGTTGTAGAGATTCACTTTTAACGATGAGCTCAACCTCTTTCATTTCAGGAGGTTGATTGGTTTCTAATCCAATAAGACGACGAACTTCGGGTATGGTAACAGCTACTACAATACCTATTATTGCCAGAAAAATAGTGATGGAACCGATGTAAATATTCCACTTAAATTTCACTGATTTACTTCCTTATAACTAATTGTTTATGATGCCTTAAATATCCATACATCGGTGCGAAGTGCATTTCGGAAATTTTCGATAATTAATTTGTGATACAGGAAAGTTATGGTTGCTGACGGAGTAACAAGCAGCGTGAAAGCTAATCGAGAAAAGGGTTTAAGCTGAGCGAATTCAAAAAAATAGAGGCAGGCGATCGCACTTTAGTTTTTTTTGGTAAGGCGATCGCTCATCTTTATTCAGGACTTGTACATTGAGGATCTTTTCCTGGACGACTTACGCAAGCTCGAGTATATGGTATATCTCCAGACAACATACCGGTAACTTGAGGTTCTGGATAATCCTCTTGCATACGCAGAGACGGATATGGTTTTTTATCTGTGCCATCAAAGTAAGTCTTTGCACCATCTTTGCCCTCAAAATAAATCGTTGCACCAGGCACTGTTGGCATCTTGACCCAACGAGCATGACATTTATCGGAGTATTTTATCTCAAGATTTAGATTCTTGAACTTTTCTCCTAACTCTGGAAAACTTACGAGTTCGGTAGTGTAAATACTCATGTCTTGATCGCAAAGATTTTTGGGAGCACGTCCTGTGCAAGTGTTTGCACGGCAACTTCTTAAATCAGCCTTTATTTGGTTTTTTTTTAATATATACTTTTTTGTTAAGACTGAATCTTCTTTTAGATCTACTGTCTCACTAATTGTTTCAAATCCCTCTTTCCTCAGCGTGATTTGTAAATCTCTTGTGCTAGGTATTTTTACTATGATGTAGCCATTTGAATCAGTTAATCCTGTCGCTGGCCCTCTCTGCGATGTAAATTCAACGTTAACACTTGCAAGAGGTTCTAAAGATTCAGTTCTAACCATGACAGGAACCTCTTTGATTTCAGCATCTTTAGGAGCAGGAACCTCTTTGATTTCAGCATTTTTAGGAGATGGATTAGTCTCAAGTCCCAAACGATAACGAACTTCGGGAGTGGTTACAGCTACTATAATAGCTAAAACAGAGAGCGAAATACCGATATAAACAGTCCACTTAGATTTCACCTAGTTACTTCCTTCTAACGAATTTTTATCAGGCCTTAAATATCTATACATCGGCGCAAACTGCATTTCCGAACTTTTCGACAGTTAATTTGTGGTACAGGAAACTTATGGTTGCTGACGGAATAACAAGCAGCGTAAAGGCTTAGCTAGAAAAGGGTTTAAGCTGATTGGCAAACACTGTAGTAAGATGCTTGTGTAGTAAGATGCTTGTGTCGGACTCATCCATGCTAGACCGATCGCACCAACCCTGTAAAGCCAAAAAAGTTGGAAAAAGTTGGAACTTCCTAAAATTGGGATGCGAAGCTCAAAAAGTTGGAAAAAGTTGGAAAAAGTTTGGTATAGTAACTAAAATTATCCCACCATCCCACCTATGGACACTCCTCAGATATTGCAATTTGTCGATAAGGCTGTCTACGCCAAGACACGCAAACGTTTAAATGACTTACAGCGCGGAATTATCGAAGGCACGCTGAAGCGTCAAAAGTATGATGACATTGCAGAAAATTGTGGTTGTTCAGCGGGTCATGCTAAGGATGTCGGTTACGAGCTTTTGCAAATGCTATCTGATATCTTTGATGAAGAAGTTGATAAAAAAAACCTTAAATCTGTCATAGAACGCCAAGGCGATCTAAATATTTATTTGGGCGCTCGAAGTTTTAATAGTAATCATATAATCGGCTGTGTAAACATGGGTTCCGAACAAGCAACTCCTACCCCAGATATAAGTCAGCCTAAAACTCCCGACTTACAGGAGGAAAACAAAAATCCAACTAAGATTGAAACAATAGATAAATTACGGCAGTTTGGCTTGAGTGACGAGCAAATTGCAGAAGCGCTAGATATACCTTTAGAGCAGGTTAAACAGGTGGACTTGGAGGAGTAAAGTCTGGTATAGTAATAAAGAGGTAAGTTTTGAGAATAAATTAGGAGAATCAATTGAAAATCAAAATTATCATCCACGAAGCAGAAGAAGGCGGATACTGGGCAGAAGTTCCCGCTATTCCTGGCTGTGCAACTGAGGGAGAAACCTTCGAGGAACTGCTGCAAAACCTCTAGGTCGCAATCGAAGGTTGCCTTAGTGTTGATATTGAATCTATCGAGACAAATGAGCGAGACAAAATTATGGATATTGCGATATGAACTCCATGTCTGGCAAACAGTTAGCAAAGCTGCTAGAGCGTAATGACTGGATATTATTAAGAGTTCAAGGTAGTCATCACATCTACGGGAAAGCTGGAAGTTAAATCCGAATTTCTGTGCCAATTCACGGTAATAAATCTTTAAAAGTTGGATTACTCAGACACTTGTTAAAACAGGCGAGTTTATCGGAAAATATCCATCAAAATACCAGCACAGTCGAAGAGTCAAATAGTGACAATAAGGCGACGAATGAATCTGATTCGATCGATGAAGAACAAGAATGAAATTGCCTCCATCTGGGGATGAAAGTAATAACCCAGCCTACAAGCTATTTTGGGAAACGATCGCAAATCCCTGCAATAAAAGTTTCGCCATCAATCGGTGGAGTATGTTCGGACATGGCAACCGCAGCATCTATCTTAACTCGTACAGAGTCGATCCATTCGCGATCGGCGAGAGCTTCTTGAAATTCTTCAATCCATTCGATAAACTCTGCGAGTTCATGTTCTGGAAGTTCCCTTACTGCTGTCTTGAGCTCTGCAATGTTCATGGTAATTAATTTTTTTTGCTAATAGCCGTTTACCGGTTTGCTCTAAATTATATCGCATCACTACTCGAAACCAGTGACAAAATCTGGATTTCGCGATCGACACCACCGATCGCGACGATCGCACTATACCAAATCCCCTCTCTTCTCTTCAGTCTCGCGTTGCGCGGACTTCGTTTGTGTAGACGCGATTTCAATCGCAAGCGTGACTGTTGAACCGCTGACTCGTGCTCCGATTTGTCGATCGACCATTCTCACCGTAAAATTTATCGATCGGCCTGTATCCCCGATCGAGTACAATTCAAAGTTACAAAGATCGAGAACACGGAGAACACGAAGATATGGTCGCTACCCAGACAAAATTAGATATTGCTGCCCAGGAAGCAAAATACAGCCAAACAACACCGCGAGAAATTCTCAAATTTGCCCTTGAAACTTTTGATAATATCTCGATTTCCTTCAGCGGCGCTGAAGATGTTGTCCTCATCGATATTGCTTCAAAAATTACCAAAGATTTCCGAGTTTTCACTCTCGATACCGGACGTTTGCACGCAGAAACCTATCAGTTTTTGGAACAAGTCAGAGAACATTACGGTATTAAATTAGAAGTAATGTATCCCGATACAGCGGAAGTACAAGCCCTCGTAGAAGCCAAGGGATTGTTTAGTTTCTATCAAGACGGACACAAAGAATGTTGTGGTGTCCGAAAAGTCAGGCCCCTACGCCGCAAACTCAATACCCTTGATGCTTGGATTACCGGTCAGCGCAAAGACCAAAGTCCCAGCACCCGCAACTATATTCCTGTCATTGAAATTGACACTGCTTTCTCAACTGAAGACCATCAATTAATTAAATTAAACCCCTTAGCAAATTGGTCTTCCGCCGAGGTTTGGGAATACATTCGAGCTTTAGAAGTGCCTTACAACAAATTGCACGAACGCGGCTTTATCAGCATTGGTTGCGAACCCTGCACCAGAGCAGTATTGCCCAACCAACACGAACGCGAAGGCCGTTGGTGGTGGGAAGAAGCGACTTTAAAAGAGTGTGGTTTGCACGCTGGTAATGTCCAAAACCAGTAATTAAGATTAAGTCCGGTCACCATCAGCATCAATAGTTTGTATAGCATTTCTCAGTTGAGTGAAGTACAGATGTCCGGTAGGGACACGGCAGTGCCGTGTCCCTACAGTCCCTACAGGGACACGGCAGAGTTCAAAAAAATCGATCGACTAACCAATTTCCCAGCCACAGTCCAAAACCGGAAGTTGCTACCAACAGGATAAACGTGTAAAGCCCGTTGCTACAGCCGATCGACCTTTCCCCAGCCACCATCCTGGCGATCGCTCCAGCAATAACTCCGATCGCCGCCCAAGCCCCATAAATACCCTTAGAGCCGGCGATGGCTAAAGCTTGGACGATCGCACCCACACCCGCCCCAGCAACAATCCCAACCGTTGTACCAATCGCCAGCCCGATCAAACCTCCAAGCCCCGCAGAGCCCCTGGAATTAACAGTTACTTCCACCGCTAGCCCACAGATCAAGCCAGCAATCCCCCAACACAGCGCCTCAACCACCGCCCTCACCCAATTAAGAGAACCCGTGCCCGCCATCAATCCCGCTACTGTCACCACCGACGCCACCGCCAACACTCCCGCCACAGCCCTAGACTCGGCCTCAAAACTGGCGATCGCCCCCAAGCCAGCCCCTACCAGCGCCCAAGCCACCGCTGTCACCATACCACCCGCCTGATTTCCCGCGATCGCGCCCCCCACCGCCCCAGCCAAAACTAAAGCCACCAGCCAAACTTCAGATGTTGCTGAGCCCTCCGCCACCAAAATCGCCGCCCACAGCCAATCAGCACCGCAGATTAAACTCAACATCCACAGCGGGGCGTCAGATTTCGTCAAAATCCAGCCTGTCAAAGCGTAACTCCCAACTGCGATCGCCAGCGGGCCGATCGGGAACATTGAATAGTTTTGAGTGCTGTAGGGGCTGTACCCCCGTGCGTACCCTGAGTGTTGAGTTGAAAATCGTTTCTTAGTTTTCGCGATCGGCTTGGAAGAGTTTTGAGTTGAAAATCGTTGCTGGCTTGGGGATGTAGGGTTTGGATAGTTTTGAGATTGTCGCGCGGAGCTGGCAACGTTTCGCGACTTTGAGTTGACCGTTGAAAATCGTTTCTTGCTGTTCGAGGTAGGGTTTGGGCTGATTTTGCTTTTTTTGCTACCGCCCCTGCTTGCTGGCTTTCTCAAGCCTCTTCTGTTCAGTATTTCAGGTACTGGTGCAGGAGACGGCTGCGGCAAATCGGGTTCGATGGAACTTAATTCAGGCTGACTCAGAAAAAACACCAACTGCTCGTAAGCTTGATTAATTTCTGTTAATCTTTGTTGAGCTTTCTGTTGCAAACGAGGATTGTGGGCAAAGCGATCGGGATGCCACACAAAGGCTAAATCCCTGTAAGCGTGGTGAATTTCTGCTAAAGAAGCTCCAGGCTCAATTTCGAGGATTTCGTAAAATCGGTTAATGTCAGCCATAAGCTTCGATCGCGAGTGCGGGAAAAAGTGCGATCGTACTCCATATCTTCCACTATTCTCAGGCAAGCTGCACAATCCGCGCTCAATCAAGCCCTGTCGGACTGCCAATTGTGACAGTACAATGAGAAAATACTTTCGTGCGATCGATAACCGTGTCTGTGTCGGCAAATCAAACACCCACCTTCATCCTAGTTGACGGCCACTCCCTGGCCTTTCGCTCTTACTTCGGCTTTGCTAAAGGGCGGGATGGGGGTTTGCGAACTAGCACCGGCATTCCCACCAGCGTCTGTTTTGGCTTTCTCAAGTCGCTGCTGGAAGTAATGGCCACCCACGACCCCCAGTACATGGCGATCGCCTTTGACACCGCCACACCCACATTTCGCCACGAAGCCGACGACACCTACAAAGCCGGTCGGGCTGAAACACCAGAAGACTTTATCCCCGATCTCAAAAACCTGCAAGAACTCCTCGGCTATTTCAACTTACCAGCAATCACCGCTCCAGGCTACGAGGCGGACGATGTTTTGGGAACTTTGGCCAACAAAGCCAGTGCGGCGGGTTATCGGGTCAAAATCCTCACGGGCGATCGAGATTTGTTTCAATTAGTAGACACCGAAAAACTGATTAGTGTTTTATATTTGAGTACAGATGAATTAAGGCGATCGGGAAAAGGCAAATCCCAAGAATACGGCCCCGAACAAGTCAAAGAAAAACTCGGTATTTTACCAGAACAAGTAATAGATTACAAAGCTTTGTGCGGCGACAAATCCGACAACATTCCCGGAGTCAAAGGCATTGGCGACAAAACCGCTATTCAACTGTTGGATGCTTACAAAACTCTCGACGGAATTTATGCTGCTATAGACGAGCTGAAAGGCGCAACTAAGAAAAAGTTAGAAGAAGGCAAAGAAGCAGCCTATCATTCTCAGCGCATGGCGACAATTGTCCAAGACGTTCCCCTAGAAATTAACTTAGCAGATTGCCAGCTCAAAGGTTTTGACGAAGTAGCATTGATACCGATGCTAGAAAAATTAGAATTTAAGACATTTTTAAGCAAAGTCCAACAAATTCAAAAACGGTTCGGTGGTGTAGAAGAACCATTAGAAAAGAGCGGACAAGAACCCCCCACAACAGATTCAATCTACAGTGGAACAGGCATCTTGCCTGTTGCTTTGGGCCAGCAAGAACCCCCCCCCACAACAGATTCAATTTCGAGTGGAACAGGCATCTTGCCTGTTGCTTTGGGCCAGCAAGAACCCCCCCCCACAACAGATTCAATCTACAGTGGAACAGGCATCTTGCCTGTTGCCTTGGGCCAGCAAGAACCCCCCCCCACAACAGATTCAATTTCGAGTGGAACAGGCATCTTGCCTGTTGCTTTGGGCCAGCAAGAACCCCCCCCCACAACAGATTCAATCTACAGTGGAACAGGCATCTTGCCTGTTACTTTAGAAAATTCAGAAGAAGAATTATCGTTTTACACTCTCGCAGAAACCCAAGCCGCCCAGCAACAGCAACAATTACCCATCAAACCCCGGATAATTCAAACAATAGAACAGTTAAACGAATTAGTCCAACTGCTGCAAACCTGCACCGACAAAACTACACCCGTGGCCTGGGATACCGAAACCACCGCCCTCGAACCGCGAGACGCCGAATTAGTCGGAATTGGCTGTTGTTGGGGAACAGGCGAACAAGATTTAGCCTATATCCCCACCGGACATAAAACGGGCAAAAACTTAGACAAAGCCACAGTTTTAAATGCTTTGCGTCCGATTTTAGAAAGCGAGAATTATCCGAAAGCCCTGCAAAATGCTAAATTCGATCGATCGATCCTGCGCTGTCAAGGAATTAAACTAACAGGAGTCGTCTTCGACACCATGCTAGCCAGTTATGTACTCAATCCAGAAACCAGCCACAGTCTCAGCGAATTGTCAAAGAAATACTTAGGCATTGTCGCCAAAAGTTACAAAGAATTAGTGCCGAAAAACCAAACAATTGCTGACATCAGCATTCGAGAAGTAGCCGAATACTGCGGCATGGATGTTTACACCACATTTCAATTAGTAGATAAACTTAGAGCAGAATTAGATAAACAGGACTTACGCACTCCCCCATCAAAGTCTTTGCATCGGTTGCTGCTAGAAGTAGAACAGCCTTTAGAACCAATTTTAGCAGAAATGGAATATTGCGGCATTCGCATTAATTCAGCTTATCTGCAAGAACTGTCACAACAGCTAGAAAAGAGATTAGCACAACTAGAAGAAAACACCTATCAAGCAGCGGGGAGAAAGTTTAATTTAGGTTCCCCAAAACAACTCAGCGAAATCTTGTTAGAAAAAATCCCCGATGAGTTTCAGAAAAAGTCTCGCAAAACCAAAACAGGATATTCTACCGACGCTGCTGTTTTGGATAAACTGCAAGGAGATCACCCGATTGTAGACGATTTATTAGAACACCGAACATTATCCAAATTGAAATCAACCTATGTCGATGCTTTGCCGCAGTTAGTGCGTGCAGATACCGGGCGAGTGCATACAGATTTCAACCAAGCTGCTACAGGTACGGGAAGGCTTTCTTCTTCCAATCCCAATATGCAGAATATTCCCATCCGCACGGAATTTTCGCGACAAATTCGCAAGGCTTTTTTACCAGAATCAGGTTGGTTGATGGTGTCGGCTGACTATTCTCAAATCGAGTTGCGGATTTTAGCTCATTTGAGTCAAGAACCTGTGTTAATAGAAGCTTACCAAAACAATCGAGATGTGCATACCGTGACAGCTCAGCTATTGTTTGAAAAACAGGAAATCACAACCGATGAAAGACGGTTTGGCAAAACGATTAATTTTGGGGTAATTTATGGTATGGGGGCGATTAAGTTTGGCAAATCGATGGGGAAAAGTGCAGCAGATGGTAAAAAGTTTATTCAACGATTTAACGAGCGTTACAGTAAAGTCTTTGAATATTTGGAGCAGGTAAAAAAAGAGGCGATCGCCCTTGGCTATGTTTCCACAATACTCGGCCGCCGCCGTTACTTAAACTTCGAGCGTCTCAGCGACTTAAAAGGCACTAACCCCGAAGCAATCCACCCCGATCGACTTAAGTCCCTGACTAAAAATGATGCCCAATCTTTGCGCGCAGCAGCAAACGCTCCCATCCAAGGCTCCAGTGCTGATATCATTAAACTTGCCATGATTGAAGTAAACAAAGTTTTGCAAAACTATCAGGCGCGGTTGCTGCTGCAAGTTCACGATGAATTAATCTTTGAAGTACCTCCCGACGAATGGGAAGAATTGCAGCCGAAAATCAAAGATGCAATGGAAAATGCTCTGCCTCTCAGTGTACCGTTGATAGTTGACATCCACGCGGGCAAAAATTGGATGGAAACCAAATAAAAACCGAGCAAGATGAGTCAAAGAAAAATCACAATTTCCCAAACAATGAAAAGCTTGATTACAGTAAGTATGCTATTGCTACTATTCGGGTGTCCACAAAAAGTACGCAGCGAATAACTATGCTGTAAAACGAGTCAGCGACGGCGACACTCTTGTCGCCAGCGATGCTGCTGGTAAAGATATCAAAGTGCGTTTTGCCTGCATAGATGCACCGGAAATTCCCCACACAAATGCTGAAAAAAATAGCAAAGAATCTGCACAAAAAAATCAATTTAAGTGGGGAATGCTAGCGCTGCAAAGAACACAGCAGCTAGTAAAAAAAGGAGGCGATCGGGTAGTTTTGACCGTCACAGATACCGATCGCTATGGCCGCCAAGTCAGCGAAGTTCGCTTGCAAAACGGCACATTTGTACAAGAACTTTTGACCCGCGAAGGACTAGCAATGGTCTACCGTCCTTACTTGAAAAAATGTCCGAGTGCAAGTATTCTGGAACAAGCCGAAGCCGAAGCTAAGAAAAATCGCCGAGGCGTTTGGGGAGATTCAAAGTTTGTTCCAGCTTGGGATTTTCGCAAGAAATGATTTAGTCATTAGTCATCAGTCAGCAGTCATTAGTCACTGGTTATTTGTGATTTGTTATTTGTTATTTGTGAGACTTTACCAATGCCCAATTTCCGATACTTCGACTTCGTACTTCGACTACGCTCAGCACAAGTGCCCAATTCCCAATCCCCAATGCCCAATTCCCAATGCCCAATTCCCAATGCCCAATTCCCAATGCCCAATTCCCAATGCCCAATTCCCAATGCCCAATTCCCAATTCCCAATGCCCAATTCCCAATAAATGTGGTAGGCTCCAGATAACAATAGAGTGCTGGCAAAAGCAGTCTATTGCAATCACCCGTAAATTAGTTTGAGGGACAATCGATGAACATCAAACATCTGACTATCTCCGGCCTTGCACTGCTGCTCGGTACTGTAATCGTAGGAAATGCGATCGCTCAAGAACTGACCAACGAGCAAAAAACGGTTATTTGTCGCTTGAAAACAGAGGTTCAACAGCGGAAAAGCAACGGTCAAAAATTAGTATTTGTGCCATTATTCGGTACTGTTCGTAAGCAAGTTTCATCTCCTTTTAGAGCGACACTGCATCCTGATGTGGAGTATGTTTTTGTAGGTACTTGCGACGGAAATTGCAAGGACTTAAACCTAACTCTCAAGGATGCGAGTGGCCAGGAAATCGCTGCGAGTCAAAAGGCTGGCGAACTCGCGACAATCTCTTTTACTCCCCCGTCCCAAGGCGAATATCAAATCACTGCTAAACCGGGTGAATGCACGAATGCAGAGGGTTGCAGTTTCGGTATGGGAATCTTCGTTCCTACCTCTGCTAATGTGCCTAACGCTTCAAAAATTCCTGCTGAGTTAGCACAATTTCGACTTTGCCAGTAGAGGAAAAGTTACAACTTTTAAGCTCATACGCTGGACTAAAGTGCGGGGGATTTCACCGTCAACGGTTAACAGTCAACAGTCAACAGTTAACAGTTAACAGTCAACGGTTAACAGTCAACAGTCAACGATTAACAGTTAACAGTTAACAGTTAACTGCATTCATAACTTATGCAAACTGTCAAGTAGAGAAGGTGGCGGACTTATGCAAAGACCCATAACTGACGAAATCAGGTGTGGGATTAACAACTCTATTTACCGTCAGGCAGGCATCACTTACAATATATATAGTGCCTTTCTGGGTAACGAGTACATTGCCCATGTCTTTAACCTTAATCTTGAAAAATAAACTCCAGAACCCTCATAGAATAGGGTTGAGAGGTCTGTTCAGTCGCTTGGGTATCAGGCAGAAAATCGGCTGCGGATACGCCTTGGTCATTAGTGTTGCCATTTTGGGCGCTGTGGCGGGACGGGGAGTAGAATCCTATTACAAACAGCAAGTTAGAGAAAAACTGGCGATCGACCGGGACAAAGCCGAAATCCTGACCAACCTCAATAATACCGCCCAGGAAGTCAGAATTCACCAGTTTTTGCTGGTGAGTCTGACGACAAAACCGCAAATTTTCGATCGCGAACGATCGGACTTTCTGACTCGCGTGGCTCAGATGAGCGGACAACTCGAACAACTACAAAGCCTCCCGCCGACTTCAAATCCCGCAGTTGCTAGAGACTACCAACAGATTCAAGTGTTCGCTAAAGCCAACAATAAAATAGTAGAAGCTTATTTTCAACAAGTCCAGAAACTGTTGGGGAATGCGAAATTATCTGGTTTGAACCCGAAACAGCGACAAGATTTTCAGCGGAACTTAAACAATTTTGTCACTAGCAACAACGCTTTTAAACTCGAAAAGTTTTCCCAGGATTGTGCCCAACTAGCCACCAGTTTTCGGGACAAAGCAGACGAGGCATTTAGAACCTACGAGAAAGCAGAACAACTCGGAACTCTAATTCTGATCGGTTCTCTCTTCATATCAGCGGCGATCGCAGCAATTCTAGCGGTATACACCAGCCGTGCGATCGCCCGCCCCCTAGAAGCCACCACCCTCATCGCCCAGCGAGTTACCGAAGAATCCAACTTTGACCTACAAGCACCCGTCACTACTTCCGACGAAGTAGGAATGCTCACAATTTCGCTCAACGAACTCATTCAGCGGGTAGCAGAATATACAGAAGACTTGCAGGAAGCAAAAATAGCAGCCGAAGCAGCCAACCGCTCCAAAAGTGCATTTTTAGCTAACATGAGCCACGAACTTCGCACCCCTCTAAATGCGATCATTAATTACAGTGAAATGCTGCAAGAAGATGCTCAAGATTCCGGTTCAGAAGACTTTCTCCCCGACTTAGAAAGAATTCAAACCGCAGGAAAACACCTGCTGGATATGATTAGCGACATCCTGGATATTTCTAAAATTGAAGCCGGTCACGTCACCCTTTATTTAGAAAACTTCGACGTAGCAAAAATGATTGAAGAAGTGATGACCACGGCTCAACCGCTAGTAGAAAAAAAAGGCAATGCTTTAGCATTAAAAACCCAAGGCGAACTCGGTATGATGTACGCCGACCAGCCAAAAGTGCGGCAAATTCTCCTCAACTTGCTCAGCAACGCTGCCAAATTCACCGAAGCAGGTGTCATTACTATTGGGGTAGAAAGAATTAAAAATCAAAAAACAAAACCAACTAAACATAGTAAAAATAATGATGAACTTTTATCGAGCTTAAATTACAATTCTCAAGTTTTAATCTTTCGAGTCAGCGACACCGGCATTGGGATGACGGACGAGCAATTGCAGCAGATATTCAAACCTTTTACTCAAGCTGATGTCTCGACTACCCGCAAGTACGGAGGTACTGGTTTGGGCTTGACAATTAGCCAACGTTTGTGTCAAATTCTCGGCGGCGAAATTAGTGTGGAAAGTCAGGATGGTAAAGGTTCAACTTTTATTGTCAGCCTCCCGGAACGGGTGACTATGCAAGTATGAAGTCAGGCACTCTCAGAGATTTTGTAACTGATTTAACGGATTAATTACTGAGCAGCGGATTCTCAACGAACAAATCAACCGGACATAATATGACTTTTACTGCCGCCCCAAAATTAAGTCTAACTCTGCCAGACCACACTCAATTACCTGACTCTGACGGCACTTTTGTGAAAAATCTCCAAGAACATCCTCAAAGCATACTGTTAACTGATTCAATTAAACCTGTATTGCAGCAATTGCATCCCGATGGACAATACTGCATTGGTCAAGATTCGGGTATTTACTGGCGACTGACTGAGCCGCTTGAGCGAGGTGCAGAAGCGCCAGACTGGTTTTATGTGCCTAACGTACCGCCTGCATTGAATGGTCAAATGCGGCGTTCTTACGTGTTGTGGCAAGAATATGTTGCGCCGTTAATTATATTAGAATTTGTTTCGGGGGACGGTTCAGAAGAACGAGACAATACTCCTTTGTCTTCTTCTGACAATGAAGGCGATCGCAAAGCGGGCAAGTTTTGGATTTACGAACAGGTGATTCGTCCGGCATTTTACGGCATTTATGAAGTTCAAAAAGCTAGCATTGAATTGTATCATTTAGTTGAAAATGGCTTTGAATTATTAGCTGCCAATGAACGGGGACACTACCCAATTAGTCAAATGGGAGTTGAGTTGGGAATTTGGCAAGGCGAATATCTCAATGTAGAATTGCCGTGGCTGCGCTGGTGGGATTTGCAAGGAAATCTGTTGTTAATAGGTGAAGAACGCGCTGAGAGAGAACGCCAGCGAGGCGATCGATTAGCAGCACAATCGGAGAGAGAACGCCAGCGAGGCGATCGATTAGCTGCACAATTGCGATCGCTCGGAATTGAACCGGAAGCTTAAAGTAAAAGTATTAATCTCATACTTGACAGAGGAGGTTATTTTATGCTAGGTTCTCGACACGAAAAAATCAGGGTAGTAAAGCTCAGAAAAACTATTACGGGAGTTGATACGGTAGAAGTTCCTGTGTTGGGCGATCGAGAAATTATGCACCCTCCTGTGGGGCATTATCCAGCAGTTGTGTTAGCTTCACCTGTTACCAGTAAACCTTTTATGGTTGAGTTGGACACGGCGGTGAGAAAGATATAGCGATTGCAGGTGAAGGGCGGATGCTGACGGATTTGATATGACTTACTCTCGCGGTACGTCGCTGTGAGATTGTTGATTTGATTTACAGATTGTTTCGGGCGACGAACCCTACTACTTAGCAGTCTCAACAGTGATTTGAGCGAAAATAAATCGAGTCGCCTCTGCCGACAACCCAACTGTAAAAGAAAGAAGTGCATAGCACAAAAGGGCAAAAGTGTCAAGTGCTATAGTCCACGCAGCCACACACAGACAAAACGAAAGCCGAAGGTGTTGTAGCGGTTGTCCGGCTCATGAAGGCCGCGAATGGCCGAGCGGCAAATCTGCGGATACTTGAAACACGAGCCGCCGCGCAGCAGCCGTCTTCTGTCATCATTTCTTGACATGATTAATAAATCAATGCTTTTTTGATAACGATTATCATTATCTTTTTTATCCCAGACACTTCCATCGGTAGGTGCGCCATTATAATTACCGTGCCAAGGATCAGCGCACCATTCCCAGACGTTGCCGTGCATATCGTATAAACCAAAGGCATTAGGGGGAAAAGTGCCTACATCTGTTGTCTTCTCACGATAGATTCCCTTGGGTGCAGCACCGTAAGAATCATTGCCATCACAATTAACTAAGTCGGAGGTAATTGTTTCTCCAAAGTAAAAAGGCGTTGTCGTACCTGCTCTACAGGCATACTCCCATTCCGCTTCACTCGGTAAGCGATAATCACGCCCTGTTAATCGAGATAACCTCGCGCAAGCTTCTACTGTCTCGTACCAAGAAACCTGCTCAACGGGCAAATCATCGCCTTTGAAATTGGATGGACTAGGATTGAGGTCAATATTTACTTTCGGTAAACCTGCTACTGCACGCCACTGAGCCTGAGTCACTTCATATTTTCCCATAAAAAAAGGGGCTACAGTGACATTATGCTGTGGCCCTTCATTGTCTTCTCGCTCTTTTTCTGTACTGGGGGAACCCATCACGAAACTGCCCCCAGCAATCGCGATCATGTCTATAGTGATACCACCGGGGAGATTTTCTGTAAAAAACTTGGCTTCTTCTTGGCGGGTGTTGGCGATTTGCCCGGTGGAATTAACCGTTACTGTTTGAAATTGAAATGTTTTTAAGGAATTTGAGGGTGTTGACGATGGGTTTTCCGGTAGCCGCTCGTCTGGGGATAATGAAGGAGATGCTGACTGGTTAGACGATCGCGATGGAGATGGGTTATTAGCAGAAGGAGTAGATTTATTCCAAAGAGTTTGACTCAGCACAGCAACAATAAACCCGCCTCCGGCAAAACCCGCCAATTCTAAAAAAGTGCGCCTTGTGGTGTTAGGTGAAGGGATATTCCCAGATGGAGGTGTAGGTGTTGCGGTAGGAATCGGCTGATAAGGAATCGCGGTAGGAGCAGGAGTCAGAGTAGGTGTCGGCGAAGTGACAGGTTTGGATTTGCTTGCAGGGGGCAAAGGGATTTGGACAGGAATATGAGATTGTCCCCCTGACATTGCCGGAAATGGATCGATTCCTTTGAGTTGTTTTTTCCTCTCACACCAAGGACAATCGCTCAAATGTCCTCCATACCGATGCTCAGAATTTACCCCACAACTCACCAAAGCTTTTTCTGCTTCATCTAATGCCTTCATCCAAGTCCGAGCATCAGGTCGCGCTTGGGGCTTACTGTGCCCATCCTCAAAACAGCATACAAACAACTGCCGCAGCGTTGGATGCAACACCTCAAACGGTAGTGCCATTGGCTTATGGTTATAAGGCACTTTCTTGGTTCCGTGGGGAAAATGCCCTGCTAAAATCCGCTTCTCCGTTGGTGGTGGTTCTCCACTTCCTTGATACACTCCCACAAAAGGGTGTGTCCCTTCCATCAATAACTGAAAAATCAACACCCCTAACCCAAACAAATCATGTTCCGGCGTGCGGTCATAATCTGCAAACTTTTGACCCTGAAGTTCCGGCGGCGTGTACTCTGGTTTCCCCACCCGACAGCGATAAACTTTACCCCGTTGGGAATCGCGAACTTGAAAAGAGTCCGTATCTACCAGCGTTACCATCGCTGTGTCATAAACCAAGATATTCGACTCATTCACATCGCCAATGACATACTGTTTCGCGTGTAAAGCACTCATCGCGGCTGCAAAGTTTCGCGCCGTGCGGTGCAAGGAGAGGTAATTAAAACCGAGATTTTTCTCACGGCGAGTTTTACGGCTGTAGTAATCGTGGATGGGTCGCACTTGCTGCATCGACACTCGCGGCATGAGGAAGCCAATGATTGACTGACTACTATTAATAGAAAGTAGTAAATCAACCGGCCAAGCAATCGAGACACACCCGTGATCTTTTTTTACTGAGTCATCAGGGGGGTTAGTCAACATTACTCGAAGTTTGTCACTATCAATATCTTTTAGCTTGTTGGCGTGATAGACTTTTGCCACCAGTGACGCATCTGGAGGGTATGGGTGAATTGCCCCTTCACCACCACGAGCTATCTCAGACCCCAGATTAATCACTTGTCCATCAGACTGACGCTTGACTTGCATACTAATTCCCCACCACAACCCTCTACAATCCTAACATTTTTTTCACCTCTGCTAACGGCACAGAAGGTCGATCTGCATCTTCCTCTTTTGCCGCTCTCAAATCCATCAAATCTTCCATATCAGCAATTAATGCTTGCAGTGCTGCAAATTCTTGGTAAGGTATCACTGCAAATTCTTTTTTACCGTTTTTGGTAATAAACTGAGGATGTAACGGAATCATCGATATTTCCTCCGGTTTTGGACGCACCCCGACCGAAGAAACCGGGTTTTTACTGAATCTACGATGCTATAACAAAGTTTTTTCGTAAAAAACCCGGTTTCTGGAATCCCATGCTTAAGTCCAGTTTTCGATGTTTGACGCGGTGGATTACCAAAACATCTTCCTTAATTTAAAATAAAATTCGGCTTGGTACCTCCGCTGAAAAAGATTTTAAATATGGGATGCGATCGGCTTAAACTAAACTTCGTACTTCATCAAACAGAACCCCATCCGGGCTTTTGCAGGGGAACTTGTTCATCTAATTGAGAATGAGATACTCCACTCATACTAGCTGACAGCCATTGGAACATCTCCTGAAAATTCAGCCCTGTTAACTTCATAGGTGGGCGGACGACAATTTGACTGAGGCGCGTCATATTCACCCCTTCTACACCCACAGCAAAGAAAGCAACTTTTTTTCTAGCTTCCTCATCCCGAATCCGTTGGGCCGCCCGATTGACAACATCATTGTCACTGGGTTCACCATCTGTAATCATAAATACCCAAGGGCGATAATAATCGATTGCATTCGCCTTATATAAGGCTTTGCGGGCGTGAAGAATGTCTAAAGCTTTGTCAATTCCAGCTCCCATATATGTTGCTCCTCCTACTTCTAGGGTTGGTGGCTGAAACCGATCGACAGTTACAAAATCCTGAACCACCTTTACTGTACTCTCAAAGGTAACAATAGCTACTTCAACGCGCTTCTTGGTTAAGCCATCTTGATTCAGCTCGTCTCTGAAGATGCGTAATCCCTCATTTAAGGCATTAATGGGTGCGCCGCCCATAGAGCCGGAAACGTCTAGCAACAGGATACAGGGACAGCGCGGCTCTGGATTGTCGGCAAAGTCTACGGCTTCCTCAAGTCTTCGGGATTCAGACATGGTTGTAGGATAAATATTTGAATAATATCATACCATATTTTGGCTGTTCAGCGCTCCGATGACGCGCTGCGGACTATTATAATTAATTACAAGGCACATTACCACACTCTATTTACAGTTTTTTTCCTAACATTACTTTTGCCCTTATACCAATTTAATGGGTCGTTGCACATATCTCGATCCCCCTAAATCCCCCTTAAGAAGGGGAGTAGGGGGTGACTTTGATAAGACTCCTGTCCCCCCCCGAATGTAGGGGCGGTGCCCCCGTGCCCGCCCTTGGTTAGGGGGGGATCAGATTCTATGCAGCCTCATAAAAAATTGGTATAACGGAGGTCAGGAAGTTCGGCAACGGATTCTGTTAGATTGACGGTTAAATTGCATACTAATCCCCACCACAACCCTCTATAATCCTAAGATTCTTTTCACCTCTACTAACGGCACTGAATACAGATTTGCATCTTCCTTTTTTGCCGCCCTCAAATCCATTAAATCTTCCCGATCGGCAATTAATTATTGCAGTGCTGCAAATTCTTTTTAAGGTATCACTACAAATTCTTTTTTGCCGTTTTTGGTAATAAACTCAGGATGTAACGGAATCATTGATATTTCCTCCAGTCTTGGACGCACTCCGACTCCTAGAAACCGGGTTTTTACCGAGTCTGCGATGCTCTAAGGAAGTATTTTCGTAAAAAAACCGGTGGCTGAGCTCCCATGCAAAGATTCTAAATCTTTGCTCCCTTTCGGCTTAAACTCAACTTGGTAATTCATCAAACAGAACCCCATCCGGCGGGCGATTTCAGGGGGACTTGTTCATCTAATTTAGAATGAGATACTCTATCCATACTAGCTGACAGCCATAGGAACATCTCCCGAAATTTCAGCCCTTTTAACTTCACAGGTGTGCGGACGACAATTTGACTGAGGCGGGTCATGTTAACCCCTTCTACACCCACAGCAAAGAAAGCAACTTTTTTTCTAGCTTCCTCATCCCGAATCCGTTGGGCTGCGCGATCGACAACAAGATCATTGTCAGTGGGTTCACCATCTGTAATCATAAATACCCAAGGGCGATAATAACTGATTGCATTCGCGTTATATAGGGCTTTTCGGGCTTGAAGAATGTCTAAAGCTTTGTCAATTCCAGCTCCCATGTAGGTTGCTCCTCCCACTTTTATTGTCTGTGGCCAAAACCGATCGACAGTCACAAATTCCTGAACCACCTTTACTTTACTACCAAAGGTAACAATAGCTATTTCAACGCGCTTCTTGGTTAATCCATCTTGATTCAGCCCGTCTCTGAAGATGCGTAATCCCTCATTTAAGGCATTAATGGGTGCGCCGGACATAGAGTAGGAAACGTCTAGCAACAGGATACATGGACAGCGCGGCTCTGAATTTTCGGCAAATTCTACGGCTGACTCAAGTGTTCGGGATTCGGACATGGATCTATAATAAATATTTGAATAATATCATATCAAATTTTGGCTGTTCAGCGCTCCGATGACGCGCTGCGGACTATTATAATTAATTACAAGGCACATTACCACACTCTATTTACAGTTTTTTTCCTAACATTACTTTTGCCATTCTACCAATTTTCTTAGTAATTAGCAGTAATTAGCAGCTTGAGGGTCGATCGCACTTTTAGGCGCTTTTGGCTGCGAGAGACTGCGACAAAGGACGGAAATATCTATCTAAAGATAGGGGAACACCGATCCGATCGCCCGCCATTAATTCTCTACAATGATAATTGTACCGGCAATCAATCATTTGCCTCTACAATATCGATCGCTTTCAATTCAGGAGATTAAAATTTATGCAACCGAATAATCCCAACCAATTTACCGAAAAAGCCTGGGAAGCCCTAGCCCGCACCCCCGAACTCGTCAAAGCAGCCCAGCAGCAGCAGCTAGAAAGCGAACACTTGATGAAAGCTTTGCTGGAACAAGAATCGGGACTTGCTAGCAGCTTATTTAACAAAGCAGGCGTACCATTAGCTAAATTGCGCGATCGCACAGACGAATTCATCAGCCGCCAGCCGAAAATCTCTGGAAGCGGGAACAATGTTTATCTCGGTCGTTCTCTTGACACTTTGCTCGATCGCGCCGAAATTTATCGGAAAGACTATGGCGATGAATTTATTTCGATCGAACATCTGATATTAGGATACATTAAGGACGATCGCTTTGGCAAAAATCTGTTGCAAGAATTTAAACTAGATGAAGCCAAGCTCAAAGATCTAATTACCCAAGTCCGGGGGAAGAACAAAGTGACCGATCAAAATCCAGAAGGTAAATACGAAGCGCTGGAAAAATACGGCAGAGATTTGACAGAAGCAGCGCGTCAAGGTAAACTCGATCCGGTAATCGGACGGGATGACGAAATCCGCCGCACGATTCAAATTTTGAGCCGTCGCACCAAAAATAACCCCGTATTGATTGGGGAACCGGGAGTAGGTAAAACTGCGATCGCCGAAGGACTAGCCCAACGAATTATCACCGGAGATGTGCCGCAATCTCTCAAAGACCGACAATTAATTAGCTTAGATATGGGTGCATTAATTGCCGGTGCAAAATTCCGGGGAGAATTTGAAGAACGCTTGAAAGCGGTGCTCAAAGAAGTTATGGATAGTAACGGGAAAGTCATCTTATTTATTGATGAAATTCACACCGTTGTCGGTGCGGGTGCAACTCAAGGCTCGATGGATGCCGGCAACTTGCTAAAACCGATGTTAGCGAGGGGAGAATTGCGCTGTATTGGTGCTACAACTCTCGATGAATACCGCAAGTATCTGGAAAAAGATGCAGCACTAGAACGCCGTTTTCAACAAGTTTATGTTGACCAACCAACTGTTGAAGATACTATCTCAATTCTGCGGGGTTTGAAAGAACGGTACGAAGTGCATCACGGCGTAAAAATCTCCGACAGCGCCCTAGTGGCGGCGGCTACTTTGTCTACTCGATATATTAGCGATCGCTTTTTGCCGGACAAAGCCATTGATTTAATGGACGAAGCGGCGGCTAAACTCAAAATGGAGATTACCTCCAAGCCGGAAGAATTAGACGAAATCGATCGCAAAATTTTGCAGCTAGAAATGGAAAGACTGTCGCTGCAAAAAGAAAGCAATGCTGCATCGATCGACCGTTTGGAAAAATTGGAAAAAGACTTAGCCAACCTCAAGGAAACTCAAAGCGGTTTGAACGCTCAGTGGCAATCGGAAAAAGGTGTCATTGACAGCATTCAAAAGATTAAAGAACAGATTGACAAGGTTAACATTGAAATTCAACAAGCTGAGTTGAAATACGACCTAAACCGCGCTGCTGAGTTGAAATACGGCACGTTAACCCAGTTGCAAAAACAACTGCACGAAGCTGAATCTCAACTGTCGGAAAGTCAAATTACCGGTAAAAGTTTGCTGCGGGAAGAAGTCACCGAAGCTGACATTGCCGAGATTATTTCTAAGTGGACGGGAATTCCGATTAGCAAGTTAGTTGCATCGGAAATGCAGAAACTTTTGCACTTGGAAGATGAACTGCACAAGCGGGTAATTGGACAGGATGAAGCGGTGACGGCGGTTGCAGATGCAATTGTGCGATCGCGCGCAGGTTTAGCCGATCCAAACCGTCCGGTTGCTAGTTTTATATTCCTCGGCCCGACGGGTGTGGGCAAAACCGAATTAGCCAAAGCATTAGCGTCTTATCTGTTTGATACCGAAGAGGCGATCGTGCGAATTGATATGTCGGAATACATGGAAAAACACGCAGTTTCGCGGTTAATTGGTGCGCCTCCTGGATACGTCGGCTACGATGAAGGTGGACAGTTAACTGAGGCTGTGCGTCGCCGTCCTTACTCGGTGATTCTATTCGATGAAATCGAGAAAGCGCACCCGGATGTCTTCAATATTATGCTGCAAATTCTCGACGATGGCCGCGTTACCGACGCCCAAGGTCACACAGTAGACTTTAAGAATTCTGTGATTATTATGACATCGAATGTCGGCTCTCAATACATTTTAGATGTGGCGGGAGATGAGGAACAAATGCGGAGTCGGGTGATGGAGGCGATGCGGGCTACTTTCCGCCCGGAATTCTTGAACCGGATTGATGAGATGATTATTTTCAAAAGTTTGACTAAGAGCGAATTGCGGCAGATTGTGCTGTTGCAAGTTAAGCGTCTGGAAAAACGTTTGGCGGAACGCAAAATGTCTCTGAAATTGTCGGAATCTGCGCTTGATTTCTTAGCAGAAATAGGGTACGATCCGGTGTATGGTGCGCGGCCTTTGAAGCGGGGAATTCAACGGGAGTTGGAAACGCAAATGGCGAAGGGTATTTTGCGGGGAGATTTTGTGGATGGGGATACGATTTTTGTGGATATCGAGAATGAAAGGTTGGCGTTTAAAAGGCTGCCTGCCCAGTTGGTGACTGTTAAATAGTTTGAGATAAGAAATCAGGAAACGGCAGTGCCGTGTCCCTACGATTAATGAAGGTAGGGAAACGGCACTGCCGTGTCCTCTATATCATTCCGGCTGCTAATTCACTTCCGCACCATCACAGACTTAATCACAGCATTCGGCTGATACTTATTAGTCTGATAAAAACCCCCTTTACCAGCGCCATAAACTCCCGCAAATTGCTTCCCTTCAGCCTTGGGAACAAACATAATCTTTTTAGTGGGTTGCTTGGCAAAAACTACATTTTCTCTCATTTCATTATCCACATTATAAGATAAAGTAGCTTTGCCGTAAATTGCCTCTGCTTGTTTCAGAGTCATTCCCGGCCCGACACCCTCAACTGTTTTATAATTGGCATTGTCAGTCCTTAAAAGTTCAATGACATCGCCATCTTTAAGCTTTGTACCCGCAGCATAAATAATCCGATATTGCACTTTTCCCGACTGGCTGACAGCCACAGCATCAAAGTCTACCATAAAAGGAGATTCGACCTTAAACTGCGCCGTGGAACCCAGAGCCTTTTTCAGTTGTCCGAAAGTCATCCCCGCCTGAGCTGCTCCAATTGTGCGATCGGAAATTGTTAAACTTGCAGAGGGTGTTTTTTGAGCTGCATTTGCCGCTTCTGGTAGCGGATTCGTACCCCCACGGGCGACAGCGACACCGGGAGTCGAAATTGCTCCCAGATAAGAGCCGATCGCCAACAAAACAGCTATCATTGATCCAGACAAAATTTTGACATTCAACATGACTAATTCTCCTAAATTTCAAATGCGACTATCAACCGGCATCTTTTTCACTATCCTAGGTATAACCTTGCTAGTTTGGATTCTGAGAGGTGTTGGCCTCTTGACATTCCTTCCCGGTGCTGTTATTTGGATACTGATTTTGCTTTCTTTTGTTGCGGGTATCCTCAGCACTTTACTGCGTAGGTGAGCGGCTATCGGGAAATTAATAAAAGAAGGAAGTTCGGCAACGGATTATGTAACGGATGTAACGGATGTAATAGATGTAACAGATGTCAGGAAGAAGGAAGAGGAAAGAGGGAGCAAATAACAAATAATAACCAATGCCCAATGCCCAATGCCCAATGCCCAATTCCCAATTCCCAATTCCTAATGCCCATTATTTGAGTTTCATTGCTTTCCCAACTGTCACATTCAACTGAGCGCCAATCAGCATCACCAAAGAACAAAGATAGAGCCACAACAGCAAAACAATAAAAGTGCCTATCGTCCCGTAAGTCCAACTGTAATTGCCCAAATGCAAAACATAAAACCGAAACAAAGCTGAAATCAACGCCCACAAAATAGCTGCAAAAACAGCGCCGGAAAAAATCGGAATGTCTCGTTGGTGTCGGCTGGGCCCGTAGCGGTAAACAAAGGCAAAGGCAACTGATACAATTCCCAAAGAACTCGGCCAGCGCCACAGCCCCCAAATAGCTAAAAGTTCAGACTCTAAAGGGCAACTTGCGGCGGGGAGCAGGCAACTTTTAAACTCTTTTAAATTGCAATTAGCAACGGACTCCAGCAGACAACTCTGGCGGGCAATAGCTTGTACAATTAAGTCGCTGACAAATACTGCTCCAGATGCTATAATTAATAGTATGATTGTGCCGATACTTAGCGCCAAAGCAATAAGTTTTGCTTTCAAAAAAGACCGAGTTCGATCGGGGGAGATTTCATGGATGCGATCGAGTGCAGCCATTGCCGCGCTCATTACTCCAGAAAATGCCCACAAGGATGCTACAAAACTCAGAGAAAATAGTTCTTGGTTGCGATATAAAAGGATTTCTTCGAGGGAACTGCGAATCAATTTTCGGACTTCATCGGGTATGACTTCGCCTAAAAGACCGGCGATTTGATAAAGTGTTGATTGCAAAGATTCAAATAGCCCGATCGCCGATAACACAGCCAACAGCCCCGGAAACAGCGCCAGCATAGAATTGTAGGCCATTTCCGCCGACAGTCCCGGCAACCGCTGCTCTCCTGCCTTCACGCATACTTCCTTAAGCGTGCGCCAAGTCAAACACCGACAAAAAAGCCAAAAGTGACCAAATTTCTTTTCGATCGCTCTCAGCAGCCTCACAACCACCCTAAACAAAGCTAAAATCAGGTAGCGCAGCCAGTAAAAAATGTTCATAACGCACAAATTCCTAATTCCCAATTTCCAATGACTAATAACCAATGACTAATGACTAATGACTAATGACCAATCTAAAATCTAAAATCTAAAATCAATATTATGACTCAGGATGTCAGACAGTGGTTAGATGAAATTAAGCGACTGCAACAGCAGTTAACAGAAGCATCGCGCGATCGAGATGAGGCTAGTGAAAGTGCGGCTCAGTGGCGACAACTCTATAATACCGAATCAGAACAGCGGCGGAATGATGTTAAATTAAGTCAGCAAACGATCGCCAATTTGGAAGCACAAATACAGCAACTCCAAACTTTCTCCCCCATTGTCTCTGAAGGCGACGAAGCTGGAATTGCTCGCCAGCAGGAAGTTGAAAAACAGCGAACAGTTGGCGAACTTAAAGCTAAATTAGTTATGGTACTCTCAGAGCGCGATCGGGCGATCGAACAAATCAAACAACTCACTCAAGCCCTCCAGCAAGAACAAGCCCGCCACGCCGAAACTAGCAAAAATTTAACTACCGCTCTCGGAGATGCCATTGACTTGCTCACAAAAGCACAAAATCCTGCCTCTGTAAGAACCGAGACAGTATATTCTTTAGAGATAGTACCTACTACCACGGAAAATCCAGGCGAAAGTGCGATCGAAATCCGCCAAACTCCCGCTCAAACTGGCAGAAATCCCGCCCAACTTCCACCTGCTAAAAACCAGTTACTTCAGCTACCACCTTTTAGCAATTAGTAATTAGTCATATAGCAATCCTAAATCATTCAGATAAATTTGTAGGGGTAGTGCCAAGAGTGCCTACCCCCTATCTATCGGGGCAACCACGGGGGGATTGCCCCTACAATAATTACGCAAATGATTTAGGGTTGCTATACCAAATCCGCTTTGATCATCCGTCTTTTATTCAGTCCGCGCGGACTTCGTTTGTGTAGCGATTTCAATCGCCGAGCGATAAAATGGGTAACAAACCAGGATTTGGTATGAGACTTAATTGTCAAGCAAAAACAACAGTGCGATTGCCATAAACTAAAACACGATTTTGTAAATGATATCGCACGGCTCTTGCTAAAACAACTCTTTCTAAATCTTTACCTTTGCGAACTAAATCCGACACTTCATCGCGGTGACTCACACGGACAACATCTTGTTCGATAATCGGGCCAGCATCTAAATCTGGTGTAACATAGTGGGCTGTTGCACCAATAATTTTAACCCCTCTTTCATAAGCCCTTTCGTAGGGATTTGCACCCACAAACGCGGGTAAAAATGAATGGTGAATATTAATCACATGGGGAAATTTGATCATAAAGTCTTGACTCAAAATTTGCATATATTTCGCCAAAACTACTAAATCAATGTTATACTTCTTAAGAAGTTCTAACTGTTGTGCTTCTTGAATAGCTTTCGTGTCTTTGGTAATGGGAATATACTCAAAGTCGATACCGTATTGTGCGGCTATGGGCTTGAGATTTTCATGGTTACTGATAATCAGGGGAATTTCACCCATGATTTCTTTAGCTCGTTGTCGCCAAATCAAGTCTAATAAACAATGATCTTGACGACTTACCCAGAGCGCGATTCGTCGAATTTTATGGGAGAAATGTAATTGCCAATTGGCTTGTAAATCCTTGGCAATTTCACTAAAAGCCGGTGTTATTTCTTCGGTTTTCAATTCAAAACCGTCTAATTGCCATTCTAGCCTGCTCAGAAATAATCCGGCGGTAAAATCTGTGTGGTGATCGGCGTGGATGATATTGCCATTATGGGAGGCGATAAAATTGGCAAGTAAGGCGACAAGTCCTTTGCGATCGGGACAGGAGATTAAAAGAGTTGCTGTAGGTTTAGTCATGGTATAATCACAAAATTTTTAAGTTTTTAATTTTCATTTGATTATATCAGGATATTCGCGATCTGGCGATCGCGCCCCAAACCCACACGACGGTAGGGGCGGGTTCACCCTGGTTTCTGTCACCCAACCCAGATTGAACAAAACCCGCCCCAAACCCATCGCGGCTATATTGTCTATACTCCCTCAGAAATAATCCGCTGGAATTGGTCAACTAAACGTGCGTGCAAATCCGCCAAATCTTGAAATGACTTAGCCAAATGAGCTTTACGAATCCGTTTTAAGGTTGGGTTTTTGAGAGTTTCAGCTTCAGCCATTTTCATTTCCATCTGTGCAATCAATTCCTCTTTGAGGAACTTTAGCTGATTTTCTAACTCCCGTATTTTTTCTTCCATTGAATTTACACTCCCTCGGAAATAATCTTTTGGAATTGGTCAACTAAACGGGATTGTAGATCAAAAAAGTCTTCCACTGACTTTTCCAATTGGTTTTGACGCACCCGTTTTAAGGTGGGGTTCGCAATCAATTCAGCTTGAGCCATTTGCACTTCCATCCGGGCAATAAATTCCTCAAAGAGAGAATTAATTTTGTTTTCTAGATCCATTTTTTTTTCCAATAAAAACGCGGCTGTTTCACTGCGAATAGCAGCTTTCTCGCGCACTAAATACTGGTTGCAATGTTCAGTCAGCGATTGAATCTGGGTTTCCCGCACTTTTGCTAAGGCGCGTTTGCGAAACTCAAATTCATCTTTAATTAATGCTAATTCCCCACGAATAACCGCACGAGTGGCAGCATCTGGGAAAAACCGCTGCAAGAATCCTTCGCGCTTGGCCATCACGGAGTCAATAGCTACCTGTGCTTGATCCGTCATCCGCACAATTGGGGACGCAACTACTTCTAATTCTTGTTGTTGCTTAACTAACTCCATCGGTTTTCTTTTTTCAATACTAGACACAAATTTATCCTCAGATCAAGTTGATATTTATACCCTATCGAATCATTGATGTTTTGTCCGTCGGTAAATATCGGTTTTTGTGCAAAGCCTTGGAAGTGAAAACCCCGGTTTATTAAAAACCGGGGGTTTTGGAGTCATAACAGACGATTCATGTACTCTTCGAGCTTGGTTGTGGCTTCAGCAATAAAGGAATTTACTTTACTCTGGAACCGGAGGCTTTGGGCCTTGATATTTTGAATTTCTTGACTGACTGTGGCGAGTTTGTTGTGGACTTCTGTCCAAAACTGCTGCTCTTTTTTTTTGAAAAGAAATCAAACATATTGCCCAAAGAAGAAGACAAGAAATCAATGAAACTGCGCTTTTTTCTGCCCAACTTGTATTTTTTGCGGGTGCCCTCTACAATTTTTTGAGACAGTTCATTTTTGGCTGTTTCCATTTCTGGACTCTTATAGGCTGCTTCGATGCTATCCTTGTAAAAAGCTCTCTCCAGTTTTTGTTCCTCATCGAGTTTATTTGGGAAATATTTTCGCTCTCCTTCTACCCTCAAATTTTCTTCTTCCTCCCGTTCCTCTAGCATCGCATCGTAGGGGCCTCGTTTGGCGAGCAATTTGGCGAATATCGGGGCCGTATCTATGACAATAAACAGCAAAGAGATGGCGTGACTTGCATGGGCTATAGCTGGATTATTTTTGGCTATTTTCTCCAAAACGTTTAGCTGAGTTATCATGTCATCGGCTCTTTCTCTGGCAGTTTTTACGGTCTCAAACTGCTGGTCTTTTTGGGCTTGCAGTTGGCTAATACGCTGCCGATTTTGCGCTAATTGGGGTTCTATTTTGCTTCGTAAGGCTTTTAATTCTTCTTCTTGCTTGAGGCAAATGGCTCGTTTTTCGGCATAAACTGGGCCTTTTCCTTCTTTGCCTGTGCCGCCAATTCCTTCGGCTTCTTTAATAGATTCATTGCACAATGAATCTCGCTTTTTCTCTTTTTCTAAGAGACTTTTTTCCAAGCCTTGATTTTTCGCTTCTACTTCGACAATCTCTGGCATTCCTTCATTCAGGTCTTTTTTGATTTCTAGCGCAATTTTAGCATTCTCTTGAGCGAGGTAAGCTAAAATGGGCTTTTCAAAGATTTTCAATTCTAAGGGTTTAGCCACAACAACTGCTATTAAAAGAGCAACCATAATCCGAGTTGCTCCCATCCCAATTTGTTGAAGACTGATTGTTTCTTCTTTATGGGTCGTGATGATAATTAAGCGATCCATATTGAAAACGAACAATCCCCAGAATAGCCCTAACACGAGGGAAACTAAAGGATCTTTAAAAGTGGTATAAAAGGCGTAGCCACCCGACAAGACACCTGCAAAGGAAGTTAACAGAATTGAAAACCCGATCGCGCTATATTTCATGCGATCGCCGGCATGAGATTGTTCTAATAAATCGGAATCAGCCCCCGCAATCCACCAGAATAACCCCATAATTTTTTTCCCCTTTGTTTGTTAATTGTGATGGGGACTGGTTGAAACCGCCCCTACACTTAACAGGCTAACAGTAAAACTTGAGATTTTCTCTTATTGTCATGTCGATTTTTATCTGTGATTGTCGATGTCGAATTTTGTAGTTTTTCGTCATAAAGTATAGACATTTTAAATGGGTATTGCTATAACTTAAATAACACAATAATTCACTGTAGGGGCGGGTATCGCCAAAGGCGACGCTACCCTATCACCGAGAGTAATCTCACCCAACTCAGATTTAACAAAACCCGCCCCTACTTCACCCAGATGATTAAAAGGAGTTCAAGACTATGGCAACTTTAACGCAATTGTATGATGAAAATGAAGGCGATTTTATTGATGCGATGGTTAATCGCTTTAACTTTTCTGGAAAAAAAGACCTGGTTTTTCGCAGCCGCTTTATCAAAGATAATGATGGCTGTATTCATCAAAAACTAGCCCAGCAATCCGCCAAACATTTAATAGATGATGAATCCCAAGATGCCGGCCAAATTTATCGGCAAACATTAGCCTCAATTTGTGATAAAATGGAAGAAATGGGATGTCCACCCAGTAAAGGCGCGGATCGGTGGAAAAATTGCCGCTACTGGTTGCGGGAGGAAATGTTTGCACAATGGGCAAAAGAACAGGGTTTAATTAAGCCGCGCACTATCGAGGAATGTTGGAACGAATTAAAAACAAAAGCTGAAAATTCCCAGCCCACGACAGATAAAGAAAAGCAATCTGAGTTAATTGTGGAAAAATGGGAACCGCAATTAGCAGATATGGGCGCACGACGGAATATTAAGCGTCAACAATTCCCGGCTAATAGCGATTTAACTTATCGGGTGATTTCTCCCCAAAGCGGACATTTAATGTTATTTGAACGGGAACCTAACGGCACGATTATTTGTTTGTGTCCTTCGGAATTTGCCCGTTCCTCCTACCATGCAGGGAAAGAGACGAAGTTACCCCTTCCTGACTCGGAGTATGAATCTTTTGGCTCCGATGAGCTAGGATGGGAACAACTGCTTGCTGTGATTACTCCTGAATTACCGCCTTTTCAGTGGTTGAAAGATAGTCGCCAGGAAGCGTTAGAAGTCGATCGAGAGCATTTAGCGGGAATTTTGGACTATGTGAATAGTCAAACGAACGCTGAGGTGTTATATACGCAATATTTGGTTGTTGCCTCTCAGGGGTAATACAGATATCGGCTTTTGCACAATAGACTGGGTTTCTCTGCCGATAATTCTGCAAAAAGCTGGTTTTTTGGGCAAGACTACGCAAAGAAACCGGGTTTCTATGAAAAATCGAAGATTCTCAACTAGATATCTACGAAGAAACCCAGTTTCTCGCCTCGACGTGGGTAAGTCCTGTTGGGGTTTGTGGAGAATAGTATAAACCCCGTTTTTATCGACAGACTTTGCTTTTAACCTACAGGAATATTTGTTATGCAAACGCTTCAAGACCTGAATCAACAAGTGGTTGAACTTTATACAGAAGGCAGATTTAATGAAGCGATACTGGTTGCTGAACAAGCATTAATCTTAGCTCAATCCCTTCACTCAGGCGACCATACCTATGTAGCATCCAGTCTGAATAACTTGGGATTACTCTACAAATCCCAAGGGCGTTACTCTGAAGCTGAACCTCTATACAAACAGGCATTACAGACGTACCAACGCCTATTTGAAGGCGACCATACTGATCTGGCACAAATTCTCAATAACTTGGGATTACTCTACGACTCCCAAGGACGCTACTCTGAAGCTGAACCTCTCTACAAACAGTCGTTAGATATGAGAAAACGCCTATTTACAGGTGATCATACTGATCTGGCACAAAGTCTCAATAGCTTGGGATATTTCTACCATTTCCAAGGACGCTACGCGGATGCGGAACCTCTCTATAAACAGGCATTAGATATGAGAAAACGCCTATTTACAGGCGACCATGATGATGTGGCACAAAGTCTCAATAACTTGGGATCACTCTACGAATCCCAAGGACGCTACGCGGATGCTGATCCTCTCTATAAACAGTCATTAGAGATGTCCCAACGCCTATTTAATGGCGACCATGATGATGTAGCAATCAGTCTCAATAACTTAGGATTACTCTACGATTTCCAAGGACGCTACTCTGAAGCTGAACCTCTATTGCAACAGGCATTAGAGATGAGAAAACGCCTATTTAATGGCGACCATGATGATGTGGCACAAAGTCTCAATAACTTGGCATTACTCTACATATCCCAAGGACGCTACTCTGAAGCTGAACCTCTATGCAAACAGGGACAAAAGATGTTCCAACGCCTATTTAATGGCGACCATCCTGATATGGCATCCAGTCTCAATAACTTAGGATTACTCTACTACTCCCAAAGACGCTACTCCGAAGCTGAACCTCTATTGCAACAGGCATTAGAGATGAGAAAACGCCTATTTAATGGCGACCATCCCAAAGTAGCACTTAGTATTAATAATTTAGCGTCAGTCTATAGGTCTCAAGAACGCTATAGTGAAGCTGAACCTCTATTGCAACAGGCATTAGAGATGTTCCAACGCCTATTTAATGGCGACCATCCTGATGTGGCAACCAGTCTCAATAACTTGGCATTACTCTACAGATCCCAAGGACGCTATAATGAAGCTGAACTTCTCTACAAACAGGCATTAGAGATTTACCAACGCCTATTTAATGGCGACCATCCTAACTTAGCAAGCAATATCAATGGCTTGGCATCACTCTACAGAATTCAAGGACGCTACGAGAAAGTTGAATCTCTCTTTCAACAGGCATTAGAGATGACAAAACGCCTATTTATAGGCGACCATCCTAATGTGGCAGATAGTCTGAATAAATTAGGGAATTTTTTAGCTTTTACCAACCGTCCTGGTGCAGCATTTGAGAAAAAGCAGCAAGCAATTGAAATGGAAGATCGCTTGATGCGAAGTAATTTTGCCTTTAGTTCAGAACAAGAGCGACTTCAATTAATTAAAAATAATAGAAAAAATTTTGACATTTTCCTCTCCTTAGTTTCTCAATATTTCTCCAACTCTCCCGCAGAAGTCCAAAAAGCCTTAGATGTCGTTCTCAAACGCAAATCTATGACGGCAGCGGCGTTGGCGGCGTTTAACTTTGCCATCCACAGTCAACGCTATTCCCACCTCAAACCCCAGTTTAATCGCCTCCGTTCTTTGCAAGAACAACTCTATCACCGCATCAATAAACCTCCCATTCCAGATCCAGAAAAACCCATAGAAATTTATCGCACTCGTTTGGGAGAGTATCAAAAAGATATTGCAGAATTAGAACAACAATGTCAACAATTAGAAAAGGAACTCGCCACCCAAGTTCCTGAAATTCAACTGCAAGATCAAACCGTAGATCGTCGGGCAGTTGCCTTGGAATTACCCGCCAATGCGGTATTAGTGGAATATGTGCGGTTCGATCGTTATGATTTTACAGCCGCCAAAGGTGAAAACTGGAAATCTGCGGAATATTGGGCATTTATTTTACCCGCAGAAACTCCCGATGCAGTGCAGATGATTTCATTAGGAGAAGCCCAACCCATTGATGATTTAATTGAAAAGGTACGTCAAGTTTTATCCTTAGAAAACAATCCCCCACATTCAGAAACAATGGCAAAGGGAGGCGCGAAAAAAAAGGGTGAAGCACTAGAAGTACGATTAAACGCTTATCAATATAACCCTCAATATCCCAACGCCCTACGCGAAAAAATCTTTACACCTCTCCTTTCAATTCTGCAACCTTACCAAAACATTTTTATCGCCCCAGATTCCCAATTAAGCCTGATTCCCTTTGGCGTTTTGCCCGTCGATGAAACCGGCCAACAGTTATTAAGGGATAATTATCAAATCAGTTATCTCAGTAGTGGCAAAGATGTATTAAGATGGAAACTGGAGACAGACCGTAAAGCCTCAGAATCTTTGATTATTGCCAATCCTAATTTTGACTATCCTCAACCGCCTTCGATCAAACCCAAAACAGAAGGTTTATCTCAATCTGGTGCTAACTCACACAGTACAAAACCAGTTTTCAAGAGCCTATCCTCAAAGGAATTTGACCCCCTTCCCGAAACAGAAACCCTAGCCAAAAGCATCGCGGAAAAATTAGCCATTCCCAATCTCTATTTAGGCGATCAAGCCGTAGAAACCCTGTTCTCTCAAACAGCCTGTCCGCGAATTTTATTAATTGCTACGCATGGCTATTTTGAACCAGAAAGTCCCTATATTCGCTTAACCCAAGAATTGCTCAAATTTCCTTCAGAAGAAGAGGCAGAAAATCTCTTAGCAAAAAATCGAGATTTAGTCAATCCCCAATTGCTGATGGCAATGGAAAATCAAGCGGTAACTTTTGCCACACAAGGAAAAGAAAATCTCGCCCAATGGTTAAGAAACTTTGTCGAGAAAGTCTCAGAACAATATAAAATATCTCCTGCACTCAACCTCACCGAAAACCCCTTAGATCGCTTTGCCGTTGCTCCGGCTAATAATGCTATGATTCGTGCGGGTTTAGCCTTTGCTGGGGCCAACAATTCGCGACAAGGGCAAACCTTACCCACCCATGCGGGGAAAGGATTATTATTAGCTCAGGATGTGGCCGGGATTGATTTATGGGAAAATGAAGTAACGATTTTAATTGCTTGTCAAACTGGCTTGGGAGATGTACAATTAGGAGAGGGGGTTTTTGGGCTGCGGCGTGCCTTTGCGGTGGCGGGATGTAAAGCTTTAATTATGAGTTTGTGGTCAGTTCCTACCCGCGTTTCTATGTTGTTGATGGATCGGTTTTTAAGTGATGTTGAGCGGGGTTTAGGTAAGCGAGAAGCTTTATTAAAGGCTCAATCTTATATTCGGACAATTACGATTCAGAAGTTACGACAATTTCCTTTAGGTCGCGATATTGTCGATGAGTTTATCAACGAGAAAAAAGTTCTCACACAGGAGTTTATTAAGGCTAACCCTGATTATCAATTGTTATCACATCCTTATTTTTGGGGTGCATGGATTTCTCAGGGGGAAATGTAGAAAGGGGTGGGAAATTCGGCTATTGGTGTCAACTTCAGACTCAAAATCATAGGAAATGTCGCTTGTAGTTGAGTCTAGATCCCCCTAAATCCCCCTTAAGAAGGGGGACTTTGAGAAGACTCTTGTCTCCACCCACAAGGGATTTTAGCTAAGAGTGGAACAGGCATCTTGCTTGTCTTATTTCTTAGTCCGCGAAGGCGGACTTCGTTTGTGTAGACGCGGTTTCAACCGCCGAGGATCTTGATATAACTTCTTAAAATCCCATCGCCCCAGCTACCGCATCCAAACTCGGAGCAATCCCTTGTTTAAAGTTGTTCTTGCTGTGATTAATCGCCGTATCCGGGTCTTTTAAACCATTACCAGTCAGCACGCAAACCACCGTCGCCCCAGTCGGAACTTGGTCTTTTACCTTCAGCAAACCCGCCACAGAAGCTGCACTCGCTGGTTCGCAGAAAATCCCTTCCTGGGATGCTAGCAAACGGTAAGCGTCCAGAATTTCCTCATCCGTAACAGCGGAAAAACTGCCGCGACTGGCTTCGGAAGCGGCAACAGCCTGTGTCCAACTAGCCGGGTTCCCAATCCGAATCGCCGTCGCCAGAGTTTCCGGGTGCGACACCGGCTTTCCCGTCACCAAAGGCGCAGCCCCCGCTGCTTGAAATCCCATCATTCGCGGGAGGCGCGAACATTTTCTAGCTTGGTGGTATTGACAAAAACCCATCCAGTATGCTGTGATGTTTCCCGCATTTCCTACGGGAATGCACAGCCAGTCTGGGGCGTCGCCCAAAGCGTCCACCACTTCAAAAGCGCCGGTTTTCTGGCCTTCCAAGCGGTAAGGATTCACCGAATTTACCAAAGTCACGGGGTAGTTGACGGCCATTTCCCGGACAATTTCTAAAGCCCGATCGAAATTTCCTTGAATCGAAATCACTTCCGCACCGTACAGCAAAGCTTGGGCCAATTTGCCCAAAGCCACGTAACCTTCGGGAATCAACACGAAAGCTCGCATCCCCCCGCGTCGGGCGTAGGCTGCCGCAGAGGCCGAAGTGTTGCCCGTACTGGCGCAAATTACCGCCTCGGCGCCAGCTTCCTTCGCCTTGGAAATCGCCATTGTCATCCCCCGGTCTTTGAAACTACCAGTGGGGTTGAGGCCGTCGTATTTGACCAGGACGCGCACGTCTCTACCGATGAGAGCGGCGATCGCCGGTGCTGGAATTAAGGGAGTGTTTCCCTCTTGGAGTGTCACTACCGGCGTGGTTTCCGTCACCGGCAGATAGGGACGATAAGCTTCGATCAAGCCCGGCCAGCCGTAGTGTTTCGGCAAGGCTGCGCGGGCAGCAGAGTTAAGAGCAGAGTCAGTAGCAGGTAAAATCAGGGTCACGATGTCAACAGTTTCTAGGCAATGTCGGAGCAATTTACACCAATTTTAGCTCGATCGGTTAATTTGATGTTTAATACGATCGGTTCAGGTTAAAGTTACTTAATGGTGTGAATGTGTAGATATGTCTACCCAATTACTAATGTCAAATAATTCCTCCACTCTTTCTCGGCCTCAAATCACGGCTAGCAATCCCGAAATGGCTAGTTCTTCTACCCTACCGACCGGTTTTACCCGCAAAGTAGAGTCTGTTAAGTCTCCGTATCAAGCCGACCACCAAGTTAAATTTTTGCACCTGCAAGCAGAAATCGAATCCTTGCTGCTGCAAGTGCAAACCCTCAAACAGCGACGCTATGTTGCTTGCTCTCAAGTTGCGATCGGTCAAAATTCTGCTGGCAGCAACAACAATTAGTAGTAGCAACTCGTGCTAATTGTGCCGCCCCTGTGGTATAAAAAGTAAAGTTTTGTTGACCGCAGTTTTTTTAACCAAAAGCGCTAGCCATTTAATCAGCGGCTAGCGATAGCCAGCATTTGTTAAAACGCGATCGCCTACCTAAACTAGCCTGCTGCTGACTTGCAGCCGGCTACATGGTACTGAGTTAATTTTGTTACCGGCCTTCTACTGGTAAACGGAGAATCTAGATCAATCCCCAATTGGAAGTTGGGGTTTCCAAATATTCCAAGAGAATTTATGACAGCATCGATCGAAAAACCACTAAATTTGACATCCGCAAGTGACATTTCCAACCTGCGGCTCAAAGATATTCTCAAAACCCTGCCGCGGGAAGTATTCGTCAAAAACCCCCGCAAAGCTTGGACAAAAGTCATCATCAACGTTTTGCTAGTTGCTGTCGGTTACTGGGGCCTAGCAGTATCACCTTGGTTTCTACTACCCCTGATGTGGATTTTCACAGGTACCGGATTAACCGGTTTTTTTGTGATCGGACATGACTGCGGGCACCGGTCATTTGCTAACCGCCGCTGGGTAAACGATTTAGTCGGACATCTAGCATTTTTGCCATTAATTTACCCGTTTCACGCATGGCGACACGGACACAATTATCACCACAAGCACACCAATAAAATTGGCGAAGATAATGCTTGGCAGCCGATGACAGCAGAAGACTACGCTGCTGCTCCGAAGGTTTTACAAATAGCTTATAGTTTAATATTCGGTCGGCTGTGGTGGGTTGGATCGATCGCCCATTGGGCAAAAGTGCACTTCATGTGGTGGCGCTTCAAAGGCCAACAGAAACAAGAACAAGTCCGGTTTTCTGTGTTAGTAGTTTTAATCGGTGCTGCGATCGGATTTCCCACATTAATTGCCACAACCGGTATCTGGGGATTTGTCAAATTTTGGTTAATGCCCTGGATGGTTTACCATTTCTGGATGAGCACATTCACCATTGTTCACCACACAGCACCAGACATTTCTTTTAAAGAACCTTCAGAATGGAACGAAGCTGAAGCCCAACTATCGGGAACAGTTCACTGCGATTATCCCCGCTGGGTAGAGTTCCTGTGCCACGACATTAACGTCCACATTCCCCACCACCTTTCAACTGCTATTCCCTGGTACAACTTGCGCCTAGCCCACAGCAGCTTAAAGGAAAATTGGCAAGATCATCTCTATGAAACAGAGTTTTCTTGGGCTTTAATGAAGCGAATTGCCGACAACTGTCACCTGTACGATCCCTCTGGCGGTTATATGACATTGGAAGAGTTTGAAGCTCAAACCAAATAGTCAGCAGTCCTTAGTCAGCAGTCATTAGTTACTGGTTACTGGTTATTGGTTATTGGTTATTGGTTATTGGTTATTTGCGGTACCCACTCTTTGTGGAACAGGCAAGATGCCTGTTCTTGAGAATGATGCAAGATGTGAGTTATAACTAATAACCAATAACAAATAACTAATAACACCCAACCAATCAGCAATTCCCCAATCAAAAATCAAAAATCAAAAATCCATTGACTTTTAATCCCAATAACTGCCGCAACGAAAGCGAAGTTGAAAGCAAACTCATTGTCAGTTATTTATTACCCAAGTTAGGCTATACACCCGACAATTGGCACCAAGAAATAGCATTTGGGAATATTCGTCTAGACTTCCTATCCTTTGCCACCCAAGTTATCCCAATAGTCATCGATGCAGACTCGCCGATGAGTGTAGTAATTGAGGCGAAACATCCGAAGGAAAAATTAGACCGCCACATCAGGAGACTGAAGCGTTACTTAACAAGTTTAAGCATTCGCTACGGATTGATAACCAATGCTAAAGAAATTAGAATTTACGAAAGAGTCGCCTCAGAGATTAAGCTAGTATTTAATTGCTCTGGCCAAGAAGTTGAAACCAGAATAGATGAAATTATTGCTTTCATTGGCAGAGATAGTTTAAGACCAATAAAAACCCCCGAAAATCTCGAACTAGAACATAGTAAAAATAATTTAGTTAGTCCTCAGTTAACGAGCGAAGTACCAGTACAGCTAAATAATCCCGCCACCGCAGAACCTGAGCCAAGTCAAATCTCAGAACCGGAAAAAGTCCCGGAAATTTTGCCAATTAATACTGAAATTAAACCAGAAATTCCCTTAGATTTAGTCTTTCAAACCAGTCAAAATACCATGAAAATCATTGCAGTATATCACAATAAAGGCGGTGTCGGCAAAACTACAACCGTAGTCAATTTAGCCGCCGCCCTCAGCAAGCAATGTAAAAGAGTCTTGGTGATAGACTTAGACAGTCAAGCTAATACAACCTTTGCGACAGGTTTAGTCAAATTTGATGACGAAGAAGATGATGATTTAAAACAAAACAATATTCTGCACATCTTACAGTCAGAGGATTTTTACTCAATATCAGAAGTAGCTAGAAAGTCTAATTTTTGCACTCCAGCAATAGATGTAATTCCTTCTCATATTGATTTAATGCAATATGAAACAGAACTAAATTCACTGGATTACAGTAGAATGATTCTGATACAGAAACTAGCAGAAGTACAAGATAAATATGATATTGTATTGATTGATACGCCACCGTCTTTAAATTTTTATGCCAGAGTTGCCCTGATTGCAGCCGATTATTTAATTATTCCTTCTGACTTAAAGCCTTTTGCGAATCAAGGATTAATTAATGTCAAAGATTTTATCAAAAAAGTTAATGGATTTAAGAAACAAATCGGCAAAAATCCTCTACAGGTTTTAGGTGTACTTCCTTGTAAAATCTCAACTAACGGTAAATTTATACAGTACAGTTTGCCTAGGCGGAGGGATGCAATTCCCAAACGTTACGGTATGGAAATTATGGAAAGCGTAATTTATGAAAGAGATGATTTGGCTAAGTGTGCAGAACAAACTCAAATATTCGGAGATATGGAAATTGCCGACCCCATTTCGGTGTTAGACTTTAAGCCAGATTCAATCGCATCCCAAGAGTTTGAAGTATTAGCAATGGAAGTTTTGGAAAAGATAGGTGAGAAATAATGCAAAAATTATCCCCGTCGTTGGTAGCTGTAAAAAAGATTACATCTAAAGTTCCCCGTGACAATTTTGCCGATCGCGATTTGGAGAAAGTCGCACAACTAATTTTAGAATTAGGAGGATTGATCAACCCCATAGTTCTCCGTCGCAACGGGATGGACGCCTACGAGATAGTAGACGGAGACTTTGAATACTATGCGGCGGCGAAAGCCAGGGAAATCAACCCTAAGAAAGGCGAGACAATCGGAGCATTTATTCTTGAGCCGGAAAATGAAGAACTTCTGCTAGAGCAAGTTCAAGCCCTGAGAAAACCTGCCAAAAATGACAATTTAGTTGAAAACCCAGAAACCGGGTTTTTCTACGAAAATACTTTATCGCAGCCCGCAGATTCAATCAAAAACCCGGTTTCTTTGGTCGAAGTCCCTAAATCTTATGACAACGAAACTCCCCAACCATCATCCAATTTAGAACAGCGGCTGACAAATATTGAAGCCCAGTTTGCGAGTCAAATTAATGAATTGAAAGCTGAGTACGCCCGTGAAAAACAGGTGTTAGCACAGAGTATACAAGAATTTGAAAACAGAATTTTACAAGAAGTAAATCAGTTAATTGAAGCTGGGCTAGCCAACAGAATTAATGAATTGAAACCAGAGCAACCACCCGAAAAACAGGTGGTTGAAAAAGTAACTTCGGAATCAATGTCACTGTTGTCAGCACTCAATACTCTCGATAAAATTCAATTATCGACGACTTTGAAAGATGCGGGATTGAAGCTTCCAGTAATCCAAATAATCCTCAAAGAGCGAGATGTGCGGCCATTTGTGTCCTTTGCAAATGTGGTGGAACGTGTTAAAGGGTTAACCGACAAAACCATGATTAAAATCATTGACAAGTGGCACAAATACTCATAAAATTAAGTCCTGTGGCGTGTTTTTTCTGGCTCTCTTCAATCAGGTTCAGATCCCCCTAAATCCCGCCTTAATAAGGGGGACTTTGAATGCTCTTGTCCCCCCCTTGTTAAGGGGGGCTAGGGGGGATCTCCGGGTCAATAAAACAGGCCCTGTGCCCACTGGGAACGTTAGCCGAGTGAGTCTCTACGCTAAAAAAAGTAAAGATGAGTTAAGCGATGTATCATTGGTGTCCCCCAGCCAGTTAAACTGATCGCAGTCGCTTGTTTTAGGAATTGCAGTAACTTTGTCGATCGCCAGGGATGTCGCCCCACAAAAACCGCGTAGATATACATAAATACCTAAAACACCTGATTTCAATGACAAAAGGGGACTTGTAAGAAGATGGATCGATCGCAAGATCAAAACCGAATAATTGAATATTTGCGGATTAAGCCAATTAGTCACAGTCAAATTTACACTTCCCAAATTGCGATACCATATCCTCAGCGGGGGGAAATTCCTCGCGATCGCCGCGAAGCTCTCAGGAGAAGTCTAATCGAACAAGGGAGCAACTTGATTCCTTTAATTGTACGCCGGACTGAAGCTTACAGCAACGAAGAAGAATACGAAGTTGTCTGCGGCGCTGATTGGTGTATCGTTGCTAAAGAACTCGGCCTTGAACAAATGTGGGCTTGGGTTTTTGAAATGAGCGACGAGGAAGTAGTTGCTGCTCAAGCAGAAATGGAACTTTTAGCTCCGCAACCGACTCAAAAAAATGCACAAATTGAGACTCTACTGCAACAATTTGAGCGCTCATTTCAAAAAAAGATAGAGAGTCTAACAAAACAAATAGAACAATCTGTTAAAAAAAATGAAGACCTGCTCAAAAAACAAGTAAAATCTCTAACTGAGCAGAAGTTCGAGGGTGACAAAATAGAACAGATTAAGGGTTCGATAGAAAAAGTTGAACAAACATTTAACGAAAAGGTAGATAAATTGGCTAAAAAAATTGAGCAATCTGGCAGCGATATCCCTCCGAGCTCTGCGGTTATTTATGAGATGAATCTTGAAGGTGCGTTAACACAGTTGGATGAATTGGAGAAATTGCTGTCAATCAAATTAGAACGCACAGTCGCAATAATTAATCAGTTCGTTGCGGACACAATCAAAGACGTAGAATTCGACCTGAAAAATCAAATTGCAACAGTCCGCAGCCAACTAGGAGCCGTGGCCAATAACTCAGGAATACAGCCAGAGATCAAGGCGAAAACCCTGTCAAAAACCCAGCCTAAGAAGCAGTCGAAGGCGCAGGCGAAACCTCAGCTACCGCAGTTGCAGTTGGAGTTCCAGTTTGAATCCCCGCTGGAAGACTACGACAGTCTGTCGCTGAGACGCTTGAAGGCGATCGGGAAAGAGCGGAAATTGCGCGGCTACGCACGGATGAAACGACCGGAAATTCTGGCTGCTCTCAAATCAACTGACGGTAAATAAAGTTAGCAAAATACCCAGATACCCGACAACTTCTGCGAAGTCGGGTATCTAACACCGATATTAAAACATTGCTAAAATAGAAGCACAACCTCTGACACCAAACTAAGCCGCCATGTCCGTCATCCCAGAATTAGCGACTTCCCAAGACATCCCAGAACGTGTTATCTTTCCGAAAGGCGATTTATACAGTGACGAACCTCCCTTGGAAACTGAACTGCATCTGCGACAAATAATTTTACTCCTCCAATGTCTAGATTGGCTGTGGCGAGATAGAAACGACTTTTATGTTGCCGGCAATCTCACGATTTATTACAGTCAGAATCAACGTAAATCGCAAGACTTTCGAGGCCCAGACTTTTTTGTGGTACTGGGAACCGAACGCAAACCTCGGAAAAGCTGGGTAGTCTGGGAAGAAGATGGAAAATACCCTAATGTGATTGTAGAAATGCTGTCACCGACAACGGCTAATACCGATCGCGAATTTAAGAAAAAACTCTATCAAGACACATTTCGTACCCCAGACTATTTTTGGTTCGATCCCTATACGTTAGAGTTTGCGGGATTTCATTTGGTGAATGGTAAATACCAAGCACTAGCACCGAATTCTCAAGGATATTTGTGGAGTGACGAGCTGGAGTTGTATTTGGGAATTCATCAGAATAAACTGCGATTTTTTACCGATTATGGAGAGCTAGTTCCTACTCCTGAAGAGGTGGCTGATTCAGAACGTCAGCAAAAAGAATTTGCTCAACAACGAGCGGAAAGGGAAATGCAACGAGCTGATTCAGAACGTCAGCAAAAAGAATTAGCTCAACAACGAGCTGATTCAGAACGTCAGCAGAAAGAATTGGCTCAACAACGAGCCGATCGCCTGGCCGCTAAATTGCGAGAATTAAACATCGATCCTGATACAATTTAGCGATCGCCCTTTTGCTCCAAACTACCTTGATTTGACCTGGTTTCAAAATTAAAAGCTAAAATAGAAGCACAACCTCTGACACCAAACTAAGCCGCCATGTCCGTCATCCCAGAATTAGCGACTTCCCAAGACATCCCAGAACGTGTTATCTTTCCGAAAGGCGATTTATACAGTGACGAACCTCCCTTGGAAACTGAACTGCATCTGCGACAAATAATTTTACTCCTCCAATGTCTAGATTGGCTGTGGCGAGATAGAAACGACTTTTATGTTGCCGGCAATCTCACGATTTATTACAGTCAGAATCAACGTAAATCGCAAGACTTTCGAGGCCCAGACTTTTTTGTGGTACTGGGAACCGAACGCAAACCTCGGAAAAGCTGGGTAGTCTGGGAAGAAGATGGAAAATACCCTAATGTGATTGTAGAAATGCTGTCACCGACAACAGCTAATACCGATCGCGAATTTAAGAAAAAACTCTATCAAGACACATTTCGTACCCCAGACTATTTTTGGTTCGATCCCTATACGTTAGAGTTTGCGGGATTTCATTTGGTGAATGGTAAATACCAAGCACTAGCACCGAATTCTCAAGGATATTTGTGGAGTGACGAGCTGGAGTTGTATTTGGGAATTCATCAGAATAAACTGCGATTTTTTACCGATTATGGAGAGCTAGTTCCTACTCCTGAAGAGGTGGCTGATTCAGAACGTCAGCAAAAAGAATTTGCTCAACAACGAACGGAAAGGGAAATGCAACGAGCTGATTCAGAACGTCAGCAGAAAGAATTGGCTCAACAACGAGCTGATTCAGAACGTCAGCAGAAAGAATTGGCTCAACAACGAGCCGATCGCCTGGCCGCTAAATTGCGAGAATTAAACATCGATCCTGATACAATTTAGCGATCGCCTCCTCCAAAAACTACGGTTTACTGCCGCGTATATCGATGCTTCACACCCACAGGAAAATACTCCGCATCCCCCGTCGCAGTTAGCGTCACAATAGGTAACTGATATTCTGGCGGTACATAGTTGGCAAATTCGCTGTTTAGCCGCCGCAATTGCGAGAGAATAGAAGATGCGATCGCCCTTTTCTTCTCCTCATCGCCCTCCACCCCCGGTGCTAATTCCACAACCACAGATAAAAACCGATTTCGATCCGAATCCTCCCTAACTTGCAGGACAAACTTTCCCGTCACCCATTCCCGAATCTTGGGAACCTCTAAACCCACGGTGACATTTTCTGGGTAAATGTTAGCACCGAAGTAGGAAACCGTAAAGTGCGATCGCCCGAATACATAGACAAATGGTAGTCGCCGAATTCCTCTAGGAAAATCTGAATTTGGCAATAAATTTAAAGCTGCTGCTTGTTGCAAATCTTCCCCAGGGTTAAATCCCCATGCTGCTAAAAAATCGAGCATTGCTTCATAAGAAATTAAGCCACCATTGTCGGAAATGTGATAACGTATTAATGGGATGCCATTGTCCCCAGAAAATAGCAATGTGCCGTCATCATTCACTTCAAAAAAGCGACTGTTTGGATCGTACTGCATCAGGCTTGGCAACCGCGATTCTCCGAATAAATTGCGTGCAGCTTCAGGATTATTTGCTAAAAAGCGGCGGATGCAAATACTCAGGGGTGTCTCGTTGCCTAAAACCCCTGCATCGGCCGTACCGTAAAGGCTGGCAGAGTTGTAATATAGATTGTCAGAATTAGTGCGATCGCTAACCAAACTCCGCCATTCTTCGCTAAACACTTCCCCCGCAAACACCATCTTAATGCGATATTTTTCCCACTCCACACCCGCAGCAATGCCGCTATCAATAACATCCTTAACAAACGGTGGATATCCTAACAATACCACTTGCTCAAAATCTGCTCCAAGTTCCTGCACAACTCGAAATATTTCTGTTTTATTATTTCCCGGTGTCACCACCGTCACGGGATAACCTTTACTCGCTAAATGGCGACAACAATTAGCCGTGTACATTCCCCCAACCCAAGTCCCCAACGCAAAGCAAATCACAGCTAAAGTTGAGCGAGTATCGGCGTAAAAACTGTCGTAAAATATTTGTTCAAAGCGAGTAGCAATTTGCAACTCATCGCTGAGGAAACGCGGCCAAAATGTGGGTTTTCCTGTGGAACCAGAGGAAGCGGCCATGAAATCGCAAGTTGCTAATTTACCACCGCGACACAATTCAGCTAGTCGGTAACAGCGCAAATAATTGTCTTTGGTAATTAGCGGCAATTTTTGGAAGTCTTCAAAGGTTTGAATCCCAGCAGGATTAATGTTATGTTCAGATAGAAAAGTCTGGTAAGCGGGAACCGTTGCAGCGACGTTTTGAAAAAGTGCTATCGCAACTGTTTCGGGAGATGGCTCCTGCTGCTGTTGCAATCGTTCCTCAAGGGCTGTGTTCAAAAACTCTTGAAATGCTGTAAATGCTCGCTGACGCTGTTCTTCCTGCATAATTTGCTCCTGAAAATACACCTTTTGCACCGGGATCGATCGCATTTCAATACCAATTAAGGATAGTATTTTTGATATAGTCCGAGCAAACAGGAGTCGTGACAGTTTACCAAAAATCTACCGATCGAGATGACCAATCCTATCTACCCCGGCATTACTCTCAGCAACCACTACCGTATTGTCCGCGAATTGGGACAAGGCGGCTTCGGGCGCACCTACCTCGCTGAAGATGCTCACCGATTTAACGAACCCTGCGTTTTAAAAGAATTTGCGCCCCAAGTACAGGGGAGTTACGCATTGCAAAAATCCGAGGACTTGTTCGAGCGAGAAGCGGGAGTGCTCTACAAGCTGAAACACAACCAAATCCCGAACTTCCGCGAACTGTTTCGGGTGAATATTAACGATCGAGGCTACCTATTTCTCGTCCAAGACTACATACCGGGCCAAACATACCGCTTTCTGCTGGACGCCCGCAAGCGTCAGGGTTTGCACTTCATAGAAGCAGAAATCAATCAACTGCTGATCCAGCTTTTACCAGTGCTGGAATACACACACTCTTTGGGAGTGATTCACCGCGACATCTCCCCAGATAACCTGATTCTGCGATCGTCAGACGGGATGCCGGTACTAATCGACTTCGGCGGGGTAAAACAAGTTGCCGCCACCGTAGAGTCTCTTTTCGTTGAGACTAACAGCACTCCCGCCCCCGCGACTCGCATCGGTAAACTCGGCTACGCCCCCGCCGAACAGATGCAGATGGGGATTGTGTATCCCCACAGCGATTTGTACGCTCTGGCGGCAACGGTTTTAGTGCTGCTGACGGGGAAGGAACCCCATCAGTTGATCGACAGCCATACCCTGAATTGGAATTGGCGATCGCAATGTTCAGTGTCTCCAAATTTGGCCCTGGTGTTGGATAAAATGCTCGCTCACGGGCCGAGCGATCGCTTTTCCTCAGCCCGCGAGGTTTTGCTCGCTCTCTCTGGCAATCCGCGTTTAGTGCCTCACCCGCAGCCATCTTTTTCTGCTTCAACACCGGAATTTCCAGCCACGCAGCCGCCGCCAGAGTTGCAGCCGATGACTGTGCCCGCCCCGAAACTGCCTGGAATTCCGGTGTCAATGGCTAATATTCGCAGTCAGGAAAAGTTGCCGGCTTGGAAAATGGTTTTGCTGGTGGTGGCGGTGTTGTCAAGTATGGGGGGAGTTGGCTGGTTTGCGGGTAATTTTTTGTTAAATCTTCAGTCTCAGGTGCAGAAAACTCCCCAGTCTACGGGCCCGAAACAGCAGCAAGAAGATGCTTTGCGCGATCGCTTTCAACGACTAGGAATTGACGATCGATTTTATAATGGTTACATCAGCCTTGTAGACGAGACTTTCTATGCCAAATACCCGGAATTGGGAGGAAGGCTGTTAAAAGAAGGAGATAGCGATCGCGAATGGCGGGAAAGGTGGCAAAAAATCGGTGACGAGTTACTTGACAAATTGGAAAAAATCAGCAGTAACGCTAGAAAGAAGTTGGGAAGTTACGACATCACTGATATCAATCGCTGGAAAACTGAGGTTAACAAGATAAATTTGAGCAGTCGGGCGCTGTACGATTTGGCTGATGCTAAGTTTTTTGATCTGTTTCCAACACAGCCACGCGATCGTAATATCATTGGTTTGGCGATCGGACAAATTTGGCAAGCAATTACAGCCGACGCCCTAGAAGCCTTGCAAGCAGGAGCAACTATCGAAAGCATTGAATTTGAAAACCGAGCTTCTAGCAAAACCCTCAAAGGCAATCTCAAACCCGGAGAAGGGAAAGCTTACATAGCCAGACTCGCTCAAAATCAAACTCTGCGGGTAAATTTGCAAGCTCCCGGTAAATCTACTCTCCTCTCAATTTATACTCCGGGGCGGACAAAGGCCGCGCGAGCTTTGCTGCAAGATGCAGAAGGACTTAGTTGGTCAGGATTGCTAGATGATTCCGGTTATTATGAATTTGTAGTAGTTTCTCAGGCATCTGAGCCTATTTCCTATGAGTTGAATCTAGTGGCGGAATAACTGCTATAGGGCTGACGCCAAAAACCCGGTTTCTTCCAAAAATCATCACTTTTGCGATAAATATTGACACAGAAACCGGGTTTTTAGCCCCCCATGCGTCCAAGACTGTGCTATTGACGTTGAGGAAAACCCAGGTAATAATAGATAATAGTAATCATGTGAGTTTTCAGGTTCAAAAAAGAATATGCTGAGATTCGCGATCGTAGCTTTAGTGACATTAGAATTAGTATTGCTGACAGCACTAGGTATACACCCAGCCGCTGCGACAGTCAGCAATCCCCAATTTTACGCTTGGAACTTTGCCTCTGTAGGCAGCAGCGAACTTGTGTGTAAAAAAATGGTAGTCGCTCCCCAAGACTTAGTTATTCCCTCATCGCCCATGCAGGCTGTTAATATCAGTTCAGCTATTGTAGATGAAAAGTTTTGTGCTAATTCAACTAAGCCTGTGAAATAAGACTGTTAATCAGTTTTTTGCCACTAGCAATAGACTGATGTTGTTGGCGGCAATTTTTATGTAAATTCACTGAAAGGAAGCATGAACATATTCATATTCCTAAGCCTGAAGAATGAAAATTCAAAACTATACTTGAGACAGCAAAAAATCGCGTGACACTAACTCATCTGAAATTTTTCCTTCGGATGGTAAATATATGGCTACAGGAATATCCATAGAAGTCAAATACTTACACATCAGAGGACCAACGTCTCGCCAATCTAAACCACCAAGTCCGCATCCAAGTGCCGGGATTGCTAAGGACTTTATCCCTTCATTTTTGTAGTTTTCAGCAAGCCACTGCAAGCCATTCTCAATATCAAGAATAGTTGAATTATTTCTCCAGTGATTCTTTGTAGGAAACAAGAAAAACCATGTTTGATAGTTGTCGTTAACATTGTCTGAAGGCAATAATGTATGATCTGCTAATTGTTCTGTGACCGATGACTCACGTTTGTATAAGTATGGTTTTCCTATCTGCAAACTCTTATCTTTGCACACTTTTTCATACCTGACATATACATCAGGAAAACGATCTTTTGCTGTTGATGCCAATCCTTTGCCCATGACACCCACACAATTAACGCTAACAGTAAGAGTTTGCATTCTTGAAAAAAACATATCTCCACGAATCAGAGAAACCTTGGAAGTAAGCCTAGCACTCCAGACTGGTTGAAAAAATCTTTCAGGTTCAACAGTAATAGGGATCTCAGAAATACTAGGCTTGTCACAAGCAAGCAGCAGTTTTCCTAAATCTTCTCTGGCGCGATCGCAAGCAACATAAATCATTTGAATATAACTTGGCGCAATCCGTTCTGGAACCAAGCATTCAGCCATCATTTTTCTTTTTGACCCATCTTCATTATTCCACCATGTTTTATCTATTTCCTTCCTGATTTGAGGTAAAAACTTTTCACTTTCCTCAATGGGAATGATTTGGGAATCGGAACTGGCAGCATTACCTGTAGTAATAAAAATCTTTTTTCTATCTAATATTTTCTTTTTGATGCAGATAATAGCCACTTGATGAACGGCTGTTTTATTGATAACTGAGTAAAGCATTGCATTGCGTGGTTGAAAGTAAAGATTAGCAAAACTCCACAAAGATTTATTGTCATAAACTATTCTTCTAGAACGACTATCAACTATTTGACTATTGTATATAGGCGTGTTATTCAATCCCTCACTTTCGATCGACTCGTGACACATAATACCCTTTTCTAAAATAGAAAGGATATTGTTAAAATGAACAATATAATACAATCCTTGAATGCCAATTTTTTGAACCATTTTTTTACCTAAATATCCAATATTTTATTAGTTAATAGATCTATAAAAATTAGACCGCCATCAAAATTTATCTGACTTGCACTAATTTGGCTGGGGTACTTATATTTTACCACAACCACACGAATAGTGCATCAAAGAGCGATCGCACTTCCCCTACAGAATTGCCAGTGCGATCGAACTTCATACCTAAACGTCAGGTGCGTCAGCCCCTCAAAATCTCCCTTACCAGCCCAAATTATGGCGACTGACGCACCCTACAAGCGATCACTCCAAATTCAAAACACAATAAGGATAATGAGTCGTCACACAAACCACCGGCCCCAAATTCGTACCCCGCAAATTGGCACGTTCCAAATCAGCCTGACGGAAATCCCTCACCGCCTCTATATTTGTCCCACTCAATTGAGCTTTTGGTAGCCTAGTATTAGACAAAATAGCATTCTGCAAATTCGTATCGCGCACATCCGCAAAAGACAAATCCGCCCCAGTTAAATTCGCTCGACTTAAATTCACTCTAAACAAAAGCGATCGCCTCAAATCCGCCTTCGACAAATTAGCATTCAGCAAATAAGATTCACCCAAATTAGCCGAAAAAAGTTTAGCACCACGCAGGTCAGCCATCGTCATATTTGCTCTACTCAAAAAAGCATTAGACAAATTCGCACTTCGCAGATTAGCACTATCCAAATCAGCACCATACAAATCAGCATTGACTAAATTAGCATTCGACAAATTAGCATCAGTTAAATCCGCTTCTATCAAATTAGCTTCATAAAGATTGGCTCCGCTTAAATCAGCCCCTTTCAACTTAGCTCTATACAAGCTAGCCTTAAACAAATCAGCATTTCTCAAATCACAACCCTCACACTCCTTAGTTTCCAGCAACTGCCTAACATGAGCAGCATTTTGAGCGAGAACAGGAGCCGAATACCAAAACAAAGCTAAACTTGCCGTTACAGTTGCCAAGATTTTAAATTTCACAAACAAACCTCACAGCCACTTCAAATAAATTATACTAACAAACTCTAGACTTTAAACCCATTTCCTCCCCTCTTTTCTCTTGCTCTGCGTTCTCTGCGCCCTCTGCGGTAAATCCCCAAAAAACCTATTCGCTTACAGCAGATTCCATGTTTGTGAAGTACACCGCGCGATCTATAAATCCCCGTAGGGACACGGCAATGCCGTGTCCCTACTTAATTAAGGACACGGCAATGCCGTGTCCCTACTTTTAATTAAGCCTCATCTAAAGCAGCAACACCAGGCAATTCCTTACCTTCCAGCAGCTCCAAACTAGCACCGCCACCAGTAGAAATGTGGCTCATTTCTGCGCCTAAATTCAACTGTTCCACAGCCGCCACCGAGTCACCACCACCGATAATTGTGGTAGTACCAGTTTTAGTAAGTCCAGCCAAAGAATGAGCGATACCTTCAGTACCCGCAGCAAACTTCTCCATCTCAAACACACCCATCGGGCCGTTCCAGATTACTGTTTTGCAATCAGCCAAAGCAGCTTGAAAAGTTTTCACTGAATCCGGGCCAATATCCAAACCCATCCAACCGTCGGGAATGTTCTCAACGGAGACAGTTTGAGTATTAGCATCAGCAGCAAACTTGTCAGCAACTATCACATCAGTAGGTAACAGAAAAGCAACTCCCCGTTCCTTCGCCTTAGCTTCCAAAGACTTAGCCAATTCCAGCTTGTCATCTTCGACCAAAGACTTGCCAACGTTCAAGCCGCGAGCCTTGTAGAATGTGAAAACCATGCCACCGCCCAAGAGCAATTTGTCGCACTTCTCCAGCAGTTTTTCAATGACTCCAATCTTGCTAGAAACCTTAGAACCGCCGATAATCGCAGCTAAAGGACGCTGAGGATTGTCGATCGCACTACCAAGATACTGCAATTCCTTCTCCATCAAAAACCCAGCCACAGAAGGACTCAGATACTTAGTCACACCCTCAGTAGAAGCGTGAGCCCGGTGAGCAGTACCAAAAGCATCATTGACATACAAATCGGCCACAGAAGCTAACTGCTTAGCAAATTCCGGGTCGTTTGCTTCCTCTTCTGGGTGAAAGCGGACATTTTCCAGCAAAATCACATCGCCATCTTGCATCGCCGCGACTGTAGCAGCAACTTCCTCGCCGATGCAGTCATCAGTTTTTTTGACTTCTTTACCCAACAATTCCGACAGCCGCTTAGCAACAGGCGTCAAGCGCAACTTCTCTGTCACGCCATTGGGACGCCCGAAGTGGCTGCACAAAATCACCTTAGCACCCTTGGAGGCTAAATCTTGAATTGTCGGCAGAGCAGCCCGGATGCGAGTATCATCGGTGATATTGCCGTTGTCGAGCGGCACGTTAAAGTCCGCCCGCACCAGTACCCGTTTTCCCGATAAGTCCGATGCCGATAAATTTGCTACAGTTTTTTTGGTCACAGGATCAACCTCCTAATATGTGTGTTTTTGTCTAATTCCGTGGAAATGGCGGCACAGGTCACTTGCACCCGGCCTCGGACGCATTTAACCGCGCCCGTACAAAAAACGGAAGATGAAACAAGCTGCACTGATTGGTTCAATGTAAACATTTTATCGGAGTCCGTGCCCGGGAGATGTGCGCTATGTTCAAGACTGTCTTATTTCCTGTAGATCAAAGCCGAGAAGCCCGCGAAGCTGCCGAAAAGGTTGTCAATATTGTGAAAACCTACGGTTCTCGTTTAGTGATTCTGTCGGTAGTCGAACCCCCAGCCGAGGAGGGCGAATCCCCGCCGCGAGAAGTGATGGCTTCCCCGGAAGCAGTCGCCAAATTGCTGTCTGAGGCTCATGCGATGTTTTCCCAGCAGGGAATTGAAGCTGAAATCATTGAACGGGAAGGCAAGCCTGCTTTCACGATTTGTGATGTGGCTGACGAAATTGGGGCTGATTTGATTGTGATGGGCTGTCGGGGGATGGGTTTAACTGATGATGGGGCGTCTGACAGCGTTACCAGTCGGGTGATCAACCTATCTCCTTGTGCAGTTTTGATAGTGCCTTAGTTATTAGTCATTAGTCATTGGTCATTGGTCAGTAGTCATTGGTCATTGGTCATTGGTTATGAGTTATTAGTTATTGATTGAACGATCGCTGACTACTGACTACTGACTACTGACTACTGACTAATGACTACTGACTACTGACTAATGACTACTGACTAATGACTAATAACTAATAACTAATAACTCATGAAAATTCAATGGTATCCCGGTCACATTGCCAAAGCTGAACGGGCCTTAAAAGAACAACTAAAGCGGGTAGATGTGGTGCTCGAAGTCCGAGATGCTCGCATTCCTTTGGCTACTTACCATCCCCAAATGCCGATTTGGGTGGGCAGTAAGGCTAAAGTATTAGTGATTAACCGCATGGACATGATTCCGCCTCAATTGCGCGCTCTGTGGGAACAATCGTTTGAGTCACAGGGGGAAACTGCTTATTTTACAAATGCCGAGCACGGGCGAGGGGTGGATGATGTGGCGGCGGCTGTGCAGAATGCTGGGGTGCAACTCAATCAAAGAAGGTTCGATCGAGGTATGCTTCCTCGTCCAGTAAGGGCTGTGGTGATTGGTTTTCCGAATGTGGGAAAATCTGCTTTGATTAATCGGTTGTTAGGGCGCAGAGTAGTAGATAGTGCCCGCAGAGCTGGAGTGACTCGATCGCTCAGATGGATTCGTATTTCTGAAGAAATTGAGTTGTTAGACGCCCCCGGAGTGATCCCAACCCGAATTAGCAATCTCGAAAATGCCATAAAATTAGCTATTTGTGAAGATATTGGCGAAGCAGCTTACGACAATCAGGTAGTAGCAGCGGCTATGGTAGATTTGCTCACAGGGCTGCAAGCTAATGATGAAAGTTTGGTCTCAGTATCTGGATTCAAATCGAGGTATAAATTAGATACTGCATCTACTAATGGTGAGGATTATTTGCATGAGGTAGCTAAAGACAGGTATCAAGGAGATGTCGAACGAACGGCGCGGCAGATGTTGAATGATTTTAGAACTGGTGTGTTGGGTCAGCTTGCTCTGGAGTTGCCACCGACTTTTTTCTAATTCGTGGGATACAACTCATCAGAAATGCTATTGAATACGGCTTTGTTGACGCTGAGGATTTTCACTTCATCTCCTATTTGTACTATTTTTCCTGATGATCGATCGGGAACTCGCGTGTTAATGTTGAGTTGGTAAAAGTGATTTAAAGGCCATCGTCTTGCGGAATCAGGCATTTTTTCATTCCGCTTGGCTGTGCATACCTTTTGAAAATTGGGATAAACTTCTCTGGAAAAATAATTGCTCGTCGATCCGATCCACTGCTGGCTGGGATTAATAGCTTCAAATATTACTTTCCCTATTTGAAAGCGAACAACCTCATCACTTGCTGCAAAAAGTTGGTCTTCCCAAAACGGCGGGACATCTCCAATTTCAATATTAGCTCGCAGGTGCTGCCGCATCTCGTTAACGCAAACTCTCGGAAACCAAGATGCAACTTCTGCAATTGTTTCGGTACTGATGATAGTTGGCCCCGGTGCTGCGGGAGCGTCGGGAAAGCCAGTTAGCAAGTTCTCAACTAACTTGACCGGAAAACCGAAGTAGCTGCTCAACCAAGATTCTATTCTACTGCGTTCTCGATCGATGTGAAAAAAGATTTCTTCTTCTGTACCTTGAATTTTCAGACCGACGATGCGATTGGTGAGATCAAAGGAGAAACGCAGAAAATGGGTTCCGTTGTGGCGCTTGCCGTTAACCAATTCACCTTGCGCGTCACAGATAGCAAAGGAGCGATCGCCCTCTAAAGCACCGCTGCTCAGAATAGCTGCTTGACTGACTGCTATGCCGTCAAGGGATTTGACCGGATAGATCTGAATACTGGCGACGTAAGGCATTTTGAGAGATTAATAAAAATTATTGTTAGACAATAATTATAGCTTTTATTTGATCTTTAGGTGGCGATATTTTATAATTATTAATGATTCTTTTTAATTGGGGAGAGACTGCTTGTCAAGAAAAAATAAAAAAATCAGTCAAAATATATTGTAGATATTATGCTAAGAATATTTAACGCTTAAACAGAGTTCTCAACAATGACCGACAAAAGAAAAACAGGCTGGATGTCTAGGCGGAATGCCATCTTGATGGTAGGTGCAGGGACACTGATGGCAAGTATTGCACCGGGACTCTTAAAAGTTGAAGCTGCAAATGCTTCAGAAACCTCAAACATCACTCCCGATGCCGCACTCAAGAAATTGATGGACGGGAATCGGCGGTACATTCAGCAAAAACGCACATTTCCCGACCAAAGCCGATCGCGCATTTTAGAATTAGCAAAGGGTCAACATCCGTTTGCGATCGTCCTGGGCTGTTCTGATTCCCGGGTGGCTCCCGAAATTCTTTTCGACCAAGGATTGGGGGATTTATTTGAGATCCGAGTAGCTGGAAACGTCCTCGACAATGTGGTGCTCGGCAGCATAGAATATGCCGCAGCAGAATTAGGCGTTCCGCTGCTAGTAGTTCTGGGTCACGAACGCTGCGGTGCTGTCAAAGCAGCTTTGGATGGCAAACCGGTTCCGGGCCACATTGGCAGTTTGGTGGCGGCGATTAAACCGGCAGTTTATGCCACCAAAGGTCAACCGGGCGATGCCTGGGATAACGCAGTCAGAGCTCATGTGAAAATGAGCGTAAATAAGTTAAAAGCTTTGTCACCTATTTTAGCTAAAGCAGTCAAAGCGGGCACACTTAAAGTTGTTGGGGCGCGCTACGATATAGACAGCGGCGAAGTCGAGGTTATTGCTTGATTTGATTTGGTGAACTACCAGACGCTGACCGTTTAGGCGGTACAGCGGTGGCTTCCTGATTCATTGGGGATAGCGTCCAACAAAACCGAAGTTTTGCCAGATCGACTTACATCCCCGACCCAGGCAGAAGCGCTAGTTCCTAACGCCAGAATCCGCAAGGCTTCATTTCTAATATTGATCGCTGCATTTACATCGCGGTCATGGTGAGTACCGCAATGCTTACAAGTCCATGCCCTTACATCAAGAGTGAGATGATCGACTCGATTTAGGCATACATGGCAGGTCTTCGAGCTAGGGAAAAACCGATCGATCTCGATATAAGTTTTCCCTTCGTTTTCAGCCTTATATTTGAGCATGGTGTAGAACATACCCCAACCAACATCGCTAAAGCAATTAGCTAGATTATGATTTTTGACCATACCCTTGACATTAAGATTTTCTACGGCAATAACTTGGTTTTCGTTTACTATCTTGCGGGATAGCTTGTGCAGAAAATCTTCACGACACCTAGCAGTTTTGGAGTGAACTTTCGCCACCGCCAATCTTGCTTTTTTGCGATTTTGACTACCTTTCTTTTTACGAGATAGCTTGTGCTGTTTCCTTTTTAGATTACGCTGACGCTTCACAAAATAGCGAGGATTGTCAAACTTTGAGCCATCACTGGTAATAGCAAAGTGGGTCAGCCCAACATCAATGCCAACAGCTTTGTTTACTGCTACTGACCCCAGATTAGCTTTGCCATCGTCAACTAGAACGGAAACAAAATATTTTCCATCAGGATTTCGAGACACAGTGACAGTTTTGATATCACCCTCAAAGCTTCGGTGAAGCCGACAATGTACTAATCCAATTTTAGGTAAATTGATCTAGTCGCCATCAAACTTGACGTTTTGAGGATAGCCAATGGATTGCCTACTGTGCTTTGACTTAAATCGTGGCAGCATCGCCCTTTTGTCAAAGAAGTTCTTTTGACACTCCCCGGTCAAAAGACACGGGGATTCTTAAGGACAAACTTTGGGGGATGAATCCACCCAAATCTTGATTCTTAAAGGGTTTGTCAATAACCCACTACCCACTCGCCCATTGCTGAGTCTATGGCTACTTGTGGTAGGCCTTTGCTGGTATAGACCTGCGTCTGTGTATCCATCCCACATTTTTCTGGTAACAGAATGTGGTTTGTGTCTTGCATAAAGAGGGCTGGCTGGATAAATCCTGCAACGCTCTTTCATCCCTGGACTAAAGTCACAGGGTTTTCAGGGTATTCTTTATAAGATAGATCGTTATAGCATAGAGGAATGCCATATTGATTCGCTATCGCTCAATTTGTTTCTGGCTCACTTTCATCCCGTCGCTCATCCTTGTAAACGGATAGAGCGCGGGACTTCCCGTTCGCATTAGTTAAATCAAGCCCATTTCTCGCAAGCCGCGGCGCAGGCGTTCTGCTTCAAAAGGACGGCGCTGTTCGTGAAGGGCGATCGCCCTTTTGAATTCTGCTAAACTCTCAGGCATTTTGCCAATTTTCAGCAGTGCTACTGCCAAATTTTGATGAGCTTCGGCGTGTTCGGGAGCGATTTTAATCGCTTGTCGGTAATAGGCGATCGCATCTGCCAAATTCCCCCCGGCTTTCAGCGTCAGTCCCAAATTGTAGTGACCGATTGCAAAATTGGGGTCAATTTTTAAAGCTGCTTTGTAAGCCATTTCAGCAGTTGTCAAATCTCCTTCATCCTTGAGCAAATTTCCCAAATTATTGTAAGCACCCAACTTGAGCGCTGGCAAAACATTGGTATTAATTGCCGCTTGATAGTGTTCCTTGGCTTTCACAAATTGCTGCTGTTGGCGGTAAGCAATTCCCAAATGATAGTTGAGTTCGTAAACAATAGAATCATCAATGGGGACAGCCGTCAAGCCCTTAGTTAATAAATTAATTCCCCGCTGAACTTGTCCGCTTTCTACATATAAAGCGCCTAATTTGCTACAAGCATAGGCATCGCTTGGGTAGTAAGCGATATATCGTTCCATCGCAGCTTGAGCTTTTTGGAATTTACTTTTAGTGGCGATCGCATCTTTGTGATAACCAGAGTGCCAAATCGCCACATCTGGGATAGCAGCTATTTTCCACTCAGGTTCCCTCTGCAAAATCTCAGCCACGCTGTCGTCTACCATTGCGTGATAAGGTCGCGAAAAGCGGATGTCGGGGCGATTGCGAAACAAGCGCGACACCAGGGAATAGGGAGATTGAGATGCGCCGACTTCTTGACGGATGAGATTGATTAGCAACGGGCGATCGCTCTGAATTCCCTGCTTAATTTGAGGTACAATCTGCGGTACCAGCACCTCATCGGCATCCAACACCAAAATCCAGTCACCCGTAGCGTATTTCAGACACTCATTGCGCGCTGCTGCGAAGTCATCGCACCATTCAAAGCGATAAACCCTCGCCCCAAATTCTTGTGCAATTTCACGAGTGCGATCGCCCGAACCGGTATCCAGCACCACCATTTCATCAACAACACCCTTAACACTAGCCAAAGTCCGCGGTAGTGTTGCTGCTTCATTCTTCACAATCATGCACAAAGTCAGATCCATCGGGCGCAAACTTTCCTATTTTCAAATAATTATTGTAATTTGATTGAGTAGTAAAAGAGAAAAAGCCCAGAAAAAAATTCTCCCTTTGCCGCTTTCCCTTGAACCTTCTGCATCAGTGTTTTCAGCATCAGTGCCTTTCTGCGGTACAAAGGTCTGATTAACTCTTTTGACAGATTAAAAAACTTCATACTTTTGAAGATTTCCTAAAGATTTTACCACTTTAGGTTCCTCCCTATGATAGAGGCGATCGGTCGATCTCCGTTGTTATTCTTAAAAGATAAGACAAGGAACGAGAAAAGTTAAGTTGTCAGGAGAAAGAGACATGGGCGGTATTATTGCTTGGATTGTTTTAGGACTCATTGCAGGTGCGATCGCCAAAGCCATTTATCCGGGAACTCAAGGCGGCGGTTTCCTCGCAACCACAGGTTTAGGAATTTTGGGCGCGCTCGTGGGAGGTTATCTAGGTCAAGTCTTGCTGGGAACTAGCGGGGGAGCTTCTTTCGGAGCAATTACCCTACCCAGTATTGCTTTTGCTGTTGTCGGCGCGATCGTTGTACTTTTCGTCTGGGGATTGTTGACTCAGCGTGCCGTATAAGAAATATTGCCAATTCTGAGTCGATGATTTTAACAATCCTCCAGGCAGAATAGCTGGTAAAAGTATAGTCATCTATTACAGTGCCATGGGAGGCGTTGAATCCCTCCCCTTTCGCTTTCACTTCGAGCGGATTCAACCGCCTCGGCTGAACTACGCAGCTCTCTATCCCATTGCACAAGGCATTTGGGATTGCTTTTCGCATAATATTGTAAGACCCATTAACATCGGCATTAATTAATTGACCGCAGGATGTTTTGTACAATCCTCTCTTAATTCGTTGGCCACTGAATACCTTTTTTTGGGTATCACTATTCCCATAAACAGGGATCGGGTCTAGATTTAGGAAACTGGATTGAGAGGTATATGACTCTTCCTGTACAATCACTTTTATTCCAACCAATGCAGCCTTATACTCCAACATCTCAATAAATCGAGCATGAGGAATAGTTACGAAGTTCTGATTAGTTTGTTTCCCCAAATTAATCTCGTTTTTCCATTGCACATTTTTCCCTATTACCAGAGTCCCAATCTTTCCCGATCTTAAAATATTGATGATAGAACGACTGGCCTGGTGTAAGTAATTATCGATTTTTTGGTTTCTACAACGAGTCAATCGCTGAATTCTACGCGATGTTTTGCGACTCTCTTTCAATCGAGATTGTAGCTGCACGCTTATTGTAAAATTGATTAATTGATTTCAGTGGTCGCCCGTTAATCAATAAAGGGACAAATCCCGGCTGATTTGAAGTTAGCGCCACTAAATTATTCAATCCTAAATCAATACTAGCTACTAATTCTTTCTGATTTTCATCAATGGTGGACTCCGGCTCATTATAAATTACCTCGATTACATAAGAATCACATTTTGGCACCAGTCTAACTTGACAAATTTGCTCTGGTTTTACCAGGGTCTTAATCAAGATGTTAGTCCCGGACAGATGGATAATTCCTTTCTTTAGTTGCTTGCTACTAATCGCCTGAATCGTATAGACGAGAATATTCCGACCCTTAACTTGATCTTTGTACTTGGGCAACTTTGGGCTACCAGTAAATTTTGTTGGCTCAATATTGTAAGCTTTAACGGCTTCAAAAAAAGCTTGCCAATTCTTGTCCAATATCATCAATATTTGTTGACTTACCTTGGCTGGTAAGTCCTTGTATGCTTGATGAGACTTCATCAAACGGTTCATTTCGTTGTAATTGATATAACCCCATCCATAGACAAAACTCTGACGAATAACGTAGTTAGCGACGTTGTAGAGATTTTTGGATTTAAAGGCTAATCCGTCAATTTCAACAAAACGATTCTCGGTGGATTTAATGATATGTCTTTCTGCTAGTTGCATTCTGACTCTCCATTTTTCAACAAGCGCAATAATTATCTCTGTTGAGCCTTCTGACTATATGATACTACCATTGCTTACTACTGCTTACAAACTTAATAAAGTTTTATAATACTGGAGGATTGTTGTTTGAAGAAGAATTTACCACTAAGTGAGCAACGGCTAAAGAAATAGAATACCCAGCTCCCCGCAGGCTTTAAGTGCTGCGGGGAGCTAACAGCGATACAGCAGATTGCAGGTTTATGAAGTACACCCGCCTATCGATCAATCCCCGTAGGGACACTAAGCGCGTGCCTATTGGTGTCAACTTAAGCCTAAAAGCCTTGATAAATCTCGTTTTTACCTGAGTCCAGATCCCCCTAAATCCCCCTTAAGAAGGGGGACTTTAAGAATACTCCTGTCCCCCCCTTCTTAAGGGGGGCTAGGGGGGATCAGGCCTTAATAGTCAAACACCAGTCTATGACTGGGTTTTACCTTAAGTTGACACCAATGGGCACGCTTGAGTGTCTAAAGCTGCATTTCATAAACCTGGGGATCTCCACATTAATCAATCCGTAAATTGAAAGGTAAGCGAACGTAAACTCCCTGGGGATCGTTCATGGACTTGACAACAGCCAATTCCGACTGTATTTTTTTAACCTCTGCCGTCAGCGGGTCGAGTTGGGTGGCTGGTTTAGAAACGCGAACACCTGAAATTCTTTCCAAAATTCGCTCTTCCAAACTGCGGCGTTTCGGATATTCTTCTAATTGCCAATCATCGCCTAGTTTAGCTTGCTTCGCCGCCTCTTTGACAGCATCTTCAAAACCGCCAATTTCATCGACCAAACCCAACTGTTTCGCGGCGGTACCAGACCAAACCCGGCCTTGAGCAATTTCTTGTACCTTGTTTTTAGGCAGTTTGCGTCCGTCTGCGACTTTAGTAATAAATCGATCGTAAATGCGATCGACTATCCTCTGAATATTAGCCAATTCTTGAGGATTTTTCGGGCGAGAAATCGTGTTAGTATCGGCATAGAGGCCGGTTTTCACAATATCCCAACTCAGCCCGTTGTTAGCCGCCAACTTTTCGACGTTGAAGAGCATTCCAAAAACGCCGATCGAACCGGTAATCGTATTCGCTTCAGCAAAAATTTTGCTAGAACCCATCGAAATCCAATAGCCGCCGGAAGCCGCTAAATTGCCCATCGAAACAATAACTGGTTTTTTCTTAGCAGTGAGCGCGACTTCCCGTCCAATTACTTCAGATGCCGTTACGCTGCCTCCGGGACTGTTGACGCGCAAAACCACGGCTTTTACGTCGTTATCTTCTCGGATTTTCCGCAATTCTTGAGCAATGCGATCGCCTCCTACTTGACTCGCACCTCCTTCGCCGTCTACAATTTCTCCCTCGGCGTAAAGCACAGCAATCTGCTTTTTATTGTCCCCGCGATTTGAGTTTTTATTCTCAGCAATTCTCGCGTAATTTTTCAAACTAATTTGTTTGAAAGATTTGTTTTCTCCATCGGCTCCTGTTAGTTTCTTAAGTTCTGTCGCAATTTCGTCAAAGTACACAACTCGATCAACTAACTTGCTTTTGAGAGCTTCGTCAGCCATCAAAGTTCCGCCATTATCTGCGATCGCTTGCAGTTGGGGAACAGTCAATTTGCGGTTTGGCCCGACAGTTTGCAGGTATTCTCCCCACATATCTCCGAGCAACTTTTGAGTTTGCTGGCGATTTTCGGGACTCATTTTTGTGAGCAAAAACGGTTCAACGGCTGACTTATATTTGCCAACGCGAGTGACTTGCACTCCCACGCCGTATTTCTCCAAAGCACCAGTAAAAAACATGGATTGGCTACTAAAACCGTTGAGTTCCAAAGCGCCGAAAGGATTGACTGCAATGGTATTAGCAACGGAACCGAGGTAATAATCTCGCTCATTCCAACCCATCTGGTAAGCAAAAATGGGTTTTTTGGCATCTCGGAAACCCTGCAATGCCGATCGAACTTCTTTGAGGTTAGCCCACCCGCTGCTCCCAGAATCCGAGCTACCTTCGAGATAAATACCAACTATTTTCGGATCTTTTTTAGCAGATGCGATCGCATCTAAAACACTACGCAGCGTCACGGTATCCGAACCCTCATCAGAAAGCACTTCTTCAATCGCCGCGCCGGTGTTGCGACTAGGTTTGCTGTCAGTGATATTCAGAGAAAGATCTAACACCAATACAGACTTATCTTTAACTTGCGGGCCCGAATCTTTAGACGATGCAGCCACAGCAATTAGCAGTACCATGCCCCCCAATCCTAGGCTACCGAGCAACACCAATCCTAGGAGGCTTCCCAGCAAACTTGCAAACGTATATTTTAGGAAATCTTTCATTAGATAATTGGTAATTAGTCATTAGTCATTAGTCATTAGTCATTAGTTAGCAGTCCGTAGTCCTAATTACATAACTCACAAATAATAAGTCACCACTAACTAATGACCGATGACTGCTGACTAATGACCTACTTCTATCTTAACCTTTCCAAAACCCCAGAATGTTGTAACTCATACAAGTTAGCGCAGCCGGTACAAAACATCACTGTGGCAATCTCTGCAATTAAAACCTCAACTAGGAGCTCTAAGGCTGATTCCGATTCCGCTGCTGCTTGCAAAAACGGCCTCGCCAGCCCCGCCAGATCCGCGCCAAGGGCGAGGGCCTTCGCTGCATCCAACCCATTCTGCAAGCCTCCAGAAGCAATCAGAGGAACATCCGGCGCTGCTTTCCTCGCACCGACAACGCACTCGGCTGTCGGGATTCCCCAGTCGGCAAATGTCGCGCCCAACCTGCGCCCAAGAGCATTTTTTGCTCGCTCTCCTTCTATTTTCGCCCAAGAAGTGCCTCCAGCTCCGGCAACATCGATCGCGCTTACCCCTGCTGCGAGCAATTTCTTGGCCATCGCTCCTGAAATACCGTTACCAACCTCTTTAGCAATGACTGGTACTGGTAATTTTTCGCACAATTTGGCAATTTGATCGAGGAGTCCTTTAAAGTTAGTATCGCCTTCAGTTTGAATGCACTCTTGCAGGGGATTAAGGTGCAAAATCAGGGCATCTGCTTCCAGAATATCCACAATTTTTTGGCACTGTTCCAAACCGTAATTGTAGTTTAATTGAACTGCTCCGATGTTAGCAAATAGCAGAATGTCTGGAGCGCGACGACGGACTGCAAAGGTAGCAGCTAATTCAGGATTTTCTACTACTATTCGTTGGGAACCGACTCCCATTGCAATTTTGTATTTTTGAGCAACATCGGCGAGCAGGTAATTGATAGTTTTGGCTAATTCTGTACCGCCAGTCATCGAGGAAATTAGCAGCGGCGCGGCTAGTTTTTTGCCAAGAAAAGTTGAGGTTAAATCAATGTCGTTGCGATCGAGTTCTGGCAAACAGCAGTGAGCAAAACGATAGCGTTCAAGTCCGCTGGTAGTTTCGCGGAATTGTACATCTTCTTCGATGCAGAGCCGTAGGTGGTCTGCTTTGCGGGTTTCGATTGGGGAGGGGGGGGTTAGTGGCGAGTTCGCAGGGGAGTTCACAGTGGCAATTTGGGGAAAGAGTTTTGAGTTGGGAATATAGCAATTTTATGTCATTTTTGAGATATTTTTTTTAATGAACCGCAGAGAGCGCAGAGGGCGCAGAGGAGAATAAAAGAGAGATGTTCGCAAATGCTGCAAGGGTTGCTGTATTATACAGGAACAGTCAGGGGCACGCCATTATCTGAAGGTTTCAATTTTAGTAAAAAAGGAACTGCTTTTCGCACCCAGGCATTGACTGGCGTGTAATTTACCGCATCTGAACCGAAACAAATATCCAGCATATCGGTGTGAATTATGCCCGGATTTAAAGGAATCGCTGCCATCCCTCGGGGCAATTCTTGAGCTAGCGATCGCGTAAGTCCTTCTATGGCCCACTTAGAAGCACAATAGGCAGCCACTTCCGGCGAAGTTGACCGGCCCCAACCAGAACTAAAATTGACAATTATACCGCTTTTTCTAGCAATCATAGCGGGGACAAAGTGGCGAATTACATTAGCCGTCCCCTTAATATTAACATCAATTACTTGCGAAAAATCTTCGCTGCTGACCTCCCAAAGTGGTGCTAAATTATTGACGACAGCAGCATTGTTAATTAGCAAGTCTGGAGGCGAGTAATTTGCCAGCAATTCTTGCGCCCAAGCTTTGACTTGAGCGTCACTTGCTACATCCAAACAAGTAAAATTGTGGGGAAAACTATATTTCTGTCTGAGTTTGTCCACAGCTTCGAGAGAACGGGCGCACCCCAAAACTGTATGTCCCAATTCAATAAATTGTTCGGTCATAGCAAGACCAAGCCCCCGACTTACACCGGTAATTACAATTAATTTTGTCATAGAGATGTTGAAATTTGGGAATTAAGTAATAGAATACAGATTGATCAGGAAATTGACAAATCGATCGCGAGAGGAAGCATGAAAGTAAAAGCAGCAGTTGCTCACAGTGCGGGCAAACCTTTGAGCATTGAAATGGTTGATCTGTCAGGGCCGCAGGCGGGAGAGGTGCTAGTGGAAATTAAAGCCACAGGCGTTTGTCATACTGACGCTTACACTCTTTCCGGTGCAGATCCTGAAGGTTTGTTTCCGGCTATTTTAGGTCACGAAGGAGCGGGTATTGTCGCAGAAATTGGGGAGGGAGTAACGAGCGTCAAAGTGGGCGATCGAGTAATTCCGCTTTACATTCCAGAATGTCGCAACTGCGAGTATTGTTTGAGCCGCAAAACGAATCTCTGTCAAGCAATTCGGGTTACTCAAGGACAAGGCGTAATGCCAGACGGCACGAGTAGGTTTTCAATCAACGGGCAGAAAATCCACCATTACATGGGAACTTCTACCTTTGCCAATTATACAGTATTACCAGAAATTGCGGTAGCAAAAATTCGTGACGATGCTCCTTTCGATAAAGTTTGTTTAATTGGTTGCGGGGTGACAACGGGCATCGGCGCTGTCATCAATACTGCGAAAGTAGAACCAGGTTCTAACGTGGTAGTTTTCGGTTTAGGTGGTGTCGGCTTGAATGTAATTCAAGCCGCTCGCATGGTAGGAGCTAACATGATCGTCGGCGTAGATTTGAATCCCGACAAGCGACAAATGGCGGAAAAATTCGGCATGACTCACTTTGTCAATCCCCGCGAAATAGAGGGCGATTTAGTTGCTTATTTAGTAGATTTAACCAAAGGAGGAGCTGATTACAGTTTTGAATGTATCGGCAACATTAATGTGATGCGCCAAGCATTAGAATGCTGCCACAAAGGTTGGGGAGTGAGCGTCATTGTCGGAGTAGCCGGAGCCGGTCAAGAAATTAGTACCCGCCCGTTTCAGCTAGTAACTGGCAGAGTTTGGAAAGGCACAGCTTTTGGCGGAGCAAAAGGCAGAACAGATGTGCCAAAAATTGTTGATTGGTACATGAATGGTAAAATTAACATTGACAGTTTAGTATCTCAAGTAATGCCAATCGAGCAAATTAATGAAGCCTTTGACGCCATGCACAAAGGCGAAGTAATCCGCACAGTTTTGACATTTTGAATAAAAACTCTGCTCTCTTCTCTCTTCCTCTGCGCCCTCTGCGCCCTCTGCGGTAAAAAAATCCCATTCCTAAATTAAAGAGAATTAATATGATATCCGCATCCCTAAAACAGCACAAAGAACATAAAATTTTTGGCGGTAAACTCGGCTTTTACAGCCATCAATCCTCCACCTGCAATAGCGAGATGAAATTCGCTGTATATCAGCCGCCACAAGCCCAGTCTCAACCCGTACCAATCCTGTATTTCCTATCAGGATTAACCAGCACCGAAGAGAATTTTATGGCAAAAGCGGGAGCGCAGCAATTGGCATCAAAATATGGGTTAATGCTGGTTGCGCCCGATACTAGCCCGCGCCATACTGGTATTGCTGGCGAAGATGACGATTGGGATTTGGGAAGTGGTGCGGGTTTTTATGTTGATGCCGCAGTTGCACCTTGGAATTCTCACTATCAAATGTACAGTTATGTTGTTGATGAATTGCCTAATTTAATAGCAGAAAATTTTCCAGTTATACCGGAAAAACAGGGTATTTTCGGTCATTCGATGGGGGGACATGGGGCTTTAATTTGTGCGTTAAAAAATGGCGATCGCTATCTTTCTGTTTCTGCTTTTGCGCCCATTTGCGCGCCCATGCGTTGCCCTTGGGGACAAAAAATCTTCGGTCACTACCTCGGTGACAATCGAGAGCATTGGCGGGCTTGGGATGCTAGCGACTTGGTAGTTGAAGCCTCATATAACCGTCCGATTCTGATTGATTGCGGCAGGGCAGATTCATATCTTGCTGATGGGCAGTTGTTGCCGGAAGTGTTCGCGGAGGCTTGTGCAAAAGCGGGACAGCCGCTAACTTTAAGAATGCAGGAAGGTTACGATCATAGTTATTATTTTGTCGCGAGTTTTATGGAAGATCATATTCAACATCATGCGGCTGTTTTGTGCGATTAAGGTAGGGGCGGGTTTATAAATACCCTGGATGTGAATCACAGATATTGGTGAACCCGCGTTTATGAAGTACACCCGCTTATCGATAGATACCCGTAGGGACAAAGGCTTTCGCCCAAGGAGTGTCAACAATCGCCTGAAAGCCTTGGTATCTCTCGCTTTTACCTAAGTCTAGAACCCCCTAAATCCCCCTTAAGAAGGGGGACTTTGAAAAGACTCCTGTCCCCCCCTTCTTAAGGGGGGCTAGGGGGGATCTAGGCTTAATGGTCAAACAGCAATCTGTGACTGGGTTTAACGTTAAGTTGACACTAAGAAGAGCACGCTTGAGTGTCCCTACTGCACTTCATAAACCTGGGATACGCTGTATTTACGGTCAATTTAGACTGATCGGAAATACCCAGTCTTTGTACTTGCTGTCGCGATTTTCGATGATTCCAGTGAGTTTTTCCAAGAGTTTTTTGGTGATGGGTCGCTCTTTTGGTAAATGATAGTTTTCGATTCGGTTAATTGGGGTGATTTTAGCTGCGGTGCCGCACAGAAAAATCTCGTCAGCAATCAAGAGTTCTGATTTGTCAACTGGTCTTTCTATGACTTCAATTCCTAAGTCTCTGGCGATAGTTATCGCACTGTCTCTGGTAATTCCTTCGAGAATATCTTGATCGAAACCGGGAGTAACTAATTTACCGTTTCTGGCGACAAATATGTTCATCCCTGAAGCTTCGCTGACTTTTCCCTGAGTATTCATCATAATAGCTTCATCGAAGCCGGATTCTACTGCTTCTGTTTTGGCTAAGGCTGAGGTAATGTAAGCGCCGCTAATTTTTCCTCTCAAGGGTAAACTGCGGTCTTCTTGGCGGTACCAAGAGCTAATTCTACAGTTGACTCCTTCTTTGGGTAAATAGTCTGAGAGTTCTAATCCGTAGACAAAAAAGTCTGTTTCTACGTTGTGCAGTCGGGGGGCTATTCCCAAACTTGAGGTGTAGATAAATGGGCGGATATAAAAAGATTTGGTGGGCTGATTTTTCTTGACAAAATCAACGATTATTTCTTGGATTTTGTCGGCGAGCAAATCGCATTTGAGGAAGCTGGCACTTTGGCTTAGTCTTTGACAGTGGCGGTCTAATCTAAATAGCAAGATTCGATCGGGGTTTTCGGGGTCGGGTATTCCCCGCAAGCCGCCTAAGACTCCGGTTCCGTAGTGCAGTGCGTGGGTGGCTATGGAAACTTTGGCTTCGGTAAATGGGAGAAATTGGTTTTGAAAGTAGGCAATTGGCAGAAAACTATCCATGATTCAAGCTGGCGATGTATTTTGCAGTCCGCGAGGAAAGGTGAATTTGGTTATATTACCATAAGTTATTATTTTGTTGTTTGAGAAAATTGTTAAAGTCTAAAAAATGCAGTCGTTTTGGTTGATAATTGTTTTGGGAAGAGCGCGATCGACTAAAAACAAAAAGTAACAAAGAGGTAGCTATGGTGCGGAAACGTTTAATCATTGAAATGGGCATGGGTGTAGACCAGCACGGACAGGAACCGACTGTAGCCGCGGCAAGGGCTGTACGGAATGCGATCGCCCATAATGCTTTGCTGGGTGTCTGGGAAGTGGCGGGTTTGAGCGATCCCAATCAAATGATTGTGGAAGTAAAGGTGGCGGTTCCTTATCCTGAACAAGTGCGATCGGAGGAGGTATTGGCTGTGCTCCCTTTCGGGAGCAAAACTCTGATTGTGGAGCAGGGGGGAATGGTTGTGGAAGGAAGGGCGATCGCATCTCTGAATGATAAAAATGATGAAATGTTGATTGCGGTGGCTGCGGTGACAGTTTTTGTGGACACTGAGGACTAATTAATTTCTTGTGATACCAACCGCCCTGGAGGTTTGGGCACAGACGGGAAATAGTTTTGCGCTGGGTTTCTTAACCGCCAGGGCGCTTCCTAGATAATTTTTAGATGCGCGACAGCAGATCAAAATAAGTTGAGCCTGTTGATGCGGTAAAGCACGCGCTGCAAAAAGCGGTCAGCGGCTTCATCGCCGGATTCCTATTTGTAAGCTGCTTAAATTGCGTGGGCGATGTTTATAGAAATTGGTATTAACCTACGCGATCGCGAAAATATTCCTCATACAATCGGCATCTCGGAATGCAATTATTTCCGTTAAATTTCACCAACCCCATACTATTTAACTTAAACCCTAATTCTGACCTCAATCTAACAGGCTGGGAACCACTCACAACCTCTCTCATCGCATCCATTAATTCCGAATATTTCTCTAAATTCCACAAATGCCGCCGCAAATGATCGCTGTAAATTTCCGCTTCTGTGGCCGGGGATTTCACCAATTGATTTAAAGTCACATCTTGACGCGAAATGTGATATATTCCCAGCCGCACTAAATAGGGATGTCCTCCCACTAACGCCATCAATTCTGCAACTTCATTCGCAATCCAATTCAATCCGTGCCGCCTTGCCAATTCTTGCACCTGCTGCTCATTAAATTCCGGTAATTCAATCGGCAATCCCACATTAAACGGCGATTTATTCACATCCAGCGGGATATAAACTTCCGTAGAATGCACCACAATTAAGCGAAACTTTTTCCAAATATCTCGCCGTTTTGCTTCTTCGTGCAAAGCTCGTAATAACCCAAAAAAGTCATCGGCAATTTCCGGGGATTCAAATAGGCGATCGCTCTCATCCAAACCCAAGGTCAGAGGTCTTGAGGATTCAGACAGCAAATACTGTTCAAAGTAAGCCTTACAGCACTGATTACTGCCAATCAAATCTGCTAATTCCCAACACTTAGGCAACTGTTCCAGCATTCCTAATTCTTGACCGACGCTAGCACAAAACCACTGCAAAAATGTATCTGAATTAGCGAAAACTCTCCTATTTGCTAGTTGAAAACTCAGCGCCACCGTGCGAGAACCTTGCTGTTCTGCATGATGCAAAATCCTCGCCATTAAAGAAGTTTTGCCCATCTGTCTCGGAGCTTTAATACGGATGAGAGATCCCGGTTGGCTAATCGTTTCATAACAGCGAGATTCGATGGGATAACGCTCGATATAAAAACGAGAAGCTAAATCTACTTGTCCTCCTGGCAATTCTGCGGCTGGCAAGGGTTGAATTATTGACTGTTTTGTGTTAGTAATTTCGCTCAAATTGACAGCTAATTCATGGTCTGCACTGGATTGGGCGATCGCAATTTTTGCAGATCTTGGCAACACCTCATCGGGCAGAGATTCCAGCTCAAAATCGGCTATATCGCGCCATTCCTGATTCAATCCGCGACAAATTTCGATGAAATTAACATAATCTACAGGTTTGCCATTCAGGAAATGGCTGACAGTAGATTGGGCTATCCCTAAATCCTCAGCCAAGATTTTCTGACTGGGGAAGCCATTTCTTAGGAGAGACGATTTAACTGCGGGAATGCACTTTAGACGCAGCCTGAGCGATCGCGGCATTGCTTATCACAATTAAGACACTGAAACCATCATAAATGCCAAGCGTCCCAAAGTCGATGAAAAGTCGATGAAAAGTCGATGAATTCTCAAATAACTCAGTCGCCAACTCAAATAGCCACCTGATTAGATTAGAAATAACCAGGTTGAGCACTGTCACAAGGGGGTGAAGAATTATGTACTCTATCCTAAGTTGGCCACTAGCATTAGCAACTAATCAACCAACTTTCGCATTCACGCCGCCGATGTTGTGGTTGCTCATCGCAGTTGTGCTGAGTGCGATCGATCTATTCATCCAAAAAACCCAGCCCCAAAAATACAGGTTTTACGTGCTGATGATGGGAGCTTCTGCTCTAATTGAATCCTTTATTTTGTGGAGAGGATCGATCGCATTTAATTTTAGTTGGGCGCTGGTAATGTATGAAGATTTTGACTGGCAGATATTCTACTGGATGGGAATATCTCTCGCCCTGATTATTTGGATTCGACCGATTTTCATTGTTCGCAAAAAGTTTGTGATTCCCGAAGCAACCGAAGCGACAACTATCTCAGAAATTTTATCGGGAGAAACCGGAATGGTGATTTATGAAGGTGCTTCGTGGAAAGCCCGCAATGAAGATCGCCAAGAGGCGATCGCACCCAGACAAAAAGTTTACGTTTTGCGCCGCGAAGGAAACACGCTGATTGTTGTACCTGACAAATTAATTCACATCAACAACTAAACCTTTGTAACAAAATCAATTCATTCAGGAATTACGCACGGTGTGTTGAGAAACCGGGTTTTTTACCGAATCTGCGGGCTATAACGAAATATTTTCGTAAAAAACCCGGTTTCTAGGCCCACGCACGGTGTGTTGAGAAACCGGGTTTTTTACCGAATCTGCGGGCTATAACGAAATATTTTCGTAAAAAACCCGGTTTCTAGGCCCCGATGTGCAAATCCTATCATCTTTAGTTCACAGCTTCAAATTACCAGGAGATTCACTATGTATCAGTATTTTTTGATGGTGTTGTTTGCAATCACCGGTGTATCCTTAGTCAGCAGTGTTAAAATTGTCCGTCAAGGAGATGAAGCCTTAGTTGAAATTTTCGGAAAGTACGATCGCAAAAAACTCGAACCTGGTTTGACATTTCTGATTCCCTTTGTCGAAACAGTCGCCTATCAACAAACTCTGCGCGAGCAAATGTTAAACCTGGCACCGCAACAATGCACAACAGGCGATCGCGTTTCCGTCACCCTTGAATTTATTGTGTACTGGCGAATCATTGACTTAGAAAAAGCTTCCTACAAGGTGCAGAATCTCAAAGAAGCGATGTTCAATATGCTGATTCTTTCAATTCGGACTCATATTGCTAAATTAAATGTAGAGGAACTTTACACGGCTCGCAATCTACTCAATAATGCTTTAGTGGAGGAGTTGGATACAATCACCGATCCTTGGGGTGTGAAGTTTACGAGGGTGGAATTGCGCGATTTTGCGATCGGCAGTAAAGCGATTCAGCCAACATCAATTGACCGTAAAGAGGGACAAAAGCTGCGAACTTAGGGATTAGTTGAAGTTGAGGCGATCGAGTTATGGGAAAGATGCGATCGCCTTGTATATACCATTTAAGGAGACAAAACCATGACTAAAAATCAAGAATCAAGTATTAGCAATTCAAGTGATGCCGGTTGCGGATGCTTATTGTTTATAATCTGGATTATTGGAGGAGTCGTGATTGGCGATCCGCTATCATCTCGGGATACGGCCAGGAAGGCAAAGCAAACGGAAGCGAAACAGTATGTTAGCTCAATAAACAAAGGTCAGCAATTCTATTATGTAGAAAAAAGTGTTTTTGGCACTTCTGTTGATGCTTTAGGACTTGGCCTTAAAACCGAGACAACAAATTACAAATATTCATTGCGCGCCACAAAGCAAACTGCCTTTAATTATGGAGTATCCAAGCAACCACAACTTAAGAGTTATGTCGGCGGTGTCTTTCGAGTTCCTGCTAAAGAAGTTGTTCCTAATGCTGCTCAAAATGAAATAATAACAACAATATCCATATTGTGCGAAGCTGACAAACCCGGTCCGATTAAACCAGCAGAACCCACCTATGAAAATGGTGAAGTGGTTTGCGGTAAAGGCACAACACAAGTGACAAAATAATCTAAGTATAGGCAAGATAATGACAGTCGATTACCAATATCAAATCGGCGGCAGTCTCCCGCAAGATTCACCTACTTATGTAGTGCGAAAAGCTGACTCTGAACTTGATCAAGCCCTAAAAGCCGGAGAGTTTTGTTACGTGCTCAATTCCCGACAAATGGGCAAATCTAGTTTGCTGGTGCGAACTGTACAAAAACTCTCCGCTGATGGCATTGCTTGTGCTACGATCGACCTTTCGGATATTGGCAATCAGCAAGTCTCTCTGGATAAGTGGTACGGCGGCGTCGCTTACAAGCTTTTGTGCAATTTCAACCTGTTTAACCCAGTGGAGTTTATGACTTGGTGGCGGGAGAGAGAGTTGATGTCGCCAGTCCAACGTTTAGGAGAGTTAATTGAAGAATTATTGCTGGTCAAGATTTCTCAAAACATTGTCATTTTTATTGATGAAATTGATAGTGTTCTCAGTTTCAAAGAATCGCTAGATGACTTTTTTGCCCTGATTAGATCTTGCTACAATAAACGCGCTCACAAATCAGAATATCAGCGGTTAACATTTGCTTTGCTGGGAGTAGCTACGCCATCGGATTTAATTAGCGATGCGACTCGCACGCCATTTAATATTGGTCGAGCTATTGAACTTCAGGGTTTTCAATTACACGAATGTTTGCCTTTAGTCAAGGGGTTTGAGGGGAAATTTGATAATCCTCAAGCAGTTTTACAAGAGATTTTGGAGTGGACTGGAGGACAGCCGTTTCTGACTCAAAAGTTGTGTAAATTGATAGTTCAAGGGAAGGAAGAAGGTTCGGCAGCGGATTTTGTAGCGGATTTAACGGATGGAGAAAGGATTGAAATCCTTACTAAGAACCGATTGTCGATCGAGGAGATAGTGCAATCTCAGATTATTGATAATTGGGAATCTTCTGATGAGCCAGCGCATTTGAAAACAATTCGCGATCGCCTTTTGAGAAATCAGCACCGCGCCAGTAGGTTATTAGGACTATATCAAAAAATATTAGCACTCTCAGAACCCCCCTTCTTAAGGGGGGCAGGGGGGATCAAATCTGATGATACCCCCGAACAAACTGAATTGCAACTGAGCGAAAATCACCCACTTTCATCACCCCCATTCTTAAGGGGGGCAGGGGGGATCTGCGCTGATGACACCTACGAACAAACTGAATTGCAACTGAGCGAAAATCACCCACTTTCATCACCCCCCTTATTAAGGGGGGCAGGGGGGATCGAATCTGATGATACTCCCGAACAAACAGAATTACGACTGAGTGGAAATCACCCACTTTCATCACCCCCCTTAAGAAGGGGGGCAGGGGGGATCTGCGCTGATGACACCTACGAACAAACTGAATTGCAACTGAGCGAAAATCACCCACTTTCATCACCCCCCTTATTAAGGGGGGCAGGGGGGATCTGCGCTGATGACACCTACGAACAAACTGAATTGCGGCTAAGTGGATTAGTAGTAAAACGAGGCGGAAAATTAACGGTATCTAACCGCATTTATGCCTCTATTTTTAACCAAAATTGGGTAGAAAAAGCACTAGAAGATTTACGCCCCTATGCCGAATCCCTAACAGCATGGATAGTATCAAGTTGTCAAGATGAATCTCGATTATTGCGCGGTCAAGCATTGCAAGATGCGCGAGAATGGGCTGCTGGTAAAAGCTTGAGCACTCAAGATTATCAATTTTTAGCTGCTAGCCAAGAGGCAGAATTTGCTGAATTGTGCGATCGCGAAAAACAAACTCAAGCAGAAATAGAACTATTGCGTCGGGAAAACCAGTTATTAGAACAACTAAGCGCAGAGCAAAAACTCAGAAAATCCACTCAAGTTAAACTCTGGCGCGAACAACAACTGAAAGTGCAAATTTTTACCGGAAGTGCAACACTACTGATATTCATCTTAATTGCTGCTTTCTGGGTTCAACCCTCTATTGAGGAAAGAAACAACAAAATCCTGACTCTCAGTTTGTTTTCGGAAACGCTATTTGCAGCGGACAAAAAACCGGAAGCTTTAATAGAAAGCATTAGGGCTGTCCAAGAAATGAGGCGATCGCTAGGAGTGACATCTGATATCCAAATCCGGGTTTTAACGGCACTGGAACAAGTAGTTTACAGTTTTAATAAGCGCCTAATTTTTCCCTGTTCAACCACTAAGCAAGCTTTTGTTACTTTCAGCCCAGATAGTCAAATGCTGGCGACAAATAGCGACGATCGTACTATTAAAATTTGGTACGCTAACGGCAGTTTAAAAGCTGTATTAAAAGGTGATAGCGCTCAAATTAGAAGTATAAATTTCAGTGCCGATAGTCAGAGGCTGGTTTCAGTTAGCGATGATAATATAGTTAAAATTTGGCAAGTTGACGGCAAGTTGCTTCAAACTTATCCAGGGGATAACGACAAAGTGACTAAGGTAGATAATGATACAATTGTGAAGACAAGTTTGAGTTTTGATGGCACAATGTTTGCGATCGCAAATACCGATCAAACAGCAAGCATTTGGAGCAAAGACGGCAAACTGCTGAGTATGTTAAAACATCCAAGTCGAGTCACAAATGTCAGCTTTAGTCCCGATCGCCTAATGCTGGTATCGGCGAGCACAGACAAAATGGTAAGATTGTGGAAAATTGATGGTACATTGCTCAAAACTTTAAAGGGACATAAGAGTGCTGTTTGGAGTGCGAGTTTTAGTCCAGATGGCAAGACGATCGCTAGTGCTAGTGATGATGGTACGGTGATATTGTGGAATTTGAATGTTGATGATTTGCTGGTGCAGGGTTGCAATTTAACTCGCAATTATCTTGAGGTTAAGTCTCAGGTTAATCAAAGCGATCGCCACCTCTGCGACGGAATTAGCGATCGGGAAAAAGTGCGTTAAGCGCAGCTATCCCGTAGGGAATCGCCAATCACCCCAAATTAACCCACGCGACACTCATCAAGCTTTTACAAATTTGTTGGCAAAATATGGTTAAATTTGGTAGCGACTAATAGAGCGTATGTCAGCCAAATCGGTGTATTCTACTCTCGAACAAAAGTACCAGCGCCTGCAAAAAGAGTTAATGGGCGGAATGGTCGCCCTCGGTGGCGTCTTGTGTACCGGTACTCTTTGGTATTGGCTAGTAGAAAAATGGCCCTTACTCGATGCGGTTTACATGACAGTATTTACCCTAGCAACTGTCGGTTATGGTGAAATTCATCCCCTCGGAAAACGCGGGCGAATATTTACGATCTGCCTAATTTTGATGGGCGTCATCACCATTGGTTATATCGTCAACCGCTTTACAGAAGCCGTCATTCAAGGATATTTTCAAGAAGGAGCAAGAGTGAGGGCAACAGCGGCGCTTGGTAGATTCATTAGTCGGGCATTATATCCTTTGCGGTTTTGGGCGCACCGGTCGCCAAATTGCCTTAGAATTTCAGGCAGAAAATATTCCTTTTGTGATTATAGACTTCAACCTCGAATCCATCCAAGCAGCTTTGCAATTCGGTTATACAGCCATTCAAGGCGACGCTACTTTGGATGAAACTTTGCTGAATGTGGGAATTGAAAAAGCAATTTGTATAGTGGCGGCACTCCCATCAGATGCAGAAAATCTCTACACAGTCTTATCTGCAAAAACTCTGAATCCGAACGTGCGGGCGATCGCGCGGGCGACAACAGAAGAAGCCGTAAAGAAGTTGCAGCGGGGCGGTGCCGATGCTGTCGTATCCCCCTACATTACCGGGGGAAAGCGCATGGCGGCGGCGGCTTTGCGCCCTCAAGTTATGGATTTTTTGGACGGGATTCTCACGGGAACCGAGAATTCTTTTTATATGGAAGAATTTCTGGTCAATCCAGACAGTTGTGTCTACGTCGGAGAAACTTTGAGAGATGCGAAGTTGCGATCGCAATCGGGGGCTTTAGTTTTGGCAATTCGCCGCCCTGACGGCAATTTGATTGTCGGGCCCACGGGAGAAACTGCGATCGAAGGAGGAGATATGTTGATTTGCTTGGGCACCGCAGAACAACTGCGCGCCCTCAATCAAATCCTCAGCCCACTAACTACTCGTCTGACTCGCCCACCGAATTAATAGCAGCTCATCTTTCCTGCATCATCCAAATCAGAAAGCCCAAAATTTGCTCAACTGGAGGGAGCGGATAATCTGTAAAGTCAATGGACACCCATTGCTCTTCTAGTTTCAGAAACCGCCAAACAGTACCGCTAGTCACCGCTCCGTAAAAGACTAGGAGTGACTGGGGGAATTTCTGGTAAAAAACGCGAGCCTTCAATGATTGTGAGATGGAAATCTTCTACAGCTTTGCTGAGAGTGAATTTACTGTAAGGCATAGCTTTATTATTCTCAAAACGTTCTACAGCATTCATAAGCTGTAAAACCATTTAAAACAGGTAATTTTATGAAAGCCGATGGTGGGATTTGAACCCACGACCGTTCGATTACGAATCGAATACTCTACCCCTGAGCTACATCGGCACTGACAATTAGTAAGTATAGCACAACCGCCGGAAAAAAAGCAATGAGTTGTAGAATTCAAACTCCACAACTCACAACTCAGAACTTTGATCAAACGGCCAGTTCGGCGTCAGTTCGATCGCCCCCTCTGGCCCCGGAATAAACCAAACCCCGCTGCATATCAAGGGTCAGCATAGTTCCGTCCCGAATTACCCGCGTGGCCTTCTCCACACCCACCATCACCGGTACGCCCAAACGCAAACCAATAATCGCGGCGTGAGAAGTCAAACTATCCTCCTCCGTCACCACCCCCGCTGCTCTGCGAATCATGTCCACAAAATCAGCGCTAGTGTGATTGACTACCAAAATATCTCCAGAGTGGAAATTCATCACATCCGCAGCAGTGTGAGCCACCCTGGCCAGGCCGCTCACCGAGCCCAAACCAACACCGGTTCCCTTACCCAAAACCGCTGTCACCATCTCAACCTTAATCAAATCCGTTGAGCCTGCCACCCCTTGCAGAGTACCGGCGGTCATCACCACCAAATCCCCGTCGGAGACTAAATGTTTCTCCTGGGCCACACTAATTGCCGACTGAAACGTCTGGCCGGTGGAGGGCAAATCCAGCACCAACAGGGGCTTTACTCCCCATACCAGTTGCAGTTGTCTCGCCACGTCTACGTGGGGAGTAACTGCCAAAATCGGAGTTGTCGGCCGGAACTTGGAGACATTTCGGGCTGTAGCGCCGGTTTTCGTCAGCGTCATAATTGCCGCTGCGTTCAACTGTTCGGAAATTTGGCTGACTGCTTGACTGATACCGTTGGGGATCGATCGACCAATATCTTCTACATTCCGAATATTGCGCCTAATTCCTTCCCTCTCCATCCGCACCGCAATTCTCGCCATCGTCGCCACCGCTTCTACGGGGAAGTCGCCCACGGCTGTTTCGTTCGAGAGCATCACCGCATCAGTTCCGTCGAGAATCGCGTTAGCCACGTCGGAAATTTCCGCGCGGGTGGGACGAGGATTGTGAACCATGCTGTCGAGCATCTGGGTAGCGGTAATCACCGGAATGCCCATGCGGTTAGAAGTAGCAATCAGCCGCTTTTGCAAAATCGGCACATCTTCGGCCGGCAGTTCCACTCCCAAGTCGCCACGAGCGACCATCACCCCGTTACACAGGGCCAGGATTGCCTCCATTTGTTCGATCGCCTCGTGCTTTTCGATCTTTGCAATAACAGGTACTTGCTTACCCGCACTGGCTATCAGCTCTTTAATTTCGAGCATATCCTGGGGATTCCGCACGAAGCTCAGCGCTACCCAATCGACACCTTGGTCGAGGCCGAACATTAAATCTTTGCGGTCTTTATCTGTCAGCGCTTTAATTGACAGGTAAACTCCGGGAAAATTCACGCCTTTGTTGTTGGAAAGTGGCCCGCCGACGACGACGCGACAGTACAATTCCCGCGAATTGCGGTCTACTTTTTCCACGCGCATTTCCACTTTCCCGTCGTCAAGCAGAATCACGGCTCCCTCGGGAACTTCGTCTGCTAGAGGTTCGTAGGTGACTGAGGAAATTAGCTCGGTGCCCGGAACCGGGCGGCTGGTCAAAATGAAAGGATCGCCATTTTTGACAACAATCGACCCTGTTTCAAAGCGGCCTAAACGAATTTTCGGGCCTTGGAGGTCTTGGAGGATGGCGACCGGCTGGTTGAGTTCAAAGGATGTTTGCCGGATTAAGCGAATGCTGCGTTGGTGGTCTTCTTCTGTTCCGTGGGAAAAGTTGAGTCGCAAAGTTGTCGCACCGGCTTCTATGAGCTGGCGCAGCACTTGTGGATCAGAGGTGGCTGGGCCAATGGTGGCGACGATTTTAGTCCGGCGTAGGGCTTTTGGGAGTTGCATGAATTGAGATGGGGTAGCTAAAGGATTTATTGTTTAATTTCGGCTAACTTTTTGCTATTCAGTACAAGCAATGATGCACGTCGTGAACTACTCACCGCTATACCTGGTACTCCAGGTATAGCGGGAGCTTCTGTACTCACAGGCGAGTGCCTCAAGACAGACTTGCGTCCCCATGAAGGTCTTACCTCCCCTCCTACAGCAGAAACGGCTGAACCATCCGTCTTTAGCATTCTGATACCCTCTGCTCTAATATTGATAGCTGCGTTTCCATCTCTGTCGTGACGAGTGCCACAATGGGGACAAGTCCATTCACGAACATCCAACGGCATTTCACGGATATGATGAAAACAATTAGAACAGAGTTTAGAACTAGGGAACCATCTATCTATCTCGACTAACTTCGCGCCTTTTCGTTCTAGTTTGTAAGCTAAGAAATTAGTGAATGTTCCCCATCCACAATCAGAAATTGATGAAGCCAAATTGTGATTACGAACCATGCCTTTGACATAAAGATTTTCTACTATGACCGCTTGGCTATCGCTGACCAACTTATGACTAAGTTTATGTAGAAAATCTTGCCGTGAATTACTAACTCGTTCGTACACTTTGGCCACAATTTTTCTATACTTTTGTCTTGACTTACTTCCTTTCTGCTTGTGGGCTAACTTTTTCTGTTTGCGCTTTAGATTCTTTTCATGCTTCGCCTGGTGCTTAGGATTGTCATATTTAGAAACCTTTGTGCCATCAGTAACAACTGCAAAGTGTTTGATTCCTAAGTCAATACCAGAGATTTTACCTTCTGAAACAGTAGGGTTTTCCCCTTCAATTTCGGTCAAGATAGATGCCAAATATTTCCCGGACGGCATTTTACTGACGGTGACAGTCTTGACTTTTCCCTCAATTGGTCGATGTATTTTGGCTTTAACTATCCCGAGCTTACCGGGAAGCCTTACACTGCCCTCTACAATCTTGACATTTTGAGGGTATTGAATTGACTGTTTGCCATGTTTAGATTTAAACTTAGGGAAGCCTGCACGTCGAGCAAAAAAGTTTTTGTAAGCCGTGGTTAAATTAAGTGTTGTAGCTTGTAAAACCTGACTGTAACAATTAGCCAGCCACAGCGTATCTTCGGCTTTTTTGAGCTTGGGCAATAGCGCGTTGAGTGCTACCTGTCCCAGTCCTTTCCCCGTATCTTTATAAACCTCAATGGATTTATTTAAGGCATAATTCCACCACCAGCGCGAACATCCAAATGTTTGGGTTAGTAGTGCTTCTTGCCATGCAGTTGGATACAGACGGACTTGTACAGCTTTATGGAGCACTCAATATCACCTCATTGTCTCAACATCTTACTACATACTACCGAAAACAGTAAAGACAATCTGAAAGATTTGGTCAACTCGCCCTCCTACGTTGACGGGCCTCTCATCCTACCGCTCACCTGGGTACAGGTAGAGCGGGGGACTTCCCGGCGGTGTAAGTTAAAAATTTCTGGTTCGTCAAAACAGCGGGCATTGACCATTCTCTAGAATATCTGACTTTTTACCGATCGATAATTTTTTCTTGGCGATCGGCTGTTCTGAAAAATAACTTTTGCCCTAGGGCTTGACAAATATACAGATGTACCGATTTATTTGGGTTTGTTTCCCAAGAGCGTTGTGCGAATGTATAGCAGAAGCAAGAAGGCTGAAGGCAGAATTCGATGTGAAAATGCAACCATAGCAATGGTTTCAGCGATTAAAAACGTCCTGACCTCCGCTCTGGTTGCTATACCTGATCCTGGAAAAGCAACAATACTCTCATTTTTGTGCAGACGACGGGCGATCGAGATTAGATCCAGTTATTTCACAAAACTTTACTATTGGGAGCCTTGTATCTTATACTACGCAAGTGTGAAATATTAAGGAGTGTTAACAAAGATGTCGGAGGCAGGACGGCCACTGACAGTGCCGAAAGAGTTTCTGAGTCCTCCCGGTGACTTCAATCCGACGCTGCTGCTGTTTTTGAGTGCAGTAGCGATTATCGTGATTTCATACTTGGGTTTCTGGTGTTGGGAATGGCCACAGTGGTGCTGTTTTTCGCTGAACGTGTTGGCTTTGCACATGGCCGGAACGGTGATTCACGATGCGTCTCATAATGCAGCCCATCGCGATCGCACAATTAACGCTATCTTGGGACACGGTAGCGCGCTGATGTTGGGTTTTGCTTTTCCGGTGTTTACACGGGTACATATGCAGCATCACGCTCACGTTAACGATCCAGAAAACGATCCAGACCATTATGTTTCGACTGGCGGGCCTCTGTGGTTGATTGCTGCGAGGTTTTTTTACCACGAGATTTTCTTCTTTAAGCGCAAACTGTGGCGAAAATACGAACTTTGGGAATGGTTTTTCAGCCGCTTATTTGTCGTAGCAGTAGTGTATATCTCCATTCAATACGACCAACTAGGTTATGTGCTGAACTTTTGGTTTTCTCCTGCTTTGGTGGTGGGGTTAGCCTTGGGGTTATTTTTTGATTATTTGCCGCACCGTCCATTTCACGAGCGCGATCGCTGGAAAAATGCCAGAGTATATCCTAGTCCAATTCTAAATATCTTGATTTTGGGGCAGAATTATCACCTGATTCATCACTTGTGGCCTTCGATTCCTTGGTACAACTACAAGCCAGCCTACGAAGCTGTCAAGCCGCTATTGGATGAGAAAGGTTCTCCTCAAAGTTTGGGAATATTGGAAGGAAAAAAGGACTTTTGGAGTTTTATATATGACATCTTTTTAGGGATTCGGTTGCATCACAATAAAACGTCTGATTGACCAAAACCCGGTTTCTTTAAGAAGCCGGTTTTTTCGATCAAATAAAAGCTTTTAACCAGAGATACGCAGGGCTGGTTTTTTACTGTGTCAAGTCCCGTAAAAAATAAACCCACCTGTAATGGTGAGTTAACTTTTAAATCAAGCCAAAAGTGAATCTATTATTTTTCCCCAGCAACCGCAACCGCTAAATTCCAATCCGGCCGCAAATTTTTAGCTCCCCGCAAATAAGGATGATAAATTTCAGTATGTGCGGGCCAGTTAACGTGAATTAAAAACCGGATGCAGCGTTCCAAAGAACCCTTGACGTACATTTGCTGCACGTCCAATAAAGGAACATTAGACCAGTGGGGGCGTTCCCGGGCGATCGCGGCCGGAAAGACAGCATCTAAATCGCGAGTAGCAGAAAACGTAGCACTAATAATTAATTCTGGATCTAAATCATTTCTGGCTTCTAATTCATCTAATAGTTCTCTCACCGCTTCTCGAATTGCGGCCACCGAATTATCGCTAGCAGTAGTGGCCCCACGAATCCCCCGCACTTGCCAATCCACGCAAATATTCTCCATTTTTTTGTAATCAGTCATTAGTCATTAGTCATTAGTCATTAGTGATTAGTCATGAGTCATGAGTCATTAGTGATTAGTCATGAGTCATTAGTCATTGGTTAGCTGTTAGGTATTTGCGCTCAGCAATCTTGACTTGTTAGCTAATGACTGCTGACTGCTGACTAATGACTAATGACTGCTGACTAATGACTGCGGACTAATAACTAATTTATTTAATCACGGGCGATACATCCACAGCGGCAAACCGCTAGCAGACAGCTCGAATTCCAGCCAACTTTTGTAAGCTGAAAGTCCCGATATATCCAGACTACTCCCCAAGACGCGATTTAGGAAAGGTTTTGGTTTTTCCAAAGTGCAAGACTCGGTTTTTTCCGGGTCGAGGCCAGCGAGTTCGGCTGTCCAGCGACGGGCATCCTCTTCAGTCCCCAATCGATCGACCAAACCCAATTCTAAGGCTTGCTGGCCCGTGAAAACACGGCCGTCGGCAAAACTTTTAACTTTGTCAACTGCCAGTTTCCGGGCGACCGCGACGGTTTCTACGAACTGCTGGTAGCTGATGTCGATCAAATCTTGCAGAATTTGCTGTTCTGGTGAGGTCAATTCGCGATCGAATGCCAAGATATCTTTGTACGGGCCCGATTTAATCACCTGAAAAGAAACGCCTACCTTTTCTAATAGCCGTTCTAGATTATTACCCCGGATAATCACGCCAATGCTACCGGTAATTGTACCGGGATTAGCAACGATATGTTCAGCTCCCATACCGATGTAAACTCCCCCGGAAGCTGAAATATTGCCAAAACTGGCAACAATTTTGATTTTTTCGCGCAGACGCTTGAGTGCGCTGTAGATTTCCTGGGAATCGCCAACAGTACCTCCGGGGCTGTCTATCCGCAGCAGCAAGGCGGGAAATTTCCGTTCTTCAACGGTTTTGAGGGCTTCTAGAACTCGTTTGCGGGTATCTCCGGCAATAGCGCCGGTGATTTCGATGCGAGCGATTTGTTTACGGTAGCGGGGCTTGAATGGCCAAATCATGGGCAGTTTTACGAACTTGTGTAGCTAACTTCTAGTTTGCCTTATTCATCGGGGTAGATGTTGTGCCAGATTGTTCGCAACAGGCAAGATGCCTGTTCCACTATATAATTGTCTAAATTGCTTAACAAAACTACATCATCCCCACGAGAATCAATCTCATCAATTATCTGGAGCCCGACCCATGCAGCTAAAGCTTACCGATTCAAAATTGCCTTTCGCGCCGCTGTTGCTAATTGCGCCGTTTTTCCTGTGGGGAACCGCGATGGTAGCGATGAAAGGGGTGATGCCGCACACAACTCCGCTGTTTGTGGCTGTCGTGCGTTTGGTGCCGGCTGGCGTGTTGGTGCTGCTAGCGGCGGCATTGATGGGAAAACAATCGCCGCAGGGTTGGAAAGCTTGGCTGTGGATTTCGCTGTTTGCTTTAGTTGATGGTACTTTGTTTCAAGGTTTTTTGGCAGAAGGTTTGGCCAGAACCGGTGCGGGTTTAGGTTCGGTGATGATTGACTCTCAGCCGCTAGCTGTGGCAATTTTGTGTTTGTGGCTGTTTCAAGAAAAAATCGGTTTTTGGGGCTGGTTGGGATTAGTTATTGGCCTGGCTGGTATCAGTTTAATTGGGTTGCCGGATGGCTGGATTTTGGGGCTTTTTCATCCTGAAAATGTGCAGGTTGCGGCGGGTATCGAACAGTTATTTCAGGGTGGAGAATGGTTGATGCTGTTGGCGGCTTTGTCGATGGCTGTGGGAACTGTACTTGTGCGCTGGGTTTGCCGTTATGTTGACCCGGTGGTGGCGACGGGCTGGCACATGATTTTGGGCGGTTTGCCGCTGTTGGCAATTTCGGCGGCAACTGAGTCCGATCAGTTTGTAAATATTGATGTTTCGGGCTGGATGGCGTTAGGTTATTCTACTATATTCGGAAGTGCGATCGCCTATGGTTTATTCTTTTATTTTGCTTCAAGTGGCAGTCTAACGAGTTTAAGTTCTCTTACCTTTCTTACCCCAGTTTTTGCCTTACTGTTTGGCAATTTGTTTTTGGGCGAAGTGCTCAATCCGCTGCAATCTCTGGGGGTTGGGCTGACTTTGGTGAGTATTTATTTGATTAATCAGCGGGATACTTTGACTGAGAAATTGCAGAAAATGCGATCGCAGGACAAAGCAAGTGCTGAGGGAGAAGCCACAGGATTATTAGAGTCGTCTGAGTTGGATGCTGTAGAGTTATCGGTGCAGGTGCGGGTAGGCGAATTGGAATCGGAAGTTTAGCAGGTGGATTTTAGGGAGAATTGTGAAATTTCACCAGTCATCTTCTAAAGCAATCACAATTTTTTTGCTTTCAATCTCTACTACAAAACTTTTCAAACTGGGATTGTATTGGTAACAAGCCATCAAAACTTTATGCTTGCTATATTGTTTTGAAATTTCCCGATAATATTCAGGATTTTTAGCATTAGCGTCAATTGTAAAACTATGTTTCTTTACAAGCTCCTGATTTAACGTCCCTAAACAATTTTTCAATTTAGACTTTTTCTTGCCTGTACAATATAGCGGCAGCAACCAACACTCAATAGAGTGTACTGATATAGCCCAAATGATTTTATCTTGACATTTACTGTAGAAATCTTCGCCAATTACCTCTTTAAACTTTTCAATAACTTTGGCGATTAACTCTTCAGGAGTAAACTCATTATTTTCATCTCGCTGACGGACTTCATAATCTTCTGAAACATCAGTATCTATTTGGATAATTATATACTTATTAAATTGAAACGCTTCTTGAAAATCTCTTGAACGACAATAAGCAAAAACTTGACTCCAACTACCATAACCTTTAAATTTGTTCTCATCATCTTTATCTCTTGCTGGTTGAAGCGGTCTAATATCTAGATCGGGATTATCGAAATATCCTGCTAAAATATTTTCAATCACAATCTGGTCAGTCAATCCCTCAGTAATTAATCCAAAACTAATCATATTAAAAATTCTTAGGAAGTCCTCCGATATAGCCCCTCAAAAAAGCCTCGGAGAGTTTTACAGGTTCCTGTCCTTCGAGAGGTTCAGGTTTGAGAATACGTCTGGCTTTAGTATGTCCTAATTGGTTGCGGTAAATGACAAACAGCCGCTGTTCATCATCATCTAAATCTAAACCGTCCAAAACTGCCGGGTTGTGAGTTGTAAATATAACTTGTTTGTCGTGTTTTTTTGCTAATTCAACTAATTCTTGCATTAACCTGCGGCATAATCGAGGGTTTAGAGAAGCATCTATATTGTCAATTGCAAAAAATTTAGGTGTGATATCGCTAATAAATAAAGTAAAGTAAAAAAGCAAAAACAAAAACCCTTCATTAGAACTCCTTTGGTCGAAATAAGTTAGATCCGGGTCTAAGTATCTGTCTGCGATTTGAAGGCTGTATTCAAATTCGCTATAGGTGCGAGGAATCTCAAAATCTTTAAACCAATCTATTAACCGAAGTAAAGCCTTAATTTCTGTAAGTTTTTCCTGATTTTCTTCTAAACTCAAAACTTGTAATAGCTTAAATAAGCCTTCACCGTAAATCCCTAGCGGTTGAATTTGATCTTCTCGTTCAAATATCCGCAAAGAGTAATTCTCTGGAGAATAAATCAAAAAGTTGTGTAGTTTTACTGAATCAATTAGTTTGCTAATTGGTTCCTTAAAAATATTAATAAATTTTCGATCGTCATCCAATAAACTTTTTATTAATTCTTCTTTATTGCCGTCAAATGTATTAAAATACTCTCTAAATTTGAGAATAAATCTCTTGTCCGCTTCTTGATTTAGCCACTGAGAATAGGGCTGATTTTCATTGTGGAGTACAAAACTAAATTCTTGGCTATCTTGTCCTAATAAAGAGAGTTGGATATCGCGTGCAGAATTATCTTTTTCAAAAGCCGATCGCATAAATTGAGGTTCTGTCACCCTAATACCCCTAGATGCCAAAAACTCGTTATCCAGCTTGTCATCAGCCGCAGCAGAAGCAAGGGCGATCGCCTCTAGAATATTGCTCTTGCCGCAACCATTTTCACCAATCAATACAGTTACTCGTCCTAACTCCAGTTTGAGCTTTTGAATTGATTTGTAATTTTCTATTCTAACTGTTTCTAGCATGGTTTTATAGCTTGATACTTGTGTTTGTTTAACCTGACTTAATTTTACTGCCGATCGCACTCAAACGTCAATTGGTTGCGAGACAGCCCCCATTGCTAAAATCCCCAAAATTTTATTCACATCTTTGAGGTAATATTCAGTCAGATCGATCCTAATTACACTTCCTTCTAATTTCATAAATTTCCAAATACTCCCAGTTGTCACTGCCCCGTAAATTGTGAAAATTTCATTGCCGGCACGTTCATTAAATATCCTTGCTGCTAACATTTCCGCCACGCATTGTCCCAAACCAGCAGTGATATTTTCTTTTTTTGCTTCCACTAGGGTAATTACGGGAGCGCTGACAAATAGTATTTCTGGTGAATTGCTGATAATAAAGTCGCAAATCCCATTTAATCCCCTTTCGCTATCCACGTCAAACTCTATTCCAGAAAACAAGTTAATTCGTTCCCTTAACTGTCTTCTGAGGTCGATTAAAATTGGGGAAATAATCATTTCAGAGCGCGCTTTTTCGCTGTTGCTGGCAACGGCTAAAGGTACATTGTAGCGGAGAGTCTCTGTCAATAGGGCGCTGCATTCTAATTCAGGTATATCTCCGAATAGATCGACTGTTTCTGAAGTTGTCAGTTCAAAGGTTCGCTTGACTTTTTCTAAACTAAAATCGCTGTAGGGCATTTTGCTTGTCTTCCTAGAATTTCCCAGATTAAACAGAATATAATTTTATTGTACTCGTTGTGTAGCAGACTGCATGGATCTCAAGGAACGCTTGCACAATCATCTGATTCAAATTGTCCGCGATCGCAACCCATATCTCGCATCAGCAGGACATTTTTATGTCCAGCAATACATTCGCGAACAGTTAGCACAGTGGGGAACTGTAGAAATTGACGATTTTTCGTTGCGCGGCCGAATTCATCACAATTTGATTTTGAATTTACCCCCCCTCAGTCCCCCCCTTGCTAAGGGGGGGAAGCAAGACAATCCGGGGATTGAAAAGCGGATTAAGAAGGGGTTGCCGACGATTTTAATAGGCGCTCATTACGATACAGTACCGGGTAGTCCGGGGGCGGATGATAATGCTACGGGAGTTGCTGTTTTGCTGGAGTTGGCGGCAGAGTTCGTCGCTCGCCCTCTCAAATATCCAGTGCAATTAGTCGCCTTTGATATGGAAGAATACGGCTTGTTTGGTAGCAAGCATTATGCTGCTAAGTTACAAGCACAAAAACAGCCACTGCGATTAATGATTTCCTTGGAAATGTTAGGTTACTGCAATCATAATTCTAATTCTCAAAACTATCCCGCTGGCTTGAAATATTTTTATCCAAATAGCGGCAATTTTATTGCTTTAATTGGCAATTTGCGGACTGTTCCAGATCTGATTAATTTAAGTGGTAAAATTCGCAAATCTGGCCAGCGCTGCGAGTGGCTGCCGGTGCCGAATCGAGGTTTAATTGTCGCCGATACTCGCCGCAGCGATCATGCTCCTTTCTGGGATAATGGTTATCGGGCTATAATGGTGACGGATACGGCTAATATGCGAAATCCTCACTATCATCAAGCAAGCGATAAAATTGAGACTTTGGATTTGGATTTTTTGGCTGGTGTTTGTCGGGGGCTGGTTGGGGCTATTCGATATATATAGCAGTTTTATTTGAACGAACCGCGAAGGCGCTAAGGGCGCGAAGGAAGAAAAGAGAAGATGAGTGATAAAGATATGAATGCTGTTTTTGGCGATCGCACTGGCTGGCAATTTTGGATCGATCGCGGTGGCACTTTTACTGATATTGTTGCTAAAGGCCCTGATGGTAAATTAGTCATTCACAAATTGCTATCTGAAAATCCCGATCGCTACATTGATGCGGCAGTTCAAGGAATTCGCGACATTTTGGGAATTGCTGGAGATGTTCCTATACCTGCGGCACAAATTGAAGCGGTTAAAATGGGGACGACGGTGGCGACAAATGCCTTATTAGAAAGAAAAGGCGATCGCACTTTATTAATCATTACTAAAGGTTTTCGCGATGCTTTGAGAATTGGCTATCAAAATCGCCCCAATATCTTCGCCCGTCACATTGTTTTACCAGAAATGCTTTATGAAAAAGTAATGGAAGTAGAAGAACGCTACAGTGCTCAAGGTGAAGAGTTAATTGCTGTCAATCCCCATTTTATCCCGTCTTTACAGCAAGCCTATGATGATGGAATTCGCAGTTGTGCGATCGTCTTCATGCACGGCTACCGCTACTCGGAACACGAAAAACAAGTTGCCGCAATAGCTCAGGAAATTGGCTTTACCCAAATATCAGTATCTCACGAAGTTAGCCCGCTGATGAAACTAATTTTCCGGGGAGATACTGCGGTTGTTGATGCTTATTTATCTCCGATTTTACGTCGCTATGTAGAACAAATAACCAGCCAATTATCTGTAGGGGCGGTGCCCCCGTGCCCGCCCTCCTCCTGCCCGCCCCCTATGCCCAATGCCCAATTCCCAATGCCCCATTCCCCATTCCCTAAATTAATGTTTATGCAGTCGAATGGCGGCTTAGTTGATGCCGCACAATTTCAAGGAAAAAATAGCATTTTATCCGGCCCGGCTGGGGGAATTGTCGGTGCAGTTAAAACCAGTAAAATCGCAGGTTTTGAGAAAATTATTACCTTTGATATGGGCGGAACTTCCACAGATGTTGCCCATTTTAACGGCGAATATGAACGAGAATTTGAGACAGAAATTGCTGGGGTAAGATTACGATCGCCCGTGATGGCAATTCACACTGTCGCCGCTGGTGGCGGTTCAATTCTATTTTTTGACGGTGCTCGCTACCGCGTCGGGCCCGCTTCTGCGGGGGCGAATCCTGGGCCTGCTTGCTATCGCAAAGGTGGGCCTTTGACGGTGACTGATTGCAATGTGATGTTGGGGAAAATTCAGCCTGATTTTTTCCCGAAAGTTTTTGGATTGCATGGAGATTTGCCGATCGCCTCTGATGTAGTCAAGCAAAAATTTGTGCAATTAGCGGGGGAAATTGGGGGCGAGAAGACACCGGAACAGGTGGCGGAGGGTTTTTTGGCGATCGCCGTTGAAAAGATGGCTAATGCGGTGAAAAAAATCTCACTTCAGCGCGGTTATGATGTTTCGGAATATACATTGTGCTGTTTCGGGGGTGCGGGTGGCCAACACGCTTGTGCGATCGCCGATGCTTTGGGCATGAAACGGGTATTTATTCACCCTTATGCAGGGGTGTTGTCGGCTTACGGTATGGGTTTGGCTGATGTGCGGGCAATTCGCGAAAGGGCGATCGAGCAACAATTAAGTCTCGAATTAATTACTGATTTGCATCATATTTTAGCCGAATTGGAGGCTGAGGGAAAGAGGGAATTGAACCGCAGAGGCGCAGAGGGCACAGAGGAAGAGGAGGAAGTTTTAGTTGTTAGGAAGCTGCATTTAAAATATCAGGGAAGTGATTCGGTTTTGGCGGTAAATTTTGCTGCAAGTTTTGAGGCGATGCAGGCTGAATTTGAAGCGGCACACCGACAGCGTTACAGTTTTATTATGCCAGAAAAAGCGCTAATTGTCGAAGCAGTTTCGGTGGAAGTTGTAGAAACAATGGATGTACAAAATGAACCAATAATTGCCTCTTCTTGTGGCACAGGCATCTTGCCTGTGCAGCCAATTTCAACGGTGCAAATGTATGTTGCTGGCGGGTGGCAGAAAACGCCTGTTTATCAGAGAGAAAATTTGCGATCGCACGACTGCATTACTGGCCCAGCCCTGATTGTTGAAGCCACGGGAACGAATGCGATCGAGCCTGGATGGGAAGCGGAATTAACAGAGAGAAATGATTTAATTTTGAACCGCAGATTAACGCAGATTAACGCAGATAATATCCGCGTTGATTCGCGTTTATCTGCGGTAAAATCAGACCCGGTTTTGCTGGAAATATTTAATAACTTGTTTCGCGCCATCGCCGAACAAATGGGCATCACTTTACAAAACACAAGTTCTTCTGTAAACATTAAAGAACGCCTCGATTTTTCCTGTGCAATCTTCGACCAAAACGGGCAATTAGTAGCCAATGCGCCGCATATTCCCGTGCATCTAGGTTCGATGAGCGAAAGCGTTTCAGCTTTAATTGTAGCAAAACAATCTACTATTAAATCTGGGGACGTTTATGTGTCTAATAATCCCTATAACGGCGGCACGCACCTGCCAGATATCACCGTTATTACCCCAGTTTTTGATAATACTAATTCCCTTCCTCTCTTCTATGTAGCCTCGCGGGGACATCACGCCGACATCGGCGGCATTACTCCCGGTTCCATGCCTCCTAACAGCACAACAGTAACTCAGGAAGGCGTATTGCTTGACAATTTTCAGCTAGTAAGGGAGGGAAAATTCCAAGAACAACAATTACTAGAACTTCTGAAAACTGGGAATTTGCCTGTTCGCAATTCCGCTCAAAATATCGCCGATTTGCAAGCACAAATTGCTGCTAACAAGCGCGGTGCAGAAGAACTTATCAAGATGGTAGAACATTACGGATTAGAAACAGTACAAGCTTATATGGGCTTCGTACAAGACAATGCTGAGGAGTCGGTGCGACGGGTAATTGATGTTTTGAAAAATGGCGAGTTTACTTATCCGATGGATAGTGGCGGACAGATTAAAGTAGCTATTACTATTGACAAATCTGCCCGCAGTGCGAAAATAGATTTTACTGGCACTTCTCCTCAACAAACCAACAATTTTAATGCTCCCGCAGCGGTTTGCAAAGCTGCGGTTTTGTATGTTTTCCGTACATTAGTAGATGACGATATCCCTCTGAATGCGGGCTGTTTGAAACCTCTCGAAATCATCAATCCCGAAGGCTGTATGCTGAATCCTCGCTATCCGGCGGCGGTAGTTGCAGGTAATGTGGAAACTTCGCAGAATATTACCGATGCTTTGTATTGTGCTTTGGGAGTGATGGCGGCTTCTCAGGGAACTATGAATAATTTTACTTTTGGAAATGAGCGTTATCAATATTATGAAACTATTTGTGGCGGTGCGGGTGCGGGTGTAAATTTTGATGGTACGGATGCGGTGCAAACTCACATGACTAATTCGCGTTTAACCGATCCTGAAGTATTAGAATGGCGCTTTCCGGTGTTGTTGGAAAGTTTTGCAATTCGGGCTAATAGCGGGGGGAATGGATGTCATCGCGGGGGTAATGGAGTTGTGCGGCGAGTGCGGTTTCGGGAGGCGATGACGGCGGGGATTTTATCGGGGAGGCGGGTGATTTATCCTTGCGGTTTGAATGGTGGGGGAAACGGTGTTTTGGGGCGGAATTATGTTGAAAGATTGGATGGAAAAGTTGAGGAGTTGGGGAGTACGGCGACTGTGGAAATGCAGGCTGGGGATGTGTTTGCGATCGAGACTCCGGGGGGTGGAGGATATGGTGGTTGTATCTAAATAGTAATTCAGAACAAACTTAGGATGCGATCGCACATTTTTAACGCCAATTTACAGTTAAAGGCTTGCGAGATAGTATAGACTGTCCTAAGATAGTTGACGGTTTCACAATTTATGAGTTAAGGTGCGATGGCTATTGATGCAAATTCAGAGGCACAAGTTACTTCGGATTTAGATTGTGCAATCGCTCGCTATGAGGCAGCCCTGAGCGCGATCGAGAAGGCATCAAATCCACAGCCAGAAAAAGTCCTAGAAGTTCTCGCAGCCCGGGATAACGCGAGTTCCGCCCTCTCCAAAACAACTCAGCCTCCTGCTGAAAGTTTAGTTGCTGTACTTCGGTTAGACGATCGCTTAAAAGAACAGGCTGAGTCAATTAACGAAGCAGTCGAGTTCGATAAGTGGCGGCGCAGTTTCAATCCCCCCCAAATCGCATGGTGGTGGTACATCGACCAACTCCAGCCGCCGTCAAAACAGTGGGACTGGCTGTGGCAATTGCTGAGCATTGCTTGCTTAGTAACGACTACCAGCTTTATTGGCAGCATTCAACCACGGTTTGCAGCAGGCGGCGTCGGGATCGCCGAAGCATTTGGGATGCTCAGCCAAAGCGGGCTGACGCTGCTGGTAGCAGGGGGCTCGTTGACGAAAGGGGGGCAGCAATTTGTTGAGCGCTTGCTCAAGAATTGGAAAATTCCTCTCAAATACCAGTCTGAATTTACTTGTGGCTTGTCAGCAATCATGCTGCTGAGCGCGATCGCTCTCAACGCTTCCCTGCCAAGTCTTGCTAAATATTACAGTAAAAACGGGCAAAAACATCTGGCTCAAGGTCAGTTAGACCAAGCACGAAATAACTTCGACCAAGCGATCGCCCTCGACCCGCAGAATGCTGATTTTTACCTGTATCGGGGCGAAGTTTACGAAGCCATGCTCAAATTTGACGAGGCTAAAACAGCGTATCAAACTGCCTTATCCGGAAACCAACACAAAGCTTTTAACAATTTGGGGCGGTTAGCTTTTCTCAAACAAGACTACACCGAAGCTGAGACCATGTTTCGTCTCGGTTTGGAGACCAGTCAAACCGAGGAAGTGAAATACAAATTATACAAAAATTTGGGATGGACGCTATTACAAAAAAAAGACTACACCGCAGCTACTGAGAACCTCAAAAAAGCGATCTATCTTGACGAAAAAAAGCCGCTTGAGAACCAAGAAGGGCTAGCTCACTGCATCTTATTCCAGGTGCTGGAAGCAACTAAAAGCGACACAGCAAGTTTGACAACCGTAAAGCAAAAATGCGATCAAAACAGCGCCAAATTTACAACTTGGCGGGATATCGACTGGTACACCCACACATTGCAGCGATTTGGAGCAATAAAACCTGCGGAAAAGCAGCCGCAGCCAGATCAAAAACCTTAGCGGAGCAAGTGCGATCGCAGCCTGGAGATGTGTTTGCGATCTAAACACCGGGCGGCGGAGGATATGGTACTATTTCAATATTTATTACCAAACCATTCCAGAACAATTGTGCAAACACCTAATTTTTCCGAGATTAACCATCCTGTTGTCAAATCTCTGTTCCATCACAGCGACCAGGAATTATTAACCCTGTTTCAAAATTATCCCGACCAGGGTAGATACTTCACTGCAATTTTTTGCCGCTACGCTCAAATAGTTCACTCGCTGATCCGCCATTCTGTGCGATCGCCCGTACAAGGAGATTACCTATTCGCCCACACTTGGCTGCACATCTATCACGAACTCCGAGGCCTCGATTTGCGCCGCGAAATCCAAGAGTCTGATGGCGGAAATCTCAGTCTCCAAAACTGGTTAATTAATGTCACCGCTATCTGCATTAATCAAGCCGAATTGCCTCCTGTTGAGAGGATTCATTATTCTTTGCAATCGGCTCCGCCTCCTCTGTGGTGTTACGTCAAACAAGCTTTAGAATTGTTAGCACCGCTACCGCGTTTAGTTGTGTTGATGGCTCAGACTTTCCGCTGGAGCGAAACCAGAATTGCAGCTTATTTACAAGCAGAAGGTGAAGCTATTTCGCCGGCTCAGGTAAGGGCTTTGCTGCAAAAAGGATATCAAACTCTCGAAGCAAATTTGCCGGAGGATATTCGAGCTATTTATCTCGATGAAAATCTCGATTATCAAGAAGCACTTGTTTAGATATAATCAATGTAAAATCAGAGTTAGCTCCCCGACAACTTCGGCGAAGTCGGGGAGCTATTCATTAAATACAAGCAATCCAGATTCAAGAGGAAAATGACTTACGCAACTGGCATAATTAGTAGGGTGCGTCAGATCCAAGACCTTGAATCATCACCCTAGAACTGCGTCTGACGCACCATACAACTCGATAGAAGTGTGACACTTGACTTTAGTCCAGAGGAAAAAATGGCAGTTTATCAAGTTCGGTTGGTGAATCAGGAGCTCGCTCTCGATCGCACGATCGCAGTACCAGACGACCAGTATATCTTAGATATGGCAGAAGATGCCGGCATCCGCTTGCCGAATGGATGCAAGCAAGGAGAGTGTTCTGCCTGCGTTGTCAAGCTGCTTAGCGGCGAAATCGACCAAAGCGAACAAAAGTTTTTGAAGCCCTTAGAATTGCAAGCTGGCTACGCTGTTACTTGCGTGGCTTACCCGCTTTCTGACTGCACTTTGTTAACCCATCAAGAACAAGTTTTATATCAAACATCTCTTTATTTGAAGTAAGTAGAAGGAAGAAGGAAGAAGGAAGAAGGAAGAAGGAAGAAGGAAGAAGGAAGAAGGAAGAATGTGTGGTATCAATTCCGGTTATACCAGAATTATCTCTCTCTTCTCTTTCTCTGCGGTCTCTGCGGTCTCTGCGGTTAAATCATTCCAAAACAACCGTAAATGAGATCAGATCATTTCCGGTTGCATAGGTATTGTTCAAATGTCCAAACAGGGTAAGTATGGAGCGATTTAAAGATAGTCGTGAAGAAATCTCCTCATTCCAGACAGAACTTACACACGGGTGGTCAGAAACCGGGTTTTTTACCGAATCTGCGGGCTGCAACGCGTCTTTTCGTAAAAACCCGGTTTCTAGGTCTCCATGCGTAAATCCTACTACTTATCAACTCAACGTTGCAGCAATTGTAGCATCCGCTGAAGGGGAATTTCTACCCAATCCAAGCGGTAATTAAGTTCGTATACCAGCTCAGAAACCGTTTTTTCTAAGATGTAAGCATCCAGCAAAACTTGTATTTCCGGGATAGATTTTGGCAAGAATTTTGCATCGGCTGCTGTCACCAAATAACTCTTGAGAAAAGTCAGGCTAACCCAGCGATCCCAAACATTTGCCCACTGCTGCATCTCAGATAAATTTTTAGGAAGAATCATCCCGCTTTCTACTTCATTGCGGAGTCCCAAAGTAACAGCGTAATTGAAAGATTGCATCATTCCCGCAACATCTCGCAGGGGCGAGCGCTTCATCCGCCTCTCGCTTAATGGTCGATTTCGTTCTCCTCCAAAATTAATAATCACGAAGTCTTTGCCTGTATAAAGAACTTTTCCGAAATGAAAGTCCCCGTGACAACGAATGCGATCGGCCGTGATTCTCAAGTTCAAAATAGACTTGAAACGTTCCATCAGCAAGTCTTCGCAGTTGAGCAGATTTTGTCCCAATTTTTGGGTTTCCGGTGGCATTTGGGACAGCCGTTTTTTCAGTAGCAGCAAAGTCCTTCCTGCTAGATTTCTCATCTGTTGATAGATGGAACGCTGGTAAAATGAAGTAAAGCTTTCTGGGGCAAAATCGGGATTTTGTGCGTCTGAACCTAAAGCTAGGTGAAGTTCGGCTGTCCGCTTTCCTAAAAGTTCGGCGGAGGCTAAATAGGAACCGATTAGTTCGCGAGCTAATTCGGGAATTTCTAGGGATAAATCGGATTGTAGCGAGTTTGACTGTCGCTGCATTTGTGGGGGGGTTGCGTTCGGCAAATAATTTTCCGGGGCAGTAGATAAATTCTCCGTGGCATACTTTGCTTCTACTGCCATTACTTGCTCGAAATAGTCGCGCAATGTGTCTAAGGTATAAGACCAAGCATCCCTGCTATCGGGGATTAATTTTTGCAGGATGCCGAGCGTCATTACTGGTTTTCCAGAGGCCTGATATTCCAAAGAGCCGGCAATTGGAGCAAAGTGTTGAATCAAGTTGCGATCGGTTAAAAAGCGCCCGATTTCTAATTCTGGGTTGATACCTTCTTCAACTTTTCGCAAGAGTTTTAGGACGAAGCGATCGCTATAACCTGCGGATGTATTGCTGTGTTCTTTTTTGAATACGTGAGGTTCTAGCTGCGACAAATCTTGTTCTGATGTGAGTGCCTTGTCGGGAATTCCTAGCAGTTTACCTGCCGCACCTGTGTAACTGCGAGAATTCGCGATCGCCTCTAGCAGAGCACTGAGAAAACCTTGAGCAGTGGTAGCATCAAATAGTACGCCGACTTCGTTGGTTTCTGGGAAGTGAATGCGGGCGATCGCCCGTTCGTCCGCATCGCCTTGAATCTCTTCCCAACCTACAGGCAAAACGTAAGTTTCGGCCATCCCTTCAGTATAATTTAACTGCAACAGCAAAATGTAAATTGTTGATTCTAACCCCGTAGAGTTTTTACATTCAACTGGCACAACTTCACCTATTTGCAAAGATTGAATTGTCCTGTCCGTACCGGTGAACCAGTTGCTATTTCGCAAGTAATTAGGCAAAATAGTAAGCAGATTATCACTCAATTTACTTGTAGTAAAAGCTGTTTTCCAGTTGCCGATGACCGCAAAATTCGGCAGTTCGGCTTGAGGTAAATGTAGCGAAAAATCTTCTTGTTTGACAGTGAGAGTAAACCAGTAAAACGAGTGAGGACTCAAGCTCAAAAAGTAAGCAGAATCGCCAACAGCCGGAAACTCTGTACGGCCAAAAATCTCCACCGGAACAGCACCTTTGAATGGCGAAAGATCTAATTCTGCCGTCTGCACGAAGCGCGACAAATTCGCCACTACTAAAATGTGTTCGTCTTGATAAGTACGCACAAAAGCTAAAACTTTGCGGTTTTCCGGGTAAAGAAATTCGCAAGTCCCGCGGCCGAATGCTTGGAAGCGTTGACGAATTGCAATTAGGCGTTTCATCCACCACCAAAGAGAACTCGGATTAGCTCGTTGCGCCTCCACGTTAACAGATTCGTAGTGATATTCAGGGTCAACAATTGGCGGCGCGTACAGCCTTTGCGGATTGGCGCGGCTGAAACCGGCATTGCGATCGCCACTCCACTGCATCGGAGTTCTCACCCCGTTGCGATCGCCCAAATAGATATTGTCCCCCATACCAATTTCATCCCCATAGTACAGCACAGGCGTACCCGGAAGAGAAAGCAACAAAGCATTCATCAACTCAATCCGGCGGCGATTATTTCCCATCAGCGGAGCCAAGCGGCGGCGGATACCCAAATTAATCCTCGCCTGCGTGTCTTGAGCATAAACTCGATACATATAATCTCGGTCTTCATCGCTCACCATTTCCAGCGTCAATTCGTCATGATTTCGCAAAAATAATGCCCACTGACAGTTATTAGGAATCTGAGGAGTTTGCTGGAGAATGTCACTAATTGGGAAGCTATCTTCCATGTGCAAAGCCATAAATAAGCGAGGCATTAGGGGAAAATGAAAGTTCATGTGACATTCATCCCCATCGGCGTAATATTCAACCGCATCCTCCGGCCACTGATTCGCCTCAGCTAGCAGCATTCGGTTGGGGAATTTCTCATCTACGTGCTTCCGCAAATGTTTGAGGAATACGTGAGTTTCTGGCAAGTTTTCGCAGTTAGTACCCTCGCGCTCATACAGGTAAGGCACGGCATCCATTCGCAGTCCATCAACTCCCAGTTCCAACCAAAAATCCACCACATCTAATATGGCTTGGATCACAGCAGGATTATCGTAATTCAAGTCTGGTTGATGGGAATAGAAACGATGCCAGTAGTAAGCTTTTGCTACGCCATCCCAAGCCCAATTAGAAGTTTCAAAATCTTGGAAAATAATCCGAGCATCTTGATATTTTTCTGGGGTGTCGCTCCATACATAAAAATCTCTTTCTTTACTGCCTTTAGGGGATCTGCGCGCTTTCTGAAACCAAGCGTGCTGGTCGGAAGTGTGGTTAACAATTAACTCAATAATGACTCTAATTCCCCGCAGGTGCGCTTGTTCTAAAAGATGTTTAAAGTCTTCTAAAGTGCCGTAAATCGGGTTGACTGTGGTATAGTGCGAAGTATCGTAGCCGTCGTCTCGGAGTGGGGAGGGAAAAAACGGCAGCACCCAAATTGCTGTTACTCCCAAGTTTTGTAGGTAATCCAGTTTTTCTGTCAGCCCCCGAAAGTCGCCGATCCCGTCAGCATTGCTGTCTGCAAAAGCGCGAATTGGCACTTCGTAAATGATCGCGTCTTTGAACCACAAAGGATCGTTATTTAAAATTGAGTTTTGCATAATTGGTAATCGGTAATTGGTAATGGGTAATTGGTAATGGGGAATTGATAATCGGGAATGGGGAATAGTTACTGAAAATCAAAACTTATAAATCATACCTTATAATTTGGCGCTAATTCCTCATGCCAGCGGCGGAGTTTTGAGCATAATTTATGAACGCAAAATTTATATTTTTTTAACTAAAAACTCAAACTATCTCATAGGTTTTGCGATCGCGGATACAGCGAGAAAGCAGAAGTTGAATAAGTATTCTCTCCCTCGGACACTCGGAGGCGGGTACGGGGCATTCATGTCAACTTAAGACTGCTCTTTTCTCCCCTTGGGGGGACAGGGGGGTGGGGGCTAGGGGGATCGCACAGTCGCCTACAAGCGACATTTTTTATGGTTTGGGTCTTAAGTTGACACGCCTTGGTGCGCGGTGCACACCCTACATACGATCGCTTTGTAGGTAACAACTTGAGGTTAGGTGCGGTTTTCCCTACCAGTCCGACGGTTGCCACGACCTTACACCACCTTGACGCTCATTGCTAGTTATTGTTACATTAGTTTACATAAGGCAACAAAACTTAAGGAAAAAGCAGTTATGACTATCGTAATCTCCCTTTTAATCGTCGGTTGGGTAGCAGCATCAGTGATTGGCACTCAAGCATACTTCCTGGGCGAACAGTCAAAGCCCATCCACGATCGCAATTGGGACTCAGAAGCTTTTGAAAAATTGGCTGTAGCAGTGACAGCAACAGAGATTGATTACAGCGTTCGCGTTCCCGCCTACAGCTTGGATGCTTACGGTAGCCGCACCATGTTTAATTCTTGATATCAAGTAACAGATTGAACCATTTTGAATAACTGGCAAGATGCCTGTTCCACAAGAAGATTAATGATTTGTGGAACAGGCATCTTCGCTGTTCTTCAGGAAGATTGATTATATCGTTTACGGTTGTTTCGGAATGATTTCACCGCAGAGTCCGCAGAGTCCGCAGAGACCGAGAAGAGAGAGATGAATAATTCCGATACCAACGGATTTGATCTAATTTGTCGAACAGGCATCTTGCTTGTTCCTAACGCCACTACAAACTGTTACCTGTCAGCGCTGGGCGAGACTCTTTTTTGCGAAATTGCAAAGTATTATTTTCACAGTCGATCGCAATTGTATCACCCTCCACAAACGCATTTTCCAGAATCTTGTTAGCCAGCGGGTTTTCCAACTCCCGCTGGATAGCGCGTTTCAAGGGACGAGCGCCGTAAACCGGGTCGTAACCGACATCTGTGATATGGTTTTTCGCCGCATCCGACAGTTCCAAAGTGATTTTTTGCTCGGCCAACAAACGCTCGAGCCGCTTGACTTGAATGCTGACTATTTGCCGCAGTTCGATCTTGCTCAAAGTGTGGAACAAAATTGTCTCGTCCACCCGCTGAAGAAATTCCGGCCGGAAGTGCGATCGCAACGCAGTCATCACCCGTTTCAACATCTGTTCATACTCTTCATCAGTCTCCCGTTCTTGACTCAATACACTTTCAGGTTCCTGAGAAATTGGAGAACTTACAGCATCAGAAACTCGCGAAGCTGACACCTCAACCGTGCCATCATCATCAACTTTATAATTTGTCTTTTGACTTGACAAATCAGGCACTTCATGCTTCCGACTAGCAGGCTTTTTCGCAGTTTTTCCCTTCTTAGCAAACACTTCTAAAATGTGGTCGCTGCCGATATTGCTAGTCATCACAATTACGGTATTTCTAAAGTCAACAACTCTGCCTTGAGAATCCGTAATTCTGCCGTCATCCAACACTTGCAGCAAAATGTTAAATACGTCCGGGTGAGCCTTTTCCACTTCGTCAAATAACACTACCGAATAAGGATGTCTCCGCACTGCTTCCGAAAGTTGTCCCCCTTCATCGTAACCGACATATCCGGGAGGAGCTCCTACTAACCGGGAGACGCTGTGCTTCTCCATATATTCGGACATATCAATGCGAACAATTGCATCGTCGCTGTCAAATAAAAACTCTGCTAAAGCCCGCGCTAACTCAGTTTTTCCGACGCCTGTGGGGCCCATAAACAAGAAAGAACCGATCGGTCTTCCGGGGTCTTTCATCCCCGCGCGAGCCCGCCGAATTGCCGCAGCAACGGCTGTCACAGCCTCCTGTTGACCGATGACCCGGTGGTGCAAATGCTTCTCCAATTGCAGCAATTTTTGGCGCTCAGATTCTAACAGCCGATTGACAGGAATTCCCGTCCAGCTTGCCACGATTTGGGCAATGTCACCCTCAGTAACTTTTTCGCGCAGTAGGGAAGAACCTTGAGATTGTTGTTTCAAAAGATCCGCTTCTTTCGCTTCCCGATCGCGCACCGCAGTTTCCAACTTGCCGTACTTTAACTGTGCAGCTTTATTCAAATCGTAAGCCCTTTCTGCCTGTTCGATTTGGACTCGCAATTGGTCTTCTTCTGCTTTCAATTTATTGATTGCATCCAACAACTGCTTTTCGCCCAACCACTGAGAGGACAATTTTTCCTGCTTGACTTTTAAAATGTCAATCTCAGATGTGATGCGTTCAATGCGGGGGCCGATCCCAGGCGATTGAGCACCTTTTCCCTCGCCTTCGATCGACAATTTTTCCATTTCCAACTGCATCACCCGGCGGTCGATTACTTCTAATTCCACGGGTTTAGAAGTAATCTCCATTTTCAAGTGGGCGGCCGCTTCATCTACAAGGTCGATCGCCTTGTCCGGCAAAAATCGATCGGAAATATAGCGAAAAGAAAGAGTTGCAGCAGCTACCAGGGCCGAATCGGTAATTTTTACCCCGTGGTGGCGTTCATACCGGTCTTTCAATCCGCGCAAAATGGAAATAGTATCTTCAACGCTGGGCTCGCCGACAAATACTTGTTGAAACCGGCGTTCTAAGGCCGGATCTTTTTCAATATTCTTGCGGAATTCGTCGAGAGTTGTGGCGCCGATGCAGCGCAATTCACCTCTGGCCAACATCGGTTTTAACAAATTTCCCGCATCCATTCCCGAACCGGAACTACCACCGCCACCAGTTCCAACAACGGTGTGCAATTCGTCAATAAATAGGACAATTTGCCCGTCGGAATCGATGACTTCTCGCAGTACAGATCGCAATCGTTCTTCAAATTCGCCCCGGAATTTTGCCCCTGCAATTAAACTACCCATGTCGAGGCTAAATAGTTGGCGATTTTTCAAAGATTCGGGGACATCGCCGTTGACAATGCGTTGGGCTAAACCTTCGGCGATCGCAGTTTTTCCGACTCCGGGATCGCCAATTAACACCGGATTATTTTTCTGGCGGCGGGACAGAACTTGCACTACCCGGCGAATTTCCTCGTCGCGGCCGATTACGGGGTCAAGTTTGCCTGCTTTGGCTGCTTCTGTCAAATCGCGGCCGTATTTAGCTAGCGCGTCGCTGTTAGCTTCGGCATTTTGGTCTTGAGTTTTGCTAGGATTACGAGTCTTGCTAGCTTGGGGATTTTGGTCTTGAACTTTGGCGCTGCTGCGGAAGGATTTGATTGCTTCTTCCAGTTTTGGGCGATCGATTGTGCCCGAGGGGGGTTTGCGATCGTAACCAGGGCGGCCCGGCGGCCCATCGCCCCTAGTCAGCAAACGCCGACCAACTCGTTCGTCTTCTAGTAAGCCTATTAATAAATGTTCAACGGCGATAAAATTATCTTGCCAAGTCTGTCTGGCAGACTCGGCAGCATCTAACATCACTTCTAAGCCGCGACCGAGGTATAGTTGGTCAGGGTTGGCCACTCTAGGCTGGCGTCTGGCAAAAGTTTCTAACTGCTGGGCTAAGCGGGTGACATCGATCCCAGCCAAGCTGAGAATGGTGTTGGCCTGGCCTTGCTGTTCGATCAGGGCGATCGCTAAATGTTCAACCTCTAGCTGCTGATTCGCAAAGCGGCGGGCTACATCCTGGGATTTGACAATGGCTTCCCAGGCTTGATCGGTAAATTTGCTAGGGTCTGTTGGCTGCATGGTTCCTCGCAATCACAGGGAATTCTGCTTTTATCCCTGAATAATATATACTCTCACAACCATCTTAATCTTTAAACGGGATTGTGAACTTCTGAGTGCGGTTAAGCCACTGAACTTGTTACATAATTGACTTTTTGCCAAAACCTCAAGTAGGGACACGGCATTCCCCATTCGTGTCAACAATCGCCTAAAACCCTTGAGAAATCTCGTTTATATCCGAGTCCAGAACCCCCTAAATCCCCCTTAAGAAGGGAGTAGGGTGTGAGTAGGGGGTGACGAAAGAAAAGACTCTTGTCCCCCCTTAAGAAGGGGGGCTAGGGGGGAGCTAGATTTAATAGTTAAACAGCAGTCTATGAATGGGTTTGAGCTTAAGTTGACACTAATCGGCAATGCAGTGTTCCTACAAAATATCTATATTGACAGTTGCCAATTTTTTATCTCCTGAAATTCATGCTATTTCCCACTTACCAATTTTTAGTTTTTTTCCTAATTGTTTTTAGCGCCCTCTTCCCTTTGAAACAAAAAGTCGATTTGTATAAAATTGTTTTACTACTTTCCAGCTTATTATTTTATTCCTTCTGGAGTTTCGACTTTCTCCTCCTCCTAGTTTTAGCTACTGCCTACAATTATATCATTCTCCGAGCTGTTTGCAACGGAAAATATCAAAAATTTGCTTTCATATCCGGCCTAATTTTCAACATTGCCAACCTCGGCATCTTTAAATATTGCAACTTTTTTGTAACTTCTTTATTTGAGGTACTGAACCAGCTACAAATCCCCGCCAGTTTTCAAGTTGTGCAAATGCTCGCCCCCGTCGGCGTGTCATTCTACACTTTTAGAATGATTTCCCATTTAATCGACTGCTACCAGGAAAAAATTCCCTGTCCTAAATTTATAGACTACGCCACCTACATCACCTACTTTCCCCAAATTGCCTCCGGGCCAATCTCCCGATCTCGCGAATTTTACTCCCAGCTAAATTCACCCCAAAAATACGACTATCAAATCGAAGAAGTTATAGTTTTGATTTTGTCGGGACTGTTCAAAAAGTATACTTTGTCAAGCTTTTTATTTAACTTCACACAATTGCCATTCAAAGTTCCCCAACAGTACAGCAGCATCGATTTAATCCTCGCAGCCATCTCCTATTCCTGTTTAATTTATGTAGATTTCAGCGGCTACTCAGATTTAGCCAACGGTATCTCCTGCTTGCTAGGTTTCAAACCCATTCCCAACTTTAATATGCCTTACCAATCCTTAAGCCTCCAAGAGTTTTGGAAAAGGTGGCACATCAGTCTTTCCGAGTGGTTGAGAGACTACCTTTACATTCCATTAGGAGGCAACAAACACGGCAAATTGAGAAAGTACCTGAATTTATTTTTAACAATGGCGATCGGCGGATTTTGGCACGGTGCCGGTTTAAACTTTATTGTGTGGGGAACCCTTCACGGTTTAGGATTAATTGTCACCCATTTATGCAGAGATATCCCCCAAGCTATCCACTTCAAATTAGACTATTCCTTTCCCAGGTTAGCTAAAGTTATGAATTGGTTGTTAACCTTTAGTTTTGTCACTTGTAGCTGGGTATTTTTTGGCACTCCCAACTGGGAAACTGCGGTGCAGTTTTTCCAAGGCATTATACATTCCGGTGTCCCAACCTTTCAATTTAACTTTTGGCAATTGTACTTAGTAATTGCAGTAATTGGCGCTATTAACTTCTGGGGCGATCGCATTTCCCAACTATTGCAAGTCATGCTCTCCTTAAAAAACATATTTTTTCGGGTTGTCTTAGTTTCGCTGTTCGTGTATACTATTTTGATGCTAGGGCCGAGCACCGTCCCGCCTTTTATATACTTTAATTTTTAACAAATATGAGAGATCGAGAATTTTTACTAATTTTTACTTCTGTAATTCTCACTTTGATCCTTTCCAACTTATCTTTATTTCTCAAGAGTTTATCCTCAACTCCTTTCGCAACTCCCGAAATCAAACAAGCAGCACGACAGGTAAATATCGAAGGTTTTCGGAAAGCAGAACAAGATTTTTGGAGCAAAATTAAAGATATTGACTTCGACCGCATCCCCCCAAAAAACGCAACTGCTAACCTCGAAAAAACGCCATTACCACCGAAAAACTCAACTAAAAAGCCAACCGCAGTCAAACCGAAACTCACCAAACCTTATCGCAGATTTTTGTTTATTGGAGATTCAGTAATGTTCGATTTAGGAATTCAACTCCAGTACAGTATGAAGGAAACATATAAGATCGCTGATACGAAAATTGACTACAAAGTATCCAGTGGCTTAAATCGCATAGATTATTATGACTGGTATGCCAGAACCAAAGAAATTATCAATGATTATCAGCCGGATGTAGTGATAGTTTTATTTGGAGGAAATGACACTCAAGACATCACTGATGATCGAGGAAAATCCCGGGTAATCCTGACTAAAGAATGGCAAAAAGCCTATCAAGAAAGAGTCGAAAAATATGCCAAATTATTGAATTATTCCTCCGTGCGTAAAGTGTACTGGGTGGGTCAATCGAACTCTAACAGATCTTCGTACATCAAGGCTTTTCCAATTATGAACGATATCTATAAAAATGCGAGTAAAGTTTCAAGAAAAATCGAATTTATTTCAACTTGGGATACTTTTGCTGAAGGTGGCCAATTTACTCCTGTAGTTGCTGACAAATCGGGGAAGCGAGGATATGTAAAAGTTAATGACGGCGTGCACTTTACTTCCCACGGTGCTAAAATTATCGGCGATTTAATCGTTGACAAAATGGCCGCCGACAAAATCTTAAAACTTCCCCAAGTTCCCCAAAAGAAACCTAAAACTTGAGTCAGAAACCGGGTTTATTCAGACAATCTGGTGAGGATGTGAAAATTATCGCAGAAACCCGGTTTCTTGGATTAGGTGCGTGGGGAGTCAGAAACCGGGTTTCTTCAGACAATCTGGTGAGGATGCCAAAATTCTCGCAGAAACCCGGTTTCTTGGATTAGGCGCGTGGGGAGTCAGAAACCGGGTTTCTTCAGACAATCTGGTGAGGATGCCAAAATTCTCGCAGAAACCCGGTTTCTAGTCGGTTTGCTATCAGTCAGAAACCGGGTTTCTTCAGACAATCTGGTGAGGATGCCAAAATTCTCGCAGAAACCCGGTTTCTTGGATTAGGCGCGTCGATTTTTCAGTTGAATTAATTCAACTTTATATCCATCGGGATCTTCCACAAAAGCAATAACAGTTGAACCGTGTTTCATCGGGCCAGGTTCGCGACTAACTTTACCGCCGCGAGCTTTAATTTCATCGCAGGTAGCGTAAATGTCATCAACGCCGATCGCAATATGACCGTAAGCATCCCCTAAATTGTACTCTTCCACGCCCCAGTTGTAAGTTAATTCCAAAACTGTATGGTCGGATTCCTCGCCGTAGCCGACAAAAGCCAGGGTAAATTTACCCTCTGGATATTCCTTTTGTCGCAGCAGTTTCATGCCCAGCACTTCGGTGTAGAATTTGAGGGATTCTTCCAGGTTGCCGACTCGGAGCATGGTGTGTAGTAGTTGCATTGATCTCACTCCAAATTTTTTAAGCTTTGATCAATTTTAGCGATTTCCTGCTGAAAAAAATCGCGCCGCCACCGTCGCAGTTGCCGTAGTTGCCACAGTTACAGTTGTCACCGTTACATTTGTTACCTAATTTAGGCCAGAGGTTTTGGTTTAAAATTACGCAATCGCAAAGCATTAGTAAGTACAGAAACTGAACTAAAAGCCATTGCTCCGCCGGCGATAATTGGACTTAGTAGCCAGCCCAAAATCGGGTACAAAATGCCGGCCGCGATCGGAATTCCAGCGATGTTGTAAATGAAGGCAAAAAACAGGTTTTGGCGGATGTTCCGCATGGTGGCGCGCGACAGTTGAATGGCTGTAACTATGCCTTGCAAGTCTCCAGAAATTAGGGTAATATCGCTAGCTGCGATCGCAATATCAGTCCCTGTGCCGATCGCAATTCCCACATCCGCTATAGCCAAAGCCGGAGCATCGTTAATCCCATCTCCCACCATCGCGACAATCTTTCCTTGTGCTTGCAGTGCTTGGATTTGAGCTGCTTTTTGGTCTGGTCTAACTTCAGCAAAAACGCGATCGATACCAGCATAAAGGGCGATCGACTCCGCAGTCGCGCGGTTATCTCCTGTCAGCATCGCCACCTCTAAACCGAGTTTTTGCAGTGCTTTCACCGCCGCCCTGGACGACGGTTTCAGAGCATCCGCAATTCCCATTATCGCCTCAATTTCGCCCTCACAGGCCATCCAAACAACCGTTTTGCTGGCAGATTCCCAAGCTCTCGCGCGCAGTTCCAAATATTCCGTATCACAGCCTAATTCCTGCATCCACCTGAGCGTTCCCAGGGCGATCGACCTTCCCTCCACAACCCCGCGCACGCCACTCCCCGCGATCGCCTCAAAATGCTTAACATCTGTTAAACTTACCTCTTGAGATTGAGCGTATCTAACAACAGCTTCACCCAAAGGATGCTCCGAATTTCCCTCAACAGACGCTGCCAATTGCAGCAGTTGTAATTCATTGCTGTTCGCCGTTCCTTTAATTGTCACAAAGTCAGTTACAGTCGGTTTGCCTTCCGTGAGAGTTCCGGTTTTATCTAACACAATGACCTGAATTTTATGAGCCAATTCTAAACTGTCGGCTCCTTTAAATAAAATACCGTTTTCTGCGCCTTTGCCAGTGCCAACCATCACAGCAGTCGGAGTCGCCAAACCCAAAGCGCAGGGACATGCAATAATCAGCACTTCCACCATTGTAATCGTTGCCAAAGTGAAGTTACCCGTCGTCTTAAACCAGATGATAAAAGTAGCTAAAGCCACGGCAATTACTGCGGGTACAAACCAACCAGTTACCTCGTCTGCTAACTTTTGAATCGGTGCTTTAGACCCCTGGGCATCCTGCACCATCTTGACAATTTGAGCCAGGAATGTATCCTTACCAATCCTGGTAGCGCGAAACTTAAAGCTGCCAGTTTTGTTAATAGTTGCTCCGATAACTTCATCGCCAATCTGTTTTTTGACAGGCAAACTTTCCCCCGTTACCATTGCTTCATCTATGGTCGAATAGCCTTCAATCACCTCTCCGTCTACGGGAATTTGTTCGCCGGGCCGCACCTGCACGATATCGCCAATTTCCACTTGGGCGATCGACACTTCCAACTCTTGCCCATTGCGAACGATCCGAGCCGTTTTCGCTTGCAAACCCATGAGTTTCCGAATTGCCTCAGAAGTCTCTCCCTTCGCCCGATTTTCTAGGGTTTTACCCAGCAAAATTAGGGCGATCACACTGGATGACACTTCATAATAAACGCTCGGCATCAAACCCTTGACTATGAATAAACTGGGAAAAATTGTCACAAATACAGAATAAAAGTAAGCAGCACTTGTACCCAAAGCAATCAGGGTATCCATTGTTGCTAGGCGGCGTTTTAGAGATTTAAAAGCTCCTATATAAAATGATTTTCCGCACCAAAATTGTACTGGTGCTGTCAGCACTAATTGCAGCCAAAAATTGTGCAGCCAGGGTGGAATAAATGGCAAGTGCAAGCCAGTCATACTTGGAAGGGAACCCGCCAATAATATGAGGCTAATAGTGCCTGCTACATATAGTTTGCGCTGCAAAATTTGAGATTCAGATTTGCGATTTGCTTGCTCGGTGTCATCCTCTTCCGCCGCCATTTCTTGAAGCGGCAAAGCTTTGTATCCCGCTGCATCAACAGCCTCTTGAATTGTTTCTAAGCTGGTTTTCTGGGAGTCGTATTGGATGCTTGCTTGTTCCATGCCAAAGTTGACATTGCACTCAATTACGCCGGGAACAGATTTAATTGCTTGTTCAACAGAAGAGGCACAGGAGGCACAACTCATGCCCCCTAATTTTAGTGTGAGATGATCCATATATGGACTCCTAAATTAGGCAAAATCACTATTTTTTTGCTGTCTGTAGCACTCTGCTTTCAGATGACTGGATAGCCAGCCGTTTCGATCGCAAATTTGACTTCACTTTCCGACTTAGCGGTTTGAATTTTGACCAATTTTGTCTTGAGATCTGCCTCAACAACAGCGGCTGGATCGAGGGTTTTGACTGCTTGTGCGATCGTATTCGCACAAGCCGAACAAGCCATTTTGGGAACTTTTAACTGTAGAGTCATAATTTCAACCTCAGCAGAAACTACTCTGCTGCATCAGTGAATTAATTTAATTATACAGTCTCCTGTTAGCAAGAGAGTAAAGTCAATTTTAGATTTTAAATTCTAGATTTTAGACGATCGTAAATTTCATCCTAATTTCATATTTCCGTGACAAGCTGAATATAAATAGCAATTTTAAGGATCTAAAATCTATGAAACCAGTTTCATTAAAAACAGGCTTTGCAGCGCTGACATTAACCTGCACAGCAGCCCTAACCAGCGGAGTGCTAGCAGCTTGTTCAAAAGCTCCTTTAAGTCAAACTCAAGCCCCAAATATTACCGCAGCAACCGAAGCGAATAACAAGCAAGACGTGGCACAAGGCGGCGACATGGGTGACATGAATCACAGTATGTCAATGGACTTAGGCCCCGCAGATGCCGACTACGATTTGCGATTTATTGATGGGATGACAGTTCATCATCAAGGTGCTGTAAACATGGCTCAAGATGTGATTAAACAATCCAAACGCCCGGAAATGAAAAAACTTGCTACTAACATAATTGCCGCTCAGAAACGCGAAATCAATCAAATGAAAGAGTGGCGAAAAACTTGGTATCCGAAAGCCGACAATACACCAATGGCTTATCACGCTCAAATGGGTCACATGATGGCAATGACTCCCGAACAGATGCAAAACATGATGATGAGCATGGATTTAGGTGCTGCTGACGCTCAATTTGATTTGCGGTTTCTGAATGCGATGATTCCCCACCACGAAGGAGCTTTAGTGATGGCTGAAGATGCTTTGAAGAAGTCTAAACGGCCGGAAATGAAGAAATTGTCCCAAGAGATTCTGGCTTCGCAAAAGCAAGAAATTCAGCAAATGAAAGAGTGGCGTAAAACTTGGTACAAACAGTAATAAGTAGGTCAGCCAAAAAAACAATAAGATCGAGTCGGGAATTGTAGGGGCGGGTTTTACCAACAATAATTGCCTCAAACAGATAATCTCGTAAACCCGGCCCCACCCAATGTTGTATTTATTTGTACCGACTTATTTACCATATTTCATCCTGATTTCATTGCGCTCTGCAAAACTGATCTTTTAGTTCAGATTCGCCCCTACTAAATCATGCAATCTTGTCGCCGTTTCCACTCCCCAGCAGCGATATTTTACTTTTCGGGAATACTCCTGAGTCTTTTGTTATTCATTGATACCGCCGCCGTTTTTGCCCACGCGGGACATGGCAATGAATTTCACCAAAGCGGAGGTGATGCTGCTCAGATTCCTGATGCTATTTCTGTTGATGCTGAAACCTCAAAGCGAATTGGAATCAAAGTTGAACCTGTTAAAGCTCAGCGGCTATCTGTTGGGATTAAAACTACAGGACAAATTGAAACTTTGCCCAACCAAAAAGTAGAGGTTCGGGCTCCGGTTAGTGGCACTGTGGTAGAATTGTTAGTCAAGCCTGGGGACAAAGTTTCTAAAGGTCAACCCCTTGCTGTTTTATCTAGTTCAGAATTAGGGCAATTGCGCGTGGAATCGATCGCAAAACGAGCCGAAGCTGAAGGCGATTTGCAGCAGGCGCAGGCTAACTTTAAGTTAGCTCAAGAAAATTACGATCGCCAAGTGCAAATATCCGCAGCGGAAATCGCCCAAGCCCAAACCCAACTGACAGCGGCAACTCAGCAATACGAAGGAGAGCAAAACTTGGTAAATAATCGTTCAGTTGTGAAAGTTGCTAAAGAAAACTATCAGCGTCAGGTTGAGATATCGCAAGCAGAAATAGTGCGGGCCGAAACTGAACTGACGATTGCCAAAGAACAGTTTGAGCGCGACAAAGAATTGGTTGCCGCCGGAGCGATCGCGCGACGTACAATGCTGGAATCGCAAGCTCACTTCGCCGAAGCAAAAGCCACTGTTGCTAAGGCAAAAAGCCGTCCAGAAGTTATCAAAGCCGAAACCGAAATAAAACAAGCTGAAGTAGACATTCCCATGCGCGAATTGCGGGATTCTCAAGGCAAAGTTGCAGAAGCAAAAGCTCAACTTACCAAAGCTTTGAGCCGCCGGGAAGTTCTAGAAGCCGAGGCTCAACTCAAGCGGGCTAAAGCCGCTTTAGAAGTAGCTCAGTCCCGCGTTAGCCTCAGCAGTTCAGCCTATCAAGCGCGCCTCCAACAATTAGGAACTGTTGCCAACGAACAAGGACTTGTCACTGTTCTAGCTCCCATTTCTGGGACTGTAGCCGATCGCGAAATCACTCCTGGTGAATCAGTAAACTCCGCTGAAAAACCGCTGATGATCGTATTAAATGACAGCAGCGTTTTTGCCACAGGAAATATTTATGAAAAAGACCTAAATCAAGTTAAAAATGGTCAAGAAGTGAGGATAAAAATAGCTAGTTTACCCAACCGCACTTTCACTGGGAAAATTAGCTTAATTGGGTCGGCAGTTACAGGAGAAACCCGCACTGTGGCGGTGAAAGCTCAATTGGATAATGCCGAGGCAGTTTTGAAACCGGGAATGTTTGCCGAGTTGGAAATTTTAACCGACAAAACTTTAACAAATATTTTGGCAATTCCTAATTCAGCAGCGGTAGAAGCAAATGGCAAACATTTAGTTTATGTCAAAAACGGCGATGCGTTTCAAGCTGTTGAAGTCGAAATCGGTCAAACTTCCGGGGATTTAGTGGAAATTAAGAGCGGTTTGTTCGAGGGAGATTTAATCGTTACTCAGCGCGCACCTCAACTTTACGCTCAATCTTTGCGGGGCGGCAAGAAACAATCAAAAGGTGAGGAAAAGAAGGAAGCAAGTCCCAAGGTGACAGAGGTTAATTTTAACAGTTTTCCCGTGCCTTTGTGGGCGGGAGTAGGAGGAGGTATGGCGATCGCATCTGTGACTTTTGCAGCCGGTGCCTTCTGGGGAAATCGGCGCGAAGAAAGTTCGGCAGCGGATTTTTTAACGGATGTAACGGATGTAACGGATGTCAGGAATAAAGCATAATCCTGTAATTAGTAAGGTGCGTCGCTGCGAGATTGTCGCTTTTTTTGAGAATTCTAGATGGCGACGCACCCTACAGCTATTCCTTATGCCCAATTACCAAATTATTAAATGTTCAGCACTATTCTCAGATGGGTAATTAACCGCCGCTGGCTAGTTGTTCTCGCCACCATTATTGTTAGTCTTTGGACATTTTATATCATTCCCAAAATGCCGCTGGATGTCTTCCCCCCTTTTGCGCCGCCACAGGTAGAAATCCAGACGGAAGCACCGGGTTTAGCACCGGAAGAAATCGAGTCTTTGGTAACATTGCCGATCGAGAGTGCGATTAATGGAACTCCTGGGGTGACAGCAGTCCGTTCATCTTCTGCTGTGGGTATTTCTGTTGTCAAAGTGATCTTTGATTGGGGAACTGAAATTTATCAAGCTCGCCAATTGATTACAGAAAGGTTACAGCAAGCTCAAAGCAAGCTCCCCGCAGGAGTAGAAGCACCGCAAATTTCTCCGACAACTTCACCTGTCGGCACTGTTATCACCTATGCTTTTACATCAGAAACTACTCCTTTGATGGAAGTGCGCCGTCTGGTTGATTGGCAAGTCACAAATCGGCTTTTAGCAGTGACTGGCGTTGCTCAAGTGGTGGCCTACGGCGGCGAAGAAAGGCAGTATCAAGTATTAGTTGAACCAGCCAAATTGAAAGCTTTTAATGTATCTTTGCAGCAAGTTGCCGAAGCGGCGGCGGCTGCGAATGCTAACGCGCCCGGTGGCTATTTAATTACGCCGGATCAAGAAACTTTGATTCGGGGAGTTGGTCGGATTGAATCTGTGGAAGATTTGCAGCAATCTGCGATCGCCTCTCGCCAAGGAACCGTCGTCAGAATTGCTGATGTAGCTGATGTCAAGATTGGTGCTGCTATCAAGCGGGGCGATGGCAGTTTTAACGGCAAAAAAGCTGTGATTGTGATGGTAAATAGACAGCCTGTTGCTGATACTCCGACGGTAACTAAAGCTGTGGAAGCGGCAATGGCCCAGGTGCAGCAAGCTTTGCCGAAAGATATTAAAGTTACTGTGACTTTCCGCCAGGAAGAGTATATCAATTCTTCGGTGGAAAATGTGCGATCGGCTTTAGTTGAAGGCAGTATCATCGTCACCATTATCCTCATCCCGTTTTTGATGAATTGGCGGACTCTGACGGTGGTTTTGCTCGATTTCTTCCTAACTTGGCTTTTCGGGCTGCTGGCGATGAATTGGCTAGGGCTGGGATTGAATACGATGACCTTGGGTGGGTTGTCGGTGGCGATCGGCACTGCGATCGACGATGCGATTGTTTATGCCGAAAATACCTACCGCAACTTGAGAGAAAATACGTTATCTTATCATCCTCGCCCGGTGATGGATGTGATTTTTGATGGCAGTCAGGAGGTGCGCGATTCGTTAATTGGAGCGACTGTCATTGGCATTGTTGTGTTTTCGCCAATTTTTACTTTGCCCGGTGTAGAAGGTCGAATTTTTACGCCTATGGGGATTACTTATCTGGTAGTTGTGGTGATTTCTAGTCTGGAATCGCTGTTAATATCTCCGGCCCTTTGCGCTATCTTGTTGCCTAACAAACACATGAGTTCACAAGAACCTTGGCTGCCGAGATTTTGCAAGAAAATATATCATTTTTTTATACAATTGTCAATGCGTTATTCAGGGATTATTTTAGCTTTTGCTGCTGCTAGCATAGTGGCAGCATTAATTATTTTGCCATCTTTTGGACGGGTGTTTTTGCCGGAGTTTCAAGAGCAAACTTTGGTGAATACTATTCTACTTTATCCGGGGGTGTCTTTGGAAACGACCAATAGCGCGGCTTTTGCGATCGAAGATGCACTTAAGCATGATACCAGGTTTGGATACGTGCAAGTGCGATCGGGCAGAGCTCCGGGAGATGCTGATGCTGCGGGTGTCAATTTGGCTCACATTGATATCGGTTTGAGCGAGGAGGGCATGAAAAATCGGCCGAAAACTTTGGAATCATTGCGACAGGAATTTGCTAAATTACCGGGAGTTGCACCAAATATCGGCGGTTTTATTTCTCACAGGATGGATGAGGTTTTATCCGGTGTCAGAAGTCAAATTGCTGTCAAAATCTTTGGCCCAGATTTGAATCAGCTTCGCACCATCGGTGCCAAAGTGGAAGAGCAAATGAAAACTGTTGAAGGCCTTGTAGACTTGCAACTCGAACCCCAAGTGCCGGTGCAGCAGATTCAAATTAAGTTTAACCGCCAAGCTGCGGGTAGATACGGTTTGAAAATCGGAGAACTTTCTGAAATAATTGAGACAGCTTTGAATGGCAAAGTTGTGTCTCAAGTTTTGGAAGCGCAGCAAACTTTTGATTTATTTGTTTGGTTGCAGCCTGAAGCTAGAAATAACTTAGAAACTATTCAGAATTTGTTGGTTGATACCCCCCCTCTTTCCCCCCCTTATAAAGGGGGGGATGAAACCCCTCTTTCCCCCCCTTATAAAGGGGGGGATGAAAGGGGGGGTAAAATTCCTCTCGCCCAAGTTGCTACTGTAAAATACGGTACGGGCCCCAATACGATTAACCGCGAGAATGTTTCTCGCTTGATTGTAGCTGCGGCGAATGCTAAAGGTCGAGATTTGCGATCGGTTGTGAATGAAATTCAAGCTAAAGTAAAACGAGAGGTGCAGTTGCCTTTTGGCTACTTTATCCAGTATGGCGGTCAATTTGAAGCCGAGCAAAGAGCTTCGCAAAATATTATGGTATTTAGTGCGATCGCCTTTGTTGTCATTACAGTATTAATGTACCTTTCTGTCAAGTCAATTCCTTCAACTGCTATGATTATGATTAATTTGCCGATCGGATTAGTGGGAGGAGTAATTTCTGTAGCTTTGACTGGCGGCATAATCTCTGTAGCTTCTTTAGTTGGATTTGTCACTTTATTTGGCGTTGCTACCCGCAACGGCTTGTTATTAGTAGACAACTACAACACTAAATTTGCCGAAGGAATGCCTTTAAAAGAAGCAATTATCAAAGGCTCGATGGAACGGCTCAATGCTATTTTGATGACAGCTTCAACTTCAGCTTTAGGTTTAGCACCTTTAGTCTTAGAAGGCGGCCCCGGAAAGGAAATTCTGCAACCATTGTCTGTAGTAGTTTTAGGAGGATTGTTTACTTCTACAGCACTAACGCTGTTAGTTTTGCCAGCTTTGTATGCTCAATTTGGGCATTTTTTACGACCTCAACAACCTCAGCCAGTTATTGAAGACGGAAAAGTATTTAAAGTGTGATATTTTATAATTCAAGACTTACACATGGGTAGTCAGAAACCGGGTTTTTTCACAAAAATCCTTCGTTGTAGCCGACAGTTTGAGTAAAAAACCCGGTTTCTTTAGTCTGATGCGTAAGTCCTGTAATTATTGTCAGCAAGGAGTCAAACAAATGAAATCGCTCAAGTCAAATTTAATTGTTCTAGCGAGTGTCGGATTGCTGTTTTTGGGAGCTTGCAGTAAAGGCGACCAAGCAAGCGATCCAAATAGCAGCCCAACATCCGCTCCTGTGGCCTCTCAACCTGCGTCTTCTGCTCCAACTGCGGCCCCAGGCGCAGCCGATAAAACGGCCAATCCTAAAGCATCTAAAGGGGGTCAAGTTGTAGAATCGGGAGCTTATCACTTAGAGTTTGTAGCTGCAAAAGAAGCTACGGGAACTCATTTAGATTTTTATTTACAAAAAGGTGACAAACGCGAACCAGTCCCCAACGCAAAAGTGACGGCACAAGTGCAGTTACCGAGTGGAAAACAGCAAACCCTAGCCCTCAAATATGATGCTGATGGCAAACATTACGCCGTGGTATTTCCCGGCCAAGAGGCCGGACAATATCCAGTGAAGGTGACTGCGGATATTAACGGAGAAAAAGTAAACGGTCGTTTTACTTTTAATCAATAGATAACAGAAAATACCCTACCGTAGGAAGGTTTTTTTAACCGCAGATAAATGCAGAATGAAATTCTATCAGCGTTCATCTGTGTTCATCGGCTGATATCTGCGGTAAAAAAATCCCAATCTAACTAATTTGCTGTAATCAGCATATCAATTGTAAATTAGAGTTATGAGAGTTTTGCTAGTTGAAGATGAGCCAGATTTAGGGAAAGCGATCGATCGCACTTTGAAGCAAGAAAAATATATAGTTGACTGGGCCCAGGATGGCAATGAAGCTTGGGAATACTTAGAAAGTCATTGGACTCAATACAACCTGGCGATTTTTGACTGGCTGCTACCAGGATTGTCAGGATTAGAACTGCTGCGGAGATTGCGTGCTAAACATAGCGCATTGCCCGTATTGATGCTAACAGCAAAAGACCGAATGGAAGATAAAGTTGCCGGACTAGATGCCGGGGCTGACGATTATTTAGTGAAGCCGTTTGGGATGGCAGAACTGTTAGCAAGATTGCGGGCTTTGCAAAGGCGATCGCCCCAAATTCAACCGCAAAAGCTACAGGTAGGAAATCTGGTTTTGGACTGCGGTAATCGAACTGTTTGCCATCTCGATGGAAGTGGCAATACCCAGATTATTTCACTGACAAATAAAGAGTTTCAACTGCTAGAATACTTTCTGAAACATCCGAACCAAATTGTCACTACTGACCAAATTCGGAATCAGCTATGGGAGGCTAGTGCAGATACCTTTAGCAATGTGGTAGCGGCTCAAGTGCGCTTGCTGCGGCGCAAACTTGAGTCGGTTGGCTGCGCGAATTTAATTGAAACTGTACATGGCGTAGGATACCGGATGAAAAATTAAATTAGGGCGGGCCGGATGCCCAACCCCTACTCCCCACAAGAAAATTAAATTTTTGTGGAACAGGCATCTTGCCTGTTCTTAACAATTTAACTGGTTCCCAGGCTCGGCCTGGGAACCAGTAGATATGGGCTATAATATAGAAAAATCGATCGGAAAAATGACTGCCATGAAAGATTTAATCCAACAAGAGTTAGAAAAGCTCGATCTAGAACAAATCAAACAAGTCTTTTAATTTATTGCCTTCCTGAAATTTCGTGCCATATTAGTTACTAATCTAGCAGTAGATGAAAGTAACTTAGCTGGACTATACAGCGAATTTTACGAAGAAGATCGGCAACTTGCAGAACTCGGAATGAGCGAATATGCAGAAATCCTAAAACATCAGGAATTGTAATAAATCTCTAATGATTATTTCGCAAGCTTCAGATTATTGTTTTTAGAAATATATCTTTTCAAGCTGATTCTCTATTTTCTCCTCCTCTGCGTCCTCTGCGTCCTCTGCGGTTAATAAAAAAAACTCTCATCCCCAACTAATTACCAAAACTAATTACCAATGACCAATGACCAATTACCAACTACTAGCAAACGATGAAAAATGAATCAAAATAAACTATTTAACCGGACTCGATCGCAATTAGCCATTTCCTATGCGGCTGTAATGGGTTTGATTTTAAGCTTATTAGGAATTGGCGTATATAAGGCGATCGCCCACGCTCACTGGGTAGCCATAGATCGGGAATTAGAATCGGTAGCGGGGACGCTACACGACAGCCTAGAACTCAAATTGCAGCAGCCAGGACGCTTGGAACCGATAGTAAATGAACTTTTGCCCAACCTCCGCCTAATTGGAGTTAACGGCATTAAAGAACCGATTCCCCATCGCCATATTTTAAGCGCTATCAACCAAGGCTATTACTATATTCGTTTATTTGATTATTCGGGGAAATTGATTGCTACAGCAGGCGCTTATCCAGATGAATTACCACCAGCATTTAATTCCCAACACTGGCAAACCATAACTGACACCAAAGGCAATATTTATCACCAAATTTCTGTATCGCTACACACCAAAACACAGCAAGATTGGGGATATTTTCAAGTGGGGCGGAGCTTGCAAGACTTCAATGATTATCTCAGTACAGTTAAATTGATTTTGAAATTGGGATTGCCTACAGCATTAATTTTGATCGGCTTTTCTAGTTGGTTATTAGCAGGATTGGCCATGAAACCGATTTATGCTTCCTACCGACAAATTCAACAGTTTACAGCGGATGCTGCTCACGAATTGCGGACGCCTTTAGCGGCTTCCCAGGCGACAGTAGAATCGGCGCTGTTGATGCCTCAACTAGATGAAAAAGAGGCGCGGGAAATTTTGCGGACGATCGATCGCCAAAACCGTCGATTGACTCAGTTAGTTGCTGATTTGCTCTTGCTGGCGCGCATGGATAATCAAGGGATACCCGATCGCCCTCAATTGTGTTGTTTGAATGACCTTGTTAGCGATTTAGTCGAGGAATTGGCTGCAATGGCGATCGCCTCTGGGGTAGCGCTAACATCGGAATTGCGGGTGCATCAGCAATTAAATGTTGTCGGCGATTCCGACCAACTTTATCGCCTAGTTGCTAATTTAATTGTTAATGCTATTCAATACACTCCGGCGGGAGGAAAAGTAACAGTTATTTTAGATTGCAGTCACATTGAGGCTATAATTCAGGTTCAAGATACCGGTCTTGGGATTGCGGCGATCGAACAAGGGCGAATTTTCGATCGCTTCTACCGAGTGAATAGCGATCGCTCGCGCCATACCGGCGGATCGGGACTGGGATTGGCGATCGCCCAAACCATAGCCCGCGCGCACCACGGTAGCCTCAGCACCCGCAGCGAATTGGGCTGTGGCAGCACCTTTTTCCTGCGGTTGCCTTTGTGAGTTATCATGTGAGGAAAACCGAATCAGTTATTTCGGGTAATCCCTTCGGCAAAAGGTAGCGCGATCGCCCAAAATCAATAAATAGTCAGTTGACAGTTGACAGTTGACAGTTGTTATTTGTTATTTGTTATTTGTTATTTGTTGTTTGTTATTTGTTATTTGTTGTTTGTTATTTGTTGGACATAGCAACTAATAACTAATAACTAATAACTCATAACCAACAACAAATAATTAATAATTAATCACTCATGACTAATGACTAATGACTAAGGACTACTGACTCCTCAAAAATACCTAGCGAAAACCTATGACAGTTTTAGAACAGGGAACAATCTCAATCCATACCGATAATATTTTCCCGATTATCAAGAAGTCCCTATACACCGACCACGAAGTCTTCTTGCGGGAACTAATTTCCAACGCTGTCGATGCCATTTCTAAACTCAAAATGGTTGCTCGATCGGGCGAATACAGCGGCGACCTTGGCGAACCAGAAATCAACATAGCCATTGACAAAGAAAATAAGACACTCTCAATTTCCGACAACGGCATCGGCATGACCGCCGACGAGGTAAAAAAATACATCAACCAAGTCGCTTTCTCCAGTGCCGAAGAATTTATTCAAAAATATCAAGGCAGCGGCGACGACGCAATTATCGGTAACTTCGGTCTCGGTTTCTACTCTTCTTTCATGGTGGCTCAGAAAGTAGATATAGACACCCTTTCTTACCAAGAAGGCGCGCAAGCTGTACACTGGTCTTGCGACGGTTCTCCCGCTTTTGAACTATCAGAATCTACCCGCACAGAACGCGGCACTACAATTACCCTCACTCTCCAAGACGAAGAACAAGAATATCTAGAACCCAGCCGCATTAAGCAGTTAATCAAAACTTACTGCGATTTCATGCCAGTTCCCATCAAATTTGAAGGAGAGGAACTCAACAAGCACAAGGCAATTTGGCGGGAATCAGCCAGCAATTTGCAAAAAGAAGATTACTTAGAACTGTACCGCCACCTTTATCCGTTCCAAGATGAGCCGCTGCTGTGGGTACACCTGAATACAGATTATCCTTTCATTGTCAACGGCATTCTTTACTTTCCCAAACTGCGGCCGGATGTCGATGTTACCAAAGGCAATATTAAGCTATTCTGCAATCAGGTTTTTGTCAGCGACCACTGCGAAGAAATTATTCCTAAATTCTTGATGCCGCTGCGGGGCGCGATCGACAGTACCGACATTCCGCTGAACGTGTCTCGCAGTTCGTTGCAAAGCAATCGCACGGTGCGGAAAATAGCTGATTATATTGCGAAAAAAGTGGGCGATCGGCTCAAAGAACTTTACCGGGACGATCGCAATGAGTACATCCGTTGCTGGCAAGATATCGGCACTTTTGTCAAATTCGGAGCTCTCAACGATGACAAGTTTAAAAAGCAAATTGAAGATATCTTAATCTATCGCAGCACCTACGAACCAACAACGCCGAAGCCAGAAACCGAAACGCCAGAAGTTCAGGTGCAAGCTGAGGAAGGAGATTTGTGGCAAGATGTAAATCCGAAGTCGGAAACTGCTACTTCAACGCAGCCTTACACCACCCTGAAAGAGTATTTGGAACGGAATCAAAAACGTCACGAAAATCGCGTGTTTTATTGTACGGAACCGGCATCTCAAGCAACTTACGTCGCACTGCACAAAAGCCAAGGTTTGGAAGTGCTGTTTATGGATTCTTTCATCGACACGCACTTTATTAGTTTCCTAGAAAGAGAACACCAAGAAGTCAAATTCTCGCGAGTTGATTCCGACCTAGATGATACGCTAATTGACAAAGAAAAAGAAGCGGAAATTGTCGATCCGACTACGAATAAAACTCGCAGCGAACAAGTTAAAGAATTGTTCCAAAAAGCGATCGATAAGCCAAAAGTGAACATCCGCACTGAAGCTTTGAAGTCAGATTCTCCAGAGGCGGCACCACCTGCGATCGTACTTTTGCCGGAAGATTTGCGCCGGATGCGGGATATGATGGCTCTGGTACAGCAGCAAGCGGCCGAATTCCCCGAAGAACACGTTTTGCTGGTGAATACGGCCCACCCGCTGATTCAAAATCTGGCTAATTTGAGTCAGGGTTCAATTATTCAAGGCGGCGGCGAGTCTCCGTCGGCCCAGTTGGCGAGCATGATTTGTCACCACGTTTACGACTTGGCTTTGATGGCTCAGAAGGGTTTCGATGCTGAGGGGATGAAGGAGTTTGTCGAGCGATCGAACCAAGTCTTGACAAAATTGACTGAACGTGCTATGTAATTAACCCCCCCAACCCCCCCTTGAATCAGGGGGGGAGCCAGAGTTGATTTCCCTTGCTAAAGGGATAACTAAAGCCTTCTTCTTTACATCCGTTAAATCCGTGGAGCGAATCCGTTGCCGAACTTCCTTCGGCTATAATGAAAGGCTGCACGCAAAAAACGGTAATCTGGAGGGCAATATGTCACGGAAATGTCAGCTAACGGGGAAGAAGGCGAATAACGGTTTTGCAGTTTCTCACTCGCACCACCGCACTCACAAGTTGCAAGAAGCCAATTTACAGTGGAAGCGGATTTGGTGGCCGCAGGAAAAACGCTGGGTAAGATTGCACCTTTCTACAAAGGCAATTAAAACCTTGCAACACAAGGGCTTGGAAATTATGGCTAAGGAAGCTGGAATTAACCTTTACAAGATGTAAGAAACTTCTCGGCGCAGAAAGGACTAAAGTCCTGACTACAAACCTGTTTTTTAGGTTCGTAGTAAGGACTTTAGTCCTTATTTCTTAGTCCCTCTCTGCTAGGACTTTGTTTGTGTAGTAGCGATTTCAATCGCCAGTTACTACTAGATCCACTTTCTACATTGTAGTAAATAATACCAATTCTCTAAAGTCTTGCAACAATGATGAGTGTGGGTTTGTTTACGCTCACCCGCTCGTGTAAGGTGCGTCGCTCAAAGATTGTGGATATTCTTTAAGATTTTTGATGGCGACGCACCCTACAGATACTGTTGCATGAGTTTTGAGAATTAGTATAAGTATTCATCAGACCTTTGCCTTTAACATCGATCGCAGGACGACTTTCAAATATATACTTTTCCTGCAATCGATTATAAGTTGTCGATGTCACCTGAATGCACCCCGGTAAACCGTGGGATGACCTGCGGGAAGCTGTGTTAACGGTGTCTCCCCACAAATCGTAAATAAATTTTTTAATCCCAATCACTCCCGCGACAACGGGGCCACTGTTGATGCCGATTCTGATGCTAAAATCTTGGCTGTGGGTATTACTGAAATCGCTAATTGCCTCCTGCATATCCAGGGCCATTTTGGCGATTCTTTCTGCATGATCTAGGCAAGGAATTGGCAGTCCTCCCACTACCATGTAAGCATCCCCAATCGTCTTATTTTTTTCCAAACCGTGCTTTTCTGCTAGCTGGTCAAATGTTGAAAAAATCTCATTCAGCAAAGAAACTAATTGCGTAGGAGAAACTCGCGCACTGAGTTGAGTAAAACCTACGATGTCGGCCAACAAAACAGTAACATCAGCAAAAGTATCGGCAATGATACTTGGGTCTTGTTTGAGCCTTTCGGCGATGGGCTGGGGCAGAATATTTAGCAAAAGGCGATCGGATTTTTCTTGTTCTAAACCTAGGGCTGCTTCAGCTAGTTTGCGAGTTGTGATATCTTGAACAGTGCCTTCGTAATAGAGCAAATTTCCCTAGCGATCGCACACAGTATAAGTATTCTCGCAAATCCAAATTATGCGGCCATCTCTGCGATCAACTTGAGATTCTAAATCCGATACTTTTCCTTGTTCTTGTATTAAGCGGACAACTTCGGCGCGCTGTTCGGGGTAAACATAAAGTTGTTGGCTAACATTAGTTAATGTGCCGACCAATTCCTCGCGCGAACTGTTACCCTAAATGCGAAGCAAAGCAGGATTGGCGCTGAGATATTCCCCATCTGGGGTAGTTTGAAAAATGCCGACGATCGCATTTTCAAAGATGCTGCGATATTTTTCTTCAGCTTGTCGCAGCGCTTCTTCTGCCCGCTGGCGTTGTCGCGCTTCCACGGCAAAAGTCACGGAATCAGCTAGAGAAACAGCGAAACTTTGTTCTTCAATAGTCCAATGACGGGGCGTTCCTACGTGTTCCAAACAAAGAACTCCTGCTGTTTCACCACCTATTTGAATCGGCGTATCTAGCAGGGAAGTGATGCCGATTCGAGATTGAGGGATATGCAGCTTACTACCCCAGGACTTATACACTAATCTTCAGAAACCCGGTTGGTTTGTAGATTTTCGTTGGCCAACCCAAGATTGTCGTAGAAACCGGGTTTCTTAGCAGTAAGTCCTCTAGCCGTTAATGTAAGGTGTGCAGTTCACACCTTACCAATTATAAAAGCTCATTGGATAGCTGCATCAATCCACTGTTTTAAGGTAGAATTGACTTGCTCAATGAGAATTTCATGGGATTTGTGAGTTGCTCTTTCAACTACTTCGACCTTACCAGATTTCAGAGAACGACCCGGAACAATGCGATAGGGAATGCCAATTAAATCGGCATCTTTGAATTTAACTCCTGCACGTTCATCGCGGTCATCTAACAGAGTTTCAATGCCAGATTGATTGAGTTCTGCGTAGAGTTTTTCGGCAACTTCTACTTGTTGGGTGTCGGAAATATTGGGGATGCTAATGATGGCATGATAGGGGGCGATCGCCACTGGCCAAATTATCCCATCTTTGTCGTAGGATTGTTCTACAGCCGATTGAGCTAAGCGCGACACGCCGACGCCGTAGCAACCCATAACTAAGGGCATTTCTTCGCCTTGTTCGTTGGTGTAGGTGGCACCCATTGCTTGGGAGTATTTTGTGCCTAGTTGGAAGATGTGGCCGACTTCGATACCTCTGGCGGTTTGCAATGTTTGTTCGGGATTGTGAACAGCCCGATCGCCCTTTTTGGCCTTCCTGACATCTACTGCTAAACTCGGTAGGGGAAATTCTTTGTCCCAATTGGCTCCCACAACGTGATATCCTGATGCGTTAGAGCCAGTGACAAAGTTTGTGAGGTCAACGGCGGTGCGATCGACCAAACGCAAAAACTTAGAATTTACCTCCTTGCTGTCGGCGATATAATCATCAGCAACATCGGGAGCCATATAACCTAGAGGTAAAGTTTTCGCGGCCCATTGCCGCTGAGCTTCCGCATCGGGTACTGTCAGAAACAGGATGGTTTTCGCTTGATAATTGCCAGCTAATTTGGTTAATTCATTCAGCAACTTGACCTGATTGACATCTTGATCTCCGCGAATGCTGACCAATACCAGCACTGTGATTCCGCTGTCATAAACGGCCTGATAAAGCACATTCTTAACAACTTGAGTAGGAGAACACTTGAGAAATTTGCAGAGTTTTTCAATGGTGTCAGTTCCCGGTGTTTCCCGCTTTTCAAAAGTTGCAAAGGTTGATGTTTCAGTATCAGCAGGTATTGAGACAGCCTTTTCCAAATTAGCGGCATACTGACCATCTTCAGTGTAGAGAACTTCATCTTCTCCCGCTTCAGCTAATACCATAAACTCTTGAGAACCAGAACCACCAATTGCGCCCGAATCAGCATCTACTGCTCGGAATTGCAAACCCGATCGCCGCAGCATATTGCTGTAAGCTTGAGCCATATCCTGATAAGTTTTTTTCAAACTTTCCTCGCTACTGTGGAAAGAATAGCCATCTTTCATAATGAATTCACGACCGCGCATCAAGCCAAAACGGGGGCGAATTTCATCGCGAAATTTAGTTTGAATTTGATACAAATGGGTAGGCAATTGCCGATAGGAACGAATCATATCTTTAGCAATTGTAGTAATTACTTCTTCGTGAGTTGGGCCCAATCCCAACTCAGTGTCGCGACGGTCTGTGAGAGCAAACATGATACCTTCAGCTTGAGTGTAGGTATCCCAGCGGCCAGATTCCCGCCACAAATCGGCTGGTTGCAGTTGCGGCAAGAGGCATTCTTGAGCGCCAGTAGCGTCCATTTCTTCCCGCACAATTTGGGAGACTTTTTTGAGGACACGCCACATTAAGGGCAGATAAGCGTAAATCCCGCTACCGATGCGGCGGATGTATCCAGCACGGAGTAATAATTTGTGGCTGGGAATTTCTGCTTCTGCTGGGTCTTCCCGCAGGGTGACGAAAAGCATTTGAGAGATTCGCATGGCTGATTTCCTTTAATGACTGAATGATTATGATATCAGATTAGTCAGGTTTGTGCTGCAACAATTGCTGTCGAAACTTTCAGAAATGTCTGGTGACAACTGCGCCTATCTACTTTTGTTGTCGGCTAATATTGGAACTAGAGGTCAATTATTCAATTTTCCCATCAAAAATCAAAAATCAAAAATCAAAAATCCCATGACTAGATTCATCCACGACCAATTTGCTCTCGCAGTATCTCAAAGAACTATTAACCCCTTTCGGCAATGTAGAAACCAGCCGCGACATTGCTGGAGAAGTGAGGCAACTTGACGTTTTATTTTCCCCGAAACCGGAGCAGGAAATCGAAGCAACAACCCTCGGCCTTCTGGGTCAAATCGCAGCAAAACCCGCTGTATTTGAACCATTCCGCAGTCCAGTCCAACCCGGAGAAATTCGCAGTTGTCTGGCCAAACTCTTTGACCTCCACGCCGAATTTGAACGCATCGCAGCTAGAGAAAATACCCGGATTGCAGAGGCAGACTTGCCCCTACTCTGGATACTGTCGCCGACTGTTTCCGATCCGCTGCTAGCTGGATTTGGAGCGATTCCCGAACCGGAAAATTGGGTGAATGGAGTTTATTTTATGGGTGCATCTCTGAAAGCAGCAATTATTGCCATTCACCAACTCCCCTGCACTCCAGAAACGCTGTGGCTGAGAGTTTTAGGGAAGGGAAACGTGCAGAAGCGAGCTGTTGCCGAATTGAGAGAATTACCCTCAGATAATGTGTTTCGGTTGAATGCGTTAGAATTGTTGTACAACTTGCGAACGATTTTAGAAGTTCGCCAAGACATAGATCGAGAAGATCGGGAGTTAATTATGGAACTGTCACCCCTCTACTTGCAACGGCTGGAAGATGCAACTCAGCGAGGTATCCAGCAAGGTATCGAGCGCAATCAACGCCTGATGGTTGAGAGTATGCTACAAGTTAAATTTGGCGAGATTGATGAAGAATTAGCCCAAATAATCGAGCCTTTGATTCAACTAGAAATTCTCGATCGCACGCGAATGATTATGCAGCTCGATCGCTCGGAATTACTAGCTCGTTTTGACCCGAAAAATCAAACGGAATCTTAACTAGGTAGCGCACTCTACTATAGGTAGGGTGCGCCGAATCGCACTTTACTATTATAGATCAAGCATAAAATGCGATCGCCCGATTTGATGATTATCGGTTCTCCCAGATGCCGCACAACTTCTCTCTCTAAGATAACTCCGCGATATAAATCGCTTCTTGTCATACAAAGTCCACTCCAAGCAGACTAATTTAGAGGCAGCTTAGGGCGGGTTTACAAATACCTTAAATATGAAGTTATAGATATTAGTAAACCCGCCCTACAGAGCTTGTGGTTAATTATGCAGACATCCGCGTTACTCCGCGTTAATCCGCTTTAATCTGCGGTTAAAAACCTCAAAATCTACTTACTAGCATAACCCGTACTTACCAAAAACTCCCGCAACTTACCAAAAAATTGAGTGCGATCGCGCCCTTGATAAACCCTCTCCAACAACTGCCAACTTTCCACCTGCTGCCCCAGTACATACTGACTCGCCATGTAAGCCACCAACACCCCTTTCGCCTCCTTTTCTTCACTTAAACGCTTGTTAGATTCCAGCCAAAGTTCACAGGAATTCGTATATACTTCCACCGGATACTGCTTCGTAACATCCAGCATTTTACCTTGACGGTACTGCCAGATTTGCAGCGGCAACCGCGCATCAGCATAACTCGTAAAAGCCTCCGCAAATCGCCCATCCTGACTCTTGAACTCCGGGAGATCATTTTTGCCAATATCGACAATTTCGTAGCTCACATTGCCCCAGAAGTGCTTGAGATGAGTGTATTTCTTAGACCCAGAGTCATAGCGATAAATAAACGAATAATTGCAGCAGTTAGAGCCGCTCTTGGTTGACACCAACTCTGCCAGCACTTCCGGTTCCTTGTCCCCATCTAAATCCCGGACTCCCAGCGATAAAAAACGTCCTTCTGATATTTCATCGCTGGGTTTTTTGTCCTGGTTTTCTACTAAAGAACGAGTCGGAATTAGCACAGGTTCTTCCAACAAACTTTGACCGTCGCGGATAATTTTGATGCGGAAATTTTTACCGTTTTCCTCTTCCTTCACGAAAGAAAATTCCGCCCTAACTTTGCCAGATTCAGAGATTTCTGTGGTGATCTGCGGCCCGATATTTGGCGCTACTTGCGCGATATATTGGGAGGGAACTAAGGCAGTTTGTCCCGGTTTGGCAATTGCTTGACACAGGAAAGTTGCTACTTCCGCGCGACTGGCATTGCGAGTTGGTTCTAGTTGTTTGACTGCGGGATAATTGACCACAAGTTGTTTTTCTGCGGCGGCTGCGATCGCATTTCTGGCCAGTGAGGGAATTTCCCGCGCATCTTCAAAAGTCCCATCCAAAATCTCAGTCGCCGGCCCCCCAGGCGAATACTTCAATCCGCTACTTAAAGCCACCAAAACTTGCCAGCGGGGAATATTCAAAGTCGGGTTAAAGATACTGCCGCTGTAACCAGACATAAAACCCGTTTGATAAGCTTCTTGAATCGCTTTTAAACCCCAGTAATTCGTAGGAATATCTACAAAATTAATCGGATTGCGGACTGTTTTCGCATCGGGAAAAGCCTTGCGAAGCATCGCCGCAAACTCAGCGCGACTGACGGGGCGATTTGGCCGAAAAGTGCCGTCTTCGTAGTAGCCGGTGATGATTTGTTTCTCTGCCAAATCTTCAATACAAGCTTGGGCCCAATGGTCTTTAACATCCTTAAATTTAGCTTCAGCAAATGCCGGCGCTGCATTCGGGCCCAGGAACAGAAAATTCCCGATGATTATCCCCAAAACTACCACGAAAGCAATTAGAGCTTGACTTTTGTGCGATCTAACCATACAGCATCCTCCTTTGTCACCACATTTGCGATCGAAACTTACGCAAGGTTTACATATAGCAGTTCTCAATCTTGGTGAGGTATGCCCTATGCCCTATGCCCTATGCCCTATGCCCTATGCCCTATATCAAGCGTGCACCGCACTGTTACTGAGAAAGGCTATAGTATCAGGTATTCTAGCCTGATTTAGCGATCGTTTAGAATCTAAAGTCATCGCTGGAAGTAGGCAAAAGCTCGATCGCCCATCCTGTACTCAAACACAAAAGAGATGCCATCAACAGTGTTTTTTTCATAAATTTATTCCGAAATGAGTTAATTTCTGACCTGTTGCCAAAGTTGCTCTATGCTAACAAAATTGTAACCTTTATCCAGAAGCAAGGGAATAATTTTTGCAGCCGCAGCCGCCACATCTTCGCCGCCACAATAACCGTCATGCAGTACAATAATTGAACCATTTACAGTTTGCTGCACCACGCGGCTAACAACTGTCGAAACCCCCGGCCGCACCCAATCTTCCGGGACAACAGTCCACATCACAGGGCGATATTCCCACTGTTTTAATAACTGGAGTGTTTGAGGCGTAAAAAAGCCGTTGGGAGGCCGCACATCGCGGATTAATTTTGGATCTAAATCACAAGCTTTGGAAATTGCTTTTTGCGTGTCTTCTAAACTTTGCTTTAATTCCTGCGGTTTGAGTTTGGGAAATGATATATGCTGGTATCCGTGGAGGCCGATCCAGTCTCCGCGATCGCAAACTGCTTTAGCAATTTCTGGGTGTCTCGCCACACAACAACCAAGCCAGAAAAAACTAGCTTTTATTTCGGTTCTATCTAAAACTTTTAACAGTTCAAGAGTATGCCGATTGTGTGGCCCGTCGTCAAAAGTTAGGGCAATTTCTCGACGGTTGACATCTCCCGTCCACAGACATCTGGGAAAAGCAGATTTGAGAATCGGGTGGATAATTGGAAATAAAGGTGCTAACTGCATTAATTAACTTTGGTAAGTTGAGTTACAATATAATTTAGTATTACACAAAGTTGCCTTGTCAAGTACAATCTATTTGAACTGAGATATTTTTTGTGGGGGTTCCTGCCCGCCATTAAAAAGCTTATTATAAATGGTATAATATCTCAGTTTAAAACACAATCAGCGAGAAAAAAATTGTCCGATCGAATTTTCACAATTACAGTCATAGGCGGCGGTGCTGCGGGTTTTTTTAGTGCAATTACCTGCGCTCAAACATACCCGCAGGCCCGCGTTACTTTACTAGAAGCTGGCCGCCAACTCCTAGCAAAAGTTCGCATTTCTGGCGGCGGGCGCTGTAACGCAACTCACGCTTGTTTTGACCCCGCTATTTTAGTGCAGAATTACCCCAGAGGAGGGAAAGCTCTGCGCGGTGCATTTACTCGGTTTCAACCCCGCGATACTGTCGAATGGTTTGCCAGTCATTCTGTTACTTTGAAGACAGAAGCAGATGGGCGAATGTTTCCGGTGACAGACGATTCCGCGACAATTGTTAACTGTTTGATCCGGGCCGCTGAGGATGCTGGTGTGAATATTCGCACTGGTGATGCGGTAGTTTCAGTCAATAAATTAACATTGGAGGATTGGCACGGGGGCAGAGCCATCACGAAGGAACCGGGGTTTGAAATTGAGTTGAAATCGGGGGAGAAATTAAAGTGCGATCGCCTAATTCTTGCTACTGGTAGCAATCCCTCTGGTTTCAAGTGGGCAAAACATTTAGGTCACACAATAGAACAGCCGGTGCCTTCTCTATTTACGTTTAACATTTCCGATCGCAGAATCGAAGATTTAGCCGGAGTTTCTGTTGCTAATGCTAAGGTAAAATTGCCAGCGGCAAAATTAGAACAAAGCGGGCCTTTGTTAATTACTCACTGGGGTTTGAGTGGGCCTGCTGTACTCAAACTTTCGGCTTGGGGTGCGAGATTTTTGCACGATCGCCATTATCGAGCATCTTTATTAATCAATTGGCTTCCCCAGTACAATCCAGAAGTTTTGCGCCAGCAATTGCTAGGGGTAAAGTCCCAGTTGTCGCAGCGATTGGTCGTCTCTAGTTGTCCGTTTCCAATTCCGCGCCGCCTGTGGGAACGTTTGACAAGTGCGATCGGCATTGATGAGCCAAAACGCTGGGCCGACATCCCTAATAAAACCCTCGATCGACTCCTCCAAGAGCTCGTCCAAGGCGAATATCAGATCGCAGGAAAAGGCGCATTTAAGGAAGAATTCGTCACCTGCGGCGGTGTTAACTTAAAAGAAGTCGATTTCAAGACAATGGAAAGCCGCCGCTGTCCCGGACTTTACTTTGCTGGCGAAATCTTGGATATCGACGGCGTTACGGGTGGTTTCAACTTCCAAAGTGCGTGGACTACAGCGTGGCTGGCTGGGAGTGCGATCGGCAAATGATAGTATGAAGGAAGAAAAAAGAAGGAAGAAGGAAGAAGGAAGAAAGCTATGGTCGCAATAAACATCCCAAAAGTCACAATTCAACCCCCAAAATTCAACTCAGTTGAAGAAGAACGCCGCCACCGCAAACAGCGTTTAGCCGCCGCATTCCGATTATTTGCCCGCTTCGGATTCAGCGAAGGAATCGCCGGACACATTACAGTCCGCGATCCCGAACACCTCGACCATTTCTGGGTCAATTCCTTTGGAATGCACTTCAGTTTAATTCGAGTCAGCGACCTAATTTTAGTCAACCACAAAGGCGAAGTTGTGGAAGGAAATAAACCCGTAAACGAAGCAGCTTTTGCCATTCATTCCCAAGTCCACGCCGCCCGTCCCGACGTAATAGCAGCAGCCCACGCCCATTCTCCCTACGGCAAAAGTTGGTCAACTCTCGGCCGCCTTCTCGACCCGCTGACTCAAGATGCTTGTTCTTTTTACGAAGATCACGCTTTATTTGACGATTACACCGGAGTTGTTCTCGAAATAGAAGAAGCTAAGCGCATTGCCAAAACTTTAGGTGATAAAAAAGCGATTATTCTACAAAATCACGGACTTTTAACAGTAGGTGAAACCGTAGATGAAGCGGCTTGGTGGTTTATTGCAATGGAACGTTCTTGTCAAGCGCAATTAATGGCTGAAGCAGCGGGAAAACCCATTTTAATCAAACCAGAATATGCGAGTTTAACACAGCAGCAAGTAGGGTCACATCGCCTGGGATGGTTTAGCTTTCAGCCACTTTATGAGATGATAGTGCGCCGGGAACCTGACTTATTAGATTAGCACATTTAGCTCCCCGAATTCTTTAAGAAGTCGGGGAGCTGGGTATTCTGTTTTGTTGATTCACATCTCACGCCGATTCTAACCAAGCTATCAAATCTTCTTGACTTGTAAAATCTAGCAATATTTATCCTAAATCATCTAATTGTTCGGGAGATCACTGCTGGATGCGAGTTTGAATTTATGGTGAAATTTCGCCAGTGCGCCGCGCGATTTGACGCAGGATTAATGCTGTTTGCCCCTGAATTAAACCTTCTTGGCGACCTTCTTGGAAGCTTTTAGTAATAGCACCGCGCTGGTCTTCAAAGAACATTTCCCGCTTTTCTAATTCTTGTAACTCGTCAAGGGTCAAATTAGCTCTGTTAGCGATCGCAAAAGCCATTTGAATTGCGGGTACTGATGCAAATTTCTCCGGCCTTTCATCGAAAGGCATAATTGATAATTAGTAAGTGGTGTTTAATTGCGATAATTATCTCACAAAATTCCTTCCATTTCTAAGTCTTCAATTATCTGCAAACCGCGCGGATCGCCGACTCGCAACAGCGAAGATTTAGCATCTTCCCGCACGCCCATATCTTGATCTTCTTCTAAAGCTTCGATCAAAGCATCGATCGCCCCGGCATACACTACATTATTCGGCAATTCGCGGGCTAATTGCCCGATCGCCCAAGCAGAGTTACTCCGCACAGCAGATACAGCATCTCCCCGCAGCGCTTGAATCAACGGCGGAATCGCAGCAATTACCACATAGTAACCAACTTTTGCCATCTGACCCAGAGAACTCGCCGCCCACAAACGCACGGCCGAAATATCAGTTCTCAAAGCATCAATTAAAGGTACTAAAGCGCGATGATCCCGGCAATTTCCCAGGGCCCAAACAACCCCTTTCCGAACGTAACCGTTCCAATCCCGCTTTAGCTGAAGAATCAGCGGTTCCACAGCATCAGGACTCGGATTTCGCCCCAACGCATAAGCCACGCTCACCCGCACCAAGGGGCAGCCGTCTCTCAACAAATTAATTAAATGCCCAATTGCTCGATCGTCTTGCAGTTCGCAAAAAGCCCGCGCTGCAATCATCCGGTGCTGAGCTTCCGGGGATTCCAGCAAAGGCAACATTTCCTCTGGATCTGGCAGCGGGGGTTCGGATTCATCAAATTGATCCAAAGGGCTTTCCAGATCGGTGTCGGTATCAATGGAGTTGGGGGAGTCGTTATTGTTCATAAAAAAACTTTACCGCACAGAGGATACTCTTAAGCAACTCAGTCAGTTGGCAGTTGGCAGTTGTGATTAGTTATTTGTTATTGGTGGTTTGTGATTCGTGAGTTAATACTTATTAGCAATTACCAATTACCAATTTCCAATTTCCCATTCCCCATTCCCCTTTCATAAAGATTTTAGCATCCACAGAGAATGGCTTTGATAGCCTAATTTTTGATAGAGATTCAGGGCTGGTTGATTGCTGAGAAATACTTGCAAACCAATTTGCCGATCGCCCCTCGATCTAGCCCAATTTTCAGCATGAACGACTAAAGCTGCACCGATTCCCAGACGCCGGTGTTCCGGTGCTACATAGAGCAGAAAAATGTGAGCGTGGCGTGTTCCGGTGGTTTGGTCGATCGCATTTCCCAACCACAAACACCCGACAACCGATTTGAGATTTTGAACTTGAGATTTTGGATTCAAATCAGAAGATGGAAGTGCCGATAAATTTGCTTCCTCTTCCCCCATGTTTTTCTGGAACTCTACCCACCAAAGCGGCGTCTGCTTGGAAAAATACTGCTCGACAGTTTGAGCCAAATGTCCCAATTCCCGATCGGGGTAAAGCTCTCCGTAAGTCCGGTGCATGAACTTTACCAGTTGTGCGCGATCGATCCCAGAACCCGATCGCAGCCAGTAGCCCGGTATCAGCTCAACCAAAATCCGCCCTCACCGACAGGGTTCGGGGAATAATTTACGCCCAAGAAAATTGGATGCACCGCAGCAGCTTGCTTTTGCGGGATCGCTTCCTCAATCGGTGCCGGGGCCGCCATGTCAGATGGCAAAAAGATGCGAGCGCTGACTGCTACGAGGGCCGCGAAAAATACTAAGATCGCTACTAATGGAGCAATGTATTGACGAATGATAGTCATAACCGCAAAAATCTTGATTTCGGAGCTGATAACTTTAAGTATACCATAGAAATCTGGTCAGCTATCATGGCTGGCATTGGACAATTAGCTCAATCCTGGGCGATCGAAAATATCAACAAACACACAATATAATAATTATGAGTGCCTCGCCTGCCGTTTATGAAGCTTTAGCAAAGTCAATTGTTTATTTGAACGAGCGACCGGATTCGCAAAATCTAGTTTCGCGTTTTCTGGATACTAACGGCTACTATGTCGATCGCATCTTCGACGACTCAGCAACTGGTTTTTATGCCGTAGGCTTCGGTTCCACAAACCCGGAAAACCCGCCAGTTATAGTATTTCGCGGTACGGATTTTGTCGGCGACGACGCGATATTTTCCGACTCCCGCGACATTGGCTTTCCCGAATTTGAAAGCAACAAAGACCCCCTCAAAAACTGGCTGACAGAAATCGGTAAAGATGCTTCTAAAAACCCGAATCAGTTATTACCAGATGCGATCGGTCACAGTTGGGGTGGGGCTGTAGCTCAAATTGCAGCTAGTGAATTTCCAGCAATTAGTGGCAATGTATTTACTTTTAACTCTCCCGGAGTCTCAGCCAGTACAGTCAATACTTTCCGACGAAATCTCAGCAGAACCCCCAACAAAAATGTTACCCACTACATAGTCAGCGGAGATTTCGTCAGCCTTTTTGGCGAAGCATTTTTGCCTGGTAAAGTATTTATACAAAGCTTTACAGACCCGAATATTAACCCGCTAACTACCTTGGCCAAGCACCGCTCCGAAAACCTGTTAACTACTCCGCCAGCGGATTTTTTGCAGAGGCAAATTTCCGTTGAACAATTGAGTAGTCCAGACTTTACTTATAACAACGACTCAGATTTTAATGAGTTTATAGCTGCGATGAATTTTGCCTTGCCAAATTTGTCAGTAGCAATCAGGACAAGAGCAGGTGCTGAGAGTTTGAGAACAGCATCAGAATTCTCTTTTGTGGAATTAATCAGACAAATGCAATTTGGTTTAGCTCCTCTGCAAGCCAATTATTTATCAGGGGACGATCGCAATAATGCAGCTACCGGCGGCCCCGGAGAGGATACTATGATCGGCAACGGCGGTAACGATACTCTCAGAGGCAATAGAGGTAACGACAGCATCAGCGGCGGTGGTGGCGACGACTTCTTGTACGGCGGCAGAAATAACGATTATTTAAACGGCGGCGACGGAGACGATTTGATTGCCGGTGAGTTTGGCAACGATGTTTTAATTGGCGGCAGTGGACGCGATCGTTTTGTATTAGAATCCGGTGGCGGAGCAGATGTTATTGTTGATTTTGAAGACTCTCAAGATTTAATTGGACTGTCACGGGGTCTAACTTTTGCTCTGATTAAAATTACTCAAGGTAATGACGGAGCTTTAATTAGTATTCCCATTACTGGCGAAATTCTGGCTACTCTTACGGGCATATCTGCCAGTCAGATTTCGCGAGCGGATTTCGTGCAGCTTTAATCCAGATAAATAGGTTAACCTAATTAACGGAAAACTTTTACGGAGTCAGAAACCGGGTTGTTTGAATAAATCGGCTTTTAAAATGTTACATTTTTTTACCCAGAAATACAAACTTATTAAGGTATAATTAATTGCAGAATTTCAAGGTTCTATTTCATCTCTAACAACAGGACAAAAATATGCCATCCTCCCCCGCAGCTTACGAAACTATAGCCAAGCAACTTGTTTACAAAGATAACGATCCCCAATTTCAAACTGTAGTTCAAGCTGGTTTAACCGCTGCCGGCTATCGAATCGATCGCACCTTCGACGATCCAGCAACGGGATTTCACGCGATCGGCTTAATTTCGACCACCCCAGACAAACCGCCAGTTCTAGTATTTCGCGGCAGCGACTCCCCCATAGACGATGTTACCAACACAGACCCGCGAGGCATCGGTTTCAACCAACTTGAAGCCAACAAACAAGCATTAGGAAACTGGTTGACACAAATCAGTCAAGATACCACAAAAAACCCAAACCGCTTGCGACCAGACGTTCTCGGACACAGCTTGGGCGGTGCTTTAACACAACTAGCCGCCGCCGAATTCACATCTGCGATCGGAGATATTGTCACCTTCAATTCCCCCGGAATTGCTCAAAGTACAGTCAATACATTTAAGCAGAAAGTCGGCGCAGGCAAGAATGTAACTCACTACATTGTTAGCGGAGACTTTGCCAGTTTAGGAGGAGAAGCTTTTCTGCCAGGAAAAGTAGTTTTACAAACATTTACTGACCCGATTATCAACCCGCTGCTAGTCTTGGACAAGCACGGCCAATCCGATCTGTTAACAACCCCACCTCCCGGTTTGATTCAGACAGAAATATCTGTAGACCAGTTGAGCAGCCCCGACTTTACTTTTACAGATTCAGATTATTTAGAGCTGTTAGCTGGCTTAAACTTTGCATTGCCACAACTGGAAGCCGCACTGCAATCTCGCAGCACAGTAGAGCAATTGAGAACCACTCCGGGAAAATCCTCTTTCGCAAATCTTATTGCAATGAAAACTGCTCTATCTCCCTCCCAACCTAATAAGTTAGTGGGCGACAATGCCAACAATACAGCCTCCGGTTTGGCCGGTGACGATATTATCATTGGCAATGGGGGAAACGATACTCTCAGCGGCAATGGGGCCAGCGATATTATCACCGGTGACACCGGCAATGACCAGCTCTTCGGCGGCAAAGGAGATGATAATTTGAACGGGGGAGACGGAGACGATACGCTCCTTGGCGGAGTGGGTTCGGATCTCTTAATTGGTGGCGCAGGACGCGACGTATTTGTGTTAGGAAAAGGGGCTGGTACTGACACACTGATCGACTTTAAACAGGGTGAAGATTTAATCGGTTTGACCAAAGGTTTGACCTTTAATCAAGTCAGAGTTAATCCAACCGAGACTTCAAGTCTGATAGAAGTCGCCAGCACTGGTGAAGTGCTTGCCAGTTTCATCGGCCCTCAAACAAACCCTCTCACAGCTAGCGATTTTATTGTGATTTAGTTGGCGGCGATCAATAATGTAGGGTGCGCAATGCGCACCTTACTAATTTACTGAATTTGCGGTTAGCAATAATGTGCGCAATGCGCACCTTACTAATTTACCAATCTGGATCGTCCAGTCCAGGTCTCGGCATAGATGCTAATTTTGATTCATCTTCTAGCGGCAAAAAGAAGATTGTCATCATACCTGGAATCACAGCCAGTGCACTCATCAAGAAATAATTTTGATAGCCGAGATTCGCCTGCAAATAGCCGCTAAAAACCCCAGGAATCAGCACTCCTGCGGCCATGAAGGCTGTTGTAATCGCATAATGGGAGGCTTCGTATTCAGGGCGAACAGTCCGCATCAAGAACACTGTATAGGCTGCTACGCCAAGCCCGTAAGTAAATTGCTCGATCGAATTTACGGCATAAGCCCATTCAATCCCCGGTTGATTCATTGCTAACAGCCAATACAACACATTAGTAGAATTTTGCAGAATAGCCGTCGGCCACATCCATTTTTTAAGTCCTTGTTTGGCAATCAAATAGCCGCCAAGCAACCCTCCTATTAACAGAAACATTACCCCTAAAGTACCCGATAACAGACCCATTTGTGAGGTGGAAACTGCTAATCCTCCTTTCTCAATTTTATCCATTAAAAATGGCGGAGCCATTTTAAAAGTCAAGGCATCGCCCAACCGAAAAATCAAGACATAACTCACAATCCAACCAATTTTATCTTGCTGGAAATAGGTTTTAAATGCCTCGATAAAGCTGGTTGTTTGCTTAGGTGCGCCGACTTCTAGAGCATAATTTTTAGGATAGGGAAGATACCACCGCTGAAAGAGATATATCAGCACAAACATAATGGCACAAATGCCAAAAGCTGTCGCCCATCCATAGTTAAGCGCAGACACATTAAAGGAGGAACCAAAAAGTGACAGGGAAATGTCTTGATATGTTTTGGTATCGCTTCCTGTTCCGGTGACTAAATGCTGTTCTGCGAGTTTACCGGCGAAGAAAACCAATACACCGCTACCGGCAATGACAGCACCTCTATAAGCGGTGTTGCGAACGCCGACAAATAGTGCTTGTTGGTCTTTATTGAGCGTGTTTAAATAAAATCCGTCAATGGCGATGTCGTGAGTAGCGGACACAAAGGCGATCGCCGTAAAGATGACAAGCGATATAATGATAGGCTGGGGCGTTAACACACCAAAAGCTAGCAAAGCAAACAGAAAAGCACAAATGATTTCCATTGTTAAAATCCACTTGCGTTTAGTTGAATACAAATCAACTACGGGGCCCCACAAACCTTTTAAAACCCAGGGAAAAGACAAAAGACTTGTCAATCCGATCAGTTCGTTGCTGGTTCCCAAACCTTTCAAAAAAATCACCGACATTAAATTAACAACGGTGTAAGGGAGACCTTGAGCGAAATACAATACTGATACCCACAATCCAGCGTTCTGCTTTTTTTCCATTCTAGATCTAATTTGGCTAGTTACTTATTTGGTTTACTGAGGGCGATCGGGAATTTTCCGGTTAACCGAAACCGCTTGCATCACAAGTATATATCATTTTGATGCCACCTACAGCGATATAAATTGTATATCTTAGCATCATTCAGACTGAGAAATGCTTTCATTTGTCGAATAAGCCTGCAACAGATGTTGACCGTTAAAATGAACAAGATGAGTAGCCTCTTCTGCTACCCAAACATCAGTTTCCCAAGCAATATCAGATAAATATTCCGCCATTGCTTTGCGACTGAGAAAAGCTGTCACCATCACCAGAGGTATTGTCGAACCTTTGAAAAGATTCTCAAGTTCAGTTTTACGTTTGGGATTAATGGGCCCGTGGGAAGTAACAGCTTCAATCAATACCAACCAGTTTTTTTCTGTAAAGTGAACAATTACATCTGGCATCTTACCATGAGCATCAATTGTAACTCCTAATGCAGTTAGCGATGCTTCATTAAAATGAGCAAATTTTTCATCTGTATCTCCGACATAAATCAGCTTGCCAGCAGGAGTAAAGCGGATCAGCAAACTCGCTAACAATCTTTGCTATTAGGATGTTATGTCCTCCGGGCGAAAGAGTTTTGACATCACCTTCGATGGTAATTGGAATCCGAGCCATTTCTCGCTCTTGTGCATTTTGACAATTTGGTGTTATCATTTGTTGAGAAAAGCGCGATCGCCTGTTCAGTATATTTTTACCTAAACTTGCACTGATGTGCTAAAATGTCAAGCGCACTCGAAAACATATAAGTTTTCCAAAAGTATGTTGACTGTTCATATAGCTATATCGGGAGGTAGCTAAAGATGACAAAAACTCAAACTAAGCCTTATGATTGGAGTTAAGTATCTAGGTGTAAATGATGACAACTATCGACTGGGATCAAGTTTTAGATAGTATTCCAGACAATGCCATTGAACCGATTATCAGTGCTCAATTTGTGCCGGTTCTGATAGAAGCACTTGGATTCACTAGCAATGAGCAGTTTCCGCAGTTTTCAACAGGTCAGGGTGCTCAGAAAGTAGATTTCGCGGCTCGTAAAAATACTGACATTAACAAGTTTTTGTTCTCTCCTGTTAATCCCTACTTACTTGTTGAAGTCAAGGGACGGGCAATAGCGACAGGGGCTAAAATTAACTTGGCGGAAGGTACTCCCAAATATAACGCTACTAGGGAACAGATTAAAAAATATCTGCTATCTCCTAACTGCAAAACGGCTCAATGGGGTATTATTACCAATGCCACTCATATCCAGTTATTTCGGAGGCATGGGAAAGTTGTGATTCCTGCAACTGCTTGCACTCTGATTAACAAAGGTAATATTAGTGCCATTGTCCAACATATCAAAAATTTGATTGACAACCCGCCCAAAGCTTTGACAGTTTGTATCTATAATAATAAAGGAGGAGTGGGTAAAACAACAACAACGCTCAATTTAGCAGCAATTTTGCGAAAACAGCAAAAAAAGGTTTTAGTCGTTGATTTTGATTCACAAAGAGATTTAACGCAAACTCTTGGGTTAGATGTAGCAGCTATTACTTTATCTGACTGTCTGACTGATCCAAAAGCAGATGTTAGCAAAACAGTTGTTCCTTTTATTCACACCGACAAACATGGAAAACCATTACATCTTTTTGAGGTGATTCCATCAGACGAAAGAATGGAAGAGTTTACAGATCAAAGTGTGAACAGCCAAATCATTCAAACAGTTGGCCCAAAAAGATTGCGAAATATCCTGAAAAATTTTGTTGATCAATATGATTACATATTGATTGATTGCCCTACTCAATGGTTATTTTTCAGTCAGAGCAGTGTTTATGCCTCTGATGTTGTTCTCATCCCTACAAAGCATAATGGACTAGCATCACTACACAATGCAGCGAGGGTAATTACAAATTTTATTCCCGAAATTAAACAAGAAAGAGGAGATGGTGGACCCATTGCCTTACCAATCTTTTTTAATGGAGAGAAGATCACTGATCCTGCACTTCAGACAACCAATGAGGAAATCCAAAAAATAATTAATCAAGGTCAAACAAACAGCTTTGATCTGCTACCATATTATTGGCCTAAATCTACAAGCGGGAGGAATAACAAAACTATCTTCAGTATTCCCAGCTATGCAACTGTTGCCAATGCTGCTTTCTCTCATATTCCCGCTGTTTTTCTTAACAAAACCGCTGCTGAACACTATTTTGGTCTAATGAAGGAGTATTTCTTACAATGAGTAAGTATGATGACATCGGTAAGCTAATGTACCTGCCATTAGCTAGTATTGAACCAGGAGAACTCTGCTCTGAATCAGAGTTTATCATCACCGCCGCAGCCGAGGCTATTTTGAACTCTGGCGGACGCAATTGGATTCCTGTGATTGTTAAAGAAACAGGTGATGATCAATATCAAGTAGTCAGCAATTCGTTTATTTATGCAGTCGCTCAACAAGCTGAATTAAAGCGAGTCTGGTGCATAATTATCGAGCCAGAATCTAAAAACATTGAGCAAGCTAAAATTCTGGCAAGGGAAGCAATACCAAAAGTTAACCTTAGCACAGAATCAAGAGATACTATTCTCGCTGCACTTGGATATTTGGTTGCACAACCAGGAAGTGCATTGAAGGGATTGGATGTTATGGTAGCAGCCAATCGCATTTCAGCAGCCAATCGAGAAACCTGGTCAAACTTTAACCCTATTACTACCTTAAGATGTGGCATTACTAGGGGTAAAAAGTTAGATGCTTTAGCAACAGTATTCTATCTCTCGCCGCCGGCTCCACTTGCACCACCGCCGCCACCGCCTGAAAAAGTCAGCGTGAAACGTGCATCAAGAGATGAGATTTTCGATCGCCTAAATTACTTATCAACCAATAAAATAGGAGGCTTTGAAAATATTGATGCCGAAAAAACAGCCGATGCTATTTTCAACGCGAATAAAGGCAAGTGGAAAAGCCTAACCCCAATTCCCAAACTTGAACCCGGCCTTGATACTGCCAAAATGAAGACCTTTAAAACCCTATTTACCCTGTAAAACTAGGTGAAGTGGTGTTATTGTCATCTCAAATACATCTTTTTAACTAAATATATTTATCGCTCCGATCGCTAAATATATTAATGTGCAAAAATGTCAAGCGGACGATCGAACGATTTGAGATTTTGGATTTGATCTTTGAGATTGACTCCGACGATCGAACTCCAAGTCCGTAAACAACAGTTAAACGCTCTCTCACACAATTCTGATGCGTAAACCCAAAACATTCTTTTTGTCAAGTCTTTTTTCGATCGGCTTAACAATCAGTTTTCTCCTGACTCCTGGCTGGTTATCACACTGGTTCCCGAATCGCGCGATCCTCTTCGAGGGCTTCGCTAACGCAACTATGCCCCCACAAACCCAAACCGCCGAATTTCGAGCCTTCTGGGTGGACGCATTTAATCCAGGCTTCAAAACACCTCAAGAAGTCACAAAATTGATCGCCGACGCCAAACGAGCCAATGCAAACGCGATCGTCGCCCAAGTGCGCCGCCGTGGTGATGCTTTTTACACCAGTGCGATCGAACCACGCACCCTCGATCCCAACGTTCCCGCCGGTTTCGATCCCCTCCAAGATTTGATTGACAAAGCGCACGCCGCAGGCATTGAAGTCCACGCTTGGATGGTAACGCTACCAGTAGTTTCGGGCGGTAAACTCCCCGCCGGTCACATTTGGCAACAACACGGACCCAATGCTCCAGGAAAGGACAATTGGGCGATGCTGACTTACGGTGGGGAATCGAAAGGTTTTCTCGATCCTGGTCATCCTGACGCCTTAGATTATACTGTTTCCGTCTATTTGGATTTGCTGAAGCGCTACGATGTGGACGGCGTACAGCTCGATTACGTGCGCTACGGCGGGCCGAATTGGGGCTACAATCCCACTGCGATCGCCCGTTTCAATCAGCAAACCGGCCGCACTGGTACACCAAAACCAAGCGATCCCGCGTGGATGCAGTGGCGACGCGATCAGGTGACAAATTTAGTGCGGAAGCTATATGTAGAAGCCCTGGCGATTAAACCGCGTGTCAAAATTACCGCCGCCACGATCGCCTGGGGCGACGGCCCGAAAAGCGATAGCGACTGGTATAAAACGCAACCATACAGAGAAGTCCTGCAAGATTGGCGCGCTTGGCTAGAAGAAGGTATCATCGACATGGCGATGCCGATGACCTACCAGCGGGAGTACAAGCCGCAGCAGAAGCTGGGTTACAACCACTGGATCGAGTACGCTAAAAACCACCAGTACAATCGCCAAATTGCGATCGGTCCCGGCAATTACCTCAACTATATCGAAGACACTCTCGCCCAGATTCGCCGCGCTGAAGCTCCTTCTGCGACAGGAAATCACGTTGCAGGTACGGTGCTGTATTCCTACGCTAGTAGCAATATTTACACTAACGGCGATCTGCGATCGGGCGGTAGCGGTGATTTGCCCCGCCAGCCTTGGAAATTCGTGTCCCAGAGCAATGATTGGTTTTATACCGCCCTCTCCCAGCCGAGTCAATACGTTGACGGCGCTACGGGCAGAACCGTTCAAACTCAGCCTGTGTGGGCGACTCCGGCAGCCGTTCCCGATCAGCCTTGGAAGTCGCAGCCGACTACAGGTGCGATCGCCGGTAATTTGCAAAGGTGCTCTCGAACTTGCGACGGCGCGGGCTTGACATTGCAGGCGATCGATGCTAATGGCAAGGTGCGCCAACTGCGCGCGGATGGTACAGGATGGTTTGGGGCGATCGAGCTTTCTCCTGGAACTTATCAGTTAAAGGTTGATGGAAGTCAGATTCAACAAACTGTTAATGTTGTCGCCGGCGAAGTCACAAAAATCAATCTCGGAGCCTCTTAATCTACTCATTCTACTCGTTCCCAGGCTCTGCCGGGAGAACGCAGATCCGGAGGCTCTGCCTCCAATTTTCCCAAGCTACCAAGCGAGGCAGAGCCTCTAGACATCGGTTCCCAGGCTCTGCCTGGGAACCAGTTAATAAGCTAGAATCAAATTGTCTCACATCAGATTATAAATTTAGCGAGGGAACTATGCTGATAACAGAAGCCCCTTTCACAATCCGTAAATGGACAGTAAAAGAGTATCATAAACTGGGGGAAATGGGAGTTTTTCACCCAGAGGAACGAGTCGAATTACTTTCAGGAAATATCATCAAAATGAGTGCAAAAGGAACTGCTCACACCTCCGCTTTAGGGCGTACAGATAGATTGCTACAAAACCTTTTTGGAAATCTGGCTTGGGTACGAATGCAAGATCCGATCGCACTCGATGACAATTCTGAACCCGAACCAGATATCGCCGTAGTCAGAATCGATCCTTTTGACTATGCGACTCACCACCCAACTCCCTCAGAAGTATATCTAATTATCGAAGTGGCAGACAGCAGCTTAACTTTCGATCGCGAAATTAAGGCCAAGGCTTACGCGCGATCGGGAATTGCCGATTATTGGGTGTTAAATGTGAACAATCGACAACTCCACATTTTTCGAGAACCCGCCGTTGATGGGTATCAAAGCGAATTGATTCTTGGGGAAAATGGGAGCATTTCACCGCTGCAATTTCCCACTGTCAATATCGCTATTCAAGAAATGTTGCCGCCAATTATATCAAATTGAAAATGGCTGGATCAATTCTATTCATTTGTGAATTAGATTTTTTTTTTGAACCGCAGAGGGCGCAGAGGGCGCAGAGAAAGAGAAAAGAGAGATATAGAGAGCATGGTTTTCTCTTAGCAATCGCCTATTTATGTGTCCAGGACTACGATCGTTATTTTGCGTTTTGGTGATAGCTGTTTAAATCACTATCCAGTGACCAAATAAACACTTCTCTCATGGGAAATCGCTTACACGATTTATTAAATTCCTCAATGATACTGAGATCGCCGAAGCTAGTTCCTTCATACTTATCAGCGACTTTGTTTCGGCCAGCTAAATCAGGAAAATTGTCAATCCACCGTAGTATCTCTTCTGTATTCGGGAATTGAGTAAGTGACCAAGGGGCTTCACCCTTAAATGCAGCTTTAACTTCTGCAACAAAATGTATGGCTGTTTCCCTTCGGATTGTACCATTGCCATTCTGGGCAATGTGGTTGCCTGTTTCTATTATGGTTGCCATCGGTAACAAAAATGTACAACCAGATTCAACATAAATCTTATAATCTTTGAGGACTAATTCCCTATCCTGATTGCAATTTGGAACATTAAGAAAGTTGAGGAAAATGCTAGTATCAATTAGGCAAATACTACTCATTTCCATACTCCTGCAAACGAGATAGCCATGCCATTGCTTGCTGTTTTCTCTGCTCAGGCTTGTGTGCCGACTTGACAAACCTATCCACTACTCCAGCAGTTACCAATTGACCAAGGGGGCCTTGCGATATCAGGCTAGGATAATCATACATATCTCCGAGTCGTATAAGACGGCTATCTCCTGCTTGTGGATCTCGGTAACAAAATACTACGTCACCGAGAGCAGCATCAGGTAAGGCATCCATAAGAGCGGGGTTGTGAGTAGATAGCAACACTCGCAAATTACGACGCTCCGCAATATCTCGAATGCAGGTTAGTAGATGTTTCGCGCGGTTGGGATGAACGCCATTATCGATTTCTTCGATGACGACGAAACTACCTTCGGTTGCTGATAGCATGGCTGCTGTAATTGCTAATACCCGCAAAGTGCCATCTGATAACAAAGCAGCTTCGCAATAGCGCTGATTATTACCAAAGGTTTCTGCCAGCCGCACCATCACTTCATCTCGTGGGCCAAAAATAAAATCTAGTCCTTCTATAGCCTGCTCTGGTAAGCTCTGAATCAAGTTTAAAATTGTTTTTTGATTGTCGGGTTTGTTGTCCCATAGGCGAAACAAAACGCTGGAAAGATTAGTTCCATCTTCCTGTAAGCGTTTATCCGATTTGAAACTGTACTCGCGCATTTTGGCGGGAACGGGATCTAGAAATAGGATGTTTTGTAATACTCTTTGATATTCGCGGACTGTTTCAGGAATAACTTTTTGGGATTTATGGTTTTTTGTATCAAAACGAGCTGGTGTTTCTAATTGAACAAAGATCGCCATTTGATCGCTGCAAATTACTCGTGGCTTATTTTTACCCCTTGTAAAGTTGTTATAGGAAACACCCACATCAGTCCCTATTCCTTGAGAGGGTTGATCGAGGTCATATAGCGACATTTTCTTTGTCGAGCCAACAATCCGCTCACTACTAATATGCAGTTCTCCTTCACGTACATTGAGGGTTAGATCAAGTTGGTTCCATTCTGTTGAGTCTAAATGGCAACCAATGGTAAAACTTGACTGTTCAAGATGGCACAAATCATCGACTCGACCGCGTATAATGCGATCGGCATTATTGACCGCATATTGAATAGTCGTCAGTTTTTGACCTTGCGCCAACCATGACAGAAAGCGTAAAGCTTCTATTGCATTACTTTTACCTGCGGCGTTGGCTCCGATGAGCACAGTCAGCGCTCCAAGTGGTAATCGGCTTGTTTTGTAACTCTTGAAGTTGGCGAGGGTAAATTCTGTTAGCATGGTGTCGATCGGGAATTGCCGATTATTGGATATTAAATGTAAATGAGCGACAACTTCATGTTTTTCGAGAACCCGCTGAAAATGGGTATCAAAGCGAATTGATTCTTGGGGAAAATGGGAGCATTTCACCGCTCCAATTTCCCTCTGTCAATATCGCAATTCAGGCAATGTTGCCGCCAATAATATCAAATTGAAAACTGCCTGACTGACCTCCGTTACATCCATTACATCCGTTACATCCGTTACAAAATCCGTTGCCGAACTTCTCTATTCCTAATCGCTTTCCAGAATACTAGCCAGCAAAGCTTGCTGAGCGTGCATCCGATTTTCGGCTTGCTCCCAAACGCGCGATTGACTTCCTTCAATTACCGCATCTGTAATCTCTTCGTCTCGGTGCGCCGGCAAACAGTGTAATACAATTGCATTGCGATCGGCTAACTTCAGCAATCCCTCATTTACCTGATAAGGCTCAAACAAAGGAATCCTGGTTTTAGCTTCCTCTTCCTGTCCCATACTCGCCCAAACATCAGTATAAATCACTTGAGCATCCTTAGCAGCAGCTTTGGCATCAGTAGTCACAGTAACTTCTGTTTTTCCCTTAGCCATCGCCTTCGCCTTTTCCACTATCTCAGGATTGGGCATAAAATCTTCAGGACAAGCAATTCTCACATTCATCCCCATCATTGCACAGCCCAACATCAGCGAATTAGCCATGTTGTTACCGTCGCCCAAGTAAGTCAAAGTCAGTCCTTCCAATTTGCCAAAACACTCTTGGACTGTCATTAAATCCGCCAGCACTTGACAGGGATGTTCGTCATCTGTCAGGGCGTTAATCACAGGAATTTTTGCATAATTAGCAAAAGTTACTAAGTCCTTTTGCTCGAAAGTCCGAATCGCTAAAACGTCTAAATATCTGTCTAAAACCCGGGCTGTATCGACCAAAGGTTCCCCACGGCTGACTTGAGTAACATTAGGATTGAGGTCAATAACTTGACCTCCCAATTTATACATGGCCACCGTAAAACTTACCCTGGTTCGCGTCGAAGCTTTGGAAAATAATAAGCCGAGAACTTTTGTGCGTTTCAGCTTCACCATTCCCGATTTTAAACTGGCTGCTAGATCCAGTAAATAATTTAATTCGTCAATATTTAAATCTGCCAGACTTAATAAATCTCGCCCTTTTAATGAGTCCATATTTACCCCACACCAATTTTCAACTGTGTCTTAAATCTTAGCCCGCGCTGGCGGGTTTTGTTTGTGTTCCCGCTGGCGATTCGCTGATTTTAACTTGCGGGTAATTGCTCGATCGCCCGATCGATCGCATCGCAACCTTGCTGCACCGTTTCTACCACCGCCAACAAGCCCCGCAATTCCCCAGCACCGGGGAAGCCTTTAGCATACCAGGTTAAGTGCTTGCGCGCTTGACATACACCGCTCTCACCTTTATATTCCCACAAAGCCCGCAAATGTTCCTTAGCACATTCGAGCCGTTCAATTGGTGTCGGATTTATCTTTTCCACACCTGTTTTTAGGAAATAATCCACTTCTCCCACCAAGAAAGGATAGCCCAAAGTTCCCCGCGAACACATCACTCCATCCGCGCCTGTTTCTTCCAGACACCGCAGGGCCGCCTCCACAGAAAAAATATCCCCATTCGCAATCACTGGAATTGACAAAACTTCTTTAACGCGGCGAATCCACTCCCATTTTGCCGGGCCGGTGTAACCTTGCGATCGAGTCCGACCATGCACGGTAATCATTTTTGCTCCCGCATCTTCCATCCGCTTCCCAAAATCCAAAATATTAATTTCTTTGTCCGTCCAGCCGATGCGAGTTTTGACTGTCACCGGAACATCTACAGCTTGCACAACTCTCCGCACAATTGCCTCAGCAGTTTCGGGTTCTCGTAGCAAGGAAGAACCGCCACCATTTTTAGTAATTTTGTTAACCGGACAGCCCATATTAATATCAACTGTATCCGCTCCTTCTGCCACCGCTTTCTGTGCCGCTTCTGCCAAAAAGTCCGGGCGACAGTCAAACAATTGAATGCTAATCGGCCGTTCGTTTGGGTCAATTTCCATAATTCTCGGCAGTTGCTTCACGTAGTGCAAACCTGTAGCATTCACCATTTCGGTATACATCATCGAATCCGGTGCGTAGCGACGCACCAGGCGACGAAATACCAAATCTGTAACGCCGGACAAGGGCGATTGCAGCACGCGGCTTTTTACTTCAAAATCGCCGATTTTCAGCGGAGTTGCTAATTTTTCTTTTAATTCGGGAGAGAGAGTAAGCATAGTCGATCGTACTTGAATTCTAATATCTGTATATTCTACTGTAATTCCGTGATTAATTATATTTTTAACCAATTATTGAGGGAAAACTAAAAGTATATTTAACTCGACCCAAATACCTATGGTAATGATTCTCGAAAGTAGTATTTGAGTATTGTCAAAGCCTTACTCAAAGCCCAACTATGACAAGAGTTAAATCAATATGTCAAGCCCACTTGACATTGGCTCTCTCTATGGGGCGCTGCCACCAATGGGCGATCGACTCCTATCCCAGGGGTATTGCCTAAGTGCTACAGTCCTTTCCGCACGCGGGGCCAAAAACCCTGGTGGTTGAACTCTCGCGGAAACCCTGCGACGAGTATCTCAAGGGAGCAGCCACCCGGTCACGAAAGCGGCCCCCCCCGATCGTAGCCGAAGGGTAGCCGAAGTGTTCCCAGAAACCGGGTTTTTTTGCCGTCCTATCCTATTGCTCTTGAATTCTGCCTTCTGCCTTCAAAAGCCTTCTACTTTCATATAACTAATTATTAAATTTATCAGAATTATGCAAAAGCCGTACATCAGATGGTTTTAAACTACAATTGGTGGATTCCCGATGACGCCGATCGAACATTAAAAAAATTGTAGAGAATTCCTATGGACGCCATCACACTCTGGCAACGCTATCAAGACTGGCTTTACTATCACTCTGGATTGGGACTTTACCTCGATATCAGCCGGATGGGCTTCAATGACGCTTTCGTCGCTACAATGAAACCCAAATTTGACAAAGCTTTCAAAGACATGGCCGCTTTAGAAGCAGGGGCGATCGCCAATCCCGACGAACACCGCATGGTAGGCCACTACTGGCTCCGAAACCCCGATCTGGCCCCTACCTCAGAACTCAAACAAGAAATAGTCGAGACATTACAACAAATCGAATCATTTGTCAAGAAAGTTCAAAACCGCGACATCAAGCCACCATTCGCTCCCCAATTTACCGATATTATCTCGATCGGCATCGGCGGTTCCGCCCTCGGCCCCCAATTTGTCGCCGAAGCTTTATCCCCAGACATTCCGCCCCTAGCAATACATTTTATCGACAACACTGACCCGGCAGGAATCGATCGCATCCTCAACCAAATCAAAGACAAACTCGTCAGCACCCTAGTAATTACCACCTCAAAATCCGGCGGCACCCCCGAACCCCGCAACGGCATGATCGAAGTTCAAAAAGCCTTCGCCGCGCGAAAAACTCGACTTTGCCAAACAAGCAATTGCCATCACCGGAGTAGACAGCAAACTAGACAAATTAGCCAAATCCGAAGGCTGGATTACCACCTTCCCAATGGCAGATTGGGTGGGAGGACGCACTTCCGAATTGTCAGCAGTCGGACTTTTGCCAGCAGCTTTGCAAGGCATCGACATTCGGGCAATGCTCGAAGGTGCTAAAGTCATGGACGAAGCTACCAGAATTCCAGAAATAAAAAACAATCCCGCCGCCCTTTTAGCCCTGAGTTGGTACTTTGCCTGCAACGGACGCGGCGAAAAAGATATGGTAGTTTTGCCGTACAAAGATTCACTGCTATTGTTCAGCCGCTACTTGCAGCAATTAGTCATGGAGTCGATCGGCAAAGAGAAAGACTTAGACGGCAACACAGTCTATCAAGGCATAGCAGTTTACGGCAACAAAGGCACAACAGACCAACACGCCTACGTCCAGCAACTGCGAGAAGGTGTCCCGAATTTCTTCCTCACATTTATTGAAGTTTTGCAAGACAGGCAAGGCATTTCTCCCGAAGTCGAAACCGGCGTGACATCGGGAGATTATTTGTCGGGTTTGTTCCAGGGAACTCGACAAGCTTTGTCGGAGAATCAGCGAGATTCGATTACTGTGACCATTCCGCAAGTAAACCCTCGGACGGTAGGAGCATTAATTGCCCTCTACGAAAGAGCAGTAGGTTTTTACGGTTCCTTGGTGAATGTCAACGCCTATCACCAACCGGGCGTCGAAGCAGGCAAAAAAGCCGCCGCTGCTGTGTTGGATTTGCAAAAACAGGTGCTGGAAGTTATCAAAGATGCTGGAACTCCTTTGTCTGTAGCAGAAATTGCCGAAAAAGCCGGAATGCCAGACCAAATCGAGGTTATTTACAAAATTCTGCGGCATTTGGCTGCTAACGGGCGGGGCGTGGCTCTTGGAGGGCAATTTCGGGCAGCCGGCTACTTTGACTACAAGCTATCAATAAACTTAAACAGTAGAATTAAAAATTAAAAGTGAAATTAGTCATTTTTAATTTTTAATGTTCACTGTTTAACTTCTAATTCCCCCCATGCCCTTGACGATTCTGGTTGCTGACGACGATTTCGCGACTCGCTTGTCGATTAACGATTATCTGGAAATTTTGGGTTATTCGGTTATCGCTGCTGAGAACGGCAAAGAAGCTTTAGGCTTGGTAGAGGAATTTCAGCCGCACTTGATTGTTACTGACATTACAATGCCTGAAATGGACGGGTACGAGTTCGTGCGGCGAGTGCGGGCTCGTCCGGCTTTCCGCTTGTTACCGGTGATTTTTTTGACGGAACGCACGAGCACTGAGGAGCGGATTCGTGGCTATCAGATGGGCTGCGACAATTTTCTGGCGAAGCCTTTTGAACTCAGTGAGTTGGGGGTGGTAATTCGCTCTTTGCTCGATCGATACGCTCTCATCGCCCAGGCCTCGTCTCGCTCCCCGGAGCCAGAAATGATGCCAAAAGAGGCGCGTAGCAGAGTCAAGGACAAGGGAGAATTGGATTTTTTCACTCAAAACTCAGAAATTGGCGATCGCCAGTCTCCGGGTCAAAATTCTCCGAGTTTGACGCAGCGAGAGCGAGAAGTCTTAGATTTGCTGACAGAAGGTTTTTCTAATATTCAAATAGGCTCCAGGCTCCACCTCAGTCCTCGAACCATCGAAAAGCACGTCAGCAGCTTGTTCCGAAAAACCCTAAGCAATAACCGTGCAGAACTCGTTCGTTTTGCGATGGAAAACCATTTAATAGGGAATTGGTAATAGGGAATTGGGCATAGGGCATTGGGCATTGGGCATTGGGCATAGGGCATTGGGCATTGGGCATTGGGCATTGGGCATAGGGCATTGGGCATTGGGCATTGGGCATTGGGCATAGGGCATTGGGCATTGGGCATTGGGCATTGGGCATTGGTTATTTTTACCAACAAATAACCAATCACCAATCACCAATCACCCATCACCCATCACCAATCACCAATCACCAATCACCCATCACCAATCACCCATCACCCATCACCAATCACCCATCACCCATCACCAATCACCAATCACCAATCACCAATCACCAATCACCAATCACCAATCACCAATAACAACTGACTACTTCACGTACTCCAACAAACCCTCGCAAGCGTCCAGCAACAAATCAATCACCTGATCGAATCCCTCCGGCCCACCATAATAAGGATCTGGCACTTCCTTCAAGTCATATTGCCGGCAAAAATCGCACATCAACCGCACCTTATCCCGATACTTTCCACCCCGATCGAGAGCAAGAATATTCCGATAATTGTCCCGATCCATCGCCAGAATCAAATCAAAATTCTCAAAATCTTTCCTTTGAAATTGGCGGGCAGCACCTAACAATTCAATATCCCGCTTCCTGGCCGCGACTCCCATCCGACTGTCAGGAGGGCTACCAATGTGATAGCCGCCAGTACCCGCAGAATCGCAAGTAATGCGATCGCCCAAACCCGCTTTTTCAATCAAGTGATTCATAATATTTTCTGCTGAGGGCGATCGGCAGATATTTCCTAGGCAGACAAATAATAATTTAGTCATTAGTCATTAGTCATTAGTTATTAGTCATTAGTCATTAGTTATTAGTCATTAGTCATTAGTCAGTTGGCAGTCAACAGTCAACAGTCAACAACCAACTGTTGACTGATGACTAATGACCAATGGCTTAAAAACCAGGGAGATTGAGTCCGCCCGTAAGTTCTTCCATTTTCTCCCGCATCGTCATCGTAGACTTAGCGTAGGCATCCAGCATCGCCGCTGTAACGAGGTCAGAAACCACATCAGCACCTTCACCCATAGCATCCGGGGAGATGATCACGCGACGGGGTTCTTGGTTGCCGCTGAGAACAACTTTAACCAGGCCACCGCCGGATGTTCCCTCAATTTCCATTTGATCCAACTCTTCTTGGAGCTTTTTAGCTCCTTCTTGAACCTGCTGAGCTTTTTTGAAAGCTTCAGTCAGTTCTTTCATTTTGCCCAGGCCGAAGCCAAATCCTTGTCCTGATTTTGTCATAACTACTTTGCGATTGTGTGTGTGGGCTGGCAGTCTGCCGTTTCCTGATTACATCATTGACACTCCCCGGTCTAAAGACACGGGGATTCTTAAGGACAAACTTTGGGGGATGAATCCACCCAAATCTTGATGCTTAAAGGGTTTGTCAATAACCCACTACCCACTCGCCCATTGCTGAGTCTATGGCTACTTGTGGTAGGCATTTGCTGGTATAGACCTGCGTCTGTGTATCCATCCCACATTTTTCTGGTAACAGAATGTGGTTTGTGTCTTGCATAAAGAGGGCTGGCTGGATAAATCCTGCAACGCCCTTTCATCCCTGGACTAAAGTCACAGGGTTTTCAGGGTATTTCTTATAATGCCCTAGAACGGAAACTCTCCCAGTATTCTAACTTCTGGCTCCAACAACAGCGACCACCGCTGCTGGACTTGCTCTTGAACGTGGCGGATCACTTGAAAAATATCATTAGCCGTTGCCGACCCGCAGTTAAGAATAAAATTAGCATGGCGTTGAGCTACTTGAGCCCCGCCGATCTGGTATCCCTTGAGTCCAGCTTGCTCAATTAACCAGCCGGCTGCCTTCGGGCTGGGGTTACGGAAGACTGAGCCACAGCTAGGCAGGTGGTAAGGTTGACTCGTCCGCCGCGAGCTGAAATTATTGTTAGTCTCTGCCATTACTTGCGATCGCTCGCATCCCGGCTGTAACTGAAAAGTCGCTTCTGTCACCAGCCGATCGCCCCCTTGCAGCACCGAAGTCCGGTAGCGGTAGCCCAACTCTTGGGGAGTCAGAATTTCCACCTTACCACCAGGGGAGAGGAGACGAGCATTCACCAGAAGATCCGCCGTACAGCCCCTGTGAGCCCCAGCATTCATCACCACAGCCCCCCCAACGGTGCCCGGTATACCGACAGCCCATTCGAGACCTTTCCAGCCCCGTTTAGCCGCCAACCAAGCGAGGCGGGGAATTGATTCCCCCGCCCCGGCTGTAACTTGACCAGTTTCTGGATCGAAATGCACTTGCTTCAGGTAGCGAGTCCCAATCACCAAACCAGACAAACCTCGATCGCTCACCAACAAATTAGAACCCGCACCCAGCAGAGTCACGGGCATTCCCTTTGAATCAGCCCATGCAAAACTCGCTTCCAAAGCCTCTATACTGCGGGGAGCAACGTACCACTCCGCAGGCCCACCGACTCGGAAGGAAGTCAAGCCGGCCAAGGAAACTTGGGAGTTAATCTTACAGTCAGTTCCCCGCAAAGAAATAGGAGAATACACTCGCCGATTGTCCTTAACAGAGGAGTCATTCGAGATAGTCACCATCTTGCAAATCCTTAAAATTACCTTTTATCGAAGACTTGGTTGAGAACCTATTCACCGCTCTATAAGACTTAGACAAAGTTAGACACCGTTAGATGTTTTTACTCTGATGCTTATTTCCTGTTTCAGCGTAGTCTCAGAATGACTTCTGAGGGTTTGTCTACTCCACAGGCAATCTCGGTAGAGCTTACCGTTTGATTCATTCAATCTGAGCGAATCGGAACGTGAATTCCTTCAAACCATCGCTCGATATTTTTAGCAGCATTCAAGTCTCTGTCTTCTGTGTGACCGCAATCAGGACACACATAAACTCGATTCTTTAATGGCATTTTGTGGCGGTGATTTCCACAATTTGAGCAAATCTGAGAACTCGGAAAAAAGCGGTCAACTAGAATCAACTGACTAGAAAACTTTTCAGTTTTGTATTCTAGTTGTCGCTGAAATTCGTACATTCCACAATCTGCAATTGCACCCGCCAATTTGTGATTTTTCAAAAATGCTTTGACATTCAAGTCCTCAATTTTAATCACGCTGTGGTTTTTAGCGAGATAATTAGTGAGTTTGTGAATAGCATCTTTGCGGATGAATGAGATGCGAGAATGCAGCTTTGCTAACTTTCTAACGGCTTTAGTCCGGTTCTTTGAGCCTTTAGCTTTGCGACTGACAGAACGCTGCAATCGCTTCATTTTTTTACTCATTTTGCGGTCAGCTTTAGGGTTGGCAAAAACCTTCCCGTCACTGGTAATAGCCAATTCCTTGATACCAATATCAACGCCAACAGAGGGGCGATTTAGTGGTGTTGGAGGCTGTTCAATCTCATACTTGATAGCTATAAACCATTGCTCAGCAGTGCGACTAATTACGCAGTTATGGGTAGATGTGATAGGTAAAGGTTCGTGCAGTATAACCCAACCAATTTTAGGGAGTTTAACTCGCTTACCATCATTGCTGATACCAGGCTTGGCTTTAGTGCCTTGCTCAAGATAAAAACTGTCTTTTGACTTGCCTTTTTTCTTGAACTTAGGCTGTTTGGAGACTTTTTTGAAACATCTATCCCATGCCGTCCTTACCTCTGCTAAAGCTTGTTGTGGACTTGCTTTAGAGCTTTGATAGTACCAGGGATTAACTGGTTTAATCTCAGCGACTAGACGTTTGTGCAAGTCAATAGCAGAGGGGATTTTGATTGCTTTGTCAGTCTCTCTAAGTTGTAAAGCTTCCTGAATAACAGCATTGCCAAAATTGTAAGCGTGTCTGGCTACTCCACAGTGTTGACGAAATAGAGTCACCTGTTTGTTATTAGGTTTTAATTCCGTCTTAAAACTGAGTAGCATTATTTTACAGCCTCCACTGCTTTAGCTATACCATCAATCAGTTTTTGGTTTTTGTGGCTTCTAGCTCCGTAAAGTCTAGCGCTAAAGACTTGAATTAATTCAATCATGTCTTGAACTAATTCCTGTTCAAAACTCAACTCATCCGGTGATTTGTTGACAATTACTACCTCGCATTCAAACTCTTCACACATTGCAAAGACTAACTCGGAACCAAATCTAAGAAGCCTGTCTTTGTGGGTAATAACAAGTCTGCCAACTTCACCGGACATGATTCTTTTGAGTAGTTTTGTTAGTCCTTTTTTCTTGTAGTTCAATCCAGAACCTAAGTCTTGAATTGTCTCAAATTGCCAACCATTAGCAGCGCTAAACGATTCTAAAACAGCAGCTTGACGCTTCAAATCTTCTTTTTGGTCGTGACTAGAAACTCTGGCATAATTGATAGTGATTCGCTCATCTGTTTGGTTTAAGTCTCTGGGAGTGATTCGTTTGATGTCGGCAAGGTAGAATCGTCTTTGTCCAGTGGGAGAGCGTTCAAACCTAATCTTGTCTGCATCAGTCCAGCGTCTCAGTGTCTTTGTCGAAATACCAAGCTCTTTGGCGGCTTCCCCGATTGAAAGGGTCACTTCTGATTGAGTCTCCAAGAGTTGCTTACCTCTAATACTACAACTCAATAGTTACCCAATCCGGGAAGAATGTTAATAGGTGTCTACCACAAATCTTTCAGCCCCCTACCCAACTTTTGTCCAGAGTCAGAGCGAGTCGCCAAACAGAACTATTGGTACAACCTGCTCCGCCCTGGCTGTCGAACCACCCCACTCAGGAATGAGCCAGCTAATCCGGGCGATCGACAGCTTGATAAAAAGCCATCACCTCTGGAATAATCTGATTGAGATTCCCAGCACCCAGAAACAGAGCCAAATCTCCCGGTTGCAGATTTTGGGTTAAAAACTTACTTACTGACTCCAGAGCAGGCTGAAACTCCACCTGTCCGCCTTCTTTCGCAATCAAATCAGCAACCTTTTGCCCGCTAATCAGTCCTAAATTGGGTTCTCCAGCACTATAAATATCACAAGTGACAACCAAGTCAGCATCGCCAAAAGATTGAGCAAATTCTGGCAAAAATGTCAGAGTGCGGCTGTAACGGTGAGGTTGAAAAATGGCAACCACCCTTCCAGATTTGGAATTTTGTGCGCTACCTTCGATACGCAAGCGAGCTGCGGCCAAAGTAACGCGAATTTCGCTGGGGTGGTGAGCATAGTCGTCCACAAACAGGATGTCATTGTGAAAACCCCGAACCTCAAAACGGCGGCGCGCCCCTTCAAAGCCGGCAATCGCTGAAGCAATTGCCGAAAACTCCAACCCCAACAATCGACCCACTGCTACCGCAGCCAGTGCATTGCTGAGATTGTGTTGGCCTAGCAACTTCAACTCCATTTCCCCCAGCAGAGTTCCTCGCTCCCAAACACGAGCCTTGGTACTTGCTGCTCCATACTCGACGCCCGAAGCCGTGTAGTCAGCACCGCTGTCAGGGTGCAAGCTATAGCTGACATTCGGCAGCAGGTAATCTTTGACGATTTGGTCATCTATGCAGCCCACCAAAGTTTGACAGTTTTGGGCAAACACTTTAAATGTGTCAATTACCTGGTCAAGGGTATCGTAATGGTCTGGATGATCCAGTTCCACATTCGTCACCACCCCTATTTGGGCTGCCAGCTTGACCAAAGAACCGTCGGATTCATCAGCCTCGGCAACCAAGTAAGGGCCTTCCCCCAGACGAGCATTGCCTTCCCAAGCGTTGACCTCGCCTCCCACCACTATGGTCGGGTCTAAACCCGCAGCCAGCAGCATGAAGCCGATTAAGCTGCTCGTGGTAGTTTTGCCGTGAGTCCCGGCTACAGCGATGCTTTGGTAATCTTGAATTAAAGCTGCCAACACATCCGAGCGATGAAAAATTGGACAGCCCAAATCCAAAGCAGCTCGATATTCGGCATTAGCTGGGTGAATTGCCGTCGAACATACTACTTGAGGTAATCCCAGAATTGCTTTGGCGGTTTTCCCGTTACCGTTCAATTTCAGAGCTTCGGCGGTGGCGACGGAAGTCCCTACCGTGCCGAAGACTCCCGACGATCGCGCCAATTCCGGCGCGTCGCCCTGGCTGCGATCGTTTGGGGCTGTTTCAAATACTTCAAAATTGCTGGCATCTTGACTCCAAAAAATATGAGTTCCCATTGCTTGTAAGCGCTGGGTTATGTGACTCGATTTAATGTCGGAGCCGTACACAGGCAACTTGCGTTTAGCTAGAATATAGGCAAGGGCTGACATTCCAATTCCACCAATACCAATGAAATGAAATGGTCTACCGCTGAAATCAACTGAACTCGGCATCTTCACTCCTCACGCACCACACCACGCCAATAACACGCGATATCATATCAAGAATTGTTTTTTCAGGATACAGTTCGCTAGAGATTTTGTACAAAATTCTCTGCGCGTCCCTCAATTTTCGGGACTTGTAGAGATGTTTTTCTTGTATCCTATATGACTTGGTACCGAGTAGATTTCCGGAACAGTCATAACTCGGAAATTGCAGGTCAGGGAGGATGGGGTCTGTGGCTGGGCCAACAAACTAATTTCGGGCGATCGGTATGCCTCTAATCGCCAATTAATTGGATCAACATGGACGCTTGCATACAAAATAAAACCTTGGTGCCTCAAAAGTGGTCATTCTTTTTGGCATACCTGCTGACATTACAGGACAGAGGCTATTGATATTGTTCTGTGAAGACCCGCCTCAATGGGGCGTTTCTGGGGATTTATCCCCCTCTGATTTCTCCGGTAATGTTTTCCTCGCCAATGTTTTGAGGGCTTGTTAAGTCAAAGACACTAGCTTAACTAAATAGACCTGTTTAATCTTTGACGACAGTAGCTACAAGCACCGAAAGCACCTGTAGGTGTCGTGACCCTCAAAACGTAGTTGTAACTTAGGCTGGCTATCTCTTCACTGTTAGGCACTGGTTGTCCAGTGAGTGTCCAGTGATTAGTGGATAGCACTCCTGTATTCTTTCTGTTTCCATCCGCCTGCTGTGCTGGGATACGGCAGCAAAGGCCCCGCTATGTTTTTACGCCCATGTGGGGTTTCACCCATAAAGATTTACCAACACTACCATTTTGTATGGAAAAAGTAGCGATTTTGGGGAGGATTTTCGATCCGGTTCACTGGGGTCATCTGTCGATCGCCCAGACGGCTGCGACTCAATTTGCTCTCGATCGCGTAATCTGGTCCGTCGATCGCGCCACTCCTCACAAGTCGCACAGTGTTTTGGCATTTTTTAACAAGTGGCGGGAAATGGTGGCTCTGGCGACGGCAGAGCGACCGGATTTTGGACTTTTACCCCTAGATACCAATCCCTATGCTAGTGCTGCGATCGACTCTTTGTTGTATTTGCCAAATTTGGCGACCGAGGCTCAACTCTACTGGATTATTGGTGCTGATGCCTTCCAAACTTTGCCAAAATGGCCCCGGTGCGCCGAAATTGCCGGGTTGTGCGACTGGTTGGTGGCCCCACGTCCGAGTCACGGAGATCGAGTGACAGCAGAAAGCGGGGAGATTGGGGGACTGTCCGAGTGGGGAGATTGTCCGAGTGGAAAACCCATCGATTCCGGGGGAGACAGGATGCAGGTTCAGGCAAATGCTGATTTGCCGACGAGTTGCCGAACAAATGGCTCTTTTGGACGTGGAAATTCGCTGGGAGGTGCTATCCATGTCTGCGATCGAAATTTCGTCGAGCCACATCCGCCGCTGCTGCGCCGAAAGTCGCAACCTCCGCTACTTAGTCCCCGAAGTTGTCCGAACTTATATTACCGCCCATCAGCTTTACCAGTAACCAGCGGCGATCGAGCCCAATCCTTTCAGATTTGCGATTTCTGGCTTCTAAAAAAGTTCAGGTTTTTTTGATAAACACAAAAAGTTAGAAAGGATCGAGCTTTGCGATATGATCTGGTGTCATCAGAAAGGTGGGTGGAAACCCCGTCGTTTTAGGACGGCTTTATATTAAACTATAGTGTGGTCAATGACCCACCCGCGACGATGGATTCAGACAGCCTAACGAGCGAAGTCCAGTACAACCTGGCGGCGCAGACAAATCGGTAGACCGGGAAAAGAGGATAGGGCAATGGTAAACATCCCTGGAATCAAAACAACAGATAAGAATTCCTTTTAGGTATTCGACGCATAAAAACCGCTGGGCTAGCGGGGTTAGTCTGTGGAGCGAACATAAGACCAGAAAACTCCTTGTGGGTGGAGGCAGTTGCGATGAAGCAGAAACTCAAATCGTGAGGTTTGGGAATCACCGTGGCTTTAGCCCGGTGAGAATGTCAAAAGTCAATTCTTAAATTTTTCCAAAATTTTACCCTAAGTTAGGGGCTGCCATCGTTAGGAGGTACTAAGGTGATTCGAGTCGCGATCAATGGTTTTGGGCGTATCGGGCGCAGTTTTGCGCGCTGCTGGCTGGGCAGAGAAAACAGCCAGCTTGAGCTGGTTGCTATTAATGACACTTCCGATCCGAAAACTAATGCTCACTTGCTGAGATACGATTCCATGATGGGAACGTTGAAGGGTGTGGACATCAGCACGGATGAAAATTCGATTACCCTCAACGGCAAGACAGTTAAATGCGTGAGCGATCGCAACCCGCTAAACTTGCCTTGGAAAGAGTGGGGTATTGATCTGATTATTGAAGCGACCGGCGTCTTCGTTGACCAGGCGGGTGCATCCAAGCATATCACTGCCGGCGCTAAAAAAGTGCTAATTACAGCTCCCGGCAAGGGCCCGGAAGTTGGCACTTTTGTGATGGGAGTCAACCACCACAACTACAAGCACAGTGACTACACAGTCATCAGCAATGCTAGCTGTACCACTAACTGTCTAGCTCCTGTGCTGAAGGTACTTCACGAAAATTTTGGCATCGTCAAGGGCATGATGACCACTACCCACAGCTATACTGGCGACCAACGCTTGCTGGATGCTAGCCACCGCGACTTGCGGCGGGCCAGGGCGGCAGCGATGAATATTGTGCCGACTTCTACAGGCGCGGCTCAAGCTGTGGCTTTGGTGATTCCAGAATTGAAGGGTAAGTTAAATGGTATTGCCATGCGCGTGCCGACTCCCAATGTCTCCGTAGTGGATTTTGTGGCTCAGGTAGAGAAAAAGACTTTTGCCGAGCAAGTAAATCAAGTGTTCAAGGAAGCTGCCGAAGGCCCACTCAAAGGGATTTTGGAGTACAACGATTTGCCTTTGGTTTCTTGCGACTATCGGGGAAATGATGCTTCTTCGATTCTGGATTCCAGCTTGACCCTAGTCATGGACGGCGATATGGTCAAATTGTTGGCTTGGTACGACAATGAATGGGGCTACAGTCAGCGAGTAGTTGACTTGGCTGAATTAGTCGCCCAACGTTGGGAAGCTTAAATCCCCTAAATCCCCGACTTCTTTCCGGCAGTCCGGCAGGGGTTTGAACCCCTGCCTCAAAGAAGACAGTCCTCGCTATGAGGACTCATTAGTCCTTATGATATAGAGGAGACGGCAGTGCCTATTAGTGTCAACTTAAGCCTGAAACCATGAGAAATCTCGCTTTTACCTCAGTCTAGATCCCCCTAAATCCCCCGGATAGTCGGGGGACGAAAGAGAATATTTCTTGTCCCCCCCTTCTTAAGGGGGGCTAGGGGGGATCTAGACTTTTATAAGAAATACCCTGAAAACCCTGCGACTTTAGTCCAGGGATGAAAGGGCGTTGCAGGATTTATCCTGCCCATCTTGACAAACCGATTTTGGTTTGATCGAGTTGTTGAAACCTAGTTGGTGAAAAACCCGACAGTTGCAAGCCGTTAGGCACAAAAGTAGCCAGAGACTCAGCAACTCGCTGTGTGGGTAGCGGGTATCTGACTTACCCTTTAAGAACCGAAGTTTGGGTGGATTCATCCCCCAAAGTTTGTCCTTAAGAATCCCCGCTTCTTCAGACCGGGGAGTGTCAAACAAACAAGAGATACTCAAGGTTCAACCTTAAATTGACACTAATGGGCAGTGCCGTGTCCCTACAATTAATCTGGCGTAGGGATACGGCACTGCCCATAGGTGTCAACTTAACGCCAAACCCATTCAGAGACTACTGTTTGACGATCGAGGCCAGATCCCCCCTAACCCCCCTTAGGTCGGGGGGGACAAGAGTCTTCTCAAAGTCCCCCTTCTTAAGGGGGATTTAGGGGGATCTAGACTATGGTAAAAACGAGATTTATCAAGAGTTTCAGGCTTAAGTTGACACTAATTGGCATTGCCGTCTCCTAATTTCGGGTAATATTAATTCCGATGCTCACTGGATTTGATATGAGCCCTGTCTCTTAGTCTGCGGAGGCAGACTTCGTTTGTGTAGGATCGGTTTCAACCGCCAAACGATCAAAATAAAAAATTAATATGAAAAAAGCATTGATTTCTGGTATATCCGGTCAAGACGGAGCTTATTTAGCCAAACTACTTTTAGATAAAGGTTATCAAGTTTCCGGCACTTCCAGGGACGCCCAAATGTCTAGTTTCGGAAACCTAGCCCGTCTGGGAATCCGGGACAGAGTAAAACTAGAATCCATGTCTCTCAACGATTTTCGCAGCGTCTTGCAGGTGCTAGCGAAAATACAGCCAGATGAAGTGTACAATTTAGCCGGTCAAAGTTCCGTCGGTCTGTCTTTTGAACAACCTGTAGAAACTCTCGAAAGTATTGCCACTGGCACATTGAATCTGTTAGAAGCAATTCGGTTTACAGGCGGCAAAATTAAACTTTATAATGCCAGTTCCAGCGAATGTTTTGGGGATACCGGAGGCAATCCAGCGGATGAAAATACGCCTTTTCGTCCCAGAAGTCCTTACGCGGTGGCAAAAGCAACAGCATTTTGGGAAGTAGCGAATTATCGGGAAGCGTACAATTTGTTTGCCTGTTCTGGTATTCTGTTCAATCACGAGTCGCCGCTGCGGCCGGAGAGATTTGTAACGCAAAAGATTGTATCTGTTGTGTGTCGGATTGCTGCGGGGAGTTCCGAAAAACTGCATTTAGGTAATATTTCAGTGCACCGAGATTGGGGTTGGGCGCCGGAATATGTGGAAGCGATGTATTTGATGTTGCAGCAGGATGCACCGGAGGATTATGTAATTGCTACGGGTGCTAGTTTTGCTTTGGAAGAGTTTGTGCAGACGGCTTTTGTTTGTGCGGGTTTGGATTGGCGGGAACATTTGGTGACGGATGCAAGTCTTTACAGACTGACGGATATTGCTGTGGGGAGGGGGAATCCGGCTAAGGCGAAGGAAAAGTTGGGATGGGAGGCGAAGTATAAGATGCATGATGTGGTGCGGATGATGGTGGAGGCGAGGCGGATTGGTTGAAATAGAGGGGCTGGTTTATTTAGATTATTTGTCGGTCTCTAATATTGGTAAATCCGCCCGAAGGATGGACTGTAGGGGCGGGTTTTACAGACAATATAAATGGAAAACCAACAATATTAATAAACCCGCCCCTACGATGGGTTTCAGCAACCATATAGGGTTATTGGTTGGGTTGGGGCGGGTTTATATAGATGGTCTTTGGGTCTCAAATATTGTCTGTAAAACCCGCCCCTACGATATGATTTTTGGGGTAGGGAAACGGCATTGCCGTGTCCGACTTGAATCTGGACACTCCAAGAGCCCATTGGTGTCAACTTAACGTCAAACCCAGTCAGAGACTGCTGTTTGACTATTAAGGCCAGATCCCCCCTAGCCCCCCTTAAGAAGGGGAGTAGGGGGTGGGACAGGAGTCTTCTCAAAGTCCCCCTTCTTAAGGGGGATTTAGGGGGATCTAGACTCAACTAAAAGCGACATTTATCAACGGTTTCAGGCTTAAGTTGACACGAATGGGCTCTTGGAGTGTCCCTACAATTAAGACGTTTTGGGGTAGGGAAACGGCATTGCCGTGTCCGACTTGAATCTGGAAACGGCAGTGCCGTGTCCCTAGGATATGATTTTTGTGGTAGGGAAACGGCATTGCCGTGTCCGACTTGAATCTGGACACGGCAGTGCCGTGTCCCTACAATTAAGACGTTTTGTGGTAGGGAAACGGCATTGCCGTGTCCGACTTGAATCTGGAAACGGCAGTGCCGTGTCCCTACAATTAAGACGTTTTGGGGTAGGGAAACGGCATTGCCGTGTCCGAATTTAATCTGGACACGGCAGTGCCGTGTCCCTACTAAGACGTTTTGGGGTAGGGAAACGGCATTGCCGTGTCCGAATTTAATCTGGACACGGCAGTGCCGTGTCCCTACTAAGACGTTTTGGGGTAGGGAAACGGCATTGCCGTGTCCTCAATTGCCGTGTTGTCGATGGTTAGATCCGATCGCACTCAAAGCACAATTCGATCATCCAATCCGGTTGATTTTACCCGTTACCCACAGTCAGGACACGGCAGTGCCGTGTCCCTACAATTAAGACGTTTTGGGGTAGGGAAACGGCAGTGCCGTGTCCTGATTTTGGGGTAGGGAAACGACATTGCCGTGTCCTCAATTGCCGTGTTGTCGTGGCTTGTCTATTATACCGATTCTGTGGGAACATCCTGAGAGTGGCTGCGGTCTGGTATGTTCGTGGGAGGCTTGAGTTCATTGGGCGCGATCGGGCAAAACTGACTCGAAATTGTGGTAGGCTTCTGGGAAATCATTCTAGAAGTGGGTTGTCCTAGGGTAACTGGGAGTTGCAGCAATTCGGTTGGGTGGTGTTTTGATCGCAAATGAGTTTGAGACAATATTATGGGGTGAAAATATGGAGGCCGAATATACGACAGCGGAGGAGTGGTATAAGGCTAATCGCCGTGAGTTGAAAAAATATCGGGGTCAGTGGATCGCTTATACTAACCAAGGTGTGATTAGTGGCGATCGGGATTATCGAAAGATGAAGGACGAGAGCTTTTATCCTGTCAGCTAGCCGAATCGATTTTAACTGGCTCTATAGAATAATTTGACAGTTAACAGATTATTTCAATATGTTATCCTACTATTACAAATACTAATTAACAGGTGTAGAGTGAAATGGGTGTAGTAAGAATGGGAATGCCAACAGAGCTAGTAAGCAAGCTCCAAGAAGCTTACAACGTGCAACTGTTTGTTGAGGCAGGTACTTATCACGGCAACACAGCGCTTTGGGCGGCAGAGCATTTTAAAACCGTTATAACCATAGAAGCATCTCCAGAAATATATGCACAAGCAGTTGCCACACACAGCCAGGTTAAAAACGTAAAATTTTTATACGGCCATTCAAAAGAGCAACTAGCGACTCTTGTGCCATCAATGAATGAACCTTGTATTTTTTGGCTAGATAGTCACTGGTGTGGGGGTGTGAGCTACGGTGAAAGTGATGAATGCCCTCTGCTTGAAGAACTCCTAATTATTAACAAATCAGAGCAGGATCACTTCATACTTATTGATGATGCAAGACTATTTCTCAACCCCCCCCCGCCCCCTCACTGTCCTGAACAGTGGCCAAACATTAACGCCGTCTTAGATGTATTGGCAGCACACGGAAGCAGATCTACAAGTGTATTTGAAGACATTATAGTTTCAGTTCCTCAATTCGCCAAGTCAGTAGTTGCCGAATATTTACTATCACCAAACTAGCTTTTAGTCGCAATTTTATCAGACTATAGACCTAATGCAAAATGAGGTTCACAACTCTTAGTAAAGAAACGTAAACCTCATTTTGTTAATCTCATTCCATTCTTACAGCTTCTGCTGAAGCATAACTGTCCCAGGGGAAAAAGGGAATTAATTTTTCACGTTTGCGACAAGGACGGTAAAATAACTTACTCTTTTCATTAAGTAAACAGGTAACAAAGGAAAAAGAACTATTGGAAATCGCTACCATCTCGCACTGACTCAACAAATAAAAATCAGGATAAAAACTAGCTGGTGGCAAATCTATACCTAGTTCTTTTACTGTTACCGGTTGAAATTCGGCAAAATCATCGATAACTTCCTCTAGTGAATCACTAGCGACAAATAAAACAGGTTGCTCAATATTTTCCCATATATCTCTCAGCCAGTTTTTGTACCATTCAGTAGGGGCTGGATAATAATGCAGGTTTTCGTCAAGAGAGAAATCCTTAATATCGCCACGCCGTAAGTGTATGCCTATCAGTGTCTTTCCTCTGGAATTCAAATTTTCCAGAGCCACTTTCATTGTTGCTTCAACTTCCTGGATGGGCTGAAACAGAGATCTAAAATACTCCTTGTGGGGAGCATAGAAGGTAGTCCTGTACTGAAAAAAACCCCAAAAATCAACATTTTTATACGGTTCTTTTTGATAAGGTATCTGTGCTGGCACAACGGGATGTGTGTCTTCAACAATCGGTAATTGTCTGGAAATTATTGGATCATTGTGGCCGAAAAGATACTGCCCAATCCACTCAGGGGTTTCTACTCGTAGATTATGTTGGTTGGCATAGATTTTCAAAAACGCATACTGAAATATCTGATTGCCGAATCGGCCATTTATACCAAGGGTAGACATGGTAATTAAAGGCTTTTTCACATAACAAGCATCTCCCCAAGTAGGGTTATAAGGTGTCGTAGTTGCCCTCCTTTCAAAACCATAGGCTTCTAAAAAGTCGTCAATCTGGTCAATTAAGGCGCATCCTTCATACAGTTCTTCATAGTTAACTTCTGTATTAATTACTTCAATATATTTCAACAAGTTAGTTGCACCTTGGAAAGCCAGAAGCTCTGCACCTTGAATATCAATGTTTAATATATTAAAATCTGAAGCCTGTAGCTGCATTTCTTCTAGGAGGGTATCAAGGGTTTTGGCCTCTACTGTTAATTTGTGAGTTACTTGGATGGTAGGGTATATATCTCCATGAACCTTCAACGGTAAAATGGAGCTACTCATCTCATTGTTGGTGACAATCAACTCGACTGTGCCATTTTGATTGCTGATTGCACAATTTACTACTTGCACCTCCGACATTCCAGCCATTCGTTTTTTGAGTCTTTCTGCTACATCAGGGTTAGCCTCAATAAATAATACTTGCTTTATTCCCATTTCTTGGTATGTTTTTAACTCCTCACCTTCATGCGCTCCCACATGAATAACTCCACTAGGGAGAACTGAATGTTGCTTACAAACCTGAGAAATATCAAGCATCGCTTCGGGCGGTTCACCTAAAACTGTTGAGCGGAATCTCTCATTTACGGCTAAGAAATTGCTGAATTGAAAATCCTCGTAATTAGGTGAAAAATTGGGCAGGTATTCTAACTGGTCTGGCAAAATTTTAAAAATTGAATAACGATATTGCGATAGCAAAGCAAAAATCTGCTCTAAGGTTGTACCAGCATCAAGGTATGTACCGCCATACTCAAACTGGATATAATCTATTCTCCCTGATTTCAATAAATTTATCGCGCCAGACAATACATCTAGTTCCGCTCCTTGTACATCTATCTTCAAGAAGTTAATCCTCTTGATTCCCAATCTGTTACAGTAACCGTCAATGGTAGTTGCCAACACCTCCACACTTTGAGGAGGCTGAATACTATAAGTGCTTTCAACATCAAAGCCCCGACGGTAGATTGTACTCCACTGAGGCGCATCAGGATAATAACAAATTTTAGCAAGTCCGTCGGTTTTAGAAACAGCACAGTTATTTGGGATGAGCTTTCCCGAAGGATTTTTGGAGGAAATGTTTTTAATGAGTTCCTGGTAAATTTTAGGCACTGCTTCAAAAAGGTGTACTTCGATATCAGAAACAGCATTTAAAACTTCTTCAGTCCATCCCCCTACATTAGCACCAATATCAAAGACTGTTTGACCTTGGTTAATAAATCTTTTGACAACGTTGAATTCGCCAGTTTCATTAAATACGTTCACATTCACCTCTTGTCCTAAGTCAGATAACCGTCGCCAGTCATTAATTACTGATACCGCATCTCCATGATTGACAATTTTTTCCCACATTTGGTTGTAGTCATCTATGACTTGCTGTAACTTTACCTGTTTTTCTTCAAGGACAGCATGATCAATCGCCATTTGCGTCAATTTTGGCTTTAAGAAGTGTCTGTATTGACGGATATTCTTTTTTAGGTAATCTGGTATATCTTTACCTTCAACATCTCTAATGTCGTAATAGTAATTACCTAGAGACTCTTCATCATGGGTAGGTCTTGTTACATCAAAATTGATCAAATGCATTCCTGTTTCTTTAGAATTATCTGCCTCTGCATGAGCAAAACTCTGCAATTTGTACCTGAGTGATTTGGCACCTCCAAAAGAACCAAAATGCCACCCCCCCTTCTCTATGTAAGGATGTTGAAATCCTTCCTTATCTAATCTAATACCTCCAGCTTTCCAATTTGGAGTCCAAAAACCTTCGTCATCCCGCCTAACTTGGGAGGCAGTTCTAACTTTAAAATCTTTGTATTTACAAGCTACAGTACCACACCACCACTGAGTCTGAAAAGCATCTAGATTATTATGATACAGATCATGGGTAAAGATGACAAAATCATTATCTAACAACAGATTTATAGCATCTTCTATTTTTTCTTTTCTGGGTATTTCATCGACATCGCTGATTAAAATAATGTCTTTATCGTTGCATGGTATAAGTCTCAAAGGTCGAATGATACAATCCCTCTGGTGAATCTCCAGAGGCCACCTGTCGCCATTGATAACTTCTGGCATATCATCGACAACATAATGAATAATTTTGTCCTGATACTCAGCAAATTCATGGATAAACTGTTGGTAGTACAAGGGTTTAGGGTTTCCACTAAACGTTTTAGTCGCTTCTACTAAAACAAATTTATCTACAACATCCTTTAATTCTTCTATTCTAATTTTGAGAATATCCAATTCATTAAAAAAGGCAAAACAGTCATAAATTTGAGGGCGTTTTTGATTAGCTTGCATATTATCGGGATTGAGTTTAAAAGCCTTGTAGTAACAGAGGCTAGCCTCGGTTGCGTTTCCCTGAGCTGCTAGTGCTTCTCCTAAGTTATAGTAAGATTCGTTAGAGTTGGGACTCAGTTCAAGAGAATGACGCAAAGTATCGATCGCACCTTCTAAATTCCCCTGTTTAATTAATAATTCCCCTAAGCGATAATGAGCTTGCACATCATCTGGATTTAACTCAGTAAAGTGGCGATAAGTCGCTATCGCCTCTTCCCACTGCTCTTGTTTCACCAATGCCTTCCCTAAATTCAACCAAACTTCCGAGTGATCTGGTTGAATTTCTAGGAGCTTGCGATAAGCCGGCACATCATCTGGATTTAACTCAATCGCACGACAATAAGAAGCGATCGCCCCCTCCAAATCCAACTGAGTTCGCTGTTGCAGCACCTCCCCCAGTCTATACTGAATCCAATCCACCTCTGGAGCAAGCTCACTAGCACGACGATAAGCTGCGATCGCCTTATCTAGCTGACCCAATTTTTCTAAACTTTTCCCTAATCCCACATAGGAACCAAAATGCTCAGGATTCAATTCAATCGCTTGATGAAATACAGCCACCGACTCTTCCCATTGCTGTTGTCGTTCTAGAACATCTCCCAAGTGATGATAAGACCAAGAAAAATCAGGGTTGAGTTCTATGGCACTTCGATAAGCCACGATCGCCTCCTCCAATTTACCTAATTTGGCCAGAGCTTCCCCTAAATTGTGGTGAGACCAAGAGAGGTCAGGATTTAGTTCAATGGCATTGCGGTAGGCTGCGATCGCCTCCTCCAGATTCCCTGACTCTAGAAGTCGATCGCCCTCGTTAAAATATTGTGTTGCCACTTCTGGTGTATTCATAATCTGTTCAATTATATTTATAAAATCAACGATATTTCAAACCTTGTACACGATACCAGACTATAGACGCTTTTGCAAAGTTCCTGATTAGGAACAAACTTACACATCGTCCAATATACTAGGGAACACTTGATCCAAATGTCAAGTCAACTAGCAAAATCTGCCTTCAGTGTGCCTGCATATGTACTAAACTGAGCAAGCACCAAGCAGGTGGCAGTCATCAAAGAGTTTTTAGGGGTAATTATATGAAAAAAGCACTAATTTGTGGTATATCCGGCCAAGACGGAGCTTATTTAGCCAAACTACTCCTAGATAAAGACTACTCAGTCTGTGGTACATCGCGGGATGCACAAATTTCAGGATTCCAAAATCTCTCCCGCTTAGGCATCCGCGACTCAGTAAAGCTAGAATCCATGTCTCTCAATGACTTTCGCAGCGTTTTGCAAGTGCTTGCCAAAATCCAGCCAGATGAGGTGTACAATTTAGCAGGTCAGACTTCCGTGGGACTGTCCTTCGAGCAACCAGTAGAAACCCTAGAAAGCATTGCCACCGGGACACTGAATCTCCTAGAAGCAATTCGATTTACAGGCGGAAAAATAAAACTATACAATGCCAGTTCTAGCGAATGCTTTGGGGACACAGGAGGCAAAGCAGCCGACGAAAGCACCTCATTTCACCCCAGAAGTCCCTATGCAGTTGCCAAGGGCAACAGCGTTTTGGGAAGTCGCTAATTATCGGGAAGCCTATAATTTGTTTGCTTGTTCTGGTATCCTGTTTAATCACGAATCCCCTCTGAGGCCAGCCCGGTTTGTGACCCAAAAAATTGTATCAGTAGCTTGCCGGATTGCCACGGGTAGTCCAGAAAAGCTGCAATTGGGTAATATTTCTGTACAGCGGGACTGGGGTTGGGCTCCCGAATACGTGGAAGCAATGTATCTGATGTTGCAGCAGTCAGAACCCGATGATTATGTAATTGCTACTGGGGAGAGCCATGCCTTAAAAGAATTTGTTGCCCAAGCGTTTGCCACTCTGGGATTAGACTGGGAGGAACATACAGTTATAGATACGAGTCTGTACAGACCGACAGAAATTGCACTTGGCAAAGGCAACCCTGCTAAGGCTAAGGAGAAATTAGGTTGGCAGGCAAAATATAAAATGCACGATGTAGTAAAGATGATGGTGGAGGCAAAACAGGAACATTCTTAGGGTATTCATAAATCTCGAAAAATTGACTATAGGAAAATTTAAAACTACTATGAACGATACACCTGTCATCTGTACTATAGCCACTAGATCCTATTTAGCTCAAGCTCGTTGCTTGACAGAATCTTTTTTAGAGCATCACCCAGAGGGGAAAGTATTTGTTCTTTTACTAGATAAAGCTGAAGAATACATTGAACCTTCCCTAGAGCGGTTTACGCCAATTTTTGTAGAAGATTTGGATATTCCAGATTGGAATATAAGGCTGTCACAATACAGTGTGTTTGAACTATGTAATTCCTTAAAACCAGTTATACTTGAATATGTTTTTGAAAAGTATGAATATGATAAAGTTTGTTGGTTTGATTCTGATATCTACATCTATAGCTCATTAAATGATGAGGTTTGGGACAAGCTGAATTCTCACCCGATTATTATCACTCCCCACTTGCTCAACTCTCCTAGTGACTACATTGGTAATCAAGAGCTGAATGTAGCTAGACATGGAATTTATAACGCCGGTTTTATCGGGTTATCACGACATCCTGACTCGCAACAATTTATCCAATGGTGGAAAAATAGGTTGGCGAACTTTTGCTATTGGAAACCAGAGGAAGGAATGTTCGTAGACCAGCGCTGGCTTGACTTCTTGCCTACTTTGGGATTAAATGTCTACATCAGTAGATCTCCGGGTCTGAATGCGGGATATTGGGATTTATCCAATCGTTTTTTTGAATATAAAGATGGTCGCTACTGGGTGAATGGAGTTCCCCTGAAGTTTTTCCATTTTAGTAAATACTCTCCCGATCGTCCTGATGTTGTTGCCGAGGGTCAAAAAATCACTTTTGACGATCGTCCAGATATTAAACCCATATTCGATAGTTATCGAAATCGCCTCAAATACTTTATGACAAAACAACAATCCATCGAGGAAATGTATCAGAATAAAAAGGAACCGGAGCCACTGCAATCGCAGTTACAACAGATTCAAATGGAGTCCGAACAGTTGCAGTCTCAATTGCACGCCTCAGAGGAAGCACTGGAGCAATCTCAGTCGCAATTGCACGCATCTCAAATGGAGTCCGAACAGTTGCAGTCTCAATTGCACGCCTCAGAGGAAGCACTGGAGCAATCTCAGTCGCAATTGCACGCATCTCAAATGGAGTCCGAACAGTTGCAGTCTCAATTGCACGCCTCAGAGGAAGCACTGGAGCAATCTCAGTCGCAATTGCACGCATCTCAAATGGAGTCCGAACAGTTGCAGTCTCAATTGCACGCCTCAGAGGAAGCACTGGAGCAATCTCAGTCGCAATTGCACGCATCTCAAATGGAGTCCGAACAGTTGCAGTCGCAACTGCACACCTTAGAGGGAGCACTGGAGCAATCTCAGTCCCAATTGCACGCCTCTCAAATGGAGTCCGAACAGTTGCAGTCGCAACTGCACCAAACTCAGGGGGAATTGGAACAGTCTCAATCTCAACTGCACCAAACTCAGGGGGAATTGGAACAGTCTCAATCTCAACTGCACCAAACTCAGGGGGAATTGGAACAGTCTCAATCTCAACTGCACCAAACTCAGGGGGAATTGGAACAGTCTCAATCTCAACTGCACCAAACTCAGGGGGAATTGGAACAGTCTCAATCTCAACTGCACCAAACTCAGGGGGAATTGGAACAGTCTCAATCTCAACTGCACCAAACTCAGGGGGAATTGGAACAGTCTCAATCTCAACTGCACCAAACTCAGGGGGAATTGGAACAGTCTCAATCTCAACTGCACCAAACTCAGGGGGAATTGGAACAGTCTCAATCTCAACTGCACCAAACTCAGGGGGAATTGGAACAGTCTCAATCTCAACTGCACCAAACTCAGGGGGAATTGGAACAGTCTCAATCTCAACTGCACCAAACTCAGGGGGAATTGGAACAGTCTCAATCTCAACTGCACCAAACTCAGGGGGAATTGGAACAGTCTCAATCTCAACTGCACCAAACTCAGGGGGAATTGGAACAGTCTCCGACTCAACTGCACCAAACTCAGGGGGAATTAGAACGGTCTCAATCTCAAGGGGAGCGGATTCACTGGGAATTGCAGCGAGCAGAATATCAACAAGCTGTTGCTAATCAGGCAAATGGAAACGGTCAAATGCATTACAGACTATTAGTGTGGGAGGGATGGTATGCATATCGCAGCGGCGATTTGAAAAAAATGCGGGAGTGCTTGCAGGAATCTTTGAAATTTACGTCTTTATCGCGAACTGAAACAGTAAGTAATTGGTTAGAGAGTTTTAGCACTTTTTCCTCGGAGAAAGGTGGGCAGCTTGACAGCCATGCCTTGACGAATTCAGAAGAGTGGAAACAATTAATGCGCCGCCTCATTACCAAGGCAAACTCATTTAAAATTTGAATGTCGTGCAAGTCTCTGAGAAGTTTGATTCTAAATCAACCGCTTTCTCGCTCTGGTATGGAGAGAAATTCGATTGGCAGGTTCTAGTATCCGGTTCACACATTGCTGAAATCTTTTTGATAAGTTGAGGCAAAAATTAAAATACCTATTTGGCGCAAGCGAGAAACTAAAAATGACAGAGTGGAAGAATATGTTCGATTTTCACTTAAACTTAAATGCAGAGCCTACCCCTCTGTTTGCAGGAGAATTAGAGAAATCTCAGCCAGAAATCCAAACAGCAGAAGAATTAGAACAGTCCCCTGACTTTATTTTCCTGGTTTCAACGCTTGCTGCTCAACTTCACACTTCTGAGGAAGAGTTAGAGGAATCTCACGCTTTTGTACAATTGATGCAAGGGAAAATTGAGCAATTGCAGGGAGTGCAAGAGCAACTAAGCAAGACTCAGGAGGAATTGAAGCGGTATCAAACTTTGATGCAGGAAGTTCAGGCAGAAAAAGATTGGCTGCAATCCAAATATCTGGCTGTTAGACAGATGGCACACCAGCTTCAAAAGGAGCTAGAGCAAGCTCTGGCTCGGCAAAGATAGAATTTTAAGCAACCGCTGCTGCTGTTGACTTGCCTACCGCAAGACCGCACTCGATCGTGAGTGAGTTAAATTATGAATAACGGGAGATGTGCTATGAACAAGGAAACATTAAACTCTAATTTTGGAGTTAATATAGGCGGTTTTGTCAAAGGTGAGTTTGGGCTTGGGGAAGGTGTCAGAGCGAATATTAGATCCATCAAAGCTGCGGGGATTCCCTACACAGTTAATAGCCTGAATGTCCAGTGGCACCGGAACTTAGATACCAGCTACGAGGAAGATTTTGCGGCTGAAAACCCCTATGCAATTAACTTGGTCAACGTGAATGCCGAGTCGCTGGGTACATTTATTGATGCTTTTGGTAAAAGTTATTTTCAAAATCGCTACAATATTGGATGTTGGGCTTGGGAACTGCCGACATTTCCCCCAGAGTGGCGGTTTGCTTTCGATTTCTTTGACGAGATATGGACTTACAGCAATCACTCGGCAGAAGCGATCGCCGCGGTATCGCCTATCCCCGTGATCAAGATCATGCCTAGCCTCGATCTGCCCCAGCCTTCTTTGGGAAAAGAAGCTTTAGGCTTGCCTACAGATAAGTTTATTTTTCTTTTTATGTTTGACTCTCTGAGCACCTTTGAAAGAAAAAATCCCGAAGGAGTAGTTCAGGCATTTATCCAAGCTTTCGGCGAGTCAAATAACGATGTTTTGCTGGTTATAAAGTTTTCTAACTCGGAACACTATCCTCATCAGCGAGATAAATTTAAGGAGTTAGTTGCACACTATCCGTCAGTTCACCTGATAGAGGGACATTTGATGAAGGAAGAAGTGAATGCCTTAATTTACAATTCAGACTGCTATGTGTCACTGCATCGGGCTGAAGGTTTCGGGCTGACAATGGCTGAAGCTATGTTTTACGGCAAGCCAGTAATTGCCACGGCTTACTCGTCTAATATGGAATTTATGAATGTCGGCAATAGTTTTTTAGTTAAATACGATTTGGTGACGCTTGTAGAAGAGCAGGGGCCTTACAAAAGAGGGAGCACTTGGGCGGAAGCTGATATCGAACACGCTGCTGCTCTCATGTACTACGTCTTTCACAATTATCCGCAAGCCCAGGAAGTAGGTGCAAGAGCAGCTAGCGAGTTGAAGTCTTTATTGAGTCCGCAGACGATCAGCAAAAAAGTTAGAAGCCGCCTAGAACATATTATGAATATGTGGACAACAAACAAATTTTATAGCTCCAAAGATTACTTTAAAGCTCAAGCAAATTACTTTGAATCCCAAGCTCAAGCTTGGAAGAAGACAGCACATCAAGTGCAGATGGAACTAGATCGCTACCAGAAACTTGCTTCCCCCCAGTCCAAGATTAAATAATTAACATTAATCTTGCTTGAGTTTTCAAGAAGTAGGTAACTGTCTCTCCCCCTTTTTTCGTAACTGTCTTAGGATTTTCATGGCTTCCCGATAGGCGAATTTCCAATCACAATGATATAGCAATCCTAAATCATTTGTGAATTTTTTACTCCCTCCCCTTACTAAGGGGAGGGTTGGGGTGGGGTAAAAAACTTTACGACTCATTTAGGATTGCTATAGTTACGATTAGGTGCATGAGAGGTACTCGCCTCATCATCAACAATATACTCCAAAGACATGAAGAATGGCAGCACAATGTTTTATCGACTCTCTCTCCAATATTTTTGAGCATTACTAACACAAGCCTCCCTATTTCCATGAATCACCCCAGGTTTGTTAGCAATCCATGATGTAAAGGTAAGCCCCGATCCTCGATTTAATTTTCTATCCGCAGGTGTTTGAGGTATTCGAGAAAATTATTAGCTATCACTGCCCAGTCAAACTTTTGTTCAACATATTGTCTAGCATTCTCAATCCTGCTGCTTGTGACGGAAATATCTTCCTCTTTTAGATTGGAGATTGCCTCATAAAAATGCTCGATTTCGGCTATAATGCAGTGCTTTCCATCCTCAAGACCCAAACCCCTCGCTCCGAAAGGAGTAGTAATAATCGGAATCCCGGCGGCCAAGTAATCCAGCATCTTCAAGTTAGTCCCAGACCCGGATACCACTGGATTCAATGCCGCGTCAGCTACTCCCAAAACAACATTTTTGATCTCATCATTCACCAATCCCATAAAGCTAACATTCAAGGGAAGCTGTTCTCCAGAAAAAGCCCAACAAACATTCCCAACAATTAAGAAATTAACCTCCGGCATTCTCGCGGCGGCATTTAATATATAGCGGACAGCCTCTACATTCGGAGCGTGCCAACTGCCAATAAATAATGCTGTAAAACTCCCCTGCAAGCCGAGCTGTTTTTTCTGAAAAATCCGCTTGGCTGGCGAAACATAGCTAACCGCATCTAAGTCTACTCCGTTAGGAACTTCAACAAACTTATTTAAGTCAGTGCCGTAGATTTCTTTCAGCCGCACAGCATCATTGTAGCAACATACCACAATTAAATCGCTGACTTGGCAGCATTCACTTTCAACTTTGCGAGCAGCTTCTAAAAGTTCGCCTCCTTTTTCATAAGCTGCAAAAATATTTTTCTTGACATCCACTTGCACGTCATGGGCTTCATACCAAATAGGGCGATCGCATACTTCTTGAATTGCAGGCAAAAGATAGGAATTGCAAGCCACAATCAAATCTGAATCACTTGCTGCTTTCCTGAGAGCTTCCACATAAGCAGGTGTCAAACGGTATAGCTGAGGCATAACTACATCTGTAATTTGCAGTACCCCTGTCCTCGACCTGATAGATGCTTCTGCTTCTAAATGCTGCGGTGATTGGGGGATTCTGGTTTCCCAAACTCCGGGAGCAATTTCGCCTTGAAATGCCTCTCCACTATCAGTAAACGTGACTAATTCAACGTCAAATTTCTTAGCCAAATGCCGATAAAGGTGAAATACTCGACTTTGACCTCCGCCGCTTGGGGGGAAAATTGGATAAGTCAAAGCTACAGTAATTTTCTTGCGTTTTTGTACTGCTGTATTCGCGGTGTAGCGAACAGTCTCGCCCAGCAAGCGGGCAACAGCATTTTCCCACGTAATGTCCTCAACCAATTTCTTGCCGGCCATTCCCATCCGCTGTGCTGCATCGGGATATTCGCACAAATAATCAATACGTTCAGCAATTATTTTGGGGTCGAGAGGCACTGAATATCCCGTTTCTTCATTACGGACAAACTCGTTCGGTCCTCCTGAATCAGCAGCAGTAATCACAGGCTTGCTGCTCATCATTGCCTCTACGGTAATTAACCCGTAATCTTCATCATAGGGAACATAAAGCACAGCAAAAGCATCAGCATAGAGTTCTTCAAGTTCGCGATCGTTAACAAAACCTAGAAAAATAATTCTCCGATCGTCTCCTGCCAGTTCTTTAAGATAATTCAGTTCATCGCCTGTGCCGGCAATTTTAAATTGAATATCAGTTTTGACATATTTCATTGCTTCTATTAATACACCGATTCGCTTGCTGCCATACTCCAGCCGACTCGCTGTAAAGAGATAATCACTTTTGCCTGCACGCAGATTTTTGAGGATGGGAGGCGGATAAATAGCTTCTGCGGGGCAGCCTATAGGAAAATAATCTTTACGGTTAGCAACATTGCGAGCGATCGCAGCATATTTCTTGACAGCACTCGGTGCCAATCCGATACTATCTAAGTAATGAACTATCTCGCGGATTAGCGGGCCTGGAAACTGGAAAGCATCGGCTGGCAAATACTCCCGACAAGAACGAAGCTGATTAATTTTTTGATAAAACTCGCTCAGCGAATCCCTGGAACCAGTGTTTTTTTGCATGAATTTCTGTAAAGCAGAAATTTCCCGATTATCAGTCGTGTATGTTTCTGGCCAGCTTGCCGGATAAGTGTCGTACAAGCCCCGCAACTTGTGCAGCATATAGCAGATGTGGTTGGGATGCTGAACCATCCAAGACGGGTATTTGCCAGAAATAACTAAATCAAAGTGGCTCAGATCCAACTGCGAAAAATGCCAGTAATTATCGATAAGTTCGTCGAAATTACTCTCAGGGCTGGGCAATTTGATTAGATCGGCTTGGTGTGCAGTGTGCTGGTTTATGTGGTTCAGCAGTCCCCACCAGAGGTTTTCAGCACCCCCAATCCGAAACGGAACAGCACTAGGAGCAAGGATAGCAATCTTCATAATTATTAACCTATACCTGAAGCTACTACTTTATATCCGCTTTTTTTGATGTCTTCCACGATCTCATCAAAACTTTTATCGGCAACACCTGGTTGGTATAAATACTGTTCTTGCTCCTCTTGCATCCTTGCATTTTTTTGTGTTTCTAACTCGGTCTCCTGAGTTTTTAATGTTTCTTTTTGAGGAGTTATTCCTGACAAAGTAAGGGCTAGGTTAAATTTGTCTGTATTCGCTGTTAACTTCGCAGCTTTAATTGTTCCTTTGTTTGATGCTGTCGGTTCAAGGGTAGTTAGGTTCTGGCTAACTATTTCCTCAATGTCGGTATTATCTACTGCATCAATTGCTTGATTGTGATTTTGTTGGTGAGAAGAGAAATCATAATTTACGGGTTGTTGTATAGCCGAAACTAACTGTTGACGTTGACTTGATTTCCTGATTTTACGGCAAACTAATTTTACTGTAGCGCTGCCGAGTAATTCCGCTTCTGAAATTCCTGTAACTTTTCCTCTACTGTTCATTGTCGCGAGCGAAAAACCGCTTTTTAAAAGCTCATAAATAAAGTTTTTTGAAGAACTTCCGCTGCGGTCGAAATCCGTAGAGTTAAAAACTATATACATAGTTATTTGAGGATTTTGTTTGAGAATATTTTGCATTTCATGGAAAATTAAAGGTGCAGCACCTTTCGCGTCTAAGTTAATCGCATCGATTTTGGGAATCCCTACCAGTACAGACTCTAAAGCAGAAGTTTCTACTTCAAAAAAAGTCTCATCTACTGTGGGAGGAAATAAACTGTTGGGTTCAAGCTCCTCCTTGATTGCTATTTTTACCGTTCCTTCGGCGTCAGAAAGAACAACATTTAAAGTTGTTAATTTATGTTGCTGAGGACTGTCTGTTTTCAACTCATGTTTGAGGGAAGCGTATTGAAGAATGCGGGATTGAATGGTTCCAGCAGTAAGATCGTTAGGCATATTTTTTCACTTGCTCCGGCTCAACAATTCAAATATTTTCGTCATAACAAGGTACAAAGCAGTGTTTCTCCTTCAAGCTACATTTAGAGGTGTTTGTTCTCAAAGGAACTAAATTTTTGAACCTCAGAAAATTTAGGTTTCAAGCTCAACAGCTCGACGGTAAGCAGCACTAGCTTCATCTACTTTACCCTGTTTAGCCAAAGCATCGCCTAAATTATTGTAGGTCGCAGGGCAGTTTGGGTTCAATTCAATGGCTCGCCGGAACATCTCGATCGCCTCATCCAGAAAACCTTGTACTATTAGGTTTTCCCCCATACAATGAGAAGACCAACTGTAGTTTGGATTCAATTCAATAGCGCGGCGGTAAAGAGCGATCGCTTCTTCCCGCTGACCCTGCCTTGCCAGAACATCGCCCAATAGGTGATAAGCCTCATACTTCTCAGGATTGCCCTCAATAGCACGGCGATAACAAGCGATCGCCCGCTCTATATCATTCTTTTGCGCGAAAAGCATCCCCAACTGCAATTGCGCCTCCCCGCAGTCAGGCCGAATCTGCAACGCCATCTGATAAAAGACGATCGCACCATCAACCCAACCCTTCCTTCCCAAAGCATTCCCCAACTCAACATAAAGCCCCGCATCATTCGGCGAAATCTCCAAAGCCTTATGATAAAGTTGCACATCATCCGGGTTATCCCCGATCGCCCTTCGATACAAACCCATCGCATCCTGCAAATCCCACTGCGATCGCATCCTCAAAGCATCAGCCAACTTCTGCGACAGCCACGGCAAATCCGGCTGAATTTCGGCAGCAGAGCGGTAAGAGGCGATCGACTCATCCCACCGTTCCAGCTCCCCAAAAGCCGTCCCCATGTTGTAATAAGTCCACGCAAAATCGCGATTCAACTGGGCCGCCCGCCTATAAACTGCAACCGCATCCTCCCACCGTTCCATTTCCAACAGCACATCGCCCAACTTGCTTTGGGACCAGAAGAAATCCGGGTTGATTTCATTGGCCCGCTGATACGCAGCCACAGCCTCATCCCAGCGTTCCAAATTCACCAGCGCTTCCGCAAGATTGTTGTGCGCCCAAAAATGGTCTGGATTCAGTTCGATCGACCTTTGGTAAGCCGCAATCGCCTCATCCCACCGTTCCAACTTCACCAGCGCATCCGCCAAATAGTTGTGAGACCAACTAAAATCAGGATTTAATTCAGTTGCTTTCCTGTATGGTTCTACCGCCTCATCCCACCGTTCCAACTTCAACAACACATCGGCTAAATTGTTGTGAGACCAGCTAAAATCAGGATTTAATTCGATTGCTTTCCTGTAAGCATTTACAGCTTCTTCCCACCGTTCCAACTTAACCAAACACTCAGCTAAATTGTTGTGCGACCAAGAAAGATCGGGATTAATTCTAATCGCATTCCTGTAAGCATCTACCGCCGCTTCCCACTGTTCTTGACCCTTAAGAATTTCCCCCAATTCGTGACAAGCAGCACCTGCATTTGGGTTCAATTCAACCGCGCGCCGGTAACAATCAATTCCTTGATTTACCTTACCTTGCTCGATCAAATTCTTAGCTAAATTTTCCAAATCCTCAGCGGTGCCAGACTTAGGATCGATCGCAAAAGCCCGATACCAAGCCTCAGCCGCCTCCTCCGACTTCCCTAACTGCGTCAAAAGTTTCGCAAAATTGCGGAAAGCACCGGCGAAATCTGGCTTCAGGGCGATCGCCTTTTCGTAGGCAGAAACCGCTTGCTGCCACTGTTCCTGCTGCACACAAATGCTACCATAATTAGCATAAGCTTCAGCAAAATTCGGATTAATTTCTATTGCTTTAACATAGCAAGTTTTGGCTTCATCTATTTTGCCCCCAGCTTGCAAGGCATTACCCAACATTTTATATAGAGGCGCTTCCGGCTTAAGTTGTAGCGCTTTTTTGCAAGCAGAAATTGCCTGTTCCAATTTCCCCTGAGCAAAATAGCCTTCTGCCAGTATTTTATATGCTTCTGGGTCTTCTGTACTAATTCCAGTATTAACTTGGGGCTGAACTTGGCGCTGAACTTGGGGCTTAACTTGGGGCTTAACTTGTGGCTTAACTTGTGGCTTAACTGCGGTTGCTACTGGCTGTTGCTTAACAGCACCATTTGTCCCATTTGCACCGGCCAAAGTCTGCTGTCCCTCGCTACCATTTCTAGCATGAATTGCGTTGAGTTCGATCGCCTTGCGATAATATGCTGTCGCTTCGTCTAATTTGCCTTGTTTTTTCAGCGCTTCCCCCAAATTTTGGTAAGCCGTCGCCAAATTCGGGTCAAACTTAATTGCTCGATCGTAACAGGCGATCGCCTCGGTAAACTTTTCCTGCCGCAAAAAAGCATCACCCATGCTCAAATGTTCTGACGGTTTTGCTTTTTCCGGTTCCAAAGAAAATGCTTGGTACCAGCAGTGTTGCGCTTCTGCCGGCTTGCTAATTTCCCCAAATACTTTTGCCAAATTCCGGTAAACTCCGGCGAAATTCGGCTTAATTGCGATCGCCCGTTGATAAAATTCGATCGCCTCCGACCACTTTTGCTGCTGAGCGCTAATGCTGCCCAAATTCGCGTATACTTCCGCAAAATTCGGTGCAATTTCAATAGCTTTAGCGTACCAGTGCCGCGCCTCTTCCATCCGGCCTTGAGTTTGCAGGGCGTTGCCCAAAGTCTTGTAAGCTGGTGCAAAATTGGGGTGAATCTTAAAAGCTTGCTCGCAGGAGGCGATGGCTTCCTCTAATTGCCCTTGGGATAAATAGATTTCTGCTTGTTGGTTAAATTGAACCGCTGTAGATTCGGTATTTACGGAGGGTGGCATAGGGTTGATGGCGATCGAGGGAGCAATTAAGTAGGATTTTGAACAGGTTTCACAATTCTACCAGGCTTTGACACCAACAATAGCGGGCTTGTTCCCCCAATTTTTATTTTTGATAACTCGTGCTCCGACTCGCTAGAGCCCAACAGGGTTTCAACCCCTGTCTCCAAGGTCAAGTCGTCCAAAGCTTACATCTTGCGCCATTCTTACCAAGACAATGGGTCTAAAGCCCCGTCCTTCTAGGACGGCTTTAATTTCTATAAAGTGTAAATAATTATTAAACCTACGCACTTTTTAAACACAGTGCTTTGTAAAAATGATAGAATAATGGCATGATTGTACTAGAGTTTAAATTGAAGGGCAAATCGCAGCAATACCGGATTATCGACGCAATGATCCGCACAGCGCAATTTGTCCGAAATAAAACTCTTAGACACTGGATCGACAATCAAGGAGTTAAGTTAGTCGATCTATACAAACAATGCGCCATCATGGCGAAAGAGTTTGAATGGGCGGGTAAGCTTAACTCAACGGCACGTCAAGCTTCGGCGGAACGTGCTATTTTTGCTATAGGGCGTTTTTTTGCTAATTGCCAAGCCAAAAAACCAGGGAAAAAAGGATACCCACAGTTCAAGAAACATACTCGTTCCGTAGAGTACAAACAGTCCGGTTGGTCGCTTTCTAACGACAAAAGATGTTTGACGTTTAAAGACGGCTTCGCTGCTGGAAAGTTCAAGTTACTCGGTAGTCGAGACTTGCACTTTTATGCACCTGACGAGATTAAGCGAATCAGGATAGTTCGTCGTGCCGATGGTTATTTCGCTCAGTTTTGTATAAATGTAGAACGGACAGAGGCATCTATTACTACTGGCAAAGCCGTAGGGCTGGACGTGGGTTTAAACCATTTCTACACCGATAGTACCGGGGCAACGGTTCCAAATCCTCGGCATCTCCGTAAAAGTGAAAAAGCTTTAAAGCGAACACAGAAACGAGTTTCCAGAAAAAAGAAAGGTTCCAGTAACCGTAAAAAAGCAATCAATAAGTTAGGAAGGAAACACCTAAAAGTCAGCAGGCAGCGCAAAGACTTCGCCATAAAGACGGCGTTGTGCGTAGTGAAATCTAGCGATTTTGTAGCCTACGAAGATCTTCAGGTAAAAAATATGGTTAAAAACCATAAGCTTGCTAAATCAATTAGCGATGCAGCATGGTCGCAGACTTGATCATTATTTGCAATACTTTGGAAAAGTGTACGGAAAAACAGTAGTTGCTGTTGCTCCTCAGTACACTTCCCAAGATTGTTCAAGTTGTGGGAATCTAGTTAAGAAATCGCTTTCAGTTAGGACTCATATTTGCAGTTGTGGCACGGTATTAGACCGCGACCATAATGCAGCTTTGAATATTTTGGCGAAAGGATTGAGGCAAGCAGGAATCAATTTAAATACGGTGGGGCACACCGAAATTAACGCTTGGGGACAGACCGACCTCTACTCGTTGGTGGTGACATCAACGAGCAAGTTAACTGATTGAACCAAGAATCCCCACGCCTTTAGGCTGGGGAGTGTCAACACTCAAACTGCTGCTGCTTCTGTCTCTTCTTCAGAACCTGCTTGAGTTCCCAGCACGCTGACAACCACCTGATTTGGTTCACCAACAGCTACCACTCCCGGAGGCAAAATTAGCTCGTGAATGTGCAGTGCATCTCCTACTTTCAAATTAGAAATATCTACTTCAATTGCTTGAGGAATGCTATCTGGTTTGCACTTAACTGCGAGTTGCATCAGCACAGTATCCAAGATACCACCACCTAACTTGACGCCGACAGATTCGCCAACAAAATGCAGCGACAATTCAACTTCCAGGCTGTCTTGACTTCCGACAGCAAAAAAGCTCAGGTGGTAAGGAAAGCCTTTCCAAGGATGAACTTGAACTTCGCGCAGCAAAGTTTTGCCAGTCCAAGAGAGGTCAGGAATGCTGAGATCAATTAGGGTATTATTGACGGCGCGCTTTTTGAGCAGGGATTCAACTGTTTTGGCATTGACGGTAAGGGAAATGGATTCCGAGCCTTTGTGACCGTAGAGGACGGCGGGAATCAATCCAGAGCGGCGGAGGGCGTTAGGTTTGCTGCCTTCTGCCCGCTTTTGACATTCTACTGCGAGTTCCATATTGTGAATTTTGGTTTATTGTTTTCACATTTTACCAGAATTGTGATATTGCGATCGAACTTAATTAAATTAGCTGAAGATACTGATAATTTTCGTTTTCCAGACATTTTATAGCAGTCGCCAAGGCGAAGAAGGTCATCGTTCCCTTCCTCGGAGTCGAAGGGTCGAAGGATTCAATGACAATAAATACTTTAACAGCGTTGGCGGTTGCTATATTTCGTTCATTATTGTTGATATTTTGGATTCTTTTTATATAAAAATGCACTTGACCTCGCCGTGGGTCAAGTGCAGTAAATCTCAAAGCTTTGAGTATTATTGATGGAGACTCAACATGATATTTTAAAGCAAGGTTAGGCGGGCGTACCGTCAGCCGACAATAACCCCCGCTTCGGGCCGTGAATTGGGTCTTCGACAATGATAGTTTGGTCGCGGCCAGCACCCAGAGATACAATTGCGATCGGCACTTCCATCAAGTCTGCCAAAAACTTCAGATAATCCAACGCTTGCTGCGGCAAATCTTCCAAAGTACGGCATTCTTCTGTGGATTGTTTCCAACCGGGAACGGTTTCGTAAATCGGTTTGCAGCGAGCAAATACGCGGGAACTTTTGGGGAAATGTTGACAGTGTTCGCCGTCAATTTCGTAAGCAACGCAGACTTTTATTTCTTCTAATTCATCCAAAACATCGAGTTTGGTAATCGCCAGACAGTCCAGTCCGTTGATGCGAACGGCGTAGCGGCCGATTACGGCGTCGAACCAACCGCAGCGGCGTTTCCGGCCCGTTGTCGTGCCGAATTCTGCTCCCCTTTCGCCCAAAATTGCTCCAATTCCATCTACCATTTCGGTAGGGAAGGGCCCTTCTCCGACACGGGTTGTGTAGGCTTTTGCTACGCCAATTACCCGATCGATCGTAGTTGGGCCAACTCCAGTCCCTACACAGGCGCCACCTGCGATCGGATTGCTGGAAGTAACATAAGGATAAGTGCCGTGATCTAAGTCTAATAAAGTGCCTTGGGCGCCTTCAAACAGAATATTTTTGCGCTTTTGCAGGCCCTCATAAATCTTCAGGGAACTGTCTACTACGTGCGGCCGCAAACGTTCCGCATACCCCATATATTCGTTAATGACTGCTTCTGGATCTAGGGGTGGCAAATTGTAGAGTTTTTCCAGAATGACATTTTTATGATTGATCGTCCATTCCAGTTGTTCCCGCAACCCTTCGATGTCCATTAAATCTAGCACCCGAATACCTGTGCGTTCGGACTTGTCAGCATAAGTAGGGCCGATACCGCGCCCCGTCGTCCCGATTTTATAATTTCCCCGTTGCTGTTCAGATGCCACATCAATTAACCTGTGGTAAGGCATCGTCACATGAGCTGTCTCCGAAATCATCAGCTTGTCGGCGGAAATGTTCAGTTCGGCCAGTCGATCGAGTTCTTCAATTAAAACTTTGGGGTCGATGACCGTGCCACAGCCGATGATACATTCTTTGTCAGGGTAAAGAATCCCTGACGGAATCAGGTGTAGCTTGAAAATCTGACCGTTGACTACCACGGTGTGACCGGCGTTGACGCCCCCTTGGTAGCGGACAACGATATCTGCGGATTTGCTGAGCAAATCAGTAATTTTGCCTTTTCCTTCATCGCCCCACTGGGCACCGATTACAACTACGTTAGCCAAGGGTTTCTCGCGTTCCGTTCAGGTTTACACAAACTCTGATTATCTACCAATGTATCCCAGATGTCAAATAAATTTTTGTTACTATTAATCAAATTGAGGCTTGGTTGCCGTCAGTAGTTAAGCAAACTCAAATATTGATGAGTCCTACAGCCCAGATAGCTGAGTACAGCTATAGTGCGGCTCTCCTTGGAGGAATAAAGATGACTTTACACGCTGAGTTGCACCGCCATCTGGGTGGTTCTGTCGTTCCTAGGGTGCTGTGGCGGTATTTCGATCGCCACAATGCTGAAATGGTCGATCGATTTCAAGAATACTCGGATTTTGAGGAATTTTACACTCGTCCGCGCAACACTCTAGATGAGTATTTGGAACTGCACACCCTGGTAGAAAGCGTTCAAACAGTTGAGACTTTGCCTTATTTCATCTATCGGTTGATGCGGGGCGCTTACGTGTTTGAAAATCTGGCTTATTTGGAGTTGCGCTATACGCCTTATTTGCGAACTCCAGAGCATTTGTCGCAGTCAGAACGCATTGATTTGATGGCAGAAATTATCCAAGTTGTGGGTAAGGCCAGTCAAATTACCGATTGTCCCATTGTCACCAGCCAAATTTTGTGTATGCACTCGCGTTTACCCTATGAAGTAAATCGGGCGATCGTCGATTTGGCAGCACAGATGGGAGAATATGTTTGTGCGATCGATCTAGCAGGGGGCGACGCTTGCATTGGCGATCGTTTGTCAGAATTTGTCGGATTGTATCAGTATGCAAGGTCGATCGGCATCAAAACCACCGGCCACCTGTATGAAACAACCTCTGGCTGTTATCCCGAACTATTGCCCTATCTGATGCGGCTCGGCCACGGGATTCAAATTCCATTAAAATATCCCGAACTGTTGCCAGAGGTGGCACGTAGGGGTCAATGCTTGGAAGTTTGCCCGACTACCTATCTAAAAACAGGAACCTTGCAAGATCTGCGAGAATTGAAGGTAGTATTCGATCGATGTTTTGAAGCCGGTGTCGATATTGCCATTTGCACTGACAACGCGGGATTGCACAACGTGCGGCTGCCTTTTGAATACGAGAATTTATTAACTCTGGATATCATTGATTTTCGGCAATTGCAAGCGTGTCAAGAGGCCGCTTTTCGCCATGCTTTCGCGTGGCCTTACGGGGAGCAACCGGCCCAAATGCTGACTGGTTTGTTGCAGCCGGAATCTGTGGGGGCGATCGTAAATTAAGTAGGTTGTTGTAATTAAACATCTAGTTTTCATGGTACTTGAAAACTAGATGTTTAATAAAAATTAAGCGGAAACCGGGTTTTTTATCCGATATCTCTGGCCCTAGGAAAGCAATCGCCAAGATTGAGGATTGCTGTAGCAATTTTATTTCATTTGTGAATGAGATTTTTTTTACTAACCGCAGAGGGCGCAGAGGGCGCAGAGGAGCTAGAAAAGATAGAAAGAGGGAGAGAGGTGTTTTGTAAAATTATAATAAGCGTCGGGCGTTCGGCAATCGGTAGCAAGTTATAGTTTGGATGCAGAAGCATCAATATAAAAGGATAAAAAAACGATGACAAATCTAGACGCTTATTGGATGCCCTTCACCGCCAACAGACAGTTTAAAGCGAATCCGCGAATGTTGGTTTCGGCAAAAGATATGCACTTTACAAGCGATGATAATCGCTCAATTCTGGATGGTACTGCGGGGCTTTGGTGCGTGAATGCTGGGCACGCCCGCCCTCAAATTGCCGAAGCGATTAAACAGCAGGTTTTGTGCTTAGATTATGCGCCAGCTTTTCAAATGGGACACCCGGCTGCTTTTGAATTAGCGGAACGTTTGGTAAAGATGATTCCGGGAAATTTCGATCGTGTTTTCTTTACTAATTCTGGCTCAGAATCTGTTGAAACAGCGTTGAAAATTGCGATCGCCTATCATCGAGTTAAAGGTGAAGGAACACGCCAAAGATTGATTGGTAGGGTACGCGGTTATCACGGTGTTGGTTTTGGGGGAATTTCTGTGGGTGGTATTGCTCCAAATCGCAAGTTTTTCGGCAGTTTGCTCACGGGAGTCGATCATTTACCTCACACTCATAGCCTCGAACACAATGCTTTCAGCCGCAAACAACCGGAATGGGGAGCGCATTTGGCCGATGAATTGGAAGGGATTGTGGCTTTGCACGATGCGTCAAATATTGCCGCAGTAATTGTGGAACCGGTAGCAGGTTCTACGGGGGTTTTGATTCCGCCAAAAGGTTATTTAGAAAGGCTGCGGGCGATTTGCGACAAGTACGGAATCCTGCTAATTTTTGATGAAGTAATTACTGGTTTCGGGCGTTTAGGTTCAAGTTTTGCTACTGAATATTTTGGAGTAATTCCTGATATTGTGACTGCGGCGAAAGGGATAACCAATGGAACCGTGCCGATGGGAGCCGTATTTGTAAAAGAAGGTATTTATGATACTTTCATGAATGCTCCTGAAAATACAATAGAGTTGTTTCACGGCTATACTTATTCTGGTCATCCCGTGGCTTGTGCGGCTGCTTTGGCGACGCTGGATATTTATGAGGAAGAACGGTTATTTGAACGAGCGGATCAGATGGCTGGTTACTGGGAAGATGCGGTGCATTCTTTCAAAGGAGTGCGGCACGTCATTGATGTTCGCAATTTGGGACTTGTGGCGGGGATTGAATTGGAATCAGCGCCTGGGAAGCAGGGAAAACGGGCTTTTGATTGTTTCTTGCAGTGCTACGAAAAGGGGTTGCTGATTCGCACGACAGGTGATATAATTGCTTTGTCACCACCTCTGATTATTGAGAAAGAACATATCGATCGCATTGTGGAAATTTTGACCGGGGTTTTGCAGGAAATGGAGTAAGATTTAGCGAACCGCTTTCGTCGCGAAGGACACGAAGGAAGAGAAAGAAGAAGAAGATATTTTCAGGTAAAGACTCTACTTGGAAATCAGATCAAATCCGTTAGTATCGAAAATATTCATCTCTCTCTTCTCTAACTCTGTGTTCTCTGCGGCCTCTGCGGTTCAAACATTCCGAAACAACCATAAACAATATGAAAAAAACCTCTCTCTTTTCTTCCTTCGCGCTCTTCGCGTCTTCGCGGTTCGTTCAAATATGTTATAATGCTCTGGATAACTATTGACAACATACTCATAAATATGGTGCAATTAACCGCAAAAGTCTCCGCTAAGGAGTTAGCAAATTTAGCCGTAAGTTGGATTCGTAAAGCGGGTTGTGAATACGGCGATGTGCGTTTTGGCTCTTTAAGTAGATATTTTCAGGTAAAAGCCCTACTTGGAAATCAGATCAAATCCGTTAGTATCGAAAATATTCATCTCTCTCTTCTCTAACTCTGTGTTCTCTGCGGCCTCTGCGGTTCAAACATTCCGAAACAACCATAAACAATATGAAAAAAACCTCTCTCTTTTCTTCCTTCGCGCTCTTCGCGTCTTCGCGGTTCGTTCAAATATGTTATAATGCTCTGGATAACTATTGACAACATACTCATAAATATGGTGCAATTAACCGCAAAAGTCTCCGCTAAGGAGTTAGCAAATTTAGCCGTAAGTTGGATTCGTAAAGCGGGTTGTGAATACGGCGATGTGCGTTTTGGCTCTTTAAGTAGATATTTTCAGGTAAAAGCCCTACTTGGAAATCAGATCAAATCCGTTAGTATCGAAAATATTCATCTCTCTCTTCTCTAACTCTGTGTCCTCTGCGGCCTCTGCGGTTCAAACATTCCGAAACAACCATAAACAATATGAAAAAAACCTCTCTCTTTTCTTCCTTCGCGCTCTTCGCGTCTTCGCGGTTCGTTCAAATATGTTATAATGCTCTGGATAACTATTGACAACATACTCATAAATATGGTGCAATTAACCGCAAAAGTCTCCGCTAAGGAGTTAGCAAATTTAGCCGTAAGTTGGATTCGTAAAGCGGGTTGTGAATACGGCGATGTGCGTTTTGGCTCTTTAAGTAGATATTTTCAGGTAAAAGCCCTACTTGGAAATCAGATCAAATCCGTTAGTATCGAAAATATTCATCTCTCTCTTCTCTAACTCTGTGTCCTCTGCGGCCTCTGCGGTTCAAACATTCCGAAACAACCATAAACAATATGAAAAAAACCTCTCTCTTTTCTTCCTTCGCGCTCTTCGCGTCTTCGCGGTTCGTTCAAATATGTTATAATGCTCTGGATAACTATTGACAACATACTCATAAATATGGTGCAATTAACCGCAAAAGTCTCCGCTAAGGAGTTAGCAAATTTAGCCGTAAGTTGGATTCGTAAAGCGGGTTGTGAATACGGCGATGTGCGTTTTGGCTCTTACCGAAGGCAGAGTCTTTACGCGCGCGATCGCTCTTTAAGCAATATCTCTGATAATGTGAGTTCTGGTTTTGGCGTGCGGGTACTCCTCGATGGTGCTTGGGGCTTTGCTGCGAGTCACAATCGCACGGCGGCTGAGGTTGCCAGAATTGTCGCTTTGGCTGTGGAAATTGCTAAAGGTAGTCGCTTGACTCAAAAGGAACCGGTGCGTTTAGTTCCCGTTGACAAATATTGCGATCGCTACGTTACGCCGATCGCCATTGACCCTTTTTCTGTACCTGTCGCTGACAAGGCTGAACTATTACTAAATATTAACACACAATTGTTAGCCTACGGCGAACAAGGTATCAAAAAAGCTTTTTCTTTTTTGCAATTTAATCACGAAGATAAGGTTTTTGCTTCCACCGAAGGCTCCCTAATAGAACAGACAATTTATCGCAGCTATCCAGGTTTTGGCTGTACGGCTATTGCTGGCGGCGATGCCCAAAGTCGCAGTTACGAACGTCCGCCATTAAATCTGGGTTACGAACATATTAACCCAACGGATTTATTAAGTCAAGTAGATAGAGTTGCTGCGGAAGCTATTGAGAAAGTCGCTGCTCCAAAAATCCCGGCTGGTATTTGCCAATCCCTGATTCTTAAGCCGACAAATTTGTTTTTAACTATTCATGAATCGGTCGGACATCCAACGGAATTAGACCGAGTTTACGGCTATGAATCTAATTTTGCTGGCACTAGCTTTGCTACTACTGATAAGTTGAATAAACTGCAATACGCTGCTCCTTGGGTGAATTTTAAGTGCGATCGCACTCAACCAGGGGGCCGCGGTACAATGGGTTACGATGATGAGGGCGTAAAATCACAGGATTGGTATGTTGTCAAGGATGGAATTTTAGTTGATTATCTCACTGACAGAGAAACAGCTTATCGCCTCGGACGTGCTAGCAGCAACGGTTCTGCCTGCGCTGATAGTTGGTCGAGCGTGCCGATGGTCAGAATTCCTAATTTGGGATTGGAACCGGGCCCGGATGGCGGTAGTCATACTGCTACTTTGGATGAGATGATTGCTGATACGGAAGATGGGATTTTAATTGACGGTATTGGCAGTTTTTCGATCGATCAGCAGCGACGTAATTTTCAATTCGGCGGCGATGCTTTCTGGAAGGTGGAAAAGGGTAAAGTTGTGGGAATGTTGAAGGATGTAACTTATCATTCGATGAGCACTGATTTCTGGAATCAAGTAGATGCGATCGGACCTGTTTCGGAGCGAGTACAATGTGGTACAAATATGTGCGGTAAAGGTGAACCGATGCAGGTAGCTCAAATGACTCATGCTTGTGTGCCGGTAAGAGTAAGAGATATTCAAATTGGGGGAAATTCTTAATTCGGAATGATTTAACCACAGAGGGCGCAGAGAACACAGAGAGAACTCAGAGATGAATAATTCAGATTTATGATAGTAACGACATCGCCCGCAATTTTAAGTGAAGACCAAGCCTTATCTTTACTAGAAAATGTAGTCAAAAAATCGGAAGCTGAAGCAGTATTTGTTAGTCTTTCTACTGGGGAAGAATCTCTTTCCCGATTTTCGGAAAATCAAATCAGTCAAAATATCAGCAAAACTGTATTTAGCCTGAGCATTACTAGCTATTTTGGTAACAAAAGTGCCTCTGCTGCTGTTACAGATTTTGATGCAGATGCGATCGCCCAAACTATCAAACGATCGCAAGAATTGGCCAGAATTGCCCCCGCAGACCCCGAATGGATGCCGCTGTTACCCCCTCAAACCTACGATTTGCCCCCGGCCGCGTTTGACGAAGCAACGGCCGCTGTATCGCCTCTAGCGCGGGCAGAAATGGTTCAGCAGGCTTGCACGATCGCCTCAAAAGCAGGTGCTAAGGCTTCCGGTACTTTGAGCGCTGAGGCTTCGCTGTACGCGATCGCATCGAGCACTGGACTCCGCGCCTGCAACCAGTCTACAGAGGCGGAGTTCAGCTTTACTGCTCGCATTGACAACGGTTCGAGTTGGGCTCAGAGCACGGCTTGGAGTGTTAGTCAACTGCCGATCGCCCAATTGGCTCAACAAGTTGTCGATCGGGCGATCGCATCCCGCAACCCCCGTGAAATTACTCCCGGTATTTATCCAGTAATCTTTGACGGTGCTGCTTTTGCGGATTTGCTACCTTGGGTAATTTGGGGGATGGATGCGAGGGCGGCGGATGAAGGGCGATCGTTTATGTCGATCGCAGATGCAGAGGGTAAACCCGCTGGAAACCGCGCGGGCGAACAACTTTTCAGCCCGATGGTGCAGGTACAGCGCAATCCGGCTCATCCTTTATTGCGATCGGCTAATTTTTTCGGCGACGGATTGAGCAATAACTATTTGGAAATCATCAAAAATGGCGCTCCTCAAAGTTTGTCTTATTCCCGCTATTGGGCTGCACAAAAAGGCAAAGAGTCAAAAGGTGCTTATTACCCGATCGTGATGACAGGTTCAGACCAAAGTTTAGCAGATTTAATTGCGAGGAGCGATCGGGCAATTTTAGTCAGTCGAGCTTGGTACGTCAACTACGTCAATCCCAAGACATCGGAAGTAACCGGAATGACTCGCGACGGTACTTTTTGGATTGAGGATGGAAAGATTGCTTACCCGATCAAAAACCTGCGTTTCAATCAGGTTTTACCTGATATGTTGCGGGATGTAGATGCCCTTAGCGAGGTGAAACGTTATGGCGGTAGTGTAGTTCCGGGAGTGCGAGTTAAAGCGTTTAATTTCACCAGTATTACTGACAGTTTGTAACTCGCACATTTCCCACCACCTGTAGGGGCGGGTTTTACCAACCATCTTGACTTAAAAGTGACATACTCCCACACCGAGTGAGTACACAGAGCCTATGGGCTTCTTTGTAGTCCGATTAAGGATATACAAGATTTCCTTCTGGTACTGTCATCCATGATAGATGTTATCAAAGAGGCAGATTTGATCTCAGAGAGATTCCTGAGCCAACCCCTATTGCTCGTACCAGGTTTGATACCATTGCTGCATCTGCTCAATCTCAGCACTTTGACTGCGAATGATCGATTGACCTAGGTTACGAATTTCAGGATGAGTGGCACTACTAGCAACCATTGTAGACATCATGATTGCCATTTGATGGTGGGGAATCATTTGCACAATGAACTCCCGATCAAAGTCAGCAGCATTTGTTAAGCCAGTTAAATCAGTGCCCATCCATCCCCTACCCATGCACCCTCCACACATCATTCCAGGTACGGTCGGTGCTGACATAATTCCACGACCACGCATCATTCCCATTCCAGGAGACCAGGCTGGAACATCGGCGCTGTACCACTGTTTATACCAGGCTTGCATTTGCCGAATCTCCTGGGTTTGTGTGGTTTTAATTGTTTGAGCCAGTTTTTTGATTTCAGGATGTTTGGCTCGGCTCAAAGCCAATTCTGCCATCGCCACTGCTCCTTCATGATGGGGAATCATCATCACAATGAAGTGTTGCTCGGATTGAGCCATCATTCCCGGCATTCCGGGTTTGACAATTGGAACGCTTGTAGGAGAGACTTGGGGAGAACTGATGAGTTGGGCGGTTGTGTCACCGGGCCCCGTTGTAAAACTCACCGGGGTTGAAGATTCAGTTCTCCCGTCGTAGACGATCGCAGATGTAGCAATTACACCTGTGATGAAACCAATCAAACCATAGATGAGTGGTTTCTTGTTGCTGAATTTATTAGTCATCATTATCGCCACTTCCTTTTGAATGGAGCTTAATTTGCTCTGTTAGATCAATTTCCAGGAAGGTTTTTAGCACAGAGTCTAGGTTGAGGCTGATGGCATCGATCTCTTGCTCAACCAGTCAGCGGGCCAATGAGGGATGGTCGCTGAAAACCAGACCCGATCGGTTGCTCCTGTTCAACTTCAAAGTAGCTCTCAAACATGAGGAAACTGTGAAGAAGGGACGATTTCTAACAACCCCATACTGAGGCATCTCAGAATTGTTTAGCTACTAAGCGAAAGCCCCGCACTCTAACGGTACGACCTTGAGTGACGGGATGTAAGCGTGTTAATCAACGGGGTTCGATACCCCGTTGATTAACAATTATCTTTGCTTTTAGAGCTAATCTTTAAACTGCGTATCAATTCTCTCAACACTTCAGTCTTACCTCTTTCGGTCTGCTCACAGTAGGATTCAAGCAAATCAAACTCTTGATCTGCCAGCTGAAAAGTTATTTTTTTCATTACTATATACCATCTATCTTATGGTACAATTATGGCATGATAACAGCCTACAAGTACAAATTACGCCCTAACAAAGCCCAAGCTCATCAATTCGATGAGTGGCTTGACTTGTTGCGTATGCAGTACAACTATAGGCTGGCAGAGAGATTTAACTGGTATGAGTCTACTCGTAGTCCTGTTAATTCATGCTCTCTCGTATTATGTAGCATTGCTCCAATAGTTGAACAGCCTGATTATTACTGGCAAAAGCGAGATCTACTCAATACCAAAAAGCTATTTCCTGAGTACAAACAGATTCATTCTCAAGTGCTTCAGGATTGCATTGCTAGAGTAAAGAAAGCTTTCGATCGATATATCAGCGCTGACAAGTCTGGGAAACGCTCTGGCAAGCCAAGATTTAAAGGTCGTGGCAGATATCACAGCTTTACCTATACTCAGATGCCACAGGATTGCAGAAAAGGTAATCGCATCAACCTATCTAAGATTGGTGATGTGAAGATTATCTTGCATCGCCCTATTCCCGATGGATTCAAAATTAAAACTGCTCAGATCGTCAAGAATGCCGATGGCTGGTATGTAGTGCTGACATTGCAAGATGTAACGGTTCCTACAATTAGTCCTGATGTCAATCTTGATCATGTTGTCGGTATTGATATGGGACTGAAGGATTTCTTGATTACCAGTGATGGTGAAACCGTATCTATCCCTCAGTTTGCTAGAAAAGCTGAGATTGATAAAAAGCTGCGAAATAAGGCTGTTTCTCGCAAAAAGAAAGGCAGTAATCGCAGACGCAAAGCTGTTAAACGCCTTGCTAAACATCATCAAAAAATAGCAAGGCAACGCAAAGATTTTCATTATAAATCGGTGAAGCAATTACTCGACAAGTATGATGTGATTGGCTTTGAAGATTTGAATGTCAAAGGTTTGGCCTTAACTAGGATGGCAAAATCGATCCTAGATGCTGGTTGGAGTGAATTTCTAGATATTCTGGTTTGCAAAGCTGCGAATGCTGGCAAGTTGGCTATAGCTGTGAATCCAAATGGCACTACCCAAAATTGTTCTAGTTGCGGTACTCGCGTCCTCAAGGAAATTCAAGATAGATGGCATAGTTGCCCTGTCTGTGGATTGGAGCTAGATAGGGATGTGAATGCTGCGATTAATGTTAAAAATATTGCGGTGGGGCGCACCGTGATTAAAGCTCAGCGTGTAACCGAAGCAAAAGCTGGTGTTGCTGAGAAGCCCACCCTATACTCGTCCGCGAGTTAGGGCTGGGAGTCGTCACTGCGATTGATACCTTCACAGAAGAATGCGGGATGCGGGCAGCGAGCGGCGCGACATTCCTAGGGAAGCGGCACGAGGGAATGAAAGTCCTCGTCAATCTTGAGTTATAATCTAAAACAAAAGCAACTAAGCGCAAGTGCAAGACAAGAAAGTACCGGCAGTTGTTTTGAGCCTGTAGAGGTGATTTGTCAGCACCTTTGAAGCTCAAACTATGGGCTATTCAAGAATCTCAGTCTCTTCAGAGCTGAGAGTGTCAAAACTAACGAAAGGAGTTGCAGCATGACACAAGCAAAACTCAATCCCGATCAACAACTAATTGAGATTCCTGCTGGAGATCTCAACATCATGGGGTATGTTGATGAGTCAGAAGTGAATGGTCCTGGATGCCGTGCTGTGGTCTGGGTGCAGGGATGTTTACGGGAATGTCCGGGATGCTTCAATCCTGCTTCCTGGTCCTTTGAGATCAATCAACTCATGTCAATTGACACCTTAGCTCAGAAAATTTTGAGTAACCCTCGTAATGAAGGCGTCACCTTCTCTGGGGGAGAACCTTTTTGGCAAGCGCCAGCCTTAGCAGAATTGGCTCGTCAAGTCAAAGCGGCTGGACTAAATGTCATGTCTTTTACGGGGTTTACTCTAGAGCAACTGCGATCGCCCTCTGCTCCGGCTGGCGCTGAAGATTTATTAGAACAGCTCGACGTCTTAATTGATGGTGCGTATATTGAACCATTGGCAGTGAATCGTCCTGATTCTCTGGTTTCTTCCAGTAATCAGCGAGTGCATCTTTTCAACCCTGACTTGAGCGATCGCCTTACCTGGGCAAGTGACCAAATTGAAATTCACGTTCTCAAAGATGGTAGCCGTATTATCACAGGATATCGTGGTGAGATGAACCTGTTAGAGTAGAGTTTTCTGTTCCTCTAACGCGATGAAAATTTTATTGACGGAGGACATACAGAAATACTTGATAGACAAAATGTGGGGAGAGTGGACGCCTCGGTTTGAGCGGGTGGAACTGCGGGCGATCGGGCTGTCGTTAGTGGAACCAATTGCCGCAAACGCAGAACCGATTCAAGTAACAGGATCGAGATCATTCATTGCCTACTTCACAGGAGATTTCCATATTATGAGGCACTGATACCCAATGAATTCTCAGGCTGATGTTCTAGCAGTGGTTGCGATCGCTTGTTGACAAAGCTGTTCTACAAGCTATAAATTTTGGGGAACCCCGGCATCTACCTTAAGGTAGAGTTTTTTTTGATAATTAGGATTAAAACCAGCTACTATAGTGAGTTGGCGGTACGTCTGTTGTCAGTTTACTGTTGTCAGTTTACTGTTAACTGTTAACTGTTAACTGTTAACTGTTGTCTGTTGTCTGTTAACTGTTGTCTGTTAACTGTTGTCTGTTGTTAGTAGGAATAATTCCCCATTCCCCATTCCCCATTCCCAATTCCCCATTGGTGTCAACTTAACGTCAAACCCAGTCACAGAATGCTGTTTGACTATTAAGCCTAGATCCCCCCGCATTCTTGCCCCCTACTCCCCCTTAAGAAGGGGGGGGACAGGAGTCTTCTTAAAGTCAACCCCTACTCCCCCTTCTTAAGGGGGATTTAGGGGGATCTAGACTCAGGTAAAAACGAGATTTATCAAGGGTTTTAGCCTTAAGTTGACACTAATGCCCATTCCCCATCCCCCATTCCCCATCCCCTAATGAATCAATACTTTGCTACAGTTGCTCGCGGATTAGAAACTATTGCCGCCCAAGAATTAGAACGATTGGGAGCACAGGATGTTAAGCCAGATTTTACAGGGGTGTACTTTGCGGGCGATCGCGCTTTATTGTACCGCGTCAATCTGTGGTCGAGAACAATTTTTCGAGTGCTAATGCCGATCGCCGAATTCCGGTGCTACAACTCAGATATGCTGTACCGCGAAGTGCAAAAAATCCCTTGGGACGAATACCTCGATCCTGACAATACTTTAGCCGTAAACTGTACCGGTGGCAACGAAAACTTGAACCACACTCATTATACAGCTTTGCAGGTAAAAAATGCGATCGCCGACCAACAGCGAAATCAATTTAACAAGCGTTCCAACGTTGATGTCGAGCATCCCGATTTGCTAATTAACATTCACATTCATCGAGATAGAGGTATTTTAAGTTTAGACAGTTCTGGCGGCAGTTTGCACCGGCGGGGATATCGGCCCGCAGTGGGGATGGCGCCATTAAAAGAAACCCTAGCTGCTGCTTTGTTGGAGATGGCAGAATGGACACCAGATTTACCTTTTTTAGACCCCATGTGTGGTTCGGGAACCTTGCCTTTGGAAGCGAGTTTAAAGGCTTTGAATATTGCACCGGGATTGTTTCGAGACAAGTTTGGGTTTATGACTTGGCGGGATTTTGACGAACCTTTATGGGATCAATTATGGGCTGAAGCGGAAAACAGCGAATTACCGGAACTTAAGCAAGTTGTTGTAGGGTGCGATCGAGATTCCGATATGTTAACCCAAGCTCGATCGAATGCACAACAAGCAGGTCTTTCAGGTAAGATCAAGTTTGCTCAAACCGAGTTATCGGAGTTGGAACCACCCGCAGACAGCGGCGTTCTGATTTGCAATCCTCCCTACGGAGAAAGGCTGGGGGATGCTAGGGAATTGGGAGAACTTTATAAGATGTTAGGCGATATTTTCAAGCAGCGTTTTAAAGGTTGGAATGCGTTTATTTTGACTGGAAATAAGGAGTTGGGGAAACAAGTTGGACTGAGAACATCAAAGCGAATTCCTGTTTTCAATGGCTCGATTCCTTGTACTTTGCTCAAGTATGAACTGTATTGAATATTTCTATAGCCTTTCTCAGTAAAATGAGGTGCACGCTTGATATAGGGCATAGGGCATAGGGCATAGGGGATACCTCACCAAGATTGAGAACTGCTATAGTACAGTCCTGGACGCAGAAACCGGTTTTTTTTATTAAACTACTGCATCCAGGCATTTAATACTGGTAAAAAACCAGGTTTATTTGGTATTGTTTCTTTGGTATTTATGCGTCCAGGACTATAGTAAATATCCAACTATAACTGACAAGAGCGCGTATTGATTAAAACAGGTTAGGCAAAATGAAAATCTTTGAAGTAGACGGACACAATCTCATTTTTGGAGATGTGTTAGAAGTCCTTTCTAGTGAAATTAAAGACAACTCAATAGATTTAATTTTTGCCGATCCTCCCTATAATATCGGCAAAGACTTTAATGGTTTTAAAGACAAGTGGGAATCTGAGAGCGATTATTTAGAATGGAGTTATACTTGGTTGAATTTATGTATTAATAAGCTCAAACATAACGGCAGCTTGTATCTGATGGCCTCAACTCAATGTATGCCTTACTTCGATCTATATTTGCGCGATCGTTTGACAATTCTTTCTCGTATAGTGTGGTATTATGACAGTTCTGGTGTCCAAGCAAAAAAATATTACGGTTCTCTGTACGAACCAATTTTATATTGTGTCAAAGACCAACGAAATTATACATTTAATTCCTCAGATATTCTGGTAGAGGCCAAAACCGGATCTGTCAGAAAACTAATTGATTACCGCAAGTCTACACCATCAGTATATAATTCTGAAAAAGTTCCAGGTAATGTATGGGAGTTTCCGAGAGTCAGATATCGTATGCCCCAATATGAAGATCATCCTACCCAAAAACCCACATCTTTGTTAGAACGAATTATCAAAGCAAGTAGTAATGAGGGCGATGTTGTATTAGACGTATTTTCGGGAACTTTTACCACATCATTTGTTGCCAAAAAGCTGAAGAGAAAGTCAATCGGAATAGAATTACAAGAAAAATATGTACAAATAGGATTGAATAGGTTACAGATTACGGCTGATGATAATGAAGAGGAGCCGATGTCCGAAGTCAATGCATGTGAAAGTTCGCCAAAACAGCTAACACTTAACTTACAGTGATGAATTAATAATTTAGCTTGACCGATTAAGTTTGTAATAAGGACTCTTCGTCCTTACTACAAACGCAACTAATTACTGAGAATTAATGCTCGATTTTTACCGAAAGAATCTTGTCGCCTTGACGGATAGCATTGACTACAGACATATCCTCAGTTTTGCCAAAAGTCGTGTGAACTCCATCTAAATGAGACTGGGGAGAATGGCAAATAAAGAATTGACTGCCGCCGGTATCGCGGCCTGCGTGGGCCATCGATAAAGTTCCTGCTAAATGTTTGTTCGAGTTGATTTCGCACTTGATTTTGTAACCAGGGCCGCCTGTTCCATTGCCTTTTGGACAGCCGCCTTGGATCATAAAGTTAGGAATTACTCGGTGAAAGGCCAATCCGTCGTAAAAACCTTTTTCTGCCAAGTCAACAAAATTCTTCACTGTGTTAGGCGCATCTGCATCAAACAATTCCAAATTGATTGTGCCTTTGTTCGTTTCCATAATCGCGCGGGTCATGATTTTTCCTTGCTTTCTAAAGTGAGTGTGCTGTCTGCGTGTGAATTGCGGACTTCGCTTTTATAGCGACAGATTTAACCCGATCGCTATATTTTGGCTAAAGGAAGTGTAGCATACTATGGTAACTCTAAATTGAGCCTAATTTTTTGGGCGATCGGCTTCTTCCTGAAAGTCGCTCATATTAAAAATGAAAGGAACCCGACTAGAACCACTGCCCATAACCAACACCTTTGGCATCTGAGCTCCACCACTTCTCCAAGCTTCTATTGTCTCTTTTTGCAGCACTAAATCGCCACCCTGAGCCTTTAAAGTTTCAGCCAAAAGCCTTTGAGCTTCCGCCCTACCTTGGGCGCGGTTAATGTCAGCCTGAGCCTGTTGTTCCGCTTCCTGAGCTACATAAACAGCCCTTTGCGCTCGCTGTTCCGCTACCTGTTTCTCCTCAACCGCTTTCGCAAAATCTGTGGAGAATCGAATGTTAACAACGCTCGTATCGAGCACGATTACATCATACTTTGATAGCCTTTCCTTCAGCGCAGTATCAAAGTCTCGCTTCAGTTCACTTCTTTGAGTAATAGACTGTTCGGCAGTTCTCAATGCAGCCGCTGTTTTAAATGCCTCTTGCGTCTGGGGAGCAATAATTTTTGAGACTATATTCTCCAAGGTTCCTTGAGTCCTTCTCACATCAACTACCCGCGCCGGATCGAGGCGAAAATTGATCGCAAAACTAGCATTGAGATCCTGAAGGTCTTTAGTAGCACTCTGGGCGGGAACTTCAAATTTTTGCACCGTTACATCGTACACATCTACCTTGGATATCAGCGGGGGTCTGAGGTGAAATCCTTCTAGCAATGCTCCATCCGTGGCTTTCCCTAAAATGCTGACAACTCCTGCTTCACCGGGATTGATGACAACAAAAGAATTGAAGCCGAGGAGCAGCGCGCCTACTAATAGAATCCCTGCGATTGCTGATGATATGCTCTGGAAATTTTGATTCTTCAAATTAGACGCTCCTTTGTGATAAATCAATTATAATGGTTAAAGCGATGAGGTGGACGAACAATTTGAGATTTTTGATGGCAGATTTTATATTTTTTTTGGGATCGGTCCCTAGTTTCAACTCTGGAACCTCTGCTAAAACCTCAAATCTTCAAGCCCTATCTTTATATATTGAGTCGCCTCTAAAATCTCAAATCTCAAAGGGAAATTAACGGGATTTGGTATTAATTGTAGGTTAGGGTTTCCCTTGAATCAATTTCCAAGTTCCTATCGTCTTAGCAATTACTTTCTTTTCTAATAAATAAAAAATCACCAATCTAGGGTGGTTTTTCCCGATCGCCAGTTGACTCAACCCGCAGCTTGATCTCACAATTAATAAAAACACCGCACATTTTCTCACTAGGGGCCAGCTCATTAACTCACACTGAGTAAGTTGCAGCCTAAAACTGCTCAAGTCAGGGAGGGTCGATCGATATCCGAGGCTGGGCGGGTTTTGGCTCGCAAGTTATACCTAAATACCGAGCGTGCGGTAAAATTATTAAAGATTAAAGTTTATCGATCGCCTTTTATGCCTTACACTGCATCTACCCCAACAGACCCTAATCAAGCCAACATTCGCAATGCCGACCATCGCCTACTAGAATTCACCAAGCTGACACCAATGATGCAGCGGTATGTGGAAGTAAAAGAACAATATCCTCATGCCCTTTTATTATTTCGAGTCGGCGATTTTTTTGAGTGCTTTTTCCAAGATGCAGTCACCATTTCGCGGGAATTAGAACTTGTTTGTACTAGCAAGGAAAGTGGCAAGGAAATAGGACGAGTGCCGATGACGGGAGTGCCGCACCACGCCCTAGATCGCTACACTTCAATGTTAGTAGAAAAAGGCTATGCTGTGGTAGTTTGCGACCAAGTAGAAGATGCCGGAATCGCGGCTAGAGAAGGCCGTCAAGTCAAGCGGGAAATTACCCGCATTCTGACTCCTGGAACTTTGACTGATGACGGAATGCTGAAACCCCGTCACAATAATTTTTTAGCAGCAATTGTGATAGCTGGAACCCATTGGGGATTGGCTTATACAGATATTTCTACTGGAGAATTTGTCACTACCCAAGCAGATAGTTTAGAGCAATTAACCCTAGAATTGCTGCGCTTGCAGCCTTCGGAAGTGCTGGTACCAACTAATGCGCCGGATTTGGTGAGTATGTTGAGGCCCGGAGAGAAATCCGAGCATTTGCCCGATTGTTTGCCGAGTTCGTTTTGCTATTCTTTGCGATCGCAAATCCCGTTTACTTTGGCAGAAGCAAAACAGAGAATCCTGCAAAAATTCAAAATGCGATCGCTCGAAGGTATGGGATGCGGACACCTTCCCCTCAGCGTTCGCGCCGCCGGCGGTTTGCTGCAATATCTCGAAGAAACCCAAAAAGGAAATGCAGTACCTTTGCAACGATTGCACACTTATACTCTCACCGATTTTCTCACGCTAGACTACCAAACCCGTCGCAATCTCGAAATTACTCAAACTGTTAGAGATGGGGTTTTTCATGGTTCTTTGCTGTGGGCGATCGACAAAACTAACACTGCAATGGGAGGCCGCGCTTTGCGCCGCTGGGTGCAGCAACCTTTGCTCAATATTAAAGGCATTTGCGCCAGACACGACACGATTCAAGAATTAGTAGAAAACAACCCCCTGCGCCAAGATTTGCAGCAGTTATTACGCCAAATTTACGACATCGAAAGACTGACAGGCCGCGCTGGTTCTGGCACAGCTAGCGCGCGAGATTTGGTCGCTTTAGCTGATTCTTTGGCAAAATTGCCGGAATTAGCTGCGATCGCAGCCCAAGGTCGATCGCCCTATCTGAAAGCACTGCAAAACGTACCGCCAATTTTAGAAGAATTGGCAAATAAAATTCACGCTCATTTAGTTGACGAACCGCCGATTCATTTAAAAGAAGGAGGGTTAATTCGTTCTGGCGTTAATTCCCTACTAGATGAAATGCGGCAAACTGCATCAGCAGACCAGGAGTGGATTGCTCATTTAGAGGCCAATGAAAGAAAACGCACCGGAATTTCTAATTTAAAAGTAGGTTATAATAAAGCTTTCGGCTATTATATCAGCATTACCAAATCGAAAGTAGACCAAGTACCAAATGACTACACCCGCAAGCAAACTCTCACCAATGAAGAACGCTACAGCACAGAAGAATTAAAAGAAAGGGAAGTGCGAATTCTGACAGCGCGAGAAGATTTAAATCAACTGGAATATGATATTTTTTCTCAAGTACGTGCGGAGGTAGGAGAACAGGCCGAAATTATTCGCAATGTTTCCCGCGCCGTGGCGGCGGCGGACGTTTTGTGCGGTTTGGCCGAAGTAGCTGTTTATCAGAATTACTGTCGTCCGAATATGGTTGAAAGTCGGGAAATTAAAATTATTGAAGGGTGTCATCCGGTGGTGGAAAAGTCTTTACCTCCGGGATTTTTTGTGCCGAATTCGGCTTTTTTGGGTCGGGAAGCATCGCTAAATCGACCGGATTTAATTATTTTAACTGGGCCGAATGCTAGCGGCAAAAGTTGTTATTTGCGGCAGGTTGGTTTGATTCAGTTGATGGCGCAGATGGGGAGTTTTGTGCCGGCGAAAGCTGCTACTTTGGGAATTTGCGATCGCATTTTTACGCGCGTCGGTGCAGTAGACGATTTGGCAACTGGTCAGTCTACTTTTATGGTAGAAATGAATGAAACGGCAAATATTCTCAATCACGCGACGCCAAAATCCTTGGTTTTGTTAGATGAAATTGGCAGGGGAACGGCGACGTTTGACGGACTTTCGATTGCTTGGTCTGTAGCAGAATACTTAGCCAACGAGATTCGGGCGCGGACAATTTTTGCTACACATTATCACGAATTGAATGAGTTAGCTTCAATCTTGAATAATGTGGCAAATTATCAGGTGACAGTGAAAGAATTGCCGGATCAAATTGTATTTCTACACCAAGTTCAACCTGGAGGTGCTGATAAGTCTTACGGAATTGAAGCGGGGAGATTGGCGGGTTTGCCGCCCTCGGTGATTGAAAGGGCGAGACAGGTGATGAAGCAGATTGAGAAACATAGTAAAATTGCGATCGGGCTGCGGAAAGGAATTAAAAAAGAGGGAAAATCGGAGTCGGAAGGCCAACAATTGGATATTTTTGAGGATTAAAATTTAAGGTGGGTAAACAAGACAGTCCTGGACGCACAAACACTATCTGTAGGGTGCTTATGGGCGCACCTTACCCACATTAAAACGACTCAATTGTGATACTATCCTTGAAGATGTCAACAGCTTTAAATAGGAGGATGAGATGCAAGGCAAAAGATTTATCAGAACTCTCCGCTTAAAAAACTTTCTATCCTACGGAAGTGAAGGAGAAGAAATAGAACTTCAACCACTGAATGTGTTAATTGGCCCCAACGCATCTGGGAAGTCGAACCTAATCGATGCTGTGGGGATTTTACAGTCAACACCCAATGATATAAATACTCCATTTCGGCAAGGTGGCGGTATTAGCGAGTGGCTTTGGAAAGGTGAAAAAAATTCCAACAATATTCCAACAGCTACAATCGAGGCAACCGTAGATTATCCTAAAGAAACTATCCCCTTGCGCTATCAAATTTCTTTCACGATGGTAGGTCAAAAACTAGAAATTGTAGATGAAGCAGTAGAAAATGAATTAAAATTTGACCCAAGTTATGAAGATGTATATTTTTTCTACCGCTATCAAAATGGAAATCCAGTCTTAAATATTAGAAATGTCTCAGCAGAGGGAACGGGTACTAATAGGGGCGAACGCCATCTGCGCCGTGACGAGATAAATCCTTCTCAATCGGTTTTGTCCCAAAAACAAGACAAAGACTTTTACCCTGAGTTAGCCTACTTAAACAATCAGTTTTCCAATATCCGTATTTATCGGGAATGGAATTTAGGCAGGTACACGCCACCAAGAAAGCCCCAACCATCTGATTTACCAAATGACTTTCTTGAAGAAGATGCAAGTAACCTTGCTCATGTTTTGAACGATTTAGACTACCAAGGTATTAAACCTTTGCTGATCGAGCAATTGCAAAAGTTCTACGAGGCAGTAGGTGACATCACAACTAAAATCGAAGGCAGTACAATACAAACATTTCTCAGGGATAAAAAATTCAATAGACCAATTCCTGCTACCCGTTTATCTGATGGTACGCTTCGTTATTTGTGCTTGCTGACTTTGCTGTGCCACCCAAATCCACCGCCCCTGATTTGTATTGAAGAACCAGAATTAGGGTTGCATCCAGATATCTTATCTACTGTTGCTGAATTGCTAATTGCGGCATCTAAAAGAACTCAAATAATTGTTACTACTCATTCTGATGCTTTAGTTTCTGGTTTGAGTGAAGTTCCCGAATCCGTCTTAGTTTGCGAACAGAATAATACAGGCAGTCACCTGCACCGTCTAGAGCCTCAGCAACTGAAAAAGTGGCTGGAAAAGTACACTTTAGGAGATTTGTGGCGGATGGGACACATCGGAGGAAACCGATGGTAAGGGAGATTCGTATTTATATTGAAGGTATTGGAGACGAAAGTGAAGAGGAAAGTAAAATAGAAAATATACCTCAAAAACGTCCAGGATTTAGGAGTAAAATTCAGCCGGGAAAAGAAGCAACAGCGGGGCTCAGAGCTGGTTTTATTCATGTCTTCAAAGAACTCTATGAACTCGCAGATAGCAAAGGCATTAAAATTCTGTCAATCCCGTCTGGTTCTCGTCGCAATGCTTGCGAAGATTTCCTAATCAGTTTGGAATCTTATCCAGATGCTTTTAATGTTTTGCTGGTTGATTCAGAATCTCCTGTTTCTGAAAGTCACACACCTTGGGAGCATTTAAGAAGCAGAAAAGAAGATCAACCTTGGATTTTGGATTCGCTGGGGATTGATGATGCTTGTTGCCACTTAATGGTGCAAACTATGGAGGCTTGGTTTATTGCTGATATTGATGCTTTAAAGCAGTTTTATAATGGGGAATTGAAAGCAGATTATCTTTACAAAAGGCTGGAAAATTATCAAAGTTTGGAGAAAGTTTCCAAATACAACCTGACTAAGTGGCTGACATCAGCCACTAATAAAACATCTAAAGGTAAATATCACAAAACACGACACGCTCCTAAACTGTTAGAACTTTTAGATGTTGACAAGGTACGCAGAGCTTCTGCTAGTTGCGATCGCCTCTTTACAACCCTTACCAAAATCATAGAAATGACATAAATACCTTACCTGTAGGTAAGTCCTATTTACTTGTCATTCTGCAATTTTCTTACTTCTTTGTGCACGCTCATCCCAATTTCCAACGCTTCATTCAGCAACCGCCCGTATTCGCTGGCCCGATCGCTCACATCCAGCGCCATCAAAGCGGCCAGATTACTTTCAATATTAGCAAATAACTCGTAACGGCGATCGATAAAATCCTTATTTTCCCTCAGAATTCTTTCTGTCCGCAAAGCACAAACCAAACTTTCTCTAGTAATCTGTAATGCCTCAACTGCATCCTCTCGATTCATCAAATTTGCTGGTAAATTGCCAGCCGCCGTTAGTCGATCGATAATATCTAGAGCCTTAATTACCTCATGATACTTCTCAACTTCATCCAGCAGACTCGCCAGAGTTTCCAGAGGCTTTGCTTTCACCCATTTATAAACATTCCAACCTACAGCAATCGCCAGGGACAAAGCCAAAGTTATTTGCAAAACCCGCACAAAAAGTGCAGCATCGCTGACTGAATTAACTTGATTTTTAGTGACCAGCAAAGCCACAGGGAGTGACACAACCAACGTTACGCAAAATATCAGCAACTCATTCAACAAAAGAGAGAACAGCTTTTGGCGATCGCGGAGTGCAGCCGATCGATAAAAATCCCCTGCAAAACCGTCGCTCAAAGCTATTGAGCTCAACTCTTCTAACTCTTTTTCAGGAATTTTTAATTGCTCTAAGTCCTGTTTCATAGCTCTTTCAAATCTCCTTAATTTAACAATAATTAAAACCCTCCAATCTGCCGAATTGAATCCCAAACACTTAGATAAAAATTGCTTTCTCGGTTTCGGAATAGTTCAAAAGCCTTTCCGGGAGATCCGAAAAATGGCCTCAGAGTCCATCCCAATTGAGTGCCTACAAACGCATAAAGTCCCAACCAGAACCGCAAAATATTTAGCCGAATCTCCTTGCCTTCCCCATCTTCTTCAGAAAGAGACTGCATTCCTTGATAAAAGAAACTAATTCCCAAAAATCCCGTAATTGCCATAATCGCAATATTCAAGAGCAGAAAAAAGGTATAATTGCTGCTGCCGATCAAAAAGAATAAGCTGACGGGTGCAAAACCAAACAGCAAGATGCTAATCATCGCCATCGCTGTCATCAACAATGCCAAATACTGTTCAAAAGTGCGTTTTGAACCAAACATGACATTGAAAAAGTACAGTGTAGGAAAACAGATAATCAGCGTCAGCAAGTAAAGTGCTGGTAACTTAATTGCTGAAACTAGACATTGCATCCACGTACTAGATGCACCTAAAATCGCGCCGTAAATCGCAAAAAATACCGTACTAGAAATCAACAGACCAAAAATTTTAGATTTAAGCTTTACACCTTCGCGGATCTCTTCGAGAAACTGTTTCCGTTCTCGGAGCAAATACATTACTACTGAAAAATATTTCATGGGGTCTCCTGGTGGCTGATGCAACTCCGAATCGGTTATAACTCAAGCTGAGTTCGATCGGCAATAGGTAAGGTTAACCAAAAAGTTGCCCCAGCACCGTTGGTGCTAATCACTCCAATTTCCCCGCCGTGAGCCTCAATAATTTGTCGGCAAAGATACAGCCCCAAACCTAAACCGACGGAGTGTCGGGATTGATAGCCCCTCACATAAAGGTCAAAAAGATGTTCGCACTCGAACGGCGATATTCCCGCCCCGTCATCTTCAACAGTACAAAAAATCATACTTATTGAGGAGTTGGGAATTGGGCATTGGGAATTGGGAATTGGGAATTGGGAATTGGGAATTGGGAATTGAGCAAGATACTCTTTGCGATCGCCTCGGTTTATACTTAATTGATCGGCATCTATTACTTGTGCTGAAACTGTCAAATTCAGTCCCGGCAAATTGTGTTTTAAAGCATTAGCCATTAAATTAGAAAATACGCGGGATAACTGAGTAGCATCAGCATTAACTGCCGGCAAATTATCCGGTACTAAATTTTTAAATTTCGCTTGATAGTCATTCATTAAAGGCTCTAAATCTGCGGCGGCAGCTTCAATTACCGCCTTCAAATCTACCCGATCGCAGTGCAGAACCAAACCGCGCAATTCGCTAGCGTGAACTTCCAACAGCGAATCGATTAACCGCAATTGCTGCTCGCTACCTTGAATCATCCGCGCCAAAACAGAACGAGGAATCACGATGGATTCCCCGGTTTTTGTCTGCCAATTTTTTAGCACCATTAACATTCCCGAAACCGGGTTTCGCAAGTCGTGAGAAAGAGCGTGAATAAATAGCCGTAGTGATTCTTGTGCCTGTTTCCGCTGCGTAATGTCCTCAATTAAACCTTCATAATAAAGTACAGTACCGTTGACATTCCGTACCGCTCGTGCTTTCTCGGAAATCCAGACTATACTGCCGTCAGAGCGATAGATTTGAGATTCAAAATCCGATACTCTGCCACTTTCTGCGATCGCTCGCAAAAACTCCGCCCTCCGATTTGGATCGACGTACAACTGACGCTCGATATCAGTGAATTTTGCCGTCACTTCTGACGGCGAATTGCAGCCGTAAATCCGCGCCAAAGCTGGATTTGCAGTAATATAGCGGCCATCGGGAGTGCTTTGAAAAATCCCCTCACCAGCATTCTCAAAAATGCTGCGGTACTTGGCTTCCGCCACCTCCAATTGTTGATAAGCAGATTCCAACTCGCGGCGGGTGCTAAACTCAGTTCGTTGTAGCCGATCGTACCAGTAAACTGATAAGTCGCAAATCAAACAAAACCAAAATAAATACAAGTAAAATCCGCTCAGCCTAAAAGCAGTATATTTAGTAAAACTCAGGTTCAAGACCAAATTGATCCCGACATGGCACAGCAAAACGCCCAGTTGAGAAATTAGGTGCAAAGGCCAGCGAACAGGTATGAGGGTAGCTTGAGTCAGAAATGTTAAACTCCAGGTTAAAATTGGCAGAACTTCAATCCTGGCGGCGGCCAAACCAAGCTGTACGACTACCGTCAGCGACCAGGAAAAACCCAAAAATAGCAAACCAGGGTAACGTTCTGCGATCGGGGTTTTTTGCAAAGCTAAACAGGTCAACAACCCTAACTCTACAGCAGCGCTAGTGTATAAATAGATTATTTGAAATTCCTGGGGAGCGAAGATTGCTTCGCCGCAAAAATAGACAATAATGGTGAAGGCAAAAAAGATGGCAATCCGCACAGCATGGCCCAGCCGATCTCGGAGGAAGCGATTGCGCCACACCTCATAAACGGTTAATCCTTGAACTGATTTAGCATTGCCAAGATCGGTCATAAACTGACTACTGACTATTGACTACTGACTATTGACTACTGACTATTGACTACTGACTATTGACTACTGACTATTGACTACTGACTATTGACTACTGACTATTAACTACTGACTATTAACTACTAACTATTGACTACTGACTATTGACTACTGACTATTTCCAAAACAGGTAACGAAAACCAGAAAGTCGAGCCACCTCCGGGAGTGGTTTCGACGCCGATTTCGCCGCCGTGAGCTTTGATAATTTGCTTGGAGAGGTACAATCCCAAGCCCAGCCCGGTTAATTGTCGGCTGTTGGGGTCTTCAACGTAGAGCTCGAACAGAGATTCGCGCTGTTTTTTGCTGATTCCGACTCCATTATCTGTTATGGTACAGCGAACCATTTTCGCCTGCGATCGCCCGCTCGGCAATTGGTGGCCAGTATTGGCAATTTGACCCTGGTAGCGGGGGACTTCGCAATTGCGATCGAGGGGAAATTTTGCACGCATCTCCTGATTTTTGATGCTGGTTTCGATCGGCTCCTCCCTGGGCGGTTCCCGAATCGTGTCCCACATCTTATTTTGACCACAAAAGGGAGAGTGGAGGTGAGCGATACAGTTAGAAAATGCGGAACTATTTGACCGGAAAACCTGTGTTTTTCCGGGACTAATCATTACTTTTTCTACTTCAATCACTGCGGCATTTAAAGTTATATTTACTCCCGGAGGATTATGCTTTACAGCATTAGTTAGCAGATTTTCTAACACCCGCTGCAACTGTTGAAGATCGGCATTTACCTGTGGGAAATCCGCAGGTATTTGCTGAATCAAAGTTGCTTGATTCTTCTCGAAAATCGGTGCTAAATCAGCAACAATTCTGGAAGTGAAAGAGTGCAAATCGAGGGGTTTAGTATTCAGAACAATACCTTTGACCTCGGTGGCGTGAGCGTCAAGCAGGGCATTAAGCATTCCCAACTGTTGTTCGCTAGCCTCAACGATCCGCTCCAAAATCGAGCGAGCCACCGGAACAGTTTGTTGAGACTCAGAGGGCGACTTGTTGAGCAAGTTTTTTAGCAGTATTAACATTCCCATAAAAGGGGTGCGGAGCTTGTGAGAAACTGCGTGTAAAAATAGGTCTTTCAGCCGATTGCTTTCTTGCAGTTCGTACATTTTTTGTTGCAGTTGGCGGGTGCGTTCCTCGACTTGAGATTCTAAGTTGGCATTGAGAGTTTTTACTTGCTGCAAAAGTTGGGCTTGCTGGAGGGCGATCGCCACTTGGGTAGCAAGTTTTTCTAATAAATCAATCTCAAATTCCTGCCACTGGCGGGGCCCAGAACACTGATTGACAGCCAAGGTTCCGAACAACTCATCCCCCAAGACGATCGGCACATTTAATGTTGCCCGAATTTGATAGTCACTATAGTATTTGGAACTGCACGCCCTGACTTCCACTTCCGCAGTATCCGAGACCGATCGGGCGCGGTTGGTGGCATAAAACGTTCTAAAGTGTTCGAGAAGGCTTTCGTCAGCCAGCACACACCCCAAAATAGAACGCCACTCGGTACCCACAGACTCAGCCACAATCTTACCGTACACTGGCGAGTCCGGCATTGCCGACTCCGCCGACTTAATGCCGATGAAAGCGCGGTCTGCCTTGAAAAATTGCCGGACTTCGGCAACAGTAGTGTTGAGAATTTCTTGGAGGTCAAGGGAGTGCCGAATCCGTAGTGCCATTTCTGAGAGCAAGCGCTCGCGATCGGTCGCTGCTTGCTCATAGTTGGCCGCCCGCTGGCGATCGGTAACATCCTGCACTGTGGCGGCAATCACCTTAGAGTTAATTGCCGACTGTTCGCACACAGTGCGTTCTTTGCCGTCGGGAAGCACAATCCGGTAGTCAATGCAATAAGGTTTTTGCTCAAACATAGCAAGACGGTGCGATCGAGCCACCAATTCTCGGTCTTCTGGATGTACGGCTTGCAAAAAAACTTCCGGCGTCGGCTTGACAGTTCCCGGAACAAAACCTAAGAGCCGATAAAGCTCGTCCGACCAGCGCAATTCGATGTTGGATGTGTGATGTTTCTCCCTGTTTTCCTCCCAGTCGTCAGGTGGTTCTAGGGTGTCGCAATCTAAATCCCAATTCCCCAAGTTCGCGATGCGCTGAGCATTGGCTAAACTAGCTTCGCGATCGCGCAGCATAGCGGCCGTGCGGCGCACCTCCACCAGGGCTTGCTGTCGTTCTGCTACAGTCGCAGCCAAGATCAGAGCCACAAGGGCGATCGTACCGGTAAAGGCTTGTAAAGGTAAAACCGACATCAACGTGAGCCGGTGACTGAGGGTAGCCGAAGTGTTGAGCAGAAACGGGCCGTTTCCCCCCAGGGTTCCCAAAATCGCGATGTAGGACACGATCGAATAAGCGAAAATTGCTCCAGGCTGGCTCCATCGCAGGGCGGCCCAAACTATCAAAGGAAAGAGCAGATATTCCAGGGGATACAGAGCGATCGCCACCACTGTTTGCGAGCCAAATACCAGCCAGCTAACGCTCAGCAGCAGAGTTAGCAAAATCAGCGGTTCTGAATAATTAACAATTAAAAATGGGAATCGGGAATTGGGAATTGGGAATCGGGAATTGGGAATTGGGAATTGGGAATCGGGAATTGGGAATTGGGAATTGGGAATTGGGAATCGGGAATTGGGAATCGGGAATTGGGAATCGGGAATCGGGAATTGGGAATCGGGAATTGGGAATTGGGAATCGGGAATTGGGAATCGGGAATTCGTAATTCGTAATTCGTAATTCGTAATTAGTTTTCTGCAGAAGGCCTTCGGAAGTAAGTGACTCAAAGTCAGCAGGACTGGCGTGACCATCAAAATTCCCATACCATCTCCGAGCCACATCGTCCAAAAATTTCTCAAAAAATTGCTCCACTGAACCCAACCAAAAATGCTGGCGCTCAGGTTGCTGATGGTAGAACCGAGGAAAGTAGACCCAATGACAGCGCCGGCTACTAATCCCAGAACATCTCGCAGGCGATCGAGTTTGGTAGAAAAACCGATCCGGCTCAACAAAGCCTCGCCAGCCAGCGCTTGCAACGTCACGCTCAAGGCCGATGTAGCAATGACGGTTGAGGGTATCCCGACTCCGGCGGTAGAGTTTAACAGCAGCGAACCGAGGGCAATTCCCGGCCACATCCGCCGCCCTTGCAGCAGTAGCGCAGCCAGAGCAATGCCGGCGGGCGGCCACAGGGGAGATGCTTCGGCTGTAACCATTCCCAGTATTGACCCTGCGAGTTTTCCGGTAACAAAGTAGGCGAGAGCCAAAATGCCTATCTGCAAGAGCGGTCGAGTGCGGCAGTTGAGCAGTTTCATGTTTAGGTGCGATCGACGAATCCGACCTTGCTAGTTTTTAATTTATGGGGTCGGAGGGCGATCGAGCTTCCTCCGGGCGTATCACCTGACTGGGGGAGGGGAAGTTGACTGTTGACAGTTGACTGTTGATTGTTGACCACTGACTACTGACTACTGACCACTGACTACTGACTAATGACTAATGACTAATGACTAATGACCACTGACTAATGACCACTGACTACTGACTAATGACTAATGACTAATGACCACTGACTAATGACCACTGACTACTGACTAATGACTAATGACTAATGACTGCTGACTAATGACTGCTGACTAATGACTTCTTAAAATCCAAAAACCCGCTTACCATCAGGCTTAGTAGTCATCCAATTCGTCTTTGCCGTTGCCAATTGTTCTTCACTAACTGTAGCGTTGGTAAGATTCGCCCCGCACAAATTTGCTCCCCGCAAATTCGCCTTGCTCAAATAAGCCCCCGTCAAGTCAGCACCTCTGAAATCGGCGCATTCAAAATTGGCCGTGCTGCAATAAGCTTCAGTCAAATTAGCATCTCGCAAATTCGCCCTAATTAATCTGGCGTGACCCAAATTGGCCCCAGACAAATCTGCTGCTTGCAAATTTGCCTTCACCAGCCGAGCCTGATAAAAATTTCCCCCCGCCAACTGCGCTTTTGGCAGTTGCAGACCCGAAAGTTCGCAGTCGGCAAAATCGCGCTTACCTTTAAAATATGCCGATCGCACGCTGTTGCTGTCCCACTTAGCAGGAACTTTCGGTAGCTTTGACCCTGTTAAACTGCCACCGTCAGGTGCAACCGTGCCGAAACTTCTGCCGGACTCAGCCAGAGTCCGGGAAACTCTCGGCTGCATTCCCGTGTTTCCCGATTGAGTGGAGGAACTTCTGCCACGGAGATTTTGCTTCGCTCCTGAATTGATTTTGTTCCGGGGCGGTGGCCACGAAGAACTCTCGTCATTAAATATGGTCGGTTCTTCAACTGTGCGATTAGAGCCGTTGAATTGAGTAGCCAAGCCCTCCAAAAGGTCTGCGTCTTCAAATTCGCCCTTGAGAGCTTTGATGACATCTGCTGCTGATTGGAAGCGGTGGCCAACCATCGGCTTGAGCATTTTATCGAGAATCCGGGCAAAATTTGGACTTAGCTGAACCCGTGACTGCCAAACAATTTCACCGGTGGCTCCATCGAAATCTAAATCTTTGGGCGATTTTCCCGTCAGCAAGTACAGACAAGTCATACCCAAGGCGTAGATATCGCTGGCATATATCGGCCGCATTGCCATTTGTTCCGGCGGGGCAAAACTAAATGTGCCTACTGAAAATTTGGTGTTGGCGCTTTGGTCGGCGGGGTCTAATAATATTGTTTGGCTGACTTGATCTTTTACGGCTCCGAAGTCAATTAAAACTAAGTGGTTGTCTTGAACTCGGCGAATAATATTTGCGGGTTTGATGTCCCGGTGAATTACTCCTTGGCTGTGGATGTACTGCACTACCGGTAAAATTTCTAAGAGAAAATTTTTAACATCTGATTCATTTAAACGACCCGATTGTTTGACTTCTTGTTTCAAAGTCGAGCCTTTAACATACTCTTGAACCAAATAAAATTGTTGTTCTACCTCAAAGTAATCTAGCAGCCTGGGTATTTGGGGGTGGTCGCCTAGTTTACCGAGGGTTTTTGCCTCTCGCTTAAATAGTTCCCGCGCCATTTCTAGAACTCGCGGCGACGAACTGCTGGGTCGCAGTTGCTTGACTACGCAGCTCGGCTGACCGGGCAAAGAGATATCTTTGGCCAGGAATGTGGCTCCAAAACCTCCTTGTCCTAAGGGTTCAATTACTTGATAGCGAGCGCGCAGCAGCAATCGTGCGCCACAAGCTTGACACTGGAGAATGGAGTCAGGGGGGTTTTGAGGATGTGGGCAGCCGGGATTTATGCAGTAGCTCATGTTGATTGAGTGTGCTTATGTTTTTTGAATCTAGCCCGCGCCACGAGACTGTACAAATGCCCTGTTCCTGCTGCTGCTAGAAATACTTATCTCTCAGTTGCCCCAGGGCCCTGGGTCCGATCGCAAAGTTGAATTACACCTAAGTCTTTTAGACCCCGATATTTTCCGTTTTTTACCATATCGCTGTTGCGAGTTTTTGCTGTTGATGACCCTTGAAGATAATTTAGAGACTTGCTAAAGTTATCCTTTTTTGTGTAAAGTCTTGCTAAACTTAAGTGCTGTTTGCACTTTTCGATATCTCTAGCATACCTCATTCTCTCCCATGAGAATGTTACTCATCCGCCAAGATCCATCTCCCTTTGGGGAAAATTATCATTTTTTCTGATAAATCGCTCAAGCATCTTGACAATATTCAATAAATATGATATTGAGAGTCCTGGATTGATTCTGGGGCTAGATAGTTATCAAATGGTATTCGCCAGAAGGTAGAATGCAGAAGGCATTAGTCAACAGACATCTCCTATAATTATTGTGGAACAGGCTGGATGCCTGTTTTTGACTTGCTTTTTGCCAGATGTCTATTAGGTATGCGTCAGAAATTTTGATGATTCCTAGGGACTAATGACTAATAACTAATGACTACTAACTAAACTATGCGTATTTCTCTAAATTGGCTGCGGGAATTGGTGGATGTGGCGATCGCCCCGGAAGAATTAGCCGAAACTCTGACAATGGCTGGGTTTGAAGTCGAAGAGATCGAAGACCGCCGTACTTGGGCTGACGGCGTGGTTTTGGGCAAAATAGTGGCGATCGAACAACATCCGAATGCAGACAAGTTGAGAGTTTGTCAAGTAGATGTTGGCAAATCAGAACCATTGAATATTGTTTGCGGCGCACCCAACGCTAGGGCAGACATTTACGTGCCCGTCGCCGTAGTCGGGACTTTTTTATCTCAGATAGATTTAAAAATTAAACCCGCGAAATTGCGGGGCGTTCCCTCCGCAGGTATGATTTGCTCCTTAGCAGAATTGGGACTGTCCAAAGAGTCGGCAGGAATTCACATCTTTGACTTAGAAAACCCAGAATTGGGCAGCGATATTCGCCCGCTTTTAGGTTTAGATGATGTGATTTTAGACTTGACAGCAACGGCGAATCGTGCTGATGCTTTGAGTATGGTTGGTGTGGCGCGGGAAGTGGCGGCGCTGACAGGGGCGAATTTGAGAATTCCCGAAGCGACGGATGTGGCGATTCAGGGGAAAGAAAGCCCTAATTTAACAGTAGAAATATCCGAGTCGGAAGGCTGCCCGATTTACATGGGGACGGCAATTGAAGGGGTGAAAATTGCACCTTCTCCGGCTTGGTTACAGCAGCGGTTGCAGGCGGCGGGAGTGCGGCCGATTAATAATGTGGTTGATGTGACTAATTACATTTTGCTGGAATGGGGCCAGCCGCTGCACGCTTTCGATCGCGATCGCCTACAATCTTTCACCGCAACTCAAGATATCAACATCGGCGTCCGGTTTGCCAAAACAGGCGAATCCTTCAAAACCTTGGACGGACAAAACCGCAATTTGCAACCACAAAATCTGCTAATTACTGCTAGCGACAAACCCGTAGCGTTGGCTGGGGTAATGGGTGGCGAATCAACGGAAGTTCACGAAGGCACTCAAAACTTAGTCTTAGAAGCAGCGATTTTTGACCAGGCAACGATTCGCCGTTCTGCGCGCGCTCAAGGCTTGCGAAGTGAGTCTTCGATCCGCTACGAACGGGGGGTGAATCAGGCGGCCTTGACGACGGCTTGCAACCGCGCTGTAGCCCTAATTTTGGAGTTGGCTGGAGGCGCTGCGACGGTGCAGAAAACGGCGAGTTCTGGTGCGGATGATTTGAGTTTTTCGCGATCGCTCGAATTGCGTTTAGACCGAGTAAATCTGGTTTTAGGTAAATTGAAAAGAAGCGAAACAGGCGGTTCTGAATATTTGGAACCGGCAGAGGTGAAACATATTCTCACAGCCTTGGGCTGCGAAGTTGTTCCGGCTGGGAAAGAACGGGTTTTTGCGATCGCAGTTCCGCCTTACCGCTACCGAGATTTAGAAAGAGAAATTGATTTAATTGAGGAGATTGCGCGACTCCACGGTTACGACAATTTCTGCGAGACTTTACCTAGCAAAACGGAGCCCGGTTATCTGTCACCAGAATATGCGGCAATTCGGAATGTGCGATCGGCTTTTCGGGCGGCCGGTTTGACAGAGTTGATGCACTATTCTTTGGTGAAAACTGAGGGAGAAAATCAGGTGGTGTTGGCGAATCCGCTGTTTGTTGAGTATTCGGCTTTGCGGACTGAAATGCTATCGGGTTTGATTGACGCTTTCCAGTACAATTTGGAGCAGGGAAACGGCGCGCTCAACGGTTTTGAAGTCGGCCGCATTTTCTGGAAAGAAGGGGATGCTATGAAGGAAGCAGACGCAGTTGCGGGGATTATTGGGGGAGATCCAACTGTTGGGAAATGGCAGCAAGGAGGGCGCGATCGCGCTTTGACTTGGTTTGAGGCCAAAGGTATTTTGGAAAGCGTGTTTCAAGAGTTGGGTTTGGCGGTGGAATATCAAAGCGATTCCTCTAATTCGCGCTTGCATCCGGGCCGCACGGCTGCGTTATCATTAAACGGGAAACCTTTGGGAATCTTTGGACAATTACACCCACAATTGCAGCAAGAAAAAGATTTGCCTGAGCAGGTTTATGTGTTTCAATTAGATTTGGCGGTGCTGTTGGCTAAGTTAGGGAGTTCGAGGAATTCGACTCGCAAATTCACCGGCTATTCCAGTTTCCCCGCTTCCGACAGAGACATTGCATTTTTCGCACCGGTTGAAGTTGCAGTTGCTGAGATGGCTGGTGCGATGAAAAAGGCGGCTGGTAGCTTGCTGGATTCGGTGGAATTGTTCGACGAATACCGGGGCGACAACGTGCCGGCGGGCCAGCGGAGTTTGGCATTTCGGTTAATTTACCGCGCGGGCGATCGAACATTAAGCGAAACCGATGTCGAACCCGCACAACAAAAAGTCCGCGATGTTTTAGTGGAGAAATTCGGCGTTAGTTTAAGAAGCTAGCAAATGAGGAAATTTAGGGTATATGGAGTGGCCTAATTCTTTGTAGGCGACTGCGACATACCCTAAATCCCCTGATAAGGGCAGAACATGGTAAGTACGCAAAAAATCTAAAATCTAAAATCTAAAATCTAAAATTGCATTGGCCGCAACATATCTCGCACAGCAAAAGAAATATCAGGAAATTGCAAAGGACAAATACTCGCATCATCCCCAAGAACTGCTATACTTTGATAACCATCCTGAGTAGGTTCTCGGAATACGTGAAGTTGCCGATTATTAACATCTAATACCCAATAATCTGCAATTCCTGACTCAGCATAAATTGTCGCTTTAATCCCCAAATCTGTCCTCAGCGTAGTATCAGCAACCTCAATAATCAGATAAATTTCAGAAGGAGTTGGATGATGGTCTTCATAGTAAAGTGGATCTCGCACCAGCAAAGCAATATCTGGTTCAGGTTCCGAGTTGTCATTTAACCGAACTGGATCTTGTACGCTTACCAATACCAACCTTCCTAAACGGTTCTCTAATAGCTCTACAGTCCGTTTTACCCCTGCACCGTGTGCGGTTCCTTTGGCTGCCATCTTAACTATCTGTCCTGCCAGTAATTCTACTCGTTCATCTTCATCAAGAATCCCAATTTCAGCCATTAGGTGATATTCTTGAACCGTCAACAGGCGAAGGTCTAATAAAGTCATAGCTTGCTCCTCTATGAATTTAGTAATATGATAGTACGATCGACGCAAGATGCGCCATATATCCCTACAGACTCTAGAACAAACATCTCTCTTTCCACTCTTCCTCCGCGCCCTCTGCGCCCTCTGCGGTTAAAGAATCTTAATCCTTAAAATTCTCGTTAAATCCTGCTAATCTTATTGTACAATAACTTTAAAACAAATTCATCCGAGGCTCAAAACCGTGACAAAATATGTGATGTGGGGAAGTTACTGCGAGGATGTCCTCGAAAAACGCGCTCCGTTTCGAGACGCTCATTTAGCGGGATTGGCTAAGCAAAAGGAATTGGGGGTATTAAGTACGATCGGACCAACGAAAGATTTAACAAAAGTTTTTGCAATTTACGAAGCGGAAGATGAGGCGGCTGTGCGACAATTGGTTGAAGCCGATCCTTATTGGGTAAATGGGGTTTGGACTGAGTACGAAGTGAAAGAGTGGATTCAAGCTTTTTGAAGGGGATAACAGGGTGAACATCTTAAGATTAGGTGACAGCGATTTAGTTCCAGTGGACTATGGCGATTTGCTGGACAAGATTTTAGAAGTTTTGCGGGGGAAAAATCCGTTTAGCGTTTCGGGCGATCGCAGACGCTTGCTAATAGATATTGACGCGGTAGCTGCTCAAATATCAAGTTTGAACGTGCGGCCTCCCTTGGGTGGTTTTGAACGCTTCGCACATTCTGCTACAGTCAATTTCACTCCCGAACTTGAAACTCAATTTGGCACTCAGATTAGACAAATTAGACAATATTTGCGACAACATTTAGCATCAGTCGTGGGAGGGAATGATGCTATTGAAAATTTCGTAGCTAGCTTAATTGAGCCTTTAGAATCACGGTCTTTTCAGGGAAACGGCCAAGAGTTAGGCTTCAAATATGATTTTGCAAAACCCTCTCCTACCTTAGCAAAAAAGAAGCTCACTTTACAGCGCCCAAATACTGTTGGAACAACGGCAATTTTGAAACTGCATAAATTGACGATTGCTGTGCGAGATTCAGACATCTTTCAGCAACAACTGAAGGAGGGTTTAGAGAATTACATTGATGAAAATGCTGACACTGAAAGTGATCGACAAGAACTGCATCGTCGGCTTAATGAGCTGGTTAAAGATGAAAATTCTGATTTCCACAAATTGCTCAAACTTGTAGACAAAGAAACTCTAGGGAAGCTCAAAAAAGAAGCTAAAATTACCTACTTGGAGTATCTGCTAGAACACATCCGCACTAGCAGCACAGATAGTGTTGGTATCATCTATTTAGAAGACTTGATCCGGCGGATTAGGTTGCTCGAAGCATACATTGGCGATCGCACTAAAGAAGATGGCTATTATAATGTCAATTATGCCGGTGTCACAGTTAATTACCAAGATATGTTTTCCAGAGCGGAAGTTTTAGATGCACTTCCCATCATTCCGATTGTAGCAGGTTATTTAGGAGAAACCACAGACACTCATCTCAGCGAACGTAAATATATTTTCGGTTTAAAACTAAAATTTGGCAACGAAGTTCAAGCCCGCGGGGGTAAACCTGTATTTGATTATAACCTGAATTTGTTGAATCCTGAGAGTGAGGAACACAAAGCCGAATTAGCAGATGGCTATACTAGCGAAACCTTCATCCGCAAGGTATTAAAAATAGCATTATTGTACTATTTTGTATTTGCTTCTCACAGCAATCCTTTAGCACCGGATTACAACCCTGACTCTGAACTAACTTACGATCCAAAACAAAGGTTTGAAACAGTAATTTCTGTACTCCGAGGTTCTGACGAAGAAAAGAAAAAGGGGATCTTTCGAGGTATCAAAAGAGGTCTGACTGAATATAATGTTGCAGTTAAAATAACCCGTCTCAAGCAATTATTAAAAGACTTTATAGATAGGCAAACAATTTTGCCAAGTCGCACAGAACCGCGACATATAAGCGTCAAAAGAGGCATCCTACAAGACCTCGATAATGCTGTAACCACAGGTAGATTTTTCAATGATGTTCTGCAACGAAATCCCAAAGAATCACTTCAGTATATCGCCGTAGAACAATCTAGCATCAACGAAACAGCTATTTGTCAATTACCAGTCACTATCACCATCGAAGATGTCCGCTATTTCCCTACTGATGAATTCCAGAATTTCAGCATGGAATATAGCATTAAAAGCATCGATACTTTGCCTGTAATGTGGGTTCCAGAAACTCTGATGAATGTATATAGCAACAGTTTTTCCGAACAGTATAAATTGCTGTTGTTTCGTTATAACAATAAACGTTTAGACAACAAGGACGGCTTGAAATCGGATGCAAGGTTTGTTTACAAATTTGCTGTTTCGCTACTGTCTTATATTTGCCTAGAAATATTGCTGAATAAATCGAAAAAGAATTTGTTTATTCCGATGGTGAGACTTCACGAAGGCGACGAAAAGCATCCTTCGCCGTCGGAAAAGTTTATGGCTAACGTTTCTAAAACATTGTCTCATCTGTTTAGTGAAAAATACCGATCGACTTCTCAAGGATTTCGAGTCAAGCAAAAACCGAATGGTTACAGTATTCGCAATGGTTTAAGTTCCCTCTATTCAATCCTTCCTAAAAAAATTAAATTTAGGAATGTTCCATTATCTCCAGAGTTGAATAATTTAGCAATTATTGTCGTCTCCAGTTGCGAAAGTGATGCGAAAAAAGGTAATAGCGATCGCTTTCAGAGAAAAACTTGCTTGTTAGGCGAAGTTGCGGGAATTAAACGCCTATCAGAGGATACAATTCAAGTCGGAATGTTAAAAACATTGTCAGAAAACTACAGTGTTCAACACCTTTACAGTCAGCCATCAATTCTTGAAGATACTGTCAGCCAGCTTTACAAGCATGGCTATCGAAATTTCCTGTATATTGCACAAGCACCTTATACAAGCACGCTGCACATTACCCAGACAGATGAAGATGAGCAATTGTTTTTTATGTCGAAAAAACTCATCCAAACTTTGAAAGGAGAGCGGCAAGATATCAAGATTTATCCGGTATTTTTTGATAAATACTATGTCCGCAGTCCTAAAGAACACAAGGGAGAATCTTTCTACATTCAGGATACAATGGAACTGGAAGGTTTATCAAAAGATCCTAGTCAACAAGCTGTGATGTTTTTTAATCTATTTAACGGTATCAAAGTAGATCAGCAGGGACAAAAAAACTTTTACTACGGTGTTATTTCCTACTCGACACTGTTGAATATATATGCAGGTATTCTGGATGACCAAGATATTCGTCAAGGTTTGATGTATGATGGTGAAATTAAAGATACTTTACTGCACTATTTAACCATCTTCCACTTTTCGAGGTATGAAGCGCGTCAACAGATTAGTTTGAAACTCGATCCATACTCTCATATTATCGGCGATGACTCGGTTGGTAATCTATCTATATTTAGTCATGCGGGTGGGAGTGCGGAGTTTAACTCGCTGGCTTTTTTGAGTAAAGTAAGAGAAGTCTTGAATGTCGGTGATGGAGGTACAAAATAATGATCAGTGCAGATTTTGGACTACTGTTTGAGGTAGGATTCAATATCGGGATTTTGGCATATATTCAAAAGGAAAAGATAGCTCATAATTTTGGTGATTCTTACCGTCTCGATTTGCAGAAACTAGAATTGCCAAAGATGATGGCGGAAATAACTAGGGAAGCTAATCTCCTCGGTAGTTTGGATGCTAAAATTGTTGAGAAGTGGAGTCTATTTTTTGTCCAAAAAGGCTTTATTGGTGGGTTGAATTTCTTCCGGGAGTACCTCACATCTACGGGCTGGACTTTAAGGTTATCGCAAATCTTGTATTTTCAGTGCAGTTTGAGTTGTGCTAACAGTATTAGAACCCAGAATGACGATAAGACAGAAGTTTTTAAAGCGTTTAAGAAGGTATTATCTCAGTTTGAAACAGCGCCACCAAATTTCTCAGACGATGAGATTAACTCCTACATCCAGCGCTACAAGAAAACGGGTGAGTTTTTGCAAGCTGATACTCTGATGTTGTTACAGTATGAGAATGATTTTAGAATTCTGTGCGTTGATTTATCTGCGTTTACTCCTCCGTTGACTTCGGAAAAAGTCGATAATCTCAACGAAATAGAGGAGATACGGAAATATTTGCTCAGAGAAATTAGCTATTTACGCTCCAAAAGTGTGTTTTCTAATCTGCGGATGGATACCAGCACTTTGGGTGTAGATTTTTCGGAGGATTTGAAAGGCTATTTCACAGCTTTTAAGTATAAGGATAAGGAAAGCACGAAGTTAATTCAGGCTGGTAGCTATGCTCACAGTTTCTATGGATTTCTGCAACAAACTGGTATCCTTGGACAAGATGCTGAGGTTTTGTTTAATGTGGTGGGTTATGGCGATCGCAATATTAGCACAATTTCCCTACGCCAGGACAAACTCAAGTTATTAGCAACTTGTGCCCAAATTTATAAAAATAAACATACCAAAAAAGAAATTAGTGACTCTCGCAGCGAAGTCTTGGATGTAATTCAACTCAACGCGGCTCGCAGTTTCCAAGGAGGGCGAAAGTTTGTCGATTCTCTGTTAGCAATTGATAAAAATCTTACTAAACCTGTATGTCATACAGAAAAAATCGAGGATTTTGTGAATTCTATTGATATCATATCAGATAAGCTGGCAGATAAATTGCAAATAAATCGCGGTTTGCATTTGAGAAATGCTCACGCCCAATTGATTGTGAAAGCGCTTCAATCCGATGAAACTTATATCTTTTTGACTGGAAATCCGGGAATTGGGAAAACAACTGCGATCGCAAATTTCCTGAAAACACATATAAACGACGGTTTCTTATTCTTATACGTCAGTCCCCGCAAGCAAGTAAACTTAGATATCATCGAAAAATTCAAAGATAAGAATACTGGTTTGCTGTGCGATAATCGGCTATTCTGTATTAACACAAACTCCGATATTATCGCCAGCTATTCGGGAAAGCGCACAGTCAAGTATATCTCGAATAGTCATGATAAAAACTTTGAACAAAAAACAGTTCATTTTCTTAAAGACAATCCCGAAGTTCAGGTAAAAGAATACCACCAGCGAGAAATTGCCAGAAAGAATGAAACCGTAATTGAACCAGCTAGCCTCAAAACTATGGGAGTGCTAAATAGTATTTGTAATGGAATTTATAGCCTGATCAACTGTAAGATTTCTAACAATATTGTAGCTACGGTTTCTATCCAATCTTTAAGGATGAAAGAAAATAGACAAAGTACCCTTGATTATTTAGAACAGATATTTCAAGATACTTATAACAAACGAGAAAAAAGAGTCATTCCCGCTAAGATGCAAGAAATATCCAGCCGCATAAAACATATTTTCATCATGATAGATGAAATTACAGGAGATGACGGTGGGGTTGAGTTTTTAGCGGGCATTTCTAAGATTGTTAAAAATCATGAATTGCACGAGGCAAAACACGGTTTTAATACTAAAATTATTGTAGCAGATGCTTCGATTGTTGACTCGGATGTGATTAAACAACACCTTGAAAACACGTCACCGGAACCGGATAAAATCTATTTCAAGAAGTTACCTAAAAATTCAGATGTAATTGAACCACTACAAGTCACTCCTTTTGAATTCAAGAAGCTAGCCGCAACGGTGATTAATGCGAATTCCTACCCAGCCCGCAGTTTAGAAATAACTTACAAGGTATTTGTAGAAACTGTTAAATACAATGAAAATGCGTCTTTAAAGGAGAATAGTAATTTAGTAAGCCGGGTACAATCAGAAATAATTCAGGATATCAATCAGCGATTAGCCATCCCCGGTGTAGAACAAATTATAGTATACATTCAAAACAAGCAAAGATTGGCAGAATTGATTGAGAAAATTCAAAAAGAACGAGAATTTAATCAGTTTACCGATTATCTAGAAATTCATGCAAATATCTCGGAAGAGGAGAAAGAAAAAATACAAGAATGCAAAGATACAGCTCAAGTAATCTTTATGACAGCATCGGGAAGTCGCGGCTTGTCTTTCCCGAAAACTAAGCATATTTTAGTGGATATTCCCCGCTTCCAGATTGAGAAAAATCTGATGGAAGTGATACAGGTGATTTATCGGGGGCGCGGCGAAGATAAATATGGTAAAACCCTTGATGGTGAAGACAAAGAATTGCTTTTTTACGTGTCTTATACAGCGGTTTATTACGCTGATGATGCAGATGCAGAACTTTCCTTACAAGAAAGTAAGTTGAGTTTGTTGAATTTACTGCTAATTCTGAAGACTGCGGTGATGACGCGAATTTCGGGATATGGTTATTTAGGTAGGGACAAGTTTTTGATGATTCCCATTGGCGGTAAGTCGGTTTCCGCCGTGGGAGATACATTTAGTAACAAGATGGCTTCTCTAATTAAAACGCTAAAGAGCGAAAGCATCAGAGGAAATAGTTTGCTCAAGGAGGTTTATACGAGTCTAGAAGAGCTTTTGGGGCGTGGGGAGTTTGTTTTGACAAATTCTGATAACTCGCGTCACAAGGGCGATTCTTACCTGGAAATGCGAGATGATTTTAACAAGAAGTTTTTGGAAAAGTGCAATCCTCTTGCAGGTTTGCTGAGTTATGATAATTTAGAGATTGGTCATGTTTGTGGTAGTTTGTTGGTAGTACCTCTGGCTAATCAAAGTTTGCTGGAAAACTACCAGATGCGACTACATCGGGAAATTAAGGAATGTCTAGAGAAGAAGTTGCTGCAAAAAATGTATCGCATCAGGGATAGCAAGTCGTCCCCGGAAAATGTAATATCGGCTATAAGAGGAGGTGCGATCGAGTTATTGCAATTTCTCAATAACGATGTGGAAAAAACTCAGTATTTTGAACAACTCAGCCAACAGTTCGATCGCTATTATGCCATACCACTATTTGCTTTCATCAGCGGGGAGGAAATGCAGGAGTATTTTGCTGACAGCGGGCTGGAAGAACCGGAAGACAGGCGGTTTCGGGATATTTTGTCGGCTTATATGCGATCGCTCTATCCTGTAGATAGTGTAATGCCGATCGGACACAAGTACAAAGACTTCCCATTCATTGTATTTAGAAGCTACAGTTTAGAACAAAGTCGCGCCAAAATGTTCACAGATAAGTATCTGATGAGCTCCAACGAGTTGAACGTGCTCAATCTAATTTTATCAAAAGATGCCAATTAACTCATCTGCGTTAATTTGCGTGCATCTGCGGTTAAAAATCCTCTTCCGCCAACTACTGTATAATAACCAAAAAGCAACAAAACTCACTTCAAAAAATATGACAGTCAAAGTAGGAGATATCGCACCGGATTTCACCTTATCATCTCAAACCGGCTCATCAGTCAGCCTCAAAGATTTTAAGGGACAAAAAAACGTTATCGTCTACTTCTATCCCAAAGACGACACCCCCGGATGCACAACACAAGCTTGTGCCTTTCGAGATAGTTACGAAGTTTTCAAAGACGCAGGTGCAGAAGTAATTGGGATTAGCGAAGATTCTCAGCAGTCTCACCAGAAATTTGTCACCAAAAATCAGTTACCTTTTACACTTTTGAGCGATACTGGCAACAAAGTTCGTCAATTATACGGCGTTCCAGCTACACTGTGGATTATGCCCGGTAGAGTAACTTATGTGATTGACAAACAAGGTGTTGTCAAACATATCTTTGACTCGATGTTGGATTTCAAAGCTCACGTTGCAGAAGCGCTCAAAACTTTGGAAACTATTAAAAGTTAGATGGGCTGTTTCAGGTTTCAAAAGTCATATCGTTTATGATTAGATCGGAATGATTTAACCGCAGAGAGCGCAGAGAACACAGAGGAAGAGAAGAGGTAGAGTAAGGCAAAGAGAGGATTTCAGTCTTCACTACGAACCTATGGTTTGTAGTAATAACTTTAGTCCTCTCTTTGCTAATAGCAATTATCTAAGTCTTCGCAACACTTGATTTTTCCGGTGAAGCGCTTTGGGCAGTTTTGCCGTTCTTACTATTACTGTTGCCATTGGCGTTGCGGGGTTGGATCACTCCATAGCCACCGTGACTCTTGCGTTCGTAAAGCACGTTGATTTCGTCAGTTTCCGCATTGCGGAACATATAAAAATCGTGGTCGATAATCTGCAATTGTTCTAAAGCTTCTTGGACAGTCATCGGAGGCATGGCAAAATATTTTGTCCGCACCACCTCGGCTGGAAGTTCGGGAGTTCGATCGCCAATCAAATCCGCCGCCACAGGATGCTCTTCCACCACAGCTACGATTTTGGCGTTGCTATTGGTTTTGTTGTCCTGACGTTTTTCCTTAAATTTCCGCAATTGACGAGCAATCTTGTCGGCAACCAAATCTATGCTGGCATAAAGGCTTTCCGTGCTTTCTTCAGCCCGAATTACGCTGCCGTTAGCATAAATTGTCACCTCAGCAGTCTGCTTAGGATTGATCCTGGGGTTACGAGCCACCGATAGATGTATGTCCACTTCCGTAGTCAAATTTTGAAAATGGCTAACCGCCTTTTCAACCTTTTGATTGACGTAATCGCGAATCGCATCGGTGATTTCTATATTTTTACCCTGGATAACAAGCTTCATAGAGCTCCCTCCCTTCTCTAACGTGGGTATAGTTTATACAATAGCACTTTGTATGCTACAAAACACTTATTTTCAAAATCTTTTTGATCTGTTGACAATTCTTGATTTTCACTGCGTCAATATTCCGTAAAAACACTCTAGATTTTTTTCCATGATTTCCACTATCCTCCCTAAACCTCTGATCCCTCAGCCCTGCTGGCTCCTTGACTGGGGACTTGTCCCCTACTCCAAAGCTTGGGAAGCTCAGCAAAAGCTAGTGCTAGAGCGTCGTGACAATCCAGATTTGCCCGATGTCCTAATTTTACTGGAACATCCGCCGGTTTACACCTTGGGACAGGGAGCGAAGTTGGAATTTGTGAAATTTGACCAGGGCGAAACTGGGCCCCAATTGCACCGAGTTGAACGGGGTGGTGAGGTGACTTACCATTGTCCGGGTCAATTGGTGGGCTATCCGATTTTAAATTTGCGCCGTCATCAGCAGGATTTGCATTGGTATTTGCGACAGTTGGAGGAAGTGCTGCTGAGGGTGTTGGATGTTTTGGGGCTGAAGGGGGCACGGGTTCCGGGTATGACTGGTGTTTGGGTGGATGGGCGGAAAGTAGGTGCGATCGGGATTAAGGTCAGCCGCTGGATTACTATGCACGGTTTTGCCTTAAATGTTTGTCCGAATCTCGAAGGTTTTGGGCAGATTGTACCTTGCGGGATTCCCGATCGACCTGTGGGGAGTTTGGAGCAGTTTATTCCGGGAATAGGGGTCGATCGCGTTCGGGCGATCGTTGTGGCTGAGTTTGCAGAAGTGTTTGGGGTGGAAATTGTGCGGGCAGAATTATAGGAGAAGGAAGCAGTCTGATGGAAGTCGGAAGAAGGAAGAAGCAATAATCGTCATAGTTTCAGCGATTAAGAATATCCCAACCATCCTTGCTCGCCCATCAAAAGCTTACTCAAGAACAGGCAAGATGCCTGTTCCACAAAGACTGAGTTTTCTTGTGGGGGGGGCTGGAGAGCCCGCCCGCGATCTCAATTCCGGTTGCATCGGAATAATACAGCGGTTTCCGCTGTTATGAGGTACACCAACTTATCGATCAACCCTCCTAGGGACACTCCAAGAGCCGTGTCCCTACCGTACTTCATAAGTGTGGAATCTGCTGTAACTAATAGGTCGTAAGATTAAATGAACCGCGAGGCACGCGAACACGAAGAAAGAGAATTGACACTCCCCGGTCTGAAGACGCGGGGATTCTTAAGGACAAACTTTGGGGGATGAATCCACCCAAACTTCGGTTCTTAAAGGGTAAGTCAGATACCCGCTACCCACACAGCGAGTTGCTGAGTCTATGGCTACTTTGGTGTCTAACGGCTTGCAACTGTCGGGTTTTTCACCAACTAGGTTTCAACAACTCGATCAAACCAAAATCGGTTTGTCAAGATGGGGCAGGCAGGATAAATCCTGCAACGCCCTTTCATCCCTGGACTAAAGTCGCAGGGTTTTCAGGGTATTTCTTATAAGCAGATTCTGTTCTTCCTTCGCGCTCTTCGCGTCTTCGCGGTTTAATCATTCCGATGCAACCGGATTTGCTATGAAAGGCTGATGGAGAATGGTGATGTGAGTTAAAACGGAATTGGATCGTAATCGGGGTTGTCAGCTTCCTTAGAGGAAGTTGACGGGCGATCGGACTCTGAATTTGGAGACTGATGGGAGTTCCAATCAGAGCTAGAAGTGCGGTTAGCGCCTCCTGGAGCGCTGCTAGAACTGCGGTTTCGGGAGCCTAAAGGTACCACATTGCTAGGCACTGTCGGAGGCGCAATGTCGCGAATTTGAGCTGGTTCCGAGATGGTTCTACTTGCAGGAACCGAACTCATTGCATTGGCGTCGAGACTATAAATTTTTTGAGCTGTGAGTTCAGCACGCTTTTCTTTAATACCATCTCTTTCGATCGTATTCATGCCCAGTCGGCCTTCAATAATCACGCGATCGCCCTCGTGATATTTATCGTGAATTTCCACTGCCAAATTGCCCCATCCTATCACCTTCAAATGTTCCGGTGGATCTTCTGGTTTTGGGCCTGGAAACTGCACCAGCATTTCAGCTATCTGAAGTTGATTGTCTGGAGTATAACGGAGTTGCGGTTGTTGAATTATTTCCGCCATCAAAATGAAGCTATTCATAACGTAATGGGAATTGGGTATTGGGAGTTGGGAATTGGGAATTGGGAGTTGGGAATTGGGAATTGGGAATTGGGCATCGGGAATTGGGAATTGGGAATTGGGAATTGGGAATTGGGAATTGGGAATTGGGAATTGGTAACTAATGACAATTGACAACCGTCAACCGTCAACCGTCAACAATTACCCATTACCCATTACCCATTACCCATTACCCATTACCTAATTTATTTTGGCGCACCGCAGCCTCAGTTTTGGTGACAAAATCGTGGACAAGGGCGCGGTACTCCTTCAAAGTTTCAGCTACCCAATCTCGGTCGTCGCTGTTGGCGAAGATGTGCACGATGGGTTCGCTAGCATCGGGCAAAACTAATATCCAATTGTCATTGTCATAGTTGAAAATCTTGACTCCATCTACTAATTCTAGACGATCGGGCGAATGAGTTTCTACTAAATATCGCATCAGCGAACCCTTGACCATCCAAGGACAACGGACGCTGTAACTGCGGTGAGTGACGCGGGGAAGTTCAGCCTTAATTTGTCCGAGCGATCGCTCCTGAATCGTCATCATTTCGATCACTTTAGCAATGCAGAACATACCGTCAAATCCGGGATGCAATTGTGGGAAAATAAAACCCATATTGCCACTGCCGCCCAAAACCACATTAGGATTCCCGTGAGCGGCTTCCATCAAAGCAGTTGGGTTCGCCTTAGTGCGGATGACCTTGCTTTGGTAGCGACGGGCGATCGCCTCTACCGCAGAAGAGGCATTTACTGGTACTACCACTGTACCTCTGGGATGAGAAGTCAGCATCAAATTTACCATCAGCGCCGTCAGCATTTCCCCCCGAATCGCTATTCCAGATTCGTCTACCAAAATTAGCTGTTCGCCATTGGCTGAAACTTGCACCCCAAAATTAGCGCTGAGAGCTTTCACCACCCGGCCGAGTTGGTCGAGCAAATATTCCCGCTCCCCGTGGCTCAGAGAACTTTGTTTGAGACTGGCATTGAGCACCACCGCATCGCAGCCAAACTTAGCCAGTATTTGTGGCAGAAATGCCCCGGAAACCGCGTAAACGTAATCGATTACCACCTTAGAATTGCTGTAGCGAATTGCGTCAACATTCATCTGCCGCTCAAAGGTGCGGGAGTAAACCTCAAGAGATTGGTCAAAGTACGACATTTCCCCAATTTCAGGAATTAGCGCCCGTCGCAAATCTTCCTTAAAATAAGCGCCCTCGATTTTCTTCTCCACCGCTTTAGTAATATTGATGCCTTTGATATCGAAGAATTCAATTAAAATGTGGTCGGAACGATCGGGCGAAATGCGAACGTGAATGCCGCCAGCCACTGATAAAGTACATGAAACCGATCGCGCGATCGGAATTGCCGTCGATTCCAAATTGACCACACTAATTCCCACGGACATCAAACCAGCAATCAAGGACCTAGAAACCATCCGCGAAATGCTCCGCTGATCGCGAGAAACCGATACCGAAGACCCCGGTTTCAAAGTCGAGCCGTAAGCCGCGCCCAATTTCACCGCAAATTCCGGGGTAATATCAATATTTGCCAGTCCTTGAACGCCCCGCTGACCAAACAAATTCCGCTTAGCTTGCTCTCCCCAAATTAAATTATGATTTAACAAAGCGCCGGATTCAATATTTTTGCTCGGCCAGACGCGGACGCTTGGCCCGACTTGCGCTTCTTCTCCGACGATTGACATCGAACCCACAACAGCACCTTCCAATATGTGAGCGCGCCTGTCTACGCGGGTGCTCCGACAAATCACGCAGGCCCTGAGATGAGCGTCTTCGCCGATAATTGCTCCGTTCCAGACTATAGGACGTTTGAGGTTGGCGTCGGCGCCGACGGTGACGTTATCTCCGATCACGGTACCAGCTTCGATTTTGACTCTAGCTCCAATGCGGCAGTTGTTGCCGATCATGGCGGGTACTTCCACGATCGCGCTATCGTCAATAAAAGTATTCTGACCCACCCATATTCCCGATTGCACTTGGTCGTAGTAGCTCAAATCCAGTTTGACCTTGGACTGGAGAGCATCGTACTGAGCTTCTCGGTAGACATCTAGCTGGCCGACATCGCACCAGTAACCCTCGGCGATGTAGCCATACATCGGCTCGCCTTTTTCCAGCAGCAAGGGAAACAAGTCTTTTGAGAAATCGCACTCTTGAGTGGCCGGCAGGTAGTCCAAGACTTCCGGTTCTAAAATGTAGATGCCGGTATTGACAGTATCGGAGAAAATTTCGCTGCTGGAGGGCTTTTCCAGAAAGCGACCGATCCGGTAATTTTCGTCGGTAATCACCACTCCGAATTCCATCGGGTTGGGAACGCGAGTTAAAATTAACGTGGCTTTGGATTCCTGGCTGCGGTGAAATTGCAGAGCAGCCGTCAAGTCGAAATCTGTGATACTGTCGCCACTAATTACCAGGAAAGTTCGATCGAGCAATTCCGCAATATTTTTGACACAGCCTGCGGTGCCGAGAGGTTGGTCTTCCTCTACAGCGTAAGTCATTTGGACGCCAAACTCGCTGCCGTCACCAAAGTATTCGCGCATGACATCGGGAAGATAGTGCAGTGTGGCAATAATTTCCGTAATATCATGCCTTTTGAGCAAATTGATAATGTGTTCTGCGATCGGGCGATTTAAAATTGGGACCATCGGTTTGGGCAAATCGCAAGTCAGGGGTCTGAGCCTCGTTCCCGACCCCCCAGCCATCAGCACTGCACGCATAAAATCCTCCTGGCTTAAAAAGCACTCCTAATTATTTTTAACTCGAATGAAAATCTCAAATTGTTGGGTCAGCCGTCAGCTATCAGCTCTTAATTAATTATTATCCGTGAGTCTCCGAAATCTTGGGAAGCCAGTTGATCCCCGGTAGCGAGTGCTACCGATCGCTGTTCAAATTAGTCAGCGTCAGCGTCAGCCGATTTAAGATTTGAGATTTGAGATTCAGCCCACGGATGAATGCGGGGCTGGCGATCGGGATGCGGAGCAGTTTTCTGGCTCCGTCCGAGTCTAGGAAGGAATGAATCCGGGAGCTGGAGACCAAATTGCTTTCGGTCTGAGAAATGATAGATTAAGGGTAACGCTTTGACGAGCTGACCCAAAATCCTATCCATTGCTTAGGGGTTTTTTAAATGAGTACGTTAATTAGCTTGGCATTGCTGATCGCTTACGGCGGCGGTATTTGGAAATTTTGGAACGGTTTCGATCGCACCAACTTCAACAGAAGTTTTCCAAATCGGTTGAAGCTGTCGCTGCTGTGGCCAGCATTAATTTTTAATAAGCCCTATCGCGAAAACTTTACAAAGGCACTCAAAGCCTCCAAAAGGTAATTCCAGAATGTCTAAAAAGTCCGAACGTCCAGCAGCAGGCCCAGAGCAAACTTGGTTTGCTCTGGGAAAATCAGATAGCTGGCAAGTTTTACTGTCACAGGTTGCTTCCCGGTTCGATCGCGAATACCGAGGAGAAGCTTTCGCTTTACCCGAAGAAGTAGAAGCAATGCCGATATTTCGGGAATCAGTCGCGGGCACTCTGCAAGCTAAAACAGTTTCTCCCTTCTGGCAAATTGCCAAACCTCAAAAAAATCAGCGCTGTTTAGATCTGGGCTGCGGAGTCAGCTTTTTAATCTACCCTTGGCGAGACTGGGAAGCATTTTTTTACGGTCAGGAAATCAGCAGCGCCGCCAGAGACGCCTTGAACGCTCGCGGCCCTCAGCTCAATTCTAAGCTGTTTAAAGGCGTAGAATGGGCCCCCGCTCACCAATTGAATTATGAGGAGGCTCAGTTCGATTTGTGCATAGCTACAGGCTTTAGTTGTTATTTTCCGATCGACTATTGGAAGATAGTCATGGGAGAAGTCAAGCGAGTTTTAAAACCAGAAGGTCACTTAGTTTTTGATGTCCTCAACCCCGAAGCTCCCCTCGCGGAAGATTGGGCAATTTTAGAAACTTATCGAGCCGGCGAAGTATTTTTAGAGACAATTGAAGACTGGGAAAAATTGATTAAAAATGCTGGCGCTAAAATAGTCAAAAAGCAGAGCGGCGAACTGTTCCAAATGTATAAAGTTAAATACAATTGATCCGAGCGGGGGGATGGGGAATGGAGAATGGAGAATTGGGAATGGGGAATTGGGAATGGGGAATTGGGCAATTTAAAAAGTTGAATTATTTTTCTGACTTCTGACTTCTGACTTCAACATCTGATTCACCCTCGATAATTAATCCGTGTATCCCTGTCAAAATCTCTGAGAGTGCCTTCCCTCTGATCTCAAATCCGTTGGGATCGGAATTATTCATCTCTCTCTTCTGGAGACTCTGCGCCCTCTGCGCCCTAGAAGAGTTAAATCATTCCGGTGCAACCGTAAACGATACAGCAGTTCCCGCTGTTATGAAACACGGTAGGGACACGGCTCTTGGAGTGTCCCTAGGAGGATTGAACGATAAGTGGGTGTACCTCATAACAGCGGTTTTCGCTGTATGAGTTCTGACTTCTGCTATATCACCATTCTGGAGTTGATAGTGAGGACGACATTACCTAAGAAAGCTGTTAGTTAATAAGGACTCAATTCCTGACTACAAACCAATTTTATTATCGGTAATTAACCGGACATCATATTACCCATTACCGATTCCCAATTCCCAATTAACCATTAATTTTCGGTAGCTGCGGGAGCAGGCGCAACTTCTGGCGACGGCGACGGTTCGGCGGCGGGAGCAGGCGCAACTTCTGGCGACGGCGACGGTTCGGCGGCGGGAGCAGGCGCAACTTCTGGCGACGGCGACTCTTCGGCGGTGGGAGTTGGTGCTGCTTCAGGTGGCGACGGTTCGGCGGCGGGAGAGGGCGCAACTTCTGGCGCAGGTGACGGTTCGGCGGCGGGAGAGGGCGCTGGTTTAGGCGACGGCGACGGTTCGGTGGCTGGTTTTGGTTCTGGTGCTGGCGACTGTGTGGCCCCTGGTTTTGGTTCTGGTGCTGGCGACTGTGTGGCCCCTGGTTTTGGTTCTGGTGCTGGCGACGGTTCGGCGGCTGGTTTTGGTTGAGGTGACGGCGACTGTTGGGCCCCTGGTTTTGGTTTGTTTGGGGCTGCGGGAGGCTTCTCAAACTGCGGTTTCACTTCTTCAGTCGGGGCGGTTGGTAGCGACTGTTGGCCTGCTGGTTTTGGCTCAGTGGGAGCAGTACGTGGGGCTAGAGGAGTTCCGCCGCAGATTTTCGGGTCGTATTTAAAGGCGACAGTCAATTGGTAAAGCTTGTGCGTGCTGGCTGGTGGAAATATTAGAGAAGGGTTAATAATCGCAGTTTCAGCGGCCTTGTCGAGAATACCATAATCCGTCGGGACGATCGTTCTAGGGCTAGCAACGATCGCTCCTTGGGGGTTGACAACAGCTCCGAAAACTGCTACTCCTTCGAGCTGTTGCGAGCAAGCTGCTGTCGGATAAGGAATATCCACAGGAGTCGGTCCGGTCATTGCTAAGTTAGGATAAGCCCGTTGGAATTCGTTAAACAAGGCAATATATTTATTTCCACTATCAAGCATTGCTTGTCGATCGCCCGATAAGTTTGAATCCGATTGTCCCTGCTGAAGATTTCGATTATTCCGATCAAATTGTTGCCTCCTCGCTCTTTCTTCGGGAGTTTCTGCGATTAGATTTCTTTTATTCGGATCTTTTTGAGTTAATTTTGGTACTCCATCGGGTCCAGAATTCGTGCCGCCTATGGGGAACTGAGGGGTAAAGACTGGAGCACCGTCTGGAAATAGTGGCAATCCGCCTCTACTGGTGATGATCTTTTTGAGTGTCTCCCCCTCATCTTCGGTAACTGGGCCGGGAAGTTGGGGCGATTCCGTCAGCGATGGCGATGGTGGCGGTGGTGGGATATTGCGATCGAAATTACCGGGTAGCGGCGGAAAAATCACACCGGAATTCGGCACTTGCGGGATGATAGTCTGTATTTTCGGAGCAGGAGTTTCGAGAGTTAGGGATGGAGTGTTCGGAGGTGGCGGGGCTGTGAATGAGGGGGATGGGAGAGGGAGAGGGGAAAAGAATCCTGGAGGTGGCATTCCCGGCGGTAAGGCGGGTAAGTTAATTACTGAAGGTTCCGGCGGCAAGGGCGGGGCTAACTTGGGAATGGGTGAAAGGGGAACGGGTGCGATCGAAAATCGCGAATTTGTCGGCCGCGGTGGTATTGTTTGTGGCAGGCGGCTGACTTCTGCGGGAGTTAGCTCGATTAACCCGACTGAACCGGGCAGATTTTTTGATGAATTTCCACCATAAATGAAATTTGAGATCGTAGGGGCGCCGACTCCGAGCGCTCCGTGAAGGCCGATAGAAGCTAGGGCTGCCCACCAAAATGGCTGGCGCAGCGGTTCGGAAAGGGTGTTGGCTAGGGAATAAGAGTCAGTCATGACGATCGGGAATTAGTTATTGGTTATTGGTTATTGGTTATTGGTGATTAGTGATTTGTTACCGATATTTTTTTATTGGGAGCGGGTGAAAAGTAAAAATTTGGCAATTTATTTAAAGGTATTGTAAAACTTCATTAAGATTGTAAGCATCAATAGACAATGGTAGTATCATATAGTCAGAAGGGTCGATTGATTAACGCCGATGTTAATGGGTCTTACAATATTTTGAGAAAAGCAATCCCAAATGCGTTTAGCGATGGGATAGAGAGCTGCGTAGTTCAGCCGAGGCGGGTTAATCCGCTCGAAGTGAAAGCGAAAGGGGAGGGACTCAACGCCTCCCATGGCACTGTAATAGATGACTATACTTTTACCAGCTATAAGTATAGCACGATCGCACTCAAAATCACTCGAACGCCAGCGCCCGATCGCAAACCAGCCCCCGCAATACCGTCTTTTCCAGGTTGGCCAACTGAATTAATTGATTAAACACCGATGATCGGTGCGATCGAGGGCTGTTTCCAATTCGGTTACGGAGAGCGACAGGACTTACGCACTAACCAAAGAAACTCTCGGCCCCCATGCGTAAGTCCTAAGCAATTTAGTTCGGGCCCCCGGATTCATCCGTGGGAGCAATTCTTCAATTCTCCAATCCAAAATCCAAAATCCAAAATCCAAAATTGTTTGGCTTACCACCGATATCGGTAAGTTTTAAAAGGTGCTCCCTCAATACTGAGCAAGTCGATCGGATAAATTGGAGCACCACTGACCATATATTGAAAGATTTCCCGAACTTCCTCGCCCCGCAGCGACAACTGGTCTAATTCTTTGAGAGAATACCAGCCAGCACACAAAGTATGCTCGTCCGGCTTGCTCTTCGGTGGCGTATGATCTTCGGGACGAGCCACAAATATCACTCTGAGGCGCACATTGCCCCTAGGCATCACCGTATGCTCTACCCTGAGAATTCCTTCAATGATGACGGAAATGCCCCCTTCCTCGATCGTATTGCGTTGAGCAGATTCGAGCAAAGTCTCCCCTTTTTCCACTCGCCCTGCTGGGAGATACCACTGCTGCTCGTACTTGCGCTCTTGTACCAGTAGAAAACGGTTTTCTAAGTGAACGACAACCAGGGTAAAATACCATGTTTGAATGGGCTCGCGAGCCATAGAAGTAGATATTCCCCAACCAAAAGGTTTAACAAGTGGCAGTGAGATGAGGCACTGTTAGTAATCCAAAGGATGCTTTTGCAAGCGTTTTTGAACGTGAAAAATATATCCTAGCATCCTCCGTCACCAATTCAATAATCTCAAATCTCTAATCTCAAATCAAAAATAGATCGTGCCATTGCCAACTGTGATTTTACCAGGATATTTGGCCGCTGCTTCCGACTACCGGGAATTAGAAAAATCTCTGGTCGATCGCGGTTTCCCAACTGTAAAAGTACCACTGAGCAAGGGAGATTGGTTGCCGACTTTGGGTGGGTGGTCGATGGTGCTAATTTTGCGCTTGCTCGATCGCACTATCAAACAAATATTACCAAAAAATAATGGGTTTAAAGCCTTGCCCTTTAGGGCATAAGAAGCTATGGTATAAATCATACGTTGTCGGGGCATCGACCGTTAGGTTAGGTGATGTAAGACGGGCTGCGCCTGCGATCGCTGTTTGACCCTAGAATCCTCTAGGCTTTAGCCAGAGGAGTATGTCAAAGCAATCTGGTGTCTCTCAGATTAATCCCATCAGTCATTCCGCCGGCGGCTCGATTTCTCCCATCTATTTGGGAGAAAAACCCTACACCATTCACGGCGACGTGCTTGAGGATGTTGGTTTGTGGAACACCCGACCGTCTATACTTGAATCACTTTAGGCAAGCAGCACCTCTTGAGAGAGCGATGGACGCGCCAAAATCTAGATTTTGTCAAAATTCACGATTCGGGGGCTTTTCGCCCGTAGGTTCCCTAGGTTGGCGCTGCTGGGAAGGTTGTTTTTGGCAAGGGCAGTTTTGGGACTTGGCTGGCTTACAGAAGTTATGAGTTGACTGTCGGTAAGGGGGAGACTTGGGGAGATGGAATTACGCCGATAGAAGTGGCTCATTTGGAGGGTGTCGAAAATTTGGTTTTGGAGGGAGTTTGGCATTCGCCTCGTTCTCTGGGAAAGTGGTATGGTTCGCTGGATGTTTTGCTGGCTTGGATTGGGTATTTGCATTGAGTTTAATCTTAAGTCGGTTGTTATTTCCTCTATTAATCTAGGAGATTTTTTTTAGGAACCGCAGAGGGCGCAGAGGGCACAGAGAGAGAAGAAAGGGCGATCGCATCTCCTGAAGGGAACGCTATATTTATGTTAAAACTTAATTTTCGATCGCCAACTCTAACTATAATCATGACAAGTCAAAAATTCCTCAATCCTCCTTTAACTATACTGCCTTTGGAAAATGGCGATCGCCTGAGTCGCGCTGAATTCGAGCGCCGCTACAATGCTATGACGGAAGTTAAAAAAGCTGCATTGATTGCAGGAATGGTTTATAGCAGTCCCTCGTGTTAGGAGATTAATGGCTGAAACCCTTAATAGTTAAGCATCCTACTCCTGAATCCTGAATCCAGCTATAATTTTGAATACCGCGAAACAGGCGGTTGCAAAACTTCTGCTTCCTTCTCGATTATAGCTACCTCCAAAATTTTCTCTCAAACAGGAGAAGGAATCGGTACTTCTTCTACTACGGGATGTTTTTCTAAAGTCAAGCGAGAGTGAGACGAACCAGACAATCTTTTTAACAATTTCGGTGTCGGATCGTGCAGCAAATAAATAATTATATCACCCGCTTGCCAAGTTTCTGTCGCCGACATCACCTGCAAATATCCCTGTCTTTCGAGCAACAGTGGTACTAATTCCCCGGATCGAATCAAGGCTTGCAAGTGAGCCGCCTGAAACTCCCATCCCGAACTTTTTAACTCAGTTTCTCCCAGTTTCACTTCTTGGTCGCTCAGATATTCGTTCCAATCCTTCAGCGACAAATCGGAAACAAAGGCTTGATCGATCTTAGTGTTATTTGCAGCGGTACTCCCTTGCGGATCTTTGGGAAATATTGCCAAAACCTTGGGCGGTGCAAATTCCTCAGCCGCTCGCTGAGCTAATACTAAGTTTACCTCACCGTTGTTAGTCATTGCCAAAAAAGTTCCCATTGAGTCAAGTCCGGCTGCTTCCAAAACGCTATGGTCGAGGGCGCTGCTCAAAAATACTCGCAAACCCTCCTTTTCTGCTTGTTCGCAAGCTTCTGGGTTGGTGTCGATAATTGCCACTGATTCGCCACGCTCTTGAAACAAGCGAGCAATCAATCGGCTTAAAGGATTTGACCCGACAATGGCAGCGCCGGTGGCTGATTTGGATGTGACTCCTAATAGTTGAGCTATGCGTCCGGCTGTTAGTCCTTGGACGAAAACTGTGATGATAATTGTCAGGAAAACTAAGGCTTTGATGGAGTCGCCACCGTTGATTCCTCGCTGGGTGAGCAAAATGGCAAATAAAGATGCGATCGAAGCTGAGACAATTCCTCTCGGCGCTACCCAGCAAGCAAATAACTTCTGTCGCCAATTCAGCCCACTTCCCTGCGTACACAGCCAAACGTTAATCGGCCGCACTACCCACATTAATGCTAAAACTGTGAACACGCTTCCCCAGCCAAGCGCAACTACACTAGCGAGGGATAAATCGGCAGCCAGCAACACGAACAGCACGGAGATAGCCAGGACTGTGAGTTGACCTTTAAACCTCCTTAGCAGCCGTTCTTCTGGGACTGAGGCGGCTCTGAGGACGATTCCTGAGAGTACGGTTGCCATCAGTCCCGATTCGCTGCGGAGTTCTTCTGCTAGGCCGAATAATCCCCACAAACCTGCTAATACTACTAGGTTTTTGAGGTCTTCTGACAGAAATTGCGATCGCTTGAGAATGAATCCTAGCAGCCAACCTCCCGCAACTCCGATGACAGCGCCAACTCCTAGCCGTACCATTAAATCTCGGAACAAAACCAGCAAGTCTGTATTGCCGTTTAAAACAATGTTCAGTACCAATACTGCCAGAATTGCCCCGACAGGATCGATTAAAACGCCTTCGGCTTCTAGCAAAGTGGCTACTTGTTTGTCCACAGAAACCTGTTTGAGCAAAGGACCGATGACTGTCGGGCCGGTGACGACTACTAGAGAAGCATAGAGAAAGGCGATCGGCCAGGGAAATTCTCCCAGCCAGTGTGCGGCCATTCCGCCACCTATGAGGGTAATTAAAGTACCTACGGTGACTAAATTGCGGATACTCCCGGAAATGCGCCCTAAATCCCGCAATTCCAAATTCAACCCACCTTCAAACAGAATTAACGCTACGGAAAGGGAGACCATAACTTCTAAACCGCTACCCAGCAGATTGGGGTGCAGCAAACCTAAACAGTCTGGGCCTGCTAAAATGCCGAACAGCAGCAAAAATACGATCGCAGGAACTTTTAAGTAAGCGGCCAGAACTTGAGCACTGATGCCGCAGGTGACGGTCATGACCATCAACAAGGTGATATTAAAGGGGATTTCCATAGATGTAATTTTTACAGGCTTCCCGCTCTGTTTTAAATATTCGATCGCGGGTGACTTGAGTACAGGCGCTATATTTGGCACTTGTACAAACTCTAAACGGCCAATAGATTTTCGCTCTTCGTTAAAAAGGGTTGATATTGGGTATAACTTTACCAGATAATTCTCTTGGTGTCAAAGATGGGTCAATTGATTGAAGAATTGAAGAATTGAAGAATTGACCGCACGGATGAATCCGGGGGCTTGTACCCTGGATGCTTTCGGTCATTGGTCATTAGTCATTGGTCATTAGTCATTGGTTGGTCGTTAGTCATCAGTCAATAGGAACAAATAAAAACATTAATCTGTATATCCGTATCTATCCCTGTCGGGCTGTCCGATGTCTGATGTCTGAATTTCTGTTATTTGCTGTCGTGGTTAATTCTCGACCACTTGTGAAAAAACTCCGATGGAATTGCCGCTGAAATTTGGCCTTGTAGCCAATCTCAATCCTGATTTTGGTTGGGCGTAGCCCGATCGAATTTACCAAGACAATGGGTCTAAAGCCCCGTCCTTCTAGGACGGCTTTAATTTCTATAAAGTGTAAATAATTATTAAACCTACGCACTTTTTAAACACAGTGCTTTGTAAAAATGATAGAATAATGGCATGATTGTACTAGAGTTTAAGTTAAAGGGCAAAGCGCAGCAATATCGGATGATCGACGAAATGATCCGCACAGCTCAATTTGTCCGAAACAAAACTCTTAGATATTGGATCGATCATCAAGGAGTTAAGTTGGTCGATCTATACAAACAATGCGCCATCATGGCTAAAGAGTTTGAATGGGCAGGAAAACTTAACTCAATGGCACGTCAAGCTTCGGCGGAACGTGCCATTTTTGCGATCCAACGTTTTTTCTCGAATTGTAAGGCTAAGAAGCCAGGGAAAAAGGGATACCCGCAGTTTAAGAAACACACCCGTTCTGTAGAATATAAGACTTCAGGTTGTCAGCTTTCTGTCGACAAAAGATGTCTAACTTTCACGGATGATTTTGCCGCTGGAACATTTAGGCTACTTGGTAGTCGAGATTTGCACTTCTATGCACCTGGTGAAATCAAACGAATCAGAGTAATCCGTCGTGCCGATGGCTACTACGCTCAGTTTTGTATCGACGTGGAACGGACAGAGGAAACAATTCCTACTGGCAAAGCCGTAGGGTTGGATGTAGGTTTAAACCATTTCTACACTGATAGCACCGGAGAAACAGTTCCTAATCCTCGACATTTGCGTAAAAGTGAAAAAGCTTTAAAGCGATTACAGAAACGAGTTTCTCGGAAAAAGAAAGGTTCGGGCAATCGTAAGAAAGCTATCAATAAGTTAGGTAGAAAACATTTGAAAGTCAGTAGGCAGCGCAAAGACTTCGCCATTAAGACGGCGTTGTGCGTAGTGAAATCTAGCGATTTCGTAGCTTACGAAAATCTGCAAGTGAGAAATATGGTGAAAAACCATAAGCTTGCTAAATCAATTAGTGATGCAGCGTGGTCACAGTTTGCCCAATGGTTGCAATATTTTGGGAAAGTGTACGGTAAAACGGTAATTGCTGTTGCTCCTCAGTACACTTCCCAAGATTGTTCAAGTTGTGGGAATCGTGTTAAGAAATCGCTTTCAGTTAGGACTCATGTTTGCAGTTGTGGTACAGTTTTAGATCGCGATCATAATGCAGCTTTGAATATTTTGGCGAAAGGATTGAAAGCCCGTGCTGGAATTAATTTAAATACGGTGGGGCACACCGGAATTAACGCTTGGGGACAGACCGACCTCTACTCGCTGGTGGTAACATCAACGGGCAAGCCGACTGACTGAACCAAGAATCCTCGTGCCTTCAGGCCGAGGAGTGTCAAAGACATCTATCAGTCGCAAATTCCTGTCTTGGGGTACAGCAGTCGTCCGCCACTTTTGAGCAAATTCTCCCAAAACTAAGGTGGAAACTTGAGTTGGTAGCCAAATTAAGGTGGTATAGCAGATGCTGAAGGAAGAAGGAAGAAGGAAGAAGCAATAAAATCAATGGTTTCAGCAATTCAAAACGTCCTAACCCTTCTCTGTTTAATGAGGTACGCTTGGGGATTGGGCATAGGGCATAGGGCATAGGGTATTGTCCAGGACGTAAATTACCCAGACATTCTGGACTTTTTCCGACCCAGCTACGAGAACACATTTATAGTTGATTGACAAACCATAATACAAGCGTTAAACTGATATTACCATTCGTTTTGACAGTTCGTAAAATGCTGCTGGGTTTTAAAACCGAACTTAACCCCAACAATAAACAACGTACTTTGCTGGCTAAATCAGCAGGGGTAGCTAGATATGCTTATAATTGGGGAGTTCAAGTTTTAATTGCCAGCTTACAACATAATAAAGCTCAACCAGAAAACAAAATTAAATTACCAACGGCCATAGATCTGAATAAGCGATTTACGGCTGAGGTAAAATCAGAAAACCCTTGGACTTATGAAGTGTCGAAAGGATGTCATAATTATGCTACACGCCATGTTAGAGATGCTTTAAACAATTTCTTTAAACAACCAGAAAAGGGATTTCCCAACTTCAAAAAGAAAGGATTTCACGATAGTTTTACTTGTGATGGTTCCACAATTGTGGGTTCTACTTGGGTACAGATTCCTAATATTGGTAAGGTCAGAACTTTTGAGAAATTACCGGCTTTGGGAAAAGTCAAAAATTTCACCATCAGTAAAAAAGCAGATAAGTGGTTTGTAAGTTTCAAGAGAGAAACACCGTCACAGCCAATGAGAGAACCAATCGAAGTTGTAGGTGTTGATCTGGGAATTAAATCACTGGCTACGTTGAGCAATGGTCAAGTTATCCCTAATATAAAACCTCTGAAAGCGGCGCTAGGAAGGCTTAGAAAATTATCTCGGTCACTTAGTCGCCAGCAAAAAGGAACCGCATCTTATCAGTCTGTAAAGATTAAATTAGGACGGTTTCATTCGCACGTTGCGAATATCAGAAAAGACTATCTGCACAAATTGACTACATGGCTGGCCAAAACTTTTGATGCGATCTGTATTGAAGATTTAAACGTCAAAGGGATGCTGAAAAACCCTAAATGAGCTTCGCGCTATAGCCGATTTAGGTTTGTTTGAATTCCGAAGACAGTTGGAATATAAATGCCAGTTGTATGGTTCACATTTAGTAATAGTTGACCGCTGGTATCCGTCTTCTAAATCATGTTCTAATTGTGGACATAAACAAGATTTGACTCTTGCTGATAGAATATATAAGTGTGAAAATTGCGGTCATGTTCAGGCTCGGGATGAAAATGCCGCCGTTAATTTGAAACACGAAGGTTTAAGAGTTTTAAAACTTTCCTTGTACAGCCCGTAGCTTACGGGTGCTCTGCCTGTGGATGGGCTCGGATTACCGACCGTGAGAAGCAGGAAGAAAACACTAAAACTATTTAATCTCCGGTTTGTCGGGGTTTGTCTGGTTTTGGGTAAGTTTTTCAGAGCGGTACATTAAATTGTGATGTTCAGACACTAAATTGTTTTTTACAGAGGAGACGAGTGGAAGTGAACCGCGATCGCATTGAACCAGGATCTGGTCAAGAGTCTGTTTGGGATTACCCGCGCCCGCCTCGTCTTGAGGTATCGACCAAGCACGTACAGATAATTTTCAATGGCACTGTCATTGCCGACACAAATCGGGCTCAGCGGGTATTGGAGACGAGTCACCCCCCCTCCTACTATATCCCTCCCGAGGACATCCAAATGCAATATTTGCACAAAACTTCCAAGGGGTCGTGGTGCGAATGGAAGGGAAAAGCCGGCTATTGCACTGTGAGGGTAGGGGACAAGGAAGCGGTGAATGCCGGTTGGTTTTACCCCCATCCAAATCAAGTTTTCGAGGCTATTCAAGATTATGTGGCTTTTTATCCGAGCCTGATGGATGTCTGTTATGTGGACGGGGAATTAGTGCAGGCTCAACCAGGCGATTTTTACGGTGGCTGGATTACCAAGGATCTTGTCGGGCCGTTTAAAGGAGGGGTTGGAACTTGGGGCTGGTGAGGGAGCGAGGGAAGGGAGCATCCCAATTGTGTAGGGGCGAAGACTTCCTTTCATAAATTCTTGCAGAAAACCCAAATTTTCATACCAGAATGTTTGGCGCTTACTGGTATATTTACCAAGACTTAGTTGAAGGACAACAAACTCTCCTGAATCCAGGGAGTATATGTTCGTGATTAAAATTTAATCCTCACAACTTGAGTAATAAGTTAAAACTTCTCTGGTTGAGTGAGTATTAATTAATGCAAGACAGGGATGCTAGCTACTAACACAGCACGATCTCGCTCAAAAGCTGTGTAATCAAGAATACAGTTGATGCCAACCTACTAATGTTAATATAAGTTAATATCTGACATTAGCTTCGTTGCCAGTGTATTGTTCATTCGGGTATACGTTGTGTCTGTTGAATTTAGCCCGCCACCTATTTGGCCAGAGAAACTACCGGAAACTCTCTCTTTAGAGTCCACCCTTAAGGATTTATCGCTATTCAATTTTCAGGTTGAATCCTCTTACTTAAACAAAGAAGTAGCTCAGTTGTTTCGAGATTACCCGTTGCTTCCGGGAGTGATATTGATGGAAAAAGGCGAATTTTTAGGTATGCTATCCAGGCGAAGATTTATGGAGTACATGAGTCGCCCTTACGGAGTAGATGTATTTGCTTACCGACCGATTGTAGCTCTGTATCACATTGCTCAAACAGATACTTTAATTTTACCAGGAGTAGCCTTAATTGTCATGGCTGCTCAGCGAGCTGTGCAGCAACCCCCGGAACAGCTTTATGAGCCGATTGTCGTCCAGCTCGAACCTCAAGTTTACAGACTGTTAGACGTACATCAAGTGCTGCTAGCTTTATCGCAAATTCACCAACAAGCTACTTGGTATATTAGCGAACTTTATTACAATTTAGCTGTCACTAAGTCTGAGTTAGAAGTTGCTAATTCCGAATTATATCGCCTTGCTAAATCAGATGGCTTAACTCAGGTAGCAAATCGCCATCGTTTTAATGAATATTTAGAGCAAGAGTGGGAGGAATTAGAGGAAGCAGGAGCAGAATTATCTCTAATTTTATGCGATATTGACTTTTTTAAGAAATACAACGATACTTATGGACATCAGGCTGGAGATGCTTGTTTGCAACAGGTGGTCAAAGCTATGGTTGAATCTGTAAATTGCTCCACCGGCGAAGTTTCGGGGGAAAAACTGGTAGCCCGTTACGGAGGTGAGGAATTTGCGGTAATTTTGCCTCGGACTTCATCTGATGTTGCCGCCTGGATTGCAGAGCAAATTCGAGTTTGGGTAAAAAAACTAGAAATCGAACACATTAATTCGGCGGTGTGTTCTTTCGTGACGCTAAGTTTGGGGGTAGCGAGTACCTTTCCTCGATCATCTACTTCCAAGGAAAACTTGATTGCAGCAGCAGACCGTGCGCTTTATCTGGCTAAAGACCAAGGGCGCGATCGAGTAATTCTAGATGTCATAAAATTAGATAGCTAGGCGAGTGTACATCAATGCAGGTTAAGCTCGATCGCCCACAATCAAAACTTCACTCCAAGCACGTTCGGCCGTCCAGTGTCTGTCGGACGATGCATAAATCCTCAACCCATCCAACCCGGCATTTTGGATCATAGTCTCAACTTCATCCAGAGTAAAAGCCGCCTGTAGGGAATCGCTGAATAACTGTTTTTGATGCGCGTTGCAATCTCCCGCGTAAAGCTCGACTAAATTATCCCTGATTTCGAGTGTTTCCGGCCTCCGCAAATCCCGCAAAAATATTGCTCCGTTCGGTTTCAACACCCGCTGGACTTCCCGCAAAAACGGCAGCGGATCGGGCAAATGGTGGATAATGCTGTTGGAAATCACCATGTCAAAACAGTTGTCAGGATAAGGCATTGCCTTAGCATCAATCAATTCGAGACTAATTTGCGATCGCACTCCGGCCTTTTCCACATTCTCTGCCGCCACTTTCAGCATATTTGCCGACAAATCAATGCAAGTCAATTTCCATGCTGGCCGAAGTTCATAAAGTGCGATCGGAATTCTCGCGGTACCAGTCCCAGCATCCAAAACGTTTCCAAAAACCGGCCCCAAGACAGCCGCACTCCTAGCAAAAGCAGCATTAACCTGAGTAAAGTCCATCGAATCGTATTCTAGGGCCTCTTCCAAAGAATCCATAACTTCCGGTTCCAAAACTCGCTGCATAAAATTTATCTCGTTATCTGGCATTTCCATATAGGGGTTTAGCTTCGCCTGCAAAAGCTCGACTAACTCCGGTTCCATATATTCGTAATTGTCCGGGATTTGCAGACAAATCACTTTCTTACCTTATCTTAGTTTTATCCATTTAGACACAACTACAAAATTCTATGTTAATCGTGGCACGGGCGTCCCGCCTGTGCTTCCGAAGCAATTAGTCTTTTCATAACCAGAGGAATTCATGTTATTGAACCGCGAAGACGCGAAGGACACGAAGGAAGAAGTAGATAATCTTTTACCGGGAAGAAAGTAAAAATTTCGCTCTAATTTTGCCCGATCGCACCTTTCATATCACAATACCCGTAATTTGTCAAATTTGCCAAAAATTTAGTTACAATTCTTAACGTGTCAATATGCGTATTTTACATAAAAAATTGTCATTATCGCATTTATAGATTTGGCTTATTCCATGCACTGAAAGGGTTTCAGGCTAAGCGTCAAAAAATAGTCATAGCACCGCTTGAGTATCAGAATTGTATAATAGCTCAAACGGCGCAGATTCGTCAAGTAAATGAGAATGGAATCAATAGTGAAGGATGGTAATTTTTGGGGGTTTTCGGCAATTGATTGAACATTTAAAACAAAATTAGTTATCCTATTGTTTTTACTTATCAAACCAGCTTGAATTGCCCCGATCGCCCTCAACCCCTCAAAAATAGAAATATGCTGGATTTCTGCTACCATTAATTAAACGAAGTCGTTATGAGTTCAAGTAAATAGCTATGACCAAACAAACCGTAGAAAACCTAGTAATTATCGGCTCAGGCCCCGCAGGCTACACAGCAGCCATCTACGCCGGGAGAGCAAACCTGAAACCCATAGTCTTTGAAGGCTACCAAATGGGAGGCATTCCCGGCGGTCAACTGATGACCACCACAGAAGTAGAAAACTTCCCCGGCTTCCCCGAAGGCATCACCGGGCCAGAACTCATGGATCGGATGAAAGCTCAAGCAGTGCGTTGGGGTGCCGAGTTATACACAGAAGATGTAATTTCGGTGGATTTTAGCCAGCGGCCGTTTACAGTGCGATCGGACGATCGAGAAATCAAAACCCACACCATAGTCATAGCTACAGGCGCAACAGCCAAACGACTGCACTTACCAAACGAAGAAAAATACTGGAATTTAGGAATATCTGCCTGTGCGATTTGCGACGGAGCAACACCGATATTCAAAAACGTAGAATTAGCAGTAGTCGGTGGCGGCGACACAGCAGCAGAAGAAGGAGTTTATCTAACCAAATATGGTTCTCGCGTTCATATGTTGGTGCGCTCATCATCCATGCGAGCCAGCAAAGCTATGCAAGACCGGGTTTTGAACAATCCCAAAATTACCGTGCACTGGAATACCGAGCCTGTGGATGTTTACGGCAATGGTAAACTTGAAGGGATTAAAGTCAGACATACCGAAACTGGCGAAGAAACCAATTTGCCTGTGAATGGGTTGTTTTATGCGATCGGTCACACTCCCAATACTGTTTTATTCCAAGGTCAACTAGAACTCGACCAAATCGGCTACATTGTTCCAAAACATGGCTCCGTAGAAACCAGCGTCGAGGGAGTTTACGCCGTCGGCGATGTCCAAGACCACGAGTTTCGCCAAGCAATCACCGCAGCAGGCAGTGGTTGTATGGGTGCGATGCTTGCAGAAAGGTGGCTCTCGGCTAATGGTTTAACCCAGGAATTCCATCAAACTGAGCAATCGGAACAACCCGCAGTAGCAGCGGAAACTCCAAAAGTGCGGGAAACTAGCGAGAACTTTGATATCAAAGAGACGCGACACGAAGGAGGTTATGCTTTGCGGAAGTTGTTCCACGATAGCGATCGACTGATTGTGGTCAAATATTCCTCTCCGACTTGTGGACCTTGTCACAGTCTCAAGCCAATTTTGAGCAAAGTCGTAGATGAGTTCGACGGCAAAATTCACTACGTCGAAATTGATATCGAAGAAGATCCAGAAATTGCTGAGAATGCTGGTATTGTTGGAACACCGACGATTCAGTATTTCAAAGACAAGGCTTTGGTGACGGAGCTCAAAGGAGTTAAGCCAAAAAGCCAGTATCGTGAGTTAATTGCTAGCAATTTGTAGAGAAGAGAGGGGTGAATGATTCCGATGTCAACGAATTTGATATTGTATCAATTCTGGTTGGATCGGAGTGATTTAACCACAGAGGGCGCAGAGGGCGCAGAGGAAGAGAAGAGAGAAATGAGTACAGGATGATACCAGCGGATTTGATATTGCACAGCAACCAAAAACCCGGTTTCCAACAGTTTTGGGTAAAACCTAGATGATTTTGGAGAGAAACCGGGTTTTTTAGCCTTGCTCCTACTAGAATCTAAAAGTCTAGAATTGTATATATATAGCAACTATGGCTCAAAGCCGCCTCCGACTACCGAGATTTCTCAACCTTGCCGCCCCGTCAAACCTGTCAATGAAAATGATGTGGGTGGGTTTGGCAATAACTGCTGTGTTTGTATTGATTGCTACCTTGTCTCCAGCTATGCAGACTTGGGGATGGCTGCAAAATCCTACAGATGCTTTGATTAACCCTATCCATGAACCACCATCGGCGAGTTACTGGTTTGGTACTAGCCGCAGTGGCTATGATGTTTTTTCTCGGACGCTTTTTGCTTCTCGCGCTGCTTGGCAAGTGGTAATTCTAGCTACGGCTTTGAGTTTGTTTATCGGTGTACCGTTGGGATTGGTTAGCGGCTATTTGGGCGGTAAGCTCGATCGCATCTTGTTATTTTTAATGGATACCATTTATACTTTGCCGGGATTGCTGCTTTCTTTGACTCTGGCGTTTGTCGTAGGGAAAGGAGTTTTGAATGCTGCGATCGCCCTGAGCATCTCCTACATTCCTCAATACTACCGCGTCGTCAGAAATCACACCGCCAGTGTCAAAACCGAACTCTTTGTCGAAGCCGCTAGAGCAATGGGTGCGGATACTTGGACAGTGCTTTATCGCTATCTGTTTCTGAATGTGATTCAGAGCGTACCGGTGCTGTTTGCACTCAACGCCGCCGATGCAATTTTAACCTTGGGGGGTTTAGGATTTCTCGGTTTGGGACTTCCCGAAGAAACCCCAGAATGGGGACACGATTTGCGTTTAGCCCTGGATGCGCTACCTACCGGCATTTGGTGGACAGCTTTATTTCCCGGTTTGGCAATGACTTTAATGGTAGTAGGATTGTCTTTGGTGGGAGAAGGATTGAATGAGTTTGTCAATCCTAAACTGCGAAATCAATAATCATGTGTTTCGCTGGTGATAGATGGTAATGCTCGTCGCTCAAGATGACCTAATTTCATCTCTCCCTTCTTTTCCTCTGCGCCCTCTGCGCCCTCTGCGGTTCAATCATCCAGAAAAAACCGTAAACGATATAATTTCCATCAACAAACAGCAAGTATAGTTAAGGAGGTGAAGTCAACTACCCGCCACTAATCGGAGTACCGATATAGTGGGGGCAATAAATTCGCCAAGTTGACCAGTCTAAGTGTTAAATCACTACGTTTAAGGTAAGCGTTAAAGTACCTACCAGAGAATGCGAAGCTAGTTTTCTGCACTAGAACTTAAAAGTTAAACAGGGGTAAGGGTTAACCCAGTGCTTTTGAGATAGTACCGACCTTAAACATTGACGAAGCTAACCTTACCCCGCAAGGGAGGACTTAAAATGTCTAATTTTGTTTTCGTACTTGATACCCAGAAACGACCACTCAATCTAATACGACCAGGAATGGCTCGTAAGTTACTAACTACTGGCAAAGCGGCTGTTTTCAAAAGGTATCCATTTACCATAATCCTCAAAGTGGAAGTAACAGCAACTCCAGAACCAATCACCTTAAAAATAGATCCTGGTTCTCAAACAACTGGTATCGCCTTAGTTCAAGGAGAAAAAGTCTTATGGGGTGCTGAACTAACCCATCGGGGTCAAGCTATTAAAGCTAGTTTAGAATCCCGCCGCTCAATACGGAGGGGGCGGCGCAATCGCCATACTCGTTATCGCCCAGCCAGATTTTTGAACCGGACGCGCCCTAAAGGTTGGTTAGCTCCTTGCCTGAACCATCGGGTTGAGACAACTTTAACTTGGGTGAAAAAACTGATTAAGCTTGCGCCCATTAACAAGATTGTTCAAGAACTTGTACGGTTCGATTTGCAGCAATTAGAGAACCCAGAAATTTCTGGGTTTGAGTATCAACAAGGCACTTTGTTTGGTTACGAAGTCCGCGAGTATCTCCTTAACAAATGGGATAGAAAGTGTGCTTACTGTGGCGTTGAAAATGTGCCATTACAAGTTGAGCATATTCATCCCAAAACTCAGGGCGGTACTAACCGGATATCTAATCTTTGCCTGGCTTGTGAAAAGTGCAATCTCAAGAAAGGAGCTCAAAATATTGAGCAGTTCCTAGCTAAAAAGCCAGAGGTTTTAAAGCTAATTTTGTCTCAGGCAAAGCGTCCTTTAAAAGATGCGGCGGCCGTCAATTCAACTCGCTGGGCATTGTTTAATCGACTCAAGGAAACTGGTTTGCCTGTCTCTACTGGCAGTGGCGGTTTAACCAAGTTCAATCGCACTCGGTTGAATTTATCTAAAACTCACTGGTTAGATGCCGCTTGTGTTGGGTCGGTTGAATCTTTGGAGATTCTAACCAGCAAACCTTTGTTAATCAAAGCTACTGGACATGGAACGCGCCAAATGTGCCGCACTGACAAATTTGGGTTCCCGTCTCGATACGTCCCTAGACTTAAGTTTGTCAAAGGTTTTCAAACGGGTGACATCGTGAAAGCGATAGTTACTTCTGGAAAGAAAATCGGCACTTATATTGGTCGTGTTGCAGTTAGAGCGAGCGGTTCATTCAATATTTCTGCATCAGAATTGGTGTCGGGAATTAGCTACAAATATTGTTCGACTATTCAGAGAAAGGATGGCTATTCTTATGCAGCATAAACCTTGCCCCCCTTTTCCTCCCGTCACTGACCTGAGTACAGGTACTGTGCGGGTATCCAAGGGGGAAGACAGATGAATAAAAATATTCCCCGTATAGAATATCTCAAAGTTCAAAATTACCGAGCTTTGCATAATCTAGAACTCAAAAATCTTACCCCCTTAACCGTATTTCTAGGGCCCAATGGTAGCGGGAAATCAACTATTTTTGATGTTTTCGCTTTCCTCTCTGAATGTTTCACCGAAAGCCTCAGAAAAGCCTGGGATAGAAGGGGCAGATTTCGAGAATTACGCACCAGAGATAGTACAGGCTGCATCATTATTGAATTAAAATATCGAGAGACATCAAAATCACCGTTAATCACCTATCATCTCGCCATAGATGAGGAAAATAATCGTCCTTTCATCGCTGAAGAATGGTTACACTGGCGGCGCGGAAAATCTGGAAAACCCTTTCGCTTTTTAGATTTCAAAAAAGGCGAAGGACAAGTCATTAGTGGCGAAAGTCCTGATGAAGAAGGCGAAAGGATTACCGAACAACTAGCATCATCTGAATTATTAGCAGTAAATACTTTAGGACAATTTGCCAAACATCCCCGTGTTAGTGCTTTAAGACGTTTTATTACAGGTTGGTATTTATCCTATTTAACCGCCGATCATACCCGCAGTCTTCCCGAAGCAGGCGCAATGGAAAGATTATCTCCCACTGGTGACAATTTACCTAATGTTATTCAATACCTAAAAGAACAACATCCTCAACGGTTAGAAGAAATATTAAAAACCCTTTCCGATCGTATTCCACGCCTGGAAAAAGTCGAAGCATCTATTATGCAAGATGGCAGACTTTTGTGGGAAATTAAAGATGCTCCTTTTTCTCATCCTATTCTGGCAAAATTTGCCTCCGATGGTACGTTAAAACTCTTAGCTTATCTAACAGTATTATTTGACCCAAATCCACCGCAATTAGTGGGAATAGAAGAACCAGAAAATCATTTACATCCGCGTTTATTACCTCAACTTGCTGAAGAATGTCGTTCGGCTTCTGCTAATACTCAATTAATGGTAACAACCCATTCTCCTTTTTTTGTGGATAGTTTAAAGCCAGAGGAATTATGGGTATTATATCGAGATGAAAAAGGTTTTACTCAAGCAAAGCGAACCGCAGATATGCAGGGAGTAAAAGAATTCATGAATCATGGTGCATTACTTGGTTCGCTGTGGATGGAAGATTTTTTTGATGTGGGAAATCCTCTCAAAAATGGGGGTGTTACTCAATCATTGAAACCTAAGAATTAAGAGGAGGTGAGTATTTTGCATTTTGAGTTTTTAGTGGAAGAAGCATCCCTAGAATCAGCTTTAACCCAGCTTTTGCCGAAAATATTGCCATCGACTGTTACATTTAAAATTCATGCTTTTCGAGGGAAAGATGATTTAATTTGTAAATTGCCTAATCGTTTGAAAGGTGATCGAGCATGGCTTCCGCCTGATTGGAAAATTGTTATTTTAATAGATGAAGATAGAGAAGATTGTCTAAGATTAAAAAAACAATTAGAAGACATAGCAATATTAGCCGGATCGATCGCTAAATCTTCCTGTAAAAAAGATAAATCATTTCAATTATTAAATCGAATTGTGGTTGAAGAATTAGAAGCGTGGTTTTTCGGCGATGTTGATGCAATTTGTCGAGCTACTCCTAAAGTTTCTACCAATTTAGCTAATCAAGAACCATATCGAGATCCTGATGCTATCAAAGGAGGCACCTGGGAGGCTTTAGAAAGAGTCTTAAAAAAAGCAGGATATCATCAGGGAGGATTGGAAAAATATAAAGCATCTAGCGAAATTTCTCAATATATGAATCCTGAATCAAATCGCTCTAAAAGCTTCCAATTCTTTTGTCAAGGTTTATTAGAAAGCATCAATACTCAGTAGGTATAATCAACTTTATAGACAATTTTTGCTCGATTCATTGCTGAGCTAGGAGTGCGATCGATGATTTAGAGGTTAAGCTTTCGGAGGACAAGTTGTAAAGAAATGTCACAAAAGTCCGATCGCACGCACCACCGCCCTACCATCAACATCCTTAAGCTCATCCAGCAGAATCGGATGGGTAACAGTACCGGGCGATCGTGACGATTCAAGACAATTGGGTAATTTTACCTAAAATTTATGAAACGTCTTAATCGAATCTGCACATTGTAACGATATATTTAAAGGAACTGAGAAGTTGTGCTGCTGGGAGATGGCGAATTGTGTGGTTTCTGAGAGGGTGCGATCGCACAGGTGTTCGCCGAAACTCAACAAATCATTGACAAGTTTGCAGCCTGGAGTTGCCATTTGGGGGAATTCTCAGTAGAATTTATCCGGATGGCTTTTACCCCCGACGCGACAAACTCCCGTCGAACTGCTTAAATGAGAATGTGACGTTAAGAACTTAATGTGATTTAACGTTAAAATTAGATCCTATTTCGGAGATTTGAGCTAACTTAACAAAGAAAGCCCCCTGTTGCACTACTAAACCCGCAACGCTTCATTTGGGGTAATTTTCGGTCTCTAATCCAGAGTAGCCGAGTCACAACTAAAGCTACGAGCTTTATTCGATCGCAAATTGCGTATGATTCAATTCAGGGAAACAGGATAAAGATGGGTGCATCTACACGGATTGCATTGGCCGGAATTCCGGCAAGTCAAAAACAGTCTGCTAAATTTCTGACCTACTACGCCGCAGCCGTTCACCCAGATCTTCGCAGAAAACAACACCGCCGCCAAGTATCAAAGTTCTTGCGGATGATTCTCAGGATTTAGCTGAGGTTGACATTAGTCGGCCTTGTCAAGCTAAGCTAACAGGGCTTTCCGAGTTCTTGACAAATAATGGAAAACAACATCCATTTTTGGTAAGAAAGGTTACAATCGGAAAGGTCTTTGCCATATCCAAGACTCACCGTTCGGTACTTAGACTCAAAGTTGTTGCATTTTAGGCAGCAGACGGACATCCAAGGTGGCGAAAAATCGCCTGGGAACTGTGATGTCTAGTGATTAGAGTGAAAGCAGCAAGCGAACCAAAAGTTAAACACTTGTCAAGCAGAAGTTAGAGTTCCGTACAGGAAAACTTGTACGGGTAAAAGCTCGAAGTACCAAGTAGAAAAGCCAGTATTTGTAGAGATGTGAGCGCTCCCATCTCTAGGTTCGCTCCTTCGCTCGTTAGGTATCGCAGCTCCTATGGTAAATAGCTGCGAAAGAAAAAGCAAAACACTCGATTTCATGTCGCGACTCTGATGTTGGCGATCGATTGAATGCGATTGCGATTTCACGCCAAAACTCGAACCTGCACTGCTAAAACTGGTGCATTGTCGGCTTGTAAGTCGAAAATCCGAATATTTCTTGCTGCGGGAATGCCAATACTCGCTAACTTGTCTAAACTACAAAGAGACACTTTCCACTGTTATTTATTCTTCCATTCAGGAGCATGAGGAAGGCAGCATGATCCAGGCTAACACTGTACTCGAAACCAAAATCAAACCCCAAATGGAAACAATCGATTTGCTTCGGAACGCCGAAAGCGTTCTACCCGAGGGCGAGTTGGAACTCTTTATCGACGAAGAAGACGATCGAGATGACTTTTTAGACGTTCAACCCGATGAAGACGATAGTAAGTCTGTTAAAGGTGCTAAAGCCCGCCGTCGGGCTCAGGCCAAGAAAAAGCACTATACAGAAGACTCTATTCGGCTTTACCTGCAAGAAATCGGTCGGATTCGACTGTTGCGAGCTGATGAAGAAATTGAACTCGCGCGTAAGATTGCTGATTTGCTGGAATTGGAGCGAGTCAGAGAGCAACTGCTAGAGGAGTTAGACCGCGAGCCCAAAGACAATGAATGGGCGACTGCTGTGGAAATGGCACTACCGGCATTTCGTCACAGACTCCACATCGGGCGACGAGCCAAGGAGAAAATGGTACAGTCAAACCTGCGTTTGGTGGTGTCGATCGCCAAAAAATACATGAATCGCGGTTTGTCTTTCCAAGATTTGATTCAGGAAGGCTCTTTGGGCCTAATTCGGGCGGCGGAAAAATTTGACCACGAAAAAGGTTATAAATTCTCAACTTACGCGACTTGGTGGATTCGTCAAGCCATCACCAGAGCGATTGCGGATCAATCCCGCACTATCCGTCTACCAGTTCACCTTTACGAAACCATCTCGCGGATCAAGAAAACTACGAAACTTCTTTCTCAAGAAATGGGTCGCAAGCCCACGGAAGAAGAAATCGCTACTAAGATGGAGATGACGATCGAGAAGTTACGCTTCATTGCCAAATCCGCGCAGTTACCGATTTCTCTAGAAACTCCGATCGGCAAAGAAGAAGATTCGCGTCTGGGAGACTTTATTGAATCTGACGGCGAAACCCCAGAAGACCAAGTATCGAAAAATTTGCTCCGCGAAGATTTGGAAAGCGTTTTAGATACTCTCAGCCCCCGAGAACGGGACGTGCTACGACTGCGTTACGGCTTAGATGACGGAAGGATGAAGACCTTGGAGGAAATTGGTCAAATCTTTAACGTCACTCGCGAGCGAATTAGGCAAATCGAGGCGAAAGCTCTGCGGAAGTTGCGCCATCCCAACCGCAACAGTATCTTAAAAGAATATATCCGCTAGAGTATTTGCCTAGCATCACCCAAAAGAGTGATTTGGATTCGGTTTGCACTCAGCAATGATTGTTGACTGTTGACGGTTGACTGTTGACGGTTGACGGTTGACGGTTGACTGTTGGCTGCGAGTCGAAAATCAGTACAAAAAATTTGGGAGTCTCGAAAGAAACTCCCAAACTTTTCAGTATCTGAAAGGTATCAACTCAAAAATTAGATGAGACCCCAAAAGTGAAGCACGCCTTGACCGGAAACCAATTCAACGATCGCAGCAGCAGAGAAACCAATCATCGCCAGACGACCGTTCCAATTTTCGGCTCCTTCGCTGAAGCCCCAGCTCCAAGCGTTGCGTTTTGGTTCTTGCATGGTATGAACTCCTTTCGTTAACTTTTGTGAGCTTATGTAAATTAATATAACAGATGCTTGACTAAAGTGCAACTTTTTGATATAAGTCATGTGACCAATGACTGATGACTGATGACTAATGACTAATGACTAATGACCAATGACTAATGACCAATAGAGTATTTGCCTAGCATCACCCAAAAGAGTGATTTGGATTCGGTTTGCACTCAGCAATGATTGTTGACTGTTGACGGTTGACTGTTGACTGTTGACGGTTGACGGTTGACTGTTGGCTGCGAGTCGAAAATCAGTACAAAAAATTTGGGAGTCTCGAAAGAAACTCCCAAATTTCGTAATTCCTGAAACGTATCAACTAAAAAATTACATTAGGCCCCAAAAGTGAAGCACGCCTTGACCGGAAACCAATTCGATGATGACAGCAGCAGAGAAACCAATCATCGCCAGACGACCGTTCCAATTTTCGGCTCCTTCGCTGAAGCCCCAGCTCCAAGCGTTGCGTTTTGGTTCTTGCATGGTATGAACTCCTTTCGTTAACTTTTGTGAGCTTATGTAAATTAATATAACAGATGCTTGGAAAAAGTGCAACTTTTTGATATAAGTCATGTGACCAATGACTGATGACTGATGACTAATGACTGATGACTAATGACTGATGACTAATGACTAATGACCAATGACCAATGACCAATGACCAATGACTTCTGTCACTAACGGGGAAATATGGCTAACTCAGTGTCGGGGTCAAAGAGGTGAATTTTGTCATGGGCGATCGCCAGCCAAAGCTCCTCACCAACTCGGATCGATCGCTCAGGAGGAACTCGCACTTGCAACTGTACAGCCGGAGCATCCGTCAAGCTGACCCGCAAATAGGTTTCGTGTCCCAAAGCTTCGACAACATCCACTTGAACCGAAAGATTTTTCGTAGCAGGGGGGTGAATGGTCAGGTGTTCTGGCCGGATTCCCAAAATGAGCGATTTACCGTCATATTTTTGTAAACTTTTTGCCCAAATATCTGGTAAAGTGAAGCGGAATTGCGGGTGAGAAATTAACAGCGGAGCCGTAAATTGCACAGGCAAAAAATTCATCGGCGGAGAACCGATAAACTCAGCGACAAACAAGTTAGCCGGCTTGTTGTAAAGTTCTAGAGGTTGAGCTACTTGCTGAAGTTGACCGACCTTCATAATCGCAATCCGATCGCCCATAGTCATCGCCTCAGTTTGGTCGTGAGTAACATAAATAGTTGTCGTCCCCAACTGTCGCTGTAACTGCACAATTTGCGATCGAGTTTCCGCCCTCAATTTAGCATCCAGATTAGACAGCGGTTCGTCCATCAAAAAAACTTCAGGATTTCGAGCCATAGCCCTACCCAAAGCTACCCGCTGTTTTTGCCCTCCCGAAAGTTGTTTTGGTAAGCGATTTAACAGAGATTCTATTTGCAATAATTGAGCAACTTTCAGCACCCGTTCTCCAACTGCTTTTTCCCGTTCCGAAAAATAGCGCAAACCAGAAGGCAACTTGCGAGTTATTCCTACTAAGAAATCCTCTAATAAAGAATAAATTTGATATTTTTCTAAATTATTAACAACCAAATTCTTGATTTCGCCAATAATCTCTTCTTTCTTCTCCCTTCTTCCTAATGACTTCTTCTCCCTTCTTCCTAAGGACTGCTGACTAATGACTAATGACTTCTTCTCCCTTCCCGATCGCCGCAATCCAAAAGCGAGATTATCGTAAACTGTTAAGTGAGGATAGAGAGCATAATTTTGAAATACCATAGCAATATCTCGGTCGAAGGGCGGCAAATCGTTCACGAGCCGATCGCCCACCCAAATATTGCCAGCAGTCACGATTTCCAAACCTGCGATCGCTCGCAGCAAAGTGCTTTTTCCGCAGCCACTCGGCCCCACCAACACCATGAATTCCCCGTCTTCGACAGTCAAGTTAATCCGTCGCAAAACAGTGTTAGACGTTGAGCGAGGGGCATCTGGTGAGGCATTTTCTGTAGTATTTGCCTCTTGTTCCTGTTCTCCTTGGCGGAGGGGAAAAGTTTTGTAGATATTTTCTAATACAACTTGGGCCATCAGACAATTTTAGAATTGGGCATGGGGCATGGGGCATGGGGCATGGGGCATGGGGCATGGGGCATGGGGCATGGGGCATGGGGCATGGGGCATGGGGCATGGGGCATGGGAAGCAACCAATAACAAATAACTAATGACTAATGACTAATGACTAATGACTAATGACTACTGACTAATGACTAATGACTACTGACTAATGACTACTGACTAATGACTACTGACTACTGACTACTGACTAATGACTACTGACTAATGACTAAGGACTACTTTGATAATTTTCTCAGCAGGATGGAGGTCAAAAGCCCGATCGCCCGCAGCATCCTTCCCCCAAAAAGCAATAGCATCAGTAGCCGATCGCAGGATTCGCCCTGTATTAGTTAAAAGTTTAACATCCGAACCGGGAACAGCCCGTAGCAGACCAACCAAAGCATCAGAGGGATCGGCGAAACGAAAAGCGTATTGACCAATTTCACCGCGGTTAGTAAGTCTGACAGAACTCGCCGGCATCCGTTTTGCCCAACCCAACTCCGAAAATAACACTAGACTTTCTTTCGGGTCGAGAGTGACGCAACCCACCAACTGTTCGTTCTTCCGCAGCCGCGTTGCTTGAGAACCCTGGGCGGCGCGGCCCATCGGCGGCAGTTGTTCCTCCGAGATCTCAAAACGGAGCACTCGGCCTCCGGTGGTGGCGATCGCGACTTGTTCGCCAACTTTGCACAGACTGGCACAACGCAGCCGATCGTCATCCTTGAGCTTAACAACAGTCACACCACGATTAGTCAATTCAGCAAATTCTGAAAGAGGCAAGCGCTTAATTTTCCCTTGCTGAGTCAGAGTTACCAAGTCGGTCGCTTCCGAATTCTCCGGCAAAATAAAGTGTGCGATTGTGATTTCCGACAAAGCTCTACCTGCACTTTCTTTAGTAGCCGAAGGTGATAGCAAACTGACGATCGGCGTTCCCCGATCTCGCCCGTTGGTAATGGGAATATCAGCAACTTTCAGCGGGTAAGCTTTGCCACTAGGAGTTAATATTACCAAAGTGCGATCGGTTTTAGTTTGCTTGGCAGTGACGATAAAATCTTCATTTTTATCTAAAGCTTGAACCGACTTTTCGCGATTTTTAGACCGCTGTCGATCGCTCACCAACAGACGGCGCACATACTGTTTGTGTGTAAATTCAACCAGAGTTTCCTCTGCCTCCTGAACCGGCAATAAGATATTAGGTATTTGCAATGGAGCATCAGACTGCTTCGGAGCCGAATTTCTCTTACCAGCGACTTGTGGCTCGCCCTGGGCCGCAGGGGAAGCCGCATTTACCAATCTCGTGCGGCGGGGGTCAGCATACTTACGTTTGAGCGATCGCAATTCTTTCTTTAAAGCCTTCAAAAGTTCGCGCCGATCGCCCAACAACCGCTGGAATTCTTCAATTTTAGTCATCAACTGATCCAACTCCGACTGCAAATTTTGCCTTTCCAAACCAGTCAGTCGTCGCATCGGCATAGCCAAAATCGCATCAGCCTGACTTTCGCTCAAATCGAGCCGAATTTGGAAGATTTCCTTAGCAGTAGTGCCGTCAGGAGCATTTCTGAGAATGTCGATCGCCACATCGAGATTTGTCAAAGCCACCATTAACCCTTCGACAATGTGACAGCGGCACCCGGCCGCCTGCAACTCGTAATTGTAGCGACGAGTCAGAGTCACTTCCCGGAAATCGAGAAATTCCTGCAAAAGTTGCCTCAGAGTCAATTGTCGGGGTTGACCATGCACAATTGCCAGCAAAATTGCCCCAAAATTAGTTTGCAAGTCAGTTTGTTGATAAAGACGAGCCAAAACAGTTTCTGGGGTAAATTCCCGCTTGAGTTCAATTACAACTCGAATGCCATCGCGATCGCTTTCGTCCCGCAAATCAGCAATACCATCCAGCCGTCCGGCATTCACCAAATCCGCCACCTTTTCAATCCAAGCAGCCTTATTCACCTGAAAAGGAAACTCCGTCACCACGATCGCCGTTTTCGTCCGTACCTTGCGATTACCAGGCACTTCCTCCACTGAGGCCACACCCCTGACTGTAATACTGCCTCGCCCCTTAGTGTAGGCATCAACAATGCCCTCTGTAGCGACAATTTCCCCTCCGGTGGGGAAATCCGGCCCCGGAATCAGTTGCAGCAACTTCTCGTCCGAGAGTTCGGGGTTTTCAATCAAAGCAATTAAACCGTCTACCACCTCCCCCAAATTGTGTGGTGGGATATTAGTTGCCATCCCCACAGCAATCCCAGTACAGCCGTTGAGCACCAAAAACGGCAACATCGCCGGCAATGCAGTCGGTTCCTGCTGCGAACTGTCGAAGTTAGCAGTAAAATCGACAGTTGCCTCCCCGACTTGGTTTAACATAGCTTCATGAGCGATCGATGCCAGCCTAGTTTCGGTATAGCGCATAGCAGCAGCCGGGTCATTGTCCACCGAACCGAAATTGCCGTGACCGGCAAGTAAAGGATAGCGACTCGAAAAATCCTGAACCATGCGTACCAAAGCATCGTAAACAGATTGGTCGCCGTGGGGGTGATATTTTCCCAAAACATCTCCAACTACCCTGGCACACTTACGGTAGGGGCGATCGGGCGTCATCCCCAGTTCGTGCATCGCGTACAAAATCCGGCGGTGAACCGGCTTTAAACCGTCGCGGACATCAGGCAAAGCTCGCCCTACGATCACACTCATGGCATATTCGAGGTACGATTGCTGCATCTCGGTGTGCAAAGCCGTAGAAATTACTTGCCCGGAAAGTAGGTTGAGTTGTTTAGCCATGAGTCCTTGTGTCCGTTAATTCCTGAGTGCTAGGACAAGAGTCAATGCGCTCGTCGTGGTTACCTGTAGAAGAGTGAAAACCGTTTGCTGCAAGGGAGTCAAAAGTTCGACAAAACCGCATTCGCAGGAGGATAAAAATCAACTTAAAGAGTGCCGAAGACGGGAGAGTGCCGAAGAATGGCAACACTTGCCTTTTACCCTCCACTCTTACCCTAACCTTTATATTGCCTTGAATTGCGCCTACCACTAACACGATCGAAGCTCACGTCACCAGTTGTCAGCGAGCGAGGAGATTTTCTCTATTTAAACGCCTGACTGCTGCGCCACCCTCGCACAAGTCGGGCTACAGTATCGGAAGCCTCTCCTAAACTGTAGGAGTAAATAGTGCTAATGTTTGCTCACCAGTCCGGCAAAACGGGTTTCTTTAACTCAATATTAACTTAACTGATATGTTGCATAGATCCAGCCCCCCTTTTTCTCCCGCCACCTTGCTGAGTACAGCTACTTGTGCCGATCTATTCGACGGAGTTTATCCTGAGCCCTTCGACTACGCTCAGGGTAAACTCCGTCGTTGGGCTCAGGATCAACTCCGCCGAAGTATGGTGGGGGTCTCTCAGAGGGAAGACAGATGAAAACCGTTCTGATTGTAGAGGACGATTTGGTGAATGCTCGGGTTTTTTCCAAAATTCTGACTAAGCGGGGAGGCTTAGCCGTGAAGCACACGGAAAACGTCGAAGAGGTGATGCAGATTGCTGCTTCAGGGGAAGCTGACTTGATTTTAATGGATGTGTCTCTTTCTCGCAGCGTATACCAGGGGAAAGCTGTTGACGGTATTAAGATTACTCAATTGCTCAAAGCTGACCCGCAAACGGCCTCGCTGCCGATTATTTTGGTGACTGCTCACGCGATGGCGGGCGATCGCGAAACTTTTCTGGATCAGAGCGGTGCAGATGGTTACATTTCTAAACCTGTGGTAGACCATCAACAGTTTGTCGATCAGATCAAGGCTTTGCTCCCGCAAGAGTAAACAGAAGACACTCTTGCCGTTGACCGTTGGTTATTTGTGATTTGTGATTTGTTGGTTCGTAGTTGTTAGGTGTTGGTTGTTAGGTGTTAGTTGTTATTTGTGAGTTGCTCCCAATAACCAATAACCAATAACCAATAACTAATAACTAATAACTAATAACCAATAACTAATCACAGTCTGGTCATTTTTGCGGTGCGCGATCGCTTGGGCGACTGCGTTTACCCGAAGAGCGTATTCGAAGGGCGAGCGGATAAACGCAGTCGTTGTGTTGGGTCACTCATCAGTCACTAGCATTAATCGAATTTACTCGCTGGGCGGTTCTCAAGAAAGTGAAGTACGTAGGCAAGTCCCAGGCCCCATGCCCTATGCCCTATGCCCTATGCCCTATGCCCTTCATTTGAATGCTTCTTCAGAATTTATCATAGGTGGAGCGAAGCGGAGGGAATTCACCGGAGATAATCTAACCTCGTTTCCCGATCGCATCAGAACAATCGAGTCAGGGGAAATTCATAAAATGCGCGTACTGTAGAGACACCGACACTGAGAATTACGAATTAAGAATTACGAATTACGAATTATTCCCTCGTAATTCGTAATTAATTAATTCGTAATTGATTTTCAACAGTCAATAGTCAACAGTCAACCCTTCCGGTGTTACTGGAATTGACACAAAAATAAATTCATTGAATTTTACAGACGGTGTGCTAAACCCTTCCACGGAGTTTACCCTGAGCGACTTGTGCGGAGCGTAGTCGAAGTAAGCCGAAGGGCTCAGAGACCACATAGTCGAAGGGTTCAGGATAAACTCCGTCGAAGTATCGCCGAATTTACTCCCAGTCAGGAGTAAGTTGTGAGTCTCGATGTGTCAACTGTCAACTGTCAACTGTCAACTGTTAACTGTCAACTGTTAACTGTTAACTGTTAACAATTAACTATTAACAGTTAACTATTAACAGTTAACAGTTAACCATTAACAATTAACTATTAACTATTAATCATCATCCTCATCAAAATCGTAACCAATATCATCATCATCATCCAACCCGATCGCCCCGATCGCATCATCATCCGACTCAACCACAAAATCCTCCTCCTCCACCTCAATCTCCTCCCCAAAATCATCATCACTGTCAACATCAGAAGCATCAGTCACATCAAACTTACTCTCGATCGCATAAGCACGACGCGCAGACCGATCGTCCAGCACCACATCCTCCTGCAAATGATGAACATCATCATCAAAAACAGCATCATCAACAGCCTCCGCCGACACACTCAGCTCCTCATAAGCATTAAACCCAGTCCCCGCCGGAATCAGCCGCCCAATAATCACATTCTCCTTCAAACCACGCAACCAATCAGACTTACCCTCGATCGCAGCCTCAGTCAAAACCCGCGTAGTCTCCTGAAACGAAGCAGCCGAAATAAAACTATCAGTATTCAGCGAAGCCTTCGTAATCCCCAACAACACAGGAGTATAATCCGCCGGAGCCCCACCAGTAATCGACATCGCCTCATTCACCTGCTCAACCTGCCGCAACTCCACCAACTCCCCAGGAAGCATGGTAGTATCACCGCCATCCTCCAACCTCACTTTATTGGTCATCTGTCTGACAATCACCTCAATGTGTTTATCAGAAATATCAACACCCTGAGACTGATACACCGCCTGGACCTCGTTCACCAAAAAAGTCTGCACCTGTTGAAAACTCTCCAAAGCAGCATCAAAAGTAGGACGCAACTCCTTCAGCACATCAAAATAAACCTCCAAAATCTCATGAGGATTGGCAGGCCCATCCGTCAGAGCCTCCGCCGTCGCCACCCGCTGTCCATCGGAAACAATCGGATTCTGACCGGGTAACAAAGGATACTGCTCAATCCGACCATCATCTTCAACAACAGCCAGCTCAATATTGTCATCGGAAGCCACCAACTGAGCAACACCCGGACGCTTCGCCAAAATACAAGCCTCCTTCGGCTTCCGCGCCTCCAACAACTCCTCAATCCGCGGCAAACCCTGGATAATATCCCCAGTCTTAGCCCGCTCAAAAACCAGAATCACCAAATTATCCCCCCGCTGCACCAAATCCCCATCATCCACATGGAGCACAGCACCCGCAGACACCCGATAAGGACGAGCTATACGCAGAACAATCTTTGCCGGCTCCCCCTCAATCGTCGGCCGAATCACCCTCACAACCTGACCCGACTCCTCCAGAAAAATACCCGGAGCCACCTCCGTACCAGCCACCAACAACTGACCAGGACTCACCGCAGGTTCCCCCGCGACATCAACACTTATCGAATCAACATCCCGCATCACCAACAAGCGGCGAATAGGCTCATTCAAACCCTCCCGAATACCACGGACAACACCCGCCTCCTTACACAGGATTTCCGTCCGAGCAACCACCGCACCAGGAGCGATCGACTGTCCATCCTCCACCAACAACCTCGTATGGGTACTCCCCTGAGTCGGATCCGCAACAATATCCCGCCGCACAGCCAAAGACTCCAGAATCACCAACTGCAAACGCATCGGCTTAGAAACAGCCGTTTCATCCGCCAGAACCATCTCCCCAGACGCCACAGACCGGGAACCAGACCAAGCCGGCCCAGAACCATCAGCCCCAAAAGCCTCCGCATCGACTTCATCCGAAAGCAACTCAATATCAGCAGCCAACTGAGGCGCTGAACCGCCAATCTCCAAAATCAACTGCGTCCGCAAAAGCTCCAAACCATCCACAGACTTAACCCGCTCCCCATCTTTGTAAGGGAGACGTTGAACAGCTTTTAATGCGATCGACTCATTCAGAGCAGTCTGAGAAGGAATAGGCGGCTTATCCGGTACCGGAAACTCAACCACAGGACGCAACAACAAAGCCGGGCCTTCAGGGGTTTCAATATACTCCGCATACCCTAATTCCGAAGCAACCAAACCCGGAAAAATTTCCTGACCAGCAGAGACAATTTGACCTTCACCCAAACTCAAAAGAGGACGATCCAAAGCATGAAGTTCACCGGGCTTGATCACAATTTCCCGAAGGATGTCGTTCTTCTGGGTTACTTCTACAGCTCCGCTAGTTTGGCAGAAAATATCCTTGACTACCTCAGTACCAGCCTCCACATACTGACCATCCTCCACCAGCAACAGCGAAATGTCTTTGTTAACCTCATGACACTCCTCCGGTATCCACAGCAGAGTGCCGCCCTTCACTACTTCGTAGCCAAGTTTAGCTTTGCCGCGTTTGTGGACCTCAACCCCGGCGTATTTGACAATACCCCCCGTAGCCGTGCGGTAACTATCATCCAGAAGCTCGGCGACAACCTCCCCATTCACAACTTTGCTACCAGGAGCTGTCTTCAGAGAAAACTTTTGATTAGATGCTGTTTCAATCACATAATGGTCGCGACCGCCCACACTTTCGGCCCGAACGACGGCCTGGTCCAACAAAACCTGAGCTGTAATAATCTCAATCTCCCGTTCATCCGCAATCCGAACGACTCCACCATGTTCCGAAACAAGCTTAGTTTCCGCAAGCACGCTGTTGGCCGCGATGCGATCGCCATTTTTGACAGCCGGTTCTGCTCCCGGAGGTAAGTTATAGACTTCCCCCGACAAAATCCAAACCAAACCACCCTTACTAGCTGTACGAGTAGTATTACCTTGGCGATCGGTCTTTTCTTCTGGAATTAAATCAGCAAACTTGGCTTCACCGGCTAAATCGGAAGCTACATCTGTCGTCACTTTTTCGGTAGTTTTACGAGCAGCTCGACCAGCGATCGGCACCTCAGCCAAAATTTGATTCGGAATCGCCCGCTGTCCATCTCTCACCATGACTGTCGAACCTTGGGCGATCGCCAATTCGATTTTTAGCTTCTGATTCTTAGCCCCAGACTTCCCTTCTTCAAAACCATCTCCTTCTAGGACTAATTTCCCACTGCTCTCGGCGACTAAAGCTTCTTCTCCGTGGCGAGTACGGAAAGAACGAGTGCGAAGGTTTTTGAATTTAACAATTCCTGGAAATGGAGCACGTTCTTGTTTGGCTACTTCTCCCGTGAAGACTCCTCCGGTGTGGAAGGTTCGCATTGTTAATTGAGTACCTGGTTCTCCGATCGACTGAGCAGCAATAATCCCGATCGCCTCTCCCATATCGACCATCTTTCCGTGAGCCAAACTCCAGCCATAGCAATGTTGACAAACAGAACGAGTTGCTTCACAGGTTAGGGGCGATCGCAAAAACACCTCAGCCACCCCCGACTTACCAATCGCCTCTGCGAGTTCTTCTGTTATCGGTTGATTACGGACGGCTCTTTCCTTCCCAAAAGCCACGATTTCGCCAGTTTTGGGATGAATCACATCACTAGCAAACACACGTCCCAGCAACCTTTCTTTCAGGGGAATCAAGACCGTCGCCCCATCAGTCATCGGGCGAACACGAATGCCGCGCTGGGTGCCGCAATCAAACTCCCGCACTATGACATCCTGCGACACATCCACCAGACGACGTGTCAGATACCCGGAATCCGCTGTCCGTAAAGCCGTATCCACCAAACCTTTGCGGGCGCCATAGGAGGAAATGATGTATTCGGTGACGGTCAATCCCTCGCGGAAGTTGGTCTTGATTGGTAGGTCAATAATTTCTCCTTGGGGGTCGGCCATCAGCCCGCGCATCCCCACAAGTTGCCGCACCTGAGAAATATTACCCCGTGCCCCAGAGAAAGCCATCATATAGACTGAATTCAAGGGGTCTGTGGCGCGGAAGTTTTTTACTACTTCGTCTTTGAGGTCTTCTGAGGTGCTGTTCCAGGTGTCGATTACTTTTTGGAAGCGTTCGACTTCGGTGATTTCGCCTCTGGTGTATCGTTGTTCGGTGATGCGGATTTCTTCTTCTGCTGCATCGAGGAGCGATCGCTTGGATGGCGGTACTTGTAGGTCGTCTACACTAATTGAAACTCCAGCCCTCGTTGCAAACCGAAAACCCAAATCCTTCAGTTTGTCTGCCATTTGCGCTGTGCGGGCCGTTCCGTGGTGAGTGAAAGACCAAGAAATCAGTTTTTTCAGTTGACCTTTGTCTACAACTCGATTCCGAAAAACAATTTCTTTATTTACTGTCATTTTTCTACTGTCCTTTGTTAGTTGGCTGTTAGTAAAGGGAATTCCGAATTACGACTTACGAATTCCGAGTAGGGAATTACGAATTACGACTTACGAATTCCGAGTAGGGAATTACGAATTACGACTTACTAATTACGAGTGAATAATTCGTAATTCGTAATTTTTAATTCGTAATTGCCATTCCCAATTCCCGATTCCCAATTCCCAATTCCCAATTCCCAATTCCCAATTCCCTAATTATTAATTACCGATTGAATCGTTTGGTGATAGATAATCCGGCCTGGAGTCGTGCGAATGAATTGAGTAATCAATTTGCCATCCTTATCTTCTCGAATGCGACGGAATTTGTATTCCTTCGTGACAATACCGTCAGCCGATTTTTCCACCTTCACCGGTTCTCCTTCTGGTTCCGTACCTTCCATTGCACCTTGAAAGCGCACCCACACATAAGAGTGCAAATCAACTAGCCCCTGTTCGTAAGCCACAACCGCATCATCAAGGTTGGAGAAATAGTGACCAGCCCCTTTTTGAGCGTCAGGATTGTCCGCCGTCAAATAGTAGCAACCAAGTACCATGTCCTGAGAAGGAGTCACAATCGGTCTGCCCGTTGCTGGCGACATAATGTTATTAGAAGCCAACATCAGCAACCGCGCTTCCGCCTGAGATTCCAAAGACAAAGGAACGTGAACCGCCATTTGGTCACCGTCAAAGTCAGCGTTAAAAGCCGGACAGACTAGCGGGTGAAGCTGAATCGCCCTCCCATCCACCAAAATCGGTTCAAAAGCCTGAATCCCCAAGCGGTGAAGAGTGGGGGCACGGTTCAGCATCACAGGATGCCCCTCAATCACTTCTTGGAGCACCTCCCAAACCCCCGGATCGTTGCGCTGAATCATCTTTTTCGCAGCTTTGATATTATTCACCAACCCCTGACGGATGAGGCGATGAATCACAAAAGGCTGGAAAAGTTCGATCGCCATTTCTCTCGGCAAACCGCACTGATGAATTTTCAGTTTCGGTCCGACAACAATCACCGAACGTCCCGAATAATCAACCCGTTTACCCAACAAGTTTTGTCGGAAGCGCCCTTGTTTCCCCTCAATAATGTCCGACAGCGACTTCAGAGGGCGATTGTTTGCACCCACCACCGTTCGGCCTCGCCGTCCATTATCAATCAGCGCATCCACCGCTTCCTGCAACATCCGTTTTTCATTACGAATAATGATTTCCGGCGCCAGAATTTCTTGCAGTCTCGCCAATCGGTTATTGCGGTTAATCACCCGGCGATAAAGGTCATTCAGGTCAGACGTCGCAAAACGCCCGCCATCTAGCTGCACCATCGGTCGCAAATCTGGAGGAATCACCGGAATCACCGACAACACCATCCAGTCCGGTTGGGAACCAGTAGCAATAAAGTTATCAATTACTCGCAAGCGTTTAATTAACTTGGCGCGTTTTTGACCTTTGGCATTCGCAATATCTTCCCGCAACTTTTCCGCTTCCGATTCCAGTGGAATATTTTGCAACAAAACTTGCAAAGCCTCTGCACCTATGCCGACTTCTACGCCTGTGAGTGTGGAATCTTCGCTGTAGAGTTCATCCTCTATTTCCAGCCAAGCATCTTCCGTTAGCAACTGCTTATATTGCAGCTTGTCGGCATTACCTGCATTCAGGACAACATAGGCATTGAAATAAACAATTTGTTCCACATCTCGCAGAGGCATATCCAAGAGAATTGCCATGTAACTGGGGATGCCTTTGAGATACCAAACGTGAGCTACGGGAGCTGCTAGTTTGATGAATCCCATGCGGTGGCGACGGACGCGAGATTCAGTAACTTCAACACCGCATCTTTCGCAAACAATGCCTCTATGACGAACTCTTTTGTACTTACCACAATGACATTCCCAATCTTTTGCAGGTCCAAAAATGCGCTCGCAAAACAAGCCATCCATCTCTGGTTTTAATGTTCTGTAGTTGATTGTCTCCGGTTTTGTCACTTCTCCAGTAATCTGACCATTGGGTAAAGTTCTCTCTCCCCACTGTCGAATTCTTTCTGGTGAAGCTAACCCTATCTTCACGTAATCAAAGCGTTGTTCTACTTTAGCCATTGTGACTCCAATTGATGATTTACTGTCGCTTAAGGGAATTACTTTTTAATTCGTAATTGTATCCTGTATGGTTTTGCGACCCACACTGTATTCCTGAGCTAGATCCTTCACACTCTCTCCTGCTGCTAGTTTTTTCCGAATTTCTCGAACTTTTCCCCAATCTAATTTGGTCTTGGAAAGGGGATGACTTTTGCCTTGAGTGCGTCCTTTCTTAGAAGCATCTAATAAGTTTTGAGAACGAGTACCAGCCCAAAGGTGTTCTGGATTAATACAACTGGGATTGTCACAGGAAGGAAGAAGGAAGAAGGAAGAAGGAAGTTCGGCAACGGATTCTGTAACCGATTTAACGGATGTAACGGATAGAAGGAAGAAGGAAGAAGGAAGAAGGAAGAAGGAAGTTCGGCAACGGATTCTGTAACCGATTTAACGGATGTAACGGATAGAAGGAAGAAGGAAGAAGGAAGAAGGAAGAAGGAAGAAGGAAGGAGTTATTAACAGTTACAAACAATTACCGATGACCCATGCCCAATGCCCAATGCCCAATGCCCAATGCCCAATGTCCAATACCCGATCCCCGATGCCCGATGCCCGATGCCCGATGCCATCCTTTCCACCTTGAAAAATTATGCAGCCGTTTTCTTGAATTTCTCCTACAAAACCTGGGGAAACTGTAGTGAAGTTACTTGTGCTGAGCGTAGTCGAAGTATCGGGAATATTTGCCTTAAGTATCTTAGTAGAGGAAGAAGGAAGAAGGAAGAAGGAAGAAGGAAGAGGGAAGAAGTCATTAGTCATTAGTTATTTGTTATTGGTGAGGGGCTACCAATAACGAATAACCAGTTACCAATAACCCATGCCCGATGCCCAATGCCCAATGCCCGATGCCCATGCCCAATTCCCAATGCCCAATGCCCAATGCCCAATGCCCCTAATCCCTACATATCCTCGTCCAGTTCGTCACGGGAAATAGACTCGTATGTAGGCCGAGAAGGCGATCGCCGACCCCCAATATCAGCCATCAAATCCACCTCAACGTGTTCGCTACCATCGTCAGAAGTATTAACCTTGTGCACAGCAATATCCAAACACAAGGACTGTAACTCCCGCATCAGCACCTTGAAAGACTCAGGAGTACCCGGCCGAGGAATCGCCTTCCCCTTGACGATCGCATTCAAAGCCTCGTTCCTTCCCTGCATATCATCCGACTTCACAGTCAGCAACTCCTGCAAAGTATAAGCCGCCCCGAAAGCCTCCAGAGCCCAGACTTCCATTTCCCCGAACCGCTGGCCACCCTGCTGCGCCTTACCTCCCAAAGGCTGCTGCGTCACCAGCGAATAAGGCCCCGTGCTCCGGGCGTGGATTTTGTCATCTACCAAGTGGACGAGTTTCAGCATATAAGCGATACCCACCGTAATCGGTCGATCGAACGCCTCACCAGTCCGGCCATCGTAGACAATAGTCTTACCCGGATGCTTCTCATTAAAAACCCACGGCTTACCAGTCTTCTCCCGCGCCTCCTGCAACTTACCATGCACAGTTTCCCGAGACTTCTCAGCCCCGTGCATTTCATCAAAAGGCACCATCTTAAACCGCATCGACAGATTTTCCCCAGCCCATCCCAGCAAACACTCAAAAATCTGACCCACATTCATCCGAGAAGGCACACCCAAAGGATTCAACACCATATCAACGGGGGTACCATCAGGCAAATAAGGCATATCCTCCTTCGGCAAAATCCGCGACACAATACCCTTATTTCCGTGGCGGCCAGCCATTTTGTCACCGACTTGAATCTTCCGCTTTTGGGCCACATAAACACGGACAACCATATTTGCCCCTGGCGGCAGTTCATCGCCCTGTTCCCGCGTGAAAACCCGCACGTCTACAACGCGGCCCTTTTCACCATTGGGAACCCGCAGCGAATTATCCCGCACATCACGAGCTTTTTCCCCAAAAATAGCCCGCAGCAATTTCTCTTCTGGCGGTTGGTCAGATTCACCCTTCGGTGTTACCTTACCCACCAAAATATCGCTAGCTTCCACCCAAGCCCCCTTGCGGATAATCCCCTGTTCATCCAACTGTCGCAGAGCATCTTCTCCGACGTTGGGAATTTCGCGAGTAATTTCTTCAGGGCCTAACTTAGTTTGACGAGCCTCAATTTCGTACTTTTCAATGTGGATGCTGGTGTATACATCCTCATAAACCAGACGCTCACTAATCAGCATCGCATCCTCATAGTTATAGCCCTCCCAAGGCATATAGGCTACCAGGATATTGTGACCCAGAGCCAGTTCTGCTCCTTCTGTCGAAGAACCATCCGCTAGCACCTGACCCGCAACCACCCGATCGCCCTCATAGCTCAAAGGACGCTGATTCAAACAAGTATCCTGATTAGAACGCTGATATTTTTGCAACTCATGTTCCACACAACCAACATACTTCTGCTTGAAAGCCGACGGATTTTTCACCCTCAACTCGTCATAATCCCGAATCATGAAATGTTCATCGCCATTGCTAGATTCCGCATCAAGCGCCAGAGACTTCACAATCACCCGCGTCGCATCAATATAAACCACCTCACCATTAGTCCGAGAAACCACCACCATCCCTGAATCTCGCGCCGCTTGAGCCTCCAAACCAGTACCCACCAGAGGCCGTTCCGGTTTCAGTAGGGGCACAGCTTGGCGCTGCATATTCGAGCCCATCAGAGCTCTGTTCGCGTCATCATGTTCCAGGAACGGAATCATGGAAGTAGCCACAGACACGATTTGCACTGGCGAAATCGCCATATAGTCCACTTGCATGGGAGTCGTCGTCGTAAACTCTTGGCGGTAGCGCACCGCCACCGTTTCGCCCAACAGATTATTATTTTCGTCAAGGCTAATGTCCCCCGGCGCAACCCGCAAATCATCCTCTTCATCCGCCGTCATATAAACAGGAGCCTTATCCCGCAGCACCCGTCCTTTTTCTACTGGATAAAAAGGAGTTTCAATGAAGCCATAGGAATTCACCCGCGCGTGAGTCGCCAGAGAACCAATGAGTCCGGCGTTGGGGCCTTCTGGAGTTTCGATCGGACAAATCCGACCATAGTGCGACGGATGAATATCCCGCACCGCAAACCCCGCCCGTTCCCGAGTCAAACCACCAGGTCCCAAAGCTGAAAGCCGACGTTTGTGCGTCAGTTCCGCCAGCGGATTAGTCTGATCCATAAACTGCGACAACTGCGACGAACCAAAAAACTCCTTAATCGCCGCCACCAACGGTTTCGGGTTCACCAAAGAAGCCGGACTCAAAGAATCTGCATCCGAAACAGTCATCCGTTCCCGGATAATCCGTTCTAGGCGGTTTAGACCCACCCGCACCTGGTTTTGCAGCAACTCTCCCACACTCCTCACCCGGCGGTTTCCCAAGTGGTCGATGTCATCCGTTGAGCCGATGTCGAATTCTAAATTAATCAAATAGTCGATCGCCGTCAAAATATCCTGCGAAGTCAACACCCGCATTGTATCTGGCACTGTCAAGCGCAACTTTTTGTTGAGTTTGTAGCGTCCCACCCGGCCCAAATCGTAGCGTTTGGGGTCGAAAAAACGCGAATTAAGCAACTGTTCGCCACCCGCCACGGTGGGGGGTTCACCCGGTCGCAGCTTGCGGTACAGCTCCATCAGAGCCTCTTCTTCGCCGAACTGACCTTCTTTTTCGATCGTCTTCTGGAAATATTCCGGGTGACGCAGGGAGTCGTTGATTTCCCCGTCTGTTAGTCCCAGTGCTTTCAGCAACACCTGAGCGCTGAGTTTCCGGGTTTTATCGATTCTCACCCACACTAAATCATTCTTATCCGTCTCAAATTTCAGCCACGCCCCACGGTTGGGAATCAGAGAAGCATTGTAGGAACGGCGTCCATTCTTGTCCGTTTCTGATTTGTAGTAGACACCGGGCGATCGCACGATTTGGTTGACGATGACCCGTTCAGCACCGTTGATGATGAAGGTGCCGCGTTCGGTCATCAAGGGTAAATCACCGATGAAGACTTCTTGTTCTTTGATTTCGCCTGTTTCTTTGTTAATCAGACGGGTAGGGACGTACATTTGCACGGAGTAGGTGCTGTCCCTGCGCTTGGCTTCGTCCACATCGTATTTGGGGCGCTTGAGTTTGAAGTCTTTACCCATGAAGTGAAGTTCCAGCTTCCCTGTGTAGTCAGTAATCGGGGAAAAGCTGTCAAGTTCTTCAATGAGTCCCGCTTCCAGGAACCAGCGAAAACTTGCCCGCTGGATTTCGATCAGGTCGGGCAAGGTGAAGGCGAATTCCGTGTAATCTTTAGTAGTCATGGGTATTTATTTTCCTGAGAAAGCTCTAGTTTTTTACAATGCGCCCCGGCCGGCAGGGAATTACGAATTACGAATTACTAATTACGAGAAGGGAATTACGAGAAGGGAATTACTAATTACGAGTGAATAATTCGGAATTCGTAATTTCTAATTCGTAATTGTCCCACTCTCTGCCCTTTTTACCTTCTCGATCGACAGTTTGAGCTGCGATATCAAGCGTGTTAGTTCGCACAAACCTCTAGACATTTGACTCCTAAAATTTACTTTCCAGCTTTTGCCCGCATTGCAGTTCCAGTTTTGGGTGAAGTGTAACGAAAAGGGAATTACGAATTACGAAACAATTACGAATTAAAAATTACGAATTACGAATTACGAGTGAATAATTCGTAATTCCCTCGCAGCTAATCTTGAGCGAGAGAAAGACCGAATAGCTGACAGGCGTTTTCAGTCGTCTGCTGACACAAAGTTTCCAGAGAAACTCCCCTCAATTTAGCAACTTGCTCCGCTACATAATAGACGTAAGCCGGTTCGTTTCGTTTTCCCCGCTTGGGTACAGGGGCGAGAAAAGGGCAATCTGTTTCGACTAAAAGGCGATCGCTATTTACCATACAAACTGACTCTTGTATTTGCAAAGCTTTTTTAAAGGTGACAGTTCCGCTAAAACTGATGTAGAAACCCAAATCTAAAAACCATTGAGTTTCTTCGGGAGTCCCTCCCCAACAGTGCATCACCCCGCGCACTTTTCCGCGAGTTTGCCAAAAATTCCGTAGCATTTCTGCCATTGGCGCGGCTGCGTTACGACAGTGGATAATCACCGGTTTGTCAAGTTGCTGGGCGATCGCGAGTTGTGCTTCAAATACTTTGAACTGGTGTTCTCTATCGTCCGCCTTATAAAAATCCAGTCCGGTTTCCCCGATCGCCACTACTCTAGAATCAGAACTCGCCAATTCCCTAATCTGGCTTCCAGTCTCGTCCGTCCACTTTCCTGCGTCTAGGGGGTGGAGCCCAACGGCCCAAGACACTTCTGCAAACTGATTGGCGATCGCTTGAATTCCCGCAAACTCTGCTGGCTCTACACAGGAATGAACCAGACGAACCACACCAGTTGCGCGCCAGCGTTCTCGAATCGCTTCTAACTCTGATTTGTACGTATCAAAATTGATATGAACGTGGGTGTCGATGAGCTGCATAAGGGAAGCAGAGTAGAGGTGAAAAAAGGGAATTGTTTTGAGCTCGCACAGCTCCCACAGTTGAGCCAGAGGGAGCCGGGGAGAATCGAATTACCAATTACTAATTACGAGTGAATAATTCGTAATTCGTATTTTTTAATTCGTAATTGTTATGGCCTTCTGCCTTCTGCTTCAGGATGCTACTTGTGTTTCATGCGGCTTCAGGGTTCTCGCCAACCGGGATTTCTTGCGATCGCCGTTGTTGCGGTGGAGTACACCTTTCTTGACAGCCTTATCGATTTTGCTGTAAGCCTCAGACATACGCTGCTGCACCTCTTGCATTGACTCAGGACTCGGAGCAGCCGCATACTTGTCAACAGCCGCAAAATACTTCTTCATCAGGGTTTTGACCGCTGACTTGTAAGACTTGTTGTACAAGCGGTTGCGCTCGGCGATTTTGACTCGTTTGACAGCAGACTTAATATTAGCCATAGTTCAGTTACTGGAAATAGGTATTGATTGACACTGCTATACAAAACTTGGCTAAACTTATTCAAGCTTCACCATTCAACTAGAAGTGGTTTCTAGAGGGTCTGCTTCCTGCTTCTGCCAAGGGAGTCGGCTCCTACTTGTCCACAGGCGTAAATTCGGGTGTAGCCCACCCTAGGCATCACGTTGTATAACTGTTGAAGCTTTTAGCCATTGTTCAACCTGTATTTTCAACCTATTTAACGAATCGTGGTCTCCCGTTCGACCTTTTTACAGGCTGGTCAGTTTTGAATCGACTGTGGTTTACAAACCAGATATTTTGCCTCATCGTTTCGGCATGAGCGTCAAATTTGCAGAAAATTACAACGCTGTCAATATCATCACCGTGAAGAACTATGAGCAACTTTAGACAAGTATTTGGCTATTTAGTCTAGCTCCCGATTCTCAAGAGTCGGGGATTCTGCTGGACAACCTTTTTGGGTTCTATCCACAAAAAGCCTGATGCTTCCAGGCGCTCTTGACACTCCCCATACCCGCCCGGCGAGGGGATTCTTGGCAGGGCGGGAGTCTGATGACTTGACCCTGCGCTTTGCTTAAACGGTATGCCCTACCGTCTTAAATAAACCAGTTTGTCCCTAACATAGAAGTCCTTGATTCTAGGATTTGAACGTTTATGGAGCAACCAGAACACAGATTCAAGACGGTTGAAGCCGGGACTGACTCCCACCTCAAGCAATCAAGTTAGGTATGGCGGGCTCGTTTTTCGGTCACGATTGTCTTGCACGCAATTTTCAAGTATACAATAATTTGGGCGTTTTTTTATAAAAAAATTACAAAGTATCCGAGAAACTAACATAGCACTTATTCTGCTAAAAATGCGATTCCCGGAAAAATCCAAGTTAAGCTATAACAAAGAGTATGGGTGATTTGGGCTTCGGCAAGAAGCACTTACCGAAGGCAGAAGGCAGAAGGCAGAAGGCAGAAGGCAGAGGGCAGAGGGCAGAAGGCAGAAGGCAGAGGGCAGAAGGCAGATTTTCGCAATTCTCCCCTTCTCCCACTCCTGGTCTCTCCCCCTCCTGGTCTCTCCTCTCTCCCCCTCTTGTCTTCTCCCTCGGCACCCGGATCTCAGGCGGGCAATTCCTAGGGAAGGCATTCCTAATCTCCATGCTGCGAATCATTACTCAGTGGGTTGAAGCACAAGCTGAACTGCGACGGATCTGCGATCGCACCCATGACGAACTCGTCGTTCACAAAGAAGCAACTGTGCGGGAAGTGCTGCAAGCTGTAAGGCGCAAAGGCGATCTGGCTGTGCTGCACTACACCGCTGAATTCGACCGCATCACCCTAAATGCGGAAGAATTGCGGGTGAGTGGCGCCGAATTGGATGCTGCTTACCAGCAGGTGTCGAAAGAATTATTAAATGCAATCCGGCTGGCTTGCAAACAGGTAGAGGCGTTTCACCGACAGCGCGTCCCGAAGTCTTGGGTACAGTTTGGCGATGACGAGATAGTTTTGGGCAAGCGGTATACGCCGGTCGATCGAGCGGGAATTTACATCCCAGGCGGTCAAGCGTCCTATCCCAGCTCGGTGATTATGAATGCGGTGCCTGCAAAGGTCGCCAAGGTTCCGAGACTGGTGATGTGTACTCCCCCCGGACAGGAGAAGAAAATGAATCCTGCGGTACTCGTAGCGGCTCAGGAAGCGGGAGTTGATGAGATTTATCGGGTAGGTGGGGCCCAGGCGATCGCGGCTTTGGCCTACGGTACGGAAACTATTCCGAAGGTGGATTTAATTACTGGGCCGGGGAATATTTACGTCACGCTAGCGAAAAAACTGGTTTACGGGAATGTGGGGATTGATTCTCTGGCGGGCCCGTCGGAGGTGCTGATTATCGCAGACGGCTCGGCAAATCCTGTCCACGTAGCTGCGGATATGTTGGCTCAAGCTGAACATGATTCGATGGCGTCGGCGATTTTGCTGACGGCGGATTCGGTGCTGGCGAGAAAAGTGGTGGCTGAGGTAGACAGACAGTTGACAAATCACCCGCGCCGAACTTTAACAGAAAAGGCGATCGCTAATTATGGTTTAGTCGTGGTAGTTGAGTCTCTCAAGACGGCGGCGGAACTCTCTAACGAGTTTGCCCCGGAACACTTGGAATTGCAAGTGGCAGATCCCTGGGCCTTGCTGGAGCAAATTCGCCACGCTGGGGCGATTTTCTTGGGCTACTCGACGCCGGAAGCTGTGGGAGACTATTTGGCGGGGCCGAATCACACTTTGCCGACTTCGGGCTCTCCCCGCTATGCTTCGCCGCTGGGTGTCGAAACTTTTATTAAGCATTCGAGTTTGATTGAATATTCGCCGACAGCACTGAAAAAGGTGAGTAAGGCGATTAATGTTTTGGCCGAAGCAGAGGGGCTTCCTTCTCACGCTGATTCGGTGCGGCTGCGGACTGAAAACGATCGGGATGCAGAATTTTAGCTAAACAGACGGGAATCCCTCGCAGGATAACGCTTCGTTTCCCGCATGGATGACGAGACGAGCCAATATTTGCTAGAATGCCCTGAGTGGGCCTGTGTTCCTCACTTTAAAATGCCGTAGAGGGAAACAATTGGAGTACCTTGAAGGAAGTTCTAGATATCCTTAACCGGACTCTGAATCCCACACCAGATCGCTGGCGATTGGTGTGGGATCGTCACCTTCTAGATGGTAGATTTTAGATGGGTGGTGCTGGTGGGAAGTGAAAGATGGTTGCAAGTAGGCAACAATCTAGGAATCTCTATTTGTCAGGAACCCCGCCCTTAAGGGCCGGAGCTTGTAAGAGTAATCGAACAAGCTATTCTGACCAGCTATCGCCTTAACTGGCTACGTTATTCGAGTCACGACACCGGAGAATGCGACGCTAGTTTTCCGCTCTGTCATCTGCGATTAAACAGTTCTAAGGTCACTGGAACAGTGTTGCAGGTCTAACAAGCTCTTATAACATTGGCGAAGCGAACATTACCCGAAAGGGAAAAACGGAGACAACCATATCTCCAAGGGAGGGGGCAACCATACCCCTCCACCCCGAAAGGGGAAATATAAAGCCGTCCTCAAAGGACGGGGTTTCAAACCCAATTTTCTGATGAGATCTAAAATCTCATATTGAAGTTAATAACTTTTACTTGCCACCAGCCAAGTAAAAATTTAAGATCTATTATCTGAGATTTGAAATGGCATGGTATTGAAGACAGTTTTGGTAGCGATAGACGATTCAGAGTTTGCCGAACAGGTGTTGCAAGCTGTGGGAAAATTCCAGCTAGAACCGACAACAAAGGTGATTCTAGTTCATGTTGTGACTTCGGGAACGTCGGATTTTGAGATGATGCTCGATCGACCTCACTCTCAGGGAGATGAGGTTCCTTACCGAAAGGTGGAAAGGTTGCTGCAATCTTATCAGGAAAAGTTGCCTTGCGAGAGCGAGTTGGAGATTGTTTCGGGGGAACCGGCGGAGGAGATTGTGCGTTTGGCTAATATCTATCAGGCTGATGTAATTGCGATCGGCTGTCGGGGTTTGACTGGTGTGAAGCGGATTTTGGAGGGTTCGGTGAGCTCTCAGGTGGTGGCGGATGCTCACTGTTCGGTGCTGGTGGTGAAGGCGAAGTAAGTAGGCTGGTAAATGCGATCGACTATTGCATTTACCTAGACCAAGATAGTTATTAATACCATTTGTTAGTGGAATGCAAAAATTGACGATATATCATATCTATGCTGTTTTGTCAATAAACAAGTGAGATATAACATGAGTATCGCCCAAAACCCTGAAACAAAGCTGATGGAAAAAATCCGTAGTTTACCGCCAGAGCAAATTACGGTATTAGAAGATTTTATCGACTTCCTATTAACGCGAAGTGAAGCTCGTCTGCTAGTTTATACTGCAACTAAACTCTCAGAAGCAGCTTTTGCTAAAATTTGGGATAACTCAGAGGATGCTGAGTATGACGAGTTATAATTTTGGTGATGTGGTTTTAGTTCCGTTTCCCTTTACCGCTCAAACTACTAATAAAAAACGTCCAGCAGTTGTGATTAGTTCCGACGTTTATAATGCAGAATATCCCGATCGCTCTTCCCCATTTTCCGAAAAATAGGGGTCATGCTGCTGACAATTGTAACCGACGCTCTACTCGTTCGTATTCATCTTCTAATAGCCAAAGTTTAGCTTCTTGATAATCTGAACTCGCAAATACAATCTGATAATTTTGAGCAGGATCGTAGACACAGCTATTACCTGAACTGTCACCGAGTAAAATTAGGACGTAAGGTGGTGATGCTGTCGGATCTACCCATAATTCTGTGAATTCCCAGTTATCGGCTAGGTTTAGTTCTGGGGATGACATAGTATTTATATCTTTTTATGAACTGAGTGCTAAGGGTTGTGTGACTAATTGTTCGATCGCGATCGAGCGACAAACAGCTTCTATTTTGTTGTTTCCACCAATTTCAAATAACAGATGCAGCCACTCATTAGGAGAAAGGGATAGATTTTCTAACCAAGGAGAGGAAGTAACTTGCTCCCAGCCGACGATTGTGCCGAGGTTTGTAGGCTTTCGATTTAACTCATCGGGATTTGGGTTGAGTTGTACATCCAGTCGAATGCAGGTTTTGAGGATAATGTTTAAAAATTGGTCTGTGGTAGCAACTTGAGAAGTAGAATTAGTTGGAGTTAGTTGCCAATAGTAGTTGAGATTGAGGACATAATCATAGGGAAATTGCCACCCCATTGATAGCAATTCTGATTCGGTAAAATCGTATTGTTGCCAAATTTCTTCAAAGTTCATAATCTGACGAATAAATAGGTTTAAGGGAGCAGAATAAAGTGGGTGTCTCCACGACTTCCGGGTTTTCCTGATGCGTTTAGGGGTTGTTCTGCGGGTGCACCTCCTCCTGGGCCATTGTAAACACGAGCATAGGATGAACCATCAGGTTGAGTCATAATTCTGACACTGTATTGAGTGTTTGGGCTTGTCCAAATTGTACCCGCACCGCTTTTTGAGCCTCCTCTAGCTGGAGTGGATATCCAACCGGAAGTAGTAAGTTCTGTTTCGAGGGTAGTTTTATCGATTCCACTGACAAGGAAATTGAGAACATCTGTGACAGTTAGGATGTTACCTGATGACATAGTTCAGGAAAGTTGGGTTTTCGGTGGTGGTGAATGAATATTGGTTGGAGCGATTTAGTGAGATTTTCTAGCACTTTAATTACCTGACTTTCTAGGTAAGGAAAATCATTAACAAATTCTGCGAAACCGCTTTCACCTTCCAGGTAATCGAACAAAGTCTTTAAGGGGACGCGGGTATCGACAAATATGGGGAAACCGCTCATAATTTCTGGATCGCGGTGAATAATTCCTTTTGTTTGCAATAATTCTTCTATTTTCACGGGCTTTACTCCTTTATATCAAAAGAAGTGGGCAAATCTAGGTGTAACTGATGGGTAATTATATCATAAATTTAGCCAGATCGATCGCCCTTCTGAATTATTAGAAAGGGCGATCGCGTTTCCCATTCTCTTAAAAAATTACTGGTTGTGAGACTTGACAAAAAATGGCAAAATATGCCATAATAAGATAACGAGTTAAATGAGGTAAGTAATACCCGTGACAAGCATGAATATTTCTCTACCTGACTCAATGCGAACTTATATAGAAGCACAGGTAGCTCAAGGTGGTTATAGTACAGCTAGCGAGTATTTCCGCGAGTTAATTCGCCAAGACCAAAAACGCAAAGCTTCAGAACGTTTGGAAGCGATGTTATTAGAAGGTTTGGAATCGGGAAATCCTACGGCGATGACTGAGGAGGATTGGATGGAGATTCGTCAAGCTGTGCGATCGCGTATTTCCCAGAAGCAGGGGTTGCAGGAAGAAAAATGACCTCGATCCAAAAACGTCCGCTGGTCATAGAAATTTTTGGAAATGTATGTTATCATTAAAGTGGCAGTTTATTTAATCCTAGTTTTCAAGAGTAATATACCAAAGCTTGCCAGAATTTTTACTATGATGAAAGAGCAAACATTTGAACTGGATGAATCTCAGATCGAATTTCTCCAAAGTTGTCAAAACTATGGATTTAAAGACGCGAATGAAGTAGTAAGAATCGCAATTAAACGCCTGGAATTAGCATTAGAAGCGGAGCGATTGGAAGAATCTGCGGCTCTCTATGCAGAAATCTATAAGGAAGATACAGACTTGCAAGAATTGACGGAGTTAGGTTTAGAAGAATGGCCGAAGTTATAAAATTGAAACGTGGTTTAATTATTGAAGTTAATCTCGATCCAACTAAGGGTTCTGAAACTGGGAAAATTAGACCTTGTGTTGTTGTGACAAACAATACTTATAATGAGCGAGTTCCTGTAATCCAGGTTGTTCCAATTACTGCTTGGAGTGAAAAAAAAGCCAAGATTAAAAGTAATGTGGAGATTGAACCGTCTGAAAGAAATGGGTTAACAAAAAAATCTATTGCTGATTGTTTGCAAACCCGCCCTATTGATTATGGTTCTCGTGGGGTAGATATCCGAGGTGAACTTGAACCAGAGGTGATCGTAAAAATCGATCTAGCTCTCAGAATCGTGTTTGCTTTGTAATTTTCAAGCCTTTTAAAGAAGCAATAATCAATAGGTTACGAGGCGATCGCCATTTTGATTATAAAACGGGCGATCGCCCTTTGCGAATAGTTCCAAAAGGGATCTCGCACCCTATTTCCTTTGCGAAGATTCTACCAGTTCTGATTCCTGAAGACGTTGCGATAATAGGCAATCTTCAAAGCTGAAAGCTTCTGAGTCGAGAAAACTAGCTATCGCCATTTCGATCGCAGCTTCGAGAGAGCATTCTAGTTGCGTAGCTTTTTCCATCAGGGCGACTTTCACATAGTCCGGCAAATGGGTCATCAGCGAATGAATAGCGGATGGTGGCAAGTGTTGGATGTTGAGGGTATGATTCATTGTTCTCTGGGAATTTTAACGTTGTAGGGAGGATTTGTAGCTTGAAGGATCAGGGTTTCTAATTCATATAATAACCCTGGTTTTTGCCATTGGTTGAGGGTAACGAAGGCGATCCTCACATCATCAGGATCGTAGCGATCGAGCCAGCCCCAGAGAAAGGCTTTGTGACCACCTCGGAGTCGATCGCGGAGGTTCTTGGCTTTGCCGATGTAGAGCAATCCTTCAGTGCGATGTCGAAAGGCGTACAAACCTACTCTAGCAGGAATTGTGTCGAAGTCGCGGCTGAGGGGATGGCACCGATCGAAGGGGGTAAAGGCGAGAGTGCCCTTGAATTTGGCGGGCTTCTTGCTGGATGGGGTTGGTCATGGAAATTGCCAGATGCAAGCGGTTATTCCATCCTACAAGTAGAAGCGATATAATTTCTCCTAACGCCTTTGGAACTAAACCGATTATAATTGCTAAAATAAGCTAAACTGCTCTTAATCTATAATCCGATTATGACTGTTATTGAACAAATATACGCGATCGTCAAAACCCTTCCCCAAAACCAAGCTAGCGAAATTCTGACTTTCGCTGAGTTGATTCGTGCCAAGTACCTAAATGCAAACCAATCCACCGATACAGTAGATTCTGCAACTCCTTGGACGGAACTGGTTTATTCCCTAGCTGGAGCGTGGGCAGAAGACTTTCCGACTCTGGAAGAGATTCGTGCTGAGTCGGGGGAAGACATTTTGCGAGAGAGCTTCTAGATGTACATTTTGGATACAAATACATTAATCTACTATTTTAAAGGACAAGGACAAGTTGTCCAAAACATTGCCAATGTATCTCCTCAAGAAATTGGAATTTCTACACTCGTCCTGTTTGAATTGCAAGTGGGTATTGCTAAATCTACTTCGCCTGCAAAACGTATCCAACAACTTCAGCAACTTTTAAGCCGAGTTAATGTTGTTCCTTTCGATCGCGATTGTGCTGTTGCTGCTGCCACAATCCGCGCTCAATTGGAGCAAAAAGGTACTCCTATCGGCCCGATCGATGTTTTGATTGCAGGGACAGCCGCTTCACTTCAAGCAACTCTTGTTACTCACAATGTCAAGGAGTTTTCGAGAGTTTCAGGACTGGCGATCGCGGACTGGTATTGAATTTATCGCATATCGCTCTTGTCTAATCATAAATTATAGATTGATGAATGAAGAGCGATCGCCTTTCTGAATTATTAGAAAGGGCGATCGCTATAATTCCAGATAGCGCTGCAAAATCTCTTGAGATTGGGAAAATAGCTCCGATTCCAATTGACCGAGTTGTTGCACTAATCTCGTTTTATCGAAAGTCATGGGATCGACACAGACTAGCAAACTATCTGCATCTAAACCATTTTGTGGGGATGCAGGTATTAAGATCGCAGCAGCAGAAATCCGAGGATCGTGAGGACGAGCGGAGGTAAATGGCAAAACAGTCACTTTGCTGCGTCGCTCGTTGAACAGCGTACCAGAAATGACTAAGGCAGGCCGCGTTTTGCGTATTTCTGTTCCTACTGACGGATCGAATCTAGCTATCCAGATACTTCCCAGTCGGTAATCGCTTGAGCTTGCCATTCCTCATCCCATCCTAAATCTAATTCGTCAATTAGCTTGCAAGCTTCTGCTAAAGCTTGGTTTTCTTGTTGTTTTCGCCATTGTTTTAAGAGAGCTTCTATCAAAGCACTGGGGTTGGGCGCTTTTTGATTGACGTATGTGAGTAATTCATCTGGCAAGCTGATAGAGATGTTGCTCATTGGCTAATCAGAATAGTATTTTGCGATCATTTTAGCAATTATTGGCTGAAATGACAATTTTTTGTTAGTTGAATGCAAAATAAGGGCGATCGCCCTTTTGAATTATTAGAAAGGGCGATCGCTCTTTTTTGACCGCAGATGGACGCTGATTAACGCGGATGTCAGAAGGGCGATCGCTCGTTGGATGAATTATGGGCGATCGCCTTTCTGAATCTGGGTGAGAAAGGGCGATCGCTCTTTATTTATTGAAAGTTCATAGTTTCTCAAAGCAACCGGGTTTCTAACCTACTCAATACTTTGAATTAATTTAATGTTATTCCTCAGCCATTCATTGACCAAAACTTGAACGTCAATATTTTTATGTTCAGCAATTTTAGTCACAAACTGCTCGACATCAGCTTCGAGATAAATCGGATAATGAAACGTAGCATCAGGATGGTAAAACTTGCCTTGTTCTGACGCAGAAAAATCATACTCTGATTTCATAATTTTCTCTCTTGATAATATTGTGTTTCAGTGAAAGTAGCTTGCCGAGCGGAAATAATCCGAATGATGCAGGAGGAGCTATCAGTTTGTTCAAAAGTATGGACAACCAGCCTGACAATGCCTGTTTCATCTAAACCTATGGTAATCCATCTATCTTCATCTTGACTGTGTTCTTCATCATAGATTGTTAATTGATAAGGATCGCGTCAAATAGTTGAAGCCAAACGAAAATTTAATTGATGCTTGCGAATATTTTGCTTTTCTTTGGCTATATTCCAATCAAAGTTATAATCCAAGGGTATCGAGCGTGAAATTAATGTATAAGCAAATTATAGCATGACTTCTGAGTTGATGCAATTCGGATAGTTTAAAAAGGGCGATCGCTCTTCAAAAAGGAAGGGCGATCGCCCTTCTTAATTGCCCGGTAGGGACACGGCATTGCCGTGTCCTTTGAGCCCCCGGTAGGAGACGGCAATGCCGTGTCCCTACGATGGAAGGCGATCGCCCTTTTGATGAATTATGGGCTCGCCTTTCTGAATTCTCTAAAACTGCTATCCTATAAACCAGCATTCGGGTTGGATTGAATATTTGGCTGTTGCTGAATCTGGCGACTTGATACATCTGTTTGCCAGAAAAATCCTGGTTTTTCAAAGTTATAAACTTGGGGAATCGCCGCAATTAATGCGATTAAAAACCCGGCAATCAACAGAATTCGGTCAAATTTTTGTCCAGTCATATTTTTTTTACACGAGATGTTTTTGAGCTAGTTTAAAGTACCGGTTTATTTGGGGCAGAAGTTGGCTGCCAGCCTGGTTGTGTCCTCATAAATTGAGTAATAAAAATCCCACCAACAGCCACAATTCCTAAGCAAACTAAACCGATTAACAATTTTTTGATGGCTGGTGAATTGAGCCAATGCCAAGGTGGAGGAAGGGAAACAATTGTCGGTGCTGTTGACGATTTTACTAGATGCTGAATCGCACTTAAAGCTTCATCGGCTGACTGGTAGCGCTGTTGCCATTGGTATCGCACCATTATATCTAAAATAGCTGCGAATTTTGGGCTGACTGATACTCGATCCCTCCACATAACTTCTAGGGTATTGGGATCTTTTGGCAACTCGTGAGGAAATACCCCCGTCAGTGCTTGGATAGCAGTCATTCCGACTGCATAGACATCACTGCACAACTTGGGATGCCCCTTTTCTTGTTCGCTGGGCGTATATCCCGGAGTGCCGATCGGAACTGTCTGCGGTTGGCCTTGAGAATATTTGAGTTGGCTACCGATTTGTTTGACAGCCCCAAAGTCAATCAAGACAATCCTACCATCGGAATCGCGCCGCATTAGATTAGAGGGCTTGATATCTCGGTGGATGATATTTTGTTGATGAACTGATTTCAATACATCTAAAATATCATACAATAATTCAATGACTTGACTTTCATTGAACTGAACTCCCTTCGCTCCCGTTTGTTGAGAGGGGTTGAATTCGTGACTCAAATCATGTCCCGCAATTAACTCTTGGACGAGATAATATTCTTGATTTTCCTCGAAGTGGGCGAATAGCTGCGGAATGCGATCGTGGCTACCTAACTTGTACAGGTGTTGAGGCTCGCTGTCAAACAGGCGTTTGGCTTCTTGCAGCAAGAAGGGATCATTGGACTGGGGCTTGAATCTCTTGACTACACGCGGGGGCTTGTCGGGTAGATGTTCGTCATGTGCTAAGTAGGTTTCACCAAATCCACCTTTACCCAATAACCTGATTATGTGGTAATGTCCGCCAATAGTTTTCCCTGTAATCATTTTTTTGATATAATATTTTTTATAATTATCACACACTCCGATCGGATTCGGCGTACTTCTCTGAACCGTCGGGGAAGCAGCTTCATTAAAATTCAATAACTGGAATAAGGCAATGACTACAAAATCGCTCGCAGATTACGATCGGGCTATTAAACTTAATCCCAACGATGCTGATGCCTACTACAATCGGGGTGATGCCAAATGTGCCCTAGGGAGAAACCAAGAGGCGATCGCAGATTACGATCGGGCTATTAAGCTTAATCCCAACTATGCTGAGGCCTACGTCAATCGGGGTTATGCCAAATATGACCTAGGGAAAAAAGAAGATGCGATTGCAGATTACGATCGGGCTATTCAGCTTGATCCCAACGATGCTTTTGCCTACAACAATCGGGGTTTAGGCAAATATGACCTAGGGAAAAAAGAAGATGCGATCGCAGATTACGATCGGGCTATTCAGCTTGATTCTAACTTTGCTTTTGCCTACAGCAATCGGGGTTTAGCCAAATATGCCCTAGGGAGAAACCAAGATGCGATCGCAGATTACGATCGGGCTATTCAGCTTGATTCTAACTTTGCTTTTGCCTACTACAATCGGGGTTTAGCCAAGTATGCCCTAGGCAACAAACAAGATGCGGTCGCAGATTACGATCGGGCTATTCAGCTTAATCCCAACTATGCTATTGCCTACAACAATCGGGGTTTAGCCAAGTCTAACCTAGGCAACAAACAAGAGGCGATCGCAGATTACGATCGGGCTATTCAGATTGATTCTAACTTTGCTGGTGCCTACAACAATCGAGGTTCAGCCAAATCTGCCCTAGGGAGAAAAGAAGATGCGATCGCAGATTACGATCGGGCTATTCAGCTTGATTCTAACTTTGCTTTTGCCTACAGCAATCGGGGTTCAGCCAAATCTGCCCTAGGGAGAAAAGAAGATGCGATCGCAGATTACGATCGGGCTATTCAGCTTGATTCTAACTTTGCTAATGCCTACTACGGTCGGGGTTTAGCCAAATCTGTCCTAGGGAAAAAACAAGAGGCGATCGCAGATTACGATCGGGCTATTCAGCTTGATTCTAACTTTGCTTTTGCCTACTACAATCGGGGTTTAGCCAAATATGCCCTAGGGAGAAAAGAAGATGCGATCGCAGATTACGATCGGGCTATTCAGCTTGATCCTAACTATGATGTTGCCTACAACAATCGGGGTTCAGCCAAGTATAACCTAGGGAAAAACCAAGATGCGATCGCAGATTACGATCGGGCTATTCAGCTTAATCCCAACTATGCTGATGCCTACTACAATCGGGGTGCAGCCAAATCTGCCCTAGGGAGAAAAGAAGATGCGATCGCAGATTACGATCGGGCTATTCAGCTTGATTCTAACTTTGCTAATGCCTACAGCAATCGGGGTTCAGCCAAATCTGCCCTAGGGAGAAAAGAAGATGCGATCGCAGATTACGATCTGGCTATTCAGCTTGATTCTAACTTTGCTAATGCCTACGTCAATCGGGGTGCAGCCAAATCTGCCCTAGGGAGAAAAGAAGAGGCGATCGCAGATTACGATCGGGCTATTGGGCTTAATCCTAACAATGCTATTGCCTACTACAATCGGGGGACTGTCAAATCTGCTATTAACGACAAACAGAGTGCAATCGAAGATTACCAAAAAGCCGCTGATTTGTATAAGCAACAAGGGAATACAGGTATTTGGTATCAACGGGCTGTTGACAACGTGAAAAAACTATCCGAACCGTAGCGACTAGCTGAGAATAATTATGCCTTCAGATGACTCACCAACTCCTGAAAAGTATCAATCGGAATCGCCCAACTCAAAGCTTCCATCTGCCTAAAAACCGCCTGAGTAGGCAAACTCCCATCCGCCAACTTAAACACATCAATTCCCCCCAAAGGATATTTCGATTTGCCATTAATCCCCACCAACTTACCAGAACTATCCAACACAGGCCCGCCACTCATCCCCTCGGCAATATCATTAGTGTAACCAAGTTGGTATCCACTCTCAAGGGATTGATCCGGCAACATTCCCACTTTCCCACTCGTTAACTTAAAAGCTTTTAGCCCCCAATTCCGAGTCTTCTCTATAGACTCTGAATTAATCCAATGCCAATTCGGAAAACCCGCAGCATAAACCCCATCTCCCACCGATAGCTTATTTGAGTTTCCGATTTCCGCAACTCGATAGGTTTCAGAAGTGGTAAACTGTATTAAAGCTAAATCTACTTTACCAAACTGAGATGAACGCAGCCATTTAGCAATATGAATCCGTCCGTCGGCTGTCAATACTTGATAAGTTTTGTCTTTATTATCAGCTACGACATGATTGTTAGTCAAAACAGTATAAGTTTGGTTTTGATGCTGAATAATTACGCCGGAACCGGACACAGAATCAGATAAAATTCTGACAGTGACAAGATGTGCAATTTCGGCAACTTGCTGGTTAATTGGTTCGGAGATAATAGGATGTGTCGTTGACAAATGTTCGGGTGTTTCTCGCGCTAAACCGTTCAATATGCCGGTTAGTAGCAGTGAGATTGCTAATATTTGCCACAGATTCACAGATTTTACTGGCTGATCTTTGATTTTTCCAGTAAAGTGTGAAATTAGGCTCATAACTATACTCATTCGCTCACGTTAACAGATGACTCGGCGGTTGAAACCGCGTCTACACAAACAAAGTCCGCCTGCGCGGACTAAGAAATAGGGAATTTTGCTTAGTTGAGTAGAAAGTCTACTTCGCCTTTCCCTTCGCCGCCAAAAACTCCCGCAGCCGCAACAAACTAGCCGTTTGTCCCAAATTCAGCGGCAACAGCGACACTCCCTCCAACCGAGACTGCACCCAACCATCGCCCCAATACCACTCGTGAAACCCGTCAATTCCCTGACTCAATATCAGCCGCAGACAATTCGGCTCAGCAATATCAACGTGATGCTGAACAGCCACCGGGCCCAGCCAACTCGTAAAGGTCAAACCTTGAGTAAATTCTTCTGGTAAGCCTTTAGACAACTGTTGCGGCCACAGCCATTGCTGCAATTGAGCTGGACGCAGTAAGCTATCCCGAATCGCTGTTTCCGAAGCTTCAAGCTCAATCCGCAGGTTGCTTTGTTGAAAATTACCGAGCATAAGAATTTTAGATATATGTCTAACTAAGTTAAATGTAACTGATTCAGAGTTAGGCAGAAACCATTGGTGACAACTTAATGTCAAACCGACAGTCTCTGTTGTTTGTATCAAAGTCTAGATCCCCCCTAACCCCCCTTAATAAGGGGGGGACAAGAGTCCGATATTTCGTCCCCCAACAATCAGGGGGATTTAGGGGGATCTAGATTTTGCCTAAAAGCAACATTTATTGTGGGTTCAGTATTAAGTTGTCACCAATCGGCAGAAACCGGGTTTTTGCGAAAATACTGGTTTATAGCCCTTAATCTTGGTAAAAACCCGGTTTCTTGGTGGGAGTGCGGGGACTCAGAAACCGGGTTTTTGACGAAAATACTGGTTTATAGTCCTTAATCTCGATAAAAACCCGGTTTCTTGGGTGGGAGTGCGGGGACTCAGAAACCGGGTTTTTGACGAAAATACTGGTTTATAGCCCTTAATCTCGATAAAAACCCGGTTTCTTGGGTGGGAGTGCGGGGACTCAGAAACCGGGTTTTTGACGAAAATACTGGTTTATAGCCTTTAATCTCGATAAAAACCCGGTTTCTTGGGTGGGAGTGCGGGGACTCAGAAACCGGGTTTTTGACGAAAATACTGGTTTATAGCCTTTAATCTCGATAAAAACCCGGTTTCTTGGGTGGGAGTGCGGGGACTCAGAAACCGGGTTTTTGACGAAACTACTGGTTTATAGCCCTTAATCTCGATAAAAACCCGGTTTCTTGGGTGGGAGTGCGTCGCTCTTAAATATGCGATTTTCGTATCGAACTGTTAAGCTCTGTTGCATTTCATTTAAATCTCCCCTTCGTAACCCCACCCCATCCCAACTCCGTGATACCATCAAACATGAGTAATGCCTATAGAAAAAAACTGGGGAGAAAAGCTTTGACACTAAGGGTTGCAGTAGTAGGTTCAGGCCCTGCGGGTTCTTCCGCCGCCGAAACACTCGTAAAAGCAGGAATCGAAACATACCTATTCGAGCGCAAATTAGACTACGCCAAACCCTGTGGCGGGGCGATTCCCCTGTGCATGGTACAGGAATTTGACTTGCCGCAAAGCATTATAGACCGTCAAGTCAGAAAAATGAAGATGATTTCCCCCTCCAATGTCGAGGTGGACATCAACATCGAAAACGCCCACGAATACATCGGTATGTGCCGCCGAGAAGTGCTCGATGGTTTCTTGCGCGATCGGGCGGCTTCCTTGGGTGCCAAACTAATTAACGGCACCGTTCACACATTAGAGCTTCCCGCCAACAACACAGACCCCTACATTCTCCACTACGCCGATCACTCCAACGGCGCGGCAATGGGAATTCAGAAAACTCTGAAAGTGGATTTGGTGATTGGGGCTGACGGTGCTAACTCCCGCGTAGCCAAGGCGATCGATGCTGGTGATTACAATTATGCGATCGCCTTCCAAGAACGCATCCGTCTGCCGGAAGATAAAATGGCTTACTACCACGACTTAGCCGAAATGTACGTCGGCGATGACGTATCTACCGATTTCTACGCTTGGGTGTTCCCCAAATACGACCACGTAGCCGTCGGTACCGGTACGATGAAAGTCAATCAAGCCAGTATCAAAAAGCTACAAGCAGGGGTTCGCGCCCGCGCTGCCAAAAAACTCATGGGCGGTGAGATTATTAAAGTGGAAGCTCACCCCATCCCAGAACATCCGCGTCCTCGCCGGGTTGTCGGCCGAGTTGCTCTCGTAGGCGATGCGGCAGGTTATGTTACCAAGTCTTCGGGCGAAGGTATCTATTTTGCTGCGAAGTCTGGCCGGATGTGCGCGGAAACTATTGTGGAGATTTCCAATAAAGGCGCGCGCATTCCTACTGAAGAGGAAATTAAGATTTACCTGAAGCGGTGGGATAAAGCTTACGGGATTACTTACAAAGTGCTTGACATTTTGCAACGAGTGTTCTACCGTTCCGATGCTACTCGCGAAGCTTTTGTGGAAATGTGTGCCGATCGCGATGTGCAGAAACTCACATTCGATAGCTACTTGTATAAGACCGTAGTGCCGGCAAATCCTTTCGTGCAAATGAAGATTACCGCCAAAACCATTGGTAGTCTGTTGCGCGGCAGTGCTTTAGCGCCTTAATTGCGCTAACGCACATTGTATAAAAAAGCGGGCAGTCACAAAACTGCTCGCTTTTTTTTGGGGCTCAGAGCGCGAACCGCTTTCGTCGCTCAGGGCGCGAAGAGGGAGGAGGATCAGGGTTTTAATGCACTCTGAGTCTCAGTAGCAAAATTTTTTACAAAACCTATTGAGAATTATTAGCATTTGCGTTATGCTTTAAAAAGACGATCGTCCTCAAGGTTTCCTGAAAATGGGGCAAATCTCCAGAAGGCAGAAAGCAGCTATGCGGGCGGCAAAACTTTTTAGGAATGGCTTTAGAGAATCCTTGATAATTTTTACCGAACAGTCAACAAAGGAACCATAATCATGTATAATTCTTGCAAGCAAGTTTCAGAGTTTAGCTTAGAGGGAAAAATCCTGAGCCAGATATTTGAAGATGGTGACAAACTTAAATATTTGCGAATTAGTGGCGATCGCGGAATAGAATACCTTGTCAAACTGTGTAAGGAATTGCGGACATCTCTATCTCTAGTTTTGACGCCGGGATTGAGGGTGAAAGTTGCAGGCGAGAAACAGCATAACTTGAAAAATGGGAAAATTAAACTCAAAGCCTACAGCCTCAAACTCTCAGAGAGCGAGAATCCAGCACAGCCACAGGTAGACACCAAAAATACACCTGTTGCAACTTTAACATCCGATCGCGAAATCCACTCTCGCACAGCATCTCAAACAGCGGTAAATCCGGCTAAAATTAAAGGAAAAATATTAGTATGTCAAAAATCAGACTGCCAGAAACGCGGCGGCGCAGCAGTATGTAAAGCTTTAGAAAATGCTTTAAATTCTCGCGGTTTAGCAGGGCCAGTTACTGTTCAAGGAACCGGATGTCTCAAGCAGTGTAAAGCCGGGCCAAATATAGTTGTGATGCCAGACAAAACTCGCTACAGTCGCATCAAACCAGCCGAAATTCCAGCACTAATCGATCAACATTTTACAGTTAAATAGTGGAGGAAGTCATTAGTCATTAGTCATTAGTCATTGGTTATTGGTTATTGGTTATTGGTTATTGGTTATTGGTTATTGGTTATTGGTTATTTGTAAGGGGATACCAATAACAAATGAGCAGTTATCAATTCCCAATTCCCAATTCCCCATTCCCAATTCCCCATTCCCCATTCCCCATTCCCCATTCCCAATTCCCCATTCCCAATTCCCCATTCCCAATTCCCCATTCCCAATTCCCAATTCCCAATTCCCAATTCCCAATTCCCAATTCCCAATTCCCAATTCCCAATTCCCCATTCCCCATTCCCCATTCCCCATTACCCATGCCCCATGCCCCATGCCCCATGCCCCTCTCCTTTGAGGCTATTTTCCTGAAAAAATGCGAAAAATGACCACAACTCTCACCTAGGGTCTTCCTGCTGGATAATCGATCGGGATACACTGTAGGTGAGACTCTGTGACTATTGGGATAAAAAGCCATGTCAGAAGCTGATCTTCGAGCCAATCAGCACGAACCGCACCCTGCTGTACGATCCGATATCGAATCATTCCAGCCAAATTTTGCTGCTAACGGGGGCTTTGAGCCGATCGCCCCCCGTCGGACAGATATTCCCACATTCCAGCCCGAACAGCCAGAAGAAAACTGGGAAACAGTAGATTTTCCCAACGCCATCAGCGTAGATGCAATTCCCACCAAGCCTGACACAAAAAAGTTGCCATCTCAGACACAGCCAACTCCTGCCAGTTCGCCCCCGATTTCAGATCATCTCAAAAATCTGCTTGCTTCTACTGAACAGGCTAAGGGCAAAGGATCGACTCCTGTTACTCTGATGCAAGCGCTGCACGAATGCAACCGCGATCTTTTAGGGCGCATCTCCCAGCTAGAAACAGCGCTCCAAGAGTCCCAAAAAAACTTGCAGGCTCGCGAAACTTTGCTAGAACAGCGGAATGCAGAACTCGAAAACACTCAAGCACAATTGACTCGGCTGTTTGGCAAACTGGAAGTTTCCAATCACACTCTGCAAGGTCAAGAAATGTCAGTCGAAAGCTTAACCAGTCAGTTGACAACTAGCCAAACCAGGCTAGCGGCTGTTGAGCGAGAATGTGCCTCTATTATGCAGCGCTACAACGAACAGTTGCAGCAGCTAGTAGCCACGGAAAATGTTTGCAGGGAATTGCGATCGCGCTTGCATCGTCAGCAGCGCCACACCTTGCAATTCAAAGCTGCTTTGGAAAGAAGTCTGGAGATGCCACATTTAAATTCGATCGCCAGTATGGAGCCCCTTGAGAATACAGATGATACAGCTAGCGCCCAATTAGAATCCTTGCTCGCCACCGTCAACAGCCAAAACGTGCCACTGCAACCAAGCTTCAACCCTTCCCCTGTCCAACCTTGGTCCGATCGAACCCAACAGCATCCAGAAGTGACAACCGAAGACTCAACCAGCCTCGAATCAGAGGTAAATCAGCAACTCAACACCTTAGCCGAAGCATCCGGCATTCTGTTGCAGGAGATAGACACTTACCAGCATCAAGAGTCAAATCCCAGGGCTGCGGAGCCTCAACTCCCTGTCCCTAAGTCTGAACCCGAAAATCCTGCTGTCACAGTAGCAAGTCAAGAATTAGCCCTGGCTGCTCAAATATTGAATTCAGTTGAAACATTCGGTATTCAAGAAGTGCGATTTAGTGATACCCAACCTACAACAGCCACAGAACCTAACTGGCTAGCGTCGATTTCCACTCTGCGAAATACTGCAAAAAAAAGGCGATCGTTCGCTGAAATTGAATTACCCAGCTTTAAATAGTTTTGAGTTATGAGTTGTGAATTACAGCGGAAACCGCTGTTATGAGGTACACCCACTTATCGTTCAATCCTCGTAGGGACACTCCAGGAGCCCATTGGTGTCAACTTAAGCCTGAAAGCCCTGAGAAATCTGGTTTTTACCTGAGTCTAGATCCCCCTAAATCCCCCTTAAGAAGGGGGACTTTGATCGGACTCCTGTCCCCCCCTTCTTAAGGGGGGCTAGGGGGGATCTGGGCCTAATCGTCAAACAACAGTCTCTGACAGGGTTTGACGTTAAGTTGACACCAATGGGCTCCTGGAGTGTCCCTACCGTGTTTCATAACAGCGGGAACTGCTGTAAACAAGCAATTTAAAACTTAGAAAGCTATGAGTTTTTCAGAGTTTTAAACCTCAACTATTCTAACTCAAAACTCAAAACTCAAAACTCACGCACTACTTTTGAGGTCGTCCCATACCGTAAGTTAGGGCATAGCTGTTAGTCAACAGCCACAGCCAAACAGCCGGATACCGTGGTTCCAGCCAAGGCTGTATCCTCCGGGCGAATTGGGGGAGCCATCCAAATAGCCAACTCGCTAAAGCCACCAAAGTGAAGCTGAAATAACTCCCCAGCCAACGCCAAATATCCCCGAAACTGACAAAATCCAAAATCCACAGCAGGAGAGAAGGGTTTTTTCTAGCAGCTTTCAGGGCCAGCCGATTGAAAGTTAACCAATCCGTCCGGTCTTTAATAAAAGTTTCGGCTACGGTGAGTTCTTCTTCTGTTAAAATACCGAAAAAGGTATTGAGAATTGAATTAATCCTTTGGGGTGGCAAACTGAGGCCGGTGGGAACCATCATCCCTTTAGAAAACAGCCAAGTCACTGAAACATTGCTCTGGTAAGCACGAATTTGGTTTAAGTGCTTTGCACTCAATAAATTGTGTTTTAAAGCAGTATCTAATAGGTCTGTTAATCGGAAAAGATTGCGAACCAGAGAGCCGAAACCAGTGAAAACCAGGGGAGATTGCAGGGAAGCTGCATCGCCGATCGAGATTAGCCGATCGAAAGCCACCGCGCGATCGCTGCTGTTCGTGCTAAAATGTCCGGGAATATAACCAAAAGTCGGTTTTTTCCACACCAATTTATCCAGATCGCAGCGACGATACTCAGGCAAAATTGCAAAAAAATCCTCGTACAATTCCAGCAAAGAACCGGGATTTTTAGGATTTACTTGGTGGTAGTGAAATAGATAAACTGTCAGTTCTTTTCCAGCGCCGGGAAACAACTCCCAAATGAGCTGGCGGCCGCGAGAAATGTCCCCGTGAGTGTAGAGCACATCCCCGTATTCGGAATCCCAGACTCCCGGATCAAATCCTCCATCGATGGCAGCTCCTACCGTCGGACACACGCTGTCAAAAGCCCGCCCTTCGTTCAATTGCCAAGCTATGGGAGAAGCGGAACCCATCGCATCCACCAGTAGCCGTCCCGATACGGTGCGATCGCATTTTGTGGGCAAGTGGCAGCCCTGAACCACAACTTTTTCAAGCTCTACATCGGCTCTCACCAACTCGGTTTCATCCCAAATTTCGCCACCAGCTTCTGTCAGTTTTACTCCCGCTAAATACAGTAATTTATCACTATTCACAGCTACATTTAGTACCTTGGGAGTGTGCAGAACTGGTGCTTTAGCAAAGCTCGGATTGTTAGCATCAAAAAACTTGTTATAGCCATCTTTGTATTCTCTAGCAATCAAAGTTTCCACTTCCGCAGCAGTAAACAAACCCAAATCAATTAAGCTTTGAATTTCGTCCCGCGAAATATTCCACTCGCGATTCATCCGCCCAAAAGGCATTCGTTCTACCAGCAGCACCCGGTAGCCCAATCTGGCCATGACGGCGGCATGAATAACTCCCAACGCCCCGCCGATATAAATTAAGTCATAAACCGTCACATCCGTTAAATCCGTTACAGAATCCGTTGCCGAACTTCCCTCTGACTTCCAAAACACTACTTGTTTTGGTTTTTGAGGATTGCGAGTGCCTTCGCGCCAGCGCTGCTCCCACCAGTAAACGCGCTGGAGGTCGTATTCGCCCTTTGGCATTTTTTGGAAGTATTTGACGGTGAGCGGGTAATAGGGGGCAAGAGCTTCAAAAATTGACTGTTTGGAGAGATCTATGGCTGGGGGTTCCGGGCATAACTCAGGGAACTTGTTTCTCAAGCCCTGATTCAGAGATTCGAGGAATTTTCTTTCCCCAGGGGGTGCATCTTCCAGACGAAAGACTTTTAAGTAAGTGGTTCGTTGGACTGACCAGACAAATGTGGAAAGTTCTGTGGATTTATGATTGTGGCTGACTGAATTGGAGGTGGCGACGGTGGATTTTGGATTGGCAATTTGGGTGGCCGACTTGAGAACCCCGGCGGCTGTTGCGGTTGAAAGCAGGCGAAAGCCGTCAGGAGTAATAATTTTTTCTCCGATTCCAGGCTCGAATTCCTGCTGCAACCAAGTGCATACGGCTGCTGTATCCGGTGTCGGGACTTCTAGATAAAGAATTTCTTGCATTTTAGGCTCTCTATTCTGAATAAATTCATAAAGCTGGGGGAGTTGACAAGGGAGCAAAGTGCGCTATACTCCCGAATACTTATTTACTTTTAAAATAAGTTTACAATGTTCTCAGATTTTTGGGTTTTCGATCGCTCTCGGTTTGGCCTCGGCGTCGGATCATCTACTCCCTTCGGTATGCAATCTCATGAATTATCCCATTCCTACGAATCCTCAAGAAATGATTGCTTTGCGACAACAGCCACTGAATGAAGAATTGGTGGCCTGTGCGATCGCGGGCGTGGTTCAGATAGCTCGATCGCAGTCTCAGTCTTTGGATGAGTTAAAGGCTGAGGTGCTGGCGGACGACAATCTCCTCGATTTGACTCAAAGGCTCTGGCTGAGCGACATTGTGGCTCAAGCTTGGGAAACTTTGCCTTAAACTCGTCCGATTTGAGATTTTAGATTTGAGATTTTAGATTGAGTTCATAGATGAATACGGGGGCTTTTTGTAAGGATTAAACAGTCAACGGAGACGATCAAAATCCTGTTATTCTGAAAACTGCCAACAGTTAACAGTCAACAGTTAACAGTCAACTGTTAACCGTTAACAGCCAACAGTCAACAGTTAACAGTCAACTAACTAACGCAATTCGACTTCTCGCTTTACTTGGGTCAAAACTCGATCGCCCCGCATTAACCGATATTGGGCCCGCCAAACTCCGGGAGTCAGAGGAGAATTGGTACTATTTCTTTTGCCAATATAACCCAACCAAGTGCGGCTGGGGGCTTTGATTTCGTTGGTGTTGTTGGCGATGGTTTCGCCGTTGGGAGCAAATAGTTGGTATTGTTCGCGATCGCCCTTTAGCACTCCATAACTTTGCACCCAAAATAACAAAGCAGGGCTATTTAGAGGTAGTTTAGTTTCAGCAAATTGTCCTTGCCAAATAGCGTTCATGTCCGGCGGCTTGGAGGCAAAACCGCTGCGAATTAAACCTGTAGAAATATAGTCTAGAGGCTTGTCCCAAATTGGCTGACGGGCGACATTGCAGCCCAATTTGGCATCGGGGCCGACAAAGGGATCTACAGCTTTGCCAAGATAGCGGAAAGTGACGTGTACGTGGGGAAAAGATGCCATCCCAGAGTTTCCCACCATCCCCAAAACTGCGCCTTTGGCCACGGGCTCCCCTGGTTTGACAGCAACGCTGCCTTGGCGGAGGTGGCAATATTGGGCTTCCCAACCGCCGCCGTGGTCGATTACCATGCCGTTACCACATTCAGTGCCTTGGATGTTGGCTTTGTCTGTATCGTTTTGTAAACGTCGATCGACCACACCATCTCGCACTCGCAAAACTTTGCCCGCAGCGGAGGCGATAACTGGGACTCCTTTTGCCATTGCTTTTGCGTCGGGAATGGCAAAGTCAGTGCCGTCGTGGCCGTCGTAGGTTTGACGCCCGCACCCAAAATCAACGGCGGCGGGGCTGGGATCGCGATCGAAATACAGCAAAATGAAGCAGTCTTTGCCAAGGGTACAGTCGATGGGTTGACCAAATTGCGGGCTGTTGGGCTTTTGGGCGACTACGGTAGAGACGAGATTCTGGGCGATCGTGTTGGCTTCGATTAGCGGGGCATTGACTGCGGTGTTCTTAGCACAGCTAGAAAGACTTGTCAACCCCAAAGCTAGGAAAATTGCCGAAATGTGTTTTTTTGATAGTAAAATCATTGCCGGTTGGAGGTATAGCAGAAGGAAGATGGAAGATGGAAGATGGCAGATGGAAGATAGAAGATGTAACCATAGTAATGGTTTCAGCGATTAAGGATGTCCTAACCGCTGAGAAGGTTGCTATAAAAGCATATGTGGGTAGTAGAGGAGCAATTAAGGATTCAAAATATACTTGCTCAGGAGTCCAGACGCTTGGTAAGGTGTTTTCGTTTCCTAGATTTGTTGTATTATTGTCTGTCTGGGATTTTTTATTTTTAATTACTTAGATAGATGCGCTCTAAAATTCGATCGCTCATTTCAATAATTCGGCTGACTGGACTTGCTGTTGCTGCTTTGGCGATGTGGGGATTTGCTACCATCGCCCAGGAAGTTCTGGAAAAGGAAACTTACGCTTTCGATACATCTATTTTACTAGATCTTAGGAAATTGCACACTCCACTGCTCGATCGAGTAATGCTGAGCTTTACCTTTTTGGGGGAGCCGAATTTGCTCCTAGTGATTTGTCTGAGCTTGGGTATTTTTTTGCTAGCGCGCAACCATCGATCCGAAGCCGCAACTATTGCGATCGCCGGTGCAGGAGGTATCGGTTTAAATATACTCTTAAAACAACTGTTTGCCCGCGCTAGACCTCTGCTTTGGGAGCGCACGGTTGACGTTCGTTTTTACAGTTTTCCTAGCGGACACGCGATGATGTCAATGGTTATTTACGGTTTGCTAGGATATTTTTTGGCATCACGCTTTCCTCGGTGGCGAGTGGGGATTTTTAGCTTGACACTGGTGTTAATTGCTGCTATTGGTTTCAGTCGGCTTTATCTTGGGGTTCACTGGCCTACGGATATTATTGCTGGTTATACGGCGGGATTGGTGTGGCTGATTTCCTGCATTCTCAGTTTAGAAATATGGCAGCAATCTTGCTCATCTTTCAGTGATTCTAAAGAGAAGTTTTTGTCTTCCAATCGCCATCAATAAATTTAGATGATGGCGGAATGATGCACTTTTGCAGTTGAGTTAAATACATAGCAATCCCTTTTTCGTAGTAAGCAGCCTCGTTAATAAAAACTGGATATACCGTCGATTTACCTTCATATAAAACCGACTCGCCGTCAAAGGTCAAAAACATCGGATCGCCAGGATTCAGCGGTTCATAATCTCTGAATTGCAGCCGAGGATGAATCATTGCCTGAAGTTCTCCAGACTCATTTCTGGGATAGTCGATGCTCTGGATTTTTTGATAAATTGTGAGGGGATTTTTTACAGGAGGGATTGTTCCCTGGTTATCTGCTTCTATGCAGTCTAAAATTGTGCCGACAAGTTCCTCAGTTTGCTGGAATAAAGTGCCATCCAATACCCCTTGAGCAACTGCGCCAACTTCGAGTGTACAGCCTAATTTGGAAATCGATCGCAACACAGAGCTATCTTCATTTTGTGTTCCAGAAGCAAGTACCTTGAGGTTGGGATAAAAAGATGTTAAATGAGCGGCTAATCGCAGATTAAATGGATGCCGACTATCGAGAATAAATGTTAGCCCCATATGGGCTGTGGTGCTGTGCAAATCTATAATTAAATCTGAATACTCAGTGTTTTTAGAGCTAAAAATGTGGTAGATTTCTTTGGCTCGCTGCGCTTCGTAACTAGAGAGATTGGGATTTTCTAAATCCTGCCGTAGAAAGCAGCGATTGAGGTCGATATCGATGTAGCGTTTCCCGATTTCACAAGCTTTGGGATTAGCCAGCAGCGCGATTGTTTCAAAAGTCGAGCGCGCAATTAAATTAGGTTCGCGCTCGAATTTTTTGACCAGGTAAATTCCTGTGAGTTCGTTTCCGTGGGTTCCGCCAACGATCGCAACACGCTTAATTTGATTCATAAACCAATAACTTCCTGTCCCAACCGCAGCCATGTTTGTCTAAGCTGGCTGAAGTGAGATTAATCACGTCTTACTATCCAGATTAGCTAAGGTCTTAGTATTATGTCGAATATTTGATTAAGTAGCAAGCTATATTTATAAAATGATCGGATTGAGGTGCAATTGTGCGATCGCACCAAGCAACCTCTTCATTTAACCGGAGCCGGACAGGTTTTCACAGGGAGAGAAAGTGCATTATAAATATTTTGTTTTCTTGCTACTATTAATATCCTGTTTCTCGATCGCGCCGACTGCTGAGGCATCTGTATGCCGAAATTATGGAGAAGGCGAGATTTGCATTCTCGATCTCAAACGCAGCGCGAAAAATTATTGGGAATACAGGGCAATTGTGAGTATTGATGGAGTCAAAAAGCCTCTGGAACTTTATAATTGTCGCAGTCGGATCGCAGTCAAAAAAGATGGTAAGGTTGTGCCGTTTGGAGAAAAAGATCCAGGTCAATTTATATGCAGTTTTTTTAATAAGAAATAGGGGTGATTCCCAGAAACTGGGTTTTTTATGAAATACTTGGCTGTAGTCAGCAGATTTGGTCAAAAACCCGGTTTCTTTGTCGGAGTGCGTAAATCCTGAAATGACTATTTCCGGCGCTCAAATTCTTTAACTACTTTCAGCACAAACAGCGATAGTAAAGCACCAATTAAAGCAAGTTGCCACAAGCCACACCCAGCCGCACTCCCCAAAGCTGCTGACACCCAAATAGCGGCAGCAGATGTCAGCCCGTGAACTTCAACTTCGCCTCTTTCCTGTTTAGATTGCCGCAGGATTTCTCCGGCTCCCAAAAAACCAATGCCGGCGGCAATACCTTGAATTACACGCTCTATCGCATCTCGTCCGTTTTCATTTTTACCAAGTGCCAGCGGTATTAAAACAAATAGTGCAGAACCCATACTTACGAGCATATGAGTTCTAAAACCCGCTGGTTTGCGTCTGAGTTGGCGTTCCCACCCAATAATTCCACCAACTAACAAAGCTAGACATAACCTCAATAGTATGCCTAGCCAATGATCGGGAGATAACAAGTTTACGATCGACAATGTTTTGCTAAAAAAAACTGACGGGAAGATTTCAATGTTAGCGCAATAGGAGATCCGATCGCAATCTGATTGCTAAATCTGCTTCCGGGCGAATCACAATCACATCCACACTGCGCCGCCCGAATAATACTCCTGCTAAAGCACCGATACCAGCCCCGCCCAATACTTCTTCAGTGGCGATCGCTTTGTCGCCGGTAATCCCAGCCAGCGCTGCTGCTGATGCCGCACCTAATGCTGCACCTTGCGCGACTGAACCTCCACTAGCACCTTTTTGAACTTTTTCGGTTCTGGTAATAATGCCAGAATTGCCGTCAATCCGATAGCGTTGGCGACTGCTGAGAATGAGCTCTCTAGCAACAAATTGAGTACCCCTTTGATTGCCGCTTCTAACGGGTTGCAGTTGACCGACAATTTGGCTACCTGCGGGGATTAATACTCGGCCTTGAGCGGTGCGGATGTCTCGTGCTACTGTTAAAGTTAAAGGTGCTGTTTCATCGCGGGTAACGACAATTTTATCTTTTTCATAGCTAACTGGAATGACACTGCCCGATGGAATTCGGATACTATCAACTTGCGACAATTGTTGAGCTTCAGCGGGAGTAGCTACCACCAGCGGCGCACTGGTTCCAACTGTAATTACTAGGGCGAGGATTGCTGCTGTTGTTGAACGCATTTTTTGAGAAGTAATCATATAAATTGTCTCCTGGGTTCGGTTTTATTTTACTTAGGAACGCACAACTGCTAAATTTGTTGTTGGTTCCGCATTCATTTTTATATTTTCAGTTTGACAGACTGGAATTATCCAAGTTGGGAAGATAAGGAAGATAATAAAATATTTTAAAATTTGGGAAAATCTCGAAAATCAGCAAGACTAAGATGATCTGGAAGATAAGGAAGATAGAGTCATTAGTCATTAGTCATTAGTCATTAGTCATTAGTCATTAGTCATCAGTCATTAGTCATTAGTCAACAGTCATTAGTCATTAGTCAACAGTCATTAGTCAACAGTCATTAGTCATTAGTCATTAGTCATTAGTCCTTAGTCATTAGTCAACAGTCATCAGTCATCAGTCATCAGTCAACCGTCAACTGTCAACCGTCATCAGTCAACCGTCATCAGTCAACTGTTAAGAGTGTTTAAAGCTAACAAGCCAGCACCGAAGGCTGGTTCATGTCGGGGTAAAATTACTTTGGCTGAAGGCGCGATCGCACTTATGGCTGCTTCAAACCGACCCCGGCAATTTGCCTCGCCACCCCACACACCTCCTATCATCACAATTTCAAAGTCTTCTGTTTGGTTAAATAGCCCTGAAATAGCTGTTTTTGTGGCTAAGGTTAATTCTGCCACAGCACGATTAATAATACCGTCAGCGACACGATCGCCCTCTGCTGCTGTGCGATCGACAATTGGCGCTAAACCTGCAATTTCTTTCACACCCCAACCGCGCCGATAAACGACTTCTACCAATTCTTCAAGGTTTTTTAGGCCTAAATGTATTTGAAAGTTTTCTGCAAGTGTGGTATAATCTTCCCGTCCATCGTAGAACCTCAAAGCAGCTTGCAAACCCTGAATTGCGATGTTGTAGGCGCTGCCTTCATCGCCTAAAATATATCCCCAACCGCCGACTCGTTTAGTTTTTCCGTGACGGTTTTGCCCGAAAACAATCGAGCCGGTACCTGAAATCACCGCAATGCCGACTGGATGGCCGATGCCGCCAACAAGTGCGATCGCGCAGTCGCTGCAAACTACGATATTCTTAGGCTGCCATAACTGGCTGATGGGCAAATCATGAGTTAACTGCAAGTTCTGTACTAAAAATTGCACGATTTCAAGATCTTTTGGACGCGCGACGCCTGCTAATCCCAGACAAATTGCTTCTATGTTGAGATTGCTATTGACTTGGATTTGAGCGGATAAAATTGCTTGTTCGATCGCTAATTGAATCGACTGTTTTGTTAGATCAATTCCCAGTGTTTGATAATTGGATGGCCCAGCTTCCCCGCGTCCCAAAACTTGCTTATTTTCGTCCATCAACAGACAAATAGTCTTAGTGCCGCCACCGTCTATACCGAATACATAACTCATGGGAAAATTCTTAATTTATTTTGCAAACTAACACCTTGACGGTCGTGCCACAATGCGGCTATGCTCTGTGCTATGGGTTGCTTTGCTTAGATGAAGCAATCGGCGGAGCCCAAAAATCTATTGACACCGCCCAAAGCTGTTGACGCAGCAATGGGAGGCTAACCGAGGATTGTAACATTCTCTGTAGCAATTCTAGGTCTCAATTAAAGCCTCACCAGTGCGGCGAAACTTGGATTTTAGATTTGATATTTTGGAATGAACAAGCTCGCGGACAAGTTCCTTGAACAAAAGCTTGACCGCTTTGGCCGCCACGGGCGATCGCACTAACCGCACCAGTCGCCCGCTGACTTTTTCTGTATCCATAATTTCGCCCAGCCGATCGCATACAATCCGTCAGGATGCCGCTGTTGTAAAATTGGCCCGATCGATTCTGTTAAAATTATGCTCTGAGGATGTTCTTGAAAGTTTTTCACAAAGGTTCCATCTGACTCTGGTAATTGGGTGCGATCTGGAAAGGGTTTTGGTAAATCTTCGATGGTTGTATAAGTCATTTTATTTTTAACCGCAGATGAACGCAGATAAACGCAGATGTTTCTATGGTATACTTTGTGCAATTTGCTTAAATGGACAGGGCAATGCTAATCATAATTAAACCTAACAAAGCTAACCAAACTAGATTCCGCTGACACCAATTTTTCACTAATTGCGGCCAGCCACCACTGATGTAACGGGTAGTTGGAGGTACAATTGGCTCGGCTTTGTCGTGATAAAGGGTGCATTCTTTGGCTCTGGGACGCTGCGGATAGTTGCAGGTGTCGTCTTCGTGGTAAATACAGGTAGTGCATAAAAATTCTTGGGGTTTCGATCGATAAAGGGGGATACCCGGATGTCCGAAAGCTTTGAGAGGGGTTTTGCAGTGCGGACAGGCGATCGCTCGGACGTCCACAGGTTGGTGACAGCGAGGGCACTCAGGCATTGACGTTGCTGGTGGTGGGGTAAGGTTGCAGGTAGGTAGATTAGCGGGTTTTCCGAACGCTGACGGGCTGATGAGACTCGCCAGCAGGTCGCTGGATGCTCCAAAATAGAAAGGTAGGTCAGCGCTGATGTAACTTTAAGTTTACTGATGGTTTCGCAGCTTTGGCGGGCGACTTGAGTCGATCGGGTCTTTTGGGGCAAACAGCAGGAAAAATCTATGGATAACAATAACAACTTACTCAAACAACTGGTGATGTTGGGCATTGGTACTACCTCCCTGGTGGCCGAGAAATTGCAGGAAGTCAGCGAGCAATGGGTCAAAGATGGCAAAATCAATCCCGATCAAGCCAAAACCTTTGTGGATGACATGACCGAACATCTCAAGTCGGAGCAGGGAAATTGGGAGACGCAGTTGCAGCGGCAAATGCGGAATATACTCCAAGATATGGGAGTGCCCCGGCAGTCGGAAATGGATGAGTTGCGTGGTAGGCTCGATCGACTGGAACGTCAGATGCGGGATTTAGAAAATCGCAACTGGCGCTGAGGAAAGATCGGGTGCGGTGGTTGGTTGCGATCTTGTGGTACGATCGTCAACCGAAGGTAGAAGGCTCAAGCAGACAGAAGGTGTAACTTAGAAGTTAGAACCAAAAAGATTCTGTCTTCTGAATTTATACTTCTGCCTGAAGAAAGATCGGGCCTACGCCATTTTTGGGCTGCCTAAAAAAATTTTAGTTTTGAGTTTGTTTCAAGAATAACTCTTGAATGTAAGGAGGATTAATTTTGCGAGGAATTCTGATCAGCTTGGGGGTAATGCTGGTTTGCTTTGTGTTTTTGATAGTCTCTCAAGTGAGTGGCTTTGGGAAAAAAGCAATTGCTGCCGACTTGAATAATCCTTTACCCGAAAGTGCTGTTGAAATGTTGTCAACGCAGTCTTTACATGAAGACGGCTTGCTAGTAGCTAAGGCTACTTTACCGAATGTATCACCTACTATCGATGGGAATAAGATGACTGAAAATACTGAGAATATTGTCACCACAGCTTCGGGTCTGAAATATGTTGAATTAAAAGAGGGTGACGGGGCGACTCCCAAAACTGGTCAGACGGTTGTGGTTCACTATACTGGCACTTTGGAGGATGGCACGAAGTTTGATAGTTCGCGCGATCGCAATTCTCCTTTCCAGTTCAAAATTGGTGTTGGCCAAGTGATTAAGGGCTGGGATGAAGGTGTCGGTACAATGAAGGTTGGAGACCGCCGCCAGTTGATTATTCCTCCTGAACTTGGTTACGGGGCTCGCGGTGCTGGCGGGGTGATTCCTCCGAATGCTACGCTGATTTTTGATGTGGAATTGTTGAAAATCGCTGGCTAAGCAGTAGGGACAAAGGCTTTCGCCCATTGGTGTCAACTTAAGACTGAAACCATAATAAATGTCGCTTTTAGTTGAGTCTAGATCCCCCTAAATCCCCCTTAAGAAGGGGGACTTTGAGAAGAATCTTGTCCCCCCCTTCTTAAGGGGGGCTAGGGGGGATATAGACTTGGCGTAAAACCCAAATTTCTCAATGGTTTGAGCTTAAGTTGACACCAATGGACACGGCATTGCCGTGTCCCTACGGGGAGCGATCGGGGGTGTACTTCATAAACCGGGAATCTGCTGTATTTTTTTCTTAACTACGTCTAGCTTGCAGATTTAAAAATTTTGTTACCTGTGCATCGAATAATAATTTAGTGACACCAGTAGGGCCGTTTCTGTGTTTGGTAATAATGATTTCTGCAATGCCGCGATCGGGCGTATCTGGATTATAATATTCGTCGCGGTACAGCATAATTACTAAGTCGGCGTCTTGCTCAATCGAGTTGTGAACTACGATGTCATTAGCGACAAAATTATGCAGTGCAGGCACTGTTAAATCGTAAACTTCAGCTTCGCCATCAACTTCTATTGAGGCGATTTCATCCCAGTAAATATCGCTCTTAGATAAGAGGGCCAGTTCATCAGATTTAACAATTGTAGCTAATCTGAATGCTCGTTCCCGACCGAGATTGTGTTTGTAAAGGGTTGTACCGCAATATAAGTTGCCAAGCTGTGCTTGCATCTGGCGTGTAGTTAAACCACATTGCTGCATGGCAGGAATAGCATACATTTTCCACACATCACGCGGTATAACATCTCTATTAGTATTGCTAGAACGAATTTCAAGGTATTCTGCAACTTCTGTCAGAGATTGCTGTTTGTAGTTACCTACTGTACCAATCAAGTGAATAAAATTATCTAAATCAGGTCTTCCTGTTACCCAAACTTGATGTTGATCTCGCCCTTTTCCTGGTTGTGGGCTTAAAAATAAGCGGGAATTGATACCAAGTCGGAGTAAGAGTGACTGAACATCTCTTGCCAATTTTTGACTACTGGAAGCATAGTAAACACTAGGGTAATTACATTTACCCCTACCTGTTTTTATGCAACCATCGGTACTCCAAAGATGGCGTAAAAATATAGCTATTGCTTCTTGAGGCTGTTCAAATATTAGACTAGGGACAAACTTCTGGTGAGAACGCAGACCAAAAACACCTAAAGTATCTAGCCATTTAGTTACAGGATTCCTCACATTATGTGTGAGATGATAGGCCGCAGGAAGATAAACTTGATACCAATCACGTTCTTTACAAATACGAGGTATGATTCGCTCTCCAAAGACTTCTATTGCAAGATTTGCAACAGTATTGGCTAAATCTTCCTCTCTAGTAGTGTATTGAATAACGTGGCGAGGTAGAGTACATCCGTCTCCAATCATGTGTCCTAGTAAGGCTATTTCGGCATTATTCATGGATTGGATGAAGGAACTCGATACATATCTAGGTATGGCAATGCGATCGCCTATTTTTAACTCGTCCATTCGCCGCCAGCCGTGAATGGTTAAGAACTTATGATTACCAGTTGCTCTAATTGCCCTTCCTAAACGAGTTTGCAGTCGCAGTACAGGCTTCACACCTGTAGCAAAGGCATTGCTAACAACGGCTTTTTCTAACTTCATGGTGGCTTCATTGAGCGCCCAAACTGTGAAGCCAGATTTCCCTACTAAATCACGAATCGGGACTTCTAATCCACTGTCTGCTAGGATTACCAAACTATCACCTGTTAAGCAACCACTTTCGCGTAAATCCGACATCATCGGCCGCTTATTTGTCCTCGCCTCTACACCCCGACTCAACTGAGATAAGGCAATAATTGGTACGCTGAGTTCGCGGGCTAAACCTTTGAGGCTTCTGGTAATTCGAGATAGTTCTTGGACGCGATTATCGCTGCTACCTTCCATTAGTTGCAGGTAATCTAGCAGGATTAATCCTAGGGTTCCGCCTTGTTCTGCTTGGAGGCGGCGGGCTTTCGATCGAATTTCTGTAACGGTAATATTGGGAGTGTCATCAATAAATAGTGGCAATTCTGAGAGGCGGCCAATGGCTTCACTGATGGGTGTCCATTCGTTTTGACTAATTCTACCCGATCGCAATCTATTGCTTTCTATTCTAGCTTCGCCGGACAAAATCCGCTGCACTAGCTGTTCTTTTGACATTTCTAGGCTAAAAATGGCCACGGGCAATTTTTGCGGCCCGGCGGCGATGTGGTGGGCGATGTTGGTACAGAATGCAGTATTGTGAACGCAGATATCGTTAGCCACAAAATTGTGCGTCTTCGGGATAGTTAGGTCGTAGACTTGCTTGTTTCCCATTGGTTCGATGGAAACTATTTCATCCCAGTAAACCTCGCTATCTGCCAGTTGTTTCAGCCACAAATTATCTAAAGCAGTTGCTAAAACTAAAAATCTTTCTCTGGACAGCGCACGTTTACCAACATGAATATTTGAATTACCTTTGATGCCTGCGCGTTTTGCTAACGATGCCCAAGATTCGTTGCCTTTTACTACTGCTAGGTATTCCCAAGCCTCGACAGGAATTAAATCGCGGTTAGTTTGATATTCTTTATTTTCTAATGCTTCTTTTACTTTGAATAATGCTACCTCTTTACCAAAAATGCCAATTTCTGATATGAATGTTTTGATAGATTTTGCGTCAGTAATATCGATATACCAAGCTGGTCTGCGAGTATTTTTGTATTTGACAGAACGCTTTTTGAGGGCGGCAATGATGCCAAATCTCAGCAGTAGATGCTGTACTTGTCTGGCTAGTTGTTCGCTGACGGAACAGTAGCCTAGTTGAGATTGACCGCTGGTAAGTAGGGTTGCCCAGCCGTCAGTTGCAAAGAGGCGGTTGAGGAAAAGGGCAACTTGCGATCGCTCCAATTTAAAAACTATTTCTGGTACTGTTTTCTGGTGAGCATTTTTTCCCATCAGACCTAATTCTTCTAACCAGACTCTCAGCGGGTTTTTATGTTTTGTATTAATAGCATCCATGTAACTTTCTCGCTCGCCCATGACATAATATTCTGACGTGCGTTTTCCTTGCTCGCTGAAGCGCAGCTTAAGACCTCCGAAGCTAGTAGCAGCTTCAGCAAAATCTTGTAGTATAGAAGTATTTCCATTGGTGAACTTCGGCGCGCTGCGTGTCAAACACCCATCGCCAATTAGATAAGCCAATAACTTGACTTCACAGTCGCGGATGGTTTCTTTACCAAAAACATTCATCCTGCGGGGGACAGCAATTTTATCGCCTGCTTGTATTTGGGCCAACTGCCGCCATCCCTTAATTGTTAAAAATGGGTGTGTAATTGTAGTTTCTATAAAACGTCCCAGTCTTGTTGTTACCCGAAATACAGGCTTGATTCCATCATCTATAAAATCTGATGGTCTAGTTAGGTGAAATTGCCAATCTTCTCCTAATGTTAGTAATTCAGCTTGACGTTTTTGATAGATTTCTTCAATGGTAACAAGGCTGCCATCGCTTTGTAGTATAACGGACTCATCTGTACAGCACTTCCCCATCGCCGGCCTAGCCGCAACGATGATTAAATCCGATCGCTGAAAGCCTCCTGTCATTGCATCTAAGTCATAAAAACCGCAGGGAATACCGGGGAGTGTTAGGCCTTCATTGCGATTTTCGAGGTCTTGAAATGTCTGGTTTAGGGTTTCGCCGATCGACACTAAGTCTTGTTGAGGACGTTCTTGAGTTATGCTGAAAATTTGTTGTTCGGCGCGGTCTAAAACTGTTTCTAACGGTGTCGCTGTCTCGTAACCTAATTGTACTATGTTGTTACCTGCTTCGATTAATTTCCGTCGCTGGTATTTGTCTTCTACTAAGACTGCATATTGATCGATGTTGACAGCAGAAACTGTGCGATCGACTAATTGTGCTAGTTTAGTTTGGCCTCCTACTTGTTCTAACTGATTGCGATCGGCCAGCCGAGTAGTAACTGTCATTAAATCGGTAGGCTGACCTTGAAAAAACAAGTCTAAAGCCGAGCGATAAATGACTTGATGAGCGGTGATGGCAAAAAAATCGGGACGCAAAAGTTCAGCAATTCTGGAAATGGCTTCGGGATCGATTAAAATCCCGCCCAGAATTGCTTCTTCTGCCTCTACATTTGTTGGCATCAAGTCGCTCATTTGTTATTGGTTATTGGTGAGTTGTTATTGGTGAGTTGTTATTGGTTATTGGTGATTAGTTATTAGCAGCCCCCAGCCAGTAACAAATAACAAATAACTAATACTAAAATTCCGCCCAGAATTGCTTCTTCTGCCTCTACATTTGTTGGCATCAAGTCGCTCATTTGTTATTTGTTGACTGTTGACGGTTTACGGTTGACTAATGTTATTAGTTATTTGTGATTAGTTGTTAGCAGCCCCCAGCCAGTAACAAATAACTAATAGACCTCTCCTAAAAAGATAGCGAAGAACAGGCAGGATGCCTGTTCCACAATAATTATGGGAGATGTCTAATAACTAATAACTAATGACTAATGACTAATGACTCTTGTACTACATCGGGGTGACTTGAATATCAACTTCGGCGGTAACTTCTGCGTGCAATTTGATTTCAGCTTTGTAAGTACCAGTTTTGCGAATTTCGGGCAGGGTGATGCCACGCCGATCGACCTCTAGACTGGTAGAGTTGAAAATCAGTTCTGCTACTTCTTGGTTGGTGACAGTACCAAAAATAGACTCTGCTTCGCCGACTTGCTTGGAGATGATGAAAGGGCCTGCCGCTTCCAGGGCTGTTTTGCGAACTTCAGCTTGCTGCTTGAGTTCTAGCTGGCGCAGTCTTTCTTCTTCTCGGCGACGTTCTGCTTGCTTGAGAATGCCGGGAGTGGCACGAAATCCCATGCCTTGGGGTACTAGGTAGTTGCGGGCATAGCCCGGGGCTACTTCTACTACGTCGCCAGCTTTGCCGAGTTTGCTGACATCTTTATTTAAAACTAATTGGACGCGCTTGGCCATGATCGTTGCTAGTGGTTTTTAACTCCAACTTTTTATAATAGCGAAGTTTGAGGGGCGATCGCAAGGGATAAGTCAGTGGGCTGTGGGCTGTGGGCTGTGGGCTGTGGGCTGTGGGCTGTGGGCTGTGGGCTGTGGCTGTGGGCTGTGGGCTGTGGGCTGTTGGCATTAGGAAAAAAAACCGGGTTAAAATCTTTTAAGGAAGAAAGTAATCTGTGGGCTCAATCTCAAATCTCAAATCTCAAATCGGATGACGCTCCCGGCTTTCGATGCTAAGATCGATGGCTGCGATCGGCCAACAGATGGCTGATTGTCGAGGTTAAGGGCGATGCCAACTAAATTTTACAGGCCAAAGTAGACAGGTCGTCGCGGGTAGAGCCGATCGCACCTTTTGTTGCTGTTGGTTTTACCCGAAGCAAGTTTCTTGGTATTTAATTCCATCATTAGATTAAATCAGTCCCATGCACCTATTCATAGCCGGCGATCAAAACTATATTTTAGGGCTAGCAGCACTTCTCAAGTCAATAGCTCTCAATGCTAGCAACGATGTGCATCAGTCGGTCAAAATTACCCTCGTATCAACAGGGATAAATACACAGCAAAAGGAACAGTTACAGAATTGCTGTAAATACGCAATTGATTGGCAAGAAGTGCAATCTAATTACGAAGAACTTCTGTCTTTAAATAACTCGAAACTCGCTTACGTTAAATTGGAGCCTGAAAAATATACAAAAGCAACAGAAAGGCTGATTTGGCTCGACAGCGACACGATCGTTCTGGGAAGCTTAGAGCCGATTTGGAACGTAGACTTTCAAGGAATGCCAATAGCAGCCGCGCCTAACGTCTGGGGAAATCCTGACAATCCTCAAGATCGAAGCCCTTATTTCAATTCAGGTTTCTTAGTTTACAACATGAAGCTTTGGCTCCAAGAAGAACTGTCAAAAAAATTGATGAAAAACGCTCACTTCAACCTTTGGGGCGATTGCGACCAGGGGGCATTAAATTCAGTTTTAGCGGGTAGGTGGAAGCAATTAGATCAGATATGGAACAATCATAATACTGAAGATATGTCAACTAAAGTGATGCACTTTATGTCAAGACCGAAACCGTGGGAAAGCCCCACACCAAATAAACTATGGGTGGAAATGTTGTCTCAAACACCATTTAAGGACGAACTGCAAAAAATTCAAAATAAGTCCGATTGGCTTTCCAGCTTCAGACTAAAATACAGAAGATGGGAGCCGTGGTTGAGGGAACCGATCGTCAAATTTAAGAGCTACCTGAAAAAGAAAAAACGGTAAGGTATCGTCAAATCAACTCCCTCATGCTATGTACTCCTCAAAATTGGTCTTTCATCCCGCGCAAACGAGCGAAAGTTTGCACGGGATCTTGGCTGTTGGCGGCTGACTGGAGGTTAGGAAAATCCCAGCGCAAAAATGGGTTAGTGCTTTTTTCCAGCCCGATCGAAGATGGTACTGTAGCTTGCGCGAGACTGCGAGCTTCCTTGACTTCGGCGAAGCGGTGCTGTAAATCTAGATTGTCCCCATCTACGCTCAGCGCAAATTGCAGGTTTTTCAGCGTGTATTCGTGAGCGCACCAGACTCTTGTATTGTCTGGCAAGTTTCGCAATTGGCTGAGGGAAGCTACCATTTGGGCGGGAGTACCTTCAAACAGTCGGCCACAGCCTCCAGCAAATAAGGTGTCACCGCAGAACAATTCGCCGGTTTCGTCTGGGTTGTTGGGGGGAAAATAGTAAGCGATGTGAGCTTTTGTGTGTCCTGGTATGAAGAGGATGGAGGCGGTTCTGTTGGCGAAAGAAACTCGATCGCCCGCTTGTAAAAAGACTTGCTGTCCCGGAATTCTGCCTCGGTCTTCTGCGCCGCCGTAAACTGTAACTTGGGGGAAGCGATCGATCAGTTGCTGGTTCCCACCTACGTGGTCGCTGTGGTGGTGCGTGTTAAAAATTGCCGTCAATTCGGCTCCGAGTGCTTGCAGTTGCTGCAAGACTGGCTGTGCTTGCGCTGGATCGACGACCGCGGCTGTGTGGCGATCGCGATCGTGGAGCAAAAAAATATAGTTGTCGGACAGCACCGGAAGTCGATAAACTTGCATAAAAAACTGCCTCTCAACGGGGATTATTTATTTACAATGAATGAGAACGCTGAGCTGGTTCCTGAAAAACTGCCAACTGCTTTAATTATTACATAGAAACATCAACTTATGTCACGAACATCTCTAAATAAATCCAACTTAACAATTTCTCAAATAGTAGAGCGGATCGTCTCATCTGGCAAGCTCGCTCGTCGGGAACATTTGATGCTGACTTCTGCTATCCTGTCCGATGATAAAATTTCTGAGGAGGAACGATATCAAATTAATCGAGTTTTTGATTATATTCAAATTGGTCGGCTGAAATTTGTTGATTGAAGTAGTAAAATAAGATCGTAAACAGCCGAACATCTAAGCAAAGGCAGCAATATTATGAGTGCAGAAAAGAAAACTATTTTGGTGACGGGGGGAGCTGGTTACATTGGCTCTCACGCGGTATTGGCACTAAAACGCGCCGGTTACGGCGTGGTGATTCTGGATAATTTAGTTTACGGGCACAGAGATTTAGTAGAGCAGGTTTTGCAGGTAGAATTGGTGGTGGGAGATACCAGCGATCGCCCGCTGGTTGACAGCCTATTTGCCACTCACAATATTGCAGCGGTAATGCACTTTTCTGCTTACGCTTACGTGGGCGAATCTGTTACCGACCCAGCTAAATATTACCGCAATAATGTCATCGGCACTATTACCCTTTTGGAGGCGATGATAGCTGCTGGGGTGAATAAGTTTGTGTTTTCTTCTACCTGTGCAACTTACGGCGTGCCCCAGAGGATTCCCCTCACAGAAGATCACCCGCAAAACCCGATCAATCCCTACGGTGCTACTAAGTTAATGGTAGAACGGATTTTGTCGGATTTTGATACTGCTTATAACTTTAAGTCTGTTTCCTTCCGCTATTTTAATGCCGCTGGTGCAGAGCCGAGTGGGTTGTTGGGAGAGGATCACAACCCAGAAACTCACCTGATTCCGCTGGTGTTGTTTGCTGCTTTGGGAAAGCGAGAGTCGATCGCAATTTTTGGCACCGATTACGAGACTCCTGACGGTACTTGTATTCGGGATTACATTCACGTTAACGATTTGGCATCGGCTCATATTTTGGGATTAGAATATTTGTTAAATGGCGGGAAATCAGATTTCTTTAATTTAGGCAACGGCGGTGGATTTTCGGTAAAAGAGGTGATAGAAACGGCTCGTCAAGTGACGGAAAAAGAGATAAAAGCTGTTGAGTGCGATCGGCGTCCGGGAGACCCTCCTGCTTTAGTTGGCAGCAGCGAAAAAGCCATAAAAACACTCGGTTGGGTTCCCGAATATCCAGATATTAAGGATATTATATCCCATGCTTGGCAATGGCACCAAAAACGCCACTCGCAAGCATAAGCATCAAGACAAATCCGTAGGGTGCGTCAGATCCAAAAAACCTGTTTAAATCGAAATAATCCATGTCTGACGCACCTTACAAGTCCTAAAAATATTTGTCATTTGCTAAATCTAAGTTTGAGATGAAAGAAAGTTTACCACCGATTTATTTTTATATTCCCCAAAGCCAGTGGCCTGTAGGATATCTGCCCCAAATTCCAGAGGAATATGGCGACTGGATGAGTGCTTGGGGCAGCAGGTACGGCAGGGGAAAGTATGACTGGACTTTGCAAACTTATCTTTATTTGAAAGCCGATGGGTTGTCATGTAAATTAATAGATTTTATGCCGAAGGAAGGTATTGTGATTTCCCATCGCGATTTTTTGTCTGACAACTTAAAACCATCCTCAAAGTTGCTGATTGTTTGTATTAAAGTAGATCGAGAACCTCACCCCTATGCTCAGTTACAAGTTGTGCAAAATAATCAAGATGAATTGTTGAAGCGATCGCAATTTTTGTGGCAGAGTTATCCCCTGAGATTTTGGCTGCAATCAAAGTTAATTCCGCGCGATCGCAGCCGGGGCGATCGTTTTGAAAATGCTGCTTTTTTCGGCGTTTTAGACACTCTAGCTGCTCAATTGCAACAACCACAGTGGGAGGAACAACTCAATGCTTTGGGTTTGCGGTGGGAGGTGATAAAATGCGATCGCTGGCACGACTACAGCGAAGTTGATGTCATCGTGGCTGTTCGCAGTTTTGAGGGCAGTAACACTTTTGACTCGAAACCAGCCTCGAAATTGATTAACGCTTGGCACGCGGGCATTCCAGCCGTTCTGGGGCGGGAATCTGCCTATCGCCATGAGCGCAAAAGTGAACTTGACTACATAGAAGTAGCTTCGGCAGAGGAGGCAATTGCTGCTCTATTTCGTCTGAAAAATGATTTTAATTTGCGCCAAAAAATGGTAAACAATGGCACGCTCAGAACTCAGGACATGGGTAATACTCAAATTACTTTCCAGTGGCGTAATTTTTTGACAAACGTCGCTGTTCCCGCCTATTACCGCTGGTGTATGGCATCAGTTGTACAACAGCAAATATTTTTGATGCGTCGCTATCTAATTCTGAAAGCGAACCGCGTACAACGCCAGTTCGATCAACTTTTATCTGTCAAATCACCATGAAAATTTGCTATTTTATCCAAACCCATCAAAATCCTAGCCAAATTTATCGACTGGTTCGCACAATTAAGCGATCGAGTCCTGATTCTCAAATTCTGATTAATCACAACTTTAATCGGTGCGATTTAGACTTGACCCCGCTTCAAGATTTGTCAGATATACATTTATTACAAAATCAGGAGTATTTAATCCGAGGTGATTTTTCTTGTCAAGTTCAACCCTACTTAAATGCAGTTAACTGGTTGTTTGAAAACAATTCTGATTTTGACTGGCTAATCAATCTGACCGGTCAAGATTATCCGACTCAGCCCCTGTCAGAAACTGAAAAGTTTCTCGCCAACACAGACGCTGATGGTTTGATCAGCTATTGGGATATTTTTGCTGACCAAATACCTTGGGATCGAGACAAGGGATTTAAGCGGTATTATTGTATTTACTGGCGCATTCCAGGGGAATCTAGCTACCTTTTTTTGAAAGATTTTCAGCAATTGCCGATCGTCAAAAAAATGACTTGGCTGAAATTTTATCTGACTTATGGGCCACTGGTAGGGATACCGTGCCGCTCAACTCCATTTAACAATGAATTTATTTGCTATGGGGGTCGGGCGTGGTATACTCTTTCTCGAAAGTGCGTTGAATATATCAAAAATTTTGTTGACAGTCGCCCGGAGTTTGTTGCCTACTATCAAGGAACTGTAGTACCTGAAGAGTCTTTTGTACAAACTATATTGGTGAATAGCAAAAGTTTTAATTTGGTGAATGACGATCGGCGCTACATTGATTATAGAGGAGCAGTTGCTGGTTCTCCCCGCACGCTGACAATTCAAGATTATGCCACAATTACTAATGGCAATTTCCACTTTGCTCGCAAATTTGATCTGAAACAAGATGCTAAAATTCTGGACAAGCTAGATGCGTTGATTTTTAATTGAGCTAATGGCATACTCTGGCACTAATCAAATAGATTGAATTATTATAGGGCGCCGCTGACCGCGACGCAGAGAGAAAAGTGAAATTAGAAACCAAGGGATTTATCACTATTTTAACTGGTTTATACTCTTTCCAAGATTGCGTTCATTTTCTGGCGTCAGTGAGGAAGTTTCACCGGGAACCAATTATCGTGTTAATAGATAGAGTTCCTTGTGTTTTATATCCCTTACTTCAAGTGTTCGGAAATGTCAGATTGCAGCCTGCACCGCATCACGAAAATCCTGTTTTAGCCTCGCGGCAAGCTAAGCTGAGCTTAGATCAAGTATCTCCTTTTGAGAAAACTATTTACCTGGACTGCGATATTTGTTTGTTGTCGCCAATATATGAGGTTTTTGACTATCTTGATGAAGTGGATTTGCTGGTGACAGAAGATGTACAACCTGCGCTCGCTAAAGCTGCTAATTTATTAAGAGTTGAGGGAGATATTCTGTCAACTTTGCAATCTGTAGGATTACCTTTGGGCGAAAAAAGTATTCAATACAATGGCGGATTTATCGCTTTTAAAAAAAGCCGTAAAAATCAAGAGTTATTCCTAAGTTTTAAGAAATATTTCGATCTAGTAATTGCTCATCAAGATGTGCTACTACTGAAAGACCAAGGTGCTTTTGCTGCTGCTATTGCATCTGTCAAGCCGAAAATGAAAACCTTGTCGCCTGTTTACAATTACTTGGACAAGTGGAAAGCAATTTATGCGATCGAGTCACCGGTTAAGGTAATGCACTGTACTTATCCTTACCGCCCCCAGTATGCGAAGAATGTGACGAGAACACTGTTTACTAGAATATTCGATCGCACTGCTAAAATATTTCTGCCAAATCAACTTAACAATCCCTGGCGTTTAAAATAATTTACAGTAATTTACCCGATCGTATTTCGCCACTAATCAAGTCTTGCAAAAATAGGAAAATCCAACCAACATTTTTCATTTTTCCTTAGTTGAGCAGCAGCTTGATTAGTCAGGGGCATTTTTGGGTAACAAAATTCAGACAATAAATTCAAGACAGTCGAGCGTTAACACATTAAGAGATCCGAGAATTTACCTAGAAAAAATAGTGTTTACTTTGCTAAACTTGACAAAAACTCAGTTCAGCAGGAAAATAAAACAAATGTTTTAAAAAAAATCCCCAGTGAAAGTTTCATTAGTAGTGAGCGATTTGTCGGGAGCAGGTGCGATTCGTGCCTTTCTGCTAGCTCAAGCCCTGATTAAGCTTAACTGCGAAGTAGAAGCGATCGGATTTCAGTTTGGCAAGGAGTTGTACGCAATTCCTCCCAGAGGCATCCCAGTATATGCGATACCGGGTAAAAATTATCCGGGGTTTTTGATGAGTGCTCAAAAAGTTTGGAAAAAAATAGATGGGGATATTATTTATGCAGTGAAACCTAAACCTACAAGCTTTGGTTTATCGTTGCTAAAAAAACTGGAGACTCGCCGCCCTGTAATTTTAGATATAGACGACTGGGAACTTAGCTGGTTCGGCGGAGACGAATGGAAATATCATCCGTCTTTCAAACAACTTTATCGAGACATTTTCCCCAAAAATGGTCAATTGAGACAACCAGATCATCCCCTATATGTCAAGTGGATGGAAAGTTTAGTTAATCGTGCCGATGCTGTTACCGTTCATACTGAGTTCTTAAAACAGCGTTTTGGTGGCATATATTTGCCGAATGGGAAAGATACTGAAATGTTCGACCCTGCTAAATACAATCCTGAATTGAGCCGAGAGCGTTACGGGTTGTCGGGATATAGAATTTTAATGTTTCCCGGTGCACCGAGACCTCACAAAGGTGTGGAGGATGTTTTGATGGCCCTCGAACAGTTAAATGAGCCAGATTTAAAATTAGCGATCGTCGGCGGAAGTCCTTATGATGATTATGACGATCGACTTATGCAACAATGGGGGCGTTGGATTATTAAACTGCCAAGGTTTCCAGTCGAGACGATGCCTGAAGTTGTAGCGGCGGCTCACATTGTGGTTGTTCCTCAGCGAGATACTCTCACAGCGCGGGCTCAGTTTCCGCTCAAGCTGACAGATGGCATGGCAATGGCTAAGCCTGTTTTGTCTACACGAGTGGGGGATATTCCAGCAATTTTAGGGGGAACAGGTTATTTAGTCGATCCCAATTCTCCGGCTCAAATTTCCCAAAAAATTCAATGGATATTTCAAAATCTGACAGCAGCGAATTTTCAAGGAATGAAAGCTAGGGAAAGATGCGTAGAGAAATATAGCATTCAAACAATGGCGCCTATCCTTTCAGATATAATTGCAGGTAGGTAGAGGTAACTTTTAGGTGACTGAATGGAGGAAGATAAACTGGCTGTAATTAAAGAATGTTTTGAGATGCCGTACTGTTTAGCTGGGAATGCTTCATGTCTGCCAATAAGCTACTCCTAAAATTTGCAAGACGATATCCAGGCAGGATTTTGTTGACTGTAATCCTGGGCTTTTCAGGGGCTTTATTCAACGGTATAAGCACTACTCTGATTGTACCAGTGCTTTTAAGTTTTTTAGAGGAAGCTGTCGAGTTGCGGGGCGCTCCACCTTTAATTAAAACTTTGATGTATCCCTTTGAAGGAATGCCTCAAAACCATCGGCTGGTTTGGATGACAGCGGCGATTGTTTTGGCAATTATTTTGAAAAATATTGCGAGTTATACCAATACTTTAGTAGCTACTTCTCTGACGCGGGCTTTGACTTTTGACTTGCGAGAAGCCGGTTTACGGCTGTTGCTAGAAGTAGATTTAGATTTTTATTCAAAAACTAAAGTAGGGGATTTAATTAATAGATTGGGCGGAGAAGTTGGTCGGACTGCTAGTGCAGTTGGCACGGCTATAGGAATGTTTACTACCTCAATTACCGTTTTGGTGTTTGTGGGTTTGCTGCTTTCAATATCGTGGAAAATGACGGTGACATCTACAATTTTGTTGGGGTTAGTCGCTTGGACAAATCAGTATATTATTACCCGTTCTAAGCATTTTGGTCATCAGCTATCCGAAATGTCGAAAGATTATTCAGTTAGGGTACTGGAAACCATGACTGGGATTCGGTTGGTGAAGTCAACGGGGAACGAGGAAAGGGAGTATCAGCGGATTAAGCAGTTAATTCAAAGGCGAGAAGAAGCGGATTTTTCCGCTCAGGTAAACTATGCAGCGATCGCCCCGATTAACGAAGTTGTGAATTTGATAGTGATTATTTTGATCGTGTTTATGGGGCGCACAATATTTGCCAATGAAATAGAGTCTATTTCTACAGTTTTACTCACCTATTTATTGGTACTTTTTCGGCTGATTCCTCTAATTTCTCAGTTAAATAGTGGTCGTAGTCAATTTGCTACTACTTCGGCTAGTGTAGAGGTTGTGAATAATTTTTTAAGCTGTGATGACAAGCCATTTATGCTAAATGGCACAGTGCCGTACACTCACTTGCGATCGGGAATTCATTTTAAGGAAATATCTTTTAGCTATCCCAATCATAAAAATTTAGTTCTTCAAAAAGTCGATTTGTTTCTGCCTCACGGCACTACTTTGGCTTTGGTAGGCACTTCTGGTTCCGGCAAGTCAACTTTGGCAGATTTACTGCCGAGATTTTACGATCCTACGGAAGGTTGTATCTTGATTGACGGTATTGATCTGCGAGAATTTGATGTAAAAAGCTTGAGAAAAGCTATGGGAATTGTTAGCCAAGATACGTTTTTGTTTAATGCTTCAGTGCGCGAAAATATTGCTTATGCTAGGCAAGAAGCCAGCGAAGCAGAAATTGTGGAAGCGGCGAAGGGAGCAAATGCTTACGAGTTTATCGAACAGTTGCCGGAGGGGTTGGATACTCAAATTGGCGATCGCGGCGTGATACTATCAGGAGGGCAGCGTCAGAGAATTTCCATTGCTAGAGCTCTGCTGCAAAACCCGGAGATTTTAATTTTAGATGAGGCGACGAGCTCCCTGGATACGGTTTCGGAAAGGTATGTGCAAGAGGCGATCGAGAAATTGAGTTGCGATCGCACAACGTTAGTAATTGCCCACCGCCTCTCAACAGTCCAAAAAGCGGATAAAATCGCTGTGATCGATCGGGGCAAAGTAGTAGAGATGGGTTCTCACGAAGAATTGCTAACAAAAGGAGGTTACTACACTCGCTTATATTCTATGCAATTTGCCGAAGAAGCCGCTCGCGATGAAGCTTTAATTAGAGGTTCTTACGAAATTCGGACTCGCCTGACTCCCATGATTGCTTATCTCAAATTGCTAGTAGATGAAATGGTAGACTCTCCCGAAGAAAGGGACGAGTTAATCAGGGAATCATTTCACTCGGCTGCTAATATTTTTAAGACTTTAGAATTTATTGAAAATACTATTAAGCGTTTAGCTATTAAAAAGTAGTCATTAGTCATTAGTTAGCAGTCATTAGTCATTAGTCATTAGTTGTTAGTCATTAGTCATTAGTCATTAGTCATTTGTTAGTTGCCATGCCCTATGCCCTATGCCCTATGCCCTATGCCCCATGCCCAAATACTTAGTCATTAGTCATTAGTCATTAGTCATTAGTCATTTGTTAGTTGCCATGCCCTATGCCCTATGCCCTATGCCCTATGCCCCATGCCCAAATACTTAGTCATTAGTCATTAGTCATTAGTCATTAGTCATTTGTTAGTTGCCATGCCCTATGCCCTATGCCCTATGCCCTATGCCCCATGCCCAAATACTTAGTCATTAGTCATTAGTCATTAGTCATTTGTTAGTTACCATGCCCTATGCCCTATGCCCTATGCCCTATGCCCTATGCCCTATGCCCAAATATTATGTATTTTTTACCAGAAATGTCTTACCACAACCTAATGTAGCTAGCTTAGTTCAAGTTGCTCACTCTGCGAATGCCGCAGCAAATCTAGGTTTACCAGCAGTTTTGGTATATCTCCGCAAAGGATTGAGTGCTTTTAATCCAGTTGATTTACTCTATCCTTTTCGACCGAGAAAACCGGATGAAAAACTTGCCAAAATATACAATATTCAAGATAAATTAAAAGTAGCAGATTTACCGATGCCGTGGCCGATCGACCTTTTGGACAGCAAGTGGACGAGTTCGAGTACAATAGTATCAAAATACTATTTACCGATTCACCTGCTTAAATCGACTCAAATTGTCCACAGTCGCGACTGGAACTTTATCAAAGCTGCCATTAAAAATGGAATTCCCGCTATCTACGAACAGCACCATCACGAATCCAAGAAATTTGAGCCAGAAATAGTCCGCAATCCTCTGTTTCAAATTGCTGTAACTGTTGCCGATACAGTGCGAGAAAGCATGATTCAAAATGGAATGCCGGCGGAAAAAGTAATTATGCTGCACAACGGTTTCAATCAGTTGTTTCTCGCGAGACAAACGGCAGAAGCTCGGATATGGCGGCAACAATTATTAACAGATGGAAGACAGCATTTGGCAGTTTATGCGGGAGGACTTTACCCGTTTAAAGGCGTGGATATGTTAGTGGATGTGGCTCAGGAATTGCCGGGAGTTCAATTTGCGATCGCAGGTGGCAGCGAATCCCAAGTAACAGCATACCAACAATTAGCCAAAAACAAGCAAGTTAACAACATAAAATTTCTCGGCTACCTCCCTCAAAATCAACTTGCTAGCTTGCTACAAGCCGCCGACGTTTTGACTCACCCGCACTGTTTAACAGAAGCCGCGACGTTCACATCTCCTTTGAAGTTCTTCGATTATATGGCATCGGGAACTCCGATTGTGGCGACGGAGATTCCATCTTTGATGGAATTTAAGTCGGGAAACATCGCTGCAACTTGGTGCGCGCCCGATAACCAGTATAAATTTGCACAAAGCATTCAATATAGTTTAACAAAATATCCCAAGAAGGTCGAAGGTTATGCAGAAACTATGGATTTTGTCAAGCAATTTTCCTGGGAAAATCGGATTGAGAGGATTTTGAGTTATGTGGATGAGCAAGTGCGATCGCAAATTATTCATTAATCCGCATCCTATAATTTTAAAATCCGTAGGGGCGGGTTTTACCAACCATAATCGCCTCAAATAAACAATCTCATAAACCCGCCCCGCCCACACGCTAAAACCATATTTATTATTAAAAATGAACCCAAAAATTATCGGCACAATCACCACCTACCCAGGTATGAGTCAAAGCGACTGGCTGTGGCAACAAACCCCCGAAAACTTCGGCAAATGGGGCAACATTCAAATGTTAGCAAATCACCCAGAACCAGACTTTTTACTCATGTATCAATTCGACTTTCCCAAGCCGCCCAAAAAGCAATCCTGGCTAGACAAAATCCGCCACCAAAGCCCTCAAAATCCCGAAAATGACATTCGAGACAAATTGCGAGGTGTCCCTCTAGAACGCATAATTTACCTAATCCGCGAGCCGCCATTACCAGAAGTTATTGAAATTACCAAAGCCAACTACGAACAGGCAAAACTTTATTGCGGCTACATTTCCGGGCCCGACGACTTCGCACCCAACCCCAATTATATGCCCGCGATTTGGTATCACTCTAATTCGTTTCGAGAACTCGATGAAATGCCGCCACCAGCTAAAACTAAACCCTGTTCTTGGATTACTTCAGGTGTTAGCCGCAGCGCCAATCACCGCCATCGATTAGACTTGCTCAAATTGCTGCAACAACAAGAATTAAACTTTGACCTTTACGGGAGAAACTTGCCAATTTGGGCTCGCGGTAATGGCACTGTAAACAATAAATGGCACGCCGTCGCACCATATTATTACAACTTAGCTATTGAAAATTATGCCGAAAACGATTGGTATGTCAGCGAGAAGCTTTGGGATGCTTTATTAGCTTGGTGTTTGCCAATTTATTACGGCGGTTCGGCGGCGGATAAGTTGTTGCCGCCGGGGAGTTTTCTGCGGATTCCCAGTCTGGATGAAAAAGGTGTAGAATTTATTAAAGAGGTGATTGCAACTGCGGATTATTGGCATGAAGCGAGGGAGAAAATTGCCGAAGCCAGACAAATCATTCTCCACGAATTGAACTTGCTCAATTGGCTGTCTAATTTTGTATAGCAACCGCCAAGACGGTTAGGACATTCTTGATTGCTGAAACCATTGCCCGGAATTGTCTCTTCCTTCTTCCTTCTTCCTTCTTTCTTCTTCCTTCTTCCTTCTTCCTTCTACTATATGAATGGAATTTGCACGCTAGCCAACGATAAAGTTTACGACCAACTGGTTGCCTTGCTCAACAGTATTGAAGTTATCTTAGGCTCAAATATTCCTGTCTGTATTTATCCTTTCGACGACCAAATACAGCAAATCAAAGCTGAAATTGTTAACCGTCCTAACCTGTTCATTTATGAAGATAGCGCCTCAATTCAGCGATGGGATAAATTCATGGAAGCAGCCGCACCAGAGCGTTTGAATCGCAAAAAATTCCGGCTTTACGGCGCACACCGACGCTTTTGCGCTTTCGACGGCCCGTTTGAAAAGTTTATCTATATGGATGCTGATACTTTGCTGATGAATTCCCTTGATGCGGTTTTTCAGAAGTTAGAGTCATCTGATTTTGTGGTTGATGATTTTCAATTTCGCGACCCAACTAAAGTATACAATATTCAGTCGCCAAAACTGCTCAAAGTATTTGACCAAAATCGGATTGATTCGGAAATATTTTGTTCGGGTTTTTATGGGAGCAAGCAAGGATTTTTTGACGAAAATACCAGAGAATTGCTGGTAGCTCAACTGCAATCTGGCGATGGGAAAATTCTCTATTCAGGTGCGGGAGAACAGCCGTTACTTAATTATATGGTGATGAAAAATGGCATGAATAGCTATAATTTTGCTTATAGTCTCCCGGATGGTGAGAAAACTGGGTGCTGCGTCAGTTCTAAACATTTTGAAGAGCAAGATAGGATTTTGTATGACAAGGGAAACCGACTTACTTACATTCATTATATTGGTGTGCCGCCGGATTTGATTCGGAGAGTTTGTGCGGGGGAAAATATTGAGTTTCCCTATCGGGATTTGTTTCTGCATTATCGCTATCTCCGGGAACCTTCTAAGCGTCCGATTTTTACTGAACCGCTAAAGTCTTATACTGATGTTTCTACGCCGAATTTGTTAAAAAGGGTATGGAGAAGGTTGAGGATAAATGTATGATTTCGTTTGCGGTTGTTTTTGAATTATTAAACCGCAGAGTCCGCAGAGAACGCAGAGTTAGAGATGAGAGAGATGAATTATTCTGATGCTAATGGATTTGATCTGAATCGTGGTATTTATATTGTGGCTAACGATCGGGTGATGGAAAGTGCGATCGCCCTTTTAAACAGCATACGTTTGTACAATTGTCAAGTACCAATTTTTCTGATCCCCTTTGACGAGAATTATCAGCAAGTCGCCGCCGCCCTCAGCAGTCTCCACGGGGTGCGATTGTTCCCAAATCTGGAGTTTGTCGAACAGTTTACCAGGGAAATTGGCCAAATATTCGATCGCAACTTTTTAGCCCTCCCCAACAAAATGCGAAAACTCGCCGTTTGGTTTGGCCCTCTCGACGAATTTCTGTACATCGATACCGATATCATCGTCTTTGAAGACATCGCAGCCAACCTCAACAAACTATCAGAAGTAGACTTTTTTTGCTGCGATTATCATCACCTTAGCGAAAAACTGCGAAATGTATTTTCACCAGTTGTCAAAGAACAGCATATTTTCACAGATTCAGAACTTCAAGATGTCTTCAACAGCGGCTTTTTTGCTTCCCGGAAAGGAACTATTTCTGAATCGCAAATGTACGAAGTCTTGCGCGAATGTTCCCAGCATCGAGAATATTTCGATTTTACTCAAAATGTCACTGACCAACCTATACTAAATTACCTGATTCTTAAACTAATTCCCAAACGCTGTAACCTTGTGAAAACTTCAGCAACCGAGCCCGGAAGCTGGGCGGGTTCTCCAGCATTTTCAGGAAATAGATTATGTTCTTTATGACAAAGGTAAAAGGTTAAAATATCTCCACTGGGCTGGAATACCGATTAAATCGGGTAGTCCCTATTGGACACTATGGAAACATTATCGTTATCTTAATGAGGGAAAACCAAACTTAGTGCAAAAAATATTTCGATATTTGCAGGGATAATATTGTTTGTAGCATGGGAGGGGGCGGGTTTACGAGATAGTTAATTTTCCACATAGATGGTTGGTAAAACCCGCCCCTACGAGATCGCAAATTATACAACAACGAATCAACCGGACATGATTGAATTTATTTAAAACTTATGACAAATGGCATTTATATTCTAGCAAACGATGTTGTTTTTGACCATTTAGTCGCTTTATTAAACAGTCTCGAAGTCAACGGGGCAAAAGATATTCCCGTTTGTATCATTCCCTATGATGATAGAATGAAAAAAGTGCGAGTAGAAATTGCAACTCGTCCTAATATCACCCTCTTTGACAACACCGATTCAATCATTTTCTGGGAAGACTTTGCAATTCAAGTTTGGATATCTCATACCAAAGCTCAAAAAATTTGGCAAGCTAAAGGCTGGGAATCAGTACGTTGTTTGGGAATGCACCGGAAATTTTGTTGTTTTGACGGCCCTTTTGACAAATTTGTCTATTTTGACGCGGACACTCTGTTAATGGGTTCTCTGGATTATATTTATCAAAAACTTGATGATTTTGATTGGGTAGCCAACGATTTTCAATACCTGTCTAATCTCAATTATGTATTTGACTTATCCTCCGATAAATTGCCACATATTTTCAATATTGACCAACTGCAATCTCGGATTTTCTGTGCAGGTTGGTTTGCTTCAAAACAAAGTATTTTAAATCGCAATAATTCAGCCAAACTGTTAGAAAAATTAACATCAGGAGAATCTGAAATTCTGTCTCTGCGGGGAACTGACCAACCTTTATTTAATTATTTAGTTGCTCGCAGCAATATCTCTTTTTACAACTTTGCATATGCTCAACCAGAACAGGTAACGGGTAATCATTGGTCTTCTCAATTTGATGTGATAGATTATGTTCTATACGATAAAGGACGGCGGCTTACTTACTTGCACTACATGAGCATTTCGGCTGCCAAAATTAATCAATTGTGTGCTGGTGAAGATATTGATGTTCCCTACCGAGATTTATTTCTGTACTACCGCTATTTGAAATCGCCTGAAATGCGGCCGAAACTTGTGATTCCAAATTTGCTGGTGCGAGTGGGGAGAAGTTTAAAAATTTGGGTAATTCAAAAAGTTAATAATGTTAAATTTAAGTTGCGGAATTTCATAAATAGATAAGCTGTTTCACGTCTAAATTGTATTTTTGGGGCGGGCGGGAGGCCCACCCCACAATAATTTCGAGGGTAAGGGGGTTATGGGTTAGTTTGTCATCCTTCAAAAGAATCCAAATCCAGCGCTTGGGAGCCTCCTCGTTCTAACTCCAACAAAAGCTTACCTAGCTGTCTCCAAATTAGCCAGCCGGTGAGTATGGTTAGCGGCAAAGATAAAGCGTAAGCGAACAATTTGGGAAGTCCAAAAATCTCTACACCAGAAGCTAAAAATACGCAAATTCCTCCGGCCATTCCCAGGAAAGGTATGAATAATTGCAATCCTTGCAGGTTGGCTAAAGTGCGAGTAGCACGATTTTTTGACCACAGCTTTACTGCTTCTTTGAGAGTTGCTTCAAAGGCTAAGCCAGAGGCCATTCCTGCTAGCAATCCAGCAGTCATAAAAAAATAGGGAGGTTCTGGAAAGTAATACACGAATAATTCCTTTGGGGTAATAGGGGGAAGTCATTAGTCAGCAGTCATTAGTTATTAGTCAGGAGTCATTAGTTATTAGTTCAGTCCTGGACTAATTGTCATGGTGTGGCAAAGATTTGAGATTCTTCGTTTCACTCAGAATGACATAATCATGTTATTAGTGCGTCCTGAACTAATGACTAATGACTAATGACTAATGACTAATGACTAATGACTAATGACTAATGACTAATGACTAATGACTAATGACTAATCACCAATGACTAATGACTAATGACTAATGACTAATGACTAATCACCAATGACTAATCACCAATGACTAATGACTAATGACTAATGACTAATGACTAATCACCAATGACTAATGATTAAAATCGAGTTAGGGCGGCGGCTCCTTCTGTGGAAAATTCTGCTAATGCGCCTAGAGCAACGTTGAATAGGCGGCTTGGTTGCAGGTCTTCCTTAACTAGGTTCCAGAGGCTGCCAACTTCTGCTGTGTGGATGCGATCGTCCTCAATCAAAGCTAACATTAGCTGGCGTCGCAAGAACGCTCCTTCTTCTGATAGCAAGAATTGTAAACCTAGTTGTGCAGTCGGGAGTAGGTCGAAACTCCGATCGGACCTAGCGATCGCGATCATCTCTTCTAATCTATTCCACTGGAATTTGCCATCTTTGAATAATACCTCAATCAAGCGCCGCCGCAGTGCCGGAGACTCTCCGTTCAACAAACGCCGCGCCACGTAAGGATAAGCCACCTCGACTATCTTGAAATCGGGATTCAGCGTCAGGGCTAAACCTTCTTCCGTTACCAGAGAGCGAATAATTAGGGCAAATTTCGCCGGCACTCGGAAAGGATAATCGTACATTAACTCCGAAAACTGGTCTGTAATCGTTTTGAAGTTAAAATCTCCTACTTTTTCGCCGATGATGTCACCCAGTACAGATTCTAGCGCCGGGACGATCGGCATAATATCTGTATTTGGTGTCAAAAAGCCAAGTTTCACAAAATCCTTGGCTAACTCTAAATAATCTTTGTTGATTAAATGAACGACGGAATCAACCAAAGTTTCTTTAGTTGTTTCTTCCATCTGATCCATCATCCCAAAATCAATGTAAGCCATGCGGCCATCCGCTAAAGCAAACAGATTTCCCGGATGGGGGTCAGCGTGAAAAAATCCGTGTTCCAGCAACTGCCGCAAACCACTACGGACTCCAACTTCAATTAAGGTATTGGTATCCAAACCTGCGGCTTTAACGCTTTCCATATCGGTCAGCTTGATGCCATCAATCCATTCGAGGGTGAGAACGCAGTTTGTAGTATAGCGCCAATAGATACTCGGAACTTTTACAGTGGGGTCGTCGGCAAAATTGGTCGCAAATTTTTCGGCATTGCGGCCTTCGTTGATATAGTCGATTTCCTCAAACAATTTGATGCCGAATTCATCGACAATTAAACTGAGGTCGTGACCGAGATTCAGTGGCAAGAATGGGCCTAATAATCCGGCAGCCCAGCGCATTAAGTAGAGGTCAAGACTCAAGATTGGGAGCAAATTTGGTCGCTGAACTTTGACTGCTACTTCTTCTCCGGTAATCAGGCGGGCTTGGTACACTTGGCCGAGACTGGCGGCCGCGACTGGGGCTGGAGAGATTTCGCTGTAAGTTTCGCTAATCTTGCGGCCTAGTTGGGCTTCCACAATCTCGAAAGCCCGCACTGAGTCAAAGGGCGGCAATTGATCCTGAAGTTTGATTAGTTCTTCGAGAAAGTCTTTGCGGATCAAGTCTGGTCTGGTTGAGAGGGCTTGGCCAACTTTAATGAAAGTGGGGCCCAAGTGAGTGAGTATTTGTCGCAGGTGGGCCGCTCGTTCCGGCTGGTGTTTTTTGACTTCGTGCTGCCAACTGTCCCACAGCATCCCTAGCACGAAGCCAGCAAAAGACCAAATAACGGTAATTGCTCGCCAAATTGCTTTCCAAGGACGGTTGCGGTAATACTGAGCGATCGCTTTTGGATCGTAGCGTCTAGCTTGAGTAGATTGATATTGACCCACTCGTTTATTTTCCTCTTAGTTTATGAAATTTACAATTAATGGGGCATGGGGCATGGGGCATGGGGCATTGGGAATCGGGAATGGGGCATGGGGCATGGGGAATCGGCCGAAAAGGATGGGAATGGGGCATGGGGCATTAATCTGCCTGCTGACTTCTTCCTTCTTCCTTCTTCCTTCTTCCTGACATCCGTTACCCAATCCGTTGCCGAACTTCCTTCCTTCTTCTATCCGTTACATCCGTTACAAAATCCGTTGCCGAACTTCCTTCTTGCTTCTAAATTTGTTTCTTTTCATTAAATATAGTACACAAAAGTACAAGTGCTCAGTGAAAAAACTTAACTAATTTCCCTGAGCCTGACATCGGAATTACACAGCCACCCTGCCATTGCTCTCTCGTCATGGGTTTCCCTCGCTCCAGACACCACACCAAAGCTACTGGATTTGAGTTGATTGAGCCAAGCAGTCTTTGAGCCCATAAATCGCCCGCTCTTGTTGATCCCTCAAAATTTCTGGAAACATCGGCAAAGACAAGACTTCGCGACAAACTTGCTCAGATGCCGGCAACTGACCGGGCTGATAACCCAAAGATTTGTAAACAGGTTGCAGGTGCAAAGGTAACGGATAGTAAACCATCGAACCGATGCCGTTTTCCTGCAACTGAGTCCGCATCCAGTCTCGAAAATTGCCAGAGGCGAGATTTGGATGATTTTCTTGACTTTTGAGTCGAATTGTGTATTGATTCCACACTCCTTTTGCTCCGGGCAATTCTCTGGGTACGGCAACTCCGGGCACATGACAGAGAAATTCGCTGTAGAGTTCGGCTTTCTCGCGCCGCTGGGCATTCCAAGTGTCGAGATACCGCAATTTAATGCTGAGAATCACTGCTTGCAGGGCGTCTAAACGGCTGTTGTAGCCGATTTCTTCGTAGAAGTACCTAGCAGACTGGCCGTGTTCTTTGAGCATTCGCATGGAAGCTGCGATCGCGGGATCATTTGTCGTCACCGCCCCACCGTCGCCGCAAGCTCCTAAATTTTTGGTCGGATAAAAACTGAAGCAGCCGACATGGCCGATGCTACCGACTTTTTGTGAC
>JAYFMW010000002.1:0-21283 GCA_042408215.1 Microcoleus sp. | reverse complement strand
ATAGTAGATGTAGTGGTAGGAGAACCTGGATCAACAAGTGATATTAATGGCGGTCACGCCAAAAAGAATTAAGCGATGCTCAACTCTTTCAAGGAGATCAAGCTTATGTAGGAGACCAGGCAATATCGGCACCTCATAAAAAAACGAAAAACAAAGATTTAACAACAGAGCAAACAAGTGAAAATCGAGAACGCGCCCCAAAAATAGTAGTTGTATAACATATAATTAGAGGAGTCAAAATTTACCGAATAGCTGCGGAAATATTTCGGATAAAATCCGGTAATTACGAACAAGTAATTTTAGCAGTATATGGGTTAGTAAGGTGGCGAATAGGTGCGATATATCTACCTAGTTAAAGTGAAATAAAATAAAATAAAAATGAATTCAAATGACGCGAAAGTCTCACGTCCGGTTCTGAAGACGAGAGGTTCACGCGCAAGGGAATCGCTTAGTTTAACCGCACGCACGGTTTCGGAAGAGAGGGGTGGAGTGGCAACACTCCCCTCGACTCTACCTCCCGGCTTTACCCCCCTCAGAAATGATTCATGATAATTTTCAGGAGTGTGAGCCGGAGATCTTAGTAAGTTGGTTGTATTTCATGATTTCACGGGCTTCACGCAGAGGTAGTCCTTCAAACACAACTAACCTTTCAATTTGCTTTTCTACATCTTGAATGTGCTCTGCTCTAGTAAGCACTTCTTCAGCTTTTTCAAAGGGAATAACTACAACTCCATTGGCATCCCCAAAAATTAGATCGCTAGGATGAATGGTAACGCCTTCAATATTCACAGGTATATTCAGTCCTTTCAATCGAGTTCTCCCTTTTCCAGTCACCATGAATACACCTTTGGAAAATACTGGGTAGTTTAATGCTCGAACTGTTTCAGCATCGCGGTAAACACCATTGATGACTGTTCCTTGAATCTGCTTGTTCTTGGCGCAAGCTGTCAGAATTCCCCCCCAACAGGTACTGTCAGTAATTCCCAGATTATCAATAACGATCACATATCCAGCCGGGACTTGGTCAAGAAATTCACTGGCCTCGCAGTAATTTGGATCGTCATTGGTAGTTCTGGTTACTGTAAAAGCGGGTCCAAAAAATTTTAGTCCCCATTGGTGCGCTCGGATACCCTTCAAAGCACCACAGTATCCAAATGAGTTGAGGCTATCGGATACCTCAGCCGTAGACAGGCGCATATAACCTGCGTACAAGTTTGTTGGTGACATCATAAATACTATATAAATACTATAATTATAATAGGACTAGCCCTTTTAATGTGTCAATTTAAATAGTGTATTTGTCTTAGTGTCTTAGTGGTCAATAACTTGACTTTTGCACCCCAAATACACAAAGATGAAAAGCCCCCAATTGGGCAAAATTTCCGGTGATTTTGACCCAGCTTGAAAGGGCTAGTTTTATATGATACTTAGGTATTGTTTATCTGCCACCTTATTCAGTTGCCATATCTACCCCAACAATTTGAGTTTCTACCTTATCAGCTCCTTGACCGGATTTAGCTAGGTATATACCAACTAAAACCACGAAAAAAGTTAACAAGTTGAGAGGGCTTAGGCTTTCATCAAAGACGAGCCAGGCAAGTATAGCTGTAATAATCGGCTCTAGCAGAAGAAACATAGAAGTAAACCCTGATGAAAACCGCTTGACGCTATAAATAAGTATTCCTGAACCGATGACTTGGCAAACAACAGCTAAGGAAATAACTGCTAACCATCCTTGTAAGGAGGAAGGAAATATTTGATTTTCAGTGAATAGAGCTACTGGCAAGGTTATACAACTTCTGAAAAAACAAGACCAAAGTAATATCGTTGCTGTGGAAAACTTAACTCTTAGTTTTTCTGAGACTAGAAAATTCCCTGCATAAAACACGGCAGAGAGTAAAGCCAAAACATCACCAACAAGGTGATCGCCAGCAATGTGCAAATCTTGAATGCTAATAGTGAACGCACCCCCCATAGCAAGAGCCATTCCTATCAAGAATTTGCTATTAAAGCGATGACCCAATAGCAACCATCCACCCAGAGTAGTAAAAATAGGTGCTAAGTTATGCAGTAAATTAGAGTTGGCAACACTAGTTTGAGTCACAGACCAAGCCCAGGAAATTTGGGAAATAGATGTTACAGCAGCCGATGCTAGCAAAAGCAACACATCTTCTAGGGTGTAAGTCTGTTGTTGTGTGGGAGAATCACGAAAAAATAGGGAAATGAAGGATCTGATTCCTTGCACTAGTCCTAGAATGACAAAGGATATCCAGAAACGATTAAAAACTGTGGCACTAGGACCGATGTACTGTTCGCTCCATCTGATGAATATTGCTGCGAAGGACAGGGTTAATACTGCTACTAACAATAAACTAACTGGTATCAGACTTGAGGTCAATTTTGTCTGTGGCTCTGGCAGTGCTACTGGATTCGTCACCATTACATTGTTGAGGAAAAATACTACAACTTTGGATTGATTTTTCTCGAAATACTAATCCTTATGGGAATTTCCCCATTTTTTTTTGGGGGGGGGGGAAAATCGAGGTCTATCTTTCTTACTATACCAAGTTATGCGAAAATTCTTACTAGGCTAGGATTTACCCACTGTACAAATTGGAACTGATGTGTATTGACGGAATTCGACCAAGGGGCAGTGCGCGGATCGCAATCGCTCATATTGGAACAATCAGAGATTAATGCCCCAACATCATACCCTATACCGTTCATTCTGTCAATACGTAAGCCCTAAAGCTGATTGATTAACCGATAAACCATGTAGAGACACTTTCATTCAGTGCGTCTCTACATGGGGTAAAATTCTCACTAACAACCTTACTTAATGAACATGTCATCAAAGCTCACAAGAGGAGATTTACGCAGCCTGTTTCACAAGCAGCCAGGAGTCGATGAAAAAATCGGTCTCGAAATTGAGATAGCCGTGCTCGATCGAGACACAGGGAGATCGCTGCCGTATGAGGGGCAAAGGGGTATGCGAGCGTTGCTTGAAGCATTTGTTCGCGATGGAATTGGACAGCCCGCCTACAAGGGTGAATTACTCACACAAGTAGATATGAATGATGGTGCCAAAATCACATTTGAGCATGGTGGGGCTATCGAATACTGTTCGCCAGTCACACAGAACCTGATCGAGCTGATTGTAACGATGCAGCAATCTCTCCGGAGGCTAGCTGAAACTGCCAGTACGCTTAATTTGGCTCTAGTTCCTGGTGGTATTTTCCCTTTCAATACCGTTGAGAATGCTAATTGGATGCCCAAGCCATACGGTAAGTTCATGCGTGAACACTTCACTGCCCTGGGCGATCCTGGTTCAGGTGGAGAGCAGATTATGGCTCATACTATTTCTACCCAGACAACACTAGACTATACTTCGGAAGAGGATTTAATCTGCAAACTTCGCACATCAGTGTCCTTGACACCAATAGTTGTTGCCTTGTTTGCTAATTCTCCGCTTGAGGATGGAGAATCGCGCGGTTCGCTGTCACGTCGCACTGAGCATTGGTTCAAGACCGATTCCCGAAGAAGCGGTCTGATCCATAGGGCGCTGAAAGAGGATGTAACGATAGATGACTATATCGACTGGGCGCTTAACAATGAAGTGATTTTTTACGCAACCGATGGAGAGTACAAAAGTGGAGAAGGTTGTACGTTTGCAGCGGTGCTGGCAGACGGATTTCCTGATGGACGATATCCTACTCTAGTTGATTGGCGAAACCACCTCTGTCAGCTTTGGCCGGATGTTCGCACCCGCGAGACTATTGAGTTGCGGGCTCCCGATGGTCCTCCTTTTGAGGCAATTCCAGCCGTTCCCGCTTTCTGGGTAGGTATTCTCTATCACCGTCCCTCCTGCGATTCTGTCTGGCAATTACTCAAAGATTGTACGATCGAACAACACCAAGTAGCACGAGCTGATGCTGCACGGCGAGGACTTTCAGCACAGTACTGTGGAAAACCGATAGCCTCACTGGCAAAAGAAGTCATTCGACTAGCAGAAGAGGGACTTCAACACCGGATTAATTTAGGTCTGGAAGATCCCAAAGTACTAGAATACTTGGAACCCCTCAAAACAATTGTAGAAACAGGCAAAACTTTCGCTGAAAGTTGTATCGAAAACTGGAATGGCAGTTTAGTGCGATCGCCAGCACGGTTTGTCGAAACGTACCGAATTAAGTGATGAGCAAGGAAGGTCATTCCTGACAAGTTAAACAAATATGCATTGGGATGTGTTATTGTAGCTGTCACCAAGTGCCAATTAGCCTCAAACCCTTACCTAACTTGCTTTCATTTTTTTCTAACCTCGTCCATAGCATAAGGAATAAATTAGTGAACGACTTCATCAAAACCTTGGAGCAAATGATTTGGGAGCGCAGGAAGATGACTAGCCCTCTTTACCAATTAATTATGGATGGTAAAGCTAGTCAGAAACTTTTGCAGGAGTTCGTCATTAATCGATGGCCTATTAAGAACTTTTGGACGAGAAATATTCTGGGGATAGCTTCCCGAATTGATGATTACGGACTCCGATGCGGCCTAATTACAAACATTTATGAGGAAGAAACTGGTGCTTTGACCAATTCCTGCCGACACTTGCAATCTTTTGTAGACTTTGGCGAACAGGTTGGTGTATCAAAAGAAACTATTGAAAATGCACCGATTATACCAGAAACTCGTGCGGTTATCGAACACAATCTTCATGTTTGTAATGACTCTACTGTCCACTTTAGTGCTGGTGTCGCCTCGGTGCTTTTACTAATGGAGGGACAGCCTCCAATTATCAATGCTCAAGGGCAAAGTATGCAAAAAGTGATGCGGGATGTTTATCAACTGCCGCACAAAGGGTATGATTTCTTCACCCACCATGCTTCGAGTGAAGGCGACCAAGAACATATTAGTGAGTTGGAAGACGATCATGCCAGTACAGCTAAAGAAATTCTGCGTTTGTATTGTACAACACCCAAGTTACAGCAACAGGCAGTTGACTATTTAGCCAAAGCAATTGATCTGAGGCATCTTCATTTTGATGTTATTTTAGAACGTTACTATAATCCAACTGAACCTCCATTTCGTTGGAAGCTGTGGCAGGAAAAAGAATTGGTGTCTCAAAGGTGAAATTGCTATAAACGAATGTAATTCCTGAAGCGATACCAAATTAGAGAGAGGTGTCGCTCGCTTTTTAGTTATTAATCCAGGTAACGTTAATCTCCACAAATTGCTTTACTTATGTCAGTTAGACTGTTAGATGTGACTCTTCGAGACGGTGGATACGTCAACGATCATAACTTTAGCGACAATGAAGCCTATAGCATTGTTAAAGGGTTTGGCAAAGCTAATATTGAATACGCCGAGTTGGGATATTATCGACCGAGCCAGATTGATTATTCTGGAAGGTTCAGACAAGGACCAGCAGTGAGCGATCCTGAATATTTAGCTGGCTTCATGGATGCAGGAACTTTGCCCAAACTGGTTGTTATGGTTCATCTGGATCGGGTTACTCTAAAAGAGTATAAGATGTTAAGCGATCTCAACATCTCTCTAGTTCGAGTTGTTGTGAAACATGAAAATCATGAAAATTTTGATGTCGTTAGGAAGCATATAGAGGCTATTAAAGACTGGGGAATGCTTTGTTCGGTAAATCTGATCAGAGTCAGCGAAATCCCCTTAGACTCGATCGTGTCTTATGGAAAGAAGTCAGAAGCATTTGGAGCGGATTTTTTCTACATAGCTGACTCAAATGGAAGCTTATTTCCCTCTCAGGTTTATGCTACCGTGCGAGAACTTTCAGAAAACCTATCTATTCAGATAGGCTTCCACGCTCACGACGGACTTAGCTTAGCATTTGCCAACTCAGTAGCAGCGATTGATGCAGGAGTCCACATATTGGATAGTACTCTTGGTGGATTGGGCAAAGGGGGAGGTAATTTGAGGACAGAACTCATTGCTACTTACCTGAATTGGTGCAAGGGTTCGACATACAATCTTTCTCAATTGGCGCAAATAACACAAGAGTACATAAATAAATGGTTAACTTTCAACAGCATCAACAAATGTAAAAATGTACTTTCATCAATAATGAACTTAAATATAGACAAGATTCAAGCAATAGAGGAGACTGCTAAAGAAGCTAATTTACCATCATTAAATCTAATGGAAAAGCTGTTGACTAATGAAGTTGAAGCGGTTAATTCCTCGATGGAAGTTAGCCTTTATGAAACTATATGTGGGTTAAAATTACTGTGAATATCGACACAATTGTGCTGAGATTTGTGAAGATTCCCCTTCATCGTCCGTTTTCCAATCGCTGGGAGCGCTTTGAAGAATGGACTAAGCTCATTGTTGAGGTTCAAAGTGAAGGGAGGAGTGGATATGGCGAATGTACTGCCATGGAAACGCCTTACTATAACTACGAAACTATAGAGACTTGTTGGCTGGTGATTCAAAGGTATCTTGCACCAATTCTGCTAGATCGAACCATTGATTGTCCCAACCAAGTTGCCGATTTTTTCTCTCACATTCGCGGTCATTACGAAGCACGTGCTGCCTTGGAATGTGCTTGTTGGGATTTGTACGGTCGAATCCAAGGGGTTCCGCTCTACCAACTTATCGGCGGTGAGTTTCGACCAGTAAAGTCTGGAGCTACAATTGGTGTCCACCAGAGCAAGGAGGAATTGATTGGTGAACTTCAACAAGCACTTGAGGCTGGCTATCATAGGTTCAAAATCAAGATCAAGCCAGGATGGGATGTAGAACCGTTGGAAACCATCCGATCGGTATTTCCCGACATTGCGCTTTTGGCGGATGCTAATGGAGCTTACTCACCGTCAGACATTTCCTACTTAGCAAGTTTCGATCGGTTTAACTTAATGTGTCTGGAGCAGCCATTTCCTCCACGAACGCTTTATGAAACGGCAAAACTCCAAGCGCAAATGACTACACCGATCGCTTTAGACGAAGCGGTAGTGTCGTTAGAAGATATTCGGCAAATCATCGAATTGAAAGTGGCGCGAATTGTTAACCTGAAAATTGGGCGCGTGGGGGGTATTTCTGAAGCGTTAAGAATTCATGATGCGTGCAAGGAGGCTGGAATTCCTATTTTTATAGGTGCCAAGTATGAAATGGGGATTGGAAGATGGACAAACATTGCGCTGGCTACCTTGGATAACGTTACATATCCTAGTGATGTCAGTGCGAGTAACCGATATTTCCGGCAGGAGATTGTGAATGATGCTGTTGAGTTGGTAGCTCCTGGCATGGTGCAGCCTTTGGAGCAACCTGGATTTGGTAGCACCATTTGCTGGGAGAACTTGAATCAGTACATGACTCAAGAAGCCGTGATTCGCCGTTAGCCAAATTTAACAAAATCGGCGTAAGTCCCCACCTATACGAATGTTAGGTGGGGATATAAGCCGGGAAATTGAGAGGTACATCCATAAAGGATGTACCTCTCAATTTCCAAATATTTCTAGATTAGTCTTATCGCTAAGTGTATATTGTGATATAATCCAAAACCAAGGAGGTGATATTGAGTGTTGCACAAAACCGTAAAAGTCCGTTTATACCCAACAAAAGAACAACAAGCACTACTAGCCCAAGTATTTGGATGCTCTCGTTGGTGGTGGAACTATGCTTTGAATAAGTCGATTGAAACTTATAAAGAAACAGGTTTTGGGCTTGGACGTTCAGCACTCAATGCCCTTTTACCAGCACTCAAAAAAGCAGAAGATACCCGCTGGCTAGCCGATTGTTATAGCCAAGTTTTGCAAGCTACAACACTCAATCTAACCACAGCGTATAAGAACTTTTTTGAAGGTAGAGCCGGATTCCCTCGGTTCAAATCTAAGCACGGTAAACAGTCTATTCAGTATCCTCAAAACGTTGGAGTTGTTGAAGGCAATGTCAAACTACCCGGTAAAATCGGAGTAGTTAAAGCCAAGATACATAGACCTATTGAGGGGAAAATAAAGACTGTCACTATTAGCAAAACCCCATCAGGTAAATACTTGGCATCTATTTTGACGGAAGTAGAAGGGGAAAATCCTACTACAGTAGAAGGCAAAATATATGGGATTGACTTAGGGCTAAAACATTTCGCTGTGGTTACAGACGGCGAAAAGGTTTCTAAATACGACAACCCTAAACATATTGCCAAACACGAGAGAAACCTGAAACGGAAGCAGAAAAAATTAGCCCGGAAACAAAAAGGGAGTAATTCCCGAAATAAATATCGCAAAGTTGTTGCCAAAGTATACGAACGGGTTAGCAATTCAAGGCAAGATTTTCTACATAAACTTAGTTACAAGTTGGTCAGCGATAGCCAAGCTGTCATCGTAGAGAATCTTCATGTCAAGGGCATGGTTCGTAATCACAATTTGGCCAAAGCAATATCTGACTGTGGATGGGGAATGTTCACTAATTTCTTAGCCTATAAGTTAGACCGCAAAGGTGGGAAGTTAGTTGAGATTGATCGATGGTTCCCTAGTTCCAAACTCTGCTCGAATTGTTTCTATCAAATGAGTGAGATGCCGTTAGGCGTGAGGGAATGGACTTGCCCCCACTGCGGCACTCATCACGATAGGGATGGCAATGCAGCGACCAACATTCGGGCAGAGGGAATCAGATTGCTCAAGGCGGAAGGTTCAGCCGCCTCTGCTGTAGGAGGGGAGGTAAGACCAAAGATGGGACGAAAGTCTCATTTGCGGCACTCGCCTATGAGTACAGAAGCTCCAACTATAGCGTCAGCTTAGTTGGAGTAGTTCACCCTATAGCTTCTACAACTTTTACCGCTAATTTTTGCCCTCCTTTGAACAGATTTACTTTATCTTCCAAGCTGGCTTTAGAACCAAACCCTACCAATCTACCACCAAACATAAATGAATCAATGCTGACATTCATTGGTAATACAACTGGCTTTCTTTGGAAAGAAATAATTGGATAGGTCATCGGTTGAATGTAGCGTTGAACGACAAAGCCTTGGCGCATTCCCAAACTCATCCGATCGAGCCACGTCTTTCGATCGACACTCCGTCCAATTGTCACACCGTCTCCGCGTATATCATAAGGTTGCTTCAAAACAAAATCTGCTTGTCGATCGCTAAGTAGTTCTGCCAAATTCCAGTCTTTGTCTTCATAGACGACTTGTTTGTCAGGTTCGAGTTTTCGCGACCAAGGCAAAAGCGACTGTAATAGTGAGTGTTCTTCCTCTTTGAAAAACTGTTTATATTCGAGTTCTTGAAAAAAGGAGATACACCGCTTGTTTTCTGCTACATATCGAGAGGCAAATGAATTAACATGGCAGATTTTTCGTTCGGAAATAGCCTCTATCCATTCAGACAGCAAATTCGGATGTTCAACTTGAAGGGAATTCCAATCCCAAAAACAAGTGTTAATCTTATTCCAGACAAAATGGATGGGTTGACCGTTAACTTCTGCACCTGTCCGAGTAAAAGTAAATTCTCTAGGATCTGCGATCGACGTTGGTATACCGTGTTTGGTAAACTCCCGTGCCATTTCCTGACTTTCAATATTTGACTTGCCCGCAACCTGTAAAATTGCCAGTCGTGGTTGCTCTTGGGTGCCACCATACTCCCGGTAGGTAGCTAGGAGTTGCTCCAAGAATGTTGTGGGATTATCTAAGGGCATACTTTTAGTTTGAATGGTTTGATCTTTCAGCCCCCGTTCAATAACTTGACTGACAAAACCATTTAATCTTGGGGTAAAAAGGGTGCCTGCGGGAGAATCTGCATTATTCTCCAGAATCTTTAAGCTACCATCTTTTTGATCGAAGTAACCATCTAATCGGCAAATACGAATCTGGGGGTTATAACCACAATCTAACCGAACTAATTTATCCTCTTCTGGTTTGAGTCCAAAATAGTCGCGAATTTCTTGGTGTTCGTTGTAAAGCCGACACAATTTTTCCAGGATAACCACATACCGCTCAACTTTATTTTGATGGTTGTCAAGTTCTTCCCCAGATAAAAACAGTGGTAATGGTGTGATTGGGTAGCTGATATTCTGGAACTTAGGTGACTGTGAAAGATGCTCCTCCATCATTTCAGAAACTTGAGATCGAAATTGATGAATATAAGCTAGCATTGCTCCCGTTGCATACCAATCGATCATGATCGTTCCTATCTCCATTTTAATTAACAACTCGATTTAGAGCCTGGTTAAGCTGTCGAACATTTAAATCACATATTCGATTTTTTCAAACCAGATGGTTGAGCGAAGCGTTGCACTGAGCCTGTTGAACTGTCGAAACCACCGGAAGATGTGATTTAAATGACTAATACCAATTTTTTATGAGGCTGCATAGAATCTGATCCCCCCTAACCCCCCTTAATAAGGGGAGTAGGGGGTGGGACAAGATTCTTCTCAAAGTCCCCCTTCTTAAGGGGGATTTAGGGGGATCGAGATATGTGCAACTTCACATTAAATTGGTATAACAGCTTATTTCGCCTCTGACTAACTGAAAATAGGCTTGGCAGATCTTATTTGTGATTGGAGATTCTGCCGTTTTCTTTAAAGAATGTCCGTCAAAGGAAGCTATCGGGGCAATTTCTATGCCAGTGCCGCATAAAAATGCCTCATCAGCGAGGTATGCATCAGCCGGACGCAGGCGTCGCTCTGTAGCCCGAATGCCGAGTAAATCGCACAACTGCAAAATAGTTTTTCGGGTAATGCTGGGGAGAATTCCTTCGCTCAAAGGCGGAGTCACAACTTCTTCATCCTGGATAATAAATAGCGCCGCCGTGGGAGCCTCGCACAGATAACCTTCATGGTTGATTAAAATTGTACTGTCATATCCTGCCGCGATCGCTTCGAGCAATGCCAAGCGCGGTCCTGCATAGTTAGAGATATTTTTGGCAGCAGAGGGAAAGGCTAGCTCAGCAGTGCGCTGCCATTTACTGATAGAAACTTTCATTTTTTTTCCCTGTGCCAACCATCGCTTGCGCCCCATTTTTGTCCCAGTGACGGTGAGGGATGGCGTAGGTGGCGATGCGAGTTCACCAAAATTTATCGTATTGACGGCTACTCGAATGTAAGTGTCTTCAATGATTTGGTTTTTAATCACGAGGTCTTTAATAATAGAATCGATCTGGCTAATTCCCGGATCTGGTAAAAGCATCAGCGCCAGGGATCTACCCAGGCGATCGATGTGAGCCTCTAAAGCAAAAGGCTTTAATTCGTCAATAGGAGGCTGCCGATAAAGCCGAATTCCTTCAAACACTGACAGCGCATATCGCATTGACAAGCAATTGGCGTGGATGACAGCCTGTTCCCATGAAACAAAATTCCCGTTATGAAAACAGATTGGGTAGGCATTGTCCGGTTTACTGAGAGATGCTTCCATATCAATATCAGTTTAAAGATTTAAAGATTTTAGTTCAATTCGCTGCTGAGCAACTTTCTCGATCGCCTCTCGATTGTACAGTAAAGGGAAGGCTTGTTCTTGTTCATAAAGGGGAAATAAATCTTTGTAGTGTGTGCTACTTGCAACTCCTGACTGTCCTGGTATGTTCAAAGCTAGAGAATTATCCCAGTTTCCGACATCAAGAATCATCCGGAATGAAGCAGAGACGATGGTACGGAAATCGTTGGTTCGGTACTGGGTCTTGTTGACAGTAAAACTACTGCCTCCCTTTGGCTTTGGCCCTATATCGATCTGTACTCTAGTTTGCTCATCCACCAGGTTAGAGAGCGGATGTTCTAAAAAGACATAGTGTAGTTTACCCCAAGCCCATTGCGATCGATCTAGACCCAGAGTTTTTTCAACTTTCTCAATTGCGGCTACTAAACTAGACAGGAGAATGTCATCCCTAAGCGCCTGCGAATTGACTCCCAACCTCACGTCAGGATTTTCCAGCACATCGATCGCAACAGCAGGATCTCCCGCACCGATTAGTTTGTGTGCTTCAGGCGGTAGAAGTTTAGCCATAACTGCCGGACACAGATACTGACTGAACCATACTTCAAACAGAGCGGCAGGGGCTGATTCTATGCCCATCACACAATCCCAATTCTTGAGCATTTCTAGAGCTTGGGCAAGTTTGAGATTGTCTGACTCCAGCCCTTGGAGAAGATTTACTACCCTCCGAGCAGGAATGGACAGAAAGTCTGTTTGCAGGCGCAGAGAATCGAGCAATGTTAAACTCGAACCCTCGTTGAGGTTCTCGGCAATCCGCTGATATCTACATGGATTTGACCATTCATCAAATCCCAGTTTGCGTTCTTTGTATGGGTAATCTGACGGTAGATTCATTTGGTTGGCTGTTGCCACCCAGCCCCGTTTGGGGTTGTACTCCACAGGAAAATGTCGATCAATGTTGTAGAAGCCTGCCCATTCGTAGCGTCCATCTCCCGGTACTGGCAGCAAACCATCCCAATTTGGGCGGATCGGGGCTAGTGCCGCTGTTTTCCAGCCAATGTTGCCATCAACGTCAGCATAGACCTGATTCACCGCCGGTCCCCCCCAAGAGTTCATGGCGGCGAGAAACTCTGACCAGGTAGTAGCCTGCATATACTGGATACTGCCAAAGTAGGGAGCCATACCCGGTTGCAGCCAAACTGCCCCAACGGAGAAGGCGGTATGTTTCTGCTTGTCTTCGTAAATGACTGGTCCGTAACGGGTAAACTTGAGCGTTGCCTTCACAGGTGTACTCCCACACACGGGGATTTCTTCTTCTACGATCTGTATAGCTTCCCAGCCTCCTTTGTAGTGATACTCGTTTGGGTTGTCTGGGTTGGTCTGGTGGACGTACAAATCTTCCTGGTCGATCGGAAAAAGTGTCAGACCGAAGGCTATGCGATCGTTGTGTCCAATGGATATGCCCGGTAAGCCTGGTTCGCCAGCACCAATCACATTTAGACCAGGGGCGACCAGATGGGCGATATAGCGGAGCGAAGGAACACAAAGAGTTCGATGGGGGTCGCTGGCGAGAATTGGACGACCCGTAGCCGTCAATTGGGGAGAAATTGCCCAGTTATTGCTTCCTCCTGCCAAATGTTCAATGCTTTGAGCGACAGACAGTCCGCTGAACTGACCAGAATCATCTCCAACGGCTCCCAAGGATTCTTTGGTGAAGGTTACGCCCTGTTTCGCTAGAGTGTAGAGATGAAGCACGTCTTTAGGAATCAAACACGGATCTAACCCTTGCGGAATTTCCGTTTTCCACTCCGGCTCAAGTTGTTTTCGGAATTCATCGACTTCGAGACCGAACTGACAGGCAATTTGGGCGCGAGTGACTTCACTTTCGAGGTTAAACCAAAATCCGTGGGTGCGAATCCGAACCACATCCTCTGGAGACCAGAAAGCAGGCTTATACCCAAGTAATTGAAACTCCCAAGGCATGAGATCGGGGTTTTGGTTTACTATCTCGACATACTCGTTCACGCCATTGACAAAAGCTGTGGCAATGTCTTGAGCATTTGAGCCATAGGCTGACCATTCCTTGTGCATATCCCCCCGATAGAGAAACAGTCTGGTGGCTGTGTCTTGTTCCAGGTAATTGGGACCGAATACCTCGGAAAGCAGCCCTAAGCCTCGCCGTCTCGACAAGTCAATCTGCCACAGTCGATCGCGTGCGGCATTAAATCCTTGTACAAAAAAAGCATCAAAGAAGGACGAAGCATAGATATGAGGTACTCCCCAAGGATCGATAAGAATTTCTGCTGAATTCTTCAAACCCTTAACTGAGTAAGAAATTGTTGGAGTATTTTTGCTCATGGAGCTTAGTGCCACAGTTTAACGAAATCATCAATCAACACAGTATACTGAGAAGGCTAGACCAGACTGGCAGAAATAAGTGACCAGTTAAAAAAGAGGGCAAAAGGCTGACTCATGTGTCTTTTTATCGGTAAAATTCTATTTTAGACTATCTGCGATCGCGCCAATAATTTTTATTTCGGAGATGTCTATTATAAAATGGATACCATAACCATCAGCTTAAAACAGGTAGTTATTAACGTCTTAGAAGACTATATCGAATTTATGAAAAACGACCAGGAAACCCAACCACAATTAATTATAGATGAAAAAAACGAGCGATATTTACTGATTGAAATTGGCTGGCAATAGCAGCGACGAATTTATGGAGTCCTGATTCATATGGATATCATTAATCACAAAATCTGGATTCAACAAGACGGTACAGAAGATGGTGTTGCGAGTGAACTTGTAGCGCTCTTAATTCCCAAACAGCAGATTGTTCTAGGCTTCAAATCGGAAAATAGGCGACGCATCACCGAATTTGCAGTGTCGTGAAACCGACTTCCGCGATCGCGCCTGCCATTTACCCGATCGTGACACAATAAGATCCAGACTATTCGCAAACCAAACCCAACCAGGAATTTAATCATGTGGCGTGTAATCATTAACTGTTCTGCCGAAAGCTGGGATACCCATTCCAAAGACTTCAAAGCCATCGCTGCCAAATATCCGGGCACGCCACTCTCCTCCAAAAAGATGAAAGGCGACGGACAGCGGATCATGGAATATCAGCTCGAAAACGTCAATGACGCAGAGGAATTCACGGAAGAATGCCTCACCATAAAAGGTTTCACCGCCAGCTTTGAATCCCTTTAGCAATCAATTTGCCTTCCCAAACAAACCTGCATTGATACCGAGGGAGATCTAAAATTAGCAATAACTCAGTTATCGGGCAACCAAACCTAATTATTATCTCGAAAATTTCGGTAACAAATTGTTGCAAAATATGCTATATACTTGCATTTCGCTATGATGAGTGGTAACTTTTTTCCCATCGAACATTTACCAAATAAATGACTTATTTCTTAACCGCTGCATTGTATAAATTCGTTGAACTATCGGATTTTGCCGAACTCAGAGCACCGCTGCTCGCCTGCTGCAACGAAAACAACGTCAAAGGCACTATTTTGCTGGCCCAAGAAGGTATCAATGGCACAATTGCAGGCTCGCCGAAAAGCGTGCAAGCAGTGCTGGCATTCCTGCGCCGTGACTCCCGTTTGGCTGATTTGGTACACAAAGAATCTTGCTCGGAAAAAGCACCTTTTTATCGCCTAAAAGTACGCTTGAAGCGCGAAATCGTGACTATGGGTGTACCGGACATTAATCCAAACCTGATGGCTGGCGAGTATGTCAAGCCAGAAGAATGGAACAAACTGTTGGACGATCCTGATGTGGTTGTGGTTGATGTGCGTAACGACTACGAAGTATCGATCGGCACTTTTAAAGGCGCGATCGATCCCAAAACAAAAAGCTTTTCGGAATTACCAGAATGGGTGCGGCAAGAAACTGCCTTACGCCATAAACCCAAGGTAGCGATGTTCTGCACGGGCGGCATTCGGTGTGAGAAATCTACAGCATTTTTGCGTAGTCAAGGTTTCGATCAAGTCTATCATCTGGAAGGCGGAATTTTGAAATATTTGGAAATAGTGCCGTCAGCAGAAAGTCGTTGGGAAGGCGAATGTTTTGTGTTTGATGAGCGCGTTTCAGTTGTGCATGGGTTAAAGCCCGGTGAATATGAACTTTGTCGAGCTTGTCGCAACCCGATTAGTCAGGAAGATAAGGCTTCGGAATTATTTGTGCTGGGCGTGAGTTGTCCTCATTGTCATGACTCAAAAACCGCAGCGAAAAAAAAAGGTTTATCTGAGCGGCAACGTCAAATTGAACTTGCTAAAGGTCGCAACCAAGTACATATTGGTGCTCGTTACGATTCCCAGGAAAAACCAGATGATACAACAAGTTAATAGCATTTCAGTATACCCAATTTTGTATTCTTTTCGCCGCTGTCCCTATGCGATGCGCGCGCGATGCGCGTTGATTGTGAGCGGTCAAGTGTGTGAGTTACGCGAGATTGTTTTGCGTGATAAACCGCAGGAAATGTTGGATGTATCTCCGAAAGGTACGGTGCCGGTATTAATTGATATCGACGGGCGTGTATTAGATGAAAGTATCGATATCATGTTGTGGGCTTTGGCAAAAAATGATCCTGAAAAATGGTTAATGCCAGAGCAAGGTTCGGTTGCAGAAATGTTAGAACTAATCGCTGAATTTGATGGTGGATTTAAAGCCGATCTCGATCGCTATAAATACCCTAACCGTTACGAAGGCACTGATGCAATTGTCCATCGGGCGTCGGGTGCTTTAGATCTGGCTAGACTCAACGCAATGTTAAGCAAGACAACATATTTATTTGGTAATTCTGTGGCTTTGGCCGATCGGGCGATCGCACCTTTTGTTCGTCAATTCGCTCAGGTCGATCAAATTTGGTTCAACCAACAGTCCTGGCCGCATTTGCAAGCTTGGTTAGCAGCGTTTGTAGACTCGGAAATTTACACCCGTGTGATGCAGAAATACCCAAGGTGGGAATCTGGTAATCTAGGGGTTGTTTTCCAACTCGAAGATCCCCCCCGACCCCCCTTAACAAGGGGGGAGAAAGAGTCTCAAAGTCCCCATTTTTAAGGGGGATTTAGGGGGATCTTCGAGAGATATGGTTCATAATCAGTAGTTTGAAAACACGCCCTAGGGTTTGTGTTTCCGACACCACAGATAAGTCAGCCCACCTAAAAAAACAGAATACTCAGATACCCGCTGCACTTTAATGAAGTCGGGTATCTAAAAACAGCGATTCTCTACAAACCTTTTGAGAAGCGTAGCGACAGACCTGCGACCAAAAGGCAGTTAAACAGACTTTAATAGACATACTTGATATTGTAGACAGATACCGTTACCATCAGAAGTGTTTCCGTAGCAAAAGTCATGCCGTATGTCACACCAAGGGAAGCAGCTAACCTTCTGGGAGTTAGTACCCGAACCCTCGCCAGATGGTCAGAAGACGGTAAAATTCCCACCTTTAAAACCGAAGCCGGACAAAGGCGCTACGATATCGCCGGATATCTTAAACAAAAGTCCGATCCAACTGAGCCTGTTCGATCTTCTACAATCTTGTACGCCAGAGTCTCAACATCCAGCCAACGAGATGACCTCCAGAAACAAATTGAAGCACTTACTACAAGCTACCCAGGCTGCGAAGTCATCACAGAAATTGGATCGGGACTCAATTTTAGGCGGCGCAAACTTAACGCCATTTTGGAACGAATTATCAGCGGCGATATCCAACTGCTTGTCGTTGCCCACAAAGACCGACTTGCCAGATTCGGATTTGACCTCATCGAATGGTTGTGCGAAAGATTTGACTGTAAAATCGTGGTTCTCTATCAACAAAAATACAGTCCAGAAACCGAACTCGTACAAGATATGTTGTCCGTCGTCCACTGTTTTTCCTCTCGGCTATACGGACTCCGTAAGTACGAAAAAAAACTCAGGACATACCCGGAAATACAAAAACAAAAAACGGCACTCGCAAAAATTGACAGCGAAACCAACGCCCAATTCTGCGAGGAAAATCCGGGTCTATCCTGAGCGCAAATTAAGCCAGATTTGGCGGCATTGGTTGGCGGGTTGCCGTTTTGTTTATAACCGCTGTATTGAGGCATTCAAAAATGGTTTTCAAGGTAGTAGTTATGACCTTGAAGCTTTAGTTCTCAACAATTTGCCAGATTGGTTAAAAACTGTACCAAGGCATCCCAAAGCCAACGCAGTCCAAGATGCTTACGATGCTTGGAGACAAGCAAAAGCTAACAGTGGTGAAGCGAAATTTCGTAGTTGTCGTCAATCTGTATCAGCAATTAAATTTAAGAATGGGAATTTTATTAAAGGGACTTGGTTCCCTCAATTAACTAAGGGAGGTATCTTTGAATCGTCGCAATTACTTCCAGAATCTTGTAATTATGGCACTCAATTAGTACGAGATAGAAGACGTTGGTTTGCGGTAATTCCTGAATACATCCCCACTAAATCAACCACTCAAGATAAGTTAATAGCCCTTGACCCAGGGGTAAGAACTTTTTTAACTGGTTATGAGGTCCAAACGGTTTTAGAAATTGGCAAGGGAGACATTGAGCGAATCGTTAGATTATGCTTTCACCTTGACAAGTTAATTAGCCGTGCTTACCAAAAGCAAGTTAAAGCTAATCATCGCCGTTCTTTGCTTCGTGCAGCATCTCGGATGCGGATTAAGATTCGCAATCTAGTAGATGAATTGCATCACCAAGTCACAAGCTATTTAGTCCGCAATTACAAGGTAATATTTATTCCCACTTTTGAAACATCAGAGATGGTGTTGAAATCAAAAAGGCGAATAAATACTAAATCGGTGCGGTCAATGTTAACCTGGAGTCACTATCGTTTCAAGCAATTGTTAACATCTATGTCTGATAGATATGGCGTGATAATTGTGGAAACAAACGAAGCTTATACCTCCAAAACTTGTGGTAAATGCGGTCATATTCACACAAAACTAGGTGGGAACAAAGTTTTTAAGTGTCCTGAATGCGGCTATGTTGCTGACAGAGATGCTAACGGTGCTTTCAATATTATGTTGAAAGCTCATGAAGGGTACGCCCTTCACTCTTACGAGTGATGCTATCGAGGTATTTTCGGCTGTGGGGCTTGTCCAAGATATCTGAAATGTATCGCGTAAATGTACCACCATATTTTGCTAGAATGATATATGTCGGTATCTGCCAGTTTTGGTACCACACCCTACATTAGCCTTTCCAATCCATATCCGTCTGCTCAAGACTGGTGCCCTCAACGGCGACAGACCGATTTTATTTCTGGAGTTTCATGTCTTTTTCAAACCTCGGTCTGTCCAATAAAATTCTCCGTGCTGTTACCGCACGGGGTTACACTGACCCTACACCCATTCAGATGCAGGCAATTCCTGTAATCCTGTCAGGGAAAGACTTGTTAGCGGGCGCGCAGACGGGTACTGGTAAAACCGCTGGTTTTACTTTGCCGATTCTGCAACTGCTTTCTACGACAAATAGCCCGGATGCGCCGATGCGTCGTCGGCCGGTGCGATCGCTCATTCTCGTGCCCACCCGCGAACTCGCGGCACAGGTGGAGGAAAGCGTGCGCGAGTACGGGAAATACCTCAACTTGAAATCGATGACGATATTTGGCGGGGTTAGCATCAATCCGCAAATCCAGCGCCTGAAAGACGGTGTAGATATTCTAGTCGCTACTCCTGGCCGATTGCTCGATCACGTACAGCAGCGGACGATCGATCTCTCGCAGGTGGAAATTCTGGTACTCGATGAAGCCGATCGAATGCTGGATATGGGATTCATCCCCGATGTCCGTCGCATCCTCGCCCTGCTACCTTCTAAACGACAAAGCCTGCTGTTTTCCGCTACCTTTTCGAGTGAGATCAAAGCACTGGCGGAAAAAATGCTCAACCACCCAGTGTTGATCGAGGTGGCGCGCCAACACCTCAGCGTTGAATTGATCGCGCAGAAGGTTTACAAAGTGTCGCGCGATCGCAAAACCGACCTCCTCACCCACTTAATCAATCTGCACAAATGGTATCAGGTGTTAGTTTTTACCCGCACTAAGCACGGCGCCGATCGACTATCCAAACATCTGATTCAAGTAGGCATTTCCGCCCTCGCCATCCACGGTAACAAAAGCCAATCCGTGCGTACCCGCACCTTAGCAAAATTCAAAGACGGTAGCTTACAAGTGCTGGTAGCAACCGATATTGCCGCTCGTGGTATTGATATCAACGAGTTACCGATCGTGGTTAATTTCGAGCTCCCCAACGTACCCGAGGATTACGTTCACCGCATTGGACGCACCGGTCGTGCTGGTACGCCCGGAGAAGCTCTATCCCTCGTGTGTGTGGATGAAGACGAGTTTCTAGCGGACATCGAAAAGCTAATGAAGCGCTCTGTGCCGCAAGAAGTAGTCGCGGGTTTTGAACCCGATCCCTACGCCAAAGCTGAGCCGATTAAAATGGGTGGTCGGTCAGGTCAGCCCGGACGCCAGAATCGGCGGACTCCTCCGGGTGGTAATTCGTCTCATCGATCGCACGATAAGCACCAGGAAAAGCCTTCTGGGGCGGGGAATTCTGAGTCTCGCAGGGGGGTAGCTGCACCGACGCGATCGCCGTCAGGAAGACGCAAGTAGGGACACTCAAGCGTGCCCATAGGTGTCAACTTAAGCCTAAAACCCATAATAAATGTCGCTTTTAGGCGAAGTCTAGATCCCCCTAAATCCCCCTTAAGAAGGGGAGTAGGGGTTGACTTTGATCGAACTCTTATCCCCCCCTTAAGAAGGGGGGCTAGGGGGGATCTAGGCTTAATGGTCAAACAGCAATCTGTGACTGGGTTAGAAGTTAAGTTGACACTAATGGGCTCCTGGAGTGTCCCTACTAGGGATTTTGTTTAGTGGCGATCGCCCATCAATGCAAGTTAAGGGCGATCGCATTTCAACGAAATTCTGTCATTCTGAGGGTCGCGAAGGAACTGAAGAATCTCGATCGATTATTCGCAACGCTTGCGGATGACACAGGGCTTTGCGTAAGTCCTGTTCTAATGAGATTAGGCGTTCAATCTGTGTTTTTCTCCTAAAAATTTGTTCCCAAGATAAGAGATTTACTTCCTTGGCGTTGTCTTTCAGTAAAGCATCTTCTTCAGTAATTAACAAGAAACGCCAGCCTGTATTTTCAGATACTATTTCAGCAATTTATCTCAACCTGTCTATGAATGTTTGTCTAGCAGAACCGTTGAATTAGATTATGTAACCTTCGGCTTCGTTCCTTTTTGCAATCAAATTTGAGCGATCGGTCCCTAAATATAGCAATCCTAAATCATTTGTGAATGTCTTACTCCCTCCCCTTACTAAGGGGAGGGTTGGGGTGGGGTAAAAAGATTTACGACTCCTGCAAGGATTGCTATAGAAAGGGATGTCTTCAGGTTCAGGCTCAACAAATACTGTATAGCCTTCTTGTCGATATTTTTCAGCAATTTTAGATACTGGTGTGTCCTGTATCAATTTAGCAGTCATAAATAACTCTCTATTTGTCACTTTTAACAATAGGACTTACGCAGTCTGGACGCTGTTCCAAAGGTTTGAGATTCTTCGCTTCGCTCAGAATGACAGAATTAGGTTATTAGTACATAAGTCCTGAACAAATCAACTTTTTTTGTCGATCGCACTGATTTCCGATCGCCCGATCGCCCTCACCGATCTCGCACTTCGCGATCGCACTAAACGACATCCCCACCAGCCACAAGCCGTGGGATCAATCTAAAATCTAAAATCTAAAAATAGTTAGTACAATAGAAAAGGAGGTTGATAACCTTGTGGACTGACTAAAAGACCGTTGCCTCTCCTGGTGCGTATGTACTAGCAGACTATCCACTAAATGAAATCTGCCAC
>JAYFMW010000001.1:0-123626 GCA_042408215.1 Microcoleus sp. | reverse complement strand
GATCGGCTGAACTCGAAGCCAACCAATTCTCCACAACCACAAAGCTGAGCGGTCAGGTGTTGACTTATCTGGGAGATGCTTTTGGTAAAAATGCTAGTGAGGCGAATAATACTGCATTCGGCTATCGAGTCCGACTCAACTTAAAGACCAGCTTCACGGGTAAAGACAACTTGTTAGTCGGACTCGATAGCCGAATGCAGTATTATTCGCCTCACTAGCATTTTTACCAAAAGCATCTCCCAGATAAGTCAACACCTGACCGCTCAGCTTTGTGGTTGTGGAGAATTGGTTGGCTTCGAGTTCAGCCGATCGAGCTTCCAGGGTATCTACGCGCCCGCGCAGAGTCGCCAATTCGGCTGCAAATTCTTCTTGCAGCCGTTGGACGATACCCAAGTCTTCTTTGGTAATTAAATTTGTCGTCCCTGCGGTAATTAGCTCCCTCACCTTATCTAAGCAAGCGTTTAAACCTGCTGCAAATTCGTAGCGAGTCATAGCCCGGTTGTATCGCAGGCTAGTGCCCGACGGGCACTAGCCTGCGAACAACCGGCTATGACTCGCTACGAATTTGCAGCAGGTTTAAACGCTTGCTTAGATAAGGTGAGGAGCTAATTACCGCAGGGACGACAAATTTAATTACCAAAGAAGACTTGGGTATCGTCCAACGGCTGCAAGAAGAATTTGCAGCCGAATTGGCGACTCTGCGCGGGCGCGTAGATACCCTGGAAGCTCGATCGGCTGAACTCGAAGCCAACCAATTCTCCACAACCACAAAGCTGAGCGGTCAGTGTTGACTTATCTGGGAGATGCTTTTGGTAAAAATGCTAGTGAGGCGAATAATACTGCATTCGGCTATCGAGTCCGACTAACAAGTTGTCTTTACCTGTGAAGCTAGTATTTAACTTAAGTCGGACTCGATAGCCGAATGCAGTATTATTCGCTCGATCGGCATTTTTACCAAAAGCATCTCCCAGATAAGTCAACACCTGACCGTTCAGCTTTGTGGTTGTGGAGAATTGGTTGGCTTCGAGTTCAGCCGATCGAGCTTCCAGGGTATCTACGCGCCCGCGCAGAGTCGCCAATTCGGCTGCAAATTCTTCTTGCAGCCGTTGGACGATACCCAAGTCTTCTTTGGTAATTAAATTTGTCGTCCCTGTGGTAATTAGTTCCCTCACCTTATCCAAGCAAGCGTTTAAACCTGCTGCAAATTCGTAGCGAGTCATAGCCCGGTTGCCGCGAAATGTGCCGTCGGGATATCCCGCGATACAACCGTACCGTTCGACTAGAGATTGTAATGCTTGAAATGCCCAATCTGTTGGCTTCACGTCGGATAGCTGGGAGACTGAGGTCACTTGGTCGATCGATGTGTTGTCCTCTGATGTTTTTTTGTCAAAGAGGGGGTTGACGGTTTTTCCCTTTGCTGGCAGTATGTTATCAAAGAGTGAGGTATCCTGTTGTGGAAGTTCTGCTGTTTGTCCAGAGAACACATTGACGGAACAGGTAATTCCTATCTCTGGACAAACAGCAGAACTTCCACAACAGGATACCTCACTCTTTGATCACATATTGCCAGCAAGGGGAAAAACCGTCAACCCCCTCTTTGACAAAAAAACATCAGAGGACAACACATCGATCGACCAAGTGACCTCAGTCTCCCAGCTATCCGACGTGCGGCCAACGGATTGGGCATTTCAAGCATTACAATCTCTAGTCGAACGGTACGGTTGTATCGCGGGATATCCCGACGGCACATTTCGCGGCAACCGGGCTATGACTCGCTACGAATTTGCAGCCGGTTTAAACGCTTGCTTGGATAAGGTGAGGGAACTAATTACCACAGGGACGATCAACTTTAGCTACCAAAGAAGACTTGGGTATCGTCCAACGGCTGCAAGAAGAATTTGCAGCGGAATTGGCGACTCTGCGGGGGCGCGTAGATACCCTGGAAGCTCGATCGGCTGAACTCGAAGCCAACCAATTCTCCACAACCACAAAGCTGAGCGGTCAGGTGTTGACTTATCTGGGAGATGCTTTTGGTAAAAATGCCGATCGAGCGAATAATACTGCATTCGGCTATAGAGTCCGACTCAACTTAAATACCAGCTTCACGGGTAAAGATAACTTGTTAGTCGGACTGGAAGCCACAAATTTAAGACGGCTTGACGCTGCTACCGAATTTCCGCAAAGCCGTTTGAGGGGTGCAACTGATGAAACGCTTTTTTCTGCCACTAACACATCTGGGGATGGAAGTTTTAAGCTCAACGCTTTGCAATACAGTTTCCCGGTGGGTGACAAACTACAGGTTTTTCTAAATGCCTTTTCTAGCGATCGGATACTTTCAGCACCCCTGAGTCCATTTTCCAGCCCTACAACAGGATCTATATCGTACTTTGGTTCAATGAACCCGATCCTGTACCCCACCGGTCAGCAAACAGGGATTGGCGTACAGTGGAAAGCAACTCCGTGGTTGAACGTCGATTTCTCGGCCGGCAGCGAATCCCGGACAAACGACCCGACTGTAGGTCTCTTCAGTGGTGGCTACAGTGGTTCTGTACGAACGATCTTCACTTTCGGGGCGCTCAATCTTGCTTTAAATTATATCCACTTCTACTCTCCTCAATTTGGGGCTGATACGGCGAGTGGTAGTAACGCTGCCAAAGTTGTGGGGGCTGGGCCCGTTGTCGGTAACGCATATCTTCCTGGAATCTCCTATCGAGTCTCCCCGACTTTGGGGTTAAGTGGTTCTGTTGGTTTGATTAATGCTCGTGCCTTGGGCAATGGTACTAAGGGAGATGCTAATGTGTTGGACTATCGTTTTTCTATGGCTTTTTATGACATAGGTAAAAAAGGTAACTTAGCTGGTATTGTTTTTGGGGTGCAGCCCCGGCTGACCAATACGAGCAATGGGGCGATCGCTCAAGCGATTGGTTTACCCGCAGGACAACGCCGCGATCGCGACACGGGATTTCACATCGAAGCCTTTTACACCCATCTACTGACCGACAATATCACTATTACCCCTGGTATAATCTGGTTGACCGCCCCCAACCATGACGATCGCAACCCGGATGTTGTTGTGGGAGTAGTGAGAACAACCTTCTCTTTTTAACTTAAATAACCTATCAAGAGTTTCTGATGAACCAACAAGTTTTAGCAGTAATTGAGAAAATCAGTGTCCTTGGTGGCGAACAGTACGGGGAAAGTGCTTGGCGAAATCCTATTCGCAAAGACACCGGCCCAATTTTGCAAGCACTTGTGATGGCATCCCAACCCAAGACTGTCCTTGAATTAGGCACTGGTTATGGTCTTTCTACTTGTTATCTAGCATTGGGAAATAGCGAAACTATCATTCATACTGTCGAGTTTGATAGTGCTGTGGCCGAGGAAGCTAAGAAACACTTTGAATTAGCGGGAATTTCCCATCGAATTAAACAGTGGGTGTGTCCTTCTTCTGAGGCAATTTCCAAAATCCCCCTGGAGATTCCTGTGCCAGATTTTGTGTTTATCGATCACGCGAAACGGCCTTATAAAGACGATGTTTCTGCTATTATTGAAAGCTGTGGTGGTCAGCAGATACTTCTGGTTGCTGATAATGTGGAAGATCGGAAGCAGGAACTTGCCGATTTTCTGGATTGGTTTCCCTCAATTGCCCTCAATTTAACGATTATTTCGACTCAATGTGGTTTGCTGGTTGCGTCGGTATAATTAGGGTTTTGCTGAATCAGCAGGCAGAAATTTTGCCACCCATTCCAAGCATTAGGAAAATGCCAAATCCGGCTTAAACACCTCCTTTATCCCTTAGTCTGCTCCGGCAGACTTCGTTTGTGTAGTAGCGGTTTCAACCGCCGAATCATAAAAAGGGTGGCAAACTCGGATTTGGTATTATTAAATCACAACAGAAAATGAAACAGATTGTAGACTCCTTATAGTTATAGCAACCACCAAGGTTGTTAGGGCATTTAAGAACATTGCTCCCTTCGACTCCGCTCCCTGAGCGATGACCTTCTTCGCCTTGGCGACGGCTATAACTTGCTTTCCCAGCAATCTGCATGGTTTTTCCTAGAAAAAGTGCTCTGAGTTAATTCGTCACTTATTTGATCGCTGGCTTTGCAGTTTCTGGCTGTAGCAATTGTTTTTGAGCGAATTCTAGATCGAGAGTTAGAGAATTATTCTCACCACTTTCAGGGAGAATCCGAATATCTTGTGGGGGCGCCCCGAGTTTAATCCCTTCTTGCTCAAACCTGGTTTGGATTGTGCGGAGAATATCGGCTGATACTTTCCAAAATTCGTCAGTTTTTGCCCAGCCGCTAGCAATCAGATTAATGTATTCGTCTTCTAGGTCAAACACAAAAGTTGAAGGCGCTGGCTCTTCCAAAATTTTCGGGTGGGATTTGAAAATGTCTACGAGCACTTTCTCTATATTTGTCACATCTTGATCGAAGCTAATCCGAAAGCTAAATTTAACTTTGCGAGTGTCACTGGTGGTGAGGTTTTCGATGGTATCACCCCAAACTGTGTTGTTGGGAATAGTAAACATCTGACCCCCAAATCCTTTGATTTTGGTATTGGCTAAACTGATGGAATCTACCCATCCCCATAGGGAGCCGATTTTCACTTCATCACCGACATCAAAGGGTTTGTAAACCATGATCATCAACCCGCTAGCAAAGTTACCGAGGTTGCTTTGCAAAGCAAAGGCAAAGATAAAACTCGCACCCCCAAGTACAGTCAAAACAGGCGCGAGACTAACCTCTAGTGCTGTCAAAGCTAAGAGTACGCCAACTACAATTCCCCCTCGATTGATGACAACAACGGTAAATTGGCGCATCAATTTGGAGGTATTAGAAAGTTTCAGCAGCTTGCTAATCACGAAGCCCACTATTTGAGAAACGATCGCGGAAGCCAAGACAATACCGACAAATTTACCGATATTACTGACCCAACGCAAACCACCTTCATCTGATTTCAACCAACTGAGGACTCTGACGCCTAGACCTTCAGTATCCTTCACATCAATTTCGGCTTTAGTGATAGCTTCAATGTATTTGCGGTAATATTTGGATTCCCCACCTTTGCGGTCTAATTCTTCTAAAATCACGTTGAAGCGGTCTACAACTGCTGTTCGCCCAGACTGGAGATTGGTAGCATTGACCACCAATTGGTTCTTCAATACTGATTCATCTTTAGCATTCGCTTGCAACTTGTCTGACGTTTTTTCAAGCTGCTGCCCTTTTTTGTCTTGGTTTGCTTGACTGTTAGCAGCAGCAGACGAACCCGCAGTTGGTGTTTCACCGCCTGTCTTGATTGTCGTGTTTTCAAGGGTGCTTGTGGCTTCATCGAGTTTCTGAGCAGATTTTTCCGCAGCGCCTGTACCACCAGTGGTAGTAGTTCCGCTAATCGCTTCCCGCGCTTTTTTGACTTGTGCGGTAGCCTCTTCTAATTTTTGGGTGGCTTCCTGGTATTCCGGAGATTTGGGATCGGCAATAGCTTTTTGGGCTTTTTCTGCGTCCTCACCGGCTTTGATCGCCTTGTCTAGGGCGTCAATTTTTTCAGTAGCCGCAGTATACGCCGCCGAGTCTGGAGCTATTTTCTCTCGCTCTTTTTTCGCTTCGTCGAGGGTTTGTTTGGCCTGATCTACTTCGCCTGTTTGCTCGGCTTTTTTCAAGGCATTGTTTAGGGTATCGTCCTGTTTAAGTTCCTTTTTGGTTTGAGTTGCTTCTTTCAGCCCTTCCTGGGCTTTTTTGAGTTGTTCTTTAGCTTCTTCTGCCTTTTTAGTGGCTTCCTTATATTCTGCTGAGTCTGGGGCGGCGCTTTTGAGAGCTTTGTCGCTTTCTTCTAGTGCTTTCTTAGCTTCCTCTAGGGAACTTGCAACTTCTTGTTGTTTGTTGATGGAGCGATTTTGACGCTTGATGGCGATTTCGGCATCGCTAATTTCTTTGACTTTGTTTTTGAGCAACAATTGCCATGCTGCGGCTTCGTTTGCGAGTTCATCCAGGGCGAGCGGTTTGACTAGCAGTTGCAATTCCTCAACTGGAATTTCAGGATCTTTAGTCGTAACTGCTGCTTTGGGATCTGCGTTTGGTGGAGGCTCAATTTTCTCAGCTTTAGGTGAGGCTGTGGCTTCCTCTGAGGCTGTGGCTTCGTCGGCTGGTTGCGATCGCCCTGGCATTCCCCAGAGTGCGAAACAACTAACAACTCCGATGAAAAAAATTGCACGGACTCTCTTCGGTAACATTTTATTGTTTGTCATGAAAATATTTTCCCTGATTTGACATTTCTTTAATTCAGCCACTCTCTCTAACCTCAACGAAAAACCGGGCTCATTTGATGTTTGATGCAGCGGTCAACAACTAACCGCTTTGCCCGATCGCCTCTCATTTTAGATTTCCGTTTTTCGGCGCGATCGACTAATTTGTCATCGCAGTAACCTTTGGGTTGAGATTCCTGGTAATTGCCATCATCTATTAAGGCGATTTTTATTTGAATTGTTCGCAATTCAATCACCACTCTCAAAACCCATATTTAGTTTTTTGAGAGTATCATAGCTGACACAACATTTCAAGTAGCGATCGCTACTTAATAAGATTTGTGCCTTTCACGGTTTTGTGACTCTCTCGTCTGGCTTTGGGCGACTAACATTCCCTCAAACAGTCAATTGTCAGCACAGTCGCGAGACAGTCGCTCACCGTGGCGGTGGACAAGGAATCTCCGAGAATTCAAGCCTCGGTATCAGAAATTACCTGCGAGCTGACAATAGCTAGAACTAGGAGCTCTGAGTTGTCAAAAATTCTAAGCTTTACCAAGCTGAAATTTTGTTAATATTTATTAACTAGCTCGATCGACTATGAACTGTCCTAGTCTATGCAGGTACACTAACAGTAATAGGTAAAATAACCCTAAATATTTTCAAGAGTCAGCGGCTCGAATTCCGCTTCGATAGCTTTCGATCTGGAATTTTCAATGTCCTGATGTTTTGATAATTCTGCTACAATTTTCTTAGCTTGTTTAGATATATAAGTAGCTGGACATAAATAAACGCCATCATGTCATTGCGAGGTACGCGCAATCCCAATCCTTTGCGATTGCTTCCTACCTCGCAATGACACACAATATATATGTCCAGCTACTTAATTGAACGTTAAACTAATATTATCTTCAGGTTGAACAGGCATTTTTATTAACGGTAATTGACCGGACATAATCTGAAGCAAAAATAATCCAGATCCCCGAATTATTGGAGAAGTCGGGGTTCTGAACCGCTGATACAGCGTATTCCAGGTTTATGAAGTGTAGTAGGGACACTCAAGCGTGCCCATTGGTGTCAACTTAACTTCTAACCCAGTCACAGAATGCTGTTTGACGATTAGGCCCAGATCCCCCCTAACCCCCCTTAATAAGGGGAGTAGGGGAGTAGGGGGTGTGGGACAGGAAGCCTCTTTAAGTCCCCCTTCTTAAGGGGGATTTAGGGGGATCTAGACTTAGGTAAAACCGATATTTATCAAGGGTTTCAGTCTTAAGTTGACACCAATAGGCACGGTGGAGTGTCCCTAGGGGGATCTGGGGTGTACTTCATAAACGTGGAATCTGCTGTATCCAGCCCTCAAAAAAAATAGCTTTAAATCTCCTCAACAGGTGCGGGTTCCCAAACCTCCCCGTATTTCTCCTTCAATTCGTGCCAATTTTCCACCTGTCCCGGTTCATATTCACCCGGTTTTCCCCACTGTAAAAATGCACTCAGAGCAGGCTCATTTTGCTCATCCAAAAAACGAATTGCATAAGTAGTAAAATTGCCTCTTTTTGCCTCACCCGTCTCGAACTTAACCTGTTTTATTTTGTCCATATTCAGGTGAAATTCAAATATTTCTGCGTGCATATTTGCATATTTACCTTTCGGCAATTCCGCATAAAACAGCTTGTGAATTGAACCGCGCACTTCCAGGACAGCGGCGCTGCTAGTTACAATTAAACGCAGCGTTCCTAATTTTTCGCAAGCTTCTAAGAATTCTTTCAGGTTAGGCATAATTTCGTAATTTGGGAATTGGGAATTGGGCATTGGGCATTGGGAATTGGGCATTGGGCATTGGTTATTATCACGAACAACTAACGATCAACAAATAACCAATAACTAATGACTAATGACTAATGACTACTGACTAATGACTACTGACTACTGACTAATGACTAATGACTACTGACTGCTGACTACTGACTATTGTTCATGCAGTTCGTAAGCAGCAACAATCCGCTGTACTAGCGGGTGTCGCACCACATCCGCCTGAGAGAATTCGCAGAAAGCAATCCCCTCAACGTGGCGCAGAATTTTTTGTGCAACTGCTAATCCCGATGGTTGGTTCGGCGGTAAATCCGTTTGAGTGATATCGCCAGTCACTACCATTCTCGATCGAAAACCCAGACGAGTCAACACCATTTTCATTTGAGCTGGCGTCGTATTTTGAGCTTCGTCCAAAATTACGAAAGCATTACTGAGAGTGCGCCCCCGCATATAAGCTAAAGGAGCTACTTCTATGAGCCCTCTTTCCATTAAGTCGGCCATTTTTTCCGAGTCCATCATTTCCTGGAGGGCGTCGTAAAGCGGGCGCAAATATGGATCGACTTTTTGCTGCAAATCTCCAGGCAAAAATCCTAATTTTTCCCCTGCTTCTACAGCCGGTCGCGTTAAAATTAGCCTTTCGTACTGCTTGCTCAACAGTGCTTGGACGGCGATAATAGCTGCTAGAAACGTCTTACCAGTACCGGCTGGCCCTATGCAAAAAGTTAGGTCGTGGGTGCGTACAGCTTGGACGTACTGTCGCTGCTTGAATGTTTTGGCTCTGATTTCTTCGCCGCGGCGGGTTTTGGCGAGAACGTCTCGCTGCAAATCTTGCAAATCGTCTTGGCGGTTGGTATCCAAAGCGTGGCGCGCCGTCTGGATTTCCACTCCGGTAATAGTTTTGCCGGCTTTCCAGAATTCGGAGAGCGATCGCACTAATTTATGACACAATTCTACTTGATTTTTTGTGCCTGAAATCAGCAGTTCTTGGCCTCGCATTACCAAATTTGCGCCGGTTTGCTTAGAGATCATTTTCAGATTTTCTTCTTGATGGCCTGCGAGGGACATGGCGCTTTGAGTGTTCGGCAACTCTATTGTCAGTGTTTCAGTCATCAGAAAAATGGGCGGAGCGAAGCCCAGGGTTGAAACCCCGTCCTAGAAGGACGGCTTTATATGGGATTGACAGTTTCACAATTAGCAACCGAGAATGTGAAGATGGAAAAAGCCCACCGTTACCGATTTTACCCAACACCCGAACAAGAGTCGCTATTGCGACGCACATTGGGCTGTGTAAGATTAGTTTACAACAAAGCTCTCCAGATCAGAACTCAAGCATGGTACGAAAAACAGAACAGAGTAAATCTGTTATACCAGTTTTTTATGAGGCTGCATAGAATCTGATCCCCCCTAACCCCCCTTAATCAGGGGGGAACAAGATTCTGCTCTTTCGTCAACCCCTACTCACACCCTACTCCCTTATTTAGGGGGATGCGAGGGGGATCGAGATCTATGCAACGACCCATTAAATTGCTATTAAGGCTTCTGCTATGAAACAGAAACCTAAGTTGTAAGGCTTAGGAATCCCCGTCGCAGAGAGCGCGGGGAGGATGTCAAGCCAACATAATATCTCCCTAAATCAGCACTTATATTAAATCCTCTCTTCATCGGAATGATATCAACGGAGGACAAGGCAGTGCCTTTTCCCTACAATTAATGGGGTAGGGACACGACTGTCTTGTCACTCGGTATCATTCTGATGCAACCGGAAACGATATTAAAAGTTCACAATTAACTGTTAAATCAGCAACATCTTCCCAACAAAAAAGATGCCCGGTACTAGCTTTTACCTAGTATCTAAGGCGTCTTTTAGATTTAGCTCCCAAATGAGTTTGGTGCTTCAGGTACAAATTAAGTCTCCTTTCTATCAAGTCAGGCAACTTTAGAGTTGAGATTTTAGAGTTGAGAGTTGAGATTTTAGATTTTAGATTGACCTCATCCAAGTGAGATTTTATATTTGAGATTTTTGTCCCATCGAACAATCGACAATCTAAAATCACACGGGGCTTGTAACAAAAAGTCTACAACAGGTCATCTAAAATCTAAAATTTTTGGGTAGCAGAACAGTTAATAGCCGGGAGTATTTCTACTGGTTCTAAACGTTGGTGTGTTAGTACGGCGAGGTTGCTCTCTCGGAGGTCTGCTAGCTAAGGTCGTGGGTGGGGGTGCGGAAGTTCGGGGTCGGAAGTCGCCTCGATCGCGCGTACCACGATCGGGGCGATCGCCCCTGGGTGCGGGTGAGCGCATCTCACCTGCTTCGCCATCATAGATGTCTAAGTAGAGGGACTGACCAGCAGTCTGCGCCACCGCTTCGAGGGTAGTTCTAATTGCCTGAATATTGCGTCCACCCCTACCGTACACCCGTCCTTTGTCCGGATCGTCAAAAGCGAGCCGAACCCAGACCCGCGACTGTCGCGGGTGCAATTCACAATCAACCCGCAAAGACGCGGGCGACTCTAAAAAAGGCCCAATTAAAAACTGCACCAGTCCTGCGTAGTTGGGGCTAGGCGACTGTTGCTGAGTTGCTGGATTCAAGGTTGGCTCCGGCTCCGACTTGTTCAAATACATTGGCTTTTCTAAGGATGTCACGCACAGTGTCTGTTGGCTGAGCACCTTGTTGCAGGCGCTTGACAATCGCTGGAACATCCAGCCTCGTTTCGTTATTTCTGGGGTTGTAAAAGCCGAGCTCTTCTAGAGGACGGCCATCGCGGCGGGTGGAACTGTTCATCGCTACAATGCGGTAGCTGGCCTCGCGTTTTTTGCCGTATCGTTTCAATCGCAGTTTGATCATCAGAAAAACTCGGTAAGTGGGAAACTCAGCGGCCCCGGCCCGCTCGTGGGAAACGACAAGGGGGATTGAAATCCCCCTGTCCATTACAGGGGGATTGTTCAATTCGGTGTGCTTTTGTAATGCACTTTCAATGGGACAATTACCATTTCAAATTTCACAACCCGCGATCGCGTAATGGTTTGCTCGATCGACGAGCCTCCCATGTATGGGGTAATGTTAGCTTCGCCAATGTTTTAAGAGCTTGTTAGACCTGCAACACTGTTCCAGTGACTTTAGAACTGTTTAATTACAGATGACAGAGCAGGGGACTAGCTACGCATCCCAAGGTGTCGTGACTCAAAAAACGTAGACCTCGAAAGTCTGAGGCTGGTCAGTACAGCTTGCTTCGATTACTCTTACAAGCTCAGCGTCTTTAGACATGAGTTACTGACCTTCTTGCACAATAGTCCTGTCCCAATTGTGACATACAACAGGCGCGAAATCTCAGATTATGCTGTGGGAATTGGGCATCGGGAATTGGGAATGGGGCATCGGGAATTGGGAATGGGGCATTAATCTGCCTACTACCTAAGGACTAATGACTACGGACTAAGGACTTCTTCCCTCAGCCTCCCAATAAAATATCGCTACGATTTGCCGCCCCCAAGGCGGGTTTCGCGCCGTCAATGTGGGGCTCCATTGCCAGAGGCAACGTTGGTGCGGTTCCCCACTGCTGCACCAACTTTTGCAAAAACAAATCTTGCTGCGCTCTCAAAGAGTCCCAATCCGTGCCGCGATTGATAATTGCAAACCAAACTAAACCCCGATCGCGCGTCGGTATCGCTCCAGCCAAGGCAATCACGCTGTCCAAGGTGCCTGTTTTCACCACAGCGTAGGGGGGAATGTGTCGGTATTCGACAGTGCCTAGATCGCGCCCAGACACCGGAAATAAGTCAGCAATCGTCAGTGGAGTAGTCTGAAGGTAGCGCCCGATCGCCTGCATCATCCCACAAGCCGCCCTCGGAGACATCCGATTTTCGACTCCCAATCCCGAACCATTCACTAATTGAAGTTCCGCCGCCGGCACACCCGCCGCCCAAGTCGCTTGCTGCTGCACTATTTTAGCCCCGCCCAAATTGTCGGCCAGCATCTGAGCAATTTCATTATCGCTGTGGACGTTCATCTGCTTGAGAATTTCCGCTAAAGGGAGCGATCGACGCTTCAGCAACAAACGGGAAGCAGGTAAAAATTTCCGAGCAATCACGCCGCCATCCACCGCCACCTGCGGCTTTCTAGTTCCCGGAGCCATCTTAGAATAAATTGCCTGCACATCCGGTGGCCAACTGCGACCATCGAGGGCCTGCCGCAACATCTCCCCCGCAGCCACAGGCTCGGACTGATAATTGATGCGGAAATTGCCAGTCACAATTAAATTTCCTGCCACCCGATTAATACCCATTTGGTTGAGAGCATTACCAACGGCGATCGCCTCCTCCCACACAAACAGCGGATCACCCCCGCCACTGACCACCAAATCCCCCTGCAACACACCCTGGGCGATCGGTCCGGTCCCCCGGAACCGCGTTTCAAACTGATAATCTGCGCCCCAAGTTTCCAGGGACGCCAAAGAAGTCGCAATCTTAGTCAGGGAAGCCCCCGGCATCAGCGTTGTCCCCTGCTGACTTACCAGCGGCACCATTCCCGACTGCATCCAAACTCCCTGATTCCCCTCAATCAGCCCCTTCGCCTTCAAATCTGTTAAAAATTCTCGCACCGTCGCTGCTGCGGGCAAATCTGGATTAGCCAAGGGCACTCCCCCCACAGCTAAATCGACCGCCAACACCAACCCGGGCATTCCTCCTTCCCAAGCCAGAACTGACGCAGCATTCAGCCCCACACTGCGTACCCCAGCCATCTCCAGCCACAGAGACATGATTCCCGAACTAAATAAATCCAGCATTTTTTACTCCTAAATTCTGAATAACTATGACATTCAGTTTTTCAATTTGCAGTCAAGAATAGTAAAGTTGACTGTTCGCTGTTGACTGTTGACTGTTCGCTGTTGACTGTTCGCTGTTGACTGTTCGCTGGCGGTCTGACCACAGTCAACCGTCAACTGTCAACCGTCAAAAGTTGACTGTTCGCTGTTGACTGTTCGCTGTTGACTGTTCGCTGTTGACTGTTCGCTGTTGACTGTTCGCTGGCGGCATGACCACAATTAACTGTTAACTGTCAACGGTCAACCGTCAACAGTTAACAGTTAATTGACATAGGAATTACGCACCAACTCGATCGGTAGGGCCCAAGCCCGGCCGATAATTGGTGTCAACTTAAGACTGAAACCATTGATTTTATTGCATTTCCCTTCTGACTTCTGCCTTCTTCCTTCTTGCTTCTTGCTTCTGCTATAGTTTTTTATCAGAAATACCCTGAAAACCCTGTGACTTTAGTCCAGGGATGAAAGGGCGTTGCAGGATTTATCCAGCCAGCCCTCTTTATGCAAGACACAAACCACATTCTGTTACCGTAAAAATGTGGGATGGATACACAGACGCAGGTCTATACCAGCAAATGCCTACCACAAGTAGCCATAGACTCAGCAATGGGCGAGTGGGTAGTGGGTTATTGACAAACCCTTTAAGAATCAAGATTTGGGTGGATTCATCCCCCAAAGTTTGTCCTTAAGAATCCCCGTGTCTTTAGACCGGGGAGTGTCAATCAGAATTCTGAACTCAGGCTCCCAACTTCCTGGTAGAATTTTTAGTGTTTATCAAACATTGGTCAATGGGATCGACACGCGCAAGAATTGCAATAGACGCTATGGGCGGGGATCATGCCCCCGCCGAAGTTGTGGCGGGAGCGCTCAAAGCACAAGAAGAATTAGGCGTAGAGATTTTGCTAGTGGGTGATCCACAGCAAATAGAAGCCTCGCTCCTGCAACAAGACGCGATCGGCCGCGTCTGTAAAGGTCAGCTAGAAATCGTTCCTTCTGAAGGAACGGTGGAAATGCACGAAGAAGCTTTGAGTGCCCTCAAACGCAAGCCCAAAGCTTCGATTAACGTAGCGATGAACTTGGTGAAGCACCAGCAAGCCGATGCTGTGGTGTCCGCCGGTCACTCCGGCGCTGCTATGGCTGCGGCCCTGCTGAGATTAGGGCGAATACCCGGAATCGATCGCCCCGCGATCGGTGCGGTGTTGCCGACAATGATACCGAACCGCGCTGTACTGATTCTCGATGTCGGCGCTAATGTGGACTGCCGCCCCAAATTTTTGGAGCAGTTCGCTGTTATGGGAACTATTTACAGCCAGTACGTGCTGGGCGTCGCCGAACCCAAAATCGGTTTGCTCAACATTGGCGAAGAACCTTCTAAAGGTAACGACGCTGCGGTACGCACTCACCAGTTATTGGTGGACAATCCTCACATTCCTTTTGTGGGGAATGCCGAAGGCCGCGATGTACTATCGGGGAACTTCGACGTGATTGTCTGCGACGGGTTTGTCGGCAACGTTTTGTTGAAGTTTGCTGAAGCGGTGGGCGAAGTCGTGGTGCAAGTGCTTAAGGAAGAATTGGCTGCGGGACTCCAAAATCAAATTAGCGCTCCCCTACTGCAAGAAAGCCTGAGAGGGTTTAAGCAGCGGGTAGACCACGTTGAACACGGCGGCGGTTTGCTGTTGGGCGTTGCTGGAGTTTGCATTATCAGCCACGGTTCGTCTCAAGCTGCTTCAATTTGCAATGCTGTTCGTTTGGCTAAGGGAGCTATTGACAACCAAGTGCAGGAGCGAATTCTGGAGGAATATCGCAAAAGCGCTCTGGAACAAGAAGCTAGGAATTAGAGGCAGTACGCGGGAATTAAAAATTAAAAATGTCCAATTAAAAATGTAAGCTTAAACAAGCTGTTTTGCTTAAATAGGACTTACGCACAGACTCTAGTTGTAGGGTGCAACTATCGCACCTTACTATTACAGGTAGTGTTTAAACTAAATAGGACTTACGCACAGACTCTAGTTGTAGGGTGCAACTATCGCACCTTACTACAAATTGTTTAACCATAGACTCCTGGCGTAACTCCTGTTAAAAAAAGTAATTTCAGTCCTGTCAAAAAGACTTTTAATTTGTAGTTTTTAATTTTTAATTTCTCGACCCATCGCTCATAAATGGAGAGGAATGTTGCAGCAATCAGGGTTCGGCATTGTCGTCACGGGTAGCGGTTCTTGTACGCCGCAGGTTTCGCTGGATAATCACGGTTTGAGTCAGATTGTGGAAACCTCTGACGAGTGGATAGCGGCGCGAACGGGAATTCACTCCCGCAGATTGGCGACTGATGGAATGTCTTTGTGCGATTTAGCCACAGAGGCATCTCAAAAGGCGATCGCAATGGCAGAAATTTTGCCGACTGATATCGATTTGATTATTTTGGCTACCTCAAGCCCTGACGATTTGTTTGGTAGTGCTAGTCAAATTCAATATCGGTTGGGCGCGACAAAAGCTGTGGCTTTTGATTTGACAGCAGCTTGTTCGGGCTTTGTTTTTGGTTTAGTGACAGCCTCGCAGTTCATTCGGACAGGGGTTTATCAAAATGTTTTGCTGATCGGAGCGGATATTTTATCTCGCTGGGTGAATTGGTCCGATCGAGGTAGTTGCATTTTATTTGGAGATGGGGCGGGTGCGGTAGTATTGCAAGCTTCAGAAACCGATCGCCTGTTGGGATTTGAAATTCGCAGCGACGGTGCCCAAAATTCCTCTCTCAACTTGGCTTACCAAGGAGAGTCAAAAGAATTAATAGATGGCGTCAGGATCGGACAAGGTGCATTTCAACCCATCACCATGAATGGTCAAGAAATTTATCGGTTTGCTGTGCGGAAAGTCCCGGAAGTGATCGAAAAAGCGATGTTTCGGGCAAATATCAGCGTCACAGACATTGACTGGCTGCTGTTACACCAAGCTAATCAGCGGATTCTCGATGCAGTGGCCCAAAGGCTAAAGATTCCGCCGGAAAAAGTCATCAGCAATTTGGCAAATTACGGCAATACCTCAGCGGCTTCTATTCCCCTGGCTCTAGATGAAGCTGTGCGTCAGGGTAAAGTTAAAGCGGGCGATACTATTGCTGCGGCTGGCTTCGGTGCTGGTTTGACTTGGGGGGCGGTGATTTTTCAATGGGGAAGGTAAATATTGGGTAGCCGGCTGCTGGCGATCGCCCTGTTTTTGAGTGGGAGACTGAAAATCCTGTTTTGGCGCGATCGACTTTCCCTGGATTGAAGCTGGGTAATTATCCTGTCAATATTAATTTGATGCCACCAGCCCAAAGAAATCAGACAAATTCAAAAAAAAATCGCAGTTGTATGTTATAATTGTGAGTCGCGCATAGAGAGTTAGTCAACCGAAAGATAGTGGATACCAGCCAGCGAAATTATGAGCGAGAAACAAATAACTCTTTTAAATAACATCCGCAATCACCAATTAGCAACTACCAATTAGCAAATTACCGGAAAAATGACTAAAACAGCATGGGTATTTCCCGGACAAGGTTCCCAGGCGATCGGGATGGGTGCAGACTTATTAAACTTGCCAAAAGCCAAAGCCAAATTTGAGCTAGCAAAAGAGATTTTAGGCTGGTCTGTCCCGGAAATTTGCCAAGAAGAAGCAAAACTCTCTCGGACTCTCTACACTCAGCCTTGCTTGTACGTGATCGAAAGCATTTTGACCGATTTAGTGCGCGAAAAGTTCGATCGGCCCGCAGTGGTTGCAGGTCACAGTTTAGGAGAATATGTTGCCCTTTACGCAGCAGGCGTCTTTGACTTTGAAACGGGATTGCGCTTAGTTAAACGCCGCGCCGAACTCATGGAGAATGTCTCCGGCGGGCAAATGGTGGCTTTGATTGGATTTGACAGACAGGAACTAGAACTGCAAATTCAATACAGCCGAGACGTGGTGCTGGCCAACGATAACAGCGAAGCACAAGTCGTCATTTCTGGAACGCCGACAGCAGTAGAAGAATTGCTTGCCAAAATCAAAGTCAAACGCGCGGTTAAATTGAATGTTTCCGGCGCGTTTCACTCTCCCCTGATGTCACCAGTGGCGAATGAGTTTCAACAAGTTTTAAAATCTGCAAGGTTTTCAGATGCTAAGATGCTGGTGCTCTCTAACTCTGAACCGTCAGCCACTACAAGCGGAGCTACTTTGAAGCAGCGGTTGACTCAGCAGATGACCAAAGGCGTGCGCTGGCGAGAAATTTCGCTGCAATTACCACAACAGGGAATCGATCGCGTTGTGGAAATTGGCCCCGGTAAAGTCCTGACAGGTTTGATTAAACGGACAACTCCAGATTTAACACTGGTAAATGTTAGCAGTTTTGCAGATTTGCCAAAATAATCTATTTGTTAACCTAAAAAAAACAGAAGAGGCAGACCCCCGACTTCTTAAAGAAGTCGGGGGTCTAATTTGTTTAATTAGAGTGACCGACTACTTTTTTGGTCACGTTGAAAATCCCAATCAAATAGTCCTGGACGCATTAACAACGTAATTACAGCAGTTCCCGCTGTTATGAAACACGGTAGGGACACGGCTCTTGGAGTGTCCCTAGGAGGATTGAACGATAAGTGGGTGTACCTCATAACAGCGGTTTCCGCTGTATGTCATTCTGAGGGGTAATTATTTGACATACCTCCCCGTCTATCAAGTCCGAGGATTCCTTGACGCTTCATAGCAACGCGCTCCGCAAGCGGTAGTCTTACCGTCGCTCCACGTCCGTTTAGAGTCTCCCAATGCCCGCGAGGCGACTATCTGTATTCTAGCAAAAAGCCGTCAAGCTTATGACGGGGCTTGTATCCCAGTTTTTTGGTCATTCTGAGGGAAGCGAAGAATCTCAAACCCTTGCAACACCATTACAAGGCCTAAGTCCTGTCAAAAATGTATAATCGATCGGTCAGTCGGGCGATCGACAAATCCTGATGTAGACGCTTGCGTAAAAATCAAACTGCTCTGGTATTCCTCTGAAAAAACTTCTTTACTGGTGGATGGGCGAAAAGGCAAGCAGAACCATAGTGCGTGGAACTGGATGTGGGGAATCCCCGTAGAATCCGGTGGTAAGGTGGCGGTGGCGGTGGCCGAAGAGTCTTTGCGATCGATGCAAGAATCAGTGCAAAAACTAGCAACAGCAGTCTCAACTCAAGTTGCAGCCTACCAGCGCGCCAAAACAAAATATGAAGAAAAAGTTAGGGAAATGCAAACTGTAGAGCGCCAAGCCATAACAGCCAAGCGCAACGGCAACGAAGAAGCAGCCCGCTTGGCAATGTCGAAGGTAATTCAGACAGAACAAATTTTGCCACAGTTAGAAGCCCAAGTAAAACAAGCCGAACAGTACGTCAACGCTTCCAAAGACAAGCTAAATCGAGAGCGGACAAAGCTGGAAGCCTACAAAACCGATATGCAAAATATGAAAGATCTGGCCGAGATTAACGAAGCCCTCGGAGCCATAGCCAAAGTCAATAACGACTTGAGTATCGATTCAGCTCGATCGCAATTTGACCAAGCCAAAAACGCCGTCCAAGGCCGCAACCTCCAACAGCAAGCTTCTTCTGAGCTATCCGAGAATCCCCAAGAAAGACTTCAGGTAGAATTAGAAAATATGACCATAGACGATGAAGTTAATCGCAGGCTGAAAATGTTAGACGGTTCCGACAACAAATAACTTAGTAAACCTCGCAATCAAGGAGAATTTTATGGCTAATAGTAGCGGGCCTCCCCCCATAGTTTTTATTCTGTTATTTTTCTTGCTCGCCGGTGGCGGCGCGTTCTTTTTTCTGAACAAACCAGCGTCCCTGGATGCCAATAATACACCCACTCCCACACCCGCAAGCGGTGGTGGAGCCAATCAGCTTCCCGTCGCGCCAGTAGTCGGTGGTGCTGCGCCTGTTTCGCCTAGTTCCTTTGCGCTTCCAGCTTCTGTTCCTGCGGGTACGGCTGTCAGGATTCAAGGTTCTACCAGTATGGTGACAATCAACCTGAACCTTAAGAAGGGCTTTCAAGGCAGGTTTCCCGGCACTACAGTCGATACCAAAGCAAATGGTTCTGCAAAGGGAATTCAAGATTTGGTGGCAGGAACAGCCGATATTGCTGGGGTATCGCGACCTTTGAACGCTCAAGAACAAGGTCAGGGTTTGGCAGCAGTGCCCCTTGCCCTAGATGCGATCGCCCTTGTAGTTGGCGCGAACAACCCCTTCAAAGGAGGTTTAACCGTCGCTCAAGTTCAAGATATTTTCAAGGGAACTGCTCAAGATTGGTCGAAAGTCGGCGGTCCGGCGGGCCCGATTAAAGTAATTAATCGACCAGAAGTTAGCGGCACTCACCAGACGTTTAAAGAACAAGTTCTGAACGGTGGTAATTTTGGTACGGGGTCAAATATCACTACGCTCGATCGAGATGCGACAACTCCCCTGTTGCAAGCTTTAGGGAATAACGGCATTGGCTATGCGACTTTCGCTCAAGTAGTCAATCAGAAAACGGTGCGGGTTGTGCCCGTAGACGGTGCGACGCCGGATGCTGGTAATTATCCTTACAAGCGACAGTTGTACTACGCTTACAAAAATCCTCCCAGCCAAGCAGTTAAGGATTTCTTGGGCTACGCGACTTCCCCTGAAGGACAAAAAGCGATGCTTGCCGAAAATTGAGCCTTTGCAAAGTTTCGACATTCAGCAGCTACATTCCTGGATGCACTCCAACTAAAGAAACCGGGTTTTTTTACCAAAATACTTGTTGTTACCGACAGATTCGATAAAAAACCCGGTTGCTGGACTCTCATGGATCCAGGACTAAACTACTCAAACGGACTCGATCTGATAGGCTAATATTCGATGTAATTTAAAATCTCAGGTTTTTCTGTGAGCAAAAGTCGCGAACCTGTGGAGAGTTTAATTCTCTACTATTTATTCAAATGGTCAATTGTCAGCCCGATGCTGCACCTGTACTTTCGGGGCCGCATCTACGGTGCTGAAAATGTTCCCAACTCTGGGCCGCTGGTGGTAGTCAGCAATCATGCTAGCGATTTTGACCCGCCTATTTTGTCGAATTGCATGAGGCGTCCGGTGGCTTTTATGGCGAAGGAAGAGTTATTTAAAGTGCCTATTTTGAAGCAGGCGATCGCCCTTTATGGTGCTTATCCTGTGAAACGGGAAAGTGCCGATCGCAGTGCAATTCGATCGGCTATCCAATATTTGGAAAATGGCTGGGCGACAGGGGTTTTTTTGCAAGGAACAAGAACGCCTGACGGCAGAATTACTGAACCGAAATTAGGTGCTGCACTGATAGCTGCTAAGGCTAAAGCACCGCTGTTACCTGTTAGTTTGTGGGGAACTCACGCCATTGCGTTAAAAGATTCTGGACTGCCGCTTTCGGTGCCACTGACGGTGCGAATTGGGAATTTAATTGAAGCACCTACTTCCTCGGATCGCGCGGAGTTGGAAGCGTTGACTCAAAGATGTGCTTCGGAGATTAATGCCATGCACGATTTGGGTCGTTAACACAGAATACCCAGATACCCCCGCATTCTTGCCCCCTACTCACCCACTCCCCTTAAGAAGCAGGGCTGTTTCATTCTCGGAAAAACCGCGATTTTGTAGGGGTAGTGCGACCCCTACTCCCCGTGCCTACCCCCACCAACCATCAAATCAGCGTTTCAGACCTCTGGGCGGGCACTCTTGGCACCGCCCCTACAAAGAATGAAACAGCCCTGCCTTCTTAAGGGGGATGCGAGGGGGAGCTCCGGGTCAAGAAAACACGCCCTAGGAAGCAGTTAAAATTAGCGGATAGCAACTTGCTTTGCTACCGAATTCTGGCCTGGCTGAAGTTCGCACCTGTATAACCGGTAGTTAACCACAGGATAGCTCTGGCGCCATCACGAACTGCTTTTTCCATCGGTTCGGGATCTCGACCCGAAGGCACTGCCACAGGCTTAAATCTAATGCCTCGGCTGCCTAGAACAATCTCGCCGATAATCTGAGCTCGGCGCATATGATCGTCAGAAGTAATTAGATACACGCTGTCAATCCCTCGATCGCCCAATTCATCTACCAGGGTGGTAAAATTTGTCACCGTATCTACAGCTCTGTAGTCCAAATGCACGCGATCGGACTCAATCCCGGCTTCTGAAAACACCCATTCTGCGAACTCTGGATTACTCCCAGAAGACACCCAAATCGGCAAATCAGGATGCTTGCGAGCAAATTGGGCGGCAAACACCTCTCGCTCCGTAGCCCCACCTAGAACTAACAAAGCTTGGGGTCTTTGAAATTCGCTCTTGAGTTGCTGATACCCAAACCAACACACCGTCAACAGTGCTAGCAGTAGCCGAAAATTGGGTGAATTCGTCAAACGCTTGTAGCGCCGCTTGTTTAAATTGATTCTTAACCACATCTAAACCTATAAAAACTTTTCGTAGCTAACACAGGAAACCTTAACCAAAAATACCGCATCTACAACCCACTCACAGGAATTAAAAATTAAACATCATCCCAGGGGTCCCACGCGGATCTACAGCAGATTCCACCTTTATGAAGGACACCGCGCGATCGATCTATCCCCACAGTAGGGACTCTTCATTGCCCATTAGTGTCAACTTAACGTCAAACCCTGTCACAGACTGCTGTTTGACTATTAAAATTAGATCCCCCCTAGCCCCCCTTAAGAAGGGGGGGACAAGATTCCGATCAAAGTCCCCCTTCTTAAGGGGGATTTAGGGGGATCTAGACTTGGCGTAAAACCCAGATTTCTCAAGGGTTTCAGGCGATTGTTGACACAAAGAAGGGTTCCTGGAGTCTCCCTACTGCATAAACTTGGAATACCCTGTATAAAACAAAAGATTTTTTTAACGGGACTGGCCGGATTCGAACCGGCGACCTAGCGCTTCAGATTTGTGTGAGTTTCCCCACTCTCTGGACTATACCTTCACCGTGGGCTTGCAGCCTTTAGGTGGTGGCCGTCTAGTCTCTAGACCTTCCTGATTCCAAGTGTAGGCGATCGCATAATCGCCATGAATTCAGGCTTGGCTTGGTATTGCCTTAGAGTCATAGGAACCTATTAACTCTTTAGGTTTCACCGAATTTGACCACATTCACTCCTGGAGTTTCCCGCCAAGGTGCCCGATTCTTCAGGAGGCGCTTGCTCTATCCATCTGAGCCACAGCCCCAGTTGCTGAACCGTTACGATTATAGCAGCTTATGTCGATTTGGGATTTTTAATTTGAGATTCACCTGTTGCGCCTTTAATTTCGATCGCGCGAACGGGCGGGACGCCCATTCCACAACAGTTTGGTTGATAGCTGATTACCTATAGCAAGCTGAAAGTCTCGAAGCGATGCGGGTAAAGTTTTCTGCTGCGGTGAGTTTTCCGGCACCGTAACACGCGCGCCGTCGCCATGCGGTTATGGGGAGATGTCCGGGCACAGAATTGTCACTAAAGGAGAGCTCTTCGTAGAATTTCCAAATGTCCTTGACTCTCCAGCCGATTCGATCGCAAAATTCTGTATATTTACCGCCTGCACTTTCCCAAATCTGCTGCTGTACGCTCAAGCCAAACCGCCCGTTGCTGTGGTGTTGCCATAGTTGGTCGATCGTGCGAAGGTCTGTACAAGGAAAACTGTCAATATCCGCTGCACTCAGCCAACCTTCCTCTTCCCTCAAAGTGATCTGAAGCAAAATTTCCCAAGTATGTTCGTCAGCTTTGCGCCATTTTCTAGTTTCTAACAGCTTTGTCAGTTGCCGGTAGTCCATCCCGACTTCAGACAGTGGGGGAGTTTGGTCAGGCATTTCGCCTATTTTCTCTTCCAGTCGCAGTAGAGTGCTAGCCATAGCTTCTGGGTTTAGTTGTTCGAGGCGGTACAAAACCCATTCTAGCTGAGATTGAAGATAAGTGCGATCGATCGCACCTTGCTGCAATTGTCCTTGCAACTCATCAAATCGCGCTGACCAATTTAGTTGAGTGCGGGCAAATTCCCACATTTGCTTTGCCCACTGCAATCTAACTTGTTCTTTTTTTAAATAAGCTTTGGAAAGCTTAGAACGCTGCGGGTACGGTGTCAAATCCCAGCCACAAGTTGAGCAAAACTCTGCTTTTTCTTCTATGTATTCAGTAGCACAAACCGGACAATTAGGCATAGCATTGGTTATGAGTTATTTGTTATTTGTGTTAGCTCCCCGAATTGTTTAATAAGTCGGGCTTCTGAGGAATCTGTTTTGAATACAATCGATCCTACATCAAATCCGATCGCCCGCAGCAGAAAACTCAACTATATCCCTCTAACAAGGCAAGCGAATCGTAAACAAACTCCCTTTGCCCAATTCGGATTTTACCTCGATTGTGCCGCGGTGAGCTTCCACTATTTGGCGACACAAATGCAGCCCCAAACCGGTGCCCGATCTTTTGTGAGTTCCCGGCCGAAACCTTTCAAATAACTTTGTTTGTTCGGCGGGGGAAATGCCGGCACCGGTGTCTTGGATTTCAATTATTACCCAGGCCAGCGGTTGGTTTGTGAAGCTAGTAAAAGCTGGAGAATTAGCCGCTTTTAAGTGAATGTCTATGGAGCCGCTGTCGGTAAATTTAATCGCATTTCCGATTAAATTTGTCAGCAAACGGTGCAACTCCAGGCGATCGCCCGGATACTTAGCAATGGGTGCACTTTTTGCACTTTCTGTCAAGTCTAAATTCAGCGACAAACCTTTAGCATCGACTAAGGGTGCGAGTTCTTGAGCTACCTCAGTTATCAGTTGCCGCAAGTCAACCGCAGCGAAACTCAGAGATTTTCGGCCAGCTTCGTAGCGGTAGACTTCCAGCAGCATATTTACCATATCGATCAGGTTTTTGTTGCTGCGAACCATCGTACCGAAAGCGTCGCGCATGGGGAGGGAGATTTCTCCCAAAGCTCCTTGCTGCATTAAAGTTAGCATTCGATCGGCGGCTACCAGGGGAGTACGCAAGTCGTGAGCGAGTCGGGAGACAAAATCTTCTCGCTGAAGGGCGATCGAATTTCGCTCGTCTACGCTGTGTTTAAGGCGCAGGAGCGATCGCACCCGGGCGAGCAGTTCGTCCATTTCCACCGGTTTACGGATAAAATCGTCGGCTCCCATGTCCAATCCTTGGACTACGCTAGCATTGTCGTGAGCCGTGATCAGCAAAATGGGGATGAACGGCAACTCTGTGTTTTGTCGAATTCGCTTGGTGACTTCGTAACCGTCCATTCCCGGCATCATTACGTCTAGCAATACCAAATCGGGAACCGACTTGTCAATTTGCTTCAAAGCGGAAAAGCCGTTATCCGCAGTGCTAATTTCGTAACCTTCTTCTTCCAGAATTGTCTGCACTAACAAGACATTATCTGGAGCATCATCGACAACCAAAATGCGATCGGCTTTGGTGGCATTCGGAACAGATAAATATTTCATTCAATTGTTTACCGGGCAATAAATACTAACTTTAATGTGGCATCGCATTTATAGTTTCACATTTCTCCACTTGTTAAATCTGTCATAAGGAAGATCTCAAAACCCTTGGCAAATTTTCTACTTTTTGAGAATCGGATCTCATATAATCGACTACTTTGTTGTCATAGTATGCACCCCATCCCAGTCGTCCGGTGGAGGCACTTCCAAATAGCTCAAAGCGCGATCGATGTGAACTTCGACAGGTCGATCGCTCGGTCGCATCATCAAAGCAGCCTCAAAAAAACCCAGAGCTTTCTGAAAATTTCGAGAAATATAAGCAGCTCGACCGTTTTTGTAAAGTTCCAAAAACCTCTGAGTTTCCCCATCTAGGGGATCGGAACTATTTTGCAGCAACTCATAAATGCCCACCGGCTGATTTTTGCCCTTAACCCGCACCTTGTCCAACTCTCGCACCCAAATGCGATCGCTGCACAAACTATAAGTAAACTCACTCAAAATAATATCGCAGCCGTACTCCTTAGTCAGCTCTTCCAAACGCGAACTCAAATTCACCGCATCCCCAATCACCGTGTAATCCATACGCTTTTGGGAACCAATATTTCCCGAAACCACCTCTCCAGAACTAATCCCGATACCGAAGCGAAAAGGAGCTTCAAGAGGGCGAGAATCGTTAAACTCTTGGAGTCGCCGCCTCATGTCCAAAGCCGACTGAACGGCCTTCCAACCATGACTTTCGGGAGGATGGAGCGGCAATGGCGCGCCGAAGACCGCCATTAAAGCATCGCCGATAAACTTGTCTAAAGTACCTTCGCAGTGAAAAACGGCCTCCACCATCGTCTCAAAATACTGATTCAGCAGAGCTACAACTTCCGATGCTCCCAGATTTTCGGTCAGTGTGGTATAGCCGCGAATGTCAGAAAATAAAATAGTCACTTCTTTGCGTTCGCCCACCATCAGCGCGTCTTCGCCCAAAGCGAGCACTTGGTTGGCGACTTCGGGAGTCATGTAGCGGTACATAGTAGTTTTCATCCGCTTTTCGCGGCTGATATCTTCGAGTACCACCAAACCGCCCCGCACGCCGCCTTCTGGATTAATCAGCGGGTTGACAGTCAAATTCAAACTGCGTTCAATTCTTTTAATTTGAGGGCCGGAGATGGGGAGCGGACAATAAGGGTGAAATAGCGCAGCATGGGGAAGCGAAAATAAAGATTGGGAATTAATTAATTCTGCCAGTGCGACTTCTTCAGTCCACGCACTGTTTTCGCCCCAAGCGTAATATAAACCGGGGTTTTCCCGATCGGGCACTGCCAAAATATAACTTTCTGCTTCTTCTTCTGCTTCTTCTGCTTCTTTTTGTTGGGAATTTAGGGGTTTTTCCACCAACAGTCCCAAAATTAAACTTTGTTCGGGAACGTAATGTCTGGCAGCATTTTTGAGACTGTCTTCCAGTCGAAATTGCAAATGGTCGATCGGCACTACTTCCCAAACATAGCGATTCACAAGTTTATCTTCCCAAAACTGGGGATTATGTTTGCTTTTAGCTTGATTTACCGGACAGCCCAACAATTCTAGCGCCGCTTCGTTGATCGTCACAACTCGCCCCTTCAAATCCGTGGAAATTACTGCATCAGAAAGACTTTGCAGCATATCTTTCTGATACTGTTTTTCCACCATCACATTTTGAAACAGTTGAGAATTTTGCAGAGCCATTCCCGCTTGGGAATTAAACGCCCGCAGAAACTCTTCATCGGAACTCGTGAAGCTACCTAGATTCTTATTAATGAGCTGAGTCACCCCGATCAACTCACCTTTAGCGTTATGCACCGGCATACACAAGACAGTCCGAGTGCGATACCCAGTTTGCTGGTCAGTAGAGGGGTCAAATCGGGGATCGTCGTAAGCATCTGTAATATTGAGAGTTTGACCTGTAGAAGCGACGTAACCAGCAATTCCCTTATTAGCAGGAATGCGGATTTCTACGATGGTTTTCCCATCAGCCTTAGCTACTTTTGTCCAGAGTTCGTTGGTTTCCCGATTTAGCAAAAATAGGGTACTGCGATCGGCCTGCATCAAATCGCGAGCTTGATCCATAACCGATCGCAAAGTTGTTTCCAAGTCAAGACTTTGACCCAAAGTCGTGGTAGCTCTCAACAGTGCCGCCACCCCTCGCTGGTTACGGGCCACGACGTAGAAAGACTGACAGCTTTCGAGAATAATCCCGATCGAATCAGCAAAAACCCGAAACTGCTGTTCATCTTCCTCGCTAAAAGGAACATTGCCAGCTTTATTTAACAGTCTGACCACCGCTAGGGGTTCACCTTGGCTCTTGCTGCTAAAAATCGGCATACAGAGGATGGTGTTGATGTGGTAGCCCGGAGGTTCATCAACTTCGGAATTAAAATGCTCATGATCGCGAGCCTCAGCAGCATTTACTAATTCTCCGGTAGTGGCTACGTAGCCTACAATGCCTGCATCCATCGGCAAGCGAATTTCTACATCTATACCCGTGCTAACATTGACCCTTTTGTGCCAAAGTTGATTTTTGCTAGAATCCACCAAAAAAATTGTCGTCTGGTCTGCTTGCAGAATTTGACCGATTTTAACAGTGAAGGCATCTAACAGTTGATCTAAGAGAGTTTCGAGGGCTTCATTGTTGATCAGATCCATCGCCCGGATAAATTGCTGAAATTCAGCCGTGATAAAGTCCAGCAGGCACACTAATTCAGGAACTGGTAGGCTCTTAACACGGGAGGTCAATGCCCCCATCAAATTGACTTGAGTCAGTGTAGCCAGAACGCTACCAGCATCGGGGAATGTCATGATTAACTGCTTTCTCAGGGGGGGGGTAGATTGACCTGCGACTCGATCGGCGTTAAGTTATTTATCAAAGAGTGTGGCAGTGCAAACCCCTTTAAGTTGTTTGCTCGGAGCCTGCTTGACAAGTCGCTGAGAGTGAATCGCGAGTTCTAGAGTGACGGACGCAACTTCAGTCCGCTTGCTACATATACTTAATCAATCCTTCTGGATTTTACGCTCCGTGCTCTACGGCTGCCTGGTGTTACCGTTTTAGCGCACAAGGCGACCGTATCCGGTCAGATGAAAACGCTGTTTGCCACGGGACAGACATTCCTGCAAAGCTACTGATAGTTTAATGGTAAACGCAACAGGAGAATAGCTACCGGAATCTGGGCAGCAGATGCGATCCAAGAAGGCTCGACTCTTGACTGGGGGGGCTAGGGCGTGTTTTCAAACTTTCCAATCAAACCCGGAGATCCCCCTAAATCCCCCTTAAAAAGGGAGTAGGGTGTGAGTAGGGGGTGACTTTGAGTGCTCTTGTCCCCCCCTTATTAAGGGGGAGTAGGGGGCAAGCTAAGGGGGGATCTCCGGGTTTGAAAACACGCCCTAGTCGGAGGAGATGGAGAAAGTTGCGAGTTATATCTAGTCCGGTTGAATAGTTATCGTACTTTTGTTCAACCATGCCCTAGGCCCTAGGCCCGTACAGGATTTATCAGCAATTAACTGGACTTGATCTTATGGTTGCGTCACGCAACGGAGGACATAGACTGGGCAAAAATCACTGATTGATAGTAGCGCCGCAGTTGGTTAGTCGCGGCGGCCCAACCCCAGCGTTCTGCTTCCCGGCGCGCGCTTTCGCTCAGGGTTTCCCGTTCTTGGGGGTTAGCAAACAGACGCCTAGTGGCGGTGAGGGCTCCTGCTTCATCGGCGGGGTCAAACAAATATCCGTTAACGCCGTCAGTGACGATATCGGGAATTCCGCCACTGCGTGCCGCGACTACAGGCGTCCCCGCAGCCATCGCTTCTAGGAGCACCAAGCCCAGGGTTTCGGTGCGGGAGGGAAAAATGAAGGCATCGGCAGATGCGTAAGCAGAAGCTAGTTCTTGGCCCTTGAGGTAGCCGACAAAATTTGTGGGCGTTCCGGCAAAATATTGTTCGAGGGTTTGTCGGTGGGGGCCGTCTCCGACGAGGGCGAGGCGGGCGTTCGGAATTGCTTCGAGAACTGGTTTGATGCTTTCGATTTCCTTTTCTGCGCCGAGGCGGCCGACGTAAAGCAACAGGGGACTGTCTGGGTGATTTTGGGAAAGGCGCGATCGCATTTCTCGACTGGCCAATTCAGGTACAAACATTTCAGTATCTACGCCCCGCTGCCATAAGTCTACGCGATCGATCCCGTGGGTTGTTAGTTCCTCCACCATTGCTGTGGAAGTGCACAGATTTAGTTCAGCTTGATTGTGAGCGCTTTTGAGCAATTCCCACAATAAAGGTTCGAGCATTCCAAAACCGTAGTGGTGCAAATATTTAGGTAAATGGGTGTGGTAAGAAGCCAAAATCGGAATGTTGAGCTTTTTGCCATAATATATGCCGCCCAATCCCAAAATAGCGGGATTGACAACATGAATAATATCCGGTTTAAACTGCTCTAATTGGCGACCAACAGCCGGAGAAGGAAGTGCCATTTTCAATTCCGGGTACATAGGTAAAGGCAAACCCTCCACACCGTAAACTCTAGCTCCTTTGTATTCTGTAATTCCGTAATCTGGAGAAAAGATCAGAACTTGTTCGCCTGCGCGCTGCAAATGGTCTACGGTGTGAATCAGTCTGGTGACAATGCCGTCTATTTTCGGCAGGAAAGTTTCAGTGAAAAGAGCGATTCTCATAATAAATTATTTAGGAAACCGATGATAATCCTAGCCTCTGGAAGATGTCGGGGTCGATGACAGGATAGACTGTCTCGGAGGGGGTGAGTAATTGCGGGCGATCGCCTCCGTTATATTGACGCTGTTGCTGCACGAATTGGGAAATATCCTCGATTTTAACAATCCATTCTCGCGCGTAACTAGCTAAAACACTGCCGCGCAAACCCAGTTGAATTGCCCGCCGTTCCAGTTTGGCTCCGCTGGGATGGTGGTCGGGGTCCCATTGCAGCCGTACAGTCGAATTTTTAACAGCTTGTTGCCATGATTTTTCGCTGCCATACACTGCTGGAACGAACTTAGAATAGACAGCGGATGCTAAAATTTCGTCAAAAGCCGATCGCCTCAGCCAAACAGCCAGAATTACTTCTTGTCCGGGTTTTGTTCCCCATCCCGATCGATACATCATCCATAAGAAATTTGGCTTAATCCAACTCATGCGATTGAGACTGAATTCACCGCCGAAATAACCGTGTTCCGCTGCAAAATGACCGATAGCCGGACGGTAAGCTTGGTACACTACAACAGTATTTTCGTCAAATTGTGCCAGAATATGACGACCTGTTTTCGGCCAATTACTTACTTGACTTAAGTAGGGTTCTGTTAGCAGATTCATTGCCACTAATTACGATATAAATGTTTTTGGGGCAACATACACATTCCGTGAATTCCAATAGAGACAATTATCCCATCTAAAAGCAACAGGATGAGAATTCTACTTTTCACGGTATTCATTCCCAAACAAGCAATTCGTAAAAACCTGATGATTTTTTTCAATTAACCGCAGAGGACACAGAGGACACAGAGAGAAAGATCGAAAAGAGAGATATAAAAAGTAATATACAGGGAAATTCATTCAGAACTTGCACATCTTTCTCTTCTCTTACTTCGCGCCCTTCGCGCCTTCGCGGTTCGTTAAAAAATCTCTTTCCCCGCAGGTAGATGCCAGAATTTACCGCCAAGAAACCTTCGGCAAAATCTGATTTTTATCGACACGGTGCTGATATTTTGTAGCAAAATTCAGCAGAGAATCGAGCAGGGAATCTGAGAGATAATGCGGTTGCAAGCCGAGGTCTAGCAAGTTGGTATTTTTGGCATTGAAATAATGTTCTTCTTTCTCGACTCTGGGATTTTTCAGGTGGTTGATTTCTACTTTTAATCCCATTGCGATGCCTGCTTTTTGCACCAATGCAGCCAAGTCGCCGACGCTGAATTGTTCGGTAAATTGGTTGAAGACTCGGAATTGTCCAGGTTCAGCAGGAGTCGCGATCGCCAATTCCACGCACCGCACGGTATCCCGAATGTCCAAGAAGCTGCGAGTTTGTCCGCCTGTTCCGTATACTGTCAAAGGATGACCGATCGCAGCTTGAACGCAAAATCGGTTCAATGCTGTACCGAATACTCCGTCGTAGTCTAAACGGTTGATTAACAGTTCGTCCCTGCCGGTTTCATCTGTGAGTACGCCGTAGACGACGCCCTGATTTAAGTCGGTGGCTCTTAAACCCCAGGTTTTGCAAGCAAAATGAATATTGTGGGAATCGTGGACTTTGGAAAGGTGATAAAAACTTCCGGGCTGTTTGGGATAGGGTAATGTATCTTTGCGGCCGTTGTGTTCGATCGTGATATAGCCTTCTTCGATGTCAATATTCGGCGTGCCATATTCACCCATTGTCCCCAATTTCACTAAGTGACAGTCGGGGAAATCTTCGTGAATGGCGTACAGCAGGTTGAGTGTCCCAACTACGTTGTTGACTTGGGTGAGGACTGCGTGTTCGCGATCGATCATCGAGAAGGGGGCGGAACGCTGTTCGCCGAAATGCACCACAGCCTCTGGTGCAAATTTTCTCATAGTTTTGCTGAGAAAATCGTAGTTGGTGATGTCACCGACGAACAAGTCGATCGACTTACCCGTTAAATCTTGCCATCGCTGGAGTCGTTGCTGAATCGGTGCAATGGGAGTGAGGGTGTCGCTGCACAGTTCCCGATCCCAGTGCCGCCGCACGAAACTGTCGAGGATGCCAACTTCGTAACCTCTGTTGGAAAGGTAGAGTGCGGTTGCCCAACCGCAATAGCCATCGCCACCAATAACCAGGACTTTCATAAATCAACAACGGTGAATCTTGCTTGCCAATACTGGGTTAATGTATCAGGTAATGGTGCATTGTGAACCTTTAATCAAGGGAGTTTTTGCTAAATCGCCCCCTGTTTTTTTCTATTAAACCTGAATTTCATCGGCGAAGCTAGCTCGACGGCTGAATTCAAAGGGGCCGGCTAGGGCTCCCCAGACGTGGGCGTCGGTTTCTGGATCGCGCCCGCGATCGTGACTAATAAATTTGTCTCCATCGATCTCGAATTCGCTGTCTAGATAGGTTTTTTTGCCCTTTCTGACCACCATACAGCCTTTTCCGGGTTCAACAAACCCTTTGAAGCTATTGCCCGTCCAGTGCGTAATAAAGGTGCACCCAGGCATTAGTTTAAATTCTGCTTGTTTGAGTTCTTGGAGTCGTTGGAGATCGCGGGAGGCTCCGTAAAATTGTGCTTCGTTTTCGATCGCGTAGTTTTCGATGTCGATGCGATCGCCCACCGGGACTAATTTTAAAACTCGAACTCGGTACGGAGCGTGCAGTTCGATGTCGTAGGCTTGTTCTAGATACAGACTTACGCCGCCCAAAAGTTCCACGGGTAGGGGTCTCATGCAGACGCGGATGTGGGCGAAGAAGGGCGGATTTTCAAAGGCTTGGGCTTGGTTGCTGAAGTCGGCGGCCATCCAGCGGGCGAGGCTGACGATATCGGTGGAATGAGTCATCTCAATTTTAGATTTTAGATTTTAGATTTTGGATTGGAGATTTGGGGGAGGTACGAGTTATTTTACGGGAAAGCAGGATTGCGAGTTAATATATTTTTTGCTTTAAATCAATTATTTGCTCAGGGGCGATCGCACTTGCGCCGTAAATCTACAGAGCAAACTAGAGATTTTTTCCGAAAATGCGATCGCCAAAATCTTACTTTTACCAGAGATTAAATCCTCTGGTTCTCACATCTAAATTAGAGGGTAAATTAGATGAGTTTGACAGCCCGCAGACCAAACATCAACACTGTCGCCACGCCCAGCATTCCGCCGAACAGCCCGAAATAAGTTATTATTCCGCTAAGAGTCATAAAAATCCTCGGTAAGTGGGAAACTCAGCGTCTTTAGACCTGAGAGGGAAACGACCCTTCGACTACGAGGAAGGGCATCACACTAGCGGTTGAAACCGCCTTGAATATTTACACATTTACCGCCTTGGAATTACTTAGTTCGGGGTTCTTTTGTAATGAACTTTCAACAGGACAATTACTGCTTCAAACCTTTCACCCTGTACGCATAATGGTTTGCTCTTTTTTAGAGCCTCCCTTTCGGGGTAATGTTAGCTTGTCGGTCAATGTTTAATGAGCTTGTTAGGTCAGCAGCACTGTCTTACCTAAGAGTAAAACTGTTTAACCACTGACGACAGAGCGAGGAACTAGCTACGCATTCTCCCGGTGTCGTGACTCAAAAAACGTAGTCAGTTAAGACGATAGCTGGTCAACTAACTGAAGTTTTAGGCATGAAGCCGTTACAGAGAGTGCGGGGTGCTGACTGCAATTTCTCCAAAACAATCATTGACACTCCCCGGTCTAAAGACACGGGGATTCTTAAGGACAAACTTTGGGGGATGAATCCACCCAAATCTTGATTCTTAAAGGGTTTGTCAATAACCCACTACCCACTCGCCCATTGCTGAGTCTATGGCTACTTGTGGTAGGCATTTGCTGGTATAGACCTGCGTCTGTGTATCCATCCCACATTTTTCTGGTAACAGAATGTGGTTTGTGTCTTGCATAAAGAGGGCTGGCTGGATAAATCCTGCAACGCCCTTTCATCCCTGGACTAAAGTCACAGGGTTTTCAGGGTATTCTTTATAAAAAGACCTATAAGAACTATAATCTAAAATCTAATATCTAAAGTAGATAAATATGCAATCAGTAATTAAAGTTGACTTGGGCCCACAATCTTACAATGTTTGCGTGCGTTCCGGCGGTTTAGACGAACTCGGCACGCTGCTGGGCGGGCTGAATTTGGGCAAAAAAGTCCTGCTGGTCTCGAATCAGTCGATTTTTCGGCATTACGGGGAAAAGACGGCTGCGGCCCTAGAATCGGCGGGTTTTCATGTCGGTAACTGCATTTTACCACCGGGGGAACAGTACAAAACTTTAAATTCGGTGCAGAAGATTTACGGCGCGGCTTTGGAAAACCGCTTAGAACGTTCTTCGACAATGGTGGCTTTGGGCGGCGGAGTGGTTGGGGATATCACGGGTTTTGCGGCGGCGACTTGGTTGCGGGGAATTAATGTTGTGCAAGTTCCGACTTCGCTGCTGGCGATGGTTGATGCTTCTATTGGTGGTAAAACCGGGGTAAACCATCCTTTAGGGAAGAATTTAATTGGGGCTTTTCACCAGCCGCGTTTGGTGTTTATTGACCCGGATGTCCTGAAAACTCTGCCGGCGAGGGAGTTTCGATCGGCAATGGCGGAAGTGATTAAGTATGGGGTGATTTGGGATGCTGAATTGTTCGGGAAGTTGGAGAGTTGCAGGCGTTTGGATCAAATGCGCTACGTGAAGGCGGATTTGCTGGCAGAAATTTTGAGCAGGTCTTGCCAAGCTAAGGCGGAGGTGGTAAGCAAGGATGAGAAGGAGTCGGGTTTGCGGGCGATTTTGAATTACGGACACACTATCGGCCATGCGGTGGAAAGTTTGACTGGTTACAAGCTGGTGAATCACGGGGAAGGTGTGAGTATCGGGATGGTGGCTTCGAGCCGGTTGGCTGTGGAGTTGGGAATGTGGGATGCTGAGTGCGACGGGCGTCAGTTAGCTTTGATCGAAAAGGCTGGTTTGCCTACGAAATTGCCGGCTGGTATAGATGTTGAGGAGATTTTGAAGAGTTTGCAATTGGACAAAAAGGTGCAGGATGGCAAGGTGCGGTTTGTGCTACCGGTGCGCTTGGGTGAGGCTGCGGTGAGCGATCGAGTGGATGGGGATTTGATTTTACAAGTTTTGAAGGATATGTTTTAAGAAGTCAGTAGTCAGCAGTCAGTAGTCATTAGTTAGTTGTTAGTTGTTATTTGTTATTTGTTATTTCTTGGTTCTAATAACCAATAACCAATAACAACAACCTATGCAGCTTAAGAACCACTAGACCGTGCATTGATTTCCTGCAAAATTTGCTCGACTCTGTTGGCTTGTGAAACTCTACTATGTTTTAAGAAGTCAGTAGTCAGTAGTCAGCAGTCAGTAGTCATTAGTTAGTTGTTATTTGTTATTTGTTATTTGTTATTTCTTGGTTCTAATAACCAATAACCAATAACAACAACCTATGCAGCTTAAGATCCGCTCGACTGCGAATTAATTTGTTGTAAAATTTCCTCGACTCTATTAGCTGCTTGAGTTCTACCTTGTTTGACGAATAATTCCTGAGCTTTTTTGAGCGCAGCTACTGCTTCTGCTTGGTTTTCCTTCTCTCCTTGTTGAAACAACGCGACACCTAAATTGTTTAAAGCATCGGGATATTGGCTATTGATTTTAATGGCTTGTCTCCACTCGACAATTGCTTCAGGCAACTTGCCTTGACTTGCCATCGCTACGCCCAAATCGTTGTAAGCTTTGGCGTGTTGTGGGTTTACTTGAATTGCGAGGCGGAATTGGGCGATCGCATCGCTCATTTTACCGATCGCTGACAGCACGGTTCCCAACTTATAATAAGCATCTCCCTGTTTCGGAAAGCGAGCAATCAGTTGTCGGTACAAAATTTCGGCATTGGCGACATTTCCTTGATTGTAAAGGTCGTTGGCAGTTCTCAAACCTACGGTGTATCCTTTGCCTACAACTTCGCACTTTTTCTCGGAGTTGCCTTGCTGTTTGCAAATCCTGAGTTCATCTCCCTTCATCTCGTAGGAGATCACTTCCCTCACTGGCCTTGGCCTGCCCGGTGGCTGTAAGTTCTGCGACTGCAAGTTTTGGGGCCTTGGCAGCGTGCTTGGCTCAGCTTTTACCGATGGTGTAACTGCCCAAGTGCATATTCCCGCCACCAAAATGCTTGGGGCAATCCAGGTAAAAAGTTTTGTGAAGCGAAACTCTCGATCGTTTTTCCTCTTTGATAACATATTATTCCTGCGCGGTGGATTGTTGATGTCTTTGGGAAATTTGTTGTTGATATCCAAGGGTACACGATCGCACTCCAGAGTCCGACAATGGTGGCTAACTGTGAGGACTTATTAACAGTCGAGATATTGTAGCACTGTACTGCTCATTTTGAGTTAAATTAGAGTGGAATCCTGAATCAACTCTCAGTCAACCTTAGCAGGAAAGTAGAAATGGGGCAGTCTATTCTAGCCATGCTCGTTGCGCTCATCCTCGGCTACGCTGTTAACTCCTCTGTCAAAATAGTCAGTGGCGGCGACGAAGCTTTAGTCGAACGTTTGGGTCAATACAAGCGCACTCTCAAGCCGGGATTCCACTTGATCAGCCCCCTGGTAGAAAAAGTCGTCTGCGTAGACACAAGCCGCGAGAGAGTTTTAGATATTAAACCTCAGTCAGCCATCACGGCAGATAATGTGGCTCTCGACGTCGATGCCGTGGTGTATTGGCGGGTTGTAAATTTGCAGAAAGCTTATTACGGAATCGATCAAATTGAAAATGCGATCGCCAACTTAGTTTTAACTACGTTCCGCGGTGAAATTGGTCGGTTACCCATGAAAGAGATCTTGAGTTCACGAGATGAGATGAATAAGCAGTTACTCAAGAAATTGGACGAAGCTACTGAAACTTGGGGCGTCAAAGTCATCCGGGTGGAAATTCAAAACATTACACCTCCCAAAAGGGTGAAAGAAGCTATGGAATTGGAGCAGGCCACCAAGAGCGAGTGTCAAGCAATGGTCAATAAAGCTACTGGTACTAAAGAGTACATGAGAGTCTTAGTTGAGGCTCTCGATTCCCATCCCAATAGCCAGCAAGTTTTGAATTACTTAGTAACAGAAAAATACTTGGAAGCTCAACAAAAATTGGGCGAAAGCGATAATGCCAAAATTCTGTTTATGGACCCGAAGTGCATGACAGAAGCTCTGGGCGAGTTGATGGGTTCTATGTCTGAACTTGAGCCGAACTCTCACCCAGGGGAAATGAAAGTTATTGATGCTCACACTGCTCAAGACTGATTTCTGAAGATGGCGTCGGCTACCTGACAGACATCGTGCATTTCTCTGACATCGTGAACTCGCAAAATATCGGCAGAATTCGCGATCGCACCTGTACAAGCCGCCGCTGTCCCCCAAACTCTTTGTTTTGCTTCTGGCTGATTCAAAATCTGTCCGATGAAGCTTTTTCGCGATACTCCGACTAAAATCGGACAGTTTAAAGAACGAAATTTTGGCAAATCGCGCAGAATTTCTAAGTTTTGACTGTAAGTCTTAGCAAAGCCAATACCGGGGTCGATAATTATTTGAGATTTGTCAATTCCTGCTGCTAATGCTGCGGCAATTCGACTCTCTAAAAATTCGCCAATTTCCCCAATTAAATCCCGATAATCTGTGAGTTTTTGCATCGTTTGGGGAGTTCCCCGCAGGTGCATCAAAATTATGGGAACTGCTAATTTAGCAACGGTTGACAGCATTTCCGAGTCAAAAGTAGCTCCCGAAATATCGTTAATTATATCGGCTCCCGCAGCCACAGCAGCTTGGGCAACATCCGCTCTGGTAGTATCAACAGAAATAGGTATATCTGCAAAAACATCTGCTTTTTGTCGCAGCATTTGGACAACAGGAATGACTCGATCGATCTCCTCTTCTAAGGATATTTCCGCAGCACCGGGTCGAGTAGATTGACCGCCAATATCAATAATATCTACTCCATATTTTACCATATTTTCAGCTTGCGCTAAAGCCGATTCTATGGTATTGAAATCGCCGCCGTCGCTAAAACTATCAGGGGTAACATTCAAAACGCCCATTAAATAAGTGCGTTTTCCCCACTCGAAAACTTTATTTCTAATTATCATTTTGTTGTTGTTATTTGTCATATCGTTTCCGGTTGCATCGGAATGATTTAACCGCAGAGGGCGCAGAGGGCGCAGAGGGAGAGAAGAGAGAGATGAATAATTCCGATGCTACCGGATTTGATATCATGGGATAGTGGGATTTGAGATTTTACTAGACGTCCGGGTAGCCAGAAACCGGGTTTTTTCACGACAATATTTCGTGGCCACCCACAGATTCTGTAAAAAACCCGGTTTCTTTGAGTCTTAATGCGTCCAGGACTGTTCAACCAAAACTCAACCAGCTAAAAACAGTATCAACTGTCAATTTTAATTCAATTTTATCAATTATTGGCAATAGAGCTGAACCTTTATTAGTTCTACTTTTTTTCCTGGAAATACCGCCAAAATACTCTCTTCTTCTGGGTCTAATAACCACCCCAACTCAGTTCCGTGTCGCGAACAGTGGAGTAATTTACTCAGCACTTTTGTTTGGCTTTGATTTGGGGATAGAATGTCGATCGACCAATCTGGATTGATTTCAAAGCGGTTAGCAATTCTACCAGAGGGCAAAAAAGGAATTCTTTCCCATCGGAATATTGCTACATCTGGGACGATTGACGCGCCGCCAAAGGTGCAGTATAACTCTGGAAAAGCATGGGCAATTTTCCGAGTTTTCGCTACTTGATTGATCGTCTTGCAGAGTTCACCTTGAAGTACGCTATGTTCACCTTGCGGCATGGGCTTCTGATTGATTTCTCCGTCCAGAAATTCTGAGGCCGGCTCAGTTTCAGGAAGTTTGAGGAAATGCTCTAAGGTGGGTTTGGGTTTAACGATGGTACTCATGGCGATTTACTGTTGGGTGGGGGCGGGTTTCTTGAGATTGCTGGTACTTGTTAGATATTGTTGGTGAACCCGTCCCTACAGAACTTCATCAGATACAATTCCGAATTAAACGGAAATGATATTACTGATAATTGACAATGTGCGAGAAACTCGCAGCTTCCAAACTCGCACCGCCAACCAAAACCCCGTCAATCTCTGGCTGAGCCATGACTTCATCAATATTTTCCGGTTTCACAGAACCGCCGTATTGAATCGGTACGTCAGGATTGCTCAATTTAGAGCGAATCAAACCAATCACTCGGTTAGCTTCCTTGGTTTCGCAAGTATCACCAGTGCCGATCGCCCAAATCGGTTCGTAAGCAATAACCAACTTTTCTTGGTCAACATCAACCAAATCTTTTGCCAACTGAGAGAAAATGTGAGCTTCAGTTTCCCCTGCATCTCGCTGTTGCTTGGTTTCCCCGACACACAAAATCGGAATTAAACCGTACTTCTGAGCAGCTTTGAGTCGCAAATTCACCGTTTCGTCAGTTTCACCAAAATATTGACGGCGTTCGCTGTGCCCGATGATGACGTAGCTAACCCCAATTTCTGTCAGCATCGGGCCCGAAATTTCCCCGGTGTAAGCACCCGACTCTTCCCAGTGAACATTCTGAGCACCGAGTCGCACCCGGCCGCCGTGGAGATTTTTCGAGAGGAGGGCCAATGAAGTGAAGGGAACGCATAAAATAACTTCCCGCTCTTCTGGGGTTTCCGTCAAGCAAGACGTGAACCCTTTGAGAAACTCCAGGGCTTCACCCTGGGTTTTGTACATTTTCCAGTTGCCAGCAATAACTATTTTCCGCACGGGTGACTCAGTAGCTCTGTGAACATTAAGATCGGGCAATTTATAGTCTAAAGCTTTAGGGTACATTTCGAGCCCTTATTGCCCAAATTCGAGGCGAGCTTGTTCAACCAGCTCAACCGTTACAACTTCCATTTCAGCTTCGCGGGCCAACTGCTCGATGCGGACGCGAGCTTTTCCCCGGACAAAGTAGGGAATATTTTTCAGCTTGGCTTTGGCTTCGGGTGTCCATTTTAAATCATCGGAGAATTCGGAATCGGGCATGGCGTATTGGGCGATCGACTACAAGCCTTTATTGATCTGGCTTTGATGGAAAGCCTGGATGTCTTAAATTTACCATAAGTGCGATCGGGCCACACTCGATCGCACTGCATTAAATTACTTGCCTAAAATAGCCGACACTTCTGCATTTTTTCTCAAAGAGGCTGACTCTGCTCTTGTCGAATTGCCTCTAACCTTGTCAAAATATTAGCAAGTCGTTCCTGAGACTCCAAACTGTTTGATTCAAAGCCCCTCAATTGTCAAGCTGAATTATTATGTAATCCCGGATTCCTTGAAACCAATGAGTTGACAGCCACTCCACCGAGATTACTTACAGATTTAGAGCCGACACTGAAAACCCCTTGTATAAATTTTCCAGGTATTTGCAAAATAGATAACCATCCTTCTGCAAAAAAAGCTACCTAAAGCCTGGAACCAACCCAATATAATCAATATAAATAGCAGCAGCATTGCTAACCCGATCGGTGGATGACTCACCAACCAGAAGATTGCAGGATGAGAATCCATCCAATTTTTGACGATAGCATCGATCGCACTTTGGATCGCATCTGAAGCCGCACCGCAAATATTTTCAGCCTTGTCAATGCTATTTTGTAAGGTCATCTTAGCCTTTTCTGTTGCTTGAGTTACACGGGAGCATCCCGATGGGTGCAAAGAGACTACCAGCGGGCAAAATAAACAGAGTAGATCGGGGGAAAAAATGAGCATAACCCCCGAAGCACTACGCCGATCGGCCTGTATTCAGGAGATAGCCCAAATCCTCTACAACCATACAGATTCAGAAGAAATAGCCGCCTGAGAAGGGCTTGAGAAAGTAGTACATCAACAGATGCTAGAATATGTCAGCCCCAAAATCGCCCTTTTTTGAGCCAAAAAGTCACCAAAACAGTCAAAGGGCGATCGCGCACGCTTAACAGTGCCGAAATCTGAAAGTGTTTCTCAAATGTTACAACTGCGTAGTACCTACTTGAATGGTGAATTTGCAGTTTAATATTTGTGCAAAATCGGGATGCTCCCGTCAAATAGAGCGATCGATTTCAGATATTTAGGATTTACGCACTGATCGGGAGAAATTAGGGTTGGAGATTGCCTCGCTTCGCTTGAAATGACAGAAAATCGTAGTTAGTGCCTAATACCAATTTTTTATGAGGCTGCATAGAATCCGATCCCCCCAGCCCCCTTAAAAAAGGGGAGCAAGAATTCAAAGTCAACCCCTACTCACACCCTACTCCCTTTTTAAGGGGGATTTAGGGGGAGCGGGATATGTGCAACGACCTATTAAATTGGTATAAGTCCTGATATTGATAGTTTGCAGGAGGGGAGTTGACAGTGAAACATCAAGAAAAAAATAGTTTCAAAACAGGACTCAAATGGTTAATGTGGTCAGGTGTTCTCACTCTAGGCATCGGCGGCAGCTTATTTGCCTACGGGTGGTATCAAAATCGACCTCCCGCACCCATAGGAGTGAGCTTAATTCCCGTCAAACTTGGCGATATTGAAGATACGATTAATGAAAGCGGCACTATTGAATTGGGTGGTCAACAAACTCTTAAATCTCCCGCCGAGGCTACAGTCGATCAGGTGTTAGTAAAAATCGGGGACAATGTGACAGTTGGTCAGAACTTAATCACTCTTCGCAACAAGGAAAGTAAAATAACTCTTAGCCAGGTAGAGTTGGATATTGAGAAACAAAAACTCACCCTGGAAAGCTTACGGCAAAAAGTTGTCGAAGCCCAAGAAAAGCTCAGGACTGCCCAAGGGAAAATAGAAGATTATAAATCCGGGCAAAATGACGATTTATTAGACATTCAAAAACAGGAAATTACCTTGGCAAATGATCGCCAAAAAGTTGTTGAAGCTAAGGAAGATTTAGCGGTGGCTGAGCGAAAACTCACCGAGGATAAAGCATTTTTTGAAAGAGGTTATATTCCGGGAAATGACGTGCAATCTCAGGAAAAAGCAGTTCGCAGTGCTAAAGCTACTTTACGAGATGCACAGCTTCAAATCAACAACGATCTCCTCGATCTAAAAAGCAAGCAAAGTAAGCTGCGAGACAAAGAAAAAGAACTTCAGGACCAGGTGAAAACTGCTGAGTCGGCACTGCGAGAAGCTCAGTTAACTGTTAGCACAAATAGCCGCGATCTCCAAAGATCACAGCTTGATTACCAAGAAAAGCAACAACAATTTAAAAACAATATTTTGACGGCATCAATAGATGGCAAGGTCCTTGATATCACGGTTAAAAATGGCGACGGGGTAGCGCTGGGAAAAGAACTTTTAACGTTAGGCGACCCGACAAAAGAACTGGTAAAACTACAGCTTTCTACGCTAAATGCTGCTAAAGTTAAACCGAATCAATCCGTCCGTATCAGCATTATAGGCCCCAATCCTAAGCAGTTTTCAGGAAGAGTTGAAAGCTTATCTATTCTGGCGGGTAGGGGTGATAGTAGCGGAAATAATCAATCAAATCAAGGCGCTCAAGCAACGGTTCCTGCAAGAGTGAAACTGGACAATCCATCGGGTACTTTAATTCCAGGGAGTCAAGTTAATGTGGAGATCATTTTGCAGCAGCGTCAGAAGGTAGTAGTTTTGAATACAGAGGTAGTTGTGCGATCGGAATCTCAGCCTTTTGTTTGGATTCGTGACAGTCAAGGTAAAGCCCAGAAACGGCCAGTTACATTAGGTTTAGAAGGATTAACGCAGGTAGAAGTAACTTCAGGTTTGCGGCCTGGTGACAGTGCTGTGATACCCCCTTCTGAACCTTCCTTAAAGCCAGGAACTCCTATTCAAGAAGAAAAAACAGAGGGTGACGATCGAAAATAACAATTAAAGACTATCAATCAATCACCAATCACCCATCACCAATTATCAATTACCAATTACCTGTTCTCCTGCAACGAAAAACCGCTATATAATTGCTTATGAGCCTTTCTATTGTTGACCTAATCCGCCTAACTTGCATTTCCCTAAGTGGCAATCTTTTGCGGTCTTCCCTAACTACGGTTGGAGTATTTATGGGTGTAGCGGCGGTCAGCGCAACGCTGCAAGTGGGCAATATTAGCCACGCCGTGATTAGTGAACAACTAGCCAAGCGAGAAGCACCTCAAATTCGCATTGGTATGGGGGGTGAGGTGGGTTTGAAGTTAGAAGATATGGATTTTTTGCGGCAACGGCTGAAAGGAGTTCAGGCAATTAGTGCATCAAATTGGTTTGGTCATTATAACACAAAAGTTATATTTCAGGCTGAAGAAGCGGAAACTTATATCTTCGCCGTTTCTCAATATCATTTATTGACATCGGGGCGGCGATTAATGGCGGGGCGGTTTTTTTCCTCTAATGATTTTGCTAACTATCGACCTGTAGTGGTAATTGATGAAATGCTGGCGACACAACTTTTTAAAGGTGGTAATAAACCTATAGGTCAGCGCATTTATGCTGAAGGCAGACCTTACATTGTTATCGGCGTAATGGAGAGCAAGGAAGGCATTTTTGGGGAACCTAAAGGTGAAATGTGGGTGTCTATGTCAGTTTACAAAGCGATGACAGGTAGCCAGAGAATTTACTCAATTTTGGTGCGCCCTTACAATTTTAAAGATATTAAAAAGATGGAAAAGCAGGCAAAAAAGGTTTTTCAGCAGCGCTTTCCCAAGGCAGAGATTTATGTTCGTAATAATGTTAAAACAATTTTGGAGCAGCAAGAAACTTTGGAAATGGTTTCGCGAGCACTTTTAGCGGTGGGGGTAATTTCGCTGCTGGTGGGAGGAGTGGGGATTGCTAATATTACGATCGCATCGGTGATGGAACGCACCCCAGAAATTGGTTTGAGACGCGCGATTGGGGCTACTCAGCGGGATATCATGTTGCAGTTTATTTTAGAAGCAGTTATTCTAAGTTTAGTAGGGGGAATTGCTGCTATTGTGACGGTACACGGGTTAACAACTGTTGTTGCCGATGTTTTTAAATTACCCTATAAATTTGATAGCAACACAGCAGCTTTGGCTTTAGGATCGGCATTAGCGGTGGGGGTGGGAGCAGGTTTTTTCCCGGCTTTGCGAGCTAGTCAACTCGATCCTGTGAAAGCGCTGCGTACAGGGTAAGTAGGGACAGGGCATTGCCGTGTCCCTACCCTGCTATATTGTGTGTCATTGCGAGGTAGGAAGCGATCGCAAAGGCTTGGGATTAGTTTAGTTGGCGCGGGCCTGCAACGCCTCGCAACTCCTCGCAATGACATGATAGTAGGGACAGGGCATTGCCGTGTCCCTACTTAGCTATCGAGAGCATTATTAAAGGTTTATTTGCACCTACCTACTTAAACTATCAATGAGCCTTTCTCTTGTTGACCTAATCCGCCTTACTTGCATTTCCCTCAGTGGCAATCTTTTGCGGTCTTCCCTAACTACAGTCGGAGTTTTTATGGGTGTAGCTGCGGTCAGCGCAACGCTGCAAGTGGGCAATATTAGTCACGCCGTAATTAGTGAACAACTAGCCAAGCGAGAAGCACCTCAAATTTACATCATGTGGGATGAGGTGATGTTAAAGTTAGAAGATATGGAATTTTGGCGGCATCGGCTGAATGGAATTCAGGCGATTAGCGCAGCAAGTTCGTTTGGTTATTATAACGAAAAAGTTGTGTTTCAGGCCGTGGAAGCGAAACCTAATATGGCCGCTGTTTCTCAAGATCATTTAAAGACATCGGGGCGGCGATTAATAGCGGGGCGTTTTTTTTCCCCTAATGATTTTGCTAACTATCGACCTGTCGTAGTAATTGATGAAATGCTGGCGACACAACTTTTTAAAGGTGGCACAAAACCTTTACGTCAGCGCATTTATGCTGAAGGCAGACCTTACATTGTTATCGGCGTAATGGAGAGCAAGGAAGGCCTTTTTGGGGAACCTAAAGGTGAAATGTGGGTGTCGATGTCGGTTTACAAAGCAATGACAGGTAGCCAGGGGATTGACTCAATTGTGGTGCGCCCTTACAATCTTAAAGATATGAAAGGGATGGAAAAGCAGGCAAAAAAGGTTTTTCAGCAGCGCTTTCCCAAGGCAAAGGTTTATGTTTGGAATAATGTAGACGATATTATGGAGCAGCAAGAAACTTTGGAAATGGTTTCGCGATCACTTTTAGCAGTGGGGGTAATTTCGCTGCTGGTGGGAGGAGTGGGGATTGCTAATATTACGATCGCAGCAGTGATGGAACGCACCCCAGAAATTGGTTTGAGACGCGCGATTGGGGCTACTCAGCGGGATATCATGTTGCAGTTTATTTTAGAAGCAGTTATTCTAAGTTTAGTAGGTGGAATTGCTGCTATTGTGACGGTACATGGGTTGACAACTGTTGTTGCCGATGTTTTTAAGTTACCTTATAAATTTGATAGCAACACAGCAGCTTTGGCTCTAGGAGCAGCATTAGCAGTGGGGGTGGGAGCAGGTTTTTTCCCGGCTCTGCGAGCTAGCCAACTCGATCCTGTTAAAGCGCTACGTCAAGCGTAGCTATCCCGTAGGAAATCGTAATAAACTTACTTGCAAAACTAACTTGAGTTAGCATGACTGAGCATCCGAACGAAGATGATCTCCAAAATAGCGATTCTTCTCCTCGCTACGATATGCCTTGGATATTGCGTTTTAGCCTAGTTATGGTTGCAACCTGTGGGCTATTGGCGATATTTGCTGTTGCTTTTAAGTCTAGTTCAACAGTCAAAACTGATGTGAGCTCTAAATCTGCGATCGCGCCCAAAATCCTGCCACTTCCCACTGAAAAATATCTCCCACACATCCAAAATATACCGCAAAATCAGGCGCTAATCAAACCCCAAAATCAGAGAAAAACGCTTACAAACCCGGGAATAGTTATTCCTCAATCCCAAGGGAAAAATCAAACAAGTAAAATCAAAGACTCACCAATTCCTAATTCCCAATCTCCCAGTCCAGATTCCCAAGTATTAACAACTTCTACTACTCAAAAACCTCCAGTTCAACCAGAATTAATAGTAATTCCTGAAGCTATACCAAATCCAGAAAAAACAGCAGAACCAACACCTGAAAATAGCCCAAAGCCAACTATTCAACAGCAATATATAGAGGATGAACCAGGGGTTGAACTGACACTACCGGAAGTGGTATTTTTAGGTTTGGAAAACAACAGAGATATCAAAAATCAATACCTCGATCGCATAGTGCAAAAACAAGATTTAGCCGTAGCAGAAGGCCAATTCCTCCCTATTTTTACACCAGAGTTATCAGTGTCAGCAATTCGTCTCAGGAATGGGGGAAGTGTCAACATTAATGAGGAAGCCAAGTTATCAGCTAAGGTGAGTGTCAAAATTCCCACTGGAGGAGATATAAGTTTTGCCTGGGTTGGGAATCAAACCCAAGATTCTTTAAGTCAAAATCTAACGTTGAATTTCAATCAACCTCTGTTAAGGGGAGCTGGAGTTGCTGTCAATAAAGCGCCAATTGAGATTGCTCGCCTGAATGAAAAAAGAAATCTCCTGAGTTTGAAATCGACCTTAATTAACACAATCAATTCAGCTATTTCAGCCTATCGAAACTTGATTCAGGCTCAGGAAAGAGTTAAAATTTCAAAAGGTTCTCTGGAAATTGCCCGTCGGCAATTTCAGATAGATCGGGCTTTAATTCAGGCCGGAAGAAAAGCCAAAGTTGATATTTTTACCAATGAAACAGATGTCGCAAATCGGGAACTAGCAGTGTTAGATAGTGAGAATCAACTAAAGACGGCAAGATTAGCACTGCTGCAAATTTTAGACATTGACCGCAATATCAATATTATTGCAGTGGAATCGCCTCCAGAGGAATCTAATTCTTTGGACTTTAATAAGATCCTACAATTAGCTATGTCAAATAATCCTAAATATTTACAAACACAGCTACAACTAGAAAGCGCTAAATATGACTTATTACTAGCGGAAAATAAGCGGCGCTGGGATTTAAAGGTAAATGCAAGTTATACTAATAATGCTAGTAATCTTTCAGAAAGCACCTCGGATTTGAGAGCGGGACTGGTTTTGAATCGTGAATTCGGAAATAGAGGAATTGAGCGAGATTTTCAGCGCAGTCGTGTTAGTCTATTACAAGCTGAGAATAATTTAAAGGAGCAAAACCAAAAACTGGAAGTAGATGTGACAAATGCAATTAGAGCTATCAATTATAATCGTAAGCAAATGGAAATGGCAAAAAAGTCGCGAGAGTTAGCTGAGAAGCAATTAGAAATAGAGCAAGACAAGCTAAGATTGGGTTTGGGAATTTCTCGGACTATCAATATTGTAAATGCTCAGAATGCTTTAGTGCAAGATAAGAATGCAGAACTCAATGCGAGAATTGCGTACTTTAATGCCTTGACAAATCTCGATCAAATAATTGGTACTACTTTGGAGACTTGGCAGGTTAAAATAGAAAGTGATTAACGGTTAACGGTTAACACTTAACGGTTAACAGTTAACGGTTAATGGTTAGTTAGTAAATTAAATATGAAAAGCGAAGCATCAATTTTTAGAGAAGTTGAAGATATTGGAAAGTCCACAGAATCAAAACTTACTCAGCGTTTAGACCTTTGGCTTTCTAACGAGTTACCAGACTTATCGCGATTTTGCCCACCAACATTTACAAGCTCAATTCAAGGCTAAAACCGCCAGACGCGAATATTTAGGTGTTGTTTATGGCACTGTAAAAAGCGAAAATGGGACAATAGATTTACCGATTAGTCGATAAGTGCGATCGGCTTTACCTTCTCACTCTGCATTAAATTACTTCCCTAAAATAGCCGACACTTCTTGTAAAAGCTGATTTTGCTCTTGTCGAATTGCCTCTAACCTTGTCAAAATATTAGCAAGTCGTTCCTGAGACTCCAAACTGTTTGATTCAACTCCGCTCAATTGTAAAGCTGAATTATTATGTAATCCCGGATTCCTTGAAACCAATGAGTTGACAGCCACTCCACCGAGATTACTTACAGATTTAGAGCCGACACTGAAAACCCCTTGTATAAATTTTCCAGGTATTTGCAAAATAGATAACCATCCTTCTGCAAAAAAGCTACCTAAAGCCTGGAACAAACCCAATATAATAAATATAGATAGCAGCAGCATTGCTAACGCTATCAGCGGATGACTCACCAACCAGAAGATTGCAGGATGAGAATCCATCCAATTTTTGACGATAGCATCGATCGCACTTTGGATCGCATCTGAAGCCGCACCGCTAATATTTTCAGCCCGATCAATGCTATTTTGTAATGACGCCTTAGCCTTTTCTGTTGCTTGATTTACACTCTCTACAGCTTGGCTAGTTGTTTGATTCAGAGTATTGACCGCAGAGTTAGTAGTTTGAGTAATAGTTTCTTTCGCAGTTGTGGCAGAGTGAGAAACAGCATCAACAGCTTTGTTGGTAGTTTCACTAACGCGATTCACTGCTTGATTCGCGACTTCAGATAGAGAATTCCTCGCTTTTTCAGTTGTCTCCGCTACAGTACCTAAAGCATTGTTCGTAGCTTGATTAACAGCATTAACGGCAGAATTAGTAGTGTGAGTGAGAGCTTCTTTTGCCTTGTCAGCAGTTTCGGAGAGAGAAGATTTAGCTTGTGCTGTTGCTTCTGAAGTAGAATTAACTGCTTTTCCGACTTGTTCCGTAAACAATCCTTTTGTCTTTTGAAAGCTTTGAGAAATATCAGGCAGTGCTAATTCCATATTAAGTGACATCCATCAACTTAATTGACTGTTTCCAAGTGATTATAGACTATCGCTGCTATTTTTAAGAGTCATAATCTGAGTTAATCAGCAGTCAAAAAAAGCTCCTGCTGTTAAGCAGTTAATCAGCAGTCAAAAAAAGCTCCAGCCGTTAAGCTGGAGCTTTTTTAAATCAGACAATCAAATCAGCAATAAATGCGATCGATTAGTCTAAGTTAGGCATAGAAAGTACCGCTTCCGTCTCACGATTGATACCCTTCTCAAAGCCAGCGACAGCAGCGCGAGCGCGACCCGCGTGCCACAAGTGGCCGACCAAGAAGAAGAAACCCATCACAAAGTGGAAACAGGACAACCAAGAACGAGGAGAAGTGAAGTTAAATGCGTTCACTTCAGTCGCCAAACCGCCCACAGAGTTCAAAGAACCCAAAGGAGCGTGAGTCATATACTCAGCCGCGCGGCGAGCTTGCCAAGGCTGAATATCATTCTTGATTTTGTTCAAATCCAAACCGTTAGTACCACGCAAAGGTTCCAACCAAGGGCCTTGGAAATCCCAGAAACGCATCGTTTCACCGCCGAAAATGATTTCGCCAGTAGGAGAGCGCATCAGATATTTACCCAGACCGGTCGGGCCTTGTGCAGAACCGACGTTAGCACCCAAGCGTTGGTCGCGGATCAAGAAGGTCAAAGCTTGCGCTTGAGAAGCTTCCGGGCCCGTCGGGCCATAGAATTCGCTAGGGTAAGCAGTGTTGTTGAACCAGACAAAGCAGCAAGCGATGAAGCCCATGAGGGACAAAGCGCCCAAGCTGTAAGACAGGTAAGCTTCGCCAGACCAGATTAAGGCGCGACGAGCCCAGCCGAAAGGCTTGGTCAAAATGTGCCAAACACCGCCACCGATACAAATCAGGCCCAGCCAGATGTGACCGCCGATGATGTCTTCCATGTTGTTGACGCTAACTACCCAGCCTTCGCCACCGAAAGGAGAGCGAACCAAGTAGCCAAAAATCACAGCGGGGTTGAGAGTTGGGTTCGTGATAATACGCACGTCGCCGCCGCCCGGAGCCCAGGTGTCATAGACACCGCCGAAGAACATGGCCTTAGCAACCAGCAGCAAGCAACCGCCACCCAATAAAATCAGGTGATAGCCGATGATGTTGGTCATCTGGTTCTTGTCTTTCCAGTCGTAGCCGAAGAAAGAAGAGTATTCTTCGAGGACTTCCGGGCCGCGAACGGCGTGATAAATGCCGCCCAAACCGAGAACAGCAGATGAAATCAAGTGGAGAACGCCAACTACGAAGAAGGGGAAGATATCCGTGACTTCACCGCCAGGGCCGACGCCCCAACCCAAGGTAGCGACGTGGGGCATCAAGATTAAGCCTTGTTCGTACATGGGCTTTTCTGGAATAAAGTGAGCGACTTCAAACAAAGTCATTGCTCCGGCCCAGAAAACGATCAAGCCAGCGTGAGCGACGTGGGCGCCCAGCAGTTTGCCGGAAAGGTTGATCAAACGAGCGTTACCAGACCACCAAGCGAACCCGGAGGACTCTTGGTCGCGACCGCTTACATAGGAATTAGAGAGCGTTACCACGCGGTATAACCTCCATCTATTTGGGATTTGGGATTTGGGATTTCAGGTTTTTTGTTCCCTGGGCAGGGACGAGTGCGCCGCCACTACACCAGGGTTTGAGATTTGGATTTTAGTATTAAAATATTAATCTTAAATCCAAATCTTGAATCTATTAAAGTGCGTTACCGCGAGGCAGAACTTCTTCTGGGAAGATGAAGTTTTCGTGCGGTTGGTCCGTTGGAGCCATCCAAGCGCGAATACCTTCATTCAACAGAATATTCTTAGTGTAGAACGTTTCAAACTCAGGATCTTCTGCTGCACGCAATTCTTGGGATACAAAGTCATAGGCCCGCAGGTTTAATGCTAAACCGACGATGCCCAAAGAGCTCATCCACAAGCCTGTGACGGGCACGAAGAGCATGAAGAAGTGCAACCAACGCTTGTTGGAGAAAGCAATTCCGAAGATTTGCGACCAAAAGCGGTTGGCTGTAACCATCGAGTAGGTTTCTTCAGACTGGGTTGGGTTGAAGGCGGGGAAGGTGTTAGCACCTTCGCCGTCTTCAAACAAGGTGTTTTCCACGGTAGCACCGTGAATGGCGCACAGTAGTGCACCGCCCAAGATGCCTGCAACTCCCATCATGTGGAAGGGGTTGAGCGTCCAGTTGTGGAAGCCTTGCAGGAATAGTAGGAAGCGGAAAATTGCTGCGACGCCGAAGCTGGGGGCGAAGAACCAGCCTGATTGACCCAAGGGGTAAAGCAGGAACACGGAAACGAACACGGCAATGGGGCCGGTGAATGCTAGGGCGTTGTAGGGGCGGATGCCGACTAAACGGGAGATTTCAATCTGACGCAAGCAGAAGCCGATCAGAGAGAAAGCGCCGTGGAGGGCGACAAATGCCCACAGGCCGCCGAGTTGGAACCAGCGGGTGAAGTCCCACTGTGCTTCGGGGCCCCACAGGAACAGCAGGGAGTGTCCGAGGCTGTTGGCTGGGGTGGAAACTGCGACGGTGAGGAAGTTGGCTCCTTCGAGGTAGGAGCTTGCCAAACCGTGGGTGTACCAGGATGTGACGAAGGTGGTCCCTGTCAGCCAGCCACCGATGGCCATGTAGGCGCAGGGGAATAGGAGGAGGCCTGACCAGCCTACGAAGACGAAGCGATCGCGTTTGAGCCAGTCATCGAGGACATCAAAGATGCCTCTTTCGTTCTGGGCGCGTCCGACGGCGATTGTCATTTTAGTAAAATCCTCTTGCTTATTAACAGGCTAAGGTTTCGTTGATCTTAGTCGGGGGTGTTTTCGTCGTCCCGCCACCTGTCCCCACCTAACATTCGTATAGGTGGGGACTTCCCGGCGGTTCTAATTAAAGTTAACATAACTATATATTAGAAGTTCACAAATTTTCAACTCGATCGGTAGTTGAATTAAGATTTGGCTTTAAGGCTTTTGAATTTATGACTGCACAAACAACAAATTCGATCGATCGCGTAATGCACCTGCAGGTTTTGGGCTCCCGCCGCTTCAGCAACTACTGGTGGGCGACTATTGTCAGCATTGGAGGGACTGGCTTCCTGCTGTCGAGCATTTCCAGCTATTTGCACAAAAACCTGCTGCCGTTTGCTGACCCGACTCAGCTCATTTTTATCCCCCAAGGCATCGCGATGGGGTTCTACGGTGTCTGTGCGCTGCTTTTGGGGCTTTACTTGTGGCTGACCGTTCTCTGGGATCTCGGCGGCGGCTACAATGAGTTCGATCGCGAAACCGGAAGCATTCGCATCTTTCGCTGGGGTTTTCCTGGCAAAAACCGCAAGATAGATTTTACCTGCAAGACATCGGACGTTCAATCTGTGCGGGTAGACATCAAAGAAGGGCTGAGTCCCCGCCGCAGTATCTATCTGAAGCTCAAAGACCGCCGTCAGTTTCCTCTGACTAGGGTCGGACAGCCGCTGGCTTTGTCTGAGGTGGAAAATCAAGCTGCTCAATTGGCTAGATTTTTGCAAGTTCCTTTGGAAGGACTTTAAGGATTTGGGATTGGGGATTGGGGATTTGGGATTGGTAAGCTGTACTCCTGGCTTGTCAACTTAAGACTGAAACCCTCTTTCTCTCTCGTTTGTATCTAAGTCTCGATCCCCCTAAATCCCCCTTAAAAAGGGGGACTAAAGAGTTTTGCTCGTTACCAATTTCTAAATTTCTCATAAAAATCTCTAGTTGCAAAGTTTCTAAGTGAGTGAAAGTGAAAATGCAGATCAGAATTCAGCGGTGGTTGTTCTCACTTTTAATAATTGGTGCGCTTTTTGTAGGTGGCTGCGGTAGTTCGCCATCTGCAAATTCTACTCCGACGCCGAATCCTGCGTCGGCCGAAAGTATTTCTTTGTCCCCGTCTCCGTCTGGTGCTGTTCAAACAGCGAGTTCGCAATTTAGCAATTTGCCGCGCTTACAAGGAAAAGCAACGGTGGTGATGACGGTTAAAGGAGCGCCGATTTCGATCGAACTTGACGGTACAAATGCTCCAATTACTGCGGGAAATTTTGTCGATTTGGTTCAGAAGGGAGTCTACGACGGATTGGTTTTTCACCGAGTTGTGCGGGAACCTCAGCCTTTTGTGGTTCAGGGCGGCGACCCCCAGGGTAAAGACCCTAAATTTCCCACGGCGCGACTGGGAACTGGGGGTTTTATTGACCCAAAAACGGCTCAGGAACGCTACATTCCTCTGGAAATTCAAGCTAAAGGTGCCGCAAGTCCGACTTATAGCGCGACGCTAGAGCAAGCTAAGGTGGTGGCGAAACCTGTGTTGCTGCATAGTCGTGGGGCTGTGGCTATGGCTCGATCGAATGCTCCTGATTCGGCTTCTGCTCAGTTTTATTTTACTTTGACCGATTTACCGTTTTTGGATGGTAGCTATGCGGTTTTTGGCTACGTGAAGCAAGGGATGGAAGTGGTGGATCAGATTGAGGCGGGCGATCGCATTGAGAAGGCTACTGTGACTCAGGGTTTGGAAAATTTTAAGGCTGTTAGTCAGTAGTCATTAGTTATTAGTCATTAGTCATTAGTCATTATTAGTTACAATTGCAGTGCGAGCGTCCCGCGAGCGAGGAAATGCTGTAAGTGCGAGCTTCTGCGCGAGCTCGCGCAGAAGCTCGCACTGCAATGACTGCTGACTAATGACTAAAAACTTTGGAGGCTGAGGGCAGATGTGGATGTTGTTGTTACGGGAATTGGTCTTGTTTCTGCTTTAGGCTCTCTGGAAAATAGCTGGAAAGGATTGTTGTCTGGGGAGTCGGGAATTCGGCAACATCAACCTTTTCTAGAACTTGAACCGCAACCTTTGGCTTTAATTGGCACAAAACCTGCGGATTTAATCACTGTAATTCGGCTGGTTTTGGCAGATGCTTTGCAAGATGCTAATTTGACTTTGCCGATTCCTGATTGTGGGATTGTGATTGGTTCTAGCCGTGGTTTTCAGGGCAATTTGGAACAGTTGCTAAGAGGGAAGAGGGAAGAGGGAAGTTCGGCAACGGATTCTGTAACGGATGTAACGGATGTAACGGATGGATGGAAGAAGGAAGAGAATTCCCGATTCCCGATTCCCAATTCCCAATTCCTGGATTTTTTGCCTCATATGGGGGCGATCGCGGCGGCGAGAGAAATTGGCTCGACGGGGCCGGTCAAAGCGCCGATGGCGGCTTGTGCGACGGGTATTTGGTCGATCGCCCAAGCTGTTGAGTTAATCCAAACGGGCCAGTGTCAGCGTGTTGTTGCAGGTGCTGTGGAAGCGCCAATTACACCGCTAACTCTGGCTGGATTTAACCGGATGGGTGCTTTGGCAAAAACTGGTTGTTATCCTTTTGATCGGGGCCGGGAAGGGTTTGTGCTCGGCGAAGGTGGGGCTTTATTTGTATTAGAATCGGCGGATTTGGCAATGAGTCGCGGTGCTCAAATTTACGGTCGAGTTTTGGGTTTTGGCTTGACAAATGATGCTTGTTATGTTAATGCGCCAGACTTGGGAGGAAAAAGTGCGATCGCTGCGGTAAATCAATGTTTGAAACGCAGTAATTTATCGGCGGTCGATCTAGATTTGATTCACGCTCACGGTACTGCAACGGAGTTAAATGACAAACACGAAGCGCTGTTGATTCAAAAGTTGTTTGATCGAGGAGTTGCTGTTAGTTCGACTAAGGGAGCTACCGGACATACTTTGGGGGCTTCGGGAGCTTTGGGTGTAGCTTTTTGTTTGATGAGTATCCAGGCTCAGATCTTGCCGCCTTGCGCTGGATTGAAAAAACCGGAGTTTGAATTGGATTTTGTGAGGTGGGTGCGATCGACCCAAGTGAGAAATGCGGTTTGTTTGAGTTTTGGCTTTGGCGGTCAGAATGCTGCGATCGCTTTAGCTCAGTATCTTTAATCTTATTCACCAAAAAACGGGGTCTGAAGCCCCGTCCTTATAGGACGGATTTAATTTTCTTCATTCCTGTTAATTGTATCAGCAATACATAGTAAAATAAAACAATCAAATAATAGTAAATAATGAAAGCAAGATATCGCTACAGATTCTACCCAACCGACCAACAGCAACAGAGCCTTGCTCAGCTATTTGGTTGCGTTCGAGTGGTCTGGAACGATGCGCTTGCCCTCTGCAAACAGTCCGAGAAAAAGCCAAGTTCGGCAGATTTGCAAAAAATTGTCATAACCGGGGCAAAACAAACTGAGGAAAGAACTTGGCTGGAGAATGTGTCATGCGTTCCTTTACAACAGTCCGTTGCCGACTTGGATATTGCTTTTAAGAACTTTTTCAATTCCTGTAAAGGCAATCGAAAAGGACGTAAAATCGGATATCCTAAATTCAAAAAACGAACCAGCAGTCAATCGGCAAGATTTACTCTTCGTGGATTTTCCTTGAAAGGTGATGGAGTTTATCTAGCCAAGATTGGAATTGTTAACCCAATTTGGTCGAGAGAGCTACCGTCTGAACCCAGTTCCGTTACGGTAATCAAAGATTGTGCAAATCGTTATTTCCTGAGTTTTGTAGTAGAAATTCAATCAATTCAGTCTGAGGCTAAAAACCCTAGTGTCGGAATTGACTTAGGAATCAAAACCTTCGCGGTAATGAGTAACGGCGAGAAAGCCGAAAGTCCTAGCTATAAGAAACTAGACCGGAATGTTCGCAAACTACAGCGCAAATTAGCCCGCCAGCCCAAAGACTCTAAACGAAGGAATGTAACTCGGATTAGAATCGCTAAACTGCACAACCGCATTGCCGATACTCGCAAAGATTTCTTGCACAAATTGTCCACCAAAATAGTCAACGAAAACCAAGTGATTGTTTTGGAAGATTTAAATGTATCGGGCATGGTCAAGAACCGGAAACTCTCAAAGGCAATTAGTCAGCAAGGCTGGTACGAATTCCGAACGCTTTGCGAGGCTAAGTCTGAAAAGTTTGGCAGAGAGTTCAAAGTAATTAGTCGATGGGAACCAACCAGTCAGATATGTTCAGACTGTGGCTTTAAATGGGGCAAAATCGACTTGTCTATCCGCTCAGTGCTTTGCTTGAATTGTGGCACTGAACAAGATAGAGATGAAAATGCAGCTAAAAATATTGAGAAAGTCGGGATGGGAAATCGCCACGACTCTAAACGGGCGCAGAGGGATTGTCAGACTATTTCGGTAGCAGAACCCGATGAAGCGTCAAGAATCACCGTGGCTTTAGCCCGGTGAGTATTTCAAAAGTTACCATATTTATGTATTGTCGTCTTTGCGATAATTTTAGTGAGATTGCTGCTGCTATCCTAGTCTGGCTGTGCATCCCAGACACAGGGGCGTCTATCAAAGCCGGGGATGCCAGAAATTAGAAGCAGATTACAGCAGTATTGTATTTTATTAACGCACCGAGCGCGATCGGCGAAGATAGAAGAAAGAAACTGTTTAAATTAAGTCTTGGGTATTCTCACATGGATCTGGCATCTCATCGATTTATGTCCTATTTTGAACCAGAGCAAGCCGCGCACCTATGCCAAATAGCTGTCTTGGAGAGTTTTGTCGAGGAAACGCTGGTTTTTGAAGAAGGACAACAAGCGGATTTTTTGTATCTAGTTTTAGAAGGTGAAGTCGAGTTGAGCAAGCGAATAGACAGCAATAAATATCAAACTGTTGCTGTAGCTAAACCGGACGATTTTATTGGGGAACTAGGAGTTTTAGACGGGGAGCCACGCAGTGCTAGAGCTGTGGCGGGTGGCGGTTCGACTTTGGCAAAAATCGGCCGCGAAGCACTGATAGAAACTCTCCAATTTGCTAAAGGCAGTGCGGTACTGCAAATGTTTAGTTTCATTACTAAAAATTTGCGGGATACAACCGATCAATATGTTAACCAGTTCGTACACAAACAGAAAATGGTGTTGCTGGGCGAAATGGTCAGCACAATTATTCACGATTTCAAAAGTCCTTTTACGGGGATTAAACTCTCAAGTGAAATGCTCAAAGAAATGCACCCGGATGAGGAAAGTCAGGAGTGGTGCGAACTGATTCAATTGCAGGTGCTGCGAATGTTGGGGATGGCCGAGGAAGTGTTAGAATTTTCGCGTGGTAACTCAGTTTTAAATAAAAAACCAGTTCATCTAATCCAGACGTTGCAGCAGTTTTTAAAATTGAATAGGGTTTATTTTGATGCGGCAAAAGTAGATTTGGAAATACGGGTGACAGAAGTGATAGTCGAAGCGGACGAAAATAAGATTTTGCGCGTTTTACAAAATTTAGTTGGGAATGCTGTTGAGGCTTTTGGCGGACGCGGGGGGCGGGTGGAGATTGCTGCGTGGGAAAGTGAGGAATGGGCAGAAATTAGCATTTACGATAATGGGCCGGGCATTCCGCAGTCAATTAAGGAGAAGTTATTTGAACCGTTTGTGACTTATGGAAAGCGGACTGGTACTGGGTTGGGGACGGCGATTGCTAAGTCGATCGTGGATGCTCATCAAGGGGAAATTACTTATGAGTCGGAAGACCAACAAGGGACAACTTTTTATATTCGGTTGCCGAAAATTACCAGTTAGCAGATCGAGTTTAATAGCTGTTGCGCGATCGAGTAGAATTGAATGTAGGAACAGTGAAAATACCTGTTTCAAAAAAAATATTTCTGGTGAAGGCGAAAAGTTGGTTCCTATAAAGATTAAAATCTAAAATTCTGATGACAGCTATTATTCAAACCTTACCCGCAGAAGTGATCGATTTAATTGCCGCTGGCGAAGTCGTAGACTCGATCGCTGCTGCGGTGCGAGAATTAGTGGAAAATTCTCTGGATGCTGGCGCAACTCGGATAGTTGTTTCTATCTGGCCCCAACAGTGGCGGCTGCAAGTTGCAGATAATGGTGTGGGTATGGATTTGGAAAATTTGCAGCAGGCGGCTTCGGCTCACAGTACGAGCAAAATTAGCACTGAAGCAGATCTTTATAAAATTGCTACTTTGGGATTTCGTGGGGAAGCTTTGCACAGTTTGGCTCAGTTGGGTGAGTTGGAGATTTGTAGCCGGCCAAATGATTTGGGATTCGCCGATTTTGGGGAAAAGCGAGAGCCTGTGACCGGGGAAAATCTCTCTTTGTTAAGGGGGGGAATTGAAAATGCTCGATCGGGCTGGCGGGTGGTTTATGATGGCGCTGGCGAGCCTGTGGAGGTGGCATCAACTGCGATCGCACCCGGTACGGTAGTCACTGTTAGTAATTTGTTTGGGAATTGGCCAGTCCGTCGGGGTTTTTTGGCCCAAGGTCCCCAGGTGCGATCGATACAATTAATGATTCAGCAAATTGCTCTTTGTCACCCGCAGGTTAATTGGCAGTTGCGACAAGAAAATACGCCTTGTTTCCACATAACTCCTGGTAGCACAGCACAACAAATTTTACCTCAATTTGTGCGGGGAATTCGCGTGAATGATTTGCAGTATTTCAAGGTAAGTTTGCCCTCTTTTCCAAGCATTAGTAAAGCACCAGATTATTTGGCAAAGACGCAATTGGTTTTGTCAAAAACCGAGCCGAGTTACCAATTCCCAATTCCCAATTCCCAATTCCCAATTCCCAATTCCCAATGCCCCATGCCCAATTCCCAATCTTTGGAGTTAGTAATTGGTTTGCCCGATCGCTGTCACCGCAGGCGGCCGGATTGGGTGAAAGTTGGGGTGAATCGGCGAGTTGTGCGATCGCCCGAATTAGAGCAAACTATTCTCAGCGCCTTTGCACGCACTTGTCCGCGCGATCGCTATCCCGTTTGTTTTGTTCACTTACAAATTTCTCCCTCTGAAATTGACTGGAACCGCCACCCGGCTAAGGTGGAAATTTATTTGCACAATCCGAGTTTTTGGCAAGAGCAAGTTAGAGCAGCAATTGCTAGAGCTTTGGAGTTGAATGAAGATGTTTTGCCGCAGCCGACCATTCCCGATCGAGTCGGACAATTGCTGAAGGCATCGGAACAAAAGGGTGCTTATCTTGCCAGTAGTTCTACTTCACGGAATGATGGTGATGAAGAGGTAAAAAATCACAAAATAGGATTGATGGAATTGAGGGCGATCGCTCAAGTTCATAATACTTATATTGTGGCGGAACATCCCAGCGGAATGTGGTTGGTGGAACAACACATCGCTCATGAGCGAGTTTTGTACGAGCAATTGTGTAATGCTTGGCAGCTAAAATCTCTAGACAAGCCTGTAATTCTTAGCCAATTATCTGCACTTCAAATTGAGAATTTGTCCCGCTTGGGTTTGGAGGTAGAAACTTTTGGCGAACAGCTATGGGCGGCGCGGGAAGTACCGCTATTGTTGGCCGATAGAGATGATTGTGCAGATGCTCTTTTTGAACTCAGTAAAGTAGCCGATTTGCAAGCGGCTCAAGTTGCTACGGCTTGTCGCAGTGCTATGCGAAATGGTACTCCTTTAAGTCTGGATGAAATGCAAAATTTGTTGAATGAATGGCAACAAACTCGTAATCCCCGCACTTGTCCTCATGGCCGCCCGATCTATTTTGCTTTGGAAGAATCGACTCTGGCTCGCATTTTTCGCCGCAGTTGGGTGATTGGCAAAAGTCATGGAATTTGATAATTACAATGGAAAAATGAAAAATGAAAAACCTGATTGCCTTTGTGTCAATTGTTTTGAATATAATTTTGCTATCTGCGATCTTCCTCTATGCAGGGAATCGGGGCTATTTGGGTAGAGGTTTGGTAATGGCGAATGGGAATTATCTAGAATTGCCAACAGATACGCTGAGTTCTCAATCTGGGTGGCAAGATGAGGTAAAATATCAAGTTGCTGTTACCCAGAATAAGCAAATAAGAACTTGTTTTTTTGGGGATTCGATCACTTCGATGCTGGGAAATACTCTGGGAAACGAGAGTTTTAATTTTGCGATCGGCGGGATGAGTGCGATTTCTCAGCTAGAACAGCTAAAGTTGTTAACTGCTGCTAACATTCGGTGCGATCGAGCGATTATTGCTCTCGGTACTAATGATGCTATTTATAGAACTATGGATGAGCAATTTCTGAAAAATATGAGGCAAATAATCGCTACTATCAAAAAAAATATGGGGGCGAAACAGGTGGTTTTGCTGACAGCTTTTTACTCGACTGTTGAGGCTAGCCATGATGTCAGTGTTGCGGCTCCTATTCCGAGAGTCGATCGGTTTAATCAGTTGATTCGTCAAGTGGCTGCGGCCCAAAAGTTACCTATTTATGCAGCAGGCGTGCAGCGGTTATTTGAGGGTAAAGCTTTGAAGGCTAATTTGACATCGGATGGTGTTCATCTTAATCTTGATGGCAAAAAAATCTATCGTGAAGCTTTATTAAAAATAGTGGCTGATTTAGATGAAAAAAATTAGAGTATATTAAAAGTGAAATAATGTACCTTTTTAAGTTTTTTTTAGCAACAGGCAAGATGCCTGTTTTACATATACAACGCCTAGTTTATCAGAAAAAATGTCTATGTTACAATAAAAATATTTCTGGTGGAACAGGCATCTTGCCTGTTTGTGATATTGGCAGAGAATGTGAATGACAAATTAATCAATAATAACAATGGATTTTCCGAGAGCGCGACAACTATTTTATCGAGAGATTAATCAGCCAGATAGCTCGATCGATCTGGCGAAAGCTGCCCTTTACATAGCTTTAGAAGAATACCCAAATTTCGATCCCCAGGAGTATTTAAACATCCTGGATGCGATGGCGGATGAATTGCGCGATCGCCTGCCGGCACAGAATTATCCCCTGCGAGTAATTCAAACTATTAACCGCTACTTATACGAGGATTTGGAATTTGCGGGGAATGATGCTGATTATTACGATCCTCGCAATAGCTTTTTGAATCAAGTGATCGATCGGCGTACTGGTATTCCGATCTCTTTGTCTCTGGTTTATTTGGAAGTTGCTAAACGGATTGATTTTCCGATGGTGGGAATTGGGATGCCTGGACATTTTTTAATTAAGCCAGATTTTGAAGATGCTGGCATTTTTGTTGATGTGTTCAACAGCGGCGATATCTTATTTCCTGAAGATTGTCAAGCGAGAATTTCCCAAATTTACGGTCAATCTGTGGAGTTGCAGCCGGCATTTCTCGCGCCGGTAAGTCCCAGGCAATTGTTGGGGCGAATGCTGGGAAATCTGAAGGCGATTTATCTGAGCCAACGAGATGCGATCGGGGTTTTGGGGGCGGTGGAACGGATTTTGTTGCTATTTCCAGATGCACTGGGGGAAAGGCGCGATCGCGGAATTCTCTACTATCAACTTGGCCGCTTGACGGAAGCGCGCAGTGATTTAGCAATATATCTGAGAAATGCTCCTCATGCTCCTGATGCTGCTAGAATTCGTCAATTGCTCGATCGGCTCGATGCGATCGACTGACTTTCCTTCGGCATTGAACTAAGGTCAAGTCGAAAAAATCCCCGTCAAAAAACTTAACATATAAATTGGCAATTGACACCGATATTTTGATAGGTTAAAGTGGCTTGACATAACAGTAGAATAATTGGTCATTTAGGGAACTAGAAAGCCAATTTTCCAGACTGACACGCACAGAGACGATCGCTCAAAAAAGTATTTTGACGTAAAAAGGCAGAAACCCATGAACTTTCAGTTTCAATCAGGTGCTCTCGATGGAATGGGCCGGCAGTCAGCTCATTTAACCAAGAAAATGTCCAAGTCTTTATCATTAGGTTTGGCACTTTTGTTGGGAACAAGTACAGTGTTGCTGAGCAGCGGCAAGGCTTTTGCATTAGAACAAGTCACCGTGAAATACGGCGCTGTTGACGTAACTTTACCGATGAGCGACTTCCAAAGCTTGGCACAAACTGGCAAACCATCACCTCAACTGCAAAGTGTTCTGAGTCTGGCCAAACAAACTCCTGAATTAGTGCGCGATATCTTAACGCGAGAAGTGCCTCTAGATTCTCAATTAGTAGCAAGGCTGGCAAATACTTACTTTGGGGAAATTGTTTTCAAACAATTGGGGGAGGTTGCTTATAGTCCCGCAACTCGCGCTGAAAGCGCACCAGCACTGCGGGATGCTTTGGTAGCAGCTTCTAAAGATGGCAAAATGTCGCTGATGGAAGTGATGCAAAATTACAGCCCGAAGGCTTTAGAAGTTGACGGGAATCAAGCTATGGCTGTCTACCAGCGGGTGTTCAAAGATGTGCAAGATTTGCAGGCTATGTATCAGAATTCCCCGGCTTTGCAAAGTACGGCTGGTCAAGCAGTTAATTCGGCGAGACAAATGATTTGTCAGCCGAATTCATCGGGGAATATGAAGTAATTGGGCATTGGGCATTGGGCATTGTTGACAGTTAACTGTTAACTGTTGACTAATGACAGTCATTAGTCAACAGTTAACAGTTAACTGTTGACTAATGACTAATGACTAATGACTAATGACTTCGGTTATAATTGCTCTGCTACTCGTTTAAGGCGGCGAAGTTGGTCTTTCATATCTTTCTGCGTCCAAGGGGCTGCAAAGCGATTGAAACCATATCGAATTAAAGGATTGGGAATCTCAAATTCAAAGCGGTTAATCAAAAGTGTTCCTTGGATTTGCGGCTGACATTCCCAGCGATCGCACCCTTTGAAAAATCCGTCAAACCCCCAAACAATTAAACCAGGTTCTCGCTCTAACACAATACTCTCTAAAGTGGGTTGCCAAAGCGGAATTTGTATGATAAATAGGCTGCGACTTCCGATAGCAGTATCCCATTCGCCGACAGGCTCGCAGCGGAGCACTGGATTGAGCCATTTGTGCATTAAAGTGCGATCGGCGATACAGCGCTCCACCAAGGTAGCAGCAGCGCGAATTTCAATTGATTGCTCGAAAACTTGACGAATTGACATGGAAACCTGCAAGCTAGAAGCGTATTGTAAAACTTCATTAACTTTATAGCCATTTATAGTATAGTATAGTCAAAAAAGACCGCAAAACAATGCAGCTAGTTTCCAAGCACACGATCGATCGAAACCACTGGCTATACAAGCAGCTAGATAATTTGTGCTTTCTTTCTAAGAATCTTTTTAACTACGCTAACTACCAGATCCGACAAAAATTCATCAGCTCAGGAGAATACCTCGATTATTACAAAATACAGAAACTCTGTCAGGGAACGACTGACTATCTAGGATTACCAGCCAAAGTATCTCAGCAAGTATTATTGAGATTACATGAAAGCTGGCAATCTTTTTTTGCAGCTACCAAGGAATATAACCTACATCCAGATAAATTCAAAGCCAGACCCAAAATACCCAGATACAAACACAAAACATTAGGCAGAAATGTCGTGACTTACACGGCTCAAGCCATCAGTAAAAAATGGCTCAAAAAAGGGATAATCAATCTGTCTTTGACTGACATATTTCTGACGACTAAAGTCGGCAAAGTAAATCAAGTCAGAATCGTTCCAAAAACTTACCATTACTCCATAGAGGTGGTTTACGAACCGAAGGATGTAACTCAATCAGCATCAGGCGTTGAAGGGATAGCAGGGATTGATATTGGCCTCAATAACTTAGCGACAATTACATCTAATCAAAAAGGGTTTGTCCCGCTGATAGTAAATGGCAAACCGCTCAAATCAATCAATGCCTACTATCACAAAAAGAAAGCAGTATTGCAGTCATACTTGAAGGAGGAGATAAAGGTATCAATCAAAATTGAACAATTAACTCATAAGCGTAATGTAAAAGTAGATAATTACCTGCATAATGCAAGTAGATTTATCGTCAATCATCTGGCAGCTAACCGAATCGGGACACTGGTGATTGGTAAAAACGATAACTGGAAACAGGGCATAAATCTCGGCCAGCGGAATAATCAGAATTTCGTAGCCATACCTCATGAAAGGTTTATTGAAATGCTAACTTACAAAGCGCATTTAGCAGGAATTGCTGTGAATGTTATTGAAGAAAGTTACACTTCAAAGTGTTCTTTTTTGGATAATGAACCCTGTGTCAAGCATTCAGAGTATAAAGGTAAGCGAATTAAGCGAGGTTTGTTTCGTGCTGGTGATGGCAGGCTGATCAATGCGGATGTGAATGGCAGTGCTAATATTATCAAAAAAGCATTTCCCAACGCTTTTGCTGAGGGAATACAGGGCGTAGTAGTACGTCCGGTAAGGGTAACACCTTACAAAACGGTGGCTCCAGGCAAGTGTAATATTTGCCTATAAAACCTGTAACTATTCTTACAGTTTCTTATTTTCCCTGTCAAATCTGACGTTAACCTGAGAAAACAATGAATGAAACTTGGCAAGAAATAACTCAACCGACCTGGGCCCGAATAGCGGTTGTGTCCGATCGAATTTTGGCACAGGGGCAGCCCGCCGCGAATCCGCTGACAGCAGCCGAACGCGGAATTAACAATCTATTTCCGGGATCAAACATTGGAAATCTGATCTTGGCCATAGTTATTCTGCTAATTGGATTGATAGTGTCAGCCCTTGTCTCATCTTTAGTCGGGGGACTGCTCAAGAAGACTACGATCGACAATCGGCTGGCTGCTTGGATTACCGGCCGCCCGGAAGGAGCTGGAGCACCGCCAGTGGAAAAGTGGATTTCCGCAGTCGTGTTCTGGATCATTTTTATCTTTTTCATAGTTGCCTTTTTCAACCAGCTAAATCTAACGGCTGTCTCGCAACCGCTCAATACTTTTCTCAATCAAATTACCGGTTTCTTGCCGAAGTTAGGCGGCGCGCTAATTTGGTTGGGGATTGCTTGGGTGTTAGCAACAGTCGCCAAATTGGCCGTATCGCGGACGATGGGGACTTTTAGCGTGGACGAGCGGTTGAATCAGCAGGTGGGTACTGGGCCCAGCGAGAGTCCTTTGCTGCTGAGCGATACTCTGGCGAATGCGCTGTACTGGTTCATTTTTCTGCTGTTTTTGCCGCTGATTCTCGACTCCCTGCAATTGTCTCAGGCTCTGCTGCCGGTGAATAATTTGCTCAACCAAATTCTGGCTGCTATTCCCAAGATTTTGGAAGCGGTGCTGATTGGGTTTGTGGGCTGGCTGCTGGCTCAAGTGGTGCGGCGGATTGTCACGAATCTGCTGACGGCGGCTGGGGCGGACAGTTTGGGCGCTCGGTTCGGAATTTCGCGGACTGCGGGCGGTCAATCGCTGTCGTGGATTGTCGGGACGATCGTCTATGTTTTGATTTTGATTCCAACGGCGATCGCAGCTCTCAACGCTTTGGACATCCAGGCGATTTCGCAGCCAGCAATCGCGATGCTCAACGACATTTTGGGCGCGGTTCCCAAAATTTTTACAGCAGCGCTGATTCTGGCGGTTGCTTACATTTTGGGGCGCTGGGTAGGCGATTTGGTGACTCATATCCTGACCGGAATGGGCTTTAATAATGTCTTTTCTTGGTTGGGAGTGTCGCCGAAGCAGCCGCTGTCGATCGCGCAGAACGAGCTAGATCCCGATGCAACGGTACTCCAGTCGGAACCAGAAGTTCCTGCCCGCACGCCTTCTGAGTTTGTGGGGATTGTGGTGCAGGTGGGTATTATCCTGTTTGCGGTGGTGGCTGCTACCGACGTGCTGCGGATTCCGGCGCTGACGGCGATTGTCAGCGGTATTGTGCTGGTTGCAGGTCAGGTTTTGTCTGGTTTGATCGTATTTGCGATCGGCCTGTATTTGGCGAATCTGGCGTTTAATTTGATTGCCAGTTCTGGAACTCGCCAAGCGCGGTTGTTGGGTCAAACGGCTCGGATCGCGATTATTGCCTTTGTTTCGGCCTTGGCGCTGCAACAGATGGGCATTGGTAGCGATATTGTGAATTTGGCTTTCGGGCTGCTGCTGGGGGCGATCGCGGTGGGGATTGCTCTAGCTTTTGGTTTGGGCGGGCGCGACATTGCGTCCGAGCAAATTCGCGAATGGTTAGCGGCATTTAAACAAGATAAAACGCCGCGTTCTTAACAAAAAAAATGGCGTTTGTCAAGTACAAACGCCATTTTTTTTATAATTAATTTATCTAATTTTAAAGAAGCAATTGTTGCAATGTCTTCATAATCCTATACGCGGATCATCGTATTGTTTCCCAAGTTTATTTTGAGGAGCATTAGAGCAGTTAGGGATGATTTTGTCTGGTTGTGAACGAGAGTTTAGGACTTACAGTCATCAATTCATCTCCTGATTTAGCAACTCCCCAATTTCTGATTCAGAAGGAGATTAATATGTCGAACCATGAAAGCGTCTCATCCGAAAGCATACAGAACACAGAAGCAGAAGGAGACCAAGGGGTTTCAAGTGAGCCTGAGTCACAAGAAACGGCAGATGACTTGTTTGTCGCCGAGTTCGCAGGAACTTCTGGTATAGGCGAGATTGAGTCAGTAACTGGTTTCGATCCTGCTCGAGCATTACGAGAAGGCACTGAAGCACAGGAAGTACCAATCACAAAAGAACTCGAAGCCTTGCAAGATGCGGCCACTTTGGAATTTTTAGAACCAGAAACAGTCTGTGGTCGAGACGATCGAGTTCGGATTTCACCTGCTACTAATATCCCTTGGCGATGGATATGTCAACTCATTATCACATTCCCTGGGGGAAGATTTATTGGAACAGGATGGTTTATTGGCCCACGAACCGTGATGACGGCTGGACACTGCGTTTATAGCAAAGGTGCTGGAGGATGGGCGCAGAAGATTGAAGTCATTCCTGGTATGGATAGTGCCAGTCGTCCTTTCGGATCACAGGTTGGTACCTCCTTCCGCAGTGTAAAAGGCTGGACAGACAGCACCAATCCCAACTATGACTATGGAGCGATCATTCTCCCGAATAATGACCTAGGTAATCGGGTTGGCTACTTTGGGTTCGCTAATCTATCAGACAGCGAACTAAACAACCTAACAGTGAATAATTCTGGCTATCCAGGTGACAAGCCATTTGGCACCCAATGGTTTAATGCTGGTCGTATCACTCAAGTTACCGATCGTAAAATCTATTACATGGTTGACACCTATGGTGGACAAAGTGGTAGCCCTGTATGGCGTTTGTTGAATGGCCAACGACATGGGGTTGGAATCCATGCTTATGGTGGCTGTCCTAACTCAGCGACTAGGATTGTTAAACCAGTATTTGACAATATGCTGGCTTGGCGAAATCTAGGGTTCTAGTGGCAAACTTGATTAGACATCTCCATAAATTCCAGATCAGTCTAAGCAGGACAAGGATTTCAGATTCATTTTTGGAGATGTCTATTAAAGGCAAGCTATGGTATTAGTCAGTCCCATGACAAATCCACCAGCTTACCTTCACCAACCGCGACTAACAAGTTGACGAAATTATCTACTCAAAAAGCTATGGAAATTAAAGGCAAGATTATGACGGTTATGGAAAGCTGGCCTTTGCAGTTGACAGTGCAGACTCAGACAGCTCTCTATCATGTCGTACTTCGCTCAGACACTCAAATTACTCAGCAGCGACAAGTGGTCGATCCCGGCAGCTTACGCCCTGATTTACCAGTGAGGATCAGAGGTCAAATCTCTAGTTCAAATCCTCTGGCTATGAATGCTCAGGCGATCGAGGTTTTGCAATAGCCCTATTGTATAATTGCTCCTTATTCCCTCTTACTTCTGACTTGAACATCTGCCTCCTGACTCATGCCTCACCCTCGATAATTAATCCGTGTATCCCTGTCAAAATCACTCTAAGAGTGCCTTCCTTATGCTCACTAAGACTGCTGTTTTTCCCCACCTCTCAAATCCAACTTAGCCCGCAACTCATCCTTAATCCGATTTAAAATAGAATCCTCATCCAAAGAAGACAAAATCTTGCTCACAACAGCCTTTGGCCCATCATCTCCCCAAGAAGCACCATTAGCCAAATAAGCCTTAGTAACTTGACCAATTCCGTAGCAAGAAACCCCTCCGATCGCAGCTTGCGTCACAGCTACAGACAAATAAGGGCCCAAAGCCAAACCCCCCGTCGCCGGAGTCGCCAAACCCAACAATCCTTTCAAAGAGCTCAAACCAAAATTCGCCACCAATTCCCCAGCCGTAATTCCCCCCATACTAATTGCAATTTTTTGCAACAACTCCACGGCTCCCGCTTCCGTCATCGCAATCCCGTAAACTTTAGACAGAGTTAAGATCATCACCACATCAATTACCGCACCACTGAGGATATCAATTACAGTAATTGGATTAAGTGCGATCGCCACCGCTTTCGTCATTACCCCATTCCAGATAATGCGGTTAGCAGAATCATCTCGAATCTCCATTTTTCGCTGCACCAACTGCTCATTAATATCCCCTGCACAGAGCATCGTATTCAGCGCCACCAAAGACTTACCTTCCCTATCTAAAATCTCCAAAATTTTTAACTTTAAATCCTCAACTTGCGGCAAACCGCGAGTCATTTTCACGCCCATACTGCCATCGGGGCGGCGCACCGCATTCGCCGTTAAAGGCGACGCCGCCGCCATCACAATTTCAGCGGGAGATAACAACTCTCGCACTCGCTCGTCCCTAATTTTGTGATAAATTGCCAATCTGTCTGCATCAGGATATTGGTCAATTTTATTAAATACTAACAACATGGGTTTTCCGGCTTCCCGCAATTGCGAAAGAGCTTCATATTCCACCTTCGTAATATCGCCAGCCACCACAAACAAAATCAAATCTGCCTGTTTAGCAACACGGCGGGCCAAAATTTCGCGAGTTTCGCCGTCAACTTCATCTATTCCCGGAGTATCGATTAATTCAACTTGCGACAAACGGTAAATAACCGGCGAAAATCGATCGCCCAAATTATCATCAATCCCCTCACCGAAATCCCACTCTCCAATAGTTGTAGTGCGAGTCACCCCATGAGTCGGGCCAGTTTCAAACACATTTTGACCCAACAGGGCGTTCAAAACCGAAGATTTACCCCTTCCCACCATCCCAAACACAGCAATTTGCACGCAAGCGCGCTCTAGCTTGTCGAGCATTTTCTCCAAGCCGCCAATTTCCGGCTCCAGCCCAGTTCGCTCGCCGGGAGTCAAGTCCAGATTTGCTACGATATCTCGCAAAGCATCTTTAGCGTGGCGCAGGTTGAGTTCTGCTTGAATATCTGAGAAGCTTAGAATTGTGTCATCTAATTCGCGATCGACATTGGAGAAATCGGATTCTTCAGTCATTGTTCCCTAATTTTATAGTTTTGTTTTATTTAAAGTTTTAGCCAATACAATGCTATTCTAGCTGTTTCTGGCTACTTCGTACAGAGTCCACTAAGTAGTAGTAAGCCATTGCTCACAGCTCTCAATTTCAGTTATAACCGAATTTAGCTAGGAGACATGAGTTTAATATCAATTCCGATCAAAAGCAAAATGATTCATCTGTCTCAAATCTCTCTCTGTGAACTCTGTGAACTCTGTGGTTAAAAAATTCCGAACAGATCGAAAGCAAAATGATTCATCTGTCTCAAATCTCTCTCTGTGAACTCTGTGAACTCTGTGGTTAAAAAATTCCGAACAGATCGAAAGCAAAATGATTCATCTGTCTCAAATCTCTCTCTGTGAACTCTGTGAACTCTGTGGTTAAAAAATTCCGAACAGATGGAAAGCAAAATGATTCATCTGTCTCAAATCTCTCTCTGTGAACTCTGTGAACTCTGTGGTTAAAAAATTCCGAACAGATCAAAAGCAAAATGATTCATCTGTCTCAAATCTCTCTCTGTGAACTCTGTGAACTCTGTGGTTAAAAAATTCCGAACAGATCGAAAGCAAAATGATTCATCTGTCTCAAATCTCTCTCTGTGAACTCTGTGGTTAAAAAATTCCGAACAGATCGAAAGCAAAATGATTCATCTGTCTCAAATCTCTCTCTGTGAACTCTGTGAACTCTGTGGTTAAAAAAAACCGAACAGATCAAAAGCAAAATGATTCATCTGTCTCAAATCTCTCTCTGTGAACTCTGTGAACTCTGTGGTTAAAAAAAACCGAACAGATCAAAAGCAAAATGATTCATCTGTCTCAAATCTCTCTCTGTGAACTCTGTGAACTCTGTGGTTAAAAAATTCCGAACAAATCTCGTGTTTTTTGAGGGTTAATGACTAAATTTACCAAAATAGCCAGTTATCCATTTTTTTGGCGCATCCTAATTTTCCTGTTAGCTTTATTATCCATCTGGTTGCCGCTAGCAGCACCAATTTACTTGTTAGTTAAAGATAGCAACCTCGCAACTATTTTAACTATGGCGTTGTTATTTACAGAGTTTCTGTTCCTGGTGCGACTTTGGGGAAAAAAGGTTTACGGACAAACCCAACTGCTGAAAAGCTATGGTTTAATCAATACCAGACAGAATGGTTTAGAGCTTTTAATTGGATTGGCGATCGGGCTTGTTCTCACTTTCAGCTTATTTGCGGTGCAAGGACTGTTTGGTTTCGTCTCATGGCAAAATTCAGATAATTTGCCGAGAATCATCGCAGAAGGGCTATTAAGCGCCCTTGGAGTGGGTTTTGCGGAGGAGTTGGTATTCCGTGGTTGGTTGCTCGACGAGTTGCAGCGGGACTACAACGATCGAGTATCTCTGTGGGCGAATAGCATTTTGTTTGCCCTATCCCATTTTATCAAACCTGTGGCAGCAATGCTGCGGACTTGGCCGCAGTTTCCGGGGTTGTTGCTGCTGGGTTTGATATTGGTTGGGGGAAAGCGATCGCGCCAAAATCGCCTTGGTTTGTCGATCGGCTTTCATGCAGGTTTAGTCTGGGGATATTATATGATTAACATCGGGCAATTAGTGCGATATTCTGGCTCAGTACCCGACTGGGTGACAGGAGTTAACGGCAATCCGCTAGCTGGGGCGATCGGGCTATTGTTTTTGAGTGTATTGGCTTTGGGAATGCGAAAATCAGTCATTAGTCATTAGTCATTAGTCATTAGTCATTAGTCATTAGTCATTAGTCATTAGTCATTAGTCATTAGTCATTTGTTGGTTGTTATTTACCAATTACCAAATTATCAAAACTCAGCGCGAACCGTAAACGAATAATCCCCACCAGGTTCTAATTGATAATCCCATTTTTCCAGAAAACGGTGCAGCGGTTCCTGAATCAAAGCCCTACCTTGAGAAGGCTCAAGTATCAGTGTTTTTTCTTCCCGAAAACGCCACTGAAACAGCCACTCAAAATTGCCGGCAGTTACTTCACCTTCAATCGTGCCTTTTTGCCAAGATTGACCAGTAACCCGGACATATGCAGTAGTTTCAGGTAAACGTCTCGAACTCACCCTTTTGTTTCCGCGTTTGTGGCTGCGATCGTGCGACTATTGTAAAGGCTCATGGATTTTTCTACTCCTTGATGGAGGCTAAGTTCCACAGCGTCTACCACCAGTTTCAGGACTTTCTCTACTAACTGGGTTTCCTCAGAGGAAAATTTTCCTAAAACGAAGGAAATGGTATCTTTGTCATTTTTAGAAGCTTCGTTTTGAGGTTTACCAATGCCGATTCGCAAGCGGGGAAATTTGTCTGTGCCCAAATGAGCGATCGCCGATTTCATCCCATTGTGCCCGCCTGCGGAACCAGAAAGCCGCATTCTCAATTTCCCGATCGGCAAATCCATATCATCGTATACTACTAACACCGACCCCGCAGGTATTTTGTACCAATCCGTCGCCGCCCGAATTGCTTGCCCGGAAAGATTCATATAAGTCAGCGGTTTCAGCAAGCGGATTTTCTGTCCCCGCGGCCGATTTCCCTCGCCAAATATGCCTTGAAATTTGCGATTTTCCGACAATGAAATATGCCAAGATTTAGCCAAGGCATCGACAGCATTAAAACCAATGTTGTGTCGGGTGCGATCGTACTTTTGTTCGGGATTTCCCAAGCCAACTATTAACTGGGGAATCACTAACTCCGGTGTTGTTTCCGACTTCTGAGTGTTGTTCATTAACTGTTTGCGGTATCTTCCTTGGGAGTAGTGGCCGCGATTTTTTCATTGTCCGGCTTGCTGCTAGTTGCGACTGCTTCTTCTAACTGCTTAGTTTCCCGCTTAAACTCCGACTCAAAATCCCGCGAAGCATCCTGAAAGCCCCGAATTGCCTTCCCCATACTGCGACCGATTTCTGGCAATTTTTTCGGACCGAATACCAATAGGGCGATCGTAAAAATTACCGCCATTTCCGGCAAACCAATGCCAAAAATATTCATTTTTTTTCTCCTGAAATCTATTTAATTAGTTACCGTTTAATTAGGGAGCGAGTAACTTGAAAGGGTAAGGGAAAACGGGGAAACTTAACTTTTACCCTTTCTCCTCTACCCTCAATTTTTACTTTTAGCCTTACTCTTTCGCGCTCAATTTTTAGCGGGCCAGGCTCGACCAATCGACATCTACATTCTCCAGAATCAGAGAAGAGTTGTAGATTTGCAAAATAATCAACAAGAACACGAAAAACAGTCCAATGAAAACACTCATCAACAGCGTGGTGCCCCAACCCGGAGCCACCTTGCCGTACTCTGAGTTAAGGGGTTTGAGTATATCTCCTAACCAAGTCCGTTGTGCCATAAGTCACCTGCAATGAATCTCTACAAAGAAGTTTGACATATTTCTAGCGCTAATTGCGATCGCAATTTAGCGACAGGGGTATTGGGCGAAGCGAAGCTCCGGGATGGGGCATGGGGCATGGGGCATGGGGCATGGGGCATGGGGCGAAGCGAAGCTCGATCGATCGTCCGTGTATCCGTGTCAAAATCTCTTAGAGTGCCTTCGGTCTTCCTTTTTCCCTCTGACTTCAACATCTGACTGCAATACCGTACCGTGCCTAAAATTAGCAGACTTTGAGACGAATTGTTATTTTTTGTAATATTATGGAGTTGAGCACTCATAATTGATCAAAACTATGGAACCCGCAGCAGTTCTCGGCATTTCCCTGGGCTTGTGTCTGGTGGCAATGACCGGCTTCTCCATCTACACCGCTTTCGGCCCCCCCTCTAAGGAATTGAGAGATCCTTTTGAAGAACACGAAGATTAGTCATTAGTCAGTAGTCATTAGTCAGCAGTCATTAGTCAGATTAATGCCCGATGCTATAAAGGCCCGATGCCCCATCTCCCTCTCCCTCTCCCTCGGAGATATTTTTATACCGGGAAGGGAGTGATTCTGTGGGGCGATCGCCACTGGCCTGCCGGTCAATGGTATATTTTTCACAAATACAGTAAATCTCTATTCCATTTAAGCTAAAAATTATTAGGTTTCAGGCTAAATCATCATGGGGAACACATTTGGGCATTTATTTCGGATCTCGACATTTGGGGAATCTCACGGCGGTGGCGTGGGAGTGGTAATTGACGGTTGCCCGCCACTCCTGTCCATTGATGCAGCGGAAATTCAAGCGGAACTCGATCGCCGCCGCCCTGGCCAAAGCAAAATTACGACTCCTCGCAAAGAGGCTGATACTTGCGAGATCCTTTCAGGGGTGTTTGAAGGTAAAACTTTGGGAACGCCGATCGCCATTTTAGTCCGCAATCAAGACACTCGCCCCCAAGATTACGGGGAAATGGCTACTACCTACCGCCCTTCCCACGCCGATGCTACCTACGATGCTAAATACGGAATTCGTAACTGGCAAGGCGGTGGTCGAAGTTCGGCAAGGGAGACAATAGGTAGAGTAGCAGCAGGGGCGATCGCCAAAAAAATTCTCAAACAAGTAGCCGGAGTAGAAATAGTCGGCTATGTCAAACGCATTAAAGACTTAGAAGGTGTGGCAGACCCGGATACTGTTACCTTAGAACAAGTAGAAAGCAATATAGTCCGCTGTCCCGATGCCGAATGCGCCGAAAGAATGATTGAACTCATCGAAAAAGTTCGCGACAGTGGAGATTCGATCGGCGGTGTTGTCGAATGCGTCGCCCGCAACGTACCCAAAGGTCTGGGAATGCCCGTATTCGATAAGCTAGAAGCTGACTTGGCAAAAGCCGTGATGTCCTTGCCCGCCAGCAAAGGGTTTGAAATTGGATCGGGCTTTGCCGGGACTCTGATGACAGGTAGCCAACACAATGATGAATACTATACTGATGACAATGGTGTAATTCGTACAGTCACAAATCGCTCTGGCGGAATTCAGGGTGGCATTGCTAACGGCGAAAATATTATTCTGCGAGTGGCCTTCAAGCCAACTGCGACAATTCGCTCGACCCAGCGCACTGTCACCCGCGAGGGTACAGAAACGCTGCTGGCTGCAAAAGGACGGCACGACCCTTGCGTTTTGCCAAGAGCTGTGCCAATGGTGGAAGCAATGGTAGCTTTAGTGTTGTGCGACCACCTGCTGCGCCATCACGGACAATGTGGAACCTTAAAGTCTGAATTTTAAAATGGAAATCAGCTTGTCCTCTGTAGCGGCAACTCCCCTGGATTGCCCTCAACCCTCCGAAGCAATGGAAGGTATAGATGATTTTGTAGTGCAGTTCTGGGGTGTGCGGGGCAGTGTTCCCACACCGGGAGTAGAAACTGTTCGCTATGGCGGAAATACTTCTTGTTTGGAAATGCGAGTGGGCGGAAAACGCCTGATTTTTGATGGCGGAACTGGCTTGCGGATGCTGGGAGACCAGTTGCTGCAAGAAATGCCGGTGCAAGCTTATATGTTTTTTACTCACTATCACTGGGATCATATCCAGGGGTTCCCGCTGTTTGCTCCAGCTTTCATCCGCGGCAATAGCTTTGATATTTACGGGGCGATCCCGCCCGATGGAGATTGCATGAAAAGGCACTTTGTCGAACGGGTGCTGCACTCGAATTCGCCGGTGCCGCTGATGGGCTTGCAGGCAGATTTGAATTTCTACGAACTCAATCACAACCAGACGATGATGCTGGACGATATTGAGATTAGGACGGGTTCTCTGAATCACCCGAATACTGCTATGGGCTATCGGGTGACTTGGCGGGGAAGATCCGTTGTTTACTGTTCGGATACGGAGCATTTTCCCGATCGCCTCGACGTGGATGTTTACAACCTAGCTCTCGATGCTGACGTGCTGATTTATGATGCGATGTACACTGACGAGGAATATCACAACCCCAAGTCTCCGAAGGTGGGTTGGGGACACTCGACTTGGCAGGAAGCGGTGAGAATGGCTAAGGAGGCTCGGGTGAAGCGTGTGGTGATTTTCCACCACGATCCGGCTCATACTGACGATTTTCTCGATCGCATCGCTGTGGATGTGCAAATCGCTTTTCCGAAGGCAGTAATGGCTAGGGAAGGTTTAATTTTGCCGATCGGCATCTGAGAATTGTTGTCGGGGGAGCCATGGCTCAACATCCGCTCAAACCATCCTCTTCGATCACCTCTTGGATAACATACTGTGGAGTCGGCCGATCGCCCAGCTCCACAACTTTCTCTTTGATAACTCTCTTCGATCAAAAACATTGGTAGCCAACACTCAAGCGTGGGTGGTATAATCCTGGCTGAGTAACCCTCTTTGATAAAAAATCGGAAAAATAATATTTAAGGTTTTGTTCATTGTTCAACGTCTACCGGTCACGCTCGCGAAGTCGAAGTGTTGAGAAGATGGGGCGAAATTAGCAGTTTGTGAGTGACATCCTCCCGAAAAGGTGGATTAACAGCAAGACTTTTTCTAACATTTACCGAAAAACATGGGTCTAAAGCCCCGTCCTTCTAGGACGGCTTTAATTTCTATAAAGTGTAAACAATTCTTAAATATATGCACTTTGCGAATACAATGCTCTGCAAAAACGAGAGAATAATAGCATGATTGTACTAGAGTTTAAGTTAAAGGGCAAAGCGCAGCAATATCGGGTCATAGACGAAATGATCCGCACAGCTCAATTTGTCCGAAACAAAACTCTTAGATATTGGATCGACAATCAAGTAGTTAAGTTAGTTGATCTATACAAACAATGCGCCATCATGGCCAAAGAGTTTGAATGGGCAGGAAAACTTAACTCGATGGCACGTCAAGCTTCTGCTGAACGTGCCATTTTTGCTATCCTACGTTTTTTCTCGAATTGCAAAGCTAAGAAGCCAGGAAAAAAGGGATATCCACAATTTAAAAAGCAAACTCGTTCCGTAGAATATAAGACATCAGGATGGTCGCTTTCTACAGACAAAAGATGTCTCACTTTCACAGATGGCTTTGCCGCTGGAACCTTTAGGTTACTCGGTAGTAGAGATTTGCACTTCTACGCACCTGATGAAATTAAGCGAATCAGGGTAGTTCGTCGCGCCGATGGGTATTATGCTCAGTTTTGTATCAATGTAGAACGAACAGAGGAATCTATTCCTACAGGTAAAGCTATTGGAATAGATGTAGGTTTAAACCATTTCTACACTGATAGCGACGGTGACACGGTTCCCAACCCTCGGCATCTTCGTAAAAGCGAAAAAGCTTTAAAGCGAACACAGAAACGAGTTTCCCGAAAAAAGAAAGGTTCTAGTAATCGTAAGAAGGCAATTAACAAGTTAGGAAGGAAACACCTGAAAGTCAGTAGGCAACGCAAAGACTTCGCCATAAAGACGGCGTTGTGCGTGGTGAAATCTAGCGATTTCGTAGCCTACGAAAACCTTCAGGTTAAAAATATGGTGAAAAACCATAAGCTTGCTAAATCAATTAGTGATGCAGCGTGGTCGCAGACTTGATCATTATTTAGAATATTTTGGAAAAGTGTACGGTAAAACAGTAGTTGCTGTTGCTCCTCAATATACTTCTCAAGATTGCTCAACCTGTGGCAATAGTGTTAAGAAAACGCTATCAACTAGAACTCATGTTTGCAGTTGTGGTACAGTTTTAGATCGTGACCACAATGCAGCTCTGAATATTCTGGCGAAAGGATTGAGGCAAACAGGAATTAATTTAAATACGGTGGGGCACACCGAAATTAACGCTTGGGGACAGAACGACCTCTACTCGTTGGTGGTAGCATCAACGGGCAAGCCGACTGACTGAACCAAGAATCCTCGTGCCTGATAGCCGAGGAGTGTCAATCACAATCACTCACCTGATCAAGAGGTCTTTATGTCATATAGAATGAATTGAGCCGTTCTGAATGCAAGAGTATAAGTGATTGTAGAGATTTCTACCGGCATTGGTTGATCCGCCTTGGTTGATAGAACATCTCAACTTATATATTTGTTAGCAACTGTTAGCAAAAAAGGATCGGTTCTAGCTCCTGTTCAAGATTTATGGCGATCGCACCTTTCCCGCAGTCACGCCATTAATATTGGTAACTCCCAAAAGCCAAAAGCTTGTAGCGAAAAGCTGAGGGATTTTGATGCATCACCTTGTGATGCTTCACAAGGTGATGCTTCACAAGGTGATGCAGTCAATTTGACTTACCAGAATGGGACGATCGCGCCACAAGTTTTTGTAGTAGCTGCCAATAGCGAAAGTTATGACTTGACTATCAAAATGGGAAATTTACGTTTTAAATCATCAGCAAATCGATACAGGTGGATTGCTTTAGGCAGTTTTGCTGTAATTATGGGCATTTCAGGGGCCCTTGCCTACCGCCTAGCCCCGCCCCCCGGATTCATGGCTCAAGGCACTCTCACTTCTAACAATCCGCCAGTCAAATTTTCGACCACGGGCGCGACAATTCTGAAGCAAGGAGAGCAACTGACAGCGGATGTCCTGCTGGCAGATAATGTTGTCAAAGCAGTGGCAGATGCAGTTAAGCTGTCGCCTCAACAAGTTCGACAGAATGCTAGCGTCAAGATTTCTAAGCCAGAACAACCGCTGGAAATTGCTGTTGGGTATCGATCGCTCGACCAGCAGCAAGCAGTCCAAACGGCGGATATGCTGATGAAGGGCATGGTAGAAAAAAGCCGCCTGATTAACAGATATCGGTGGCAATCAGTCAATCAATCGCTCAACCAACGCTTAGCACAAGTCACTCAAGATCTCAAACAAGCTCAGCAAAAGCTCGACCTATACGAAAGAGAGCGAGCTCGCTTGTTGCAGCAAATCAAGCTTCAGCAAGATTTTTACAACAAAACCCAACTGGCGATGGCGGATACGCAAGCGTCGGAGAAAGAAATGGTGAGTAGTTTTGCCGCCGCCCAAGTTCCGCAAATTGTGGCGACGCCAACGAGCGATCCAACAGTGCCTCTGATTTTGGGTGTTGGCTTGCTGGTGGCGATTTTGGTCAGTCGCGGTTTGATTCCGGCGGCGGCGAATTGGAGCGACAAAGCAGCTCTTGAGCGCTCGGAGAGCGATCGACTCCAAAGCGCTTTGTACCGACTGATTAAAGAAGGGCGCGGCGAAATCACTCTGGTGCGGTTTGCGATGGAGACGCGGCTGTCGCCGGATGTCGCCCAGCGTTTTTTGAACGAACAAGCCGAAGTCTTTAATGCCAATTGCGAAATTAAAGACGACGGCAGCATTTTGTATCACTTCCATATTTAAAGGGCTGTGGGCGATCGCAGTCAATCCTCGGAGCTTAGCCGATCGGGTCCCTTGGGCCCGATCGGCTGGTTTTTTGATGAACAAATATTTTATTAGTTGGTGCGAGCGCTTAAATCTCTCTACGATCAAAAAAATCAGTAAATATACGGTTGACTTTTAGGAAACTTGCCGGATTTAGAGATAGTGCAGCGTTAAATAGTGATTAGGGGTAGCCACATCAGTATAAATGCTGAGGATTAATAAATAAATGTTCAGGACTGTTAAGAGGTTTCACAGAAGAAACTTGGGCAAAAGCCTGGCATGAAACTCCCGGCCAGAAAGCGTGCATTTTCATATAGGACTTTTGTAATTGCCTGTTGAGGCTAAATCATGATGTTTGGCATAATTTTTTCTGCTTTAATATTTCACTTTTTGGTAATGTTAGTAGCCAATTACGGCGACACTGGACTAGACTAATCAAGACACTCATGCAGTTATGCAGAAGGTGGCAAACAGAGCGGTTGTACAACTTCGCTCCCCTTTGCCTAGCTCTGTCTGAAGACCCGCGATCGGCAGGAAAGTTGATGGATGAAGGTGTCGTTAAGTACCGCTGTGACTGGACGCACGCAGAGCCCTCTGTGGCCGAAAGTATGGCAGATTTGATGGAGTGGCGCGATCGGCTCCACGAGTGGGGACTAATTGGTGTCTACGACAATGGGATCGGCTTTGGCAATGTTAGTGTCAGACTCGGAAATTCTTGCCAATTCATTATTTCAGGCACCCAGACGGCACACTTGCCAAGGATGGGGCCTGAATCCTACTGTACTGTCACCGAATTTGACTTAGAACAAAATTTCCTCGGCTGTCGTGGCCCTGTACCAGCTTCTTCTGAGTCGCTGACTCACGCGGCGCTGTACTTTCACAGAGATGATGTGGGCGGGATCATTCACGTTCATAACCCTAAACTCTGGCGGCAACTGTTGTTTAAGATTCCGACTACTAGAAAAGAGATACCTTATGGCACTCCTGGGATGGCCTTAGAAATGTTTAGACTTTTTGAGGAAGAGAATTTAGGCGATCGCAAAATTCTGGCGATGGCGGGCCACGAAGACGGGATTATCTGTTTTGGTGGCTGCTTGGACGAAGCTGGCCAAGTGCTCAATTGGATTAGAGGTTGATTACCTGTCAATTTCTAGACATTCCGGGAATTATCCGGTAAGACGTTGTAGAATGAGGTAAGTCTACAACGTTTTTTATGGTTCGCTATGTCACACCACGGGAAGCGATGCAAATCCTCCAAGTCTCGGAGAAAACGCTTAGGCTCTGGGACAAGTCAGGACGCATCGCAACAATTAGAACTCCGGCTGGACATCGACGCTACGACATCGATAGTGTCCTCGATCCAAAGTCCACCAAAGTCAGAAAGACTTTGCTCTATTGCCGAGTCAGTAGCCACAAGCAGCGACTCGACCTTAACCGACAGGCTGACTATCTCCAAAGTCTGTTCCCAGGAGGAGAAGTCATCAAAGAAATCGGATCGGGACTCAACTACCGACGCAAAGGCTTACTATCCGTTCTGGGACAAGTATTGTCGGGAGATGTCGAGCAAATTGTGGTCAGCTACAAAGACCGACTCGCCCGATTCGGAGTCGAACTCATCCAATGGGTGTGCGACCAATTTGATTGCAAACTCGTGGTTCTCAACCGCTCTGACCTATCTCCAGAACGAGAGATGGTTGAAGATATCCTTGCCGTCGTCCACGTCTTTAGTTGCCGGCTCTACGGACTCCGAAAATACAAAGCTCAAATCAAAGAAGATCCGAGTTTACCCGGAAATACCCGTGAGAGTGGCGTGGCGTTCGTGGATCGCGGCTAGTCGGTGGTCATATAACACGGCAATCGCCTATCTGCGAGATTGCTGGATCGACAAAAGCAAGCGACCAACCGCGTTTCAATTACGCAAGATTGTGAACGATCTTGCGCCAGATTGGGTGAAGGAAACGCCCTACAATCCAAGAGGCGCGGCAGTTCTAGACGCTCATGATGCATTCAAAAAGTGCGAAGACAAGCGCAATCCTCGGTTTCGGTCGTGTCGCGAGCAGGTTCAAAGCATCAAGTTGCAATCTGACAACTGGACAAACAACACAACCTACCCCCGGCAACTTGGGAAAGCTCAGATCAATCCCTCGGAGCCACTTTGCACAGAAATGCCTTCTGATTTCTCCGTAGTAATAGATCGGGGTCGATGGTTTATCTGCTTTGCCGTTCCAATGCAGATTGAAGCGAACCAGTTTGATAACGCAATTGCACTAGATCCGGGCGTGAGAACTTTTCTGACCGGGTTTGACGGGCAATCAATTACGGAGTTCGCCCCTGCGGGGATTGGTCGAATTGCGACGTTATGCCAGCGCTTAGATCGACTTCAGTCGCAGTGGACAACCTTGAAGGGGCATTCTAATAAGCGGAAAAGGTGGCAGTTACGCAAGCTTGCCAAGTCAATCAGAGTCAAGATTTCCAACCTGATTGACGACATTCATAACCGCGTTGCAGCATACCTTACCAAACAGCACAAGCACATCTTTTTGCCAACCTTTGAAACCTCTCAAATGGTGGTCAGAAAGAAGCGCAAGATCCGGTCTAAAACCGCTCGGAGTATGTTGTCTTGGGGTCATTACCGATTCAAGGAAACCTTGAAGTTTCACGCGCAAAAGCGCGGTTCTGTCGTGCATGATGTGACCGAAGAATATACTTCAAAGACTTGCTCGAAATGTGGGCACGCCCACAAAAAGCTCGGTGGCTCTAAGACGTTTAAGTGTCCAGAGTGCGGACACATCATCGATAGGGATTGGAACGGCGCAATCAACATTCTGTTGAAGTCGTTAAGCGCCTTAACTTTGGTTGAGGCTGGGGAGGATACACCCCAATACATAGTAGAATTTGGTAGTAACAACCAAGTTTTACCGGGTTAAATGGTATCTGTGATGAATTAGATTGGGCTTTACCGTTGAGATCTCGAAGGGTCGATCGGTGCCCTAGAAGCTCAGAGTAGAATAAGATCAGGTAATTTGTTAAAAATAACTCACGTCTGGTTTGGTCTGGTTGTGAAAATCAGCGGGCTTTGCCAGTCTCGCTGAGTTTAATCATTTTGTAAACTATTTTATTTGTTGGCAAATGTTAGCGAAAAAGGATTGGTGATTGTGAACCCGAGTAAACTTGTAAGCACAAAAGAACTGCAATCTGAGGTGTCTCGTCTGAACGAAGAGCTGCAAATGCGCGACCAATTGGTGCAGCAGTTGTCTCAAGAGCTGTTCAGGCTGGTCAAGGGAAATTCGAGTTTTGTGCCGGCGCCGGAAGTTTCCGAGCGCCACCAAGCTCAAATGCAGGCGATGCGAGAACAACTGCAAGCAGTTGAGGAACAGGTGGGTTTTTATCAGGAACAAATCGCTGAGCGGGATACTGAGGTTTACCAACTGCGGCAGTCGGTGCAAGAATTGACCGATCGCTCTCGGATGCTGGAACAGGTAGTTCAGGAATTGCCGGGGGTTTACCGTCAGAAGTTTGCCGAGCGGATCGAGCCGATTCAGGAAAAGTTGGATCAACTGCAAAAGGAAAACCGCCAACTACACACTGAGTTGCAGAGCGTAACTTACCGTCTCGCCGTGCGGAGCCGCAAGTCTAAAGGTTTGGATTTGCCTACGGTCGATCCTGATGACAGTCAGGGTATTCAGATGCCGAGCTTTGGGAATGTCTAGGGTTTTGATTGTGGCGGATGCCAAGATTGGCCCGGCGGTCGCACTGAAAGTGGCGATCGCTCAATCCAATCCTTTCGCGGAAGTAAATATCTGTGGGGTTTCGGAACTGAATTCTGGGGCGATCGATCTTTCGGGGGCGATGGTTTGTCCTTTGACGCTGGATGTGCCGTCCAATCTTGCCTTTCCAGGTGAAGATGTGTTTCGATTTTGCGCCAATGTCTCGGCGGCGCGCGATCGGGTGCAAGAGCAGTTGCAGGTGCCTACTGGCGATGGCAATTTTTGGTTACCTGTGGTTTGGACGGCGAAGGGGCCTCTGTATGCTGAGGCGATCGGTGCCTTGGCCCACAATCCGTCTGGGGAGTTGAGCTACTTTCAACCGCTGCATTTGTCGGATGTTTGGCGACAACAGTTGTATGACTTGGCTTACCGTTTGCTGGAGCTGGTAAATGCGCCGCCGGCGACTTATTTGATCCAGTTCGGGTTCGCAGGGGAAAGGATTTGTTTCGATCGACTTTGGCCTTTTCCAGCCGCACCTGCGATCGCTTCTGTCGGCGTTCAAGTGCCGGATTTATTTCTGTGTCATTGGTTTTGCTTGACAGGCGCGCCTATTTATGATCTGCAAATTAGTTCTGCTAGCTATAAATCGATGTGAAAGTCGGGTACTTCAATCAAGCAACTAGGGCCGGAGTTTCCGTTGAGATCACTTGCTCGATAGAGTCGAAGATTTCAAAGAGTTGGTCGAGTTGAGTAATTGCAAAAATTAGCCTGACTGTGGCTGAGAGGTTGCAGATGACAAGGCGACATCCACGGTGGCGGGCGGCGTTGAGCCCGCCCACTAAGGCGCACAGCCCGGAACTGTCGATGAAATCTACGCTGGCCATGTCTATTACCCAGAGTTTGTATCGATCGGGCGCAATTTCTGCTAGCTGTTGTTGTAGGAGACTACCTGCTTGGGAGTCGAGGCAGTTTTGAGGATGGAGGACGATGTGTTCGTGGAAGTTGGAAAATACCATAAATGTTACTCTGGGATTGGAGCGTGGGAATAATACCAAATCCTGCTTTAATACCCTCTTTATTCTTGAGTCCGCGTGGACGCAAGTTTGTGTAGTAGCGATTTCAATCGCGAGCGTGGCTGGTTGGCGATCGCCCGGAATGGAACCGTAATAGTTCCTGATTGATCTATTATCTCTGAAATATTGGTTTTGAGTTAGGCGAGCGATCGCCAATGTAGTGTGTTTTTCATCACAGCGAAAGATTGCACTATTGGCTGAATCAAGTCAATATATAAAAGTATTGAGAAGAGCAAAAGTTTACGAAGGCAGCATCCAATGTCTTTTGAGTTTTTATCGCTAGAGACTATTCAGAAATTTGCTCACGATTACGGCTATTGGGCTGTATTTCTGGGAATTTTGCTGGAAAACCTGGGAGTTCCTCTCCCTGGTGAGACTATTACCATTGCTGGCGGGTTTTTAGCTGGTAGCGGGGAACTGAATTACTGGTTTGTGCTCGGAAGTGCGATCGCGGGTGCTACATTGGGGGGAAATTTTGGTTATGCGATCGGCAGATACGGCGGTTGGCCCCTGCTGCTGAAACTCGGCAAAATCTTCCGCTTTCGAGAAGAACAACTGTTTGACTTAAAAGAACAGTTTAGCAAAAATGCAGCTAAGGCTGTATTTTTGGGCCGTTTCATCGCACTGCTGCGAATTTTTGCCAGCCCCCTAGCGGGAATTGCCGAAATGCCTTTTTGGAAATTTTCGCTGTTCAATATTCTAGGTGCCGCCAGTTGGGCATCTGTAATGGTAAGTTTATCATACTTCTTAGGACAAGTTGTGTCTTTAGAGAAATTGGTAGCTTGGGCCGCTCAATTTGCTATAGTTGCCTTACTTTTAGCAGTTGCTTGGATTGCAATTCCTATTTGGTTGGAGTCCCGGAGTTTGGACAAGACTAAGTAAGATTTGTTATCGGTAACAGGTAACAGGTAATTGGTAATTGTTTAAAATCTATCTGCTCCCCCTAGTTCCTCGATCCCCCCTAACCCCCCTTCAAAAGGGGGGGACAAGAAGCACTCAAAGTCCCCCTTCTTAAGGGGGATTTAGGGGGATCGAGACTCGGCAATAAGCGAGATATAAAGATGGTTTTAGTCTTTAATATACACCCATACTCGCTAAATCCACCAGGCATTTATAATAGGTATAAATCATGGGATACACTACAATATTTGACGGAACATTTCATTTAAATAAACGGTTATTAGACAGCGAAGCTATTTACTTATTGGAGTTTGCTCGGACTAGACGGATGAAGCGAAATCCTGCTATTTTGCAAAGTATTCCCGATTCGGCAAGAGAAGCAGTTGGTTTACCTGTGGGCGAAGAAGGCTGCTATTTTGTGAATGAAAAATGGGATGAAGATTCGGAAGTTTCTGTTGTCGATTACAACCGCCCGCCCAAGACTCAGCCAGGATTGTGGTGTAAGTGGATTCCGACTGCTGACGGCGGGGGGATTAAATGGAACGGCGCAGAAAAGTTTTATGATTATGTCGAATGGTTGCAGTATCTGATCGACAATTTTCTTGAACCTTGGGGTTATGTTTTAAATGGCGAAGTGAATTGGCAAGGGGAAAATGAAGAAGATATAGGTATGATTGTAGTTGCCAACAATGTGATTATTTTCCCAGAAGGTGCTAAGGAATTGCTGAGATATGCGGTGTCGCCGGTATCAGTGCCAAAGTTTGTTTGGGATTGTTTGGAGGCGGTGCAAGCGGCGGGAGTTGACTTGACAATTTGGTATGAGGTAGTTGATAAGGCTGTGGAGTTGGGATACGGAGAAGCGGCGCTGTGGATCAAGCCTAATATTGACAAATATTTTGATGGTATGGAGCGGGGTTTTGAGTTTGAGGGAGAGGTAATTGAAGCACAAGATGAGGATTTGTGAGCGGTAGTTTCGATTTGTGGAGGCTCAGAAACCGGGTTTTTTACGAAATACTTCGTTGTCGCCCGCAGATTCGGGAAAAAACCCGGTTTCTTTGGGATGACTTACGCATGGTGCCCAGAAACCGGGTTTTTTACGAAATACTTCGTTAGAGCATCGCAGATTCGGGAAAAAACCCGGTTTCTTTGGTCGGAGCGGGTAAGTCCTATATAATTGTAAGTACGATCGCAACAGGATATACTATGACAACATCAACAGAAATTCGCGCCGAAGTAGTTGAAGACAAAGTTGAGGACAAAGTTGAGAACAAAGCACAGAGTTATTACTCTCCTGAAGAGTATTTAATGCTGGAAGAGGGGGCAAAATTTAGAAGTGAATATCAGGATGGCAGGATAATCCCTATGACAGGCGGAACACCGAATCACAATCAAATAGCTGGCAATTTTTATGGCACACTGAATTTTGCTACGAAAGGGCAACCGTACCGAGTATTTATAAACGATTTGCGTTTGTGGATACCGTCAAAGCGGGTTTATACTTATCCTGATGTGATGTTGGTTGCGGGGAAGTTGGAGTTTGTTTCAGGTAGGAAAGATACGATTACTAATGCGGTGATGGTGGCTGAGGTTTTATCGGAATCGACGGCGGATTATGACAGGGGCGGCAAGTTTAAACTTTTTCGCACGATTCCTACTTTTCGAGAGTATGTTTTGATAGATCAATACGAGATGCACGTCGAACAGTTTGTTAAGAGGGATGATAATAAGTGGGTTTTGTCTGAGTATGATGGTGCTGATGCGGTGTTGAGATTGAATTGTGTGGAGTTTGAGATTTCGTTGGGTGATATTTACGATCGCGTGGATTTTGAGTCTGAGTCTGATGAGTGAAGGTGATATTGAAATTACCAATCTCCGGGCGATTGGAAATCGCGTCTACACAAACAAGCAAATTTCGGGGCGATTGGAAATCGCGTCTACACAAACAAAGTCCGCCTTCGCGGACTGGGAGAACCAGTAGAATCTCGGAAGCATTATCAAATCTAATGATTTTGAGAAAAGTTTCACCGCAGCACCTCTGAATAACCAGAAGGACATTGCATGTCAGGAGAATTAGTAGCTGTTGGTGTTCCTGGAAGCTCTTTTGATGGTTGAGTGCTTTCGCAAAGTCTAGATTGTGTAGATGTATATTGACCATCAGAGGTTTTAGTTAAAAAAACTATGCCTGTATAGTTTTTCAATCCATCTCTCTTGGCTAAACCGATTGCTTGCACCCAACGATTATCCTTACTCAAAACAATGCTATATGAGTAATTTTCTGTTTCTGACTTGATACCTATTCCCAATTTTTGTATGGTAGATGAAAAAGTGGCATACTCAGCGTAAAAAGCTTGTTGGGCTTTGATCATTGAACTAACATACTGTTTGGCTTCTGACTGTCTAACCTTTCTTTGTTGATCTTCTGGATTAACTACTTGAACATTAGAGGGAAGTGTCGTTTGCTCAGATATTTTCTGAAAAGTTTTTACATTGGAACTAAAAGAGGTCGGTCGAGATTCTCCAATATTATCTAATTCTAAACGCAACTGACCATCTGCTGTGAAATCAAAAATTGTCCTTGCGATAATTTTTGTCCCTACTAATAGATCGAGATTCTTTGGTTGAGGAGTTACGTTAATTTGATACTTCAGTTCGGTAGCTGAAGTGGGTGTCTCCAACATAAATAACTTACCTTCCTGCGTAAAAATTAATGTAAAAGAATTACCTGAAATTTTGATTTCCCATTGACCTATCAATTGTTTAGCAACAGAATTATCAGGAGTTGCATTAGCTACAGAAGTTGACGTTGACGTTGGCGTTGAAGTTGAAGTTGAAGAAGTTTTAGGATTCAGTAGATTATATAATCCAAAGCCAGCTAAGCCTAACACTAAAGTTGAGCCAGCACCAATTAAAGCCCATTTCCAAGGCGCAAGATTAGAGTTGTTTTGAGGATTAGTCATAGTAATTACTTTGTGGTAGCTAGAGCATAAACTGCTGATTCAAGAGAAATTCAAGAATTAACTAAGGAGCAGACATAGTAAGAGTGTAATTGGTGTCTCTAGCTTTTGACCGCACAAGAACAATGTAATTACCTACTCTTAAGTTGCTTTTAATTATTCCTGGCTTTGAGTTAGAAGCAGATATATTTTCAAGTTGATATTGAATTACTCCTGTTCCATTCTTGTCTGAATATAAAACCATTTCCACTTCGCTATTAACGCCACCCAAAGACAGACTAATGCTGCTAGGATTTGCTAGTTGGAAACTGTAAAATTGCTCTCGATTATTTAAACTAATACTGCCATTTTTGGAGATGGTTTTTTCTTCTAAATAACCAACATTTTGGATTTGACTTGTATTATTAATGATTTGAAGTGAATATGGGGTGTCTCTAGCTTTCATTTTCACAACAATAATGTAGCTACCCACATTCAATTCTTGTTTGATTATTCCTGTTCTTGACTTAATAGCAGATGTGTTTTCAAGTTGATATTGAATTACTCCAGTGCCATCTTTGTCTGAATATAAAAACATTTCTACTTCGCTATTGACACCATCTAAAAACAAGCTTATATTACTGGGATTATCTATCTTAAAACGGTAACGGTTCTCTAGATTATTAGAAGTAACATTACCAGCGAATGGGCAAGAACGTTCCAAAGAACCAAGGTTTACGGTACTGCCATTTTGCTCTACTGTGCAGGGCTTCTCGTCAGCAGATAATTTTACTGGCGATGGCGATGGCGAAACTGGCGCTGGAGTCTCCGGCGCAGGAGAAGAAGTGGATATCGGTGATGAAGAAGGAATAATATCTTGTTTAATAGGCTCAGATGAAGGAGGAAATTTGGGGGGGAACGGTGGTGCTGGAGTCACAACTTTAGCATCTTCCTCACATTTCAGAAAGCCAATATTCACGCCTTTCAAATTACATAGTAATTTATCTCCAAAAAGGAAGACTCCAAAACCAGTAATTGTGCCTAGAACCGCAACAACCGCTCCTATTGCTACCCAATGTACGCCACCACTACCGTTACTACCAGATGACATTAATAATTTCCTCTTCTACTAATAATTGTTGTTCAGTCACATTGCTTTCTAATAACTAGCCTGATGTTGTTGAGAGCGATATCAAGCTAGTACCCTTGCTTTTTGCCAAGTTTCACCTAATCATCTTTTATATTGAGATCCTTAAACCAAAAGCTATCCAATATATCATTTCCAAAAACCAATCCTGTGAGCGCCCAACTTCCATCGGTATAGCGCGAGAATTTAGCTTCGCCCGGTCCCGAAAAGTTTTTCTCCGTTATTGTGCCAAGAAAGTCTGTTTTAACTATTAAATTGGAAGCCTGTAATGTAGCTACAGCAGTATTGTCTGGATTTTCGCGTACTCCTAATATCTGAATTGTTCCACTTCGAGAAGATTTCCATTTATTCACTATTTTTTCTGCTTTACTTGCAGACAGGGATTTATCTTGTTTTATCAAGTCACAGCCAGTAGTTAAAGTAGACAATACTCCTACACTACCAATGTAAGATAAGGTAATTAAACTGAATGTTAGCAGTTTTTTACTTAACATGAAGCTTCCTATTAATTAATTATCAGCAATATTTGATCGAGGCTGGGATATTCTATGAGACTCCAACACAAACACTGTTTCTGTTGATTACATTCCATATTATCAAATCCACATCTGTCTTAAGAGTCAAAAAAGTAATATAAAAGTATTGGAAAAGTAGTATAAAAGTAATAACCAAGTCGATCGACCAAGTGGCTGGACTGTGGCGCTAGAATCTGGTATAGTGTGAGAGTTTTAGGTGTGAGGGGAGTTTAACATATGACCGTTGACGAAGCCATCGCGATCGCAGAAACAGCCCTCAACTACGATCGCCTCAACAAGATTCAAGAGATAGTGTTTCGTCAATCCTGGGAAGGACAGTCTTATAAAGAAATTGCAGCCAGCACTGAATATGAATATGATTATATCAAAGATGCTGGTGCTAAACTATGGAAACTACTTTCAACAGCACTAGAAGAAAAAGTCAAAAAAGATAATCTCAAATCAGTCTTAAAGCGATACTTACGGCGAACTCAAGTGAATCTACAGCGAAATCTGACGATCGAAGTCAACCTCAGCGGTGCAAATCTCAGCGGAGCAAACTTAAGTGGAGCTAGATTATTCGCAAACTTAAATGAAGCTGATTATGTTCAAACCGATTTAGATAAAAAAATAAATGCTGACAGTGAAACTGAATTATCTGACTCAGAAAACGAAATTAACTGGAATGGTTTTTGCTTCCACTCCGACGCACAAGTGAAAATTGCCGAAACGCTCGATCGCACTTCCACCCTCTTCATCCCCAACTCCCAACTCCGAATCCCAACAGCCGCAGGGAGACAAAACCAAAAAGCTGACTTTCTGATCTTCCACCAAAACAAGCTAGGGATACTGAAAATTGACAGCGAATCATCCCATCAAAACGCCACAGAAGATGAAATGTGCGGGCTTTTGATAGATTCTGGCATCTGTCTTGTCAAACATTACGATGCTACTCGATGCAGCGAACAACCGGATCTAGTTGTGCAGGAGTTTTTGGAAATATTGAGTCAGGTATAGGAAAGTTATAAATCTGCTTTTAACTGTTGTAAGTCTATTGTTTCTCCCCTCTGGGCTTGTTGGATACCCGATCGCAAATCAGCCATAAATTCCCCATCCGAGAGAATTTCTATGGTTTCTAACAGAGATTCAAATTGTTTAAAACTGAGCGCAACGATAGCCGGTTTCCCATCCTTAGTGATGATAGCTGGCTCTGCTGCTAAGTCATCGGGCTACTTTGGCAGTTGTTGTTGCGCTTCTGTAATTGTCAGGTATTTTGGCATATTTGCAGAGTGAAGTTTTATCCTTATTATAGCATGGTTAATTCAGCACAATATCTTCGTTGGTAAAAATTACATCCTCATAGATAGCATCCATGCTAGTGCGAAAGTCTACACTAGCTAAGTGGATTAAGCTTCCTTGCGTGTAAGAATACAAAACCCACAACCCCTCAGCATTGCGGCGGAAACACTCCACCCGCTGCCGCTTTTGACTAATTAACACATACTCTTGAAGCGTTTCTAATTCTTGATAATCAGCAAACTTATCTCCCCGATCGAATCCTTCAGTTCCTTTTGACAAAACCTCGATAATTAAACAAGGATGTCTTTTAAAAGATTGAAATGCTTTGTCCCGTTCATCGCACGTTACCATCACGTCGGGATAGTAGTAAATATTCCTAGACTCAATCCTAGCTTTCATGTCTGACATATAAACACGACAGCCACTACCGCGAACATGATTTCTCAAAAGTGCAAATAAGTTGCCAGCAACTGTCACATGAGCATCACTTGCACCTGCCATTGCGTAGGTTTCGCCCTGAATATACTCATGTTTAATCTGGCTGAGTTCTTCTAATTTGAGATACTCTTCCGGCGAGATGTAATTTTGGTTTTGATTTGCAATCATTGGCTTTCTATGGAGTTTTTTATGATTGTAGATTCCGACCACTTCTATTATACCAAACTCACTAGGATTTTTAAATTATTTTATCTATACTTTAACAAATAAGGTGGGCAATGCCCACCTTACTCTTAGTCTCACGTTGCGCGGACTTTGTTTGTCACTCCTGGACGCAGGTCGAGGTCAGAAACCGGGTTTCTTCCTATCTCTGGTTGAGAAAGCAAAGATTTTTGATAGAAAACCGGTTTCTTTGCCTCCATGACTGTTAACACATTCTAACCCCGATTCTTCTCCGACCAAATGCGAGTTGGCAGTCCCCAAACGTAGACAAATCCTTCGGCCGCCTTGTGGTCGAATTCGTCCTCTGCGCCGTAGGTTGCTAAGTCGAAACTGTACAGGGAATTTTCGGATTTGCGGCCGACAATTGTGGCATTTCCTTTGAACAGTTTGAGCCGCACGGTTCCAGTAACTCGCTTTTGCGTGTCCTGAATGAATGCGTCTAAAGCTGTTTTTAAAGGATTGTACCAAAGACCATTGTAAATCATTTGGCTGTAGGTTTCTTCGATGCCGCGCTTGTATCGCGTGACATCTGCTGTCAGGGTCAAACTTTCTAAGTCTCGGTGCGCGTGCATCAAAACTAAAATCGCTGGAGTTTCGTAAATTTCCCGCGATTTAATCCCGACTAGGCGGTTTTCAATCATGTCAATCCGGCCGATGCCGTGATTTCCCACTATTTCGTTGAGTTGGGAAATTAAGGCGACTGGTGATAAATCTTTGCCGTTCAAACTGACAGGATTTCCGCAATCAAAACCGATTTCTAGGTATTCGGGTGTGTTGGGTGTTTGTTCGATCGCCTTTGTCATCAAATAAACCTCCTCCGGCGGTTCAGCCCAAGGATCTTCCAGGATTCCGGCTTCGATCGCCATTCCCAACAAATTGCGATCGATACTGTAAGGAGAAGATTTTTTCACGGGCGACGGAATGCCGCATTTCTCCCCGTAAGCAATTGTTTCTTCCCGGCTCATTTTCCATTCCCGCGCCGGTGCTAAGATTTTAATCTTGGGATTTAGTGCGCCGATGGACACATCGAACCGTACCTGATCGTTTCCTTTACCCGTACAACCGTGGGCGATCGCATCAGCACCGTATTTTTGGGCAGCTTCTACTAACAGTTTAGCAATCAGCGGGCGAGCGAGGGCAGTCGAAAGGGGATAGCGGTTTTCGTAAAGTGCGTTGGCTTGAATTGCTGGAAACGCATAGTCTTTGACAAATTCCTCTGTAGCATCAATAACTAAAGATTCCGAAGCACCGGATGCTAAAGCTTTTTTGCGGATCGGTTCTAATTCGTCTCCCTGTCCCAAATCCGCGGCCAGAGTAATTACTTCTTCAACACCCCACTCGTTTTTGAGGTAAGGAATGCAGACGGAGGTATCGACTCCGCCGGAATATGCTAGGACAACTTTTTTAGCGCGACTCATGGGTATTTACATCCTGAATTTAACTGACATCTTGCACCCGCAGCGAATAAGCCTTTTAGGGCGGGCAAGATGCCCGCCCCACAATAAATTAAATTTTTGTGGAACAGGCCGGACAGCCTGTTCTGGAGAATAGTCTCAGATGCCCACCCCACAACAAAATTAAATTTTTGTGGAACAGGCCGGACAGCCTGTTCTGGAGAATAGTCTCAGATGCCCACCCCACAACAAAATTAAATTTTTGTGGAACAGGCCGGACAGCCTGTTCTGGAGAATAGTCTCAGATGCCCACCCCACAACAAAATTAAATTTTTGTGGAACAGGCCGGACAGCCTGTTCTTGAGAATGGTGCAAGATCTGAGATTTAACCAATTTGTATTATGCACCTAATTGAGATCGATTCTTGTCAGGAATGGTACAGATTTAGATATTCTTTTTTTGCTAAACTTTGCTATATCCCAGTCAAGTTGATGCGAAAAATCTGCTACCGTGGGATACGGTAGCTGTGGCGATGGGGAAAAGCCGTGTTTTTTAGTGTTGTGATTCCGACTTACAATCGTAAACCGATTTTGGCAAAATGTCTACTGGCTCTGGAAAACCAGCAGTTCGGTAACATTGTCACAGATTATGAGGTAATTGTAGTAGACGACGGCTCCACAGATGGCACGCTGGAGTGGTTGGCCGCAACTGCGGTTGAGCTTCCTCATGTGCGATCGATCGCACAATCTCACCAAGGCCCGGCGGCGGCCCGGAATCTGGGTGTCGAACAGGCCAAGGGCGATACGATTATTTTTATTGACAGCGATTTAGTTGTTACGGAGCATTTTTTACAAGCACACGCAGATGCTTTGCTACAAGAAAAAAAGGATAGTGACCGTATTTTTACTTACGGCAGCGTCATTAATACTTGCAATTTTGACAATCCTACCTCGGAACCTTACAAAATCACCGATTTTTCGGCCGCTTATTTTGCTACGGGAAATGTGGCGATCGCCCGCCACTGGTTGATTGAAGCTGGATTATTCGACACTCGCTTTCAACTTTATGGATGGGAAGATTTAGAGTTGGGAGTTAGATTAAAGAAATTAGGTTTAAAACTGATTAAATGTCCGGCTGCTGTTGGCTATCACTGGCATCCACCTTTTAGTTTAAAGCAAATTCCCGGTATGATCGATCGAGAAATTCAGCGCGGCAGAATGGGGGTTTTGTTTTATCAAAAACACCCTAGTTGGGAAGTGCGGCTGATGATTCAAATGACTTGGTTGCACCAGATACTTTGGGGAGTTTTATCTTTTGGCGGAATGCTTAATGAGCGGACAATGACACCTTTTTTGCAGTGGTTGATCGATCGAGGTCAGCCGCAGCTAGCTTTAGAAATTGCTCGGATTTTTCTGAATTGGTATAATGTGAAAGCCGTATATGCTGCTTACGGTGAGTTGAAAGCTCAGCGAGACAAATAAGCACCAACAATAAACCGAAAAAAGCGGATTCATCAATCAAATATTGTGGAACAGGCATCTTGTCTGTGATTGAGAATGGTACAAGATGTGGGTTTAAACCATATTGCGGTTTTGGGCGCGATCGTTTTGGCGATCGCTGATTGTCAGTTAAGCTAACTATTCTCTGGGCTTTGAGGTATCCGAAGGTAGCAGCCACCAAGAGACGATCGCAATTTAGGAAAAATAAAATGAATTTCACCACAGAAATGATACCATCAACTTAATATTTTAGGGTGGGCACTGCTCACCTTACTCACCTGCATAAGTATCTCAACCCACATCAAAACCTTAGTCCTGAAAAAAAAACACAAAAACTAGCTTTTGGGAGTAAAAAGTGAAGAATTTTAACAACATTGAAAGCGGCAACTTAGCACCAAGTGCAGAACAAAATTCTGCCGAAAAGCCCAAGATTTTAATAGTTGACGATCACCCGGATAGCTTGCGCCTTTTATCCATAATTTTGTCGATGCGGGGATATAAAGTGTGGCCGACATTGGAGGGCGAACTCGCTCTCCAGTCTGCCCGTTTAAATCCGCCGGATTTGATTTTGCTGGACATCATGATGCCTCACATGAATGGTTATCAAGTCTGCGAACAGCTAAAGGCTTGTTCTCAAACGAAAAATATTCCAGTGATTTTTCTCAGTGCTTTAGATGAAGTGTTCGATAAAGTGAAAGCTTTTGGGGTGGGCGGGGTAGACTACATTACGAAACCGTTTCAAGCAGAAGAACTTTTGGCTCGCGTTGAAAATCAACTGCTGACGAGCCGGCTTTCTCAGCAACTTTTAGTACAAAATGCGCTGCTAGAAGCAGAAATAGAAGAACGCAAGCAGAGCGAAGCAAAACTACGAGCAAGCCAGCAATGGCTGTCGGCAATAATTAAAACGAATCCTAATCTTTTGTACCTTTACGATATAATAGAAGAGAGAAGTCTCTATCTAAACCGCGAAATTTATAGCGATCTTGGCTACAGGTTTGAAGAAATACAGCAGATGGCAGCCGCATTTATTCCTAAGTTAATACACCCTGACGATTTGCCTGCATTCTCAGCACAGAGGCAAAAACTTGAGACAGCAAAAGATGGCGAAATATTTGATTTTGAATACCGGATACAGCACAAAAATGGTGGATATCGGTGGTTTTTTAGCCGGGAGACCGTGTTTGCCAGAACAGCGGAGGGCCAACCTTGGAAAATTCTGGGAACTGCAATTGAAATTAGCGATTGCAAACACGCAGAACTCGAACTTAAGAGAGCTTTAGTTGTTTTAGAACGGCAAGTAAAGCAAAGATTTCTGCTCGAAAAAATTACTCTGGAAATTCGCTATAACTTAAACCAGGAACAAGTCTTTCAGAGAGCTGCTACCCAAATTGGTTTAGTTTTTAATGCCGATTGCTGCTTGATTCACACTTATACAGAACACCCAATACCCCGCATTCGTTGTGTTGCCCAATACAAAAGATCGGAATCAGAATCAGAATCGATTCTAGATTTAGAAATCCCAGTCCCTGGCAATCCTCATGCTGAGTTGGTATTATCACAAGAAAAAGCTGTGGTTTCTGACGATGTTTTGACCGAACCGCTGCTAGCAAATGCTAGAGATTTGGTCGATCGAATAGGTTTAAAGTCGATGATAGCAATTCGCACTTCCTACCAGGGAAAAGCGAACGGAGCGATCGCCTTGCATCAGTACGATCGCCCTCGCCACTGGACAGAAGATGAGATTAGATTATTAGAAGCAGCGAGGGCACAACTGGGAATCGCGATCGCTCAAGCCAATCTTCTCGAACAAGAAAAACAGCAGCGAATTCAACTCCAAAAGAGCGAAGCGAGTCTAGCAGCAGCCCAAAAACTTGCCGGGATTGGCAGTTGGAAATTTGATTTACTAGACCAGAAAATTACTTGGTCACAAGAAGTATTCCGCATTTTTGGTCTCGATCCTGCCCAACCTGAACCAACATCTGCCGAACTCAACGAGATGTATCATCCCCACGACAGAGAGTTTTTTAACCAAATTGTAAACCTTGCTATCTCAGAAGGGAAACCCTACAAAGAGGAGTTGCGGATTTTGCATCCTGGGGGTCAAATCCGATACATAGAGGTCAGGGGAGAAGCTGTTTTTAATGAAACCGGGGAAGTTATTCAACTCTTGGGAACAGTAATGGATATTACTGAACGCAAACAAGTAGAAGCAGCTTTGAAAATTAGCGAAGAACGTTTTTATCTGGCATTTGAAGGAAGTGCGATGGGATTGTGGGATTGGAATGTGAACAAGGGAGAAGTCTATTTCAATGCGCGGTGGAAGACGATGTTAGGCTATGAAGTAGAGGAAATAGAAAATAGTTTTGCATCCTGGGAGAAACTGTTAGATCCCGAGGATTTGCAGCGGGCTAAATCAGCGCTCAACGCTCACTTTGAAGGGCAAACTCCGGTCTACGAAGTGGAATTTCGGATGTTAACCAAATCGGGTGAGTGGAAGTGGATTTTGGCTCAAGGTAAGGTGATGGAACGCGATGTTTCTGGAAATCCCCTGCGGATGACGGGCACGCATATCGATATTAGCGATCGCAAACAAGCCTCAGCCACTTTGCTTCTTAGCGAACAGCGATCGCGAGAAAAATCCCAACAGCTCAAAAAAACTCTGTCACAATTGAAAAGCGCCCAATCGCAACTCATTCAATCGGAAAAAATGTCAACAATCGGGCAAATGGTAGCGGGAGTTGCCCACGAAATTAATAACCCCGTCAGCTTTATTTACAGCAATATTACTCCCGCCAGACGATACGCTCACGACTTGCTAAACTTGATTTCTATCTACCAGCAATACTATCCCGAACCTGTGACCGAAGTGGCCGAAGAAATCGAGAAAATAGAGATAGATTTTATCGCCGAAGATTTTCCCAAAATCCTAGATTCAATGCAAGCAGGTGCTCAACGAATTAAGCAGATCGTGCTGGATTTGCGAAACTTTTCGAGACTTGATGAAAAAGATCTCAAATTAGTAGACATTCATGAAGGGATAGAAAGCACTTTAGTGTTTTTGCAGCACCGATTGAAGGCCCTGCGAAAAGCTGGGGAGATTCAAGTTATTAAGGAGTACGGGAACCTGCCAAAAATTGAATGCTATCCGGCTCAACTGAACCAGGTATTTATGAATTTACTATCGAATGCGATCGATGCTTTGTCAGAGTCATTAGTCATCAGTCATTCGTCATTATCATTAGTAAACAACATTCCAACAGTTACAAATGATTCTGGACAAATGTTTGAGAAAAATCCTCAGATTCGGATTAGCACTGAAATCAGCAGCGAAAATCAAGTATGCGTGCGTATTGCTGACAACGGGCCCGGAATTAGTAGCGAAGTTCAATCCAAGATGTTTGACCCATTTTTTACTACGAAACCGGTGGGTCGTGCTACTGGTTTGGGATTGTCGATTAGCTACCAAATTGTCAAAGAGAGTCACGGTGGTGAGTTGATGTGTCATTCGGCAGTTGGCCAGGGAGCAGAGTTTGCGATCGCCTTGCCAATTTCGCAAAATTCCAGAGTTGGAAATTAGGATGGATGCGATGAGAGATGTTAACCTTAGATTAAGAAGTTCGATCGCTAACTACAAAGGCAGGTATTGAACGCGGTTAGCAAAATCTTCTGGATGGCCAACTTTAGCAATTATTTCCAAGTCGCGCACGCAATCTCCAATCGAGACTCGCCTTTGACGGGCATAGACAACACCCGGAAAGTTGATCCCCTCACCCTGACGCCGTTTTGCTTCCGCTAGAAAGTCTTGATCTTCTGAAAATACAAGTCGCTGAAGTTCAATGGCGCGATCGAATACAGCGGGATCTGGAAAACTGGAAAGTCCATCTTCTTGCACTGTCAAAACATCTACATCCCGCAAACGCAATCCCTCTGTAATTTGTATGGGGACGTTCTCATCCATATAAAGGGATAGGCTCATTTTAACAACCCTTGAGCGCGCATTCTAGCAGCAAAAGCAGATTCGCCAGCTTCTTGTTCTAAATGTTTTACATACTCCTCGCGCCGCTCGATATCTGCGTCTATTTCTTGTTGATTGTCCAAGTAGTAAGCCAAGGCCGAGTAAATTTTACTCAGGGTAAGGTGAGGGTAACTTTGCAGCAATTCTTCAGGAGTCCAACCGTAAGCTTTCACAGAGGTAAGTAACTCTACGATTTTCATCGATGTCCCTTCAATGATCGGGATATTGCGATCGTCTAGTTGCACATATTTATATTCGGTGGCTGTGATTGTCATGGTTATTTGTTTCTGGATAAAATTAATCCCAACAATATAGTCTGTATTACTTCAATCATATAGCGGTTCTCAAGCGTTGTGAGGTATGCCCTATGCCCTATGCCCTATGCCCTATGCCCTATGCCCTATGCCCTATGCCCTATGCACGTCGGGCACCGCACTGTTACTGAGAAAGGCTATATATCTTACATCAGGCCCCAATATCAATCAAGGACTCTCGTGCGGGGTGGGGGCGGGTTTTTTAGTCTTTGGGTATCCTTTAAAGCTATTGGTGAACCCGCCCCTACAGGTTTTTGACTGCGGGTGCAAGATATTAGATATACCCGACTGTTTGAGATTTTGAGCCGATCGCTTTGTCAAGGTTTCATTACTTCTCCCGCCCTGGATATTTACTCCAAATAGGCTTTTATGTGATATAATTAAAAGTTACTTTTTTCGCTGTCAGATGTTGCACTCTTTCTGTGACGAGCCAACATTGCAGTTTTTCTCAAGCAAACTCTGTCAACTTAAGTCTGTAGCATCTACAACATTTTAACTAAATTATGACTGACTCAATTCGCTTTCTGATGTGCGCTCCCGACCACTACGATGTGGACTACGTGATTAATCCGTGGATGGAGGGAAATGTCCACAAATCATCGCGCGATCGCGCCGTCCAACAGTGGGAAAAACTCTACCACGTCCTCAAAGAAAACGCCATAGTAGACCTCGTACCGCCCCAAAAAGGCTGGCCGGATATGGTTTTCACCGCCAACGCCGGTCTACTTTTAGGCAATACCTTCGTCCTCAGCCGTTTCTATCACAAAGAACGCCAAGGCGAAGAACCCTATTTCAAAGAATGGTTTGAGGACAAAGGTTTCACCGTTCACGAACTACCGAAAGACTTGCCATTTGAAGGTGCTGGCGATGCTTTGCTCGATCGCGAAGGACGCTGGTTGTGGGCCGGATACGGCTTCCGTTCCGAACTCGATTCTCACCCATTGCTAGCAAAATGGCTGAATATCGAAGTGCTTTCCCTGCGTTTAGTAGACGAACGTTTCTATCACCTAGACACCTGTTTTTGTCCACTCACAGGCGGCTATTTGCTTTACTACCCAGCCGCATTTGATTCCTACTCAAACCGCTTAATTGAAATGCGGGTACCACCAGAAAAACGCATTGCCCTTGAAGAAGCAGATGCCGCTAACTTTGCCTGCAATGCCGTCAATATTGACAAAATTGTGGTAATGAATAAAGTCAGCGACAGCTTAAAAACGCGCATCACTAATGCTGGTTTTCAAGTGATTGAAACGCCCTTGAGTGAATTTCTGAAAGCAGGCGGTGCTGCTAAGTGCTTGACACTGCGGGTAACAGAACCAGTGCAAGAAGATCGATCGGCAAACGTGATGGTAGAAAGCCGCACAATTCGCATGGAAGGCCACCTGCTGGATGCCGGTTTAATTAGTCGCGCTTTAGACTTAATTGTCGAAAACGGCGGCAGTTTCCAAGTGCTCAATTTCAGTTTAGGAGAGCAGCGGCAAAGCACCTCCACTGCCGAAGTTAAAGTTTCGGCTCCTTCCCACGATGTGATGGAAGACATTATGGCACTGCTGATTGACCTCGGTGCAGTGTCCCCGCCGCAAGAGCTTTGCGACGCTATTTTAGAACCTGTAGTGCAAGATGGCGTTGGCCCGGACGACTTTTATGTTAGTACGATTTATCCCACGGAAGTGCGGGTAAATAACCAGTGGGTGAAAGCGCAAAATCAGCGGATGGATGGAGCGGTTGCTATTACAGAAACTGCGGATGGCCCAGTCGCCAAATGCAAATTACTGCGGGATTTAAAAGTAGGAGAAAAAGTCGTTGTTGATGTGATCGGCATTCGCACCATTCGCAAAACAGAATCGCGGGAACAACGCAATTCTCAGGAATTTAGCTTTATGTCTGGGAGCGTTTCTAGCGAGCGCCGCGTCGAATTGGTAGTGGAACAAGTGGCGTGGGAATTGCGCCAAATTCGCGATCGGGGTGGTAAAGTTGTAGTTACCGCAGGGCCGGTTGTAATCCATACTGGCGGTGGCGAACATTTAGCGCATTTGATTCGGGAAGGTTACGTACAAGCGTTGTTGGGCGGAAATGCGATCGCCGTTCACGACATGGAACAATCGAACATGGGAACCTCTTTAGGGGTTGACATGAAACGCGGTGTTGCTGTGCGCGGTGGACACCGACATCACTTGAAAATAATCAACACTGTGCGGCGTTATGGCAGTATTGCAAAAGCTGTTGAAGCAGGGCTGGTTACTAATGGTGTCATGTACGAGTGCGTGAAGAACAATATACCATTTTCCCTGGCTGGTTCGATCCGCGATGATGGCCCGCTTCCCGACACGCAAATGGATTTGGTTAAGGCTCAAGAAGAGTATACTGAGCTGTTACGTGGTGCGGATATGGTGTTGATGCTGTCGTCTATGCTGCACTCAATTGGTGTGGGAAATATGACGCCGGCTGGTGTGAAGATGGTCTGTGTGGACATTAATCCGGCGGTGGTGACGAAATTGAGCGATCGAGGTTCGATCGAATCTACTGGTGTTGTGACTGATGTGGGATTGTTCCTGAGTTTGTTGGTGAATCAATTGGATAAATTGACCAGCCGCCATCATGTAGCTCAATCTGTTTAGATTTAGCTAGTAGGGTGCGTCAGATTTGAGATTTTCAAGTTGTACCGAAAGCATATTTCTGACGCACCGTTTGGCTGAGCTGTTACGCGGTGCGGATATGGTGTTGATGCTGTCGTCTATGCTGCACTCAATTGGTGTGGGAAATATGACTCCGGCTGGTGTGAAGATGGTCTGTGTGGACATTAATCCGGCGGTGGTGACGAAATTGAGCGATCGAGGTTCGATCGAATCTACTGGTGTTGTGACTGATGTGGGATTGTTCCTGAGTTTGTTGGTGAATCAATTGGATAAATTGACTAGCCGCCATCATGTAGCTCAATCTGTTTAGATTTAGCTAGTAGGGTGTGTTTTGAAACCTGGAGATCCCCCCTAACCCCCCTTAATAAGGGGGGAACAAGAATATTCAAAGTCAACCCCTACTCACACCCTACTCCCTTATTAAGGGGGATTTAGGGGGATCTAGACTAGGCTACAACCCTGATTTAGAGGTAGTTTTAGCCTGGTTGTTGACACCAATGGCGGCAATACCTTACGGAATCCCTATAAATCTTGAGGGCAAAATCAATGGTACAGGAATTAATAGACCTTAAAAATTGTATTTTGGCTGGCAGGAATGAAGATGCTCTAGCAATTGTCGATGAATTAGAGGGCATGAGCAAACAAGCAACTTTGCGCAATATAGGCTCTTGTTTACTGATGCTGCTAATCCACCTAATTAAAAACCAAGTATAACAGCGTTTAACTAATTCTTGGTCTGCTGCTATTGCTAATTCTGTCCGAAGTATTAAAAAGCTCAATCTCAAAGATAATAAAACATTCTACTACATCAACGCTTCGGAGTGGGAGTCTTTTCTAGAAGATGAACTAGAAGCCGCAATTCGTGAGGCTAGCAGGGAAGTGCTGGAAGGAAATTTAAGCCGTGCTCAACTCAATCAAAGAGTGGACAAAGAGCAAATTGTGGCGATCGCCACTGGGCTACTGTCCCTGACATACAATTATTCGAGGAAGGAATTAGAAGATGCGATCGATGAGTATTTAGCCCAGTTTCCTGGTGGTGAAAATTGGAATTGATCTCAAATCCGTTGACATCGGAATTATTCATCTCTCTGTTCTCTTCCTCTGTGTCATACCAGTTTTTTATGAGGCTGCATAGAATCTGATCCCCCCTAACCCCCCTTAATAAGGGGGGAACAAGATTCTGCTCAAAGTCAACCCCTACTCCCTTTATTAAGGGGGATTTAGGGGGATCGAGATATATGCAACGACCCATTAAATTGGTGTCAAGAGCGTCCTCTGCGGTTTAATCATTCAGAAACAACCGTAAACGATAGGACTGTTGACTCGATTTTGCAATTCCGATGAAGCGCGGATTTGATCTGAGAGATTAAATTGCAATAAAAAACCTCAGACTCGCAAGTCTGAGGACTGGACTTCCTGATAATCGTCACTTAAGAACATTGTCGCCAACAAACAGGACAACATACAAGAGGGGTGCAACCCAGCAAGGCAGTTTTTGGCAGATACAGAAGGAAGTTTTGAGTTGTTAATTCAAAACTTTACGACCTTTCCTCGATCGGAATATAGGGTTCACCGTGAGTACCCGTATATATTTGAGTGGGGCGGTAGATGCGGTTTGCTTCTAGCTGTTCCTTCCAGTGAGCCAGCCAGCCACCAACGCGGGCGATCGCAAAAACTGGTGTAAACAAGTCTGTGGGAATTCCCATTTTCCGATAAACCAAACCCGAATAGAAATCTACATTGGCATAAATTCCTTTGTGAGCCATTTTTTCCTCAACGACTTCTTCTAACTTGATAGCAATGTCGTAATAACTATCGTGACCGAAGTTCTCAAACAACTGTTCTGCTAACCCTTGGAGAATAGTTGCTCTCGGATCTTTCACCTTGTAAACCCGGTGGCCGAAGCCCATGATTTTGTCTTTGTTTTCAACACACTTCTCGACAAAAGGTCGCACATTTTCTACAGAACCAATTTGCTCCAACATCTCAATCACTTCTTCATTCGCCCCCCCATGCAGCGGCCCGGCTAAAGTGCCAACTGCCGAAGCAATTACCCCGTAAGGGTCTGTCAGCGTTGAAGCTGTTACCATTGCCGAAAATGTAGAAGCATTGATGGTATGTTCCGCGTGGAGAGTCAGACAAGCATCAAAAATATTAGCCAACAGCGGATCGGGTTCTCGCTCGTTGAGCATATACAGAAAGTTAGCCGAGTAGTTCAAGTCGTCCCTCGGCCGCACGGGGTCATTACCTCGCCGCATTTGCTGGAACGCCGCCACCATTGTCGGAATTTTGGCTAGTAGCCGCACTACGGCTTCTCGAATGTATGCTGGGTTGGCCAGAGCTCGGCGGGAGTAAAACAAACCCAAGGCCGCTGCTGAAGCTTGCAGAGCGTCCATTGGATGTCCTCTTTCGGGAAAGCATTTCATCATGTCCCGGATGCGATATTTGATCCGGCGATGATACCGAATTTCATGCTCGAAGGCTTCTAGTTCTTCCTTGGTCGGAAGTACCCCCCAGATTAATAAATATGAAGTTTCGAGAAATGTACTTTTGAGTGCTAGTTCCTCGATGCTAATGCCGCGATATTCTAGCACTCCTTTTTGTCCATCTACGAAGCTAATGCTGGATAAGGTAGCAGGAACACCTTCTAAGCCTGGTTTGAATTCGCCGACGACCATTGCGATACCGTATTGTGTGAGTGGAATCTAATCTATAGCGCGTCACGCGCAAACCCCGGTCTTTCAAGCCGGGGATGAAACGCAGTTGCAGCCTTAAGGCTGCCAGTATTCTATATTACTTGTTTCTTTGTTCCTCTATATATTTTCTAACGGTTTCAGTTGAGACATTGCCAACACTACCGACAAAATAACTGGGAGTCCATAAAGTAGGTAATTTCAGTAACTCAGGAAATTCTTTTCTCAAGTAACTCGAAGCCCTGCCTTTGACTCTTTGCATGACAAAACTGGCGGAGTCCGTGGGTTTGACGTTTAACAGCAAATGAACGTGATCCGGCATAATCTCCAAAGCGATAATCTTCCACCTGTTCTCCGTGACTACCTCAAAGATAATTTCTTGCAGTCGTTCCGCGATTTTACCAACCAGTACCGCTTTGCGCCGCTTGGGAATAAAGACAAAGTGCATATTGATCAGCGAAACAGCGTTGCTCTCGTATCGGTACTCTAAATCTTTTTTTGACAAACTCGCCATATTACTTGACTCTGTTGATTGATGGTGTATAATCAACGTATCACAACCAGAGATGGCTTAAATGTTTGGGTGTCAACAAATATTACTCAAGCCCGACAAAAAACTTAAAGCAGTTTTGGAATATATTTGCCAAGAATCAAACAAACTGCACAATTGTGCGGTTTACTACGCTCGTCAAATATATTTTAAAATTCATGCTTGCGTCCGCCCCTTTGACATAATTAATCAGTTAAAGCGCAACCCTCATTACGGGGCGTTGTGCGCTCAAGCAGCTCAACAGACTTGTGGCGCTGTCGGCGAGTCCATAAAATCTTTTAAAGGATTAGCCAAGCTGTTTCAAGAGGGAAAGCTCGAACACAAGCCAAAGTTTCCTGGCTACCGCACTCCTGGTGGACTTCATTTGATAGCTTATCCAAAGCAAGCGCTTGGAAAGAAGTTGATTGATGGTCAAATTTCAATTCCTTTAGGACTGAAGGTTAAAACTTGGTTTGGGTTGAAGAATTTTCAAGTTGCAATGCCTTCCAATCTAGACTATGCCGAAATTCGAGAAATTAGAATCCTTCCTAGAAATGGCTGCTTTTACGCTGAGTTTGTTTACAAGTCAGCCAGTGTTCAAGCTGTCGTTGACACTCAAAAAGCTCTAGGTATCGATCGTGGTATTGATAACTGGCTTACTTGTGTTAGCAACTCAGGGACAAGTTTCATTGTTGATGGCAAGCGCCTAAAGTCAGTCAACCAGTGGTACAACAAGCGAGTAGCAGCTTTGATGGAGGGCAAACATAATGGTTTTTGGTCGCATCAATTGGCGCGATTAACCGAAAAACGAAACCGTCAAATGCGTGATGCTGTGAATAAAGCAGCTCGTTTAGTTGTCAATCACTGTATTAAGAACAGAGTCGGTGTTATAGTTTTTGGTTGGAATAAAGGGCAGAAAAATTCTGCTAATATGGGTAAAAAGACAAATCAAAAGTTTGTCCAAATCCCTACGGCACGATTAAAAAATCGAGTCGCTCAATTGTGCCAGAAGCATGGCATTCAGTTTGTTGAGACTGAGGAAAGTTACAGGTCTAAGGCATCATTTGCTGACCGTGATTTTCTACCTACAATCGGTGCAAAACCCGAAGGGTGGAAAGAGTCAGGTAGACGGGTGAAACGTGGTCTGTACCGGACAGGCGCAAAAAACTGGTACATAAATGCTGACTGCAATGGGGCAGCTAATATTTTGAGAAAAGTAGCGACAATGTTAGGGCTTGACCTTAGCGGAGTTAGTAGAGGTGTCAAGACAGCGCCCTTAAGAATTCCCATTTGGTAGTTTCTTAAGAATCCCCGCGCGTTTACGCGCGGGGAGTGTCAATCAAAGTACATTAGCAGAAACATTGATCGTGTCGCCGCGTTAACAAACAATAATCAATTAATGTGACTATTTGCTTTCTACCTCAGCAAAAACTTGGGCGACAGTAAACAGAACATTTGGCTGCGGCCGACGGGAGAGCCTGTTTCGGGGAGGATTAAGCCGATCGCACCTGCTTTTTTGAGAATCAGAGCGTCTTGGGTTCTGCCCCAAAGCAAAGTTTCTGCCCAGTTGGCTAAGTCTGGTTGGTGGCCCACTAGAGCCAAGCTGTGGCTTCCTCTCTCCTGCCACTGTTGGTACCACTCTAGCCAGTTCTGGATGTCTCCTGATGGGGCTAGGGCTGGGGATTCTTCTATTTGGGAACTCAGACCTACTGTTTGCAGGATTTCGGCGGTTTGGGTGGCGCGCAATAGGGGACTGGTGAGAATTAGGTCAAACTGAATTTCGAGTTCGTAAAGCCGCTGGGCGACTTTCCGGGTTTTGCTCGCGCCCTCTTTAGTCAGCGGGCGTTCTGCGTCTGTTGGGTACTCTTCGGGCTCGGCTGCGATGCCGTGACGGATCAGGTATAGATGCACTGTGGCTGTCATAAGTTGAGTTGTCCGATCGCACTTTATTTGATTTTTCGCGCGATCGGCATTTTTTACCTATTCTACTGGGTGGAAATCTGGTTATGTCATCTGGTTCACCGCGCAGTTAATCCGATCGCGCCCCTGTTGTTTCGCATCATATAATGCTCGATCGGCGAGGGCAACGAGTTCATCCGGTGATGTTCCCAAGCTGGGAATCACAGTCGCAATTCCCATGCTAACGGTAACAATCTCGCTCACATCAGATTGCTGATGAGGAATTCCCAAATCTCGGATTGCCTCTCGGATCGACTCAGCCACCGCGATCGCCCCAGCAGCATCAGTATGCGGCAGGATGACGGCAAATTCTTCGCCCCCGTAACGTGCCAACAGATCCGATGAACGTTTAACCGCAAGTGCCGCCGATGAAGCCACTTTTACTAAACAAAGATCCCCAGCTTGATGTCCGTAGCAATCGTTATATCGCTTGAAATAATCGACATCCAACATGATCAGGGACAGCAGTTTTTGTCCCTCTATCAAAGTCGGCCATTCCGACTGCAATCGCTCATCAAAACAGCGACGGTTTGCTACTTGTGTTAACCCATCTGTCGTGGCGATTAATCTGTCTCGCTGAGCCTGATTTCTCAGCATCTCCTCTACCTGCTTGCGTTCTGTAATATCAGCAAAAGTCGTCACTACTGCATAGGGTAGAGACTGATGGAGATGGAACAGCGGTTGCGAATTAATCGAAATCCAAGTCAGTGTTCGATCGGCCTTGTGAATGCCCATCACCACATTTGAGAGCGGTTTTCCCGTCCCTAGGGTGATCGTTGCCGGATGCTGTTCGCCGGGGAAGGGGGAGCCATCTTCCTGAACGGTTCGCCAGTCTAAATCTACAGATGTACGCCCCATCATTTGTGCGGGGGTCAGCCCTATAATCCTTTCGGCACTAGCATTACAGGCAGTAATTTGTCCGTTTGCTAGCTGAAGTACGACGCCCTCAGTCATGGTTGTAATCACAGAACGATACCGTTCTTCACTTTCCTGTAATTGACTCAGGAGAAGGTTTTTGACATCAAACTCTGAAGCCAGATGCAGGCTACCAGCCAAAAACCCAGCCATCAGTTGTAATGTCTGGATGTCTGACTCTGTAAAGCCAGAGGGTGTCCCTGAAACAACTTTTAAGACACCAACTCCTTCTTCTTGATAAAACAAGGGAACAAGCACCTTTGACCGGACACCAATGCGCCGACAGGCTGCCCGATCCACCCGTGCATCGGTTTCTGAATCGTCGCAAAACAGAATGGAGCCGGTCGTCATACATTGTCCCGATAAACTTGTCGCTACTTTGATCCGTAATCCCACATAGGCTGTGGCGATACCACTCGCTACCCGATACACCAATTCATCCCCTTCCAGCATTTCAATCACTGCTCCATCGGCGCGGGTCAAATGTTGAGTCCTCTCTGCAATCACCGCCATGACTGCATCGAGATTGGGATTGCGGATGGCGATTTCCTGTTGGGTAGCAATCACTATACCCAGACGCTCGAACTCTTGTTGTAATGCTGCTTCTGCTTGCTTGCGATCGCTGATATCCTTCATAAAGCAGTGATGCCCGATGAACTGCTGTCGATCGTCGTGAATCGAGATCATCACCAATTGTTTGTAGAAGCTAGAGCCGTCTCTGCGAATGCCTCTGGCTTCAAGCTCTACTTTGCCGTCTTGCTGCATTTGTTGATAAGCCGCCATTAACTTTTCTAAATCATCGGGATGTACGGTTTTTTCCCAGAACATTCCGATCATTTCTTCGGGTTGATATCCAACGGTATTGGCATAGGATTGATTGACAAATAGATATCGTCCTTGAGTATCCACTTGAGAGATGCCAGAAACGGCATTTTCTAAGGCAATGATCAATTCTCTTCGCTCAAATTCCGCGTATTTTCGCTCACTAATATCGGTGTGAGAGCCACACATCCGAATCACATTGCCTGCCTCATCCCAAAGGGCTTGACCGCGATCGAGTATCCACTTATAGCTGCCGTCTTTGCACAAAACCCGATGCTCTGAGATGTAAAACGGTGTTTTCTTGGCAAAATGGTCAAAAATTAGTTGCTTTACCAAATCGAGGTCGTCGGGGTGTACGCGTTTTGACCATTCATCCAGATGGTTAGAAATTTCCTGTTCTTCAAATCCCAACATCTCTTTCCATCGACTGGAAAAAAAGACTTCGTTGGTTTTCACATTCCAGTCCCAGATGCCGTCGTTATTGCCTCGTAGTGCTAATTGCCAACGTTCTTCGCTCTCACGCTGTGCTTCAGTTTGTTCGATCAGCTTGCGAGCCGATAGACGCAGTTCCATCTCATCCATGACGATCGCGGCTAGATCCTGTAAGGTGGCTTCTTCTTCTGGGGAAAGCTCACGGGGATGCCGATCGATGATGCAAAGGGTTCCCAAGTTATACCCATCATGGGTTTTGAGTGGTGCTGCGGCATAGAATCTCAAACCAAATGCTCCCGACACTAGGGGATTTGCGATCGTCCGTGGATCTTCAAGAGCATTCCGAATTTCGTACACATCATCTTCCCAAATCGCGGAGCCACAGAGTCCGGGTTCCCGATCTATTTGCTCGACATCCAACCCGTAACGAGATTTGAACCAAATCCGATCCCGATCCACCAAGGTGACAAGCGCGATCGGCACTCGAAAAAAACGCGCCGCAATTGCCGTGATGCGATCGAAGGCTCCATCAGGTGGAGTATCCAAAATCTCGTAGCGCCGTAAACTTTCCAATCGATCAGACTCATTGGCTGAATGATTGATTGTAGAGTATTGTTGTTCACTCTCTGGCCGAGTCATTTCTACTGGCTTGTTCTCTATGATATCCGTTTCTGTTTCTTGAAGTTCAAGGGTTCGGGGCTCTAGCTTTACTTCTGATTGGTGAAGTTGTTGATGCCGTTCCTCTTCATCGACGATCGCGCTGCCGAGTTGGAGAGCCATTTGTTGCAATAATTGTACATCCAGAGATTGCCATGAACGTGGGCTTCTACAGTGATGGGCAATCAACAATCCCCACAAATTGCCCTGACTTAAAATGGGTACGACTAAATTTGCCCGAACCTGGAGGCTATCGAGGAGTTCGACATAACAAGTTTGAATATCACCCGCGTGAGTGTCAGAAATGGCTGTTGTTTGTCCCAGGCTGTAGCGTTCTACCCATGTTGCTTTAAAACAAGGATCATAAATCAGTTGCCCAAGAATCGGGGGCCATTTACTACCCACCGATTCCGCAAATACTACACCATCTCCATTGGGCAGGAAGCGATAAATAATCACGCGATCGGTTTGCAGCAGCACCCTGGTTTCTGCTACCGCAAATTGCAAAATAATCTCCAAATTCGTGAAATCGTTGATTTGAAGTGCAATTTTGGAAAATTTTTCTATAATTTTCTCTGACGACAAATAGAAAGCCTGTTGTGTAGACATCTCCATGTTCCTTTCCTTTTCTCAACCCACTTTGTACCAGTCTAACCTGCTATGTATTGGTACAGTAATTTATTATTTGTAGGTGGTAAATAGCATAAATTGTGGCTTTGACTGTGTTTTTGCTGCTGTATTTAAGACTGTTAATATACCCTTGCTCCGTTAGGTGAGGTTTTCTGGTTATCCCTAAGTAATACCACCTAAACCCACCAAATCCCCTGCTCCCCGACTTGTTTAAGAAGTCGTGGATCTAACAAAAAACCATTTTACGTTTAAGTTAACCTGGTTATAAGTAGAAGGAAGAAGGAAGAAGGAAGAAGGAAGAAGGAAGAATGCTCATAAGTAGAAGGCAGAAGGAAGTCGTTCGATGGAAGTCGGAAGAATGCTCATACAGCAAGCTTTTTAGCCACCTGTATCTTACGTTTAATTAAGTGGATTTACTTACAGCAAGCTTTTTAGCCACCTGTATCTTACGTTTAATTAAGTGGATTTACTTAGCAAATCCGGGTTTGCCACCCCCTTGATGATTCGGCGTTTGAAACTAAGAGATAAAAGGGGTATTTAATCCGGATTTAGTCTGAATCGGTAAGTGGTGATTTGTCGGCGCATAGAACACTTAATTAACCAGGTTATAGTTGATGTTGCAAGTAAATTTATTTGGGAAGAATTGGTGAAGTTAATTATGATAAACAGGATTGTCTGTCGGACTAATTAATTTCATCAACTTTTGCTTAATCTGAGGATCAAATACTTCCCATTTCAGTCTTGCATAATCGCTATTCTCATTCCCACCGGAAAGAAATCTTACCGGAATTTCAAAACCTCCTGCTTGACTTCTCCCTCCACCAAAAAATCGTCCTTGAGCATCTTGACCAAAAGCTTCTTTTATAAATTCGTCAGGATCGAGAGTGAGTTTAGTGGTTCGTAACGACCCGATTACTACTTCAATTTCCTCGTCTTTGTCGTGAACAATTGCATAGACAACTGCTGTGTGTACGTTCTCCTCTGTTACTAAAAAATCAGCCGCTTGGGGAATACAATCCCGATCGTCATAGCGGAGATAGCCGATACCGGCGAGGGAAAAATTGTTCTGGACAATGCGGTGTTTGAGCGATCGCTCGATCGCATCCATCACCCACTTAGACCGAGACGACTCCAACACCGCATTCAGCAACTGCGGGTCATAAAACCTACTCAAATAAGCGGCGGCTAAAAAGTCTGACTCCTGAGCTTGTCTGAGCGCATTCGTATCCGATCGCAAACCGTGCATCAAAGCCGTAGCGCACTTGATATGCTGGCTGACATTACCATCGAGAGTTAGCAGTCCAGCTTGCAAATACTCCGCAAAAATCGTGGCTGTAGCGCGGATTTGGGGGCGAAAATCGGCAAATTCTGCATTCATTTCGCCCTGCAAACTGTGGTGGTCTATTACTGCTGCGATCGGAATTCCCGCCGCCAAAACCAAATTGCTTAATACCAATTTAATGGGTCGTTGCATATATCTCGATCCCCCTCGCATCCCCCTTAATAAGGGGGACTTTGAGCAGAATCTTGTTCCCCCCTTATTAAGGGGGGTTAGGGGGGATCAGATTCTATGCAGCCTCATAAAAAACTGGTATAACAAGCAAGTCGTTCCTTGATTGTCGATAAAAACACAGCCCTGATATAGCGATAAATCCTTAGTTTTTGCCGTTTCCAAAGTCCACCTTTGCAACGGTAAACCAGTCAACTTAACTAAGGCAATATTTTCTTGGTGGCTGAGGACACCGGCATAGACTTTTCGAGCAGTGAATGTCGTACTTTTCGGCAATTAATTTGTAAGTCCAAGCACTCGAAAGTGCGTCGGGGTCTGGGAAATCTTGCAGTAAGATTAACTGGCGCTGGCCACGGTGTCGATCGAACATTTGCCGTAATTGATCCACAGGGCGATCGGTCGAATGGTCTGAAAATCGCCTCGCGCGACTATCTTCGACTGCAACTTCAGCTTTGCTGCGCCGTTTCGCAGTCACATTTGGGGGCACAACCTCGCTGCTGGGGTTTAGCTGATCTTGATGGTTGACAGATGTTTTAAGTAGGTCTTTCATAGTTGACAATTAAACAATTAAACAATTAAAGAATTCACAATTACGCCAATTTATAGCATTAATAGGACTTACGCAAAGCTTATATAGCAGTTCTCAATCAAGTGAGGTATGCCCTAGGCCCTAGACCCTAGGCCCTAGGCCCTAGATCAAGCGTGCACCTCATGTTACTGAGAAAGGCTATATGTCATGCTGAGTGATATCAATTCCGGTTGCACTCTTGGAGATGATTGTTGACGGTTGACGGTTGACGGTTGACAGTTAACAGTTGACAGTTAACAGTTAACAGTTAACAGTTAACAGTTAACAGTTAACAGTTAACTCAAATTTACTATTCCGATGAAGAGAGGATTTGATATGAAACATAGTGTAGCGCAGCATCTCGGAGATTCTTCGTTTCACTGAGAATGACAGGATTACGTTGAAATGCGTCCAGGACTGATTAATTTATAGCATTAGAAAATGGCGATCGCCTAGGGTGCGACCACTTAAATTATGTTAAAGTCTTGAGCTGTTGTGCGATCGGGACTGTAAGAGTTAAATTTTGAACTTTTTAACTCAAAATTCAAAACTCAAAACTTCTACAAAAAAACCCCCGCGCTTGCGCTGACAGGGGTTTTAAAGACCGATTACATATTTTTGCCATTCTTGGTGCATACCGCTCTTAACCTGTTTAGTCACTTCAAAATAAAGACCGCTGTGAGGTTTCCTGGGTGGATACCTGAGTAACATCCCCGCTTCTTTCGGCGTGCGGCTACCTTTGTTAACATTGCAGCGCACGCACGCAGTAGCAAGGTTTTCCCAACTATCGCTACCACCGCGCGATCGAGGAATCACATGATCCAGCGTTAAATCGTCCCCGGTATAACCACAGTATTGACAAGAGTGCGCGTCCCGGTGCAAGATATTTCGGCGGGTCAGCGGAATATCCTTATAGGGAACTCGGACGTAATGCCGCAGTCGGATCACAGTTGGTAGCGGGAAATTTGGCGCAACAAATTTCCCGTTATGTTCTACCTGCTCTGCTTTCCCTTTCAGCAACAAAACTACAGCCCTTCGCCAATTGGTGATGTTAAGGGGTTCGTAGGAGGCGTTCAGCACCAGAACATTGCCCATTGTTGATTATTAAAGATCGTATTTTCACCGATGTTAACACAGGTTCCCATTTAGGGGGGGGCGAGGCAAAAAAGAGTAAGGCTCAGCAAAAAACAGTGAAAAACAGCAGCTTTACCGCCTCGCTGACCGCAGAAGTCGCTGTAGGCCCACCTATTTTCTGCCGGAAAATCCGGCGGCGAGCATTTCTTGCTTGGTTTTGGCAAACATGAGGCCAGCGTCTGTTTCAAACTTTCCAATTAAACCCGGAGATCCCCCTAAATCCCCCTTAAAAAGGGAGTAGGGTGTGAGTAGGGGTTGACTTTGAGTGAATGCTTCCCCCTTTTTAAGGGGGCTAGGGGGATCTCCAGGTTTCAAAACACGCCCTAGGGCGTGTTTTCAAACTGCGACCTCAGATCCCGATCCCCCTAAATCCCCCTTAAAAAGGGGAGTAGGGGTTGACTTTGAGACTCTTTCTCCCCCCTTTTTAAGGGGGGCTGGGGGGGATCTCCAGGTTTCAAAACACGCCCTAGTCTCTACCCAGTCAAGAAATTGCACAATAAATTTTATTTTTTTGCCTAAATCCCTAATCTTCCCGGCAACAATCGATCGAACTTTTTAGAGTATTAGCAACCTTAAATGACAAGCCTTGTTACAGCTCATGAAATTTCGGCTCTTCAAGTCAGTTTTTAGCGCATCAATTATGGCGATCGCCACTTTGATGCTAGCAAACATTCCCGCTTTTGCCCAAACAGCTTCATTTTTCTGCGGCGCTTCTGGTGGCTATCCAGCGACAATAGCTGACCAAGAAGGCAAAAATATTCCCGTTATTCTGTGGGTAGCTGACAACTATTTCAATGAATCGGGAGAAGACGCAATTACTCGGTGTACGCGAGTCTCAGGAATTCTCAACAATTCCCAAACGCCTGGAAACTGGGATAATATTATCACAGCAGGTGCGTCTCGCACTGGACAACCGATGATTTGTGCAGCTAATCCTCAAGACGGTTCCTGTAGATTATTATATCAAATACCGAGAGGGCAAAATCCAGAACAAGCCCGACAAGAACTTTTAAGAAGAGTCAAAAATCCTAATTTAAGTGTTTCGCCTATCAAGGTAAATTAGTTATTAAGCATGGGGAATGGGGAATGGGGAATGGGGAATGGGGAATGGGGAATGGGGAATGGGGAATGGGGAATGGGGAATGGGGAATGGGGAATGGGGAATGGGGAATGGGGAATGGGGAATGGGGAATGGGGAATGGGGAATAGGTTATTGGTTATTGGTTATTGGTTATTGGTTATTGGTTATTGGTTATTTACTACCAATTGGCAATTAGCAATTACAGTCCTGTCCGCATCAACTCTATCTGTAGGGTGCGCAATGGGCACCTTACCATTACCGATCACAAATAACAAATAACAAATAACAACTAACTATTGACAAAGAGTTGAAACTCTGGTCAAATACTCCGGTTGACTGTTGAAAAAATTACAGCTTTGCTTCAGCAAATCTTCTAAACCTTCAACTTTCCTCAACCAGACAGTGCCATTGCTTCCAGCAACAGCAATTTGCTTTCCATCTCGACTCCAACTAACACTAACAACATTCTCTTCAAACTCAAATTGAGCAACCTGCCGCCCTGCTAAATTCCACAGCCGCACTGTCTTGTCAATTCCCAGTGTAGCAAGTCGTTCTCCGTCAGGGCTGAAACTAATTGATTTCGCGTCTAAATGCAAAGTTTGAAATTCATTCACTAATTCTTGTTTTGACAAATTCCACAGCCCGACTTTACCATTCAATGTTACTGTAGCAAACCGCTGCTGATGTCGATCGGGACTAAAGCTAATACCAATGACCCCCATCGACAGTGTTTTTTGCAAATTTCCCGATAAATCCCAAATTCGCACTGTAGATTTGCCATCTAAAGTAGTTAAAAAATCGCCGATCGCACTAAAATTGACACTTCTAATTAAGCCATTATGTCCCGGAAGTTCCACAGGAGATGATCTTACTTTTGGGAGTTGTGAAAGCTTCCAAATTGCCGCACTGCTGTTGATTCCTGCGGCAGCTAAAAAGTTTCCGTCTGGGCTAAAGCTGATGCTGCTAACTGAACCTTGAATTGCTGGAAATTCCGAAATCTTTTTACCTGATAGATTCCAAAATTTAACAGTGCTGTCTCTGCCGGCTGTCGCTAAAAACTTTCCATTTGGGCTAAAGCTTACCATATTTACTGACTGCTGTAAAGCTTTCCATTCAGCAATCTTTTTCCCTGACAAGTTCCAAATCCGAACTCGATCGTCTACTCCTGCGGTTGCCAAAAATTGTCTGTCTGGGCTAAAACTGACGCTAGTGACAGCACCTGCATGAGCTTGCCAAGTCATCTTTCTTTGTAAGAGAGATGATTCTTTACTCTGCTCTTGTTCGCTAATTTTATCGAGAATTACTTGTAATGCTAACAGCGGTATAGTGGCTGGGTATTGTTCTAATTTCGGTTGGTTTTTAACCAAGGTTTTCATTTTTTTACCTGCGGCGATCGCCCTCAGTAAAGCTTCTCGCAAAGCTTGATTATTTGCGGTTTTTTGAGATACCGCTAACAGCAAAGCATCGCTGCCATTTTGTTCAACTTCGATACTAGCTTGCGCTAGTTTAAACCTCTGATAAGCGAGAGTTGAAAAGCCGATCGCCCCAACTAAAGATGCAGCCAGTACCGCAGAACCGATACCAATCCACTGTTTGGCTTTTTGTTTGGCAGAGCCAGCTTCTACCTGAGCTTTTTGAGTTTCTATTTGAGCTGAATGCAGCAATTGATTTTGGTGGTTTAAAATGAGTTTTTGGCTGGCGGTCAAAAACTGAAAATCTTCGTTTCTCAAACTTTTATCCGCCGCCCAACTTAATGCTGAATGCAAGTCATCACCTCGCAACAGTTGGGAGTCATCTTGACAATGAGAATTCAGCCATGCTTTGATTGCTTCTGAGTAAGGCGAGAGTTTTTCTAACTCTTTTTCTATTAAAAATTTGTTAAATACAGCTTGATAAATTGGATTAGAAAGTGTGAGTTTATCCCCGTGCTTGACGATTAATCCACTCAATCGCAATTCCATTTGTTCCGGGCTACCGTCGGGGACAATTTCAACTTGCTCTAAAATTTGTTTATATAATCCGAGTCGCCTCACAATGCGCTGATTTTCTCTAAACAGGCGATCGCGAATTGTAGACAAATGTTCCGGTACATCTTGCGCTTCCCAATTTTCCACGATTTTCAAACGCACTACTTTCTCAACCCACTCTTTAGCAGTGTAAATTTTATCTTTCTCCCCCCCGAATGTAGGGGCGGTGCCCCCGTGCCCGCCCTGGGGTAAATTCGGGATTAATTGTGGGTTTTCCAACAGGAGTTTGCAAAGCTTTTGAGTCAAAAAAGGTTGCCCTCCCGTCCAATACAAAACCTCTCGCAAAACTTCCTGAGAGCTGTCTGTAAGCTCTGCCAACCCCGCTGCTAGCGATTGCGCTTCTGTTTCGTCAAAACCAGTTAATTCTATTGCCTTGCCTATATTAAAAGGAGTGCTGCTGTTGGAATTTTTGTCGCGACACAAATCCGTCGGCGATGCGACTCCTAAAAGCGCCCAAGTTAGCCGATCGAATTCTGAATTATTGGCGCGTTTATTGTAGCACGATCGAATTAACGCTAAAAAATCGTCTGCGGGAAAATCCAGAGCGAGAATGCTGTCGATTTCATCAATAAAAATGACAATATTGCTGGAAATGTTGGCTAAGAGTACGGTTTCGATGAATTCGCTTAATCTTTGAACTGGAGCCAAAAAATTGCGATCGCGCCACCAAGTACGCACATTGACAACATCTGACAGATTAAAGTTATTTTCGAGAATGCGTAACAGACCAGCATACCACTGTTCGGGAGTCACGCCGCGGTTGCCAATTTCCGAAATGTCGATCGCAGCACAAGCAATTCCTTCACTTCTCAGCCGTTGAATTGTCCGCACCTGCAAGCTAGACTTCCCCATTTGTCGGGAATTTAAAACATAACAAAATTCCCCGGCTTTCAACCAGTTATAGAAGTCGTCATCTGCTTGCCGCTTCACATAATTGGGAGCGTTATTTGTCAAACTTCCGCCGACTTGATAGTAACTGGGTTTTGTGGTAAAATTCATAAATTAGTTCGGCGGTTGAAACCGCTACTATACAAACGAAGTCCGCCTGCGCGGACTGAAGAATCGAAGCGGTATAAAAGCACACTTTTGTATGATACATTGTACCATAATAAGTAAATTGACTTAATCAAACGTAAGATACAAAGGGCGAAACAGCTTGCTATATAAGCATTATTCCTTCTGACTGACATCCGTTACATCCGTTACATAATCCGCTGCCGAACTGCCTTCTATTTACACCATGCAAACTGATTGGATTGGATATCACCACGACAAAGACAAGTTAAGAACAGAAATTTGGTCTTTGCTGAAGCAGCAAGCCGCATCTATTGGCGATCCGTTTGGTCATATTCCCAACTTTGTCGGTGCTGATTTGGCGGCCGAAAGATTGGCAAATTTACCAATTTGGCAACAAGCAAAAACGATTAAGTGCAATCCAGATGCGGCACAAATTCCGGTGCGGATGCGCGCTTTGCAAGACGGAAAACGGCTGTATATGGCAGTACCGCGCTTGACAGACGATCGCTGTTTTGTTGAGTTGACTGCTGGGGATTTGCAGAGGCAAAATGTATCTATTGCCGAAAGTGCGATCGCCCGCAAAGCACTGACTTGCGGAAAATTGGTAAGTTTTGCAGAAATGGAGCCGATTGATTTAGTAATCGTCGGTTGTGTAGCAGTGACTCCCAACGGGGGAAGAACCGGGAAAGGTGCAGGATTTGCTGATTTGGAATTGGCTATGTTGCAGGAATTCGGATTAGTAGAAATTGAGACACCGATTGTGACAACGGTGCATTCTTTGCAAGTAGTCGCAGATTCGCGTTTACCAATGCAAGCTCACGATTGGGCGCTGAATTGGATTGTTACTGCTGATGAAATAATTGAGACTAATACAACTTATCCGCGTCCAATTGGGTTAAACTGGGATAGTATACGGCCCGAACAGTTGGAACAAATTCCGATTTTGCGAAAGTTGAGAGAGCAAGACTAGATAATGAGTTTCTTTGCTAAACTTGTCTACAGTTTACTATTGCAGAAAATATGAAAGTTATTTTGGGCGACATCACAAAACTCGAAGTTGATGCGATCGTGAATGCTGCAAATACCAGCTTACTTGGTGGTGGTGGAGTAGATGGAGCAATACACAGAGCAGCAGGATCGGAACTTTATGAAGAATGCCGATTACTTGGAGGATGTAAGACTGGAGATGCTAAACTAACTAAGGGATATAAATTGCCTGCACGCTTCGTCATCCACACAGTAGGGCCAGTATGGCGGAAGGGTAATGATGGAGAACCAGAACTCTTAGCCGACTGTTACCGTAAGTGTATGCAAATTGCCACTGATCGAGAGTTTGAGAGTTTGGCATTTCCTTGCATTAGCACCGGCATTTACAGCTATCCTAAAGTTCTAGCAAGTGAGATTGCAGTGAAGGTATGCTCGGAATACATACAAAAGAATGGTGGTGTTCAAAGAGTAATTTTTTGCTGTTTCGATCGAGAGAATTATGAAATTTATGAGAGGATTTTATCTAATAATTAGTAAGGTGCGTCAGATATTCAACCCTAAATAATAGCCCTAAAACTTTGTCTGACGCACCCTACAGTCAATTAGTAGGGTGCGTCAGAACCTGAATTTTCAATCATCGCCCTAAAACTTTGTCTGACGCACCCTACAGGTTAAAAAGAACCGGAATTGATATTATTTCATAATATATCTACTTTGCCGCCAAAATGCGCCAGATAATGAAAGCAGTAAAGCCTAGATAACCAAACACGGTAATCCAATCTAGCCAATTATCGGAGTCGATCAAAAAAATATCGTTCATGGGATGTTTGATTATCTCTTAGTCCGCGGAGGCGGACTTTGTTTGTGTAGTAGCGGTTTCAACCGCCGATTTCGATCGCAGATTTTTAACCCAGAGTTAATTTTACCCGATCGCGCTCAAATGCGATCGAAAATATTGCCGATACAACTCGCACCTCGGAACGCACTCGTTTCCCTGCAATTTCACCAACCCCAAACTGTCCAACTTAAACGCCTGCATTGCCTTTAATTGCACCGGAGAATCCGCCGCCGCAATCTCTCTCATCCCCTGCGCTAACTCTGGATATTCTTCCAAATTCCACAATTGGCGGCGCAAATGGTCGCTGTAAATTCCAGCATCCGCAACCGCAGTTTCTTTGAATTCATCAATGGTCAAGTCTGACCGCGAAATGTGATATAATGCAACTCGCACTAGATAAGGATGACCGCCCACAATTGCCATCAATTTCTCAACTTCTCGATGGGACCAATTCAAATTGTGGCGCACTGCTAAATCTTGGATTTGTTGAGCGTTGAATTCCGGCAAATCTACGGGTAATCCGACGTTGAAAGGCGATTGATTGATATTCATGGGAATGTAAACTTCGGTGGAGTGAACCACAATTAATCGCAGTTTTTTCCAGATATCGCGCCGCTTTGATTCTTCGTGCCAAGCTCGTAGTAATCCTAAAAAGTCTTCGGCAATGTCGGGATATTGGAAAACGCGATCTATCTCGTCTAATCCTAACACTAAAGGAGTGTCGATTTGTGGCAAAAGATATTTCTCAAAGTAATCTTTGCAATTGACTTTGCTGCCAAAAATTTCATCCCAATAATCGTCTAATTGATTTGGTATGTGTAACTCTCGCCCGACATAGGCACAAAACCACTTGAGAAATTTATCGAGATTGGCAAATACAGTTTTATCAACTAACTGAAAAGTTAGCGGAACTGTGCGATAATCTCGACAAGATGCGTGGTGCAAAATCTTGGCCATTAAAGAAGTTTTTCCCATCTGTCGGGGAGCTTTTATTCTAATTAAGGCGCTGGGCTGCAAAATAGTTTGATAACACCGTTCTTCGATGGGAGGACGTTCTACATAAAATTGAGAGGCGACATCGACTTGTCCACCCGGCAATTCCGGTTCGGCGACTGGTAATGGAATACGATCGCTGCTAATTCCTAATACTTGGTTTGGGATTAAAATTTCTGGTTCGTCTTGGCCGGATGCGGGAGTTTCTGCTAACAAACTCAGAATTTCTTTGATGAGAATTGGAGTATCTGCTGTAGTTTGCCATTCCCTCTGTTTAATGCGGTAAAGATAGCCTCGCAAGTCGTGATTTAGAGGCGCACTTAGGGGAAAACCGACGCGGATGGGCAGAATTATTGGCTTTTTGTCAGGGCGAGAATCTTGCAGTTCTTTTGCTTGCTGAACTTGATACGTTAGGAGTTCGCTTTGGGTTCCCGTTGGCGGCAATAGCAGCAGTAAATAATCGCATTCTTGGAGAAAATAATTAATTCGATCGAACCAATTATCTCCCAGTCGAATGCTATTTTCTACTGTGAAAACTGTATTCCCGATCGCACTTAAAGCATTCCCCAACTGTTTTCCCAACTCGCGATCGGGCTCAGCGCTGTGATAGCTGATAAAAATCTTAACATTTCGGCTGGCGATCGCGACTTTTTCCCCCGCAGGTGGCAAATTGTCCGACTCATCCGTATCTTCCGTATCGTCTAGTTTAGCCGAGCGATGGTCGCCCTTCGCTAAACTTAAATCAAAAACTGCGAATAACTGCCGAATTTTACTCAAATCCGCACCTTCTCTACCCTGTCGAATTTTGCTGACTGTATCGCAACCGACGCCAGACTCAGCCTCGATTTCAGTCAGAGTACCTCTAATGTTATGTCGGTCAGACCATTCTTGGATCGCCTCATTCAGCTTCTTTAAGCCAGAGACAGTGAGAATGCGACCGCGATCGCGTTTTGACTTGAGCACTTCGCTTACAGTGAAAGGGAAAGGAATCTAGGAAGTTTAACGCCTTAACTTCCTATTTTAAGCGATTTTAAGGAAGATAGTCAGCCTGACTCAATTTCAGGAATTTTAATCCTGAAAGTTTTATTGTCGATCGCATCCTCAAACCTCCTCCTGTCAACGCTTTCAACATTTGAAGGTATTTAAATCAAAAAAACTTTTCTTAACTCCCTAATCTCCCGCGCGCATCACTGCTTGATTTTTTACAGTAGATACATCAAACAAAAAAGGTGTACGAACATGAACAAGATTTTACACAGGCTGTTAATGGCAGCTTTAGGCACCGCAGCAATTTTCACAATTAATACACTTAATACTTTAACTGAAGCATCAGCCGCTGGCAAATTTGACGAAACAGAAATTCATCAGACTGGAGTTTTTCCCGTTGCAGTACCGAGTAACTTCGGTAAACAGTGATATTTTCCAGTTCATTGTTCACCCAGAACTAATCTCATTTTGTTAATAGATGGCCATCATTTGATTAAGGATAAATTATGAAATATACACTCTTACCGCAGCTAGCTACCCCTACAAAATCTGATTTATTTGATGCCGATCCGATCGATGCTTGTACTGCACTAGCCTGGATCGAATTGGTAGCATTAGATGCCGATGTTCTCACGGGAGATGACTGGCTGGCTTTGTGCGATGATATTGATAGCGGTGAAATTTACCTGGGCTGGTTTTTGTGGCACGATCGCGAAGTTAGTGGTAATTGGGAAGCTTACGACCATTTGAGCGATCGGCGATTTGCGGCTCAAGGAAAAGTTTTTCTCAAAGCTACAATTGATGCAATAGAAACTGCTAGAAATAAGGCGATCGATCGATTTTAGATTTTAGATTTTAGATTTTAGATTTTAGAATTGAAGAATTGAAGAATTGAAGAATTGAAGAATTGACCCCACGGATGAATCCGGGGGGCAAGTAATAGAACGGGATTTGCGATCGGTTCGGAAAACTGAATATTATCGAACAAAATAATAAAATATACGGCAGAGGGCAAGAGTTAACTGTATGATGTCATACGACTCGCCACGACAGCGGTTGAGAACAATGTTCCAATCGCTTTCGAGTTGAGGCAAATTCCACTCTTTCTCCCCACACATGACTTTAAAACTACAATGGCTGTTGGCTACCTTAATTAGTGTTTTCTCGATCGCCTTACCTGCAAAAGCCGATACCTTGACATATTGGCACTTCGATGATAATCAAAATAAACTCAATTTAACAACAGATACCAGCGTTCAGCCGTCAGTTAAATTAATTGCTAATCCCACCCGTTTAGTAATTGATTTACCCGGAATTGTGCTAGAATATCCCGAAAATCCTCACAACTATAACTCAGCTATTCAAGAAATCAGAATCGGGCAATTTGACACCGAAACCACAAGATTAGTGCTCCAATTAACTCCCGGTTATAAATTAGATCCGAAACAAGTGCGAGTCATCAAAGAATCTTCAACTCGCTGGTCGTTTCAGTTACCCAAGCCAGAGCAATTAGCAGGTAATGAGTCTTTTGAATCAGCAGCTATTACCCGGTTTGAACAAAAAACTCGTCAAGTTTCGCCCAATGTTTCTGCCACGAATCCTCGCAACTATTCCGGTGATTTGGGGATGCGAACAGGCTCGGAAATGACAGCAATTAAGCCTCAAATTGAACAGGCGATCGAACAGTATAAATCCCTGAGTGCGGGAATGTTTTTTCTGGACTTAGATACAGGAAACTATTTAGATATCAAGGGCGATCGAGTATTTCCAGCCGCAAGTACAATCAAATTACCAATCCTGATTGCCTTTTATCAAGATGTAGACGCTGGTAAAGTTAGCTTGAATGAAACATTAGTTATGAAGTCAGACTTAGTGGCCAGCGGCTCTGGAACTATGCAAGACGAAGCAGATGGAACTCGGTTTAGCATCAGAGAAACCGTAGATAAAATGATTACCATCAGCGACAATACAGCCACAAACATGATTATTGAACGTTTGGGGGGAATTGCTAAACTTAACGAGCGTTTTCGCAGTTGGGGATTAACTGACACAATAATTCGCAATTGGTTGGGAGATTTTCAAGGAACAAATACAACCAGTTCTGTGGATATGGTACAACTGCTGGCGATGCTATCTCGCGATAAATTAGTTTCTGAATCGAGTCGGGAACAAGTTTTAGAATTATTGCGGCATACAACAACTAGAACGCTGCTTCCTTCGGGTTTGGGGGCGGGTGCAGTTATTGCTGACAAAACCGGAGATATCGGCTTTGTAGTTGGCGATGCTGGTATTATTGATATGCCGAATGGGAAGCGTTATTTAGCCGCAATCTTTGTCAAACGTCCTTACAATGACCCGATTGTCAGAGATTTTGTGCGCCGAATTTCGCGGATTGTTTACAATTATTTAGACCAACCATCGGCGAAACTACCCGATAATTTGCGTCGATCAGAATGTGAAAGTAAAAAAACAGAACGCGCCGATACCCGACTTCTTAGAGAAGTCGGGTATCTAAAGATTATTTATTGGTTATTAGTTATTAGCGTTAGGAATCAACTAATGACTAATGACTAATGACTAATGACTAATGACTAATGACTAATTACGAATTACGAATTACGAATTCCCCATTCCCAATTCCCCATTCCCAATGACCAATGACCAATGACTAATTACGAATTACGAATTACGAATTCCCCATTCCCAATTCCCCATTCCCAATGACCAATGACCAATGACCAATGACTAATTACGAATTACGAATTACGAATTACGAATTACGAATTCCCCATGCCCAATTCCCCATTCCCAATGACCAATGACCAATGACCAATGACTCATGACTAATGACTCATGACTAATGACTAATGACCAATGACCAATGACCAATGACTAATGACCAATGACCAATGACCAATGACTAATGACCAATAACTAATGACTAATGACTAATGACTAATGACTAATGACTATTCTTTGCGCTCAACAGCCACAGTCAAATGAGCCACAACTGCTCCAACAGTCGCAAGTATAGCAGCAATTGGAAATACGATCGCCCCTGCAACGCCACCTACCAATCCCGCTATCAGCGGAATGTCTGCCAATTGCCGCCCTTGGGAGTTTTTGATGACGAGGCGGCGGAGTTTTCCTTGCTGAATTAATTCTTTGACTCTCGCAATTAAAGAGTCGCCACTAATCTTAAACTCTTCTACTCTGACTTTTTCTTCTGTTGAAAATTCCGCAGTGAATAAAGGAGTTTCAACTGTTGTGTTTGTGGTATCTGCAACGGCTGCTGTTTTGTCTTGTAGAAGAGTTACTTGTTTTTCTAGTTGTGAGTTCATTTTTTGTAATGGCGGGTGAAAACCAGCCGTTTAATTTCTATACTTTTATTGTGTGCGATCGCAACTAAGAACGACAGGTAAGGAAACCCTACAATCTGCATTCGTACTTTCCCCACCCGCATTTTTACTCAAAACCATATCTATATCTGGTTAGACCAACCCAACTTTATCTATTCCTTAAGATATAGGCAATATCTAAAGAAACCGGGTTTCTCTGAAAAATCGAAGATTCTCAACTAGATATCTAGGAAGAATCCCGGTTTCTGGCCTCCAGGGTCTAGGACTATAATTGATGGTTAGCGGTTAATGGTTAAAAATTGGCAATAACCAATAACCAATAACCAATAACCAATAACCAATAACAATCACAAGCAACTTGAGTTACTTATGCCGAATTAGCTCGTAAATTTCCACATAATCTTTAGCTGGATATTTCCACGAATTGTCACAACTCATGCCTTGAACGACGAGTTCCTCAAATTCATCATGGTACTCATACCACAATGCGATCGCCCGATCCATTGCCGATTCTAAAGCACTGTAATCTGTCTGGTAAAACACATAGCCGTTGCGTTCTTTGGGCGGGTGGCGAGTATCGTAATCTCGATCGAACACAGTATTCACCAAACCGCCAACACCCCGCACCACAGGCACTGTCCCATACCTTAACCCGATCATCTGAGTCAGCCCGCAGGGCTCATAATTGCTCGGAACCACAATTAAATCTGAACCAGCATAAATTAAGTGCGACAGTTCCTCATTAAAACCCAGTTCCAAATGGCAGTCGTGATTGTCATTTAAAACCCGTTTTTCATGCTGGAAATGAGCATTAATTCCGGCTTCTGTAGCCGAACCCAAAAGCACAAATTGTGCACCTTTACTCAGAGCATAATAAATTGCGTGGTGGACGAGGTGAACACCTTTTTGGTCGTCTAAACGACCGATAAACGCAATAATTGGCTTGTCAACATCCCGCAGTAAAAGTCGATCGCGCAAAGCTTTTTTAGTTTTGGCTTTTCCGGCCAGATTTTCCTGAGTGTAGTGGTGGGGAATGTAGCGATCGCTTTCTGGATTCCACACATCATAATCAATACCGTTGAGCACCCCGCGAAACTTATCTTGATACAAATGCAAAGTGTGCCCCAACCCATAGCCAAACTGACCCACATGAGCTTCCCAAGCGTGGTGTGGTGACACCGTGGTGACAAAGTTCGAGTAAACCATGCCACCTTTCATAAAGTTGATCGCAAAAGGGTTAAAATTATCTCG